>NZ_JQFW01000022.1:0-31499 GCF_000753865.1 Alteromonas sp. LOR | reverse complement strand
GCGGAGCGGACGGGACTCGAACCCGCGACCCCCGGCGTGACAGGCCGGTATTCTAACCAACTGAACTACCGCTCCACATAACCGAGCTTACATTGTAAAACTAAATAATAACTAAATGGCGGAGCGGACGGGACTCGAACCCGCGACCCCCGGCGTGACAGGCCGGTATTCTAACCAACTGAACTACCGCTCCGAAGACCTTTTAGTTATATCATTGAAAGTGGCGGAGCGGACGGGACTCGAACCCGCGACCCCCGGCGTGACAGGCCGGTATTCTAACCAACTGAACTACCGCTCCACAATCTCAATGTTATCAGTGAGTTAAAAAGGTTGCTGTAACCCTGTGCCCTCACTGCGGCGCAGATAATACGTATTCCCCAATGTGGAGTCAATGCTTTTTATTAATAAAATTGTCATCTGCAGTTTGTTTGCCTGTTAAATAAACACAATGTCGAAATAAAATCCAAGATGGGCAATTTTACGCCAAGACTAAGACCTACAGGCCTAGCTTTCATCCTGTTTTTTCTTTTTAAACATCGCAAACAATTTCTTTATCCCTTTAGGGCTGTCATCTAGGGTCAGATTAGACTCATCAGCAGCATTGTCTTTCGCTTTTTTCTTAAGCTCTGCTTTTGATGGCTTAGCCTTTCCACTACTTCCCTTTTTTCGTTTTAAGATAATAATAACAGCGACAATAAGGCCAATGAGAATGATTGAACCGTTAATGGCGATGATCAGAAGCGTCAGTGTGGCAGAATCCATATCGCCCTCAGACGACTGTTCGGTATCAAGGGGCATTTCAGTGTTGCTGGTAACCAATGGGGCGCTTCCATCTACAATAGGGTCTTCGCCGTACACGAGAGGGTCTTCTACCTCAGGCTCTGCAGGGCCCTGACCTAAAAAGGTGTATTCTGGTACATCGAGAATAAAGTCTCGGCCATCGGTAGTGGTGCCATAAGCCGTAAGCTTTATGCGAAATACGCCTTTTTCATAAGCAACAATCTGGTATTCCCTTGCGTCTGGTCCGCCTTCGGTAAGGGAAAAATTTTGTGTATCCCCATTGGGAAAGCGCACCTTTCCATCTACTAACAAGGAATCAATTTGCACGAGCTCTCGGTCTACATCAATAAGCAGGTTATGGTAGCCGGAATCGTTTTCATTCATTACCACCGAAATGTCTACGGGGTTTTCATGCAGTACGATTGGCGAGCCCTCTTGCTCGCGAGTCATCATTGGCGTTGCGACAGAAAAAACGGGTTTCCACTCTCCAGACGCTATTTTTAAATTGAACTGGCCGGTGAAAATACCATCTCCAGGCCGCTCATCCATACCTAGGCCATCGTCTTCAAACGTGGCAACTAACTCGTCTACTGCGCCAAAGTTGTTGTAGTTTGCATTATTGGTGCTTATAAATTCTATTTCCACATCCACAACGTTTCTAAATTCGTTGTTTTTTATTTCTTCTCCACCATTTGTGAGATAGGCCGTAGACTTTAAAATCTCGCCAGAAAAAAGAATGTTTGGAAGTGGGTCGGCGGTTAGCTCTATATCAGAAACAACCATTATTCGGCTTTCTGGCAGCACTTGCCCTACTGCTTGCCACGGGCCGGGGACAGGGTTTTTAATTGTGATCATGTCGAAGGAATCGGAATCGAACCACTCAACTTTTTCTTCGTCTACCCTTCCTTGAAATAACTTAGAGCCATCGGGGCGAACCAGCACAACGGGTGCAGAACCGTATTTGCGAAAGAACACCATGGTGATTTCTTCAACATTGTAGTCCACACGAAAACGATTCTTCAGCAATTCTATGGAATTGGTGTAATCATCTCCAAGCTCAGAGATAACAGAGGTGTCTACCGACTGCTTTGTATCTTCCTCTGGCGTTACCGCACCATCAGCAGTTTGTAGTGCAAGATCTTGCTGCTCCCGCAACGATTGTGAAGACGCGTTTGTACACCATGTGCCCAAAAGGACAATTACGCAATAAATCCACACTCTCACGTTGCTATGCTCCTGCTTTTAATTATGTCGGCTATCTACAGCTGGCTCGTTTTGATTACTGAGGTCGCCATATACAGCTACCACCCGCTTCCTGGACAATATTCAGGCGAGCTTCATGCTGTTCTAATTCATCGGCGCTGGCCTTGATAACCTTTAATTTATTTGCCGAACGCTCAATACGACGAAGTGCTGTAGCATCTGCATCACTGGTGCCGCTAGACGCCAATTTCAGTTTGGTCTGCCCACCTGTCATCAACAGATAAACATCGGCAAGAATTTCGGCATCGAGCAATGCACCGTGCAACGTTCGATGACTGTTATCTATACCGTAACGCTTACACAAAGCATCAAGATTATTTTTCTGCCCTGGGTGCATTTTTCTGGCAAGAGTGAGCGTATCCAAAACATCGCAGATTTTATTGGTAACCACACCTTTAGTTCGCGCTTCCATTTTGAATTCATGGTCCATGAACCCAACGTCAAAGGGCGCGTTGTGAATCACCAACTGTGCACCTTTGATAAAATTCACGAAATCATTCGCCACAGTTGAAAACACCGGTTTATCTGCGAGAAATTCATTGGTAATACCATGTACTTCTATCGCTTCTTGCTCTATGTGACGACCGGGGTTGATGTAAGCGTGAAAGTGATTACCGGTTAAACGACGGTTTACGACTTCAACACAGCCAATTTCAATGATTCTATGGCCTTCTTTAGGGTCAATACCCGTCGTCTCAGTATCTAAAACAATTTGGCGCATACATCCTCTGCTATTAATGTGTTTCTATTTTTTGATAGTATATCAAGGCCTTCACTACAGGCTAAGGGAAATAGTTAAAATAAATGTATCAGTACCTTATAAAAGAGCTAACAACAGCCGAATAAAAGCTGGTAGGCGCCTAACACATAAAGGATACTTCTTGCCAAAAGCTGCGTTTACCAATGCTGCAATAAGCGAGTGCGTGAATAAAAAGCTGCAGTTACAAAGCGTGCGGTGAAAACATATGGGAAAAGAAGACATGACACAGAAAACCATAGATATTTTTACCGATGGCTCCTGTCTAGGTAATCCAGGGCCAGGGGGATATGGCGCCGTACTTATCTATAAAGGTCATAGGAAAGAATTAAGCGATGGCTTTGCGCATACCACCAACAATAGAATGGAGCTACTGGCTCCCATTGAAGCGCTAAACTCTTTAACAGAAACCTGCAAGGTAGAACTCACCACCGATAGCCAATATGTTAAAAATGGGATTAATCAATGGATCCATAACTGGCGCAAAAACGGCTGGAAAACATCAGACAAAAAGCCTGTGAAAAATGCAGATTTATGGAAGCGACTAGACGAGGCAGTGAAAAAGCATTCCGTTAACTGGCATTGGGTAAAGGGGCATTCAGGTCACCCAGAAAATGAACGATGTGACGTATTAGCAAGAACTGCGGCTGAATCTAAGCCAACGAAACCAGACGATGGTTTCGTTGCCAAATAGATTGCTTTAGGTTCAATTTACCAAGACACCACTATCTTGCCCTTTGTATCATTACTTTCTAAACGAGCATGGGGCTTACTTATGTCTTTAATGTTGTAATGCGTGTCTAGATTCACCATCAGCTCACCTGTTTCAAACGCTGGCAAACAAACTGTGGCAAAGTCACTAATAAGATTTGCTTTGTACCCATCGCTGCGATTGCGAAGGGTCGTTCCCGTGATAGTGGCGCGTTTACCGAGTAATAGTGCCATATCTAAATTATCAGCATACCGCCCGGCTAACATGGCAAGGTTAACGATAATGCCATCTTGTTTTATTACGCTGAGGTTTTTATTGAGATAGTCTCCCCCAACCATATCAAGCACCATATCAATGCCTTCAGGCCATTCCCGTTTAATTTCATCGGCAAATGATTGTGTTTTATAGTTTATCAGTAGCTCTGCCCCATTCTCTTGGCACAAATTCAACTTTTCCTGAGCTGACGCCGTCACTGCACTGTGTACCCCCCAATAGCGACATAGCTGTGTAGCCGCCAGACCCACTCCGCTCGCGCCTCCATGGATAAGGGCATGCTGAGCGGGCTTCAAATGAGCTATGGTTCGCAAACATTGAAAGGCGGTTAAAAAGACCTCCGCAAGCCCCGCTGCTTCAACAAAAGGCATGCCTTCAGGAATAGCCATTAAATGGGAAGGGTTAACAATAGCTTCTGTTGCGTATCCACCACCGGCGACGAGTCCAAACACGCGATCACCCTCTTTTACATTGGTGATGCCTGATGCCACTTCCGTTACCGTTCCTGCAACTTCTAATCCTAGTATTGGGCTTTCTCCCGGTGGAGCCGGGTAATGTCCTTGACGTTGTAACGTATCAGCGCGATTAACGCCAAAAGCGTTCACCGCCACTTTTACCATTCCATCGGGCAGCTCATAGGACTCTCTTTCTTTAACAACGAGTTCTGATGGCGAACATCCTTTTTCAAAGTCTACGTAATACATTTTGCTCTCCTGTAGGTAACCGCATTTGCGGATATGACTTGTTTACGGGACTGCCAAGGTTAAAGTTTAGTAAGCGCTTGGCCTGCTGGCGTTGTCATCTCAATTTTTTTCACAACAGATACCAACACAAAGTAAGCTAAATTTCGGTATAATATTGCTTACGTGGTCGTTCGAGTGGTCGTTGCGTAGTTATTCGCGGAAGCACCCATGTGGCTTTCCACGCATTTTCATCCTCTTTAAACCGTTTTATATCTACTTTATTTAGTAAGAGAGCCTTCATGTCAGCACAAGTCATCCTTCAGCCCAATCGAGATAAATCGTTGCGTCGGCGCCACCCGTGGATTTTTGAAAGCGCGGTAGCTGAAGTAAAAGGTCGAGCAAAGCTTGGCGATACGGTAGATGTTTTCGACTCTGAAGGTGAATGGTTAGGACGCGGGGCTTATTCTCCAGAATCGAAAATTCGAATTCGGATGTGGACATTTAAAAAAGATGAAAGCATCGACAACGGCTTTTTTATGCGCAAATTAGAAACTGCACTAGTCCTTCGTAAACGCTTGTTCAATCCCGCAACAACTAACGCATTTAGATGGATAGCGTCAGAGAGTGATGGCCTGCCTGGCATTACTATCGACTTATACGACAACGTGGCCGTGGTTCAACTGCTCAGTGCTGGTGGAGAAAAACACAGAAGCAAAATAGTGTGGGCAATTACTAAACTACTTCCTGATGTGCATATCTATGAGCGCAGCGATGTAGATGTGCGCAAAAAAGAAGGGCTAGAACCAGTGATGGGCGTATTACACGGCACACCACCTAGCCAAGTTACCGTTTTAGAAAACGGCCTCAAGATTGTTGTTGATATTGAAAATGGCCACAAAACAGGGTTCTACCTCGACCAAAGAGACAGCCGAGCTGCCGCCGGCTATTATGCAAAAGACGCCGACGTATTAAACTGCTTTAGTTATACCGGCACCTTTTCATGTTATGCGCTTAAAGGTGGTGCAAATTCAGTTACCAACGTCGATGTGTCTCAACCCGCTTTAGACTTAGCAAAACACCACGTTACTATTAACGAACTTGACGAAGATAAAGCGCAATACATCAATAAAGACGTTTTTAAAGCATTACGAGAGTATCAAAGTGAAGGAAAACAGTTTGATATGGTTATTCTCGACCCACCAAAGTTTGTCGATAACAAGGCTACTCTCAATCGCGCTGCCCGTGGTTACAAAGACATTAATATGTACGGCATTCATGCGGTGAGATCAGGGGGGCTTCTACTGACGTTTAGTTGCTCTGGCCTGATGCCTGCAGATCTATTTCAAAAGATTGTTGCCGATGCCGCCCTTGATGCAGGCCGTACCATAAAGATTATTGCTAGGCTTAATCAAGCCTCTGACCACCCTATCATTGGTAGCTACCCTGAAGGATATTACTTGAAAGGCCTGGTTTGTGAGGTCACTGACGACTAGCGTAAAACGCGCTAGTCGTCTAACTTGACAAGCGTTTGCAAACGCTTGTCAAACGCCACTAAATTGTGTGAGGAAGCAGTTGTATGAGGTAGCTGTTGGCACTACGAAGGTTATGGTTTACCTTACGCTACTTTTACCTTAAAGTGCCACCTGAGACATACCACTTTCACTCTCAGGCTTTTCCTCTAGCTTTCTCCACACCATTTCGTGAAAGTAAAAAGCCACCGTATTCACTGCTGGCTCAACGAGTGCCACCAGACCACCAACAACCATACTGCCCGTTAGTAAATAGGCAACGGTAAATGCTACCGCAAAGTGCATAATGGCGAATGTTATTGTCTTTTTCACAATGAGCTCCTCAAATTCGCTTCAATTGGTTTCACTTAATTCGTGATAATTTATCGTAATGAGAATTATTATCAATTGCAAGCTAGATTACTAATTCTTTTTCTATAACAAAGTAATCGCTTTTTTAAATCCAGACATAAAAAAACGGCGTAAGATCCAAAGTGACCTACGCCGTTTTTTAAATATCAAATAATAGCTCACAGCTGTTGCGTGAAAGCAATACGTACAAGCAACGCCTATACGCCTTTTGCTGTGCGGTGCCAGGTTCGCGATACTTAAGTCGTGCGACCTAATTCGCGCTATTTCATTTGAGTAATTTCAACACCAATGATGCAGCTTGAATCGGTTTCCGGTTCACAACGCACCACATTAGCAAGGGCTGCTAGTGATGGTATTTGTGAGCTAGAGGATTCTATAGCAACACTAATCTGCGTTCCCACCTCAATAGCAGGTTCATCGACTTCGAGAGACATGCCCGTTGCGCTTATATCCCTACACATCGCCTGCATCGTACGGCTAGACTCATCGTCGGTAACCTGTAATTGACACGGCGAGTTGACCATCATCCTGAAAAAATTACGCTTGTCGTCGTATCCTAGCATGCCTACTTCCTCTGATTTTTAGCTCACGCTTACTACCCTCTTTCTGTTATAGATTGAGGATAATCACTTGTCAAACCAAGCGATTAAATTACGTACAATTATGTGTACATACAGTGTGTAATAGCAAGAATTAAAAATCGTCTAAGAACAAGGAAATACGTTTTGCCGATATGGGATACGCAGTACCAAGCTGCTGTGCGAATAAAGATACTCTTAGCTCTTCAATCATCCACCGCGCATCATCCAGGGCCTCTGGTACCTTTCCCTTCGGGTATTTACTGCGGGCCTTTTCCCATTCTTTGATACTTTTCTCAATCGTAAGCTGATGCATCCTGTCTTTATTAGGATCGATAGGTAGCTTTTCTAATCGACGTGAAAGGCCTTTTATATATCGGTTCCAATCTTCTAACCTGCTCTCTCCAATGTGAGAAGCAAACCCTGGATAGACCAATGACGCCAAGTGAGCCTTGCAATCGCCTAAGGCATTAATCATGGTTAACGGCACATTGCCCTTCATTTGCTTTTGACATTGGTGGGCAAGCGTAAGACCCTGCTCTACTTGCTTAGCAATACCGAGCACTTTGTCATTAATGTCAGCCCTGACTTTATCAACACAGGCGTCAAAGTCTGCCTTTTTTCTAATATCAGTATTATGCGCTTTGCAAAAGTCAGACACCAAGGCGTCAATACCCGCAAAAATACAGTCATCGATGAGCGCTTTCACGTGACCGAAAGGATTAAAATAAAGACCCAGCTTTGCTTTATTCGGCAGCTTATTTTGCAAGTAATTCAATGGAGAAGGCATGGCGTTTTTAATTAAAACATTCACGCCTTGTCGATGTTCAACTGCAGCTTTATCGGCTTCATCAACAAGGGCAATATCTACTTTATCGCCCCGTTTCACCAGTGCCGGAAATGCCTGTACTTCAAATCCCCCCACCTTTTGCACAAAGGTTTCAGGAATGCTTTCAAAATCCCACTGCTCAATATCATTTCGTTCTAAATCAGGGGTAGCCGCTTTCTCGAACGTCTTTTGCACTTGTCCTGCACACTGCTGTTTCAGAGCGTGCAAATCGTCACCAACCGCAATATTTTCGTTGTTGTCATTGGTCACAGCAAAATGCATCTTTAAATGCTTGTCTAGCTGATCGAAATTCCAATCCTCTGGCTCAATCACAACCCCTGTCATTTTGCGCAATTTATCAGCCACTGCATCTACCATCACCACAGGGCGATTATTTTTGTCAGTTTCACTGATATCGGCAAGGCAAGCATCTGCAAAATTAGGCGCAGGAACAAAGTTTCGACGCAAACGTTTGGGCAAGGTTTTTATCATTCCCACAATAAGCTCGTGCCTTAACCCCGGTACTAACCAATCAAAACCAACATCATCAACTTGGTTAAGTACGGGCAGCGGAATAAGAACAGTGACACCATCATCTTCAGCGTTCGGTTCAAAGTTATAACGAAGAGGCAGCGTGACGTTACCTTGTCGCCAAATATCAGGAAACGCATTGGCGACCGACTGCCCTGGCTGTTGACGATAGACATCCTCTTCACTAAACGTGAGGTTTTCATTACTACCGTGCTGCTTAAACCACTTTTTAAAGGCAGCGTCGTTATTTGCCTCAATGGGAACACGCTGAGCATAAAAATGTGCAAGCTCTTCATCGTCGACCAGCAAATCTCGGCGTCGAGTTTTTTGCTCAAATTCGTCTGCCTGCTCAAGCAATGCTTGGTTTTCCTGCAGAAATTGATAATTGATTTTCGTATTGCCCGCCACCAGCGCTTCGCGAATAAATAGCTCATGGCAAATAGCGGGGTCGATAAGGCTGTACACTTTCGCTCGTTTCATCACAATGGGCAGCCCAAAAAGCGTTACCTTTTCAAAGGCAATAACAGCGCCTCTCTTTTTGGACCAGTGGGGCTCTGAATAGCTACTTTGCGTCACGTGCGTGGCAAGGGGCTCTATCCAAGACGGCTCGATTTTGGCAACCATACGGCCAAACAGCTTTGATGTTTCTACTAGCTCCGCCGCCATTATCCATTTAGGTTGTGCTTTCGACAAACCCGAGCCCGGAAAGATCATGAACTTGGTATTTCGAGAGCCTAAATACTCTCTGTCTTTGTCCTTGAAGCCCAAATGAGAAAGAAGACCACTGGCAATTGCTTGGTGGATAGCTTGATAGTCAGCCTCTTGACTGCTGATCCCAAGCCCTAATTCGGCAATGGATTTTTTCAGTTGGCTGACAATGTCCTGCCACTCTCTCATACGCAGGTAATTGATAAACCGAGTTTTACACCATTTCCTAAGCTGGTTTTGGGTAAGGTTATTTTGCTGCTCTTTAAAACCTAACCACAGGTTAAGAAGGCTAATAAAATCTGAGTCTTTATCTGCAAACTCACTGTGACTCTCATCCGCTTGTTGACGCTTTTCTTGTGGCCGCTCTCGTGGGTCTTGTATAGAAAGGCCTGCAGCGATAACCATGACTTCGCTAAGCGCGTTGGTACTGTCTGCTTCAATAACCATTCGCGCATAGCGAGGGTCGATAGGAAGTCGCGCAATGCTTCTTCCCATTTTCGTCAGCTGCATCTTGTCTTTGTGTTTTGCAATTGCTTGAATTTCTTCTAGCAGCCTAAAGCCGTCATTGATATTGCGGTTATCTGGGGGCTGTACAAAGGGAAAAGCGGCAATATCCCCTAAACCTAAGGCCAGCATTTGCAAAATGACTGACGCTAAGTTGGTTCGCAATATTTCTGGGTCCGTAAACTCCGGGCGGCCCAAGTAATCGTCTTCACTGTACAGTCTAATACAGATACCGTCAGATACACGACCGCAGCGCCCTGCCCGTTGATTTGCCGACGCTTGAGAAATGGCTTCTATGGGCAATCGCTGTACTTTACTTCGAGCGCTATAGCGGGAAATACGTGCAAAGCCAGGGTCAATAACATATTTAATGCCGGGCACAGTAAGAGAGGTTTCCGCTACGTTGGTAGCGAGTACAATCCGCCGACCGCTGTGAGACTGGAATATTCGATTTTGCTCTGAAGCCGATAAGCGCGCATAAAGGGGAACCACTTCGGTGTTGCGGTAATGTTGTTTACTCAGGGCATCTTGAGTGTCGCGTATTTCCCGCTCACCGCTGAGAAACACCAATATATCACCTGGCGCTTCGGCCATAAGCTCATCGACAGCGTGGATAATTGCATCAGTTTGCTCAACTTCGTTGTCAGCGTCTTCATTGGAGCGATAGCGAACCTCAACAGGATACGTTCTGCCGCTTACCTCGATAATGGGCGCATTATTAAAGTGCTCAGAGAAGCGCTCAGGGTCGATGGTTGCAGAGGTAATGATAAGCTTTAAATCTGGGCGCTTATCTAGCAGCTGTCGTAAATACCCCAGTAAGAAGTCAATATTGAGGCTTCGCTCATGGGCCTCATCAATAATAATGGTGTCATACTGATTTAAGAATCTATCTTGCTGCATTTCAGCTAGCAGCATGCCGTCGGTCATCAGCTTTACATAGCTGCGTTCGCTGACTTGGTCGCTGAAGCGAATTTTAAACCCTACTTTTTCCCCAAGAGGCGTATTTAATTCTTCAGCGATACGCGTGGCTACGCTTCGCGCGGCAAGTCGCCTTGGCTGCGTGTGAGCAATCATTCCGTCTACACCGCGGCCTAACTCCAAACAAATTTTTGGCAGCTGTGTGGTCTTTCCTGAGCCTGTTTCACCTGCAACGATAACAACTTGGTTATTCGCAATGGCTTCTTTTATATCCCCTCTTTTGTCGCTGACGGGAAGCGGTGGATAGTCGACCTCGGGTAAATTGGCTTTTCGCTGGGCTTTTTTCTCGGCAGAGCGTGCAATGTCATTCTCTAGTTTTTCAAATTGCTGCAGCAGTTTTTCATTATTGTGTTCATTGCCTTTTGAAACGACCTTACCGTCAGATGCAGCCTTGGTTTCAGAAGCTTTGAGGGCTTGAACGAGCTGAGTAATACGTCGCTTCAATCGAAATTTATCAGCGGTAAGGCAAGCGTCAAGTTTTTGATAAAGCGGTTTTATTGCAATGGGTGAAGACAAAGTAACATCCTACGGAAAATGACTTTAGAGCGTTAAATTCAAATATTGGCAACTAATACGGAGATTTAGCGCGACTGGGTTAACTCATCGCCCTGTGGTTCACTGAATCGAGGGAAACCAAAGCTAATTGCCGCTATCCCGAAAACGAAAATCAACATGGGATACCAACAATAAGGGGTAATGGCTAGGGGAGAAATCCCCACTACTGCCGCAGCACTAAGAAGCTGTGCGCCATAGGGCACGAGCCCCTGAAAGCTGCATGAAAAAATATCCAGTAACGAAGCAGTTCGGCGAGGATCAACTCCGTACTTTTCGTTCAAATCTTTGGCGATAGGCCCAGCGGTTACAATAGCAATGGTATTATTCGCAGTGGTTATATCTAAAAAGCTGACTAAACCTGCAATACTGAACTCAGCACCTCTTTTAGTGGTGACGCGTCGTGTTAGCCTTTGTATTAGCCACGTAATACCGCCATTAGCATGCATTAACGCCACAATGCCGCCAATAGTGATAGCAATCATCGCTAAGTCCTGCATCCACCCCATTCCTTTTTGAATGCTTTGCATCATCGACAGTAAACTAAAACTATCTTGGGCAAGACCTACTATACATGCACTGGCAATACCAATAGCCAGAACGCTGATAACGTTAAAACCACCAAGCGCAAAAGCTATAATGCACAAGTACGGTAAAATTCGCCAAAAATCATAGCTTTCTGCTTGCACAATTCCCGATGTATCCACATCAACAAATAAAAGCAAAATCATGGTCACGATGCACGCAGGCAGAGCAACCATCAGATTCGCGCGAAACTTATCTTTAAGCTGAACCCCTTGGGTTCTAGTTGCAGCAATAGTGGTGTCTGACACAAATGAGAGATTATCACCAAACATCGCTCCACCAACAACAATTCCCAGTGCCATTTCAATAGGAAGCCCGAGATTAGTAGCAAGGCCCGCGCCTATAGGCGATAGCGCGGTTATCGTTCCCATCGACGTACCCATTGCAAAAGAAATAAAACAACAAATTAGGAATAAGCCCGGCAAAATGAGTGACGACGGGACAAACTGCAGCGCCATGTTTACTGTTGCATCACGGGCTCCAATATCAATCGTGACCGCATAGAACGCCCCCGCAAGGAGAAAGATGAGCACCAGCAAGATGATGTTCTTATCACCACCGCCTTTACAGAAGGTTTGGACTTTTTCAGAAAAGCTCACTTTTTCGTTCTTAGGGTTTAGACAAAGGCCGTATCCCGCGCTGATAAAAAACGCAACTAAAATAGGCATTGAAGTGATGTCATTGGTAGTCACACCCGTCACAACAACAAGAACAACGAAAAGAAGAATGGGCGTTAGCCCTATTGGATTTGGCGCGACAGAATTAGTTGGATGCACAGGAACTCGTTTATGTTTCGTCAAATTTCATTAGGTGGAGAGGATAAAAGGTTTTGATTATATTGCAAAAGAAAATTAAAAACCTGATGGGCTTTCAATTTATCACGCACGTGTTCTGTGCATTAAAAAAGTGACACGTCCAAATGAGGGTAGAAATACAAAGCTTAATGTAAACGCTGCTTCGAATTTTCACCGCGCCCAATGCATTTAAGGGGGCGCAATGAAAAAGAGGGAATTAGACAGATTGCAGCGTTACTTGGCGTGTTGACCTTGTCCCTTTCAGATAACCTCGCAACTATCGGTAAAAAGAGACAAAGCCAATGCATTTGGTTAAACCGCGTGTCGATAGCCATCATTTAACTGAACATCAATAGCTTTTAACACCGACGTTCTATTAATGCATCCCAACAATATGCCGTCATCATCTACCACAGGGTATACTTTGGGCTTTTGTTTCAAAAACAACTCCCCTAATTCAATCACAGACATATAGGGTTTTACGGAGAGCACCGGGGTTTTCATAATATCGCCCACCCGACATATCTGCTCTCGGTAATAGCTAGACGCAATCATGGTAGCAATGCAATCTTGCTCGGATAAAAACCCGATGACTCTACCTTTTATATCGAGTACCGGACCTCCGCTTTGTTGAGTGGATAATAGTGCTTCTACAGCCTGCGCAACTGGCATCTCAGCGCTCAACTTTACTGGATGCGTATTCATATAATCACTGACTTGCAACGATTCCATTTTTGTTCTCCAGTCGACGCGCCTATTAGCAGTTAAATCGTAAAAAGAATAAGCGATGCGACATTTTAATTATTATAAAAACCCGTGAAAGCGACATTCCCTCACTGTTTTAGCGTAGACCGAGAAATTAGCTCAAGCCAGTTGATTTAACAAAATTTTTACAGTGATGATATGCAACCGTTAAAAATACGGATAAACACGTTGCTTCTCACCTTGTTTAACGCTTTTTACAAACAGAATGGTGCCACTGATAAAAGGTTAAAATGTGGCAGGATAGAAATTTGGCGCTGGCTGTATCCCAGTGTAAACTGGACCGCAAATTTAAGGGAACATTTCGGTGGTTATGCAAACACCTACTTTTTTATGGCACGACTTTGAAACCTTTGGCACAAACACCCATAAGGACTTACCCTGCCAATTTGCAGCGGTGCGCACGGACGAAAACTTAAACATTGTGGGAAAGCCCATTAATATAATGAGCGCCATAGCCAATGACTATCTTCCCCACCCTGAAGCCTGCTTAGTGACAGGAATTACACCGCAGCAAACATTGCGTGATGGTTCTAATGAAGCTGACTTTGCTGCAAAAATTTATCAAGAAATGGCTACGCCCAACACATGTAGTGTTGGGTACAACAGCATTCGTTTTGATGACGAAGTTGCCCGTTTTTTGTTTTATCGCAATTTTTACGATCCGTACTCAAGAGAATGGAGAAACGGCAATAGCCGCTGGGACATCATCGATCTGGCCCGAGCGTGTTATGCACTTCGCCCTGAAGGTATTGAATGGCCTGAACGGGATGACGGCTCGCCAAGCTTTAAATTAGAACTACTCACCAAGGCCAATGGACTTGAGCACGGTAACGCCCACGACGCATTAAGTGATGTGTACGCTACCATTGCCCTTGCAAAGCTAATAAAAGAAAAGCAGCCAAGATTGTTCGATTACGCCTTTTCTCTTCGCAGTAAACACGCGGTAATGCAGCAAATCGATCTCTCAAAGCCATCGGTGTTGCTTCACATTTCTTCCAAGCTACCTGCTTCACAAGGCTGTTGTACATGGATAATGCCTATTGCCAAGCATCCAAAGAACGGTAATGGATTCATTACCGTCGATTTATCTCACGATGTTGATAGCTTACTGAACGACACACCGGAAGAGATAAAACAAAAACTTTATGCCCCAGCGGAGCAATTTACTAGCAAGCAAGAACGACCTGGTATTAAGGTTATTCATGCAAATCGTTCTCCGTTCATTACCACTGCGAAAGCCATGTCTGAAGAAAATGCACAACGGTTAGGCCTTGATCGCGACCGCTGTCTAGATAACTACAAAAAAATTGCGGCAAGCCCCGAGATAGCGCAAAAGCTAGTGGCACTGTATGACATTGAGGAGGAGCATGGTGAACAGGATATCGACCATGCGCTGTATAGTGGTGGCTTTTTAAGTGAGGAAGACAGGCGCTGGTGCGAGCAAGTCATTGAGTCTCGTCCAGAAAACTTGATAGCTATTGCTGACAATACCCAACATCAGGGGTTACGAGCACTACTTTTCAGATATCGCGCTAGAAACTTTCCAAATACCCTTACCGCTGATGAGATGACACGATGGCAGCGTCATCGCCACGCCCGTTTAACCGATGCTTCGTCTAATGGTTCTATCACCTTAGATACCTATTTGGTTAAACTCGAACAGCTTGCCCACGAGTATAGTGATAACCCTGACAAGCAGGCAATTTTGCGTGCGTTGTATCAATACGCTGAAAACCTCTGATACGCTGAAAACCTTTGACGCAAAGCCAGTATCAGAATAAATTGTTGGGTATAAGGAAATAATGGCCGATTGTCGCAATAGGTACGTTTTGTACTAACGATACGTCAGACAGTGACAATAGTCATAGAAAGTACCATTAAGTAACAATACGAGCGGCCGATAACACATCAAGGTGTGCTCAGAGGATTATGTTGTCATGAATGGCGTTACAATTAGTTTCGATAAATCTAGAACGTATATAAATATTCAGCTCGACCCTTCTTTATTTGATGCCGATATTGATATCAGTAGCATTCGCGCCGAGCTTGAACGCGGCGAAACATCGGGTCTATACGTTTCAGAAAAATCACTAAAGTCTGCATGTGATACTGCCAACCATTATTTTAAAACTGGCGACAGTACAATAGTAAGAGAGCGTATTGGCGAGCGAAAAAATGCCGAAGTAGAGTTTCGTATTCCCGAAGACAATATGTCGACAAATTTAGTGTTAACAGCACCTTATGGCGGCAAACTCCCCTCAATGGGTGCAATAATGTCTCTTGCAATGAAAAGTAAGATTGTTAAGGGCATTAGCACAAAGCGCATTAAGACGTTGCTGATACAGGCGAAACACGCCACAAGCGGCGAAATCCTTGAAGACACCATAGCAAAGGGCCTTCCCCCAAGAAATGGTAAAAATTCTAAATTTATCCCCCTCGTTCCTAACGCATTAGAACGAATCTTAAAACCGCAAACCCAAGTGGGCGAACGGGTTGATATGCGTAATTTGGGCGAGGTAATTTGCGTTAAAGTAGACACACCAGTCTTGAAACGCACGGCACCTACAAAGGGTCGCACTGGATTTGACATCAAAGGCAATAAGCTTCCATCCGTGCCAGGCGAATGGCTTGATTTCAAAATGGGAAGCGGTACCGTCGTATCAGACAGCGATTCAAATCTGCTTGTATCAAGCATATCCGGCATGCCGAAATATCGCGATCAAATAATGAATATAGACGACACCTTTATTTGCACAGGCGTAAATGTGGGCTCCGGGCATGTTAATTATGAAGGTGCAGTACTGGTTAACGGTGATGTTACCGAAAAAATGCAAATTAAAGCGTCAGGCGATGTCACCATCAATGGCTTTGTAGAATCGGCTCTTATCGAATCAGGCGGCGATATCATTATTACTGAAGGAGCCATGGGCAAGGTTAACGATAACGATGGTGAATACCATTGTAAATTGATTGCTGCAGGCAGCATTCACGTTCAGCACGGACAAGGTGTTGAGGTGCAGTGCAAAGGCGATGTCACTGTTGGCAGACAGCTAGCCTACAGCAGGTTGCGCTGTGGCGGCGCTGTTATCGTTGGTCAGTTAGATAACCCCATGGGGAATTTGTTTGCCTGCGACATCATCAGCCAAGGGCGTGTTGAAGCGGGCACACTAGGGGCGGTATCAGGCAGTACGTTAAAAATAGATTTTAGCCCGGGCTTTAACTTATTATTGGAACGAAAAGACGGCTTAGATGAACTGCTTAAGCAAATTCGGGAAAATAACTCAAAACACAAAGAAAAAATCGATTTACTGAAAAGTAAAAAAGTCCCTAAAGAGCTCAAACAAAAAATGACTGACGCTCTTGAGCTATTTAACAACGAAACTGCGTTACTTGAATGGATTGAAGGAAAAGCCTCTGAAGTGAAAGGCGCCAAAGAATCCTATCAATCTGACGTTAAGCTGATAGCGAATAAGCGACTTTACCCTGGGGTTACTGCCAAACTTAACAACAGAAACTGGCGTTCAGAGCGCGAGTACAATCGCTCCCAGATTCGTTACGACGCACATCAGTGGCACTACGACCCTATTGTGTAGACGTTTAGTTTACCTTATGTGGTCGGGCTGTTTTTGATTGTGAGTGAGTCTTTTTGTGGGGGTATGAGCTAGGTCTCTGTATTGACCGAGCTAAGCGCAAGCGCTTTGCTCGTACCCCCAGCCCTTTAGCCCAACTTATGAGCCTGAATTATTTCTCGGCCACAGAGATGCTGTCTACACCTTCGCGCTTTGTTTTATTTAAAGCTTTGAGTGTTCGCTCGTACCAATCGGAAAACTCTTCTTCATCTTTCAGTTCAGCTAACCCCATAGACACACTCATTAGCGATGAAATTGCGTCTTCTTGCTTCATTCGTTCTAACAACCGATGAGCAAGCGTGGTTGCCGCATCCAGTTCTGTTTGAGGGCACAGAATAATAAACAACTGTTCGTTGAAACGAGACACCACATCCACTTCTCGTATTGTGCTTAAACAGCTTGCCGCTGTTTTTCTCAACAAATCCTCACGCACAAAGTCGTCGATAGCTCTCGCATTAACATCTCGCTGTGCTAAATCAATAAGAATGAGCGTTGCGGTTGTGTGAAAGCGCTGGAAACGAGAAATTTCCTCTTCAGCTCGCTGTATCATATGGTTTCGGTTATACAGCCCGGTTGTTTTGTCGTGGGCAGATAAGAAAGCGAGCGTACGGTTCTTTTCTAACAGCGTTGCCTGAAGCGCTCCTATTTCTTCATCTTTTTGCGCCACGATATGTTGGTATTTTCGCACATATCGATTGCGGTAAATTAACCATAGCAACACAAGCAATACGATAGTTACCCAAAGCATTAATTGAGAATAGCTGCGGCTATAGCGCATTTTAACGTTATTCCAGCGCTTATAGATTTCTACTTTCTTTTCTTCAGGAATGCGCTCTATGGCGAAATTCAGCTTTGGTATTAGGTGGCTCGACGATTTGTTCACGCCAAACGCTAGAGAGTCGTGTGGCTCTGCATACCCTACTATGCTTAAGTCTTTTAGGTTTTGATTATTGATATGCATGTTCACGCTAAGCAGTGAACCAACCATTACGTCGAACTTATCTTCACCGAGAAGATTAAGTCCTTCTTGCTCAGACGGCACCATCGCTAAACGTACATTGGGGTAATGACGATAAATGTATTCAAGCTGGCGATAGCCATCAACGATACCAACCGTTCGGTTACCTACCCCTGCATACCCTTGTAACATCGGAGTTCCCTCTTTTGCAATCAGCACATTCGGGGCTTCAAAGTAAGGGAGACTAAAATCGAGAAATTGCCGGCGATAGTCTGAAGTATTCAGCATAGGAATGACTTGGCAACGCCCTTGTTGAACAAACTCTAAGCTTTGCTGCCAGCTCTCTGTAGGAACTAATGTAAAAGAGAGGTTGCCGATGTCGGCGATAATGTCGAGGTATTCAGCAGATATACCAACATGAAGGTTATTGCGGATGGCTTCGTAGGGCGCCCAATTAGGATCGACGCAGTAGGTCACATTCTCAATAGTATTGTCGAGTATTTCGCTCTCAAACTCATTTTCAATTTGAGCGGATGCCGCGCAAATAAGCATATTTACGCTCAAGAAAACTGTCCACCCGACATAGCTAAATAATTTCAAAGCCTTACCATTAACACTACTTGCAAAAACAGCGAGAAAGTATTCATTCTTCACCGCCATTTTGCAATGTTTTCAAGAACGTTTTTCTGTGAATTTCTGTGATTTTGCAGTTAACTGGTTACGTAACGTGCTGTTTGCGTTGAAACTCGGCCTTTTCATATGTCTTTTTTTGCATGATATCGGCCAGTTTAGACACCGCGACTTCAATATCCTCAAATGATAAATAAAGTGGTGCAAAGCCTATTCGCAAAATATTGGGGGCCCGAAAATCTGCAATAACCCCCTTAGCAATCCACGCCTGGCATATTGCATAGGCTTCTGGGTGCGACAGTGCCACCTGACTACCTCTGTTTTCGATAGGAGGGCTGACAATATCCATATAGTCGCAAAGGCCTGCGCGCTTTCCTTCTGCGGCGAAAAAAGCTTGAAGCTTTTTGGATTTTTCATCTATCGCTTTCAAGCTTATATCGTCAAACACTGACAAAGCGGCATCAAGAACACTCATGCTCAAAATACCCGGGGTGCCGCATAGGTTCTGACTCACTGAATCATCAGCTTCGTAATCGGGCGTAAATGCAAATGGAGATTGATGACCCATCCACCCTGACAAAGGCTGCCTATATTGCTGTTGATGTCTTTGCGCTACATACACAAACGCCGGCGCGCCCGGGCCACCGTTAAGATATTTGTAGGTACAACCTACCGCAAAATCTACATTACACTTGTCTAATTCTACTGGAAACGCCCCTGCACTGTGCGCTAAATCCCATAATGTAAGAATACCAAGCTTCTGTGCTTGGCGAGTTATCGTCTCCATATTCAATTTAAAGCCGGAGCGAAAGTTTACCTGAGTCAGCATAAGTACCGCTATGTCGTCAGACAACTGGCCTTCTATATCGCCCTCATCTATGTAACGAATAGTGTAGTCATCACCAAGCAACGTGAGCAGTCCTTGGACCATATAAATATCGGTTGGGAAATTGTCACGGGTGGTTGCTATCACCTTTTTATCAGGCTGCATATTGAGCGCCGCGCTTAGCACTTTAAACAGATTAATGGATATTGAGTCACAAGAAACGACTTGTCCTGCCTCTGCTCCTATTAGCGCGCCTATTTTATCACCTACCTTTTGAGGAAGTCTTATCCAATCGTGGCAGTTCCAGCTTTTTATTAAATCCTTACCCCACTGGTTAGTTACCACGTCGCGAGCTCGCTCCTCAGCGGCCTTTGGTAGTGGCCCCAGTGAATTCCCGTCTAAGTAAATGGTATCGGGAGGCAGTGCAAATTGACTGACAACGTGGCGTAAGGGATCTTTATCGTCTAACTGCTTGGCGGAAAAAACCTTGTTAATCATTTGCTGTCACTACCTTTACGAGTGCTTTGTAGGAGTCTGATTTAGGATGTAGCCAATCAAAATGGCCACCGTTTACAATAGAGATTGTTTTGGCATGCTCGCTCTCGCTGTGCAAAGCGGGCACTATGGCGTCCGCATCACCCTGCATCAGCACTACCGGATACCCAATACGCTCTAAATGTGGTGTTGCTTGTTTATACGCCTCAAAACGTACTTCGGGCTTGCCGCCCATAAAATCAGGCGTTGCGGTTTGACAACTATTTGTACCCTTGGCGTACTCGGTTATATTGGTAATCGCTGCAAGGCCGATAACGGCTTTTATATTTATGCTCTTCGGTATATTTAGCTGAGAAGCGGCAGCAAGCAGGGCCAAGTGACCTCCCGCCGAGTGGCCTACAATGTAGACATTTTTTTCTTTATTTGTTTGGGAAAGTGAGCGCGTTACTGTGTTTATCGCGTTTTGAATATCGTGAAAACTGCCGGGCCAACCTCCACCCTCATCGCCGGTTCTTCTGTATTCCACCGCGTAAGTATCGATGCCTGTGTTAGCCAAAGCTGAATAGAAGCCAGCGCCATGGGAAGCATCGTATGCATTTAGCCAGCAGCCACCGTGGATAAAAATAATGGCAGAATGAGATGCGCTTACTCCCCCGCTATCTCTTTGTGCTTCATATACTGACACCGTTTGAAGCGCATCGCTGCCGTAAGCTATTGTGCGTGTCGGCACAGTTTTAGGCAGCAATAAGAGTGAGCTGTAGGGAACTTGGTCGAAGGAAGTTAATGTCTCTGGCGTCTTTGTCTCGCTGTGTTTTTCATCCACAGCTGTCAGTGATGAACACCCGGCCAAAGTCAACATGGTAACAACTAGCAAAAGTAATTTATTCGGTAGCCTGATCATTACAGGCCAGGCTTTCTTATGCCAATCCGTAGCAGCCCAGTTCATGACAGCGCTAATTTTGAAGATGCGTTTTTGTAGGCGCTTACGTTTTCACAGATGTTTGCGTTTGCGCTTGCATTTGCGCTTGTTTTTGCATTAGTACCGACGTTTAAATTGGCGCCTAAGTAAATAAAAACTGTATTGGCAGAAAAAGCTTTAAACTTCATATAACGTTCTTATTATGTATTTTTTTATTTATTTAAACATAAATGGCACCACAAACGGTGCCATTTATGCTATTAAAATTATGTAACTATTTATGTACTTACTTATGTATCTACTTATGTACTTACATAGTGATTTATCTACCTAGCTACATAATCGCTGTTAAGCGCGTTTAGTTGCACTTGATTACTTTTTATAAAGTGAAAATCGTAGTCTTTATGTAACCTACAGCATCTCTACAGCAAGTGCTACACCTTCACCACCGCCGATACACAGTGAGGCAATGCCACGCTTTTTATTGCGCTGTTTAAGCGCATGAAGCAATGTAACAAGTAAACGAGCACCCGAAGCGCCAATTGGATGGCCAAGAGCACAAGCGCCACCTTTAACGTTTACTTTACTCTCATCGAGGCCTAACTTTTTAATGGCAAGCATAGTGACCATGGCAAATGCTTCGTTTATTTCAAACAGGTCTACTTCTTCTTTTGTCCAACCTGCTTTGCTTAATACTTTTTCCATTGCACCTACTGGGGCTACGGTAAAGTTTTCTGGCTCAATAGAATGTGTTGCGTGAG
Source organism: Alteromonas sp. LOR (assembly GCF_000753865.1). Taxonomy (GTDB): domain Bacteria; phylum Pseudomonadota; class Gammaproteobacteria; order Enterobacterales; family Alteromonadaceae; genus Alteromonas. The sequence goes on along the minus strand of NZ_JQFW01000022.1, from coordinate 10,109 downwards.
CCACTACTTTGGCTAGCGGCGTTAGCCCCATTTCTTTTGCTTTTTCTTCGCTCATTACCACTAGCGCTGCTGCACCGTCCGAAATTGAGCTGGAGTTTGCGGCTGTAACGGTGCCGTCTTTTTTGAAAGCAGGTCGAAGTGATGGAATTTTTTCTGGACGGGCTGAGCCAGGACCTTCATCGGTATCGACAACTATATCGCCCTTGCGACCAGAAATCGTAACTTTTGCAATTTCGTCACCAAAGGTCCCGCTATTAATGGCTTCATGAGCCTTTGACAGAGAGCTTAATGCGAACTCATCCATTTCTTCTCGAGTAATGTTTTCACTGTCGGCGGTGTCTTGGGCGAAACAACCCATTGCTTTTCCGTCGTAGGCGTTTTCAAGTCCATCCAGCATCATGTGATCGAGCACTTGGCCGTGCCCCATTCGATAACCAGAACGGGCCTTAGGCAGCATGTATGGTGCGTTACTCATACTTTCCATACCGCCGGCAACAACCGTGTCTGCACTTCCCGCTTTAATTAAATCATGGGCAAGCATGACGGCCTTCAGCCCTGAACCGCAAACTTTATTGATTGTGGTAACACCTGCACTTAGCGGTAAACCGGCACCTAGCGACGCTTGACGCGCAGGTGATTGACCTAGACCCGCTGGCAATACACAGCCCATTACCACTTCGTCTATTTGAGAAACATCCATGCTTTCACACGCGGCTTTAATCGCCACATTACCTAAATCTGTTGCACTCACTGGCGCTAGGCTACCGTTAAAACCGCCCATTGGCGTACGTTTAGCTGCAACGATCACTACTGTTTTATCACTCATAATTTCACCCTTAATATATAATATTTTCAATTACTTAAATGTGTTCGCTTTACGTCATGTATACAAAAGTAAACACCTTGAACCGTGCTAAACAAAGACCGTCATCATGAAAAATTGACGTTAGCAAAATGTTACTTTACCTTTACGTAAAATGTAATTAACGTTAACGTAAACCTGTAACAAGGAACTGTCAACCAAACGCAACATTCTTACTTCATACAGAAAGTAAGCACAGCCGTAGCGTGATCAAAAGGATGGCAGTGAATTATGCGCACATAAAGTATACGCGCAACGTTAAGGACATGAGTCCACGTTTAATTTTGGACAGCAAGAAAATGCTATACGACAAGGTACATGTAATGAGTCAGTCGGACAATGAAACTACTTTCGCCATTGGTGAGCTTGCGAGAGAGTTCGATATTACGCCCCGCTCCATTCGTTTTTACGAAGAGCAAGGGCTTCTATCTCCCACTCGCACTGGGCAAAACCGTGTTTATTTAAACAAAGACCGGGTTCGCCTAAAGCTAATATTGCGCGGCAAGCGCCTTGGCTTTTCACTTGCCGAAGTAAAGACGCTATTCGACATGTACGACAGTAATCCAAACTCGGCCGTTCAGTTAGAAGCGATGCTAGAAATGTCCGAGCAAAAGCGTGCAGTGCTTAATCAACAATTAGAAGACATACAAATGTTGATGACAGAGCTGGACGATGTTGAAACCAGATGTAGAGAAGAACTCGCAGAACTTAAACGAGGAAAAATTGCATGAACACCTCCTACCCTACGATGAATTTTGGACTTGGCGAAGAAATCGATATGCTTCGAGATCAGGTCTATCAGTTTGCTCAAAACGAAATTGCACCACTTGCTGCACAGGCTGACGAAGATAACCAGTTCCCTAACCAGCTTTGGACGAAGTTAGGCGACATGGGCCTTAATGGCGTGACTGTTTCAGAGCAGTATGGCGGCTCAGGAATGGGTTATCTAGCCCATACTATTGCCATGGAAGAAGTAAGCCGTGCCTCTGGCGGCATTGGCCTAAGCTATGGCGCTCACTCAAATTTGTGCATCAACCAAATATACCGTAACGGCAACGAAGCCCAACGAGAAAAGTATCTTCCAAAACTCGTTTCTGGTGAGCATATCGGCGCCCTTGCGATGAGTGAGCCAAACGCTGGTTCTGACGTGGTAAGCATGAAGCTGCGCGCAGAGAAACGAGGCGATAAATACATCTTAAACGGTAACAAAATGTGGATCACTAACGGTCCAGATGCGCATACCTTTGTTATCTATGCGAAAACCGACCCAGCGGCGGGCCCCCGAGGCATAACGGCGTTTATCGTTGAGCGCGACTTCCCAGGGTTTAGCCGTGCACAGAAGCTAGATAAACTCGGCATGCGCTCATCAAATACATGTGAACTTGTGTTTGAAGACTGTGAAGTGCCAGCTGAGAACATCTTAGGTAACGAAGGCGAAGGCGTTCGCGTATTAATGAGTGGTTTAGACTACGAGAGACTTGTACTATCTGGCGGACCACTTGGGATCATGCAAGCATGTATGGATATAGTAGTTCCTTATGTGCACGACCGAGAGCAGTTTGGTCAATCAATCGGACAGTTTCAGCTAGTACAGGGCAAAGTTGCCGACATGTATACGCAGATGAATGCATCAAGAGCCTATGTTTATGCGGTAGCACAGTCTTGCGATCGCGGCGAAACCACGCGTAAAGATGCAGCGGGTGCCATACTTTACTCTGCTGAGCTAGCAACGAAAATTGCATTAGACGCCATTCAATTGCTTGGTGGTAACGGCTATATCAACGAATACCCTACAGGTCGTCTTTTACGCGATGCCAAGCTGTATGAAATTGGCGCAGGTACCTCTGAAATTAGACGTATGCTGATAGGCCGAGAGCTATTTAACGAATCTAAATAAGGTTTTTGAACTAAATACGCAAGGCAGAGCGTCGGTAAAGGCTTAGCTATAGCGCAGTTAACGCGCAGCAGTAGCTTAATGTATGAAGCGATTGGAAAGCACAGAAGCTAGAGACTGTACTTAAGAGACATTTATATTCAGTGACCTACTGGTATGGGTGTCTCTCGCATTTGCATCTTAAGATTCAAGCCCCTGCCAGAAGCTTTGCCTGCTTGCACATCTTAATTTTACGTTTGAAGCTTCGGGTTAATAATAAAACGAAATACAACAACACCGACTATCCTTTTAGCTTCAAGATAATTTGAATAATAAATTAACAGCGCCGCTATCAAGTGCTAATACACAGGAGGGGGTATGCCCGTTCTACGTTCAAGTGTAAATACCAAATCTGAAACGTTCGCAGCAAACCGCGAACATATGCAGGCGCAAGTCGATGACTTGCACGAAAAAATAACGAAAATCGCACAGGGCGGCGGAGAGAAAGCTGCCGAACGTCATATCTCACGCGGAAAGCTTCTCCCAAGAGATCGTATAAACGCCCTTCTCGATAAAGACACCCCATTTCTTGAAATTGGCCAACTTGCAGCATGGGAAGTCTACGACGACTACGTACCGTGTGCAGGTGTAGTGGCAGGTATCGGTATAGTTGCCGGCACTGAATGCATGATTGTGGCCAACGACGCCACAGTAAAAGGCGGCACCTATTACCCGCTCACTGTTAAAAAGCATTTACGAGCCCAAACGATTGCCGAGCAGAACAATCTTCCTTGTATCTATCTTGTAGACTCAGGTGGCGCAAATTTACCTCGTCAAGATGAAGTATTTCCTGACAGAGAACACTTTGGTCGAATCTTTTTCAATCAAGCGAATATGTCGGCTAAAAATATTCCGCAAATTGCGGTTGTGATGGGGTCGTGCACCGCGGGTGGTGCCTACGTTCCCGCCATGGCAGATGAAAGCATCATCGTAAAAGAACAGGCAACTATCTTTCTGGGTGGTCCACCGCTGGTAAAAGCGGCCACCGGTGAAGTGGTTACCGCTGAAGAACTGGGTGGCGGAGACGTTCATACCCGTATTTCCGGCGTTGCTGATCAATTAGCCAATAATGATCACCACGCCCTATCGCTTGCTCGAAATGCAGTGTCTCGTCTTAACAGAGAAAAGCCAAAGCTGCTTGATGTTAAAGAGCCCAAGCCACCTAAATTCGATCCAAAAGAAATTTATGGAATTGTGCCTAAAGACAGCAGACAGACTTTTGATGTGAGAGAGATTATCGCTCGCATAGTCGATGATTCTGACTTTGATGAGTTTAAGCCACTTTACGGCACCACACTTGTGTGCGGTTTCGCCCGCCTTTTCGGAAACCCCGTTGGCATAGTTGCTAATAACGGCATCCTATTTGGCGAGAGCGCCATGAAGGGCGCGCACTTTGTTGAGCTTTGCGCTCAACGGAAAATTCCTCTTATATTCTTACAAAACATCACCGGCTTTATGGTGGGTAAACAGTACGAGCATGGCGGCATTGCGAAACACGGCGCCAAAATGGTAACGGCTGTAGCCTGTGCTAACGTACCTAAACTAACGGTGCTCATTGGCGGTAGTTTTGGTGCTGGTAACTACGGTATGTGCGGCAGAGCATACGACCCGCGCTTTATGTTTATGTGGCCCAATGCACGTATCTCTGTGATGGGCGGTGAACAAGCTGCGGGCGTATTGGCGCAGGTTAAGCGCGATCAGAAAGAGCGTGCTGGCGAAAGCTGGAGCGAAGAAGAAGAAAAACAATTCAAACAACCTGTTGTTGATAAATACGAAGAGCAAGGACACCCCTACTTCGCATCAGCGAGATTATGGGACGATGGCGTGATTGACCCCGCAGACACTCGCTTAGTGTTGGGTTTGTCATTATCTGCAGCACTTAATAAGCCAATTGAAGAAACGCAATTCGGCATATTTAGAATGTAGGAGCATCACGAATGGACAACACCCAAAGAAATAATCCCCAAAAAGAAACCATAGTATCTGACGCAGTAACGTATCACGTAGACGATAATCATATAGCTACCGTTACATTGAACCGTGCTGAAAAGCACAATGCGTTTAATGATGACATGATTGCCGAGCTAGAAAGGCTTTTTAAAAAAGCAGGCCTTGATGACTCTGTTCGCGCTGTTGTTTTACGCGCTGAAGGTAAGAGTTTTAGTGCCGGTGCCGACCTCAACTGGATGAAAAAAATGGCCAGTTACACCGAGGCACAAAATCGTGAAGATGCCATGGGCCTTGCCTCAATGCTTCATACGCTTTACACCCTACCAAAACCTACCATTGCAAGGGTTCAAGGTGCTGCCTTTGGCGGCGCGGTAGGTCTTATCGCCTGCTGTGATATTGCCATCGGCAGTAAACTGACTAACTTTTGCTTAAGCGAAGTGAAAATTGGTTTAGTGCCCGCTACCATCAGCCCTTATGTTATTGAGGCAATGGGCGCGCGCGTGTGCAGACGCTATTTCCAAACTGCTGAGGTGTTTTCTGCAAGACGAGCCAGACGTTTGGGCTTGCTAAGCGAAGCGGTCAATGAAGAAGACTTAGACAGCACGGTTAACGATATCATCGCTAGCATTTTGAAGAATGGTCCGCAGGCCGTATCACAATCAAAGGCGCTTGTTCAGTGGGTATCACATAAACCAATAGACAGCGACATGTTAAACGATACCAGCAAACTCATCGCCAAAGTAAGAACTTCTGAAGAAGGCCAAGAGGGCCTAAGTGCGTTTCTTGAAAAGCGCAAAGCAGCTTGGTTGGAGGCAAAATAATGATAAATAAACTCTTAGTGGCAAACCGCGGTGAAATAGCATGCCGAGTAATGAAAACGGCTAAGCACTTAGGTGTAAAAACCGTCGCCGTTTATTCTGATGCAGATATTAATGCACGTCATGTTGCCATGGCCGACGAAGCCATTCACCTTGGACCCTCCCCCTCTAAGGATAGCTATTTACGCAGCGACCTTATCATTGAGCACGCCAAAGCACTGGGCGTTGACGCGATTCATCCTGGCTATGGTTTCTTATCTGAAAATGCCGAATTTGCCAACCTTTGTAAGTCTAATGACATTATTTTTGTGGGGCCGCCGGCGTCTGCCATTGAAGCCATGGGCTCTAAATCTGCGGCTAAACGGATTATGGAAGAAGCAGGCGTACCGCTAGTACCAGGCTATCACGGTGATGACCAGCAAGAGTCTACGCTTAAACAAGCGGCAGATGACATGGGCTACCCAGTATTACTAAAAGCGGCCGCAGGTGGCGGCGGTAAAGGTATGCGTCAGGTGTGGAACGAAGGCGAATTCACTCAGGCGCTTAACGCGGCAAAACGCGAGTCTATGGCAAGCTTTGGCGACGACCATATGCTTGTAGAAAAGTACCTCACTCGCCCTCGCCACGTGGAAATACAGGTGTTCTGTGATAGCCATGGTAACGGCGTGTACTTATTTGAGCGCGACTGCTCGGTACAGCGTCGCCACCAAAAAATTATTGAAGAAGCGCCTGCCCCAAACATGACCCAGAGCATTCGGGAAAGCATGGGTGAAGCGGCAATCTTGGCGGCAAAAGCGATTAATTATGAAGGTGCTGGTACCGTCGAGTTCTTATTAGATGAGGACGGCTCGTTTTACTTCATGGAAATGAATACCCGCCTTCAGGTAGAACACCCTGTTACGGAGATGATCACTGGCGAAGATTTGGTCCAGTGGCAGCTGAGTGTGGCAGAAGGCAATACGCTTCCTAAAACCCAGCAGCAACTTACTCTTAATGGGCACGCATTTGAAGCCCGTATTTACGCTGAAGATCCAGCCAATAACTTCTTACCGTCCACCGGTGTTCTGCATTTGTTACAACCACCTGAAGAGTCTTCACTTATACGAGTAGACACGGGTGTTGTGCAAGGTGACGAGGTGAGTGTTTATTACGACCCTATGATTGCAAAGCTTGTGGTATGGGGCGAGTCTCGTGATATCGCGCTTAAAAGATTACTGCATGCCCTTGGCGATTATCATATTGCGGGTGTAACAACCAATATCGATTTTCTCAAGCGCGTAGCAAGCAATAGCGCATTTAAGGCTGCAGAATTAACCACAACCTTTGTTGAAAAGCACAACGACGCATTGTTTGCTGAGGCTAAGCGCGATATTCAGGCAAAGTTACCGGTAATGGCGATACTAGCCGTATTACGTCGCCGTTTAGAAAAAGGCTTAGCTGCTGACAGAGCAAGCTCTTCCCCTTGGTTTACGGCAGGTGCATGGCGGGCAAACGCGTCTCACGAAGAGCAGCTTACGCTATTAGTTGGCGAAGAAGAGTTCACGGTAACGGTGTGTCATGTGTTTAATGCCGATGCATCTGCGGCGTGGGAAATTACAACGGCAAATTCCACGGTGAAAGTCAGTGGCGCCATTAATGATCATCAGCTTAGCGTTGAAGTAGCAGGTATTAAATCGAAATACACCTTCGCAGTAAGCGATGGCGATTTTGGCTTATACAACCAAGATACGCATATCAACTTTACTGTTGTTGCCCCATCTGAAGGTGATGATGATGAAAATAGTGGTAACACTAACTTCGATGCCCCAATGAACGGCACCATAGTGGCCCACTTAGTGAAATGCGGTGAAAAGGTTAAAAAAGGCGAGCCAATTCTCGTTATGGAAGCCATGAAAATGGAACACAGCATTGTAGCGCCTAGCGATGGTGTTGTGGACAGCTTTTACTTTGAACCAGGTGAATTGGTAGACGGCGGCGCAGCCTTGCTTGAATTCACAAGTGCCGACGCACAGGGAGCTTAGTCGCCATGGGTATACCACAGCACGTCAGTATTGTTGAAGTTGGGGCAAGAGATGGTCTTCAAAATGAAAAGTCCATCGTTACTGTTGATGACAAAATTGCGTTTATCAACTTACTGTCTGAAACAGGCTTGAAGCGCATTGAGGCTGGCAGTTTTGTTTCGCCCAAGTGGGTGCCACAAATGGCTGATTCTGGCAGTGTGTTAACGGGCATCAACAAAGCCAACGCTATTGTCTATTCAGCCCTAACCCCAAACGTTAAGGGGTTAGATGCTGCCATAGAGGCTGGAGTAACAGAGGTAGCGGTATTTGGCGCCGCCTCTGAGTCGTTTTCTAAGAAAAATATAAACTGCTCAATTGACGAGAGTTTGCAAAAATTTGAACCCGTTATTGAGAAAGCCCATGCCCATAACATGAGAGTACGTGGGTATGTGTCATGTGTTATGGGTTGCCCTTATGAAGGCGAAATAGCACCTAGTGCGGTTTCAAAAGTATCTAAGCAGCTGCTTGACATGGGCTGCTATGAAATTTCATTAGGCGACACCATAGGCACTGGTACACCTGCGGCGACTCAGCGCTTACTAGATAGTGTGTTAACTGTTTTGTCCGTCGACGATGTTGCCGTTCACTTTCACGATACCTATGGACAGGCGCTTGTGAATATTTACGCGGCGTTGCAATACGGAGTGGCGTCCATTGACTCTGCTGTAGCCGGCTTAGGCGGTTGCCCTTACGCTAAAGGTGCAAGCGGTAATGTGGCGACTGAAGATGTGCTTTATATGCTAAACGGCATGGGCATCGAGACAAACATCGACATGCAAAAGCTGCTTTTAGCGACAGACTTTATCTCGAAGGTGATCAATAAGTCTCCAGCTTCTAAGGTAGCCAACGCGCTTTTGGCTAGCTAGTTTGTATTTTTAGCCTAGGTGTTTTTAGCCTAGGCCTTGTTGAGCTTAGACTTATTTAGCAAAGGCTGTTTTAACCTAGTTTTAAAGTAGTTTTAAAATACTGGGGCTGCTGACTTAAACATATAAGGGTGCTGATTTATCGGCACCCTTTTTTTGTCGTTATCGAGACAGGCTCTAGTCTGGCTTAATAAAATAAGCTTTTACGCACTTTTATTTTTCGTTCGGCAGTATCACTGTGGAAATTGTAGCCACAACCATCATGGCGGTCATAATATACACCACCGAGAACGACAAAAATGGGCCGATAGCGGCATACACCGCCCCGAAGGTGAGCAGGATTATGCCAATAGCCGTGTTTGAAAACCCCACCAGTTCTGTGCGCTCTTGCCCTTCTTTAACATCAAGACTGTATGTCTTTCGTCCCGTTCTCACCCCAGAGTGAGCAATAGACAAAACGAAGAACAAAACGGCAGAAATGATAAGCGTGTCAGAGTTTATAATCAGTAACCCTACGCAAGAAGCAATAGTAAGCACGCCTGCTATTTGCAGCGTAAGCTTAGCGCTGTAATCTGCAACTTTTCCCCAAAGTAACGACGAGCACATAGATGCTAATGCCTGTGCGGCAATATAAATAGGTAATAATTTCTGCGCATTATCACCATTTTCCAGCATGAAGTATGGGGCAACCAGCGCAGAGTGAACAAAGAGACCGCGCACAAAGACAAACTGATAAACCGTTTTATCGAAACGGATAGAAAACATTTTGCCTTTATCATCGCCGTTGTCCTCTACCTTTGTTTTCAAATTGAACATGCATAAAAGCGTAATAGTGAACGATACCGCCGCGCACACTAGTACGCCCAGCAAAGCGTTATCTTTAAACGTGTCATCAAAAATGAGTAGAGGAACCGCAACCAGCAGCGTCATTACGCCTGAAATAGTAGACGCCAATCCAACAAGATTACCCCGTTCCCCTTTAGGTACTACATCTGCTTCAATGTCTTTAACGGTTAACGAGCATGCAGAACGACCTAAGCTCAGCAGTATGAGAAAACCTAGAATACACAGCCCAGCGTTAAAACCTTGAAGAAAGAGTGCAGAGCACAATATTCCCGCCACTGCAGCAATTTGAATACATATACCTACACGCCACACTACATACCTAGCGGCATTGTTACGTAGATACATGCTAATGAGCACTTGAGGCAAGAGTGCACCAGATTCGCGTATTGGCACCAGCCACCCTACCATCCAAGCCGGAGCGCCCAGAATAATGAGTAAGGCAGGAAGCGTGGTTTTCGCAGAAATAAGTAAGTCAGCTAATTTATTAAACGATAACCCAGTGACTAAAAGGTGCTTCTTGTTGGCCATGATGTAGATTCGTTTTTTATTATATGTAAAGTTTTACGAGGTCTTATGTTTAAGGATCATGTTAAGAGGCTATGTAAAAGATCATGTTAAACGAACAAGATAAACGCTTACGTTACTAGCCTATCGGTAAGCGCGTTGTGGAAAAATGCATTAGGGCGTGTTGATCTTTGTTGTACGAGTTTTGGGCTAAATGGAAGCATTTTAATCGCGAAACAGTCCTGTAGGCCTAGTGGGCTAAGTCAAAGGGCT
>NZ_JQFW01000021.1 GCF_000753865.1 Alteromonas sp. LOR | reverse complement strand
TTATAAAATAAAATTACGTCAATCAGGATATAGGTTGGTGTATCAGGTACTTGATGACGTAGTAGTAGTTACAGTGCTTGCAGTGGGAAAACGCGAAAGAAATGAAGCGTACAAAAAAGCATTAAAGAGACTTGATGCTGAATAAGGGTTTAACTTCCAAATATGGGGCGCATACATGCAGGCGACAATGGCGAAGCCGCCTGTATGTTTGCGTCCCAGCGAGCGATAGCGAGTGCCATAATTTGTTTGTTATACGCCTTACTCAATAGTAAATACAACATAGACAGTCGCAGACGCTATCATTTCACCTATTTCAAATATCGCACCTGGTGGAGGTGGTGGTACACGATTTCTTGTTTGAACAGATGCATAATTTGATGATTGGCCATAAATTCCTTGAGTAGGTATCAAGTCATATGAGCTTTCGTCCCTCGTTTTGAACTCTGAAACAGAGTGAACGTCCTTAATTTTTTTTCCATTCAAATTCGCAAGTTGTTCTGCTTTTTCTCTGGCATCTTTTAAAGCTTCGAACAAAACTTCTTTTTTAACTTCCCTAGGATTAACAACTTTGACTTCAGCATTCAGCTTACCTGATATACCAGAGTCTACTAAAACTTGATTAAGTTGATGATATAAAGATATGTCTCTGAGTGTTATATCGATATTTCTTGAGACACTAGTGCCTTTGTCAATTCTTTCTCTGTCCTTGTACTCATAGTGTGGAGAAATTTGTAAAGGTGTGGTTTTGATATCCTCTCGCAAGATTCCAATCTCTCTTGCTGCAGTGATGAGGGTTTTAGACTTTTTGTCCACTTCCGACTTAGCGAGCGATGCGTCTGCATCATGGTGCTCGATGTATGAGCTAATGACTATGATCTCGGGTTTTACTTTCTTTTCTGCATACCCTTCGACATAAATGTGAGGGCTTGCAGGGATAACAGAACCCCATGAAGAAAAGCTTATTAGTAGCAATGGGAGTAATCTTTTAATCATACAAAATTCCTTTTAAAACTTTGATTTATCTAGAGGCGTATAACTTTAAGCTAAGGGGCGCTAGCGCGTGGGCTATAATGCGAAGCAGCCCGCGTGTTAGCGTCCCAACGACTGAAGGGAGTGAACTTGAGCGCTTTGTTATGTGCTACAACCCTGTTCATAAATATCCTGATATATAACTGTTTGGTCAATACAATTCTTGGTGTTTAAGAAATGTTTAAAGCATGATTTTGACAATGAGTTTTGATTTTTTACCGCTTCCGGTTTTTCCCATTTTGGGCATAGACTAGGATTATGAATTTTGGAAAACTCTTTGTAAACAACACCCAAAATACTGTGTTTCTGATGTGTGTATCCATTTTCGAGATTTAAGACGTAGGTTACTTTTTCGGTTGCAGCAGCAGAAGCAACTAAGACCAGCAATCCACTAATAATCCATAGCGTTTTTTTCATACTCCCTCCAGTGTTAGACGGCACATAACTTCTAAATAAGGGGCGCGGACCTGTGGGCTAAAATCCGAACGAAGTGAGCCAGCCCACATGTTTGCGTCCCAGCCCGCGCAGCGGGCGAACTTAATTTTTTTGTTATACACAATTTAATTCGAAGAACTGCTTTCTTGCTGCAAAAAGAGCAGGATTTTTTCTAGAGAGTAGAAAAATAACTGCAAAACTACATTTAAGCCAATGATGATAGCGCCCCAAATAAAGCCTGTATCGCTTGAATAGTATTCAAGACCAAGCTCTGAGTGGTTACGAATATTTGAATCTATTAGTGCCCAGTTGGCAAACATTGCGATAATTAAAAAAACAAACAGCCAAAAAGATGAAATAAGTTTGTATCGCTTTACAATTTTCTTGATATTTTCTTCTGACACGTAGGGTTCCCTCCTTGTGTATAGACACAATGACTCCCTGTGAAATGCTAGCCTCCGCATTTTCGTGGGTTAACTTTTCAGCCAGTGCCATAATTAGTTTGCTTAAGACTAAATCATTTGGAGGCTAGCATGAACAAACATAGCATGATTTTTATCGGATTGGATACGCATAAAGAGTTTCACGAAGTTGCCTATTGTGAAGAGCAGCGGGGGGCAAGTGCGGTGCACTATGGCCGCATTCCTTCTTCAAAAGTCAGCGTTAAAAAGCTCATTCGTCAGTTTGAATCGAAATACCCTGGGGCAACAATTCACGTGGTGTATGAAGCAGGCCCATGTGGATATTGGATTTATCGACTTATTACAAGTTTAGGGCATTGTTGCTATGTCGTTGCGCCCTCCCTTATTCCGAAAAAGCCTGGCGAACATATCAAGACCGATAGGCGCGATGCGTTGAAGTTGGTGAAGTTATTAAGATCTGAAGATCTCACGCCCATTTATGTGCCTGAACCAGAGGATGAGGCAGTAAGAGATTTATCCCGAGCTCGAGAGCTTGCTATGAAGGATTTAAAAGAAGCTAAATACCAACTCAAAGCGCTGCTGCTAAGAAACAATATTCGGTATGAAGGCTCTGCTAATTGGTCGAAGAAACATCTGCGGTGGCTGACCGAGTTGATATTACCTCACCCCGCGCAGCACATCGTGCTGCAAGAATACTTACAAACGATAGAAGAGCGCATACGACGATTGGAAAGGTTGGATAACGAACTCGCCCACCATGTACACCAGTGGCGCTATTATCCTGTCGTTAAAGCGATCCAAGCCATGCGTGGTGTAAGGCTGCTAGTAGCGGTTGGCGTTGTGGCCGAACTGGGTGATTTACACCGATTCGACCACCCTAGAAAGCTTATGGCTTATTTAGGCTTGGTACCCAGTGAACATTCCTCTGGTGGAAAACGCCATTTAGGCGCTATCACTAAGTCTGGTAACGGTAGAGCAAGGCGCTTATTGATTGAGGGAGCGCATAGCTATCGATATCCAGCGAACGTGTCGACCGATATTCAAATTCGGCAAGAAGGATTACCCAAAGACATCGTCGATATTGCGTGGAAAGCACAGCTTCGCCTGTGCAAACGCTACCAGCGAATGAGCAAGAAAGGTAAACATTACAACCTCATTATCACCGCAATAGCAAGAGAGATGGCAGCCTACATATGGGCTATTGCAAAAGAAGTGGTGCTTACGCCAGTTAATCCAAAATTGAGATTGAGCAGAGTACCTGCATGATAAAAGAGTTTGAGCTAACGCATTCGGGTCAGGCCGCGGAATGTGGCACAACCTACGAGGGTGTTATGACGGCAATAACTTAACGGTTATTGATCCACGAACATAGACTGATGAGAAGGTGACCACGGCGGAGTGAGTAAGGTAGGCGCTGTTCATTGAAAGATGAATAATCCACGAATACCAGCATGACAACCGACGACATTACTGCCTCATCCGGTGCGTTAGCTCATTTATTTAGAGCAAGAGAGCAGCTGATTATGGACCGAAAAAATGTCAGGGAGACTCTCGGTTTTTATTGACAAGGGGAGTCATACCAACTTCCAAATAAGGGGCGCAGGCACGGGGCTATAATCGCGCAGCGGCCCCGTGTATGCGTCCCAGTGCGCGCCAGCGCACGACTTAATTTGTTTGTTATGTGCAATTGCTTAAACATCAAATCGTTCCTTTGCCAAAGCCTGATCTATTTTTGAGAGAATTGGCTTTCCTCCGCCGTGCATAGAACTATTTGGGTAACTTTTAATCCAGAAACTGCTGTTTGCTTTTTCTAGATAAAGAGTATCCCAGCCACTCTCACTAACCGCGATTTTTATACACTTGGTACTGATGAAAGTTTCAAGTTCTAATTGCGAAGAGATGATATCCATTTCCAACTACCTTGCACATAACTTCTAAATATGGGGCACAAACACGTAGGCTAAACTGCGAAGCAGAGCCTGCGTGTTTGTGTCCCAGCCCGCCCCGGCGGGCGTCATAATTTTTTTGTTAGGTGCGTGCATGATTGAAAAAATGCTCCGCTTGCTTTGCCAAAACTGGCAACTGACCAAAATCAGTTACGATACTTGAACTTACCCGCCATTCCTCGGGATGTCCATGCAGGTCACTTAGCTGAAAAGAAAGACGAACCTCTCCTAACGATGAGCAAGTAGCAGAAATACTAAATTGGTTTTCCAAAGACTGCCATTCGATTGCTGATTTCCATGGTTTGGAAAATGAAGCGAGTTTATTTAACCAATTAGAAATGCCGGATTCATCAGTATAGGTGCACACTCGAACCGTAGCTGAAAGAACACCAGACAAATGAACCGTAACGTACTGTGACTCAGGCTTAGAGAATCTGAGTGAGTTGTTCGATATCGATGAATCTATAGAAAATTCCATTTATCTCCAGAGCACCTAACACCCGCATAAAGGGCACAAATACGGCGGCTATAATCGGAACGAAGTGACACAGCCGCCGTGTTTGTGTCCCAGTGAGCCTGCGAACGATTTAATGCGTTTGTTATATGCGATTGCATCTACGAGCCCGAATGGCTTGACCGAAGAACTGCGTTATCCATTATTTTTGTTAATTTAGCCAAGCCAATACTTTTATTGAAATACAACCGAAAGCAACCTTCCGAATAAGGACTCCGCTCCATCATACCTTTTGGGATTAAGCTTTGGTTTTCAACGAAATAATCATCAAGCTCGTCCAAATCGTTGTAACTCTCAGTTTGAATATAAAGTCCGAATGAGTCTTCGCCAACTTTATAACTAAATCCGATCATTCGATATCATATCCGTCTGATTGCATATAACTTTCCAATACCGGGCGCAGGCATGTGGGGCATAATGGCGAAGCCGCCCCGCGTGTATGCGTCCCAGCGAACGTAGTGAGCGAGTTGATTGAGTTGTTATACACGTACTGAGACAACCTTGCTCTAATCGTTATCTTCATCGGAGCTAAATATGCCCCGGAAAAGAGCGGTAAGTGCGCCAGACATTGTATCTTCTATGAAGTCGTTTTTATGGTCAGATTTTTTGCGATACCTAGTGTTTAATTCTTCCTTGTGTCTTGATTCGGCGCTGGAGCTGGCGCCATCAAGAAAATCCCTTGCAGCTTTGTCAGAAGTCGATGCGCATCCATTTAAAAATGTATATAACAGCAGAGCCGCTATTAGTTTAATCTTCATAATATCCTTTTCCTGAAAAGTGTATAACGCTAAGCTTTGGGGCGCAGGCACGGGGCTATAATCGCGAAGCGGCCCCGTGTTTGCGTCCCAGCGACCGAAGGGAGTCCCAACAGCGTTTTGTTAGGCGTACAAAAGAAAGTACGCAGCTTTGCTGCCACCACTAGCCAATTAGACCGCGTGTTTAAATTATTGAATTTAAGATAAAACAACCCTGTGCGAAAAGCCAGATGTTAACGGTAATGCTGGATAAAAGAGCGGGTTTAGACAACTCGTAGTGTTGAATGTTGGCGTTACGATGCTGATGAAAAGTGCGTTGCTAAAGTCGTTTAAAAAACCGAGAAAGCTAGCCGCGAAGACAACCTGCGAAACAACCTTAATGCTGGAATGTCACGGGTAAACCCATTTTTTTAAGCTGTAAGTAAATGACGCCTAACGCTAAGCTTTGGGGCGCTAGCACGTGGGCTAAAATCCGAACGAAGTGAGTCAGCCCACGTGTTAGCGTCCCAGCGACCGAAGGGAGTGCCAACAGCGTTTTGTTAGGCGTACAACTGAGAGTACGCAGCTTTGCTGCCACCACTAGCCGATTAAGCCGCGTGTTTAAATTGTTGAATTTAAGATAAAACAACCCAGTGCGAAAAGCCAGATGTTAACGTCAATGCTGGATAAAAGAACGAGTTTAGAAAGCTGATGATGCAGAATGTTGGCGTTGCGATGTTGATGAAAAGCACGTAGCTAAAGTCGTTGGAACTACCGAAAAAGTAAGCCGTGAATACAACCTAGCGAAACAACCTTGAAGTCGGAATGTCACGGTTAAACCCACTTTTTAATGCAGTAAGTAAATGACGCCTAACTTTTAAATAAGGGGCGCAGGCATGTGGGCTAAAATCCGAACGAAGTGAGCAGCCCACATGTTTGCGTCCCAGCCCGCGCAGCGGGCGTGCTTAATTTTTTTGTTATACGCCACTTTTTGACTCAATACACCTATTAAGATTGTTAATTAAGTTTTGAAGTTGCTGTACCTTTACGTAACTACCTAAAAAGCCTGTGCTACTAAAATAGAAAAAGCCAAGAATGTAAGCTTTAACTTTAAAACCTTTGTCTCCGTTATATTTTTTGAAACTTAGACGGACTGACATAAACCTATTAATCTTTATTTTTATGGTTGCTCGAGGCTTGCCTGGGCTTAGCTGGCTTAATTGGTTGACGATGATTTTCAATTCTTTAAGGCTACTAGGATTAAACCGTTCTGCTGAATACGAGCTTTCTCCAGCGCAAAAGATCCTATAGCAAAATGAGTTTGGTGATTCCTTCGGAATGCCAAATGTGAAAATAGCTGAATCGATGCTGATTCGGGAATGTACCTGCTCAAATTGCAAAAGCTAAAAACTCCATGGCGTATAACTTCTAAATAAGGGGCGCAAATATGTGGGCTATAATGCGAAGCAGCCCACATGTTTGCGTCCCAGTGAACGCAGTGAGTGACTTAATTTTTTTGTTATGTACGTGCCAATTACAACCGCACAAACTTTGGAACCTTACTTTTTAAAAGGCGAACAAGTTCGGGCTGCATGCGCTCGTAATTGTCTGGTATGTCTAAGCAAGACAATTTTTTACTTTTAAGTAAATCATTGTACTTTTTGGCGACCTTGTTTCTGTGAGACTTTTCCATAACTAAGATGGCGTCAGCCCATTCAATAAGGTCGCCTGAAAGCGGTGTTTCGGCATCTGCATTTGTGCCGCACCCGATTGCGTTGATTCCTTCATATTCAGAAAAGACTTCTTCACCGGTTGGGCTACGCAAACGATTTTCTGAACAAACAAATAGTAGGTTCATGTTTCCTTAAGTACATAGACACAATGACTCCCTGTGAAATGCTAGCCTCCGCATTTTCGTGGGTTAACTTTTCAGCCAGTGCCATAATTAGTTTGCTTAAGACTAAATCATTTGGAGGCTAGCATGAACAAACATAGCATGATTTTTATCGGATTGGATACGCATAAAGAGTTTCACGAAGTTGCCTATTGTGAAGA
>NZ_JQFW01000020.1 GCF_000753865.1 Alteromonas sp. LOR | reverse complement strand
GAGCTTTTACAATCACCAGAATCAAAAAAGCCCTCGCATTTCTGCAAGGGCCTTGATGATGGTGCCTCGACCCGGGATCGAACCAGGGACACGCGGATTTTCAATCCGCTGCTCTACCAACTGAGCTATCGAGGCGAAACTCGTTTGCGTTACAAGCGTTTTCGGCCTGTGCTGCTATGGGTGCGTATTAAACGGATTTCGGCCTAACAAGTCAACCGTTTTACCCGCTTTTTTTTCACTTTTGTGACCGTTTGCACATTGTTTACACAAAATGTGGCATTTTGGTTATTTTTCCGGCGGAACATAGCCTTCAATTGTCGGTTCAACGCCGTCAAACAAGTATGCCGACATTCTTTCTTCTAAAAACGCTCTGGCTTCTGGCTCCATCATATTCAGCTTATGTTCGTTAATTAACATAGTCTGCTTTTTCTGCCAGTTGCCCCAGGCTTCTTTCGATATGTTATCGAATATCCGCTTACCTAGCTCTCCTGGATAAAGTTGAAAATCTAAACCGTCGGCGTCTTTTTGCAAATTATGACAAAAAACCGTTCTACCCATCATGCACCTCTATTGTCTTATCTTATAAACACCAATCGCGACAGTGTGCGCGACTTATTTTGCCAGTGTTTTGATTATCTTTGTTGTTGGGGCAGCTAAACCCACTTCAATAGGCTCATCAAGCAAGAACCATCTCGACTCATTTTCTGCCACCCGCTTTTGTGGCGTTGAGTTTACCACGGCGATAAGCGGGGTTATATCTAAATGAAAATGGCTAAATGTGTGTCTGAATTCATCTAGTTGCTGTATTTCCTCTACTTCAATGCCCCTTTGAGCAAGTAACGATATACCCTCTTCAGCAGATTGCGCTTCTAAAAACCCGTATAAGCCTCCCCAGATACCACTTTGAGGACGCTGCTCTAGAAACACTTGCTGCCCAAACATAGGGATGAGCATGTAGGTTTGTCTAACCGGCGTTACTTTTTTAGGTTTCTTACCCGGATAGTCAGTTTGCTTACCTTGTGCAAAAGCCACGCAATCACGTTGTAAAGGGCACTCATCACACTTTGGCTTGCTGCGGGTGCAGACCATGGCACCTAAATCCATCATCACCTGAGTGTAGTTCGCACAGCGATTTTGTGGCGTATTTTTCTCAGCCACTTCCCACAGGGCATTCTCTACGGCTTTTTGCCCGGGCCATCCTTCAATAGCATAATAACGCGCTAACACACGCTTTACGTTGCCATCTAAAATGGGATAACGCTCGTCTCTTGATAGCGAAAGTATGGCCCCCGCGGTAGAGCGGCCTATACCGGGAAGCGACACCACTTCGTCAAGTGTGGGAGGAAAAACGCCTTCGTAATCATCAACCAGTGTTTTAGCCGCTTTATGCAGGTTTCGAGCACGAGCGTAATAGCCAAGCCCCGTCCAATGATGCAACACGTCATCTTGCGATGCATTGGCTAGCTCGAATACGCTTGGGTATGACGCCATAAATCGATTGAAGTATGGGATAACGGTGGCAACCTGCGTTTGCTGCAGCATGATTTCAGATACCCACACCTTATAGGGCGTCACATCTTGCTGCCACGGTAAATGCTTTCTACCATGCTCATCGAACCACGCTAAAACCCGTTGTGCAAAACTGTTATTGTGCATTGTTTTTGTCATATTATTCTGAAACTTACGTCTATACCTTGTGTATTATTCACTTGCTAAAACACCTTCATTTACCAGTTTGAATAAACATTCTATTCACTGTGCGCTATGGTAGCATGTACGCTCTTCTTCGTTTTTATTTAAGGTATCGCGTGTCTGCACAAGCCCCCGTATTATTTTTCCCCGGAACTCTTTGTGACGAACGCATCTTTATGCCCCTCTGGCGGCAGCTTTCTATAGCCCAACGTCGCTTTGTTCCTCTGCAGTGGGCAACCTCGAAAGACGACATGCTTGCACTAAGCGAAGACCGAATACTTGCTGATGAAAAAGTGCACCTTGTTGGCTATTCCATGGGTGGCTACATCGCTTCGCTTATCGCCGCTCGAAATAAGGCGAATATCGCTTCTATCACGCTAATTGCATACGATCCTGCTGGTTTGTCGGCAAATGAAATAAGCCAGCGTGAAACCATGGTCAAAAGCCTTAAAAAAGGGCAATTTAAACCTGACAACCACAACTATCTTGCTCGCTTTATCCACCCTTCCCGCTTAGCAGACACAAACGTGACTGAAGTCGTTACGTCCATGGCTAAAGATTTAGGAAAAAGCACGTTGTTAGCGCACACACTTGCCACGACACCAAGAGAGAATACACTTAAATTACTAGAAAAGATTAATGCGCCAGTAACACTTGTAGGCGCAATTGATGACAATATTGCACACATAGATTCGCTTAGGTACGCAGCGAAGTCGCTACCTAATGCATCACTGTATGAATTTGAAAACACGGGGCACATGATCCCACTTGAACAAACCAGCCAGTTAGCGACTATTGTTGGCAAGTGCATTGGCGTACAAAAATAACACAGAATTTGTATTCTAGCGTTGCATATAAGGTGGGTAAGTGGATAATGCGCCAGCATAAAATTGGGTATGAAAGGCATTGCAAATGAGGCAATTCAAAAGTCAGGCAGAAGCAGAAGCTGCCGGTGTATATATCAGTAAAGTAAAAAGCTACGTTAAGCGCGAAGGTCGGCTTACAAAAGGACAAGAAAAAGCGCTAGAGGAACACTGGCCAACCATGGGAATAGACTATTGTGATACGCCTATTTCTTTGTCTGAGCTGTTTGGCCGCGAGGCACCTGTAGTCGTTGAGATAGGTTTCGGCATGGGTAAGTCGCTGGTTGAGATGGCTGCAGCTTCACCAGAGAAAGACTTTATCGGTATAGAGGTTCACCGACCTGGCGTAGGCGCATGCTTAGGAGATGCAGGTGAACTAGGACTAACCAATCTTCGCGTAATGGAACACGATGCGGTTGAAGTTCTCAAAAATATGCTACCCCAGGAGAGCTTGTCGCGCCTGCAACTATTTTTCCCCGACCCTTGGCATAAAAAGCGCCACCACAAACGTCGAATTGTACAAGCTGAGTTTGTAGAATTAATACGAACCAAGCTAGCGATAGGCGGACACCTGCATATGGCAACAGATTGGGAACCGTATGCGCAGCATATGGCTGAAGTTGCCAATGCCAACGAAGGCTATACCAATACAGCACCTGAAGGCGATTACGTGCCTCGCCCTGACTACCGCCCCATCACTAAATTTGAAACCCGCGGACAAAAGTTAGGTCACGGCGTTTGGGATCTTATTTATGAGCGAACCTCTTAATGATTTTATCTCCTCAAAGCCAACTTCTTGAGCGAAACATCTCATTATTTGAAGAAGGAAAATGGGCGTTTGTTAATCCTTCAGATGCCTACTTTCTGGATGGTTTGAAGTCATCCGACATTACGGTTATTCATCAGTATTTTGATATTTTTGCAGAAAGTGTCAGGGTAATACCTTCTGTAACTCTAGACAGCCGAGATATCGACAAGTCGGGTTTTGAAGTAACACAAAAGGTTGGTAACCACACGCATACTTTTGCACCTTTTGTTACCACTGAAAATGCATTTACCGATGTCATGTTGTTTTTGCCAAAGGCGAAAACCCACTTCCAATTGCTACTGCGCATGGCTGCAGGTATGGTGGGAGAGCACGGGCGAATTCATGTTGTTGGTGAAAATAAAGGTGGAATAAAGAGCGCCGCGAAGCTCATGCAGCAGTATGGCTCTCCTCAAAAAATTGACTCTGCTCGACACTGCAGTTTAGTTACCGTGGTACTTGAACAAACCCATGGCGCTTTTGAGCCTGATGCTTGGGTAGACGTTAATCTTTATGAAGTAGACGAAACCTCGTGGAATGTAGCGTCAATGCCTGGCGTGTTTAGCCATAAAGAGCTCGATGCCGGCACGTTGTTGCTGCTTCAAAAGCACTCTACGTCTATGCGGGGCAACGTACTAGACTTTGCCTGCGGTGCAGGTGTTATAGCTAGCTACCTTATGCTCAAATACCCTCACTTAACATTTTTCTTATCTGACGTTAGCGCACTAGCCCTCTACTGCAGCGCACTGACTCTTGCGGAAAATGAACTAAGCGCTACGATTTTTGCGGCCGACGGCTTACATGGTGTATCTCAAAAGGTGCAGCATATTATAACAAACCCGCCATTCCACACCGGGATAAAAACCGATTACACCATTACAAAGCGTTTTATTTCTGATGCAAAAAAACAGCTTACCTCTAAAGGGACATTGCAAATGGTTGCCAACCGTTTTCTGCCCTATCCGGGGTTGTTGGCAGAGGAGTTTGCAACGGTTTACACCAAAGCGCAAACATCGCAGTTCTCAATTTATGATGCATCGCTATAAGGACTAAGCTGGGGGGAGTAAAATAAAAAACGGATAAGCTTTGCATCCTAGTTAAACAATTTATATCGTACTGGTAGCTTGTTAGTTAAACGAAGCAATGTATATTTGCTCATACGTAACCGTTGACACTTTAGCAGTGATTATAGAAGGGATAACCCGTGGACATTGTATTTGCTATCTCGGAAGTAGAGGAACTCGTAAAAACGGGTGGTCTCGCTGACGTAGGTAAAGCACTCCCCTTGGCATTACAGGCGCTCGATGAAAACATCTGTATTGTTATGCCGTACTACAAGACGCTGAAAGAACAGTTAGACTTACCTGAAGACGAGGAGGTACACACCCTTTTCACCGAAGGTAAAGTGTATCATTTCAAGCTAAAGCACCTTCAGTGGCACGGCATACCGATTTACTTCATCGACGCCCCAGACTTTTTCATGCGCGACGGCCTTTATTCCGACGCATACGATGCCTTCAGCGACAATGGCGAGCGGTTTAGTTTTTTCAGTGGCGCGGTGCTGCATGCACTAAAAGCACTTTCTCTTAAGCCCCAAGTCATTCATTGCCATGATTGGCATACGGCGATGCTTCCGTTTTTATTGTCGAATGAAAAAACTGACTATTTCGATAATACCAAAACCGTTTTTACTATTCACAATGCCGCATTTCAGGGCGTACATAAACTAGATGCTATTCCGTTTTTGCGTCATCATCCCGATATTGGTAGTCAGGTTCATGGCGGCTATATCAATATGCTACAAAGCGGCATTGAATTTGCCACCAAGGTCACTACCGTAAGTCCCAACTATGCTACTGAGCTTCTCACTGACCTAGGCAGTCACGGGCTCCACGAGCGATTGGTAAATCGCAAAAATGATTTAAGCGGTATATTAAACGGATGTGACTACACCCAGTGGAACCCCGAAACAGATTCATTTCTGCCTGAAAACTACACGGTAGATAATTTACACGCCAAGCAAACCTGTAAAAAAGTGCTGCAACAAAAATCTGATTTACCAGAGAACGTTAGCGTGCCTCTTATCGGCATGGTGTGTCGACTCACTGAGCAAAAGGGATTCAGTTATATACTCCCTATTCTCGACGACCTGATTGCGCATAATATTCAAATGGTTATTGTGGGCACGGGCGATCCAAAGGTGTGTATGGACTTGGGCGAATTTGCGCAGCAGCACCCTAATCAGTTTGCGTTCATCAATGGTTTTAGTTCAGAGCATGCTCATTTGGTTGAAGCAGGCGCAGACTTCTTTTTAATGCCATCTCAATTTGAGCCTTGCGGCTTAAATCAGATGTACAGCCTTGCATATGGCACTATACCCATAGTGCGCTCAGTAGGTGGATTGAAAGACACCGTTGTCGATACCGGCGACAACAGCCTGCGCACTGGCTTCGTGTTTGATGAACCATCACCTACCGCGTTGCTTAGCTGCATTCGCAGAGCATTGCTTGCCTTTTATGAAGATAGGGACGCTTTTAGGGCAATGCAAATTCGAGGAATGAAAACACGCTTTACATGGCACACTGCGGCGCAGAATTACCAAAAACTGTACCGCAGCATGTGGAATTAATGCGCTGAGTAACACATAAATTATTGTGTCTACTTACCTTTCTTTTTGCCAAGATATGCGCCAATATTAAAATGGCATAGCAAAGTGGATTGAAAATAAAACGGACATGACAGACAAAGCAAGCAAGCTTTCTATACGCAACGTATTTTTGTGGACTGTGATGTCTGTGGTCACTGTGTCGCTTGCGATACTGTCTTGTTTGTCTTTGTACATGCAAATAGATAATTATCGCAACGAACTCAATAACACAGCCTTTGTGCTGTCTGACCTTGTCGCCAGAACCTCTTCCCAATATATTTTCAATAATAAAGACGAAGGCATAGCAAAAGAGTTGGGCCATCTCGTTGCGGCCCCTTATGTACTCAATGCACATGTATACCGTAAAAAGAATCGGCAGCAGGCTAATGTGGAAGTGCCGCAAATATTTGCGTCATATAACAAAGTAGGTCAGCTCATGACCGGCGGTAAAGAAGCACAATTAGAGTCACTGCTGCTAAACCCTACCATTTCGGATACCGGGGATTATTTAGAAGTCAGTACGAAGTCGTTTGATGCAGAAACCGGCATACACTTGGGTTGGGTATACCTGAGACTCTCTACAAGAGAGTTTAATAGCCTTACACAAAGCGCCATATTTACCCATCTTACTGCGGTTGTCATACTGCTGTTCATTGCCTTTTACACCGCATTTAAAATGCAATTAGGCATTTCGAGTCCAATTCAGTCATTAACTCACTTTCTTCAGCAAACTTCACGTCACCGAGATTACTCATCTCGTGCGAGAGGGTCAAAAATACAAGAGTTAGACACGTTAGCTGATGCGATAAACGTTATGCTTTATCGAATGCAAGAGTATATGGAGATGCAGCAGCAGGCTGAAGAGCGTCATCGCAAGCTTAATTCAAGTTTAGAAGAGATGGTTAATGAACGAACCACTGCGCTTAAAGACGCGAATCGCGAACTTATACAAACCTTAGAAAAGCTGCATCAATTCCAAAGACAAATTGTACAGAATGAAAAGATGGCGTCACTTGGCGATATGGTAGCTGGAGTGGCACACGAAGTGAATACGCCAATTGGGTTAGGGGTTACTGCCTCAACCATGATGTTAGACCGATTAGCAGTTATTCAGAAAGGTTTCGAAGACAAAACGTTGAAAGCAAGCGCAATGAAACGCTTTATTGATGAAAGCAACGAGAACTTAAACATCATATATCGCAATTTAAACCGCGCAGCTGAGCTTATATCGAGCTTTAAACAGGTCGCGGTAGACCAATCTTCAGAAAATAGTCGAAGTTTTTGCGTTGAACAGCTAGTTAATGAGATACTACTCTCGTTACAGCCTCGGCTCAAAAAATTAAAACACAACATCAACGTGAAATGCGACCCTACCTTAAGCGTTGAAACCAAGGCTGGCCCAATTAATCAAATATTGATTAATCTAATAATGAATTCCGTTATCCATGGATTTGAATTCATGGAAACAGGCACGATAAATATTCGTGCTGAATTAGTTAGTGACGACAAATTAAAATTAGTTTATTCCGATGATGGTAAAGGCATACCGCCTGAGATCCGCAAGCGTATCTTCGATCCCTTCGTAACAACGAAGCGTGGACAAGGTGGCTCCGGTCTAGGTATGCATCTCGTATACAACTTAGTGACACAAGCACTTCTTGGCTCTATTACCTTAACGAGCGAAGAAGGCAACGGAGTGGAATTTGTAATTATATTCCCCGTTTCTGATGCGAAAAATGTGTAGTCACTGTATAAAGTATGAACTTTTGTTGAAATTTGTTGGCTAACCCCAAAATCCTAACAGTAGCGATATTCATAAGTTACTTGCAAATAAGTGTATGAATATTAAACTTTAACCAGTTAGTTGCTTAAACCGTATTTTTGAAAGAGTGTAGAACACCATGCAAACGCCAAATGTGTTAATTGTTGAAGATGAAGTGGTAACCCGTACCACGCTAAAAAGTTTATTTGAAGCGGAAGGGTACAATGTATTTGAAGCTGAAAACGGCAACCAAATGCACGATTTCTTCGAGAATCACGCAATCAATTTGGTCATTATGGATATCAACCTACCGGGTAAAAATGGCCTTATATTAGCGCGAGAAGTGCGCGACCGTAAAAATGTTGGATTAATTTTCCTAACGGGTCGCGACAACGACGTAGATCGCATTCTAGGTTTGGAAATTGGTGCAGATGATTATCTTACTAAGCCATTTAACCCAAGAGAGCTAACCATAAGAGCCCGTAATTTGTTGTCTAGAACAACAAACTCTTCTGAAGATGATGATTTACCAAGCCGCGTTAATTTCAACGGCTGGATACTAGACGGCGACAGCCGCTCGCTTATCTCGCCTACCGGCAAAGAGTTCCGTTTACCTCGCAGTGAGTTCCGTGCGTTGCATTTATTTTTAAGCAACCCTGGAAAAATACTTACTCGCGAGCAGCTTATTATGGAAATGACCGGTCGCGAATTGCGCCCTAATGACCGTACCGTAGATGTCACCATTAGACGTATCCGCAAGCACTTTGAATCACATCCTTCTGAAGAAGAACTGATTGTGACTATCCACGGTGAAGGATATCGCTTTTGCGGGCAGGTAGATGGCTAATCGCCACTGAACTGATAGAACAATTAGAAAGGTACGTTGTTACCAATCTGATTAACGAGAAAGCCGCTACTATGTAGCGGCTTTTTTATTTTGCAGACTCTTCTTGGCGTTCGAAGGACTCAGTAACTTATATCCTCCTTAGCCTTTTATCTTCCTTAGACTCTTGCCTCCCTCAGTCACTTATTGTCTTTGTTAATTGGCAGTAAGCGTGAGTGAATATGAATACCGCTTCTTCTCAAGCAGAAACTCTTTATGCGTACTTGGGCTCCAAGAATCATCTCCGCCTACCCCCATATGTGCATGGTCAATATATACAAAAATACAGTCACGTGGGCTAAGGTCGCAAGTATGCTTTGCAGCATCTAACTGCGGTTGGCCGTATTCACTTACTGAGAAATAGAAATCTCCAGTAACCGTTGTATTGCCAATGTTTAACATTGAACACTGGCTTCGCAAGCCATTGTCGGTGGGGAAAATATAGTCGGTGTGCATGTCTTTAATCGTGAGTTGATGCAGAGCAAACCTCGCTGCGGCTTGCCTGTCTGGATAGTTCTCAAATGGTCCAAGACCTTTCCATGTCACCTTCTCAAACTGTTCGAATTCGCTTTCGCAAGTACTGCTTTCACCTTGGCTATCGTTATTATCCTCAACAAAAGACTGTCTTGGTACGGCAAACTGCACACCAATACGAGGAAGAGGTGGCAGGTTATCAGCTAAAACAACTTCAATATCAATAGATAACGCGGCGTCAGAATTCAAAGTGTAAATCCATTTTGTTGCAGCCGTGATTACGCCATCAACACTGTATTCAAAGAGCGATATAACCCGCACATCGTGGGTGCCCTGCAGCACTTCTACCCCAGTACACTTTCGTATCCACTTCCCTATGCCAGCCCGTCGCCATCGCGATTCCCAAGCATTAGGATCAGGGTTATCCACTTCGCTAACACCAATATCATTATCAAGAGGCGCTCGGAAAAAATTATCTTCTAGTGGTGCGCTCACTGTTTCGCTACCGTTAACTAACCAAGAGGTCAGCAGACCGCTTTCACTATTAAAGCAAATATCATGACTTCCAATGGTAATGGTTAACAAACTATCGTTTGTTGTTAGCTCCACTCCTGAAGCTGCGCTGCAACTTGCTTGCCGGGACGTCAATGTAAACGGTGTGATACCCGCCGTGTTTTTGATGGATAGCTGTTCGGTATCGAGCACGTGACCGGCCTTTGCCCATTGGCAATCTTCTGCGGTAACAACGTCTACATTTAAGTGGTATTTAGCACCGCGCTTGTGCGTGACGTTCGTCGTAATCTCAAGGGTATTGGTTTGCTGAGGATTTATAGATAGACGCTGCTCACCTTGCGCAATACATTCACCGTCTTCTAATACGCTCCATTGCAATAATTCATTGTCCGTTGTTCTAAATACATAATCGCTAGAAATAGAAAGCGCATACACCTTCCCTTCGCTACCGGCTTTGTCTGATAATTCAAAACTGAGGTGTTGCTGACAGTATTTCGCTTCAAACAACGCTGGGTGAGGCGTTCTATCAGGAAATAAGAGACCATTAATACAAAACTGCCTGTCGTTGTAGGTATCGCCAAAGTCGCCGCCATAAGCCCAATAAGGAACGCCACTGTCGGTATGCTTCTTCAGGCCTTGGTCAACCCAATCCCAAATAAAGCCCCCTTGTAAACGAGGATAGGCTTTAAATGCTTTCCAATACTCGTCAAAGCTTCCCAAGCTATTTCCCATTGCATGGGCGTACTCACACAATATCACCGGCCTTGTCTCGTTTGGCATAGACAGCCATTTTTTAATCGCCCACTTTGGCACTGCATCGTCAAGAACATCGGTATCTACTCGAGAATACATTGGCGCTACAATATCGGTAGCCGTGGTATCGGCCCCTCCGCCTTCGTATTGCACAGGCCTTGATGGGTCAAAGGATTTTGCCCAGCCGTACATGGCATCATGAGTTGGACCGTGACCACACTCGTTCCCCAGCGACCAAATAATGATAGAAGGATGGTTTTTATCGCGTTCTACCATTTGAGTGAAGCGGGCCATGTACGCCCCTGTCCACAATGGATCTCTTGATAGGCGACCCATGGGAAACATGCCGTGGGTTTCAATGTTTGCTTCATCAACAACGTACAGACCATATTCGTCACACAGTTCATACCATCGCGGATGATTAGGATAATGCGCCGTACGAACGGCATTAAAGTTATTTTGCTTAAGTAGCAAAATATCTTCAATCATATCGCTTTCGCTTATGGCATGACCTTTTGTTTCATGATGCTCGTGTCTGTTTACCCCTCGGATAAGTAAAGGTTTCCCATTCACACACAGCTGTCCGGCCTTCATTTGTACAGTGCGAAAGCCAATCTGATAGGCCTCTGTGTCTACCACCTGCCCAGCTTCATCAATTAGCGACACTACAATTCGGTATAAGTAAGGCGTTTCCGCGGTCCAGTGCTTAGGCTCTTTTACCTCTAAGCTCTGGAACACCACATCATCCCACCCCCCTTTTTCATCGACGCGCTTATTGTTAGTCCCTGCAACAGCTCGTTCGGTAACGGCGTGTGCTTTATCAAATAACTGAATGCCAACCTGATAGTTTGCTGGGGCATTAATTGCCGTGCGAACAGACAGTGCACCATCGCGGTAACATGCATCTAGCGTGGGCGTGACAAACACATCTTGAATGTGATGCCGAGGCTTTGTTACTAGGTTTACATCTCGGAAGATACCGCTTAGCCACCACATATCCTGATCTTCTAAATAGCTACCGTCTGACCATCTGATCACCATCACGGATAAACGGTTTTCGCCTACTACAAGCAATGCAGATAAATCAAACTCAGCAGGTAAGCGACTGTCTTGTGAGTAGCCTACATAACTGCCGTTACACCATAAATGGAATGCACTATTTACGCCCTCAAAAACAATGTGATTGCGTTTTAAAAGACTGCTTTCAGTTAGGGTAAATGTTGTGCGATAACATCCTGTGGGGTTATCTGCTGGCACTACAGGGGGATTCACATCAAAGGGGTATTTCACATTGCAGTAAATGGGTTTATCGAAGCCTTCCATTTGCCAATTTGAAGGCACAGTAATGGGCTGCCACTGTTTGGCCTCATTTTCTGTTAGCGCTTGCGCGATTAACTCATCGCTGACAGCCTCCGGTGACGGGTATAGCCTAAACATCCATTTACCGTTTAGGCTAACCTTACTGGCATTTCGATTTTGAACTGCATCGTCTTCAGTAACAAAGCCATTGTGTGGCGCATGGGCATTGATTCGATTACGTTGATATACGAGGGGATTCTGCCAATCTTTCTGTGAAACAACTTGTTCGATGTCAGCCATGCATGGCTCCTGTGTGAAAACGCATTTGATACATCACAATATAGCTAAAATGCATTGATTACTTTATGCTTAAACCTCTCGTACTTTTATCCAAAACTATCAACACGCCCTTACCAAAAGCAGAACAACATAAATGCAGTCACCTTTTTCGGATATTATTAATATAGGCCAACAGTGCTTCGAGCGCTTTATTGATAGTAGTACGTCGCCAGAAATAATGGCGTTAGATATTGAGCTAGCGGGATGTTCAAACTTATCAGGTGAATACGTTGTTGGCAGAGTGATGCCGCCAAACCATACGCTGTTTTACTCGCTATCAGGGGAAGGATGCTTTCGCACACCACATGGCTCGTTTAGCTTAACGGGTGGTCAGCTTATCACGCTACCCGCCTATCAAAGCTTCGAGGTGAGTATTGCTAGTGATAAGTGGGATATTATTTGGCTAAACCTATCAGATACAGAGCAATGGAAGGGACTTTCGAAACAACATCCAAGGGTTATCAGCAATATTAATTTAGCGGCCTTACATCACGCTATGGAGTTATTGTATTTAGAGCAAGATAATAGAAACCGTGAAGCTGCCATACAAATTATAGGGCGTCATCTGCGGCAAGTGATAAGCCAAAACGACCAAGAAAATAGTGAAGATGAGAGTAATGATAGACATGCCGTTAGGCTTCAGTCTTTATTTGCCGCGGTTGAGAATCAACTACAGTTTCAGTGGAGCGTTGAGAGCTTAAGTAATAAAGCCCATTATTCTGCCCCTCATTTGCATCGCTTATGCCTTAAGTACTTTGGGAGAAGTCCCATGCAGCAGGTCATTTATTTGCGCATGCAGCGGGCGCGAAACCTGCTGTTAAAAACACAGTGGCCTATTTCATATATTGCCCATTACGTGGGTTATGCAAATGTGTTTACATTTTCTAAGCGGTTTAAAAAGTCGGTAGGAAAACCGCCTCGCGAATTTCGCGAGGCTAGCATTTCAGACAAACAGTAGGGTGTGTTGATCTTTGCTGTACATTTTTGCAGCGGTGATCAACACGCCCTAGTTGCCAGCAATCTTCATTTGATTAACCAGCACTGAACCAGTTTGAACACTACCGCGCACATCTTTGTCTTTACCAATGGCGACGATATTTTTGAACATGTCACGTAAATCGCCTGCAATGGTAATTTCGTGAACTGGGTATTGAATAATGCCATTTTCTACCCAAAAACCTGCTGCACCGCGTGAATAATCGCCGGTAACAATGTTTACGCCTTGCCCCATAAGCTCAGTGACAAATAGTCCTGTGCCCATTTCTTTTAGCAAGTCGGCATCACTGTGTCCCGTATCACCAACAATCCAGTTATGTATGCCGCCAGCATGACCATTAGACACGGTATTGAGTTTGCGCGCCGAGTAGGTTGTATAAAGATAAGTGGCTAAGCGACCGCCATCAACAATGGTCATATCAGAGCACGATACCCCTTCGTTATCAAAGCTTGAGCTGGCAAGCCCTGACTTAATAAGCGGCTTCTCTTCAATATTCATCCACTCAGGAAATACCTGCTTGTCTAAACTGTCGAGCAAAAATGACGAGCGTCTGTACAAACTCCCCCCACTGATGGCGCCAACATAATGACCAAACAAGCTTGAAGCGAGATCTTTATGAAACAGTACAGGCACGTTAGCGGTATTGATTTTGCGAGCACCTAAACGGTCTACCGTGGCCTTGGCAGCCTCTTGGCCTACAAACGCAGCAGATTTAAGCAACGGCGCCTGGCGGTCAACGGTATAGGCATAATCACGCTGCATATCGTTATCTTGAGAGCCAATGACCATACAGCTTAAACTGTAACGACTGCTGGGATAGCCGGTATTTATGCCATGAGTATTACCGTACACACGCATACCTAAATTAGCGTTATACGACGCGCCATCTGAATTTGTAATGCGAGGGTCGTAATTCATCGCCGCCGCTTCAGTTTCGATGGTGGTCTTGATGGCTTTCTCTGTATCAAGCTCTTGTGGGTGATATAAGTCTAAATCTGGGAATTCAGTAGCGATAAGCTCTGCATCGGCAAGACCGGTGCAAGGATCTTCACTGGTATAGCGCGCAATATCCACCGCTTTTTCAACGGCTAATGTAAGCGCCGCTTTACTTAAGTCGGCAGTGGATGCACTGCCTTTGCGCTTACCTACGTAAACGCTAATGCCTAGTCCGCCGTCGTTGGTAAACTCAACGTTTTCAACTTCTTGCATGCGTGAGGATACCGCAATACCCTGTACCTTAGACATGCTTGCTTCGGCTTGTGTTGCGCCTTTTGATAAGGCCATTTTCAGTACATCATCAACGACATTCTGAATTTCTGATAGCTGTTGCTCAATTTGCATAGTAAGTTTCGCTGTCTATATTCGACTGTGATAGTTACAATTTGGCTAAAGTGTAACACTAATGAGTTTGAAATGAGTGATCAGAAACAGAATTCTCCACAAGATCCTTACTTTGAAGGCGCCAAAGCAACCACGTCTGAAGACGAAGATTTCGTTAGTAAAACGGAATTAAAGCGTCAGGCAAAGGAGCATCAGAAGCTTGGCGAAACCATTGTAGGGTTAACCGATGCCCATGTGGCAACTATCCCAATGGATGAAGAATTAGCCGATGCAGTCGCGATAGCGCGTATTGTGAATAAGAAAAAAGATGGCTATCGCAGACAATTGCAGTTTATTGGTAAATTGCTTCGTCAGCGCGATACCCACGATATTGAAGAGGCGCTGTCAAAAATAGCCCATCAGCATCAAGCAAGTAATGCGGCTTTTCATCAGCTTGAAAAAGCGAGAGAGTCGGTTATTGAAGAAGGCGATCCAGCTATTCAACGCTTAATTGAAGACTACCCCGCGTTCGATAGACAAAAGCTGCGTCAATTCAGCCGCCAAGTAAAAAAAGAAAGAGAGAAGAATGCGCCGCCAAAAGCCTTTAGAGAGCTTTTTCAATATATAAAGGACACTGTCCAAGACAGCTGATATGTCTAACGCAGTTAGACGGTAGCAGTGATAAAAAAGGCTGATAACTTTCGTTACCAGCCTTTTTTGCTATGTGCTTTTTTGTGTAGGTTGTCACTTATGCTATTTCTGGCCTAAGTATGTGTCTTGTTCTAACGTGTCTTGCTTAAATATTTCACAGCAAAACTATGCCGTACCACCTACCGTAAGTTCATCAATTTTAAGCGTAGGTTGCCCAACGCCCACTGGCACGCTTTGTCCGTCTTTACCACACACACCAATGCCTTTATCTAGGGCGACATCGTTACCTATCATTGAGATTTTTTGCATAACCTCTGGGCCATTTCCGATAAGGGTTGCCCCTTTCACAGGCGCGGTAATCTTGCCATTTTCAATGAGGTAAGCTTCGGCACTTGAGAATACAAATTTACCCGACGTAATGTCTACCTGACCACCGGCAAAATTAGGAGCGTAAATACCTCTTTCGATAGATGCAATTATCTCCTGTGGATCGTGCTGGCCTTCTAGCATGTAAGTGTTTGTCATTCGCGGCATGGGCAAGTGTGCATAAGACTCTCTGCGGCCATTGCCTGTAGGCGCTACACCCATTAACTTAGCATTGTGCTTGTCTTGCATGTAGCCTTTTAAAATGCCGTCTTCAATAAGTACGTTGTGCTGTGTTGCTGTGCCTTCATCGTCTACCGACAGTGAGCCTCGGCGATCGCTTAACGTGCCATCATCAACAACTGTTACGCCTTTTGCTGCCACACGCTCACCAATGCGACCGCTAAATGTTGACGCACCCTTACGGTTAAAGTCACCCTCTAAACCGTGCCCCACAGCTTCGTGAAGCAGTACACCTGGCCAGCCATTTCCGAGTACTACCGGCATAGCACCTGCTGGCGCTGCCACAGCCTGCATATTAACGCGGGCCATATGAAGTGCTTCATCAGCTAAGTTTTCGTAAAGCGGCTTGCCATTTTCATCTGATTGGAAAAAAGCATAGGCGTAACGACCACCCGCACCAGAAGAGCCACGCTCACGACGATCGCCATTTTCAAGCAATACAGAGCAGTTAAGACGGACTAACGGACGGATATCGGTAGCCAGTGTGCCGTCACTTCCGGCCACTAATATTTCTTCATATACACCACTGATACTGACCACCACCTGATTAACCGATGGCTCTTGTTGGCGAATGTAGGCATCGACCGACCTAAGTAACGATATTTTCTCAGCATCTTGCATAGCAAGAATTGGGTTATTCTCGCTGTATCGGGCGGTAAGAGGCTTTTCACCTAATGCTGATACTTGCTGAGTACCGCCGCTAGGTGCAATACCACGTGCCGCTTTGCACGCTTTCATTAGCGCGTCTTCACTGATTTCGTCAGAATACGCGAAGCCCGTTTTTTCACCACTGATTGCACGCACACCTACACCGCGCTCAATATTGTAACTACCTTCCTTGATAATACCGTCTTCTAACACCCAGCTTTCATGCTGGCTAGACTGGAAATACAAATCGGCGTAGTCAGTGTCATGGCGATGTATTGTCGCTAATGCACTCTCAAGCTTGGTAATATCAAGCCCTGAGTCTGATAATAAATGACGCTCTACAGATTTAGACAAAGTGACTCCTGAATCGGTTATGTTCGGCAACCGGCATATTTTGTTTAATGGTTTCTCGTTCTGCAATATCTACACTGGCTTTTAATACGCCCTTGCCTGCAGCACGCTCTGCTATGGTTTCTCCCCACGGAGATAACACTATGCTGTGGCCATAGGTTTCACGCCCATTGGCGTGGACTCCCACCTGGCCTGCGGCAACGACAAAGCACTGTTTTTCAATTGCTCGCGCTTTTAATAAGGCGTGCCAGTGGGCTTCACCGGTTTTTTGCGTAAATGCCGCTGGCAATACCAATATGTCGATATCCGCCATGGCAGTAAATAAACCTGGAAAGCGAATATCATAACATACCGCAAGACCGATGTTGCCAATTGGTGTGTTTACCTTCACCACCTCGCTCCCCGCTTCTGTAAAGCGCGATTCTTTGTAGCTGCCTGTGGCATCGTTTACCGATACATCAAACATATGTATTTTGCGATAATCAGCGAGCAGCGCTCCGTCAGGTCCAAACAACATACATGCAGCAGAGAACTGATCTGGATTGGCTGTTTTGACCGGGAAAGTGCCAGACACAATGTAGCATTGATAGCGTATTGCTAGCGCTGACAGATGCGCCTGTATTGGCCCCTGCCCTTTTGCTTCTGCTACAGACAACTGTCCTTTGTCTTTACCGCCAAAACACGCAAAGCATTCTGGCAGCACTACAAGGCTTTCCGGTGCAATGTCCGACTCTGACATGGCTTTAGACACCGCAGCCAGGTTTTCATCCACATCTGGCGTAGATGTCATTTGCAGTGCAACTAGGTTAACCATCAATCACCTCCATTTTGATTCGCCGTACATCATCTTGCGTTAGCGGTCTGTCTAACGGGTCTTTTTCGATAGGCACATTTTGCGCAGGCAAACTTATATCTTTGCTGTTGCGGTCTACCTCGTCAAACTTTGGCTCGCTAATAGTGCCTGTTACGCGGTAATTCACATTTGAAATGACTTTTGCTGACGTAAGCACTTGGTCGATAGCAATCGCAGCCAAGGCGGTAGGCGGCGTTGCCAAAAAATAAACTAAGAAAGGCAGGTTACCGGTGACGTTTGGCGCAAATGACACATTGTAGTTGAGCCCGCCGGTACCGAGGTCAGTTAGGCCGGTAATTTCAATTTCCCCTGCACCGCCGTCAATTAACGTGTCATCGGTATAAGCTCTGCCATCAACAATGTTCAGCGTACCGCCCATATCATCGTAAAAGAAGCCTTTCGCAAATACGTCTCTGAAATCTAAACTCAATTTTCTAACCAATGAATTTAAACTAAAGAGCGTGAATATACGGGAGCCTTGGTCGCTTAATTCAGTTAAATAGCCGTCAGATAATGACCATTCTACATCGCCCTGCAGTTTTCCAAGTTGAAAGTCCATGGGCGAATTTTGCCAGCTGAAATTAAATGCCACGTCGGCTTCAGAGTCTTTTATCCCCGACTCTATTTCAAACTCTTTCAACATTTGCCCCACATCAGGCGATGTGAGACTTCCTTCAATACTCGTCTCAACAGCACCGTTCACGTAATGCCAAAACCCCGTTGCGGTAACGTGAGTTTCTGGAGAACGTATCATCAGCTGGCGTGCATGCAGTCCGTTATTCGTTTTTGCTATATCAACCGTGACTTTACCTAAATCAATACCGTGATATACACAGCTTTCACAGTAGAAGTACATTGGCGGAAGCGAGCGTGGATCGAGTTCAAAAGGGTCGCTCTTTGTTTCCTGCACACTATCGTCGGGCTTAGGTAAATTGAGGTAATCAGCGTTTATCTCAATACCTTGCTGCGCTAAATCTCCATTCACTCGAACGGTGCCTCGTGCAGCAGCAGAACCAATATCGAGCAACCAATCTTCATTTCGTTCTTGTGCATTCATCTGCACATTTTTAATGGAATGACCGGCGAAGGTCAGCTCTGCAGTCTTTGCAAATATTCTTGAGGGAGTGCCGAAAATACCGCCTTTAGTGGTACCGCTTTCGCTATCTTTGTCTGCAGTGGCGTCATTTCTATTTTTCTGTCCCCCTGATGTCAGCATAGAAACCGTGGTAAACCACTCTGCAACGTTAGCACTTTCCAGGTTCGCCGCAATACTAAACCCAGTCCCTATATTCGCAATATCACTTTCGCCCAGCGCTAAGTGAGCACGGGAAAACTGCATCTCTTGATGAGGTAATGTGCCAGTGAATCGAATATCGTTACCGAGTGTTGCTACTACATTTGAAGCTTGGCGATCTCCTGAGCTTTTAATATACAAAGGCAAACTTGTACCCGCCGGAGTTTCAAAAGGCGCAGGCAATATACTTTGTGTCGCGGTTAAGTCAGCGGTTAATTCAGCGGCGTAAGAAAAGCTATCTTTGGCCAAGGTTAAATCTACCGATGTTTGCCACTGAGTTTCACCGTCAATGTAGTCAGTAAGTTCAGTGTTCACATAATTGGCAAGAGGGTGAACATGCCACCGGCCCGCTAATTGAACATTTAATGAGTAGTCTTTCTCTTGAACGCCACTAAGGTCGATGGACACTGCTTGACTCAAAAACTGGGCCGACAAACCTGTCGCGCTAATATTGCCATTATCAAAAGCAATGTCCCCGCTGGCCTTTTTAAAGCGCATTTTCGTTGTAGGGATATATACGGTGTTCTCAACTAAAGCCGCGGTACCTGTGGCTCTTACTTGCTCACCATTAAGCGGAATATGCAAATGAATATCGGCAGATAGAGGCCCTGAAACCTGCACATCTTGGTTCAATACATTGCCCAACGAATCTTGAATAGACGACGCCATCATAAGTTGGGTGAGCCCCTCACCTGTGCCCTCGCCCGTGGCATCGATTGTTAGAATTGAGCCGGGTTTGAACTTTGGAATACTGGCCGTCATATCGCCAATTCGCACATCGGCAAGCTTGGCAGAAGAGGTCGACATATAGAGACCGTCATTCACAAAGCGCAGGGAAAGGTCGAGTTCGTTTAACGCGGGCCATTTCGATGAAAACAAGAAGTCACTGTCTTTAATATCCACGTAAGCTTGGAATACGCCTTGTCCTTCGGTGAAAGGAAAATCTTTCGTTTTTCCAAACCACAAAATGCGCGCTTTATCGATACTGCCTTTACCAGTAAACGCTCGTGTTAAATAGTTATCTAAATTGTCGCTCATTACCGGAGATGGGAATAGCTCGCTCACGGTACCTAAAGACAGGGGGTCGATATCTGCGAACAACGACATGTGGCTAGTAGATGTATTGAGGCTAAATGCCGACGTAAGCGCTACGCTGTCGGTATCTACAATAATATTCTCACCTTTGAGCACCCACTGACGGGCCGATGCCGTGCGTTTCTTCGCTGCGGCGGGCTTCTTCGCTGTGGCAACGGTTGCACGTTCGTCAGCTGCCCCCTCTATAACAGCATCGTCAGAAGACTCTTCATAGAGGGGATATATGTAGATGTCTGCGGCGATTTTATTGACGTTTATATCTTTTTTGATAATGCCCTGGCTAGAGAGCTTACTGTCACTTGATTCTAAAAATACTGCCCCATTGTGCTTGTACCAAAAAAAGTCAGCATCCAGTGACGAGAGCCCTGGGATAGAGGCTGTCTTTGTCCATGTTAAATCTAACACTTTAGCCGCTAACGCAGGAGCACCATTTTGCCATTGCACTTGTAGCGTGGCTAATTCACCTTTGGGATCGAGTGCCCGTATTTCTTCTTCATTGGTGTCATCAAGAAACAGCGGTAGCAGCAATAAAAAAGGGTTTATTTCTACGGGCTTAACGGTGTTAAAAACTGCGTTACCATTATTGGATACATGGCCAATAACGTCCGTTGTTAACGTAGCGCTACTTGAGTTAAGTTTTAATTGGTCCACGCGAACATTCCAGCCATCCCTTGAAGGCATCGCTTGTAAGCTCCCTCCCGTGATACCTGTTACGGTTTTAACCCTTTCATTTCCCCATTGGAACAAACTGTTATTCAGTTCAGCTTGAACCGAGCCTATCGCGGTTTCAGAAAAGTTTGCCCATACCTCCAAGTTCGCTCTGCTTTGCGCCAAAGGACGTTTAGTTTTAATTAAATCACTTACCCATGGCGAGATATCTAGGTCTTCTGCTTTAGCGTAAAACACGCCATCAAACTCATCTTTGTAGCCATTAATATCAATAACAAAAGACGCAGAGTTTGCAGATACCCCGTCAACTTTCATGCGCCCTAACCCTTGGTGACGCTCTTCACGGTTATTCCAAGACAGACTGTCGATATTAAAGCTATTGGTATCGCCATTTCGGGTTAGTGATATTTTCCCCTCTTCTAAAGAGAAGCTTTGCAGTTGCTCTAAAAAGAGACGCTCTAACGCATTGATGACTGGAAACTTATTTTTGCTACTGCCTGAAACGCGGTCGGCATCGATATCCAGATGCAACCCGCGCAATTCAAATCGAGGGGAAGAGATAAGCCGTTGACGAAGGGACTGCCAGAAATCTAGCTCTACGTAAATTTGTCGAATATTGAGTTCTACAGGGGATGCGTCGTCTTTTGCTAACGACACTGAATTAAGCACAATACTCGGCCCGCTGCGCTCCCAGACCGCATGGATCGTATCAATAGATAAATTTACGCCGTACTGCTCGTTGATATAATCTTCTAGCAAATGCTTGTTGTGCTCGATGTGAGGCAAGGCATACCTTGCAGCACTTAATACCAGAGCAAAAAGAACAAGTAATACGGCGAGCAGCAACCAAAACTTCTTCAATAAGTACGAAGCTGCCGACGAAAATTTTGTCACACTATGCCTTTCTTAACGTTAAAGCGTTACATCATAACGACGTCGTACTTATCCTGGTTGTACAATGTTTCGGTTTGCACTTTAATTTGTTTCGTTACAAACACTTCTAACTCAGCCAACATATGAGACTCTTCTCCCATAAGCGCTTCAGCAACTTTGGGGGACGCATAAACAACAAATTTGTCAGCATCATAGGCTCTGTTTACGCGCACAATTTCACGCATAATTTCAAAGCAAATTGTCTCTATTGTTTTCACGGTGCCGCGCCCTTTACACACTGGGCACTCACCACACAAAATATGCTCAATACTTTCACGGGTTCGCTTGCGGGTCATTTCTATCAACCCCAGCGCGGTAAAACCGTGAATATTGATTTTGGCTCTATCCTTGTTTGTCGCTACCTCTAATGAATGTAAGACCCGTCGTTTGTGATCAGGTTCAATCATATCGATGAAGTCGATAAGGATCATGCCACCTAGATTGCGTAAACGCAGTTGACGAGCGATAGCCTGAGTAGCTTCAGTATTGGTGTTAAAGATGGTTTCTTCTAGATTGCGGTGACCAACAAAGGCCCCCGTATTGATGTCGATAGTGGTCATTGCTTCGGTTTGATCAATGATTAAGTAGCCACCGGATTTTAGGTCTACACGGCGCTCTAGCGCACGCTGCGCCTCATTTTCAACATCATACAAATCAAAAATTGGTCTATCGCCGGTGTAATACTCCAGCTTCCCATTCATTTCAGGTACGTATTCTTTTGTAAACTGAAACAGCTCTTGAAACGACAACTTGGAATCGATACGAATTCTATCTAGCTCAGTGCCAACAAAATCTCGAAGTACCCTTCGCGCCAGCGGCAAATCTTCATACAGCACGTTAGACTTGCGTTTTTTCATCCGAGATTGAATTTTATCCCACAGTCGACGCAAAAAGGCGGCGTCTTGCTGCAGTTCACTTTTACCCACGCCTTCAGCAGCCGTACGAAGAATGAAGCCGCCGTTTTCATCACAGAATTCTTGTACCAGGGTTTTTAAGCGCTCTCGCTCTACTTCTTCCTCAATGCGCTGCGACACGCCCACATGAGTCACAGAGGGCATAAACACAAGGTACCGACTAGGAATGGTGATATCTGTGGTTAAACGAGCGCCTTTAGTGCCAATAGGGTCTTTAACCACCTGCACAACGATGTCTTGTCCATCGCGTACCAACTCTCGAATATCTTGTTTTTGAATGTGGCTTGCTGATACTTCCTCGGCAATCTCGTTATGAATAACGATATCGGAAGCATGAAGAAATGCCGCTTTTTCTAACCCTATATCCACGAATGCGGCCTGCATACCCGGTAATACACGGCTTACCTTTCCGCGGTAGATATTTCCCACCAGCCCTTTTTTAGTGTGCCGCTCAACGTGTATTTCTTGCAAAATACCGTTTTCAATAAGGGCAACTCGAGACTCTGACGGTGTAACGTTAATTAATAGCTCAGCACTCACTTCACAACTCCAAATTCGTTGAGCAATTGACGCGTTTCATACAAGGGTAATCCTACTACAGAACTTGAACTGCCGTTAATAGAAACGACGAATTCACCACCTATGCCCTGTATAGCATAACTGCCTGCTTTATCGGCTGGCTCGCCAGTTTCCCAGTAATCGATGATTTGCTGTTTAGTTAGTGAGGCGAAAGTAACCGCTGTCACCACTGTACGGGTTACGTGTTTTAACTGGCTAAGGGCACTAATTGAGGTTAGCACCTGATGCGTTTGCCCCGACAACATGGTGAGTATGCGAATAGCGTCAGCTTTATCCTCTGGCTTGCCTAGGCTTTCGCCATTAAAGGCAATCAGTGTATCGCTTGCCAGCACCACGGTGTTGTCTTGCAAAGTCTTTTGCTTTTCGAGCTTTTTCATCACGGCTTGTGCTTTTTCGCTAGCAAGGCGCGCAACTAAATCATCTGGCTTTTCACCTAGTTTGGGTGTTTCATCGATATCGGCAGGACAAATGGTGTGAGCCACATTCATTTGAGTTAACAGTGCAGTGCGCCGAGGCGATGCAGAGGCAAGTATGAGGTGAGAATGCATTGGCAAAACCTTATTATGTAGATATACACGGCATAACATGACGTCTGCCGCGCACAACCGGCATTGTTACATGATGGAAAACTGTCTTCGCGTTTTGCGTAGTAACCAAAACACCCAGGGCCACAGCACCATAGATGCCGCAACGGGCCACAGATAATCAACTTGGAAGTAGATATCGGTAAGAAGGTGTTGAACCCAAAAAGTCAGCAAATGATAAAGCGAAGACAGTAGCCCGATAATAATCGCTTGTTGCCACACTGAATAGTTTCTCAAGCGTTGATAGTTAGCCGCCAAAATGTATATCGACACACTGAGGCCAAGACTATGAATGCCTAACGTCGTGCCCATTAAAATGTCCATTGCCACACCGGTGATAAACGCAACCCCCACGTTTACCCGATTAGGCAATGCCATACTCCAGTACGCCAAAACCACTAACACCCAATCAGGGCGATAAACATCGGCTTGGATGGGCAGTGGCACAATTTGCAACACCAAGGCTATAATAATGCTGCCCCAAATAATAACGTTGCGTTTACGCATCTTCTGACTCTTCTACCACGTTGTCTTCGGGCTCTATTTCACTTTCACCGTCAATTTCATCACCTGTTCCACCGTCGTCATCGTCTTCATGCCACAGCAACAGCAGATGACGCAGTCGGTCAAGACTTGCCGTAGGCGTAACAATAACCCGAGCAAAAGGACGGCTTTCATCTCTCACCACTTGTGTCACCCGGGCAACTGGGTAGCCTTCAGGAAAAATGCTTCCTAAACCAGACGATATTAAAAGGTCGCCCTCTTGAATATCAACACTATGAGGAACATGTTCAACGTATAGCTCATTGAGAGAGCCGCTGCCTGTAGCGATAAAACGAATATCGTTGCGCAATGAACGCACTGGAATGGCATGGGTTACATCCGCGACAAGTAAAACACGGCTGTTGGTCGACCCAACCTCCATCACTTGTCCCACAATACCCGAGTCGTCTATGACAGGTTGAGACAAATACACCCCGTCAATGGCGCCTTTGTTAATGACCACCTGCTGGCTGTAGGGATTTTTATCTACCGCCATAAGCTCTGCCACCATTTTGCGGGACTCTTGTCGCATGGGAGCTTGTAACAGGGATCTAAGCTGTTCGTTTTCTTTAACCACCACATCAAACTGCTGAAGCTTCTCGCTCATCAACAGCAATTGGTTAGACATAGTTTGGTTTTCTGCAAGAAGCTGCTCTTTTGACGTCAGTCTTTGAGCACTCTCACTTAAAATGAGGCCAGGAAGATTGGCTAAATACTGAATGGGACTCATAAGAGAGTTTAAGTATACGCGGGTAGACTTAAACCCTTCTAATTTATGGTCGACGAATATCAACAGCACCGACAGCACAAGTGCCAGTGTCAGTCTGTTGTTTAATGAGGGACCGCGAGTAAATATAGTATCCATGATACAAAGAAGGCAACCTTAAGGTTGCCTTACCTGTTTACTCGTAACTAAACAAGTCGCCACCATGGAGGTCAATCATATCGAATGCCTTACCACCGCCGCGCGCTACACAAGTAAGTGGATCGTCAGCAATAACCACCGGAATACCGGTTTCTTCCATCAACAATCGATCTAAATCTTTTAACAGTGCACCACCGCCGGTTAACACCATACCGCGCTCAGAAATATCTGATGCAAGCTCTGGTGGAGATTGCTCTAATGCAACCATGACCGCAGAAACGATACCCGTTAGCGGCTCTTGAAGTGCCTCTAATATTTCATTTGAATTAAGTGTGAAACCACGAGGCACACCTTCAGCCAAGTTGCGTCCACGCACTTCAATTTCACGTACTTCTTCACCAGGGTAAGCCGCGCCAATTTCGTGCTTAATACGCTCTGCTGTTGCCTCACCGATAAGCGAGCCAAAATTACGACGAACGTAGTTGATGATTGCTTCATCAAATTTGTCACCGCCAATGCGCACTGAAGACGAGTACACCACGCCATTAAGTGAGATAATCGCAACCTCGGTAGTACCACCACCGATATCAACCACCATTGAGCCTTGGGCTTCTGACACTGGTAGGCCTGCACCGATAGCCGCTGCCATCGGTTCATCAATGAGATACACTTCGCGCGCTCCGGCACCTAGGGCCGATTCTTTAATTGCGCGACGTTCAACTTGAGTTGAACCACAAGGTACACAAACGAGAACTCGCGGGCTTGGTCGCATGAAGTTATTGTCGTGAACCTGCTTAATGAAATGCTGAAGCATTTTTTCAGTCACGTAGAAATCGGCGATAACACCGTCTTTCATAGGGCGAATTGCACGGATATTACCCGGCGTACGACCTAGCATACGCTTTGCTTCTGCACCTACTGCAGCCACACTTTTAGGGCCTGCTGCACGTTCTTGTCGAATAGCAACTACTGAGGGTTCGTTGAGAACAATACCTTGGTCTTTAACGTAAATCAGCGTATTAGCTGTTCCGAGGTCGATGGACAGATCGTTAGAGAACATGCCTCGAAGCTTTTTAAACATGAAGAGTGTATTCCTGTTTTTATGTTAACGCGTATTTGCAAGGATGAGATGGCGACGCTTTAACGTGAAGTCGAATGTAATTTCGCACACTTTAACAATGGGGGCAATTTTCGGCAAGCAATGCCGATGGTTACCGTTAAAATATCTTCATTTTTTATCAAATCAATGCGAAACCAATATGTTTGCCATATGTCACGCAGCATTGTTACAGCGCAGCACTATCACGACAATAACACATAACCGTAGTAGGAAACTCACTACTGTATAAAGATAATCAACCTAATACCTTGTCAAAAGTTGAAATTGTCTAAGCGTGTATAAGGGCGTGAGTGAACACGCGCACTAGTTGCCTATTTTCTCGCGCTTATAAATAATGTTGTCATTACCTCGGTATACACCAAAGGTTAACGTGGCCGAGGGAGGTTCATCTGCCACGTCGTTGTTACTCCAATCCCACAGTAACCACGGCGGGGTATCAAAGGTAACAGAGAATTCACCTTCGCCGTTAGGCGAAGTAATTCGAATACCTTCACCAGACACATAACTCCCCTGCGATAATGTGC
The DNA here is from genome assembly GCF_000753865.1 of Alteromonas sp. LOR. Classification (GTDB taxonomy): domain Bacteria; phylum Pseudomonadota; class Gammaproteobacteria; order Enterobacterales; family Alteromonadaceae; genus Alteromonas. The sequence goes on along the minus strand of NZ_JQFW01000020.1, from coordinate 31,236 downwards.
CTGAATTTTCAGTGGCTAAGTCGTTTGATGCATCGTTAACCCCAGTGTGATCATACGCTGTGCAGCTGTCATTCGCGTTTATACGCCAGTCTTGACCATCAAAGAATTGGGTAGAAAATGGCAGTAGTAATGGTTCGTTAGCACTACCGTAATTATTCACTAGCGTGGCTCTTCCGTAGGCAAAGTCGAGGCCTGCATCAACAGTTGCCAAACAGACTCCTGAGCATGAGCTGCCGTTAACCAAGGCATTTTCTAATTGCCCACGTTCAATATTCAATACCAGCGAGGTGTTCGTATACGCCCCGTCCAACTGAGCACTGCCAAGGCGCGTAAAGATGATGTCAGTGTCGGTAAAGTTAATTTGCCCAGTAGTACCTGATTGCGGCCAACTTATCACGTCTACATTAGCTAAACGGTCAAGTAGCACGCCATCAGACTCAATAACCATCTCTAGCCCGAATAGCTTATCAAAGCCCCCACGATAATTACTGGTGCGCTGTCCGTTGTGATTAAGTGCTGAAAGTGTGTAAGACACATTTGAAATGGGTTGATCAAAATAAGTGAATCTCTGGCCAACTTCACAGGCAGCATCCACATTCCCCGTAAGTGCGAAGTTTGCTGGAGCGAAACGACCCACATTCGCTATTTGCCCCTGAACTAGAGTACTGGTTAAGTACGGCGCCCTTGCATTAATCACAACAGTGCCAACTTCATCGTAGTTAAGCCCTACGTTTACAACAGACTCATCGTTAAATACTGCTTGAGCAGTACCTCCTGTACTTGATGCTGATAACCCTAAGTTGCCAGTAACGCCAGCTGCGGGCAGAATTGCGGTGGGTGCTAAAGATACAGTGCCAGAAAAATGCTCAGCCGATATATTGTTATCAAGAGCACTAAAATCGTCTGGTATGCCATCTTCATTGGTATCTTCACCCTCTACCCATTGGGTGGCTCGCAGCTCCAAAATAAATTCTTCACCGGTTAACGCGAGCAACGAGTCATTAGCAGAAAACGCATATGCATTCGCATTTGGGCCTGTTCCAGCATTATTTAAAACACGAGTAGCGAAGCCAAATGGCCTTACCGTAAATAAATTTGATGAGCCTGCCACACCTGAGCGCCCAGTTATACTTGCTGACAGCGATACCTCACCAGCATCGGGGTATTGCACGGTGATGATGGCTTGTGAGTCGCTATTAAATAAAAGCGGCACGGCAGTTGGTGAGAGTCCTAGTGTGAAGTCTTTGTTATTGTTACTAATGAGCATTTGATTTGAACAATTGCCGCTGCTTGAGCAGTTGTAGTTCATGTCTATTTCAATTTCCTTATCTCGCAGCAAGTCAGAAGTTTCGCAGGCTTCAACTGCATACGTCTTCTTATTAAACCCAACATCTGATGGCTTACCGGAAATTTGAGAAACAATAACGTCGTTACCATCGGTGATATTTTTAAAGACCATCCCGTCTTTTTCAAAGTTTATTTTGCAGCTTCCCAGTGCCACCTCTTTACCGCCAATAAAACAGCGCAGCTGTGAAGATGGTGTTTCGCCAGAGGTCGCTAAAACCGGGTCGTTACCTTTTAAGCTTTCGATATTAAGGCTTGTCTGCCCAGTAAATGAAACGTTATCAGCGGGAGACCACGTATAGTTGTTACCCGACGCTGGCAATAAGCCGACTGTAGAGGGTTGGGAATAAAGAAGATTGCAGTCGACGTCAGCACATGCTTTAAGCGTCACGCTTTTTGCTGCACAACTGCTTCCCTTGTTATCGGCCATTTCAAAACGGTAATGGTTAAGCACCTCAATGACTTCTCGCCCGCAAATTCCGGGAATAGACGCAGGAACATTATTCGCAGTAAGCAGCAGCGTGTCGTCGGTCGTAATCCCTGCACCTGCGGTAAATCGGCCGACAAGGTTACCGCTTAGCACATTAGTAAACCTGATTTGTCCTTTAGCCAAAATGAGTGCATTGGGGTTTGCCCCATCAATGACAACGTCACCGTCTACATAAATCGCCAAATACGCGCCATCTTCCACATTAATCGAAGCAGCGGCGATAGTGAGAAGCGTTGGCATAACGCCACCAGCATCGGCAATATAAATTCTCGTAGGTGCAACAACATCATAATTTCCTGGCCCAATTACCACTGCTTGGCGCTTGAAAAAATAATCGCCGGCTAGCGTAGTGCCCAACTCGGGTCCAGTGTCCTGAATAGCAAGGGTTGGAATAGCTCTGGATTGTGATTCGGTTAATGCATCGGTGTTGGTAGTAGTGCATTTTTGGCCATTAACACCACAGTCAGGAAAACTATCATCGCTTCTATCAACATCGCTTCTTAAGTCAAATGTGGTTAACACACCATTGTTTTCATCGATAACTCGTGATGAAGCAGAAAGAAAGATATCGCTACCACCAAAGGTAGCCAGTGCACCGGGGAATGCAACATCGCAGCTTGGAAGATTTCCGCTAAACACAAATTCTGAGGTCATCGCCAGAATACTCGCCTCTTCCGGGGAATGATTTCGCTCACTATCTTCGCTTCTGTCTTCATCAACCCTTAGACCTAGGCGATTCTTGTTTACGGTGCAACTTCTCAACCATCCGCCATCAGCCCCATTTCGACTTATTTTGCTTGCCGCTACTAACGGCGTTAATGAATAATTATTTTTAAAGTCATTTTGGAAGCAACCATCGGCCCAACCAGAAATAAGCGTGTCAGCAAAGTCAGCTTCCCACTCCACTTCTTTGCCACTATCATCAAAAAAGCTGCGTCCAAAACCTTCTGTCGTTGCCATGTAGGCAACGGTTTCATCCCTAGATACAGGCCCGAATTCAGTTTCAGACGCCTCCAGCGCGATAAAGTACGCCATGTCGAGCAGCGGTATCGCAGGTGTTAAATTACTCCCAACCGCATCGTATTTGGCAGCAATGGTTAAATAGGGCAACAAGTGCTCATTGGGCGGTTTTTTTCCATTAACGTCTATTTGATTGTTAAGTGTTTGGATGGAGTGAAAGAATACCGGCTGTTCGCCAAAATCAGTCTCTAATTGCACCTGGGCATAACGGGACTCATCTGACCCTGTCAGCCCCCCTACACCGTACCAGGGAGAGTTTGGGGCCGCCTGAATCGTGTCGGGCCCTAGCTGTATCTTACCCACTTCTACAATATCGCCGTCTGGAAATTCATGAACACCATAGGCTATGGCGAGATAGTGCGCCCCCATTGTGACATGCGGGCCATCTTCGCCTGACGGCTCAAGGGGCAAAGCCTCAAACCCAGTTCGAGTCACGTTACGAATTTTAACAATTGCAGGGTTTGCCCCTTGGCTTGTAGAGAGCATAAATACTGCTGGCGGCTCGTCGTAAACTTGAGAAAAACTGATCGTTGTCCACTCTGCTTTATTGTAGGTATTTTGCAATTCAATAAAACGCCCCTCAATTTGAGGCACCGAAAAAGCGTTAAAGCAAAATAAAACTGTCAGCGTGGCTGCCAAACGCAAAGCCAATTGAAATTTGGTGTACATCATTCTTCTTGCCTTATTTCTACTAACAGCTCACGGGACGTATTGAGTTGACCACTATTGCAAGCAGCAAGAGCCCCGAGTGAATAAACCCTTATTGCGCCACCGCTCACTTCTGGCTCATCCACATTAATCTCAACCTCGCAAGAGAGGCTGACCGAACAGTTTTGCATATTCGTGGTACTAAATGTTACGGGTGTAGTGACCACACTGCACTGTGGATTGCCGCCGCTGACAACCCGGAATATAGCCACCTCCAACGCGCTTTGCGCCGTTAAGTAAGCTCTTGCACCGTAATATTCGATAGACTGCTGGCGAACGGTAGATGAAATCTGATTGGAAAGTGCAATACCTAACCCTAAAAGCACGATGCTTATAATAAGCGCCACCACAATTGTAGAGCCACGCTGCTTTTTGGGTAATGTTTGACGCTGCGCCAATACGCTTCGGCTAGGGAACATTGGGAAAGTGAATCTCGTGCAATATTGAAAGGGGCTCGTCGCCGCGTGCTTGAAGGGTTAACTGTAACTCTATTAAGCCATTTTGCTGTAACCCTGCAGTACTAATATTTGCGCTCCATTGGGACACATTGGTGGCAATAAGGCCACTGGTTCCGTTTTGGGTTCTTACTAACGCTTCTCCGGCGGTGCTGGTCGCTTTGCACACAGAAACTTGAGCTTCAGGTACAAAAAAACGCTTACCCGGTGACGTTTGATTTACTGGTGTGTTCAGGGTTAGATCGTATTGGTTTACGCTTGTAGGGGCATCGGCGGCACTGTTGATAGCATCTATCGTACGGCCATTATCGGTAACACTTTGTGGGTTAGTTGGATATACCACCAGCGTATCGTTTACAGCAAGAGTGCTGTTAAACACCACCACGTGCATGGGGTTGTCGAACGCATCATCCACGTAAGTGCCACTTTGCTTTATTGGGTAATAGGTTAAACAGCCAAGAGTCGGGTCGTAGGAAACCGAGTTAGGCACTATATTTCGCAGCTCTTTTTCGAGGCGAAGGATGATAAACCTCGCCTCAGAGACTAATCTTGTACGCTCAGCACCGGTAACATATATTTGCGCACTTAAAGAAATAACCTGAGCGATAGATACGCTAATCACGCCTAAAATAGTTATCACTAGGATTAGCTCGATAAGGGTGAAACCTTTTTGAGAAGAAGGCCCGCTCATTAATAGCTGCCCCTGTATGCGCTAAAGCCATAGGTTTGACCATCGGGCGCGGTTACTGCAACATCCACGCGCTTAAACGTATCACCGTCATTTGCCGTGCTGTCGCTAAAATCGCTGTCATATTCAACTGCTACACTCACGCTGTAGCTTGCATAAATGCCTCCAACATCAGCAAGTGCAAACCCGTTGTAATCATCTACATCGTCATAGTCGCTCTCATTGGCTTCTTCAGGGCCTAGAGTAGTAGAACAGTTTCCTTTTTCGTTACAGGTTTCAAATGGCGGGCTTCTGTCACTGTTTTCGTCAAAGGAGCGACTTAAAATATCATTTAACAATGACTGACCTAGCTTTGCTGCTTTGACTTGCCGCAAAGGCTCAGCCGTTTGTGCTGCTTGTGGAGCAATAAGGGAAAGTACAACGGTAAGACTAATTGAAAAAACAACAATACCGATTATCAGCTCAAGAAGGGTAAATCCGCGACTTGCCACAAAAGAGTTAACACGCATATATCGCGCCCTCTTGCTGTAGGCATACCGCCACATTCTTTACTTGAATTTTGCACGGGTTATTACACGCAATATTGCTTGGCTTTCCCATATTATCGAATTGAATTTGCGTAAACGCAGCGTCATTCTCATCAATAGTCTGAAACGAAAAACCGGAAGGGGCATTAACAACTTGGTCGCTATCAAATGCAGTAGAAACAGCATTACCACAGTCATGTCCTGCAGGCGGCGCTAGGGTAGATGGGGTAATTTTAACACAGCTAGTGTCGTTGACATTTTGCATGGCACGCAGCTGAATGTTGCGCACTACTTGCAGTGTTCTATCTCGAAGGGCGGTAGCCTCTTCGCTGTCGTTGCCTAAAAAACGGGGCGCGACAGTAGCTGCCAGCACCCCAATAACCAATATGGTTATGATAAGTTCTACAAGTGTAAAACCTAACTTTTTCACATTACTGAACGCACGTGTTAACGGTGATCGCTGGGCGTTCGCCCTCAGCAGCGGAGTTTGTATACACTACCGAACAAACGGCTCCCGCAGTTGTTGGAGCCGTATCATGAGCACCTGTGTAATAAATTAATAATGTGCCTGGGTCTTCGTCTGTGGCGAGCGCAGCAATATATTCAGATGAATCGAAATCGATGATACTAGTAATGTTATCTACAACCCCTGCATCCGGATACCCAAAAACAGTTGTTATATCGTCATTACCATCAGCATTCAAATCAATTGCGCCAGTTGCCGCAGCTTCATTATTGATTAACGCTTTGCCATATATAACCGATGACGCAGACTCTAGCGAGCCCGCTATTCCCTGCAGAACAGAGTCTCTGGCATCATCTTGTAGGTTTAAAAACTTTGGCGCCGCGGTAACCGCAAGGATGCCAAGTAATACAATAACTATGATAAGTTCGATTAGGGTAAAACCCTGTTGCTTTGATACTTTTTGCATAATTTAACGTCCTATGCGTTATTTAAAAAACAGTTACCTGGCCAGTGGCCGGGTTGTAAGTAAATCCATCGTTAGTTGTACCATCTGGTACACCGTCAGCTGGCGCAGAGTTATTGGGTAACCCCATAGACTGCACCAAATAATAGTTACATATCGTATTTGCGCCTGAGCCATTAATACGCACTGCATACCTAAAATCTGCAATAACAGCATCATTAGTTGATGTAGTATTGGTAGGTGCAGACTGAAGTATTAAGTCGAACACGTTTTTACACTGATTTACGTCTACCGACGTTATCAGCGTATTGCCCGCGGCACTGCCCGTTGGGTAACCCACAGTGCCATCCACACCCACTGGGGTTTGGTCATAAGTGATCGCTGTTCCGTTGGCACTACCGTTATTGCCATTTGGTCTACCTTCCACTTCCCACTGCGCGCGCACTAGCCCTACAGCGGCAGCAAAGCCACCAGCAACGCCTTCAACACTGGCTTCTCGCGCTTCATCGGTTACATCAATAAAACGAGGTAATGCCGTAGCCGCCAGTAGCCCTAAAATAATGACCACAATGATCAACTCAATGAGTGTAAAACCTTGCTGTTTCACTGCCACGCCCTCTTTTTTTTTGCGGTAACCCGCCAACGTTAATATGAATAGTGATTTCTCATTGCGCCATTCTCAGCGCTATAGGTAAACCACGGTTGCTCATCGATAAAATATTCACACACTAAGAATCCATTTTGCTTACGCATCTTACTGTGCATCTCACTGCCAACTTCATCCCCGGCTAGCGAAAGTAAATAGTCACATGGGTTAGTGCTGCCTTTCGCTGAACCCATTGGCCAACCCTTTGTGTTTATTGCCACACTCGTTCCAGCGTGTTTGTTTTGTGACAGCGTGCCGCGGGGGTCCACCTGGGTTTCATAAATAGAAACGGGTGAGCTTTTTGTTCTTATCCACTGCGCTCTGGCTTGCATAACAATGCGCTGAAAATTACCTAATAACGCTTCTTTTTTTACCGTTTCAGCTTCCTCTAAAACAGGCATCATGTGGTTGACATAAGCCATCGTCACTAGCGCTAATAAAATACCAATGGTAATAAAGTTGAGAAGCCCGCTTCGCGCCACTTTCACTTAACGTTTGACCACATGAGTATTCATCACGTTAGCCGCCTTTTACCGCTGACATCATGTCCCACATTGGGGTAAAAATACCTAGTGCTAGCACTAACACCATCACCGCAACGAACCCTATAAGTATAGGTTCAATTTTTGCGGTGAGGCTTTTTAAATCAAAATCTACCTCACGCTCGTAATAGTCTGCGCTTTCATCAAGAAGCGGCTCTAGACGACCGGTTTCCTCACCTACTGCCACCATCTGCAGTACTAAATTTGAAAACAGCTCACTCGATTTAGAAACCCGCAGCAGACTCTCGCCTTTCTCGATGCCTTTTCGCATTTCGATAATACGAGTACGCATATAAGCATTATCAACAGCATCTGCGGTTAACGATAAACCGGAGGTTAGTGGTACACCTGCACGCAAAATCATCGAAAAACTTCTGCTGTAACGTGACAACAATGATCGCTCAATAATGCCACCAACAATAGGCAACTTTAGTTTAAATTTGTCCCATTTCAACCGTCCATTAGTCGAATTAAGGTACTGTTTCACCGCAATTATTCCACCAACAAGGGCCGCCAGCATCACCCACCAGTAGTTAACAAACAAATCAGAAGTACCGATTAGTATTCGCGTCATCAACGGCAGCTCAGTATTAAACCGTGCGAACATTTGCGTAAAAACGGGAACCACAAACAGGTTAAGTATAAACATGGCGATAACCAACGCGATAATCACAAAGGTGGGATACCGCAGAGCTGATTTTATACGCTTACGTGTTTCCTGCTCTCTTTCAAAGTAAAGGGCCAACTGCAAAAACACATCGTCTAACTTACCGGTGTTCTCCCCTACTACCACAACGGAAATAGACAACCTGGAAAAAATGTTTTCATATTTGGACATGGCTGATGACAGGCTTCTTCCTTGTTCAAGCTGTTCCGCAATGTCTTTTAATACTGCTTGAAAACGCTTGTGCGATGCGTTTTCAGACAACCCTCTTATGGCTCGAATAATAGGGATACCCGCTTTTAACAAAGAGTACATTTGACGAGAGAAAATAATCATCTCATCAAGGCCAATCTTTGATTCAAACCAAGCACTTACATCAACATTAAGCCCAGAGTTAGATGGCTGTTTTTTCGATTCTTGTATGGTCAACGGCACAATTCTTTTCGCCAGTAATGCCTGCGCCGCCCCTTGTTGAGAGGCAGCTTCGATAAAACCTTTCATAGGTTTACCTTGTGCAGATTTACCAGCATATTCAAACTGTGGCATTAGTGATTAATTACCTCTGGCACGAACTCCGCCACTTTAAACACTTCATCAAGAGACGTTTTACCCTGTGCGGCATAATCGAGGGCCATATGAGAAAGCGGTGTGAAATCTTTATTCGCTTTTGTGGCATCAACAAAGCCCTGGGTGTTATTTTCCCGCAGCGACTCCATCATATCTTCATTCATTTCCAGCATTTCAAATACACCAATACGGCCTTTGTACCCCGTATGATTACAGGTGTTACATCCGGTTCCTTTGTAAAAGGTGGCGTTTTCAAGTTCAGGCATTAAGAAGCGAACCCATGCTTGCTCTTGAACACTCGGGGCGCTGGTGGTTTTGCAGTTTTCGCATATACGCCTTACTAATCGCTGTGCCACAATGCCTCTTAGCGAGGTAGCCACAAGATATGGCGCCGCCCCCATATCGATAAGACGAATAGCGCTGGTTACTGCATCATTGGTGTGCAGCGTACTTAACACTAAGTGGCCAGTTAGTGCGCCCCGCAAGCCTATCTCCACGGTTTCTTGGTCGCGCATTTCTCCTACCATGATAACGTCTGGGTCTTGACGTAACGTAGTCCGTAAAATAGAGGCAAAATCCAACCCTATTTTGGCGTTAGTCTGTACCTGGTTTATTCGAGGCAGCCTGTATTCAATGGGGTCTTCGACAGTAATAATCTTTAAATCAGGTTTGTTCAGTTCGCTTAAGGCGCCGTACAAAGTGGTTGTTTTACCGGACCCTGTTGGACCTGTGACCAAAATCATCCCGTGAGGGCGATGTATGGCAGCGCGGAATTTGCGCACCATTGCGTCGGGCATACCGGTTTGATCAAGGGTAAGTAACCCTGCGGATTGATCTAATAAACGCATTACTACCGATTCGCCGTTACTCACCGGCATGGTTGAGAGTCTCACGTCTATGGTGTGACCCTTTACCTTAATATTAAAACGGCCGTCCTGAGGTATACGCTTCTCTGAAATATCTAAACCTGACATCAGCTTTAAACGCAGAACGAGCGCCGACGCAATCTTCACCTGATCTAAGGTGTTCTCTTGCAGCACACCATCTACGCGCTGGCGAATGCGCAATATATTTTCATCCGGCTCTATGTGAATATCTGACGCCCGCACCTGTACTGCATCTTCAAAAATAGAATGCAGTAATTTAACCACCGTAGCGTCTGACGTATTGTCATCTAACGCAGATAGCTCAAATTCAACATCGTCCTCGTATTCTTCATGAAGCTTTTCTGCAAATGAAGCGATATCCTGCGTACGACGGTAAACCGAGTCGAATGCCTCAACAATTTGATTGTCTTGCACAATAGCCAGCTCTACAGTACGTGGCTCGAATAGGGGCATTAACTGATCAAGCCCGCCTAAATCAGTAGGATCGCTCATACCGAGCAATACGGTTTTATCGTCTACTTCAAGTACCAGCGCGCGATACCGCCGAGCGTAGGTTTCCGGTAAAAGCTGAGCATGTTCCGGCGTAATTTGGCGGTGGGAAATATCTAAAAACGGTACATTTAGCTGCTGCGCTAAAAAGCGTAATAACTGTGGCTCGCCAATAAAATTGAGATCGATTAATGTGTCGCCCAGTTTACGCCCTGTACTTCGCTGTGCTGACAGTGCTTGGTTAAGCTGCTCGCTTGTGATGATATTTTCATGAACAAGTAAGTCACCTAATCGCATTTTTAACCGTGGTTGCATTAACGTACCTCCTTTAATGCATTCAACCTTTCGATGACATACTGCTTAGATGCAGGAGAAACGCCTCCTTGGGCGAGTGCGGCTTCAAACGCCTTAATGGCCTCATCGTCTTGCCCTAGCTGGTCATAATTAACCCCTAAGGCCAACCACCACTTTCCATTTTGTGGCTGTAAGACCGTCATGGCAGAGAATGCTGATATCGCAACCTCCGGCTTATTGATTGCTTGAGCGGCAGTACCCATAATAATGAGATAGTCGCTGCGCTGCTCTTTTACCGCCTGTTGATTAAATGCTTCAGGCATAACGCTTAACGCTTCTTCGAAGCGACTTTTTGCGATAAGAATTTTACCCATTAGCTCTCGCCACATTAGGTTTTGAGGCTCAATGCTCACACCCTTTGATAAAACAGACAGCGCCATTGGAATATTATTTTGTCCGAAGTATAAAGCGGCAAGTTGCTTGCGGGCCTCATGGTTTTTAGGCTCAACCTGAAGTGCCAGTAGAAAATTCTGTTCGGCATCTTCAAACATACCAAATTGATAAGCGTTTAAACCGGCGTCTAAGTGAACCGCACTCTGCTGTTTCTGAGTTTTAGGTGTTATTGCGGGTGTGCTGTTTACTACCGTGCTGTTTGTTGTCGTTCTCTTTCTATCAGCAATAATATTCTCAACAGCGTCTCTATCATCCGCATTGTTGTCAGCAGTGGCAGTTTTTATACCTGTTACACTCGCCGTAGCTTGGGTAGCGGCCTCTTTTAGCCTTTCTTCTTGAATCGCCGCCTCTCTAGCCTTTCTGTATTCGGCCTCATCATCAAAGGCTGACTGCTCTGCTTGGCTTTCTTCTAAAGCGTCTTGTTCTAACTGATCAGGCACTTGTTCAAACACTTGCTCAGACTCTTGCTCAAACACTTGCTCAACGACGGGCGTAGATTGGGCTAGTAATGCTCTGTCCTTATCAGACAAAGGCACGCTCTGCATGCCTTCACTCGGCGACGAGTCGGACGTGTCATAAGCCGTTTGGGGAAGAGCTTCAGAAGCGATTTTGGAGGGCGTTTCAGAAGCGTTTGCAGAAGGCTCTTTGGAAATTGTTGAATTTTGCGAGCTCTCTGGCTTATCACCTATAAAGTAAAGTGCCGACCACACCACCAAAACTAGCACGGCAATTAGCGCGAATACTTTGCGTATAGAAAAAGACTTACGAAGCTGTACAGTGGGCGGTAAACCAAAATCACTTTCTTGATTTCTATCGTCAAGCGACTTTAACGTGTTGTTTAAAATACTCATAAGCCACCTAGCGTCATTTGCCAAGTGCCCAGCGCTGCAACGAGCGCAAGAGAGAGAAAAAATAAACGCTTTTGAGGCAGCACCCGTCGCCTGCAGTCTTCAGTGTCCAAAATAGCGCTGACCAAATGTTTACATGTTGCCGCCGTCTTTCCTTCTCCATATACAGAGAGAAGGAGTTTATGACATACAATATTCACTAATCTCGGGGTACCTGAGCTGGTAAACGCAATGAAAGGACGCAAATAACGAGGGATCAGCCCTTCATCACCGCCGGCTGTCACTAATCGGTGTCCAATGTAATAGTCTACTTCAGTGCGAGTCATTTTTCTTAGCGAGTAAGAAAAGGTAATTCTTTGGCGAATCTGCCTCACTCTTTGGTTGTCAAGATTGTCATTTAATTCTGGCTGGCCAAAGAGTACGATTTGAAGCAGCTTGCTTTTCTCAGTTTCTAAATTGCTAAACAGTCGAAGTATTTCCAGCGAATCCCAGCTTAACGCCTGTGCTTCATCAATAATAAGAATTGCCTGACGCCCTTCGGCTTTTAGGCTCAACAGCTTTTCTTCAATATTGTTGTGCAGGTTAACCCGCTCTTTCGTCTTACCCGTTTTAATTCCCAACTCTTTGGCAAAAGCGATGCGTAATTCGTCAGGAGACAAGTACGGATTTGGCAAATAACACGCTACAAATCGGTCTGATAAATGATTGATAAGTTTGCGGCAAAGCAACGTTTTTCCCGTCCCAACTTCGCCAGTCACTTTTATAAAACCTTCGGACATGCTTAGCGCGGTAAGGATAACTTTTAACGCTTCATTGTGCGGTGCTAACGCACAAAAAAAATCGGTATTCGGCGTAAGCGAAAACGGCATTTCGTTGAAGTGAAAAAAGTCCTTATACATAGCTAGTTTTGATACCACTTATCTAATAAAGACTGAGTGCGCATTCGCTGCTTTTCCCATGAGTCAGGCTGCACAACGGAAGGGCGAAGAAGAATAACGAGCTCTCGCTTAGTCTGCGTTTTAGCAATATTTTTAAACATATTGCCCAACACGGGAATATCTCCTAAAAATGGCGTTTTAGACTCTTTCTCGTTGGTTACTGTTTCCATAAGACCGCCAATAACCACAATCTCGCCGTCGCGGGCTCGGATCACTGTGTCTGACTCTCTAATATTACTTTGTGCCAGGGGCAGCTGAATTTGCTGGTCGCCTACTTGAATAACTTTCGTTTGTTCTGCCGTCTCTGTTACCGAGGGGTGAACATGTAAAATAACCGAACCGCTTTTATCTATTTGCGGTGTAACGTCTAACGCAATACCTGAAAAGAACGGGGTAAGTTCGATATCGTTTTCATTTTGCGTCCCGGTAGCGTTTAAGTCTTCACTGGTAGATACATCGGTAACAAAATACTCATCTTGTCCTACCTTAATGACGGCCTTTTGATTGTTGGTTACCGTCACCCTGGGGTTACTGAGCATTTGCACATCACCTTGGGTTTGCAGCATATTAATCACGCCGTCGAAGTCGCCGCGAGCAATACGCAGGGTAGATACACCGCCGATGTCAGTAGAAATACTATTGCCAATACCATTTACTGCATTAATGGCTGGGTTAATACCCGCCGCGGTATTTGCAGCAAAATTTGTGGCAACGCTGCCGCCACTAAGACTAAAATTAAGACTTCCCGTTAGGCCGCTCGCTATACGATCCCATCGCACGCCCTGCTGATAACCATCGTTTAGGGTAACTTCAATTATTCTTGCCTCTAGCACAACCTGTCGCTGCAGACTTTCCTGGCTTTGCATGAGGAAATCTTTCACCACCGCAATCTCGCTAGGCAGCGCTTTGATAGTGACCAAGCCAGCTTGAGGAGACACCACAACGTGACGCCCGTCTGTCGGCGTTACCAGCACTTTAAGGGCCTCTTTTAAGTCTTTCCAGAAGTCGTTTTCACTGGTGGTCTGAATATTCGAGCCATTGAGCTGCTGAATATTATTTCCAGCCATCCCATTTTGTCCCATCATTCCGGCTTGACCATTACCGCCAATATTATTGTTGCCGTTAATGCCGTTTAAACCGCCATTATTCTGGTTGCCGTTATTTTGATCTTGCTCGCTTACACCACCGGCGATAACGCTCACATTTGATACGCCAAAGCGTTTAATCATTAGGAAATTAACGGGAATTGATTCGGTTTTAAGTTGCGCAGGCATAACCTGTATAACTTTTCCTTCTAAAAACACATCCAGTGGGTACATTCTTGAAACAATTTTCAAGACTTCGCTTAGCGCAACCTCTTTTAGCGTAAGACTTATTTGACCCGACACGTCAGGGTGAACCGCCACGCTGTAGGGCGTGTTAGTCACTAAGGCATCAAAAAACGGACGGACTTCAATAGCATTTGCCGAAACATCGAATGTATTTTGCTGCGATACAGCAGGTAATAGTTGAAATTGCTCTACGCCAGCGAGTAACTCATTGTTAAGCTGCGAGGGAGACATTCGCCTAGTTGAAGCGCTTTTTGTGGCATCAGGTTGAGCACTCTTATTTGAAGCGCTTAGCTCGTCGCGAATGTGCGGCTTAACTTCATCGCCCACTCCGTAGGTTTGGCAGCCAGCGATAACAAGAGCAAGTAAAAGTAATGTTGCTGTTGAAGCTAAGTTATTTTTTAATTTCATAGGAATACATTTTCAACGTCATTATCTGTCGTCCGTCATCAAGAACCACATCTTTGGGATTAATTTTAACGATGCGATGGTCGCCCACTGAATCACCTTCACGATAAGACCGACCGGAAATCACGGCGGTAAAACTGTCTTGTCGCTTTAAAATTGACTGAAGCCTAAGCGCTCCATCTTGCTCATCATTTGTTGCTCTTTGTGACACCCCAGAAATGGCAGGTTTAGTAGGGTCAACTTGGCTAGCAGCTGGCATTGAAAATACGGCAGCTAACACCATCAGCAGCCAGATTTTACAAAGAAATGAAGGTTTCATTATTACTTACCGTTGCCAAATGTAATGTGAGGATAGCGTTAGGGTATTCCTCTACAGTGTAGCGGAATTTAGTGACAACCACTTTTTCATCAGATGCCTGAATTCTCGCCAAATAGTCTCGCAAGTTAAAAAAGCTACCCTCTATTTTCAGCGTCATGTTATGCCTAAATAACGCCGCGCTTTGTAATTCCCCATCACCAAACTGCACGGTTTGCCTCGGCGCCACATTAAATTCCACCATTCTCACGTTGCCTTGCTCATTGAGTAAGGTGATGAGCAACTCAGGCATTTTATCCGCAGCAACAAAGCCATCGTTTAACGCGGATAATTGGGTATCTAATTCGAGAAGCTTCTTGTTTTCAATATCTATTTCACGCTTTGTTCTTGCCGCGTAATCCATAGAAAGCGCTTGATTTAGAGCATCCTTTTGAATAACCCGCGCACTAAGCTGACTCTCTTTGCGCACAAGGTCTTTGTCTAAACGGGCAAGTTTGTCTAATTGAGGGGAAATGCCAAACCAAAAAAATAAATACACAATAAGGGCTAAGCCAACCCAAAAAATGAGCTGCTTCTCTCTTAACTGAAGTTGAGCGTAAGCGCTAGAGAGCTTTTGCCACTGTGTCATCAGCCTCTCCATCAAAGTCAGTTGAAAGGGTAAATGTTTTTACGTCGCTATCGTCACTCTCATTCTCAAATTTTACCGTGGAGAACGTTTTGCCCTTAAAGAAAGTTGAACCCTGCAGTTTCTGTAACCACTGGGGAATAGCTGACGGCTTTATCGTATTACCCGTTAAACGAAGCTCATCACGTGTGATGGTGATCGACGTGAGCCAGAGATTCGGATTATGAAAATTTGCCAAGTCATCCATTACATTTTGATATTGCGTTGTGCGCAAAGACAACTCTCCGGTTTGCATATAGTCAAGCAGCTGCTCGCGGTTTTTAACTTTCACGCGCAGTGCATCTAGGTCTTTTTGCAAAGATTGAGTATCTCGCTTGGCCGCTAACTTATCTGTTAGCGTATTGATATCCTTATCAATGGCTTTGACTGACGCAGCAACGTCATCTGATTTTCGTTGCTTAAGCGCTATAAACTGGCCCATACCAACAGTGAGTACTGAGAGTAACAATAACGCAATGCCGTTCACCCACAGTACGGTGCTAAGCGGCAAGCGCTCTTTGCTTGGCAGCAGCGAGGGGTGATAAAGGTTAACGCTCTGTTTCATTGACGTTCACCCAACAAGTCTAATGCACTGGCCAAAGCGAAATGATTATCTGAATGCACCACATCGGAAAATAACAAATCGGTTTTAAATGGCGCCATTGCGGCTGGCTGGAAAGGTTTTAATTGCTCAATAACTGGCGCACAATCGAATTGGGTTTTAAACAGCACCTCTTTTAGCGGAGGCTGCTTAAGTTGTGATTCATAAAAATCCATTGAGCGCTGAATTTCCAACCCTAACGCATCGCTAAATTGCGTCATGTCTGTCTGCCCCTGCATTTTATCTACAAAACCTCGAAGTCGCCTTGCAAGCCAAATGACTTGGGAGCGAACAATCAGCAAAAAGGGTTCACTGTCGGGCTCTTGTATTATTAACAAACGGGCATATTCATCATCGGGCATCATAGATGTAGCGAGTACTTCTTTCACATGAATATGAGTAAGCACTTTCGCCTTTAGCTTAGTTAATGTGGATACAATATCAGCCATAGGCGCTCTTTCTGCTACAAAGACATTTACCTTTTTCTTCCCGCCTCTTGAGGCAGCAGGGTAGTCTATGTAATCAAGCACCATATTCGATGCATCAAAGGGTACCATCTCACTGATAGTCCATGGCAATGCAGTGCGTATATCTTCATCTGGCACATCGGGTTTATCGGTCTGTACTAACTGGTAGGCGTCTTGCTCTATCGCGATGGCCACGTGGCAATGAAGCTTGTCAAAGGAGGTAAGGTACTTACTGAGCTGCTCACCTATTGCCATTCCCTTTTCGAGCGGGTGTGATGTAGAGGAATGCAGTGAAGGCGTATCTCCCGATATATCAATGGCAACAACATGAAGCGCAGATGCACTAATAGACATACCCACTAAATGAGTATGGCTTTTTGTTGCTGAAGAGAAGAATCGAGTTAGCATATACCTTCTTATACGTAAATGGTCCCACAAGCATTTTGCCACCATAGCGCACGACAATGACAAGGTATACAGGCACTTAAAGAAAGTAGACTAATTATGTATGAATAACAAATAGATGCGCTATTTATTATTATCCTAAAGTTGAGGTTGTGTTACTTTGCCCAACCCTGGAAAGTAATCGAATTCACCACCTTTACTTATACTATAACGGCACCAATACTCGTTATCATTTCTTCTAACTGCTTCATCATTTGAAGCCGTGGAGTAAAAGCGCGCCTTTACATTAAAGCCATCCACCCTGAGTGGACTTCCCACCAACGATGTCCACACAGTTGCGCATCCCTCGTCGCTGTCCTGTGCTGATGGCCACCCTTTATGATTCATTCTGACAGGCTTTCTGTCTATTTCACTGCCAGTGTCATCAAAGTGTATAAGCATTATCATGGAGGTAGGTTGGCGAACTCGCCATTGATAGTGAGAAGAGATGGTGTGGCGCTCAAACTTTTGCGCTTGCTTTGAAAATGCCGTTAGCGTGGTATCGGGCTCACCGGTATACAGGTTGTTTATAAAAAAAACCAATACACCAATAAATACCACTACCGTTAATAGTTTGAATGCGGTTGAACGCGAATTATCTTGTCGCTTTTTCATTTTTCTAGCCCAATAACCATCTTATGCCCGCAAATTACAATTTGCTTATTTAAACGATTATCGGCCGCTTAAGCCAAAAGATAAAGTGATTGAGAGCGAGGTTCTGTCTGAGCGAGGTAGAAACTTTATCGATACGGGGCCTGAGCTTAGTCTGCTTTGGACCTAAGCTCGGCCTAGACTGCATCAAATCTGAACCTGATTTGAACCTTATTTAAAACTAAATCACGCGATTTCTCGCATTTCACTGCGCTGCTGCAGTGATGTTACTTTCCCCTCGATGTAGTGAGACAATACCTGCTTTTGTGCATCACTAAGACGCAAACCGTGCTTTGTACGACGCCACAACACGTCTTCCACGGTTTGCGCCCATTCGAAACTTATCAAATAATCTACTTCAGCTTGATATAGCTGTGCACCAAAATCTTGACCCAAGCCATCGACATTCGAAACGCCTGTCAGGAACTTGTGACAAAGCAGTCCGTATTGACGGACATAACGCTCGATTACCGAAGCTGACAACCAAGGATAGCTAGATTGCAGCTCGCTCTTCAGCGAGACTTTATCAGAAAATGCGCCGCCAGGAAGAGGTACTTCTTTTGTCCACGCTTTTTTCGCTCGCGGAAAACAAGACACCAGCTTATCTACCGCGTGTTCAGCTAATTTTCTATACGTGGTTATCTTGCCACCGAATATGTTGAGTAAAACAGGTTCGCCTGCTTCACCTTTAAGCTCAACTTTATAATCTCGGGTAAGCTCTTGCGCCGATGCATTTTTTTCCTCTAACAACGGACGAACGCCACTGTAGCTGTGAACAATATTGTCGGTAGTAATTTTTGTTTTAAAGTAGGTGTTCACTACATCCACTAGGTAGTCGGTTTCTTCCTGTGAAATCGCCGCATCTAATGGGTTTCCTTGAAAATCTTCATCAGTAGTGCCTACTAATGAGAAGTCTTCTTCGTAAGGAATAACAAAAACAATGCGACCGTCTTTGTTTTGGAGAATATAGGCTTCATCGGTGTCGTATAGTTTAGGCACAACAAAATGACTGCCTTTGACCATGCGCATTGCGTTAGGGTTTTTAATATCCACCAATCTGTCGAGGAACGATACCGCCCAAGGCCCTGCTGCATTAACAATCGACTTCGCTTTCACGGTAAACGTTTTACCTTGTTCGTTGCGTAAAACAACGTTCCACAATGCCCCCTCTTTCTGAGCACTCACACACTCAGTGCGCGTGTGTATGGTAGCGCCTTGATCTTGCGCTGCTATAGCGTTTAACACCACTAAGCGCGCATCGTCCACCCAACCGTCTGAATATTCAAAACACGTAGAAATATCTTTGACTAACGGCCCTTCGCTTGATGTTTTAAGCTTTTTAGAGCGGGCGAGTAAGTTACGTTTGGCAAGAGAGTCGTAAAGGAAAAGCCCGATTCTTATCATCCACGCTGGGCGTAAATGCTTTTGATGGGGCAAGCGAAAGCGCAATGGCCACATTATATGGGGCGCTTTTTGAAGTAGTACTTCGCGCTCTGCAAGCGCCTCTTTTACAAGGCGAAATTCATAATGCTCAAGATAGCGAAGACCACCGTGTACCAGTTTACTGCTAGACGAAGACGTTGCGCCTGCAAGGTCACCTTTTTCGCATAAGGTGACTGACAGCCCACGACCCGCTGCATCTAGTGCAACACCAACGCCGTTTACGCCCCCGCCAACTACTAATACATCAACAATGTTACTGTCTTCTTTACTCTTGCTCATCACTTACCCTTTAAGAACGAATCGCCTATGTGCTCATTTGACAACCAAAAAGAAATCATGTCAACACAAAACGAACATAAACGAACATTAAAAGAAAAAGTAGATGAACCAGTGTGAATTTATTCACTGCTAATAATGAGAGTGGTACAGGATGAAAAGGCAATAGCTCGATAGTTATGCTTTCACAAATTTGATGTTATTTTCTTCTATGATTTTTTTAATCGCTGGCGGTGGTGCTTGGTCGCAAACCAAGCAGTCAACTTGAGAGATATGACCCTGCTCAACCATAGCGCGGCGCTCAAACTTACTGTAATCAGCGGCTAAAATAACGTGCTGAGTATGCTCTAAAATGGCCTGAGATACTTTTACTTCACGAAAGTCGAAGTCGAGCAAAGCGCCATCAGCGCTAATTCCGCTGATACCGATAATGCCATAGTCCATTCTAAACTGGCTGATAAAATCGCAGGTAGCCTCACCAATGATACCGCCATCTCGATAGCGTACTTCACCAGCAGCAATAATGACTGAAAAGTCCTCTTTTGCAGATAAAATTGTGGCAACGTGAATGTTATTGGTGACAACGTGTAAATTGCTGTGGTTGAGTAACTTAGTGGCAATTAACTCTGTCGTCGTTCCTATATTGATAAATAAAGACGCCCCATCTGGGATCATAGCAGCGACTGCGTCGGCAATTTTTTCTTTTACATCGCTATTTTGAGTCTTGCGTTCTTGATAGGGCGTATTTTCCCAGCTGCGATTTAATCCAGCGCCACCGTGATAACGACTGATCACACCCGTGTGAGCAAGCTGATTCAAATCTCGTCTAATAGTTTGAGGCGTAACGGCACAGGTAGACACTAAATCATCAATAGACATAAAACCGTGTTGTTTTATTAGCGCGATTATTTTTTCGTGTCGTTGTGTTTGGTTCATTATGCTCCCTAAAGTAGGTCACCCTACTGTTACCTGTACATGCCACCTTAATAGTATACGTGGTTCCAATGTAAGTTCATACGTTCGTTCGAACATCACAATGTTCGTTTTCGAAAACACAGCATTGTTAAATAGAAGTAAATGATGCAAACTCTATGAAAATTATTTTCAAAGGTGACAGCATGAGTCAGTATCTTCTTGCCATTGATCAAGGCACAACCAGTTCTCGCAGTATTATTTTTTCTTCTAGTGGCAAGATTGAAGCTGTCGCACAACAAGAGTTTTCGCAAAAGTATCCTAAAGACGGCTGGGTAGAACACGAACCAGAGGAAATTTGGGAAAGCGTTCTATTTACTCTTAAAGATGTTTTTAAAAAGTGCTCACTTGCGCCATCGGATATTGCCTCAATTGGCATTACCAACCAACGTGAAACCACATTAGTGTGGAACAAGTCGACAGGTAAAACGGTATACCCCGCCATTGTATGGCAAGACCGACGCACCGCTCAGCAATGCCGAGACTTAAGCACTGATGAGGAGTTTGTCTCTTATATCAACTCCACCACAGGGCTTCTATTAGACCCCTATTTTTCAGCCACAAAAGTGGCGTGGATTTTAGACAACGTAGAAGGTGCAAGAGAACAGGCTGAAAACGGAGACTTGTTGTTTGGCACGGTAGACAGCTACTTGATATGGCGATTAACCGATGGTCAGTCGCATAAGACTGATGCCACTAATGCCTCTCGCACAATGCTATTTGATATTAATAAGCAGCAATGGGATAAACGTTTACTAGAGCGCTTTAATATTCCTAGCAGCATGTTACCAGAGGTAATGGATTGCGCCGCTGACTACGGCGTAATAAACGAGGAAATTTTAGGAAAAGCCATTCCTATACAAGGTGTAGCCGGCGATCAGCAAGCGGCGCTTGTAGGGCAGGCATGCTTTAAAAAGGGGATGGCGAAAAGCACCTACGGCACAGGTTGCTTCATGATCCTCAATACAGGAAACACTCCCCTTCAGTCTAAAAACAGACTGCTTACTACAGTTGGGTATCGCATTAATGGTGAAACCACTTATGCACTAGAGGGCAGTATTTTTATGGCCGGAGCCACAGTTCAGTGGCTACGAGATGGCCTCAAGCTGATTGGCGATGCCGCAGAATCTGAGGCATTAGCGCAACGTGCAAGACAAGACAACGGCGTGTTCTTAGTACCCGCCTTTACTGGATTAGGCGCTCCCTATTGGGATCCGGATGCCCGAGGCGCAATTTTGGGTCTTACTCGAGATACGGGTATCAGTGAAATTGTCGCAGCAGGCTTGCAATCGGTTTGCTATCAAACCAAAGATCTTCAAAAAGCCATGGAAAGTGATGGCGCGCGGCCTACCAACATTCGCGTAGATGGCGGTATGTCTCAAAACGATTGGGTAATGGGCTTTCTTTCTGACGTGCTAGGTGCAGAAGTTGAAAGACCCGAGGTCACTGAAACTACGGCACTAGGCGCCGCGTTCCTTGCTGGTTTGCAACACGGTATTTTTGACTCCATCGATGACTTAACCCAGTGCTGGAAAAGCGACAGAGTATTTACCCCTCGTTTATCGAAAGCAGAACGGGATCAAGCCTATGGTGGTTGGAAAGAAGCTGTAGAGCGAATTCGCTGTAACTAAAACTCCTTATTTTTCCAAATGTTAATAAAGCGTTGTAATAAGATGTCCTTTTTTTATACAAAAAAAGTTTTTATAACATTGTAATTACATTGTCTTTTTGTGCTAGTATTGAAAACAAGGTAAACGTTTCACCTATTACCTTGTAAAAATTAGCGTATATTTTTCATAATGTTACAAAATTAAAATTAGAAAAATATAGCACTCAATGTGTAAAAGTAATGTTAACAAGCTCGAAAGGCGCGCACTAAAACGTAATTTGAGTGAAAAATACGTTAATACGTAGCCTACTCACGGAGAAAACACAGTGACACATAAAACAAACACATCACAATTCAGCCCAATGGCAAAACGCTCCCTATTGGGTGTTGCTATCGCTGCTGCCCTGCATTCGCCCATCGTGTTGGCGCAAGATTCTGCGTCACAAAATGTAAAAGATGCACCCGTTGAAATTATTGAAGTGCGCGGCATTGTTAGCAGTTTAAAACGCGCAATGGCCGACAAGAAAGAAAACCTAGCCGTTTCCGATGGCATTGCTGCCGAAGACTTAGGCAAATTTCCAGACCTTAACGTTGCAGAGTCATTGCAACGTATCACTGGTGTGTCGATAGACAGAAACGGTGGTGAAGGCCAACAAGTAACAGTTCGTGGTTTTGGCCCACAGTTCAATACAGTTTTAGTGAATGGTCGTCAGCTAGCAACCGATGCAGCTGGTCGTGCCTTTAACTTTGATATTCTTGCTGCTGATCAAATTACGGGCGCAAGTATTTATAAAAGTGCTGTTGCCAACCTACAATCTGGTGGTATCGGCTCAACAATAAATATCTCTACTGCTCGTCCATTCAACTACGATGGTTTCCAAGCGGTTGGTATGGTGAAAGGCATGTACGAAAGCCTTTCTGAAGAAACCTCGCCACAAGCCTCGTTTTTAGTTAGCAACACTTTTGCTGATGACAAATTTGGTGTACTTCTTGCCGCTTCACATCAAGAACGCCAAGTTCAGATAAACCGTATTCAAACGGCAGGCTGGCGTCCAGGTCTTACTCTGTCTAACAGAAACGATGGCATTATTGCGGATAACGTATACCTTCCTCGAAACTGGGATCAGCTTGTTGATCAGCAAGACAGAACACGTACTAACGTTTCACTTGTTGCGCAATACGCGCCTTCAGATGACGTAACAATTACACTAGACGGCTTTGTGTCTAAGTTCGAAGTAGACTCACAAGTGACAGATTTAGCATCATGGTTTGAGCCTGATCGCGTAGGCTCTGCACAAATCTCTGATAATGGAACTGCGATACAGTTCACTCAAGAAATTGACTTACACCAAGGTAGCGGTAACCCAGCGTCTGACTTTGTGTCATCAAGCCGTGGCGTTCGTGATGTGACTACTGAAGGCTTCGGTATCAACGTTGAATGGCAGGTAAGTGATGCATTATCAGCAACCTTCGATATCTCTAATTCAACAACTGAAAACGACATTGCAGGCGAAGGCCGTTTTAACGTTGTAGGTATTATTAACAACTACTCGTTTGACGGAACTGGCAGTACGCCAACGGTTGCACACGATGGTTTTGGTAATGGCCAACTACCTGACATTTCTCTTAACCGTCTTCACTACAATGACTTAGGGAATACCCAAGCGACTGAAGATGAAGTGACTGAATACAAAGCAGACTTCACCTATATTTCTGACTCAGATGTGTTCCGCAAAGCTGACTTCGGTATTTTATTATCTGAGCGTGAGAAGTATGTTTACCAAGAATTTGGTTCACAATGCGCATTCTGTGGTTACGCGACACCTGCGCCAGTTGATGAATTAAACATCCGTCCGTTTACGGCTCAAAACTTCTTCAGCGGACTAATTGATACATGGTACACCTACGATGGTGATGCATACCTTGACTTTTTAGCATCACAAGGTGCGCCAGTAATCCCAACATTACAGCCAAACTACTACAACATTGAAGAAGACGTAACGGCGCTTTACGCACAATTTGAGTTCGGCTATGACATTGGCGATATGCCGCTTACTATGAACTTCGGTGCTCGCTACGAAGAAACCGACGTTGCAGTATCAGCAGTACAAGCGTTCATCTCGGATGTTGTACCTACCACCGATTTAACATTGTTTGCGAATCGATTTGCTCCGGCTAATGACATTACCGGTACCTCGTCGTACTCAAACTTGCTACCTAGCTTGAACGTGAAGTTAGAAGTGCAGGAAGATATGTTGGTTCGCTTCTCTCGCTACGACTCACTAACTCGTCCAACAATGGCACAGATGTCGCCAGCGACAACATTTAACGAGCCGCGTAGACAGAATCTACAGGCGAGTGGCGGTAACCCTGGACTGCAACCTTTTGAAGCAGAGAACTGGGATTTATCGTTTGAATGGTATTACAGTGACGATTCAGTTTTCTCTTTTGCATTCTTCAGCAAAGACGTTCAAAACTTTATCGTAACGCTATCGGGTGATGAAATTTATTCAATGACTGATAGAAGCGCTGCTAATGGTTACCGTTGTGCAGAAGCAAACTGTGCTGAAGGTTTATCGTTAGACGCGCAAAACCCTGACCGCGATGTGGTTGCAGAGACTGAAGAATTGAACGGCGAGAGTGAGGTTTATACCGTTACTCGTCCTCAAAACGGTGAAACAGCAACAGTTAACGGTTACGAAATTGCGCTAACTCACATTTGGGATAACGGTTTCGGTGTTACTGCGAACGCGACGGTAGTAAACAGTGATATAGGTGTTAGTGGCGACACTGCACAAACGTTTGCCTTACCAGGCCTTGGTGATTCGCAAAACCTCATTGTGTTCTATGAGCGTGACGCGTTCCAAGCCCGTGTTGCATTCAACAACAGAGAGTCATTCTTGTTTGCACTTGATAACACGTCTGTTGGCGGTGCTACTGGCGAGCCGGTGACTACTGAAACTTACGGTCAGTGGGATGTGAGTGCTAGCTACGACATCAATGAAAACTTCTCAGTATTCTTTGAAGGTATCAACGTGACTGAGGAAGAACTTACTCAAGTTGGTCGCTTCCCAGATCAAATTTATTCAATTGAAGATAATGGCTCTCGTTACGCAGTAGGTATTCGAGGCTCATTCTAATAGTGTGTGTTTTGGCAGGGTGAAAACCCTGCCTTTTATTCACAAGCTTATTGGAAAATGAATAAGTTTATGAATAAATGTAGCAAAACAAATTGGCAGTAATCTCTCATGAATTTTTCGACCAACACATCATCCAAACAACGTATTGTCATTGTTGGCGGTGGCACTGCAGGTTGGCTAACTGCAGCCATTGTTGCGGCAAAACACAAAGTGGCGAAAGGTCAGTGTGGTTTAGACATCACCCTAGTTGAGTCTAGCGATATTCCTACCGTAGGCGTTGGCGAAGGCACTTGGCCTACCATGCGAAATACGTTGAAAGACATAGGGTTGTCAGAAAAAGAAGTATTCAAGCGATGCTCTGCAGCATTTAAACAAGGCGGCAAATTTGTTAACTGGGTAAATGGCAATGGCGACTTTTATTATCATCCCTTCACCGTACCGCTAGGGTATGGCCGTGTTGAAATGGCACCTTATATTAATAACATTGCCGACTTTGCTAATACTACCAACTTCCAGCAGCACGTATGCGAGCAGAATATGGCGCCGCGTACGCTGAATGAAGAAGAATACAGTAGCGCACAATCAAACTACGCCTACCACCTAGACGCAGGTGCATTTGCCGACATGCTAAAGTCTTTTTGCAAAGAAGAGTTGGGCGTGCAGCATAAAGTTGCCACCGTTGAGCAAGTGTCGGCGACCTCGTCAGAGCATATAGAAAGTATTACGCTGGATGACAACAGCACGCTTCATGCAGACCTCTTCGTAGACTGCTCTGGTTTTCGCTCTATGCTGCTAGGCGAAGCACTTCAAGAGCCCGTAGTGTCTGCAAACGATGTACTGTTTAACAACTCTGCAATCGCGCTACATGTACCTTACGAAGATGACTTTGAGATTAAGCCATACACGCAAGCTACCGCTCAGGAAGCCGGGTGGATATGGGATATTGGCCTCTCTTCTCGAAGAGGCGTGGGTCACGTTTACTCCACTGACTTTACCGATGATGGGCGGGCTGAAGAGTTGCTCCGTCGCTATGTGGGTGATGAAAAGGGCAAGCTAAATGCACGTGTTATTCGGTTTGACTCAGGTTATAAAAAGAGAATTTGGAAAGGTAATTGTATCGGTATTGGTTTGTCCGCTGGCTTTGTTGAGCCTCTAGAAGCCACAGCACTTATGCTAATAGAAATCTCAGCGAGGTATATTGCCGAGCAAATGCCGACGCCAGCTTCAGCAATGCCAATAATTAGCCAGCGCTTTAACAAACAAATGCAGTACAGATGGCAACGTATTATCGACTTTTTAAAGCTGCACTACATTTTCAACCAACGTAACGAGCCATACTGGCAAGCCAATCGAGACATTGCGTCAATTCCTGATTCGTTGAAAGAAGATCTCGAAATTTGGAAGTATCGTGGGCCGCAAATAGCTGATTTTTCAGCAGCAATAGAACTATTTCCCGCTGCAAGCTATCAGTACGTGCTTTATGGAATGGGCTTCTCACCTGATTTCTCACTGCAGTCGCATTTTTATACCGAACGGGACTTAGCTGACAAAGTCATGAAACAGAATCAACTGATAACACAGCAAAAACTGAGTAGCTTACCGAATCATAGAGACTACATAGAGCAGTGGTTAGCTAGCTAAAAGAGAATAAGAATGCCAAATTTTGAAGTTTTAACTGCTGATAAACACAGCGATGTTCGTGTCGACGAAGACAAGTTAGCCAAGACATTTGCTAACTTCCACTTAGTTAATATAGAGATTAAAGAAGCGGTTCAAGCCTCTAGTGAATACCCACTTTTTTTCAGTAAAGTGAGTAATCAGCAGCGCTGGACTATTTCAGCACTTTGCGGCTTTGCGCCGAAAGAAAACGTGTTTGAAACTCAAGGCACATGGCTTGCGCACGTTACACCGATAAGTTTGCGTACCTTGCCCTTCACCTTGAGTTTTGAAAGCAACCCCACGACTCCCGAAACCTTGTTGGATATGGATTCACCGGCAGTTGCGAAAAACAATACTGAAAAAGACAGTGGAGACGCCTTGTTCTTATCAAGTGGTCGTCCAACTGCTTATTTAGATAATAAACAAAAACTGCTTAAAGAGCGCGTTGATGCAATGCAGCAAACTGCATCCTTGTTAAGTGAGCTTGCTGAGTTAGCGCTTATTCAACCTACCGACTTACTGATTGAATATGCAGATAAAACGCAGCAGCGCGTTGGCGGCCTAGCCATGCTTAACGAAGAACGGCTCCAACAGCTCTCACCAGAAACGCTCTCTGCTCTCAATAAGAAAGGGTTGCTCTCAGTTCTATTTAATATTCTGGGCTCAGTGTTTCAAATAAACCGTGTTATTAGGCTCCACAACACAAAATTCCCTACTCGCCTCATAAGCAATGTGAAGTTCGAGATTAGCAAACCGTAATTTTTCTAGGAGTACGTGAATGTTTTCCAGCACGATTCAAGTGTCTGTTTTTGTGTTCGTTACCGCGCTAATTGGTTTTTTAACGTATTTGAGTTGTCGTGGACAAAATAGAAATGCGCAAAACCAAAACCGTGAGTTCTTTCTTGCCGGTGGCGGATTAGCCTGGTATTTCATAGCGGGCAGTATTACGTTAACAAACTTAAGTACCGATCAACTTGTTGGTATGAACGGAAACCAAATGGCGCTTCTCTCGCTGTGGGAGTTTTCTGCGGTGGTTGGTTTATTTGTATTGGCAAAAGTGTTTCTTCCTGTTTACTACAAGTTTAAATGCACTACGACTACCGAATTGCTAGAGCTTCGGTATAACGATAAGCACATTCGTGCAGTGATCAGCGTATTATTTTTTGCGGGCAGCGCACTTATCTTTTGTCCAGCGGTCATTTATTCTGGCTCCCTATTTATGCAATCAATGTTTAATGTAGAGCTACCATTGATGTATATCGCGGTTATCTTTGTGGTTGTTGGCGCACTGTATGCCATCTTTGGCGGCCTACGAGCTGTTGCCGTTTCAGATACTTACTCCGGTGTTCTGCTGCTGACCATGGCGGTAATTGTTTTGATTCTCGCGTTACAAGCCATTGATTACAACTTTGACGGTATTCCACAAGAACGCCTTACGCTTATCGGCGATAATGACTCCCCTATTCCATGGCACACCCTGCTAACGGGCATGATTTTTATTCAGATGTTTTACTGGGGTACGAATCAGGTAATTACGCAACGAGCGATGGCCGCGCCATCGTTAAAAGAGGCGCAAAAAGGTGTATTCGCAGCAGCAGGCATTCGTTTATTAATTGTTCCTGCAATCATCGTGATTCCTGGCATAGTGTCTTACAAGTTGTTCGGCGACATTGGCGATAGTGCCTACGGCAAGATTGTAGCAACCGTTCTTCCAGACTGGTTATCCGGTGTATTTGCTGCGGCAATGGCAGCGGCAGTACTGACTACCTTTAACAGCAACCTGAACTCAGCCACTGCGCTTTATGTTTGCGATATTCATGAGAGTTACGTTAACAAAACGCCTAACGTACCTAAATTAAGCGGTTACGTTACTGTATTACTGTGTTTAATTTCATTAGCGCTGATCCCTGTTTATCAGCAGGCCGACAGTATTATCAATCTAGTACAGAAACTTTATGGTCTATTAAGTATGCCAATCCTTTCTGTGTTCATTGTTGGTCTCTTGTTTAGAAACGTTCATGCGTTTGCTGCTATTGGCGCTGTTACCTTTGGCGTTTCTTTTTATGCATTTGTCAGTTTTGAAGCATCGCCGTTTTACGCACCATTTGGCTTGCATTATATCCACCTTATGTTTGCAACGCTTATAGGCTGTGTGTCATTCGCACTCATTGTGAACAGGGTCATCTTTAGACAAAAAGCGGAATTTTCAATGGCGCTAAATAGCGATAGTCCTTTTGAAGCAAGCACTATTGAAAATCAAAGCACTGTTGAAAACAAAAACGCCTAGCTTTTCTGTAAGTATCTTTTAAGAGGGTACGCTGCGTACCCTCTTTTGTTTATCAAGCGATGCATTAACTATGCTTTGTTGTTGCTAGAGAACTTTTGCGCTGGATTGACGTTACTGCCACGTACTATTTCGCTCTCTTTTTCGCACAATGGATAGCTAATCCGCCAGCATCTGTGTTCAACCTATTTTTAACGCCGAGGTTTATATGTCTTCTTCACCTTCATTCGTAAGATTATGTAATGAGTTCACAACGCTCATCTTTGACTGCCAAGGCCGTATGCCAAAAGTCATCTATTACGGCGCCCCACTCAGCGATTCCACCACGCCTGAAATGCTCAGTATTTTAAACACCCGTCAAGAAGCCAAGTGTGCACCGGTTATCGAGCCTCCTATCAGCTTGGTGCCTACTCATGGTGAAGGATGGACCGGACAACCAGGCCTTGAAGTGTCTGGCGATAAAGACCAATGGTCTGCCGGCTTTAGCCTTGTAGAAACAAAACAGAACGGCACGTCAGTAGAATTTGTTGGTGAAGACCAACGTAGAGGCATGCGACTAGTTACAACGGTGAGTTTAGACGCCAATACTACCGTAGCGTCTTTTTGCTCGCGTATAGAAAATACGGGTGACACAGCGCTTCACCTTGGCTATTTAAATGCTGCAAGCCTGCCGCTTCCAACTTTGGTTAATAAAATTAAAACCTTTGAAGGTAGATGGTCAGCAGAATTTCAAACAAGCGATCACGACCTCTTTTTTGGCAGTTACGTGAGAGAAAACCGCCGCGGTAAAACCTCCCACGACACCTTCCCAGGTTTAATTGCCTACCCTCAAGGCACGGGGGAATTGCAGGGTGAATGTTACGGCTACCACTTAGGTGCATCAGCCAATCACAAATTGCGTGCAGAGCTTATGGCAGATGGTAGAAGCTATGTCCAGTTTGGCGAATTATTGTTCCCAGGTGAAGTCGTACTTTGTGAAGGTGAAAGCTATACCACCCCCGTTTTGTACACCGGCTTTGGCAGTGATGGTTTCTCCTCTCTTTCACAGCAGTTTCATCAATATATACGTAGCAATATTTTGCAGCACAGCGCTGAGTCTAAGCCTCGCCCTGTGCATTACAACACGTGGGAAGGCATTTATTTCGACCACGACGAAGCAACCTTAAAAGCCCTTGCTGACAAGGTGGCGCCGTTGGGGATTGAGCGTTTTGTGCTTGATGACGGCTGGTTCAAGGGCCGACGTCATGACAAAGCAGGCCTTGGCGACTGGTTTGTAGATGAAGAGATTTATCCAGAGGGGCTTGACGGGTTAATAGACCACGTAACGGGGTTGGGAATGGAGTTTGGCATTTGGTTTGAACCTGAAATGGTGAACCCAGATAGTGACCTGTATCGCAATCATCCTGAATGGGCACTGCAAAGTGAAAACAATCCTCACGTGCCGTTTAGAAATCAGTATGTACTTGATCTGACCAACACCGACGTTGTTGAATATCTGTATAAGGTGATTACCGATATACTCGCCGCCTACCCTAAAATTAGCTACATTAAATGGGATATGAACCGCGACGTTAATCACCCTGGTAATCTGCACGGCAAGCCTGCCATGCATGGCCAAATGGCAGCGCTATATGCGCTAATCGACCGCGTAAAGGGCGCACACCCAGGGCTTGAAATTGAGAGCTGCTGCTCGGGCGGTGGACGTATCGACTTAGGCATACTTCCTCATACTGATCGCTTTTGGACCTCAGATTCAAACGATGCCTTAGATAGGCTGTATATTCAGCGTGGCTGCTCATTCTTTTTCCCCTCAGAGGTAATGGGTGCCCATGTAGGCCCACGTGACTGCCACATTACCGGTAGACACTTACCCATCGAAATTCGTTCTGCTGTCGCAATGTTTGGCCACATGGGTATTGAAATGGACCCTCGTGAACTGACTGAGCACGAAGAAAGCGTACTTACCGACGCCATTTCACTTTATAAGCGCATACGTCCCCTTACTCATAGCGGCGACTTGTTCCGCATGGATGACGATGGCCTCAACGTTAAGTTTGGTTATGTGTCTAAGAATAAAGAGGAAGGTGTTTTTGCTTATAACAGTGTACAAGAAACCCGTCGTACTACCCCTACTCGCTTCTACTTTGCTGGGCTAGATGCCAATAAGCAATATGCGGTTGAAAGAGTGTGGCCTGAGGTACTCAAAGAGTACACGCCCTCTATCTTACAACAGCTAGATGGAAAGGTTTTTACTGGTGAGGTGCTAATGAAGTACGGCATGCAGTTACCCGTGCTCTTCCCAGAAACAGCGCTTATCTATTCAGTGAAAGCGGTGTAAATCGAAAAAACTAACAGCCTGAACGTTATGTTTACTGCGTTCAGGCTGTTTTTAATAAAACGGCTTTAAGCCTAATGCCGATCAGTTAAGAAATATTTTAGCGATCGGTTGACCGATCTTTTATAGATGCAAAAATCCGATGAGCAT
>NZ_JQFW01000019.1 GCF_000753865.1 Alteromonas sp. LOR | reverse complement strand
ACTCGTTAAGAGTGTCTATACGACGATTCATAATTCGATATATTTAATTGAAGAGTTTGATCATGGCTCAGATTGAACGCTGGCGGCAGGCCTAACACATGCAAGTCGAACGGTAGCAGGATGTGCTTGCACATCGCTGACGAGTGGCGGACGGGTGAGTAATGCTTGGGAACTTGCCTTTGCGAGGGGGATAACAGTTGGAAACGACTGCTAATACCGCATAATGTCTACGGACCAAACGGGGCTTAGGCTTCGGCGCAGAGAGAGGCCCAAGTGAGATTAGCTAGTTGGTGGGGTAAAGGCTCACCAAGGCAACGATCTCTAGCTGTTCTGAGAGGAAGATCAGCCACACTGGAACTGAGACACGGTCCAGACTCCTACGGGAGGCAGCAGTGGGGAATATTGCACAATGGGGGAAACCCTGATGCAGCCATGCCGCGTGTGTGAAGAAGGCCTTCGGGTTGTAAAGCACTTTCAGTTGTGAGGAAAAGTGAGTAGTTAATACCTGCTCACCGTGACGTTAACAACAGAAGAAGCACCGGCTAACTCCGTGCCAGCAGCCGCGGTAATACGGAGGGTGCGAGCGTTAATCGGAATTACTGGGCGTAAAGCGCACGCAGGCGGTTTGTTAAGCTAGATGTGAAAGCCCCGAGCTCAACTTGGGATGGTCATTTAGAACTGGCAGACTAGAGTCTTGGAGAGGGGAGTGGAATTCCAGGTGTAGCGGTGAAATGCGTAGATATCTGGAGGAACATCAGTGGCGAAGGCGACTCCCTGGCCAAAGACTGACGCTCATGTGCGAAAGTGTGGGTAGCGAACAGGATTAGATACCCTGGTAGTCCACACCGTAAACGCTGTCTACTAGCTGTTTGTGGCTTTAAGCCGTGAGTAGCGAAGCTAACGCGATAAGTAGACCGCCTGGGGAGTACGGCCGCAAGGTTAAAACTCAAATGAATTGACGGGGGCCCGCACAAGCGGTGGAGCATGTGGTTTAATTCGATGCAACGCGAAGAACCTTACCTACACTTGACATGCAGAGAACTTTCTAGAGATAGATTGGTGCCTTCGGGAACTCTGACACAGGTGCTGCATGGCTGTCGTCAGCTCGTGTCGTGAGATGTTGGGTTAAGTCCCGCAACGAGCGCAACCCTTGTCCTTAGTTGCCAGCATTTAGTTGGGCACTCTAAGGAGACTGCCGGTGACAAACCGGAGGAAGGTGGGGACGACGTCAAGTCATCATGGCCCTTACGTGTAGGGCTACACACGTGCTACAATGGCATTTACAGAGGGAAGCGAGACAGTGATGTGGAGCGGACCCCTTAAAGAATGTCGTAGTCCGGATTGGAGTCTGCAACTCGACTCCATGAAGTCGGAATCGCTAGTAATCGCAAGTCAGAATATTGCGGTGAATACGTTCCCGGGCCTTGTACACACCGCCCGTCACACCATGGGAGTGGGATGCAAAAGAAGTAGTTAGTTTAACCTTCGGGAGAACGATTACCACTTTGTGTTTCATGACTGGGGTGAAGTCGTAACAAGGTAACCCTAGGGGAACCTGGGGTTGGATCACCTCCTTACTATTACGTCGATGACGCCCTTGATGCAGTGCCTACACAGATTGTTTTGT
>NZ_JQFW01000018.1 GCF_000753865.1 Alteromonas sp. LOR | reverse complement strand
GTTTGCGTCCCAGCCCGCACAGCGGGCGTGCTTAATTTTTTTGTTATATGACATTTCTCAATCAGCCACTAAGTTAACAGAAAGTTCTAGGGTCTCGTATCCACATTTTGTTGCTATTGGTAATAAAGAATCAAAACTTTGATTAATGTAACCTGCTTTTTCAATGAGCAATTTGTGCTCAATCAAATCGTAGCCGACAGCGATGTTAAATTTAGTAGAGCAATCATTAAATGCCGAACCATAGATAGTTTCACTACCGTTTGCACTATCGACCATCACAATGGCGTCACATACGTTGAGAGGTGTCTGATTTGTATCGAATAACTTCACATTTACGGCGGGAATAATCACTGGTGACGTTACTTCAGGGCATTCATTTTGATCCTGATCGTCACCAGAACAACCTAATAATGGGAGTGTAGCTACAAACGCTAAAATTAAACTTTTCATTAATACATCCTTGTCATATA
>NZ_JQFW01000017.1 GCF_000753865.1 Alteromonas sp. LOR | reverse complement strand
AACGCGCAAAGGCATCTGGCCAAATCAGCTCAGCTTCAGCGGATGCTCAAGCGCGGTCGTGGCATTCCTACTAACGACGGTGCTCACTAGCCCTGGAAAACTGCCCGTGTTGTATGAAAACCTCATAAACCAACTGACTTACTATGAGCTTCCAACAAGGCGAGAAGACAGGTTATACCCTCGGTGCGTCAAACCCAAACCTAGTAAGTACCCTACTAAAAAGAAAAATGCCAGTCAGCTTAACTGACTGGCATTAGGCTGTAGGCCCCTTTTATTTTGAAGTCTTTTTATCAGGTTCAGGAGTGACACGGTGTCATCAGCAGAGTTAAGTTTTCACTTCGCCCATGCCAATGGCTTTCCAGCGGGAAGCTACAATACCCTATTTTCAGAATTGCCAAACAACTTTAATCGTTTACATGTTGAGCGCTTCGGTCACGATCCAAAGCTTCCCGTAAACGGTAACTGGCGCAATCAGGTACAAGAACTTATTCGCCATATAAGGGCTGAGAATAAGGACGAGCGCGGTGTATTCGCGGTTGGTCACTCTTTTGGTGCGGTAATATCGTACATGGCCGCATGTGAGGCGCCGGAATTATTTAGAGGCCTAATATTATTAGACCCTCCCTTAGTTGTGGGGCCAATGAGCCACTTTTTTAGATTGGCCAAGTACACGCCATTGATCAACAAATTAACCCCGGCAAAGTTAGCTCAAACAAGAAACACACAGTGGCCCGCTAATACCGATATGGTGGCTTACTTTCATGGAAAAGCCTTATTTAGAGATATGGATAAACGCTGCGTAAGAGATTACGTTAATGCCGTTACAGCAAATAAGCCGGACAGTATTTCATTAACGTTTAAAGCCGATGTGGAAGCGGCGCTGTTTCGAAACGTGCCCCATAATCTAGGAAAGTACAAAGGAAAGCTTAAGTGTCCGGCAGTGTTAGTTACCGGTACAAAAAGCAAGGTATGCAGACCAGAAATGTATTCTCGATTACTTCAGCATAACGCAATAACGCACACTGAGCTTGAAGGGGGGCATATGTTTCCGCTAGAGCATCCAGAGGCGGTAGCTAAATTTATTGCTACCACCTTACAACAATGGAATGCTTCGTAAACGAGGGTATAGTTAAATTGCTAGGCGCTTAGTACGCGCCTACATGTTGACCTAACATTTCACGAGTAACAAGGACTACGCCTTTTTCTGATACTCGGAATCCTCTGGCACGGTCCTCGTCATGGTCATAGCCAATGACAGTGCCTTCAGGGATAACACAGCCTCTGTCTATGATTACCTTTCTCAATTTGCACCCGCGCATAATTTCAACGCCAGGCAGTATGACTGCATCTTCAATCAGTCCATATGAGTGCACGCGAACATTTGAAAAGCAGATTGAGTTTCGCAGGGTGGAACCAGAGATAATACAGCCGCCAGACACCACTGAGTTGATGGCTTCGCCTCGTCTATCTTCGTCTTCCCACACAAACTTCGCTGGTGGCAGTTGTTCTTGATAAGTCCAAATAGGCCATTTTTTGTCATAAAGGTTTAGCTGCGGAACCGGTGATACCATTTCCATGTTAGCGTCCCAGAATGAGTCAAGTGTACCCACATCTCGCCAATACGCTTTCTCACCGTTATCGGCTTCAAAGGGAAACGCATGAACCAAGTGCTCTTCAATAATGGAAGGAATGATATCTTTACCAAAGTCTCGCTGAGAGCCTCTGTTCTTAGAATCTACACGCAGCTGTTCGAATAAAAACTCAGTATCAAAAACATAATTGCCCATTGATGCCAGGCAGCGAGTATCGTCGTGAGGAAGCGGAGTAGGGTGTTCCGGTTTTTCTTCAAAACCGTTTATACGGTATGACTCGTCTACCGACATAACACCGAACGAGCCAGCAGCCTCCTCAATAGGTACAGACATGCACGACACGGTCATTTTTGCGCCAGACTCAACGTGTTTAGCCAGCATGTCGCCGTAATCCATGCGATAAATATGGTCACCAGATAAAATCATGACATACTTGGGGAGTTCATCCCTTATGATGTCGATATTTTGAAACACCGCGTCTGCGGTACCTTCATACCAATTATCTGAAAAGCGCTGAGAGGCTGGAAGAATTTCTACAGATTCACCTAACTCTCTTTTAAAGTGACCCCAACCGCGAACAAGATGGCGAATAAGAGAGTGTGATTTGTATTGCGTTACTACGCCAACGCGCTTTATTCCTGAGTTAATACAATTTGATAAAGGAAAATCAATAATTCTGAATTTACCACCAAAATACAGTGCAGGTTTTGCTCTCCATTCTGTGAGCTCGTGTAACCTAGAGCCTTTACCACCAGCTAGAATCAACGCATAAGTATCACGAGTAAGGTTGCTTATGTAACGAGAACTCCGATCAGTCATTTCTTAACAACTCCTGTTTATAAATGGTGCCGATTTAACACGATGATAAATCTCTTGAACTGCGTTATATCGCTATTAACACGGCTGAATGCGCTCTTTGATTATTAAATCCCTTGTTCTCACGCCTTGATAGATACGTGGACTTACTTACTCTCATATTACAGAACACCTGTAAAAATAATAGGTTGATTTCATAACTTTACATCACTTTTTTATTAACATTTAGGGCAATGATAGCGCTTTCTTTTGTTTCGTTGAGCATATAAGAAAAATGTGTTCGCCAAAAAGAGCATATTTATAAAATAATACGTTAAGCACCCGCTGTCTGTGCCGCGCCTTTGCAGCAAGAACAATGCAATTTTATTTTGACCAAGAGACTCTAGAATTCCGCTAAGGGTTCACATTTATACTTTCTGCTCAACGCATTTCATAGAGAGCTGCACGTAGGTGGCGGTTGAATTAACAGGTGCTGTTTTTAAAAAAAAATCATTTTATAGACCATACTAAGCAAACGCGCCCTATGTAGGTTCCTCAGTGCGAATAGATGATTGGTTTACCAACAGAGACGAATTACTTTTTCGTTAAAAAGGGTTTTTATACAAATGCACAATGACATTTGTTAATTAAATGTTATATTTTGGTGCCGGTGATTAAAGAGGAGTAAAACATGGGTGTGTTAAAAAAGTTATTGTTTACTGTGAGCGGGCTAATTGTCCTTGTGATTGTCAGCAGTTTCTTTATGCCTCAACAATATACCGTGGAACGCAGTATCATCATTGATGCTGAAACGTCAGACGTATACCCATACGTAGTAAATTTAAAGCAATGGGAAAAATGGGGAGTGTGGTTTAAACGAGACCCCAATATGGAACTTTCCTATGCAGGACCGGATCGTGCTATCGGCATGCGACTTGAGTGGAAAAGCGATACCGAAGGCGATGGTGAAATGGAGATTGTTCAACTAGAGCACAACAGCAAGGTGGGTTACACGCTTTATTTTCCAGAAATGGATATGGGGTCGAGCGGTGTTGTAGAAATTGAAGCCACAGGCAATGGTAGCCGCGTGACTTGGCGCGATGAGGGCACGGTGGATAACAACCCGATTAATAAGCTGTTTGTTTTATTTATAGACGGCATGATAGGCCCAGATTTCGCAATGGGTTTAGAGAATTTAAAAACTGTGGTGGAGAATAACGCCTAAATCTAGGGCGTATTGATCTTTGCTGTACATTTTTGCAGCGGTCTGTGAGCTATTTAGACAAGGCGAATGGTTGAAGGTCTAGCGGGCTAA
>NZ_JQFW01000016.1 GCF_000753865.1 Alteromonas sp. LOR | reverse complement strand
TGTACCGCTGAAAAAAGCAAACGACCCAGTGAGTCACTCGCATTACGTTGTTGGGGGAGAGTACCACAAATTGGACTAACCCCGATTGTTCCGCTTCCAACACAAGCGTATTTTATGATAAGTTGGAAGCTGTAGTCACGATTCTCACATCTGTTAGCGGGCTCAGTGTGTAAGGATTGTCTCAATCCAACCTATGGAGAATGCCCAATGACCGGTTTTATCGCTGTGCTGCTTTACGTAGTGTGGATGCAACTGCTGATGCTGGCTTACGCGTTTCCCCGCGTGCCGATGGCGCTGTTCGGGGATCGCAACTTCGCGGACTGGGAGCGCGCTGAAGTCAACCGCGACCCACCCTTTATGGTCCGCGTCAAAGGCGCACATCTCAACTGCGTGGAAAACTTTCCGCTCTTCGCTGCCGTCGTGGTGATCGCTGCGCTAATGGGTAAGAGTCCCGTTGTGGATGGCCTTGCGACCTTTATCCTAGCCGCGCGTGTAGGGCAGAGCCTAGTACACCTCATCAGCACCGCGCCAACGTTTGTGCTGTTACGTGCCACGTTTTTCCTCGCTCAGGTAGGCATGATTTTCTGGGTTTGCTACCAACTCATCGTCTGACCAAGCCAACGTGCCCCTGAAACCATGGGGTATCAGGCGCCAGTCAGATCCACAACGCTAATGAAAGAAGTCGGCGGGTATATCGTCATGCTCATTGACAGCGGGAATCATATCAACGCCCTGCTAAAGGGCAGTTGCGAGTGCTGTTGGCGAAGCCAGCGAGTAACTGTCCCGCAGCGTCTTTTGCTGCGAACTTGAGCAGTTTGTTATATGCAAAGTTTGCTATACTTTTAGCCAATGAAATATCCTTTTCGCTATTTGCAAAAGTAAAACTACAAATACTAATAAAAATAAAAAAATACCCCCCAAAGAAGCCTATTACCTCAAAGGCTGAAAAACTTCCACCTCGGATTGGAGTGTCTAAATCAACTTGCCTCTTAACAAATTACACATTGCTATTGTTATTCTTTCATGGAGCAAATGTCCGGTATACGTACACAAGGGACTGTCAGATTAGGTCTAGCTCTACCTGTGAAAGTGTCAGGTTGAGTGACGACTAATCCACCTAAGCGTTCCGTCTAGGGCTTAAATCTTTCAGCATACGCATTATCAATGTCTTGTTTTTGCTGGTCGGTTGGTTGCATTTCACGAGCCTGGTGATGCCCTTCCTGGGCAAAAGTGCCGGGTAACTTTTGCAGGGTCTTAAAATTAGCTTTGATATTCCTGAGCGTTTCTTCTTTTACGCTATGTGCGTAATTTGTAGCATTTACCATTAGTTCTCTAAGCGCATTCTTAGCGTTTTGAATACTGGCCTGAATGTTATTAAGTCGTTTTTCTTGTTGCTCAATGGTTTTAGCGTTACCTGTAACGCTTTCTTGAGATTTAGATAAGTCTTGTTCAACACCTTTTAATTTACGTAGCTTCACGTCGAGTGCTGCTTCAGCCATGACTTGATGCTGTTCAAGTTCTTCGGTGTGCTCTTTTGCCATCAGGGCTTCTTGCTCAAGCTTGTTTTTTATCAAAGCGTAATAATTTGCAGTATTGAATTCACGATCTGCCATTCTTTTTGATGTATCGCGTTTTATTATTTCACGTTCCGCTGCTTTTGCTTCAGCATCGATGTACTGCTTTTTCTCAAATTTAACGATGTTCTGATTTTCATTGATAAAGCGATAAAATTTATTTTGTATCGCCTCCCCCACCGCCGTTAAAACCTTAGTGTTTTCGATATCTGAGTAACGCTCGGGTAATTCAGTATCGACTTGTATAGAGTCTTTC
Source organism: Alteromonas sp. LOR (assembly GCF_000753865.1). Lineage (GTDB taxonomy): Bacteria > Pseudomonadota > Gammaproteobacteria > Enterobacterales > Alteromonadaceae > Alteromonas. The sequence goes on along the minus strand of NZ_JQFW01000016.1, from coordinate 2,720 downwards.
ACGCTCTCATACTGATTTTGCACAAAGTCATATTTGAGCGTCTTTTGATTTTGTGCATGAATCGTAAGGTGTGCATGTTCAGTACCTTCATCGCGGTGTACGACGCTAAGCAAAATCGGATAGTCCGGGTAGTTCTCTTGGTAGAATTGAATTAACAAACTTTCTAATTGAGCACCACTGAGCTTCTGCTCATTGTGCGCTGGCACTTTGAGAATGACACTTTCGATACCCGTGTTGAGTTTTGAACTTTCATCTATGCTCAAGCTTTTGCGTTCGTTGTGCAGCTGGCCTATCGTCTCGATAGCTCGCCTTTTATCATTGTATCGCTTTATTTTACCCAACGCTTTGAGCGATTCTATTGTAAAAAGTGTGTCGAAATGACTGTCTTTGTCATCAATTACTGAGAGTATTTTTTTAAACAATACTCTCTCATCGTCATCGATGTTTTCAGCTTGTGACCACCGCTTTATTTTTGCTTTAGTTTTACTATATTTAGTAAAGTCGAACTCGGGAGCAAGATCTGACTTTTTTGAAAAGATTACTTTTTCGATCTCTTGCAAAGCTGATTTTCTTTGCTCAACAGTTTCAAGTAACTCACCCCGAAATTTGTAAGTGTTAAGAATCGAATCAGTAGTATTACGATTCTGTTTTCGCTTATTCACATCATCAAGTAACAGATCATGTTTGATCAAAGCTGTTGCTTTATTAACTTGCGAACGCGGTGTACGAATTGTTTTGAATAATACGGTAGACATCAACCAGCCTCGCAGAGCCATTTTGCAAACTATCTCATCTTTACTCGGAGAGAAAGTGGGATAGTAACAAAATGGTTTGTTACGTATCTAACTTTGCTATCTCTACCATTTTAGTTTATTTTATATGCAACGTATATATTTTTTATTTTAAGAGCGAAAGAGCGTCTCCGACGGCCCTGCGGGGCGTTTGGCTATGAAAAAGCTTGCGAATCGAAAAAACTTTAAGGGGTGGATAATGATTTTTGAAGAAGGCCAAAAGAAACAAACGTTGATAGTCAGCGGCAACGATGGGGCAAATATCCCTTTTGATGTTTCCCGGATCGGTAGTGTCGAGCTTATAAGATTTACAACTGACGACGCAGAAGTATTTCAAGACGAACATACTCAGTGTTATCACTTAACTGATAACGTAAGAACAGTTCAATTACTTGATGATGTTCAATATTACTTGCGTAATAACTTAGAAATTTTCTTTAATTATGAAAAAAAGGCATGAGTGATTGTCTACGCCCATTTTAACTACTATGTGTGAACTTGCATGAGTTTGGTTGTTAAAACGTCATACAGTAGCTCACAGCGTGTCTGATGATGTTGATTAAACATCATTTGTATACACACACATTGCCAAAACGCTCTTTTGCTTTTCGCTTTTTCTCATTTCTGCAGGATCTAAATTTAGATCCTGTTTTCACTAAAAAATGATTTTTTTGAGATTTCGCTCTTATATTAAATAACTTGTTAAATAACTTGTTAAATAGCGCCTCTGTAGCCCTTGTTATACGTGGCCTTCAGAGGTCTATGGTGGAAACATCTGGGGTCTATGGTGGAAACATCTGGGGTCTATGGTGGAAACATCTGGGGTCGTATCCACAGGGTAAGTGGAAAGAGAAATTGATTATTCCACTTTAGGGGTTATACTCGATTAAAGTAGAAATCAAAAAAAGGTTTTCCACCATGAGTTGTGAATTGACGATTACAAAATCACTGGGGCTGCTGGATTCAAAGGGCAGCTATCTGAACCCAATGGCCCATAAGCTTGTGTTGTATGCAATTAGCAAAGTGGATCCTCGTGAACCGTTGCCCAAAGAAATGAAAATTGCAGCTAAAGATTTCGCTGAGGCTCTGGAGTTACCGGCTCAACACGCTTATGAACATCTTTATAACTCTCTAGATCGCCTCTGGAATTCGAGCGTGAAATGGAAAGAAAAAGATGAGGAAATTGAAGCGGTCTGGTTACAGAAACGGGGGAAAAAGCTCAAAGGCGAAGGCGCCGTAAGTTTTAAGTGGGGCGAAGATGTGCACCTGGGTCTTAGTCAGCTGCGTAATGGCTTTAAGAGTTATCAATTACGTAATATTGCTAAGCTTGATACGTCACACGCGATAAGATTGTACGAGGTTCTTTATCGTTATAAAGATACTGGCTTTCGCATATTATCGCTTCAAGAGTTTAAAGAATTACTTGGAATACCTGAGAAGTACCCTGCATTCAAGGATCTTAAGCGATATGTTGTTGAACCAGCTATCGAGCAATTAAACACTAAATCTAACTTCCTAGTTGAATTCAGCACGAAAAACAAAGGCCGCAAAGTTACTCACCTGGTGTTTAAGTTTAAGCTTGAGAATCAGCGTAAACTTAATCTAGGCGACAATATTGAGCACAAAAGTGACGCCAAGTGTAAGATAGTGATTGACGACAAAACCCAAGAGTTAAAAGAAAAATACGGCCCTAAGCTGTAGTGGCTCATATCTAATCTGACATTTTGTGTTAAAGGTCTAGACTTGCTCTGACAGTCGGCAACAGACAATCAGCAGACGTTCAACGCTGTGTTCAGGGGGCAACGCCCTGAATGAGACTGGATCGAACGGAGCAAACAACGATAACGTAAGTGTACCGCTGAAAAAAGCAAACGACCCAGTGAGTCACTCGCATTACGTTGTTGGGGGAGAGTACCACAAATTGGACTA
>NZ_JQFW01000015.1:367915-826529 GCF_000753865.1 Alteromonas sp. LOR | reverse complement strand
TTAGCCCGCTAGACCTTCAACCATTCGCCTTGTCTAAATAGCTCACAGACCGCTGCAAAAATGTACAGCAAAGATCAACACGCCCTAGTAATTCGTTATGCTACTGTGCGCTTATTTTGACGTAAGGGTAGCACAGTTATCAATTTATCTCTGGTTTGAGATATGAGGTTTTCAGTGCTTTCCCAATCAATACAGCCATCGGTAATTGAAACACCGTAGTCTAACTCCTCGTACTTCTTACCTTCTGCTTTTTGATTGCCAGGCTTTAAGTGACTCTCAAGCATAATGCCGATAATAGATTGATTACCTTCCAAAATTTGATTGACCACATTTTGCGCCACTAAAGGCTGACGACGGTAATCTTTTGAAGAGTTGGCGTGGCTGCAATCAACCACTAAACCTGCCGTAAGATTCGCATCTTGCATCTCAAGTTCACACTCAGAAACGCAAACAGAGTCGTAATTAGGCTGCTTACCGCCGCGAAGAATAATATGACCATCCGGGTTTCCGCTAGTGCCAATGATACTTACCTGGCCTTGCTTATTAATACCCATGAAACGATGCCCAGATGCAGCTGATTTGAGTGCATTAATAGCAATGCCTAAACCGCCGTCTGTACCGTTTTTAAAGCCCACTGGCATGGATAAGCCACTCGCCATTTCACGGTGAGTTTGCGACTCTGAAGTACGTGCACCAATGGCTGACCAGCTAAATAGTTCAGCAAGGTACTGAGGGCTTATAGGATCGAGTGCTTCGGTTGCAACCGGCAGCTCTAATTCTGCTAACCAAATTAGAAGTTCTCGGGCTTTGCGTAAGCCAGTTTCAATATCGAACGTGCCATCGATATGTGGGTCGTTAATTAAACCTTTCCAGCCTGTCGTAGTGCGAGGCTTTTCAAAATAAACCCGCATCACAATAAATAGCGTGTCTTTGCATGATTCGTGAAGCTCTTTTAGCTTCAACGCATACTCTTTAGCCGCTTCAACATCATGGATAGAGCAAGGGCCGCATACCACAAGCATACGATGATCACGTCGATGGATAATATCTGAAATAATTTGGCGTGAATCTGAGATAGCCGCTAACGCTTTGTCTGAAACAGGCAGTTCAGCACTTAACGCATCGGGAGTAATAAGCACATCTTCTGCACTTACGTGAACATTATTAACAGTGTCCTTTATCATGGAAAGCTCTCTTAACTAAAAAATGAAAAAAAATATTAAACGCCAAAAGAGTATGCAACCTGCATGTAAACCTTATTGTACAACCAGCTTTTTCTATATTTCTTTAACGTCGTTGACTTTTTAACAATTAACCACTAAGGAAGCAAGCAATAACGCATAATACTTTGATCTAGGTTAGATGGGATGCGAATGAAGGGTCAAACTGGTGTTTTATTACCCACGGCGAGTATAAATCAACCAACTGTGAGCTTACGGGTTTTCTGTGGTATGAGATTAGTATGTCAGTGATATAGGCTGATAGGGCACTGATGTGTTAGTTAAGTTAAACGGTGATATTGCGGTTACAATAAACAAAGATGCCCAGGCTAAGAAGATAAAAACCTAACGCTATTGAAAATGTGAGACTTGCTCCAAATGTGATACTTACTCGAAAAGATCTGGCTGCTTTATAAGAAAATTGGCCTGATGAGGGGCTCATGTCGTATGAGTATAAAATTAGAAATTAAGTGGGCTATATGGACTCTCTCACACAAGCGGCATTAGGTGGCGCAGTTGGTTATGCGGTACTTGGAAACAAAGTGGGTAGAAAGGCCGCTTTATGGGGCGCAATACTTGGCACCGTTCCGGACTTAGATGTTTTTTTACCCTACGAGGGTGCTGTTGAAGCATTTACCTACCACCGCGGATTTAGCCACTCGCTGTTAGTCCACTTGCTTATCAGCCCCTTAATTGTGTGGTTACTCACACACATTCACAAAGACACATCAAGATTCAAACATCGTTGGTTTTGGTTGGTGTTTCTGTGTTTGTCTACTCATGCGGTTTTGGATAGCTTTACGGTTTATGGTACTCAGTTGTTGTGGCCTATAACCGAATATCCTTTTGCCATATCGAATATTTTCATTATCGACCCATTTGTCACTGTTCCGTTGCTTGTTGGCTTAATCATGGTGTTATTGCCCAAGATTCAAAACATAACAAAAGCGCGAGCCAATGCATTCGGTTTACTTGTAAGTTGCATCTATTTAGGTTGGTCACTTATTGGCAAACTTATTATTGATAACAACGTTGAATCGGCGTTAGCCAAACAAGGTATTCAGTCACAGCACTACATGAGTACACCTGCGCCGCTCACAACACTGTTGTGGCGTATCGTGGTAGTCGCTGAAGACAAGTATTATGAAATCTATACCTCTGTTTTTGATGCGGTAGAGGATGTCAGTATTGACGCCTACCCTACCGCCCCTAAATTACTTATTCCCGTGCAATCTGAATGGGGCATAAAACGCTTACAATGGTTTACCAAGGGGTTATATTCTGTGCGATTACAAAATGATGACATCATTCTCTCAGACTTAAGAATGGGAGTAGAATGTGCCTATGCGTTTAACTTTAAGGTTGCCGAACAAACGGATTCAGGCGTTGAGGTGGGTTCATTTGAAAAATTCAGTGAACGGCCCGACTTAAGCGACATGCAGTCTATTTGGCAGCGTATTTGGGACCCGTCCATTTCATTAGCACCTACCGCAGACCGGCAACCGTCTTGCTAGTATTTCGTGCTCGTAAAATGAGCCCGTAACGTGAGCCCGTAACGTGAGCTCGCTCTTATGCGTGGTGGTTGCCCAGCGTCCCGTTGTGCAAATTTACAATAAGACTGCAGTGGTTTGCGTGCATCAATGAGTAAATATCATTAGGTTAAATTTTTCATTTGCTTATATTTATAGAAGAATATGGTAAACAATAAAGTAAAAGAGACTACGAATGGAAAATATAGCGTTAACGTATGATGGTGATGTGGCCATTCTATTGATGCAAAATGGTGAGAACCGACACAATCCCGCCTATGCTCAGGACATGTTAAAAAGCTTACAGCGCGTTATCGAGAACACCTCCTGTAAAGCACTGGTCATCACATCAAATGATGAAAAATGCTTTAGTTTAGGTATAGATACCGATTGGTTAATGCCTGCAATGAAGGCGCAGCAGTTTGATGAAATTAAAGCGTTTATGCATAGTATGGATGACGTATTTAAAACCTTACTGTTGTTTCCCCTACCTGTGATCGCCGCCATTAACGGTCATGCTTTTGGCAATGGAGCCATTCTTGCTTGTGCATGTGACTTTCGTTTTATGCGTTCAGACAAAGGGTTCTTTTGTTTTCCCGAAGTTGATTTATCTATCCCCTTTTTACCCGGCATGATTGAGTTTGTAAAAAAGGCCATGCCTTATTACCGTTTTAATGAGATGAAACTGTCGGGTCGACGAGTGTCTGGTCTAGAACTCGAGCAAGACCATGTCATAGAAAAAGCCTATGACAGCCAAGAGGCGTTAATGCTTGGGGCAGTGGAATACGCAAAAACATTTGATAAAAAGCGTGGTATTTTCGGTGAACACAAAAAACGGTTGCACAAACATATTGTTCATACCATAGACACCGAAAACAAACCCCTTATTGAATCGCTATCGCTTATGACAAAATAAATAAGAGTGGCTGGGGAAAGGCGCTGTGACTTTTCTCCACCGCATTTAGGTCGTGTTGTCCTTTAAAGTAAGTTTCTGTTTCAGACATGGTAGATTATTCATTTATGCTCAATGATTCCGCCAAGCTCTGTGATTCATTTATACTCAACGACTCTGCCATGCTCAAGGACTTTCCTTTACTCAATGACCTTCCTATACTCAAGGACTTTCTTTTACTCAATGAGTAGTGACTCATCATTTTTTGCCATGCCTCGGTTTTCAGTTGAGTGCCTAGCCTTCTATTTACATGCGCTGCAACGGGGCTTAAGTGTTTTGGCACTAGCACGTGTCTTAAATAGCTCTCATGAGGGATAGTTGAGATATGAAGCGAATCTATATATTTGGTTTTTTCATGTAGATACTCTAAGGTGCTTCTACTAACTACACCAAAATCGACTCTTTGATGATAGACCATATCGATTATTTGCTCTGCAGACTCAGTATCAAATCGCTCCAACCGTCCACTTACCACTGCTTTGTTAAGCCCAACATAAAATAACCCTCTCACACCAGCCATGGTTTTATCACTTAGCGTATCGATACGAAACTCAAACGGCGTATCAACGTGGGATATAATTTCGTCCCTGTCTTCTATAAACGCTGACGTCCATAGGTATTTACTTTGCTGACTGTCTGAGAACCAATGGGGACTCACACCTAAAATGACGCCCTCTAGATTACCCCGCTCAAGCAGTTTATTTATTCTTTTTCTGGGCATGTAGGCGAGTCTGTATTCGATTTCATCGTCACTTATCAATGAGAGCAAATCGAAATACAAACCTGACTTCAATTTTTCGTCGATGATGTAAGGAGGTTTTAGATGATAGGTGTAGGCAGTGACAACGCTTGGGGATATGTCGTTGGTTGCACTTAAAAGGGAAGTATTTGCGAACAGCAACAACATGGCTAAACATGCTTTGTGCCTTCTTTTACCTAACCGAAGGACCACGCTAGGTTTCGCGAAACAGTGATACAGACTATTTATTGATAAATTAAACAATGGTTCAGTGCTTCAAAAATTAACTAACCATATATTGAAGCTATAACTCGGCTACCCGCTTGTCAAACCTAAAACTCACATCTTAATTTTTAATGGCCACAAAAAAACCCGCACAAGGCGGGTTTTTTCGAAGTTAACAATAACGCAAGAATTAATAATCTTAGTTAAGCTTCTCTTTGATACGTGCAGATTTACCTGAACGCTCACGTAGATAATAAAGCTTAGCACGACGAACCGCACCGCGACGTTTAACTTCAACAGAAGCGATTTGCGGGCTGTGTGTTTGGAACACACGCTCAACGCCTTCGCCGCTAGAAATCTTACGTACGGTAAAAGACGAGTGCAGACCACGGTTACGCTTAGCGATAACAACACCTTCATAAGCCTGAAGACGCTCTTTGTCACCTTCGGTAACGCGAACTTTAACAATTACTGTGTCACCTGGACCAAATTCAGGTACATCAGTTTTAAGCTGTGCTTGCTCAATTTTTTTGATGATATCTTGACTGACTTTGCTCATCATATCCTCTCGTCCTAGTTAACTGTCATCTCGCCGCAGCTGCGCTTGGAATAATTCAAGCAAACGCATCTGCTCCTCAGTCAGAGCTAGGTGATTTAACAAATCAGGGCGACGTTGCATAGTTCTACCTAAAGACTGCATCAGTCGCCACTGCCTAATTTTTTCGTGATCACCACTTAATAACACCTCGGGCACCTTTTGACCTTCTAGTACTTCTGGCCGCGTATAGTGCGGGCAATCCAAAAGACCGTCTGTGAAGGAATCTTCTACTGCTGAGGCTTTATGCCCTAGCACGCCGGGAACCAATCGGGCAACTGCGTCCATTAAGACCATCGCCGGAAGTTCTCCACCGCTTAACACATAATCACCAATGGAGACTTCTTCATCTACGTGGCTTTCGATTACGCGTTCGTCGATTCCTTCGTATCGACCGCAAATTAAAATTGTGCGTTCGATACTGGCCAAGCGTTTAACGCCAGCCTGATCAAGGGGTTTTCCTTGGGGTGATAAGTAGATCACCTTACTGTTTTCACCGCCAATATTCTTGGCAGCGTGTATTGCGTCAGTTAGCGGTTTTACCATCATAAGCATGCCGGGTCCGCCTCCGTAGGGGCGATCGTCTACTGTACGATGGCGATCATGAGTAAAGTCACGGGGGTTGAAGGTATCAACCGATAACTTACCAGATTTAACTGCCCTACCTATTACACCCTGTTGGGTAAATGGGGAAAACATATCTGGAAAAAGGCTAATAACTCCGAACCACTTTTCCGGTGTCACTTAAAACCCCGGGTCCCAGTCAACTTTAATGACCTTCGCTTCCTTATCTACCTCGTGTACGACTTCGTCGAATACAAAAGGCACAAGTCTTTCTTTTTGACCAAAGGCATCGCCTACATTAGCTTTAACGTGAATAACGTCGTTAGCACCTGTGTTAAATACCTCTTTCACCACACCTAAGTCGTAACCTTGCGTAGTTACCACTTTCATGCCGGTGAGCTCTCGCCAGTAAATGCCATCGTCGCCCAAGTCGGGAAGTTGCGAAGCGTTAATGTAAATATCCAAGTTTTTGACGCGTTCAGCATCATCTCGGTTCTCTACACCCTCAATCTTTGCAACTAGGCTTTTGCCGTGCGTTCGCCATTGATCAATCGAACATTCTTTTTCTTCACCAAGAAACCAAGGCGTGTACTCGAAAATGCCCTCTGGCTTTTCTGTATAGCTGTTGATTTTGACCCAACCTTTAACGCCGTAAGGCGCTCCAATTTTGCCAACAATCACTTTGTCAGACGCTAGACTCATCTATACTCACCAGTTAAAACAGCTTACGCTGCAGATTTTTTCGCTTCTTTTACCAAGCTAGATACGCGATCTGATAAGCCCGCGCCTACGCCAACCCAGTAATCTACACGTTCAAGATCGATGCGAAGACGTTCCGCTTGACCTTGTGCAGTTGGGTTGAAGAAACCGATGTTTTCAATGAAACGACCGTTTCTTGCACGGCTGCTATCAGCAACCACTAGTTGATAAAATGGACGCTTTTTCGCGCCACCACGCTGTAAACGAATAGTAACCATAAAATGCCTCGAACTCGTTGTAGCGTTACCGTTAACTTAAACCCTCTTATCACGCGCAAAAAGTAAGCGCCTGATAGAAGGCTGGCGAATTATACGGATGTGGTGTTCGAATGCAAGTAATAATGCGGGATAAATGGGATTTAGCGGGCCTGTAATGCCGGTCTTGCGGCCCGCTTGAATTTTGGGTCAAACTTACACGTTAAGTAATGTGGTGCACTAAAGGTCTACACTCACTTTTGAACAAGATGCACGACCTATTTTGGGGTGCCTTGTTTTGGGGGGCCTTGTTTTGGGGTGACGTGTTTTGGGGGGCCTTGTTCGCTTAATCGATATATGAGCACAGCTGCCTTGTGAATGTTTTGAGCAAATGTAGACATGTCGGCAACTTCATCTTTCGTGTGGCCGCCATCTCCCATCAATCCGAGGCCATCTATAGCCATGTCGACATGGTCTGCGGCAAATGAAATATCAGCCGCCCCTGCATTGCGCGGGTTTACTGGCGCAATCGGTCCGTAGCCTAACGACTCACTCACGTCGCTATACATTTTTAAAAGAGCGTAATTTTGTTCGGTTGGCGCCATTGGTGGATACCCTTCAGCGAAGGTAAGCGTTGCCGACGTGTGCGCTAAATTGTTAGTCACTATGTCTTGCATCACACGCTTTGCTTTAGTGAGCTCATCTTGGGTCAGTGTGCGAATTCCACCTTTTACAGTCACCTCTTTGGCTACCACATTTGTTTTTCCAAAGCCTTGAACAATAGAATTTTCGGCCTTAACCTCTACTTCGGTTCCTCCCGCAATTAACCCTGGATTAAAGGTGATGTTGCCAACACCGGCTAGTTCTTCTCGAAATGTGTTTAAGATACGCGCAGTTTCAAAAATAGCCCCATAACCTATGCTGTCGGTAAATATTTGAGAAGAATGAGCAGGTTTACCCGCCACATCTAACTGCCATCCTATTGACCCCCTCCGAGCAACTACTGCGGTTTTAATATCGCCATCAGCATCTTCAAAACCCAATGCGATGTCTGCCCAAACAGCTGCATCAATTAGCGCTTTTTTCGATAATGAAAGTGGACGCCCACTACTTTCTTCATCGCCAGTCATCACTACTTTTATGCTCACTTTATCTAGCAGGTCGAGTGCTTTGAGCGCCTGCAAGGCGGCAATAATTATCACATCCCCACCCTTCATATCGGTAATACCAGGGCCAGCAATATGAGTCTCGTCTACAGGGCGGTAAGTCTGAAATGCATCATCTTTTGCAAATACCGTGTCTAAATGACCAATCATCAGTATTTTCGGCCCTGTATTACCGTAGCTGGCTACCAAGTGCCCTGCTCGATTAAACTCGGCGCCATCAACCCACTGGGTGTCAAAGCCCATTGCATCAAATTCAGACCGATAAATAGCGCCAACTTTTTTAACACCGTCAAAATTCATTGTGCCACTATTGATGTTCACCGTCTTTTCTAACGTTGTCTTTGACTGCTCAAGAGATTGGTCAATGTACTGCGTGATTTTTTTCTCAGTTGCGGTATCGGCCATACTGGTATAGCTAATTGCGCACAAAAAACTTGTAGCGATTGTTAGGCTAGCCACCTTTTTTATTTTTCTATTCATCTTTGGTGTCATCTTTTAGCATCCTTACGGTTAGGTGAAACAGTCAACTCACCTATTTAATATAAGCGATTAAATAGGTGAGTAATAGCATCTGCTGCCATCATACAGGTTCATTATCATTGTGATTGCTAAGCGGCAGCGGCTCTTTAAACGTAAGCGTGCGATAAGGGAATGGAATTTCAATACCTGCTTCGTCTAACGCTTTCTTAATTGCTGTTACAACGATATCCCTACTTTTATGCATATCGATAGGTCGTGAGTTTGCCCACCAGCGAACGGTGAAATCGAGAGACGATGAATTGAATTCACGGGCGTAAACTTCAACACCTTGCTGTTGATTTATATCGTCGAGCCCTTCTAATGCGCTACGAATAACTTCACGGGCAGTGTCGACATCTTCACCATAGGCAACGCCAACAACAAGGTCAAAGCGACGAAGTGACAGGTCAGTGAGCACATAGACCGGGTTTTTAAACAGAAAGCTATTGGGAACGATGATGAGCTGATCATCCGTTTTGCGAAGATAGGTTTCTCGAACCGTTATTTTTTCAACTTTCCCTTTAATGCTCTCGCATTCAACGAAATCTCCGATACGCATGGGTTTGCGTAGCATAATCAATATTCCCGCAAAAAAATTCTCGAAAATATCTTTAAACGCGAGGCCTACTGCTACAGAGCCCAACCCTAATACGGTAAGTAACTTCGCTGGGGTGAGACTAGGAAATATAATAGTAATGGCAATGAGAAAGCCCACCGTCCATACCGTTACCTTTATAAGACTGGCGAATAATTCGCACAATGAACGGCGGATTTTCGAGTTTTTTAAAGACCGCTTTAGGACAGCAGTGAGAATTCGAGCCATCAGCCATGTGATGATGAGAACCACGAGTGCAATTGCAAGTAGCGGAAGTAGCTCTACAAACCCCACCCACATTCGCTGGACTTTTTGAAATAGTGGCTCAATAAAATTCACCAGGGTGCTCCATAAGTGAAAGGTTTAACACAGAAGTGTCTGCAACCTTATTTGTTTTTTGTAGCATAAACTAAACACCTTCCACACCCAAGATTGTTTTAGCGCGGGTTACATTCAACATGTAAGCAAACCTGAGACAACGCTGACAGCAGCAAACAAGTACTTTGTTCCTAAAAGCGGCGACAAAGAGTAAAATGCTTCCATAACGCCCCCTTCGGACAGCGGTCTGTGAGCTATTTAGACAAGGCGAATGGTTGAAGGTCTAGTGGGCTAAATCGAAACCATTTAACGCAGGATAAATAGCTCACAGACCGCTGCAAAAACGTACAGCAAAGTTCAACACGCCCTAGGGGCCAATTCCCATCCAACTGATTTACTGCAAATGTAGTCGCATGTGCAAATCAACTGGGGCCATTAACACGTATACTTAATTCTACTGCGCCGCATGTTGCGACTGCAGAGCAACGTGAACAACCCCCCGAAGTTTTTTAAAAAGAGGCTATTTTGACGACTCCACTTGATGAAGTGTCCACTAAACAGGTTTTGCATTGGATTGGCTCTCACTTAAGCCATTACAAAAAAAGAGTAGCGGGTGCAGTTGTCGCCTTGCTCACGGCCGCTGTTGCTTGGCTAATGCTTGGCCAAGGGATCAAATATGCTATCGACAACGGGTTTGTGGACAACGCTTCTGATACGCTGAATCAGGCAACCGTTGTTGTACTAGGTATAACCTTGGTAGCCTGTATTGCTACCTATGCTCGTTTCTATTTAATGACATGGCTAGGTGAGAGAGTAAGCGCGGATATAAGAAACCAGGTTTATTCTCATTTGCTGTCATTGCCCCCGTCGTTTTTTGCCGAATTGAGAACCGGTGAGGTTATCTCTCGATTTACCAGTGATACCACGGTTATCCAGACCGTCGTTGGTATGAGCCTGTCAATGACTCTGCGTTCTGTGATTACATTCATTGGTGCTCTGATTCTAATGGGTATATCGAGCCCCTTGTTAACGCTGTGCGTTATTGTGGCAGTACCTGCGGTATTAGTGCCTATTAAAGTACTTGCTCCACAAGTCAGGAAGTTTGCCAAAATTAGTCAAGACAAAGTGGCAGACCTAGGCTCACACATAGATGAGAGTCTTCATGAAATCATGACAGTGCAGGCTTATACGGCAGAAAATAAAGAACGCTCTCATTTTGCCTCAAGAGTAGAGGCTGCCATGGGTGCCGCTGAACACCGAATACATTATCGTTCGCTGCTTATTGGCTGCATAATGTGTTTAAGCATGACGGCGATTATTTTTATCGCATGGGTTGGCGCACGCCAAGTGCTAGAAGGGCAAATGTCCGTCGGTGAACTATCCGCCTTTTTGTTCTATGCAGTAATGGCTGGTGGCAGCGTCGCTACAATAAGTGAAGTTATAGGAGAAGTGCAGCGCGGCGTGGGCGCCAGCGAGCGTCTTTATCAACTTATCCAAGCTGAATCAGATATTCAGCCCCCTTCAAGTAATACAGACAATGAAGAAACGGTTGTCACATTAGCGGAAAACGCATCCCCTGCTATAAACATCAACAGCGTCAGTTTTAGCTACCCAAGTAGTAAAGCACTGTTTACTAACCTCAACCTCAATATCCGCGCTGGAGAAAAACTGGCGCTGGTTGGCCCTAGCGGCGCAGGCAAAACGACATTATTTCAGCTTCTTATGCGTTTTTATGAGCCTTCATCAGGCAGCGTTGTATTTAACGAAACCAACATCAACAACCTGCCATTAGCACAATTACGTGATCAAATAGCCGTAGTAACCCAAGAGCCCGTGGTATTTGCCCGCTCTGTGATGGACAACATCCGCTATGGAAAACCCGAAGCCACTGATGAGGATGTGGTTAAAGCGGCAAAGCTCGCTTTCGCCCATGAATTTATTGATGCCCTTGATAACCGATACGACACCCAGCTTGGTGAACGCGGAATTAAATTATCAGGTGGGCAAAAACAACGTATTGCCATTGCTAGGGCTATTTTAGCCGACCGACCTATTTTACTGCTTGATGAGGCAACCAGTGCCCTCGATGCCATGAGTGAGCGAATGGTTCAACAGGCAATTAACCGCTTAATGGAAGGGAAAACCAGCATTGTGATTGCTCATCGACTAGCAACGGTTCAACACGCCGACCGCATTGTTGTAATGGATAAAGGAAGCATAGTGGCCACCGGGGATCATGCCTCTTTGATGAAAAGCGATACCCTGTATAGGGAATACGCTGAACTGCAATTGCTTAGCTGAACCGCCTATGGTGCTATACGGTATAAATTTGCACTAGCCAAAAGTCTAATTAAAAGACAAAAAACTTATAACTAATGGGTTACAAAATGAACAAGTCAGTGGTTCGCACAATGAAGACATGGATTGGTCTTTTTTCTTTATTTTTGTTTATGCCGTTCGCACACGGTCAATACATGGGTGACCGACAAGCCAAGTTGGTTGTAACAAAACCTATCGAATTCATGAACGAGACTCGCAAGGTTGAGGCGGTAGGTAGCGCTGAAGCAGTGCAGTCTATCGTGCTTTATTCCGCTGTAGCCGACGAGGTTACTGAGATTAATTTTGTGCCCGGTCAAAATGTCGAGGAAGGAAAAGTACTTGTTCGCCTTGACGACCGCAGACAAAAAACTGCATTAAAGCGCGCTGAACTTACCCTAGCTGACGCCCAGCGTACCGTCGAACGTCTTGCATCGAGTTACAAAAAAGGGGCAATCCCGGTAAATGAACTTGACCTTGCCAAGACACAGCGTGATTTAGCAGAAGTCGCGTTAGAAGATGCAAAGACAGATTTAGAAGACCGTCGTATTGTTGCGCCCTTTGACGGCGTTGTTGGCTTTACCGACGTGGAAGTGGGCGACCGTATTAATGAGCAGACGATGATCACCACGCTGGACAATCGTAGCAAGCTGTTTGTTAACTTTAAGGCCCCCGAAGCAGCCCTAGCAGTATTGCTAGATGGTCCGCAGGTTACCTTGGAGCCGTGGAGTGATAAAGAAAAAAGCGTGAAAGCAGAGATTGCGCAGGTAGATTCGCGTATCAATGAAACCGACAGAACACTACGAGCACGAGCTCTTTTGGACAATTCATCTGATCAATTCAGACCAGGCATGAGTTTTCGAGTTAATCTTTCCATTGAGGGCGACCGATTTGCCGCAGTTCCAGAATCAGCTTTATTATGGGGTGCCACTGGTGCTTACATTTGGCTTGCGGTAGATGGCAAAGCACAAAAATTAGACGTAAGTGTTCATCAACGTCTTCGTGGCATAATATTGGTATCGGGTGATATCACTAATGGTGACACACTTATTGCTGAGGGTGTACAGCGCCTGAGAACTGGCCAATCTATCACTACCGAAATAGCCGGGGGGCCAGCCGGTGAGTGATAAACAACTTTCTTCACAGGCAAACGACCTTCCATCGCTAGCGATAAGACGTCCAGTACTTATTGTTGTTTTAAATTTGCTCATCGCTATTGCTGGGTTTGCAGCGTTAAGCGGTCTTGAGGTTCGCGAACTTCCTGATGTAGATACGCCGCGAGTAACAGTTACAGCGACATTCCCTGGTGCATCACCTGAAACGGTTGACGCAGAAGTAACCAGTCGCCTTGAAGGTGCGGTAGCGCGGGTAAGTGGTGTAAAAAACATTTCAGCGCAAAGCGAAGAAAACTCGGCCCGTATTCGTGTTGAGTTCCGCCCTGGTGTTAACCTAGAGGACGCCGCGAACGAAACCCGTGAGTCAGTAAGCCGCGTACAGCGACAGCTTCCTGAAGATGTTGAACAGGTTGCCATTATTCGCGCTGACAACGACGCTCAAGCTGTTGTGAGCTTAGCTATATCGAGTAAAACACTTGATATGGAAACACTCACCGAACGAGTAAATACCGATGTCGCCCCCTTATTTTTAAGTATTCCAGGGGTTGCTGACGTTAACATGCGCGGTGAAAGGGAGCGCGTGCTTAGAGTGTCAGTCGATCCACTGCGATTAACCAGCTTTGGACTGTCGATGAGAGACGTGTCCGACGCGCTTGTTTTAGCTCCGTTTGATGTACCCGCCGGCAGTATTCAATCATCTGAACAGGCTCTTATTGTTCGAGCTGACGCCACATCCGTATCAGCCCAAGATGTTGGCGATATCGTTATATCAGGCGACATACGGGTTAACGATGTAGCAAGCGTATATTTTGGCCCAGCAGATTCAACCAGTATGGTGCGATTAGACGGCATGCCGGTTATTGGCTTGGGGGTTATTCGTCAAGCCAGCTCTAACACCATTGAAATCTCTGATGAAGTGCTTGAAATGGTGGGTGAACTAGACAAACGCTTTACTGATATGGATATTGTGGTCACCGCAGACGACGCCGAATTTATCCGTGACTCGGTGAAAGAAGTGGTTATTTCACTTAGCCTCACTGTGGCGCTAGTGATAGTTACGTTACTTGTCTTTATTGGCTCGTGGCGCGCAACGCTCGTCCCCGCCCTATCCATTCCAGTGTCTTTAGCAGGTGCGCTTGCAATAATCTGGGCAATGGGCTTTTCCATTAATATTTTGACCTTGCTAGCGCTTGTGCTTGCCACCGGTATGATTGTGGATGACGCTATTGTTGTGTCAGAGAATATTCAGCGCCGTCGCAGCATGGGCCTTGGCGCAAGGGCAGCTGCGGTGATTGGTACACGAGAAGTGTTTTTTGCGGTAGTGGCAACAACCGCAGTACTTGCATCTGTATTTATCCCCATTGCGTTTTTGCCATCTACGGCAGGTAAACTCTTTAGAGAATTTGGCGGTGTATTAGCCGGCGCAGTGATCATTTCCTCGTTCGTTGCCCTTTCACTGGTGCCTGCGCTAACTGCCCGTCTTGCAGTCAAAAAGCCAAAAGAAAACGGCAAAAGCTTTTTTAACGCCACCTTTGGCCGATTTGGTAACGCGTGTCTTTCGCTGTATCAATCATCGCTATTAAAAGCGCTAAAATATGGTTGGGTTGTTGGTGTATTAAGTCTAGCAGCCGGCGGTGGCGCCTACATATTATCGGGTAATATCGATAATGAACTACTGCCTAGTGAAGACCGTGGAACGATACGCATTTTTGCTCGTGGTCCTGACGGTGCCGGTCTTAACTTTATGGATAGACAAGCCGAGAAGATGGAAGAGATGCTGCTTCCTTATGTGGAAAAAGGCACAATAGATTCTATGTACACCGTGGTTGGGCAATGGGATCCGAACATTGTCTTTATTACCGCGCCCCTGAAGCATTGGGACGACCGCGATATGTCGCTACAAGATGTGGTCAATGAAATTCGCCCAGGCCTGCAGGCTATTCCTGGCGCACCTGGAAACGCATTTGGCGGAAATAGTTTGAATCTTCGCGGACAAGGCGGCGGTTTGGAAATGGCGTTAACCGGTGATACGTATGAAAATATTTATCAGGCAGCGCAGACTTTTGCCACTGAAATAGAAACTAAGCTACCCTATTTAGGCCGTCCACGGGTGAGTTATGACCCTACTCAGCCACAACTGCGTGTGAATATCGACAGACGACGTGCTGAAGAGCTTGGTGTGCCGTTAAATGACATTTCTAGTGCACTACGCGCCGCGGTAAATGGCGATGACATTGCCGATTTGAACGTAGGCGATCAGTCTATTCCCATCATGCTTCAAACCAGCAATAGAAATACGATGGCGCCTTCAGATCTGACTAACCTCTACGTGAAGAGTACTGATGGCAACCTAGTTCCACTATCGAGCGTGGCCTACATTAGCGAAGAAGGCGTAGCAGCAGAATTGGAGCGTCAGGCCCAACGTAGAGCCATTGAGCTTGAAGTTGAGCTGCCTGAAGATAAGGCGCTGAGTGATGTGGTTGAAGAAATACGTGCTATTTCTCAAGATACATTGCCAGATGGTATTGGCCTTATCTTTTTAGGTGAAGCACAAACTTTTGAAGAAACGTCTAAGCAAGTCGCACTTACCTACGTACTGGCATTTGTTATTGTGCTATTGGTATTGGCTGCACAGTTTGAGAGTGTTAACAGTGCAGTAGTAGTCATGCTGACTGTTCCCTTTGGTATTGCAGCGGCGGTTTATGCATTGTTCTTAACCAGTACTTCAATAAACGTTTACTCACAGATTGGCTTAGTCATGCTCATTGGCCTTTTGGCGAAAAACGCCATATTACTTATTGAGTTTGCCGACCAGCTTCGGGATAAAGGGTATTCTGTTTACGATGCTATTGTGGAAGCAGGCACGGTACGTTTAAGACCTATTATGATGACATTGGTGTCTACCATTTTAGGTGGGCTTCCATTAATTCTATCCACTGGCGCTGGTGCGGAAGCAAGAAATGCTATTGGTTGGGTGGTATTTGGCGGCCTAGGTATTGCGGTTGTTTTCACGCTATACCTCACTCCTGTGCTGTATCTTGCTCTAGCCCGATTTACTAAGCCTAGAGCTGATGCTAGTGACCAGCTTGAAAGGGAATTAGAAGAAGCTCAGCCACATACGTAACTCCCAAAAGCATAAAACAGTAAAATAAGTTTAGCTAATTGAAAGGTCGTTCTTGAAGAGCGGCCTTTTTGTTTTGATGGTGATAAATATTTTAAAAATCATGTGCATTACAAACCCTAGACACTATATTCGTTTATTTAAAAACAAAATTTCAGTTCATCAGGGTTAATCTTATAGTCATGTGGTCGCAGTGTTTGCGGAACATCTGCAAAACATGATAACTTCAATGTTAATCATACGATTGCCAAATGTTAATCAGATGATTGTTAAATGTAAAAACCTATAAGGAAATGGTTATCAATAAAAGAATACTGTTATCACTAGTTTGGCTATTATCGAGTCAAGTTTTTGCTGGCCAACTGACAAAAACGTACTCTTGCGACACGTGCGATTACGACGACGCGTATAACATAGCCCAAAAGAGGTTCAAGCCGATAGCTTGTACTTCAGGGTCAAATGGTATGCCCACGTTCGATGATACATTTCAATGCAACACGACATTAAATATTGTCATTGTGGCTAACCCTATTAGTTCACAGGCATTCAAGTTTGAGATTGAAGCTACAAATCACAACCAATATACAGACGCAGTAAAAGTTACTGTAAAAAACAAAAGCATCAATGCAAATGAATCAGCTGCCCTTCGAGCATTCTATGAGATAGATAAAGAGTTTCGTGATGCAATAAATGGGTTCTCTAATTCGGCTCAAAACCTATCATCCAGTCGATATTCTCCGTCTCACAAAACTAACACTTATAGCACTAATGCTGACAATTCGTGTAATAACCACCCATCCGTTATTTTTAAACCTACAGCAGAAAAAGATGTACTGCGAGAGCTAACAAAGAACTTAGCTCGAACAATAGTCACAAGAGGCTGGAACGATGTATATGAAGAAGTAAGATTTAACGGTGCTGGGGTTCAAATATCGGCTGATGCAGGCGGTGCCGATATTTCTTGGGAATATAACAACTTAGACTCCTTTGTAAAAAAATCATATGGCGGCACTGATAACAAACTCATTTATAAAGTCTTATTTGTTGGGAATGCAAGCGCATCTGGTGAGAGAGAGTTGGACTTTAGATTCGAGTTAGATAAAGCAGCATCAAGAGTAGATGGTTTTCCATTGTCTACTTTCATGGGTGGTGGTGGGCACCCAGTTGATCTGACGCAATCCGCAGTATCGAATTGCTTACTCAAAAATATTGAAAGTATTGCGCAAGAGACGATATTCAATGGTGGTGGTACTGGGTCGGGAGAAACAGGTGGTAACTTTGAGCCTGATACGATTATTGGCACAGGGGTATGCATCAAGCGCACAAAATATACACCATGCTCAACAACCATGGATGGTGTTAGGCAGTGTACTGAAAACTCAATACAAACGAAGTGTTGATAAACAAAGGCAATGCAAAAATTCTAGAGAGTGCAAAAATCACCCGCAGACTCATCGCTTGTAAATGCCACTATTTTATCTATCATCGCATCAAAGTAAGGGTTGTAGGTTAGCCTTGCGTAAACACGGTTGGCATCCTCATCGTCATAGCCCCAAGGGCCATACCATAAGTCTTCACCTGCTTTACCTTCTTTACAGCGCGCTTCTGATTCACTCCCTTGGCCGTTATCACAAATTTTAAATGTGCTTTGCGTGCCGTACAGCGAGTTTCTAGCAGAAAACAACGAACTCATATGCGATGCGGCGCTTATACGCTCCTCTGGCAAATTCATTGATTGCATAAGCAGCTGCCCAGACATCGATGGATTATCAATAAATACGTCTGGGGCTTCCTCGCCCTGCCAAAGTAGACACTTTTTATCATTGGTAAAGTTTTCTTTAAAGCGTTGAGCAACATGTTGTGTATCTACAACACTGTCTTTTTCTGCCAATACCATTAGCACGGGAACATCTAATGACGTTTTATTCCCATTGCCATTATCAAACCTGCGCGCTAGTGCATTCACGCTTTCTTGGTAAGCCGCGAAACCGGGCATGGCGGTAGAATTGTAGCGACTTGGATTGTCTTCAGCTTCCACATTCGGCCAAGGGTAAAGCGTATCAATATAAGGAGCTAGTTTAGATACGAAAAAACGAGATTTAAACGCTGGGGAAAAGTGAATCATCCCGTTAATATCATTTCTATCAAAGGCGCTAATGGTGGTGAGGTTAGCCCCTGTTGAAAACCCACCCACATAAAGCTGCTCAACCGTAGAGGCAAATTGTTCAAGCTGAAAATCTGTCTCTACTTGCCATTGCTCGTAACTCACCGAAAGCATGTCGCCAGGCTTTGAACCATGCCCAGGTAATAACATTACGCGCACTCTCAACCCTTTTTCACACAAGGTGGCGGCTAGCTCTCTAAAAAAGTACGGAGAGTCGCCTAAACCATGTACGAGAAACAGGCCTTTATCATTAACTGAAATCCCGCACTCAAATGGCATATTCATAGCAATTTCAGCGCTTTTGTCTGTTCCAACAAAGCTGCGATTGGCGCTCAAATAGTTTAAGACTTGCTCTTTATAATTATCAAAAGGAGCAACCTGAGTGGGGAACGGTTGAGTGCTGGCATTAAAGCTGGCGTCGCTTTGAGCATCGTCGAAAGAATGACAGCTCGTAAGCAGCGGAAACAGTACCAATGCTGATAGGCTCTGCCCTATTTTATTTTCGCTAACATGTTGAGGCATAAGCACCATAAAAGGAGGGGTTGTTGTACCGCTGTGCCTTTAATACACAGCGATACGATTTATGTATAGATTCACTTCTACTGAACGGTCTCACTACCCGAGACAAGGGCTTTAGCGAGCACTTTATGAGTAAGTAGTGAAAGAAGCTCGGTTTCAGCTTCGCTTCGCTCTCCATCTACCCCAGTTATGGCCATTGCCACTTCAAGGGTTTTATCAGCGTCGAAGGAAAGCGCATTTTTCAAGCTGCGCATGTAAGAGACTGCGTCTCCCGTATCTATGGCCTTTCGTGTTTGATAAATTGTGTCATTGAGGAAGGCTTCTGGGCAAATTGGGCTTTCCCATGAAAGTGTATCCACAATGTCACTGAGGTAGTCTTGCTCTGATAATGTCACTACACCATCTACTTGATAAAGCAAAACAGATAGTTGGATAAGGGCTTGGTTAAAACTTTGTTGTTCTGATAATTGCATAACATCTTCCTCTTCGTACTGTACGCACCAGCACCACAACGATTCTACGTCCTGTAGAAATATAATTTAGAACATCATATGGTCGCACTGACCGAGCTAACGTGGGCGCTGCTATCACTGTGTACAAAGCTACAACACTGTGATGACAGCATGATTACGTCCACTTAAATTATATAGCTCACTACGTGAACTTTTTGTAAATATTTTTTTAAAATAGAGACGCCGCTGAGTAATATCAAGCGCTTGCCATCAAATATTTTTAGGGTTTAGCGCAAGCCTAATGTGATATCACTAATATAAAAATTACCGGTGTAAATCTTATCGTTCATGCCGTGAGGCTCTAAAGCAAAAAACTGCTTCTCTTCATCATCTAACGCCTGATAACCACCAATCACTTGGTAAAGCCATACTTCAGGGTCAAACTCGAGCTGCTGCTGCTCGTAATAATCTAAAGCTGTCTTTGCTTGCCCAGAGTCAATAACATCACAAAAATAAGCTTCAACGGCTTTTTGCAAAGGCTCTTTTTCAAGAGACAGCGTAGTTTGTTCGGTAACATCAATATCGGCGGGCTTGCCGTCATCTTGGGTTCCGCGTTTTTTGTGGATATGCGTAAGCGTTGCCACCATGTCATGGTAATCACTCTCATGCTCCACGTTGTTCACGTCTGCGGCCGCCTGAGAAATTGTGGCAGCACTGTGATTAAATAATACAGGGACATTGGTCAGGTTTGCGTAATTGCCTGGAGCAAAATCAGGCTGTTGCTCCATATGCAACAGAAAGCCTTTAAGAAGCCGGGTTCGGCCTTGAAATTCTCTAAATCGGCCCAGTAAATCAAGAAGTCGTGCTTGCACAACCGAGAGCTCTTGGGCGGCTTTCGAAAATCGCTGCTGTAGCGATACCACCAGCAGATGCCTAAGCTCACGATTCGACCCCGCAATTTCACTGAGCTCATCGAACCGAAAGCATTCAAGTTGCGCAAGTAAGTCGGTAACTTGTTGTTGTGCTAACTCA
Organism: Alteromonas sp. LOR; assembly: GCF_000753865.1. Lineage (GTDB taxonomy): Bacteria > Pseudomonadota > Gammaproteobacteria > Enterobacterales > Alteromonadaceae > Alteromonas. The sequence goes on along the minus strand of NZ_JQFW01000015.1, from coordinate 806,435 downwards.
TTCTCTCGAATTTTCGCGTCTACCGAAGAGACATAGCCAAATTCATTATTAATTCGACTAAACATTACTCTTACACTATTACTCAGCGTTTCCGACAGCTGATAAACGTGCTCTGTCAGATCGCTCATGTGCGCGGCGGCTTCGTTGAATTTATTGTAATGGAGTGCTTCTTTATAGTGTTCAGTCAGGGTTTTTAAACTCGCGAGTGATGCCCCAACGTTGGCATTTATCGTACGATTTCTCTCGTCTTGTAAACTGCCCTCTAAAAGAGTGCGTACAGCACTTTTTAAACGCAGTTCACTTTGCGCTTCTGGGCGCCACAGTACGCCTAGTTGAACAAGTTGCTCAAGTACTTTGCTGCTGTGATCCTGCTCTTTTACAGAGCCGTTAATATACGCTTTCATGATCAGGTCGCTGTGGCGACCTAATGCATTGAGCAGCTTAGTTCCGGCTTGAAGTAATACCTGGCTCATATCAGGTTACCTTGAGATACCGCAGCCTCCGCTTGCTCAGACAGGCTCAATGCTTCAGTTTCATCAATAAAGCGTAAAGTTTCATAAAGGTGTTCAATTTTTCCTGTACCCAAATAAATTTGTTTATCTGGGTTTGGCTTAATTAAATAGCCTAGCTCAGTGAGGCGCTTAAACACCTGCTTAAGCTGGCCGTCCACGTTAACGCTGGTAGAGCCAAACATTCGGTAACGAGATATCTTCTCTAATTGCTCGCCGTAGGCGGGCGTATCTTCAATGCTACCTTGCAATTCATTGAGTCGAATAGCGCTGCCCATAGTAATGGGCATATCAGATTCATTGGCCTGCTGAACTAGTAACAGCCACTCGATGAGAGGCACTAGGTTAGACGCCGTATCTTGGAACTGCTGCGTAAGCACTTTGCGCTCTTGCTCACCAATAGTGGAATAGCTGGCAAAAAATACTTCGCCTTCTGCTGTGGTTGAGAGAGTGCGATTGAGCAGCGTTAAATGCGGTTCTAGCTTTGCCGCGTTGTCACGACTTTTAAGAAAGCGCCACGCTTCCTCATCAGTAACTTGGCAAATAAAAGTCCCTTGCAACAATGCGCTTAACACGCGACCTTGTTCTGTCATCATAACGACGGCTCCTGTGTTACTGCATCACTGTGCTTTTTGGCTTTTATACGCGCTGCTATGCTGCTCGCTTTTGGTTGAACCACTTGTAACTGGCGTGTCACTTTGTCGATAAGGTACCGATTCTCAAACAGCGTGAGTACTTCTGACTCTGGATTAGGGAATGCGCCCACTACGCTGATGTTGTTGTTCTGACACGCATCAAATATCTTTTTCACGTTGCTTTGGTGTAGCGTACCGAGCTCATCAATAGGCCAATGCACAGTTGCACCCGCGTCTTGACGCAATAAGCGAGTAAATGCCAATAAGAACTTACATAAAATAAGATAAGCCATTCCGTGACTGGACGACTCATTAAGCTGGCGATCGGTTCGAATAACCAGGTCGCTATTTCCTTCCCGCAGATGCAGCTCAATATCGAGTAATTTGCTGATACCACCTGTGAGTGCGGCTCGCCCTAGAATATCAAGGACTCTGCGCATGCTTTGGCCATACTCTTCTTCAGGCAGTTCATTTGCCCCTTCTTCCATCCAGAATTCATAATGCTTTCTGAATTGCTCAAGCTCTGGCCAAAATTCAAGTTCACTGATACGAGAACGGATTTTAACAGCGGAGTCTGACACACCATCAAGGAACAGCTCACCATCCACCTCTTGGGTAATTCGACGACTTTGAGATACGATGCGCTTATCGATATCTGCCAATACAAAGTAGTACTGAGATAAATCGGCACCAAAGATCCTGCCCTGCTCTCTGAGCCCTTGCAGCTTTTGAGGCACAATAACATTGAGCAGCTGTGATAAATGAGACACCATGCGTCGATGATCAAAACTTTTGACGCCATGCGCGTTAATTGTGGCGCATTCTTCTCTTGCGCGTTCCCACGTATCAGAGAGCCCTGTGCCGGCCTGCGCCGCAATAAGCTGATCAAATCGTTCCACATAAGCGCGAATATCACTGAGTAGATTGTCACGCTCTTGCAGCTGACTTTGCACTTCTGATATGCGCTGGCCAATACTCACTTCGTCGTGCTTAATCTCAGCAGTATCATCGCTAGCTTGCAGCGTGAGCTTAGCCAACGACTTGCTCAAGTTTTTAACTTGCTCAAGGTGCTCGGTGGTGGTTTTAAGCGTGCTTTCTAGCTGTGTGTGCTGCTCTTTTAACTGCTCTCTTTTCGTTTTATACGCACTTTGCTTGCTTGCAAGGCTGCGCTCAGACTCACCTAATGATTTGCGAGCTTTAGACAACCCTTCTTGCCACACCACTTTTTGTTTAGTGAACACATTGGTATACCAGCGCTCGTAGTCTGCGACTTTGTGACGGTGAGTTTCTGTGCGCGCAATATCTTCTTTTAACTGATTGATCAACTTTTTAAGCTGGCCAATTTCGTCAACATCAACACCTCGATTATTCAATTCACTCTCTAACCAGTGCTGCATATCTTTGCGATCTTGAGCTGCGCTCTCTCTAGCTTTACGCATGTCGCTGTCTAGTTGAGATAATCGAGCGTCTGTATCTGAAATCAGCTGCTGCCAATGAAACTTATGTTCCGTCTCAGCTTCTCTTTGCTGGTCGTTGATTTCGTCTCGGCTTTGTTCAAATTGCGCTTTTACTTGTTTTTGGCTTTGTTGATTAGCCTCGAGCTTTGCTTTCGCCTTCTGCTTTCTCTCTGACAAGGTTTGCTGGTACTCACTAAGCACCGTATCTCTGTCTTGTTGAGCACGCTTTCGGCTAGCTTCGGCACTTTTAACCACATTGTCTTTTTGTGTAAGTGATAACTCTGTGTTGCGCACATCTTCGTTGGCCTTGGCCAATCGCTGCTCACATTCGTTTTGCGCTGCCAATGCAGCTGCTTGGCGAATCTCAGCATCTTTAAGCTGCTGTTTTAATGCTTGTTCTGTAGAAGCATAATCCGGTGTATCTAGCTCATTAAGCGCTAACTTCACTCCCATGAACGTATCGGCTTGTTCTTCCATGTGGGGCGCTAAATCAGTGCGGTCCAACAATTCTGGGCGAATCACTTTACCTAAGGATACTTCCCAGTCGTCCACATTCGCTCTTAAAAATTCGAGCAAAGACCCTTCGCCTGGATACAGCAAGCCATTAATTTTATTAACCGACTTTTCTTCCTGCTGAAACGAAGCGCGTGCTTTATCTAATGCTTGAGAGCAGGTTTTACGATATTCACAGGCTTTTGTGTGTGTTTGCTGGGACTGGCGAAGCTCCGCTCGTGCAGTATCTTCATTAATCGACGCTTCTTTAATTGCTGCATCTAAAATATCCAGCTGAGATTGTTCAAACTCGTTGTACCCAGCATTACTCAGAGACGCTTTTAACTCTGCTTCGTATACTTTAAGTTCGTTAACATTGCTTGAAAAATCGCTCTGTAGCGTATTTAACTGCTCGCTGTAGTCGTTGCTAATTTTCGCCAGCGCCTCACGCTCATTTTGCTGTTGTAAAGACTTGTGCTCTGCAGCTTCTTGTCTCGCCTGAGAAAGTTCATCTAGAGTAGCGGAGAGGTTTTCACCGAGTTCGGCTAACCGCTTGTTGTAAGCCGACTCTATGTCCTGGTGCTTTTCAGTAAGCAGCGCATAGCGGCTTACACTAAGCTCTTTCTTGCTATACCACTGAGGTAGATTGCCCACGTCTTCTTTAAGTTGCTCGATGTCCTCTTCTTGCCACTTATCAAATTCACCTTCAACATTTTCAAGCTCAATCGTATATTTTTCCACGTCAGCACGTGCAGATGATATGACTTGATTGAGATGGTCGCGATTATCGCCCCATTCACTGTCGGTTTGCTTGCGTTGAAAGTTATTTTCATCGAGCTCGTTTTTTGTAGTTTCTACGCGAGCAGATAGATACGTTTTATCCAGTTCAAAGGTATGCTTAAGCGTTGCCAGCTGAAGTTCGGTGTTGCTTAAGGCCATGTCCGCTTGTTCTAGCCTCGAAAACTCTGGCCTTATTTTATCGAACTGCTTAATTAGGTGGCATTCTTTAATCCAATCATCTACGCGGTTGCGGCTTAATCCTGAGGTAGGCGGTGTGACGCCATCTTCTTCTAATATGGCTGCGATCATTGCCTTGATCGTTTCCATTTTTCCTTCTTTAGAATGCACCGCTTTGGCAAGTTTTTCGATATGACGCATATGCTTAGATGACTCGCACAAACTAAACAGTTTGGCGTAGCCGAGCACTTCACGTGCAGTATTACTTTGATTCAGCACGCCGTGGTCGTTTTGGATAATTGCGCGAAAATCTTTAGTGTTAAGTAAACTCGTTACCATCACGTTGTTGCGCTTCATCGCTCGCGCTAATTCAGCGCTGCTGACACTCGCATGTTTACCGCTCTTTTGTTCAATCAGATAGTCACTTATTTCAAAGGGCTTACCGATGAGACGATAGTTCACTCCGGTGCCATTTGAACTTAACACCGCTTGGCATAAATCGCCGTCTGCACGGGCGTATTCGTAAATAATAAAACTAGAAAGGCGAGGCAGGTACCAGCGCTCGAAGCTGTCTCGTGTCGCAGGGACAACACGACTTGGATACTCACCGTAAAAAACGGGAATAAGTCGTTGAAGCGTTGTTTTACCTGACGCATTGGTACCACAAATATTTGTGTGTCCATCAAGCTTGAGTTCAACGACACCCGGAAGATGAGTGTCGATAAGAATAATTCGTTTTAAGCCTGCCATAGAATTCCTGTTTCAGTTTCTTAAGTAAAAAACCTCAATAATTGGCCATTATTGAGGTTTTGTATTTCATCAAACGCGTTAGCCGTTATCTTGGTGGAAATCCGCCTGGACCACCGCCAAAACCGCCTGGCCCTCCCGGACCACCAAAACCACCACCTGGCGGTGTCATGCCTTTCATTTGACGCATCATCTTCTTCATACCACCGCCTGACATTTTTTTCATCATCTTTTGCATTTGCGTGAATTGCTTCAACAGGCGATTTACGTCTTGAATTTGCGTTCCAGAGCCAGTCGCTATTCTGCGCTTTCTAGAGCCTTTGATGATGTCAGGACGAGCGCGTTCCGCGGGTGTCATTGAGTTAATGATGGCTTCCATTTGATTGAACTGCTTATCATTGGCCTGATCTTTAATCTTCTCTGACATGCCACCCATGCCAGGAAGCTTATCAAGCATTCCCATCATGCCGCCCATGTTCTTCATCTGCTCAAGCTGATCTTTAAAGTCAGCTAGGTCGAAGCCCTTCCCTTTCTGAACTTTTTTCGCGAGCTTTTCTGCTTTGGTCTTATCAACCTTGCGCTCTACTTCCTCGATTAAGCTAAGTACGTCACCCATACCTAAAATACGAGACGCTATACGCTCAGGGTGGAATGGCTCTAAGGCATCAACCTTTTCACCCATACCAATAAATTTGATTGGCTTGCCGGTTATATGGCGAACAGACAGCGCAGCACCGCCTCGCGCATCACCATCGGCCTTGGTTAAGATAACGCCGGTAAGCGGCAGGGCATCATTGAATGCTTTGGCCGTGTTGGCAGCATCCTGACCGGTCATTGCATCGACAACGAACAGGGTTTCGATGGGCTTTACAGAGCTATGCAGTTCTTGTATTTCGCTCATCATGTCGTTGTCGACGTGCAGTCGACCGGCAGTATCCACTAAAAGCACATCGTAAAAGCCTTTCTTGGCTTCATCAATTGCGCTTTCCACGATATCAATTGGCTTTTGAAGAATGCTCGACTGGTGGAAACCTACATTCACTTCGTTCGCTAGCATTTCGAGCTGCTTTATCGCCGCAGGACGATAAACGTCGGCACTCACCACCATCACTTTTTTCTTTTCACGCTCGGTGAGGTACTTAGCTAATTTACCTACTGAAGTGGTTTTACCAGCACCTTGCAAACCAGCCATTAGAATAACGGCGGGAGGCTGGGTGGCTAGGTTTAGCTTTTCATTCGCTTCCCCCATAACAGCTTCAAGTTCAGATTGTACAATCTTAATAAACACCTGACCGGGCTTGAGGCTTTTACTTACCTCGGTACCGACGGCTCTTTCTTTTACTTGAGCAACAAAAGATTTCACTACCGGCAGAGCCACATCTGCTTCCAATAGCGCCATGCGCACTTCGCGCAAGGTCTCTTTAATATTGTCTTCTGTAAGACGCCCCTTGCCACTTACATTTCGTAATGTCTGGCCTAGGCGTTCAGATAAATTCTCAAACATAGTATGAAACTTCTTTTGATTTCAGACGCAATGTCCGTATTGTATCGTAAAAGGCACAGCGAACGTACCCGCAAATGCGTTAAAATTTACGCCTTGTTTTTACTGTATTATTTGAGCGTCTGACCTTTGCAAAAATTGACATCAAAGGTCAACACGCCCTGGCCACCCGCCGCTATTTTATTACGTAATAAGTGGTATTGAAGCAAACAAAATCAAGGAGGTGGTTGAATTTAGCCTAAAGTTGCAGTATCAATAGCGACTTATTCGGTGACGATTCACCCACGTATCACAGGAAGTATAATGAATACGCTTTTCGCCATTTCCGCTGCGCTACTCTATACCTTGGCCGCAGCCGTTTTAATTGGCAAATTTGTACACCACGAAGGCCCTAATAAACGCCTCGCCCTTTCTTTGGCCAGCTTAGGTGCTATCGCTCACATCGCTTTTCTTATCAGCGTGATCATCATTGCCCCCGGCCAGAACATGAGCGTAACCAACGTGCTGTCTTTGGTATCTTGGATCATCACCGTTTCAATGCTGCTTTTTGCTCGCTCCATTCCTAACCTCATTTTGTTACCCGTAGTATTTGGGTTTGCTGCGCTTGCTGTTCTGTCTGCTGCTTTTGTTCCCGTTTCTTACATCATGCATATTGAATTACAGCCGGGTTTAGTCGTGCACATAAGCTTATCCTTATTCGCCTATTGCACCCTTGTCATTGCGTTTTTATACGCGCTTCAAATGTCTTACATCACCTATCGACTCAAGCAAAAGGGTGCTGCCTTATTACACTCCTCACTCCCTCCCCTTATGTTAGTAGAAAATATTTTATTCAAGTTATTGCTTGCCGGGACATCACTGCTTACCGTATCACTGCTTAGCGGATTTGTTTTTTTAGAGGATATGTTTAGCAAGACTTATGCTCACAAGACCGTGTTATCCGCCGCAGCACTTGTTGTCTTCTTGGTACTTGTGATTGGACAAAAGTTACGAGGATGGCGTGGAAGACAAGTCATTTTAATGACAATTACTGGCGTGATATTGCTCACTCTGGCTTACTTTGGTAGCAAGCTAGTGCGAGAGTTCTTGCTGTAAGCTAATATCGGGAATACCATTGCGCGGTAATTTTACGAGCGGATTGAAGCCAATAATACTTTATTGCCCTTTTTTTGCTTGAAACCCAGCCTTCAACTTATTACATTTGAAGACCAGCATTAGATAGGAAGCCACCTTTTTGGACGACATATCAACGAGTACGCTGTTTATTGCGCTCGGCGTACTCATATTATTATCTGCATATTTTTCTAGCTCAGAAACTGGGATGATGTCGATAAATCGCTATCGACTCAAGCACCTTCAAAGCGAAGGGAACAGAGCGGCAATGCGAGTACAAAAACTACTCGACAGGCCAGACCGACTCATTGGACTTATTCTTATCGGCAATAACCTGGTGAATATTGCGGCGTCTTCGTTAGCCACGGTTTTATGCATTCGCTTGTTTGGAGACTACTGGGGTATTTTGGCGGCTACGTTTGGTTTAACCCTTATACTGCTCATATTTGCAGAAGTCACACCAAAGACCCTCGCTGCGCTCTACCCTGAAAAAATCGCTTTCCCTAGTTCGTTAATTCTTTTGCCATTACTTACCGTTTTGTACCCTTTTGTTGCAGCCATCAATGGTATTACAAATGGTATTCTAGCCATACTTCGAATAAGCCCAGCGAATGGTAATGATGACTCACTAAGCAGAGAAGAACTGCGTACCGTGGTGTTTGAAGCAGGTACAATGATACCGAAAAAACACCAAGACATGTTGGTGAGCATACTCGACCTTGAAAGTGTGACCGCCGAAGACATTATGGTGCCAAGAGCTGAAATATTTGCGATTGATATCAATGATGATTGGAAAAAAATTCAAAAAGCACTAACTCATGCGCAGCATACCCGCGTACTGCTATATCGCGATAGTGTGGATGATGCAGTAGGCTTTGTGCATGTGCGAGATGCCCTTCGATTGCTGTCTAAAGATCAGTTCACTAAATCGAGCTTGCTGCGCGCTGTGCGCGAAATTTATTTCACTCCAGAGTCAACGCCCCTGCACACCCTAATGTATAAGTTTCAAGCGGAAAAGGAGCGCATAGCCTTAGTCGTTGACGAATACGGCGATATTATGGGCTTAGTCACGCTCGAAGATATTCTTGAGGAGATTATTGGCGATTTCACCACCAGCATGGTGCCCGATCACAGTAAGGAAGCTCATGTACAGCAGGATGGGTCGGTGTTGGTGGATGGCAGTGCCAACGTTCGCGAATTGAACAAAGAGATGAATTGGAACCTGCCTATTGAAGGCCCTAAAACGTTGAATGGATTGTTGTTAGAATACTTAGAAGAAATACCGGAGAACAAAGTGAGCGTCAGGCTTGCTGGTTATCCATTGGAAATTGTGGACATTACAGAAAACATGATTAAAACCGTGCGTGTGATGCCGGAATTTTACAGCGCTGAGAAAAACAACACCTCTATCTAGGGCATCACGCCCTAGTTACTCCCACCTCGGATCATTCTGGTCGGGAAAGCGCTGTTCTGACAAAGCGCTGGTCTGAGAAAGTGCTGGCCAGTGTGTCAATCCATGCGCTTTGAACACAAATCCTTTTTTTGGCAAAAATTCCTTTACTCTTTAATCTTAAAATAAGCAGCCTATCAATAAAGCGTCCCTAGTCGGAAAGCTTTTCATCGGCGATTTTTTCATGCACTAATCGCTGGGCTCTTTTTTCAAGGGCTTTTGCTTTCGCTGCAGCAACCTTGTCTGACAATACAGACAACTTTGCAATAATATCCTGCGTCTCCTCATCTTCACGCAAATCAGCCTCAGCCATATGCGACTGAAGTGAACGCTTGAGGAGCTCAGGAATAGACTTACTATCCATTTCCCAACCCTTCGATAATATACACACTGACACTCTCAAAAAAGTTATCGGCGGTAGCGCAATTAACTTAACTAATCGTCAAAGAAAATATAGCGCCTTGATCTAAGGCTATGTGGGCAAAAGGAATTAGTGCGAATTAAAAGCCTTGATAGTGAGTTACCAAACTGCCTTTCATGCTGCTCAGTGAGTATTTGACCACCGCGATAGACGCTGTGGCAAAGAGACTAGTAGTGTATAAGCTGCAAACCTCATCTACTAGATAACTCACAAGGGGCATGTGACTTACAATTAAGAGTTTTTTGATGGGACGTTTAGCATTAACCGAAGCGTGTATTCTAGCGCTGATATAGTCGCTTACCAGCCTTGGTGAGCCTTCTGGGGTGATATCTTCATTAATCTCTAGCTTGTCGCTACTGATAGTCGAAGACACTTTTTCATAAGTTTGCCTAGCACGCCGATAAGGGCTCACTAACGCTAAATCGACAGTACCATCAATGCAGTAGTGCTGCGCTAACCAGAGCGCTGCAGACTTTGACTGTTGTTGCCCTACTTCCGTGAGTTGGCGACTTTTATCATCTAACCGAGGTGATTCGGCCTCTCCATGACGCATAATAAAGATATAAATGTCATCGTTGCTACTTTGACCTGACATAACATTGCGCATAGTATTAGTGAAGATACCGTAAAGATATCAGAGACATGATAATACGACTAGCGCTAACCGTTGAATAATGGTTATTTTAATCATCTATTCGTATTGCTATGTATATTTAAATCCTTTCTCCAGAAGTTGGGAGTTAAACAACGCACTGAGATGACATGAAAAACACAATCAAGTTTGAGAATGCTCATCACATAACGCTGCCAAATGGACTGCGCGTTATGGCATGCCATACTCCCGATGCTGAAGAGGCACACGTATCAATTGCGGTGCGCTCTGGACATTTTTACGACCCACATGATTGTCAGGGACTTGCGCACTTACTTGAACACATGTTGTTTATGGGCAGCCGACACTTTCCAAAACCTAATGCCATTAACGACTTTATTGAGCAGCACGGCGGCACGCTCAATGCGTGGACAGGCACTGAATACGCCAACTATCATTACAGTTGTCGTGCAGGCTCTCTTGCTCAAACCCTACCCGGTTTTGCCGACATACTGCGCCAGCCATTATTTGAAGAGTTATCTATCAGCAATGAGGTAAAAAACATTCACGCTGAGTTCGAGTTCAAGAAAAAGGATGATTTAAGACGTCTCTATCAAATTCACAAAGAAACCTGCAACCCACAGCACCCATTCTCAAAGTTTTCAGTGGGCAATAGCGATACGTTTTCAAAACATACCGCGGGCGAACTTAAGCAACGTCTTAAGGCAATGCACAATGAGCGCTATTGCGGCAACAATTTGTGCCTATGCATAGCGAGCCCTATGCCGATAGACCAACTTAACGCATTGATACATCAATGTTTTAGTAGCTTTAATGCAGGTGAGCTCGCTGACGACCAATGGCCTCCCCTTTATCGCGAGAGTGAATTAGGCATTCAAATTAATATTCAACCTTTGCAGTCGGCAAAGCGAATGATTGTGACCTTTGCTCTCCCACCGTTGCAAAACGACTATGAATGTAAGCCGCTTAACTATATAAGCCACTTAATTGGCGATGAAGGTGAAGGTAGCCTCTTAGCGTTTTTAAAAGAGCGTGACTGGGCGTTAAACCTCATTGCTGGAGCAGGTATTGAGGGCGATGGTTTTAAGGACTTCAATGTTAGCTTTCAGCTTACGAATGAAGGACTAATCAATAAATATAAGGTGCTGCAAGCCTTATTTAGTTACATCGAATTGATTAAGCAAGCGTCGACTGAGGGATGGCGATATCAAGAAAAAGCACAACTTGACGCGCTAGCATTAGAGTATGAAGAAAATATAAAGCCATTGAACCTAATCACAGAGTACGCCCAGCATCAGTTTGTTTTCTCACCTAAAGAACTGAACAAATTGAGAGCGACAATAGGCAGCTTTGACCATAGCGTCATACTTAATGCATTGTCTCACCTCAAACCGGCAAACCTTCGCTTAAAAGTAATTTCTAAAGATGTACCGGTAGATAAAACGTGTGCGTTTTACGAGGCAAAGTATAGCGTTGAAGACATACCTCTAGAAGTAAAAGCGTCATTAGATTCGCCGTCGTTATTAGGCGAGCTCGAGCTTCCGCCCCCAAATCCTTATCTAGGCGAAGAGTACCAACTCGTGCTTCCAGAGTCTGGCTTTCACATTCCTAATAAACTTATTGATAAACAAGGCTATCAGTTTTGGTTTGCGCAAGACCAACAGTTTCACAGTCCTAAAGGGGATATTTATATCTCTTTTGACGCCACAAGCTTTTCTGAATCTCTCACGGCAGTAGCCGCTAAGCGGATTTGGTTGGGGGCGCTTAACGATCACTTACAAGCAAAGTATTACCGTGCTGAAATTGCGGGGCTACATTATCGTATTTACGGGCATCAAGCGGGATTTACACTTCACACACGAGGCTTTACCAATCAACAGCCCCTGCTCGCTAGTCAATTGATGGACGCGGTGGTTAATTTCATACCTGATGAGCGGGCGTTCTCGCACCACAAATATTTACAGGAACAAGCACTTCATAATTCATTGCTGAACAAGCCTACTAACCGCCTATTTTCGAGGTTGAGCGTACTTATTCAGCGCAATACGCAAGCACCAATTGAGCTTTTAGACGTGATGTCTGACACTTGCTATGACGATATGCTCGTAGCTAGAGAAAGCGCGTTTAAGCATTTCTTTGCTGAAGCCTTTATGCATGGGAACTGGACTAGCAACGAAGCAGAACAGTTTGCAACATCGACTTATCGCTTGTGCGAGCATTCACAGGGTAGCCCACTGTCTCGAGCAGTATCAAAGCTTCCCGTTGGTGAAACTCTTTATCATCAAGTTTCCTGTAAACACGATGACGGTGCAGTTGTTTTATACTTACAAGCACCTTCAGCAAGCTTATCTGACACTGCCTTGTGTATGGTTTTAGAGCAGATGCTGGCAGCCCCGTTTTTCAACTCACTGCGCACTGAACAACAGCTTGGTTACATCGTGGGTACTGGTTACGTACCGCACAATCAGCACCCTGGCATTGCCTTTTATATTCAAAGCCCTGAAAAAGGTCCAAAACCTCTGCTTGACGCCATGACCACGTTTTTATATCAACAGCTACATGAAATAGAGTTTTATCGATTTTATTGGCCCACCATTCAACAGAACCTTTTAAAGCAGCTCGAAGAACGGGACCTAACCCTCTCTATGAAGTCACAAAGGTTATGGGTAAGCCTTGGTACACAGGACTTGGAGTTCAACAGAAATTTAAAACTGGCAGAGTGTGTGAAAAAACTCACGTTTGAACATATTCAAGACTTTGCCGACCAGCTCGCTAAAAGAGAGCGTTGTGGCGAAATAGTGCTCTATTCAGACGGCAAATTTGACCCTATGCCAACCTGGGAAAAACGCACCATTAATAGCATTGCGGAATTTAAACATAAAATTCCATATCATTGATAAACAATTCTTTATTCTTGCCGATACAAACTTATTCTAACCTTAGTGGCTGGCTAATAAGTAAGCCGTTGTTTTCGCTTTTATAAAAAGTCCTTGTGGAGAGTGCCTTAATTCGGCATATTTATTCCTCTAGTTGTTAGGGATGCGACTAGGACGCTGTAAAAATAAAACATAAAAAATAAAAACAATCGGCGTAAGCCAAAGGTGTTTAGGTGCGTTCAACCCTATTACAAACTGTGTCTGTTTTCTTGTTGCTGCTTTCAGGGTTATGCTCTTCTGCACACGCAATAGAAGTATCCGATCTTAAATTTACAGAGATAAGCAAACGCCAAGGCTTGTCTGACACTGCTGTACTAGATATAGTCGAAGACAATAAAGGCTTTATATGGCTAGCAACCTCAAACGGTCTTAACCGCTATTCTGGATATGAAGTTAAGCAGTACCATCCTTCAGATATCGACGCAAATTCAATTCCATCAGGTTTTATCCAGACATTATTTTTAGACTCAGACGGCATACTTTGGCTTGGGACGAATAATGGTCTCGCGAAATACAAACCGGACACCGATAACTTTGAGGTGTTTAATAAAGACAACTCTATAATCAAGTCTAATTCAATTACCGCGATTAGCGAATCAAAGGCTGGCAAAATTCTCTTCGCTGACGAAAAGTTTCTTTACCAATTTGATAAAAGTCAAAACAATATTACTTCTGCAAAACAAGTATTTGATGAACGGACGTTTGTAAAAGTGATAATGGATGAGGCCAACCGCACCTGGATTGGATCGAATGAATTTGGTGCAAAAATACTCGATAAAGAAACTGGGGAGTTATCAAGTTTAGACAAGGTAAATCCATGGGGAATTACCCTTGATTCCGCTGCGTTACACGACATTAAGATTATTAACGGCAACTACTGGCTAGCAACCAAAGAAGGCATAAATATCGTCAATGCCCGCGGTAAAACAATCCTTGTAAAAAATGGTGCTGACTTAGGCTTTGATGGCGACCTCAATGTTTTGAATATTACGATTAATAAAAGCGACGTCTGGATGGGCACTACCTCTGGTCTCTTTGTTTTAAGCCGAGCCACAACACAAGAAATTTCTAGCAATACTCAGTTCAAATCCCTTCATTTAAATTCAGACAATTATGAGTCAACCGGCTTCCCTGCTGCAGTAATTATGCAGGTGACTGTAGATAGAACTGGTGTAGTTTGGGCTGGAACATTCCGCCAAGGCGCATTCAGATATCACCCTGAGTATGCAAGCGTGCATTATCAGCCAGTTTATAATTCTTCTAGACAAACCGAAGATAATTTTGCCACCGTCTGGGCTTTGGCAGAGAACAAAAATAACGAACTTATCCTAGTTACGCAGAAACGAGGCCTTGCTAAGTTTTCGAAAGAGTCAGGAAAAATAGTCTATTTAGAGCAATCAGATGACATTGAAACACAAACAAATTACTGGGACTTAGCAATTGACGCCAAGGGAAATTATTGGGCTGCCTCTTCGAACGGATTATTTGCATATAAAGAAAAAGATGGACGAATTATTGAGCTTGCACACTTATTTGAGGGCGATATTATCGATCATATCCACTTTCATGACGATATGATTTGGATATGGCATGAAAAGCTTTCAACACAATCAATAGACACGCGGGCCCTTTCAGATCCGAATAGAGAACTTATGCCCACCCAGCTGTCTATCGACGGGTTGTCTAATACAATGGTTCCTGTCTTCACAGATAGCTTAAATCGCCTTTGGCTTCGCAACGAACAGAGCATCACAATCGTATCACCTTTCTCTCAAGAGGTAATTGGCCACATATCACAAAAGGAGGGACTAAAATCTCAGGTGTACTCTATTTATGAGACGAAGGAAGCATTTTGGTTGACCACACGCTCGGACGGTGTGTTGATGGTTGATAAAAATTCGTTAAAGATCGTCAAAAGACAAAGTAGAGACGATGGAAATGGATATATTATTTCATCTATAGGTGTTGGTCGTAGTATTTGGTACGCCGACGCTGCCGGCGTTCACCAAATTGCACTGCCTTCGCTCGACCAAGAGTCTCTCGTTCCATACTCCGAACTAGACTACAATAGTCTAGGAGAGTCATCGGTATTTGTCTCGAGAGACGACGCTATTTATTTCGGTGGAATTAGAGGGTACAACAAAATCTCTAAACGACTTGAAACTGGCGAAAGAATGGAGAAAAAAACCTTAATTCCGGAACTCGGCCAATTGAACGTATTTGGGGCGTCTAAGGAAGATGATGTTCAGCAGAGCTCCGCTGCCAGTCAAGCTCAAAGAAATACGAATAGCCAAGACGTCAGATATAACGATAGAGTTTACCTAGAGCATGATGAAACGCGATTCAGTCTCTCTTTTGCATTAGTAAATCCAGTTTACCCTTCTCAGGTATCCTACCGCTACCGTCTAAGTAATTTAGACGCAAACTGGATTTATATCGACGACGGAAGAGTTGCTCAGTTCAACAATATCAGCTTTGGTCGCTATACCTTTGAAGTTCAGGCGAAAGAACCTGGCAAACAATGGTCTGAAAGCCGCTCTTTGAACATCGAAATTGAACGCCCGCCTTGGTTACACGCAGTGGCCCTTGTATTTTATGCGCTAGTCACGGTAGTAATTGTTGCATTTCTGGTTAGACAATTTCAAATTCGAAAAGCCAATCAGCTAGCGATAAAAGAGTCTGAAGAACGATTAAAGTTAACGCTGTGGAGTTCAGGGGATGAATTGTGGGATTGGGACGTTTACCGAGGTCAAGTGTATCGGGCGAATACCTGGGGCACCCTAGATTTCCCTCAAGATGATATACGAACCACAGGGGCTTACGATGCCAACATACACCCTAACGATCTTAA
Source organism: Alteromonas sp. LOR (assembly GCF_000753865.1). Taxonomy (GTDB): domain Bacteria; phylum Pseudomonadota; class Gammaproteobacteria; order Enterobacterales; family Alteromonadaceae; genus Alteromonas. The sequence goes on along the minus strand of NZ_JQFW01000015.1, from coordinate 790,753 downwards.
ACGCGTTAAAGACTCACTGAGAGAGCACTTAGAAGGGAAAAGCGACTTCTACGAACTTGCCTACAGAGCGAAAACGTTTAAAAATCAGTGGATTTGGATACTCGATAGAGGGAAGGTTGTAGAGAGAGATCACAATCAACAACCAATTCGCATGACGGGTACGCTGAAGAATATTAATCACCTTAAGGAAGCTGAAGAGCAGTTAAATTTATTTAAGCGCTCCATTGAAAACATCTCTGAAGGGGTGTTTATTTCAAACACTAAATTTAAGTTTATTAGTGTTAACAATGCTTACTGTGGCTATACCGGTGAAACTAGAGACCAAGCGCTAGCCAGCTACATGCATTTTCATTTATACCCAGATGCCTTTACAGAAGAAATTAAGAAAACCTTAAAGAGCAAAGGCAACTGGAGTGGCGAGGTTGAAAGCGTGCGCGTTAATGGCGAACGTTTTGAGATTGAGCTTAATATAGATGCCGTGCATGATGAAGACGGAAAAATCAGCCACTTTGTGGGCGTTTTTAGTGATATTACATCGCGTAAAAACACCGAGAAAGAACTGCTTAAACTTGCCAACACCGACCCACTTACTGAGTTACCAAATAGGTCGTTCTTTCAGGCCAGTCATCAAAACTTAGTGCGTAAAGGCGAGCAGCACACGCTTCTTTGTTTGGACATGGATAATTTCAAGAAAATAAATGACTCGCTCGGCCATCAAACCGGTGACATTTTAATCAAACAAATTGCTAAACGATTACAGAGAATTACCGGTAAGACAGCCACCTGTTATCGCCTCGGCGGCGATGAATTTAGTATTTTGATGGAGAATAATGCAGATATTCACACCGTTACGCACTATGCACAAAACGTGTTGGATACCCTGTCGCGGCCGTTTATTATTAACAAGCAGGAATTTGTACTTGGCGCTAGTATAGGGATCGCATTTTTCCCTGATGACGGTATGTCCCCCCAAGAAATGCTAAAAAATGCCGATACGGCCATGTATTTTGCTAAGAACAACGGTGGCAACAGCTATCAGTTCTTTAGCGGTGAAATGAATCAAAATGCCGTACGACAACTTCAAATCGAAAACCTAATTAGACAAGGGATCAAAGACGACCTCTTCACCGTGTACTATCAGCCTAAGGTAGATATAACGTCGGGTAGACTTGTCAGTATGGAAGCTCTGGTGCGGTTTGAGCATCCTCAAAAAGGGATTGTAAGCCCTGGCCAATTCATTCCCCTTGCTGAGCAGACTGGTCAAATCATTGAGATTGGCGAACAAGTTTTAAGAAAAGCCTGCGCCGATACAAAGCGCTGGGTCAGTCAGGGATTATTTAGCGGTCGCGTAGCGGTCAACATCTCTGCAAAGCAATTTGAATTACCTGACTTGGACGAGCGCATCAACCGAATATTGAGTGACGTGGGGCTATCTCCGCTTCATTTAGAATGCGAGATAACCGAAGGTACTTTAATGGAGAGCCCGGAAAATGGCCTTCAAATGATGACCCGCCTGCGAGAGCGAGGTATTCACTTGGCCCTTGACGACTTCGGCACTGGTTACTCGTCACTTGCGTATCTCAAGCGCTTCCCACTAAACACCCTTAAAATCGATAAAGCGTTTATCGATGATATCGCAAAGAGTAGCGTTGACCGTCATATGGCAGCAGCCATTATAAATATTGCCCACAACCTCGGACTTAAAGTGGTTGCTGAAGGCGTAGAAGAAGAGGCTCAGCTTAATATCCTGCGCCGTTATGATTGTGAAATGCTGCAAGGTTTTCTCTACAGTAAACCACTTAATGCAGAGCGCTTTGAAAAACTACTTACCGAAAATCATCAGCTAAATACTATCCTTGGCAACGCAAACCTACAGTAGATAACAGCTTACTATTCTCAACCTTCGAAAATGCGTATTACGGCAGGCTAAGGTCTGCCTCATCCTCACAATCCATTCCGGCAATTTACCGCCTATTAGGCAAAAGTTTAATAGACTTTGGTATTGAAAAACCGTCAAAAAACTAACAAAACTCAAGCAAACCTCTGTTTTTTAAAGATTTTTAAAAACTGGCACAAGTTTAGCAAAGATATAAATGTCGGTAAGAGTCGACAATAAAAATTCAAATAGACTTTGTTTGTTCGTTTAAAAAAAATTAAAAAATCAGAGGAAAAGACATGTTAAAAGAGTACGCTGTTGCACTAGTACTATCTACCGCTACCCCAGTTGCTGCTGACAAGCAAGACGGCGCCAAACAGGCTCCTGAGACTAAAAAAGAAGTAGCGACAGAAAGCTATGTTCCAAAGCCTCGCACTGGTATGGGTGGCCGTGGTGTTGGTTGGTAATGTCCACTAAAACAGATTCTAAAAAGAGAGCCTCGGCTCTCTTTTTTATGCCTAGCTTTTACCGAATCACTCGGCCTCTACTCACTCCATCCCACACATTTCACTAAATTAAGTCAAAGCGTCCTGTAAGCGCTTATGCGGCAATAAAGAAGTTGTTGTAGCCTACAGCGTTGCGCCAATGGATATGACGCGAAATAGAGAACATAGGAAGCACTACAGGGCCTAGGAGTAAACCTGCCGCCGCCCAGCGTCTGGCATTCATACCCCACTTAAACGCCTCTACATAAAAATAGGCGCTAAATATCATACATACGAGGATAAGTGACAACACTCTACATCTCCACAATTTCGAAGGGTTTTGATTAAACCATATCAAGTAACCATTGCCTGTTTATTAAAACGGTAACATCATTCACTTTGAACATTGTATCGCCATAAAAATGATCGCCATCAAGATGGTTGCAGTAATAACGGTCTCCGTTAAATGAGACGCCATTTTTTTGACATCAGTATTGTCATTACAATATGAAGTTTCGTTTTGACTGATAAACCGGCAATATCTTAAGAAAACGAGGGCGATTCTAACCATAAATGCTCAATAAACCAGCACAAATTACAGCTACATGAACGAAAATCGACGAACGCCCTGCATTCAACATTTAAGCAACTCTATAGTAACCAAAACTTATCTTTTGGCGTTAATTACTAACAAAAAGCCTTCCGCACGGAAATGGCTCTATATTAATTCTAGGCTGACGAACAGTTAATAAATTGTATTGAATCCACTACCCTTCTTAAACTCATCACGAGTAAATAAGTTTTGAATTTAAAAAACGACTCTAGGTCGTTTCATCCTATTTATTAAACAAGTAAGCAGACTGAATCATGAAAGAAATTTTTTATGCAAATGCCGCGAATGCAAGTTTAGGCTCAAGATCCATTGTGAAGTCGGGTCTAGACTTTACATCGAGATTTCACAATGCAATTCATTAAACCCACAAAAAAGCTTTATCGATTTGGCCAAGGATTGATCGTTGTGAATATTGTGTACTGCTGGGTGATGGTAATGTATTTCGCAGTGTCTAAAGGTGAGTATGTATTCACATCGAAGTATTTTTTTGCCGCAGCATTATTAACCCTGCTTTATTTTAAGGTTCAAACTTACTTGAAGTAGCTAAGGGTAAGCTTGCAAAGCCGGTGCTTTAGCAATTTGCTGTGGGTTCAACTAAGGCCTCTGACTAAAAGCTCTTATTTAAAAAAGCTCTTACTTAAAAAAGACTAAAAAAAACGGGGCATTGATTAAATGCCCCGTTTTATATCGTACTTCATTAGATGTTAGTAAAACGACTTATCGCTTTCCGCCATCTTCACCAGTACATCAGCTGGCGCGAACTTATCACCAACAGCTGTAGAGTAATGATTTAGCCTAGCTACAACATGCTTTATGCCAAGCGTGTCCATGTATCGGAACGGACCACCTAAAAACGGCGGGAATCCAATACCGAAGATAGCACCAATATCACCATCACGGGCATTGCGAATTACACCTTCATCTAAACAGCGAGCAGCTTCGTTTAGCATCATTAGAACACAGCGCTCGGCCACTTCTTTCTCGCTGAGTTTGCTCGACGGCGATAGCCCTAATAATTCATAAATGCTTTCATCTACTTCTTTACCAGGTTTCTTACCTTCGTAATCGTAAAACCCTTTCTTATTTTTCTTACCTTTACGTCCATCAGACAACACTTTGTCAAATGCAGAAGGCGCGGTGAAACGCTCACCAAACGCTTCCACTAAAAATGGAATAATCTTAGTGCCTACGTCTATACCAACCTCATCAAGCAGCTTGACCGGGCCAACTGGGAACCCAAATTTCACTAAAGACTTGTCAATATGCTCAATTGGCTCGCCATCTAAAATTAAGTTAGCCGCTTCATTCATGTAAGGCGCTAAAATACGATTCACATAAAAGCCTGCGCCGTCTTTAACCACAACTGGTGTCTTACCCTGCTTCTTCGCAAACTCAACCGTAGATGAAATGACATCATCTGATGTTTTGTCATGAGCAATCACTTCCGCCAACGGCATTTTATCTACCGGGGAGAAATAGTGCAGACCAATTACATTTTCTGGACGGGCAGCTTTCTCAGCAATTTGCGTGATAGGAATAGATGACGTATTTGATGCGAAAATTGTTGTTTCTTTACAATTTTCTTCAATGTCAGCCACCATCTTTTGCTTTAAATCCAGATCTTCAAAAACGGCTTCTACAACGATATCAATGTCTTTATAACCGCTATAGTCCAATGTTCCCGTTAGCAAGGCCAATTGCTTCTGCATTTCGCTGTTGCGAATAAAACGCTTCTTCACCTTTTTATTTAAGATGTCATAGCTGTACTTCATTGCATTAGCAATACCTTCTGCGCGCACATCTTTAATACGCACAGGCACGCCAGCCTTTGTTGATGTAACAAAGGCAATACCGCCGCCCATCAGGCCACCGCCTAGAACGCCCACTTTCTTCATCTTTGCAGGGGTAACGCCTTCTACACCGTTTTCTTTTTTCATTTCGGTAGTAGCAAAGAATATTTGGCGAAGCTGGAATGACTCTGGCGTCATCACCAATTTACCAAATGCTTCTGCTTCTGCCTTTAAACCCGCTTTCATTCCATCATTAATGCCAGTTTCAATAACATCAATAATATAACCTGGTGATGGGTAATTGCCCTTAGTTTTAGCAAACGTGGCTTCACGCGCTTTTTTGAACATCATATTGCGACCAGGACCGGTAGTCTCCAATACTTTATTCATTAGCCCTTTTTGCGGCGCTTCGCGCTCTGGCTTGCGCTTAAGCGCAAATTGCTCAGCCACTTTACGCAAGACACTTTCTGGTACAACTTCGTCAACAATGCCGTACTTCTTAGCTTGTTTCGCTCTAGCTGGCGAACCTGTTAGCATCATTTTCATCGCTTGCTGTATACCAATGAGACGCGGAAGACGTTGGGTACCGCCACTTCCTGGTAATAAGCCAAGTTGTACTTCTGGTAAGCCAACTTGCGTGCTTGGTGCGTCGGTACACACGCGATAGTGACAAGCAAGCGCCAGTTCCAAACCGCCACCCAAGGCAGGTCCGTGGATGGCAGCGACAAATGTGGCTTTCATATTTTCAATTCGGTCGAACACAGCTTGGCCACCAGCAGCAATTGCTGTTGCATCTTCGGCTGTTTTGCACGCAGCAAGCATAGAGATATCGGCGCCAGCAACAAACGAATTACGCTTACCGCTAATAACGACTACGCCTTTAATGCTATTGTCTTGCTCAATATCATCTAGCATTGCGCTAATTTCATCGCCGAACTCGGCTTTTAGCGTATTCATGCTCTCACCAGGCACATCCATGCTTAAAATAGCAACGCCGTTGTCCTGCTTAGTCAACGTAAACGCACCTGTGGTGGGCGTGGCTGCCTCGTTCACTTCTGTGTTTTGGCTCATATTTTCCTGACTCATATTATTCTGTCTCCACAATCATAGCTGCGCCTAAACCACCGGCTGCGCATGCTGTAAGAAGGCCACTTCCGCCTCCACGACGATTTAGCTCATTTAGCATCTGCGTAATCATACGAGTTCCCGTAGCGGCAAATGGATGGCCGTAAGCAATCGAGCTGCCCATTACATTGAACTTGTCCATATCAATTTCGCCCGTGGCTTTGCTTCGCCCTAGCTTTTCTTTGGCGAATTTATCGCTTGCAAACATTTTTACATTGGCAAGTGTTTGCGCAGCAAATGCTTCGTGCATTTCTATTAAGGTAAGGTCGTTTAGCGTCATGCCGGCTCTATCTAACGCAATGGGTGTAGCATAAGAAGGTCCCATCAACATGTCTTCCCACACATCAATAGCAGAAAATGCATAGCTCTTGATGTAACCAAGTGGAGTATATCCTAGCTCTTTAGCACGACTTTCTGTCATCATGATAACGGCAGATGCACCGTCGGTAAGTGGCGTGGCGTTAGCCGCAGTCACAGAGCCGTACTTCTTGTCAAAAACAGGGCGTAGTTTGGCGTAACTTTCTAACTTTGAGTCGAAACGCACATTATTGTCGCGCTCAAGAGCACCTTTATAAGGTTCGGCATAAGCAGTCATTACTTCACTTGATAACTTGCCTTCCTCCCAACTTTGCGCTGCGAAGCTGTGCGAGCGGTGAGCCAACTTATCTTGCTCTTCACGGCTAATACCATGAGACTTCGCCATTTGCTCTGCAGTCTGTCCCATGGACAGTCCCGATGAATACTCTGCAACTGCAGGCGGTACAGGGGCTAAATCTTTAAGACCAAGGCGCTTGAAAATATTCAGCTTCTGACCAAGAGTTTTTGTTTTTTGCAAATCAACCAACGCTCTGGCTAAATTCTTAGACACACCAATTGGAGATACAGACGTAGAGTCGGCGCCACCTGCAATACCAACCTGAACGTGTCCCGCCATCATGCTTTCGGCAATATTAACCGTAGACTGAAAGCTTGTGGCACACGCTCGTGAGACGCTGTACGCATCAGTATGCACATTCATGCCAGTGCCCAATACAATTTCACGAGCAATGTTTGGCGCTTCAGGCATTTGCACTACTTGTCCATAGACAACCTGATCCACCCACTCTTTTTGAATTCCGTGGCGAACAAGAAGTTCGTTCACGACCATCTTGCCTAGGTCTACAGCGGGAACGCCGTGAAAATATGTCGCCATCTTTGCGAAAGGAGTACGTAACCCCGCGACAATAGCGATACGATCACCCTCTCGGGTTGTAACTGATTGTTTTGTGGACATAATGCACCTAAATTAGTGACCCTCAGCAAGTGCTATCGACACCTGACCTAAGTGGTCTGACCTGTAATAACATCGATTTTTACAAACTATGAACAAAATAGCAAATAATGCGAAGAGAATAACGGTTATCAAGCAAAGAATATGGGCAGACTACCTTTTAGCTAGATTAGGGCGTGTAGATCGTGTTTCTTATCAGCCTCACCAAAATTTCTTCGCAATTTAATATGGCATTTCTTATTTTCATCCACATAAGTGACTTGAAGTAATGCAAAATGAACCTTATATGAGAAACACAGTCTGTTTTGTGTCATTGTTTAGGTAAGTCTAGGTGATGACCTCAGAAACTACGCTTTTTTTGTGCAAAGTGGTCGACATTTCCTCATAAGCGTCACGGGCACTTCCTGATAACTAGAATTTAATTGGAAAAATGGCAATATGGCAGCAGAGCAATTTAAACAATTACATGCTTACCTTGATCAGCAAATTATCGGTCAACATGCATTAACAAAAAGTATTTTAATAGCGCTACTCGCCGATGGACACCTTCTTGTGGAAGGACCGCCAGGTCTTGCTAAAACCCGTGCTATAAATGCCCTGGCCAATGGCGTGGATGGCGACTTTCATCGAGTTCAGTTTACACCGGATTTGTTGCCTGCTGATTTAACGGGAACAGACATTTACCGCCCTGAGACAGGGGAGTTTGTTTTTCAGAAAGGCCCTCTTTTCCACAATTTAGTACTTGCCGATGAGATAAACCGAGCGCCTGCTAAAGTGCAGTCTGCGTTATTAGAAGCCATGGCAGAGCGCCAGATAACGGTAGGAAGTAAAACTTACCCTTTGCCTCCTCTATTTTTGGTGATGGCAACGCAGAATCCGCTAGAACAGGAAGGAACCTATCCACTCCCTGAAGCACAGCTCGACAGATTTTTAATGCATGTTGATATTGACTATCCCGATGCAGATACTGAATTAGAGATTTTACGACTTACTCGAGGAGAGGCGCTATCGCAACCGCCGGTGACACCGCCAACACTGAGTCAAGACGATATCTTCGCGTCTCGTAAAGAGGCACTGTCTCTTTACATGGCACCTGAGTTAGAAAATTACCTAGTGCAACTTATTATGGCTACGCGCAAACCCGGGCTTTTCGACGACAGTCTTGCTCATTGGATTGCTATGGGAACCAGTCCACGAGCTACTATCGGGCTAGATCGTTGTGCTCGCGCCCACGCCTGGCTTAGCGGCCGTGACTTTGTTGGACCTGATGATATTCAAGCCGTTGTTCACAATGTACTGAGACACCGAATTATTTTGTCTTATCAGGCAGAGGCCGAAGGCGTTACTGTCAATGATGTACTCGATAAAATAGTCGCTACCGTTGCCGTACCATAAGCCATGTCAAACATTCACTCGCAATTAGAGAAGTTAAAAAGCGATGGGGTAAATCTGACGACAGCAGAGTTACTGCGCTATCAGCAGCTGGCAAAACTGATGAACTTAACTCCCAAAAAGGTGCCACAAGCGCGCTTAAGCGGGAGCTATCTCACCAAGCATAAAGGTAGAGGCATGGAATTCGATGAGGCCCGCCACTACCAGCCTGGTGACGATATTCGAGCCATCGACTGGCGCGTAACTGCGAGAACTGGAAAAACCCATACCAAAATTTATAGAGAAGAAAGAGAACGTCCTGTTTTTATTTTCTGCGACTACCTTCCTTCCATGGGGTTTGGCACGAAACTACTGACAAAGGCCGTTCAAGCAGCGCATATCTCTTCGCTAATAAGTTGGTCTGCCGCCGCTCGAGGAGACAAAGTAGGCGCCTTGGTTTTTAATCAAAATAGTCACAAAGAAATAAAGCCATTAAGTAGAAAAAAAGCCGTACTTCACGTTTGCCATGAGCTAATAGCATTAAGCCAAGGTGCTCATGGGGAGCAGCCGAATACTGCTCGCGACCGAGACGCTTTTTCTGACGCTTGCGCTAGAGCAAGGCGTTTGGCTAAGCCAGGTAGTTTGGTTTATTTAGTTTCTGATTTTCAAAACATGAGCACAGCGGCACAGCAGCATTTAACGCACCTCACACGTCATTGTGAAGTGAGAGCTATCGTTGTCGATGATCCCTTCGAACACAAGTTGCCAGAAACCAACGCGCTGCAAAGCGTAAACGTGTCTGATGGCGTTGTGAATCAGCGTTGGGTACTTGGCGATAGCAAGGAAACGCTCAGCTACAGTGAATGGCGCGAAGAACAAAACACAGCAATTACGCAAACGCTCAAACAGATGAGCATTGCACGCTATCACGTCTCTAGCGCCTATCCATTAGATGAGCAACTTCAAAGTATGCAAAGAGAGAAAGTGTAATGGCGTTACAAGCATCACCAGAACAAGATCCACTTTCTCAGTTGCGAGACATTAAAACACCTACGGGCGTTGATTGGTGGCCACTCGATTGGGGATGGTGGCTTTTAATGCTATTGAGTGTGGTTGTATTGATTGCCCTCATTGTTTTCATAAAACGTCGAATTGCATTTAACAGACCTCGCAAGGAAGCATTAAAGGCATTAGGGACAATATCAGAGCATGCCGATGATTGGCCTGTTCAGTTAAATACATTATTAAAGCGAACCGCCCTTTCCTACTTTCCTAAAGAACGCATCAGTAGCCTGCATAATCAGCAGTGGCGAGATTTTCTGTTAGCTTCGTGCCCTAAAAACGCGCAAACCCTTAATGAAGGCCTGACTTCGTTACATGCGAACCTTTATCGAAATAGTGCACAGCATACTGATTTTGCTGTCTCCCATGATGCTGTAAAAATGTGGATTAAAAACGCAAAATTTCCAAGGCAACATCGTATTCCGTCGTATTTAGAGGCAACATTATAATGCTGGATTTCAATTGGTGGTGGGCATTTCTTGCACTGCCTTTGCCCTTGATAGTGAGGTTTCTAGTACCTAAGGCGTCAGAACCTTCGTTGGCTGCTCTTCGAGTGCCTAGGCTGCGTCCCGAGCAACACAATGAAGACAGAACGGTTAAAAAGAGTAAGGTAGCGCTGGCAACAGCAACGCTTATATGGCTAGCGTTAGTCACGGCTGCCGCTCAACCCCAGTGGCTAGGTGAGCCCGTCAGCATTCCAAATGAAGGCAGAGAAATGATGCTTGCGGTTGATTTATCCGGCAGCATGAAAATAGACGATATGCAGTTAAATGGCCGGCAGGTTAATCGGCTAACAATGACAAAGTCTGTGGTGTACGATTTTATTCAACGCCGAGTGGGTGACAGGTTAGGGCTCATTCTATTTGCTGATACAGCCTATGTTCAGGCGCCTCTCACGTACGATAGAGAAACCGTATCTACACTTCTTAGTGAAGCCGTTATCGGGTTAGTCGGTGAACAGACTGCTATTGGCGATGCAATAGGCTTGGCGGTAAAACGGTTTGATGCAAAAGATGAATCAAATAACGTGCTCATTCTTCTCACTGATGGTCAAAACACAGCAGGTAACATCACACCAGAACAAGCAAAGGAACTGGCAATCAATAAAGGCGTAAAAATATACACGATTGGTGTAGGCGCTGACAAAATGCTCATCCAAAGCTTTTTCGGCAGCCGACAAATAAACCCTTCCCAAGAGCTAGACGAAACGATGCTTTCGGATATTGCTAGTTCTACTGGCGGGCAGTATTTTCGCGCTCGCAATGCTGAAGAGCTCAATTCCATTTATCAACAGCTTGATACTCTTGAGCCTATCGAAGGTGAAACTCGCAAAATGCGCCCGCTTACGGCATTGTTTTACTACCCGTTAGCCTTCGCTCTATTAGGCTCGATGTTATGGGTAATATGTGCATTTTTAAAGTCGCTGTTTGGTGGTCTGAGCTTAAAAAGCACCGATAAAGAAAGCGTGGAGAAGCAGGCGTGATCAACTCTGACTTTTTAAACAACTCGGATTTTTTAAACAACTTTGATTTCTTAAACAACCTTCACTTTATTCGACCTGAGTGGTTTTACAGTGCAATCCCGTTGTTAGTGCTTTATGTGTGGCTAAGAACTCGCTCTGCGAAGTATTCGGGCTGGCAATCGGTGATTCCCGCTCACCTCTATAACCATATGGTTGTGGGAAAAGTGGAAAAAGGAAAACGTCCACCACTTTGGTTACTTCCATTCACATGGTGTATTGCCGTTGTAGCGCTTGCAGGTCCAACATGGGAACGCCTTCCCCAGCCGGTTTATCAGCTTAAAATGGGTCATGTGGTAGTTATTGATATGTCGATGTCAATGCGAGCAACGGATATGACACCAGACAGGCTCACTCGCGCCAAATACAAGGCCATCGATTTAGTCAACACGATCTCCGAGGGCGAAATGGGGTTGGTGGCCTATGCTGGCGACGCCTTCGTTATAAGCCCTTTAACTGAAGATGCCGCGAACATTACTAGTCTACTTCCCAGTTTATCCCCAGAGATCATGCCGGTACCTGGTAGCGATCCACTCCTTGGTATAGAAGCGGCCGTCGAACTGCTAACCAATGCCGGCTTTAACAACGGGGCAATTTACTGGATAACAGATGGTATTGAGTTTGGTCAGCAACAAGAGCTTCAGGAATACGTGAGCGGCATTCCATTTACAGTGAACGCTCTGACGGTGGGTACTGCTGAAGGCGCACCAATTAGACAGCTAAATGGCGAACTGCTTAAAGATACATCTGGAAGCATCGTCGTTCCTAAACTAAAAGAGGATGTGATCCGTGGCGTCATCAGAGCAAGTGGCGGCCAGCTTGAATCCTTTACCTCAAACGATGACGATATTGAGGCGCTAAGCACAGTGTCATTGTTAGAGCGTGACGCTAACGACACGAGTGAAGAAGAAAGTGATTCAAAGGGCGACCAATGGAAAGAAGCTGGTCCATACCTTATATTGCTCATCTTGCCTTTCGCTGCCTTTGCGTTTCGCCGAGGTTTACTCTTTTTTGTCATAGTAGGAGTGCTAACTCCCTTTGATAGCCAGGTAGCACACGCACAGACATCTGAGCAAACATTTGCAAAAGCATCTGCAGAGCCGCAGGCCCAAACTGACACCGCATCAGATACCCCTCTATCGTGGTGGCAAACTCCATTTTTAAATGCAGACCAAGAAGGGTTAAATAGTTACCAGCAAGCGCAGTTTAAGGACGCTGCAGAGCAGTTTGAAGACAATAACTGGAAAGCATCATCACTCTATAAAGCTGGCCGATTTGAGGAGGCATTAGCTGCCTATCAAGACGTCCCCGGCATTGCCAGTCTGTACAATCAAGGCAATGCCCTTGCCAAGCTCGGAAAACTTGAGGCAGCTATTCAAAAATACAATGAGGTGTTAGAACAGCAGCCAGATCATGAAGATGCTCAGGCCAATAAATCACTGCTAGAGGAGTTGCTCAATCAACAGCAACAAGAGCAGGAGAATCAAGAGCAGGGTAATCAAGAGAGCGGGCAACAGGATGGTGATCAGTCAGAGCAAGATCAGCAACAAGGCGACCAACAGGGAGAGCAAGGGGAACAATCTCAAGGCTCTGAAAACGAGAACAGCTCTGAAAATGAAAATAGCCCTGAAAACAAAGCTAAACAAGAAAATTCAGACCAAAGCAAAGGCTCGGAACAAGATCAAGATTCAGAGCAATCTCAGCAGCAAAACAATCAACAGCCATCAGACGAACAAAATGATGAGCAAGAAGCTGCGAGAGAACCATCAGAAAGCGAAAATTTTTCTGAGTCTAATCAGCAAAATAGTGAGGTTGCTGAAACCCAAGACAACCAAGCAGACGCTGAAGATATAGCCGCAGGAGCTCAAGAGCAACCGCTAACGGATGCAGAAAAAGAAGAAATGCAACGCATGGAAAACCTAATGCGAAGAGTACCCGATGATCCTGCATTTTTGCTAAAAAGAAAAATGCAGCTAGAGGCTGAGAAACGCAAAAGGCAGCGCATGCCATCAAACCGGAGAGATTGGTAGATGAAAGCTTTATCTAAATCTACAGTATTAACGTTAATTTGTACTTTTTTCGTCACTTTTCACGTGCAGGCTGATATTGAGTCAGTTGAAGTCACTATCGATCGCAACCCGGTGATGTTAGACGAAGCTATAAGACTCACAGTTACGGCAAACGGCAGCGCCGATCGGGATGCGTTCGATAGCTCATCATTGTTAAAGGACTTTGTGGTGGGGCGAACGTCGGTGAGCAGTCAAACCTCTATAGTGAATTTTGATGCGAAGCGCACCACCACCTGGACGACTACCCTGTTTCCTCGAAAAGAAGGGACATTTACCATTCCTTCTTTGCGCATAGAAGATAAAACGACAACACCCATTGAAGTTTCAGTGATCCCAGTACAGGAACAAAGTAATGTAGCAAGGGATTATTTCGTTACCACTGACATAGACAAGAACGAGGCGTACCTTAATCAGCAATTACTCTACACCGTAAAATTACACCTCTCTAGCAATATTGAAAGAGGTAGTTTGCAGGCGCCGGAAATGGAGAATGCGGAAATAAGGCAACTAGGTGATGATAAGCAATACGCTGACATATTAAATGGAAGACGTTATCAAATTATTGAGCGCCAATTTGCAGTGGTACCTCAAGCTTCTGGAGAATTCACGCTACGAGGCCCTGTATTTACCGGCGAGGTGATGGCGGCAAATACAAATCAACGGTTTGGCTTTTTTAACCGCACGCAACAAATTAACCGTGTGGGGCCAGATATTGTCGTAAATATAAACCCTATTCCTCGTGATATTGATTATGCATGGCTTCCATCGGAAATGGTGAGAATTGATGAGGAGTGGCCGCAAGGTGACAATTTTGTTGTTGGCGAGCCTGTTACGCGAATAGTCACTCTCACCGCACTCGGTGTGGTTGAAGAGCAATTGCCTGAAATACCGGAATTCTATCCGCCTACGTTCAAGCTATACCCAGATCAATCAAACACGACTACAGTTGAAAAAAATCAAAACCTGATTGCTCAGCGACAGAGCTCGCTAGCTATTATTCCTACGGAGCCTGGCAAAATGGTTTTGCCAGAGGTGACTATTCCTTGGTTCAATACGCTCACTGAGCAAACAGAGTATGCGACTATTCCGCCCCGCTCAATTAACGTGCTCGCGGCCTCTGGGCAAACCGATAGTGCCCCGCCCCAAGCAGCCCCAGAAGATGAAACGCCCTATGTGGCCCAAACGCCTTCAAATGCCGCTTCTGACATTAAGCCAAATGAGCCGAAGATTGCAGAATCAAGCGATACAACAACACTTTGGTTACTCATTAGCGTGCTGGCATTGGGTTGGTTAGTTACCCTTGTTGTTTTGGTACTGTTTATAAAGAGAAGTCGTCAAGGCTCTCAAATGAGTGAGAATAGAAGTAGCATGTCTACGTCAGCCGTATTGAACCATCAACACAATTCTAGCGTTGAAAAGAAAGCGTATAACGTCCTTATTAGCATACTGAAAGCAAAAGATATTTCACAAATTGATAGCGCGTTACAAGTATGGCTTCGCGCCTTAAATGGCAATGAGAGTGGGCGGCCAATGCCAGAAGACTCAAGCGACACAGTAGCGATTAGAGGGCCTCTGGATAAATTACAACAAGCCCGTTTTTCAAAGTCTAATAATGCTAAAAGCACAGACAGTATTAATCAAATTCTGTCTGAACTGATGTCAGAAGTTGAGGCGGCTAGAAAAGCGCATTTTATGCACGCTAAAAGTAAAGGCGCTACACTTTCTAAGCTTTACCCTACATCGTCAGTAAACAGTGTAAGCGAGTAAATCGTGCCACGCACTAGCGCTAGTTAATAGCGCCTGTGAGTGAATACGGTAAATTTGTAAAAACGACAGAAGATAACAAAACAATAAAAATAGCCGCACCAACAATAGTGCGGCCAACCACTACCGGGAGATAACATGAAAACGTCACTCTTTTCACTAACACCAGTTGCGTTAGCACTTTTAACGCTAACGGCTTGTTCACCTGCCAATGAAACACCGCAATCCCAAGCGCCGGAAGTAAAATCACAAAGCGAGTCAGGGCAAACGGAATCCCAACGTCTTGCTACTTTTTTTGAAAACTCATTTGAAGATGACCTTAAACGCTCACCACTTTTTCAAAGCTACTTAGGA
The DNA here is from genome assembly GCF_000753865.1 of Alteromonas sp. LOR. Taxonomy (GTDB): domain Bacteria; phylum Pseudomonadota; class Gammaproteobacteria; order Enterobacterales; family Alteromonadaceae; genus Alteromonas. The sequence continues at coordinate 775,455 of NZ_JQFW01000015.1, read as the reverse complement.
AAAAAGTGGGACTATGACAAGTGGGATGACATTAGCGAAGACGAGAAAGACGCGCGTATTGCTATAGCGAAGAACAGGCTTAAGACACTAGAGAGTTTCGACACGCTAAAACTGAGTGACCAAGAAAATTTAAGCTTGCGTTTATACAAGCTTGGAATTGAGAGAGACTTGGCCAATGACGAGTTTCGTCATCATAGATATATTGTCCATCAATTCAGAGCGGCTCATACCCAAGTCCCAAGCTTCCTAATTAACATTCATAGTGTGAAGAGCAAAGAAGATGCAGTGGCGTATATCGGCCGACTAACTAATGTAAGTACCTACTTTGATCAAGTTATCGACCAAATGAAGATAAGAGAGAAAGTAGGCGTATTTCCGCCAAAATGGGCTTATGACCAAATGGTGGATGCCTCTGAAAATGTAATAAAGGGGGCGCCATTTGATGACTCAGACACCCCTTCAACATTATTGAACGACTTCCAAAACAAAGTGAATGCATTGGACATTGGTGACAGTGAAAAGACAACGCTGCTCACAGACGCTAAACGCGCACTTACGGCTTCAGTTAAACCAGCCTATACCCGTTTTATCAATGAGCTTGAGCACCAAAAAACATTATCACCTGAAGGCGATGGTGTATGGCGTTTGCCTGATGGCGATAAGTGGTACCAAAACCGTCTAAACTGGTTCACTACCACCGACCTTACTGCCCGAGAAGTGCATGACATAGGTTTAGAAAATGTGGAACGTATTCACAACGCCATGCGCGGCATTATGAAAGAAGTAGGATTTGAAGGTACGCTGCAAGAGTTTTTCGTATTTATGCGCGAAGACGACCAGTTCTACCTTCCCTCTACTCCCGAGGGCAGACAGCAATATCTAGACGATGCTAAGCAAGCTATCGATGATATGAGAGAAATGATCCCTGAATATTTTGGAATACTTCCCGAAGCGCCAATGATAGTAAAACGCGTTGAGGCGTTTAGAGAGCAGTCGGCGGGGAAAGCTTTCTATCAGAGCCCGGCACAAGATGGCAGTAGACCAGGTATTTACTATGCTAACCTATACGACATGAAAGCGATGCCAACTTACCAGTTAGAGGCTTTGGCATATCATGAAGGCATTCCAGGCCATCATATGCAGCGTACCATTGCTCAAGAGCTCGACGGTATTCCGCAGTTCCAAAAGTTCTTAAGCTTTACCGCTTACACCGAGGGCTGGGGACTCTACACTGAAGAGCTTGCTAAAGATATGGGGTTTTATGAAGACCCCTATTCTGACTTTGGTAGGTTAGCCATGGAGCTCTGGCGTGCTTGTCGTCTTGTCGTAGACACCGGCATCCATGCAAAAAAATGGTCTCGCGAAAAAGCCGTCGATTACTTGGTAGAAAATACGCCGAACCCAGAATATGATGCACAAAAGGCTATTGAACGCTATATTGCTATGCCTGGGCAGGCCACAGCGTACATGATTGGAAAATTGAAAATTATGGAGTTGCGCGAGAAAGCAATGAACGAGCTCGGCGACAACTTCGATTGGAAAGGTTTTCATGATGAAGTATTAAAGTATGGACCGGTCCCGCTTTCAATGCTTGAGGAAAACATCGATAGCTGGATAGCAACCCAAAGCGCTATGTAAACGTTCTGTATTTTCCAAATAGAGTTCTAAGAAGCGCCGTCGCTTAAAGCATGGCGCTTTTTTTTGCTCAAAAGATGTCTTTTAGGTTTCTTTAAGTCGGTATTTGGTGTGAGACGTTAAAAAAATTAACCCTTTTTGGAATTTATTTTATGTTTGCTCGAAATAAAATCGATAACACTCAGGTCTTATCGAGTATGAAAGCAAAGCATCAAAGATACGAAGCCCTAGTGAAAGCATTTCACGCCGATATATTTCGTTATGCCTACTGGTTAGTCAAAGACAGAAGTGTGGCGGAAGACATTGTTCAAGAAACATTCCTACGGGCATGGCGTTCTCTCGACGCCTTAAACGACGAAAAAGCAGCCAAAGGTTGGTTAATCACTATATTGCGCCGTGAAAATGCCCGCCGCTTCGAACGAAAACAGTTAGAGCTCGTAGATATCGATGATGTTTTCATTCACGACGACACTCAGCAAGCTGAAGGCGATATTAAAGAACGAGAACTGCATAGGTTACTCGGTACCTTAAGCATTGAATATAGAGAGCCGCTTATTCTGCAGCTGTTATTTGGTTTTAGCGGTGAAGAAATAGCGACTCAATTAGATCTCAACAAAAACACAGTAATGACACGGCTTTTTCGGGCTCGAAATCAGTTAAAAGAGGCGCTGGAGAAACAGAATCAACATAGAGGTCAAGCTAATGGATGAATTAGAATTTAGACGTAGAATTTACGCTGATCCTAATACAACTGACAGCGATTTAGTCGCTGCTGCGAATGCAGATGAGAAAAAGCGCGCTTTTTGGCAGGAACAAAAAGCATTCGACAATAAGCTTAAGCAAACTCTTAAAGTTGATGTACCAGAAGATTTAGCGAGTAAACTTATTTGGCAGCAATCGGCCGATGAATTTAGCCGCTACAAGAAAAGAAGCCGCTGGTATGTGGCGATAGCCGCATCTGTCGCATTTGCTGTGGGGATTAGTTTCACTATGCTTCAGCAGCAGTCCATTAGTTTGGGCGACCATGCGCTGGCTCATATGCAATATGCTGATGTAGAGGAATCTCACTCCCTATTACCCGTTGATTTAAATATGGTAAACGCGAAACTGGCGAGCTTTGGCGCTAGCTTCGACACTATGATTGATGGTGTAGAGGTTGCCAACTACTGCCACCTCAGCACCGTACAGAGCCTGCACCTTATTGTCGATACACCGCAGGGTAAAATGTCAGTTTTTGTGGTGCCAAGTCGTGACAATTTTAAAGTGCCAAGCGAATTTGAAGATGACTCCTTTCACGGCGAGAGCTTCAAAATGCAACAGGCCAATATAATTGTCGTGGGTAATAAAGGCAGCGACCTATCTACTATGAAAGACGCGGTTGCCAATAGACTTCAGTTTTCTGCTTAAGCAAACAGAAAAGTATTTAGCTTTTCAACCGCTTATAGCTTTTCTTTCTACTTACGCTAATTTGCTGCCAACGTCGTCGACTTGGTAGCAAACATAGCCTTATGTTCATTTTAAAAATTTAAGGTGCAACCAAGCGCTGTAAACTCTATACTTTAGACTAATTAAGTAGTGTCGCACATAGGCTACAAATTGTAGCTTTGCGAGCGTGCATAATTATCTATTGAGACAAGTTCAATTCGTCCTAAGCAGTATAGAGTTAAGAGCAGTAAGTGAGCCGTAGATCAAAAAAACTCGCTGGTAGCATCAAAGGCACAGCAGTAACGTTATTATGTCATTGTGCAAATAAGCTAGCGCTTAAGTGCATACTCATGCTTTTTATAACGTTCCCTTCCCTAGCTTCTAGCAATGATACCAGCATGAAAAATCAGGTAAATGCTTATGCTAACCTCGCGCATGCCGTTCTTTATGAGTGGAACTACCCTTCTAAACACTCAAATGAAGAAATTCTCCTAAAACTGCACCAAAGCGATATTCAGTCTGATGAATCCGATATCAGTGTCGTTTTTCGTCATACAATGGCACTGTCTAATGTTCAGCATAAAAACACACCTCGCCTTCCTATCGTTATTAAAAGAGCTCTTCTGGAAAAGCACTGGCAGACTTTAAAAGAGTTCAACATTAGGGTTTATGCAGCATTAAGGGGCTATTACATTTACATAAAAGGTATTAACGACTATCAAGGCTCTTTGAAACGGCTCAGTGCAACAATCCCTGCGCTCGACGATCTAAAGCAAGAATTACTACTCTCAGGTGATACTAAAGCTATAGCAATTGCAACGTTATGGCTGGCCATAGAATATTCTGACTCATCACCGATACGAGCAATTCAAGAATACGAAAATGCATTGCCCTATCTTCCTATTGACAAATTCGATAACAAACTTGAAATGGAATTTGACCAACAGGGTGTGCACTATTTGCTTGCAGACAGTTACCTAGACCTCAATATACCCAGTAAAGCTGCTTACCATACTCGAATGCAGATCTCTTTAAAAAAGAAACTTGGAACTTTAGATACCAGTGACTTTACTCTAGCGGTAAGTGCCTTAAACAGGCTAAGTAAATTTACTGAGGCGCTGGAGCTTCTTAAAGAAGCCAATTCAATTGAACCATCCCAGAAAAACTTCAAAAGTGTCTATATTGATATGCTTAGGATGAGTATATATGCTTCGCGATTAGCGGAAGGAGATAGGGAGAGACTGCTTGAAATCTCCTCCCGCATCATAAACTCTAGCGCTGACATTCCATCATTCTCTCTTGATGTAATACCTACCGCCACCGCAATTTATACAGCGATAAAAGGTAGTGATGAGGAGTTCATGGCGGCAATTCTTGCTTATGAAGATGCGATAAATGAAAAGCTAATGACTGTTCCGTATAAAAAAAAGGCGTTATTAGGCAAATTTCTTGCTCTAAAGCATATATATGAAGTTCGGGGAGATGCAGAAAATGCATTTTTGTATCAGGAAAAGTATCGCGAAATGATAGTAAATTATCATGATGAAAAGTTTCAACTTTCAGCCAGCAATAAATTAAACATGCTTTCCCGAGATATAGAGCTTGCCAAATACCGTCAAAAAGAGCTTGCCACCTTACAAAAAGAAAATACAGGATTGGCAGGTGATAAAGAAAAGCTGCGCACTACGGTTTTCGCTCTTATAACCATTATTTGTTCAATTTTGACTACATGGCTATGGATAGCGAAAAGGAAAAGCGACACCAAGGCAGATACCGACTCACTCACTGGCGCCTTAACTCGCCGTGCCATGCTAAAACAATTAAAATCCTTGCTAAAGAAACACCCCGCATCGTGTCTCGCCCTTATTGATATCGACCATTTCAAGCGCATCAACGACAAATACGGTCATGCCGTAGGTGATGAAGTATTAAATACCTTTAGCCAAACCATACGCAAGCGTATCCGCAAATCGGACCTGCTTTGCCGCTATGGTGGCGAAGAGTTTTTAATCTACTTTGAGAACTCCAGTGAGCAAGAAGTGAAAAGCGTACTCGATGAGTTAAATTACGCGTTTTCTCGTGTCGCCCATTGGGAGCATACAGACAAGGCGTTTACCGTTTCGTTTTCAAGTGGTGTAGTGGCGCTGAACGGGTCTATCAGCTCAGAGTCGGTCATCAAAATATGCGACGAGCTTTTGTATAAAGCAAAAAACAGCGGACGCTCAAGGGTTGAATCTACCACCCTCGCCCATGCCTAAAGCGTGACTATTTATAGCTCATTATTCATAGCTCATTGGTTTTAGCTCATTGGTTTTAGCTCACTGGCCTAGTTTCTGATCGTTTTCCAGCCTGTCTTTTCCCCAAAAATACGGGGAAAGCTTACATAATCAACACTTCAATCTAAAACCCGCTGCTCAGAAAATAACCGGTGAGTAACTACTTACGTGGAGACTCCTAAATATTGGTGATAGCATGGAAGAAAAATCATAGGGAACATATATGGCTACTGGTACGATTATTTCGTTGGGTTTGTATTTTGTTGTAATGTTGGGTATCGGTCTTTTTGCTTACCGGCAAACTGATACCAATGTTGAAGGGTATATGCTTGGTGGTCGACAGTTGGGTCCCGCAGTAACCGCTTTGTCTGCTGGTGCATCTGACATGAGTGGCTGGATGCTAATGGGTCTTCCTGGTGCAATGTATGTCTCAGGACTTTCTGCTGGCTGGATAGCTGTTGGTTTAACCCTTGGCGCACTAGCCAACTACTTACTCGTGGCTCCTCGACTGCGCATTTATACCGAAGTTGCAAATAACTCTATTACTATTCCAGATTATTTTGAAAATCGCTTCGCTGATAACTCTCGTCTTCTTAGAGTTATTGCATCTGTAGTAATTGTTGTCTTCTTTACCCTTTACACCTCTTCTGGCGTTGTAGCCGGCGGTAAATTATTTGAAACATCCTTTGGACTGAGCTATGAAACTGGCTTGTATGTCACTGCAGGGGTTGTAGTTGCCTACACGCTGGTAGGCGGGTTCATGGCCGTAAGCATGACCGACTTTGTGCAAGGCTGTATCATGTTTGTCTCGCTCATCATGGTGCCAGCGGTGGTCATCAGTGAATTAGGCGGTATTGGTGCGTCTATCGACGCATTAGATAACATTAACCCTGCCCTTTTTGATGCATTTATGGATGCCTCTACTAATCAAACGATTACCTTTATTGGCATTGTCTCATTAATGTCATGGGGATTAGGTTATTTTGGACAGCCTCATATTATTGTCCGTTTCATGGCTATTCGCTCTGTGAAAGATATTCCAGCGGCTCGAAACATCGGTATGAGTTGGATGATAGTGTCTATCATCGGCGCATTAATGACAGGTTTGTTTGGGTTAGCCTATATCACGGGCAATGGTAACGAGATTGATCCTGAAACCGTCTTTATCTACCTATCACAAATTCTCTTTCACCCGTTGATTGGTGGCTTTTTACTTGCGGCTATTCTAGCGGCGATCATGAGTACAATTTCATCACAACTGCTGGTAACGTCTAGCTCATTAACTAGCGACTTCTATCAAGCCTTTTTACGAAAAGATGCTTCTGATAAAGAGCTAGTGGTTGCTGGTCGCCTTAGCGTAGTAGCGGTCGCGTTGGTGTCAATATTCTTAGCCTACGACAGAGACAGCACCATACTGACATTGGTGAGTAATGCGTGGGCTGGATTTGGCGCAGCATTTGGCCCGCTAGTACTGTTTAGTCTGTTTAAGCGTGAGATGACTCGTCGCGCAGCCCTAGGCGGCATGATTGTAGGCGCGGTAACGGTGTTACTGTGGATTTATCTTCCTGTCACCATTAATGGTCAGGCTTTAGGTGCTTGGATGTACGAGATTGTGCCTGGGTTTGTGCTTTCAAGCTTAACCATAATGATACTCAGCAAATCAGGTAAGCCCCGTGAAGGTGTAACCGAGACATTCGATGAATTCCAAAAGCAGTTCAATGCAAGATAATCGATAATGCTATGACTTTTAAAAAGCCCCAAACTGCAAAAACAGTTTGGGGCTTTTTTACTTTCTGATGGGCGAAAATAGCGCTTATGCCTAAATTGTATAGCAATTATTTTCTACGGCATAAGAAAGCTATTTTAAATAGCAAAATGGCATACTACTTTTGAAATTAAATATGTTATCTTTCTATGCAGAAAAACAACCCGCATATAACTTTTTTTTATATAACATAAATCGGACTTCAAAATGACTGCAAGTATCCCGTCTATCACGCATTTGAAACAACTCGAAGCCGAGAGCATCCAAATTTTCCGAGAAGTTGCTGCTGAGTTTGACAACCCAGTAATGCTTTACTCGGTAGGAAAAGACTCTTCGGTACTGCTTCATTTAGCACGTAAAGCCTTTGCACCTGGTAAAATCCCATTCCCACTTCTTCACGTTGACACAACGTGGAAGTTTCAAGAAATGATTAAATTTCGTGATGAGCAAGCCGAAAAGCACGGCTTCGATTTACTAGTGCATATTAATGAAGAAGGTGTTGAGCATGGCGTGGGTCCGTTTTCACACGGTTCAGCTAAACACACTGACATCATGAAAACACAGTCTCTTAAGCAGGCACTTAACAAGTATCAATTTGATGCAGCGTTTGGTGGAGCCCGTCGCGACGAAGAAAAATCTCGTGCAAAAGAGCGTGTCTACTCATTCCGCGACAGCAACCATCGCTGGGATCCAAAGAACCAACGCCCAGAATTGTGGAACATCTATAATTCACAGGTAAACAAAGGCGAGAGTATTCGTGTATTTCCAATGTCTAACTGGACAGAGCTAGATATCTGGCAATATATCTACCTTGAGAACATCGATATTCCACAGTTGTACCTGTCTAAGCCGCGTCCTGTAGTAGAGCGTGACGGCGTGCTAATCATGGTAGATGACGATCGCATGCCGTTAGAAGAAGGCGAAGTACCTGAAATGCGTTCTGTTCGCTTCCGTACGCTAGGTTGTTATCCATTGACCGGTGCTGTTGAGTCAACAGCGGCAACCTTACCTGAAGTAATTCAAGAAATGCTGCTTACCAAAACCTCAGAGCGACAGGGTCGAGTTATTGATCACGATAGCTCTGGGTCTATGGAGAAGAAAAAGATGGAAGGGTACTTCTAATGGCCACCGACAATGTTGTTTGGCATAAACATGAAGTGAATAAAGTGACACGCTCTGAAAAATTGAATCAGCGTCCACGAGTGTTTTGGTTAACGGGGCTAAGTGGCTCTGGCAAATCTACATTGGCTAATTTGCTTGAGAAAAAGCTTCACGAAAAGCAAAAGCATACCTATTTGCTTGATGGCGATAATGTGCGCCACGGATTATGTGGCGATTTAGGCTTTAGCGATAAAGACAGAGTTGAAAATATTCGTCGCATCAGTGAAGTGGCCAAGTTATTTGTAGACTCGGGCACCATTGTGCTGACTGCGTTTATTTCTCCATTTAAAGCAGACCGTGATTACTGTCGCAGCTTGCTTGAAGGTACGGAGTTTGTAGAAGTTTTCGTTGATACCCCCCTTGAGGTTTGTGAGCAGCGCGACCCTAAAGGCTTGTACAAGAAAGCCCGCAGCGGCGAAATCAAAGATTTCACCGGCATCGACTCTACCTACGAAGCACCTGAGTCGCCGGAAGTACACCTAACGTATCAGGAAGAACCTGCAGAGCAAACCGCTGAACGGTTATACACTTTGCTTCACGAAAAAGGATTAGTGTAAATGACACTGCCAATTAATTCTTTAGCACAAACTGTGCTGCGCATTGCCAAAGAGGCAGGCGATAAAATAATGGCGATTTATGAAAATGATTTTGCCATTTATGAAAAGCAAGACACCAGCCCCCTGACGGAAGCTGACTTAGCCGCTCATAACGTGATTGTTGATGCACTTACCGCAGAGTCAGACTTACCTATTCTTTCTGAAGAATCGGCTGATATCTCGTGGGACGAGCGTAAGCAATGGCAGTCATATTGGCTGGTTGACCCTCTTGACGGCACAAAAGAGTTCATCAAGAAAAATGGTGAATTTACGGTAAACATTGCCCTGATTGAAAATGGTAAACCAACCATGGGTATTGTTTACGCTCCTGCATTAAATAAAAGCTACGTAGGTATTGTAGGTGATGGTGCTTGGACTGAAATAAATGGTGAGTTTGCACCTATTTCGGCGACAAAGCACAGTGGAAACGACGTTTGGAAAATCGTTGGAAGCCGCTCTCATCAAAGCCCTGAAATTCAGAATCTGCTAGCGCAACTTGACGGTGAGACTGAATTAGTTGCAATGGGTAGCTCATTGAAACTCTGTTTAGTCGCTGAGGGTGAAGCGCATCTTTATCCACGTTTAGGCCCGACCTCAGAATGGGATACAGGAGCAGCACATGCCGTGGCGATTGCAGCAGGCGCGAAAGTGACTGTCCTTGATCCGGCTAATCCTTTAGATTCCAATGCAGAAGATCTTACCTACAATCAGAAAGAATCTGTATTAAACCCCTTTTTCCTTGTGAGCGCATAACATGAACAACGAAAACGAATTATTGAGACAAGACATCCTGTCTTACCTAGAACAACATGAAGAGAAAGACATGCTTCGTTTCCTAACTTGCGGAAGCGTAGATGACGGTAAAAGTACATTGATTGGTCGTCTTCTTCACGATTCAAAAATGATTTATGAAGATCAGCTAGCTGCTATTACTAAAGACAGTAAAAAATCAGGTACTACAGGCGAAAAAGTAGACCTTGCATTATTAGTAGACGGTCTTCAGTCTGAGCGCGAACAAGGTATTACTATTGATGTAGCATACCGCTACTTCTCTACCGACAAGCGTAAGTTCATCATTTCAGATACGCCAGGACATGAGCAATATACTCGCAACATGGTAACCGGTGCGTCTACTTGTGACCTTGCCATCATTCTTGTAGATGCTCGCGGTGGTGTAAAAGTACAAACTAAACGCCATTCTTTCCTAGTGTCTTTATTAGGTATCAAGCACGTTATTGTTGCTATTAACAAAATGGACTTGATGGAATACTCACAAGAAGTCTACGAGCAAATTCAGGCAGATTACCTTAAGTTTGCCGAACAGCTTGATATTCCTGATATTCAATTTGTACCCTTATCAGCGCTTGAGGGCGACAACGTAGTGAGTATCAGTAAAAACACACCGTGGTTTGACGGTATTCCGCTGATGGAAATGTTGGAAAATATCGAAATTGGTGAAGATGATAATCACGATGATTTCAGGTTCCCGGTTCAGTATGTCAACCGCCCTAACCTAGACTTCCGCGGATTTGCTGGCACAGTGGTTTCAGGCCAGGTAGCACCCGGTGACGAAATTACCGCATTGCCTTCAGGTAAAACGTCAAAAGTGAAGCAAGTGGTCACCTTCGAAGGCGATCAAGAAAAGGCCTACGTGCCACAAGCTGTAACGCTGACCCTTGAAGACGAAATTGATATCTCTCGTGGTGACATGATTGTGAAGTCGGATAACCTGCCTTTGCTGTCTACCCAGTTCAAGACACACCTTGTGTGGATGTCAGAAGAACCGTTAATGCCCAACAAGCAGTATTTGTTTAAGTTTGCCACCAAATCAACGCCTGGCGTTGTAGCGCATATCGATAATCAAATTGATGTGAACACACTGGAAGAAACTGATGCTATGCACCTTAATCTCAATGAGATTGGTGTGGTAGACGTTAAATTTACCCAGCCTATTGCCTGTGACCCTTACAAACGCAACCGCCCAACGGGGTCGTTTATCGTTATTGATCGTCTCACAAATGGCACCGTGGGTGCGGGTATGGTGATTGATGCCATTTCAGGTGATGCACAGCACACTTCTCCAAACTTCTCTGAGTTTGAATTAGAATTCAATGAATTAGTGCGCAAGCATTTCCCTCATTGGAACGCTGTGGATATTTCCAAGCTATAAGCAGGACTGGACATATATGGATGTTACCCAGTTCATCGTACTGGCAATTTTTGCCAGTACGATTTTAGCGCTGATTTTTACCAATCAGCGCCCAGCTACCGTATTTTCAGGTGCGGTGTTAGGCTTACTGGTTACGCAGCAATTATCGCTAGATGACATTCTATCGAATTTAACGAACAAGGGCTTAATAACCCTTGTTTTGTTACTTTTGGTCAGTAGTGCCATCGATAAAACTGCACTCATTAAACGGTTGGGTAGAAAGCTCGTTACCGCTGACTTCACGCGCTCGTACTGGCGATTATTTTCGCTCACCTTTATTTCATCAGCACTGTTAAATAACACGGCTATTGTGGCCAGTCTCATTGGTCCGATAAAGCAAAACCAACATCACCCTGCTTCAAGATTACTAATCCCGCTGTCTTATGCCGCTATTTTAGGGGGAACAGTTACTCTTATCGGTACTTCTACCAACCTAATAGTAGACAGTTTTTTGCAGGAACACGGTCACCCTGGTTTCAACTTCTTTGACTTTACCTTGTATGGCACAGTAGCAGGATTAAGCTGTGGCTTACTGATGTTTGTATTGCTGCCACTTTTGCCGAATATCAGCAACAAAGACAGTAACTACTTTGAGTACATGGTCGAGGCTGAAGTAGAAGCAGGCTCTGAACTTATCGGCAAAACCGTTGAGCAAAACCACCTGCGAAACTTACCTGAACTGTTCTTAGTTGAAGTTGTTCGAGATAAAAATCTAATATCACCTGTTGGCCCTGATCTGATCATTCTCGAGCATGACAAACTCATATTTTCCGGAAATGTGCAGAAGTTAGAAAACTTAAGCCACATTAAAGGATTAAGTATGTTTGCAGAAACAGACGGTGTATTACGGGAAAGCCTCACCGAAGTGGTTGTTTCTAACCGCGCTCAAATTATTGGCCAAACTATTAAAGAGTTGGGCTTTAGAGCGTTATTCGATGCGGCAGTTGTGGCTATCCGCAGAGACGGCGAACAGCTATCAGGAAAGCTTGGAGAGATAAAATTAAAATCTGGTGATTTTTTACTGCTCGCTGCCGGCCCTGATTTTGCGACTCGGCAGAACCTAAGCAAAAACTTTTTTATACTTTCTGAACAGAAAATAGCGCGGCCGCTAACGAACAAGCAAGAGTGGATAACCCTAGGCGGCTTTTTAACCACTGTCGCCCTTGCTGCATCAAATATTATTCACTTAGCTATTGGTCTCTTATTTTTAGCCGCAGTGTTAGTGTTTATGAAAGTGACGTCTAACGGTGAAATGAAGCGCAATCTCCCCCTCAATTTGATTGTTGTCATAGTGGGTGCATTGAGTTTGGCTACCGCACTAGAAACCTCTGGCGTGATTGCAGTTACTACAGAGGCGCTCTTGCCGCTATTATCAAGCACTGACTGGTTTATTGCATTGATTGCTATTTATCTCATCACGCTTCTACTCACCGAGCTTGTCACCAACAATGCAGCGGCGGCGTTAATGTTTCCATTTGCTTATGGCTTGGTTGAGATTATAGGTGCACCACTTATGCCCTTTGCTCTCGCCGTCGCCTTTGCGGCAAGTGCGAGTTTTATATCTCCCTTTGGCTACCAAACTAACTTATTGGTTTATAATGCCGCGAACTACCGTTTTTCTCATTTTATAAAAATTGGGTTGCCCATCTCATTGGTTTATAGCGCCATTGTATTGTGCCTGCTAAACATCACCTATTTTTGAGTACAGCATCGCGCCTTATTCAAAATAAGGTAGAAAGTACGGTTGGAAACACGGTTGGAAATACGTTTAAAAGTACGGTTAGAAGCTCCGTTGAAATCACGGTTAGAAGCTCCGTTGAAATTACGGTTAAATATAGGGTGAAACGTACGGGTAGGCATACAATTTAACTAAAAAGGAAGCGAAGGCTTCCTTTTTTGTTGCCTAGCATTTTAAAAGTAAACCTGTACCCCGGCTTTTTGACCAAGAGCTCGTTAATCAAGAGTGGGTAAACAGGAGCGTGTTGACCAAGAGGCATGCTGATCTGCTAATCACTTACAAATAGTCACTTACAAATAATCACCTAATTTGTGCCCATTTCTCTGTACTTAAATTCACCAACTCAGTAATCTATGCGTGCTTAATTGTTTATTTGTAAACCTTTAAAGCGGCCCACAGGCCAACAAACCAATAAAAATAACTAAACTTTTTCAGGGAGTTAGAATGCACACAGTGTCAAATCCGTTTCAAGCGTGTAACGATATATTTTTCAAACCCAATGGGGTGTTCAAAGCCGTTGGCGAGAATAACAACTGGAGCTGGATGCCGTTTTTTATGGTCATGGGCGTTACTCTAGTCCTTCAATATCTTTATGTGAATTTTGTCGATATTGAATGGTTCGCGAATTTAAACATTGCCGCACAGGGGGATATGAGTCCTGCTGAAGAAGATCAAATGCGTGCTTTTTTCACAAGAACAAGCCTAATGTGGTCCCAACTGATTGGGGCATTTTTTGTACTTACCATCGTTAATGCTATTTATGCTTTATACCTAAATCTTGCTACTCGTTCAGACGACAGCCACGTTTTTGGGTTTACTGACTGGTATGGCTTTTCGTGGTGGGTGGCGATGCCCTATGTTGTAACGGGTTTGATTGGCGTTGCCTTACTGCTTTTCGCAAGCGATCATCAGATATCTCCAGCGACACTCGCTCCCACTTCTCTTAGCTTTATGCTTAGTATTCCTATGGATTCACAGTGGTATGCCTTTGCTCAAGCTATAAGGCTGGAGCTGTTTTGGGGAATTTATCTTGCGATGGTCGGTATTGCTCAATGGACATCGTTTTCTAGACAAAAAGCCGCCATTGTAGCCGCAGCTCCATACCTCGTGATTTATTCTATATGGCTTGTTGCTATACTTGCATTTTAGTCTGCTCATTCAGGGCCGGTAAATACTGGCCCTACCGTTTTCTATGAGTCGTGCCAGTAAACAGGCATTTTACAACACGTATAGCGTTAGAATGTCAGTATTGGCTATGTCTCCACAGCGGTAGCTGTATTGTTTGTTTAGCCCCCTTTCTAGCCGGCCTGAAATACTCTTCATTATCGTAAAAACTGTCAGACTGCGGGTGATGCCATCCTGGCACGCCAAGTAAAGGAATAGGTTTTAATATAGGTGCTTGCTGAAAGTCATCTAATTGGGCGATTCGCTTAACCATGGCATTATCCAACTCACTTCGTTGTTGCCACTGACTCAACTGACTAAAGCCCTCAGGAACTGCAACCGCTAACCATTTGCCAGTTAATCCAATAAAAGGGTTTAGCATCATTTCTAAATTTGCGTGGCCAAAAATGAAGGGCGTGACATCTCCTGCCCACTTGTTGCGCTGTTTTATAAACACTTCATGCCAGTTGTGCGTTGCTAGTGACGTTAAAAACGCTTCTAAATCGGCCGTATTATTGTCTTTGGGGGTTTCCACTGCCAGCACTACGCCACATTCATCGAAGTGAGTAATGCGATTGCGTCTCGCCGTACGGGGACTAATTCCAAACTCATTTATATCGTTCACATGCAGCGTATTCAACAAGCCTTTCGTGTTAGGAAACTGTATCCAGATAAGTGCGTTGAACAAGTCGTGCCAACTATCCTCCCGTGTAGGGACACGGTTATCTTCGCCAATGATAGTTTCGTAATATCGCGTATCATCCTCGCCAAGCTCGCTTTGCGCTACAAAGTGAGGCCCCTGCCAATTGGAATGAAAGTATTGCGTTAATGCATTTAACTGCTTTGCCGAAGGAAACTCTCTGAGGTCTATCAAGTTCATTTCTGTCAAAAGGCGGGTAACACTTAACGAGGCACATTGCGATAAATACGTTTTACTAAAAGGAATATCTGTTGATTGCATAACACCTATTGGTTCGTTTTGTGGATTTCTCTATACTGGGGTCTATTGTAGAGCAAACTAAGACGGTTAATAGAGACTAATAATGAAAAAAATATTCTTGCCCTTACTTGTTCCTACGCTATTAAGCGTAAGTGCATGTACCCCTTCCAACGACAGTGAAACGAAGGTTAGCGACACTGATACGTTAGCCACAGCACAAGAAACGACAAACTTCGACTCGGTGTACAACAGTATCTCCGATGCAGATATTCGAGAGCCGTTAAAAATACTCTCATCTGATGAATTTGAAGGTCGCCTACCCACGACAGAAGGTGAGAAGAAAACCATTGATTACCTTGTTAGCCAATTTAAAGAAGCAGGTCTTGAACCTGGAAATGGCGATAGCTATTTGCAGAAGGTAGCGTTAATGGAAATCACCGCGAACCCTGATATGACAATGACTATTGGTGACAACCGCTTCGCTTATAAAGAAGATATGGTGGCATCATCAAAGCGTGAACAAGCTTCGGTCTCGCTGAAGGATTCTGAATTAGTGTTCGTAGGCTATGGTGTTAACGCACCAGAATATAAATGGAATGACTACGAAGGTCTAGACGTTGAAGGGAAAACGGTTGTTATCCTCATAAACGATCCAGGGTTTGAAAACCCAAAGAGTGGAAAGTTTCAGGGTACGACAATGACGTATTATGGTCGTTGGAGCTATAAATATGAAGAAGCCAGCCGCCAAGGCGCTGCAGCAGCTATTATCGTACACGAATCGGCCCCCGCATCGTATGGATGGTCGGTTGTTGCCAACAGCTGGAGCGGCCCGCAGTATGGTCTAGTTAGTGAAGACAAAGGCGCAAGTCGCGTTGCTGTTGAAGGCTGGCTGACTCTAGATGCCGCCAAACAAGTATTTAGCGATGCTGGATTGGACTTTGATGCTGAAAAAGCAAAGGCAATGTCAGGGCCTTACAACAAGGCCATGGACATAACCGCGTCGGTAACCGTTAAAAACACGTTCAAAAAATCAGAAAGTAATAACGTCATAGCCACATTACCAGGCTCTGCGTTTGCTGATGACCATATTATTTACACTGCCCATTGGGATCATCTTGGCAAAGATGAAAGCAAAGAAGGCGATCAAATTTACAATGGCGCCCATGACAATGCCACCGGCTCAGCTGCAATGATAGCGATGGCCAAGGCGTATTCATCACTAACGCCGAGACCCAAACGTTCAGTATCGTTTTTAGTGGTTACTGCAGAAGAACAAGGGTTACTAGGCAGTAAATACTATGCAGCTAACCCTGTTATTCCACTAGAAAAAACAGTGGCAAACATAAATATGGATGCCATGAATGTTTTGGGTAAAACCAAAAATGTTGCCGTTGTAGGTATGGGTAAATCAGAACTTGAAACCTATCTTAGAGCCGCAGCAAAAAAACAAGGCAGAGTGTTAACCCAAGAAGATAAGCCTGAGGCGGGATATTACTACCGCTCAGATCACTTCAGCTTTGCTAAGCAAGGCGTTCCAGCACTGTATGCTGAAGGCGGCAACGAGCCTGCTGATGAAGAAACAGCTAAATACCGAAAGCGAATGAACGTGATTGTGACCGGCTGCTATCACCAAGTGTGCGACGAGTATCGTGAGAATTGGGATATGGGCGGCATTGTTCAAGACACTCAAATGTTATTCGATGTAGGTGTGAATGTGGCGAATGCGCCAATGTGGCCAAAATGGAATGAAGGTAGTGAATTTCAGCGCCAGTATTAATCGACGTTGTCGTCATTAAACGTCAGAACATCTAATATGCGAAGAGAAGCTAACTTAAGCCTGATTTAATCGGCATAAGTGGCTCCGAGTAAAGCTACAGTGCCCCGACGTGTCGGGGCACTTCTTTTTTACACATCGTTATTGGTGCTTTTCCGTAGATTCGCCTTTGTACTTACTCCTTTGTACTTACGCCTTTGTAAGTTCGCTTTTATAAGCACGCTTTTGCCACTGCCCATTATCTATAGTCCGGTGATAATAGTTCTTTACTGGTGCAAACGAAAACTCAACGCATAAAGCTAAAAGATGGTTTTTTACGCAAAATAGGACACTTTTGCATTTATCATTGTAACTTCGCTAAAAAGAACCAATAAATTCCATTTTATCATCACAATGTACTTGCAATTTCCTGTCAGACTGGCACATTCAAGACACGCGAATCAGACAAATCAAAAATAATAATCCTTCGCTGCTCTTCAACGAGTACCCGACAGAAATAACCCATTTTTTTAAACCAGCGAACAGAGAGAATCCGTTTTATGTGTGGTATTTTCGGTATCCTTGATATCAAAACCGATGTGTCTGAACTCAGAACCCAAGCCCTCGACTTATCTAAATTATTGCGCCACCGTGGCCCTGACTGGTCGGGTATCTGGAATAATGACAATACCATTCTTTGTCATGAACGATTAGCCATCGTCGACGTGGATACAGGTGCTCAACCTCTTATCAGCCAGAACGACAAACATATCCTTGCAGTGAATGGCGAGATTTATAATCACAAGCAACTAGCAGCTGATTTAGACGAGCCTTATCCATTTAAGACTCGCTCGGATTGCGAAGTGATACTGCCTTTATTTCAACAAAAAGGCATTGATTTCATTGATGAACTAGAAGGCATGTTCGCCTTTATTCTTTACGATGAAGAACAAGATGCATACCTGATTGCTCGGGATCATATTGGTATTATTCCGCTATACACAGGCTACGATGAACACGGCAACTTTTATGTATCTTCTGAAATGAAAGCACTTGCCAGTGTATGTAAAACAATTAGTGAATTTCCTCCAGGCCACTACATGTGGAGCAAAGAAGGTAAACTGACTAAATATTACAAGCGTGATTGGATGGACTATGAAAACGTTAAAGACAATAGTTCAGATTTAGACGAGCTTCGCGTTGCTTTTGAAAAAGCAGTAAAATCACACATGATGTCAGATGTGCCTTATGCAGTGCTATTATCGGGCGGTTTAGACTCTTCATTAGTGTCTGCGGTTGCTGCGCAATACGTGGCCAAACGCGTCGAAGATGAAGATAAGACAGATGCATGGTGGCCAAGACTACACAGTTTTGCTGTTGGTCTTGATGGGGCTCCAGATTTAAAAGCAGCCAAAAAAGTGGCTGACATGATTGGTACGGTGCATCACGAGATTCATTTCACCATTCAAGAAGGCCTAGACGCCATTCGTGACGTTATCTTTCATCTTGAGACCTACGACACCACGACGATTCGCGCAGCCACGCCTATGTACCTCATGACGCGTAAGATTAAAGCCATGGGTATCAAAATGGTTTTATCTGGTGAAGGTGCTGATGAAATTTTTGGTGGCTACCTGTATTTCCACAAAGCGCCAAATGCAAAAGAATTCCACGAAGAAACCGTGCGTAAGTTAGACCGCCTCCATATGTTTGACTGTGCTCGTGCAAACAAAGCAACGTCAGCATGGGGTGTAGAGGCACGTGTTCCCTTCTTAGACAAAAACTTTATTGATGTTGCTATGCGTTTAAACCCACAAGACAAAATGTGTCTTGATGGAAAAATGGAAAAGTGGATCTTACGTAAGTCTTTTGACAATGGCGACACCTTGCCTGCCGAGGTCTTGTGGCGTCAAAAAGAGCAGTTTGGTGATGGCGTAGGCTACTCATGGATAGATTCTATTCGCGAGTTTGTTGACGGCGAAGTAACCGACCAGCAGTTGGCAACAGCAGAGTTCCGCTTCCCTTACAACACGCCGGATACAAAAGAGGGCTACTACTACCGCACTATTTTCGAAAGCTACTTTCCACAAGAAAGCGCTGCACGTTGTGTTCCCGGTGGTAAATCAATTGCCTGTAGCACCGCAGAAGCATTGGAGTGGGATGAAAGCTTCAAGAATAATGCAGATCCGTCAGGTCGCTCAATGAAAGGTGTTCACTCTGGAGAGTCGTAAGCTTTTTCTTTAGCTAGCATATTCGAGTAACAAAAAACGCGACCCATGGTCGCGTTTTTTATGCATTATTTTTATTTTTCGGCTGCTGTTTTATACCACAACGCCTCATTCGACAAGGGTGTGTCGTTGGGTAAAAGCGGGTTTTCAATAGTAAAAATCGTTCTCTCATCCATATTTATTTCGTCGAGAATGGGCATATAAGTCGACTGGAAAAGTGTGTCGAAAGAACCGTCTTCAATGGCCCGTTGCAATCCGGTCTCAATTAAATGTGCAAGCGTTTTGTTATTGTTGCTCACAAAATAGTACATGGCCGTGGGGTAATAAATGGCAAGGGAAGGCTCAAGTGACACGCTGGCGCTTTTGCCTAGTTTGTCTAACTCTGGGGTAATTTCGATAACGGAGCGAGGGAAGAAATCCCCTTTTCCCTGGCTAAGGAAGTCGTAAGCTTTATCAAATTCTGGAACGGTAAATACATTGAATCCGCTGGCTTGCAGTATTTTTGTATCAGGCCAATCCTCACCCTGAATAGGAATAAGCTCACGCATATCGGCTATGGACTCAACCTGAGCAAACTTTGCACTTTTTTGGTCTTGAATGGCAAATACCCGTAACCCAATTAATCCTTTAGCAATGGGTATTCTAATGGCGGTTAGGTCCTTCTCACGCTGGATGTCTGTCATACTCCATACCACGCTCACTTCTCTGTTTTCGCGCAGCTGTCGCATGGCTTTACCCGTAAGCAAAATTCTGTCAGAGGGCAGTAATTCATAGTTCACACCGGTTTTATCCAGTGCGAGTTTAAGCAATGCGATGGGGTATTGGGTTCGTTCATCGGTATCATCTATAGGGCGCGGATAAGTGATTGTCCACAATGCGCCGTGCGCACTAAGTCCTACTAGCGAGAGCGTAAGCATCAACACTTTCAACAAACCTAAATTTCTTATTTGTTTTTTGCAGTCTCTAATCATTCTCAAGGCAACCAATACCCATTTACTCAATACCAATGTATTTATGTGTTTGTAAAGATAGCCGCCAGTTTCTTGCAATACAAGTCTCAACAGCGAGCTGTGTTGCTCTTGCCTGCTGACTAATGGGCTGCAGACATACCTGCTTGCCCTCTAAAGAAACATTTGCAAGCAGCGCGTCAAGTTCATCAATATGCTTTTGCATCGCAATAGGATGCTTTATTTCGTTAGCGCGCTCTAATGCGCTTGTCAGCACCTCAAAGCCGCCACGCATGTTAATTTTTGGCGACACTGTTACATAGGTTCGATCATCGCAGAGTACTTCAAAAGTACCGCTAGTTTCAATTTGCGTGGTAAAGCCATTATTGTGCAGCATAGTTGTCAGCCCCCGCAGATCGTACATGCAGGGTTCACCGCCGGTTATAACAACGTGAGTCGCTACGTAGCCTTCTTGTTTGAACAGCGAAAGCAAAGATTCATCGTCTGCCACAAAATAGGTCTCAGACTCCTCGGCCTGATCAATGATCTGCCGCGGGGCAACAATAAGGTCTTCTTTAATTTCCCAGGTGTGTTTTGTATCGCACCACGGACAACCCACAGGGCAACCTTGAAGACGAACAAAAATAGAGGGGATCCCAGTGTGTGCCCCCTCTCCTTGGATAGTTTCGAACATCTCATTGATGTTTAATGTGCTTAATACAGACAAATTGACGTCCTTTAACGATTGTATGTTGGGATTTTACCAAGGATCACATAAAATTCTGACATTATTTCTTAATTCGTGAAAATCTATGTCAGAAAACGTTGTTGTTATTTACTCTGGGGGTATGGATTCTTTCACTGTGCTGCATAAAGCACTGCGTGAAGGAAAGAAAGTACATGCCCTTAGTTTTAATTATGGTCAGCGCCATAAGAAAGAGCTCGATTATGCCGCGAGTGTGTGTGATTCACTAGGCGTACCTCATAAGATTGTTGATATTAGTGCAATTAATTCACTGGTAGGTGGCTCTGCACTGACTTCTGATATTGAGGTTCCTGAGGGTCACTACGAAGAGCCAAGCATGAAGCAGACTGTTGTACCTAACCGCAACATGATCTTGCTTTCTCTTGCAGTAGGGTACGCAGTAAGCCTAGAAGCAAAAGAAGTGTATTATGGTGCCCACGCTGGAGACCATGCAATTTATCCAGATTGCAGACCAGAATTTGTACATCGAATGAATGATGTATGCGGTATTGCAAACTACACGCCTGTGGAAATTGTTACCCCTTACATTGATGAAAGTAAAACGGCTATTTTAACCGATGGGTTAAATATGGGGCTTGATTACGGCAAGACGTGGACATGTTACAACGGCCGAGAAAAAGCCTGCGGCAAGTGCGGTGCTTGTGAAGAACGACTAGAAGCCTTCAGAGACAATAACACCACCGACCCGTTAGAGTACGAGTAGTAACAGTTAATTTATTCATGTAGCGTCCAACTAGAGGCCTAAGCGCTTTTAATTGGATGCTTCTAGCTGGGCGCTTCTCGCTGAACAAAGTCGCCCCCCCCCTGCTTTATTTTTCAAGGGTTTCTCATTTTAATAGATAGGCGTGTCGCTATCATTTTAATGAGGTGCACTGCTGACACTGAAATGAACGCGCAAACACCTAATGCTCCGCCAACGCCCTCAAGAAAGGGCAACAACAGCGAGCTAATAACACCAAATAAACATGCCGCCGCCACGACGCCTTTACTTGAAAGGCGATGAGATGATGTCATTCCTACAAAGCTTCCGCCAAAAAAGATGCTGGTATACGTATTAGCCGTCTCTGTGCCTGCTGTGTAAGCCAACAGTAAGTAACATATTAACGTACAGGTACTGCTTGCTCGAATAGCATTCATCCAAGGTAAAATAGACAGCTTATACGTAATAACACCCCCTAAAATAGCAAAGAGTAACACTAACACTATTCAATCACCCATTTGCTAATCACCATTTACTAATCACCATTGTACAAAGCACGACACTTGCGACAGAGACAAAGGCGATTGCACCTAGCTTTCCCCCAACGCCAATAAAATGATTTTTTAGCGATGTGTAAATTGCCGCCCCAATGAGGCTAATAACAACAAGTTCATAAGGGGAATTAATAACATCAGACGAGCACATGCCCGCAAACGCGCCTGCATACATGGCAGCCTGTGGATGGTGTTGAAATTGCGTGGTCGTGGGAAGGAAGCTGCCTATAAGCCCTATTGAGGCGGCACTCACCACAATAGGCACTTCCAATAACTGATGAAGCATAAAGCAGCCGTACAAACCCAAAAAGAAAGAAAGCAGTTTTACACTGTAAAAAAGACTCACTTTCTTAATGGCTTGCACTGCTTGGCTCCAAGTTAGTCAGTGCTAGCGCCAAGTTAGTCATTGCTAGAACGCAAATCCAAGCACTTTTGAGAGGACGAAAGAATGCGACTACTTTTGGCTCTCAGCAATAAAGTAGCTTAGCTCTTTAATGCAGTGGCGTAACACGGGGTTCAATCGGGTATTTTTACCGTTCATCACAAACAATTCATGACTGAAGTTAAATAGGCTGCCATTGGCGATAGGTACAAGCCCTAGCGCGGCGCCCTGCTCTTTTGCCATATAATCAGGTAAAAGGCCTACATACTCTCCTGTCATTATCGCCGACATTGAAGCGTCAAAAGAGTCTGAGAATGTTTGAATGGCTAGCCTCGACTCATCTTCAATATAGTTCGCTGATGACAGCCCAGAAATTCCGATAGCGGGATAATCTTCAATATTCACATTATCAGGAAGCTCAGTATCTCGATATTTCGCTAGCACATGGGTAGGAGAACAATACAACCGGCCTTCAACATTCAAGCCTACCGGGTGGAAAGTCACTGATTCAGGTTTCACCATGTCGTAGGTAGACACTACCAAATGACACTCACCTGATAGCGCCACATGCTCTACTTCGTTGTAAAGACGAGTTTGAATATTCACGTGAATATCATCAAACTTTTTCATGGTGCTTTTAACCGCTTTACTCACTGCTAAATGCATTGAAAGTGGCAAACCAGCCATTAATACAAGGGTAATGTGTCCCGAATAATCATCGTGTAACGATTTGAGGTTAAAGACAAAGTTATCGAATGCATTAAAAATGCGCTTGGTTTCTTGAAAAACAACCTCGCCTTCTTTGGTCATTTGAAACCCGCCCCGCCCTCGGTGGCAAAGCACAAGATCTAGCCGTTCCTCTAACTTTTTGATTGCCGCACTTATATTTGGTCGCTGCATTCGTAGAACGGGTTCAGCCGCCGTAAATCCATTACAACTTGCTACTGCATAAAAAACGCGCAGTAACTTTATATCCGATTCTTGGAGACGATTTAACATAGTAGCACCTGTTTTAGGTATAGTTATTGATACTCTTTCACTAACTATATGAAACAACACAGGCTATTACAACGACAAATTGAGTCTTTTCATCGCAATGTTGTACATTTTAACGACTTGCCCGCCTACCGCATGTTATTCAGCTTTATACTGAAAAACACGCGGCTTGCACAGTGCTTAAGACAATCAAAGTGCTTAAGACAAAGCAACGACTTGCTTTCTTAAAGCCTCTACATCATCGCGAAGGGAAGCTGCTTTTTCAAACTCCAACTCTCTGGCATATTCGAACATCTGTTTTTCAAGCTCTGCGATTTGGTCCATAAGATCCGTCGCATTCGCCGCTTTTTTCTGTTTATTCTTCTCTTCAACCTTACGCAGTCGAACCTTACCAGACGCAGGATGTGCACCTTCTCCCAAGTCCATAATATCCGTAATTGGCTTATTCAAGCGCATTGGCGTGATGTTGTTGGCTTTATTGTGTGCTAACTGCTTCTCGCGACGCCTATCAGTTTCATCTATCGCTTTGCGCATAGATTTCGTTATTTTGTCTCCATACAAAATAGCGCGACCATTTAAATGGCGGGCGGCACGACCTATGGTTTGAATTAACGAGCGCTCTGCACGTAAGAAGCCTTCTTTGTCTGCATCTAAGATTGCAACTAATGACACCTCCGGCATGTCCAACCCTTCCCTTAGCAGGTTAATGCCCACCAACACATCAAATTTGCCTAGGCGTAAGTCGCGAATAATTTCAATTCGCTCTACCGTATCGATATCAGAATGGAGGTATCGCACCTTAACGCCGTGCTCGTTTAAGTACTCACTTAAATCTTCAGCCATGCGTTTTGTTAGCGTGGTAATAAGCACCCGTTCATCTAGCGCAACACGCTTGTGGATTTCGGACAACACGTCATCCACCTGCGTAGCCACGGGGCGAACTTCAATAATTGGATCGAGTAGCCCGGTAGGTCGCACCACCTGTTCAACAATGTCACCTTCGGTTTTTTTCAGCTCGTAATCGCCAGGTGTGGCAGAAACATAAATAGTCTGAGGACAAATTTGCTCAAACTCTTCAAACTTCAGCGGGCGGTTATCAAGGGCCGATGGCAATCTGAAACCAAACTCAACTAATGTTTCTTTGCGAGAGCGATCGCCACGGTACATGGCGCCAACCTGAGAAACGGTCACGTGAGACTCATCGATAAACATGAGCCCGTCGGCAGGAAAATAATCGAGTAAGGTTGGAGGTGGCTCACCTGGTGCACGACCAGAGAGGTAGCGAGAATAGTTCTCGATACCCGAGCAATATCCTAATTCCATCATCATTTCGATATCAAATTGGGTACGTTGAGAAATTCTCTGCTCTTCAATAAGTTTGTTCGCTTCTTGCAACTGCGTTTTGCGCTCGCCCAATTCAACTTTGATATGCTCAATCGCATTGAGAATTTTTTCTCTTGGCGTCACATAGTGAGTCTTAGGGAAAACCGTTGCCCGCACTACAGATTTGTCTACCGCACCCGTTAACGGATCAAATAAGCTTATCTTGTCTATCTCATCGTCAAACAGCTCTACGCGAACGGCTTGCTTTTCAGAGTCAGCAGGAAAAATGTCAATCACATCACCGCGAACGCGAAACGTGCCTCGCTCAAACGCCAAATCATTTCGTTTGTATTGAAGTTCAGCAAGTCTGCGCAGTATGTCACGCTGATCCATCGTGTCGCCTTGGCGAAGATGTAGCAGCATTTTCATGTAGGATTCGGGGTCGCCTAGGCCGTATATGGCGGAAACACTTGCAATAATGACAACGTCGCGACGCTCCATAAGCGCTTTTGTCGCAGACAAACGCATCTGTTCTATGTGATCGTTTATCGACGCATCTTTTTCAATAAATGTATCGGTGCTCGGCACATAGGCTTCGGGTTGATAATAATCGTAGTAAGACACGAAATATTCAACTGCATTATTGGGGAAAAAGTCTTTCATTTCCCCATAAAGCTGAGCTGCCAATGTTTTGTTGTGAGCAAGAATAAGCGTGGGACGCTGCACTTCTTTAATCACATTGGCCATGGTGAAAGTTTTACCAGAGCCCGTCACACCAAGCAGTGTTTGACCTGCTAAACCACTTTCCAATCCGTCGACTAGCGCCTCAATCGCAGCGGGCTGGTCACCGTCGGGTTTATATTTCGAATGAAGTTCGAAACCTCTACTCATTACTACACCTTTATTTTGGGCTAACTGGGTTGGCGTCAACTAAATTAGCATGCTCTTTAGTTACGGCCTGCGCTACAGCTCTTTTAAATACAAAGAGTGATACACCTGCCATTGCCACATTAGCAATCACATTACCGACGAATAATCCTTTTAGACCATACAAATAACTTCCTAAAACGCTAATGGGTACGAAAAAAACGAATAAGCGGATGACACTGAGAACAAGTGCGGTCATCGGACGATGCATTGCATTTAACGATGAATTAGTCAGAACAATAACTCCCTGCATGCCATAACCTAGGGGTACAATCATTAAAAACAACTGTATTAAACTACCCACTTCAGCCTCATGAGCAAAAGCTTGCGCTATCCACCCTGATAATCCCCACATAGCCAAAAAGACAATAAACTGCCATATCAATACGAACTTCAAGGTAATGGAATAGGCGCGTTTCACTCGCTCAATTTGCAGTGCGCCTACGTTTTGACTGATAAAAGGAGGCAATGTCATTGATAGCGCGAGTACAACGATACTTGCAATAGACTCCATTCGATTCCCCACTCCCCACGCGGCAACCGCTTCTGCGCCATAACTCGCCACTATTGCAGTCATTACGCCACCAGCAATTGGCGTGAGCATATTGGCACCTGCAGCGGGTAAACCAATTTTCAGAATGTCTCGGCTGCTGCTGCGAAGTTCACTCAGCGTCAGCAAACGAGGCAGCATTAATTTGCGGCGTACTGCCAGTATATAAATTATCCAACACGCTCCCACGAGCCATGCAATAAATGTGGCAAGTGCCGCGCCCTGAATTCCCATCGCGGGAATTGGACCAAAGCCAAAGATAAATAAAGGGTCTAACAAAGCGTTTAAACCGCCAACAGAAGCCATCACTATGCTCGGTGTTTTGGTATCACCGCAGGCGCGCAATACGCTATTTCCAACCATTGGTAGAGCAAGAAATACGCTCGACACGTACCAAAGCCCCATGTAGTCAGAGATATATGGCATGAGTCGTTCAGAAGCGTTTAATAAAGAAAATACCGGCGTTATAGAAAAGAAACCTATGGTAGCCAACACGCCAACCAACATTGCTGACAGCATTAAAGAACCGGTGGCGTAAAGTTTCGACTTCTCTATTTCCTTACTGCCCTGCAGCCGGCCAATTATTGCAGAAGTACCGATACCCAGGCCGATAGTTAAACTGATCACCGTAAACGTCACTGGGAATGTAAAGCTTATCGCTGCTAATTGCTCAGTGCCTAGCAAGCTAACGAAAAACGTATCAATTAAGCCGAAGCTCATCATCATTATCATGCCCAAAATCATGGGGATGGTCATACGCTTTAACGTGGACGCTATATTTCCCTCTAAAAGATTAGACGCTTTTGAGGATGACTTATTTTTTATCACTTATGCTCCTGATTCATGGTGTTTAAGCGCTCACTGATAATTTTACGTGTATAAACCGCACAATGCGATGACGGTACGTGTAATGATGATGTTCTATGTACGCGAGCCGTTTGCGCGTGCATTGCCGGGTTTGCATTACCGATTTTGGCAAACGCACCATCGACACATCAGTGTAAAAGAGTACCCATCGTTACGCCACGTCAACACGATGAACTATGGGTTGAAAACGTCTGCTGCAATTTATTAGAGTGAAAGAGGAGTATGACCCTTTCTGTTTACTTGATACTAGGCTTCAGTAAATACTGGCCTTCCTTTGATACTGAGCCACATGTTAACAATTTTTAGAACGCTAACTTCGCTGGTACCAAATATGCAAAACAGCATTATTTCTTCAGCTCGAGCTAGATTTGGGGACGAATTGGTCGAAATGTATATTTAGCCACCAAAATTAATCTTTGTTAGTAAAATACCCTATTTTTAATCATCTATTTTCTATCAGCTATCGATGCCGGCAGCATATTCCTACCTTATACGTCAGCAAAACTGGCTTTTTAGCCCTTTGCACTCAAAATTCGAAGGTTTAGCAACACGTAAATCTTGTTACAGTAATGTAACAACCTTTGATAAAACATAAATTTAGCTGCATAGCATTTAGTCAGTCGTTGAATTAACACACAAGCTAAATTTTGTCCATGAGATCTATTTCGATCTTATACTGAGATCGCGAATATGAATTCAGGTTATTGTTTTTACTTATTATTTATAAGTTACATGCAATTTAAAACAGAGATCAAAAGGACAAGGATCGTGCAATGAATTAGCACCAAATCAATCTATCAACATAGTTATCCACAGATTTAGTGGATAACTAACGCAAGACCATAGTTGGCGGGATTTCATGACCTAAAAGCAAAATAAAAGGTAAGTAGTGACTAACCTTTTAATCCTTACGTTCAGGTTACAGTTTTATTAAAGACTGTATATAATATCAGTATCAAAGCTTTTTTTTATTCTATTTTGTTATAGTAATTTCAAGTAATGGGATATAAAAAACAAAACATTCTAAGCGTGTTGTTCAAGTGACCGTAAAAACGTAATAAAGGTGATATTGAGGCTTTCGTTCACTAATTAATCATTAATTTTAACCCATTGGTGACAAATTAAGCATCAAGACGTTAAAAAGTTATTTTTTGTGCAGTCAGTACAAATATTTTAGATATATTGTTGACAGCAACTAAGTACCTCTTTAATATTCGCCCCCGTTGAAGCACAGGTCCCCCTTAGCTCAGTTGGTTAGAGCGACGGACTGTTAATCCGCAGGTCCCCCGTTCGAGTCGGGGAGGGGGAGCCAACTTCAGCAGCAAATTAAGTGTCAATTCCCCCTTAGCTCAGTTGGTTAGAGCGACGGACTGTTAATCCGCAGGTCCCCCGTTCGAGTCGGGGAGGGGGAGCCACTTGATTGGCTCCAAGCAACTCCCACATCATCAATGCCGTATTTATACATCTCTTTTATTCAGTTCTTGAATTACTCCTCCATATTTTCATTATTTAACCCAAATTCATTAAATTACCCTAATTCAATCAAGTTGTTAAAACGGCTGTAAAAAGCGATAATAGCGCTGCTATTTTTTCTTATTTATTTGCGATTAGAGCGCGCATAAAATTTACCAAAGATCCCCTCGCCTTCTTGAGCGTTTCTATTGGTTATTCATTTGGGTTTTTCATGACTGATTTTTTACTGCTATTGATTGGCACAGTATTAGTAAACAACTTCGTATTGGTGAAGTTTTTGGGCTTGTGTCCGTTCATGGGCGTTTCAAGCAAGCTAGAAACGGCTATGGGCATGTCTATGGCAACCACATTTGTGCTCACGTTAGCGTCAGCGTCAAGCTATCTCGTTGAAACCTATTTATTGGCTCCTCTCGGGCTAAGTTATCTTCGCACCCTTGCCTTTATTTTGGTCATTGCAGTAGTTGTTCAATTCACCGAAATGGTAGTGCACAAAACGAGTCCTACGCTTTACAGACTATTGGGTATTTTTCTCCCCCTAATCACCACTAATTGCGCAGTACTTGGCGTGGCGTTACTCAACCTAACCGAACAGCACAACTTTATGCAGAGCCTCATTTATGGATTCGGCGCAGCCCTTGGCTTTTCATTAGTACTTATTTTATTCGCCGCAATGCGAGAGCGCCTTGCGGCCGCAGATGTGCCCGTTTCTTTCAAAGGAGCCTCCATTGCAATGATAACAGCAGGTTTAATGTCCCTCGCCTTTATGGGGTTCAGCGGATTGGTGAAAGTGTAATGTCTATTTCATTTGCTGTTATTACTATTGGTGTTCTTGCCGTTATCTTTGGCCTTATTCTTGGCTACGCCAGTATCCGTTTTCATGTTGAAGGCGACCCACTTGTAGAGCAAATTGACGAAGTTCTGCCTCAAACTCAATGCGGTCAATGCGGCTACCCAGGATGTAAACCCTACGCCGAAGCCATCGCTAACGGGGATGATATTAATAAGTGTCCTCCTGGTGGTGAATCAACAATTAAAAAGCTTGCGGATTTAATGGGTGTTGAAGCTAAACCCCTTGATGCTGCTCACGGTGAAGAAGATACAAAAAAAGTAGCGTTCATTCGCGAAGACGAATGTATTGGATGTACAAAATGCATTCAGGCCTGTCCAGTAGACGCTATTTTAGGGGCTGCTAAGCATATGCACACCGTTATTGTCGATGAATGTACCGGTTGCGACTTGTGTGTTGATCCCTGCCCCGTAGACTGCATTGATATGGTTCCATTGGTTCAAACAACGTCCACCTGGAACTGGGATTTTTCTTCATCACCGAAAGGTGACATTCCAATAAAAATGGTGTCTTAATCGTGTTATCTCCAAGCTTTGATTCCATTATTGAAACGCTGAACAACAACAAGCTGTATTCGTTTCCAGGTGGCGTGCACCCCGACGACAAAAAGTCGCTATCCAATACAACGACGATACAAGTGCCTTCTTTACCAGCGCATCTTATTATCCCTATGCGTCAGCATATTGGCTCTGATGGCGCGTGCTGCGTTGAAGTGGGCGATAAGGTGCAAAAAGGGCAAATACTGTCGCAAAGCGCAACGCCGTTTGCGGTGCCGGTGCACGCGCCCACATCCGGCGAAATTATCGCAATTGCACCACATGTTGTTGCCCACCCTAGTGGGTTAACTGAGATGTGTATCACATTGAAACCTGATGGAAATGATACATGGTGTGATTTAAGTCCTATTCCCAATTACACAGAGGTCAATAAAAACGAATTAATTAACCATATCTGCCAAGCAGGTATTTCTGGGATGGGCGGCGCAGGGTTTCCAACACATATAAAAACATCAACATCGAAGCCTATAGAGTTTTTGGTGTTAAACGGCATTGAGTGTGAGCCCTATATCACATCAGATGACCGTTTGATGAGAGAGCATGCCTGGCAAATTAGGCAAGGGCTCGACATATTAGCGCACCTTATTAACCCCAAGGCCATTATTGTAGCGATAGAAGACAACAAGCCGGAAGCACTTCAGGCATTAAACATTGCCTGCCAAGACAAAGATGCTTACCGAGTTGTTAGTGTGGAAACAAAGTACCCTGCCGGCGGTGAAAAGCAGCTTATTCAAGTGCTCACTGGCAGAGAGGTTCCCCGCGACGGCTTACCTGTTGATATCGGCGTGGTCATGTTTAACGTCGGTACTTGCTACGCAGTAGCCGATGCCATTTTGCAGGGAAAGCCTCTCGTAGAGAGAGTGGTGACGGTGACGGGAGAAGCCGTTAAACAGCCAGGCAATTTCAAAGCACTTATTGGTACACCTGTTGCTCATTTACTTGAACAGGCCCAGTACAATCCAAAAAAACAAAAAGCACCGAAAGTAGTAATGGGCGGCCCTATGATGGGGTTCACTTTATCAGATGCCACCATTCCTATTATAAAAACAACAAACTGCTTGCTAGTACCCAGCAAAAAAGAATTGGTAGACGACAATGCTGAGCGTCCTTGTATTAGATGCAGCGCCTGTGCTGATGCTTGTCCAGCGTCTTTACTGCCACAGCAAATGTTTTGGCATGCGAAAGCCAAAGAATATGACAAAGCGGAAGAGTACGACTTATTCGACTGCATAGAATGCGGTGCATGTGCGTATGTATGCCCTAGTGAAATTCCACTGGTGCACTACTACAGACAGGCTAAAGCTGACATTCGCACCCAACGAGATGAAAAGAATAAAGCTGAAAAAGCTAAGCAGCGTTTTGAAGCCAGAAATGAGCGCCTAGAGCGGGAAAAACGCGAAAGAGAAGAAAAGCATCGCAGAGCAAAAGAGGCGCGACTGGCAGCAAATCAAGCTAAACCGGCAAACACTGACGTACCAGCACAACCGGCGAGTGACACCAAAGACAAAGTGGCGGCGGCACTTGCCCGAGCTAAAGCTAAAAAAGCAGCGCTACAAAGTAATGTCAGTAATCAAAGTCAATCTGAGCCTAAGACGCAAGAAAGCGCCCAGGTAACAGCCATCGATTCAAGCGCTAAATCAAGCGGCGATTCAAGCGACGGATCGGGTAGTGATAAAAAGGCGCAAGTTGCTGCAGCAATTGCCAGAGCAAAGGCGAAGAAGGAAGCTCGGGCGGCAAACGCATCCGAGGTGTCATCTTCGGGCACAGCAGACGTTGATGATAAAAAAGCGAAGATTGCTGCTGCCATAGCGAGAGCTAAAGCCAAAAAGTCAGCTCAACAGTCATCTGCGCCATCTAGCGATGAGCCCTCGTCTTTTGAAGCTAAGCCTTCTGAAGCTGAGCCTTCTAAATCTGAGTCTTCTAAATCTGAGCTTTCTAACGCTGAGCCCGCTAAAGAAGCGGAACTTGCGAGCACCACGGGTGACACTGGGGTAAATGATACGCCTTTAAGTGAGGCTGATGAGAAGAAAGCCCGTATTGCAGCTGCGGTGGCTAAAGCAAAAGCGAAAAAAGCTAGTGCAAAGCAGAGCATTAATAGCGGTGCAATAAGCAAAACCAGCGGTGAAGAACGTCATATCAGCAAAAGAGAGAGTAATGAAGCCGCTGAGGTGTCAAAAAACGAAAGCATCAGCACACCGAGTAATAAGGAAGAGACTGGTTCGCAAGAGCACGGTTCACAAAATCACCATCCACAAAAGAATAGTACCGCAAATTCTAACAGTGGCGGAGATGCTAAAAGTGCCGCAGATGCGAAAATAGCGCGTATTGCAGCTGCGGTGGCAAAAGCCAAAGCCAAAAAAGCAGCTATTGATAAAGAGAAAGAGTTGAAATGAAATTAAGTTTATCAAGCTCACCACATCAGCGCGTAAAACGAGATACGGGCCAAGTCATGCGCATAGTCATTTATGCCATGATCCCTGGCATGATAGCGCAGTCGTGGTTTTTTGGTTGGGGCATGCTTATTCAAGCTGTCATCGCAGTGGCTAGCGCGCTCATATTTGAAGGCGTGATATTGTATTTGCGAAAGCGCCCTATTGAGAGAACGCTTACTGACTATAGTGCGGTGCTAACGGGCCTGCTTATCGCTATCAGTATTCCACCTACCCTACCTTGGTGGATGACTATTATTGGGGTGTTTTTTGCCATTGCCGTTGCAAAACAAGTTTACGGTGGGCTTGGTTTCAATATATTCAATCCCGCTATGATAGCTTACGTGGTGCTACTTATCTCGTTTCCGGCAGCGATGAGTTTGTGGCTTCCTGCTGCAACACATGCCGCCATTACACCTAGTTTTCTCGACTCGGCATCACTTATTTTTACCGGATTTACCACCAGCGGCTATGATGTTACTCAACTAAGAACGGTAGCCGGCGGCGCATCTATGGTTGACGGAGTCACTATGGCCACGCCTCTAGATACATTAAAAACTGATTTAACGCAGGGGCTCACATACTCAGAGTCATTAGCGAAACCCACATTTGACGGTAGCCTGTTTGATGCAGCAGGTGCTGGTTGGGGCTGGGTTAGTCTCGCTTACCTACTTGGCGGTCTGGCCTTAGTGAAAACCCGCGTCATTAGCTGGCATATTCCTGGCAGCATGGTAATTAGTGTGTTTGTTTGCGCAGCCGTACTGCACTTAGTTAACGGCGACCTGTACGCTTCACCTCTATTTCATTTACTCAACGGCGCTGTCATTGTTGGTGCATTTTTTATTGCCACCGACCCCGTTTCGGCATCCACTACCCCAAAGGGCCGTATCATTTTTGGTGCTGCTATTGGATTTTGGGTTGTTATTATCCGTGTGTTTGGTGGTTACCCCGACGCCGTAGCGTTTGCAGTTATTATTATGAACATGGCAGTGCCCTTAATTGACTACTACACACGCCCACGCGTTTATGGCAAAAATGTAAGTAGCAAACGGGGGGCTAAGTAATGTCAAAAGGCAGCTTTTTTAAAAATAACCCGATAAAAGATAGCCTGATTAAAAACGGCGCGATGCTAGGTGCCTTCGCGATTGTGACTACCGCACTTATTGCCGTTACTTTCTTTGGTACAAAAGACACTATTGAAGAGCAAAAAAGACGCAAACTTTTGAGTGTACTTAACGAAGTGGTGCCAAGTTCACTGCACACTAACCCGCTCTACGCCGACTGTACGGTTATTGATTCTTCGGCCCTTGGTCCTGGCAATCATGCTGTATATCGAGCGCGCCTAAACAGTCAACCCAGTGGGCTTGTTGTACAAGCCACAGCCCCTGATGGATATAGCGGCAACATCGACATGGTTATTGGCGTTGATGTTAATCTCAATGTACTGGGCGTTCGTGTTGTTGAGCATAAAGAGACCCCAGGGCTTGGTGATAAGGTAGAGCTTGCCGTTAGCGACTGGATAAAAATATTCGCAGGAAAAGACTTTTCTAGTGATAACCTCGCGCCGTGGCAGGTAAAAAAAGACGGTGGTGAGTTCGATCAATTTACAGGGGCAACAATTACCCCTCGAGCGGTGGTTAATGCCGTTAAAAATGCACTGATTTACGTGGAAGAGAATCAGACTCGCTTGTTTGACGCCCCCAATCAATGCCGAATCGGTAATGATATAAACGCCGACAGTCAGGAGCAGCCATCATGACAGATTTTCGCGATTTATCGCTTCAAGGCCTATGGAAGAATAATCCGGCTTTAGTCCAACTTCTCGGGCTATGTCCATTACTTGCAGTCACCTCTACCTTTATAAACGGGTTAGGGCTAGGTTTGGCGACCATGCTTGTTCTTATCGGCAGCAACGTTACTGTGTCGCTTGTGCGTAATATTGTGCGCAACGAAATCCGTATTCCCGTATTCGTAATGATCATCGCCTCATTCGTCACTATTGTTCAGCTATTAATGAACGCCTATACCTACGATCTGTATTTGGCACTAGGAATATTCATCCCTCTCATTGTTACTAACTGTGCCATCATTGGCCGAGCAGAAGCATTTGCTTCCAAGAATCAACCTCTCGCTTCGGCCTACGACGGCGTAATGATGGGACTTGGTTTTACCGCAGTTCTCGTAATTTTAGGCGGTCTCAGGGAAATTTTAGGTGCGGGTACCTTATTTACCGGTGCCGATAGGCTATTCGGTGAGGTCGCACAAAACTGGACAATCACGCTGTTTAAAACAGACAGCCCTTTTTTACTGGCCATTTTGCCGCCCGGCGCGTTTTTAGCCATGGGCTTATTAATCGCAGTCAAAAACATGATAGACGGAAAAATCGCTGAAAAAGAGACAACACCGAAAGCGAAAGCTGAACGGGTGAGAATTACCGCAGAAACATAGCCATCAGCGGACCGTTCTTTGCCATCGGCGATCCGGCCTTTAAACAGGGTTCAAGTAACTATAATTATTATTAAGAGAGTACATTCATGGGTGAAGCTGTAAAAACATTGTCGAAACACGAAAAAGTCCAGGCCATCATGGATATTCTCGACGACCTTTACCCTGAAATTCCCGTTCCACTTGATCATACCGACCCATACACTCTATTAGTCGCCGTATTGCTTTCTGCGCAATGTACCGATGAACGTGTTAATCAAATAACACCGAAGCTTTTTGCCTTAGCAAATAACCCATTCGACATGGTCAAAATGAGCATTGAAGAAATTCAAAATATTATAAGACCCTGCGGCCTGTCGCCAATGAAGTCAAAAGGTATTTGGCACCTCTCTGACATGATTATTAAGCAGCATGACGGCAAGGTTCCTCAAGATTTTACGGCTCTTGAAGCTATGCCTGCTGTGGGTCACAAAACCGCATCCGTCGTCATGTCTCAAGCATTCGGCGTTCCAGCCTTTCCGGTAGACACACACATTCATCGTTTAATGTATCGCTGGGGTTTATCAAACGGCAAAAGTGTGGAGCAAACAGAGCGTGATGCTAAACGCCTATTCCCTAGAGAAAGATGGAACGACTTACACCTACAAATAATTTTTTACGGCCGTGAGTACTGCCCGGCCAGAGGCTTTTCGTTAGACCGATGCCTAATAACAAGAGAGTTTGGGCGAAAAAGTTTCATCAATGAAGTTATTAAAGAGCAAGAAAAGAAGAAAACACTAGCGGCTAAGAAGAAAGCAAAGCCCGTTAAGCGCAAATCGTAAAAATCGGAGCCACCTGTCCTCTAAAATCACGTTCTTGCAGCATGCAATATCGACATTCACTTTGCAGTCGCTATGATTGAGTCATGATTCAAAAATGTACAGCAAAGATAAATACGCCCTAATAACGAAAATAAAAACACAAAATTGACAAACAAGAACTTGGAGATGTCATGCTACAACTTAAAGCAGTAACACTGAGTGCATTAATGGGGGTGTTTAGCACATCCTTACTTGCCGCTCCCTCCCCCATTACCGATTCACAAAAAGAAACCGCAGAACAACTCATACAAACCGCTCTTAAAAGTGATATGGGCTATGACATAGTTACATCACTGACAACAGAAGTCGGTCCTCGATTAGGGGGTTCAGAGGCTGAGGCTCGTGCAAGGAACTGGGGTGCCGAGCTTGGGAAAGAGTTAGGTTTTGATAGGGTATCTATTGAAGAGTTCACAATGCCTTTCTGGGATCGTGGTCACTTACATATTACGCTCACCTCTCCTTATCAACAGCCGCTTTATGGAACAGCCCTTGGCGGAGCTGCCCCAAGCGAGAGTGAAGTTAATGCCGATGTAGTCTATTTTCGCGACATTCACGCCTTAACAGATATTAAAGACAACGAGCTAAAAGGAAAAATTGCCTTTGTTGATGGCGACGCCATGGTTAAAAGCCAAACTGGTGCGGGCTATGGACAAGCCAATCAGCGTCGACGCATTGGATGGCAACATGCCCAGCGTGGTGGAGCAAGTGCGCTTGTTGTGCGTTCTGTTGGCTCTGACTCCCACCGCTTTCCCCATACAGGCATGATGAGTAAAAACGGCGACGAATGGGCAAACATACCCGTTATTGCTGTTTCTAATCCAGATGCAGACCATCTTCGCCGCCTTCATCAAGCCAATAAACCGCTTTCCATGTCGCTTCACAGTGAATCCAAGTGGAAAGGTGAAGTGAGCAGTGGCAATGTTATCCTTGATATCATTGGTAGTGAGAAGCCAGAAGAGATTGTACTCATTGGCGGACATTTAGACAGCTGGGATTTGGGCACAGGTGCGGTTGATGACGGTGCTGGTGTTGCCATTACCACTGCAGCTGCAGCGCTTATTGCCAAGCTTCCAAAGCGACCTAAACGCACCATACGCGTTGTTATGTTTGGCGCTGAAGAAGTGGGTCTATTAGGTGCCTTTGCCTATGCAAAACAGCACGAGTCAAATTTAGCAAATCACGTGGTGGCCACTGAGTCAGATTTTGGCGCGCAAACAGTCTGGCAGTTAGTTTCAAATGTTAATTCAGACGCAACGCAACTCGTGGACGATATCGCGAAGATACTGTCACCATTAGGCATTATTCGAGGCGGCTCTGACATCGCAGGCGGAGGCCCAGATATTATTCCATTAGCAGCGAAGGGCGTACCCACTATCAGACTGAATCAGAATGGTCGTGATTACTTTGACTTACACCATACACCTGATGACACGCTAGATAAAATCAATCCTGACGAACTCGCGCAAAATATTGCAGCTTATGCAGCTAGTATCTATCTCTTGGCAGATACAGACGTAGACTTAAAAGGCGCAAAGTAGCATCAAGACACGAGATAACAGTTAACACGGACGTTGGCTGTTCTATTTCGTGGTTTCTTTTATGCGGTTTTTCTTACGCTGTTATTCCTACGAGCTTTTATTTACACGCTTCTAACACGGGCTTTTTGGAAATTTGGCTTGTGAGTGTGTATTAAGCACTTTTCTCGAGCTAGGCTAGCTAATCAAATACGAATTTAATTAACACTGAAAGCGTTATGAAAAGTTCAACAACCAATTAAGGTAGGCTCTAGTTTCTTTCTTAGAACTGAATTCAATATGACGTTTGCTGTTTACTTCGGTAAAAGCAATGCTGTTTTTATAGACTGAAATATTGGAAATTGGAGTTTGTACTGGGGAATTTTTTATAGATTGGATGTGCAAATTAATTACTTCTTTTATCATTATTATATTGTTGTTTTTAGTATTCCTTTTGTGGTCAGCAATTGGTAGTAAGAAATTTCAAAAACTTTATATTAGGCTCTCATAAGAGAGCCTAATCACTTCAAAGACTCTAAGCGTCTTTTAGCTTATCGAACAACAACGTTAGCTGCTTGTGGGCCTTTTTGACCTTGTTCTACTTCGAAGCTTACCGCTTGGCCTTCAGAAAGAGTTTTGAAACCGTCAGAAGCGATTGAACGGAAATGTACGAATACGTCTTTACCGCCGCCGTCTTGAGTTAGGAAACCAAAACCTTTTTCTTCGTTAAACCATTTTACTGTACCGTTTACAGAATTAGACATAATATATACCTTTTAAAAAATTGATGTTTAAGTGGTGAAATCACCGATAGCGATAGACATAAACGAGCTAGTAAAGCAGATGTATATCTATATAAAACTTCAATTGAAGGAATAAAAGAGTGGTACAAAGCAGTATTAGGTAAAGCGTAAAACATATCTAAAGCCCGCGTAAGATACATGCAAAGCATGGGCATGTCTAACCTTTTCACCATTGATTTACCAACCTCACCCCAAAAAAAGCCAAATTAAATTACAAGCGACTGTTTTACATAGTCTTTATTGATTTTTTTCATGTGATTTTTATTTGATTTTAATTTCTCCTCGTTTGAAAAAATCTGTGATTTACGTTTAAAACACTCTTATTTTCGAAAATTGAGAGAAAATTAGGGTATGAATAAAGGCCTGCCGTCAATAAACCGCTCATTTTCTTATCGGCTTATTAGGGCACGCCCAAATATAGACCGTACGATTTAAACCCATCGATTAAAACCCAGCAATTTAAACTGTGTCTTCAAGTATTAACAATTACCTATTACCCTTAATCAAAAGTGTTTCGATAACGTATCAATAAGTTATCAATAGAAAATAAATAAAAGGAACGACTATGAGAATGCTCCACACTATGCTTCGCGTTGAAAACCTAGACGCATCACTTCACTTTTACACAGAGCTAATGGGCATGCGCCTGTTGCGCCAATCTGACAATAAAGACTACGAATACACCCTCGCTTTTGTGGGTTACGGCGATGAGGAGGATTCTACTGTACTAGAGCTCACCTATAACTGGGGAGAAAATACCTACGACAAAGGCAACGCTTACGGCCACATCGCTATTGGCGTAGACGATATTTATGCATTTTGCGAAAACCTTGAGCAAAATGACGCTGACGTTTACCGCAAACCTGGGCCAGTAAAAGGCGGCAATACCGTTATTGCCTTTGTCCGCGATCCCGATGGCTATGCCATTGAATTAATAGAAGGTCGCTAGTCCCATTTAATCCAATTACAGTTACCGGCTTTTTTTAAAGCGCTATTTATGACTGTGTAACTGATAAATGAAGCGCCCCGACTACGCACAATTCTTTTGGAGAATTCTTTTGAGTCTATTGATGAACAATCGCTACGGAATTTCGTTGTTTTTATTTTTCTGCTTAATGTCTTTGCCTTTTGCTGAAGTATCACAAGCGCAAGCCCTATCAGCAGGGCAAAGCCCAGAAAAATCCGGTGAAAGCCAAGCCTTTGAATTTACTGTCATCGCTCATCGGGGCGCCTCTGGCTATTTGCCCGAACATACCCTTGAAGCAGCGACGCTTGCTTTTGCACTTAACGCAGATTTTATTGAACAGGATGTTGTGATCACCAAAGATGACATTCCCATTGTGCTTCACGATATACATTTAGAGACAGTCACCAATGTGGAAACTGTCTTTCCCGGAAGAGCACGAGAAGACGACAGGTTTTATGCTCGGGATTTTACATTAGCAGAGTTACGCAGGCTTAACGTGCACGAACGAGAAGATAAAAGCCAAAACAGAGTGTTTCCATCACGTTTTTCCGCCACGACGCCTCGCTTTAGCATTGCGACTCTTTATGAGCACTTTGATTTAATAAGCGAACTCAACCGCCAGCTTGGCAAAAACATAGGGGTATACCCAGAAGTTAAATCACCGGCTTTTCACTTGGCTGAAGGAGTAGACGCAAGCCGCATTGTTATAGACGCGCTTCAAGCATTTAATTTAGACGGTGCACAAGACAACAGCTACTTACAATGCTTTGACTTTAGTGAAGTGAAAAGAATTCGCAATGAGTTAGGCTACAAAGGCAAAGTTGTTATGTTAATTGGCGAAAATGATTGGAAAGAAAGCAGTACTGACTACACGTGGATAAGAAGTGCAGAAGGAATGGCAGAAGTCGCTAAATACGCAAATGGTATTGGGCCTTGGGTACCTCAGCTTTTCAATCAAGACGACGCAAAGAGAAAAAAAATTGAAGCTGCAGACTGGGTAACACATGCACACAGCAATAATTTGACCATTCACCCTTATACCTATCGTCAAGATGCACCGCCACCTGGAATAACAGGTCCGCACCTGCTAGACGCGTTGCGCGACATAGTTAAGGTAGACGGCATATTTACCGACCAGGTACCTCCTGTAATAGCATGGCGTGAACAAAGGCGTTCAAAGGTCGATGGCGCCCGATAAACCACTGGCTATGACTTAGAAAGTCGTACTACAACTCGTCGATTTTGTGCTCGCGACTCTCTCGTATCATTGGGCGCCACAAAACGCTTTTCGCCATGGCCTGTTAGTTGAATACGATCGCTAGGTACGCCAATAGCAGTAAGGTAACTTTTAACCTCATTCGCCCTTCTAATAGAAAGCTGCTCGTTGTTCCAACGACCGCCATAGCTATCGGTATAACCGTCTAGCAGCACGAGCTCTAACTCACCATCTTCTTTCAGATACTCGCCTATCATTGTCAGTCGCTTTTGCGAGTACTTAGTCAGCTCTGTACTATTATTTTGATAAGATAATACAGTGTAGGCTATATCATCGAAGGTATAAGGAAGCAGGTTAGAAACACACTCCACGAATTGTCTGTAAACGCCGGTAAAATTGCTCGCATTAAGCGCCACGCTCACTTTGTCGTACTTATTATACCAATCTTGATAATAAATAGTGGGCCAGAACCCTTTTTCGAGCTCTGAAAGCATGGTCCATGCCGCATCTTGAGGCAAGTCACCGTTGTACTGCTTTCTCATTGTCATGTCCGCTATTGTTTTTGGTGCGACACCCGGCATCCACTTTGGCGGCACAGAGTACACCGCAGCAACATCAAAACGATTGGGCAGCAAATGCATATCAAGCTCAAATTCCATATTCAGCTGTTTAGACGCCACACTCGTAAACATGGCATCACCGTATCCAGGCAGCTCATGATTTAACGTACACTGCAAACGAGATTCTGTATCGACTTGCCAGTTAGACGTTTCCACTGTTGCTGAGTATTGGCGCATGGCCGCATGCGCTGCTGTCGAGCTCATCACAACGGCCGCGGTGACAACTAGCATGCAAATATAAGGGAGCCCCGTAAACGAAACTCTTCTTTTAAAATTCCACACTATTTTAGATGTCGATAGCATAACAAAAGCCTAGAAAATGAAAATTTAACAACGCAGCCACGCGTGCTTGAGTACTTGATTAGGTACTTGCTTAGATACTTGCTTGAGTACCTGTCTTAGCACCTGCAAATACGAACTATAAACAGTATATCGCCTTAAGCACAAAAAAGTTTAGACGTGATTTGTTAATTTACATTCTATAGGAGCGCATTACCCTTTCTAACACCGTGCGTTGCGATTTGCCAAGCAGTGAAAAACCGGTATTTAACAATGCTAACGCCGCAGGTTTATAAATTGCTTAAAAAAGTGCAGCGCTAATTCGTGCTAGCACTTGCCTATTATCCTTGCGATAATCTCGTTCTATTGTTACCCGTGTCTGCGATTATCCTCACGACACTTCACATTCACTTGTCTTGAAAAGAGAATCTATGTCTTCAACCGCAATGCCTACTTTATCTCAGCGTTTCAGAGGTTATTTTCCCGTCGTGATTGATGTTGAAACAGCGGGTTTCATCGCTGGAACCGATGCGTTGTTAGAGCTTGCTGCTGTAACGGTAAAAATGGATGAAAATGGCCTGTTACACCCAGACGAAACCTTTCATTACCACATTGAGCCCTTCGAAGGCGCAAACCTTGAACCTGCCGCGTTAGAATTTAATGGTATCGATCCAAATTGTGCTCTTCGAGGTGCTATTGAAGAAAGCGATGCAATGAAAGAGTTATGCAAAGGCGTTCGCAAGGCGCAAAAGAATGCCGATTGTCAGCGCTCGGTCATTGTGGCTCATAACGCCGCCTTCGACCAAGGCTTTGTGAATGCAGCCATAGCCCGATGCAATATAAAACGCACACCATTTCACCCTTTTGTCTCTTTTGATACCACAAGTCTTGCAGGTTTAGCGCTTGGCCAAACGGTACTAGTGAAAGCGTGTAGAGCTGCCGGTATAGACTTTGACCAAAACGAAGCACACAGCGCGCTATATGATGCACAAAAAACCACAGAGCTATTCTGTTATATGGTAAATCGTTACCAGTCACTGGGCGGCTGGCCCCTTGCTGAAGAAGAATAATTGATGAATCTGGGCGTGCTATAAAAGTACGCCTTATCAAGCACGGCAGTTAAAGGCAGTATGGGAAACGAAAGGACTCAGTAAACCATTAGTCGTATTTAATGAAAATTATTCTCAACTAGCCTTGCCAAAAGCACGAATAACAATTATTATCATTTACAGATTCATTTGGAGTATTCGATAATGTTTGTATGTATGTGCTACGGGGTAACCGATAAAAGTATTCGTGCTGCTGTTGAGACTAACGGAGTAGGCAACATGCGTGAATTACGTGAGCATTTAGAGCTTGGCTCTCAGTGCGGCAAATGTATCGGCATGGCTCAGCAAATTATTGACCAAACAATCATCGACGAATCCCTATTCAAAAACGTGGGCTAATAATCGCTTCGACGCTTCGCAGATATCAATCGATAGCTAGTTACAAACCATAGCGAGTTTCAAATCATAGCCAGCAGCATTGAGCCCGGCTTTTTTTCATTTCACTACTTAAATTCAAACTCCAAACCTGCGTAGAAAAAGTTTCCGTTTATACCGCCCGGCGTAGTCGGCGGATACAAAGCACCAACCTCTCCCTTGAAAATATTAGTATCTGGCAACGTATTGAATAAGTTTTGCGCCCCTACTGTAAAACGAGTTTCCTCTGACACTTGCCACGAAAACTGCGCATCCATGGTCAGTCTTGCACTACCGTATATATCAAAGCCTGCAGATGCATCTAAGTGATCTTCATAAAATGAGCCAAAGTAGTTTAAACGCCATGTAAATGCGAATGACGAAATAGCTTGTTCGAGAGTAATGCTTCCCCTGTGGGCCGGCAAATTATCCTCCAGCATGCGTATCCGCGCATTGGTCAAATTTGGCGTAAGCTGAAGCGCGCCATCGACCAATGCTGGGTATAACGTCACTCGCTCTACCTGCGTATCGGTCCAGTTGTAGGCAAACAGCAGATTGTTTTGCCATTCTCCTGCTGCAAATTGATAATTTACAACAACATCAACACCCTGTGTTTTAGTATCAAAATCGTTAGTAAAATATTTTGCAGCGTTGTATTTAGCCGCATCAGGTCGCCCATCGGCAATAAGTGCACTAATGTCATCTTCTGTGAGCGGGATAGCTGACGTAGTGCTGATCCTATCTTCCAAGCGAATATTGAAATAATCGACGGTGGCAAAGAAATATTCACTCACGTGCATTACCGCACCTACACTGAAATTGACCGATTCCTCTGGTGTCAGTGGTGTTGCGCCAAGCTGTACAGATATTAAATCTGTAGGCGGCAGTGTGGCTTGGTCTTCTAGCCCGTTGGGGCCGTAGGCCGTGGTCACGTTAATAACATTGCTCTGCCCTACAGTGGGCGCTTTAAAGCCTGTATTCACTGAGCCTCTTAAAGCAAAAAGATCGGTAAGCTTGTAGCGCGTGCTCAACTTGCCATCAAATGTAGTGCCAAAGTCACTAAAGTGCTCAAGGCGTGAGGCAACACCAAACTGTAGTGCTTCGGTAACGAAAAATTCAATATCGGCGTACATAGCCCAATTACTGCGGCTCCAGTTTCCAGCAGACTGAGGCTGATAGCCGGGAAAACCGTTGGAGCCAATTGAAAATCCCTCGTTTAACCCTAGCGGCGGCTCAAATGCATAAGGCCCAGCAATATATGAACTCTCATCGCCTGCTTTTTGA
This sequence comes from Alteromonas sp. LOR, assembly GCF_000753865.1. GTDB lineage: Bacteria > Pseudomonadota > Gammaproteobacteria > Enterobacterales > Alteromonadaceae > Alteromonas. Next base: position 731,796 of record NZ_JQFW01000015.1, on the reverse strand, counting down.
AAATAGGTCTCTTTTCGCCACTCTATGCCAAGCCCAATACTCACAGGGTCGTCGAATACAGTCTGAATTAACTTTGAAAAATCCAAATTGAGCGTGCGTTCGACTTGAGACACGCCGCCGGGGTTGAATGACGTAGGAGAAAGTGGACCTAAGGAGGGATTCACCGTATTAGAAATCTCATAGTCTACATTGCTGTAACCCAAACTCGCACTCACATCGAAAGCCCAATCATAGGGAAGCTCTTTTCTAAGCCCCACTGCCAACGAAGCGTCTTTAATAGTGCCGCCAAAGCTTGGCGTAAATCCACCTGGATAAATCTCGTTAAACGCAAAGCAGTTTATGCCAAGCTCTGTACTGTTATCCGCAATCTGCTGATAGGTGGGATTTTGTAGCACATTGTTATCCGTGAGGGTAATTGAAGGGCACTGTATGCCAGAATCGATACCATCTAAGTCGGCAACAATTAATCGCCGTGCTCCGGTTTCAGTATCAGTGCGGCTAAACACCCCTTCTCGTGTTTGGGGGTTGCGATAGTAAAATCCCCCTGAAAGCTTTCGAGTAGCTGCAGTGAGAAAACCGTATAAGGCCGTGGTGGAAGACGGACTATAACCTGCGTTAATAGCGAGCTTCATATCGTTGTCAACATCAAGCGCTCCCCATATTTGCGCGGGATCTTGAATAAAACCATTACCTTGTTCCATCAGCGCTATAGCGTCGTCTCGCTGCACCGAGCGCGACGTTCCGCCCTGTTGACGATATTCACCAGTGACATTGATAAAACCAGTGTCGCCCAATGCAAAGCCCCGATTACCCTGAAATTGGAATAAAGCACCATCTCCCTCGCCATAGGCACCTGATTTCAAGGCAAAGCTTCCTCCTTCCCTATCATCTTTAAGCACAAAATTAATGACACCGGCAATAGCGTCTGAGCCATACTGCGCTGATGCTCCATCTCGCAATACTTCCACCTGCTTTAACGCATACGCTGGAATAACTGAAATATCGGGGCCCTGTGCGCCATCGCTCAACCCGCCACCTAAAAAGGTGATGACCGCAGAACGATGCCGGCGCTTACCGTTGAGCAATAGCAAGGTATGATCAGAGGACATGCCGCGTAAATTTGCTGGCCTTACCAAGCTGCTTGCGTCGTTGATTGGCTGATCGTTCACATTAAGAGATGGCACCATAACGCTGAGCATTGACAGTACGTCTGCATTGCCTTGAGAGCTTAACGACTTAGCGCCAATAATATCCAGCGGTACCGGCGAATCAACGGCGCTTCTAGGCGCATTTCTGGTACCAACAATAGCAATGCGTTCTAGGGCGTTACTATTATCCTCTTGCTCTTCTTCTTTGCGCTCAACGGGCTTTTTAGCCACTAAAGATGCTCGCGAGCGTATGCTTAGCACACCTAAATCATCAGCAATTACCGCTAGTTCGGTTCCTTCAAGTAGCTGCTCTAGTGCTTCATTCAGCGTGTAGGTGCCATTGAGCGGGTTAGTTTTAACTCGCTTGGCTAAATCGAAAGGAAAAAGGAGTGTGGTATTTGCCTGCTTAGCCAACTCGGTTAGGGCTTCATCTGCCGATTGGGATTGCACCGAAAACGTAAATGAGGGCGCTTCCGATAGCGATAGGGCCTCACTATCGCGGCTTGCAGGTGTAGATTGCTGAGCATGGCTTACGCTTTGCCACCCCATGCTTGAAAAGGCTATGCATATCGCCAGCGCCACTTGGCTTGTTTTCTTGTTGCTGTCATGGGCGTTACGAGCGGCGCTATCATGGGAGCCAGGATGAGCGCCGGGATTAGCGCTGCGACCGACGCTTTTGTGAGCACAGTGGTGAGAATCCACAGCACGAAAACGCCAACTAAAAAGTTGACGTTTCATAAAATGAGTAATGTCTGCGAAATGCATGTACTGCAAGGTAAAATATCGATGTGCTGTTATTCTTTCGTATATTGTCACATTCAATAAGCGGATGCCAATAGGCCAATAGCACCGCGCTAATTATTTTTATATAGCACTAGCGTATTCCGCTCTTTTTTGTTTATTTTTCACGTTGCTAGGCTACTTACTAGCAATTATCAAAACGGCCTAAGATGCGACAGATAACTGAATACTAGTATCGGTTATTTTTTCATAATTGATATTAAAACTGCTTTTCAGCGCTGCCAGTAAGCCGTCGATATCGCCCACTTTAAAGTAGCCAGCAACCCGGCGTTTACGTAGGCGTTCATCTGTTATGTTAAACCGCACCGGCGTGTAGCGTCCTATCTCAGCAAGTACCGCTTCTAAAGGCTCGCCTTTAAATACGATCATGCCCTGCTGCCAAGCTAAATCATCATCGATATCGTTTTTCGACATACTTTCGCGAGCCTCCACTTTGCCTTGCACCGTGGCTTTCTCACCCGCGAACATAAGCAGACCTTCCTCGGTAACAGGCTTCTTACCAAACAAAGATTCGGCAGACGTGGAATCTCTGAACCGATCTTTAACTAACACCTTACCGTCTGTCACAACCAATTCGAAGGCGTTATCGTTAACGTACTGCATATTAAATGCTGTTCCTACCGCGGTAACCGTGTTGTTACCTGCAGTTACTGAGAAGGGGCGAGATGTGTCGTGGGCCACTTCAAAGTGAGCTTCACCCTTAAGTAATACAATAGAGCGAGCGTTTTGGGAGAAGTCTACCGTTACGATGGAATTCGTATTTAAATGCAGCACCGACCCGTCAGCCAAAATAATATTTTTTTGCTCACCGATACTCGTCTCTACTTTTTCGCTTATGGCGGCAAACTCAGGTGTATTGTCTAACCACACTTGCTGAACAATCGCCCCAATCGCTAACGTCATTACCAAGAAGGCTGCGGCAATACTCCACTTACCACGATGTTGAGAAGCGTTTTGGCGCTTTGCTCTGTTTCCATCACTTTTCCGCATGTGAGACTCGGGAAACAAGCCACTTAACTCGTTGAGCACAGACATATCGTCCCAGAGGCTAGCCGCTTCAATAAGAGACTGACGATGCGCGTTACTCTCGCTAAGCCAGCTATCAAGTTCCACGAGCTCTTCATCTCTCAAACCGCGGTCTAAGCGGCTTACCCATAAGCAGGCATGCTCTTGGATATCTTCTTTACTCGAAAATTGGCGAATGTTATTCATATCAACTACTGCTTATGTCCTGAGTCGCACTTAAAGGTGCTTGGGGTGACGAAGTATCTTTTGACAGGTCGGCCAAATACCGAGAGCACATTAAAAGACCTTTGGCGACATGCTTTTCCACAGTGCTTTCACTCAACCCCACGAGTTCGGCAATTTCTTTCTGTCGCATGCCATAGACTTTTTTCAATAAAAATACGCGTTTCACATCCGCAGACAGCGTGTCTGTGGCTCGGCAAAAGTGAATGAAACGCTCTTTACTTTCTACATTTTTTTCTAAGCTGTGGCCTATCAACTCATAAGGCAACATATCCATATCGTCTAAATGCTGTTTGTTTTTATTTTCAGCTTTTGACACATGGTTAAGCGCTAAATTACGCGCAGTTTTAAGCATGTAGGTCCGTTCATACTGTATTTCTTGTTTTAGTTCGGCCTCGTAGCTCTTAATAAATGCTTCTTGCACTATATCTTCAATATCATCAGTACCAACAATAGTGCCTACCGCGCGCATTAACTTGCTGCGGTATTTTAAGAAGGTTTCAGCTACTGTCGACTTTCTGGTCATAAATCTCTAATGAATGTGTTTCGAATTGCTTACAGATGTTCAAGAAATATAGATTTTGGGATAACACCTAAAATCTATAGTCCCTAATCATGCCTGTGTTTGTCAGGCTTTTCACGCTTTAAATACGGATTTTTGGTAAGTAAAAAGGGAGCAAAAGCTCCCTTTATTAGACGTACAAGTTAGAACGTGTACATGCCTCGTAGGTAGTAGAATCCACCATTAATACCAATAGGTGCTGTTGTTGGGTATAACGACCCAGCAATGCCTGCATATTGCGTATTTTCGTCTGGGTATTCATCCAACGCGTTTTTGGCGCCAACAGTAAGCGTAAAGTCTTCTGTAAAGCTATACGCTACTTCTAAATCAACGGTAAATTCAGAACCCACCTTATTAATAGGAAGGGCTGAGTCTAAGTGATCTTCAAAGATGCTGCCAAAATAGTTAAGACGAGTAAGGAAACGCCAGTCACCGTTTGTGTGGTTAGCCGTTGCGCTGTAACGTACCGCTGGAAGGTTGTCTTCTAGCATGCGAATACGGAAATCTGAAATATTATCAGACGCGCGGTCAACTACTGTTGATGTCCAGTTATAAGCAAGTGAGAACTTAGTGTCTCCACCCAGCATTTCCATGCTGTAATTTGCCACTACGTCAACACCTTCCGTTGTGGTATCAAAGTCATTGGTAAAGAAGCTAATTTCAGAGAAGCTAGACGCGTCATTGATACCTTGAGAAATCAAGGTCGCAATATCTTCATCAGTAAGCGCAATGCCCGAAGCAGTACTTAAACGGTCTGTAAGTTCGATATTGTAGTAATCAGCTGTGATAAATAACCCGCTGTCAAACTGTGCAACAATACCAAAAGTAATGCTTTCTGATTCTTCAGGAGTGAGCTGTTCACCGCCTTTAAGCTGCGATACTGGATCCGTTGGTGGAAGTGTCGCACGGTCGATAAGCTCGCCGCCAGTACCGAACGCTGTTGTTACGTTACGAACGTTACTTTGTCCAAGTGTTGGCGCTTTAAAGCCAGTTGAGTAAGCACCACGAAACGCGATGTTCTCAAGAGCTTGCCAACGGAACGCAATTTTACCTTTTGTGGTGTCACCGAAGTCTGAGAAATCTTCATAACGAAGCGCACCTGCCAACATGAAGTTTTCAGTGATGTATGCTTCTGCATCAATATAAAATGCAATGTTATGACGAGACACAAGGCCTTGGCTATTAGCTGCTAAGCCAGGGAAACCATTTGAACCAATGCCAAAACCTTGTGACGCCAATGGACCTATTTCATAGGACGCGGTATCACCTGCAAAACTTTCGTAGCTTTCGTGACGGTATTGGAAACCCGTTGCAACGAAAAGTGGCTCGTATAGGCCAACATCGAAAGGTTTAGTGAAATCTATATCTAACGTTTGTTCAGATTGCGTGTAACGACCTGGGCTGAATTCAAACGGTGTATCTGGACCAAGCGACGGGTTGATTGTGTTGCTGATTTTGAAATCAACTTCGTTCTGGCCTAAGTTAACGCTAACGTCATACGTCACGTCGTTGTCTAATTCGCCTTTCGTACCGAATACCAAAGACATATCAGTTACTTCACCGCCGAAGCGTGGTGTGAAGCCGCCAGGAAGAATTTCGTTGAACGCAAAGCAATCAGGATTGTTCGCCACTTCATTGATATAACGGTCGTTCGTCAACACGTTTGCGCCCGGGGCTATGTCTGTTGGACAGTTGCCCGACATATCACCAGTTAAGTCACCCACAAGAAGCGAGCCGTCATTAGCGAAAACACCGCCGCGAGTGTGTGGGTTACGGTAGTAGAAGCCACCTTCAACTTCGCGCACCGCATAGTTACCAAACATGTAGGCTTCTGAAGAGTCTGATAGCTCTAGTCCCGCATTCGCGAACAGCTTAATGTCGTGCTTAATTTCAGGCGAACCCCATATTTGTGCAGGGTCTGCGACAAAGGTGTTGCCAGCAGCAACAAGTGCTGCTGCGTCATCACGCTGCACACTGCGAGAGGTATCGTCTGCAGTACGATATTCTGCAGAAAGGTTGATGAAGCCCGCATCAGACAGTGGAAGACCAATGTTGCCTGAAAGCTGGATCATGTCACCATCGCCTTCATAAAACGAGCCGTAACGGGCTTCAAACGTGCCGCCTTCTGATGCATCGTTAAGGACGAAGTTGATAACACCTGCGATGGCATCTGAGCCGTACTGTGCAGCGGCGCCGTCACGAAGTACTTCTACCTGCTTTAATGCAGATGCTGGAATAACTGAAATATCTGGACCTTGTGCACCGTCAGAAAGGCCGCCACCAAGGAAAGTAATAACTGCTGAGCGGTGACGACGCTTACCATTGACCAAAACAAGAGTATGGTCCGCTGCCATGCCGCGTAAGTTTGCTGGGCGTACTAATGTTGATGCATCGTTGATTGGCTGGTCGTTCACGTTAAATGAAGGAACCACCGTTTGCATCATAGATACCATATCAGTGGCACCCTGTTGCTTAAAATCCTCACTGGATATGATGTCAATTGGCACTGCTGAATCGCCAATTGAGCGTGGTGCTGCACGTGAACCAACAACCGCAATTTGTTCGTAATCTTCCGCTTTCTTTTCGTCATCTGCTTCTTGCGCATAAACAGGCGCGGCAGCAATAACGGAAAACGCAGCAGAAGCAGCTAGTACGCTGCGTACGTTTTTAGTCAATAAAGACAAGTGTGTTTTCATGGTGTTTTCCCGGAGTTTTCTTTATCAGCTTTGGCGCTTTTGCGCCTTAAACCATAACCAGAGTGATTACGATAAAGTATTTTTTTATTAGACCTTCAACACTGACGACTGCTGTGTCAGCACAGGTTTTTTATAGAGGGTAACGTGTTAAAAAACAAACCTTTTTCGATAAAATAAAAATATTTTTTCAAGGCGTAGAGGATTTATTTTTCTGGCTTGTCTATATAGTTTTAGCGGAATTGAAAGCGGTGTGTTTTTGGGTGGTTTTAATCAAAAAAGCCGACTTAAAGCCGGCTTTTCAATAGAGAATTAAGATTTTCTAATTACTCTTCAGTTTTGTGTTTTTCAGCCGTTTCTTTGACTAAAGGCTGCAGCTCGTTTTGCTGGAACATTTCAATAATGATGTCACACCCGCCTACTAGCTCGCCATCAACCCAAAGTTGTGGAAACGTTGGCCAGTTTGCATACTTAGGCAACTCTGCACGGATGTCTGGGTTCTGCAGAATATCAACATAAGCAAAGGCCTCACCACATGACATGAGCGCCTGTGAAGCTTGTGAAGAAAATCCACAGCTTGGAAGCTTAGGTGAGCCCTTCATATAAAGTAGGATTGGGTTCTCTTCAATTTGTTGCTTAATTCTGTCAATCGTCGATTGGCTTTCAGTATTGTCCATTGGATCCTCTCAGCGGAATAGTTAATACTCAGGAAGTGGGAATGCTCATTACATTTATCAAGGGCAGAATAACACAAATTATCTTATTGTGACGTTATCCGGTGTCTAACATAACCGCCAATATGCTTACTAATGAATAAAGTAACGCGGCAGTCGCTTTAACAGCGCCAATAAAACACGCGTTATAAAGTGATCTGTTGAAAGGTCACGTGGCTATCTATTATATTGTTATTTACTTCTCTCAAGCATAGACAAAAAATTCATAATTTTGTCATTGAGTTATAAGACTTTATCCCCACTTCTACGTTATGCTTTATTTCGAAACCCTTTATTTCGAAACAATACACATAACGATATTAGTGAGCTAAATTAGCACGTTGTCCTCTATTTGCAGGCTTTAGAGGGTTAATAGCGTTATATCTATAAACTAATCATGGAGACCGACATGGCTTTTGAATTACCAGCATTACCATACGAACAAAATGCACTAGAACCGCATATTTCTGCTGAAACACTTGAGTACCACTATGGCAAGCATCACGCTACCTACGTAACTAAGCTTAACGGCCTAGTGGAAGGTACTGATATGGCGAGCAAGAGCCTAGAAGAAATCATTAAGGCTTCTGAAGGCGGTGTATTCAATAACGCAGCTCAAGTTTGGAACCATACTTTCTACTGGAATTGCCTAAGCCCAAATGGCGGCGGCGAGCCAACAGGTGCAGTAGCTGACGCAATCAATGCAAAATGGGGCTCATTCGCTGACTTCCAAGCAGCGTTTAATGACAAAGCAGTGAACAACTTCGGTTCAAGCTGGACGTGGCTAGTAAAAACAGCTGACGGCAGCCTAGACATTGTTAATACAAGCAATGCTGAAACACCTATTTCAGGCGACTCGCTAACGCCAATCCTAACTGTTGACCTTTGGGAACACGCGTATTACATCGATTACCGTAATGCTCGTCCTAAGTACCTAGAAAACTTCTGGGCACTGGTAAACTGGGAATTTGCGAACAGCAACCTAGCGTAAGCGACCTTTCTTTCTAGACAGGGTGAGCGCTACACAGAGCGTTCTCTGAATAGAAATAAATCGCTACAAATAGCTGAATATGAAAGCCTCGCACTAGCGAGGCTTTTTTGTGTTCAGCGACAAACACTCTCTAAAAAAGTTAACCTACAAAACCTTACCTTTTTAAGAATACCTACTAACATGAAAGTACGGGGTTCCGTTTTCTAAGGGGTATTTATGGGTATCTTTGAGCACTATCAAAGTCGCTATGAGGAGCGTAAACAGGAAGAGTTTACCATTGGAGAATTCCTTGAAATCTGCAAGGAAGATTCTCTGGCATATGCCAACGCCGCCGAACGTCTCTTAATAGCCATTGGTGAACCTGAGCGGATTGATACCGCCAGCGATCCACTACTCAGTCGCATTTTTTCTAACCGCGTCATTTCTCGCTATCCAGCTTTTTCAGAATTTTATGGTATGGAAGAGGCGATTGAACAAATCGTGTCATATTTAAAACATGCCGCACAGGGATTAGAAGAGCGTAAACAAATCTTATATTTGCTAGGTCCTGTTGGCGGCGGTAAATCGTCGTTGGCCGAACGACTGAAAGAGTTAATGCAAAATGTTCCAATCTATATGCTCAAGGGCTCGCCAGTTAATGATCACCCTTTCTGTCTATTTGATGAAAATGAAGATGGTGACATTTTAAGACGAGAATACGGTATTCCCAAGCGCTACCTTAAAACCATCATGTCGCCATGGGCGCGCAAGCGTCTACATGAATTTAATGGCGATATTACCCAGTTCAAAGTTGTTCGGGTTTATCCTTCAATACTCGACCAAACTGGTATCGCAAAAACCGAGCCTGGTGATGAAAATAACCAAGACATTTCTGCGCTAGTAGGAAAAGTAGATATTCGCCGCTTAGAGCAATACGCTCAAAATGATCCAGACGCTTACAGCTATTCCGGCTCTCTATGCAAAGCCAATCAGGGGCTGATGGAATTTGTAGAAATGTTTAAAGCACCTATCAAGGTGTTACATCCTCTGCTTACAGCAACGCAAGAAGGTAATTACAATCCGACAGAGGGATTTTCGGCATTGCCGTTTGATGGTCTGATACTGGCTCACTCTAATGAATCTGAATGGCAATCCTTTCGCAATAACAAAAACAACGAGGCGTTTCTAGACAGGGTGTACATTGTCAAAGTGCCTTACTGCCTGCGAGTGAGTGAAGAAATTAAGATTTATAAAAAGCTGTTGGACACCAGTGAGTTACACGGTGCGCCCTGTGCCCCCTACACATTGGAATGTTTGGCTCAATTTATTGTTCTCTCCCGTCTTAAAGAGCCTGAAAACTCAAGTTTATTTTCTAAGATGCGGGTGTATGACGGAGAAAGCCTAAAAGACACAGATCCAAAAGCGAAGTCTTATCAAGAGTATAGAGACTACGCGGGAGTTGATGAGGGCATGGAAGGCCTTTCAACTCGCTTTGCGTTTAAAATTTTATCTAGGGTGTTTAATTTCGACAGCCAAGAAGTGGCAGCAAACCCTGTGCACCTATTCTACGTTTTAGAGCGACAAATTGAGCGCGAACAGTTTAATCAAGAAGTTGCAGACAGATACCTCGAATTTTTGAAAGGATACCTTACGCCACGCTATGTAGAATTTATTGGAAAAGAGATACAAACGGCCTATTTAGAAAGCTACTCGGAATACGGTCAAAATTTATTTGACCGTTATGTCACGTATGCTGACTTTTGGATCCAGGACCAAGAGTATCGAGACCCCGAAACTGGTCAATTATTCGACCGTGAGGCGCTAAATGCAGAGCTTGAAAAAACGGAAAAGCCAGCGGGAATAAGCAACCCAAAAGATTTTAGAAATGAAATCGTAAACTTTGTGCTTCGCGCCAGAGCGAATAACAACGGCAACAATCCTTCGTGGACCAGCTATGAAAAATTGCGCACCGTAATTGAAAAGAAAATGTTTTCAAATACTGAAGATTTGTTGCCCGTCATTTCGTTTAACACAAAAGGCTCCACTGAAGAGCAAAAGAAGCATGACGACTTTGTTAACCGCATGACCGAAAAAGGCTATACGCAAAAGCAAGTAAGATTACTCTGCGAATGGTATCTCCGAGTGAGAAAAGCGTCATAAAGACGCGCTTTCTCTCTGCCTATCGAATTCTCACTCATGTGGATTTTCATTGTATTAGTTTCCTCTGTATGAGGTCGAAGTTTAATACATGAGTATCATTATGTAAGTAGGTGTTTATGGCCCATTTTATTGACCGAAGGCTCAACAGCAAAGGCAAAAGCACGATAAACCGGCAGCGCTTTATTAAACGCTATAAGCAGCAAATAAAGCGGGCGGTGTCAGACGCAGTGGGTAAGCGTTCGGTAACCGATGTGGAATCTGGTGAACAAATTAGTATTCCTACACGGGATATTTCAGAACCTGTATTTCACACTGGTAAAGGCGGGCGGCGGGATATGGTCCATCCCGGCAACGACCAGTTTTCAGAGGGAGATAGAATTGAACGTCCCCCTCAAGGAGCTGGCCGGGGCAATGGAGACGGAGACGCCAGCAACGACGGCGAGGGGCAAGACGAATTTGTCTTCTCTATTTCTAAAGACGAGTATTTAAGCATTCTGTTTGAAGATCTTGAATTGCCTAACCTACAAAAAAACCAATTCAATCACGTTACACAGTACGAAACGTATCGAGCAGGTTATCAGACCGATGGCATTCCCTCTAATTTAGATATTGTGCGTTCGCTAAAAGGCTCTGTGGCCAGGCGCATTGCGTTAACTGCAGCAGACAAACGCAAGCTTAGAGAATTAGAGGAACGCTATGAGCAATTAAAAGGCAACGAAGGCAATAATACTGACAGCATAGATGAAGGCATGCATGCTAATTCGCATTTAGTAACGGAAGAGCGAATCGCTCTAGAGGCGGATATTGCCGCATTAAAAGCCAAAATCGCCAAAGTGCCCTTTATTGATACCTTTGACCTGCGCTTTAAAAATTATGACAAACGACCGCTTCCTAGCAGTAAGGCCGTGATGTTCTGTTTAATGGACGTATCTGGCTCAATGGATCAAGCTACAAAAGAGACGGCGAAGCGATTTTATATTCTGCTTTATCTTTTTCTCAGTCGTACTTATGAAAATGTGGACGTGGTGTATATTCGCCACCATACACAGGCTAAAGAAGTAGACGAACAAGAGTTCTTTTATTCACAGGAGACCGGGGGCACCATTGTTTCAAGCGCATTGAAGCTGATGAAAGACATCATAGAAGAACGATACAGCGACGGCCTTTGGAATATTTACGGGGCTCAAGCTTCTGATGGTGATAATTGGGCCGACGACTCGCCAAAATGCAGTGCGTTGCTTGCCCACCATTTATTACCCGTTTGCCGCTACTACACTTACATTGAGATTACTGAACGGCCCCATCAAAGCTTATGGAAAGGGTTTGAGCAAGTAAGCGCGTCCCACGACAACTTCATGTGTAAGCATATTGAATCTCAAGCTGATATCTATCCCGTGTTTAGAGAGATATTTAAGCGCGCAGATGCTGACGCAAGTTAAGGAGCATTCTATGTCGACTCCCCCCTTATCCCATCAATTTTATAAGCTTAGTGATGGACCTGATTGGAACTTTGACTTGCTTGGTGAGTACGAGGAACATATTGACCGAATAGCAAAAGCATTCAAACTCGACACCTACCCCAACCAAATTGAAGTTATTACCGCAGAACAAATGATGGATGCCTACGCCAGCATCGGCATGCCGCTCAACTACACCCACTGGTCGTTTGGTAAAAAGTTTATTCAGACTGAGCAGCAGTATAAACGAGGACAAATGGGGTTAGCGTATGAAATAGTCATTAATTCAAGCCCCTGTATTGCTTATTTAATGGAAGAAAATACCATTACCATGCAGGCGTTAGTTATGGCCCATGCATGCTACGGCCACAACTCCTTTTTTAAAGGCAACTATCTGTTTAAAACCTGGACCGACGCTGGCTCAATCATCGACTACCTAGTGTTTGCTAAAAACTATATTGCCGAATGCGAACAAAAATTTGGCTTTGAGGATGTGGAAAATATTCTTGATTCGTGCCACGCGTTGATGAACTTTGGCGTAGACAGGTATAAGCGACCTCAGAAAATATCCCTTCAGGAAGAAAAGAACCGTCAGCAAGAGCGCGAGACATACCTACAATCACAGGTAAATGAGCTATGGCGAACACTGCCGGAGAACGCACAAAAACATAATACACACCCCCGTCGTTTTCCTAGTGAACCACAAGAGAATCTGCTCTACTTTATTGAAAAGAATGCACCGTTATTAGAGCCTTGGCAGCGCGAAATTGTAAGAATAGTGCGCAAGGTGTCGCAATATTTTTATCCGCAAAAGCAAACCCAAGTAATGAATGAGGGATGGGCCTGTTTTTGGCATTATCACATTCTAAATAAGATGTACGACGACAAACTGGTAAGCGACAGGTTTATGATGGAGTTTCTGCACAGTCACTCAAGCGTGGTCATGCAGCCGGAATACAACAGTCCGTATTATTCCGGCATCAATCCCTACGCGTTGGGCTTTTCTATGTTTATGGATATTAAACGGGTATGCCAATCTCCCACTGAAGAAGATTATTACTATCTTCCCTGCATCGCAGGGAAGGACTGGTTAGAAACGGTACACTTTGCCATGCAGAACTTTAAAGACGAAAGTTTTATTAGTCAGTTCTTATCTCCAAAAATTATTCGAGACTTCAAGCTATTCGCTCTTGAAGACGACACCTCAAAATCGTTTATAAGCGTAAGTGCTATTCACAATGAAAAGGGGTACCACACAATCAAAGAAAAGCTCTCGGCGCAGTATAACTTGAGCAATTTAGAGCCTAATATTCAGGTATACAACGTAGATATAAGCGGCGACCGTTCCTTAACATTACGCTACATCCCTCAACACGATATCCCTCTTGCCGAGTCAAAAGAGGAAGTTATGCGTCATTTGCATCGACTGTGGAAATTTGATGTCAGGTTAGAGCAAGAGCAAAAAAGCGGTGAAGTCGACGTGATTTCACAATGCCCTAGCCCCGCTTCTTCTGATACTTAGTCTTTTGAAACTTGGCCTTCTGAAACTTGGCCTTGTGAAAACTTGGACTTCTGAAGCTTGGCATTCAATTTAATGGGTTGATTTGGCTTGTTGAGGTGCCTTACCATCCATCACTTTTTTAGAGCACAAGAAGAGAGACAGGGCCCCCACTGCAGCGAAAACGGCTGCAGTTAAAAAGGTTTCATAGGCATTGGTGCCTTGTGACCACTGCTGACCTGCAAGGTAATTACCAGACGCGCCCCCTAAACCAAAGGCAATACTGATATACACGGCTTGCCCGCGGCTGTGAAATGCTGCGGGTAAATACTGATGAATAAAGTGCACAGACACCGCGTGAGTCAATCCAAAGCTTAATGCGTGAATAACTTGGCTAAGCACAATCACCGATATATGTTGGGCAAAGTCGGCAAGCAAGTACCATCGCAGAGCCGTCAACGCGATACTCGCAAACAGCAAATTCCACACGCCAAAACGGCTAATAAGATGTCTGGCAACCAAGAATATGCCCACCTCAGCCAGCACACCAAGTGCGATAAACACGCCGGTTTGCTGACCAGAGTATCCGAGATCTCGCATGTACAATGCAAAGAAGCCATAGAAAGCACCAAAGCTAATTTGTAGACATGCAGAGGCAAAAATAAATACCGCAAACGGTTTTTGCTTAACGAACGTCCAAATACTTCCAGGCTCACTTTCAGTTTCTGATTTCTTAGCCGGCGCGGTAATAAATAATGTACTAACGAATAGTAGCGATAGCACCCCAACACTGACATACACCGGAGTTTCGGTGGAAAACATATCGAGGGCTTTACCCGCAGTCACGGTCAAGCAGATAAAACCAATGCTGCCCCACAGTCTTATTTGCCCGTAGTTAGCGGTACTCGTAGAGACTGCGTTCATTGTGATCACCTCCAGCTGAGGCAATACTGCAGTCCAAAACATCATCATAAGACCGAAGGCAAGAGTGAGCCCCCAAAAGCTGGAAAAGTAAAACACCGAGCTAAAGGTGAGCACTGTTAGCAGGCAGCCAAGTCGCATGATGCCAACCGCATTGCCCGTTTTATCTGCCACACCTGCCCACAGTCCGGGCCCTAAAATACGCGCTAACGTAATAACAGCAAATAGCTCACCAATGTCCTGCGACGAAAAGCCTCGACCGTCTAAAAAAATACCTAAATAGGGAACAAGTACACCTAGTTGACCAAAGTAGAGCCAATAGGTTAATGCTAAAATAATGAGAGACTTTTTACTGGTAACCGAAGAATGGTTAGAAAGCGTCAATGCGTATCTCCATATGTATAAGTTCCATTTACACCGACCATATAAAAAAGCGCCACTAACGTAATATTAGGGCGCCAACAATGTAAGATTGGAAGCCAAGTGTTTTAAACGATAGACAGTAGCGTTTAACGGCTGCCAGAAATAGGTGCTGTCGTTGATACAACGCCCATATTTTGTGCGCGGTGGCGCAATAGATGGTCCATCAACACTAGCGCCATCATTGCCTCAGCAATAGGCACTGCGCGAATGCCAACGCAGGGATCATGGCGGCCTTTTGTCACAATATCAATTTCTTCGTTTTGCTTATTGATGGTCGTACCTGGCACAGAAATACTCGACGTTGGCTTTAAGGCCATGTGAACTTCAATGTCTTGCCCCGTAGAAATACCACCAAGTACACCACCGGCATGATTAGACGCGAAGCCGTCGGGAGTCAGCGTATCGCGATGCTCACTGCCCTTTTGATTGATAACGTCAAATCCGTCGCCAATTTCAACGCCTTTAACCGCATTGATACCCATCATGGCATGAGCAATTTCTGCATCTAGTCTGTCAAACACTGGCTCACCAAGTCCTACAGGCACGTTCTTAGCGACCACTGACACTTTCGCGCCAATACTGTCACCAGACTTCTTTAAATCGCGCATGTATTCGTCGAGAGCGTCTAGTTTGCTCTCGTCTGGACAGAAAAAAGGATTGGTATTGGTAATAGAGTGGTCAACGTTCTCTACGGCAATGGGGCCTAATTGAGATAGGTAACCCAACACTTCGATACCATGAACTTCTTTAAGGTATTTTTTTGCAATACCACCCGCGGCTACGCGAATAGCTGTCTCGCGAGCAGATGAGCGACCACCTCCGCGATAATCGCGGCTGCCATATTTTTGATCGTAGGTATAGTCGGCGTGGCCTGGACGAAACCGGTCGGCAATATTGCCGTAATCTTGGCTTCGTTGGTCTTTGTTTTTAATTAACAGGCCAATACTGGTTCCCGTTGTTTTGCCCTCAAAAACGCCTGAAAGGATTTGTACCTCATCATCTTCTCTACGAGCAGTAGTATAGCGAGAGGTTCCCGGCTTTCTTCTGTCTAAATCAACCTGAAGGTCTTCTTCAGTAATTTCCAACCCTGGAGGACATCCGTCTACAACACCGCCAATGGCAATACCGTGGCTTTCTCCAAACGTGGTTACAGTAAAAAGTTTTCCGAAGCTGTTACCTGACATAATTAACCATTAATCCTTACTACTAAAATACTGAACCAGTGTGTCTTTATTCACAGCAAAGATGCCTTGGCCGCCGTTTTCAAATTCTAACCAAATAACTTCTAAGCCAGGAAATCTCTCATTCATGTGCACTTCGCTATTACCCACTTCGATAAATAGCCAACCACCATCATTTAAATACGAAGGGGCCTGACGCAACATGGTATCTACCAAATCAAGGCCATCTTCTCCTGCGGCTAGCGCGAGTTCTGGCTCATGATGATACTCTTCTGGGAGATCTGCCATATCTTGTGCATCAACATACGGCGGGTTTGAAATAATTAAATCGTACTTTTGCCCTTCAAGGCTTGTGAATAAATCAGACTGAATGGGATAAACGCGATGACTAAGGCCATGCTCTTGTATGTTGATATCTGCCACTTCAAGTGCGTCTGAGCTAATGTCCACCGCATCTACTTGCGCTTCTGGATAAGCATGTGCAAGTGCTATTGCAATGCAGGCTCCCCCAGTACACATATCAAGAATGTTCGACGGTTCGTTTTCTACAAACGGCGAGAAGTGGTTTTGAATTAACTCAGCAAAGGGTGAACGAGGAATTAGCACTCGTTCGTCAACATAAAACGGCATGCCGCAAAACCATGCTTCGTTAGTAATGTAGGGCAAAGGCATGCGTGTTTGTACACGCTTTAATACAAGCTCTGCTATTTTCTCACGCTCACTTTTTGTAAGGCGAGAAGACAATATATGTTCTCCCACTGACGATAAGATAGGGTGTGGAAGGTGAAGGGCTTGCAATACCAAGCTTGTGGCTTCGTCCCACGCATTGTCAGTGCCGTGACCAAAGTAGAGTTCAGCGTCATTAAAACGGCTTGTTGCCCATCGGGTCATATCTAGCAATGTATGCAGATCGTCAATGGCTTCTTCTAGGTAAAACTTATCGGTCATAGCGTTTGGGTACATCAATATTTTGAAAGCTGGTATCATACCCAAACTTCATGCTAATTCACATAATTAACTGTGGGTGCAGCAGCGTCGAAAGGTATTTTATTAACGCTCGCTTTTGATAGAAGCTTCTTACTTCTTTGAAAGCCCAATGCAGATTAGATTCATTATGAAAGTGTTTAAAAAAGAATTGAAAGCGTTGAAAAAGCAGCAAAGTACGCACGCGCCTGCTGTTCAAGAAGAGACCTTTTCGTTTACCGACGCCATGGCTGGCGTAAAGCCGTTGGCTCAAGATAAAGTAGAGCCAAATAAGCAAGTAGAGCTGTTTAAAAAGAAACAACAGTCGTCGGCTAAAAATCTTAAACACAGTAAACAACTTGCTGCGTCGTTTAACTTTTCAGACATGTACCAAGCCGTATTGCCACAAGAAGGCCCGATGCGTTATTGCCGCAGTGATGTGCCCACCCACGTGTTAAAGCAATTGCGACGAGGTGATTTTTCGCCAGAGCTACATTTAGATCTTCACGGACTGACCAGAGAAATGGCAAAAGATGAAATTGCCGCGCTCATTTACGCCGCGAGAAAAGACCTTGTAGACTGCGCCTGTATTATGCACGGCTTTGGTCAAGGCGTACTGAAAGCCGCCCTGCCCCATTACTTGGTTCAACATCCCCACGTTAAAGCGTTTCACCAGGCCCCATTAGAGTATGGCGGTAAAGCTGCTTTACTGGTACTGCTTGATGTGCCGGTAATGGCTGGTAAACAGTAGCTGCACTCTATTTTTTGAAGATAGAGGCCTGACTGCCTCTGCCTTTTAAAGCAACCAGCTTTATTTTCCAGCCGCGCTGTTGTGCATAAACAAATAGGTGTAGTACACCATCATTCCAACAATAATACCTATACCTAACAGCGAACCCCACACCACCGGATCTTTAATCATTGTCCACAACATAATTGTTCTCTCCACAAGTACGAAAAATTAGCACGTAAACAAGCACGTGAATAAAA
Source organism: Alteromonas sp. LOR (assembly GCF_000753865.1). Taxonomy (GTDB): domain Bacteria; phylum Pseudomonadota; class Gammaproteobacteria; order Enterobacterales; family Alteromonadaceae; genus Alteromonas. Next base: position 714,068 of record NZ_JQFW01000015.1, on the reverse strand, counting down.
AATCTATAGTTGAAGTTTATGGGAGTGCGGGAGCTGTGGTTATGATCTAGATCAACAGCGTAAAAAGGATGAATGGTTTCGCATGGGTATCTTGATCTGCATCAAGAAATAGAAGGGTCACAAAAATACATCAAATTGCTATTGCAAATCATTCTCATTTGCAATACATTGAGTATGCCTGTTCGACGTTGGGTCAAAAAAACGGTCTTAGCTTAGCGTCGCTGAGGGGGTAGAGATAATCTACCCCCTCTTTTTTTGTTCTAATGTTTTATGATTTTGTTTTGATATATGCTGCTTATTAATACGCTAGCTCAATAGGCTAATTTCAAAGTCTAATTTCAAAGAGCATATAATAGCCCGCAGAGCGACAAGAACAAACGCATTACGAAGTAGCTTTAGCTGAATAGCTTCATAAACCAACCTTTCTGAAGATCTTCTTCACAGGTTTTTAGCTGAGTGGCATAGCGTAACGAGCGCGCTTTGACCTTTGATGCCACCTTTTTAAGCCATGGCTTTCTATCGTAGCTGCGGCGCTTATACCCGCCCCAACCTTCATGGTAATTAAGGTACTGGGCGTAAGCATCCCACTTAGACACACCATTAACCTTTTGCGATTTGTAGATAAACCAGCCCATAAAATCAATGGCATCTTCAAAGTCGTCTCTGTCTGCGCCACTGCTATCTGTTTCTCTTATGTAATCTTCCCACGTAGGCGTTTTCGCTTGTGAATAACCATACGCCGAACTCACTCTTCCCCAAGGAACCAATCCAAAGAAAACATAGTCTCTGGGAGGCAGTGCGTCGTGTCTAAAGGAGCTCTCTTGGTACATCATCGCCATGGGTATGTGAATGGGAACGCCCCATTTATCCCTTGCATCGGCAGCAGCATCATACCAATCTTCTTTTTCGTAGAAGATTTCACACAAGTTACTGCTGTTTTTCGGGGGCGTTGTGGCACACCCCGCGATTAACAGCGGAAAAAGAACGATAAGGGCTGATAAAAAAACAACCCATTTTTTGAACTTTTGGCTCATAGCGTGTCTTAATTAATGTTCTAGTAAAATGTGTGTTTCCCTGGAACCCTTTAATGCCTGACCTATGTCAGGCATTTTTTTTTGCTTGGGGTTCGGCAAAATAGTCAGTAATAAAGGTATCAAAGTCTTTTTCATCTGACGCCTCTATTTCTCGCTGTGCGTCAAAAGAGCTTTCGCCCTGTCTAACAAACTCAGCACTATCGGTAAACGTGTAGTCAAACCCTTTCATTTCGTTGCTGTATTTCTGCGCTAACTCTAACCCAAAAATACTATTGTCTTTGTCACCATCTAACAGAGACTGAAGCATTTTCCCTGAAGGGGTTAAAGCGGGGTTTTGAGTTTTAGCGTATTCGTCACTCACCGCCTTGGTGTATTGTTTTGTGTTATTCGCTTCATCAAGCAATGTGGCCGCTTGACCAAAGTATGCAAAAAGCTTTTCGCTCCATTGAGGTAAGGATACCGCGTTGCCGTTTTCTGTCAGCATTAGCTCCGGGTTTCGTCCTTCCAATACAACGCGATCCATATTTTCTTTTGCTTCATTAAGCTGTTGTTCGTCTAACGCTTCACTGGGCATCAGCAAACAGGAAAGCAGAAATACATCAAGAAAATCGAACTGTGTATCAGAGATGCCTATGGCAGAAAACGGGTTTACATCTAATGCACGTACTTCAATATAGCTAATGCCGCGCCTTACGAGAGCGTCGGTGGGTTTCTCCATTGACTCAGTAGGCTGCTTAGGACGAATAGGAGAATAAAGCTCGTTCTCAATTTGAATAATATTGTGATTGAGCTGCTGATAATTTCCGCCTTCACCTGAGGCAAATCGCTCAAAACGAGTGGAAGGTGTGCTCATCGCTTCGCGCAACAAACGAACGTAATTATCCAATTCGTTGTAGCAAATTTTTAGCGAAGACTGTTCTGCGCTGGTATAGCCTAAGTCGCTCATTCTAAGCGATGTGGCGTAAGGCATATACAGTGTACCTTTACCCACTTTTTTAAACGGAAGGCTGTATTCTTTGCCGTTTAAAAACGAGCTACACAACGCAGGAGACGCACCGTACAGATAAGGAATTAGCCAGCATAAGCGACGATAGTTTCTAATAAGGCCAAAATACTCTGCCGACGTTTGCTCTTGTGAATGAGTAGTACCGTTTTGTTTCGCCCACAGTGCCCAAAAGCTCTCTGGTAAGGAAAAGTTAAAATGAACACCCGCGATAGCCTGCATCATACTACCGTAGCGATTTTTAAGCCCGATGCGATACACACGCTTCATTTTACCCACATTAGACTCGCCAAAGTAGGCAATGGGAATTTCGGTCTCATCATCAATAAAGCAGGGCATGCTAAGCGGCCAAATTTGCTCTTCTTCAATATTATCTGCAACAAAGCGGTGAATATCTTGAAGTTGTGCAACGGTCTTTGCTGAGCTTGCCTCTGGAGGAGTAATAAACTCTAACAAAGACTCAGAAAAGTCTGTCGTGATAGATTCGTGAGTCAGGGCCGAGCCCAACGGTTTAGGATGTGGCGTTTGTGCCAACGTACCGTTTGGATTGATTCGAAGCGCCTCTCGCTCTACACCACGCTTTATGTCTTTTAACGAGGCTAAAAATTCTGGCGATTTAAGCGCCTTAACGCGCGCGTCGAAACAAGTGTTGTCTGCTGTCAAAATGGTATTCCGTGATGTCATTATTGCGCCCAGTTTAGAAGTCATGGGCGGCAATAGTGTAAATTCAAGATACGTTGGCTGTTTAGTCTAACGCTTCTCGCTTGTTGTCCTCTACCGATAATTCAACCATCGGTATATTTAATGAGCTCAGCTGTGGCAAAATCTTTGTCTTATCACCCACTACAATAATTTGCATCTTATCAGCATTCAAATATTGTTTTGCTAGCCTGTTAATAGCCGCTTTATCTATGCGGTTAATGATGTCGAGCTGCTCGTCTCGATATCCTTTTTCCAAGTCATAGCTGAGCAACTGTCGTAAAAAGCGAGCTTTGCTAGAGGGTGTTTCAAATGCCAATGCATCACTTAATGTAAAGGCATTTCGCATAAATTCAATTTCAGACTCAGTAACGCCCTTTTCTTTATACGCATTTATCTCGGCAAAAATCTCTGTAATGCCCAGTGCAGTATCCTTTGCGGTTAAATCAGTACTCACTTCAAACCAACCTAAGGTTTTTCCACCAACAAAGCCACTGCTCGCACCGTAGGTTATACCTTTATCTTCTCGTAGATTTAAATTGATCCTACTGTTAAAGGCTCCACCTAGCGGGAAATTCATAAGACGAGATTTAAAATATTCGCCTGTGGCATCAAAGGGTAATCCTCTATCCACAATATACACCACCGACTGCACCGCATCAGGACTGTGTACTACATACAGGTTTTGTTCTTCGTACTGAGGAAATTCATGGTAATCGACAAAATCATAGTCTTGCCCTTCCCAGTTATTTAAAAAGCCAAGCGCTTCCATGGTCTGCTCTGGCGTCAGGTTACCCACAACAACCATGCTGGCCTTTGCGGGTGAATAATAGCGCTCGTAAAATGCTTTTACATCATCCAAAGCAATATTGTTTACCGACGCTATAGTGCCTCCATCAGGCAAACTTACTCGATTTTCTTCCCCAAACAAAATTAAGTCTTTGGCTCTCTGCGCTAGGCTAGAGGGCGTTTTTGCCTGCTGCTGCAAGCCCTGCAGAACGCGTTCTTTCATGCGCGAGAAATCTGCTTCAGTAAATGCAGGGTTAAACAGTTTCTCTTCCATCAACGCCAGCGTGGGTTTAATATTTTTCGTCAAGGTAGACACCGACATCTGAGTGAACCTTCCACCCGTGCTAAAGCGAATTGAACTGCCTAGCTTAGCAAGTTCGTTTGCTAAGTCTTCATTACTGTAGTTTTTCGTGGTCTCATTCATCAGTAGCGCCGTAAGGTAAGCGGTGCCTGCTTTGCCTTCTGGATCTAGCAACATGCCACCGTCCATGCCTAAGGTTATGGTTACCGTTGGCGTTTCATTACTGGTTACGCCAAGTACCTTAATATCATTACGTAGCGAACGTTCCCAGTAGTCTGGCACTTTAGAAACCGGCGCAGGCCCAGCACTTGGCATAATGCTTCTATCAAACGTTGACGCTGCGCTAGCGAACGACTCATTGTCACCTTTGTGCTTATCAGAGGCTGATTGATGCTCAGGTTGTAATTGGTCATCTGGCAATGTGCGCGTGGGTCGCTCGAAAGTGGGCTCTGCTGCAGCAAGCTGAGGGCTGCCATTTGGCACAACACTTAATACAACGCTGTTGGCGTCTTTAATATAGTCGTTGTATACACGCATAATGTCGCTAGCGGTAACCGAATTGTATCGCGCAATGTCCTCTGCAATGAGATCGGGCGTGTTGTAGTAGGTTTCATTTGCAGCAAGCGCAGAGACTTTACCCGAAACACTTTGAAGCCCAAATACCGTCCTAGATTCTAACTGACCTTTCGTTCTGGCAAGGTCATCGGCGGTAACCCCTCGGGTTTCAAATTCTTTTAATGTATCGTTGAGCGCTTGTTGAAGTGTCGCTAGCGATGTCACTTTAGCGGGATTGGCTAAGGCCAATAGCTGAAACTCACAGGCTAGCTCGCGACAGGGGTGAGACACAGCGGCCTGCACCGCCATTCCTTGCTTTACCAAGTTCTTATAAAACAACGACGTTTTACCACCGCCAAGAATATTGGCCAACACATCTAAAGGCGCTTCATCAACGTGACGGGCATAAACGGTGGGGTAGGTTATTTGCAGCAGGGGCAAATGTACTTTGTCTTCTAAGGTTAAGTACCGCGTTTCATCAAGCGTCACAGGCTGAGGCTTAGCATCCGTAACCTCTGGCCCTGCGGGTATATCGCCAAAATACTTCTGAATAAGGGCTTTTGTTTTGGCCACATCAATATCGCCGCCAATGGTGAGCACTGCATTGTTTGGTCCATACCAACGTTTAAAGAATGCCTTTAAATCGTTAACGTTTACGCGGTCTAAATCTTCAACGTAGCCTATTGTTAACCATGAATAAGGGTGCCCCTCGGGATAGAGCGCTTCGCCGTTTAGCTCAAATCGAAGCCCGTAGGGCTGATTATCGACTCGTTGGGCCCTTTCGTTTTTGACGGTCTCCCGCTGGTTCTCGAACTTCTTCTGGTCTACCGCTTCAAGTAAATAGCCCATGCGATCAGATTCAAGCCACAAAACCTTTTCTAATTGATTAGCAGGTACGGTCTCAAAATAATTGGTTCTGTCTGTATTTGTTGTGCCATTTAAGTTTCCACCTGCTTCGGTGATAACCTTAAAATGCTGTTCGTCAGCAACGTGCTTTGACCCTTGAAACATCATGTGCTCAAAAAAGTGGGCGAATCCTGATTTGCCAACTTCTTCCCGCGCAGAGCCAACGTGATAAGTCACGTCTACGTGCACAAGTGGGTCTGAGTTATCTTCGTGAAGGATGACGGTTAGGCCGTTATCCAAGGTGTACTTCTCAAAAGGAATAGAAACTGAGTTTTCTTCTTGCGGTTGTTCTACCTGCACCCGTTGGCAAGCGCCAATGATTAACACTAGAAGCGCCATGCAGACGATACGGATGGAGGGATGTAGCGGCATGTTATTTCCTTTTTAACTAACAACGTTATAAACCGCGCTTTTTAAAGCGGTGTTTTTATTATTTTACAACAGGAGGAGGGCGTTGCATTTGCATTGAAGATTAACAGAATTTTTAATGCTTTACTTGTACAGGCAACGCTATGGCTGTATTAATTTGTGCGATCTTGAAATACACTATCACCACTATACGCTCTATCATCTCTGGTAATGTAAACCAGTGCCATGTTGTTTCGCTCAATGGTAGTAAAGCAATGACCAACGACGTTGGAATAACGTCGCCTTAACGTGTTGTAGAAGGATACTTGCATGGACAAGTCAACCACATTAGTCGATCTCGAATTTGGAATGTCGCAGTTAAGCGGGAACAAAAAACTCTTATTTACCCTACTCGGTAAATTTACAGATGAATACCGAAATTTAGATGCAAACTTACAAGCGCTTATGGAAAAAGAGCAGTATGACGACGCCTACTCTCTTATGCACACGCTTAAAGGTGTAACCGGTAACTTGGGCTTATTCGCACTTCACAATGACAGCAAGCAAATAGAAAGCGCAATTAGAAACGAGCAACAGCTACCCGATAATTACCCTCAATTTGTTGCATTGCTTAATGACACGGTTGCCGAAATAGACAGCGTGACTGCTGAGCCCGCTGTATCTGAAACGCAAACTAATGTGACGAATAATGTGACAAATAGCGCAGCTGCAGAGCGCGCTGAGAAACAGCTAGTGGCAGCGCTAAAAGCCAGTGAGTTTATTTCACAAACTACCCTCGATGACTGGCTAAATGCCATGAACCTTAGCGATGAAAAACGTGCAGCAATTATTGAGGCGGTGGACGAATTAGACTACGAAGAAGCTCTAGCAACCCTAGTCGTTAAGTGAAGTTAGGTAGTGCAGCACATTCCTATTATTTATCAAAACAACGGGGTTATTGTTGTCAATAAGCCCGTTGGCATTGCCATGCATACTAGGTCACCTACGCATAGCGAGCACGGTTCAAAACATTGTACAAGACTTGAAACAGAACTTGGTTCAGAACTCGATGCAGAACTTGGTTCAAAGCTTGAACCGGAGTTGGGTATAGTCGAGTTATTAAAACGGCAGTTAAATGTACCTCAATTATTTCTATGCCACCGCTTAGACACCGGCACTTCTGGCTGTTTATGCCTTACTGAAAATGAGCATTTGGCAGCAGAAATTGGTTTGCTATTCGAGACTCGCCAGGTAAGTAAGTACTACTTAGCGCTCAGTGATAAAAAGCCGAAGAAAAAGCAGGGCTTAATCATCGGCGACATGAAAAACCGACGAGGTGGTCAACACATTTTGCTAAAAACCACTGACAACCCCGCCGTCACTCAATTTTTTAGCCAGTCGGCAAAACAAGGGATCCGCGGTTTTTTATTAAAGCCCCATTCAGGTAAGACTCACCAAATTAGAGTTGCTTTAAAAAGCATAGGCGCACCTATTTTAGGGGATTCACTTTACGGCGGTAGCAGTGCCGACCGATTGTATTTGCACGCCTTTATACTTTCATTACCTTTGAAAAGCGGCACATTGACCTTTACCGCGCCTTTATTAGAGGGCGATGAATTTATCGACGAAACCGTTAAGCAGTGGCTTTTGACTATCGCAAACCCCGATAACTTTGCGTGGCCTGCACTCCCCTCTCGCTTCGCTCATAAAAGTGCACCTAACGCGGTCGGAAAGCCAAGCTGATATGACGCACTTACATATTGTGGGCAGTGGTGCTATTGGGAGTCTTTTGGCGGCGGGCGCTGAAAAGCACAAGGTGACTTATACTCGCTACCCTCGTTTTTTTTCGTCTTCGCACCGCAATGAAGCTACCAAGCGTTGTGATAAACCAACACTCTCTACATTTTTTAGCACTCCAAACAAGTCTAGCATTCCAAACGAAGCAACATGGCTTGATGGACATTCTTTTCCCCTACACGGCGCTATTGCATCACCCACAAAGATTGATGCCAACCATGTACTAATATTTCCGCTTAAAGTGTATCAACTGGAATCGGCTCTTCGCCAATGGCTACCGTTTTTACATGCCAAACCGGTTATCGTATTGCTACAAAATGGCATGGGCGGACAAGAAATAGCGCGGGCTTTACTAGGTGATGACTATCCACTGTTATTAGCGACAACGAGCCACGGTGCGTTGAAAAAGCACAGAGACGATGCACAGCAACAGCTTGTGTATACGGGCTTGGGAAGTACTACACTAGGCAGTATAAAACACCCTAACTTGTGTACGTTAGCCGACTCATTCAATGCTGACAGTCTATTGAAAACAGACAGTTTAGGGAAAACAGACAAGCTATCAAAAGCAGGCCCGTTATCAAAATCAGAGTATGAAAGCAGACAGCTGGTGAGAGCCTATACATTACTGAATAAGGCGTTGCCGCCAGTGGCACTCTCCAACAACATCCTACACGCACTTTGGAGCAAGCTTGCAGTAAACGCAGTCATAAACCCACTAACTGCCCTTAATAATGTCCCAAACCTTGCTATTTGTGATGAGAGCTACAGCGAACTGATACACGATATCTGCCAAGAATTTGTTGCAGTAGCTCGAGCTTGCGGTGAGCACTTTGACCTTAGTGAAGTTAAAGACAAGGTAATGCAGGTAGCAAAGGCGACGGGCAGTAATTTTTCCAGTATGCATCAAGATGTACAGTATAAACGTGAAACTGAGATAGACGCGATCAACGGCTATATTGTGTCTATGGCAAAGAAAAAGGGTATTAGCGTTCCCACCAATACCCTTCTTGTAGAGCGCGTGAAAGCGCTCCTTGTCTAGCTTTTTTATTCGGTTATTTTACTCGGCTTTTGAGTCTTTTGCCTCAGCGTCGTTGCCTGCTTGAGGCTTCATGTGAGGGAACAAAATAACATCTTTGATAGTTGAGCTGTCGGTAAACAACATGGCTAATCTGTCGATGCCAATACCTTCACCCGCTGTAGGCGGTAAGCCATACTCAAGGGCGCGAATGTAATCGTCATCAAAATGCATAGCTTCATCGTCGCCAGCGTCTTTTTCTACCACTTGCTTAGCAAAACGTTCCGCTTGATCTTCTGGGTCGTTAAGCTCACTGAAACCGTTGGCCAATTCACGACCACCAACGAAGAACTCAAAGCGGTCAGTAATAAACGGGTTATTATCGTTGCGACGGGCTAACGGAGAAACTTCCCATGGATATTCGGTAATAAACGTTGGTTGCTCAAGCTTCTCTTCTGCAGTAGCTTCAAAGATTTCGCAAAGGTATTTACCTGCGCCCCAAATTCCATCCACTTCAGGCTCTTTAATATGCAGCTGCTTTGCCATGGCTTTAAGTGCATCAAGGTTAGCTTCTGGGTCGCGGATAGCCGCTTCATTGGCATCAGGCCAGTATTTCAGAATTGCATCACCCATGCTTAAGCGCTCAAAAGGCTGGCCAAAGTCGTACTGAACTTCACTGGTTACGTTGCCATCAGTGTCTTTTGTAGTATTGGTGATAATGCTAGTGCCAAGGATATCTTCAGCCAAGGTGCGAAGCATATCTTCCGTAAGATTCATCAAATCGTTGTAATCAGCGTAGGCTTGATAAAACTCAAGCATAGTGAACTCTGGATTATGACGAGTTGATAAACCTTCGTTACGGAAGTTGCGGTTGATTTCGAACACACGTTCAAAACCGCCTACCACTAAGCGCTTCAAGTAAAGCTCAGGGGCAATACGCAAATACATATCAATATCTAATGCATTGTGGTGCGTAACGAAAGGCTTCGCAGTAGCGCCGCCTGGAATAACCTGCAGCATTGGCGTTTCTACTTCTAAGTAGTCGCGCTTAGTTAGATAATTGCGAATACCATTCACAATTTTGCTGCGGATCATAAAGGTTTTACGGGTTTGCTCACTGGTGATCAAATCCACATAGCGCTGACGATACTTGGTTTCCTGGTCGCTTAAACCATGAAACTTCTCAGGCAATGGGCGCAGTGCTTTAGTCAATAGCTCGTATTCGGCCATGTTAACGTATAAGTCGCCTTTGCCAGATTTGTGCAAATCACCGGCAACACCAATAATATCGCCAATATCTAACGCACCGTATTTGGCTTTAAGCACTTTCTGCGTTTCTTTATCAGCATAGGCCTGAATACGTCCAGTCATGTCTTGAAGCAACATGAATGGACCGCGTTTCGCCATAATACGTCCGGCAATGCTTACTTTATTACCCTGCTCTTGCAGCGTTTCTTTATCGAATTCACCGAACTTAGCTTGTAATTCGTCGGCGTAATTTTCGCGACGGAAGCTGTTAGGGAAACCGTTTGCACGGCACTGCTCACGAATAGCGCTTAACTTAGCACGGCGTTCTGCAATCAATTTGTTATCGTCAGTTTGTTGGTCAGTCATAACCTTTCACTTCGTTGTTCGGTCTACAGCCCAGATTTCAGGCTAGCTACAATGAATTTATCCAAATCGCCATCAAGGACAACCTGGGTGTTGCGTGTTTCAACGCCAGTACGCAAATCTTTTATGCGAGAATCGTCTAATACGTAAGACCGTATTTGGCTCCCCCACCCGATATCTGACTTACTGTCTTCCATCGCTTGTTTTTCAACGTTTTGCTTTTGCAGTTCAAACTCATAGAGTTTCGCTTTCAACTGCTTCATGGCTTGATCTTTGTTTTTGTGCTGCGAGCGATCGTTCTGGCACTGCACCACAATTCCGGTGGGCTCATGGGTAATACGCACAGCGGAGTCCGTTCGGTTTACGTGCTGTCCACCGGCACCTGATGCTCGGTAAGTATCAATACGCAAATCGGAAGGATTGATATCGATATCAATATCGTCGTCAACTTCAGGGTATACAAACGCCGAAGAAAACGAGGTGTGTCTTCTATTGCCAGAGTCAAATGGCGACTTTCGAACAAGGCGATGAACACCTGTTTCGGTACGCAGCCAGCCAAAGGCATACTCACCTTGAATGCGTAATGTCGCACTTTTTATGCCGGCAACATCACCGTCTGATACTTCGATAAGTTCGGTTTTAAAACCGTGAGCTTCACCCCAGCGAAGATACATGCGCAGCAGCATATTCGCCCAATCCTGAGCTTCCGTACCGCCTGACCCAGATTGAATATCAATGTAGCAATCGTTGGCATCGTTTGGTCCGGAAAACATACGGCGAAACTCAAGTTTCTCTAGCGCCTCAATTAAACTATTCAGTTCATTTTGCGCTTCTTCGAATGTCTCTTCGTCTTCGGCTTCTACGGCAAGTTCAACCAAACCTTCAACATCTTCGGTGCCTTGGTCTAAATTGTGAATGGTTTCCACAATTTGCTCTAAGGCTACCTTTTCTTTTCCCAGTGCTTGCGCTCTGTCTGGTTCATTCCACACATCTGGGTTTTCAAGTTCTCGACTTACTTCTTCTAAACGCTCTGACTTCGCATCAAAGTCAAAGATACCCCCTAAGCGCGTCGGTGCGCTCGCGGATATCTTTTATCGCATTAGTAACCGGGTTAATTTCAAACATAGTCCGCTTATTAATTAAAAATTAAGACCGCGGATACTACCGAATTTAGAGCAATTTTGATAGAGGCTGCAGTAAATAAGACTCAATTTAGACAGCCTATTTTACCAGCCCTTTTTGACTTAATTGCGCTTGTCGTGTTTGAACATTTAATAATCGCCCTCTTGCTTTTTATTTTTTTAAGCTTACACTTGTGCGCTGACTGAGCGTACAAGTGTAAGCCAAAGGTTTTACATATCTTTGGTGATAGTAAAAACGCTATCCGTACCTATTTTTGAAGGCTCCCAGAGAGCCAATACAAAAGCCAATAAAAGAGCAAAGAGTAAACATCGCAGTGAAAACATTAATAAATAAGGCCGCAGCCGTTTTCTTCCACCACGCTACGTGGGCAGGATATTGGGAAACGGTTTTTCAAATGGTGAATCCATCATGGCGGGACGGGTATTATCAGGCTCGCGTAAAATCAGCAACTACGCTAAATGCCACGACGGTGCAGCTTGTACTTGCGCCACAAAAGCGCTGGCCAAAACACACCGCTGGTCAACATATTGCGCTTACCATAGAAGTAAACGGCAAGTTAGTCACTCGGGTATTTACCATCGCCAGCGGCCAAAAGAGCCGACAGGATAAAGGCACTATTCGATTGGTGATACGGGTTAAGAAAGACGGTGCGCTAACGCCATATTTGGACGCCCTTTTATCAAAAACGGCATCAAAAGTGTCAGTGAATATTTCTGCGCCAATGGGCAACTTTGTTATGCCAAACACTGTTATAACAAACGCAGCGCTTTTAAATAAGCCTGAGACCTCTTCATTAGAACAAGCAGCACCTGAACAAATCAAACCCGTTGTAATGATAGCTGGCGGCTCGGGCATTACGCCTTTCATCGCTATGCTAGAAGATCTAAACAGTGCAAGTAGCGATAATCTGCAAAGTCGGCCTGTTCACTTATTGTATTTCGCTAAAGAGAATGAGCATCTACTCACACAAGAGCTTGCTGAATATAAGCGCCTAAATACTTACTTCACCTACGAATTACTGTGTCGCCAAAAAGATGGCGGGGTGGAACAGCTTTTGGCTAGCCACACTGATGCACACTGGATGGTATGCGGCCCGAAGTCTCTTTATGATGAAGTGGCAAATACATATGCGAATCTTCCCCGTGCTAATGATGTGTCATTAGATAGCGAACATTTTGCCGCATTTCCCGTGGCAACTGCGCAAGCCAGTGGTGAAAAAGCCTTTTTCTCTTTAAGCCATAACGGAAGCTCTCTTTTAGTAGATAACCAGCAAACGCTATTAACACAACTTCAGCAAGCTAACCGACCTGTTACCTACGGATGCGGCATGGGCATTTGTCACCAATGCCAGTGCGTAAAAAAACGTGGCGTGGTTCGAGATACTCGAACCGGCGCGCTATCAGATAACGCCGAGCAGCTAATTCAACTTTGTGTATCTCAAGCCGTTACCGATTTGGAGCTTCAAGCATGATTAGGACAATTAATACAAACACCGTAAATAGCAATACAAAGATACCTGACTATACCAAACTTGCCATTCAGCTTGATGCCGTTAAAACCGACGTAAAAAGTAAAATTGGCAGTGAAGATGCCGCCTACATTAGACGGGTAATATTGGCCCAGCGTGCGTGTGAATGGACCGGCAGAATACTGCTTATGTTAGGGTTTATACAACCACTGCTGTGGGTAGTAGGTGTGCTGAGTTTAGCCACAGCTAAAATTTTAGATAATATGGAAATTGGTCACAATGTTATGCACGGCCAGTACGACTGGATGAACGATAAGCACATCAACTCCAAAGCCTATGAGTGGGATATTGCCTGTGACGGCTCTAGCTGGAATCGTGTGCATAATTACGAACACCACACCTATACCAATATTATTGGCAAAGACAGAGACTTTGGTTATGGCTTACTGCGCTTGTCGAATGACTTTCGCTGGCGCGTAAAAAATCTTTGGCAGTTCGTTACCTACGTAATGCTTAGCGTCATGTTTCAATGGGGGGTGTCGTATCATGAGATGGCGGCAGAGCGCGTATTTTTTGGTAAGAAAAAAGACAACCGCAAAAATCAATTATCACATGCTGAGTTAAAGCGTCGCTTCTTTAGCAAAGGGGCCCGTCAATTAGTTAAAGACTATGTGTTATTCCCTTTACTCGCTGGCCCATTCTTTCTTTACGTTTTCACCGGTAACTTGGTGGCCAACTTACTAAGGAATTTATGGACATCTACCATCATATTCTGCGGGCATTTTACGGGGGATGTGCAAACCTTTAGCGCTGAAGACTGTATTGATGAAACCCAAGGGCAATGGTACTACCGACAAGGGCTTGGTTCGTCCAACATAAAAGGCGGCAAGTTATTTCACGTACTTACCGGCCACTTGAGCTTTCAGATAGAGCACCATCTGTTTCCAGATATTCCCGCACGCCGCTACAAAGAAATGGCACCCCGGGTACAAGCCATTTTCAAAGAGCACGGCATGCATTACAACACTGGCGGATTTTTTAAGCAGTATGTCAGCGTGCTAAAACGCATTGTTCGCTATTCATTTCCGTAAAACAGCTATTTCCGTAGCGCTGCTTTGAATCCTAACCAGCCTGCCATAGCGCTAGCGCTGGTTAGGAATGTTCCCCATGCCCAATCTATCAGCATGATAAACAGGGTAAAGCCGTCGATAATGCTGTACGCCGTGAGGTTGTAAGCGCCATAGCTGGCAAGCCCAAGTAAGGCGCCATCAATACCAGCATACAATAGCGACTTGTCGCGGTTGGCTACCACTGCCAATACAAATACAACACAGCCGTACATAAGATAAAATATTAGCCACGGCCACGTAATAAATTGCGAGCGTAGCAACGGCGCCATTTCGGTTTGATACCAGCTATCGGCAATAATGCCTAGCCACAGGAAATCGAGCACGCCAAAACAGATGAAAATAGCGAAAAGAGAAACCGCTATGGATTTTGCAAAGTGTTGAATATTTTGAAGCATCTAACATGTCCCTGTTTTATAAATTGTTAGGAATAAATTGGTTAGGTGAAAACTCGTTAGGAGTCAATTTGTAGTGAGCATCGCATTAGCTAGTTAGCGCACATACTTTGTTCGGCGACGCCCTTTGACACATAAATTGGGCAGTTGAAGAGATTGGTAGATTCTAAGCACATGCCTTCAACCTTCGTTCCAGCAGTGACATTGTCACTCTTTGCCACACACGCCACTGTGCATTCAGAGCTATCAGAACACACATTTCCGGCATCACTCGCGGGCAACACACAAATAGCAGATTGCTTGCTATCATTTTGCTTCCATGTGCCGCCCTCTTTTTCGCACAGCTCACTGCGTTTTATCGAATATGCTTGCGCAATAAGGGGAAGGTCGTGATCGACGCCTTGCTCTAAATTCTGTATCGCTTCTATATCAATGAAGTCTTCATTAGGCTGCGCACCGCAGGCGGCGAGCGTTAAGGTAAAAACAAACGCTAGTAAACGCATATAGAACTCTCTGCTCTTATACTGGTTTTTATCAGTGGGCTTTTCGCTGCCAGTGCTAACTTAAACGCTGACGCATGCACTAACTTACATGCTGTCTCGCGTTATCAAAGGCTCAGGTTCTGCACTTAGCGCTACAGCACTTCAAAAGCTGTAGTCAATGACTCTATCTCGACCTTGCTGCTTGGCTTGATACAACGCTTGGTCAGCCTGATTTAGCAGCCTGTCGTGATCACTAGCGAACTTGATACTCGCGACACCCGCACTTACGGTAACGCTTAGGTTGTCGGCAATCCAGCTAAAATCGTGTTTTTTAATGGATAAACGGAGCGTATCAATACACTTATTTGCGGTGGCTAAATCAAAGTTTGGCATCAAAACAGTGAACTCTTCTCCGCCCCAACGAGCACAAACAGCGTCGACGGGTAGCGCTTTTTCGATGAGTGCCGCAACCTCTTTTATGACATTATCACCGATGAGATGGGAGTACTGGTCGTTAACTTGTTTAAAATGATCGATATCGATAATCGCTAAACAAAGTGGCTGCTTCTTATTTTTAGCTTGAACAAACAATTCAACTACTCGGGCATCGAAGGCCCGTCGGTTGGCTATGCCGGTTAATCCATCATGAGTGGCCTGATATTCAAATTGCCTAGTTTGCGTTTCAAGTGATTCTGTCTGCGCTAATACTCTTTCTCGTAACAGGGCTTCTGACTTTCGTAAATGATGAAAACGCAATCTAAACAGCACTAATATACATAAACAAATAATGACAACTACGCCGAGCTTAAACACATAAGTCTGTGTAAATTTAGGCTGTACAACAAAACTGATTGGCATACGACTTTCTTGCCATTGTCCATTGGGGTAACGAGCTCGCACTTTGAATATATAGTTACCAGGCGCTAGGTTGGTATACTCCGCTAACCTAACTTGGTCTCGAGTTAACCAGTTTTGGTTAAATCCCACCAGTTTAGTTTGATATTCAATTCGAGAGGGCATCGCAAAACCCAGCCCGGCATATTCAAACGTAATGCGGTCGATATTCGGTAATACTTCAATTGGTTTATCACTTTGAAGTAAAGGTATTACTCTACCATCAAGTGAAACCTGCTCTACATTCACAGGAATGTTGAAACCATTGATGCGTTCTAAGCTTTGAGGCTGTATGTTGGCGAGACCTTTAGCGGTAGCAAGCCAAATGCTATCTTCATCGCTGACAAAAAGTGAAGGCTGCGACCCACCATTCATTTGCATACTTTGTAGGCCGTCGGCCTCTTTGAACTGCTCAAACTCAAGCTGTTTCGATGTGTCTTCCATACATGCTTGTAAGTTTTGACGAGAAATTAAAAAGACACCTTGATTGGAGCTTATCCACGCACGCGCCTTTTTATCAAACCGTATGGCAAATACTTTGTCTACAGGCAAGCCTTGAGCACGCCCAGCAAGTGTCACTGCCTTTTTCGCAAAGTCAAAAAAAGCGACGCCCCTATCGGTTGCCATCCAGAGCCCGTCATTGTCGGCAAGAAAACTAAACGCATACTGTGCATCAGAACTTTCGGGAAATTTGATGTTATACACTCGTTTATTGTCAATGTAGGCAACGCCCAAACCAGTACCAACCCAAATTCGACCAAACTTGTCTTCTGCTAGCCCCATGGTGAAATGGGCAGGCAACCCCCTTGATTCATCAAAATGTTCAAGGCTACCATCGGGGAGCAGCCTGACTAAACCGTGTGCAGTGCCAAACCACACGCTGTCGTCTTTGGCATGTAAAATAGCTCTCACCTCATTACTGGGTAATCCACCAGCACGATTTAGAAAAGGCGTTAACTTCTCATCATTAAACACCATGACACCGTCAGTATAGGTACCCACTAATACTGCATTGTCAGTGTATTTAGCTAAGCTTAATACTGAGGTAGGACGCTTGAGGGGAGATGGTATCGGCGTAAAACGACCGTCTTTTAGCACATCTAGGCCATTGCTACTGCCAACAAGAATAGTCTCGTTGTGCTGCATAACCGTTCGAATGTAGTCGCCACTTAATCCTTGGCTTTGCGTAAACGTAGTAAACGGCGCACGTCGCAACGCAAAAAGACCGCCGTTGGTGCCTACCCAAATGCTTTTTTCCGCATCTTCAAGCAAAGAGAAAATACGGTTATCTGGAAGCCCAACGTTTGCATCAAGCTTTTCTAGACCAAATCCACTTAACCTATACAAACCATGATTGATGGTGCCCACCCAAATGCTGTTTTGACTATCCAGTAATATACTGCTGATTGATTCCCTTGCCAGTGCTGGGTGTAACATTGAAAAACCTTCAGGTTTGTGTTGCCACACCCCCTGCTCAGTGCCTATCAGCACGTTGCCATCTTGGTTTAGGGCAAAAGTAAAAGATGGGCCAGATAGCGCCGGAATGTTAGGCGCTGCCAATTCCACATCATTGTTTTTGTAAACGTAGAGCCCCGCATTGGTTGCGATCCAAATTCGCTTTTGTCTGTCCTCAATTACTCGATAGGCGCTGGTATGGGAGAGGAATTGAGCGCCTGTACCATCTGGAAACCTTACCTCAAGTCCACCGTCTTCAATTGCTAGCCACACGGTGTTATCACTACTTTTGAAGCCGTGGTTGATCATTGATGTAGCCGTTTTCTGAGCATTCCATTGTTGTTGGTTGAGTACGGAAAGTCCTCCTCTACTGCCGGCAACCAATAATTCTTGGGAATCTGAGTGATAAAACAGGCTTCGGATCCCTGAGTCAGGCAGGCCTGTTTCTTCTCCCCGTGTGAACACATCGAATTCAACACCATTATATCGCGCCAAGCCTTCCCAAGTGCCGGCCCATAGATAGCCATCTTGAGTCTGCGCGAGCGCGTTTATGGTGTTGTGAGGTAGGCCATCTTGTGTACCCCATGTTTGAGGAAAGTATCGATTGAGCGGTACGATACCGTCGGCATAAACTAAGCCTGCATGGGCTAGCAATAACATTGACAGCATGCCAAAAAACGCAAATGGGAGAGAAAAATATTTCAACGGTTTCTCGTTTTCAAATAATAATACTACTGCTGCAAAGCAATACCTTACTGGGCAAACAAACGCTAGCACTGTGTGGAAAGCGCATAGCTTGCGAATAGAAGGGTTAATCAAGTGCTAACGTAACCCAAACCAAGCGATGATCCGAACTTGCCTTCCTTCCGTCCACCAAACGATAAAGCTCGCTGTTTTTTGTCGGCCAGAAAACGCCAGCGTCAGTGATGTCGAACTGTGCAGAGGGTAGCACATAATCAGCCCTAGCGCCCCAACTTGCCGTATAGCGGTCACTGTAAGAGACGTCAAACGACTCTGCCCCGCCGCGACTTATTGGCAAAACTGTATTATTAACTAACGGGTTTTCCGTTAGTTGCTCAATAACACCCTCACGGTACTTATCACCGATGTCGGCAGCATTAAAATCACCAGCAAGTACAAATAGCGTATTGTGTTGCAAACTCACCTTTTTGCCGTTGTCATCATAAATATAGCTTCCTTTATCTGGCGATAAGTAATCTGCCATTAAACGAATCTCATCATGATTGCGCTTGCCGTTTCTATCCTCTTCCCCATCAAAAGAAGGCGGCGTCGGGTGCATCGCTAATATATGAATGCTTTCGCCATTAATCAGTACTGGCACATCCCAGTGAGACTTTGAGCTTAGACGCAGCGCCTGCCACTCTGTGGCATCATACCAAGGCGTCCACTCAGTCTCTTTTTGCTGGGAATTGGGTATATATGGCTGCTGTGGATGAGGCATGTGGTGCCATTTGAACCGTTGAAACGTGCGGATATTATCGATGTCGATGGGATATTTCGACAACAGTCCCATACCGTATTGGCCTGGATATAAGCCAAAACCGTAAGCATCTCCTCCAAGCTGCTCAGCCCGACCGTTATTGTCTAAGTCGAATGGCGTGGCAAGCCCCGTATTGACCGGTGCAATATAAGTATAGGGATAGTCAACAGCCTGCTGGCCATTTTGAGAAACATTGAGGTAGTGGCGAATAAAGGCGTCGACACCTTTGGTTTTATCCGCAATATAATCGAACTCGTTCAATAGCAGTACGTCTGGATTAACGCGCTGAATAATTTCAGCCACATTTTTAACTTGCGGGTGCTCTCCCGTACTTAGCACTCGTTGAAGCACGTCAATACTCGGCGCGGACTTTTGCTTTGTCCCTTGTGAATTTTTCGTTTTTGTTAAAGCCTCAGGGTAGTTTCCCGCCTCCATACTGACATTGAACGTAGCGACTTTCAGTGTCTCAGTAGAAAGACAATATGGCGACAGCATAAATAAAAAAATGAGTAGCAGAGCTCTCATAGTATTTTTCCTAATTTATAATTTACCTAAGACGTGAATATCTAAGACACGTTGTCCTTGGGCATGATGATTTAGGGTGAAATGAACTGACCTAAGACTTAAGACCTGG
This sequence comes from Alteromonas sp. LOR, assembly GCF_000753865.1. Lineage (GTDB taxonomy): Bacteria > Pseudomonadota > Gammaproteobacteria > Enterobacterales > Alteromonadaceae > Alteromonas. The sequence goes on along the minus strand of NZ_JQFW01000015.1, from coordinate 694,908 downwards.
TGACCTAGTGTCCTAGTGTCCTAGTGTCCTAGTGTCCTAGTGTCCTAGTGTTCTAGCACAAGATACCAAGTTTTTTATGAAGCCCAAACAATTTATGCACGTATCACTGCCGAACACTTCGCTTCAAAAACGTCATATAGAATCAAAAACCTCTTAATCGTTAGTTTTTGGCATTGAGTCGCAATTAATTTATTAAATATAGAAAAAAACGCACAGAAAAACTGAAAACTCACTGCTATTCTACAGTCATATTTTCCTCTGGCGACATGTTTTAAGGGATTGTAATGGCAGATTGGGTTTCCCAAGCGATAAAAAAAATAAATGCGGACTATCAGCGCTCAGCGGATACGCACCTTATCAAACTCGATGCACTCAAACTTAACGGTATCGATATTTACTTAAAAGATGAAAGTACCCATCCCACCGGCAGTTTAAAGCATCGTCTCGCCCGCTCACTATTTTTATATGCCTTGTGTAACGGCAAAATAAATCAACACACTACCGTCGTGGAAGCATCTTCTGGAAGCACCGCGGTATCTGAAGCCTACTTTGCTCGTATGATTGGCGTTCCATTTATCGCCATTATGCCACGCTCTACCGCCCTTAAAAAAATTGCGCTTATTGAGCAATTTGGAGGCCGCTGTCATTTTGTCGACTGCCCGACACAAATGCACGATGAGGCAATTCATGTTGCTACGCAGAATAACGGTTACTTTATGGATCAGTTCATGTTTGCAGAGCGCGCCACAGATTGGCGAGGAAATAACAACATCGCTGAGAGTATTTTTCACCAAATGGAGGCCGAACCTCACCCTCTGCCCCATACCATAGTGATGAGTGCGGGTACGGGCGGCACTTCTGCCACCATAGGGCGCTACATTCGCTTTAAAGGTATGGCATCTAAATTGGTGGTGGTAGACCCGGAGTTCTCCGTGTTTTATGACAGCTATAAACAACGAGACTCCTCATTAACGGCCAATAGAGGCAGTAGAATAGAAGGTATTGGCAGGCCCAAAGTAGAGGCTTCATTTCAGGGCGATGTTATCGACGATATGATTCAAGTTCCTGATGCAGCAAGCGTGGCCACCATGCATTGGTTAAATGACACGATGGGTATAAAAGCGGGCCCGTCCACGGGAACAAATTTGTGGGGTGCGCTGGCAGTTGCTCAAACTATGTTAGAAAAAGGCGAGCAAGGCTCTATTGTTACGCTAATGTGTGACAGCGGAGAGCGCTATCTAGATACCTATTATAATCGCGAGTGGATTGACAGAGAAATAGGCAATACATGTGACTATGAAGAGATATTAAACACCCTAGAAGTGAGTTAATCTCTTATACGTTTATCTCTTAGAAAGTTATCTCTTAGAAGGTAATTTCACATTGACTAAAAAGGAATCTGTATGCGAAAGGTCAAAAACGCCATTCTCTTCTCTCTAACCGCTATTTCATTTTTCGCCAGCGCTACATTCAGCGCTAATGCTTCTTTGAACAGTAGCGCTAGTGAGAACGCTAAAGGCCTTGCTACTGGTTTGAAAACTAGCGATACAACGGCTGTTGCACACGTCAGTGACAACGCAAAAAGTAGTACTAGTGCAGTATATGACTCAAGTAACAGAGATATCAAACAAGATAGTGGCTACGAGAAGGTATTTTCAGACCTCGCCCTTCAATGTATTCACCAAGAATACCCCAATATCATTAAACACACTATGAGCAGCAATGCCGATGCAAAGACGCCGAAAGCTCTTTACCCTGCATTTTATGGCTGTCTCGATTGGCACTCTTCCGTACACGGTCATTGGTTGTTGGTTCGCATGCTCAATACTGGCGGCGATAACATTTCAAAAGACACGATTATTGCCAGTTTGAATAAAAGTTTTAGCCAGCAAAATATCGAAGGCGAAGTAGCAACAATACAACGGCCAAATAACAGCGCATTCGAACGCCCCTATGGCCTTGCATGGTTCTTACAGCTAACTGCTGAGCTGCGCCAATCGTCGTTGCCTGAAGCAACCACATGGCTTTCGCGACTTAAGCCTTTAGAAAACATTATTGTTGAGCGAATAGAAAGTTGGTTACCCAAGCTCGCCTACCCCATACGCACAGGAGAACACAGTCAAACTGCCTTTGCATTTGGCTTAATGCTAGATTGGAGTCGTATTGCAAAAAGTGAATCCTTTGAAGCCCTACTCACATCAAGAATAAAAGATTATTATAAAAGCGATACCCGCTGCCCAATAAGCTATGAGCCATCAGGGCAAGACTTTCTTTCACCCTGCTTGGCAGAAGCAGATTTAATGCGCCGAGTTTTATCTAAGAAAGAATACGGCGAATGGCTTACTGACTTCTTCCCTACGCTCACTAGCACAAGCAACGATTGGTTGCAGCCCGCTACGGTAACCGATAAATCTGATGGAAAATTAGCACATTTAGACGGTTTAAATATCAGCAGAGCGTGGATGATTGAGGGCATGGTAAGTGCGTTAGACCCAAATGATCCGCGAGTAAGCGCGTTGCAAAATGTGATGAAAGCACATCGCGATGCAGGACTAAACGCAATCCTTGAAGATATGCACTATATGGGAAGCCACTGGCTTGGCAGTTTCGCAAGCTATCTGGAAACGTCGAGAGGGATAAACTAGAGGCTTTTTGTTAATGTTGTAAATTGGGAAGCGGTTGACGACCAACATGTGTTAGATCAACCGCTTTACCCACAATCAGTATTAAACAGCTAGCTTACGCGCAAGCTTTGCGGTTTCTTTTCCTAAGTTCTTAAGTTGTTTTATTGTTTTTTCATCGCTTACGCTGCCAGAATCGTCAAGCAAGGTGTTTACTTTCGCAATAGCCTTTTGATTTGGACTAACAATAACGCCGATGTTTTCCAACAGCATTCTAAGCACTACCAGCACTCTTAAGCCACCTAACCCACCAGCAGATGCAGCCATAATACCGGCAACTTTTCCTTTAAATGCTTGAAGCGGCTTTTCACCTTCACTCATTCTAGAAGCCCAGTCGATAGCGTTTTTCAGCAAAGCAGGATAGCTGGAATTATATTCAGGCGACGCGATAAGAAAACCATCATGCTCCATTAAGAGCGCTTTAAACGCCAATGCTTTTTCTGGAATACCAAACTCAGCCTCTTCGTCTTCATTGAATATTGGCATTTGATAATCAGCTAGGTTGATAACGGTTACATCGGCCCCTGCTTCTTTTGCCCCTTCAGCGGCGACTTTTACGATAGCATTATTAAACGAACCGTCTCGAGTACTACCAGCGAATGCGAGAATTTTTGTCATTGGTTTTCCTATTGTTGTTTTGTCGTTTTTTTGTCGTTGTTTTGTCGTTATTTTTTTGTAATGGCCACGCTGCTTTTACTATCAGCTTTTATGTAAAAAAGCTGACCGGTATACGCGCTTCGATATAAGCTTCAATCCATAAAGACAAAGCCTTGTTGACCTGGCTTGCAGAAATGAAAAAGGCTGACATTACTGCCAGCCTCTTGCTCATATAACTAGTTCATACTGTGCAATGTATGACGTAGATTACATTTTTTCTAGTATTTCGATACCGAGAAGGGTCAAACCTTTTTCCAACGTATTGGCAACTAAAGCTGACAATGCCAACCGGCTGTCGCGAACTGTTGGCTCTATGCCGTCTTTAAGCATTGGGCACGCCTCATAGAACGTCATAAAGGCTGATGCCACATCGTACAGGTAAGTACAGAGAATATGCGGCGTTGCCTCACGAGACACCATACTGATAACTTCTTCAAATTGTAAAAGAAGTACAGCTAGCGCATGCTCTTGTTTTTCCACCAATGAGATATCAACCGGCATAGACGCCATGTCTACCCCAGCCTTTCTAAATAAACTTTTCACTCGAGTATAAGCATACTGTAGGTAAGGCGCTGTGTTGCCTTCAAAACTCAACATCGAGTCCCAGTTAAACATATAGTCAGTGGTACGGTTCTTAGATAGGTCGGCATATTTCACCGCACCAATACCTACTTTGTAAGCAACTTCATTCAGTTCATCTTCACTTAAATCGTTGTCACGTTCAGCAATCAGTTTACCTGCGCGCTCAATAGCTTCGTCTAGCAGTTCTACCAACTTAACCGTTCCACCCGTACGCGTTTTAAAAGGCTTGCCATCGCTGCCTAGCATCATGCCAAACGGACAGTGCTCATAGGTTTGTGTTTCAAGCATAAAGCCCGCTTTGCGGCCTACAATTTCAGTTTGCTTAAAATGTAACGCCTGACGGGCATCGGTAAGTATCAGCGTGCGGTCGGCATTTAACTTACCGCTGCGATAGCGCATCGCTGCAAGGTCGGTAGTGGCATAAAGGTATCCGCCACCAGATTTTTGAACGATATAAACAGCAGGATTACCTTCTTTGTCGGCAAGTTCAGGAATAAACACCACCTGAGCACCTTGGTCTTCAACAGCAATTCCCTTTGCTTTAAGGTCTGCAATGACACTAGCCAGATCGCTGTTGTACGCCGACTCACCCATAATATCGTTGCGAGTTAGACTGACATTAAGCTTTTTGTACACTTCTTCTGAATGAGCAATCGATACATCGATAAACTTCTCCCAAAGTGCTAAACACTGCTTGTCTCCGCCTTGAAGTTTCACTACGTACTCTCTAGCACGATCGGCAAACCCCTCTTCGTCATCAAAACGAACTTTAGCTTCGCGATAAAAATCTTCTAGGTCAGACAGCGCAGTTTCAGCCACTTCTTCTTGGAGCTTGTCAGACAGGTGTGCCAACAGCATCCCAAACTGTGTACCCCAGTCGCCCATGTGGTTTTGGCGAATGACCTTATGCCCTAAAAACTCAAGCACTTTCACTACCGCGTCACCAATAATAGTGGTTCGCAAATGCCCTACATGCATTTCTTTAGCTAAGTTTGGTGAAGAATAATCGACAACAATATTTTGTTCATCCGACTTAGCGATGCCTAAGCGAGGGTCTGCGAGTGAAATTTCGCATTGGCTAGCAAGCCATTCGTCACTCAAGTGAATGTTGATAAACCCCGGACCGGCGACTTCTAATTTTGAAGATACGTCGTCAAGTTCCACTATTTCGACGATTTTCTCTGCAATATCGCGAGGTTTTTGGCGCAATTGCTTAGCCAACGCCATGGCGCCGTTAAACTGATACTCACCAAATTCTGGACGGGCACTGCGAGAAACAGGAATAGGCGCGTTCTCAACGCCCATTTTTTGAAGTGCTTCGCTGAATCGGTTAACTAATAGAGCATGTATATTCATAGTGTGTTCTTAATTTTCGCGCGTGTTCGTAAACTGAATGTCTGGGTAGCGCTCTTGCGCTAACTGAAGGTTCACCATAGTCGGTGCAATGTAAGTGAGGTTGTCTCCGCCATCTAGCGCAAGGTTTTGCTCACCCTTTCGACGAAACTCGTCTAGCTTTTTCTCGCTATCAGAATAAACCCAGCGCGCTGTGCTTACATTGATATGCTCATACAAGGCTTCTACGTTGTACTCAGCCTTAAGACGCGCAACCACCACATCAAACTGAAGCACACCAACGGCGCCAACAATAAGATCGTTATTCGCAAGCGGACGAAACACCTGAACTGCACCTTCTTCTGAAAGCTGTATAAGGCCTTTTAACAATTGCTTTTGTTTAAGGGGATCTTTTAGACGAATGCGTTTAAATAGTTCAGGAGCGAAATTAGGAATACCGCTGAATCGATAGTTATCGCCAGAGGTAAAAGTATCACCTATGCGAATAGTACCGTGGTTGTGTAAACCGATAATATCGCCGGCATAAGCCTCTTCAAGCAAAGAGCGGTCGCCGGCTAAAAACGTAAGCGCATCAGAAATACGAACGTCTTTACCTAAACGGCTATTGCGCATTTTCATGCCTTTTTCGTATTTACCCGACACAATTCGGCAAAACGCAATTCGGTCTCGGTGTTTCGGGTCCATGTTAGCTTGTATTTTAAATACAAACCCACTGAACTTGGCGTCTTTGCTGTCAACTTTGCCTGCTTCAGTATCACGACCTAAAGGCTCTGGAGCCCACTCGACTAAGCCATCGAGCATGTGGTCAACGCCAAAGTTACCTAATGCGGTTCCAAAGAATACTGGGGTTAATTGCCCCTCTAAAAACAGCTCTTTGTCGAAGTCATTTGACGCACCGCGTACTAATTCGAGTTCATCACGCAGTATATCTGCTAACTCGCTGCTTACTGCCTCATCAAGCTCAGGGTTATTCAGCCCTTTGATAGTGCGTACTTCTTGAATGGTGTGACCTTGACCACTTTGGTACAACACGGTTTCGTCGCGATACAGGTGATAAGTACCTTTAAATCGCTTTCCGCTGCCAATAGGCCATGTAATAGGAGCGCACAGAATATCTAGCTCGGTTTCAACTTCATCAAGAAGTTCTAACGGGTCGCGAATGTCACGGTCGAGCTTGTTCATAAAGGTAACGATTGGCGTGTCGCGCAGACGAGTAACTTCCATCAACTTACGGGTTCTATCTTCTACCCCTTTTGCGGCGTCAATAACCATTAAGCAGGAGTCAACAGCGGTAAGTGTACGATAGGTATCTTCAGAGAAATCTTCGTGCCCTGGGGTATCGAGTAGATTCACTAAATGGTCGTTGTAAGGAAATTGCATAACCGAGGTCGTCACGGAAATACCACGTTCTTTTTCCATTTCCATCCAATCTGATTTGGCATGCTGGCCCGACTTTTTCCCTTTAACCGTACCTGCGGTTTGAAGAGCACGACCGAACAACAACACTTTTTCAGTAATGGTGGTTTTACCCGCATCAGGGTGTGAAATGATCGCAAACGTGCGTCGCTTTCCTATTTCTTCAAGAAGCTTTAGATCTGACATTAATAATAATCTTTTTCTGTGCTTTTGGATGTCGTGCTGATTAGCCAACTCGACTCCGACATTTGAACCACAATGCATTGAATTTCCATTTAGCGAATGTAATGAAAAAACAAAATTCGGGTGGTGTATTAATTGTTGGTGATTTTAGCATCTTACCGTCGGTAACAGTAGAGCCTTATTCCAAGAAATATTTACACGCTTAGCAGCAAAAGAATTTATTAACCTGAATCATAAAGAGTTCAATTTTAAACATATATTTTGTAAATATTACATAGCTCAGTTGATTATATGACAGCTTTGTGTATACATTAGATGTGCGCAAAAAAAACGCACACATAAAAAAAATCAAAAGTTCTAAGACAACACACAGTCTAGGGAGACTACAATGTTTACAAACCACAAGCTGGCTAAGTCAGTCAGACTAGCTTGCGCTTTCGGAGCTGCGGCTTCCATAGCATTATCCGGCAATGTGTATGCACAAGAAGATGCAGACAGCGAAGACGAAAAAGTCGAAAAAATTGAAGTTACAGGTTCTCGTCTACTTTCAAACCCAAATATTGCAGCTGCTACACCAGTACTAAGTGTATCAGGTGCTGAAGCTGCTGCTCGTGGTAACTTACGTGTAGAAGACTTCGTAAATGTGCTACCTCAGGTGTTCGCAGGTCAGGCCTCTGAAGTATCAAACGGCGCAACAGGTACGGCAACGCTAAACCTGCGTGGTCTTGGTGCTAACAGAACTTTGGTGCTTATCGACGGTAAACGTCTGCCTTACGGTTCATCAAGCACAGCGGCAGCTAACGTCGATTTAGTGCCTACCCAAATGCTTGAGCGTGTAGACATCCTAACCGGTGGTGCATCGGCGGTATACGGCTCAGACGCTGTTGGTGGTGTTGCTAACTTTATTCTTCGTGACGATTTTGAAGGCGTAGAGTTCGGCGGTCAGTTTAGTTCAAACTACGCCGATAACGACAATGGTCTTTACGAAGGCGTTTTAAACGCAGCTAACCAGCCTATTCCTGGTTCAACCATGGATGGCGACGAAACTCTTATCTATACCATGTTCGGCGCCTCAACAGGCGATGGCAAAGGTAACGTAACCATTTATGCTTCTTATGAAGACAGAAATGAAATTGTTCAAGCAGACCGCGTATTCTCTGCGTGTACTCTTGGCCAAAGCAGCGGCGCATCTAGCTTTGAAGGTCTAGGCTGTGTTGGTTCTGCTAACTTCCGTTTATTTGGCGGCCCGGGTGGTTTTGCATTCCAAGAAGAAAATGGCAACATCATTCCTTACGCTGGCGGACCTGCGCAAACCTTTAACTTTGGTGCGCAAAACTTCTTCCAACGGCCTTCAGAGCGTTATCACTTTTACGCGAAAGGCGATTACGATTTAACTGAAAACCTAGAAGCTTATGCAGACTTCTCATTTATTAACAACACCAGTAACGCACAAATTGCTCCGAGTGCATCATTTGGTATTGGTGCTTATGACATAAACTGTGGTAACCCACTAATTCAAGGCAACAGCGGTATTGCGTTTACAGATATCTTTGGCTGTTCTGCTGATGATATCGCCAACAATGCCATTGTTAGCGGCGTGACCGCTTCTCACCGTAACGTGGAAGGTGGAGCTCGTGACTCTCGTCTTGAAAACAGCACATGGCGCTTTGTGGGTGGCTTAAAAGGCTTTATCGACGATACATGGGCCTGGAACGTATTTGGTCAAATCTCTGAAACTCGCGATCAAAGCGCTTCTACAAACGATTTTGTTGTAGCTAACCTACAACAAGCGTTACTTGCCACTACAGATGCCGACGGCAATGTCGTGTGTACTGACCAATCTGGCGGTTGTGTACCTTACAACATTTTCCAACGCCCAGGCGGTGAGAGCCAAGTTACGCAAGACCAGCTCGATTTCATTCAAGGTATTGGTATCGTTAACGGCGAAACCTCACAGAAAGTGTTTGGCGCAGACATTCAAGCTAACCTAGGCGATTACGGTATTCAGTTACCTACTGCTGACGATGGCATTGGCCTATTGATGGGTGTTGAGTATCGTAAAGATACGCTAGCCTCTTCACCTGATGAAATCAGCCAAGTTCAAGGCGGTGGTTTTACCGGTGTGGGCGGTGCGACTCTTGCCGTTGAGGGTTCTATTGAAGTTCGCGAATTCTTCTTAGAAACACAAGTTCCTTTACTTTCAGACGCACCTTTTGCTGAGCAGTTAGTGCTGAGCGCGCAATACCGCTTCTCTGATTACGATGCAAACGGCAATGGTACAAGCAACAGCTTTGATACCAATGCATACGGCTATCAGTTATCGTGGACACCGGTTGAAGACGTTAAACTACGTGCACAGTTCCAACGAGCGGTGCGTGCTCCTAACGTCATTGATTTATTCACAGGTCAAAACACAGGTCTTCCAAACTTAAGTCCTAAAGGTACTGATGCAAGTGGTGAGCAGCTATACGATCCGTGTGCGGGTAGTAACCCTCTTGCGTCACTAGAAACTTGTGCGCGCACGGGTGTAACTGCGGCTCAGTATGGCGGCATCCTTGACGTAATTTCAGGTCAAACACAGTCTCTAACAGGTGGTAACCCTAACCTATCGCCAGAAACTGCTGACACAGTAACCTTTGGTGCTGTAATTACACCTGAAAGCATTGAGGGCCTTTCAATCAGTATCGATTACTTCGATATTAAAGTAGATGACGCTATCTCTGCCGGTATTCCAGCACAGACTATCTTTGACAACTGTCTAGAAACAGGTGATCCAACATTCTGTGGTCTAATCACACGTTCATCTGCAGGTTCACTTGCAGCAGGTACGTTTGGTGTTGGTTTCCAGCAAACAAACTTGAATATTGCAACCCTTGAAACATCGGGTGTGGATTTACAAGTTGGCTATAACTTTGATACTGAGCTTGGCAACATCAAGCTAGATTACGCAGCAACATTGCTTGATGCGCTAGATACAGTGCCATTCCCTGGTGGTGATGCAGTTGAATGTGCGGGCTTCTTTGGTAACGCGTGTGGTGCGCCAAACCCAGAATACCGTCATAGATTTATGGCAACGTGGAACACCGAGCTAGACATCGATATTACAGCAACGTGGAGACACTTTGGTGCAACCGATAACGATGATGAAAACGATAATCTAGAAACCGGTTTCAATGCTATTAACTACTTAGATATCTCGGCAACGTATTACATGTCAGATAACTTCGAGTTTACGCTTGGTGCACTTAACTTACTTGGCGAACAGCCTCCTGTTTACTCAGGTGCTGGCCCAGCGCTAGGTAACGGTAATACTTACCCTACAGTGTATGACACAAGCACAAACTTCTTTGCTGGTTTAAGAGGTAAGTTCTAAAACTCAACCGTGTTATAAAACACGTTTAGAACATAAGTTTAAAACATAAACATGTAGTCAAAGCCCGAGATATTCTCGGGCTTTTTTTTGCCTTTATTATTTTTGCCTTTACTATCTTGGACGTCAGCCTGCAGTTTTCTGATATTGTCTGATTTTTTTGGGGCAGGGTTGAAATCTTGTCTCTTGCTTCTACTCGCCGCCACCTAACCTTATTGACACTAAAACCGTTTATTCCTATGAAAGAATATGGGAAATTAGGGTAAAACATTAACGCATTGGCATGGTCAATTTATATGCAACGCCATGTATTAATTTGAAAGTGTTAAGATTAGGATCCATTCTTGTGCTAAAAAGACATAGTAGAAAATTATATTAAAAGGATGTTTTCGATGGTGAGGTTGAAACTGTTTCTTACATTCATGCTCTACAGCGTGTTTGTTTTTTCAGTAAACAGTAATGTAATTTTCATTGATACGAATGAAGAGTTAGCACTCACTGAGCATGCACAGTTCGCCATATCTAACACCTCTGTATTAACCGGCCGTGAAAATTGGGTTGATGACCCAAGTGGTTTAGACAGGAAGCCCAGTCAATATCTGCACTTTAAAATAGAAGTAAAAAGTAAGAGTAATAGACCTACACCGGTATGGTTCAATATTACGTTTCCTGCTATTAAACACCTACAGGTATCAGACGGTAGACGGGTATGGAACACAGGTGATGCACTCCCCTTTTCTACAAGAGAGATTAACCTACCGAATTACCACTTTCCATCAATATTGCCCGCTAATGGCAGCGTGACGTTTACCGGCCATATGCGGGGTGAAATTCTTCGCTACAACTTCTCTCTTGCCACACCAGAGAAAGTGATTAATGACTATGTCGATACCCTACAGCGAGACATGGCCTTTTTTGGTGCCATGGCCATATTGACTGCCTTATCATTTTTGGTCTTTTTTGCCACGCGCAAAATTGCGTTTTTAAGCTTCGCGGTTTTTATCTTTGCAACCACCTTTTGGTTTTTCAGAGTGTTCGGTTACGCGTTTGAAATACTATGGCCTCAAACCCCTGAACTTAATGATATCAGCTACGCTGTCAGTATTTACGCACTGCTACTTTCTGCCTTCGGGGTGATAGTAACGGTATTGAAAAGACCAGGCAGACAGATTTACGGTGAAAAATTTATCAAGTGGTTTTGCTATTTACTGCCGCTTATTGGTATCGCTGTATGGCAAACCTTGGGATTAGATTTAGCGTTACGGCTTCCCGTTTTACTGTTCTTTCCCTACCTAATAATTTCTGTTGTGGTAATTATAGTGGAGCATAAGCGAGGGTCAGACATAGCAAAACGGTTTGCACTTGCCATGTTGCCCATAACAGTAAGCTCTTTGTTTTTAGTGCTTATCGCGCTCAATAATACACTCTCAACCTGGGACCCTGTTGCCACCTTCATGGCTGGGATCTTACTGACCTGCATGTTCATGATAGTAATAACTTCCAATTACTTGATAAAGCGACTTCAAAAAGAAAGGGATGCAGAAAAGGAGGTGGCACGAATGAAAAGCGAACAAACGTCCATCTTAGAGTCGTTAGTAAAAGAGAGAACCTTAGAACTCGAGCAGTCAAACAGAATGCTTGCTGAATTAGCATCTAAAGATGCGCTTACCAACCTACCAAACAGAAGAAGTGTCGACTTATTTGTGGACGCAAGTTTTGAAGACCTAGTAGGAGGCGACCGGAATATTGCGGTAGCGCTTATCGACCTTGATCATTTTAAAACCATTAACGACACCTTTGGTCATAACGTGGGCGATATTGTATTGAAAAAGGTTGCAAACACATTAGACGCGCTTAATGGCGATAACCTGTTAGCGGGCCGTTTTGGAGGAGAAGAGTTTGCCATTATTGCGCGAGATATGGATGACAATACATTTTATAATATGCTCAATAACGTACACGATGACATCAACGGGCTTTCTCTTTCAGAATTAGGGGATAGAACAGTGGGTGCCAGTATTGGCTTTACCATGTGTACAGGCCAAACTGATGTGGTCGACGCATTTAGACGGGCAGATAAAGCCCTTTACATTGCGAAAAACAAAGGTCGAAATTGTATAGTTCGTGCCAAAAAGGGGGAGTAAAAAGCGCCTAGGGCAGCCGGAACACTTTTTTCAACGTGTGCGGTGACAACCCGTTCACTATCAGTGCAGCAATCATCAACACTGCGCCAGCGACCACCATTGGCAATAAGGTTTCCTGTAAAATAATCACTGAACTTACATAGCCCACTATTGGAGTCAGCGTAGAAATAAGCACAATTTTTTCAGGAGGAAGCTTAGGCCCAGCAGCCACCATTAACCCAAACCCCAATCCTGTTGCCACAGGACCAATGTAGGTTAATAGAAGCCAGTCTGCCCATGTGTAAAGTGCAAAGTCTGGGATAGGTTCAAAAGCCAAGGCTAATCCCACCATAGCAATTCCTGCGATGGCGAACTGCCAAAATACTGCCTCGATTACGCTACCTTGCCACTTGTGAAATGACACTCTGCGGATTGCTACAGCCCAAAGCGCAGAGGCGACTAACATTCCCAACAACGGCAGGCGTGCGCCCGACTCACCAGATGCAAACAAAATCATTGCGCAGCCAATAGTGGATATACCAGTAAGTATGAGTCGCTTTGATGGTGCACGCTGTTTGTACCATAAGGTGTCAATTAGCAACATCCAAAGCGGCGTGGTGTAAATGAGAATACTCGCCGTTCCTGCAGGAATAAACTGGAGGCAGACCGTAATTAGGCCCATAGATAAAATAAATTGAAAAAAAGCGACAACAAGAATGACGGACCTGTCTTTTCGATTGAGCATAGGTAAACGCTTCTTGGTTAACACCACAAAAAGCGCTAATACTGGTAAGCTGAGTAAAAAGCGTAAACTCACCATCCACAGCGGGGAAACTATCTCAAGCCCTACTTTCATTCCGGGCCAGTTAAACCCCAAGCACAGCACGGCAACTAAAAGCATTTTAATGCCTTTAGACTGGGTTTTATCTATTGTGGAAGTGTGTTGCATGGTTATTAGATCCAATTGGCTACATTTGCGCTGTTGCTGCGCACTGAGGTATTGAGCACCTCTTATACCAGCCCGCATAGATAATTACCCACTCAGCGAGATTTAAAATGTGCGTCATCGCGGCGTGTTACCGCAGGTGCACTGGTATTATCTGTAAAGAGCGCGACTATAAGGTAAAACTAGCCTAATTGAAATGAAGGGCGGAAAAATGCAAAACGGAATATGACCAAATGGTCAACTTTTAGTTACAGCTTAATAGACTAAGATACCTTTGGACTGCATCATCATAATCGAGCATCTTTGCTATCGAATGCGATTGTAATTAGGGCGTGTTGATCTTTGTTGTACGAGTTTTGGGCTAAATGGAAGCATTTTAATCGCGAAACAGTCCTGTAGGCCTAGTGGGCTCAGTCAAAGGGCTGTGACAATCTCTACGGCTCAGCATTACTCCACTTCATAACTAAAGCATTCTCTCTGCCTGTTTCTGTGGGATAGTAATTTTTCCTTGTATCTATATAGGAAAATCCCTGTTGTTTATAAAGGGAAATAGCAACTTCATTACTTTCCCTCACATCAAGCCACATCTCATCCATGCTGCGACGTTTAGATTGCTCCAGTACAAAGGTAAGCAGCGCTTTACCAAGTCCTTTACCTCTTGCTTTTTTGTCTACGGCAATATCCATTAACGTGGCTTCTGACAGCACTTCAAGCACAATGGCGAACCCTACAACCTCTCCCTCAAGATAAGCGAATACGCCGTAATAAGGTGCTGTAAGGCAATCTTCAAAAGTAGCGAAAGACCATGGTTCCACCTGTACAGACTCGTGAATGCGATGGGCCTCGTGAAGAGAATCTAATGGCGTATGCGAGTTTACAATCGTCAAGTTTGGCACTCGTGCTTACTCGCTATTTTGGCTAGTTGATATTAACGCCTGCCATAGATCTCGTTTTTGCTGCGTATTGAGCTGCGTTGGCGGTGCAGGTAAAACTATAGCGTCTTTACGAATACTGAGTGTTGTTCCAATGAATACGTTAACCTGACTCGAAGAGAGGCCTAGCTGTACGCAGGCTAAAGTGAGATCGGAAAGCCATGCTGCGCTTGCTACTTTCTGACTAGCACTTAACGGTATACCCAGTGGCTGAGACTGAGAGCTGGTATCGCTTTGAGTGGGCTGTGGTTTATTGGTGGCTGAGCTTTCTTTAGCGGCTGAGCTTTCTTTAGCGGCTGAGTTTTCTTTAATGGGTGGGCTTTCTTTATGAGTAGTCGCTCCACCAACATGGGCTCTTAGCTGATCAAGTCTCGACTGCTTTTCTTGCTGTGAAATAGGCTTGCTAGATACTGGAGCAGGCGCATTTTCTCTAGAAGGCAATTTAGCTGTATTCTCACCGCCCGTATTCTTATTAGCCCCATTGCCTTCTTTACTATTTTGTGCGGCAAAATATGCCTCTTTAGATATCCAAACGGGAATACCCATCTCTTGCAAAACAGCGTGTTGATAAGGCGTAATGAGCATAATAATACCGGCAAATTAGATTAATGCTTTAAGCAGAAATAGCGTAGTAGAAACGTATCCGTAGTGTACTGCAATGACGTGAGATATTGAATGACTAATCGTATTCCACAGACTTTGCACAATTGGAAAACATTAAAAATGGGGAACTAAATAACAAGGAATAAAAGGGAATTACATTAAGGTTCGAGGCTCTACGAGAATTTGTAAAAGAGTAACCAGAAATAAATCAGAGGGAAAGTGGCAGGGGTGGAGGGACTCGAACCCCCAACCATCGGTTTTGGAGACCGCTGTTCTACCAATTCGAACTACACCCCTAGCGCGCTGTGCATTATACGTATGACAATTAAAAGGTAAAGACTTTTTGTTAGCTGCCCTGCTCTCATGCTTAATTTACACTCAATGCGTTGAATTTTCATTCAAAAGTGTCTCATTATTCGCTGTCGCATCCATTGCTGCGCGCCATAACGCGTTGGTTACATCCACGATGTCAGTGAACAACTTATGCTGCGACAATGCCCTTTGTGGGCAAATGCCCATTTCATCGGCGTAGGTGTTAACTAGCTGAAGGCTTTCGGCATCTGTAAACCCATTGATTAAACAACATGATGCTAAATCGAAATAGCGATTGCCAATGGCAGCGTATTCCCAATCAATCAGAAGAGGGGGTGTGGCCGTCGCTTTTAATACATGAGCTCTCAATAAATCGTTGTGGCAAATAACGATGTCGCTCTCACCAACACTATCATTGCTTCTGTTTTCGGCATCAGAGTCGCCACAATACTCTCTTTCGCTATTTATAACGTGGTGTTTCAGCTCACACACTTTATCGAATAAAGCACTTGTCGATGTAATGTTTGCCACTTCAAGATAATGCTGCCAACGTTCATACAGATTTAAAGGATGACCGCTAACAGGTAATGCATGAAGCTGTGCTAACACCTGCGCCATTTGCTGAGGTGTTAACGCCTCTGGTTGACTATTTGCCTGTTTATAGTTTTTCTGCACAGAGCTCTTTTGAGCACTGTTGTCCTGTTCTATCTGATTGGCGTCACAATCTACCCACAGCTCTACCCAAATTGTTTCGTCAGCACTCAACCAAATGGGTTCTGGCGCAGCGCCTAAACGCGATAAGGATTGCTGCAGCACAAATTGCTCACGTCGTTTTACGCCACTGAAGTTATCGTCACCAAGCCATTTTACCGCCGCGCTAAGGTTAGCATCCCGCAAATGATACACATGGTTAACCGCCCCTGCAGGACAGCGATACAAACTTGCCTCAGCAGACAGCCCTAGAGGCTTATGTAACAGCTGTAGCAGTTGATTGTCTGTCATCTTGCGCTTTCCATTGGGAGAACCATTGATAGTAACCAAATATAGAAAAACCCACATACCCTAGGAAAAGACATGCAGATAACGCATACCCTACCTGTAGATATAAATAGGCCGAAGCCAAATTGATAAAAAACCAATACACCCAATTTTGTAAGATTTTGTGGGCAACCATAAAGGTAGTAACAACACTGAGTAAATTAATACTGGCATCTAAGAGTAAGTAATCGCTAATAAATTGTGAGCCCGCAACTTGAGCTAACGCCCACGCAAGCAGCAGCATAGCAGGCACGATTAAACAATGAACCCACAGGGCCCATGAACGCACAGGCTTAACCTGCCCGTCTGCTGTGCTGCCCTTCGACCATTGATAGTATCCATAGCCGGCCATTGCCATGTAAAACAGGTTTAAGGCAGCTTGAAAGGGAAGCGTGACTTGCCAGAATAACCAGGTGTAAATGCCAGTGCTCACAAATGCACACGCCCAGCACCAACTGTTTTGCTTTGCGGCAAGCAGCACATACCCTAGAGCGAGCACAACGGCCACCCACTCTAATGGAGAGGTGCCCGCTATTTGGGCAATAAAATCAGAAAGAAAGCCGTCCACTACGACGACTTTCTTGATTGCATTGCATCAAAGTTAAGAAATTTGGCGACGAAGATCGCCTGCCCTACTTCCTCGTGTGTCCGTTGCATCTCTTTTCCTAAAATTTCCATCACCTTTGTATAATCACCAGTGACCTGAGTACTGGTGGAACAGGTGTTAATGCTTAACTCAGTATAGCTATTAAGCCTATCAATAAAATTTTGGATAGGAGGAATATACTCATTCACCAACGGATATAACGACAATTCAACCATGACTTGCATATTCATACTCCCTTAAAATTCATACTTAGCAGTTACGCCAAATTGACGGCCATTACCAAGCTGATAATACGGCTCTTCAAACGCATATTCATCTCTTGGATCATTGCTAAAGCCGCCAAAGCCCCGTGTGTAATACTCTCTGTCGAACGCATTTTGGATCCACACAGAGGTTTGCCAGTTGCCATGGTTTACTACAAACTCTGAGTTCACCAACGTGGTAGATGGCGACGTTACGTTGTGTCCGTCTGAAAAGCGATATTCGTCTTTATAATCTATATCTACTCGCCACGTTACATTGTCGGTTAACGCATATTCACTGTATAGATTACCTGTCCACTTCGGTGCCTGAGCCTGACGCTGCTCATTTACTTGCGTGCCATCGGCTAACGTATAACCTTCAAATGTGGCTGACAAATATCCTGCACTCGCACTTAGCTGCCATACATCAGAAACCAACCATGACAACTCAAGCTCAGCCCCTTTGTTGGTTCCAAGATCGGCATTATCAATAATATCGATAAATCCGGCCGTGCCGTCTTCACGAGTAATTACATCAAAATCGCTAACTTGAGTGTCTGTCCTGTCCATGTAGAAAATAGCAGCGCGGGCCGTTAAGTCAGGGGTTAACAGCGGCCCTTTAAATCCTAGTTCGTAATTGACGTTGTATTCTTCATCGAAGAACCGTTGTTCGTCGTTAACCCGGTTATCAGGGTTAAAGCCAGGTCCTTTATAGCCACGTGAAATACTGCCGTAGTAAAAGTGCTTGCCCAGTGTGTACTGCAATGCCACTTTGCCGCCCAGCATATTGGTATCGTTATCGCGGGTCAGGCCACGATTATCCGCAAAATCGAAATCATAATTTTCTGCGCGAATACCGGCTACCAGCGTTAAATCATCTCTTAAGCGGGTTTCGGTTTCTAAATAAAGCGCGGTTGTTGTGGGGGCAAACTCACTGGCGTAATCACTGTCTAAATACGTATATTGACGAAGCAAGTTTTCCTCAGTTTGTTTATAGAAAGCCCCTACCGTCCAATCTGTCATGCCATTGAACAGGGCAGCATCGCGAGAGGAAACAAAGCGGATTTCACCTGTCTGTGTTTCTACATCACGATAGTAAGCATCAAAGGATGTGTAGCCGAAAGGGTGGAAACCAGTGAATGTCCAATCTTCGTCGTAGCCATAGGCGATGTTATGAGAAGCATGTGTCGCAATTAAGATAAGGTCGCCTGCGCCAGTGGTGGTGGTAGAACGGGCACTTACTGCGTGGGTTTGGTGCTCGTCAAAACCCGGCTCATCAGACAACGTTCTGTTGTCATTGTCTAAAGAGAATGCGTCGTAGCCGTTATCAATATCATACCAACGATAAGCCAATGCCAATGTGCTGTTGTCAGCAACATTTCCATCTATAGCGAAACGAAGCGCAGTCTCATCAATATTATTCGTATCGTCTCTATTTAAAAACGTATTCTCAACGAAACCATCGCTTCGATTGTGAACCAGCGCTACGCGATAGCCCCAATTGGTGTTGATGTCATCACCAGTGGCAGCTTCAACGCGATAGCTATCTTTATTGCCAATTCGCGCTTCAACATAGTCAGGCGCCTCGCTGCCTGTTTCATTGCTTGATAGCTTAACGGCTCCGGCTAGTGCTCCCGTGCCATATAGCGTGGCCTGGGGACCGCGATAAACCTCAAGCTGCTTAGTATCAAATATAATGCCCGACGCAGCGAGACCAGAAAAATCAAACTCGTCAACGATAAAACTGACAGACGGATTAATCGGCTCAGCAAACTGGCTACGCTCACCAATACCACGAATTTGTATAAAGCGGCCGCGAGAGGCACCTGCCGCAAAATTTACGTTGGGAATACTATTGAGAATACTGTCAACATGAGAAGGCTGTCTGCTGCGCAAGCGCTCTTGATTCAGTATGGTTGCACTGGCGCTAAGCTGAGCTAGGGTAGTTTGACGAAAATTGCCCGTCACCACTACTTTTTCAATATCGTCAATGGTGTCAGTGCTTTTTTGAGCGTTATCAGAGGCTTCAGTTTGTGCTATCGCACTTATTGAGGTTGCCAATAGAGAGAGTGTGAAAAGTTGTTTGTACATGGGATCTCTTGTTCTCTTAATAAGAAAAAAGATCCGGGTTTAGCGGCAGGTGATCAGGCTATATTGTAAACCATTCCTACGCCGGTATTATCCGGATCAGGTTTAAGGGTTCCCACTAGTGTGGATCTCAGACCGAAAAACGGACACCCCTTGGTATAATTCGCAAGTGACTCACTCGTCATGTGCAAGCTGCTTGAATTAAACGAGCACAAGTCATCAACTTAACGAACGCCGTGGAGTCTACCACTTCGAAACACGCCGTCAAGCGCAGCGCTCGTTAAGCTAAGTTCATATTTAATCTAGGTTATTACAAATCTAAGCCGTTACAAATTTAGTGTGACGAACTAAACTCGACTTAGCTATTCTCTATATTAAGATTGAGCTTGCGCACTTCATCATCAGTTTGCGCAATTAACCCTTCTAATGTCTTTCCGTGAGAAGCCGGCTGTCTCGTCTCTGGGTCCACCTTAACGAAAACAATATCGTCTGCAAAACAAATCGTCTTTTTAGTGGCTTTATTACGCACTAAACAGCTCACCGTAATAGACGTGCGCCCTACTGCCTTGGTCTCAAGACCAAACTCAACGATATCGCCCTGTAAAGCTGGTGATTCAAAACTAATTTCGCCTATATGCTTGGTGACCAAACAATTGGTTTCTAACTGACAAATAGCCCATATGGCGGCCTCTTCATCTATCCATTCTAATGCTCTACCGCCGAACAATGAGTTGGCGTAATTGAGGTCGTTTGGCATCACTAAACGCCGAGAAAGAAAGCGCATTCGAATTCCTTAATATAAATCGCTACTATATGCGTTCAATTATACAGAAAAAAACTCTTCATGGCGCTACAACAATTACGTGATTGGCTACTCGCCCCTTACTACACGCAGGCTGCAAAGCAAAAAAGCGATGCAGAATACAATGCACAAAACAATGCAGAACGGCCACAGATTCATCGCCGACTCCTTGTTATATCTGGCGACGTTGAGTTTATCGAGAATACTATTGATGTATTGCTCGCTGAACTACCAGTCCAGTGTCGTGCAGAAGCGTTTAGCGAGAGCCAATTAAAAAGTAAAAACAGAAAAATGCTATTGGGCTCTGAACGGGACATTGCCATTTTTCATTGCCATGAGTCTTTTAATCCAGGCAACTTTTTGGCGCTGGCTGGCACAATTAAGCACGGCGGCTGCCTCATTGTTACCTGCCCTTCTTTTGATAAGTGGCCACAGCAACACCATGCCTCTTTCATTTCATACGGCTACGAAAGTAATGACAGTGCTTATTTAAACCGATTTATAACATTACTTTTAGATGACAAGCACACCGCAATTCACAGCCTTGAAGGTACCCGCCTACCGAATCAAGATATACCGTATCTAGATGCAAAGCAGGATATGGGTTATTTAGAGACTTATCAGGATAGCCAACACTTAACACCCTCTTTATTCAGCTCTAAAGACCAAAGAGCCGCATTTAATGCGCTGAGCGCACAGTTTAAAGAGGATAATTTGCATACTATCTTAGCGGCACCCCGAGGGCGCGGTAAATCAAGCCTACTAGGAATATTCATATGGCACTTGTTAAATGAAGGCCAACATATTCTGCTAACAAGCACACTTTTTGAAAACGTACATGCTGTTTTCCGCCAGATTGACCGAATGTGCGAACAAAATAAAACTTCTACCGACGATAGCAAAGATCCGCATGTTGAGTCTTTTTCTTCTTCGGATAAAAATTTGAATAAAGTATTGAATAAAACGCCTGAGAAAAAACGGTGCGTTGGCGAGGGAACCGTTGAATGGGTTGCACCAGATAACCCAGTCCTCTCTAGCGGCCATTGTAATATCGTCTTTATTGATGAGGCAGCTTCATTACCTATACCCGTAGTGCTTAATATAATCACAAATCATAAGCAGTGGCTGCTTAGCACCACATTACAAGGTTATGAGGGCAGCGGTAGCGGCTTTATTCATAAACTTATTCCGAAATTACACGCTCACTCAAACGAGAGTGAAGGTAAATCTGTCAACATTGTTGAGTTACACACGCCACTTCGCTGGTTGCACCATGACCCGATTGAACGCTTTATCACTAAAGCATGTTTATTTGATACAGGTGCTGAAAATTCAGAATCGTTTCTTGGATGCGATAAAGAAGACAGCGACAAAACAGTCGAAGCGCAATTAGTCCCGACTAACTCGTTTAGTGACACCTCGTTGAGCAAAACAAGGTTTCAACGGCTCAGTGAGACAGCGCTGGGCGACGTGATGAAGCTATTAACACTTGCCCATTACCAAACCACGCCTGATGACTTAATGCGCCTCTTAGATAGCCCAGACCTCATAGTGTTTTTATTGTATCAGGATGCCAAAGTAATTGGTGCCGCGGTTGTTAACGAGGAAGGTGGCGAGAAACTGAAAGACATTGCTGAGAATATAGCAACGGGTGAACGTCGACCTAAGGGACATTTAGGCGCACAGCAATTAACGCTTATGAGTGCAAACCCTACCCTTGCCACGTTGAAGTATTGGCGTATTAACCGTATTGCGGTGTGTCCAGAACTTCAGGGAAAAGGGTTTGGTACCTCTATTTTAACGTCCATAGAAAAAGCTGCTAAGGAAGCTGACATTGATAGCTTAAGCACGTCGTACGGTTCAGAGGATAAACTAGATAGATTTTGGCAACACAATGAATTTGTATGCGTACACAAAGGTGAGAAAGCCAACAAAGCGAGTGGTGAAACAAGCGTATTGCGAATAGCGCCTCTTTCTGACCGAGCACGAACACTTTCATCAGAACTAGCCAGCATATACGACGCTAAGAATAAGCAAACCACCTATGATTCTCTCTCTGCTTCTTTGCAATTACTTTGTATTACCAAACTTCGTCATTTTATAGCGGGTTATCGAAGCCTAGATAACATATGGGGAGAGATAAATGCAATTGTACTCTGTTGCACTGAATACCCCGAGAGTTACCTGAGCGCCCCCTTACATGACATAGATACCGCTACATTGGATGAACTATCTGCACAGGCAGTAAGCGCAAATAAGCTGACTGATATTGAATCTAACGCTGATACACAAAGCCAAGATTTATTAAACAAAAACACATTGGACAAAAGTACATTAAGCAAAAGTACATTAACCAGACGTACACCAAAAAGAGACCAGCAAAAAACGCGTTCTACTTCAGATTCATTCTTTGATGCACTCTTTACTGCAATAGGAGAATTTACCGGCAACCAAGCTAATGAAGTACAAAGTGAATTGATAAAACTTCTACAACAACCCCGCCCTAACTATGATTCACTCTCTAACACGCTAAAAACAAAAGGGAAAAAAGGAACAACTGCTGCGTTAAAAGAAATTATTAGCCGCTTTATCATCAGGCTTGAGATGGCAGATTAGGGACACTGTTATTATCGGCACGCTGTTATTATCTTGATAGCAAATAGTTAGGCTGGTAGCTGCACCTGAGCAGGCTCTTATTCTTTTTTCTTTGATCTTTCTTCTTTATTCTACTCTCACTTTGACTATAGCTTCAGCCACCGCTTATATACCCTCGGCTTTTATACAATCCTCTCTAAAAAATGCACCTGATTAGTTCATCTCTAATATGCTCAGAAACAAGAAAGCCTCCGTGAGGAGGCTTTCTTACTAAGCGTTGGTATTAACAATTAAATGTTGATACCACGGTTCTTCGCTTTTTCCTTGATGTAAGGTTCCCACGCTGAGGCGTTACGGCGTAGTGAGCGATCTTTCTTAGCTTCTTGGATGTGTCTGAAGGCTTCTCTGTAGTTACCTGCATAGAAGTTCGCTTCCATAAGCGTGAAGTGAACTTTAGCCGGCTTCTCGATACCTCTCTCTAGCGCATTTTCTAGCGCAGAGATAGCACCTTTATAATCTTCAGCAACAAGTAACAATGTACCTTGCTTCTTATAAAGGTCAGGATCAGAACTCATTTTAGCGGCTTTGCCATAAAGTGACGCAGCAGTTTTGAATTCTTTCGCAGAGTGATAAGCGTTAGCAAGACTTGCTAACAACTTCTCATCTTCTTCTAGCAAACCAGACTTCATGAACTTTTCCATTACCTTGGCACCGCGATACGGCATGCCATTAGTTTGGTAAAGCTGAGAAAGTGCTTTAACTTCACTTTCTTTTTCTAGATAGCCCTGCATGTGTGCTAGTTCAAATGTAGAAAGTGCTTTCTTATAATCTTCCACTGAAAGATAAAAGAAACCTAACTGACTCCACCAACGTGGCTCTTCAGGGAAGTTACGCACCAACTCTTCTGCTACAGCAACTGTCTCAGGAAACATCTTGCGCTCGTAGTACGAAGTAAGCTTTAGCACATACGGGTTTTTATTTGGCTCTTCGTATAAAGCAATCGCTTTATCCGCTGGCTCAATCATTTTATCTAATTGCTTAGATTCATAATAAGCCTGAGTTAAACGCGTATACACATCAGCGTCTTCTTTACACGTGAAATCCATCCACGAGTTGTACCACTTAACCGCGTCAGTAAACTTTTCTTCCTGCATACTCAAGTCACCTAACAATTTAAGTGTTTGAGAATGCTCTAGGTCGTTAAGTACCTTCGGTTGAACTGAGTCTGCAAGATATCCATAAGCCTTGGCACCTTTACCTTCTTGCGCTGCAAGCAGGTTTCCGATGAAGCGCTTTACATAAGACTTGTCAAAGTCATCAGACGGGTCAATATCATAAAGGATATTCAACGCTTCATCGACTTGGTCTTCATTGTAAAACTCAAAGGCTTTCTGAACTTTCTTACCAGTACGCTCGCCAACCAGTGTTGTTTTGCCCTTTTCGTATCCAGGACAAACTACAGCAGATGACTGCGCTAAGGCAGCAGACGATGTGAACATCGCCCCTGCACCTAGCACTAAAGCAACGGCTGACATTTTGAATGAACGTTTCATCATTATCATTGCTCCAGTTTGAAGTCTAGCTGTACAAACATGTTGGTTTGCTTAACAGCTTTGCCATCAACAATTTTAGGCTTGTATTTCCACTTGCGAAGAGCACGACGTGCTTCGCGGTCGAATACACGCTTAGGTTCTGCTTCGATAACTTCGATATCGTCTACACCACCAACTTCGTTGATAGTGAAAGATAACCTAACCCAACCTTCACGGCCATCTCTGGCTGCTTGCGGCGGATACTTAGGATCGATACGAACGATAGGCGTTGCTTCACCATCACGCTGCATAGCACCAACACCACCGATGTTTACACCTACGCCGCCAGTATCGATAGCAGGAATAGCTAAGCTAAACCCATCTGCATCTGGCTCCGCAGCTTCTGGCTCTACTTGCTCCATTTTAGGAGGCTGTGGAGGCGGAGGCGGCGGTGGAGGCGGAACACGTTGACGTGTTTGCGTCTGGTCGTCTGGTTCCTGCATCACAATATCGATTACGGGTGCAGGCGGCACTTCGTCTGCTGGCCTAGATGAGTTTTCAATCAGCTTGGCCATAAGAACGAATAGGGCAAATGCAACACCAGCACCTAATAATATAGATACAATTATACGTAACATCTTATCCCCTTGCCGCTACCGAGACTCGGTCAACGCCAGCGGCTTTGACCTGATCCATGATCTCAACTACTAAACCATGCTTCGCTTTAACATCAGCTTGAATGATTACATAGTCAGTTGGCTGCTCGGTAAGCAGTCTTTCTATATTCGCTCTTACGCTATCTGGCGCTACTTCACGTTTATCTAACCAAACATTCCCATCTTCCGTTACGGCGATAAAGATGTTTGCGTTTTTGTGAAGAACCGCCTGATTCGCATCTGGCTTGTTAACTTCAATCCCTGCTTCTTTAACGAAAACAGTGGTAACGATGAAGAAGATAAGCATGATAAAGACAATATCCAACATGGGAGTCATGTCAATCTGTGCATCTTCTTCCTCGGTTCTGACTTTTCGAGGCATAATCTCTCTCTCTAATGATGTGGCAGGCTATCAACTAGCCCTTCTCTTGCCAGCTTCACTTTCGCTTCAAGACGTGAACTGATAAACAGCCCAGATAGCGCCGCTACCATTCCCGCCATTGTCGGGATTGTAGCCATAGAGATACCAGATGCCATAAGACGTGCATTACTGGTTCCTTGTGTGGCCATTGTCTCGAAAACGCTGATCATCCCGGTTACTGTTCCAAGTAGTCCAATTAAAGGACACATTGCAATAATCGTTCTTATGATTAGCATTCTTGCGGTTAAGTCGTCTGACGCTTGAGAAATCCACGCGTCACGGATTCTATGCGCATACCATGAAGTAGTATCTGCTCGTGCATCCCAATTAGCGATGATGTTTTTCTTCACCTTTGGAAAAACAGAGGTTAAATACCAATAACGCTCAATCATTAAAACCCACATGAGAAAGAGCGCGGCAGCGACGAAGTAAAGCACGTCACCGCCGGTAGCGATAAAGTCCCTGACCGATTCAAATAATCCAATCAGGTAATTCATATTACGCCTTCTCCGACTCTGAGTGAGCAGCTACGATACCCGCAGTTTGCTCATCAAGAATATGGATGATTGACTTGCTGCGAGAAGCTACGATGCTGTGAGTAAGGATTAGCGGTAGTGCCGCAATGATACCCTGAGCTGTAGTTACAAGAGCCATTGAGATACTTCCTGCCATCATACGTGGGTCACCAGTACCGAACAATGTGATGGTTTGGAATGTCTCAATCATACCAAGTACTGTACCTAGTAGACCTAGTAGAGGTGCAATCGCTGCGAAGATCTTAATTACGTTGATACCGCTTTCGATACGTGGAAGTTCACGAAGAATAGCTTCATCAAGTTTAAGTTCTAAGTTTTCTGCGTCAGCATTTTTGTTCTCGCCGTATACTTTAAGGATACGACCAAGAGGGTTGCCTTCAGACGGGTTGTTTACGTTTTTAAGCTGTGAGCGCATTTTGCCGCCAACAACAGTAAGCGTAATTAGCTTGTAAACACCGATAAGCAAACCGATAACTAGCATCACTGTAATTGTGTAACCTACCGGTCCACCAGCGTGATAGCGCTCAGACATAGTTGCTTTTTGCTTTAACAGACCAAGGATCGCACCTTGAGAAGGGTCAGCATAAAAAGGAACTAGGCCAGAAGTAGCAGATACTAAGTCATTTGCTGAAGATACAAAGTGACCATCTGGCTGACGGCCAAGAGGCTGTACAACTTCTGCTTCTGCGTCGTATGCAAGATAACCGTCTGCACCAACAAGGTTAAACGTACCTACACGTACGATTTCTTGTTGAGATGAACCGCCGTCTAGGTTTACAACTTCAGTAGTAAACTTAACAACTTCACCGCCTTCAGTCATTTCTTTCTGAAGTGCAAACCATAGGTCTTCTAGTTCTTGAATGTTAGGAAGACCTTTAGAATCTTCTGACATTGCAGCAAGGAACTCACCACGACCTGCGTATTGGGCACTTACAATTGACGTAGAGATACGACCAAATGCTTCTGATGACGCTTGACGTACAACACCAAACATCTCACCAAGAGTACCTGTAGCTTGGTCTAGTTCAGCCGCTTTTTCGTTCAACGTTACTTCGTTGTCAGAAAATTGCTGTTGTAGACGATCGCCACGATCTTCTTCTGCTTTTAGTTCGTTTTGTGCTTTTCTTAGAAGCGCTTGCTTGTCAGCACGAGCAGACTGAAACTCAGCCTCACGTTGCTTGTCTAAGCGTGCTTCAGAAACACGGTTCTGCTGAACCTGGTCAAGCAGATCCTTAAGGCTCTTTGCTTCCTGAGCCTGTGCTCCGGTTGCCGCAACTGCAAGTGTCACAGCGGCTAAAAGAGATTTGAATACTGGTTTCATTAACTATTACTCCGCTGCACTAATTGGTAGTTTGATGAGATCTGCAGGAACGACGCCATTTGCCATCTTAACTGCATCAACAACTGATGAAAGATATTCATCACCAAGTTTTTCCCATGCACGGCTCTCGTTGTTCCAAACCCACGCGTGAGTTTGATCAAGAGAAAGCGCAAGCAGTGCTGCACGACCAAGGTTGAAGAAATCAACAGTTACTTCTGTACCTGCATCATCGATTGTACCTTGGTATGAATTGATCTTAGTACCGTATTCAACTTCTACAAGGTACGCTTCAAGTACCTGGCGGAACTGCTCTGATACAGTAACGTTAGAGTTAGCCATTAGGTCGCGAAGACGCTCAACGCGCTGAAGACGCTCGTCTAAGTGAATAGGACGATCTAGTTTGATAAACTTCTCTAGGCTATCAATCATGCGGAACATAAGCGGAACGATGCCCTGCTTAGTTTCTTCAATGCTGTCAATCTGACGTTGCAATGAGTTGATGCCGCGCTGCTGGTCAGCAACAAGGCTAGCTAGATAATCATTGTAGATTTTGAGGTTTTCTGTCTGGTCTACTGTTTGACGATACTCAACAAGTAGTTCTTGAGATTGTTCAAACAACGTGTTGATTTTTTCTTGCGATTTCGCTGCAGCCGCATGAATTTTTGCTTCTTCTCTGTGAAGATCATCAAGGGTATCTGCAGAGACTGCGCTACCTGTTAGTGCGAATGCACCTGTAACAGTAGAAGCAATAAGAGTTCTCTTGCTCATTTTGGACATAGTTCCCAACCAAATTTCTTATTTGAATCCTCGCCGATAGGAAAATATTCGGGCAAGGGGCGTATTAAATTTTTACAATGTTGTTTCAAATATGTAGTGCATGAGGCGCTAACCAGCACTACGAACCTATTATACTCACACGGAATGTGAGGGTTAGTCAAGCAACACTATGTTTACACCATTGAAATGAAGCGTCGTCTGACTAAAAAACAAACGTTATGCCAACAATGCATTTTGTGTACTGTTAGTTTGTAAATAAAGTCTGCGAAGAAGCGCCTTACCAAACCGTCATCGCTTGCCAAACCAGCCTGTTATTGAAAACCTTGGTTTTTTAGCAAACGGAGTTAGATACGTCACGCTGTGAATATTTTCAACGGTAAACAGACTGAGCGTATTAAAGTTTGGCGTCCAACTTTCACTGGTAGTACCATCTTCATTAAAGAATTGAAGCAGTCCTCCCCAATCTGGATGCCACTCGGGAGATAGGTTAAATACATAGGCCAATTTACGTCCCTCAGCATCTACAACATCTTTATGACGAGTAAGAAACTGCCCGGGTATAAATCGCGTTACCTGCATACTGGCATAATTGAGTTCTCCAACACCAGTGAGGTCGCTCATCACATTGAGAACATCTTCACTGTTTAATACCGTATAAAACGACCTAATAAGTTCGTCGGGCTCATCAGCGGTAATGTATTTTCTTCCGTAGGAGAATCCATTTCCTTTTGCCGCGTTTTCCATCAATTTGAAGTAGGTCTGCTTTTTTTGCTCATCTGTAAGCGCTTTCCACTCATCTGGCGACACAACAATATTTTGTCCATCTATCGCCATAGCATTATCAAATATAAATCGCTCACTCAGTGCTTGATATAAATGCGCAGCATTTTCGAAGGGCAATATTTCGTTAACTCTTACTTTGCCACTATCAGCGAAGGTATTTTTAAATTCACTCAGGTCTATGTCATTGTTAAAAGGGGTATTCATTAGTTACTCGTCAATGATTTGAAGTAGGTTGATTAGGATGAAACATCGAAGGCGACAGTCAGTCGTTTTTCTGATGAATGAAAAGGGATTGTTCCGTGCCAAAAGTAAGAGGGAAACACAACCAGCTTACCTATTTCTGGCATGACTGAATATTCATGGGTTAAATCTTGGGGCAAATCAAAGTTAGGCTTGCCAAACACGAGATGCCCCTCTTCATTACTTTTATTAAGATTATTAGGTATATCTACGTAAAACACCGCACTCAAGCCGCCTTCTGGATGCACGTGGTTTGTGTGGTACCCCTTGTTACTCAAATTTACCGACCAGGCACCGACAAATTTTATGTCGTTAGACAACGCGGGTAGATATGGATGAGCCTGCGCGACGCTATCAAGTTCGCTTATATAGTCTTTAATTGACTGTTCGCAAAATGCTTTTAAGCATACTATGAGTTCGTTGTCAGTCTGAGAGAATATATTTCCCCTAGTCTGAGTTCCGCCGTTCAGTGTCTGTTGCAAAGGCGCAGATTTGGCTGTGTGTTGACTGGATAGATAGGCACTAAGCTTTTTACAAAAATCGGCAGCACCATCACGAGATATAGCATCGGGAAGTTCAAAGGTTTTTACTAGGCTTTCATAGTGACAGTAACTTTGCCTATGGGCGTTTTGGCCTGACAAACGCTCGGCAAGTGTGAGATAAGCTTTTGCCATCACTGCACTGTCTTTATTATTGGTGAGTTCAGGCATGTGTTCTAAAACAAAAGACGTATTGTTTGTTTGAATTGCATACTTTGCGCACTGAAGCAGTACCTTGTCTGACTTTATGTCCTTTGTTGTGCCAAATAGCGCATCAAAAGCACCTGCAATATCATTTTCTAGATATTTTATTTCGGCATTAACCAGCGCAATGTCCCCGTCAGTGTCGGTGTCGGTGTCGGTGTCATATAAATCAACACTGTCTTTTGCAAAGCCCTCGCCAGCAGAAAAATATTTTGAAATTAGCAGTTTTGCTTTTTCAGTGTTTCCTACACGTAAATAGTTTCTTATCAATTCTAGAATGATGTCTTTAGATATCGTATTGGCAGATATAGCGTTTTCATACAGCGCGATTGCAGAGCCAATGTCGCCTGATTCACTGTAAAGTGCGGCTAAATTTTTGTAGCTATCAATATAATAGGGATTGAGTGATATCGCTTTTGAATATGCGGCTATTGCGCTATCGATATCATTGAGATCAGAAAAAGCATTACCCAGATTATGGTGCAACTGAAAAGAATCGAGGCCCAGAGCTTGTGCTCGCTTAAGTAACGCAAGAGCGTCTTTAGGCAACTCTAGCCGTCTCTTAATTGTGGCTAAATTGTGAAGGGCTAATACATTGTTAGGGTCTTTATTGAGAATCTTAAGGTAGATATCACATGAAGCAGTGAGCTCTCCCCTATCATCACAAAGCTGAGCCATCACTAGCATCAGACTGCTTGAGTCATTCCAGTAAGATAATTGTTTATGATAGTGCTCGGTAAGTTCGGCGGTATTACACACAAGGTGCTGCGCTTTAAGAAAGAGCTTAGACAGCTCTACCGACGTTTTACAATGATTCGACAGTAGGCCAATGACGTCCTCACTTTTACCTAGCGACAACATGCATTTTGCATACTCCGTTAAAATGCCCACATTTGTCGAGACCGCATTATACGCTTTACGCAATAATGCCTCTGCCCTTTTGGGCTGCTGTGTATCGTTAAGCAGCTTTCCATACAGAAAATTTACATTGATATCATTAGGGCTTTTTGCGAGCAAAGCCTGATAGCTCTTAGCCGCGATATCTAATTTACCCTCTTGATGCAGGCTCAAGGTTTTTTGTAGGTCGTACATAGTTGCTACACTTTTTTGAATCTTAGTTCCCATGCTACGGGAAGTTTGCTGTTAGCCATATAAAAGGGCTTGGCAGTCCAACATTGATGGTCTTGATTGGAAATAGCAATAATATCGTCTACATCTTGCATTGAAAGCGCAACGTCACATATGGCCGATACTCTCTGGTAAGCAAGCTGTAGCTGCTTATCCATACCCTCTATCCAATTCACAATATCATTCTTATTGTATTGCTTATAGTTTCCAAGCAGTTGGTAAGCGCCTTGGATAAAATGTAAAGCCCCCCCATTCCAGTGCTGCTTATTAGCCTCAAGAGTTTTGAAGTAAGCCGACATCGACGGCAAAACACTGTCTGGGTTCACAAATAAGTCAGTTGCCAGTTGTTTTGCTTGTTCAACTGCCTTTAATTCAGACAGCAACACCAGCGCATTTTTTTCAGCGGCATAGCGGCTGTGAATGTGTCCATCTTGATAATGACAAAGCGCGACGAATTCTGCGCCTTTCTTTAGCTGCGACGGCAATTTGGCTAACGTCTCTTTACCCAAGTATTCAATACCGAACTGGCTGACAACCTTATCAAAGGTGCCTATAACGTCGCTGGGAAGCTCTTTAGATGAATTTAGCATAGTGCGGGAGTGAGGAAAGGCCTCTTTAAAAAGCGCTAGTGCATGTTCACTGCAATCAAGCCCCGCGATATTGCTTAAGGGTAAGTGGGATACACTTTTGAATAACGCACCAGAACCACATGCTACATCAAGGATGTGGGAGTCTTTATCACCGTTACTAAAGAAGTCTTCCCAAAAGACAACAAAATCCTTTATCGCTTTACCTTCAGCGTCTGTAAACAAGGCATCGGATTGAGGTGCACTGGCACTGTTCCAATATTGGTTCCACTCTTCTACTGAGTTCATTATCTACCTTTTACGTAAAAAAAAAGGTGGGCAATAATGCCCACCTTTTTATCTAACAACTAAGCTTAGAAGCTAGCAGTAACACCTACGAAGTAAGTTCTACCGAACACATCGTATGTTGCAGGATAAGTATTTGACTGTTCTGCGTTATCACCAAAGCGTGGTGCTTCACGGTCGAACAAGTTACGAATACCTGCATTCAAGCGATAGTTTTCGCCTAAGTGGTATGTACCAGAAAGGTCGAAATAGCTGAATGAACCAGTGTCTTCTTGGAAGTATGTAGTACCATCGGCGTCATCTTCTGTCGCGCCGATAAAACGCCACAATAACTGAGCGTCGAAATCATCCATACCCCAGCTTACCGTCATACGGTGAACATACTCAGGAGTAGGCTCGCCACAGGTATTACCGAATGTACCAGCACAATCTACTACTGGCTCGCCAGTTGCAGTTTGGAACGAGTTCTCAGTTGTGTATGTACCAAGGTAGTTAATACGCATGTTGCCACCAGCAACTTCCGCTGCATAGTCAGCTACCATGTCGAAACCGGTAAGTTTAAGCGCACCAACGTTCTGGCTTAAGATTTCTACGAAATCGATAGAGCCATCAGGGCGACGGTTTACCACGTCACAGAATGCTGAACCTGCACCGCCTAGCTCATCTTCTGGGTCATAACACTTCTGTAGTACGTTGTTTGTACCACCACCGAAGCCGAATACTGCGTCTTCAATTTCAATGTCGAAGTAATCGATTGATACGTTTAGGTCATCCATTGGCGTAACAACAAAACCTAGAGAGAAAGTATCAGCAGATTCTTCCTGAAGATTCGGGTTACCACCACTTACTTGGCGAGTCTGACCAGATACTGCGTCCAATGTAGGAGTAAATACTGCATCAGCTGGAACACCAGTAGCTGTACAAATTGCACTTACCGCAGCTGATTGATCAGTTGCTTTAGATGAACATGGATCTTCAGCAGAAGGGAAGCCTTCGTTCTGAGGAGAGAACAATTCACCAATGTTAGGCGCACGTACAGCACGGTTGAAGCTTGAACGTACACGAACTACGTCGTTGATTGTCCATGAACCAGCTACTTTAAACGCGTCTACACCACCAACTGTTGACCAGTCAGCGTAACGATAGGCTAGTTCTAAGTCGATTAGCTCAGCAAACTCAAGACCTTCTACAAGCGGTACGTATGCTTCAACGAAATACTCGTTTACATCAAACTCACCAGATACTGGACCTGAACCGTTAAAGCCTGCAATTGTACCTGCAGCTAAATCTTGCGACGGGTCAAAAGAGAAGCTCTCTTCACGGCGTTCAAAACCAAACGCTAGACCAACTGGACCGCCAGGAAGTTCAAAGAAATCCATGGTGTCGCCGCTGATGTTAAAGCCATAAAGCTTTTGCTCGTACTCAGAAGAAGAGTTAACGCGGGTTCTGATAAAATCAGCTGCGTCAGCAGACATATTGCCTTCACCGAAAATATTCATTGGTGAACAACCAACTAGACCACCGTTTGCTCCCGTATCAGAACAACTCGGGTTACCGTTGGCATCAAGGATAACGTCGCCATTCTCGTCCTTCGCTAAAAGAAGCGCTTGGTCGTAACGGTCACGATTAACGTTACCAAGTTGGATAGAGTTTTGGTTTACACGGCCAGTTTGGAAGTATGCATCATACGTCCACGCTGAATCACCGAAAGAACCACGAAGTCCGCCAAGCATTGAGAACATTGTATTGTCATCTTCAACAATACGTGGACCAACTTCTAGAAGACGACGACGTAGGAACGCAGTACCTTCATCAGCAATACCGTCGCCATCAGTGTCAACGTCACCACCTACCGCGTCAGATAAAATCTGTTGTGCAGTTGGATCGATGAACGGGTTACCATCTAATGTGAAGGTAGACGTTTGGAAAATAGGAGTCGCAGCTAGCTGCTGTGGAACATCACTGTTCGCAAAGCTACCACGCATATAAATTTCAGCAGTGTCGCTTACTTCGAAGTGACCCATTGCTGTAATATTGTGACGTTGCTGAGGTAACTGAAGGTAGTTAACCGGTGCAAAGTTATAGAAGTCGTTTGTAGCGCCACCTTGAACGAACGGACGAATACTACCGTCTTGGTTAAAGATTGCAGCACCACCGAATGACTCAGGTAAACCACTTACGAATGCAGAAGTTGCCGGAACACCAGAAGAACCAAATGGTTCAAGGAAAAGGTTACCGTTTTCGTCTGCAGCATCAGTTAACGCAATGCTTGAAATAGCACGAGAATCAGCAAAAAGAGCTGAACGCTCAGTGTACTGCATGCTTACAACAACGTTACCGC
Source organism: Alteromonas sp. LOR (assembly GCF_000753865.1). GTDB lineage: Bacteria > Pseudomonadota > Gammaproteobacteria > Enterobacterales > Alteromonadaceae > Alteromonas. The sequence goes on along the minus strand of NZ_JQFW01000015.1, from coordinate 661,028 downwards.
GGTCATCAGCGAAGTTTCCGCCAAGTGTTAATGAACCGTTCCAAATTTCAGCGTCGCCTTCTTCGGTGGTTTCAAAACTTGTGTTGAAATCTACGCCTTCAAAGTTCTTCTTAAGCGAGAAGTTAACAACACCAGCTACCGCGTCAGAACCGTATACTGCTGATGCACCACCGGTAAGAACTTCAACGTTCTCGATTAGCGCCGCTGGGATAGTGTTGATATCAACCGTACCGCCTGAAGTACTAGGTACAGCGCGAATGCCGTCTACAAGAACAAGCGTTCTGTTAGTACCTAAACCACGAAGGTCAACAGTAGCGATACCGCCACCTGGGTTGTTCGATGAACGATCAAGACCTGGGATAGTTTGCGGTAATGTGTTAAGAAGTGCTTCAGTGTTAACTGAGTTAGTTAGTTCGAACTGCTCGATGCCAACTGTTGCTACTGGTGCGTTACTTACGAAGTCAACTTTACGGATACGCGAACCAACAACCTGAACTTTCTCTACGCTCTTTTCGTCAACTTGAGCGTCTTCTTGAGCGAAAACCGGTGCACTGATGCTTGCAGCAGCTGCAAAACTAAGTGCGCCCGCCAACTTTATAGAAGTGGCGATTTTAGATTTTTTAAACATGTATGTCTCCCTGGGCTACCTACTGTCTGAGGTAGTTATGAGTCGTTTAGAACGATTTATTATAGTTAAGGTGGAAACCTCGAGCCGGATAATACCCACAACATAAGCGAGCGGTCAACACACCATGCATTACGAAACACGTAGAAAGTTCAATTTTTTTTCACTTATTTGCAAATTTTGTACAAATAAAGATACGAAATTTACAAAACCTCACATTATTTAACATGTTACGTTTTTTGATTACATTTTAAAAAAAATTTCATTTTTAGCGAGAACACCGGACGCAATTAATCAATTTGTATTTTTTTTAACCGCAGAACTGCGTTAAGAAGGGCATTAAAAAGGGAATTTAAAGTGAGAGGCGTGTATCGAAGAGAATTACCTGTTGTGAGATGCGTTTTACAATAAGCACATCATGAGTGGGACATTGTTGGTATAAAAAAAAGCCTGCTTGCGCAGGCTTTTCACTTCATTTTTTTAAAATAACACGTTAGTTAGCTGGAGCTCTTAGAAGCTCATACGAACGCTAGCTGTTATTCTGCGACCCACTAAGTCGTAAAGTGGGTTGAACGTGTAGCCCGGAGGTGTTTTGTCAAACACGTTACGCATGTTTAGGAATACGCTAGTGTCGTCGTTCACGTTGTAACGAACGCCTAAGTCATGAGTCCAGATTGAACCAACGAATGGAATATCCAAATCTTCTGTTGAACCTGCACCACCTAATGCCTCAGGTGTAACGTCAAAGCGCGCTGCTCTTTCAAGGAAACGGCTTGACCAGTTGAAGTTCCAATCACCTACGTTGTAGTCAACGCTTGTGTTTAGCTGGTCACGTGAATCACCTACTTCGCCAGCTTCAGCATTTGCTTCATTTGGACGGTCTTGGAAAGCAAACAAGTTAAGTTCAAGGTTTCTTGTACCGAACAAGTTGAAACGAACTTCACCAGGAAGGTCTAAACCAAAATCAGCTAAGTCAGCAAGGTAGCGAACTTGGAAGTCGACACCGCGTGATGTACGAGCACCTGCGTTAGCATAACCAGACGTTACAAGGTCAACATCGTTAGTAGTTGGGTCACGTGTAATCTGTCCACAGAATGCAGCGTCTAAACCAGCAGAACCATTAACACAAAGGTCTAGGATATCTTGCGGCTGGATAAACGTAATCGCATCTTCCACTTCAATGTCATAGTAGTCTACTGTAACAGAGAAGTTCTCAAGGAACGTAGGAGTATATACAACACCGTAAGTGAAGCTTTTCGCTGTTTCAGAATCTAGATCTGGGTTACCACCAGAAATGATGTCAATACTTACGTTATCGTTTGCTTGGAAGCCTGCAGGAATACCCAATGCAGCACAGTTTGCCGCTCTATCTGGATCTTCCGAAATGTTGTCGGCATCACACGGATCGTTGATGTTAGCGAAACCTGGTGATTGAGGACTAAATGCTTCAGTCACGTTAGGCGCTCGTACCGCTTCACCAATTTGTGCACGTACTCTCACGTCGTCAAATGGTGCGTAGACTAAACCAACCTGCCAAGCGTCGGCAGTACCCGCATGAGAGTAATCAGCCGTCCTGAATGCAGCATCTACAGACAACTCTTTCGCAAATTCCATATCTGCTAAGATAGGAAGACGAACTTCCATAAAGAATTCATCTACATCAAAGCTACCTTCTTCATCTGGCGTCGCTGCACCTAGGAAGAAACCTGCTTTAGTAAATTCATCAGTGGTTGTTTCAGACGTCTCAGTTCTGTTTTCATAACCAAATGCAACGCCAATCGCGCCACCTGGTAGTTCGAAGAACGCAGACGTGTCGAATGAGAATTGCGCCAAGAAAACTTCTTGCGAAATACTGTCTTCACGCGTTACGTTGCCAGAAACAAAATCTTTTGCTGCATCTGAGCCTTGATTGAAACCAAAGATGTTAAGCGGTGCACAGTTACCACCATTAACCAGCGCAGGATCTTCATAGCCTTCACCTTGTGCGGAAGGTACTTGGCTACGACAAGCTGCTAAGCCAGTTTCAGGGTCGATAACAGAATCAACAGCTGCTGCAAAGTTGGTTGGGATCAGGTCGTTAAGCGTGCGACGAGTGTTGTCTGTTTGACCATAGTTATACGAGATATCGTAATCTAACATGGTTTCACCAACATCTACGAAGCCTTCGAAGCCTGTCACAACTCTAAACATAGAGCGGTCGTTAGATGCAGAACGGTTACCTATATCAGTGAAGAAACGCGCTGCGCTCACACTTGTTTGACCGCCGTCTAGTAAACGCGCTCTAGTAGCTGGGTCTAGGAACGCATTATCTTCAACATCAATAGTGATGTTACCGAATCGGAACGATGGCTGGAACTGCTGCTCGATGTCAGTATCAACATATTTAATGTCGCCATATACGCGAACATTGTCGCTTATGTCGTATTTGAACGTTGACGCAACCGTTACGCGGTCTTGCTTCGGCGTAAAGTTTTCAAAGTCTTCGCCGAAGAATACTGTGTCAAATCGCTCAGTAAAGTTACCGAATGCGAAGCTGTTTGTAAGGTCACGAGAAACTTGGTCAACCGGTGAACCGTCTGGGTTGAAGGTAATGCGAGGACCACCACCAAATGGGTTCAAAACGGTGGTGCTGTTAATAAACTCTGAACCTACAAAAGGTACTGTCAGTCTATCTGCAACGCCGTCGTCTTCAGCTGTATCATCTGGGTTAATAACTGTACCAAACGCTCTCGCTTGTTGAAGCTCAGGTGTTAACACTTCTGAAATTCTTTGATTTTCAACGAAGAAGGTAACGTTACCACGTCCGTCGTCCGTATTAGCACCGGCAAGGAAGTTATAGCGGAAGCTTTCAACGCCAATACCGTTGGTATCTGTACTACCTTGGGCATTGACTTCGAACCCTTCATAATCATCACGCATCACAAGGTTGATAACCCCAGCGATTGCATCAGAACCATATACTGCCGATGCACCACCTGTTACAACTTCAACGGTTTTGATAAGAGATACTGGAACAGTACCGGTATCAACCGCAGATGAGCCAGGCGCACCAGCAACGTGACGTTTACCGTTTACAAGAGTCAGTGTTCTGTTAACACCTAGGTTTCTCAGGTTTGGAGAACTTAAGCCCGCGTTCGCGTTGCTGTTGTTGTTCCCGATAAGCGTTGAGCCTGCGCCAACTGCTGGAAGTTCTGCCAATATACTACCCAAATCTGGAGTATCGAAACGGGCAAGCTGCTCTGCGCCAATTGACACGATAGGGGCTGGAGTAGAAAGTTCAGCACGGGCGATGCGTGAGCCTGTTACCGAGATTTTCTCAACTGCTTCTTCAGCAGCTTTGTCATTCGTTGCTTCTTGTGCCATGGCAAGGTTGCTTGCAGATACTGCGAGTGCAGAACCCAATACGCAAGCTAACTTGACTGACGTAGCCAACTTAGAATTTTTAAACATGTAAGTCTCCCTGGACCTAGTACTTTATTTGTGTGTTTTTTATTTCGTTTTTACGAACTTTTTATGATCGGGCTTTGCCCTGTGCCTTACTTAATACAAAAAAACGCCGGGGGTCAATACATGCAGTTACAAGTGTATGCTGAAAAGTTCAATTTATTTTTTAACAAAGTCAGAAAACGTAAAGCCTAGAGTACACAAACGGTACTCATTACATTTTTTTCAGAGTACCGTATAGTTTTAATGCAATGTACATTTTTCATACAACTGCTTTTCAACTTCTCGTACTTTGACGACACGTTTTGTTACATTTGCGTCAATTTCACTTTATTTTGCTGGCACTCTCTTATTTACTCACTCAAGTAAAAACCGAGTTTTCGTTTGATAGCATCAGGTAACTCTGGCAACGCATCTTTAGGCAAGAGAAAGGTCGCCATGTTAAAGAAGTCGAGGAAAATGCGATTTGATTCGGTTGTTCGCTTTAAGTAGTGATGTCCCGACGAACCGCCTGTTCCAATTTTTGTGCCGAGCATTCGCTGTACCATCATGGCATGACGATAACGCCAGATAGTTAATTGCTCATCAATTTCAGTCAGTGCAGTGATAAGTTGAAATGGAAGATTAAAAACCGGCTCTTCTGAATACTGCTTTATAAATAGTGCAGACAATAACGCCTCGTGACTCAACCTAAACTTATCTTCTTTGCGAAGCGCTTCAAATTTTGCGTGATCAAAAAGCGCATCAAAGTTTTCTTTAGTCGACTGCCAGTCTTTTAACTCTTGGCGCTTGTCTGTTGTTGAGAGCGTATCGTTGGTTGATATAGTCTCGTGGTCGTCGCTTAGCATTTCATCTGTGGCTTGTTTGTAATAGTGCCAAAAGTCAAAGTCATCTGTTTTTAGCAGGGGCATTCTCGATAGCCATTTGTCTACAAGGTCAAATAAACTTGGCTTTGCTTCTAAGCCTTCTAATAATGCTCTGTCATCGTCGCTTAATCGGCTATAAAAACTTTGCTTATCAAAATCCACCCGAAACTCACGCTTTAACCCCAGCGATATTTCTAAACGCTTAAATTGGATGCTTTGAAAGCCAGACGCAGGTACAAGATAATCTCTGAATGAAAGAAATTGCTGTGGTGTCATAGTTTCCATTACCGCAATTTGATCATTCATCAATCGCTGTATGGTAATGACCCGCTGAAGGCGGTGGACAACTTGAGTGAGCTGCTGGTCTTTTACTACCTTTTGATTGAAGGTATCTATGGTCGCGTTTAATTCATGCAGTATTTGTTTAAACCACAGTTCGTAAACTTGGTGCACTATGATAAACAGCATCTCTTCATGGGCCGCATCGGAATATTTCGCACTTTGGAGTTTTTGTGCGCCAAGAATTTTATCCAGCTGCAAATAATCACCGTAGTAGCAGGGTTCGATATTCTTTTTCATCGTGTTCTTCTCTGTAATTGCTTTATTTTAGTTATTTTGCGTGTTTTTGACTGCTTTTGAGATAGTTAAAGGTTTGAGATTCAGTCTCACCTACTCGACTTATATAGAATACAGGCTATACCTTTATAGTGATAGAGCACTCTCTATTCAGTAGTTAAGGGCAGCACGCCCTAGTGTAGTGCGTATAAAATACTGTCCAATATTTAAAAGAAGTATCGCCCGTGACCGTCGATACTCAATGTGTTTGAGGTAAGTAAAATGAAACTCGATGATGATATTCATAACTATTACGAGCATTTGGTGTTAGAGCGAATTGCGAAGCTTGGTCTTGATAAGACCAAAACAGCGGATTATTTGGCCGACTTATGCTGTTTAGCGTTAAACCAAGTACCGCCGCGATATATTCGCTTTGAAGTAGACATGGCATTTTATCTACCTCAAAGCGAACGTAGACAAATGGAAATGAACGTAGAATATGCAATCAGCAAGGCGCTGCGTTTTTTGAACGATGCTGAGAAGAATGAAAAGCCACACGGGCCAGACTCTGAAGACACTGAATCCATGAATATGGAAACGGAAGCTTCTGTAAATTTAGCGGCTGAAGACTTAAAAAACGATTAGTTTAATTCTATCGTCGTAATAGTAAGCGCTTTGTTGAGTGAGCTTATATTACATCGTAAAACAGAGAGTATGGACTCAAAAGAACTTAAAACAAAAAAGTTGACAGTGAAATATTGGGGGAGGTTTGGGTGGCGGGCCTCCAGCCACATCCCGGCACATGAGTCGTCTGCTGCGGCTGCTCCCTTCCAGGCCTGACCGAGTTCACAGAGTATCATTGCGGGAGGACCAAAAGCCCACCATAGAAAACGGCAATTAGTAAGTAGCTTGCGCCCTCCTCATTGCGGGGCGCATTATGACTATTTGAATGCTAAGTTTCAAGCCTTATTAGAAAATCTCTCTTCAGCTATCACATTAGCAATGCGGTTAGTCGCTGTATTTTCCTTTTCCGCGCGCTCATAAATTTCTTTGAGCGTGTCGCCGATTTGCTCAATGTGAGCACGCAGTGCTTCATTTGAGCTCGATGCCATGCGCTGATGGAAGATGTCGATAACACCACCGGCATTAATAACGTAGTCAGGTGCGTAAAGAATGCCACGCTTGCTGAGTAACTCGCCCATTTCCTCTCGTGCAAGCTGGTTATTTGCCGCACCCGCAATGACTTTCGCTTTTATATCTGGCAGCGTTTGATCGTTAATTGCAGCGCCTAACGCACACGGTGCAAGTACGTCTACGTCTAAACTTAAAATATCTTCTGGCGCTACCACGGTGGCGCCAAATTCTTTTTGCGCTTTTTCTATGCCCTCAGGGAAGATATCTGCAACGTAAAGCTTTGCGCCCTGCTCATGTAAATGCTTAGCCAGTCTGTAGCCAACATGCCCCATGCCTTGAATAGCAACTGAAACACCATCTAAGCTGCGCTTTAATCCAAACTCAACAGACGCCTTTAAGCCAACGAATACGCCATAGGCTGTAGAAGGAGCTGGGTTGCCGTTTGGTACTTCACCTGCATAGTGATATTTCGCGCTAACACCAGCAATATAGTCAGACTCTTCAGCCATTGTTTGTAAGTCAGTTACAGCAATACCAGAATCTTCTGCGGTGAAATACTTGCCGCCTAGAGAATCTACAAATTTCCCCATTGCCTTCATCATTTCTGGTGTTTTTGCTTTTCTAGGATCGCCAATAATAACTGACTTGCCACCGCCTAATTCTAAATTGGCAAGCGCTGCTTTGTATGTCATCCCCTTTGATAATCGAAGCACATCCGTAAGTGCTTCACTACTATTCACGTATGGCCACATGCGGCAACCACCGAGTGCAGGTCCAAGATTGGTATTGTGCACTGCAATAATGGCACTAAGGCCCGCTTTTTCGTCGTGATAAAAAGCCACGTGCTCGTGATTATCAAATTCTGAATGATCGAAGACTGACATACGTTCCCTATTTTTATTTGCTGTTTAATCCGTCTAGTCTAGCTGAATACGCTGAGGACAAGCGTTGCGAGTTTCTCATGTGGTTTTTACAAACCGAAACGGAAAAGAAATGAACACTATTTTACTAGGACAGCTATCCTATAATTTTTTTTACTATATAATGAACATCATAAAAACGATGGACATAACTCTTATGAAATTAGATAAGTTTGACCGTGAAATTTTACGCGTCCTACAGCAAGATGCCACCGTCTCTATGGCTGATTTAAGCCAACAAGTCGGGCTCTCTCATACTCCGTGCTGGCGACGTGTGAAGCGAATGGAAGCAGATGGTATTATCCTAGGAAAAGTGACCTTGCTAAATAGCAAAAAACTTAACCTTGGTGTGTCTGTTTTTATCTATGTCACGCTTAAAAATCACGATGGTGACTCACTGACAGATTTTGAAACGGCAGTGCAGAATATTGATGAAATCGTGGAGTGTCATACAACCAGTGGCGAGAAGGATTATTTGCTTAAAGTCATTGTAGAAAGTATCGAAGAATATGAGTTTTTATTGAAAACAAAACTGACACATTTACCGTTAGTTGATCACCTCAGTTCTACATTTGCACTTAAGCAAGTGAAAAACACCACCGAACTTCCTATCAAGCGCCAGTAGATACAAAAAGGGGCAGTAAAAAACCGCCCCTCTTTAGCTCTAGATCAAACCCAAAGCTTCTTCTATACCAAACCTAACTAGCGTCGATTTGATTTTCTGGCTTAGCCTTTTCAAAAGCTTCAAGGGCATTGCAGTTGTCCGCTATTTTGCTTATCAGGGGATATTGGTCCATATCAATATTAAAGCGCTTCGCATTGTAAACTTGAGGCACTAAACATATGTCGGCCATGGTTACGTCAAAATCAAAGCAATATTTACCTGACTGAGTTTGCAGTCGTTTTTCAATAGCATCGAACCCCAGTGTTATCCAATGGGCAGCCCACACAGACACATCATCTTGGCTGGCATTAAACGTACCTTTTAATGCATTTAACACACGAAGGTTTCCCACAGGCTGAATGTCACAAGCAATGTCCTGTGCGAGCGCCCTTACTCTCGCACGCTCTGTTTTATGCTCTGGAATTAAACGAAAGTCGCTCTCATAGCGCTCATCGAGATACTCTATGATGGCTAACGATTGATTCAAGATAATGTCTTCGTCTTCATCCACAAACGTGGGAACAAGATGAGCCGGGTTTAAGCGAGTGTAATCCATACTGTGCTGTTCGCCGCCATTGGCAACTAAATGAACCGGCACATATTCGTAGTCTACACCTTTTAAATTGAGCGCTATACGCACGCGATAAGTAGCAGTAGAACGCCAGTAACCGTGAAGCTTAATACTCATCTTATAGTTCCTCTACACATGTTAACGATTGATAGGTTTAGCGCAAAGGCTTAACTTGCTGCTCGATAGCACCAAAAATACTGACGCCACTGTCATCAAGCATTTCCATGCGAATACGATCGCCAAACTGCATAAACGGGGTGGTTGGCTTGCCATCTCGTATTGTCTCAATCATTCTCACCTCAGCAATACAGGAATAACCTACACCGCCTTCGCTGATTGCTGAGCCGTGCTCGGTGCCTTGCTTATTCGATACGGTTCCCGAGCCTATGATGGTGCCTGCACCTAAGTTACGGCTTTTAGCGGCGTGGGCAACAAGCTGACCAAAATCAAAAGTCATATCTTGTCCTGCTTCAGGCTTACCGAATAGCTCACCGTTGTAGGTCGAGCGCAACGGCAGATGTACTTTGTTATCTTGCCACGCATCACCGAGTTCATCAGGCGTAACCGCTACTGGCGAAAAGCTAGAGGCTGGTTTGGATTGGAAAAAGCCAAACCCTTTGGCTAACTCACCCGGAATTAGGCCGCGAAGGGAAACGTCATTTACCAGCATGATTAAGCGAATGCGTTCAGCGCCTTGCTCTGGTGTGCATGCCATAGGCACATCGTCGGTAACTACCGCAACTTCGCCTTCAAAATCTATTCCCCAGTCATCGCTTGGCAAAATGATATCGTCGTTTGGCCCAATGAAATCGTCAGAGCCACCTTGGTACATCAGTGGATCGGTCCAGAAACTCTCCGGTATCTCAGCACCCCGTGCTTTTCTTACCAGCTCAACATGATTCACATAAGCACTGCCGTCTGCCCATTGAAACGCTCTCGGCAATGGAGATTCACAGCGAGTTGAGTCAAATTGCACACTGTCACCGTCATTATCATTTAACTGCTCGTATCGGCTCTGTAGCTGCGGCGCAACTTCTTGCCAGTTATCGAGGGCATATTGCATTGTTGGCGCTATGTCTAACACGTCACACGCTCTAGACAAATCTCGTGATACCAACATAAGGATCCCATCGCGGGTTTCATTTTTATATGTAGCAAGCTTCATTCTTTTTTCCTCGATAAGCACTAAGTAAATTAGGGCACGTTTGCTTAAGTATAAGTACAGTTATGCCATTACATGTAGGGGAAAGAGAAGTGTGCACAGCCACAAGTTTTAATAAGCTGTAAGAAAGGATGTACGGGGCGTAAGGGAGAATTGCTGGCAATTGCCTGCTGACGCTAGCTGCAAGGGTGTTGTAAACTTATCACAACACACTTGCAACAACGAAAAGTGAGCGCTCTACAGTTTAACTGTCGCCTTATTAATGCCATATTCACGCAGCTTATTGGCAATGGCGGTATGACTAAGGCCCAATTTTTTAGCAAGCTGCCTGGTACTGGGATAGAACGGGTACAGACGCTTTAATAAGTCTTTCTCAAATTTCTTCACTTCTTCATCCAGCGTACCCTCAAAATTCTCATCAATGTAGGTAACGCTTGGGGCGCAGCTTGGAAGCTGAATATCTTCTTTGGTTATTTCTTTGCCATCGAGCAAGGAAAGCGCACGATAAAGGGCGTTTTGCAGCTGCCTCACATTTCCTGGCCAAGGATATTGCTGCAAAAAGTCGACGCAAGATTTACTTAACTTAGCAGGTCGTCGACCCAGCTTGGTACTGTGCTGCAAGATAAAAGACTCTGCCAGAGGAACAATATCTTGACGCCTATCTTTGAGCGACGGCATTACTAGGCTTAACACGTTTAAGCGATAATACAGCTCTTTTCTAAAGCGCCCCTCTTCTACCAGTTGGCCTAAGTCGCGGCAAGTAGTACAAATAAAGCGTACATCTACAGAGACAGGCTCCACATCCCCTACGCGTCTAAACTCACCGTCTTCAAGCACTCTTAATAGTTTTGCTTGCAGTTGCGACGACATATCAGCAATTTCATCAAGTAGTAAGGTGCCGCCCTTTGCTTGCTCGAGCAAGCCCACTTTGCCGCTAGACTGGTTGTAGGTTCCTGCTGCACAACCAAAAAGCTCAGTTTCTGCAACACTGTCGGGTAACGAGGCACAGTTTAATGCTAAAAATGCCCCTTCACTGCGACGACTTGATTGATGACAAGCTCGCGCGATCATCTCTTTACCTGTGCCAGTTTCACCGAATATGAGGATAGGTGCGTCTAAGTCCGCTACTCTTTTGGCTTCGTGAACTGCGCGTTTCATAAATGATGACTCTGTTACAAAACGATCGAAACTGTCTGTGGGCGACTGGTGAAATGCCGTGAACTGCTGGCCGAGGCGCATTTCGGATTTTAAAATGACCACCGCGCCAGCCATGATACTTTTCTTCTCTCCGTCCGCTACCGTAATAGGCAGCATGTCGGCCAGATAATCCTGCTGAATGAACTTCACCTTTGAAGATTGGGGGCCTGGACTTTTTCCATCCATCCACTTCGTAAAGTTAAACCCTTTAACAACCTCGGCAATCTCCATTCCGTCTATATCACTGGCAGGAAGCTCTAAGCCAGCACTTACTGCTTCATTACACAGTAAGATATTGCCTTTGGCATCAACAGAGAAAACAGGGTCTGGTAGCGTGCGTAGTATTGCTGAAAGCTGATTCTTCTCTCTTTCCCCTGGCATAAAAAGCGTGGTCTTGACGTCGTCTATACCGTCTATTCGACGAATTTGAGGCATGAGATGCTGGAAGTCTTCAAATTCTATATTAGGAAAATTGAGGAAGATTTTACCCACAGGGTCTATTTCGATTCCCCGAAGGTCTATTTCTTTAGTCACGAGAATATCCAGAACATCTTGGGCGATACCAAGGCGGTCCTGACAACTGATTTCTAGGCGCATAGGGTATGTATATTGTTGTAAAGATTTATGTACAAGATATCACACTTTTACAAAAAGATAACAAGATAATTGTTACTAAAGATTAAAAAACTGTGAGTTTGTAAACAGTGGGATACGAATTGGTGCAAATAAAAAAGGAGACTGAGTCGTCTCCTTTCTGCCAGATATACTTTTTATTCAGTATTTTGTTTATGCTTTTTTGTTAAGTATGCTTTTTCGCTTTTGTGCGACCGTTCACAAAAACTAGCCTGCCTTTTTCTCTTTTGGTTCGAACAAGGGTGCGAACAAACCAAGAGACTTCGCTTTTTCTACTAACGCCATAATATCCATTTCCGCTAATTCAAACAGATGGTCAAACTCTGGCAAAATGTAATACAGTGGCTGCATGATATCGATGCGATAAGGGGTTCTTAATGCGTCTGTAGCGGTGAGTGGCTTTCTTACTGGTACGTCGCTGTCTAGCGAATAAATAGTTTCACCCGGTGAAGAGAGAATTCCTCCGCCGTAAATCTTCAGCTCGTTCTTGGCTTTCACCAAGCCAAACTCAACGGTAAACCAGTAAAGGCGCGCCAAATAAATTCTATCTTCTTTACTCGCTGCCAGCCCTAATTTTCCGTAAGTATGCGTAAAGTGCGCAAACGCAGGGTTAGTCAGTAGTGGACAATGCCCGAATACTTCGTGAAAAATATCTGGCTCCTGCAGGTAGTCAAACTCTTCACGTGAGCGAATAAACGTTGCCACAGGAAACTGCTTATTTGCTAGCAGACGAAAAAACTCACCAAATGGAATTAACGCAGGTACTTCTGCGGTTTGCCAGCCGGTTCTCTCTAGCAATACACGGTTAATATCGGGTAATTGAGGAATGCAGTTTTCGCTCAAGTTAAGCAATCTCAAACCCTCGATGTATTCGTCACACGCGCGCTCTTTTACCAAGGGTATTTGTCTTGAATAAAGTTCTGACCATATTTGGTTTTCTTCTGTCGACCAGGCGATATGGCCGCTACCGTCAGATTCTCGCGATGCATATTGAGTTGTTTTTGGCATAACTTCTAAAACCAATGAGTTGCTAATTACGTGGACTGTAGTCTAACCAAAAACCGCTTTACGAGAAGCATTTGCCCCTATTGAGCCACTAAGATCACTGTAACAATGTTTTTACATCAAAATCTAACCCTATGATATAAATTAAAAAACCACCCATAAGGGTGGTTTTCAATCAGTACATTGGTCAGGCTTACAGTCGACTAATTTCTTTGTTCAACTGATACTCTTTTGACGTTACATAGGTTTCCATTTTACGTAATCGATTCTCTGTTTTTTCAAATCGATTTCTAATATCGTGAAAGGCTTGTTTTGGTGGTTCGCCAGCCTGCCACACCTTAGTCTTCACCTCGACCTTCGTTTCTTTTACCTGCCCACGGTTTGGGTTTGTCCAACCTTTACCCCGTGAAAAAGCTTGAGGCGTAGGCTGTGCGTTATCCAAATGCTTTGGCTTTTTGTCTAAAATAAACCACGCGGCAATGTAGGCGACAAAGATGAAAGGCCCAGCAAGAAGGAAGAAACCTGTGACAACTAAAATTCTCACTAACCATGTTTCTAAGCCGAAGTACTCTGCAACACCTGAACAAACACCCGCTATTTTTGCCTTTTCCGGGTTGCGGTAGAGCTGCTTACCGTTTCTCATGCTCTATTCCTCCACTCAGGAGCCTCGCTATCAAGAATCGCTTCTAATGTCTCAATACGCTCGCTCATTTTTTCCGCTTTATCGGCTAATGTGCTCAACGCTGCGTACTCTTCAGCACTTAATCCCTGATTGACTTGTTTCTTGCTGCGATAGTGCAAAATTAACCATATGGGTGCTACAAAAATTGTGAAAACCACTAGTGGCATTACAATAATTGCGATCATACCTTCTTCCATCTCGAATTCTCCTACAAACTCTGATCAGTCTGCTCCGCATAACGTCGGAGCAGCTCGTTATTTTTTATTATTCAGACTTTTCAGTATCTTTCTTGGCGTTTTGCATTTTTGCTTTCAACGCTGCTAATTCGTCGTCTACTTTGTCACCCGCTTCTAACTCTGCAAATTCATCTTGCAGCGACTTCTGACCTAAGTCATAAGATTCAACCTGCGACTCTAGGTCATCAATTTTGCGCTCGTATTGCTCGAACCGCCCCATTGCGTTGTCCACTTTGGTGCTGTCCAAGGTTTTCTTAACTTCAAGACGAGAGCTCGCTGTTTTCTGACGCATAATGATGGTCTTTTGACGGCTTTTGGCGTCAGCAAGCTTATCTTGTAGCTGGCCAATTTCATCCTGCAGTTTACTGATCTGAGCATCAACAATAGCCAATTCTTTGGTTAATGTCTCTGCTGCTTCTGCAGACTTTTTCCTCTCTTGCAGTGCCGCTCTTGCAAGGTCTTCGCGATCCTTACTCAGTGCAAGCTCTGCTTTTGACTGCCAGTCAGCTGCGTCACTTTCGTACTTCGCTATTTGACTGACAATATCTTTTTTATTGGCAAGGGTCTTAGCTGAAGCAGAGCGCACCTCTACTAACGTATCTTCCATTTCCTGAATGATGAGACGAACCATCTTTTCAGGATCTTCCGCCTTATCTAATAATGAGTTTATGTTTGAGTTCACAATGTCTGTAAAACGCGAAAAGATACCCATAATAATTACCTCTTAATGAAAATCTGGTCGTCATGTATTCTTGTGAAACTATGACTGACATATTGAATAATTCTGTATAGAAAAGTATTCAATATGCTTGCCAATCTGCTCAAACTCGTAAGTACCTAAATACAAAACCTTTTTTTAAATTTAAATAATGCTCGTTTATCAATTTTTTTTGTTCTACACTATTTATTAGTCGAAATGACTAACTATTGAGAGATTTAATGAGTCGATATCGCCAACAAGATAATTTGCTAGGCCAAGCAAATAGCTTTTTAGAAGTTTTAGAGCAAATTTCGCAAATTGCCCCTTTAGACAAACCCGTGCTAGTTATCGGCGAACGCGGGACAGGTAAAGAACTAATTGCTGCTCGCTTGCATTTTTTATCGAAGCGCTGGGACCAGAATTACGTCAAGCTCAATTGCGCTGCACTGAATGAAAGCCTTTTAGAAAGTGAGCTTTTTGGTTATGAAGCGGGCGCATTTACAGGAGCGGCTAAGCGTCGCGAAGGCCGCTTCGAAGTGGCTCATAACGGTACGCTTTTTCTCGATGAACTTGCAAACACATCAGGGCTTATTCAGGAGAAGTTACTTCGCGTAGTCGAATATGGCGAATTTGAACGTGTGGGTGGCAGTAAGTCGGTCAAAACTGATGTACGCCTTATTGCAGCGACAAATGAAGATCTCCCGGCCCTTGCTGATGCTGGCGAATTTAGAGCAGACTTGCTCGACCGCCTTGCCTTTGATGTTATTACTATTCCCCCTCTTCGCGAAAGAAGAGAAGACATCATGATGCTAGCTGAAAACTTCGCAATTAATATGGCTCGCGAGCTGGAAATGGAGCTTTTTAGCGGATTCACCGAAAAAGCCAAACGCACGCTACTCGAGTATGAGTGGCCTGGCAATATTCGTGAACTTAAAAATGTTGTCGAGCGCGCTGTATACAGAACGAATAACCCTCACCTGCCAGTGCATGAAATTGTACTCGACCCCTTTGAATCGGCGTTTAGGCCAAAAAATAGAATGCGAACGCAGGATAGAGTCTCAACGCAAGACAGAGCCTCAACGCACAACACAGCAAATAGCACAGCAAATAATGCAGCAAATGACACAGCGAACTCAGAAACACTGCCGCAGAATACAGGCAATGCTGCAGATGAGCAGTCTTTCCGAGAGCTTTCACCAAAGGTAGATTCTATTGCCGTTGACTACCCTATCGATTTAAAAGAGCGTTCACAGCAGTTTGAAATTGATATTATTAAGCAAGCGTTATCAGATAGTCAGTTTAATCAGAAAAAAACAGCAGAAAAACTCAGCCTAACGTATCATCAGCTTAGGGGTTACTTGAAAAAGTACAACCTGTTAGATTCATCTGCGCAGGACCTAGAAGCGTGAGCTTATAGACAGCTGCATAAGGCTTTATCCGCAAAGGCTGAACCGTAAAAACTGAATCACAAAGGCTGGGGCGTAAAAATTGAGGCAATTAAAATGATGAGCAGTGTTATAAAGCGCGTTGCTGTTTGCGCCGGCACGGCCTTGCTTGTGGTGTCCTGTGCAAAGCAAAACAAGCAGCCCTTTTACAATACTGGCGTAGTGTATTGTTCTGAAAGTAACCCGGTTACTTTTAATCCCCAGCTTGATACCTCAAGTACAACGTCAGATGCCACTTCCCATCAACTTTACGACCGACTACTTGATTTCGATCCCGACTCTGGCCGCATAGTGCCAAGTTTAGCAAGCAGTTGGTTGGTCTCAGAAGACGGTTTAACGTATGCGTTTCAACTGCGAAGAGACGTTGCGTTTCACACCACCGACTTTTTTACGCCAACCCGTACTTTTAATGCCAACGATGTCATATTCAGTATCGATCGTTGGAGACTTGAATCTCATCCATTTCACAACGTATCAAGCGGCAGCTATCCCTATTTTGAAAGCTTAGGTTTAGCAGACAACATTGCTGACGTAACGCGAGTGAATGGCTATCGCGTTGAAATTACTCTTAAGCGTCGAGACAGTTCATTTCTAGCCAATTTGGCCACTGACTTTGCCGTCATATTATCCGAAGAATATGCGGCACAACTTTTCGAACAAGGTAATCCTAGCCAAATCGATCAGCTGCCGGTTGGAACCGGACCCTACCGGTTTGATAGCTTTCGCAAAGATAGCTACATCAAATACCTCCACCATGAGGACTATTGGCGTGCTCTTGAAGGAGATGTAGCTGACAAATCTCTTGAAGACGAATCTCTTGAGGAAAGTAGTGATGGCATTTTGGCTAGCGACCGAGATCTTTCTGCCGAAGAGAATGTTGCGAACGGCGAAGACCTCAATCAAGCGACAGTTGAAAAAGCCCCAAGCGCTAGCGTAAAACAACTTATTTTTGATATTACTCCCCGTAGCTCACTTCGCCTGGCTAAGCTGATGACGGGAGAATGCGACGCTACTGCATTTCCTGCACAAACAGAGCTTGAAGTAATCAGGAATAGAGAAGATCTCACGTTAGCAGAAAAACCAGGACTGAATATTGGGTTTTGGGCCTTCAACACACAGCGGCCTCCTTTTGATAACCCAAACGTAAGACGGGCACTCGCTTTCGCTATCGATAAAAATACGTTGTTAGAGGCGGTGTATTTTGACAGTGCATCTCGTGCGAAGAGCCTGTTACCCGCCGCCAGCTGGGCTTATCAAAACGATGCAGACGATACGGCGTATAATCCTGTGCTAGCGCGAAGCTTGCTTGCTGAAGCCGGCATTGAGCCGGGCTTTTCAATGACGATTTGGGCTATGCCTGTAGAACGGGCCTACAATCCCAATGCAATTAAGATGGCAGAACTTATTCAGCGATATCTGCGAGAGGTGGGTGTTGAAGCCAACATAGTCACGTATGACTGGAAGACGTTTAGACGCCACCTACAAGAAGGTTTGCACGACTCGGTATTGATAGGTTGGTCTGCGGATAACGGCGACCCCGATAACTTTTACCGCCCTCTGCTTAGCTGCGGCGCTATTCCCTCAGGCACCAATAGGGCCATGTGGTGCGATGAGGATTATGATAGGCTTATTAACGAGGCATTGAAAACAGAAGACCTCGATAAACGACGGGCTATTTATCATCAAGTGAACAGACTCATGTATGAGCGACTTCCGCTGGTGCCAATTGCCCATGCCTATCGCTATCAAGCCTACAGAAATGAAGTTAAGGGAATGACCATTAATCCCTTTGGCGGTGTCCGTTTTGGTGGAGTTGAAAAAGTACTGTGATTCGGATTTTAGCACGCTACAGCATTCTCTTTGTCCTGACGCTTTTAGTGTTAGCCGTCATGTCGTTCTCGCTGGCCTATTTATTTCCTGGTGATGTGTTAGAAAACCTCACTGGCATTGTTCCTGCCAATGACGCTCAGCGTCTTGCTTTAGAACGTCAGTTCCGCCTTGACCAGTCTTATTTTATTCAGTTTTTCTATTACCTCTCTAACCTATTTGCGGGAGACTGGGGGTATAGCTTTACCTCGGGCATTGCCTTGAGAGATGAGATTGGCATAGCAATGCCCGCTACCATTGAGCTTGCCACTTATTCAATCATGATTGCCCTTTTTGTTGGTATTCCTCTGGGGTACTACGCTGGAATGCGCTGCTACTCAACTTCTGACTACATAATTAACACGAGCAGCATCACCACCTATTCTTTTCCTGTTTTTTGGCTAGCGCTCTTGCTAATTCTTGTGTTCAGTCTGCAATTAGACAAAGCGCCTCTTTCTGGTCGAATAAGTTTGCTATTCGATGTAGAGCCTGTAAGCGGCTTCATACTGCTGGATATTTTACTTTCTGACATGCAAAACAAAAGCCTGGCATTTAAAGATGCCCTGTCCCATTTAACCCTTCCCACCGTTGCTATTGGCGCAGTTTCAACCGCTTCCATGGTGCGAATAACTCGGCGCTCGGTTATTGATGCTAGGCATCAACCCTACATTGCTGCAGCAGTGTCTAGAGGATTGTCAGGTTGGCAGATTTTCTTTCGACACATTTTAAGAAACGCTTTGCTTCCTATATTGCCACTGATGGCAATTCAGATTACGACCCTTATAACCAACACAATGATCGTTGAGACACTATTTTCGTGGCCGGGAATTGGCAATTGGTTAATTCAGGCTATTTATCAGCGGGACTATCCTGCGCTACGAGTAGGCATGCTGTCAGTATCGACGCTGGTTATCACCCTTACCATTACGGTTGATATGTTTAATCGACTTATCGATCCTAGCAGAGAGAAGTACGAGCATGCCGCAATATAGTTTGTACGAAGAAGAATTTCACCCCTCGCCATGGCAGCGCACGTGGCGCGCGTTTAAAGAGAGTCACATTGCAATGGCAGGTGCTGTGCTGCTTTGCGTGTTTGTTGTATTTGCGTTGTTTGCTCCGTTGTTAACGCCTTATGGGGTTAATGAACAAAATATCGATGGCCTGTTAGTACCACCAAGTTGGACGGGTAATGGTTCAATTTCCCATTTATTCGGCACCGACTCCTTAGGGAGAGACCTCTTTACTCGCGTAATCTATGGGTGCCGAGTAACGCTAGGCTCTGCATTTATTACCGTGGTATTGGCCATGCTGGTTGGCGTAAGCCTCGGCGCTTTTGCGGGCATGCTTCGCGGCGTTCGTTCAAGTATTGCCAACCACCTGCCAGACGCGCTAATGGCAATTCCCACGTTACTTATCGCTATTATTATTGTGGCTATTTTTGGTACTGGACTGGTGAACAGCATGTGGGCAATTACTCTCGCGCTCATACCTCAGTTTGTTCACCACACCCGGAGCCTCGTGCGCACTGAAATGAAAAAAGATTACATTGTGGCGTCGAAGCTAGACGGTGCGAACAAATGGCAATTATTTACCTATTCCATTTTACCCAACATGACTGAAATGCTGGTAGTGCAAGGAACGATAGCGCTTTCTATCGCCGTTATTGATATTTCGGCACTGGGATTTTTAAACCTCGGAGCACAATCCCCGCTGCCGGAACTCGGGGCAATACTATCAGACGGACTGGATGTGACCTATTTAGCCCCATGGAATGTCGCGCTTCCCGGTATGGCAATTTTCTTCTTGGTGCTTTCAATCAATGTGGTTGGTGACGGTCTTCGCTCAGCCTTGAGAAAAAGGGTAAATCACTAAAATGCCAATGTTAGATATAAAAAACCTGACGCTAGAAATGCATAGTAGTGAGGGCACCATTAAAGCTTTGGATAAAGTCAATCTAACGGTGAGCACTGGAGAAATTCGCGCATTAGTGGGTGAGTCTGGCTCAGGCAAGAGTTTAATCGTATCTGCAATATGTGGGGCCCTGCCCTCAGAGTGGTCGGTTACCGCAGACAGAATGAGTTGGAATGGTGAAAATCTTCTCGGTATGTCTTCTCAACAACGTCGTGAGGTGATGAGACGGGAAATTGCGGTGGTATTTCAAAACCCGCAAACCAGTTTAGACCCCTCTGCAACGCTTGGTGAACAGCTAGAAGAAAGTATTCCCAGTGAGTTTATTCAGGGGCGATGGTTTTGGCAACGCGCTCAACAACGCAGAAAAATTGCTATCAGCACGGTACATAAAGTAGGAATAAAACATCACAAGCACTACTTAAGCGCCTATCCCCACCAAATTCCAAGCGATATTGGTCAAAAATTTATGATTGCCATGGCGCTGGTTTCACAACCTAAACTGCTCATTGCTGATGATCCTACACGTGGCATGGAGCCAACGACAAAGACACAAATTCTGAAGTTGTTCACTCGCTTAAATCAAACCCGGTCTCTGTCTATTTTATTTGTGAGTCACGACCTTCTTGCCATCGCCAGCATGTCGCATACGATGACGGTGCTATACGCAGGACAAACGGTGGAATCAGGTAAAATGAAGCATATTAAAAAGCGGCCGCTGCACCCGTACACAAAGGCTCTGCTTGATAGTGCCCCAAGCTTTAGGAAGGATTTACCGCCTAAGTCTCATTTGCCCACCATTGCTGGGTCAATACCCACCTTGCAGCATTTGCCTATTGGCTGTCGATTAGGTCCACGATGCCCCCGAGCACAACGTGCTTGCGTACAAACACCAGCAGTAAGGCGCATCCACGATCACAGCTACAGTTGCCATTATCCTTTGCATATGGAGAAACTATGACCGACGTTATGCAGGTAAAGCAACTTAGGTTTCTACACAATGAAAACAAGCGGTGGTTAAAACGGCCTGAAGTTTTTGAGCTTGGCCCCATAGACCTAACGGTTAAACGCGGAGAAACCGTAGCTATTATTGGCGAGAATCGTTCTGGTAAATCACTGTTAGCCAAACTACTTGTGGGCGCCGTTCGTGCTGACGAGGGCGAAATAGAAATTAATGAGCACAAGTATTTAGCCAAATATAAATCAAAAGACGGTCAGCGAAAGCGAACGCATGACATTCGGATGATATTGCAGCACAGTAACGAAACCATGAACCCTTCGGTTCCGGTGGGCCGTATACTCGATGAGCCTTTGCGATTGAATACCACGCTGGAATCTAACGAGCGTAAGAAAATCATTGAAGATACCCTCGTCAAAGTAGGATTGTTAAGAGAGCACTTCTACTTTTATCGGAATATGCTCTCAGACGGTCAGCAGCAGCGTATTGCACTTGCTCGCGCAATCATGCTCAAACCCAAAGTTTTGGTAGCAGATGAGCCTTTTGCCGCCCTTGATCCCTCTATTCGCTCGCAAACTGTCAATTTGATTTTAGAGTTGCAACAAGAGCTTGGTTTGGCGTTTATCTTTATTAGTCACAATTTGGGTATTGTGCGCCATATTGCAGATAAAGTTATTGTAATGGAGCGCGGTCAAATTGTTGAAGAAGGCAAAACAGAAACTATATTTCGTTGGCCCCAACACACTCGGACTAAAAAACTCGTGACTGCCTACCACTCTCTTGTGCCACAGCAAACCATTCGCTAATCAATAATATCGAAAGCGAAAGGCAATATTAAAAGCGGTCACAACCTTCGATTTGTTAACATAATGTAACTCATGAAAATGAACGTTTACTCTGTGTCGAACGAAACAAACATTACACATTTAAATAATGGGAAAATGTTATGTTGATGACTTACGTGAGCTATGCAGTTATTGCTGGTGCAATTTTTATTCTTACTTCGTTTTTTTCGCAAAAGCTGCAAGCGCGGTCAAAAAATAGATCGTTTGCTAAGAAGTTAGGTACGTTTTTAGCCGGTGCTGGCGTGGTTACGTTACTGGGTGCGGCAACAGCGGCCGCAGCAGTACACACATCTTCTGGATTCATTTTGTAAGTCAAATAGCCTTATCCTGCTGGTTTCATATCCTGCTAGCTCCCGATACTGCTAGCACCTTGCTTTGCCGGCACCTGCTCTATTGAAACCCAGCCCTGCGCGCACTCTATACTTCTGGCAAAAGCGCGGCAGGGTTGAGCTCTACCGCGCTAATCATTATTATCCTTCGAGAGCTAGTTATCCTACGAGAGCTAGTAATATACCTGCGGCCACTGCTGAGCCTAACACGCCAGCCACATTAGGCCCCATAGCGTGCATAAGTAA
Organism: Alteromonas sp. LOR; assembly: GCF_000753865.1. Taxonomy (GTDB): domain Bacteria; phylum Pseudomonadota; class Gammaproteobacteria; order Enterobacterales; family Alteromonadaceae; genus Alteromonas. The sequence goes on along the minus strand of NZ_JQFW01000015.1, from coordinate 639,037 downwards.
GAAATTATGAGGATTGGCTTCTAGACCCACTTTATTGACTACTCGCGCGGCCATTGGCACAGCAGATACACCCGCGGCTCCAATCAACGGGTTGATCGCATTGCCACTTAACCGACTCATTAATTTTGCCATGAGCACACCGGTTGCCGTACCAATTGCAAAAGCAATAGCACCTAGCCCGAGAATGCCAAGGGTTTCTACCGTGAGGAACGCCTCAGCCGATAACTTCGAGCCAACAGCAAGACCAAGAAAGATTGTCACTGTATTAATAAGTTCGTTTTGTGCTGTATTGCTCAGCCGGTCTACAACACCACACTCTTTCATTAAGTTACCGAAACAGAACATGCCTACAAGAGGGGTTGCCGCAGGTAAAAATAAAATCGTTAGGAACAACACCGCCAGAGGAAAAATTATCTTTTCTCGTTTAGAAACAAAGCGCAATTGCCCCATCTTAATCTCTCGCTCAGCTTTGGTAGTAAGAGCTTTCATAATAGGAGGCTGAATAATGGGCACTAATGCCATGTACGAATATGCCGCAACGGCGATGGCACCTAGTAAGTCCGGCGCTAAACGAGAAGCAAGGAATATTGCGGTAGGCCCATCGGCTCCACCGATAATAGCGATAGCACTGGCGTCTTTTAAGGTAAACTCAAAACCTGGCAGCAAATTTAAAGCGATGGCACCAAAGAGCGTAGCGAAAATGCCAAATTGAGCTGCCGCGCCCAGTAATAGCATTCTTGGATTAGCAATAAGCGCACTAAAATCGGTCATGGCCCCAACCCCCATAAAAATAAGGAGTGGGAACACACCGGTGTCGATACCGATTTTATAAATATAGTGGAGCAACCCTCCCGCTTCGGAGAAGCCCGCTATGGGGATATTAGTGAGAAGCGCGCCAAATCCTATGGGTAACAGCAAAAGAGGCTCAAATTTCTTAACGATGGCTAAATAGAGCAACCCAAAGCCCACCAACATCATTACGAGTTGGCCAGCCTCAAAATGGGCAAGTGCGGTACTATCCCAAAGCAGTAGTAACTTATCCATGTATTACCCCAACGAAATCAGTGATTGCCCACTGCTTACAGCGTCGCCATCACTAACGAGAATATCGCTAACTGTGCCTGTATAGGCCGAGCGTATCTCTGTTTCCATTTTCATGGCTTCCAAAATAATGACCACATCTCCCTCGGCTACGCTATCACCATTGCGCACCAAAACCTTGAATACGTTTCCGGCCAATGGCGCATCAATAATTTGCGCAGCGCTTGCTTGAGATGCTGATGCAGCTTGATTCGAGGCTTGGGTTTGATTTGCAGGCGTAGCAGCACTGGCTGCAGTATTGCTGTTCACCTCAGAAACTTGTTTTAATGCGCCTGAAGGCGCTACCTCTACGTGATAAAGCTTCCCATCAACGTTAACGTCATACGCGGCTGCATTTGCTTGTGAAGACGTCACCTGCTGGGTTTGGCCCTCTTGTGCAGCGTTTTTAGTAGAAGATGAGTTCTTGGTATTGCTCTTAGTATGGTCCTTTGAATTCTCATCGAGCGTCGGCGCAGCCTCAAATGCATCAGGGTTCCCTCGATTGGTAAGAAACTTAAGACCAATTTGAGGGAAGAGTGCATAGGTCAACACGTCATCAATTTTGCTTTCACACAGAGCAATGTTCTTTTTGTGAGCAAGTTCATCTAATTCTTTTTCAAGTTTAGTGAGTTCAGGTGAAATGTTATCAGCAGGGCGACATGTTATTGGCTCTGCTCCGTCTAGCACCCGCGCTTGTAACTCGCTGTTCACCGGCGCTGCAGTCGCACCATACTCACCTTTTAAAACTCCGGCGGTTTCTTTAGTAATACTTTTGTAACGCTCTCCCGTGAGTACGTTTAATACAGATTGGGTGCCTACTATTTGAGACGTAGGTGTTACTAACGGTATGTAACCGAGGTCTTCACGAACCCGCGGAATTTCTTTTAATACTTCTTCAAATTTGTCTTCTGCACCCTGCTCTTTTAGCTGGCTTTCCATGTTGGTGAGCATTCCACCTGGCACTTGAGCAAGAAGGATGCGCGCATCCACACCTTTCAAGCTGCCTTCAAACTGACTGTATTTTTTTCTGACCTCGCGAAAATAACTGGCGATCTCTTCTAAATGTGGAAGTGATATTCCCGTATCTCGCTGAGTACCCTCAACAATAGATACCATTGTCTCAGTGGCCGTATGACCATACGTCATGCTCATAGAGGAAATGGCGGTATCCAGCATATCGATACCTGCATCAATAGCCTTTTGATAAGTGGCCGTGCTTAACCCTGTTGTTGCATGACACTGCATTGCAATAGGAACTTTCACTGTCTCTTTAAGCCCCGCGATCAAAGCCTCGCACTCGTATGGTTTAAGCAGTCCTGCCATATCCTTAATGCAAATAGAGTGGACGCCAAGATCTTCTAACTGCTTGGCCATCTCTAACCACGTTTCTAGCCCGTGGACAGGGCTCACCGTATATGAAATGGTACCCTGCGCGTGGGCTCCGCTATCAATGGTAGCTTTAATGGCTGTTTTTAAATTGCGAATATCGTTCATCGCATCGAATATTCTAAATACGTCCACACCGCTTTCGTGAGCCCTTTCGACAAACCGCGTCACTACATCGTCGGCGTAGTGACGATAGCCGAGTAAATTCTGCCCGCGTAACAACATTTGTTGCCTGGTATTTGGCATCGCCTTTTTCAGTTTTCTAATACGCTCCCAGGGATCTTCTCCTAAGTAGCGAATGCAGGCGTCAAAGGTGGCGCCTCCCCAAGACTCTACAGACCAAAACCCAGCGCTATCTAATTTTTCAGCGATAGGCAGCATATCCTCTATTCGCATCCGAGTGGCGAGCAATGATTGATGTGCATCACGTAAAACAAGCTCGGTAAGCGCGAGTGGCTTTGTCATGGTAGTTCCTTGAGGCTATATATTTTTGTTAGATTGACGGTGAGTATGAACAGCAGCGGAGATGGCGGCGATGATATTGCCATCAATACCCGGCTGCGCTGAATGTTTGGGTCTACTGGTAGAAACTGACTCTGAATCAACCTCGCCGGGGAATGCTTTACAAAAGCGCGCAATAAGATGGATCCCTAGGATAAGTAAACCAAGAAAGGAAAATACAAACAGCATACCTATTAGCATAAGTGAAGCCGCTTCCATTAGCAGGCTAGTGACTGAATCGGTGTCCATGTGAACTCGCTTTAATAAAATCTAAGATAAATAACTATCATGGGGTTTATAAAAACTCAACAACGCAATGTGATAAATGCCATAAAGATGAAAACTGTCGGTTTTTGATTGTGATTTTAGCAAGTGCAAAGGTGCACAATTTTTAAAAGAGAATATGTAAAAAGAGAATAATTAAAAAGAGTGCATTAGTGCACGCCATGTAGAAATGAGGGAGCTTGGGTCATTTTGAGGCAGGCATAAAAAAACCCACCTCAATGAGGTGGGCTTTCTTATATGGCGCGTGTGGAAGGATTCGAACCTCCGACCGCCTGGTTCGTAGCCAGGTACTCTATCCAGCTGAGCTACACACGCGTAAACTGTTTTACTTTCGACTTTTACATCAAAAGGTGACGCTTCAAAATAAGTGGCGCGTGTGGAAGGATTCGAACCTCCGACCGCCTGGTTCGTAGCCAGGTACTCTATCCAGCTGAGCTACACACGCGCAATAAACTTTTTGTCGACCGCCACTATCAACGAATAATGGCGGAGAGGGAGGGATTCGAACCCTCGGTACGAATTAACGTACGGTTCCTTAGCAGGGAACTGGTTTCAGCCACTCACCCACCTCTCCTTGAGTGCGGGATGCATTTTACGGATTCATTGGCCTGAGTCAAACCTTTTTTAGGAAGAAAGTGTTCGTCCGCTGTCATTTTAAACGATTCGTTTAAAAAACACGTTAATTGTATACCAATCACACGACCCACGCCTACTGTTAACTCGTCAATCAATCATTGCCGGCAAATTTTGGGCTAGTACCATCCTTTTTAAAATACAGAAACAAAAAAGGCCGGCGTGCGCCGACCTTTCCCAATGAAGCTACATTAGCGTTTATTCTGCAGAGTCCGGCTGTCCGCCTTTTTCTGCCTGAATACGCATGTATATTTCTTCACGGTGCACAGAAACTTCTTTTGGTGCATTAACACCTATTCGTACCTGATTCCCTTTGACGCCTAACACAGTAACAGTAACATCGTCACCAACCATAAGCGTTTCACCAACTCGACGAGTCAAAATAAGCATTCGCTTGCTCCTGTTCCTTTATATTTAACGTTTCCATTATAGTTTGCTAACTCGCCGGCACGACCCAGCGGAAGCACAGTGATTCCATGTTTCTGTGTCACTTCAAAAACTCACTGTTATATGCACTTATCATTATAGCTTATCTTGTAACCAAGCGTTAACCGAATCTAACGCCTGATTGAGATTCTCAGGTTTGTCGCCACCTGCCTGAGCCATGTCAGGTCTACCGCCACCTTTGCCGCCAACTTGCGAGGCAATGAAGTTCACCAACTCGCCGGCTTTTACCTGACTAGTAAGGTTTTTGGTAACACCAACAATAAGATTAACTTTTGAATCATTTGCTACACCTAATACTACGATGCCTTCGCCGATTCGGTTCTTTATATCATCCATCATTGAACGCAATGACTTAGCTTCCACACCTTCTAAATTAGCGACTAGCACTTTTACGCCATTTATTTCTACCGTATTACTAAGCATATCAGCACCTTGCTGACTTGCCAGTTTTTGTTTGGCCGCAGTGAGTGCTTTCTCTAACTCTTTAGTATGATTTTGTAATGTTGCTACCCTGTCTAGCACATTGGCAGTGTCTGTTTTCAACATTGCCGATAGCGACGCAAGCGTAGCCTGCTGGTTTTGCATTACACTTAGGGCCTCTTCGCCTGTCACTGCTTCTAAACGACGCACGCCAGATGCGATACCTGCCTCGCTGGTAATTTTAAGCAAACCAATATCACCGGTTCTCGTTACGTGAGTACCGCCGCAAAGCTCTACAGAAAACGGTCCCATCTTTACAACGCGCACTTTTTCGTCGTACTTTTCACCGAACAACGCCATTGCGCCTGACGCTTTTGCGTCCTCAAGCTCCATTAGCTCTGTAGATAGGACATGGTTTTCTCTGATTTGTTCATTGACTCGACGCTCTATTTGCGCAATTTGCTGTGGCGTCACGGCTTCAAAGTGAGAGAAGTCAAAGCGCAAGCGAGGAGCCTCAACTAAAGAGCCTTTTTGCGTTACGTGCTCGCCCAGTATCTCGCGAAGAGCAGCATGTAATAAGTGAGTCGCACTGTGGTTCTTTTTAATTGCTTCTCGGTTGGCCACATCAATAGATGCGGTAGCTGTATCACCTTTTTTCACTGTACCTTTAGCAACCCCTCTATGAGCGAATGCTTTACCCATCTTTTGAGTGTCTGATACAACGAATTCACCACCTGCTACGCTTAGTATGCCTTTATCACCAGATTGACCACCGCTTTCCGCATAAAACGGCGTGCTGTTTAGCACCACAACACCTTCTTGACCGTCTTCTAAGGTGGCGACGAATTCATTGTTCGCAATTAGCTCAACAACCGTTGCACTGCCGTCAACGTCGGTGTAACCCGTAAAGGCGGTTTCCTGTTCAACTACCAATCTATTATTGTAGTCGGTACCAAAATTACTCGCTTGTTGCGCCCTTGCTCGCTGCTGCTGCATAGCAGACTCAAAGCCTGCCTCGTCAATTTTAAGCTCGTGCTCTCTTGCTACGTCGTTGGTCAAGTCAACAGGGAACCCGTAGGTGTCGTAAAGCTTGAACACAACATCGCCTGGGATAGTATCGCCTTCTAATGTTTCAAGGGTCTCGTTAAGCATTGCCATTCCGCGGGCAAGTGTCTTACTAAACTGCTCTTCTTCCACGCGAAGTACTTTTTCTACTACTGGCTTTTGGTCAACGAGCTCTGGGTACGCTTCGCCCATCTCAGTGGCCAATGAGGCTACCAGTTTGTAGAAAAAGATATCATCAGCACCTAGCTTATAGCCATGGCGAACAGCACGGCGGATAATACGACGAAGTACATAGCCGCGACCTTCGTTAGACGGCATAACACCATCACAAATTAAGAAGCTGCACGAACGAATATGATCAGCAATCACTCGCAATGATTTATTCTCTAAATCATCGGTACCGACAATTGACGCCGCTGACTTGATAAGATTTTGAAATAAATCGATTTCGTAGTTGCTGTGCACGTTTTGCAAAATGGCAGAAATACGCTCAAGTCCCATACCGGTATCGATAGAGGGTGCAGGTAAGGGCTCCATGCTGCCATCAGCCTGCTTGTTGTACTGCATGAATACTAGGTTCCATATTTCAATGAAACGATCGCCGTCTTCCTCTGGCGTACCAGGAGGACCGCCCCAGATATGTGCACCATGATCATAAAATATTTCAGAACATGGACCGCAAGGCCCTGTATCACCCATAGACCAAAAGTTATCAGAGGTACTTATGCGAATGATTTTCTCTTTGGGAACGCCAATGTGATTTTCCCAAATATCAAAGGCTTCATCATCTTCAGAGTAAACAGTCACTAATAGCTTCTCTTCAGGAAGGCCCACTTCTTTTGTTAAAAAGTTCCAGGCAAATTCAATAGCTTCTTTTTTGAAGTAATCGCCAAAGCTAAAGTTACCCAGCATTTCAAAGAATGTATGGTGACGAGCGGTGTAACCTACGTTCTCTAAATCGTTGTGTTTACCACCGGCTCTTACACAGCGCTGAGAAGACACTGCACGAGAATAACTGCGCTTATCTGCGCCTAACAAGGTGTCTTTGAATTGATTCATGCCTGCGTTAGTAAAAAGAAGCGTTGGATCATCTGCAGGTACCAGTGACGAGCTAGCGACGGCGTGATGGCCATGACTTTTGAAATAATCTTTGAACTTGTTGCGTAAGTCAGCAGTTGATATTGTCATTGAAAACCTAACTTCCTTTATACATTAATGAGACGGTGCGAAGCCCTTACTCGACATTGTTGCTTAAATCACTCAGTTGCTTAAATCACTCACAATTCCACTGCCCAAAAATTTTATAACCCAACAATTTCATAGCAAGGAAAAGTGCGTAAACAACAAAGTGAAAAGTCGAGTAAAAATAGTGAACAAAGAGATATCCGCGTCACGTGGCGTTATGCTCGCACAATTTTGCGAAACAATAGCACGAATAGTGGTTTTCTGTTAAGCCTAAGGGGGCTATGTAGTGGGCAATTTTTTACTAAACATCAACAAAACTGCAGCTAAAATAAAATTGTCGGTACATTTACTTGTTACTTACAGCATAACATCTCGTTGCTTACCGCTTAGTCACTCGTTGCTTACCGCATAGTCTATATGCTCTTGGTAAAACCCTCGGTATTGTAAAAAGCGCTTTTGTTTTTGACGTAAGGTGAAGTCTGTTTCAAAGAATGCGCCAAATTTTTTCACTTTTGCCGTTTTGGCGCTTTCAAACCAATCCGCTTCAATTTCTTCAAAAGCCTCTCGAACATACCCTTCATCAACACCGTATTGTTGCAGGTCTAGCTTTATCACTCTTGGGCCCTTACCCTTTAAATACAGCGCCCGCGCTCTGCTTTGAGCAAATCGCTCATCGCTTTGAATATCGGCTTCACGAAAAGCATCTAGAATTGGTAAGAACGCTTCGTTCTCAATGCCTTTTTGCGTAAGTTTACGCACTATCTCACTGTAGCTATGCTCTCGTCGTGCCAGCATGCGGGTAATCGCGTCGATAATGATCTTTCGGTCAAACTCTGACATTTTTGTGACCCTACTTGTTACTGTTTTCCGTAATTATTCAAATACTAAAATTACGGCATGGGTGATGTGGTTTGATTAGGTTCCGTTGACCTAGTTTGAAGCAGTATTTTATTTCGTAATACCGACGACAGTCTAGCCTTAATAAGAACAGAGTCGCATTACTAGCGCTTGATATACTTTAAATGAAATTATGAATGAACAAGTAATAATACACGACAGCATAGCAAGTATCTCCAAAGCGCATTGGAACTCTCTCGCTGAGAATGCAGGCCCATTTCTCCAATTTGAGTTTTTGCATGCATTAGAAACGTCAAAGTGTTGTAGTGAAGAATCGGGATGGCGCCCGTTTCATGTGACGGTAGAGCATGAGGCCCAACTTGTTATGGCGATACCTGGCTACCTTAAAACACACAGCTATGGCGAGTACGTATTCGACCACGCATGGGCAAATGCTTATCATCAACACGGTATAGACTACTACCCCAAATGGATAAGTGCCGTACCTTTCACTCCGGTAACAGGCAAACGGTTACTAATAAGAGAAGGTTTAACGTGCGCCCCTGCTCTATTAGCGCAAATTGCAGATACTTTAAGAGCGCAGTGCCAATCGAAATACAAAGAGCATATCTCGTCACTACACTGGTTATTTGTTTCAGACAGCGAAAACAACTTCCTAACTAAAGAACACTATTATTTAACTCGCCACAGCGTGCAATTTCAGTGGCACAACTATGGTTACACGCACTTTGATGATTTTTTGAATGCCCTCACCTCAAGAAAGCGTAAATCGATAAGCAAAACCCGAAAAAAACTGACTGAAAACGGCATCCAATTTTCACATTACAGCGGAAGCGACATTACCCCAGAAAGACTCGCCTTCTTCGTCAAGTGCTATCAATCTACCTATTTAAAGCGCAGTGGCCACCTTGGCTACCTCAATACCGCCTTTTTTGAAACGCTTGTGTCGACTATGAGTGAACGCCTGCTTATTGTTACAGCAGTTGAGCACGGAAATCCGGTGGCTAGCGCTTTATTTTTTCACGACGAATCTGGCCTTTATGGACGTTATTGGGGAGCACTCAAAGATATCGATAGCCTGCATTTTGCATGCTGTTATTTCGAAGGTATCGAGTTTGCGATAAACAATAAGCTCACTCGTTTCAACCCAGGCACTCAAGGCGAACATAAAATATTGCGGGGGTTTGAGCCTATTTACTGTCAGTCCAAACACCAGTTGTTTGAGTCTGCTTTCCACGATGCTGTCGCAAATTTTTTACAGCAAGAAAACGAACATATCGCCCACTATTTTAATCAGGCACAGAATGCTTTACCTTTTAACCAGGAATTTGTGCCTACTTTAAAAACAAAAAGTGTCATTCATCCTAACGACGACACATAAAACTAAAATGAGAAACCATATGAAATATAAACTCCTTGCCGTAGCGATTGCGGCATCACTTGGCCTGGCTGGTTGCTCTCAACCAGAGCAAGTCAAAGAACAAATGACCAAAGCAGAGCCTGCTGAAGCAAAAGCCGAAGCAGAACTTGGCTCGTTTGGTGTTGATCTTTCTGCCCGAAATGAAGCGGTTAAGCCAGGTGACGATTTCTTTATGTATGCCAGTGGCACTTGGTATGACAACTATGAACTCCCTGCTGATAAAACGCGCTATGGCGCATTTACAGGCTTAGCTGAACGCAGCGAAGAGCAGGTAAAAAGCATTATCGATGGTCTGACAGAAAAGGAAACGCTTAACGCTGATGAAAAGTTAGTAAGAGATTTCTACGTTGCCTTTATGGACACAGAGAGCATCAATGAAAAAGGCCTATCTCCTATTAGTGATGTATTAAGCGACATTGATAGTATAGAGAGCACAAAAGACCTAACCGCAGCCTTCGGTAAAAGCTGGCTATACGGTTATAGCACGCCTATTGGTGGCGGCATGTGGTACAACCGTCTTGACCCCAATGAATATCAGTTAAGTGTAGGTGTTGGTGGTATTGGTCTTCCCGATCGCGACTACTACCTAAGCGATAGTGAGCGCTTTGTAAAAATTCGCGAAGCCTATGTAGCACACATTGAAGAGATGCTTACCTTAGCTGGCGTAGAAGACGCGGGCACAAAAGCAGCGAATATTATGGCACTAGAAACTCAGCTAGCTGAAGTTCAGTGGCCTCGTGAAAAACGTCGTAATCGTGACCTAACCCTAAACCAAATTGAGCGCAGCAAGCTATCTGATGCATACCCTGGTTTCGATTGGGATGTCTATTTCGCACAGTCAGGCTATAAGGTACCAGAGCTCAATATTTCTCAGCCTCAGCCTGTGAAAGATGTGATCAAATTGATAAACCAAGTTGACTTAAACGACTGGAAATCTTATTTGAAATATCACACGATTTCTAACAATGCTGACATGCTTGCCGAAGATGTGTACATGGCCAATTTCGACTTTTACGGTCGTACGCTTAACGGTCAACAAGAGCCGCGCCCTCGTTGGAAGCGTGCGTTAAGTCAAATGTCTGGTACGCAATCGCTTGGTTTTGCCATTGGCAAGATTTACGTAGATGAGTATTTTCCTGAAAGCTCTAAAACACAAATGGCTGAGCTAGTTGAAAACTTACGTGCTGCATTAAGCGAGCGTATAGATACCCTTGATTGGATGGGAGAAGAAACCAAGGTTAATGCCAAAGAAAAGCTAATGGCATTTCGTCCTAAAATTGGTTACCCAGATGAGTGGCAGTCGTTTGATGGCGTAACTATTAGTGACAACGACCTTATTGGTAATGTTCGCAATTTACGTGAATTCTTCCATGCTGAATCGGTAGAGCGTGAGCTTGAGAAAACCGATCGTGAGCGTTGGGGTATGACACCACAGCGAGTCAATGCTTACTACAACAGCTCGTTCAACGAAATTGTTTTCCCTGCGGCAATTCTTCAACCACCATTTTTCGACCCAAATGCAGACGCAGCGGTTAACTACGGTGCCATTGGTGCTGTTATCGGTCATGAAATGGGTCACGGTTTTGATGACCAAGGCTCAAAGTCTGATGCCATGGGTATACAAACTAACTGGTGGACAGACGAAGATCGCGCGGCGTTCGAAGAAAAAGCAGATGCCCTTGCAGCTCAATACAGTAAGTACGAGCCCATTGAAGGCAACTTCGTCAACGGTCGTAACAGCCTAGGTGAAAACATTGGTGATGTAGGTGGTCTTGCAATGGCCTACCACGCTTACAAACTTAGCCTTAACGGTGAAGAAGCGCCAGTTATTGATGGTCTTACAGGCGATCAGCGTTTCTTCCTTGCTTGGGCTCAAGTTTGGAAAGAAAAGCGTACTGAACAAAGCATGTTGAACCAGCTTCGTGCCGGTACACACGCACCAGGCCGCTTCCGTGCACAAGCACCTCGCAACCATGATGCGTGGTATGAAGCGTTTGATGTTAAACCGGGTGACGCGCTATACCTAGCGCCAGATGAGCGTGTACGTATTTGGTAATAACCCTATACTGGGTGTCAATTAACCTGAGACAGCGCCGGTTAGCACTATAATCGGCCTATTTCCTGACAGTGCATTAGCTATGAAGTAGCAATTCTTACGCTATGCAACGGCACTCTAAAAAACCTAAAAAGCACCCTACGTAAGTACGGTGCTTTTTTATTGGGCTAAAAGCCTTGTCTGATCTTACCTATCTATTCTTAACTTCTATTTTTACCTTTCATCCATTGCCAACGACGACGACCTAATAGCGACTTGTAATGAATAGAGGCTGGCTATTGGCTATTGGCTATTGGCTATTGGCTATTGGCTATTGGCTATTGGCTATTGGCAGTCTGGTTGTAGTGGGTCTTTGTTTCAAACACAATACGTAACTTAGAAGGTATTTCAGTGAGGGCACAAAAAAGCCCCCGGTTCTTTACGAAGCAGAGGCTTTTAACCAGTGTAATCTATTTATTACGACTGAGCAGCGGCTTGCAGCGATGGTTTGCTATCGTCACTCCCGCCTACTTTCTTTTTTGCATACAGCAGCGCGTCGTGTAGCGTCTCAAAGTTAGGAATGCCTGGGTGAGCTTCATTAACACCCTCAAGTACTTTGTTGAGCTTTTCGTTGGCACCACAAATTATCAACTGTCTTCCTGCCGCTAGTGCGTCTGATGTTACTGTATCAACTGCCATTGCTGCAGATACATCCATCAAAGGTACCCGTGAGAAGTCCAAAATAGTGAACTTACTGCCAGGCTGAACACGCTCGCGAACACGGTGACCTAAATCAGCTGCCGCACCAAAGCTCAATGGACCACCGAAGCTAAAGATAGACACTTTGTCTTTTAGTTCTTCAAGTAATCCATTCTCTTTAGGGTCGTTAAGATCTTGAGGTATCTTTTGCAGCTCTTCAATTTGAAGCTGTGCGACTTGTCTAACATACGCTAGAGCTCCAAGCACAACACCTACGCCCACTGCGGTGATAAGGTCTACAAATACCGTCAGTGATAATACAAGAATCATTAAGGCGAAGTCCCAACGCGGGCCTTTGTGACCACGTTTTAGGTAGCCCCAGTCGATAATGTCTAGTCCAACTTTTACCAATATACCGGCTAGCACAGCGTGAGGAATTTGAGCCGCAAGAGGACTTAAACCCAAAACGATGCCAAGTAATACCAACGCATGCACCATACCAGACACGTTGTACTTACCGCCGCTTCGGATATTTACCACAGTACGCATGGTTGCACCTGCACCCGCAATACCACCAATTAGACCAGCAAAAGTGTTACCAATACCCTGACCGATAAGCTCTTTATTACTATCATGACGAGTACGCGTCATGTTATCTGCAACAAGCGAAGTCAAAAGACTATCGATAGCACCTAACAGCGCAAGAACAAATGCAGCTTCAACCACTAGCCATATTTTGCTTTGGTCAAATACAGGCAATTGAAGGCTAGGCAAGCCAGTTGGAATATCACCTAATACTGGTACGCTCAGCGCGAGACTTACTAATGTTCCGATAATAAGTGCAGCAAGTGCACCCGGTACATACTTACCTAAAGACGCAGGCCATTTGTACGCTACGATTAAGGTACCAAGACCCAATGCAAGGGTTGAAAAGTTGATATCAGCCAACGCTGTCGGGAGATACGAAAGCGCACCGATGGTACCACCTGGAGGTTCATGACCTAGTAAACGGCCGATTTGCAAAATTATAATAATGGCACCGATCCCAGACATGAAGCCCGAAATCACTGGATAAGGAACGAGCCTTATATACTGCCCGACCCCAAAAAAGCCAAACGCTATCTGGAATAAACCAGCTAGCATTACCGCCGTAAATATTAGGCTTGCATCGCCAGACAGGCTGGCAAATAAGCCAGCAAGTACCACCACCATTGGCCCAGTAGGACCAGAAATTTGAGCTGGTGTGCCACCAAAAAGAGCAGCAAAAAAACCAACAGCTATTGCACCATACAGGCCAGCCATAGGTCCAAGACCTGAGGCTACACCAAGCGCTAATGCAAGAGGCAATGCAACGATACCGGCGGTTAAACCACCAGTGAGATCACCTCTTAAATTTGAAAAATTTATTTTTACCACAAATGTTCCCTCTTATTCAGCCGATTTTGCACGTTTGAATCGCGCTTCAGCCTCTGTCTGGTCCATAGTAACAAAGTCGCCAGCTTCGCTGCTGTAACACAACATGTCGCCGCTACCGATATTGTAAACCCAGCCGTGAAGCTCTACTTGTCCAGTCGCAATTTTAGCTGCCACTGCAGGATGAGTGCGAAGGTGCTGTATTTGTTGCAATACGTTTTCTTTTGTCACCGCCTCTAGATCGTCAATCGATAGTTTATCGTGACCACAACGTTCTTTAACAACGTCGGTCGCTGCGCGGCAGTGACCTAACCACTCCTTTACATGAGGTAATGAATCTAAACCTTCAGGGCTGATAGCGCCTTTCATAGCACCACAATCTGTATGACCACATACAACAATGTGGGAAACGCCTAGGGCAGCTACCGCAAATTCAATAGACGCTGTCATGCCACCGGTTTGATTGCTATGAGGAGGAACAATATTGCCCGCATTACGACAAATGAAAAGCTCGCCCGGATCGGTTTGAGTAACTAAGTTCGGGTCAATACGAGAATCTGAGCACGTGATGAAAAGAACTTCTGGGTTTTGACCATTCGCTAATTTTTGAAAGGTTGCTTTTTTGTTTGGATAAACTTCTTTTTGAAACTTCGCAACACCTGAAAAGACGTGTTCCATAGAATACTCCGGTTATTTTTAATAGTTATAACAATGTTAATACTCTAGTGTCACTTGATAGATTAATAGTTTAATATACCACCTCGTGATAACCAAAAACTATCAAGCGAGTTAATTGTTAGATGGATTGCCCATTAATTATAGCCAAAAGTAGGAGTTTTAATTATGCAATTAGGTGGTAAAGCCCCCTCGTTTAACCAGATTCGCTACTTTGTGGCCGTTGCAAAATACCTCAATTTTCGACAGGCAGCAGGGGCACTTGGCATTAGCCAACCTACGCTGACTAGCCAGATAAATGCGTTAGAAGACACACTGAATTTAACGCTTTTAGAACGTTCCCGTACTGGCACCTTGCTTTCGCCACAAGGAAAGGCGCTTTTAGCAAGTGCAGAAGAGGTCTTGCAGTCTACTCAACGCTTCTCGGAAATGGCTCGCGATCTCTCAAAAGGAGAAGTAATCACCTATCGGCTGGGTATTCCTCCGACACTTGGCCCTTATTTATTGCCTTTTGTTTTACCCGATTTGCACAGACTAAAGCCGGGACTGCGATTTTACGTAAGAGAAGCGTCACCCGATGACTTGCAGCACGGATTATTAAGAGGTGAGTACGACATTATCCTTTCCCCCCTTTCAAGTGATAACTCACAGCTTATTACCTCGCCGCTGTTTAAAGAACCGCTAAAGTTTGTTACTCCATCTGACCATTTTCTATCGGGAAAAGCATTTGTGCACCCTGAAGATATCAGCGGTGAAAAAATACTTACGTTAGAAGATAAGCATCATTTTCACCATCAAGTGCAAAGAATATGCGAAGACATAGGTGCAGACTTACAGCGAGACTATGAAGGCACTAGCCTTGATACATTAAGACAAATGGTGGTTATGGGTATGGGTGTTGCCTTTTTACCCGGTCTTTATATTCATTCTGAATTACACAAACCTGAAGCTTTACACGTGTGCGAAATTGCTAACATGCCTATTGAACGCCAGCATTCTCTTGCATGGCGTAATACATCACCTAGTCGAAAGACCTTCCGTGAGATGTCTATTATTATTAGGCGTATTATTGAAGAGCGGCTGGCTGATGCTGTCACTATGTGTGATTAGGCTTGGTGAGTGAAAAGATGCTCGTTATTTAATTAAAACCAGTTATTTAAATAGGGTTATTGAATTAGCGCTTTTAACACATCTATTGATGTTATATTGACTACACACTCACAAGCGCTTTTATACACATGATTGATAGACAACACCTGCGTATTGTCCACGCAATACACCAGCATGGCACGATGACTCAAGCCGCGAAATCCTTGTACTTAACCCAGTCGGCCTTAAGTCATGCTATGAAAAAGCTTGAACACGAGTTTGATGTTCCGCTGTGGCAAAAAGAAGGCAGGCGTTTGTTTTTGACTCAGGCAGGTGAAAGTTTACTTGGCCTTGCACAGCGTATATTACCTCAGTTTGAACACACAGAAGCGCAACTTCGTCGATTTGCCGAAGGCAAGCAAGGCACACTGCGCATTGGAATGGAATGTTACCCCTGCTTTGAATGGCTATTGAAAATAGTCGCTCCCTTTCTAAAACGATTTCCTGATGTAGACGTAGACGTACGACGTGCCTTTTCTTTTGGTGGCCTACAAGCGCTGCATGGTTATGACATTGATGTACTCATTACTCCCGATCCCCTGCACTTAGACGCGATTACTTACACACCTGTGTTTAGCTATGAACAGGTTCTCGTTATGCACAGTACACACAACTTGGCGTCGAAGGCATTTATAGCACCTCGGGACCTCGCTCAAGAGACGCTCATTTCTTACCCAGTTGAAAACAGTAGATTGGACATATTCTCTCAATTTTTAACACCGGCCAATGCATCTGTTAAAAGTCACAAAACTATAGAGACCACTGAGATTATTATGCAAATGGTTGCAGCAGGAAGAGGGGTAACTGCGCTGCCTAAATGGCTTGTAGATGAGTCGAAAGAAAGTGAACTGCTGTGCTGTCGTCCCCTTGGCGAAGAGGGGCTAACAAAAACCTTATTCGTGGGGCACAGAAAGCGTACTGACACACTGGGTTTTATTGATAGTTTTGTAGAGATGGCAATGGCGCAAGGATTAAAAACAAACAGCCCGCAGCAATAACGGCGGGCTGTTGAAGCGAAGGCGCTGTTGAGAATCGAGGCCCTTCGTCCATATAGGTATTAGCTAGGGCTAAGGCTTTCTGTGCATTTAGCCCAAAACTCGTACAACAACGTTCAACACGCCCTAACTAGCTGTAAAAGCAAAGGTAAGCCGTTGGCGATGATACTTTTACGTCAAACGACACATTGGCATCTACGTTAAATTCAGTGCCGGCCGGAAACGATTGCCACTCATCGCTACCGGGTAGTTTTACGGTAAGCTCACCCTCGACAACTTTCATTAGTTCTTTCTTTGAAGTATCGAAAGTATACTCACCTACAGACATCACACCCGATGTACAGGGACCATTTGCTGAATCAAATGCTATTGAGGTGACTTTATTGTCGAAGTAGTGGTTAACTGAAAATGACATAGTATTCCTTGATAGTTTTTTAGAAAATTGGTTTTAAATGTTATTATTCTTTCGTCCACACTAACATAAGATTGTTAGCAGGCATCGTTATCATTTCTTTCAATGTGAGTCGTTTAGCCCATGCTTTGAGTTCATCAATATCTCTGTAACCGCCACATCCCCGCTCGACTAACGATTGATGAAACTCAGCATTACTTTGAGATGAGAAAACACCTGATTGTGTGAACGGGCCATATTGGCAAAATGTGCCGCCTTTAGGAAGTTTCTGCGACACTAATTCCATAAGCAGTTTTGCCTCATGCTTTTGCATAATATGGGCAGTATTGGCGGAAAATATTCCATCAAAGGGCAAAGCAGGAAACGGATCTACACCCACCTTAAATCCGATTGGCTGAATAAGATTGGATAGTGAAGACTCACTTACCCAAGCGTTTATTCCGTCGTGGTACTCGTATTGATCGCTCGTATGCCACATCAAATGAGGCAAATGAGCAGCAAGGTAGGATGCGTGCTGCCCGGTTCCGCTGCCAATTTCAAGCACCTGTTGAGTATGGGCGAACGCCCTTTTTAGAATATCTAAAATTGGGCGTTTGTTATTCTCACAGGCTTGGCTAAATGGTTTTTCCATTACTGTTATAACTTCCATCTTACAGATAATTTAGCAAAGCGGCAGATTGACCTAATCACTCAGATTAGGCCCAAGCCATTTCTCGGCTTCTTCCAATGTCCAGTTTTTGCGCTTGGCGTAATCCTCAACTTGGTCAGGTTGGATTTTAGCCACCGCAAAGTATTTTGCTTCTGGGTGAGCGAAGTACCATCCCGATACGGACGCGCCAGGCCACATTGCATAACTTTCAGTAAGCGTCATGCCGGTGTGCTCTTTTGCAGATAACAAATCCCAAATGAGCTGTTTCTCAGTATGCTCTGGACACGCCGCATAACCTGGCGCAGGTCGAATACCCTGGTACTTCTCCCTAATGAGTTCTTCATTGCTTAAGGTTTCATTAGGCGCATAGGCCCAATACTTCAAGCGCACCTGCTGATGAAGGTATTCAGCAAACGCTTCAGCTAGGCGATCAGCAACGGCTTTTACCATAATGCCATTGTAGTCATCACCGGCCTTAATATATGCATCGGCAAGGGTGTCCTCACCTATGCCGCCAGTAACTGCAAACGCGCCGATATAATCTGCAATTCCGCTTTGCTTTTCAGCCACAAAATCGGCAAGGCAGTAGTTGGCAAATTTATCTTTTTGGGTTTGCTGACGCAAATGATGTGCAACCCCTTTTACCGAAGTGCGGCTCTCATCTGAATAGACTTCGATATCGTCGCCCACCCTATTTGCGGGAAACAACCCTATCACGCCTTTTGCTTCAAGTGAGCTATCAGCAATAATTTTATCTAACATGGCGTTGGCATCAGCAAACAATGACGTTGCTTCTTCACCAACCACGTCATCATTAAGGATTCGTGGATATTTCCCTGCTAATGACCACGTTAAAAAGAAAGGCGTCCAGTCAATATAATCTCGTAATGTAGCCAAGTCTGCGGTGATAGGCGTTACACCAAGCTGCGCTGGCTTAACAGGGTGCTCAGCAAAATTGACTTTGCAGCCATTAGCTCGCGCAGCCTCAAGTGTAACAGGCTTACTGCGGGGCTTTTTACGAGTATGCTGCTCTCGTACCGTATCGTATTCTTTCGCTAATTCTTTTGCGTATATATCCCGCGAACCTTTGTTCAGCAATTTCTGACACACGCCTACTGCACGACTCGCATTAGGTACATAGGCCACAGCTGAATGATAGTTTTGCTCTATCTTAACGGCAGTATGGGCTTTCGACGTTGTTGCACCACCGATAAGCAGTGGCATATCAAAACCTTGGCGCTCCATCTCTTTAGCCACGTACACCATTTCATCTAGCGACGGCGTAATGAGCCCCGAAAGACCAATCATATCCACATTTTCTTCTTTCGCTTTTTGAAGAATATTTGCCGCGGGCACCATGACACCCATATCAATAACTTCAAAGTTATTACACTGCAAAACAACACCAACAATATTTTTGCCGATATCGTGAACATCACCTTTTACGGTGGCCAGTAATATTTTACCGTTACTTTTATTATCGTCAGACTTCTCAGCTTCTATGTATGGCTGTAGGTGAGCAACTGCTTTTTTCATTACTCGGGCAGATTTAACTACCTGGGGTAAGAACATCTTGCCTTCGCCAAATAAATCCCCGACGACATTCATCCCATCCATGAGCGGGCCTTCAATAACGTGTAACGGGCGTTCAGCCTCTAAACGCGCTTCTTCGGTATCATCAATAATGTAATCGGTAATCCCTTTTATCAAAGCATGCTCTAAGCGTTTACTAACGTTTTGTTCTCGCCAAGTAAGATCTTCTTTTGCCGCCGCCTTTCCATCGCCTTGGAATTGTGGGGCTATTTCGAGTAGTCGCTCGGTGCCATCGCTGCGCCTGTTTAATATGACGTCTTCTACCGCCTCACGAAGTGCCTTGGGAATTTCATCGTACACCTCAAGCTGACCGGCATTAACGATGGCCATGTCCATCCCCGCTCGAATAGCGTGGAAAAGAAAAACCGAATGCATAGCTTCGCGAACAGGGTTATTGCCACGAAACGAAAATGAAATATTGGAAAGGCCACCGGAAATGTGCGCATAGGGGCACGTTTTGCGGATAACACGT
The DNA here is from genome assembly GCF_000753865.1 of Alteromonas sp. LOR. Classification (GTDB taxonomy): domain Bacteria; phylum Pseudomonadota; class Gammaproteobacteria; order Enterobacterales; family Alteromonadaceae; genus Alteromonas. The sequence continues at coordinate 619,665 of NZ_JQFW01000015.1, read as the reverse complement.
GTTGCCTCAATAAAGTCGACCGCGTAGTTATCATGCTCTTCAATGCCGGTTGCGACAGCAAAAATGTTCGGGTCAAAAATAATATCTTCGGGAGGAAATCCAACTTGCTCAGTGAGTACTTTGTAGCTTCGTTGACAGATTTCAACTTTGCGCTTTTGGGTGTCTGCTTGGCCTTTTTCATCAAACGCCATAACAACCGTAGCGGCGCCATATCGTTTGATTTTTTTCGCTTGTGCAATGAAAAGCGCCTCACCCTCTTTAAGGCTTATGGAGTTAACAATAGCTTTGCCCTGTACGCATTTAAGACCGGCCTCAATGACGTCCCATTTTGAGGAGTCAATCATGATAGGCACTCGGCTTATGTCAGGCTCAGACGCAATAAGGTTTAAAAACGTCACCATTGCCTGCTCTGAATCGAGCATCGCCTCATCCATGTTGATATCGATGATTTGCGCACCGTTCTCAACTTGTTGACGAGCAACGTCGAGCGCTGCTTCGTAGTCACCGTCCAAAATGAGCCGTTTGAATCGAGCTGATCCGGTTACGTTGGTTCTTTCACCAATATTTATAAATGTAGAAAAATCTGCGCTCACATTGCCCTCCTAGTGTACAAATGGCTCTAGGCCTGACAGACGCATTTTAGGTTCAAATGCTGGAACTTGACGAGGCTTAATGCCCGCAACGGCGTTGGCTATATCGCTTATGTGCTCAGGCGTACTTCCACAGCAGCCTCCCACAATATTGACTAAGCCAGATTCCGCCCACTCTTTGATATGTTCGGCCATTTCTGGGCCTTCCATATCGTATTCACCAAACTCATTGGGCAGCCCAGCATTGGGGTGTGCTGAAATTAAACACTCTGAAATAGTGGCAACTTCATCAACATACTGTCGCAGAAGATCAGGGCCTAATGCACAATTAAGTCCGAAAGAAAATGGGCTAATATGACGCATAGAGTAATAAAACGCTTCGGCGGTTTGACCTGATAGTGTGCGCCCCGATGCATCGGTGATCGTTCCCGATACCATAACCGGCAGGGTTATACCCATTTTTTCAAAGGTTTGCTCTACAGCAAAGGCCGCCGCTTTTGCATTTAGCGTATCGAAAATGGTTTCAAGCATAATGAGGTCAGCACCACCTTCAATCAGTGCTTCGGTAGACTCGCTGTACGCGTTAACTAATTCGTCAAAGGTGACGTTTCGTTTGCCCGGGTCATTTACATCTGGGGATATTGAAGCGGTGCGGTTGGTAGGCCCTAGCACGCCCGCAACGTAACGTGGCTTGTCCGGTGTTTTTAGACTGTATTGTTGCGCAGCTTTCTTAGCAAGTTTCGCAGCTGCCACGTTAATATCACGAGATATGGCTTCCATATCGTAATCGGCCATAGCTATGGTGGTAGCATTAAACGTATTTGTCTCGATTATGTCAGCACCTGCCTCTAAGTAATCGCAATGGATTTGGTAGATAAGATCAGGCTGAGTTAATACAAGCAGGTCGTTGTTCCCCTGAACATCACAATGCCAATCGGCAAATTGGTCGCCGCGATAGTCATCTTCTTCTAGCTTATGGCGTTGGATCATGGTGCCCATGGCGCCATCAAGAATTAAAATTCTTTCTTTTGCGGCACTGGCTAGACTAGCTCGTGCTTTCGAATCTAAATCGTTACTCACGCGTTACCTCTTTGGCTGTGGTTTTTCAGCTAACTGACTTAAATCGTACGGCGTTGTTTGATAAACGTAATAGTTAAGCCAATTTGTAAACAATAGACTTCCATGGGAGCGCCATTGAACTAAAGGCGGTTTAGTTGGGTCATTGTCAGTGAAATAATTGTTCGGCACCGCTGGGTGTTGACCAGCTTGCACGTCACGCAGATATTCGTCTTTTAGCGTGTCGGGGTCGTACTCGGGGTGTCCGGTAACAAACACCATCCGTTTGTCTTCTGATGCGACAATATAAGCTCCCACCTCTTCTGATTCAGCCACCACATTAAGACCTTCAACACTATTATAAAGTGATGTGTCTATGTGACCGTAACGAGAGTGTGGTGCTGCGAAGGGAGAGTCAAATCCACGCAGTAATTCGTTGTTTGGATCGTTAACATTGTGCTGGTATACGCCTGAAAATTTTTCGTTTCGAAGCTCCCGCGTCACGCCGTAGAAATGATACATCGCGGCGTGAGCAGCCCAGCACAAATAGAGGGTTGAGTTAACGTGGCGCTGGGCCCATTCCAAAATAGTTTTCATATTTTCCCAATACTTCACCTCTTCATAATCGAGTAAAGCAAGGGGGGCGCCCGTGACAATCAGCCCGTCATACTTTTTATTCGCTACGCTTGAAAACTCGTGGTAGAAGGCATCCATATGAGACTGTGGTGTATTTTTTGGTGCTTGGTTATCGATGCGAATAAAGTCCACATTAATTTGCAATGGCGTATTAGACAACAATCTCAGTAACTGCACTTCTGTCTCTATCTTATTGGGCATTAAATTAAGGATACCCACTTCAAGAGGACGAATTTCCTGACTCGCCGCTCTATCCATATCCATAGTGAATATGTTTTCACCTAACAAGACATTCTGAGCAGGTAGTTGCACAGGGATACGGATTGGCATAAATAACTCCAGTCAAAAAAAACGATAACTGTATTGTGGCGAATACTGTGAATATGTCAACATCTTTACGTCTAGACGTCTAAACGCAAAGTTGGTAGGGAAGTGGAGGAAACTGGGAGGGAAGTGTATGAGCGCTAGATAAGAGTAAGAAAGATTAGAAAATATATAAGTGGCATGCGCGCATCACGCACCATCAACACAAAGGAATAGAGTGACTAAGACTTATATAGATAGCAGCACTAAAAAATTAGCTGCCCGACTTGTGCACCATAACAAGCATCTCGGCTTCGGCACGGGGAATATCGCAGGTTTCAATGATTTCCTCAATCGTGGCGCCTTGTTTGACTAAATCAGCAGCCCGCTGATACAGCTTCAACGATGGATCTTGAAACTTTAGCTCTCGAAGTTGATTGTCCACGTCTTGCTGCTTTTCATCAATACGCTGTAAATGCTTACTGATCACAACGCTTCTAGCCTGAATTTCAGATTGCTGGTTGTTAGCATCATTAACTTGGACAGCAATGTTCGACAGCTCTGTTGAGACCTTGACGGTAAGGTTTTCTAACAATTCAGTTGTTTTGCGAAGTTTTGTATAAAGCACTATAACGGCGATAATAAGTAAAAAACTGATTATCGCGAGTATACATTCAACCAGTGACAGAGCAGCAAGCTGCAAGTCCATATGCGACACACCTAAATGAGACAGGGATACAAGGGGGAGCTGACGGCACACGTGCCATCAGCTCTACTTTCACTACATAGTACTTACTAAAGCCTACTCACTAAATACTACTCAGCTCGTCCCACTCTTCATCGCTTAGCAACTTGTTCAAATCGACTAAGATAAGAAGCTCGCCATCGCGATTGCTTACGCCTTGTATAAACTTAGCACTTTCTTCAGTGCCTACGTTTGGCGCACTATCGATTTCAGACGACTTCAGATACACCACTTCAGCGACGCTATCGACGAGTATGCCAACGACTTGTTCATCAGACTCTATGATAACAATACGCGTATTGTCGGTAACTTCAGTAGGAGGTAAACCAAAGCGTGCTCGCGTATCGATAACCGTAACAACGTTACCACGCAGGTTTATTATTCCTAACACATAGTCAGGCGCACCGGGCACCGGCGCTATTTCGGTATAACGCAATACTTCTTGTACCTGCATTACATTAATACCGTATGTTTCATCACCTAGGCGATATGTCACCCACTGAAGGACTTCATCGTTGCTGTCAGTGCCGTTATTTTTCATCTTTTCGTCGCTCATGAACCTGGCTCCCGTACTATGGCGTCTGGTCGTTGCTGCCTAAGCCTTTGTTAAGCATAGATATTAATTCTTCAACGTCAATTAATGCACACATCTTTTCTTTAACCATCCCCGCTAACCAAGGACGTTTACCAGTGGATCCGCGCCATTTGACATCATCTTTTGTTAAATTTACGGTGTTAACTAGCTTTTCGCTAGCTAATCCCCATTCGCTTTCTCCCAACATGATCATGTATCGATAGTTAAGAGATTCAGCGAGTTCTTCGGTATATTTTTCTGGCATTACCCACTTTGCTGAGTCTACTACACTTAGTTTAGACTCTCTGTGCAACATTACACCCATAAACCAGTCAGGTTTTCCAAAAAGTGGTGCAATTTTATCTATTTGGTGAATTCCACCAAGGGTGGTTAATGGAACGGCAAGGGTTAACCCTGCCACTTCAAAAAATAACGCCTGAAAACGAAAGTCTAGACTATCTTGTAGTGCAACCTTCGTTTTTGCAGCTATTGTTTCTTCATCGCGACCTTTTTCAGTAGACGAAGAATCTCTAATTTCCAGTTCATCTGTGGTGATAACCCCAGGCGTTTTTACACTGGAATCAGCTACGTTTTCGTGTTCTGTTAATTGACGGCTATCTTTCGCACTACTTAGTTCACGTAAGCTATTCTTTTCATAAATGCCGTGCTCAGAAACGTTTTGCTCAGCTTTCAATGTAACGGCATCAATCACATCGTTATCTTGAGGCAGCGGTATAGTATCTTTAACTAACCGCTCCTCAGTAATGTGATGAGAAGCTTGCTCAAGCAGCTTAGCTGCCCGTGCGGTTGCGTCGTCAGCCACTGCAGGCTCTTTGAGCAAACCATCTAAATACGCTTCCATCACGTCTTCACGTGCAAACGGAGACTGCTTACTCATCGCTCATTATTTCCCTAACACTTCAAGCAGTTTACCGTAGGCCGCAACGCCTCGTGTTTTCGGATAGGCCGCTGAAATGGGCAATTGCACCAAGCTGGCATCTCTAAAATGCGTATCAACCGGGATAACGCCTTCCCAAACACGCTCACCGTAATCGCTCATTAAGCGCTTACGCGATTCAAGGGCCGCGTTTGTTCGTTTATCGAACATGGTTGGAATAATGCAGGTATCAAAACTTTTGCCCAATGAGCGCCCCATTATTTCCATTGTACGAATCATTCTATCTAAACCTTTTAACGCCAGGTATTCGGTTTGTGTCGGCACGATAACCTTGTCACACGCTGCCAGTGCATTCACCATCAACACACCTAATACAGGTGGACAATCGATAATAGCCACATCAAATTCGTTGTCGACTTTTGCTAGCGCTTTCTTAAGCACTAAGCCCATGCCCTGTTCACTCCCCATGGTTCTATCAAGGGTAGCAAGCGCCATTGTTGCCGGTAGTACATAGAGATTATCTATTTTGGTTGGGCAGAGGCAATCTAAAACGTTATCGGCCGTTAAACTGGCAGACTTAATAAAAATGTCGTAAACCGAATGACTTAGCGCTTCAGCATCGATACCAAAATAGTAACTTAACGATGAGTGAGGGTCAGTATCAATGAGTAACACGCGCTTACCTTGCTGCGCGAGCAAACCGCCTAAACTCACGGTGGTAGTAGTTTTACCTACCCCACCCTTTTGATTTGCTACTGTCCATACCTTCACGACATAAAGTCCACTACACGATTAATACACTAACGCATTTCACAAAGAATGCAGTTGCTCATATCATCAACATTAATATTTTGCGTTGATATATTCGCCACGGCAACCGCTTGAGGCATGCCGTAAACCACACAGGAGTCTTGATCCTGAGCCCAAATTGTAGCGCCTTTTTCTTTTAACTTTCTACAGCCCTCGCGCCCGTCGGCTCCCATACCGGTGAGAATTATCCCCAATACGTCGCCAGAGAAAGCCCGCTCTAACGAGCTAAAGGTAAGGTCAACACTTGGCTTGTAGTTAACCTTGTCAGCACTGCTAGCATCGACAATAGCAATCTTTTTTTGCCCGCCCACAGTTTCAATGAGCATTTGTCTACCGCCAGGGGCCAAGTAAGCCTGACCAGGCATTAAAATGTCTCCGTGTTCAGCTTCTTTCACGCCTATTTTACAGTTTGCATCTAACCGCTGCGCAAACGCCGTCGTAAAAGTGCCAGGCATGTGCTGAACTAAAATAATTGGATACGGAAAATCTGAGGGTAAAGGCATTAGCACTTTTTGCAGCGCTACCGGACCACCCGTTGAAGCGCCAATGGCAAGGCACTTATATCGCTTACCCGTTGCTTTAACCGACGAAACCGTAGGCTGCTTAGCTGCGTCTTTATGACCCGAAAGCAATCCAGACGTTTTAAAAAAGGCCTGTTTCGGTGCATTAGGGGGTAATCGTCGGGTTTCCTCAGATCTAAACGTGGGGCGTTTCAGCCCTATACCTCTGCGCGCAATCAAACGAACTTTGGTACACAACAGTCGCGTCGCATCTTTTCTATCTTGCGCTATATCTTCAAATTTCTTCGGTAGAAAATCGAGTGCACCTGCTTCTAATGCATCTAACGTTGCTTGCGCCCCATGATGGGTTAACGAAGAAAACATTAAAATAGGGATGGGCTTATTTTCCATGATGGCTTTAACCGCCGAAATGCCGTCCATAACGGGCATTTCAACGTCCATCGTAATTACGTCGGGAGATAGCTCTTTAATTTTATCAAGGGCATCTCTGCCGTTTCTAGCTTCACCTACAACCTCTAACTCTCTATCTTCATCGAGTATTTCTCTTACTCGACGACGATAAAACGTTGAGTCGTCCACGACCAGGACTTTAAAGACCATGGATTACTTTTCCTATTGTTTGTAAACCAGCTTATTATGGCTTACGAGCATACCGCTTCAGAAGGCTTGGAATATCTAAGATCAACGCAATACCACCGTCTGAGGTTATTGTTGCGCCTGCCATTCCTGGAGTGCCTTGTAGCAGCGCATCCAATGGCTTGATCACCACTTCTTCTTGCCCTATTAATGCATCGACAACAAAACCAACTTGTCGGGTACCAACTTGCACCACGACCACATGTCCTTTCTCTCTCTCGATAGACTTAGGCCCTCTGATTAGCCAGTCGCCAAGGAAAAATAACGGTATGGCTTTAGAGCGAACTATCATTGTTAACTGTCCATCAACCGTATTGGTCTTTTTGATGTCCATGTTAATTATTTCACTGACAGAGCCTAGAGGTAACGCGAAGGTTTGCTTACCAATTATAATCATCAGCGTCGGCAAAATAGCTAGGGTAAGTGGAACTTTTATCTCTAAACGAGTGCCCTTACCGAGCTGAGAGTCGATATTTACCGTACCATTGAGCTGATTTATCTTAGTTTTCACCACGTCCATGCCAACGCCACGACCGGAAATATCGCTAATTTCCGTTTTCGTAGAGAAGCCCGGTGCAAAAATAAGATTAAACGCCTCAACGTCTGACATTCGCGCTGCAGCGTCGGCGTCTAGCACACCGCGACTGATAGCAATTTCTTTTAATTTTTCAGGGTCCATGCCCTTACCGTCGTCTTCGATGGTAAGTAAAATGTGATCGCCTTCCTGCGATGCAGATAGCTTAACCGTTCCCATTCTTGGTTTGCCAGAAGCTGCACGGTCATCTGGCATTTCCACACCGTGGTCGACGGAGTTTCTCACCAAGTGAACCAGCGGATCGGCGAGTGCTTCCACCAAGTTTTTATCTAAATCTGTTTCTTCACCTTCAAGCTCTAGGGTAATCTCTTTTTTGAGACTTCGCGCTAAATCACGAACAACCCTTGGGAAGCGGCCAAATACTTTCTTAATTGGCTGCATCCGAGTTTTCATTACCGCGCCCTGTAGGTCTCCGGTAACCACATCTAAGTTTGCTATCGCCTTAGACATGCTCTCATCGTTGGTGTTTATACCAAGGCTTATCAATCTATTACGAACGAGTACCAGTTCGCCCACCATATTCATTATTTGATCTAAGCGTTTAGTATCAACACGAACGGTGGTTTCAGCTGGCGGTGAGCTAGGTGAAGCTTTCTTCTCGTCTTTCTTACCAGCATCTTTACTTGCTGGGGCTGCAGATGCTGCCTTACTGGGCGCTGACGCAGCAGGTGCCGCTTTAGCCGCAGCGGGTGCAGATTGCTTTGCCTTTTGTATAGCTTCAGTCGCCGCTTTATCAACATTAGGCTCTGGTGCTTTGGTATCTGAGGCGCTTTGAACGGTTGGGCCTTGCCCTGAACCGTGAAGTTGGTCTAGCAGCGCTTCAAATTCATCGTCAGTAATTTCTTCATCGCCGGACGCAGATGTGGATTGTGGCGCTGGCTGACTGGGTGCAGCGCTTTCTTCTGCGGCGCTGAACTTGCCTTTACCGTGAAGGTCATCAAGAAGGGCTTCAAACTCATCGTCGGTAATATCATCGCCACTGCTCGAAGATACATCAGGGCTTGTTACATCAGAGCTTGGCGCAGCAGATGCTTTCGCTTCGCTTTTGGTGCCTGTGGCCGATTGGCCTGGGGCCGATTTCCCAGGCGCAGAGGAACCGTGGAGTTCATCAAGTAAAGCCTCGAATTCATCTTCACTGATTTCGTCAATATCCCCACCAGAGCTTGCCGGAGCAGGCGCCTCGTCTACGAAGTCGAATTCAAGTTCGGGTTCAGGTTCAGAGGCTATTTCAGGTTGAGCACTTGGTGCAGATTCATCGGTATCAAAAATATTTTCGTCCGGTGACTCTGGTTTGCTCAACTTGTGCAGAGTATCTACAAGTTTGGCGTCGGCAGGTTCCAATGGTTCTTGGGATTTTACCCGCTCAAACATATCTACCACTACGTCTGTAGCCTGTAGAATAATATCCATTAACTCTGGCGTGAGCGTACGCTGGCCATTTCTCATAACATCGAAAACGTTCTCGGCGCCATGACAAATTTCAACTAACTCGGTGAGCGATAAAAATCCCGCTCCGCCTTTAACTGTATGATATCCGCGAAAAATTGCGTTAAGCAAATTCGCATCTTCAGGATTGTTCTCAAGATCAACGAGCTGTTCTTGTAATTGTTCAAGTATCTCTCCAGCTTCAACTAGAAAGTCCTGTAGTATTTCCTCGTCAACATCAAACGACATGCGCCCGCTCCCCTAAAAACCTAAGCTCGACAGAAGATCATCAACATCATCCTGGCCCGATACAACATCATCACGCGTTTCAGCGTCAATAATCGGACCCTCTGCTTTCACACCTTCAGCCTTATCGGCCTCAGGGCTTAATGGTTTAGTTTGTTCTGAACCATCTCGCTCGCCAAACATGGTAAGCATGTTGACTAAGCTCTCTTCAACTTCTTTTACTAAGTCGATAACGCGGCGGATAACCTGACCTGTAAGGTCTTGATAACCCTGTGCCATTAATACTTCAGTTAGCAGTTGTGTAAGTTTAGCCGACTGCGAAGCACCGTCTTCTAACAATTCGTCTAAGTCTTTACATAAAACTTTGAATTCACCCACTTCAATCTGGCGAGTCATGAGCTTTTTCCACTCAGGCATCACGCTGTCAATGCGAGAAGCTAGCAGTTCAGCTATAGGCATGCTCGCCTCTACCGCATCCATGGTAGTGTTGGCAGCTTTCTCAGTTTCTTCAATAACGTAAGTTAGGCGAGATTGCGCATCGGGAATATCGTCTGTCGCTAAATTCTTTATGCGATCGTCTATTTGAAAATTGTTCAGCGCGTCGTGAAGTTGGCGCGTTAGCTTTCCTACCTCAGCGAAAAGCTCTACATTTTCTTTCATTGACGCCGCTTCAAACAGTGCATTAGCCGACGCATTATCACCAGCTTCAAGATAAACAACGAGTTGCTTAGCTTCTTCTAATGAAAGTGGAACGTTTGTATTCGTTGTCATCCAGTAAACCTCGTTTCTCTGGTGAGCGTCTGGATCAACCTAAACGTTCGAATATTTTATCTAGCTTTTCTTTCAATGTAGCTGCAGTAAATGGCTTAACGACATAGCCATTCACGCCTGCTTGCGCAGCGGCAACAATTTGTTCTTTCTTCGCTTCAGCGGTTACCATTAGTACCGGCAAGTGCTTCAGCTTGTCATCGGCACGAATTGCCCTAAGCAAATCGATACCCTGCATGCCTGGCATGTTCCAGTCGGTTACAACAAAATCGAAATCACCCTGCTGTAGCATAGGTAACGCCGTATTTCCGTCGTCCGCTTCCTGGATGTTTGCGAAACCCAAATCTTTTAGTAGGTTTTTTATGATACGTCTCATGGTTGAAAAGTCATCGACCACGAGAATCTTCATGCTCTTATCCAAAATAGCCTCCAGTGAGGGGTTAATTGTTTTAATTTCTATTCTTCGTCAGCTTGCCACGACTTCATTCGAGATTTGAGTTTTAACATGGCCTGACTGTGAATTTGACTTACTCTCGATTCACTTACATCAAGAACTTCACCGATTTCTCTTAGGTTCAATTCTTCATCATAGTATAAAGAAAGCACGATCGCTTCTCGCTCTGGTAACGTGGTGATTGCTTGCGCAAGCGACTTTTGAAACGCCCCTTGCATAAGATCTTCCAGCGGTGCATCACTACCTCTACTTTGCTCAGTAGTAATCACATCTTCTGAAACACCTAAATCTTCAATCCCAACTAGCTTACCTGCATTTACCTCGTTGAGCATTTGATGATAGTCCTGCAAGCTTACGTTTAGCTTAGCAGCAATATCAACATCTCTTGCATCTCTTCCCGTTTCGCCCTCTACACGAGAGATGGCGTCTGTAATGGCGCGCCCGTTTCTATGCACAGAGCGCGGCGTCCAGTCACCTTTGCGAATTTCGTCTAACATAGCACCGCGAATGCGAATACCCGCGAACGTTTCAAAGCTTGCGCCTTTCGAACCGTCAAAGTTTCGAGCGGCCTCTAGCAATCCAATCATGCCAGACTGAATAAGGTCATCAACGAGCACACTGGCAGGGAGTCGCGCTATTAGATGATGCGCTATGCGCTTCACAAGAGGCGCGTGTCGCTCTACTAACTGCGACTTATCAGTTTGTTGTTGATAAGCTGCCGCCTTACTATTCAACGCTGATTCCCTACTGCTTTTTCTGCAATTAATTGCTCAATGAAAAACTCTAAGTGACCACCTGGCTGAGCCGGTATTGGCCATGATGCCGCTCTATTCGCTAGCTGACTTATCGCAACAGCAGCAGGTGAGCCTGGATAGGCATCGACTATAGCAGTTTGCTTTCTAACTGCACGGCGAATATTTTCATCAAACGGTATTGTTGCAACTAATTCTAGCGCAACATCTAAGAAGCGCCCTGTTACTTTACTCAATTTGCTGAATAGTTCTTGCCCCTCACGCACGTCCCTCACCATGTTCGCCACTATTTTGAAGCGAAATACACCGTGCTCGCGGTTTAGCAATTTAATAAGCGCGTAGGCATCGGTAAGTGAAGTGGGTTCATCGCACACTACTACCATGATGTCTTGAGAGGCTTTTGCAAAGCTGAGCACCATGTCAGAAATACCCGCGGCAGTATCGACAAGCAACACATCAATAGGCGTACGAAGTTCACTAAACGCACGTATCAAGCCCGCATGCTGGGTCGTTGAAAGCTCTGCCATCGACTGAGTTCCCGATGTTGCAGGTGCAATTTTAATACCGTGGGGACCAGTAACCAGTACATCATCTAGCGTGCACTCACCGGACAAAACATGAGATAAGTTCTTTTCAACGCGAAGGCCCAACATGACATCTACGTTTGCCAATCCTAAGTCGGCATCAAGAACCATCACACGTTTACCTTGCTTAGCCATAGCAATTGCTGTGTTAAGCGTAATATTTGTTTTACCTACGCCACCTTTGCCTCCGGTGACGGCGATAACTTTGATTAACCGTGATTGCTTCATTTTTCTTAAGCTACTCGCTTGGTCGTCAATCATACTACTTATGCTGTTTTAATATCGTTGTTATTACTAGTATGATCCAAACCATATTTTTTATAAAGCTTTGCAGCAGCTGAAACTAAAGATTTCGCTTCTGCAATCTTAATGTCTTCAGGTACTTTCTGACCGTCGGTGACATAGCTAACCGGTAACTGATACTCGACTGCCGCACTGAGTACCTCTCCTAAAGAATAGCACTCATCTAACTTTGTGAAAATACAACCACTTAGTTCGATGTCGTCATACGCTCTAATGATACGCTGTAATGCAGGATATTGTGTATTTGCCTGCGCGACTAAATATTTTTTCACTACGGGCATCTGACCGTTGTCAAAATGCTTTATTTGCTTAATTAATCGACTATCTCGTTGACTAAATCCAGCCGTATCAATCAATACTAGTCGTTTATGACGAAGTTGGAACAATAAATCTGAAAGTTCTTCACTTGATTGCGCTTTTCTCACCGTACAGCCAATAATCTTGCCGTAAGTTGCAAGTTGCTCATACGCCGCAATACGATAGGTATCAATGGTGATCATTGCCACAGAATCTGCGCCATACTTTTGTGCATAGCGAGCGGCCAATTTCGCCACTGTGGTTGTTTTACCCGTACCCGTTGGACCGACTAATGCAACAGCACCCTGCGCGGTAAGTATATCGTTACCTGTTACATTTAATCGATTAGCCAATAGGTTAAGAAGATAAACCCACGCATCTCTCTCGTTATAATGCGAAGGCGTGTAACTGATTAGTTGCTTAGATAATGCTTTGCTAAGCCCCATATCGGTTAAGCGAGTGATCAAATACTGATGAACGGGTTTTTGACGAGTCTGCTTTGCCTCCATTAAGTCAGCCACTTGGTGCTGTAGTACCCCTCTTAACGACGCTAGCTCTTCTTTTATCTGTGCAAGCTCATCAGACGGTGCAGCTGGCGCTTCTTCAATGCTCGACGCTTGATGAGAAGGGAATGCTTCGCTGTGTCTTTGGTACTCACTTGGGCCCGTATGCCTGTCAACAGGTTGCTGTGCTTCAACCTCGTCAATGAATGCGTCGGAGAAATTAAGGTGGGATGCAATATCATTGGCATGCTGTGCATTTGCGGATGTAGGTTGCATGACATCTTGTGATGCGCCTTGTCCCGCGCCATGTTGCTTTTCAAGCAGCGCCTTTAGGCTGTCTGGACCATCATCGCCAATAATCTCGCTAAGACTCGGTGTAGGATTTTGCTTAGAAGACGTTGGTGAAGAAGGTGCACCGGAAGGTTTACTAATATTTAGCTTTGCTTCTGGCTCTTTATCATAAGCTGCTACAAGTTCGATGCCATCAGCCACTTTGCGATTTGACATGATAACCGCATCGCTACCTAACTCAGCCTTTACTTGGCTTAACGCCTCGCGCATATCTTTGCCAAAAAATCGTCTTATTTTCATTGCAACCTCTCCACTCACCCAGCGTCAGATTATTGACCGACCGAACTGACTATTTTTATCTGCTTGTCGTCGGGTACTTCTTGATAAGAAAGCACATGTAACCCAACAACAGAATACTTAAGGAAGCGTGATAACACCGGTCTTAGCATTCCTGAAGTAAGAAGCACCGCGGGCTCTCCTTCAAGTTCTTGCTGCTGACTGGCTTGTTGCAGTGATTTTTGCAACTTATCTGCCAAGCCTGGTTCGATACCAGCGCCATCTTCGCCACCTGCTTGAAGTGACTGGTGCAACATCTGTTCCAACTCTGGCGCCAAGGTTATGACAGGTATCTCTTTAGAACCTTGAGTTATTTCCTGAACTATTAGGCGCTTAAGGGCAATTCGCACCGCCGACACCAACACATCTGGGTCTTGGCTGCGGGTTCCATACTCACTTAACGTTTGAACGATAGTTCGCATGTCACGAATTGGCACACCTTCAAACAGCAGCGTTTGCAGTATTTTAACTACCGTACTAAGAGGGAGTATGTCAGGTACTAATCCCTCTACGAGTTTAGGGTGTTGCTTCGCTAGCATATCGAGAAGCTGCTGCGCCTCTTCGTGGCCTAAAAGCTGATAGGCATTATTCGTCAGCAGCTGACTTAGGTGTGTTGCGACTACCGTTGCAGCATCGACTACGGTGTAACCAAGTGTTTGTGCGTGCTCTCGCTTGTTCGGTTTAATCCATACCGCATCAAGACCGAAGGCAGGATCTTTTGTTGCCCTTCCCTCTAACTTGCCAAATACTTGTCCCGGATTAATTGCTAGCTCTTCATCATGGCTTATTACTGAATCGCCAATGGTAACGCCAAGCATCGCAATGGTGTAAGTATTGGGCTCTAAGTCGAGGTTATCTCGAATATGCACAGGGGGAATAAGGAAACCCAATTCTTGAGACAGTTTTTTACGTACCCCTTTAATACGAGTTAATAGCTCGCCCCCTTGGGACTTATCGACTAATGGTATTAGGCGGTAACCCACTTCGAGACCGATTGTGTCTACCTGCTGTACATCGTCCCAACCAAGCTCTTTTACCTCTGGCGCGACTGACTCGTCTCGTGACAGCGTGTCTGGCACTTGTGGCTCAGCCGCTTTTTTCTTCGCGTTGTGAGTTTGAAAATAAGCAACACCAGCAATAAGAAAAGAGAAACCAAGAAACGCAACATGGGGCATTCCCGGTATAATTCCCATGACGAATAACACGCCTGAGGCTATGTACAGCGCTTGGTTATTACCAAGCTGCCCGCGAATTTCTTTACCCATTTCTTGAGACTCATTCTCACGAGTCACAATAATCGCGGTAGCAACCGACAAAAGCAGTGAAGGTATTTGAGCGACCAAGCCGTCGCCAATAGTCAGCAGCGTATATATTTCAATTGCATCGCCAAATGACAAGCCATATTGAATTATCCCGATAAACAGTCCGCCAACGATGTTGATAAGCATAATAAACAGGCCAGCAACAGCATCACCCTTAACAAATTTTGACGCACCATCCATAGAACCGTAAAAATCTGCTTCTGCGGTTATTTCTTCACGGCGCTCCCGGGCTTGGTCTTGGTCGATATATCCGGCGTTTAAATCGGCGTCTATGGCCATTTGTTTTCCAGGCATTGCATCAAGGGTAAAGCGAGCGTTCACCTCAGAAATTCGCCCCGCACCGGCGGTAACTACTTTAAAATTGATAATCAGTAAGATAGCAAATACCACGATACCTACCGCGTAGTTACCACCAATAACCACTGCACCAAAGGCTTCAATAACCTTCCCCGCAGCGTCGCCGCCTTCATGGCCGTACAACAACACAACCCGCGTGGAAGCCACGTTCAAAGCAAGGCGCAATACCGTGGCGATAAGCAATACAAGTGGAAAAATACCGAAATCGACAGGCTTTTGCGTTAATACCGCCACCAGAATAATGACCAATGACAATGCAATATTGAAGCTGAACAACACGTCTAGAAGAAAGGGGGGCATGGGTAGAATGACCATACCCATAATGGCAAGCAAAACTATGGGGGCACCTAAGCCACTAGTGAAGTTTTGCAACTGATTCTTATCGAACCGCTGAAGATAGCCGGATAACTGCATCGTTGGATGTCTCTCTATCAGAAAATTGACGCTTAACGTTAATCTGATAGAGATATAACAACTAACGTGCCAGCTTTAGTTTTTTTATAAAATAAAAGATGCTCTAGCGACGATATTCTGGAGGTATAGGTAAGTCTCGTTTTAAAGGCTTAGGACGCTTGCCCTTTCCAGCTCTATGCGCTTTTAGCTGGTAGACGTGGGCCAGTACCTGAGCCACAGCCATAAACAATGCGTTGGGTACTTCATCGTCAACTTCTGTTGAATAAAAAATAGCGCGGGCTAACATAGGCGACGGTATGAGCGGCACATCATTGGCCGTGGCGATTTTTCTTATGTGCATAGCAAGCTCATCAGCCCCTTTAGCAATAACAACAGGGGCTCGGTTGCCATTATCGTCATATTTAATTGCCACAGAAAAATGGGTGGGGTTAGTGACAACCACGTCAGCATTGGGCACTTCTTGCATCACTCGTTTAGAGGCTGCCTGATATTGTAAACGGCGTATACGCCCTTTCACCATAGGGTCGCCTTCTGCGTTTTTGCGCTCGTCTTTGACCTCTTGCTTGGTCATTTTCATTTCTTCGTTGTGCTTATACATTTGATAAGGCACATCAATAAGCGCAATAGGGATCATGCCGCACACAAGAAGTAAAAATGCCCATTTAAGCATATCAAGGGCGTGGAAAATGTTGCCAGGATAGAGCTCCATATCCAGATGCAGAGCTTCGTCTTGAAAGAAAAGCAGTGCGGCAATAGCCATGCCGATTATGGTGATAACCTTAGCGATTGACTTAAGTAACTCCACCAAGCCATTAGTGCCAAACATGCGCTTAAAGCCTTGAATTGGGCTTATTTTGGAGGCTTTTGGTTTTGCACCGCTCCATGTAAAGTTATAGCCTCCTAAGGCAATTGAACCATAGATACCGGCAATCATGGCCACAACCATATACAAAAGTACAGGTCCGCTGATAGTAGTAAATGCGTCTCCCCACGCAGCTAACATATGCGTGGTGTCGTAGGTTTCGTCACGAGACAAAATAAACATGCGGCGAGTCAGTGTGAAAACCGATTCAGCAATCCAACTTCCCACAAATAAGAACATGACGGCACTGATAATAAGCACTAACGTGGTGGATAACTCACGGGATCGCGCAATCTGCCCTTTTTTTCGGGCATCCTCGAGTTTTTTCCCCGTGGGGTCTTCTGTTTTTTCTGCTGAATCTGACATCTAACTTCTCAAACCAACATAGTCATTTCTGAAATCTAAGAACATATTCGCAACAGCTCGCACATATATTGCTGAGCCCGCATCCACTGGATCTCAAAGTGCGCCGTAAAGTTACCTAGGGTTATCCAGATGATAAGTAACCCCATCATCTGCGCTATAGAAAAACCAATACTGAAAATATTTAACTGGGGGGCCGCTTTTGTCATAACACCAAAGGCAAGGTTAACCACCAGCAATGAGACGATAGGTGCTAGCGACAATGTAATGGCAGATACAAACATCCAACCTCCCCAATGAGCAATGCCTTTAAACTGTTCTCCCGTCCACCAAGCCTCTCCGATTGGAAAGGCCTCAAAGCTCATCACAATCATTTGAATCATGGACAAATGCCCATCGAGGGTCCAGAACAACAAGGTCGCTAAAATAAGATAAAACTGGCCAACCGCGGGTACATTAATTCCGTTTACAGGGTCTACGATAGACGCAAAACCCAAACCTGTCTGCATGGCAATTATCTGACCGGCTAAAACGAAGGTGTTTAACACCATCATTGAAATAAAACCAATGGCAATACCGATAAGCAGCTGCTGAACAATGATCAAAAAAGTACCAGCGCTGACCAAATCATCCACTGGAGAAGGGGGCACCATGGGCATGATAATCAACGCAAGCAAAATACCAAGTAGCGCCCTAACCTGTGGAGGAATAGATTTAGCGCTGAGGCCAATCATCGCGATAAACATTCCGCTTATTCGCATAAACGGTAACATTAAATCGGCCAAGAATTGGTTTATTGTCGCTAAATCAACTTCCACTAGAGACCCCAGTTTCTCAATTCACTCACCTTTTTACCCCACATATATTTCTACTCAACAAGCCTGTTCAGCCAACATCGTCTTCTGCCCCATTTTTTAGCCAACGACTTGGGGGATCATTTCAACCATATGAAAGGTGAAATCCATTAGCTGTTGAACAAGCCAATTACCGCCCCAGCTTAGCGCGAGAAGGGTAATCAACAAGCGAGGCAAAAAACTCATGGTTTGCTCGTTAATAGAGGTCGCGGCTTGGAATACAGCAACAACTAAACCAACAATCAGGCTAGGTACGATAACCGCAGACACAAGCATGATAACCATAAACATGGCTTCTCTGAGTATTTCAACAAAGACTTCTGGTGACATAAGTCCTCCTAGACGCCCATACCAAAGCTAGTGGCTAAGGTACCAAAAATAAGATTCCATCCATCAACTAAGACAAAGAGCATTAATTTAAACGGCAGTGACACTATCATGGGGGAGAGCATCATCATCCCCATTGCCATTAAAATTGAGGCCACCACTAAATCGATAATGAGAAAGGGAATGAACAGCATAAAGCCAATTTGGAAAGCGGTTTTGAGCTCACTGGTGACAAATGCAGGGATAAGTATAGTGAGCGGCACCTCATTGGTGTCGGCGTACTTATCTTCATCACCCGCTATGCGAACGAAAGTTTCTAAATCTTTTACCCGTGTTTGCGAGAGCATAAACGCCCGCATTGGGCCTTTTGCTTGCTCTAGCGCATCGAGACTGGTCATCTCTTCATTTAAATATGGCTGAAGCGCGCGCTCATTAACCTCTTCAAATACAGGAGCCATAATAAACATAGACAAAAACAGGCTCACGCCTATGAGAATCTGGTTAGAGGGTGACTGCTGTAAACCAATGGCCTGGCGCAAAATAGATAACACCACAATAATGCGAGTAAAAGATGTCATCATCATGATAAATGCAGGAATAAGGCTGAGCGCTGTCATAATAAACAGCGCTTGTAGGGTCATTGTGTAGTCTTGAGAGCCATCTTCATTGGTAACCACGGTAACCGCCGATATGCCCTGCTGTGCATACACAGGCTCAGCAAACA
Organism: Alteromonas sp. LOR; assembly: GCF_000753865.1. Taxonomy (GTDB): domain Bacteria; phylum Pseudomonadota; class Gammaproteobacteria; order Enterobacterales; family Alteromonadaceae; genus Alteromonas. Next base: position 601,119 of record NZ_JQFW01000015.1, on the reverse strand, counting down.
ATGCCAACGACACCAAAGCTATACATAGAAACGCTAGATTACGCATTTTTTTAGTTATCCTTTTGCTTCGTATCGGCCTGCGGATTCAGTTTACCCGCCATCGCGGCCACCAGCTTTTGTTTAAATGCGTCTTGGTTACTTCCGGCCTTGCCCTTCACCGGCACATCTAAGTTTTTTTCCAGTTTACTTAAGTGGGAAATATTATGGCTAGTAACACCAATAAGGTGCTGCTCGTCGCCCACCTGTATTACCATTATTTTTTCTTTGGTGCCCGCCACCATGCTTGCCACCACCTTCATGTGGTTGCTACCCATGGCAGTGACGTTAAACCGACGCATGATGTAAGCAAGCGCAAAAATAACGCCAACAACAACCAGTAACGAAAGAAAAATTGACAGTACAGATGTGGGGTTGGTAATTGACTGAGTGGTTTGCGCGCTGGCAACTTGGTTAATGAAAAGGGGCAGCATTGCGCAACCCCTTACTATGTAAGAAGTTTTATCTAAGCTTCTTGATTCTCTCAATTTGACTAATAACATCCGTTAATCGAATACCGAATTTGTCGTTAACTACTACTACTTCACCATGAGCAATCAACGTGCCATTTACTAATACATCTAGTGGCTCACCGGCTACGCGATCCAGTTCCACCACAGAACCCTGGTTCAACTGTAGCAGATTTCGAATACTAATTTGACTACGGCCTACTTCCATCGAAATAGTAACCGGAATATCTAAAATAGTATCTAGCTTCTTTTTCTCTTCCTGAGTAATTGGCGCATCATCGGTTAATTCATCTAATTCGGCCACCTGAACGTCTTCGTTCTCGCCGTCTTCCTGGTCTGCTTCTGAATCAGCCTGTTCAGCCATGGCTGCAGCCCAATCGTCCATACCGTCTTCACTCATGGGAACTCCCCTTACCTTACAGGTCTTCTTCGAGTACTTGTAGCTCGGCATCATTATCAATAATGCGCCCGCCACGGGTTAATAATTGCAGCTCAGACTTCACAGAAGTCGGTCTTGCGATTTTCTCTACAATCTTCAAAGCTAAGTTGTCTCTTGAGCGTCCAAGTTTAGCTCTAAATGTGGGTAAATCTTCGATGAGTACCGTGATAGTTTCAGGCATTTCAACAGGAATAATATCGCCCGGTTTAAACTCCATCACGTCTCTCAGCGGCACATCTACATCAAGCATGTGCGTGGTTAACGCCACTTTGACGTCCATAATTTCGTCGCGAAGCGCTTTGCTCCAGCGAAGGTCCGTATCTTCTTTGTCGCTTTGTACACCCGCATCGAGCAACTCTCGAATAGGCTCTAGCATCGAGTATGGCAATGATACGTGGAAATCACCACCGCCACCGTCAAGCTCTATATGAAACGAGCTTATCACCACCACTTCAGTGGGGCTCACAATGTTGGCCATAGCAGGGTTAACTTCTGAATCTAAATATTCAAAAGAGACGTCCATTACCGGCGCCCATGCCTCTTTATAATCTTCAAATATTATTTTGAGCAACATTTGAATGATACGACGCTCGGTAGGCGTAAATTCCCTACCCTCAATTTTTGCATGATAGCGTCCGTCTCCACCAAAGAAGTTATCAACCAGTATAAATACAAGTCGCGCTTCCATAGTAATCAGGCCAGTACCTTTTAAGGGGCGAAAACGCACCATATTCAAACTGGTTGGAACAAACAATGTGTGAATGTATTCGCCGAACTTAATCATTTGAATACCGTTGATTGACACTTCAGCAGAACGACGCATCATGTTGAAGAGGCTAACTCGCATATGGCGAGCAAATCGCTCATTCACAATCTCAAGGGTTGGCATGCGCCCACGAACAATGCGATCCTGTGAGGAAAAGTCATACTCGAGCGTCGAAGCGCCAGATTCAGCATCGCTGCTAACCTCTTCTTCTTCCACATCATCCACGCCGTGTAATAGGGCGTCGATCTCATCTTGTGATAATAAATCGCTCACAGTGTTCTACCCGTTATCGCATGCACAATATGCATACTGCTACTGCATCACAAAGCCAGTGAATAACACTCGCTCCACTACGTTGCTACCTATATCGTTTTCTTCCAGCGCTTTTTTAACTTCGCTGACAGCCTGTTCACGAAGTTCTATTTTGCCTGCTTCGGTTACCAAGTCTTCAGCATTTGACATACTAAACGTTTGTAACAGCGTACCTTCAATTAAAGGAATATGTGTTTTTACAAGCTCTTCGTTGTCAGAACCACGTACTAACAGCTGTACTTTAATTTGTACTAAGCGGTCACGCCCTCCGCCGGGAACATTAAACACAAAAGGTCTTGGCATAGCCACATATAGTGCGGTTCCAATTTCAGCCCCGCCACCTTGTGTTGCTGGCGCTGCAGAAGCTGCGGCCTCTGTTTCAGGGAGTTGATCTGCCGCAGGTTCATCACTGCCTGCAAAAAGGAAAAAGTAAGCACCGGCCGCACCGCCGATAACTACGACAGCAATAATGATGATAAGCATCAATTTGCTTTTCTTTTTTCCGCCTTCTTCTACCTGTAACTCTTCATCTGCCATGGAAATCTCTTCTATATCTTATTTAGTACCACAAAGCCTGTATTATCAGACTTCAGGTAAAAATCGCAATGCTGCCTTAGTCAAAATTTGCAGATATTTGCTGATATACACTGTTTGAGCTTAACTGTTCGGTCAAAACCAGCAGTATTAAACTTACTCTGCTAAAAAAGCACCTTGCCAAAAGGGCTAAGCGTAATAATCAATACCGCCTTTTGCTTCTCTCGTTACCGCTTGTTCAATCACTCGAGTGTCGTCATCAAACTCAGCGTCATTATTTCCACGCTGCCCCTGACCATTTCCACTTTGGCTTGCAAGTTGCTGACCACTTTCACCGTTTTGTGAGTTATCTTTTCTTACTTGAGCATCGCCAAGTTCGATGCCTTGTTCAGATAACATGTCTCTGAGTTTTGGCATAGTGTCGGCAAGGGCGTCTTTAGCCTGCTGAGATTGCACGATAAAGCTTACGCTAGCCGCATCACCCTGCACGTTTACACGCACCTGCATACTGCCCAATTCTGGCGGGTCTAAACGAATCTCTGCCATTGTATTTCTGGCGTTAACCATCCAGCGAATTTTTTCGTTCAGCTGCTGTTGCCCTTCTGGCTTATGAATATTAACGGCTTTATCAAAGCCCTCAAACTGCTGTTGCGGTTTAGAAGCCTCTGAGCGTAGCTGGCTGTTTTCATTAATCGTTGTATCAACTTGCGCTAATTGATTCTGCACGATTTGATGGATACTGTTTTGGGCGTTGTTCATCAACTGCATAAACTGCCCCGCTTGGGCATCGACTCTTGAATTAAGGGCAGCCGATACGTCACTGGCAAGTGAGGCTTCTTTGGCAGCGTCAGCAACTATTGCTGATAAGTCGATACCAGGCTGATGGCCCTGTTCAACCTGCTTTTGGAACTCGTTAATGCCCGCAATAATATTTGCTTTCACCGCCTGTTGCTGCTGACTATTTGGCACAAGAGCAACCATGCGTTCGGCAAAGGCTTCTGTCGCTTTTTGCGCCGTTTCAGGCGATAATTTATTAATTGCCATTAAAAGAGACTCATCGCTTAAGGTAGCCGCCTCTAAGCTCGCTACAGAGTTGTCTCCACCTTTATTAAGGCTAGACGTAGCGCTCGTTGTATTTGCATTCTCTCCATTACCCGCAGCAGCGGATGCCACTACTTTGGCAGAAACGTCTTGCTGAGCAGCAGTAAGTAAACTCTGTTCGGCCTCTGAATCTGAAGCAATTAGGTTTGAAGCGTTGGGGTCTGGAACATCTAGACCTGAAGCATCTATATCAGAAACCGCTGTCTTTGCGCGCAATGCAGATAACTGTTGAAGAGTGACAGAGTCTTGGCCCTTTGTACCTGCGTTTGTTAGCTCATCATGCAAGGTGTCAATATTGGTGTTTGTTTGCACAGTGGCGGTTTCACCCGCATTTTCTTTAGACAGTGCCTTACGTAGTCTGTCGGTTGGTGTTGGAAGCGCATCTTTTGCAAGGCTGAGTAAAAACGCTTTTTGTGCGCTCTCTTCGCTGCTAGCATCTTCTGGGCTGGCATTCTCTGAGGCACTTTGTCGCTCAGAAGACTCTGAACCTGTTAGCGCTGCAAGCAACTCACTCAATGTATCTGTGCCTTTATCTTCTCCCGCACCCTCGCTCTGTGCACTATCTTTCGTGTCTGCATGTTCGACTTGTTTATTAAGCAAATTACTCAGCTCGCTTAATTTATCAGCCAGTGTTTGATTAGAAGCTACATCGTCCCCTTCCATAGACTGTAAATGAGACATTAATTCAGAAGCTGCATCAGCAATGGCGCTGCTCTCATCTAGCCTCTCGGCATTAATTGATTGAATGCTATTGTCGGCACTACCAACCCCTCCAGCGCTGCTACTGTTAGAAGCCTGTCCCAATGCGCTTTTAGTGATGCCCTCAACGAGTGCTATCCAATCGGGTTCACCAGCCTCTTCATTTGTAATCCGAGAATTGGTAAGCGCTTTGTTACCATCAGCGCCTATTGTGTATTCTTTTTCAGTAACGGTTACCGATGCATTCACAGGAGATTTACCGTTATCAAAATCAAGCCCTCTGTGACTGCTATCTTTCAACATTGAGTCATTATTTGACTGTTTATTCGCGTTTTCGGGGCCTTTAGCGCTCGTGCCTTTGTTGTTCAATTCGGCACGTTCAGCTCGGGTATCACTTTCGCGAGACGCATTGTCAGCACTGCGAGCGTTTTCGTTTAATACGAAATCACGGCCTACAGACTTTGCCTCTTGGTAAAGACTGTTAAAAGCGTCGGTATTTTGTCCTTTAGCTTGACTGTCTAGGCCTGTCCCCACCGCTTTTGCTGTGGAAGTTGCCGAGAAGGGCAATGCGGCAATGTCTGTTTTATTTGCGGCAACTTGTTGCATGATTTTCTACCGTCCTACACGTTCACCGGCAAAGCCAGTAATGTAAAAAGTTATATCGTTGTCTGTACGCAAATAAAAATGTAACTACATGAAAGTTATAAATTTTAAAAACATTCATTTTTATAAAGGTATTTTTAATACTTACAATTTGCGTTAACAACGGTGTAAAAGCCTAATGGTCTTTCTTGCTTTCTTCGCCATGGTTAGCGATATCTAGCGATACTTAATAACTGGTGGAGCAATAAACGTACCGCAATAAACATTTCAAGCCATACTTTTTGCTTCCATTTGTACGCTAATAAAAATAATAGTGTTGTTTTGACTTGCTTCGATACTTTCTAAATTGATGCTTTCTGAATTAATGCTCTCTGACTCCTTTAACTCAGAATCGCTTGTCTATAAATCCCTTTACTCTAAATCGCCTGAAACCAAATCACGGCTCTCTAAAAAGGTTAAAGCAAAGGACGCACCAACAGGTTTATAACGTCAGCACTTAAAGAATGAAGAAGTGACTTATGAAGCTAGAATTATGAAGCTAGAGTTATGAAGTGGCAGATATAAAATTGGAGACAACCTGGTCAAGAGTCGAGAGGTATTTCATCAAAGGGAAGATAAATTGAAACCACGGAAAAGGTAAAAAGGAGTTAGAAAACCGAACGCTTAGAGCGAATAAATCGCTGAGTGGCAAACTCATCCATCATAGCCTGCTCGGCCTTCGCCTCTTTTTGCTCTTTTGCTATACGCTTTTTATCAAGTAAAAGTGTGACCGCTTTCACCTTTTGCTGCTGTTTAAGCCACATTTGCTTGCGTTGATCGGCGGCGACTTTCGCTTGACCAATAATGTGCATTTGCTGTTCGCATGCCTTATCAAGCTTTCCCACAAAAGAAAGGTGCTGCTGATAATAGGTGGCTGTAACACCAGACTGTCCGGTCTGTTGAATACCCTTGATATAATCAACGCGATATTGCTCTAAACTAGAAAGCTTTTGCTTTTGTTGATTAACATTAAGCTGCGCCTGTTGGTAAAAACGCGCCTCTCGCTGTTCTTTTTCCTTTTCAAACTCGGCTAACCGCTCTAGTTGTTTCGACATTATCCTAATCCTTTCGCGAGCGCTGCCATACCCTCTAGACTTTCGTCATAAGCTAACACTTGATTCATTCCCTGCTGCAAAAATGCGTTGATTGCAGGTTCTGCCCTTATGGCTAAATCGATACGCGGGTCTGAGCCTTTTGCATATGCACCAATAGAGATGAGATCTTGGTTTTGTTTGTATTGAGAATACACCTGACGAATACGCCGTGCCATTAATTGATGCTCTTCACTCACAACTTGCGGCATCACTCGACTAATAGATGATTCAATATCGATGGCAGGATAATGGCCACTGTCCGCCAATGTACGAGATAGCACCACATGGCCATCTAGAATGGCTCTTGCGGCATCCGCTACCGGGTCTTGTAAATCATCGCCTTCTGTTAATACCGTATAAAACGCAGTTATCGAACCCTGCTTTTCACTTCCATTACCGGCGCGCTCTACCAGTGCTGGTAACCGCGCAAATACGGAAGGTGGATAGCCTCTTGTTGCAGGCGGCTCTCCCACGGCTAACGCTATTTCGCGCTGTGCCATGGCATAACGCGTGAGAGAATCGATTAAAAGCAGCACTTTCATTCCCTTGTCGCGAAAATACTCTGCAATAGTCACTGCAGTTTCGCAGCCTTTTAGTCGCATTAATGGAGACGTATCTGCTGGTGCTGCGACTACCACTGCACGCTTGCGCTCTTCTTCTGTGAGAATGTCGTGAATAAATTCTTTTACTTCTCGCCCACGCTCTCCCACAAGGCCAACTACAACTACGTCCGCTTCACAGCCCCTTGTCATCATTCCTAATAACACACTTTTGCCTACACCACTGCCGGCGAATAGGCCCATGCGCTGTCCAACACCTACGGTATTAAGTGCATTAATGGCGCGAACGCCCACATCCATTGCAGTATTAATAGGTCGCCTTATGAGCGGGTTCATTGGCGGACGGGTAGTAGGTGCGCGATGTTCAGCCTCAATTTCACCAAGGCCATCGAGTGGCTGGCCGTTGCCATCTACCACTCTGCCTAATAGCCCCATCCCCACGGGTAAACCGCCCTGTCGATTTAATGGCATTACCCTACTGCCAGGAACAATCCCTCTTACCGCTTCGGTGGGCATTAAATAGGTAATGTCATCGCCAAACCCTACTACTTCCGCTTCAATTTCGCCTTCAATGGTTTGCACAAGGCATTGGCTTCCAACGGGAAGTTGACATCCAACCGCTTCCAAGGTTAAACCAATACCGCGAACCAGCTTACCCGCCGCCACAATTGGTACCGACGCCACCTGCTTAGTCAGCGACTCAAAGTGATTGTGCCATGGGCTAGTCATCGTTTAACCCCTGGTTTAGAAGGAAGCGCTCAATGACCTCTCGGCATCGCCTTTCAACAGAAACATCCACTGCGTTTTGGGCTGTCACGATGTCGCAGCCACCTCGCTCCATGTTAGGCGCGGCGATCAAATTCCACTTTTTCTTTTCCACTTCCTCTTCAGAAAAGTGCTCCTTCACAATAGTGATATCGTCAGGGTGTAAATGTATTTGGTATTCATTTTGATTGATGGGAAGCGCTTTTATACCCTCGCTTAACGCCTGTATAATCACGCTTTTGTTGGTATCAATTTCAGTTTTAATGACGGCTTTGGCAAGGGTAACCGCCAGCTTTACTAGCTGGTCGCGGGTTTCATCATTTGCTTGGGAGAGTGGGTCATGTAACTTATCAACGAGCATCTGCCACTGCTCAGTTTGCGTCGCTATTTGAGACTGCCCTTCTTCTAGGCCTTGGGCTAACCCTTCTGTGTGGCCTTTTTCACGGCCTTCGTTAAATCCTTCCTCTAGCCCTTGGGCTTTTCCTTCTTCATAGCCGGCGGCCTTTCCATCGCTCATCCCCTCATCAAATGCTGCTTGACGAATCGCCTCAATTTCATCCGCGGTTGGCGGAGAAATTTCTTCTATTTCTTCAGGGGGCTCATACTTCCAGTCTGAGCGACGGTTTAAGGCGTTAGTCGTGCCGTCATTTTTTTTAGCACTGGCATCTTCTACAAATGGCAGGTCCCATTTCTTAGCATCGCTTGCTTCCCTTTCACTAAAACCTTTGTTCGTAGACATCATTTTTCCCAGTATTTGAAGGCAACAGCATTTAAAGGCAAATCAGTATTTAAAGACACTATTACAAGAACTCTTCGCCGCCACCGCCGCCAAGCATAATTTCGCCAGAGTCAGAAAGTCGACGGGCCACTGAAAGAATTTCTTTCTGCGCCACTTCAACTTCAGAGATACGAACTGGACCAAGCGCCTCAAGGTCATCGTTAAGCATTTCGGCCGCACGTTTTGACATGTTGCGCATGATCTTGTCTTTAAGCTCTTCATCCGCACCTTTAATTGATTTGAGTAGGGCGTCTTGCTGCACTTCTCGAAGAATAGCCTGAATGCCTTTGTCATCAACATCAATTAGGTTGTCGAAGACAAACATGAGATCTTGAATTTGCTGACTCATTTCTTCGTCTTGCTCGCGAATTGCATCCATCAACTGCCCTTCAATAGAGGTATCTAGGTAGTTCATAATATTGGCTGCAGATTTCAAGCCGCCCATTTTCGCGGCTTGTGTTCCAGCTTGACCCGCGAACTGTTTCTCCATAATTTCGTTGAGCTCTTGCAGTGCTGCTGGCTGTACTTCTTCAAGATTAGCAATACGCATAAGGAGGTCTAACCGCACCTTCTCTGGGAACTGGGCCAAAATCTCTGCACTTTGTTCCGGCTCTAAATAGGACAATACAATAGTTTGTATCTGCGGGTGCTCGTTTCGAATGATGCTGGCCACCTGCTTAGAATCCATCCACTTAAGTGAATCGAGGCCTTTCGCACCGCTTCCCATAAGTATTTGATCAATAAGATTGGCGGCTTTGTCTTCACCAAGAGCGGCAGTAAGTGCTCGCTTAACAAAGTCTTGACTCTGGAACCCAATGGTACTGTAGTTTTGAATCTCTTCAATGAAATGCTTGTGCACCGCCGTGATTTTGGTTTGTGTCATATCATCGACTTTCGCCATCTCACTGCCGAGCTTTTGTACCTGCTTTGGCTCTAAGTGCTTAAGTATTTGCGCGGCATCTTCTTCAGACAAGCTCAAAAGCAATATTGCTGCCTTTTCAACGCCTTCTAATTTACTGACGTCGTAGGACTGGTCTTCAACGTTGGCAAGTTCTTCAGCCATAATATTTTCTCACTACTCGTCTTGCATCAACCAGCCCTTCACAACTTGGGCTGACAATTCTGGTTCGTTTGCAACTAAGGCGCGCACGGCTTTTAATACATCTTCGTCTTTGTGTAAGTCAGGTAACATGAGCGACCCATCTGCTGCAAAGCCAACTTGACCCTCGTCGAAATCTGTCGACAGCATGCTAATGGTATCGTCGCCTAAATCTAAGCCTTCATCAGCATCGAAATCGTCAACTTCTTTCGTTTCGTCTGGATTAATCAAGCGACGCAACATTGGACGGATGACAAAAATGATAAGTACTATTATAACCAATCCACCGATGATGAGCTTGATTATAGGCAGAAGATCGGGGTCTTTCCAAAATGGAATATCTTCGACTTCTCCCGTATCCATACGCATGAATGGCACGCTAACCACTTCAAGAGAGTCTCCCCGCGTAACATCAAAGCCTACGCCACCTTGCAACAGTCGGCGTATATTGAGTATTTCTTCTTGCTTGCGAGGTGATGGCGTCATGGTGCCGTCTTCACCCGCGACTTGCGTGTAGTCTACTGCCACAGAAACACTTAACCTACGGATTACGCCCGATTGTTTTTTAGTGTGGCTGATTGTGGTATCAAGTTCGTAGTTGCGCGTTGATTCTTTTGCCGTACGCCCTGGAATAGTTTGTTGACTTGCCGCACCTGTGGCATTTTCAGGAATGTTAGAGTCTAGCGGGGGCTGATTGGAGAGCGCACCTGGAATACCGCCTACCCCGCCGCCAACGCTATTTTCTTCTACAATCATCTCACTTCGTACTGCAGGTAAATCTGGATTGTAGCTACGCTGAGTTTGTTCCATCGCAGTAAAGTCCATCGATACGTCTGCTTGGGCAGTATAATTACCGATGCCCAATACTGGGATAAGTATGGCATCAATTTTTTCTAAATACTCCTGCTCACGCTGGCGCTCAATTTCATATTCTTTTCGAGCCCGTGCACTCAATGAATCTTGCGAGCCTGAATTGAGTAAACGTCCGTTGCTGTCGGTGACTGTTACTTTTGATGGGTCGAGGTTTTGTACTGCTGATGCAACAATATCCACTACTGCGTCAACTTCCTCACCGGTAATTACTGAGCCTCGCTTAGCGGTTAGTACTACCGTAGCCGACGCTTTTTTCTCTCTTCGCGCAAATACATTTTCTTTAGGCATAGCCAGCAAAACACGTACTTTTTGAATACTCGACATATCCTGAATGGTTGATGCAATCTGCTGCTCGCGAGCATGCTTAAGACGCTCCATTTCAACCCGCTGACTCACACCAAACCCCATGTCTTGCATGATGATGTCTGTGCCTGTCTCAGTAGGGTTATTTAGACCTTGTCGCGTCATGCCTAGGCGGATGGTTTGAAACTCATCGGTTCTCACGTAAACCGTATTGCCTTCAAGCTTATAATCAATTTGGTTGGCGTCCATGTAATCAAGGGTTTCAATTAACTCTTGAGTTTCCATTTTGGCTAGTGGCCGATAATCTGCCTCTTGTGACCAAATGAGAATAAAAATAGCGATAGCCACACAAATAACTAACACAACGACCAATGCCATTTGACGCATCATGTCGGCGCTGCCTAGGGTATCCATAAAGCCTGATTTATTTTCCGGCTCGCTATCCATTCCATTCCCTTGGTCGGGGACAGATAAATTTGTGCCTGTTGCCTCAGCCATAACTTACTCCACCTACACCGGCATATTCATGATTGTTTTGTATGCTTCAAGTACTTTATTGCGTACCTGAACCGTTGCCTCAAACGCAATACCCGACTTTTCTTTTGCCAGCATGACTTCAGCAAGGCTAAGGTTGGCATCGCCCATTTCAAAGCGCTGTTGCATGGACTTCGATTCGTGCTGAATGTTATTTACACCATCGACAGCGTGCTTGAGCATAGAGGAAAAATCACTCGCAGAGGTGTTTATCTCGTTAGTAGGTTGAAGCCCATTTGAGGGTTGTAGCTCGTTAACTGGAAGACGAGTCTGCCCAATCATACTTTGCATTTCTTGGTACAAGCTGTTGGCTTTAACGTCCATAACCACTCCTAAGTATCGATGAATTGTGACGGCTATCGGTCACATTTTTATTATATAAGGAAGGTTTTGCAAAGGGCTTGCCAAGTTTTTAATCCATTAAAAATCAACAAGTTGAGAATGGAAAAGCCAGAGAGCCAAAATAATGACGTGAAGGGGAAAAGCGTATTAATTACCGACAACAAAAAACCGCCACCAACAATATGATTAATGGCGACGGCATCTCTTGTATGAAATTTCTTGTATGAAGTCTCTTGTATAAAATTCTTGTGTGAAAATGCTTTTATAAAAAACTAACGCAATACTAGGCAGGCACTTCGATACCATCATCGCGCATGCGAGCCAATTTATAGCGGAGGGTACGAGGACTGATCCCCAGTTTCTCCGCTACGTCTTTTCGTTTGCCATTACACGACGCTAACGTATCCAGAATAATTTGGTGCTCTTGATACCGAAGCTCTGAACCCAGATGACTATCTTCGTTCGCCTCTGGCGTAATAGCCGTATCCGCAGCAAGGGATACGCTTTCATCTATCATTAAATCGCTAGAATCTATCTCACCGTCTTCACATAAGATAAGCGCTCGCTGCACAACGTTCTCAAGCTCACGGACATTTCCTGGCCACTGATATTGAGATAGTTTACTGCGCCCTGCCGCACTTAACCTAATGTTGCCCAGCCCTTGCTGGCTTGCGTGGCGGGTAATAAGATGTTCAGCCAACGGTACAATATCACCGGGACGCTCAGATAGCGGACGCCATTCAATGGGAAAAACATTTAATCGGTAGTATAAATCTTCTCTGAATTCGCCATTATCAACAGCCTTACGTAAGTCTCGGTTACTCGTTGCAATAACTCTCACGTTTAGTTTAACTGTTTTTCGTGCACCCAATCTTTCCACTTCGCGCTCTTGCAAAACCCGTAGCAGCTTAGCTTGAAGCGCTAGGTCCATCTCTGTAATTTCATCGAGTAGCAAGGTACCATCTTGCGCTTGCTCAAACTTACCAGGACATGCTTGAACCGCGCCAGTAAACGCACCTTTTTCATAGCCAAATAAGGTGGCCTCTAGCATGTTTTCTGGAATGGCAGCGCAATTAATGGCCACAAATGGCGATTCACTGCGATTAGACTGGTCGTGTATGTAACGAGAAATAACTTCTTTACCCGAGCCACTTGGTCCTAACACCATTACGGTTGCTTCTGATTTTGCCACTTTGCGAGAAAGCTCAAGTAGCTTAATGCTCGATGGGTCGGCAACGATTGGCGTTCGCGACTCTATTTTTTGCGCAGGCGCATATCGCCCGACTAGGTTTAACAATACCTCTGGCGCAAATGGCTTTGATAAGTAATCAGTTGCACCGTCTCGCATGGCTTGCACTGCATCATCAATGGTCGCATAGGCTGTCATCAGCAGTACCGGCATGCTTGGGTATTTAGCTTTAATGCTCTTTAACAGCGTAAGCCCACTCATTTCGCCCATTTGAATATCGCTCACCACCAAATCTATCTTTTTGGCCGACAGGATCATAAGAGCTGACTCTGCGCAATCTGCATCGATAACGTCATAGTCACCAAGCAGCAAGGTATCAAAGAGTGCTTCGCGCAAACCTGCGTCATCTTCAACAATCAAAATAGTAGTTTTAGACATTGGTATTCTCCTATGAGTTTACGCGACGTTAGTCAGCATATTGTCGGTGTTACACGGCAAGCTAACACTGAAACATGCGCCACCATTTTCTGCATCACCGACATTTAACACGCCGTCATGTGCATTAATAACCGACTTAACAACCGCTAATCCAAGACCAGTGCCATGAGTTTTAGTGGTGAAAAAGGGTTCGAATATTTTCGATTTGATGGCGTTTGGTACGCCCGTGCCACTATCTGTTACCTCAATCGCCAAAGAACCATTATCGAGTTTCGCTTCTACGACTATCTCAAAACCTTTAGGTGTTACCTGACTTGCATTGTGTATGAGGTTGAGTAAGGCACCTTGAAGCGCCGTTAAATTACCAGTGATCGACGCCGCGCTATCGAAACCTTTGAATAAAAGGGTTTGCTGCTCTTGTGACGTCATGGCGTGAGCGTTTGACTCTATAGATTCAAACAGCTCGGATAAGGTAATTTGGCTAACCACTTGTTGCTCTCCTGATTTCGCAAACAGCAACATGTCATTCACTTGGTTCTCTAGTTCTTTGAGGCGATCAGTAAGCTTATAAGCAAACTGTTGCGAGGCATTTTCAGGCAAATTTTTACGTGTAAGGTTAGATGCATACAGTACCGCCGCTGATAGCGGAGTTCTTATTTGATGCGCTAATGACGCAACCATCTTTCCTAAAGAAGATAGACGCTGCATGTGACTAACTCGGGCTTGAAGCTCTCTGGTTTCAGTTAAATCAGTGATGACAATAAGTTGGCCTGGTTCATTTTCCAGAGGCGTTATTGACAGCTTAACTCTGCGTCCATCTACCAGTGATACTTCATGTCCATCATCGGCTCTTGGCTTAAAAGAGCGTGTGATGATACGTCGCCAAATTTCTTCTTCAAGGGGTTCGCCGAGTAATGCTTTTGCTTGGTCGTTGGCTTGGCGCACTATGCCTTTGCCGTCGAGGACGATAACGCCAGCGGGCATAACTTGTAGCAGATGCTCTAGGCGACTTGCTTGAAGTCTCAGCGAGGCCACTTCTTCAGAAGAAGGCGTTTGATTTGTTGAAAAGTCAGCTAGGTTATCGTTGCTTTTCGAGCCATGAAAAACAAAACTAGAAGCAGCGTATTCGGAAATTGTTTGTGAGCTGTCGTAAGCCATATAACCCTCGTCAAATTGCAGACGTTAACGAAATATGGCTTAACTAAAGCAGAAGGCGTGCCAGTTTTATTTTACTTTGCCATTCAAAAGGTTAGCACTGATTATGCGCCAAAAAAATACGTCAAATACCTGACGTTAGGCATCCTCAGTGCGCTGAATATCGTATTTACGCATTTTCTCCACGAGTGTGGTTCTGCGCATTCCTAACTTATCCGCGGCGCGAGCGACTACCCACTCTTGGCTCTCTAAGGCTTGGCGAATAAGGTTTACTTCAAGTTCCGATAGGTATTCTTTGAGGTTAACACCCTCTTCCGGCAGTGTAGAGGAAATGAATTTGTCCTGTGCAGTCTCAGCAGATTCTCCTAGCTCGAGCACTTGCTCTTCAATGCGTTCTTGCGCTGCTGATTCAGCGAACAGGCTATTGAACGCTTCGCGTTCGAGTATCTCTTCAGGGTAATCTGGCTCGTAGGCGGCAGTGTCACCGTATTGATATTTCTCGGGGAGATCGCTTATATCCACAATGTGACCAGGATATAAAATGGTGAGCCGCTCTACTAAGTTAGAGAGCTCTCGCACATTACCTGCCCATTCATGTTCCATAAGCGATGCAATGGCTCTTTCAGTAAAGCGAACCCCATCAACTCCGTCGCCTTGTATTCGACTGTTGATCTCTTGCAGTAAAAGCGGGATATCGTCTTTTCGTTGACGAAGGGCCGGGCTATCGATGGGAAAAACATTGAGACGATAATATAGATCTTCACGAAATTTATCTTGGCTTATCATCGTCTCTAAATCACGGTGCGTAGCGGCAACAATTCGAACATTACACTTAAGCGGCTTAGTACCGCCAACGCGCTCAAATGTTTTCTCCTGCAGCACACGAAGTAGTTTTACCTGCATTTGTAATGGCATATCTCCTATTTCATCAAGAAATAAGGTGCCACCTTCGGCTAATTCAAAACGACCTTTTCTGGCGCTAATCGCACCGGTGAAAGCGCCTTTTTCATGCCCAAAAAGTTCACTTTCTAAAAGCTCACCTGGAATAGCACCGCAGTTTACCGGAATAAAGGGGCCATCTTTACGCTCAGAAAAGAAATGGACATTTCGTGCAACCACTTCTTTACCGGTACCAGATTCACCGAGTATAAGTACTGTAGCATCAGTAGGAGCCACCTGCTCCACCAAACGCCTTACAATTTGAATTTGATCGCTCTTACCCACCAAGCTTCTAAATAGCCGCGTTTTCGTGCCTGAAGATTTCGACAAATTAGGTTTTCGACGCGAGTACTCTTGGCAACGGTGGATAGCTTGAGTCAATACCGGGTAAGTAAGAGGCGTACTGATAACGCTTACCAAGTTACAGTTTACGTTCGCTTCGCCTTCGTTTTGTACAAGGGCGACAAAAGGAATATGGGGATATTTCGTGACTAGTTTATTAACAATGGCTTCTGATGAGTGTTCAATAAGTACAGCGTCAGCGCCGGAAGAAGATAGGTACGTATCGCAGTCACTGAGCCCTCGCGACAAACACGAGTCTCCCATGAAGGTTACGATCGTTTCTAAATTTTGAATGAGTTCCTGATTATCACTAATCAGCAATATGTCCTTCATCTATTCCCCAATGACGCTTTGTTATTATTTATAGTGTAGCGCATAAGCAAATTGTAACGGTAAAAGTTAACTCTGCAACCGATGTTTTCGGAAATATAGCAATAAAAAAAGCAGGTTACCCTGCTTCTTTTGGTTAATTTGTAGAAAATAACGCTGTTGGCGTTACTTAAAATGCAGCATCGATTAATTAAGCAGTGGCAATACCTGGCCTTGCTGCTGATTAGCCTGTGCCTGCACGGAGAGTGCAGCTTGTGATTGAACATCGTTCGATGCGCGCTGCGAGGCCGCCTGAGCAAAATCAAGATCTTGAATTCTGCTGCGGGCATCAGCCGTATTTACATTTGCTTGTGTCAGCGTTCTCGCTGCACTCTCAAATCGATTTTGTGTTGCACCAAGGTCGCCTCTAGCGCCACCAATTATTTCTAGCGCCGAATCGGCCGCTGATAATGCATCATTTACACTCGTGCCCGCCGTGATATCGATATTAAGCACATCGCCTAGTTGCGCAGCAATGTCTTGCGTTTGCACACTAATGGATTGTTCAGAACCTGCACCTGACTGAAAATTCAACGAACCGTTATCAGATAACAGAGGCTTACCAGCGAAATTTGTCTGCTCTATGGTTTGCGAGATGTTTTCTTGAAGCTGAGTAATTTCAGACTGGATAGAACGGCGATCACCTGCGCTTAAAATACCATTGCCTGACTGAATCGTGAGTTCGCGAATTCTGTCGACGTCGGAATTAATGCTACCTAAGCCGCCCTCTGCTACCTGCGCAACTGAGATACCGTCATACACATTATTGACGGCTTGGCGGTTACCTTCAACTTCGGAGGTTAACCGGTCGATGATTTGCTGTGCAGACGCATCATCCAGCGCGTTATTAACCTTTTTGCCAGAGGCGAGCTTCTCGAAAAGGTTAGTTTGCTTTTCTTGAATCTGCCCAATTAGCGAGGATGGGCCGCTGTTATCTATTTGCATAATTTTGCCTATCAGAAAGGTCTTATTGTAATTATAGCACAATACTGCTCAAAATCTTACCAACCACGTTTTATAAGCACTACCAATTGGTATTAAAATTCAGTGCAGCATATGTAGTTTAATACTCAACAATGCCTTCATAGTGAGAAATGAAAATCATGAACGAAGTTAACAATAGGTTCTGCTCTATTTTATACAGGTTATTTACCAACAGGCGCGCTAGCTTAAGTATAAAAATTCGTATAAATTTCACATTAAAACTAATGGTTTATGGCATTACCGCCGACACATGATATATTTATTCCATAATCGTAAAAACAGTGGCAGATATATGTTCGATGGGAAATCAATACTGATAACTGGTGGGACGGGGTCTTTTGGCCACAAATATACAGAGATTCTTTTAGCTAAATATAAACCAAAGCGTTTAATTATCTATTCTCGTGACGAACTAAAACAGTTCGAAATGCAGCAAAAGTTTAATGCTAACTGCATGCGCTATTTTATTGGTGATGTTCGCGATAAAGACCGCTTAACTCGTGCTATGCAGGGTGTTGATTATGTTATTCATGCGGCCGCTATGAAGCAGGTTCCAGCCGCTGAATATAATCCAACCGAGTGCATTCGCACCAACATAGACGGTGCTGAAAACGTAATAAATGCGGCCATTGATAATGGCGTAAGCAAAGTTATCGCACTATCTACTGACAAGGCTGCTAACCCAGTTAATCTTTACGGGGCGACCAAGCTTGCCTCTGACAAATTGTTTGTTGCGGCAAACAACATGGTCGGAGGAAGAAAGCCTCGATTTTCTGTGGTGCGATACGGTAATGTAGTCGGCTCTCGCGGATCCGTTGTCCCCTTTTTCAGACGCTTAATAGACGAAGGCACCGACCACATACCTATTACCCATCAAAATATGACTCGCTTTTGGATAACACTTCAGCAAGGTGTTGACTTCGTTCTAAAGAACTTCGAACGCATGCTAGGTGGTGAAATCTTTGTTCCCAAAATCCCATCTATTCGAATTACCGATTTAGCACAGGCAATGGCACCAAATAAACCAATTAAAATAGTCGGTATTCGCCCCGGTGAAAAACTACATGAAATGATGTGCCCGGGGGATATGGCATTTCACACGTTCGAATATGAGGATCATTTTGTGATAGCTCCAGCAATTAAGTTTTTTCACAGGAGCAACGACTTCACAAGTAATGCCCTAGAAGAGAAAGGAGTGCCAGTAGTAGAAGGATTTGAATACGTTTCAGATACAAACCCGCACTTTTTAGGCATAGAGGAAATTTCCTCATTCAATTAGGAAGCGAACAAATGATTCCTTATGGTAAGCAACACATTGATGGTGAAGACATCAAAGCTGTTGTTGAGACCTTAAAATCAGATTGGTTAACCCAAGGTCCCGCTGTTCCCCGTTTTGAGCAAGCCCTTGCACAATACTGTAATGCGCAATATGCGGTGGCGGTCAATAGCGCTACTTCAGCTTTACATTTAGCATGTCTTGCCCTTTCAGTTGGCGAAGGAGATACGGTTTGGACTTCACCTAATTCGTTTGTTGCCTCCTCAAACTGTGCGCTTTATTGCAATGCGAAGGTAGACTTTGTTGATGTTGATCTCTTAACCGGCAATATGTGCGTCAGCGCGCTAGAAGATAAATTAGAAAAAGCTGCGCAAAATAACACGCTGCCAAAAGTCGTCATCCCTGTTCATTTTGCGGGGCAGTCATGTGATATGAAGCGTATTTTTGCACTTTCTTCTCACTACGGATTTAGAATCATTGAGGATGCTTCTCATGCGGTAGGTGCGCAATATGAAAACAACTTTGTAGGAAGCTGTGAATACTCAGACATATGCGTTTTTAGTTTTCATCCAGTAAAAATTATCACCACCATGGAAGGCGGAATGGCAATGACAAATGATCCAGCGCTTGCAGACTCAATGCGGTTGGGCAGGAGTCATGGTGTCACTAATGATAAAGCGTTAATGACAGAACCCTCTCATGGACCTTGGTATTACCAACAAGTAAGTCTTGGCTATAATTACCGAATGAATGATATCGAAGGAGCGCTAGGCGTTAGTCAAGTCAAAAAACTCTCTTTATTTATAGAGAAACGTAATGCCATCGCTAAAAAGTACGATGAGCTATTCAAATCTTGCCCGCGAATTCACCCCCTAATAGTTAGTGACCAAAGCTACTCTAGCTATCACCTTTATGTCGTTCGTGTACTCGATATTAGTCAAGAACAAAAAAAAACACTTATTGAGCGCCTCAGAAACGAAGGGATCTTTGCACACTTGCACTACATTCCCATCCATACTCAGCCATATTATGATGCGTTAGGATTTAACGCTGGAGACTTTCCTAACGCAGAGCAATATTATCAACAAGCAATTACCTTGCCTATTTTTCCAGATTTATCATCTTCACAAGTTGAGTTTATTGCCGATAAACTAATCACATTGCTTGATAAGCTCGGCAAGTAAATTTGGCATTATAAACTTTTGATACCTAAATACGGGAGTGTCTAGGACGTTTTTGAAGGTGACGAAACAACAATGAATATCGCTATAATCCCCGCAAGAGGCGGAAGCAAACGCATTCCAAGGAAAAATATTACTCGCTTTTGCGGAAAACCAATTATTGCTTACTCAATTGAAGCCGCATTAAAAAGTAAGTTAATAGATAAAGTCATTGTCTCTACCGATGACCATGAGATTGCAAACGTTGCAATTGAATATGGAGCCGATGTTCCCTTCATGCGAGATAGGTCTCTCGCTGATGATATGACAGGTACCACCCCAGTTGTCCGCGCTGCGCTGAGTGATTATATAGCCCTTAAAAATACCGTTGAATACTGTTTATGCCTTTACGCTACCGCGCCTTTTGTCACGGAGCAGCTAATAGATAAATCGATTGAGTTACTACAACAGGCAAAGGCCGATTACGTTTTTACCGCCCACCAATTTTCCTTTCCAATACAAAGAGCCTTATTAGAGGATGAGAGTGGTAATATTCATCCCTATAGCGCTATCGATATCAACAAGCGTTCTCAGGATTTACCACACGCTTACCATGATGCGGGACAACTTTATGCTGCGCAAGCATCGACGTGGTTAGACACGTCTAAAGCAATATTTTCTGAACACTCACGAATGTTAAAGCTTTCTTCTCATCTCGTTCAAGATATTGATACGTTCGAAGACTGGAAGCGTGCAGAAGTGATGTTTAGAATACTGAAAGAAATGGGAGAGCGCTAATCTTAAAAATTGCTTTTAGAGTGGACGCGAACTCAGAAATAGGCACGGGTCATGTTATGCGATGCCTTACATTAGCTAAGGGCATTCAAAATATGCTGGACGGGTCTGGCATTCCCTACAGCATCACCTTTGTAAACTCTCAAAATTCCACCCTCCTACAAGAGCGTTATGCACCGTGTAACTTCTACCACGAGGTTGTGCAGCGGATCGACAGCGATGTTGAACATGTGGACGCTGACTTATGGGTGGTTGATCATTACCAACTAGATGAAACATTCGAACGAAAACTTTCGTTATCTGGCGCGAAAGTGATGGTTATCGATGACTTAGCCAACCGCCCCCACTATTGTGATTTACTGCTGGATGTTAATTTTTTCGATAAAGGTAATCGATACAAAACGTTAGTCCCACCTCAATGTAAAATGCTGCTCGGTCCAGAATACGCATTATTGCGACAGGAGTTTTATGAACAGCCAACGCATGATTTCGTCACGCGCGAACCCCTACGGGTGCTAGTTTGCTTTGGCGGCAGTGACCCCGCTAACATGACATATGTAACGCTTGACGCTATCGCTTCGATTAAAGATGTTCAATTACAAGTCGATATAGTTATTGGAAGTGGCCATCAAACGAAAAGTGATGTGGTAGATAAGGTTAATCAAATAAACCAGATTGCTAAACACAACATGCGCTTACATATAGATTGCAACCAGATAGCGAAGTTGATGCAAAAAGCGTCACTAATGGTTGGTGCGGGTGGTTCAATGCACTGGGAACGCTGTATCTCAACGCTCCCTGCACTCGTTGTATGCGTGGCAGAAAACCAAGTTGAAACGACGCGATGCTTATCGAAAGAAAACGTATGCAAATACCTTGGATTTTGGGATCAGGTGTCTGTAGAGGACGTTGCAAAAAATCTTGCGTTGTTACTACAATCACCATCAATATTAAAGGCCATGTCTCAATGCGCTGGTAGTATAGTCCCTCGACAAAGTGGTACGCCTTACGTGAGCGAACACGTTTTAAAATTACTACAGCCTTTACCTTTACAACAAGCATGAGAGGAAAAAAGTGAACACCATAAAGATTGGACCATTCAGCATAGGTAAAGATGAGCCTCCTTTTATTATTGCTGAGTTATCGGGTAACCATAATCAAAATTTAACACTCGCATTAGAAATGGTAGACGCTGCCGCCGATGCTGGTGTTCATGCGCTTAAACTGCAAACCTATACCGCCGACACTATGACTATCGACATAAAGCATGGTGAATTTTTTATCGATGACACACAAAGCCTTTGGCAAGGCCACTCGCTCTATGAGTTGTACGAAAAAGCACATACTCCTTGGGAATGGCATACAGCGATATTTGAAAGAGCAAAAGAAAGAGGCATGGTGGCATTTAGTACGCCTTTTGATGCAACGTCAGTTGATTTCTTAGAAACACTCGACGTTCCATGCTACAAAATTGCGTCATTTGAAAACACGGATCATGAATTAATCGCCAAGGTCGCTAGAACGGGTAAACCGGTAATATTGTCTACTGGCATGGCAAGCCTTACTGAGATAGCCGAGGCTGTTGAGGTACTTGAGCACAACAATTGTCACGAGTATGTACTTCTTAAATGTACCAGTCAGTACCCTGCGGACCCGTTAAACGCTAACCTAGCAACACTCCCCCATCTACGGCAATTATTTAACTGCCAGGTAGGGCTATCAGATCATACCACAGGTATTGGTACTGCAATTGCTGCCACCGCCCACGGTGCAACCGTTATCGAGAAGCATTTCGTTATAGACAGAAGTGCTGGCGGCGTAGACGCGGCATTTTCTCTTGAGGCGGATGAGTTTGCTCTTTTAGTCACCGAGACAAAACGTGCACGCGTGGCGATTGGCAACATCTCATACGGATGCACAGAATCAGAAATAAACTCGCGTAAACTCAGACGCAGCCTCTACATTGTAAAAGATATTAAGGAAGGAGAAATACTCACACGAGAGAACGTTCGAGCTATTCGTCCAGGTCTTGGTCTGCCCGTAAAACACCTGAAGAATGTTATTGGGAAGCAGGTGTGTCGGTCAGTGAAAAGAGGCAGCCCTCTTTCATGGGACATTATCCGATAGTGCCGTATCAGGATACAAGATACACATGTTGAGCCGCTTAGTGACGCGCGACGATGCAGAATACCTCTTTCAGTGGCGCAACGACCCGCACACAATGGCCATGTCACTAAACTCGAGGCCGGTCACCTGGAAAGAGCATATAGGCTGGCTCCAACATGCCCTAAATGATGAGAAAAAACTGCTTATTTTGTGTTACTTGGAAGACGCTGCCCCCGTTGGATTTGTTCGGTTCGATGTGTATTGCCGCTATGCAGAAGTATCGATTAACCTTGATCCGCATTGCAGAGGAAAGGGCTATGCTCAAAGATGCTTAACCGCAGCATTAGAGAGATTTAAAAGAGAGTTTCAAAGTTCTACTTTGATAAAAGCGCGTATAAAAATTGAAAACAAAACAAGCCAGCGGCTTTTCACTGGCGCAGGATTTACGTATCTCACAACGCAAGATAACATTACGTTTTACACGCTAGATCTCACATCCTTCCAAAAGACCTAAAACCAAAAAGGTTTCCAGCTTGCTAATTCAGCCTAATATCAAGAACCAAGCGATATTATCTCAACAGTAATGGTCTACTATTTCTCTAAAAGAAACCACGTAATATCGTCTTGTGGAGCCCAATTGTCTCGCTTATACAGAAAGCCATAGTCAACAAGTTTCATTCCATAACGCTCAATCAAGTCGCCAGCAAAATCGCGCTTAAACAACTTGTCTTGTTCGCCCCGATAAGTAATAACAGTGGGAGATGGATTGTAATATTCAGCAACTAGAACATAACGACGAGAATTTTCCACCAAGTTACTATAAACATTGTCTAAAAATTCTGGATTTATGTGGATAAGCACGCCAGCGGTAAATGTCAGATCGAATTTATTGCTGCTTATCTTTTCAAGAATTGACGCTGTAGAAATATCCGCAACACGCGTTTTTTCGGCCTGCTCCGCCGCTTTTTTGTTTATTTCGTACCCCGCTAGCGACAGGCTGGGCTGTAGTTTTTTAAGTGCAACTAAATTCAAGCCAATATTACAGCCTAACTCAAGGACGGATGTCACATTGTTAGCCGAACGCAACATTTTTGACCACATCGCAACTTTTGAAAAGAGTAGTGATTCAGAGTCGTTTCTATCGATATAGTTATCTCCAAACTCACCAGCCCAGAATTGTTCTTGTTCTGTTTTATAGGTCACCGTTTTCCTTCCTATTTACTGTAGATTTCGTTCAGACTTACTGAAATCTTATTTTCTTTTATGGTCGCGTACGAGAATTTGTGCAATCACAAGATTCGCGCTTTTCAAAAATGGGACATACCTGAAACGATCACCTGATCCTGTCGACTTTTCACCTTCCTCTAACAGACCCTCAGAAAACACTAAAAAGTGATAGGCTTCATAAATTTGAAAAAGACGCGAAGTCCCTAAATGTGGAGCTAAGGACAGAGCCTGCTCTGTATCATTAGAGGGAAGTTTCGGCACAATAATTTCAACCCCCTTTTGGCACGTAATAGCTAATAGTGAAACATAACAAATGTAGTGCTCTTGTGACTCAAAGTCAGTACCGCCCCAATCGCACGCTTTCAAATAGTCGGGAACATAGACAACAATATCGCCGTCGCACTTCTCCTGTAAGGCCTGCTCTATATACTGATCTTCAAATATAAGATAACAAATCTTAGTATTTGACGCTGCATTAGCCTTCTTTTGACCGTCAAACTTTGTTATCACTATTTCGGTTTTGCTATTTTTATGCAGGTCGAGGCCTAGCGAACCTGCCGCATGTCGTAGGCCAAGTTCAACATCTTTTGTGCTGACACTGATTCCATTATCTAGATAATAATTATTAGTGACCGACCTTTGTCGCTCTTCAGGAAAGCTTGTAATAAAGTCGAATTCGTAAGGAACTACACTCATACTCTGAGATATTGTTATCAAAAACTCTCGCCAGTGCTTTAATATTTTACTCACTAGCTCTAAGCACTCATTATCATCCATAATATTAAGCGCTTTACTTAGTGCGGTATTTATATAGTTAACCGAGCCATTGAGATAATAGAGAACAATGGGCTTGCCCTCGCGATAATAATCAAACAATATTTTACGCTGTTCTAAAACGAGCTTTTCAACGACTTCTCGGCTGTCCATATCGCCACCAGCGCGAACTCTTAACCTTTCAATACCCTCTAACAGGTCTGCGTTTTTGATACTTTCCTCGAAACGCTCTTTGAACCGCTGGCAATCTACCGTTTGGAATGCCTCGTTTTCAAGCCAAACCACAAGCTGCTTTCTCGAAGTTGGTGTAGAGGTAATAAGCACATTCTTTGGGTCAAGCGGAATAGTACCTTTAATTTTCGCACCGTCGTTTAAATTATAGACTTCAGCGTCACTTGTAGAAAGCGTTCGCTCAATAACGGCTTTTGACATTTTAAATTCGTATTTCGTTTTAACATATGGCCGAAGATTACCCTCAACAACAATCGATGTATTATTTTCTTTTTGGTAATCGTAAAGCTCCTTCCCATTTGATGTGTAGTATCCAGAGTGCTTCGAATGGTGATGCTTTATATCGACAAACCCCATATCTACACCCAGCAAATAAATTTGCTTGAACCCTGCTTCGACAATAAAGTCAATCGCAAAGTTAGATACAGTGGGGTAGGAGTTTTTAAGAGTTGAGAAATTAAGTTCGCTCATAAGCGATGTAAGCATTAGTGTTGCTGCTTCACCACTTTTGAGTGATAAAAAGACGTCTTTGTATAAACTTGCTGTATCAGGGTGAACTCCGTTTCCACTGATAAGTTTAACCTGCTTTAAGAATGCCCTGTCTTTAATGCGTGCAGTCCAATCGAAGGTAGAGCGATTCACTTCAATATCAGCGTGATAATCAGGCACGATATTATGTTTATGTAAGGCCTGTAGCGCCGTTCCACAGCTAACAACGATAACCTTTTCTCTTTCAGCTTTTAGTAAAGGGAATAAACCGTCTAGCGAAGGGCCGTTTCCCACTACAAACACAGGAACATCTTTAAGCTCCCGCGGTGACTTTTCACGTTCTAGCAAAAATTTCACTCTGTTTTCTACTGCCCACTTCGAGTGAGAAATAATATAACGCGAATTTTCGAAATTATCGCCGAGCCCTACAATAAGTTTTAAATCTTCGCGTAGGTTAGATAGTGTAGGCTCAAGAATATCGTTGTCATAACTTTTGAAAAGGTAAGTATTTGCAAGATGATAAGTACCTACGTTGTGAAATTGCGTAAGGAAATCTTGCACTAGGTTAGACCCGTCATCACCTATATTTAGATATATTCTTCCACCAGAGGCATCGACCTCCTCTAGAATTTTTTGCCAATCAATTGCAAAAAGAGAAGCGTAAAAAAAATCCCGATTTGGCTCGTAAAGAAAAAGCTTCTCCACGTGATGCGCCTCAAGTAAAGACGCTAACTGATAACCCACTCCCAGACCAAACATAAGCACTGACTTAATTCTCTGGTCTAAAGAAGCATTCTCATTCTTATAGTTTCGTAAGTCCTTTTGCACTTTCATTACTGTTTGGTGATGATAATAAGGAGATAATTTGCCACCTGCATAACCCAAAATCAGTTCATCTTTACTAGGATTATCTCTAAACAGTCTGTATATGGCTTCAGACTCGCTGACCGGCTCATTGCCTAAAAGAAACTCGCCCCGACTTACATTCTTCACATTGACTTCTTGGTTTTCGTTTACAACAACTTGCCAGTGTGTGGTTTGAAAGTTTTTGAATTCCGAAGCAATCTCTGGAAAGTATTTCTCAAAAGCTTTTATATTGCGTTCGAATAAATCATGAGTATCAGGTGCTTTTTGCCAGGCGTGAGCATCTACAACAGGTGGCCATTTAGGGAGATAATTTTCAAACGTTTTTTTCTCAACCGTTTCCCTCAAATCCTTAGAAAGAGACCAATTATTTGACGCTAATTCGTCAAAAATGTCATCAAAATCCCTGCTATGATAATGAAAATATACGGCGAAATGCTCAAGATCAAAAGCTTGCTTTAGCTCACTTAGATCACTGTAGAGGCTCTTACCACCATTGGGTACCTGAAGATAAATCGATATATTGTTTTTCTCAGCAAAATCAAATATCTTCGGCCAGATACCGGTGTACAGCGAGCACGAAAGAAAATCCAAGCTGGGCTCGTATACCACAAGGTGCTTTACACCTCTCTGTTTTATAAGCTCATAAATATGTGTGCCTAGCCCAATACCCAAAACAACAAGTCCACCGAAATTTTGCGTATTCACTACCTCATCATTCGGTCGCATCGTATCAAGTTGCAATATATGAGGGTTGCGGAGAAAACGATTTACATGAATCGAAATATCATTGGTCCGATTGGACCCGTAGAAGACATTTCCCGACTCATATTCGACAATATCTAACTCGCTTTCACGATTTATGTAAACTGAGTGGTGACCTGTCGCATTTTGCCGAATAAGAGTATAAATAGAGGGAACGATACGTTTGAAACACATCAAACTCCGGTTGAAGTTTCTATTTATTAATGGGGAAAAAGCTTCTTCGCGCTTCTCTTGTGTTTCATCTTCAGTGAGGAATATTTGAATCGCTTTACGCATTTTTATTTGTATCTCTTAACCGCAGCTTCGTTTCTTTTAAATTGTATTACCTCACTTTTTGCCTCGTTGAGCAAGCATGAGGTGCGCTCTTCAAGGACATTATTAGCGTCCACCTCCTTTTCCGCAAAAGCTTGCTTTGCTTCCCCGCTAAGCTTACCAAGCTGTCTTATAACAATTCTGTGTCGCAATTCAGCGAGATAAGCAAACTCTTGTGAAAACGTATCAATGTCGAGGAGGCACTGCTGGATTTTTCTGTTAACTAATCGCAAAAATAGTGGTGTATGCTCATGATCAAGGCTGATGATGAGATCTTCACTCATCCAAGGCTTTCTCGTTGTTGCTTCGCATATGCTTCCTGCTTTGCACTTTCAGGAATTTGAAGCCATGCGTCTCTTATTGGTTCTAATAAACCATAAGACTCGTCTAACGGTTCTATCGAATTATTTAAGTGTGCTTCATTGATTCTGTCTAAAATATAGCTGTACAAGGAAAACAAGTTACTTGAAATTTCCCCACCCGCTTCTAAGTCTAGCGTATCTCTAAGATGGATAATGATAGACGTGGATTTAGATACATAGCCCGACTTCGCCACAAAATCCTTACGCTCTATCGCCCCCTTTGCATAGGCAATTCGATCTAACGCCCCCTGGAGCAACAACAATGTGAGTTTGTGTGGATCGGCAGTGGAAATATCCTGCTTCAGATTGCCTTTTTGATATGCCTTAATGCCTCGTAGTGACATAGAAACTCCAATAAGTTGTTAATACAGCGCTGCAAATAACGCAGAGCCAGTTTGATTAAGCTGTGCAACCGTTTTATCTAAATTGACATATTTTGCTCTTACGGTTTGCTCAAAACTAATCATGCGTAACTCAAGCGATTCTCGTGCCGAGTTTATATTCTCTCGACTTTCTTTAGCACTTTTTTCTCTCAAGCTGATAAGCCCGTCTGAAGACGAGAATTCATCGACGAAATTGTATAGTTTAACGGCTATCCCTTCATTTTCATCGGTAAAAAGTTTTGCAATATCATCAAAACTGTCTTCGAGCGCGTCCTTGAGGCGATCCTCACCAGAACCTAGCCCAAAGTCACTAGACCCAACTTCTAGCTTGCCGTCTTTATCAAGTTCAACGCCAAGTCTGAAGAGCCCGCCCAGTGAAGAATTACTAACATTTTCGCTTACAATTTTTGCAAGTCCAGACTGCATTCCTCTAAGAAGAGAGTCACCGGCTAAAGCACCATCATCTTCTAAACTTGATTCACCGTATCGAGTTAACCTTCCAATTTCGTCGATTAGTCCATTGTAGTTATCAACAAAATCTCTAATCTTTTGTTCCAAGCCCTCTTTATCGAAACCTATTCCCAAAGTTGATGCCAGCGCGTTACCGTTGGCATCTTTAGGCGATAATTCGTTAACTGTAAAAGAGACATTTTGAATAGTATTGTCGAACTCATTGCTATTGCTTTCAACAGTAATACCGTCTACCGATGCAATAGCATTTTTCGCTAGCTCAATATTAGCGGCTGAAATATTAGTCGCAGCTCCGCCCGTTGACAACCGGTCAAGTTCGGCGTTACCGGAATCATTAGTAATAGAAAGATCGTTACCTGCACCTGTTTCTTCAGAGACAAAAACAAGTCTAGGTCCCTCTGTGGTTCCAGTTTCAATGATATTGGCAGTCACACCAAAATTATCCGCAGAACTGTTTACCAGTTCGCGAAGATCGGCAAGCGTAGTCGTATTATCGACATTAATAGTAAAGTTTTTGTCTGTACCTACCGCAAACGTCAAAGAGCCAGTTCCGCTAGACAAAAGTGGATCTGAACTAGACGTAAAGTCGCCCGCGTTAGTCGTTATTCGACTCCCGGCCGCTAGTTGTTCTACTGTAACGGCGTAGCTACCTCGCAGTGCAGAGGATGATGCTTCTGCAGAGAGCACATCATTATCCTCAGAGGGATTTTTGACGGTCGGCTCTCTGCCGTTGATGTCGCTATCAGTGCGAAGGTCGTCAACTGAATCTTTAAATTCAGAGAGCTTGGATTTTATTTGACCCAAACCAGAAATTTCTGCCTCGACAGCTTCTTCTCTGGCATTTAAGCTTGTCTCCTTCGGCTGTCTTTCCGCCGAAATAAGCTGTTGTACCAAATCATCTAACGCTAATCCTGAGCCAACACCTAATGATTGTATCGTCATAATTCACCTCGTTAAACTTGCCGGTCGATAAACATCCCTACCGTTTGACCTATATCGTTTTGCAAGTCTCGTATTCTTTCGGCAAGTTCAAGCACTTCTTCGGAAGGAATTTGCCGTATTATCTCATCAGACTGCGAGTCTTTTACAGTGACCACCGAGCGATTGGTGTCTTCATCTATTGAGAACGCCAAATCCCGATTTTGAGTTTGTAAAAAAGACTCTACCTTCTTGGCCGCCTCTGCAAGAGTCGCTTTATCTTCTAATGTCTTGTTATCGGCGTTTGCACGGCTTACTTGAGCAGAAATTTGATCCCTGCTAAACCCTGGTTCAGTTACCTCAGTATTTGTTGATTTATTTTCCCTGTCTATTGCCAAAGGTTTGGCCCCCGTCTCTGATGCTTGTTGTAAATCAGACCCGACTACAGTGCTTGCAGATGGCGAAGCAAAAGCTTGGCCAACTTGGGTATTTTGAATTTCCACTAACTACCTCCTCACCAAAAACACAAAAACGAGCGCTCGCAAGAAAAGCGGGCACCCGTTTCAACATTACTGAACAAATTGTAGAGTATAGTTTACCCGAGCAAAGACAGCGCTGTTTGCGGGCGCTGATTCGCCTGACTAAGAACAGAAACGGATGCTTGCTGAATGATTTGGTTCCGCGTCAAGGACGCTGTTTCAGCGGCGAAGTCTGTATCTCTTATTTGAGACCTAGCGGCGGTCACGTTTTCTGATATGCTGCTTAGATTTCTTATAGTTGATTGAAATCTGTTCTGCAATGCACCAAGTTCAGCCCGCTGTGCCCCTATTGATGATAATGCCGCATCAACGTCAGCCAGCATTGCAGATGCTGCCCCTGCTGATAAGACGTCGCCATCAATGCCCAGCCCACTTGCGCCAAATCCGCCAGCTCTGGATAGATTGACACTGATCTTTTGATTCGCATTCGCTCCAACCAAAAATGTCGCGGAATAACCTCCTGTAAGTAGAGATACACCACCAAATTCAGTAGTGGAACCAACCCTGGACATTTCTTCTCTCAATGCAGTCACTTCTTCATTGAGTGCTACCCGATCAGCAGTACTATTTATACCATTCTGAGATTGCACAGCCAAAGTCCGAATACGTTGAAGTGAGGTTGTAGTTTCACTTAACGCTCCTTCAGCGGTTTGAGAGAGTGAAATCGCATCGTTGGAATTGCGAACGGCTTGGTTCAGACCTTGGATCTGTGACGTCAGCCTGTCCGTGATTTGCAGTCCAGCTGCGTCGTCTGAAGCGCTATTGATACGGAATCCGGAAGACAAGCGTTCGAAAGATGTGTTTAATTTATCGCTAACGTCAAAAAGCTGACGTTGTGCGTTTAACGAAGACACATTAGTATTTACAAATAAAGACATTAGGTTACCTCCTAGAGATTCGATGTGCTTACAAGTACATTCAAATCCATCCAGTTCAAATTAGCGGGTCACTACGCCTGCTAACCTCTCTTGTAAAAGTAAAGTATATTACCCCTCAACAATAGGTATCGGCCAAGGCTTTAGATTCTTTAGTCTTTTTTTTAATTTTTTTTCAAAAACTCTTTAATTATAGTCATAGCATTGATTTTATTATTTTTTATTTGGTCGAATAATATACGTATACGGAGTCTCAAACTACAGGGACAACCAAAGATTCGTTGTCAAAGATAATAAATTGGGCTTACATGAAGCGGTATCCGGTTGCAGTGTAAATAAGACGGGCTCTAATGCAGCCTACGGCCAATTAAAAATATGACCGAGTAAAGCTAAACTGCTACTTAAAATTAAATGAGAGTTTTAAATGAAGTTGGCATCAAAGATGCTTTATTGTATGTGGGTTCCAGCGTTGCTCTACTGGAGTTTGAAATTGGTGGGATGTTTCGGCGATTATAAAAAAAAGGCCGAGACATAATATCTCGGCCAATTTGCTCACGTTAGGAGATTGAGCAAAATTAGTTTCTGTCGGCTGGCAGGGTTTAGTAGGACAAACTGGCCTCTCAACCAACGCTTCTACACTCTCAGTCCTGTTAGTCGGCGCTTTCTTAAAGGTGCGACCTCTCGGTCGCATTCCTTTTTAGGGGATGGCCTCTCAACTCCTTCCTAAAGCGTCGTATCTTTATCCTCCAAGAAGTGACAATGCAGCTTGCGGACGCTGGTTAGCTTGCGACAATACTGTAGTAGTTGCCTGCTGAAGTATCTGATTACGGGTCAATTCTGCCGTCTCAGCGGCAAAATCTGTATCTTTGATTCGTGATCTCGCCGCAGACACATTCTCGGATATGTTGCTTAGGTTACGAATAGTCGATTGGAATCTATTTTGAGTTGCCCCTAATTCGGCGCGAGTACTTCCAATTATTGATAACGCAGCATCAACATCTGTAAGCATAGCAGATGCAGCACCTGCGGATAATACGTCACCATCTATCCCTAACCCTGAAGCACCAAAGCCACCAGCTCTTGAAAGATTGACACTGATTTTCTGATTTGCATTAGCACCAACCAAAAATGATGCAGAGTAACCGCCAGTCAATAAACTTACTCCACCGAATTCCGTTGTAGAACCAATACGAGACATTTCGGTTCTCAATGCTGCAACTTCTTCGTTCAACGCAACCCTATCAGCAGTGTTGTTTATTCCATTCTGTGACTGAATCGCAAGAGTTCTGATTCTCTGAAGGGCATTAGTTGTTTCTTGTAATGCACCTTCGGCAGTTTGTGCTAGAGAAATACCATCATTTGCATTTCTAACAGCCTGATCCAGTCCCTGTATTTGGGAAGTCATTCGGTCAGTTATCTGGAGTCCTGCAGCATCGTCAGCAGCACTGTTGATACGGAAACCGGATGATAGGCGTTCAAATGCGGTGTTCAGATTATTACTTGTTGTGAATAGTTGACGCTGGGCATTCAGCGATGACACATTGGTGTTTACAAATAGACTCATGGGGTCTCTCCTAACAGTTTCGAGTAATTGCGCTATTGGTTTTATTATTTGCGCGTTTTATTAAATTCTTGGCACAGTGCATGCTTGATTTAAGTCGTCAGTTTTATCTGACACTTCATCGGCACACTACTGATGAAGTTTGCTAAACGGAGAAGTTTTCTTCTCTTTGCTGGCTGGTGAGATTGATGTTCCAGACCTCAAACCTCTCACTACCTCCTGGCTTCATTCTCGCCTGTCAGCAGCTCCAACCCTTCTAACAAACCTTCCTATTTATCGACATTAAAACACAATTACTTTAGAACTTTTTAAACTGCACTTTTAGCATCTTAATAGGTTGATTTTCCTAACCTTTAATTTCACTTACTTTATTTACTTTACGTAAATAGGGTCTTGCTTAGTGCCCTACTATTGTTGTTATTGGCACTTGGGAAGTAAAAATGTTCTTTATCTCCCCTTTGTAATAGTTATCGTCCTATTACCGATTTTCCTTTAGCGTTTTTTGCCGCCTGAGACGAAAAAAAAGTAAAATTTTTAAAAACCGATGATTTTCATGACATTACGAGCCAATTAAAATCATAAAGTTGAGATTGAGACGCAGAGAAATTAAGACTTTGTGGGTAAAACAGCTTATGTGAAGGTAATAAAAGGCAGTAGTGAAAACGTTTTTTCAATGCGGGATGAGAATTAATAGGTTACAAGGAGCTGAAAACACGTATTCGCTTTCTAGAGGAAAACAGAATGGGAAAAGTATTTGGTAGTATCTTGATACTCTAGATAAAAAAGCCAGTAATTGAATTACATTCAATTACTGGCCATTTAGATAGATAACAAGCTCCGGGTCACTACCCCCTGGCTCCATCCTCGCTGTAGTCGATGGCTTAGAGCGCTTAACCTAGAAGCTGTAATGCTGCCTGTGGGCGCTGATTCGCCTGTGCTAATACAGTGGTGCTTGCCTGCTGTATAATCTGATTTCTCGTGAGACTCGCAGTCTCAGCTGCAAAATCTGTATCTTTGATTTGCGAACGTGCCGCTGATACGTTTTCGGAAATATTGCTCAGATTCCTAATAGTTGACTGAAATCTATTTTGCAACGCACCTAACTCTGCGCGTGTACTCCCAATTACCGATAGCGCTGAATCTATTTCTGCCAGCATGCTTGAAGCACCGCCCGCCGATAAAACGTCGCCATCGATTGATAGACCATTTGCGCCAAAGCCACCAACTCTTGACAAATTTACACTGATCTTTTGATTAGCATTTGCGCCTACAAGGAAAGTAGCTGAGAAGCCACCCGCAAGTAATGATACTCCACCAAACTCTGTAGTACTGCCAATTCTAGACATCTCCTGACGCAATGCTGATACTTCTTCCTGAAGAGCAACCCTGTCCGCTGTGCTGTTAATTCCGTTTTGCGATTGTACGGCTAGAGTACGTATGCGTTGTAGTGCATTTGTTGTTTCCCCTAGTGCACCTTCTGCAGTTTGGGTTAACGAAATAGCATCATTTGCATTGCGTACAGCTTGATCCAAGCCTTGAATTTGTGATGTTAAACGATCCGTAATCTGCAAACCTGCAGCATCATCAGCAGCGCTGTTGATGCGAAAACCTGAAGACAAACGCTCAAATGACGTATTCAAAGAATTGCTAACATCGAATAACTGACGTTGTGCATTCAATGATGATACATTGGTATTGACGAACATAGACATAAAGTCTCTCCTACACTCTCAGTCCAGCGTGGGCTGGCTGTCGGGTTTTCCGACGTTTTGTTTTAGTAGTCATCAACACCTGAGGGGTAATTGATGAACTGGCTCTCTCAGAAACTGTATCGACAATATGTAACTTCCCTTTAGAAAAAATTACGATTATTGCCGATTAGCGGTAACATATTGCCGCTTATTGCCTGAATTAAACGCCGTAACTCTCGGATTTTTATAGGAGAAATTTAGTGCTGGATAAATTGAAAATACTTGAGGTCACTCAGATATCAGCGCCCGCACCTCATGCTGCCTTTACTGATTTATGCACTGACCCTTTTGATAATTCAGATTCATCGCTATTTTGCACCTACCGCGAGGCTGACAACCATGTCAGCCCTAACGGCAAAATTATCGTTTTACAGATAAATAAAAATACATTGCAGCCATTCAACTCTTTGGCATTGGAAATACCAGGCACAGATCTTAGGGATCCAAAACTCTCATTCGATGGCAAACGTCTTATCATCACCGCTTATGCCAAAACTGTTTTAGAAGACAGTAGCCTTTCACGTCATATGGTGAGCTATAGCTCTGACACAGGATTATTCTGGCATGGACCACACTATTTTGGCGACGACGCTTGGTGGATTTGGAATTGCGATTGGTTTAAAACAACGGCATACGGGTTTGCCTATAATCGCAAAGCGCAATCTATAAGCCTGTATAGGGGCAATCCTTTAAACACAATGACATGCTATCAAGACAATGTATTTGGACTTGAAAAATCAGACAAAGGCTACCCCAATGAGAGTGCGCTTTCCTTTGACGAAAAGGGTAATGCGAGCGTCTTTTTACGCCGAGATGCCGACACGTACAGCGCTCAATTTGGATACGCAAATCCACCTTACACAAACTGGGAATGGCATGATTTAGACATTTACATCGGCGGACCAGCAGCAGTTATGTTGGAAGTTGGGAATTTTGTTGTCGCAGGTAGACACATTGAATGGGAGGACGATATTTTCAGTACTCGATTATGGCATTTTGATGTTAAATCAAAAAAGCTCACTGAGCTCATTACTCTTCCAAGTGGCGGTGATACCAGTTATCCAGGCTTGGTACTTGATAACGATATTCTTTACGTATCCTATTATTCGAGTCATTGCGATGAAGAAGCACGGGTTTACCTAGCTAAATTGAGCATGTAAATCCGCGTCAATAACCTATTTAACGCATCTTAAATAAAGTTAAATAACGACAAGTTGGTTATTTTTGGAAATGTAGCAAGGGCGGCATTTAATGCTGTCTCTTGTTGAGCAAATTTAGTCGACGCTTCAGCGTAGTCTACATCTTGAATGGATGAGCGCGCGGCTTTAGCTGCAATTTCCATATCCAGATTAGTTTCATACGATGATTCTGCAATGTTCAGTCGACTTCCGATGGACGCCCGTTCTAGAGAAATTCGCTCTAAGCCGTTATCTAGCCCTACCAATGCATCGGCAATAGACTCTTGCAGTGCGCCGTTATCAATGGTGCTGTCTAGCAGAATCTCTTGAATCTCATGAATTGCCTGAGCCATGCTCTTCTTTTCTGGCGTATCCAGAGAGAAATCTATACTGTTGCCGGCAACGGCAGTAGCCTCAAATTGCATGCCTTTTATGGTGAAAGGTTGGCCCGATGTAAAGCCTACTGTATCCACTACTGCGCCCGTACCTTGATTAACAAGTTCGGCTTGCCCACCGGCCAAGAAATTCACCCGATAGTTATTATTAGCTGCATTCACAGGGTCGAAGTTTTTATCGAAAAACGTATCGAATGTTCCCTGCTCTTTTACCGTCGCGCTTTCTAAATTGCCTACAGCACTTCCTGTCACTGAAAATTTAAAACGAGACAGCACGTTTTCAAACACATCATAGCCATTGCTGGTTGACTGAATTTTTGAGCTATTTGAAAGTTGGATAAAACTGACACCGGCATCACCGGCAAAGGAAACGGCATTGCCGGTAGATGCAGGATTAAAGGAAAACGCCTGATTGCCTGACTGATAACCTGCATAGAGGTAATTTCCGTCGGCATCTTGCGTGTTCATCAAATCTAAAACTTCTAATTTTATCTGTTCTAGCTCTGCACCAATGGCCCGTTTATCAGGGTCGGCTAAAATGCCGTTACCAGATTGAACAACCAGTGTTCTAGCACGATTGATAGAATTGGTGATATTCGTCAGTACTGCTTCTTGCTGTTCTAAAGACCCTGTTACTAGGTCGTTGTTGCGCTGAAATTGAGTAAGCTCGTCCACTTCTTCGGTTAAACGCAGTACCTTTGCCGCACCAACAGGATCGTCACTCGGAGCAATAATTCGCTTACCTGACGCAAGTTGCTCTTGAGTCTTAGACAGCTCGGTCTGATTGTTCATTATTGAACGAACGTTTTGGTCGTAAATTTGATTTGTAGTTATGCGCATTTTTTAACTACCTCGCAGACTGTAGAATAGTGTTAAACAGCTCTTGTGCGGTGGTAAGAATACGAGCCGCCGCAGCGTAACTTTGCTGATACCTAATCAAGTTGGCAGCCTCTTCATCCAAACTCACTCCAGAGACTGACTGAAACCAGTTTTCTGATTGCACCTGCATAGCTTCAGCAGACGCCAACGACACTTTGGCCATTGCAGCATCTTCACCGATACGACCTACCATTGACGCATAGGCATCTTGAAAAGTACGAGGTGTATTTGTGGCTTCACTGCTCACTTGAACTAAATTCTCATTTTGTAATGCCGCAAGATTAAGCGCATTGCTGTTATCGTTAAAACCGTCGGTATTATAGGCGAGTGAAAAGCTATCACCGGCTCTTGGAACGCCGTCTAAACTTATATCGTAGCCTGGGTAATCAGTTAAACCGCTTAGTCCTGCTGGCCACGTACCGCTATTTTTTGCCTGTTCAATCAGGTTGTTTAAATCCGTTGTTCCGGTAACGCTTGCCATTACAGCTCCGGTTCCATCAACAACATCAAACGTGTCTGGGGCAGTGAACACAATTTGAGCGGGCGCTCCCGTATCAATACCACCGGCACCATCAAAGGCGGAGCGGTCGATACCTGCACCCACGGTAGTATTAGATACGCCTACATTCACCACACTTGCATCACCTAAGTTTGTACTGTCGGCTTGACCGCGAACGGGTGTTGCAAATGCCAAATCTTCTGGTCGCATTGTGCTGAAATCAATTTTTGACGCTATCGTTTTTGTAGGCTGTATAAGGAATTCGTTGCCTACCGTGTAGCTAGACGTTCCTGCAAAATCCACTTCAATTCCACCTGGCAGTTCGTTAAAGCCAGAGGAAACAGGAAAGTTTGAAAACACGATGTCGTTACCAGAGCCATCTTTCTTTGGTGTTCCGTCTGCATTTAAAAACGTTATTTCCAGCTCACTGGGTGCTCCGGCGGAAACTGCAGTTACTTCAATTTTGTAATCAGCATCTGTTAGTTCTGCGCCCATACCTTCGGTAACTTGCGCTGTGACTACGTAATCACCATTAGTGTCTGCGTATGCTAGGCCGCGAAATGAGGGGATATCGAAAATATTACTTCCAAGCTGGCCGTCTAGGTCCATACCTAGCTTATTCTGCTCGTTCATAGCGTCTGCAAAAGCGATAGACAGCTGACCAACGTCTCGCATTGTGGGCCCAAGCACTTCGTTTCGATAACCGAATAGTCCACCAAGTGCACCGCCTAAATCACTTTCCTGAATTCGCAGTGACGCGTCGCCTTTTGTTTGCGAACCAAAGTTGGTTTGCAGAGTTAACTGCTTTAACGACAGGTCAGCATCGGTGTTAACTTCAAATAAGTTAAACGCGCCGTTTTCCAACACCAAGGATTCACCAGAGGTTAAGTTGATGGTAACCGCACCGTTTTGTGTCTGACTTTCCTTAACATTAATACCCATAATTGACGATAGCTCATCAACGGCTTTGTCTCTCTCATTGAGCAGTGCTGATGGTTGATCGGCTGTGCTGTTTCCATTAGCAATAACAATATTTCGGTTTAAATCACCGATATTGCCAATAAGGGTATTGGCGCGATTAATCAAAGAAGTAAACTCTAAGTTGAGCTCCTCCTCTTTTTCAATCATGTAGTCAGACAGGGTTCTCATACGCTGAAACAACGACTCCGACTTGCCAAGTACTTGCTCTCGAGACGCCAAGTTTGTTGGGTCGTCAGCAGCAGTCTGTAGCGCAGAAAAGTATTCGCTCATCCCTTTTGAAATAGAGTTTGCATCACCCGCAAGCAAATTATCGATAGCCGTAGTTTTTGATGAAAATGCCTCAAGCTCTCCAACCGAGGTTATGTCGCGACGAAGTTGATTTTGCGCAAACACGTTGATAATTCTTTCTGTATTGCCAATTTCAACACCAAACACTTGGCTGTTATTCAGCTCTGTGCGCTCGCGTACGTATCCAGGTGTGTTTACATTGGCAATATTATTACTGGTTGTTTGCAACAACTTTCCACTGGCATTAACGCCACTGGTTGCAAGAGAAAATAAGTCAACTGAACTCATGGTGTATGCCTCCCCTATCTCTGCGGTATCAGCGCATTAAGTCTATCGCTGTTGT
This sequence comes from Alteromonas sp. LOR, assembly GCF_000753865.1. Classification (GTDB taxonomy): domain Bacteria; phylum Pseudomonadota; class Gammaproteobacteria; order Enterobacterales; family Alteromonadaceae; genus Alteromonas. The sequence goes on along the minus strand of NZ_JQFW01000015.1, from coordinate 562,934 downwards.
AAACAGACATGATCTTATTGGCGTAGTGTGGGTCGGTTGCATAACCTGCGTTCTGCAATGCTTGGGTATACTCTGTGGCATTACCTGCAGCTTTCACTGCGTCACTGTAGCGTGGCTGCGTAGCAATAAATCGTCCATAGTCATCCATTGCATCTTCAATAGAGCTGTATGCTCTAAACGCTGCTTTTTGTTTCTGTGGAACCAAACCGTTGAATTCAAGCGTGTCAACTACGGCCTGCTCTCCTTTCCACTCGCTATTTGCTTTTATTCCAAATAGGTTATGGGAGCTTTTACCGTCGGCTGAGTGAATAACAAATTTTCCCCAACCGGTTTCAACCGCAGCTTGCGACACTATCGCTTTTGCATCCATGCCATACTTTTCAGCTATTTTTTCAGCATGTGGCATAAGTGACTCAACAAATTGCTCAGGACTATCGAACATCGCTTCCTTATGAGCACTTTTGCTGCCCATAGAGTGCGAGGATAACGCTACATCTTGTGCCTGAGATATAGACTCAGCGCGGTGTTGATTAAGCGAAGATAAATTGCCGTCGCTGCGTATAACGCTAGCTGGCGTGTAGCTTTCTTCGGTTTGGCCAAGCTGCTTCACAATCACATCGGCAAGACCCATTCCACCGCCAGCGGTCAAATCCGTGGCTAGCTGTTGGTCGTGCATATCGCGATAAAACTTTACTTGCTGTGAATTAAAAGGGCTGTCTTCGTCGGCTAATGCGTCTTGAGCTTTACGCATGGACTTAAGCATCATCTGTACAAAAATCGCTTCGAACTGCTCTGCTGCTTCTTGCAATACAGTTTCATCGCCCGACGCTATGGCTTCGCGCATCTTGTTGATGCTGCCCATATCGTGAACGTTGCGTGCCATATCAAGCTGGCCTTTTGTGCTGAGTGCGTCCATTATCGTAAGCCTCTAAATAATAACCAGTTCGCCGCGTAATGCGCCGGCCTGCCTTAATGCCTCAAGGATTGCCATTAAATCGCCCGGTGCTGCGCCCACTTCGTTTACTGCTCGCACTAGTTGGTCAAGCGTTACGCCTGGCTCAAACTTAAACATTCGGCTGTCGGCTAAATCTACGTCAACGATAGATTGTGTGGTAACTACTGTTTCGCCATCTGCGAAAGCGTTTGGCTGGGCAACCTGCTGGTTTTCTGAAATAGTGACAGTTAGCCCTCCATGAGTTATCGCGGCAGGAAGAAGACGTACCTCGCTACCGATAACAATGGTGCCGGTTCTGCTGTTAATAACCACACGAGCAGGAGCCTCGGCAGGGGTAAATTCAAAGTTTTCTAATGTGGCGAGAAAGCCTACACGCTGTCCTGCATCTCGGGGAGCCGATACTCGAACAGAGGCAGCATCAATGGGGGTAGCAATGACATAGCCATTTTCTGGCTGCGCACCTAAGCGTTCGTTAATGGTGTCTGCCAGCGATTTCGCTGTAGTGAAATCTGGATAGTGAAGGTTAAGCGTTAACGAATCACCATTTGCAAAACCACTTGGCACTTCTCTTTCCACCATGGCGCCGTTTGGAATACGTCCTACCGTAGGTGTGTTAACCACAATTCGCGAGCCATCGCCACCCTCAGCACCAAAACCACTGACCACTAAACTTCCTTGGGCCACGGCATATACTTCGCCATTTACACCACGAAGAAAGGTTTGTAGTAGAGAGCCGCCTTGAAGGCTTTTCGCTTCGCCCACCGACGAAACGGTGACATCAATTGTTTGACCGGGCTTGCTAAATGCAGGAAGCTCCGCATGTACTGCAACGGCCGCAACATTACGAACGTTAGGTCGCACGTCGGCACCTAAGCGGATACCAAAATTGGCGAGCATGGTTCTAAAACTTTGTTCAGTAAACGGATTCTGCTCGCCCGTTCCAGGCAAACCTACCACCAGTCCGTAGCCTATTAACTGGTTAGAACGTACACCTTGAATAGATGCTACGTCTTTGATCCTTTGAGCATTGGCTGCGCCTGAAAGGCATAAAGCAACAAATAAACATGTTAAAGCACGCATAAGAAACCCCATCATTTATAGCGGCCACCAAGTAGAAGAGAAGAACTTACCTAGCCATCCTTTCTCTTGTGCATTGGCAAATGATCCAGTACCACTATATTGAATGCGCGCATTTGCTATGCGCGTAGATTCAACCTGATTGTCTGGGTCGATATCGAGCGGTCTAACTATCCCGGTTAACCGAATATATTCATCGCCGTGGTTTAAGGTCATCCACTTCTCACCCCGCACCACAAGATTGCTGTTTGGCAAAACATCCACAACGGTGACAGAGATACTGCCTTGAAGGCTGTTTGTTTGGTTAGCTGCAGCATCACCGGCAAAATCGTTTGAGCCATCAATGCCAAGCTGTATGGATTCACGACCTATATTTACCGCGTTACCACCTAACCCAATAATAGGGTCAAGCTCGGCAGAAGTTTCTCTTGATGTAGTCGTGTTTGCAGACTTAGTTGCCGCCGTATTTTCACTTAGCGTAACGGTGATGATGTCACCCACTTGACGCGCAGTGACATCAGAATAAAGGCTTCTTGCTAAATGACCGCGAAATAGTGAACCGTCTTCAATGATCGTTTCTCTGGGATAATCAGGAATAATTGGCGCATAAAAAGGATCGTTTGCCTGTACCGGTGTATCAGGCGTGCTCTCGCACCCTGTGACTACTGATAAAGCAACTAGCGCAGTAAAAAAATAACCGAAACGATACATAGTAAACACTCCTACAGCTGCTGAATGACTTGACCCAGCATTTGGTCAACTGATGAGATAACTTTGGAGTTCATTTCGTAAAGTCGCTGACTTTCAATCAAATTAACGAGCTCTTCCGTTACGTTGACGTTCGATGTTTCCAGCGCGCCCTGCGCTAACATCCCTAGGCCCTGAAGACCTGGAACACCTCGGTTGGGGAAACCGCTAGACACTGTTTCTGAATACAGATTTTGACCAATTGGCTGCAGGCCTGTTGGGTTAACAAAATCGGCAATGTTAATTTGTCCTAGCTGCTGAGGCTGAGCCTGCCCCCTTATGCTCACGCTTACTTGCCCGTCTTGAGAGATGGTAATTTGCTGTGCATCAGGTGGTATGGTTATCTGAGGCTGCAGTAAATAGCCCGCGCCAGAGGTCACAATTTGACCCTGATCGTTTAAACTAAACTGTCCATTTCTACTGTAGGCCGTTGTGCCGTCTGGCTGTAAAATCTCAAAGTAGCCGCGCCCTTGAATAGATAAATCAAGTGCGTTGTCAGTGGTTAGCAGATTGCCTTGAGTATGGGCTTTTTGCGTAGACACGACTTTCGAACCAGAGCCAAGCATAAGGCCTGATGGCAACTCAGTATCTGCAGACGACCTACCGCCTGGTTGGTTGATGTTTTGATAGAGTAAATCTTCAAATACGGCGCGGTCTTTCTTAAAACCTACCGTTGAGGCATTCGCTAAGTTGTTAGAAACCACAGCCACGTCAGTTTGAGCGGCATCTAATCCGGTTTTACTAATCCACAATGCTGGATGCATGTTAACCTCCAAACAACACGACGATACGTATTGCTGTTAAAGAAAAATATTAAAGAAAAATATTGAACAAAAATTGAAAACTGCTATTACAAAATTCTTAACATCATATTACCGCGGGTATCGAGCTCTTCCGCTTGCTTCATGACTTTTACCTGTAGCTCGTAGTGACGCTGAAGGCTTATCATATCTACCATTTCTTCAACGGCGTTTACGTTAGAGCCCTCAAGCATGCCCGACATCACTTTTACTTTAGCTGATGGGTCTGCCACCGAGCGGTCTTTCATATGAAATAAACCATCAGTGCCACGCTCCATATCCGAGTAGTTAGGGCTTACTAGCTTTAACCTGCCAACCGTCTCGATGACATTAGCCGGTGCGCCAACCTGTCTCATCGACAGTGTTCCGTCCGCAGCAATGGTCAGATTATCAAGAGGCACTGGCAAAAATAGCGGACCGTTATCCCCTAACACTGCGCGACCGTTAACATCTGTCAAAATTCCGTCGGTGCTTAATTTAAAGTTTCCGTTGCGTGAATAGGCCTCTTGACCGTCGTCGCCCTGAACAGCAAACCAACCGTCTCCTTGAATTGCCACATCTAAATCACGGTCAGTTTTAATCATAGGGCCAGATTCATAGTTATTAGACGGGCTTTCAGTCATTGAAAAAACACGGGTAGGCAAACCTTCGCCGTAGGCCGGCATTGCTCGTGCTTGCTCTAGCTGAGCTCTAAATCCTGTCGTTTGGGCGTTGGCCAAGTTATTCGAGCGAATACCTGTCGCCATAAGGTCTTGAGACGCACCGCTTGCTGCAATATAGAGAAGTTTATCCATGACTGACTTTTGACTCTGTTCAAACCATATACAAAGATTGCAAAGGTAGTGCCAGAATGGTGGGAGTTAGAGCGATGATTTTGACTAGAGTAAGGATATGTAACTAACGTTCTGATTTTAAGTAATAAAAAGCCGCAGATTCTATCTGCGGCTTTAATTTTGCTAGCTTTATTTTTCCACTTTAAGCTACTTCGCGCGATATCATTTCGCCTATCGGATATTCAAGATAGTCTGGTTAAGTGAGTTATTCACTTCCAGAGCTCGAGAGTTGGCCTGGAAATTACGCTGAGCGATGATCATGTCGATAAGCTCAGTGGTCAAGTTTACGTTGGCTTGTTCTAGTGATGATGAGTTTATTTCACCGTAGGTTCCGGTTGTTGCCTCACCCGCAAGAGCCTCGCCTGAAAGAATACTTTCTTTCCACTGAGTACCACTTTCCTGCGTTAGGCCTTGCTCATTAGAAAATCTAACTAGCGCAACGCGGACAATGGGCTCAGACGTACCGTTTGAGAAAGTTGCTCTTACCAATCCATCCGGCCCGATATCAATACCGGTCAAACGGCCTACTGGCAGGCCATCTTGCTCTAGTGACGTTACCTCGAATGCGGAAGCAAACTGAGTGGGTTCATTTGGCGTTGCATTGTTAACATCTAGATTAAAATCGATGCTAATTTGTTGGGTTGGATCTGAACCGTTTGCAAGAATCCCAGCGCCCAACGCTTCAGTTTGCATCTTAAAATCTAACGTGGGGAGACCATCTGGCGTCTCCATTCCGTTAAAATCACCACCTTGAGAAAACAGCAGTTTGGAGGCAGATACTGCATTACCTGTATTTCCGCCAACGGAATTCACCGCAGTTGCTGGGTCCGTATCTGCACCCGTAGAATCGGTCATGTCTACAAGCGTATCATCAACCGCTGTTGCCACATACCACTCGTTATCTGCCGTAGGTGCATTGTCCTTTATAAAGTAATACGTCATTACATGACTATCACCTAACGAGTCATACACTGTTACAGACGTTGCTGCGTTGTAGGTAAGGGGATCTTCTGGGTCAAAGTCCTGTGGATCTAGACCCACATCGCCCGCAGGTAGGTTCATTCGAATATCAACTTCAGACGTCTGCTGAGGTGAACCCGATGAATCAGGAATACGAACAGGTTCAGTGGTACTCAATGCAACAGAAGCGCTTGTTCCGTCGTTATTAACTGGGAATCCAAGTAGATTATCGCCCGCGCTGTTAACAACAAAATTATCGTCGTCCAGCTTAAATTGACCTGCACGAGTGAATGAAAAATCTCGCGAAGTTATTTCTGGGACCGTAGCAAAGAAGCCGTTACCCGTTATCGCGAGATCCAGTGATGTATTGGTGAACTGAAGACTACCTTGTGAAAATTGCTGAGCAACTTCCTGGGTAAGCACACCATCACCCACTTTGGTTTTACCACCTGCAAGTAATGATGCTGCGTACACGTCACCAAACTCTGCCCGTGATTCTTTGAAGCCAACAGTGTTGACGTTTGCAATGTTATTGGCGGTTACATCCAAATCTTTTTGCGCGGCTGATACACCGCTCAGTGCAATATTAAAAGACATTATTAATTCTCCTACTAACTGCCGATTTGAATGACGTCGTCAAGATTAATACTGACATCACCATCCAAATTCAAAATGACACCTTGACCGCTTCCAGCCAAGCTTACGCTACCTACATGACGATTGACCGCTGTGTTCAGCTGTACACCCTCGCCGTTTAATTCGCCCGTGGCGCTTATTACATATTCACCGGCACGCATGAGATTGCCCTGCTGATCTTTCCCATCCCAATCAAACTGGATGTTTCCTGCAGTTTGCGTTCCAGCATCAATCGTTTTGACAACTTCGCCAAACTGGTTCTCAATGCTTATCGTCATATTCTGAACAGTGCCTTCATTTACAACGACGCCAGAAATTCCTTCACCGTCGCTGCCTTTGAAACCAACGTTGCCTTGAACAAGCACGTTCTGACCAATCAAGCTGGAAGCCTGAAGCGCCTGATTCGACGTCATTGACGACGCAAACGTTTCAAACTTTTCGTTTAGCTGAGAGATACCATCAGCCATAGTAAACGATGTCATTTGGGCGACCATTTGGTCGTTGTCTACTGGCTTTGTTGGATCCTGATTAGCAAGCTGCTCTGTCAGCATCGAGAAGAAATCTTCTTGTGAAAGCTGCTGCTCCGTACCGTCAGCTATTTTCACCGTTTCCTCTTGCCAGTAGAGGTCGGTATTTAAGCCGGTGTTATTAATTGTGTTCACTGGTTTGTCCTCACATTAACCCAACCGCGCATTATTGCCCTTGCCCTAATTGCAATACTCGGCGGAAAATACGCTTCGTGGTGTCAGCCACTTGAACGTTTGTTTCGTAAGCTTTAGATGCCGACATCATGTTCGCCATTTCTTCGACGATATTCACGTTTGGCTTGTAAATATAGCCTTCAGCATCAGCCATAGGGTTGTTGGGCGAATACTCAACTTGTAAAGGCGCGTCGCTTTCTACGATACCTTTAACCTGAACTCCCACACCTTTTGACTGGCTGTTCATTGCATCTTGCAATGCTGATGCAAACACGGGGTGGCGTGCACGATAGGTCTCTTCGTAGCTGCTGCTCACTGAATTTGCATTTGCGATATTACTAGCCGTGGTGTTAAGGCGAACATTTTCCGCCTCCATACCCGTGCTTGATATCTGCATAACGTTAAATAAACCCATTGCTACTGCCCTCCAGAGCCTAGTGCTTTTTTCATGCCTTTAATCTTTCCGTTTAAGAACTGCAAACTCGCTTGGTAGCGAAGTCCGTTATCTAGGAAGCGATTCCTTTCAGACTGAACTTCAACAGTATTGCCATCACCCGTATCAGGTTGAGTAGGGATACGGTATTGCATGTCAAAATTTGCCGCGACTGACGAAGGATTGCCGCTTAGGTGGCGTTCATTGGTACGAACTAATCCACCAGTGCTTTTGTGTTGACCCTGAACACCTTCGTTCAGGGCTGACTGCATGGCTTTGTTAAAGTCGATGTCTTTTGCTTTGTAGCCAGGAGTGTTAGCGTTCGCTAGATTGCCAGAGATGACTTCCATCCGCTCAGTGCGGATCTTAAGCGCTGATTCGTGGAACCCTACTAACTTATCTAGATTGATCGCCATTGACTATGACCCCTAACTTTTCACCACCTTCTGATGCGTGTTGTCCCATCAGAAAGATATTAATTACCTTCTAGTGAAATAGTTAGCAAGGCGAGTGCCAGTTTGGATTTTGACGTTTGTTATTTTGCGGAATAAGAGGAACAGGTAATAAAAAAGCCTTTAAAATTCAGCTTTCAACTACCCTACCTTTTTTGATACTACTTTATCGTTTTTGGTAATAGAGGCCAGGTTGGCATTTAACCATAGAGTAAGTGTCGCTGGCTGAACTGATGGATTCAGAAGCGCCAAGGAAAAGAACGCCTTTTGGCTGCAGCTGGCCGGCAATTTGTTGCAGTATCCGCTGTTTCACGTCTGCAGAGAAATAAATGAGTACGTTACGGCAAAACACGATATCAAACCGGCCGAGGGCGGCATAGCTCGACAATAAGTTAAAACTTTTAAACGTCACCATGCGACGCACTTCTGGCTTTATCTGCATTCGCCCCATTTCGTGCTGCTGGAAAAACGTTTGTCTGCGCTGTGGAGAAAGTCCTCGCGCTAGAGACAGTTCATCGTAAACACCGAGCTCGCACTTAGACAGCATTTCAGATGACAAATCTGTCGCCACAATATCAACACCTCCTCTCAAGATGCCAGGACGCTGTCGCTGAAACTCTAAAATTGCCATTGCTATTGAGTAGGGTTCTTGACCTGAGGAACAAGCCGCACTCCAAATTTTGATATTCCTGTTGGTTTTGGCCAAATCAGGAAGTAAGTCTTTCACGAGAAGATCAAAGGGGTAGTTATCGCGAAACCACAAGGTTTCATTTGTCGTCATGGCATCGATCACGCTTTGCAGTAATCCGCGATCGTGACCGCGCACAACCACGTTGATCAATTCATCCGCAGAGCTATAGCTGTATTTATACAGCAAAGACGCCAGTCGACTTCGTACTAAATACTGCTTGTTTTCGCCAAGCACTATTCCACACTGCTTTTCTAAAAACTGCCTAAACTTTAGGTAGCCCTCTGGCGAAACCTCTTTATTAATCAATCCCTTGGTGCTCCGTTATTCGCATTCAGTCATTAGCCATTTTTGCACTGCGGTCGCTAGTTCGTCAGGGTGGAATTTTGCGATAAAGTCATCGGCGCCCACTTTCTGAACCATAGCCTGATTGAATACGCCGCTTAACGAGGTGTGAAGGACAACATGAAGCTTTTGCAGTTCAGGCGTATTCTTGATTTCTGCAGTTAACGTATAGCCATCCATTTCAGGCATTTCAATATCAGAAACTAAAACACCAACGCGTTTAGTAATATCGCCATACTCTTCGGCAATTTCTTTTAAACGCTTAAGCGCCTCAAGACCATTTTTGGCGAGCTCAATCTCAAGACCTAATGAAGTCAGCGCCTTTTTAACCTGATTTCTTGCGACTGTGGAGTCATCCGCAATAAAGATAATTTTGTTTTCTTGCCCTTCGGTAGTTAGCCCTTCAGCGACTTCTGAGCTGACTTCCGCATTCAGTGGAGAAATTTCGTTAAGTATTTTTTCAACATCGAGGATTTCAATGAGTTCGTTCTCAACTTCAGTTACTGCGGTGAGGTAACTTGCGCGCCCAGTCCCCTGAGGTGGCGGCATTATCGCGTCCCAGTTGGTATTAATGATGCGTTCTACCGCGCCCACTAAGAAACCTTGCACTGAGCGGTTGTATTCTGCAATTACGATAAAGGCGTTAGACAAGTCTTCTATTTTTCTGCCTTTCGTCGCCATGCTTAAATCGATAACGGAAATAGTCTGTCCACGTATATGGGCAATTCCCCGTACCAGAGGATTTAGCTTGGGCATGGAAGTTAACGGAGGGCACTGAAGCACTTCGCGAACTTTAAACACGTTTATGCCAAAGCGCTGACGTCCGTTTAGCCTAAACAATAATAATTCTAAACGATTCTGCCCCACAAGCTGCGTGCGCTGGTTAACTGAATCTAAAATCCCCGACATAAGTCACCTCTAGGTAATTCTGGGCATGAACATTGCGTTATCCAATAAGATAGACAAGATCACTTGGTTTTTGCAGGTTAAACGACAGAAAAATGACAGTATCGCCTAAAACTTTTAAAAGCAACTCTCAAAAGCGACTGACATTAGAAAGCTCGGTCGTGGTAACCCCGCATATTGTTACTAAGCATAGCCAATAACTCACGAACTGAACACGAAAAGTCACAATGAAAAAATTGAATAGCAAAAGACAACAGAAAACATTGGCCGCCATTGCGCTTATTATGTCAAGTGCAGTGTCATTTTCATGTGTTGCGACAGACAGTTTACACCGTGTTGTGGAAAATGGCGCTAAAGACTACCTAGTATCGCAACTCTCTGATAACACGGCGGATACTAACATCGACGTCGATATGGTTAAAATAGACGATAGGATAAATATTCCCGAATGCCCTGAGGGCTATCAGTATCACACGTCCGAAGAAGCCCTTCGTCAATCGTACATTTCTGTGCGGGTGAGTTGTCAAAATAATGATTGGTATTTATTCACTAGTGGTCAGGTATCAAGGACAAAAGATATTGTTGTGACCTATGGCGCCGTTAGCCCAGGCACAGTGTTGACCTCATCAAATTTGAAAATGGCGAGTGTAGACATTAAACGTCTTCGCTATACAACGTTTACCAACATTGAAACGCTAGTTGGTGCACGTATGAAACGCCGCGCCACAAATGGACAGGCTATCCAAGCAAATATGCTCTGTTTTGTATGCAAGGGCGATCGTATTACCATCTCTGCCGAAGCAGGCAAAATGAAAGTAAAAACCGCCGGTATAGCGCAACAAGATGGCGTGGTGGGCGATAATATTCAGGTACTCAATGCGAGCTCAAAAAAGACCGTTATAGCCAGAGTCGCCAGCGTAGAGAAAGTCGTGATACAATTGTAATAATGGCGTACGAAAACTATCCTTTTTACGTTAATTTGGGCTAAAGAAAATGTATCAGCGGCCGATAACGTATAGAGAGGTAAAAAGGTAGTGAGGAACTATTATGGCTATTAACAATATAAACAATGGGTTACCAAAAAATCCCGTTGATAATGGTAAGGTTTCACAGCAAAACCAGACCCAGCAAGCTCAACAGCAAGCGACTGCTAAAACCGCCACCGCGGCGCCAGCACCTCGCCAAGATTCTGTTTCGTTGACGCAATCGGCCCAGCAGCTGAACCAAGTTCAGAAAAAAGGGACTGAGGCGCCAGTTAATCAGGAAAAGGTCGATCGTTTGAAAAAAGCAATTCAAAGCGGCGATTACCAAATCAACCCTGAAGTACTTGCAAGTAAGATTGCAAAAGCTGAGGCAGAAATTTTCGGCACCAAATAGCGATAGCGCAGGGCTCTGGAAACGACCAATACTCAGTAGTGAGGGTATAACGTAGGTTCCAAGCTTCGCTGCTTTAGTATCATCGCTAATGGCTTTATGTATCGCTAAAGGCTTCATTTAACGCTAAAGGCTTCATTTAACGCTAAAGGCTTCATTCAACGCTAAAGGCTTTTGCCAAACCCCTTGCGGCGAGATATAAAACGCTAACTTGAAAGCCACAATCTAAAAGCGTACATTATTCAAACTAGACGTGCCAATTTCGCAGCGAACAGTTAACAACAGAAGCTTAACTGTTATACAAGGCGAATGAACCATAAGAGTAATAAATTGACGAATCAGCATGCAAACTTAACATCGGTATTAAGCAGCCAGGTGGATAAGCTGACGGCGCTTTCTGGGCTATTAGAAAGAGAGCTTCATCTTATCAGCTCTCGTGATGCCGAAGCGTTAATGACCTTGCTTGATGAAAAAACGCAGCTTCTAGAAGAAATCCAAATGTTAGACGCCACTGCAGAATCAATGTTTGCGAATGGCCAGTCTTACACAGAGGAAGACGATGCGCTTACAGATAAGGCTAAAATCTTGCTTGATGACTGCAAGTATCGTACTCAGGTAAACCAAAAAGCCGTTGAACAGGGCCAGCTTCGTTTAACCCACCTGCGCAACCTGATGATGGAAGTACGTGCAAAAGAATCACTTACGTATGACAAGAAAGGAAAGCCGAAGGGCGGTACCCTTGGTTCAGGTGTGAGTGCATAGCGTTTATAGTTTATACACAGCGCTTATTCATAGCTCTTACAAACGCTGCCTACTCCACTGTAATTAATCATACCCTTCATGAAATCCCGCTTTGATATAACCAGTACCTCATCGCCGCTCAGTAATATTTAACGTCTTTTACTCTTCGTGGCTTTGCCGTCGTCAAATATATGTCGTGCACACGTTTCATATCCAAAGAAAGTTCTGTGACATACGTGTCTTCACCTACCGGGTAAGTTTTCACAATTTTTGCTCCCCTAATTACGCCATCCACAGAAGCACGTAAGGACTCACTATCAACAACCAAACTAGATAATGATTGGCTGCCTTCAATACGCTGACCGTAAACTTGTTCGGCTAACTCTCTGTAGGCCTCTAGTTTTGACGCTTTCATCGCCATTAAAAGCTTTACGTTAGCATTACTGCCCTGCTGCGATTCGATAGGGGCATACCCTATAGCGGTAAGAACAGGGTACGACGCTGGCTCAACCGTTTCCCACTCAACATGCTTATCGATGACACCACAGCTCGCGAGTGTCATGATACTAAACGCAAGTAAAGCAGCCTTCACTCTAACAACACTTGTTGAAATACCCATTACATTCTTTCCTATTCCTGATATCACGCGTAACGGTTAACTAAGATGCTCACCCTGTCATCATTAATCTTAGCGGTGTCCGTTACGCTTATATCTGCGATAATTTTTTTATGCGTGTGCTTTGCTTGTATGTTTATCTGCAAGGCTTGCGCCTGATCATTTGCAAAGCCTGTGCCTAACCTCTGCAAAGCCTGCGCCTAATCGTGTGCAAGGCCTGTGCCTAATCGTATGTGGCTCACAAGAGAATACGTTTTGAAATAACCTATTTATATTCTGCTTAAAACCTGTTTACCGCAATACGGCTTAATCATAGTGCTAACGACTCGCGCTTTTTGTAGAGCTCATTCTTTTTACCTGCTCATTCTTTTTAGCTGCTTAGCCTTTTGAACTGCTAAGCCTTTTAACTAAACTGCGTCTCTATGTTCTGTAGCGCTTTTTAATTATGCTTCGTAACGTTATCCCCTCTCACTTGGCATTGTTTTAGCACTTGGCACTGTTTTAGCACTTGGCACTGTTTTAGCATACATGTAAAAGGTTATAGGGTTACAAAGCCATTACTGAATACGTAGCGTCATTTTTATGTAAAAGCGCTTTTTGTAAAAGAGTTAGATAAAAGCACTCACTACTACATTGTGGAATTGCTGAGTCATTCATACAGTCACTACAGAGCCGTCGCAAGTTAAGCGTTGATAAACGTCAAACACAAATAAGCGATGCATTATTTGCAGCGTTCGTGAGGTTTATATGCAAAGTAAAAAGATAAAAGGCTACGCCATTTTGATCAATGTGTGTGTGGCACTGGTTTGCCTGATTGCCTTGTTTGGTGGGCAATCCCATGCCATGTGGTATGAGGCTAAAGGGCGAGCGATTATCTTAAATGGTGACAAAGAAACGGCTAAACGTGAGGCAATCGAAGAGGCCCTAAAACAAGCCATGCTTTTCTCAGGAGCATCTATCAAAAGTGTCCAACAGCTTACAAATGGATTGCTTGAAAACGAAGAAATGACAATCCGCAGTACGGGCGAAGTTGAACAACTAGAAATTATCGACGAAAGGTACAATGGCGAAGTTTTCACTGTGAGTATTAGGGCTGATATCTTCCCTGCCACCCAACAATGCGCCGCCATATCTGATATCAAACGTTTTGCAACAACCCACTTCCTTATCCCAAATAGACGACAACTTACCGAGGGCAATATTAGGCACTTAGATGAAGCGGTAACGAAACGCTTTGCAGACTTAATGGCTAACACGACTGATACGCTTCGCTTGTCTTACATTGCACCGCATACAGCAAAATTTAAAAGCGAATTTACCGAACAAAACGTTCGCTCTTTGTCTCAAAGAGGAAACTCTCAATTTGTAATAGTGGGCACCATCGACGACTTGAGTATTAAAAGAAAAGCAGCCTCAGTATTTACACCGTGGGCCGATGATAGCGTTGACAGATACTTTGGAATGACTCTTCATGTTTTTGACGGCATCAATGGAGGTAAACTCTTTACCAAGTCTTACAGTACACATGCGCAGTGGACATTTGACCGGTTTGCTCAAATCGATGAGTTTTCAAATTACTTTTGGCACTCTACTTATGGTCGTGAGGCACAAAAGCTAATGCTAGATGCTATTCAAGACTTAAAAGAGGCGACAGCCTGCCAACCGGTAACAGGGCGAGTGATTAATGTGGCCGGAGATATTATTTCTATTTCCTTAGGGCGAGATAACGGTTTGCAAGACAGCGACGAGCTTGTGCTTTATCAGGCAAAAGAAGTCATGGATAATAAAGGAAAGAAATACCTTCAATACTCGCTTTACCCTGGTGTTTTTGTGGTTGAAAATACTTTTGCAAACTCTTCAACGATTATTCACAAAAACTCTGGTTTGGTTGCAAATATCCAAGAAAATGACTTTGTGGTGAAAAAATAAACGCACCAGAAGCAACGGGGTAATTATCCTAAATCCAGGGTTCCGTATTTGGCTTAGGTGGGTATAATAATATGCTACGTCCCCATAGTTTAACTGGATAAAACAAGAGCCTCCTAAGCTTTAGATCTGCGTTCGAGTCGCGGTGGGGACGCCATAATCTGACAATTTCCTAACTTTATCTTGTAAATTTTCACATACAGACTGCGTTGTTTATGTTCTGTAGATTTTGCTTTTAAACATATCCACGCAATACTATGTAGAGACTAGTTGACGTATTTAGAGAAAATAGAATGGAAAATGACACAGAACGCGACTGTGCAAATGAGCAGAGCAGCCCAAAGGACATATGGGACGTGATCGAGATGTTAAACGAGCCCGGCGCTATTTTCTAACCCCAGTGAAATTTACAACTTAATCCCCATATCCTGTTTTAGTGTACAAAACACTTGTCGTTACTTAAGCCATTAAGTAACGTGCTATTGAAGCTAGATATAACCTCGGGGAGCCGTAATGAGCCATTTCGAACACGATGAATTGGATTCTTTTTTTGCTGAGATGCAAGACGTAAAACCCATTATTTCTGACGATAAAGCACAGTTGCACGACCCAGCAGCAGCCTTAGCAGAAAAACAGAAACGCGCTTCCTTGCAAGCCTCCATTCGAGATAAATTAAAAAATCCATTGAGTATGGAAGGTGTGAAACCTGTGCCGCCCGATGACTTTATACAATTTCAGCAGCCAGGTATTCAAGATGGCGTATTTAAAAAGCTAAGGCTAGGAAAGTACCCGCTAGAGGTGGTGATATCTATGGCGGGAAAAACCCTCGATGAAAGCAGAGATTTACTGTATCAGAACGTGCTTTCGGGGCATGAAAAAGGCGTAAGAGCACTTTTGATCAAGCATGGAACTGGTGAAAACTCTAAACCATTTCCGGCTTTAAAAAAGAGTTACGTTAATCATTGGTTGCGCGAACTTGAGGAAGTCATTGCGTTTCATACCGCGCAGCCTATGCATGGCGGATTTGGCGCTACCTATGTATTATTAAAGAAACATCCTCAACAAAAATTGATCAACAGAGAAAAAAATAGGAAAGGATAAGTACCGCTCAAACTTAGAGCAAGATGAGCGCAAGATGGATATAAAAAAATAGCATCGCCCAAAATGATTAAAGCCCGTAATAAACGTATTTATTACGGGCTTTATTATTTGCTTTCAGACTACTTAACTGAAGATTGCACACTTAGCGTTGTTGGAGCGTCTGCAGATTTTGCAGAAGTACTAAATACGGCGGTAATAAACATCAAAACCACGGCGATGGCGACTCCAGTCAAGCCAAACCCTTTTGAGGAACGATTCATTGTTCGTCTCTTATTATTTAAACTAGTATTGTTACCAATAACTAGTGCAACCCAATTCAACTCCTGTAACCAAATTGCAATCCGTGCAGCACTACAATAGATCAGCGATACGCCAATAACAAGGGGCAAAAGCAAAATATTGACGCTAAGCCAATGGTTTGACACAAAAAGTGCCCTTGTTTAATAAATCAGCAGCTATGTTGGCTGCAAACAGCCAACATAAATTGCGCTTATCATAGATTTTAACCGACAAACTTACGTGCGTTTCTGAAAATACGCATCCATGCCCCATCTTCTTCCCAGTCATCTGGGCGCCAAGAATTGGCGACAGCTCTAAATACCCGCTCAGGGTGCGGCATCATAATGGTACTGCGCCCATCGGCTGAAGTAAGGCCGGTGATCCCTTGTGGAGATCCATTAGGGTTAGCAGGGTACTGCATAGTTGGGTTGCCAAAATTATCCACATATCGCAACGCAACATGCTCGTTTGCTTTTGCTAACGCATCAGCATTGGCAAACTCTGCTTGCCCTTCACCGTGAGAGACCGCTATTGGCATACGCGAACCGACCATGCCATCAAGTAGCACAGATTTTGATTTCATCACTTCTACCATAGCAACACGCGCTTCAAAGCGAGCCGATTGGTTTGTTACAAAGTGAGGCCAGTGCTCTGTACCTGGAATCAGTGATTTCAAGTTAGACAGCATCTGACAACCGTTACACACACCTAAACTAAAGGTATCGTCACGAGTGAAGAACTGCTCAAATTGATCCCTTGCCATACTGTTAAAGAGTATCGACTTCGCCCAGCCTTCACCTGCTCCTAAAACGTCACCGTAAGAGAAGCCGCCACAAGCGGCAAGACCCACAAAGGTGTCTAGTGAACTTCGACCTGAAAGAATATCACTCATGTGAACATCTACCGCATCAAAGCCTGCACGCGTAAATGCCGCTGCCATTTCAAGGTGGGAGTTAACGCCCTGCTCTCTTAATATAGCCACTTTAGGCTTAGCGCCAGTCGCAATGTAAGGTGCCGCAATATCATCATTAACATCATAGGATAAGTTAGTGTGAAGTCCTGGATCTGTTGCGTCTTGCTTAGCGATATGTTCTTGCTCTGCACAAGTGGGGTTATCCCGCAGCTTTTGCATCTCAAACGTTGTCGTTGCCCACGTGGTTCTCATCGATACTCTGCTATCAGCCAGAACAGCAACGCCGTCGCGCTGAAACTCAATCATATCGGTAGTATTAACAGAACCAATATCATAAGTGATGTCGGCAACACCGTGCTCTTCAAGAATGCTATTTACCGCGTCACTATCGCGTTCTAGCACCTGCAGTACGCCACCTAGCTCTTCGTTAAATAACACTGATAAATCATTACCGGTGAGTTTATCTAGCGTCACTGTTACACCGGTTTTACCAGCAAAAGCCATTTCCGCAACGGTGGTAAATAAGCCGCCGTCAGAGCGGTCGTGGTACGCTTGTACAAGACCGTTTTCCAATAGCGCTTGAATAGCGTTGAAAAAGCCTTTCAGTCTGGTGGGTGAAACCACATCTGCTGGGCTGTCGCCGAGTTGTTCATACACTTGCGCTAGACAGCTAGCGCCAAGGCGATTGTTGCCCTCACCAAGGTCAATGAGTAATAACTTACTGTCGCCTTTGTCAGTTCTTAACTGGGGCGTTACGGTTTTACGAATATCTTTTACCGCACCAAATGCAGTAATAACCAAAGACAGCGGTGATGTGACTGATTTTTCTTCGCCATCGTCCTGCCATGCCGTTTTCATCGACATAGAATCCTTACCCACTGGAATAGTTAATCCCAACTCAGGGCAAAGCTCTTCCCCAACAGCTTTAACCGCTTCATACAAACCTGCATCTTCACCGGGGTGACCCGCGGCCGTCATCCAGTTTGCAGACAATTTGATGCGTTTAATATCACCAATGTAAGAGGCCGCGATATTTGTCAGCGCTTCCCCTACGGCAAGTCGTGCAGAAGCCCCATGAGATAGCAAGGCGACTGGAGTACGCTCTCCCATTGCCATTGATTCGCCGTGATAGGTGTCAAAGGCACTGGCCGTAACCGCGACATCAGCAACGGGAACTTGCCACGGACCCACCATTTGGTCGCGATTGACTAGTCCTGTAACAGAGCGATCGCCAATGGTAATAAGGAAGGTTTTTTCAGCTACCGTAGGCAGTGACAAAATGCGCTCTGCTGCTTCACTTAAGCTGATTTTACTGTCGTCAAAGGCAGGTGAATGTGCAACCTTTGATGTAACATCCCGATGCATTTTGGGCGGCTTGCCCAGTAAAACGTCTAATGGCATATCGATAGGTTTATTATCGAATTGACTGTCATTGAGGTTTAAATGCTCTTCAACCGTCGCTTCACCGACTACCGCATAGGGTGCCCGCTCGCGGGCACAAATCGCTTCGAAAACTGGCATATTTTGCGGTGCTACTGACATGACATAACGTTCTTGCGATTCGTTACACCACAATTCTAACGGCGTCATACCGGGTTCGTCTGACAATACTTTCCTAAGCTCAAAGTTTCCGCCGCGACCACCATCGCTGACTAACTCGGGTAACGCATTAGACAAGCCACCCGCACCAACATCGTGGATAAACTGAATAGGGTTATTTTCACCAAGCTGCCAACATGCATCGATAACTTCCTGACAGCGACGCTCCATTTCTGGATTCTCTCGTTGCACAGAAGCAAAATCTAAATCTTCGTTTGACTGACCTGATGCCATTGATGAGGCTGCACCGCCACCAAGGCCGATATTCATCGCTGGCCCGCCAAGTACAATTAGCTTGGCCCCCACCGTGATTTCACCTTTCTCAATTTGGTCGCGGCGAATATTACCCAGCCCACCGGCGAGCATAATAGGCTTGTGATAGCCTCTTACTTCAACACCGTTAAAGCTGTTTACTTCTTGTTCGTAAGTACGGAAGTAACCCAACAGATTAGGACGACCAAATTCATTGTTAAACGCAGCGCCACCTAATGGGCCTTCTGTCATGATATCAAGTGCACTAACAATTCGCTGCGGCTTACCGTATTCACTTTCCCACGGCTGCTCTGAACCTGGAATGCGAAGGTTAGACACCGTAAAGCCAACAAGCCCAGCTTTTGGCTTAGAGCCTCGACCTGTAGCGCCTTCATCGCGAATTTCACCACCAGAGCCTGTAGCAGCACCAGGAAAAGGCGAAATAGCCGTTGGATGATTGTGTGTTTCAACCTTCATCAGAATATCGATATCTTCGTGATGATATTCGTACTGATGAGACTGAGGATTTGGGAAGAAACGTCCGGCTTGCCAACCCTCCATTACCGCTGCGTTATCTTTATAGGCAGAGAACACGCTGTCAGGCAGCAATTCGAAGGTGTTTTTGATCATTTTGAAAAGTGACTTTTCCTGATCTTTTCCGTCGATGGTCCAGCTGGCATTGAAAATTTTATGACGGCAGTGTTCAGAGTTTGCTTGTGCAAACATATAAAGCTCTACGTCCGTCGGGTTTCTGCCTAACGTCGTAAAGCTGTCAAATAGGTAATCAATTTCATCATCAGCAAGCGCTAAGCCTAAAGACACGTTTGCGTTTACAAGTGCATCTTTTCCGTGTTCTAACATCTCTACAGAGGTAAAGCTTTTTGCCTCGGCCTGTGCAAAAAGCACCGCCGCATCATCAGTATTGGTAAACACCGACTCTGTCATTCTGTCGTGTAAGAAACTAGCAACTAGAGCAAAATCGTCATCACTTAAGCGGGTATCGGTATCGATGTAGAATGCACAACCGCGTTCAATACGGTTAATAGTATCAAGGCTACAGTTATGAGCGATATCGGTGGCTTTTGAGGACCAAGGTGAGATAGTACCTGGACGAGGGGTGATAAGAAAAAGTGTTCCAGAAGGCGACTGTGTTTGCCTAGCAGGCCCGTAAGTGAGCAGTTTTTCTAAGATTTCTATTTGCTGATTGGATAAGTCACCTTGAGAATCTACTAGGTGAATATATTCGCTATAAAGGTTTTTCACCTTAACGCCGGATTGACCCAGCTTTGCAATCAGTTTAGTTTGGTTAAACTCTGATAGTGCGGGAGCGCCTCGAAGGACCAACATAGTGCTTTACCTGGTTGTTTTGAAACAACGACCACCAATGCGACGCGTTGCCTCTTAAATTGATGAGTAATTCGGCGCGGATTATAGAGCAATTACGCTCATTTGGTAACCTCAATACGACCTTACATGAAATTTTTTTGAAATTTTTTAACTAACACAAATAAGAAAAGCGCTATGCAGTTACAACGCTATAAAAAGCAATTTCGACTTTACGCCCTACTGATACTTTCTGTTGTCACCATAGCGTGCACGGTGCCCTCTGTGCCGACTGCACTATCGCAGCTACTTGAAAGAAACTCTATCAAAGTTGGAACCGTATATGGCGCCGGCACGTTTTACAATGGCGCCGGCGGGCCCCAAGGGTTTGAATATGAGCTTTTGGCTGGCTTTGCGGATTATCTCGGGGTAACGCTCGATTTGTACCCGTTTTATAGTTATGAAGTTATGTTGCAGCAGCTAGAAGAAGGAAACCTCGACATTGTTGCAACCGGCGATGCCGTTACATCAAATTTGCAGCAGCGCTTTGACTACGGACCAGCGTATCAATTTGTGGATCAACAGCTAGTATTCAAGGCCGGTACAACCCGGCCTCGTGATATACAAGCGCTATCGTCACCTATTATTGCCGTGTCGGGCAGCAGTCAAGTACACGTACTGAACGCACTCTTGAATCAATCGTCTACTGACGTAACGTCATCAAAGGTTATCACCACCGAAGATTCTGATTCAGAGGAATTGCTCCAGCAGGTCGCATCAGGAGAAATTAGCTTTACAGTGGCCGACAGCAATCGGCTCGCGTTACAGCGCAGGCGTTATCCAAGCTTGGCTGTGGCAAAAACCCTAAATGCGAAAATGCCCATGGCTTGGGCTATGCCGGTAAACCAAGATGACTCAGTGAAAGCGGCGATTATTGAGTATTTTGGAACGGTACATCAGTCAGGGTGGTTTACCGTTTTAGAAGACAAATATTTTGGACACATTCGTCAGTTTGATTATGTTGACAGCAGAGCATTCAAGAACGCTGCAGAGTCTACCCTTAAACAATACCAACCCTTATTCAAAAAATATTCAGGCGACTTAGACTGGCGATTACTGGCAGCGATGAGCTATCAAGAGAGCCACTGGGAGCCGGACGCGGTTTCTCGCACTGGTGTTAGGGGGCTGATGATGCTCACCCTTGATACCGCCAGTGACTGGGATGTAAGCGATCGCGTTGACCCTGAACAAAGCATTCGCGGCGGCTCGCGATATTTTGCCAGCTTACTGAGCCGAATACCTGCGCGAATTGGTAACCCTGACAGAGTATGGATGGCCATGGCCGCTTACAATATAGGTATGGGGCACTTGGAAGATGCGAGAGTATTAACCGAGCGTCAAGGCGGTAACCCTGACTTGTGGGTGGATGTGAAACGCAGATTGCCGCAGCTTAGGCAGAAAAAATACTATCGCACTACCCGCTATGGCTATGCTCGCGGCGATGAAGCAATGCAGTATGTTGAAAATATCAGGCGCTACTACGACAGCCTAGTATGGCTAGATGAACAAAATAAAATATAATACCAGTATAAGTCTGCTGGCTATTGAAATATGTCATTTAAGTGTCATCTCTATGGCGTAAGTTTGGAAGCATAAGCCCAGCCCAACATGATACCGATAAGGTACATAGGTTTGGGAATTATTTGGCTTCCCAACATCGTTAAGATAGGGAGAGTATATGAAAAAAAATAGATTTATGAGAAAAGGGGTTACATTGAGAAATAACAATAGACGCAGACTGTTGATAAAGAAAAGCCATCAGAAAGTACTGCACCGCAGAAGGCTTTATGTCACTAATGACATGTTCACCCAACTTACCAGAAGCTCAGAGCAATGATAAACGCGTGCCCTGTTTTTTAACTGCCCCATTTGTCATTAAGCTTATCTATAACTGCTCAGATTGATAACTACGCTAATCAGTAACTACCCAGATTTATAACTGCTTTGGCTCCAGCTTCTCATTTTGCAGAGAGCGCTTCGCTTTTTTAGCTGCTTTAATCTCTTCTCTTCGCCTTTTAAAAAATGCGGAAATTTTGTTAGCGCATTCATCGGCTAATACCCCAGACACGATTTCAGACTGATGATTGAGTACAGGATGCTGTAGCAAATTCATCACCGAACCGGCAGCGCCTGTTTTTGCATCCCAAGCTCCAAACACCACGCGCTTAACTCTTGCATGTACCAGCATGCCTGCACACATTGAGCATGGCTCTAAGGTAACGTAAAGCGTTGCGTCTATAAGGCGATAGTTTTGCACATGTTTAGCAGCCTGAGTCACCGCATGTACCTCCGCGTGAGCGGTGGGGTTGTGATCTTGTATTGGCGTATTCCAGCCTTCACCGATTACTTCGCCGTTAACTACCACGCATGCACCGACAGGAACTTCGCCAATTGCCTCGGCTTTATCAGCAAGCTTCAACGCGTGTTTCATCCACTCTATATCTTGTTCATTGGCCTCTGAGCAAGAAGAAATCGTATTGTCAGGCGTCATGTAACGGCATACCTCGTAATGACCATTTTAGTTATTCCTTCGTCAATATCACCAAAACAGTTAGTGATTTTCATCATCCAAAACACTAAAACATTCACCTTAATAATATAAACCATTGTTAATAATTGCTTTTTTATCGATGGCAACAATCTTGCTGTACATTTATCAACAAATAGGGTTTATTTAAATCATCGATATTAAGTAAACACGCTGTGTCAAACAGCCTAACAAGACAAACTAATTGTTATCGACTACACTTTTTTAACGATATTTGAGAGGGATGCCACCGTGAATTTAACTGCTATTGCTATTGTTGCTATCTGTGCTTGGGCGCTGGTCAGTATTATCGACAGCGCGAAAGATAAGAGCAAGAAAAAACTTAACAGCAAGGAATTCGATGCATACAAATCGGAAATTGCTGAATTAAAAGAGCGTATTTCGGTATTAGAGAAAATCGTTACCGACGAAAAATACGACCTCAAAAAGCAGTTTGCTGATTTAGAAAAAGACCGCGTGGCTTAATGAGTTGCAGATCTTAAGAGGGCTAATTGCCCTCTAATAGTTTACGCTCTGCCCGCTCCACTCTTCGTGGTTTGCCGGCAATAACAAGCACATCATGGGCTTGTAATATCACGTTTTCATCTGGCTCTTTCACTTCGTTACCGTCTCGACGCAATCCTTTCACCTTTACCCGCATGCGGGCAAAGTCAATGTCTTTTAAAGGTTTACCCACAAATGCAGCGCCTTCGCTAAGCACAACGGCATGGATAAACTCCAACTTATCCTCTGTACCGTAGCTTATCTCCGTGGTTTCACCTGGGTAGAAACCGTGCATGTGATCGTAACGGCCTTTTCGCTCTGCTCTTACCCGCTTCAATATTCTCGACATAGGTACACCAGCGTAATGCAACACCTGAGAGACTAGCATTAAGCTTCCCTCTTGCAGTTCAGGCACAACCTGGTTTGCTCCAGCAGAGTAAAGACTTTCTAATTGATAGTCTCGTTTCGTTCTCACCATTACGTCTGTAGAGGAAATGGTTCTGGCCTGGGTGATAACTTGTTTGGCTTTATCTACTTGATCGAAGGTCACTAACACCAAGGTGGCTTTTTCAATCGCAGTACTTATCAAGATATCTTTTTGACTCGCGTCTCCAAAAACCACTGGCTCTCCAGCATTGCGACTTTCCTGTACCCGTACAGGGTCCATATCTATGGCGACAAACTTTATCCCTTCCATTTTGAGCATGCGTGCCACCGATTGCCCTACCCGGCCGAAACCGCAAATAATGACATGATTAGTCAGGCTATCGTGGCGTACACTCGTTTCCTCATCGGTGAGGGTTAAATCACTTTTCACAATACGCTTTGCAATTAGCACACTGTTACTCATTAACCACGGGGTTAACGCCATGCTAATGACCCCCATACTGATAATCAGTGACGATTGCTGCGTTGAAAGAACACCATGGGTAGTGGCTAGCGCGGCAATAACAAAGCTAAACTCTCCTATTTGGCAAAGTTTCACGCCAGCCGACCATCCGTCAATGGGGTCGGTTTTAACCAGCATTGATGCAAGCCTTACTAGTACCACCTTCACCAGCATAAGGGCAAAGACACCAAAAACGATTTCAAATAGATTGCTCCACAACACGCTTAAATCTAGCTGCATGCCAACAGTAACAAAAAACAATCCCATCAAAATGTCTCTAAAGGGGCGAATATCTGCCTCTAGCTGATATTTATACTGGCTTTCTCCCAACATCATTCCAGCTAGAAAAGCCCCTAGCGCCATTGAAAGACCAAAATAGTAGGTTAATCCACCGGCCAATAAAGCGATTAATATAGTGGTAAGAACGAACAGTTCATCGGTTCTCGTTCTGGCGACCTCTCTAAATACCCATGGGAGTACCCACTTACCAACAGACATAAGAAAGGCGATAACGAACACACCTTTAAGTAATGCCTCACCTAATGCTAAGCCAATACTTACTTCACCTGTTTGTGCTAGCAAGGGAATGGCAATAAGAAAAGGAACAACGGCTAAGTCTTGGAAAAGCAGAATACTGATTGCTAGCTGAGTGCGGCGATTGTTTAAGATCCCCATTTCAGTGGCCTGCTTTATTACAATAGCTGTCGAGCTTAGTGCGAGGGTTCCGCCCACAATGATGGAAGCACTTAATGACAACCCTAAAAAGTACGGAACGCTTGTGAAGACTGCAGTGGTGATCAACATCTGCCCCAAGCCAACCCCAAAAACTAATGAGCGCATTGCAAGCAATTTAGGTAATGAAAATTCAAGCCCTAGAGAGAACAGCAAAAATACAATGCCCACTTCGGCCAGCAGATGCATCTGCTCTGGATGAGCAAATACCGATAATATTTGTGGGCCAGCAAGAATGCCTGCAAAGAGGTAGGCAAGAATAGGTGGTAAGTGCGCTCGCTTAAATAAAGCAACCGCACACACCGATATAAACATTAAAACCACTATGTTTAAAAAACCAGCTCCCACTTTACCTCCGTTACTTCTTTTAAATATTCAGTGATTACTTCACAGCTTCCACTGAACTAGCAGAACCATTGAGTTAACAGGGCCGCCTAGTGAGAAAGCCCAATGCGTCAAAAAAGAATTGGCACTTAGTTTGCAACGCTCTTAATCAATAACGTGTTAGCGTGCACGTGTTACATCTGTCGATAGCATTCGCCGATGTATTCGACGATTCATTCGACGATTCATTCGCCGATTCATTCGCCGATATAACAGCCCCGATGCACGCCAGCATTTAAGATAAATATTGCCGCCTTGCCCATGCTTGGCGTCAGTATACGCACCAGTGTCAGTGATTTGACACACAACCGATGCAACATATTGCGAAAAGGGTACGCCGTGGAATTCTCAACGTCAGTATACGATAGCACACACCATAGCAGTTTTTATCCGAGAGAGTCACAGGCTCACGGGCTTTCTGTGAGTGAACTGACTGTATTCATCAATCGACTACTTTCTACACTTGAGCTTGAAGAGTTGGGTACACTCTATTTCCAACAGCTGAACGCTCTTTTGCCAGTGGCAGGTTTGAGCTTGACTGATTTTGACCCCCGCTGGGTGTACGGCAATGCAAAAATTTCGTCAACCCTGATTGATTTGCCTCTACAAGGCTCTGCATCGAAAGGTGGAGAACAAGCGCACGCCTACTATTACATTAGCTCACCTCTTTCGCTGTCGCAACGTGAGATACTTTTTCAACTTCATGATTTATTTGGTAAACAAGTAAAACATGCCGTATCGCATTCGCGCATGAAGAGTATGGCAACAAAAGATGGCTTAACGGAGCTAGGTAATCGTATTGCCTTTGAACAAGCTATGATCCGTCAGCGTAGCTGGGCACAGCGCCGAGATGAACCATTTTCACTTTTGGTGTTAGACTTAGATAACTTTAAGCAGGTGAATGACACGTTTGGACACAGTGAGGGAGACCGTGTGTTGGCACATGTGGCTTCGCGTTTAGTGAACGTGCTGCGCAATGAAGATGAGCCCTTTAGGTATGGTGGCGATGAGTTTTGCTGCATTTTAGACTGTCAAACCGAACAGCAGCTTTCATGTGCCGCTGAGCGAATAAAGGCCAGTATCAGTGGTTCCGATTACTTGGTGAATTTAGGCATTTCATGCAGCCTAGGCGGCGCACTCTATCGCGTAGGTGATACGACGCACAGTATGTTCGACCGAGCTGATAGTGCGCTGTACAAAGTAAAAAGTTCAGGAAAGGATGATTATCAAGCCGCATAATCACTGTTGCCTGCATACCTAATTAGGATTTTGATTAGGACTCTGTCTTATTTACAACTCTGAGCTAATGGCGAATCTGTTCTTTTTAAAACTAAAACGCGGCAAACTCTTGCCGCTAATCCTCTAAGCAGTGCTCGATACGTATATCTACCTTTACGCTGCTGTCTTCACGTCTTAAATAAAGGCACTCCCTATTGGCAATGACTGCTACCGGAGTATCGCCAATAAAAATTACCGGTACGCCCTGTCGCTCCCAACGAGGCACGCGCCATACCTTAAACCAGTTTTTTAACTCTTTTGACACCCCAGCTTGCTCAGGTTTAACCTTAAGCCCTCGCATATCAGTTTTAAGACAAATTGCCTCGTCACTGTTTTCAAGAGACACGGTGACGCTCATACTCAACCACGCTAGGCAAGTCGTCTCGTGATTGTTCAGTGCCAGCGTTGCCGGAATATCTTCTGTTGGCTTTACCACCCAGTAAATATCGCCATTAGAGCGCGCAACTTTACCCCACTTAAACGACATTTCCGGTGTAGCATCTTGTTTAGCACCTAGCATGGAAAGCAGTTCATCTAATTGTGCTTTTGACGGCGCTAGTTGCCCTTGCTGGGTAAACCACAATCGAATCACTGCTTTTTGCCAGGGTATCGACAGTGTTGACAGAGCATCGCCATTAATACGAATCGGTGATAGCTGGCAGTCGTTTAAAAATTGATTGGCAGTATCATTGATTAAATGAGACTGTTCTGCGCATAGCAACGCACTGCGACTTACCGTTTTGGCTAATTCAGGCCAGCGCGCAACTAAGTCAGGAATAATATCATTTCGCAAAAAGTTTCTATCGAAACTGGTTTCAAAATTCGACTCATCTTCAACCCAGCTCAATGCCTCACACTGAGCAAAACTGACGATATCCTCCTTTTTGAGGTTTAACATAGGTCGCAAAACCAAGGTGTTCCCTCGCCACTGAGACTCAGCCATACCGGCAAGTCCTTGGGGCCCGGCTCCACGTTTTAACTGCAGCAGTACTGTCTCTAATTGGTCTTCTGCATGCTGCCCAAGAAGCAGTACGCCTCCTATTTGCTTGCAAGCACTTAGTAGGGCGTGATAACGCGCCTTTCTTGCCTCAGCTTCAATACTTTTACGTGAACTTGTATCAACGACAACCCGCTGCTGGTGATATACAACATCATTTATTCTGCATTGTAAGTCGCAATGCTTTGACCACGCGTCGGCATTATCGCTTAGCCCGTGATGAATATGCACTGCATGTAGCTCGCAGTGATATTGGTCGCGATATAATAAGGCTAATTGTAAGAGTACTGATGAGTCCACTCCGCCGCTAAAAGCAACGACAAGGGGGGAATGTAAAGGAAGATTCGCTTCATTGAGACCAGCAGCAATTGAGTCAATTACCTGCTGGCCTATTTCAGTTGATATGGGGGGCACACACTGTCCGTTTGTTAATTAGCAGTAGCCAAACGACATGAGTCGCTGATAGCGCTCTTCAAGCAGTTTGTCTTTGTCTAACTCTTTCAGTTGACTCAACTGCTGTTTCAGTACCGCTTTTAAATTGGCAGCCATGCTGTTGTGATCTCGATGAGCACCGCCCAAAGGCTCCTCAACAATACTGTTAATCAGCCCAAGCTCTTTAATTTGCGGAGCACTAACACCCATTGCTTCTGCGGCTAGTGGCGCTTTCTCTGCGCTTTTCCACAAGATTGAAGCACACCCTTCTGGTGAGATAACAGAGTAGGTTGAATATTGAAGCATATTTACTCTATCGCCCACGCCAATGGCTAATGCACCACCAGAGCCGCCTTCACCAATAACGGTACAGATGATAGGCACAGTGAGCTCTGCCATTTCAAAAAGGTTCTTCGCAATAGCTTCGCTTTGCCCACGCTCTTCAGCTCCTACGCCAGGGTATGCACCTGGTGTATCGATAAAGGTAATGATAGGTAAATTAAAACGTTCCGCCATTTTCATTAAACGTAGCGCTTTGCGGTACCCTTCTGGCTTCGGCATACCAAAATTGCGTCTGACTTTTTCGTTGGTGTCTCGGCCTTTTTGATGCCCGATTACCATTATTGGCTGACCGTCTAGCATTGCCGGGCCGCCAATAATCGCTTTATCATCCGCAAACGCTCTATCCCCTGCTAATTCATCGAATTCACTAAAAATACGAGGTATATAGTCCAATGTGTATGGACGCATTGGATGGCGGGCTATCTGAGAAACCTGCCATGCTCCGAGATCTGAAAAGATTTTCTTCGTTAGATCGGCGCTTTTGCCTCGTAACTTGTTGATCTCTTCTTCAATACCAACATCGAACTCACCGCCTTGATTAACCAGTCTTAGCTCTTCTATTTTTGCTTCTAATTCGGCTATGGGTTGCTCAAAGTCCAAAAACTGTATGCTCATTTTATGTCCTATTCTATCTACGCTCGTCAATACAAACGCGAGATGTCCAATCTATCGAACTCTACCTATTAATGGTAGAGAATTGAAACGGCTTTTTCTCCCAAACACTGTTTGAGATCGTGCAAGAGTTGATCCTCTGGGGTTACATACCACTTAACACCGCACGCTAAGGTTGCTTCGGCGTCGGGGTGCGTAACCTCTATTTGAACAGGACAACTACCGCCATTAAATGCCTGCAGAATAGATTGCATCTGACTCATTTTCTTCGTTTCAAGCGACTGGGTATCAACTTTTAACGCCAGCGCTTTCGCATTTTTCTCTCGTGCCTGAACAATGTCCATTACATCACGGGCGGTGATTGTATTGCCCCCAGAGAAATCATCAAAGCTGACCTGTCCCTTTATGAGCAATATTTTATCGGTTTCTAGCACACTTTCGAACTGTTCGTACGTATCGGGGAAAAAACGAACATCCATTCTGGCACTCTTATCATCCAGTGTCACTATTGCCCAACGACGTCCTCGTTTGTTCGTCATAACCCTTACGCCAAGGACAAGACCTACAGCACTCGACATTTGATCTTTGTTCGTTGGTTTTAAGTCCACAAGACGGCCATCGGTATAATAGCGAAGTTCATCGGCATATTGATTGATGGGGTGGCCGGTTAAATATAAACCTAAGGTGTCTTTTTCACCTTCTAACCACACTTTTTCAGGCCATTCGGGAACGTCGGCAAAGGCCTGCTCTACTTCATCGGGCTCAGTGGTCAGTAGTCCAAACATATCGGACTGTCCAAATGACTCGGCTTTCGCATGCTGACCTGCAGCGGCGAGTGCCTCAGGCAGCGTGGCCATTAGTGTAGCTCGGTGCGGCCCTAAATTATCCATGGCGCCAGATAGTACCAACTTCTCTAGTACCCGCTTATTAACTCGCTTGGTGTCGATTTTTGCGCAAAATTCGAAAAGATCTTTAAATTCACCGTGAGTATCTCGGGCTTCAATTATGGCCTCAATTGGGCCCTCACCAACCCCTTTTATAGAGCCAATGCCATAGACAATGCGCCCTTTACTATCAACGGTGAATTTATATTTACCGGCGTTTAAGTCTGGGGGCAGGATCTCAATACCCATGCGCTCGCATTCGTCTACCAGGGTAACAATTTTATCGGTGTTATCCATATCCGCAGACATTACCGCGGCCATAAATTCGGCAGGATAATGGACTTTTAGCCACAGCGTTTGGTATGACACCAATGCATACGCCGCAGAGTGTGATTTGTTAAAACCATAGCCTGCAAACTTTTCCACCAAGTCGAAGATTTTCATGGCCAGATCAGGGTCAATGTTATTGCCCTTGGCCCCTTCAGCAAACGCGCCGCGCTGCTTAGCCATCTCCTCTGGCTTTTTCTTACCCATTGCACGACGCAGTAAGTCGGCGCCCCCAAGTGAGTAGCCCGCCATCTCTTGGGCAATCTGCATAACCTGTTCTTGGTACAATATAATACCGTAGGTAGGTTCTAGAATAACTTCCAAGCATTCGTGCTGATAATCTTTATCCGGATAGGAAATCGCTTCCCTGCCATGCTTACGGTCGATAAAGTTATCTACCATGCCCGACTGCAGTGGGCCTGGGCGAAATAACGCCACCAATGCAATGATATCTTCGAAGCTGTCAGGTCTAAGGCGCTTGATAAGCTCTTTCATACCCCTGGATTCAAGCTGGAAAACCGCCGTAGTTTCAGCATTTTGAAGCGTGCGAAAGCTTTTGGCATCGGCAAGAGGAATAGCAGAAATGTCTATATCGATATTTTTGCCTTCTTTGACCATATCAATAGCCCACTGAATGATGGTCAGCGTTCTCAGCCCCAAGAAGTCAAACTTAACTAGCCCCGCAGTTTCAACATCATTTTTGTCAAACTGGGTGACCGGGTTGTTCCCCTCGTCATCACAGTACAATGGTGAAAAGTCGGTAATAGTGGTGGGCGCAATAACAACACCACCGGCGTGCTTTCCTGCGTTACGGGTAACACCTTCCAAAATACGCGCCATATCAATGAGGTCTTTTACCTCTTCGTCTTGCTCGTATACTTGAGGAAGCTGCGGTTCCGCTTTGAATGCTTTTTCTAGGGTCATACCCGGGTCTGGCGGGATAAGCTTTGAAATTCTATCTACGAAGCCGTATGGATGTCCTAGTACCCTTCCCACGTCACGTACAACGGCCTTTGCTGCCATCGTACCAAAGGTAATAATTTGCGATACCGCTTGGCGACCGTAGAGCTCGGCAACGTGATCGATAACCTCATCCCGTCTATCCATGCAGAAGTCCACGTCAAAATCGGGCATAGATACACGTTCAGGGTTCAAAAATCGCTCGAAAAGCAAATCGAATTCAAGGGGGTCAAGGTCGGTAATTTTTAACGCATAAGCCACTAATGAACCCGCACCTGAACCACGCCCAGGTCCAACGGGTATACCGTTATCTTTACTCCATTGGATAAATTCCATCACGATAAGGAAGTAACCGGGGAATCCCATTTGGTTGATAACTTCGAGCTCTATTCGAAGTCGGTCATCGTATTCAGGGCGTTTTTCCTTGCGTTCATTTTCATCTGGAAATAAAAACTCAAGCCTGTCTTCAAGGCCTTCCTCTGATACTTTGACCAGGAAATCTTCGGTGGTCATGCCACCCGTCGGAAACTGAGGTAAGAAGTACTCATTTAAACGAACGGTAACATTGCACCGCTTCGCTATTTCAACGGTGTTTTCTATGGCTTCTGGAATATCGCTGAACAAGTCCACCATTTCTTCGGCAGTTCGCAGGTACTGCTGCTCGCTATAGCGCTTTGGGCGACGGGTGTCGTCAAGGGTATACCCATCGTGAATACACACGCGAATTTCATGGGCTTCGAAGCCTTCTCTATCAATAAAGCAAACTTCGTTGGTCGCTACTACGGGCAAGTCTTGCTGATGAGCAAATTCTACTGCACGGTGAAGGTAGTCTTCTTCTCCCACCCGTCCAGTGCGAACAAGCTCTAAGTAAAAGCGGTCTTTAAAATAAGTTTTATAGAACTCGATTGAAGCATCGAGAATTTTTGTATTATTTTTGGTTAGCCCCACGCCAACATCGCCGTGTAAACCACCAGAAAGCACGATAAGCCCTTCACTGTGCTCAGCAAGCCAAGACTGGTCGATAACCGCGCGATGAGCTAGGTGACCTCTTAAATAGGCTTTGGATATAAGCACGGTCATGTTCTTATATCCCTCATTGTTCATCGCTAATAGCGTAAGCCTAAACGGTTCGTCGCCAAATACCTCATTCGTTACCCAAAAATCAGTGCCAATGATGGGCTTGATACCCTTCGAATGCGCTTCAGAATAGAACTTCACTAGGCCGCACATATTCATTTGGTCGGTGATGGCAACTGCCGGCATTTCAAGCTCAGCCACTTTGCTCAAAATGGGCTTAACCTTGTTAAGCCCATCCATCATTGAATAATCACTGTGGACCCGTAAATGAATAAATGGCGAAGACATGATGTTATTTCTCTTTTTTAATTTTTGCGAGGCATCTTGCGCTAGCAGCATTGTTAATAATTGTGCGTTAGCAGTTTTTTAACTACTGTGCGCTAGCAGCGTTTTAATTGTTATTTGTTAGCAACGCCTTTACCGGCTTAAAACTTTTTCGATAGCAATCTAACACACCAAACTCGGCCAGTGCCGCAAAATGTGCTTTAGTGGGATAACCTTTGTGACCTGCAAAGTTGTATTGAGGAAAAGCCTCGTGCAGAGCCAACATATCATTGTCACGCTCTACTTTTGCAATAATCGACGCCGCGGATATTTCTTGATGTAGGCTATCACCTTTCACAACCGCTTCAGATGAGTAATTCCATGCAGGCAACCGATTGCCATCAACGCGCACAAAATCAGGTGTAACGGGAAGTCCTTCCACAGCTCGCACCATCGCTAACATGGTTGCGTGCAGGATATTTAACTTGTCGATTTCAGCTGGATTAGCACGACCTATATTCCAATACAGTGCCTTCTCTCGAATTTCTTGAGCTAATACAATGCGTTTTTTTTCGCTGAGTTTTTTTGAATCGTTTAGCCCTTCAATAGGGTTTGACGGGTCTAAGATAACGGCAGCGGTTACCACATCACCAACGAGAGGTCCGCGACCTACTTCATCCACACCGGCTATTAATTTATCCAAGTAACTCCTCCACTACCGCTTTTGCAGCTGTTTTGTCAGCGTCACATTTTAGCGTATGGTGGAGTTCGGTGAAACGGGAAATAAGTGCAGAATTGTCACTTTCAAAGAAACCTAATAATTGATTGCTCATATTCTCAGCGTTTACGTCCTCTTGAAGTAATTCTGGAACAATTGCATCGTTAGCAAGTAAGTTAGGCAAGGCAAAATACGGCGCTTTGTAAATGCGCTGCATAATTTTGTAGGTAAGCGGAGCCAGTTTATACGCAACAACCATGGGCCGCTTACACAGCATGGCTTCTAAGGTTGCTGTGCCAGAGGCCAAGAGTATGACATCACTGGCAATCATGGCATCACGGGCAGTACCTGTCGTGATGTGGATAGGGAGTCGCGATTGAGCATCATCAGCCTGCGCTAAAAACGCTTCAATTTGTACTAAACGGTGTTCATTAGCAGCAGGAATGACAAATTGGATATCGGGACGCTTATTGTGGATAGCTTCCATAGTGTCCAAAAAAACGGGCAGTAAGGTATCAACTTCGCCTCGCCGTGAACCAGGCAACACCGCCAAAACAGGCTTGTCAGCTGCAATATTCAACGTAGCCCTAGAAAGAGACTGATCCGGCACTAAAGCGATGGTATCCGCCATAGTGTGACCAACGAACGTATAGGGAACCTGATATTTATCGTATACCTTTTGCTCAAAAGGAAACAAACCCAACACGCGGCTCGCTGCATTCGCAATTTTGTGAATACGTTTCTCTCGCCATGCCCACACAGTGGGACTGACATAGTGAAGGGTTTTTATACCCCGCTGTTTAAGCGTCTTTTCCACACGCAAATTAAAATCTGGTGCATCTATACCAATAAATATGTCTGGGGGGTTCTGCTCAAAGTGGGCGAGCAGCTGCTTTTTCACTTTTAGGATGGCAGGAAGATGGGACAATACTTCGATAAGGCCCATTACCGACAGCGTTTCCATGTCAAATAATGTGTTAAAACCTTGGGCCTGCATATTAGGGCCACCAATACCCTCTATAACTGCATCGGGGTATTGGCGCTTTAGTTCAGCGACCACTCCAGCGGCCAATACATCCCCGGAAGGCTCTCCGGCAACCATGCCAATTCGTAATGGCGTTTTCATGACTATCGAATTATGCCTCGCTCAGCATGGCGAAGAAACTCTACCATTCGCGCCACACCCTCGTGATCGTTAGCGGGTGCTTCTAACGCGTCGATGGCCTCTTCAATGGTATTGCCAGCACGATAAATTACCTTGTATGCGCGCTTTATCGCAAGCACTTCGTCCTTTTCAAAACCTCTGCGCTTAAGGCCTTCTGAATTAATGCCTTGAGGAATATTTTTGTGACCGCTCACCATAACAAACGGCGGAACGTCTCTTAAAATAATGCCGCCAGCACCTAAAAAGGCATGAGCTCCAATTTTGCAGAACTGATGAATACCCACTGCGCCACCAACAATAACAAAATCATCCATGTGAACATGGCCTGCAATTGCACAGTTATTAGCGACAATGATGTCGTCGCCGAGCACACAGTCGTGGGCAATATGGGCATTAACCATAAACAAGCCGCGAGAGCCGATAATGGTCACGCCTTCGTCCTGCACGGTACCGCGATGGACAGTAACACCTTCACGAAATTCGTTGTCGTCGCCAATAATGAGTTCGGTGGGCTCGCCTGCATACTTCTTATCTTGGCAGTCCTCACCAATAGACGAAAACTGAAAGAACTTGTTATTTTTGCCTATTCGCGTTGTACCGCGAACAACTACGTGCGACTTCAAGATGCAACCATCGCCAATAGTTACATTATCGTCGACCACACAAAATGGACCAATAGTGACATTTTCACCAATGGTAGCGCTCTCTGAAATTACCGCAGTAGGATGGATCACGTTATGCTATCTCTCTCATCGCACACATAAATTCTGCACTGCATACTAAATCGCCATTGACGGTTGCAGTACCTTTAAACTTCCAGATCCCTCTTCTTTCTTTCACTAACGCCACGTCAAAGTCTAGTTTATCACCAGGCACTACCGGGCGCTTGAAGCGGGCGTTATCAATTCCTGCATACAAGTATAGACTGTCATTTTTGCCCATGGTTTTAAAACCAAGTACACCTGCCGCTTGCGCCATCGCTTCAAGAATAAGCACGCCTGGAAAAATGGGCTGGCCTGGAAAATGACCGGTAAAACACGGTTCGTTAATCGTAATATTTTTATACGCCTTGATTGACTCGCCAAGGACGTAATCGGTGACGCGATCGACTAACAGAAAAGGATAACGATGTGGCAATAGTGCCATTATTTCCTGTATTTCGATGGTATTAAGTGAATTGGTCAAGAACTTTCTCCTGTAATCAAGCATGACCTAGCAACTGATTTATGGTCAAACTCGCCGTAAAACTAAATTCGGCGGCAACCATACGCTGTTAAACGCAAAAAACAAATCAGACCAACACCTTTCGGTTGTTGGTCTGATAAATTGTTGCACACTACCCGCCTTGGCAATGTTTTTAGTTAGCTTTGCTAACCTGTTCTAATACTTGCTCAGACAGGTCGTGGTCTTCTTTAGCAAAGGCTACCGCACCAGCGTTAAGTACAAGGTCATAACCTTGTTTCGCCGCTACTGTATCGATTGCTTGTTTGATAAGACCTAGCAGCTTGTTACGCTCTTCGTTGCTACGACGCTGAATGTTTTGCTGAAGTGGCTGACCTTTTTGAGACAACTCTTCACGAACAGATAAGATCTTTTGTTCTAGTTCTTTTTTCTCTGAGTCGCTCATAGTTGCTGCATCGCGCTGAAGGCGTTCTGCGTAGAACTGACCGTCACGTTGAAGCTGATTAACTTCTTCAATCTGATCTTTAAACTCTAATTGAATTGCGTTTTGCAACTCTGCAGCCTGAGGCATAGCTTGGAAAATACCTTGCACGTCTACCACGGCCATTTTCTGCTCTGCCATTACTGACGTACTGACTAGTGCACTGCTTAGCATTGCACCTGCAACGATATGTTTAACCAACTGTTTCAAAGGGAACTCCTTTTTGTATCTTCTTGTTTGGGACACACGAAGTGCGAGCCCGCTTTTCTAATTAAAAACGTATCTAAAAAGTTTGACCAATGTTGAAAGTGAAGAATCTCGCATCATCACCATCACGCTCTTGGATCATTCTAGAGAAGCTGAATACCATTGGCCCCATGGGAGAAACCCACTGAACCGATAAACCTGCCGAACTACGATACAGAGTCCAGTCTGAATAGTCCAATAGCTCACCCTGCTGATTCGGGCTAACGTTCAACTGTCTGAATCTTTCGTAATCGAATTCAGTATCCCATACGTTACCCACATCCACAAACAAACTTGTTCTTACCGAGTTGTCCATGTCAGCTTCAACAAACGGTGTTGGAACAATAAGCTCAATACCACCGAGTGCCATTGCGTTACCACCTAGACTTTGTCTAGACCACGATATAACCGCGTCAGCCGGATCCGTTGGGAACGCTTCGCCGTCTGGGCCTATTATATTACCAGGTGACGATACCAGTAAACCTCTTGGGCCAACGGTGTTGTTTTCAAACCCACGTAGTGAGTCTGCACCACCCGCGGTGAAGTTTTCTGTGAACGGAAGAATTTGTTCATTGCCGTTTATGTCGCCATAGCCGTTTCCGTACCCTAAGCGAACTCGAGCTAAGAAAGACCAACGATTATTACGCGACAGTGGAAAATACCACTTACCATCAAACACAGATTTAAAGTATGTTACATCAGAGTTAGGCGTTGTAGCACTAAATGAAGCGCGCTGCGATGAACCTGCAGTTGGGAACAAGCCACGGTTTAAGGTAACTCTGCTCCAACTCACACTTGCAAGGTAGCTGTCATATTTTACCGCTGCATCTGGATCGTTTCCATCTGGGAATTGATTGTAGAAGCGTTCGGTTTGCTCGTAGAAACCACGGTTAAATAGTTCAACATTGCTATAGGTTAGACCGAAGTTAATACGGTTTACTTCGTTTATCGGGTAACCAATATTTGCACCAATAGACCAGCGCTTCGAGTTGTACTGGATAACGTTAAAGTCTGAACCATCAAATTCGCTGTAACCAATACTTCCACCTAAACTGATACCGTCGATGGTGAAGTAAGGGTCGTTATAGGTTATTTGCGCTGACTTCTGATAAGAAACCGTGCTTAGGTTAAGGCCCACGCGTTTACCAGTACCTAGGAAGTTATCCTGCTGAATACCCGCTTGCAGACTCAATTTCGTTCTGTCGCCGTAACCGATACCCGCGTTAAATGAACCAGAAGGCTGCTCTTTAACGTTGAAGTTAACGTCTACTTTATCTTCTGAGCCAGGAATTCGTACTGTTTCAAACTCTACATTTTCCATGTAAGTAAGACGAGATAGCTGGCTTTTTGACACCTCAAGCTGGCTATTTGACAACCACGTGCCTTCCATCTGACTTACATTTTGGCGCAGTACGTCATCGGCGGTAACTACGTTTCCGTTAAATTTAATACGGTTAACGTAGATGCGCTTACCCGGGTCGACAGACAATGTCAGTTTCACCGTTTTGTCTTCATCGTTAATATCAGGCACGGTAGTTACCGTTGGATAGGCATAGCCAAATCGGCCAAGATATTTGCTGATGAATTCTTCTGTGTAAGTCACTTCACCTTGGTTATAAAGCTCACCAGGTGTTAACGGCAGTACACGCTCAATATATTCTTCGTGTCCGAGAACATCACCCACAAGCTCTACTTCTGAAATGGTGTATTGCTCACCTTCAGACACGTTCATGGCTACGTAGATACCGCTTTTCTCTGGTGTCATAGAGACCTGCGTTGAATCTACATTGAAGCGCAGGTAACCACGGTCGAGGTAGTGGTTGCGCAACGATTCCATATCACCTTGCAGTGTTTGCTGCTGATAACGGGTTTCAGATAAGAAATCCCACCAAGGGGTGTCGTATTGAAGTTCAAACGACTCCATCAACTCTTCATCTGAAAACAGCTCGTTTCCAACAATGTTAATTTGTTCTATTTCCGCTGCGTCCCCTTCTTCGAAAAGAAGCTTTAGATCCACACGATTACGCGGTAGAGGCGTAATAATGGCGGTAACGTCAGCGTTATATTTACCGATACTGTAGAAGAAATCCTTAAGACCATTCTCAATAGAGGTTAATACGGTTTTGTCTAGGGGTTCACCAATCCTTATGCCATTTCCATCTAAGCTTTCTTGCAGCTGCTCATCTTTGATGTCGTCATTGTCTTCAAAAATGATATTACTGATGGTTGGACGTTCAGACACGCGCACAACGAGTGTGTTGCCATCCCTCAATATCTCAACGTTTTCAAAGTGAGTTGAAGAATATAACGAACGGATAAGCTGAGTTACACGGAATGTATTTAGCTCATCACCTACTTGCACAGGCAAGTAAGTTAACGCCGCACCAAGTGCTACACGTTGTAAACCTTCAACACGAATGTCTTGTACTACGAATTCACTGTTTTGCGCCGCAGCATTGGCAAAGCTAGCACTGGAAAGAATAACTCCGGCTGCTACTAACTGTTTTAACTTCATCTATTTTTCTTTTCCTGGCCGCGTTTCATATTTGCTGTTTTGTACTTCCTGATATTCATCAGGTTATGCGAGCAATATCGTTAAAAATAGCGATACCCATAATCATAAACAGAAGCACGCCACCTATTCGGTAACCCCATTCTTGCACCGCTTCGGGCACAGGCTTGCCAGTGATCCATTCAACGATAAAAAACATCAAATGACCACCATCAAGCATGGGCAGGGGTAATAAATTTATAATGCCTAAATTTACGCTTATTAAGGCTAGAAAACTCAAGAAGTATGCAAGCCCATAACCAGCGCTTGTACCTGCTCCTTGAGCAATTGAGATAGGCCCACTCAAATTTTTAACTGACACATCGCCAGTGAGTAATTTGCCTATCATTTCGACACTGAGTGTCATTAAGCGCCATGTTTTATCTAGCGCTGTCCCAATAGCCTCTATAATGCCATATTGATGCGTAAACACATACCCCTCTGGCCAAGACTCAAACGTTGGGCTCACGCCAAGATACCCACTTTGCCCTTGTGGTGTATCACGGCGCGCTATCGTGGCACGTAGCGTCTGTTGCTGTCCATCCCGTTCAATAACAAGAGATATAACCTCTCCAGGACTTTCAACAACTTCATCAACTAACGCATTCCACGATGCAAGCTTATTACCATTAAGTGCAACGATTTTATCACCAGGCAAAAGCCCCGCTTCCTTCGCTGCACTATCATCGCCTACAAAACCAACGGTTAAAGTTGGATTTGGGCGAAATGGCGTCAATCCTAAGCTGCTTAAAGGAGACTCGATATCTGGGTCAAAGTTCCAAGTATCCAGTGTAAATATGAGTTCTTTTTCTGTATTCGATGAATTTCTAACGGTAACTACGGTATTGTCACCGCCAATATTTGACACTAACTCTAAGTTAACAGCTTCCCAGTCTGGCGTGTTTCGCCCGTCAATATTGATAATTTCATCGCCTGGTTGCACACCTGCCATGTGAGCAATACTGTCAGGTTCTACCGCTTTAACTATTGGCTTAACCGTCTCTAGACCTACTATGTACATTAGCCAGAGCGCAAAAAACGCAAATATAAAATTAACGCCTGGGCCCGCAGCAATTATGGCCATACGTTGCAATACGGTTTTGTTGTTAAAGGCTTTATTCTCAAGTTCAGGTGGGACATCGTCAATTCGCCCATCAAGCATCCGCACGTATCCGCCAAGTGGGATCATGGCAATTACATATTCTGTACCTGACTTACTCAACTTGCGCCAAATCGGCTTGCCAAAGCCTATGGAAAAACGCTCTACCTGCACCCCACATTTTCGCGCCACATAAAAGTGACCCCATTCGTGAACGGCAACAAGAATACCGAGAGCAAGAATGAATGCACCCAGACTCCAAAAAAATGCTAGCACTGAAATTTACCTCGAATTAATTCGTTCGCTTTGGTTCTAGCCAATGCGTCTTGCTCCAATATCTGCTGAATAGACGTCATCTCAACCATAGACAGCGCATTGAGTGTCGCCTCGTTGACTTTTGCAATATCACAAAAAGCAATTTGCCCCTCTAAAAAGTGCGCTACTGCAACTTCATTGGCTGCATTTAAGCTGGTCGTTGCACACTGCCCTTCTTGACAAGCGTCTATTGCCAACTTCAAATTTGGATATCGTTCAAAGCACGGAGTGTGGAAGCTGAAGTCGGCTAAGCTTTTGAAATCTAGCGGCTTGACACCAGCGTCGATTCGCTGAGGATGTGCTAAGCCGTAAGCAATGGGCGTGCGCATATCCGGATTCCCCATTTGGGCAATCACCGAACCATCAACGTACTGCACCATTGAGTGAATAATGCTTTGCGGGTGAATAACAACATCAATATCGCTGGCATTGACACCGAATAGCCAACATACCTCAATAAACTCAAGCCCCTTATTCATCATGGTGGCTGAATCGATAGTAATCTTTCTGCCCATGGACCAATTAGGGTGAGTTGCAGCCTCATCGATAGTAATGCTACCAAAGGAGTCTAACGCTCGCTCTCTAAACGGTCCGCCAGAGCCAGTAAGCAATATTTTTGCAATACCGGAGGCCGCTAAATCGCCGTAGGTATAATCATGGGGTAGGCATTGGAAAATAGCGTTGTGTTCACTATCAATAGGCAGAATTTGCGCACCGCTTTTATTCGCCGCATCGATAAAGAGCGCTCCGGACATAACCAATGCTTCTTTATTGGCAAGCAATACACGCTTTCCCGCTTTTACCGCGGCCATGGTGGGCAGCAAACCTGCAGCACCGACAATTGCCGCCATCACAGCATCGACTTCTGGCGCGCTTGAAACATCTTCTAAGGCCTGCTGGCCGCATAGAATTTCTGCTTCAACATTATGTTGCTTAGCTAGTTGTAAAGCATCGTCGTAATTTGAAGGGTCAGCAATGACCACGTAACGGGGCGAGCATTTATTCGCCTGCTCCATAAGCAAAGATAACTGCGTGTTGCCAGTGATAGCAAAAATGCGATATTTGTCTGGATGGCGGTTAATAACATCAAGTGTATTACAACCAATGGAGCCTGTGGCCCCTAATACCGTTACCGTCTCCATTACGCCATCCAAGTAACATAGCAAAACGCGAAAACAGGAAACGCAGCTGTTAAGCTGTCAATACGGTCTAAGACTCCACCATGCCCAGGTAAAATCTTGCCACTGTCTTTAATGCCCGCACAACGCTTTAGCATGCTCTCGTTAAGATCGCCTAACGCTGATACTGCCACCGTAATTCCGCCGATTGCAAGGTGAAGCCAGATACGCGACGGTTCAACTTGGTAATGCAGTGCGGCAAAGGCAATAATAGCAAACGACGCAGCAATACCACCTAATAAGCCTTCTAAGCTTTTACCCGGTGATACGTTAGGACGCAATTTATGACGACCAAACTTAACGCCCACAAAAAACGCGCCAATGTCAGCAGCCCACACAATACCCAATACATAAAAGATAAGTGAGGCGCCATAGAAAGGGTCTACATCGTGCAAGCTTGTGCGAAGCGCGATAACCGCAACCCATGTAGGAATGAGGGTAAGTAAACCAAATACCGTTCGTACCACCCTGCTGTCGCGCCAAAATTTAGAATACTTTGGATAGGCAAGCACCATTGCCAATGACGCAATCCACCACACAGCAGCCACGCTGAGAATACCCGTATACAGGCTGTGCAATTGCCCTTGGTACCAGATGACACTGGCATCAACAATAAACGAAAGCACTATACAAATAGCAAATGCACCTGCCATAAAGAGCAGTTTTTTAGGTCTTTCACAGACACCCGCCATGGCTGCCCATTCGTAAGCACCGATACCTACAACGCCCGCTATAGCAATCTCAAACCAGAATATTGGTAAGAATAGAATGGCGTACAGCGCAAGTGGCGCAAGAATTAATGCGGTTATTATTCGTTGTTTTAGCATAATTTGCCCTTGGCTTTTCTATTCAGGACGAGTCCGATAATCGCCTGAGTAAACCTAATCATCGGAAACGATAACCTGCTCACCGGTGAGACCGAAACGACGTTGACGAACATTAAAATCGTCTACAGCGAGCTGAAATACATCTTCGTTGAAATCTGGCCACAGTACATCGGTGAAATAAAGCTCAGCGTAAGCGCATTGCCATAATAGGAAATTACTTATGCGGTGCTCGCCACCAGTTCTGATAAGGAGGTCTAATTCGGGTAGGTTTGCGGTAGAGGTATGTGCAGTAAACATCGCTTCATCGATATCTCTTGCGTGTATCTTACCCTCTTTCACTTGATTAGCTAATTGCTGAGCAGCATTAACAATATCCCAACGCCCGCCGTAGTTTGCTGCAATATTAAGCACTAGGTCGGCATTGTTTTTGGTCATATCTTCGGCTTTGCGAATTTTTTCTACCAACTTTGTGTCAAAGGCACTTAAATCGCCAATAACTTGAAGCCGAACGCCGTTTTTGTGCAGTCGCTTTGCCTCACTGTTAAGTACGAGGTTAAACAACTCCATCAACACGCTCACTTCCTCTTCTGGTCGCTTCCAGTTTTCGCTGGAAAAGGCAAACAGTGTGAGTGATTCAATGGCGTTTTGCCTAGCAAACCGCACTACAGAACGAACAGACTCAACACCTGCTTTGTGACCAAAAGTACGAATCTTCCCTTTCTTTTGCGCCCATCGACCGTTGCCATCCATAATGATAGCCACGTGTTTAGGGCCAGCAACTGGTGCTGGCCCTATTACGTTAGTCTTTTTGGCTGCGTTTAAACGCTTTCCAATCATGATACTAACTTATACTTCCATGAGTTCTTTTTCTTTGTCAGCAAGCATGCTGTCAACTTTCTTAATAATCTCATTAGTGATTGTCTGAATATTCTCTTCAGCAGCGCGACTTTCGTCTTCACTAATTTCTTTTTCTTTTAGTAAATCTTTTATGTCGCCATTCGCATCACGACGAATGTTTCGAATAGCAACACGTCCGCCTTCCGCTTCGTTGCGCACAACGCGGATAAGATCTTTTCTTCGCTCTTCCGTTAATGGGGGAAGAGGAATACGAATAGAACCACCTGCACTCATTGGGTTTAATCCCAAGTCAGACTGCATGATTGCTTTTTCAACGGCTTGGATAGCTGATTTATCGAAAACCGTTAGCGCTAGCGTACGGCTATCTTCTGCAATAACGTTTGCAACCTGCTTCAGCGGTGTATCTACGCCATAGTATGGCACCATGATACCGTCAAGCAGACTTGGGTGTGCACGCCCAGTGCGTATCTTGCTAAACTGGCCTTTCAGGGCAACAACACTTTTTTCCATGCGCTCTTGCGCATCTAATTCAATTTCATCAATCACGATTATATGTCCTATGTTTCTTTATTTATCATTGCCAGCGTGGCTGATTATCGTGCCTTCTTTTTCGCCCATCACTACGCGTTTAAGACAACCAGGCTTATTCATATTGAAAACGCGAATTGGGAGGCTGTGGTCACGTGCTAGGGTAAATGCTGACAAATCCATTACTTTTAGTTCCTTGTCCAATACCTCATTATAACTGAGTTGGTCGTACAAGGTAGCGTCTGGATTCTTAACCGGGTCATCGCTGTAAACACCGTCAACCTTTGTTGCTTTCAACACGGCGTCAGCTTCAATCTCGATGCCACGTAAACACGCCGCAGAGTCTGTTGTGAAAAACGGATTGCCTGTACCCGCTGAGAAGATAACGACTCTACCCGATTTTAACAGACTAATAGCCTCGGCCCAGTTGTAAGCATCACAAACGCCATTCAATGGAATAGCTGACATCATACGTGCGTTAACAAATGCTCTGTGCAACGCGTCACGCATCGCTAAGCCATTCATCACTGTAGCGAGCATACCCATGTGGTCGCCAACAACACGATTCATACCTGCCTTCGCTAAACCTTCGCCGCGAAATAAGTTACCGCCACCAATTACAAGACCCACTTGAACGCCTAGTTCAACCAACTCTTTAATTTCTTGTGCCATTCTATCAAGCACTTTAGGGTCTATACCAAACCCTTCTTCACCCATAAGGGCTTCACCGCTTAATTTTAATAGAATGCGTCGATATGCTGATTTTGGTGTGATACTCATTATTCGATATGTCCTCGTAAACCCGGTTTGTGCTATACATTTTAACGACATGCAACTGCATGAAAAAATATAGAACAAATCGCTTTAGCTCATTTTGATATGTTTATGCGTTTGCATAAGTGGTTTTGTCGCATACTACTTCTGCATACTACTTGCCATTACCGCTGCGCTTATCATTACAGCGACGACTCACACTATCGCGAAACCGCAGTAATAGAAAGAGATTCAGCTATAAAAAAGCACCTCCGAAGAGGTGCTTTTAGTTTATCTGACATTCACTGAATGCAAAAGAAAAACGCTCAATTATTTCTTGGCCGCTTCCATTTGCGCAGCTACTTCTGCTGCGAAATCTTCAGTTTTCTTCTCGATACCTTCACCTACTTCAAAACGTACGAAGTTGATAACATCAGCGCTGTTGTTCTTTAGAAGTTCAGCAACGGTGATAGATGGATCTTTAACGAAAGGTTGGCCAGTAAGACTCACTTCACCAGTGAACTTCTTCATGCGACCCGCAACCATTTTCTCAGCGATGTCAGCTGGCTTACCAGACTGCATTGCGATGTCGATTTGGATTTCTTTCTCTTTCTCAACAACTTCAGCCGGAACGTTTTCAGGCTTAACGTACTGCGGGCTTGCAGCTGCAACGTGCATACACACGTCTTTAGCTAGCTCTTCGCTGCCGCCAGTAAGGATAGAGATAACACCGATACGACCACCGTGAACGTAACCGCCAAGCGTGTCACCTTCAACGTTGATTACGCGGCGTGGAGAAATGTTTTCACCAATTTTCGCTACAAGCGTGTCGCGAGCGTCGCTAACTTTAACGCCGTTCATTTCTGCGTCGTTAAGCGCTTCGATGTCGTTAATGTTGTTC
This sequence comes from Alteromonas sp. LOR, assembly GCF_000753865.1. Taxonomy (GTDB): domain Bacteria; phylum Pseudomonadota; class Gammaproteobacteria; order Enterobacterales; family Alteromonadaceae; genus Alteromonas. Next base: position 518,206 of record NZ_JQFW01000015.1, on the reverse strand, counting down.
GCAGATGCGACTTCTAGTAAGTCGTTACCGAACTTAAGGAAGCTTTCATCACGTGCTACGAAGTCAGTTTCGCAGTTAAGCTCAAGCATAGTCGCACGACCACCTTCAACTTTAGTAAGGATTACACCTTCAGCTGCGATACGGCCTGCTTTTTTAGCTGCCTTTGCTTGACCTGATTTACGCATGTTCTCGATGGCTAGTTCAATATCGCCATCCGTCTCAACCAGGGCTTTTTTACAATCCAGCATACCTGCGCCTGTACGTTCGCGCAGTTCTTTAACTAGTGCTGCAGTCACTGCCATTTTTCAATTCCTCAGCAATAAATATAAATTCGTTAGGTAAAAGGGGCGACTCGCCCCTCTCATTACGTTTCGCAATATGTCACCACCTTTTACAAGGCAGCGAGCAGTCAGAATTACTCTGCCGCTTCTACGAAATCGTCTTGCTCAGCTTGTACTTCAAGGTTGCTTTCGCGACCTGAGTTAATAGCGTCTGCAGCAGCGTCCAAGTAAAGTTGGATAGCACGGATAGCATCGTCGTTACCAGGAATGATGTAATCAACACCATCTGGGTTAGAGTTAGTATCTACAACACCAACAACAGGGATACCAAGGTTACGTGCTTCTGTAACTGCAATGTGCTCGTGGTCTGCATCTACAACAAAGATCGCGTCTGGAAGACCGCCCATGTTTTTGATACCACCAAGGCTGTTTTCAAGCTTATCCATTTCACGCTGAAGCATTAATGCTTCTTTTTTGGTTAGCTTTTCAAACGTACCGTCTTGGCTCTTTTGCTCAAGCTCTTTCAAACGCTTGATTGATTGACGAACTGTTTTCCAGTTAGTCAACATACCACCTAACCAACGCTTGTTTACGTAGAACTGGTCGCATTTTACTGCAGCATCTTTGATTGCATCGCCAGCGGCACGTTTTGTACCAACGAAAAGGATTTTACCTTTCTTCGACGAAACACCTGAGATGTAGTTCAACGCGTTGTTGAAAAGTGGAACTGTTTTTTCAAGGTTGATGATATGAACTTTATTACGAGCACCAAAGATGTAAGGTTTCATCTTTGGGTTCCAGTAACGAGTTTGGTGACCGAAATGCACACCGGCTTTCAGCATGTCACGCATAGAAACATTAGCCATTTTATTTTCCTCTTGGGGTTAGGCCTCCACATACCCCTTGTATCGATCCTTGCCAACGCGAGTTAGCTTGGACACCCCGATAACAAGTGTCGGTATATGTGTGTTTTAATAAAAGAATATACCCTCTAACGTGCGGCTTTTTTCGCAAAGAAAAATAGGCTTTCCGTCAGGGCGCGCGCTTTATACCATAACCACAGTTCACTCTCAAGTTTTGAGCCCATATTCAGGGGCATTTCCTCTCTTCAATTTTTCTTTCTTCTTTCTTTAAGCTGTCTCTTTGTGCTCTTGCTTATCCAAAAGCGGTCTTATTGGTGATATACTGCGTAGAATATTGTCATTAACTAAACACGACTATTGAGAGGCGTTGTGGCAGCAATTATCAAATCCCCTGATGAAATCGAAAAAATGCGCGTGGCTGGAAAACTAGCGGCAGACGTATTAACCATGATCACTCCCCATGTAAAAAAAGGAGTGACTACGGATGAACTCAATACGATATGTCATGAGTACATCGTCAATGAGCAGCAGGCTATTCCTGCTCCGTTGAATTACGGGCAACCGCCTTTTCCAAAGTCTGTATGTACGTCGGTTAATCACTGTATTTGTCACGGCATACCTTCGGACAAAAAGCTGAAAGACGGCGATATTATTAATATCGACGTTACCGTTATTAAAGACGGCTATCACGGCGATACATCAAAAATGTTTGTCGTGGGTAAGCCTACTATTCTAGCGGAGCGTTTAATTCGCGTAACGCAAGAGTCACTGTATAAGGCGATTGAGCAGGTTAAGCCCGGCATGCGTTTAGGCGATATTGGTCATATATGCCAAACCCATGCAGAGGCGCATAACTATTCAATTGTGAGAGAATATTGTGGCCACGGTATTGGCTCGAGCTTCCATGAGGAACCGCAGATTGTACATTACGGCAAGCCGGGGACAGGTGAAGAACTTGTACCAGGCATGTGTTTTACCATTGAACCTATGGTGAATGCTGGTAAACGCTATTCAAAAGTTCTTCCAGACCAATGGACCGTAGTGACTAAAGACAGGAGCCTGAGTGCGCAGTGGGAACACACTTTATTGGTGACTGAAGACGGTGTCGAAGTGCTAACACTTCGCGATGAAGAAACCCTTCCGCGTACCATTTCTCACAGCTAATCAAGGTTGCCGTTAATTTTTAAGCGCTATCCCTTGCAGCCGCGCCCCCATTGTTATGAATTCTGTAGCAATGGCTAGCGCGGCTTTATACAAACTTCACGCATAACCTCTTTCACTCACTCGTCCTGTTAATGTCATGCTCTACCTATCGCTAACGCTAACGCTAACGCTAACGCTATAACATTTTTCCATAAATATTCACAATTTAACCTAAAATATGCATTTATTCACAGGTGCGAATTGATATTAATTCATGATAAAGTCAGGGGTGTTTGTTAGACGTCCGAAAAAGGTGCAATTTGACGCTCCAATCTCTTATTCAAGAAATCGATACCATAGGTGCTGTTGATGACGTTCCTACTATTAAGGCCTGTGTAGAAAAAAGCTACGAATGGATAACTCAATCTTTTGATAGCACCCCAGTAAATCAGTTGGTTACCGGAAGAGCGCACTTTGTTGACGCACTTCTTTGCCACCTTTGGAAATTATTCGGCTTAGATGCGGTTAACGACCTGTCACTTTGCGCTGTTGGTGGCTATGGCCGCGGTCATCTTCAACCTCACTCAGACATCGACTTGCTTATTGTAAGTAAAAAGAAGCTCAGTGCTGATGCTCAAGAGAAAGTCGGTCTCTTCATCACCTTACTGTGGGATATCAAGCTTGATGTAGGGCAGTCGGTAAGAACCTTAAAAGAAACGGTGAAGCTAGCAAAAGACGATATCACCATTGCCACTAACCTTGTGGAAAGTCGCTTATTAATTGGAAGCGAAGAAACGTTTGAAAAACTCTGGGAAGAGGCTAACGGCAGAAACTCTTGGAGCAGCAAGGCCTTTTTCTCTGCAAAATACGATGAACAGAAAAGGCGTCACGCAAAGTTTAACGGCACTGCCTATAACCTTGAACCGAATATTAAAGAAAACCCCGGCTGTTTGCGTGATATTCAATCGATTGGTTGGGTGGCCAAAAAGCACTTTAAAGAATATGACGGCTGGAATTTAGTTGGTCACGGTTACTTTACGGAGCAAGAGCACAGCGAGCTAATAGCCTGTCGGATGCACCTTTGGAAAATGCGCTGCGCACTGCATTTAGTTGCACAGCGAAGCGAAAACCGCCTTCTGTTTGACTATCAGCCCGATGTGGCAGAAATGATGGGATATGGCGAAGAAGGCAAGTCGTCTGTAGAAAAGATGATGCGTGACTTTTTCCGTACAGTGGCAAGAGTGACCGAGCTCAATCAGATGCTGCTTCAGCGCTTTAAGTACGATATGTTGAATCAAAGTGTTCAGCACAGCGCCATCATCAATGAAGACTTTGAATTACTCGACTATATGATATCGCCGCGCCACGAGCGCGTGTTCTCAACACCTGAAGCAATTCTCGACTTTCTAAATTTAGTGACGAATACCCCGGAAGTAAAAGGCCTCAGTACCATATGCATTCGACAGCTGCGCAATGCGCATAGAGAGTTTGAAAGTGATTACTACGTAGAACGACCTGCATGTCGTGAAAAGTTCATGATGTTAATGAAGCAACCAGACTTCTTCAACTTCGGCTGGGACATCATGCATCAATACGGCATTATTCAAGCCTATTTGCCTGAATGGGATACCATTGTGGGTATGATGCAGTTCGATTTGTTTCACGCCTATACCGTTGACGAGCACACGCACAGACTCGTTAAACAGGTCAATTATTTCTTCTCGAAAGAAAATAAAGATTTTCCTCGATGCGGGCGCATTTGTCGCAACCTCGATAAACCAGAAGTACTGTATATTGCCGCAATCTTTCACGATATAGCTAAAGGTCGAAATGGCGATCATTCCAAACTTGGCGCAAAAGATGTCGCCACGTTTTGCGAGCTTCATAATGTGCCCTCAGATGATGCCGAAATGATAGCCTGGTTAGTAGAAAATCACCTACTGATGTCGGTGGTGGCTCAACGACGAGACATTTACGATCCGGATGTAATCAGTGAATTTGCAGGAGCTATTCGAAGCCATAATCATTTAAACTTACTTTACACGCTAACCCTTGCTGATATTCGTGCTACCAATGACAATTTGTGGAACGACTGGAAAGCCTCATTGCTCAGAGAGCTATACCTGATGACGCAAAAAGCACTAGATAATGGCTTGCAGTGTCAGGTGACCCTTAATGAACGCGTTGCGACACATAAACACCAAGCACGACAGATATTGCAAGAGCGCGCCGTTGATCCGGTATCCGTTGATGCGCTGTGGGCACGATTAGACGACGATTACTTTGTGCGCTTTAAACCCACTCAAGTTGCGTGGCATACAGAAGAAATTATCACGGCACAAGATGACTGGCTTACTCCAGACAACGAAGCCTTGCTTGTACGGGCGAATGACAACAGCGCTAAAGGTGGCACTGAGTTGTTCGTTTATGGTAAAGACAGAAAGGCCCTGTTTGCACAGGTTGCCTCGGTACTTGATAGCAGAAACTGCTCAATTCACGATGCCCACGTTACCGTTACTCGAGACGGTTACGTATTCGACAGTATGATAGTTCTTGAAAATGATGGCACTCGCCTTTCATCCGACTCTCGTATTTCGTCGCTAGAAAAGGCAGTATCAACACAACTTGAAAAACCAGGGCGTTCTCACGAAAACAAGCGCAAATTGCCTCGTCAAATGCGACAATTAGACGTACCAACTAAAGTGCGCTTTTTTAACTTACACGACGAAGCCACTCTGGTTGAGCTTGAAGCACTGGACGCGCCCGGCATTTTGGCTAAAATTGGCCACGCGTTTGTCGACACGAATATGACATTAAAACTTGCTAAAATAGCCACTATTGGCGAACGCGCCGAAGACATTTTCATCGTCAGCAACGAGGCTGGCACCGCATTAACCCAAGAACAACAAGTCAGCTTGAAGAAGCAGATTTTGTTTAAACTCGACCAACTTGAAGATATTACAATACCATGAATGAATTGAAATCCATTATTGAAGACGCCTTCGAAAATCGCGATGCCATCAGCCCAAATGAAGCACCTGATGAGGTAAGAAATGCCGTTGCAGAAGCTATCTCATTACTGAATAGCGGCAAAGCTCGAGTAGCAGAGAAAATTGCTGGGGAATGGGTAGTTCACCAGTGGTTGAAAAAAGCGGTATTGCTTTTCTTCCGTTTGCATAACAACGAAATGATTGACGGTGCCGAGAGCAAATACTTTGATAAAGTGCCTCTTAAGTATACCAACTACACCAACGAGCAATTCGTTGCTGACGGTGCGCGTATTGTGCCGCCAGCGGCAGTTCGTACTGGTACCTTTGTGGGTAAAAATGCGGTGGTAATGCCATCGTACGTCAACATTGGTGCATTTGTGGATGAAGGCACAATGGTTGATACATGGGCAACCGTTGGTTCATGTGCACAAATTGGTAAGAACGTTCACCTTTCTGGTGGCGTAGGCATCGGCGGCGTGTTGGAGCCATTGCAAGCAAACCCAACCATCATCGAAGACAACTGCTTCATCGGAGCCCGCTCTGAAATTGTTGAGGGCGTTATTGTTGAAGAAGGTGCGGTAATTTCTATGGGTGTGTATATTGGTCAAAGTACTCGTATATACGACCGTGAAACAGGGGAAATTCACTACGGCCGAGTTCCAGCAGGATCGGTAGTGGTTTCAGGAAACCTGCCAAGTGCTGACGGCAAATATAGCCTTTACGCTGCTATTATTGTGAAAAAAGTAGACGCGAAAACCCGTGCGAAAGTTGGCATTAATGCGCTTTTACGCGGCGTTGAATAACACACCTAGTTATTGCGAAAGCAGAGCTGGTGCTAAAGCAGAGCTAGTACTAAAGCTAAGCTAAGAATATCGAACTACAAATAAAAATGGCGCTAACCAGTTAGCGCCATTTTTTTATTTTTACGACCTTGCATTTGTTAAAGGCCCATCTAATTTTATGCGATTAGCTTGTCTTTAATACTGTTCACCCAATCGATTACGTCTTTTTCTGGCTCCAACGTCTCCATTGCATCTACTTCGAGAAGTTCTGCCGCTGGCGTTCCCTGAAGCTCTACTAATAAAGCCTGAAACTGTTTGCCTGCGCCACAAAAACTCTCACCATAACTGCTGTCACCTAGTGCAGCTACTGCAAAGGGCTTATCTTTTAGCAGTGGTGAATCGTCTTTTAAGTCTGAAAATACAAACTCTAAATTAGGCGGGATATCCCCTTGCCCAGTGGTAGACGTAATAACTAATATTGCATCCGCATCAGTAAAATCTTCAACTGATGGATCGCTCTCTAGCTCGCAATCAACACCCTGCTCGGCCAAATTCTCTTCTACCTGCTCGGCCACATGCTGAGCATTTCCATATACTGTGCCCGCAATTATCTTCAAAGTACCCATTACTACCCCTGCTATTTATTTTCTGCGATGTCGTATGCTTTTACGAAGGAACAACGCGAAAGTTTTCTAAATGGCGTACAAATGTCGCCATTTCATGATGAAGTTCTGATGATATTGTCATCCATCTGCCTGATGAAGGATGATGAAATCCCATTGACGTACAGTTTAAGGCCAAATTATTAAAACTAAAGTGCGATTTAGCGAATTTATTCTGCTTTCCGTCGCCATGCGTGGTATCGCCAATAATCGGGTGACGAATATGAACCAAATGTCGACGAAGTTGATGCTTCCTCCCCGTGCTTGGCGTTAGTTTTACTAGCGAATAGCGAGCGCTTTGATATTTTCCTACCGGCTCGGGCACTTCATAGCGTGCCAAGGATTCGTAGGTGGTGGTTGCCATTTGCGCAGGTTGCTGCGGGCGCTTGTGTTTATCTGCAATTTTATCGTACTTGTACTTGAGCGCATAATCGATAAGCCCAGTGTTGTAAACGAACCCTCTTACAACGGCATGATAGGTTTTATGCACTTGTTTTTGCATCATTTGCTGACCAAGCTGCGCCGCCATGCGCCCATCGAAGGCAAATAACAGTACGCCGGAGGTAGGCCGGTCTAATCGATGGGCAGGAAATACGTGCTTACCGAGCTGATCTCTTAAAGTCTGAACGGCAAAAACGGTTTCATGTTTGTCGATAGGACTTCGATGAACCAAAAGACCAGGAGGCTTTTCAATGGCAACAATATCTTCATCTTGATATAAAACTGTCAAGGGACCGGCCAGTGACCTTGGCTGCTCAACCATGTGCTTCGATGAGGGCTTATCGACTGCTTCATTGTTCATTGCAAGAACGCCATTTGAATTGTTCCGTGTGCTAGTTTGTGTAGTCGTCTCATTAGTTCGAATTCGCTTTGCTCGAGAGCCCATCAATCGTTTTAAGCTGGTCGAGAATAGCTGGAGGGGCTGAGGTAAAATACTGCTCAGCGGCCGGTGTGATGCTCATATTTGGTATAGGCATTTGAGCACTGAGGATATGTCTCATTTTAGGAATAAAGACGTAAGCCAACCAGCTTTCAAATCCCATGGTGTCTAAAGCAAATGGTACTTGGCTGAGCAACGCCGCTTCAGAAGGCTTAGCTTCAGTAGAATTAGTGCTCGGCCACAGCCCTTCATTGTCCATCAACAAAACGAGTGTCTCTATTGCTGAGGCCATATCTTGATAGACCTGATTTACCATTAACTCACTACCAACGAATGCTCAAAAATATATCGCGAAATTATATCAGGCTAATCAGAACCCTGTCACTGCTGTATTCGTCACTGTGTGCATGTCTGAGTGTGTATTATCTGTGATAAACTAATAGCATTAGAGGCTTCTAGGCTCGTATTGGCGATACATGTTCGAGAAACACATATAGAAAAGCGACGCTGGCCATGCACGCTTGTGTGCAATCTTGTTCTTTTCAGCGTAATGAAAACGTGTATTTAGAAAAAGTCTATTCAGGCACACAATTATGAGCAAAAAGCTCACGTGGATAAATTTGTAGTATTTAGGATGTTTTGATGAGCGCAGACACAATTAATTCAATCAGTGAATTCTTATTACACGCTGGTACTGAATACAAGGTATTCGATATTGGTCGCAGATTGACAATCATTGATAATCAATCATTCTTAGATATTGAAAGTGGCAATGCCTACGCTCCCCTCCCGCGCCAACAGCACGCATGGTTTGGTATTGTTTTTTGGAACAAGCAAAGCTCGAGTGAACATTATATTTGGTTTGTAAAGCTACCTATTGATGAACAAGGCTTAGTAGTCACAGCCGCCCGTAATCATTTTCTTGATATTATTGTCGATGCGTTGGGTCAGTCCATAGTAGAGGATACTGAAAAAGCACAGACACTGCCCGATAACCCCTATTCGTTTGTTCCCAATCAAGCGTTACTGGCTCAGTTTAATGCGTTAGTTAAACACACATTATCGCAGCCGCTAAGCGATGAAGCCAAACAAGTTGAGGCTTACATTCAAGCGCCACAGTTAGTGGATTGGCGAGGGCTGTCTATGCAAAGTGTGGCGGATTTTGCATTTTCTCTACCTACCCACAGTCATCAAAATAGGTTGGAAGAAGCGTTTGTAAACAATGTAAGTTTGTATTCTGACGTATTTTTGAATACGTTTATGGAAATGCTCGAGTACGTACCTCTGTCAAAAACTGTCGAGACGTTCGTGTTACAACGCTTTTTTCAAAAAGCGCAGTACGATGATATTAACCTCGCTGCACTGCGTTCCCTTTCAAGTAATGAGTTTGATCAGCAGCTTCACCGTGAACTCAAGAGTATTTTAAATAAAGACATTTCAACGCGACTTGACGTGCTAAGCGTTATAGCCGCTCGTCACTATGAGCAAATGGACAATGAGTTGTTAACCTTGTTTTTAACACAAGCAGCAAAGGCAGATGAAAGTGAAGGTCATGCAGGCGCTTTATTTTCTGGGTTCTTCTCTGACTTAGTTCAGGTTCCGAAGTTGCGCCGTCAAGTACTTACCCTATTACGCTCACCCGACCGTCCGACCGTATTAGCCAAAGCCTTTAATCAACTTTTTGCGCAAACGGGGAAGTAGTATGACACTTTTAGAGCTTTCCCTATGGTTGGCAATTGGCTTTATCAGTTATCAATTCTGGCGAATAAGAGGCATATCAGAAAGCACTAATACCTACTTAAAACAGTACTGTGATAAACACCAACTTCAATTATTGAGTGTTGCGCGAGCTAAAACACGTCTCTCGTTTAAATTCGGAAAGCCCGATTGGAATAGTGTGTTTATGTTTGAATTTTCAAGCAATGGTGAAGATAGATACAGCGGAGAGGTAGAGTTGGTAGGAAGCCGCGTCATACGCACCGAGGTTCCACCCCATCGCGTTTAATAAAAAAGGGGGAAGTCATCAGACTTCCCCCTTTTTCGTAATTTTGAGCATCCCTCTCTGCGATCCTTTGCGACTAAAATCTTCCCGATCAGAATCCGTCTTCGCCCCTTTCCATCTTGCCTCACAATACCCTTTGTGAGCTACCCGTCCGTGCGTAGGTCCCTTTCCATTGTTCCCTTCTTTACTGCAAATCCATTCTGCAGTATTCCTCATCCTGAGGCTGTCCGTGTCAGACTCCGCTGACTTTCCTTATCCATTATTTTATAGTCCTTTTGACTACACATCCTGCTGTAGCCCGCTCATTCCTTAAGCGCTCCCTGTTAATAGCATCCTTGTTTACATCCTTGCTTTACAACCTTGTAAAATCGTCCCTGACTCATCCTTTCTAGCAATGCAGAAGAAGCATCCTGTTCTCTGCCCACATCCAATTGTGAATCCTTTTTGCGAGATATCCCTATCCTTCATCCCTTAAGCACGTCCTGTAATTAGCATCCTTGTCTTGTCCATTTCCTTTTTCTCACTACATGTGAGAGTCTCATCCTTAAGTTGTCCTAGGTCATCCTTGCAAATCATCCTGACTCATCGTGTTTCCCTGTGACGTGATAAATAATATAATCTTTAAATATTACCGCTATACGAAATTACAAAGTTTTAAGGAGTGATCTTCTACAACTTTTGGATAAAACTAAAAAGCCTATAAAAATCAAACGCTTTATACTTTAGTCTAAAAATTTACTATATAAAAAAAGGCGGAAAACTCACAGGTTTTGTAGGAGATATCTCACACTTGCCTGAGCAATTGGTGAGGTGGGTGGATGGCGTTCAGAAATTCGAAGTATATATTTCGTTCGAATATTTCAATATGGTTATTGATAGAGGCGCAACTCACCATCAACTATTTGCCACGTTCTACTTTGCTAATGCGAATTAACACTCTATTGTAGTCTTACTATAAGGTTCATTCCTGAGAAAGATCGTATGGCAACTCACTTCATTTTTACAAGAAAGCAGCGCTCTTCCGCGTTACTGCTTGTTTTTAATGCTGGCGTGGCGCTTGTTTTATACGAGGCAGCACATCGATATCTTCCAAATTTAACAAACGATAGCACTGCACTAAATGAACTTTTTGATGTGCTAGATATCGCCATTTGGTTTATTGAAGCTATTTTGCTTGGGTTGGCATTATGGTTTTGGTGTGAAAATAAAGAGATTAGAGTTTGTGTGTCGTCCACTAAACTGTCCTACTTCGACCCTACCTTCAGTGATATCAGTTGGCAGATAAACATTGATGACATTACACAGTTAAAGCAAATCAGTGACACAAGGCAACATATTTCTAATTTCATTGTGTTGAAAAGTGGAGAGAAGAAGCAACTTATGTATCACAATTATCGCGGCTTTAACCGACACGCTTTTTTCGAAGCACTTGCAGTAGCTAACCCAAGTATCATTCTTCCGGATCACCCAAATCGTTACAAAATACAAAGGCCTTCATGGGCTAAACGAATTCGAAAAAAGTTTGGATTAAAAGACTAATTACAAGCACAGCCAATGTTTAGCATGGCCTTTAAGAACATCTGAATATTAGTGCCACCAGAGCGTCTTTGATGATGAAGAAAATAGTCACTATACCTGAGCTAGTACACCTAAGCGATAGCGTCTAGTCCTGAAAGCACGTGCGCCATATCAGCCCGAGTTAGAGGCTTTTTCAAAATACCGCTTGCTAGGGTTGATATATGGGTAGCACTTTCCTCTGAGAGACTAAACACATCCCCTGTCATAATGTATTTTCTCGCCCTAGGCGCGAGCTTTCTGTGCTTGATAGTTTGGAGAAAGTGCACCCCATCGAGTATTGGCATCTTAATATCAGTGAGAATAACGTCGAAGTTATCTCCATTCTGTGACGCGAGTAATGTCAATGCATCTGCACCGTTTCCCACCAGAGTGCATTCGCTTCCTATGGCTATAATTAGTGCTTTTATGCTCGCACCTACGGCCGGATCATCCTCAACGACAAGGACATGGTCTTTGCAATATTCAACATGCGCTTCGCTTTTGTGCGTAGAATGTTTACGACCCTTTATAAACTGACACGAAAAGCAGGTGCCATTTTCCCCTGTGATAAAACTGATCTTGCCTCCATAGCTTTCAATCAAATTCTTTGAAATAGAAAGCCCTAACCCAGAACCCTCACCGACAGGCTTATTAGTTGAAAAGGGTTCAAACAAACGCCCCCGCATATCAGTGTGGATCCCCAAACCTGCATCTATAACATCCAACTGACAATAGCTTTGATGCGATCGCAGTACCACATGAATAACTCTGCGTTCTCCATCTAATTTTTGCACAGCGTGTTTAGCGTTTGAAAGTAAGTTTATTAGTATTTGTTGTAACCCAGAGTAGTCTGCGTGTACCTCATACTCATTGATGGGAGAGTCTAGCTCCAACGTTAACGTAATGGATTCCAACGCATAGAGTTTGGTTAACATCTCTATCGTTTCTTTAATGCATGCCACTATATTAATCGATGTGAGTTCGCCGCCTTCCCGTGTCACTGATGTAATATTTCGTAATCCATCGACAATTTTCGCAATTCTTATACACGCCTCTTTCATTCTCGATGTAAGGCTTTCAAAATGGCTTTGTGTACGAATGCCCCTTGCTAAGTCTAATTCAAGTAAGTCTATGGACGTAGTGACAACACAAAGTGGGTTGTTAATCTCATGCCCAACTCCTGCAGCCACCTCTCCAAGGAGCGCTAGCTTTGCTTTCTTTTCAGCAATCTTTCGATGATTTTCGATTGCCCGGAGAGATGCTTTTTCATCTGTAATATCAAAACACACACCAGCGAGCGATTGATACCTATCATCGTCTGCTTTCATTCTTTCAGCTTTAACTCGCAGCCAACGCTCGTTATTTTCTTCGAGGGAAATAGCATACTCAAAATCAATATTAGATTCTCCAGACATCCCACGCACGACATTCATAGTAAAGCGTTCTGAAAATTGCGTAGCAACGAGGGCTGCCCACTCTTCTATACTTTTGGGTGCTTTGGTATGGGCGCTCTGATGAATGTTTATCATCTGCTCGTCCCAGAACAGATAGTTATGCTCAAAGTTAAAATACCAACAGCCTATCTTTGATGTTTTAAGGATCATGTTGCTTTTGTGTATGTAATCCAGTACCTGTTTGTGACCGGACACGTCTCGCTGCACGCTGATCCAATGCGAATACCAACCCGTGTCATCCTTGACCGGCGATATGTGCAATTCAACCTCAAAAGGACTTCCACTTTTTGTAAAGTTAGTCAGTGTTTTCTTAAAACTTTTCCACTCAGAAAGCGATGTTCGAATTGTCGATGTAGCGGCTTTGCTGGTTCTGTCTCCTTGAAGAAAACGTGGAGACCGCCCCAAGACCTCCTGCCTTTCATATCCTGTCATTTCAAGGAAGGTGTCGTTACAGAAAACAATGCGAGGGCCTGGTCTGCTTATGCAGTCAGCTTCGGTTAATACTATGGCGTCAGAAATAGCATTAAATAACGTAGATTCAAATTGGCCCGTAAGAATACGCTGAGAATAATCGTATAAATCAGACACCTCTAATAAAACATGACTCTCAAGAACTGAGTAAGAAAATTGTCGAGAATAAATTTTTGATACATCAGGCGTACAGTCAAAAAAAACCTCATCATAATGATGGGAACTGCGATGCTGCAAGCACCACCTCGCAGTATGAATAATGCGCCGAAATAAGTTGTCATTATTATTGAGGGCAAATTGCTCGCCGCTTAGGGTTAAATAGTCAAATGAGCTAGAAATAGCAAAGGTCAAGCATCCCACGTCAAGCCGGGATAACAACTTCGCTAGGTCTTTGTTTTTCAACATGACTCCCCCCTTTACGATAGCTTGATATTTTCCCAATCAATACTGTTTGCTCCTGGAAGCTTGTTATGCTCAATTGCAGTGGATAACAGCGCCAACCAAGCGCTATAATTTCCGCCCGATGATGACTCTACCGGAGATTGTGCAGAGAAAAGGTCAACATTAATAATGGTACCTATAGACTGTAGTAGATCTTTCGAACGTTGCGAATATCGCAGCTTTTTCTCATCGTTTTTTTGCTTTGCTCTCTGGCAGGCAGCTTGTGCCACCACAATGCACATCACAGCCACTTGCTTGGTAAATAGAGTAATACTCTCCCTTGTTAATTGCGCTGAGCCAAAGCCTTGAGAATTTAAGTTTTGATTGAACTGTTCTGCATGAATAGGGAAATGCGTACATAAAGGATTAGCTTTGTGCTCTAGCAACGGCGTGAGTGAGTTACTGAGTATTTGCAGTGGCTTTACACCAACGTGAAGCCCCTCTCCTTGTTCATCTAACAACGATGGATTCAAACCTCGATTAAAAGCAGGTTCTACTAGCATGGCAAGCTGCGCTTCATTGTGCTTAGCCAGCAGCGCAACGCACACACGCTGCTTATCCATCGCCATACCAATGTGCTGCCCAAGAAAATTGCCGCCGTGTACATGGGTTTGTCGCTGGGAATCGATAAGAGGATTATCCGTCGCACTATTCATTTCTATTTGTACTGTTTTCTCTATGGCGTACAAATCTTCGATAATTGCCCCTAAATACTGGGGCATACAGCGAATTGAATATCTATCTTGAATAAGGTCACTATTCATTAAATCGGCTTCAATCTGGGACTCTTTTCTTATCATTCTTGATTGTGAAAGCGATTCTCTCAATATTTTTGCGACTGCTATTTGACCTGGATGAGGTCGGTTTCTCTGAATAAAGTCGCTAAATGGATTGACATCACACTCCATAATTTCAGCAATGAGCGTCTGAATGTTTACGTGCAGCGCGAACAAATTAGAGAGCTTATTGCAGTTATTTGCCGCTATTGCTGTTAATACTGAAGTGCCATTAATTAGCGCAAGTCCCTCTTTAGGCCTTAATTCAAATGGGGTTAGGCCAAGTTTATTTAGCACTGTTATCGCATTGCTATACTCACCTTTTACTTTCAACTTGCTTTGATCTGATATACCGCACACTGCTGCCGCCATGGCAGATAAAGGAATAAGGTCGCCGCTAGCGCCAATAGAACCAAACTCGTGAACTAGTGGTAAAACATTGTTGTTAGCTAGCAATAAGTAACGCTCAACTATCTCTTTTCTAATCCCGGAAACACCATGACACAGTGAGTTAGCTCTTAGTAACATGGCACCTTTAATGTCCTCATCAGGGAGTTCATTTCCTACACCACTTAAGTGAGACAAGATGAGTTCTTTTTGTAGCGCAATTGCATCTGATGATTCTTGGTTAGCCATGCCGCCAAAAAGTGTATTTACACCGTAGATTTTTCGACCGCTTGCTAATGACTGATTTAAGGTATTGATACTTTCATCAAAAAACGTGTCATCTAAATGCATCGCCACGTGCGCCCTTGACTGCCCGCTTACAAATCGTGAAAAACGACTTAGCGTAATATTGGTTCCATCGATAGAGAGCGGCTCACTATGAGAATTCATCATGTCACTGTGTATGGCTTTAGCAAGATTCGACATTGTCTTTACTCTTTTTAGTTACGCACATGCGGGAGACGAGGGTGTGGTTGGTGAGCTATCAGTGGTTTCAATCACATCAGATGCGTCTATTTCACTACTCATTAATTCCGTTCCTTCTTGCTCTTGATGATTACTGTCCTCCTGAAACTCGGATGATGCGTTGACTTCATCGTTAGTTTGGCTGTTTTCCAACCCCAATATTTGTCTAAGATTCACCACTGACACTGCGCTTTCTCGAGCAAAATTGTATAAACCATCCAGCATCACAAAATGCGACTCAAGCTCGGCCGATGAGCTTTGCAAGATGCCTTTTAAACCACTGACGGTTCCTGCAGTCTGGCCCATCTGCCCAAGCAACATTTGAACGTCACTCCATTGGTTTTCAACCGTATCAACAACAGAAAAGAGCGTACTGCTCACCGTGTTTATTTTTTCATCGATAAGTACCATCGATGATGCAGAATGCGCACTACTTTCTAAAATTGATGCGGATATCTGCGATATTTTTGCGGTAGCCTGATCGGTTTGCTCGGCCAACTTTTTAACTTCGTCGGCCACAACAGCAAACCCTCTTCCCAACTCTCCTGCTCGTGCGGCTTCAATAGACGCATTAAGCGCTAGGAGCTGAGTCATCCTCGCAATGTCGGCAATTGAGTTAGTAAACTCAGTTATCTCACTCGCTTTCTCTGCGAGTTCACTAATACTTTTTCGCGTTGAATCTACAAGTTCTACACTTTCTGCGGTGCTCTCTTTAAGTGCTTGTGAGTTCTCATTAATATTTGAATAACTGGTGCCAAGGTTATTAATGGACATATAAATTTGTTCAAACGTGCTTGTGGCATAATCTGCCGCGTTTTCAGATTGTTCGAATGCGCCTCTCACCGCTTCTGGATCAAAAGAGTGCTCCTCATCAATAGCAATAACGTGGTCGTTGTACATAACCATTGCTTCCATCTCTTTATTCACTTTTTCGACAATACTGTGATCGGCCTGGTAGGCCTCGAGAATTTCTCCATTATCTCGATTGGTCTCCCTTAATAGTTCAGTGATTTTCTCAATGACACAGTCATCATTGATATTGAAACCCTGCTTTTTACAAATTGTATTAAACCCATCAACATTCTTTTCAATAAGTGTATTTAAGTGCGCTATGGGCTTAACAACCTGTGAGTAGTGCAGCCAGCCAGATATTGCTAGCGATATGGCGCTCGCACCGCATAAAACAAAGCCAAACATATCGTTTCCTATCGCAAACAACACGCACCCTATTGCTAAGGCAACAAAAGTGATAAACGATGATATTAAAATTCTGTAGATTTTAGACATGTAAACCTCCGTTCGAATAATGCGAGTTGATTTATCGGGCGCCTAACAGACGCCCGATACTTTTTTCTACCAATCACACAACAAATACTGATTTTGATTATCTTTTAGCATTCGCAGTGTTACTGGGGTAGGTGCCATTTTCAGCGTGAACGTGTAAGGAATTTTCGTATTCAACGTGCTCTCATTCTCAAACTTCTGCGCCACCATAAAGTTGTTCGTACATGGCGCAACCTGAGTAAAAAAGTGCTTACCTAAAACAGCAGCTTTTGACATTCCTGTATGCTTTTCCTGATTTTCGTTATATCCCGTCACTTTTCCATCGTGGGACATTTTAACGACACCAAAATTAGCAGCGTTGAAGTTTGGTGATGAAGCAGCATTGAGTTGATCGATAGTTACACTCGAGAAGTTCATAGTTATCTCCAATAGAATTAATGTGGCTGTGCGCCAAAGGTCAATACCACAGAGAAGCCGCGGTGAGCTCCTCTCTGGTCTCGAATTGTTGAAATGCACAGACGTGCATCATGGGCAGAGTTAGCTAAATCTTTAAACGAAATAGGCTCAACGACCTCGCCAGCTTCGAGTGTTTGACTTAACAACTCAGCATTTCTTGCTATAGATATGGGAAATAATTGCGAAAGCACTTTACCGATAGCGCCGTCGCGGTTAGCGATATAAGTTTCGCCAGTGGTATTCCAGCTATCTGTAACGCCTGAAGCAGTCATTGTGAAAATGACATGTTGTTTCACCGACTCAAAAACACGCGATAGTTTTTGTTCAGCGATAAACTTTTCAGATTCAATTTTCACTTGATTTGTTACGTTGTTTAAAGAAGCGATAAATTCACCTTTGTCTTGCCTTACCACCGTGACATCCATCCACAACTCATCGCTTGCAATACCGTCGTCGCTAGCGGGCGCCTTCATGCAATATCGCTGGTTTTCCATAACCTGCCCGTGTTCGGCTCCATAGCTTGCAATAGCCTCTTTAAGATCCGGCAACTCATCATCGAGAAACTGGAAAAAATTGGCAAAGTAGCCGCCAGGCGCATATCGGTTAAACAGCTGGGCCACTCGTGGATTAGCCATTTTTACGTTTCCGCCCTCATCAAATTTAATGAGAGCGACAGGCGCAATGTACAAAAACTCTAAAAGCTGCTCTTCATTCATCTTCATCTCCTATAGCAAAACAAATCTATCTTGTTGCGATAGATGGAGCATGGCTGATAGATTTTTCAATGTGTTCTCTTTGATGTTTCAAACATGTTTCAAGGCAAATTTGACGTTTAAAGCCGTCTATACTTTGAATCAAACATGGGTTGAGGCGTTGAAAAAATGATTAATACATACCATTGGAGCAAAGAGGATGAGGGAATAGAACGGTTGATTATCGAACTGATAATACAAGCCTGTTCATACCGTGATTTAAGCAAAAAAGATATTGTCGACAGTGCAACACACGTTGATAATCGAAACCGGTGGTATCTTGACTCTTTGGCGACCTACCAAGCACTTAGCTACATCTGCGAGTTTTTTAATATTCACGATGACGACAACATCAACAGCCTCGTGGCTACGCCAAATTTAAGTGCGATAGCTGATCTTTGTGCCCATGCTATGAACCAGGATGATGCAGCCATTACTTTTTACACGTCAGGCTCAGAATCAAAACCCAAAAAAATAACACACACATTAAGCGCATTAATTCGTGAAGCAGAGGATTGGATGCAAACGCTGCCGGCGTTCTCTCACGTATTGAGTACCGTACCGAGTAAGCATATATATGGTTTCATATGGACGGTAGTTTTACCAAAAATAGCCAATATCACAGCCACCGAAGTACAAAAAATGACTGTTCATAGTCTCGATATTACTCACTCCACGTTAATGATTAGTGTGCCAGCTATGGTTCACCTAATTGACAGGCTTCCTGACATCAGCAAAAGCAATACGCACCTAGTGCTCTCAACCGCTCCCCTGGACTTTGACATACTGCAGCACCTGCACAAGAACGAATATAAATCGGCTTTACAAATATACGGCGCTACTGAAACGGGAGGGATTGGCTTGAGAACGGGAGACTCATTTGAATATTCCCTTCGGCAATCTCTTCGTCGAGTTAATACCCGTGTTTTTAATGAAGACCATTGTTTGGCTTTACAAGACAACTTAGTTTTTAGCGACGATCGTCGCTTTAAAGTTGAAGGTAGGCACGATAATAAAATTCAGATAAACGGCTATAACGTGTGCCCAGACGATATCAAATATGAAGTATCACTAATACCTGAGGTCAATGATGTTGCCGTTCGCGTTGTTCAATCCAGTATCAATAATGAAGTGAAACTCTACGTCGCATTAGATAATGTGGCAAAGAAGTTTAACGTGATGGACAGCCTTACTCAAAAGCTCGGGTCACTAGTCAGCCTACATAATGTTACGTTTGGTCAACGGGTACCTAGAAATGAAATGGGGAAACTCTGCGACTGGGATTGACACTAAATGTCATCAAGGAAAATAGAAGCGTTTTATTTGAACATCGTTTTTTTGGATTCGTTCACCTATTCAGGGGTTCGATTTTCGAGGTAGTAGCCAAAACCAACAGATGTTTTGAGCACTACTGGTTTTTTAGGATCGGCTTCGACTTTTCTTCGCAATCTAGAAATACATATATCGACGGCCCTTGTGCTCTCTGGCCCTTCAACGCCTGATACACTGTCAATTATCTGCTCTCGTGAATATACTTTTCCTGGTTTTTTTGCAAGCAGCGCAAGCAATACATACTCGCCAATAGTAAGAGAGATATATTCATCAGCTAGCGATCCAACTAGCGCTTTTCGGCCTGTATCAAGGGTAAACTTTCCAACTCTAAAACTATCGCTTTCTTTCTCACTAAACGACCAGCGTTCGATCAGCTTCTTAATGCGCAGTAGTAACTCTTTAGATGAAAAGGGTTTGCTAAGATAGTCATCTGCGCCAAATTCTAACCCTGATACTCTATCTTCTACGCTACTTCTTGCCGAGCAGATAATAATAGGTACCTGCCGAAAGCTTTTAATTTTCCGAAGAACTACCAATCCGTCTTCATCAGGCAGGGTTAGATCGAGTACTACACAATGAAACTCTCTGTTTTTCGCTTCACGCAGTGCATCCTCGGCATTTTTGCAGTGGGTCACCCGATATCCATTAGCGTCTAAGTAAGCCTCAACCACATCACCAAGCTGATAGTCGTCCTCTACATATAAAATAGAATGGATCATGGATAGTTTCGCAGCGGTTAGGTTGAATAGGTATCATAAGGTTTAGACTATATTTCGAATATTAGCGAATCTGAAGCTTTACCTGGCGGCAAGTGGTGAACATTAGATAACAAATTTTTAGGTGAAAAGACCATAAATTTTGCAGCTACGCAGCGAACAAGAGCGTAGCCGCTATATTCTCGGGTTAAATTTTCAGAGCATATGCTCTAGGCGTTTATGCTCGCTATGGCGTGAAAATGTGCCGAGGCAAATTCTGCTCTATTTGGCTCTGAACATCACCGACCCATTAACATGAGATAAAGATAAATTACCGACAACACTGTACTTGTCATCGCCAAAGAAGGATTTATGCTTATCAATGGTCACGAATACCGCGATACCTGCACTTTTAGCGTCTTCTTCAACCACACTGTCAATTGCGCCAAGTAGAATATGACCTAAACCGTGTTCTTGATAATCAGGATGCACAGCAATGAAGCTAAGCATGTGAAAATTTTCTGCTGGAACCAGGGTTCGTACTTTTTCTTCCTTTTCCAGCATTTGCTTCGTTCCGAAAAGCCCAGCGGTAAGCAACATGCGAAGTCGCCAGTGCCAATATCGCCCTGCACCAAATGCCGCATCAGGAGCAGTAAGGCACGCTACTGCAATTAAACGTTCAGCATCAAACAGCCCTATCATGGGCTGCTCTGCAACCCAAAACGCATTAAGCTCTTCTCGGATAGCCGAACGCAACCGGCTCTCATAGCCTTCTTTTTCTGCTTGGAAAATTTCCAAAAACAGAGGGTCATCCACATAGGCGTTATAAAGGATAGATGCCGCGATTTTTAAATCATCAACGCCAAGGTAAATGGCTTTAACCGTATCGGCTGATGGAGCAAGAACAGCCTCATTTGATTCGATATCCATGAGAGGGCCTCCGTGTAGGCTTATATCTAAGTTCGCGTTTGAAAAAATGCCCCCTGAAGATACGGTTCACGCAAATTCAAATAGCGATAACTCATACGCTGTAGAACTGATTAATGATTAGACTACGCGAAAACCCAGCAACTGTTAACTTTTTATTAACAATTTTTAATGCATTAGGCTGTAGGCACTGTCTCCCCAACCCGCAAGGTTTCCGTTTCTAAATACCAGTGGAGTGCATTCGTCTTTTGTTGTTACACCATCACCCATTGTTTTTTGAGTACGGTAATACAGTACGCGGTATGTGCCATCTGCTTTTTCAAAAAGTTCGTTGAAGTCGGCGACTCCCATTTTTCTCAATACCGTTTCATAGCCAACCCCAACCTCAAGATTAGCGATATGTTTACGATTATTGAACTCTCTGTCTTCCCAATCTGAACCGTAGTGACTATCAGAGCCCCCTCCTACAGAAACAACACAGCCAGAAAGTAGTAATGAAGACGCAACAGCGACAGAAAGAATGAGTGTTTTCATGTATATTCCTTAATTATTATTTGATTTATTTAGGGCGTCTTGACTATTTCTGTTCAAGCTTTGGTCAAAATGGTCAACACGCCTGCGCCGTTGCTAAGTAGTTACACCGTTAGGTGGCAAACATTGCAAGGCACAAACTTAGCAAGTAACAATCAAAAATAGCGCCAAAATGTAAGCAGCTGTTTTTATTATATTTATTGAAAACGCCAAATACTAAATACCTTAACAATTAGTGGATAAGGCAAATTATTAGTCTTTTTAACATTTTACCTTTGCGCCGAAGGTAAGTTTGATATGCCTTGCAGTACTTTGAGTAATGAATATAAAGACTGATTATAAGTACGATGCTTAACGTTCAATTTAAACTCAAAAGGCTTTCCCCCCCCATTTCATTGAAGGCGGCACATTGAAGACGGCACATTGAGGGCGGCACATTGAGGGAATACAGTGAGGGCGATACATTGACACTCGGCATAAACATTAGGGTAGTAACAAATAAACTATGAACAACACCATCAACCAATTAATCATTATCTGCCAAAAAATGCATGAAGAAGGCAAGACGCCAAGTGTGGGAATTCTTCGTTCGAAGGCGCCGTTTAAAGTGTCGGTTACTGAAGCAATAGATGCAATTAAGCGCTTTAATGCCAGTACGCCAAAAGCACAAACTAAAAACTCGCAGCACGAGACACAGCCTGGTGATGACTCTGTTAGCTTGGCGACTCGAGTAGATGCCCTCGAACGAGAAGTAGAAATACTGAAAGCATCACTGGCTGACCTGCTACGCGACCGATAATAATATACACGGCCGGCAATGAGGGTCTATTCGTCGGTATTGTAAAATAGGCGTTATCGACTTGCTGAGCTTGGCTTAAGTGTAGAAAGAAAAATAGCGAGTGACGGCGCCAAAATTTCTTTTGGCTCCATGCCCACCTGCTCTAATGCAACCTCGCCTGTTTTGTTGATTACCGTTAATATGAAATCTTCTTCATCGGTTAACCCAAAGAATAGCGTTGGCGCCTGTTCTAACCGCTGCTTCATAAGCAGGTGGCCTATGAGGTTTTGCTGCAAGCGCTCAAAATCTTCTTCATTCCACACCTGAAGTAGCTCGCATTCACCCTGAGGGGCTGTTGCAATTAGGTTATTGCTAAAATAACGAGTGAAATAGATGCAGTAGTCACTGTCTAAGGTGAGTTCAAGGGCAGAACCTACATTGTCAAAAGACAACGGCTGTGTTTGTTTCACAGGCTGCCAAGGTACTATTTGTCCCTGCAGCCCTTGCTCGCCTTCGCTGTTATAACACAGCGAGGGCCACTCCTCGTCATAAGGAATGGACAGAACACCTTCGCTGGCATTTTCGACATAAGATGAAACAAAATTATCCAGTTGTTCGCAAATAGACAGAGCCATTATTTAATTACCTTCGTATTTTTGGGTTACACTATACGTAAAATATGCCAAGTCAACGTTTGGCGATGATATACCGATTAATGCATTAGGGTTCTTATGTCGACAGACAACAAACGAGAAAAAATTACTATTTCTGCACCAAACGACCTCTCGTTAGGTAAGCAAGTAGACTACGAGTATGAATACAACCCTGCGCTCCTTCAAGGGGTGCCTCGTAGTCTAAGTAGAGACACACTGTCTTTTAAATCAAAAGCTCCTTCCTCTGATGCGCTTCCCTTTGAAGGTATCGATACGTGGACAGGCTATGAATTATCCTGGCTCAATATGAAGGGTAAACCTCAGGTCGCAATTCTTGAATGCATGGTGCCAATCACCTCTGAAAACCTGATTGAGTCGAAGTCGTTTAAGCTCTATCTAAACAGCTTTAATCAAACCCGTTTTCAAAGCAGCGATGACGTAAAATCAGTGCTCCAAAAAGATTTATCTGCCTGCGCGGGTAAAGATGTTGAAGTTAACCTGATTTTACCAAGTGAATTTGAAACACTACAATTCAGAGAGTTCCAAGGTACATTGCTCGATGAGCTTGATATTGAGATTGATAATTATGAGCCCGACACTCGGTATCTTGGTTTGGCATCATCAGATAAAGGTCATGAAGTGAGTGAAACACTTGTTTCTCATTTGCTAAAATCTAACTGCCTTATTACCAGCCAGCCAGATTGGGCAAGTATTCAAATTAAATATACAGGTTCGCCAATCGACCATGAAGGCTTGCTGCGATATTTGATTAGCTTTAGACAACACAATGAATTTCATGAGCAATGTGTAGAGCGCATTTACACCGATATCCTTAATCACTGTAAACCAACAAAACTGACGGTCTGCGCTCGATATACACGAAGAGGTGGACTCGATATCAATCCGTTTCGTACCAATTTTGAGGCACCTTACCCAAACCATCGTCAAGCTCGACAGTAGTCCCTTACTGAGTTTACAAGTGTGACGTGTCCATAAACAACAAAAGATGAGCAACATGGAAGATAAACAGCTGCAAGCGTACAAAAAAAACAATGCGCTATTGTGTCAATTCATCATAAAACTCTCATCTTTTTACGAGGGTTTTTCAGACAAGGTTGATGGTGAACTGAAAACCCTGCGCGGACACCTAT
This sequence comes from Alteromonas sp. LOR, assembly GCF_000753865.1. Classification (GTDB taxonomy): domain Bacteria; phylum Pseudomonadota; class Gammaproteobacteria; order Enterobacterales; family Alteromonadaceae; genus Alteromonas. Next base: position 494,433 of record NZ_JQFW01000015.1, on the reverse strand, counting down.
CCGGCACGCCCAATTTCAGTTTAGCTACAGTCAGTATCAATAAACTGAATGCGGCGCTTCAGCATCAAGAGATTAGCCTTCGCAAGTACAGCCTTGAGACGGTGTCATCTATTGAAGATGCTATGAAGCAGCTGCAGAAAATAATCTTTGAAGATGAAGAGCTTCGCGGCCTTGCTACTCAAGAACTCATAAAGCTTAATCAGCCAGTATCAGATATTTTCAGCATTTACAGGCTCTACGCGAGAGCGGTTCAGCTTCACCGAGTTGCCCTTGGTAAGCACGTTAAAGGCTTGTTATCAGGCGATTCTGCAACGCCCGAAACCGCCACATCAAAACAGCGACAGTCAACTCAAGATGAAGGTACGGAGCAAGGGAGTGCTCATTTTTATCGCTCTATATTTATAGAGCTAAATCAGCTAGTTACTTCATACACAGAGAAAAAACCCAACGATAGACAGCTTTTAGATATCAAAAAGCGGCTTGATCAAGGCATGGCTAACGAGCAGCTACTAGAAAGCTGTGTCGTAGTACTTCGTATGATAGTACAAGACGCCATGACAGAAGCGAGTTTAACCGGAAAGGTCATTCAGGGACTGCATACGTCACTCGGTAAAATTGGCGAGGACGTGAGTAAAAGTATTGATGGAAGCAAAGCACAGTTTGAGCAACGCACAGCCAGTAATGCTGAGCTGAAAACCTATATCGACAACATTGAAGAAGCAGTTTCTACAACCGATTCTTTTGACACGCTTAAAACGCAAACACAATCATGTATCAAAGTATTGTCAAAAACGCTGACGGATACTCAGGCAAGCGATAGCGAGAGCCAAACAGCACTCATTTCATTATTGTCGTCAATGCAGGACCGAATCAACAAGCTTCAACAGCAAACTGATTCTTATAAGCGGAAAATTGCCGAACAGGTTATGCAAAGTAAAACAGACGCACTTACCCGTTTACCTAACCGTCAAGCGTACAATGAACAGTTGGCTGTAGCGCATCAGCACTTCCAATCTTCAAAAAAGCCGCTTTCTATTGCCCTTATCGACATTGATTTCTTCAAATCAATTAACGACAAGTTCGGTCATTCCGCTGGTGATAAAACGCTGCAGCTTGTTAGCCGAGCGTTTAAGCGTCATATGGCTGGCGATCAGTTTCTTGCGCGCTGGGGAGGTGAGGAGTTTGTGGTGCTTCTGCCCGATACCAACGAGAAAAAACTACGAGAAAAACTAGAGGCTATTAGAAAAGATTTAGAAAGTATGCAGCTCAAGTTTAAGCAAGAAAAAGTGGTTATTACTGTATCGCTCGGAGGTACGTCATTTACCTCAACAGATAGCATTGATTCGGCTTTTGAGCGAGCAGACAAATACCTTTATCAAGCTAAACGAAATGGCCGAAATCAGGTCGTTACTGACATCGACGCCCAAAAATAGGAAGTAATGTGATTAAAAAAGTACAGCTAAACCCAATGGGTTGGATGAGCCAACTGTCACAAGCTGAAGTTGCGCGTCTGCAGGATGCTTCCGATAGCGAACTCTTTACCATGTTTCGAAATTGCTCTCTCGCCGTTTTAAACAGCGGTGTTGATGAAGATAATTTTGAAACCTTATTTGCCCCCTATGAAAGTTTCGATATAAGACTTGTTCGCCGTGAGCGCGGCGTGAAAATTGAGTTGATTAACCCTCCAGAAGTCGCCTTTGTAGACGACAACCTCGTAAGAGGCGTTCATGAGCACTTATTCGCAGTGTTGCGAGACTTACTGTACATGGGCGATAAGTATGACTTCTTACATCAACACTCACCAGCAGACGGCGCACAGATTACCGACATGGTGTTTGATATGCTTCGCCATGCTAAAGCGCTAGAGGGCAACGATGGCGTTAATACCATTGTATGCTGGGGCGGCCACTCCATTAATCAAACTGAGTATAAGTACACTAAAGAAGTGGGCTATCAGCTTGGTCTAAGAGACATGAATATTTGTACTGGCTGCGGGCCGGGTGCAATGAAAGGCCCAATGAAAGGGGCGGCAATAGGTCATGCTAAGCAAAGACACAAATCCGGTCGGTACGTAGGCATTTCAGAACCTAGTATTATTGCCGCTGAGCCCCCTAATGCCATTGTTAATGAGCTCATCATAATGCCTGACATTGAAAAGCGTTTAGAGGCATTTGTGCGTTTGGCACACGGCATTGTTATATTCCCAGGTGGTGTAGGCACGGCTGAGGAGCTGCTGTATCTTCTTGGCATTCTGATGAATGAAAGAAATGACCAACAGCCATTCCCTGTCATTCTAACCGGCCCTGCAGGCAGTGAAGAGTATTTTGAGGCGGTAGACACGTTTATTGCAGAGACCTTGGGAAAAGAAGCACAGAAGAAATACCAAATTATAGTGAACGACCCGGAAGAAGTAGCACGTTCATTATGTAAAGGGTTAGAAAAGGTGAAAAAATATCGCGGTGCGATGGGAGATGCTTTTAGTTTTAACTGGTCGTTAAAAATAGAGCGAGACTTTCAACAGCCATTTATTCCAACGCACGAGAGTATGGCTGGGCTTCAACTTGACCATCATCAAAGCGGAAGCGATTTAGCGTCGAATTTAAGAAAAGCGTTTTCAGGCATCGTTGCTGGTAATGTAAAGGCAGAAGGGATTAAGCAGATAAAAGAAAACGGCCCTTTTGAGATCACGGGCGATAAAGCGTTAATGAAGCATGTTGATGTACTGCTAAAATCATTTGTAAAACAACACCGAATGAAGCTTCCAGGCAGCGCTTACGAGCCCTGCTATTTGGTGAAGTAACTTAGCCAGCTCATTTAGCCAGCTCATTTAGCAAATTAATTTAGCCAACTTATTTAGCCAAGAGATGTATTGCACCGCCAGCGCTTTGAAAATAAGCGCTGCTCGTTCGCCCTCAACTCTTTAGCGTTTATACTTTTGCTGGTAATGATGGCCTGACATAAACACTTACCATAATCGCTTATTATTCTCATACAATTTACGGTAAACTTAAAATATTATAAAAGCTGGGAATGAGCGAATAGGTTTAGCGCGTTTTTCATCTGCACGCCTATGCGTTACACACTCAAGGTATTCGGCCACGTTATTCGGCCGCGTTGTGCATCTGCAATAGGCACCCATGCTTGTCACTACTACATTAATTTAGACACGAGAAGTAACGGTTATGAACACCAAAGTTATTCGACTCATCCTAGCTGGCGTAGGACTTTACGCGTTATTTGTTTTTATGATTATCGCGTTCTATCCAGATAAGCCTGAGAACATGGATTGGAAGGATCGAGAAGAGTATAACCGCGTTCAAATTACCAAGCTTAAATTAGGCAGCACGCGAGAGGAGGTGCTTGCACTACTCGGCTCACCTGATTTAACTGAGGCGAAACGCCAAGGGGTGAACGCTATTCAAGTCATGTTCTTTCGAACGCAGCATGTCCGCGCCGATGGGTTAACAACCCAAGATGAATGTACGCCTCTACTGTTTGAAAATGACAAGCTCATTGCCTGGGGAGAAGGTGCCTACTCTAGCTATCAAGAAAGCTAACCCCGTATGGCATTAGCCGATATTCAGTCGACGTTTTCTCAGATACTTGCTGCACCGACTCCCTCGCAAAGCGTTGATAGCAAAGTTAACCTATGGCTTAGAAATGCTAAGTTAGCCATCGCGCTTGTTAATGAAGAGCCCGCCGCGGCACTAGCGGTTCATGGGACTAAAAACTCACTCCCCCCGCAGTTAACCCACATACTATTGTTGACAGTATTTGGTAAGCTCAATCACTTTAACGATCACTATCTTCAGCATCTTATTGCGGCAACCTTGGCCCTCTATCACCTTACTGGTCATGATAAAAGCGACGAAGCAGATGCCGGACTTGCAGGCGACGCGACCCAAGAAAGAAAACCGAATGACAGTAAAGCAATTTCTGAATTTTTACGCGCGAAAGGCTTATCGTCTTGGCTGGATATTTTGCGGTTAAAACGGGTAGTATTTTCTGTCAAAAATGCCCAAGCCCACTCTCTTGCCAGTGCTAAACTCAACCGCGCCCAACGACTTTGTTTACTGTCTAAAATTATCAGCAGCGCATCGGCGGAAAAAAAGCATAGTCTCTTTTCTCAATGCACTCGCTTAATACCTGTGCACCATCATGGCTTATTGCCCTCACTGTCTCCGCTTTTTGAGCGTGCTATGCCAGGCGAGAAAGTGTATGCCAGTGGTATTCCGGCAACCATTGTAGATATACAGCAAAACCACAGTTTTGCAGCGGTGGCTCGTAATGCCGACCGCGATAGTGACTGGGTGCCTGCTTCATCAATACGCTCGCCGATACATCAACACATTGAATTTGATGCGTTCATTGCGCTTTTTAATGAAACTAGAGCCCCTAGAGTAGTAAAGGGAGGGCAGCCTTTTTTTCCAACAACATTTGCTATTCAACGCCCCCCTTCAGCACTTTTGCACATTATTGACGAGTTGCAAAAACGCGATATCGATATTCCAACGCTTTGTAAGAAAATAGAACATGCTCCTACGTTCAATCATTTTTTGATAAGCACAGCGAGCCAAGATAACCGCTTGCAACTGCCGGTGAAGACGATAAAACAGGCAGTACTTACTTACGGTACTGAGCGCGTGGGCGATATGCTTGTTCAATTTGCTTTAATGGAGCGATTAACACAGCATGAGTTTCCTCTTGTCGATACGTGCAAACAATTCACACTGGTTGCCAGCGCGTTTGCCAGTCATATCGCATCGCTTACCAAAACTAAGTTTACGGCCCAATCCGCGGCACTGACTATGACCTTTGCTTGCTCACCGCTTTTCACGCTGCCGGGCTTGAAAGTAATTACCAAACTCCCTGTTCGGGCAAACCCGAATTTCTCCATCAATAATACGTTTAAAATAACGACACCATCGCCCTGGCTCTCTATTGCCAGTGAGCTAGCTGAGAACTGGCATCAAAGCGCTACGTGGCGTGCTGTTCTCCATCAGTGTAATAAGACAAATGACGCTGTGCCAACATCACTTAGAAAAGAGCATGCGGTAATATCATTGGGGTTTTATTTAGCCAAAGCGTACCTATTAACAACGCCTGATAAAGACTTGAGTACCACTGAAGATGTAAAGCTGTGGATGTCTGTACTGTCCTTGTCTTCTAGTGACCTAGCGTACATTGTGAATGAACAAAAACCTCACTTGATATGCCCACTGCCCCGCTAATTAGCTATCTCTGTATGCAGTTCTCTACTGGAAGACATTTAGCGCTCCGGCTTTTTATTCAGGCTTGAGGCACTAAAGCCCTCCTTTTTAACTGGTGTTAAATATCGAGGGTTCTGCCCGTTTCCAATTTATATTTACGAATGGCTATAACTTATGCCTTCTATCGTATAAAATACGCGGACTTTTGCACTGCGACATTTTAATATCCCCTACTTTTTCAAGTTTATAATAAGCAGGCAAGCAATGGCGTGTTGTGCTCGCTGCAATAAAGCGGTGCATATAGAACCTAACGACTAAGACAACAGAATTACTAGAGGATCTCCCATCATGACTCAGCAACATATTACAGTCATTCGCGGTGACGGCATTGGCCCGGATATCATCGATGCAACCACAAAAATTTTAGACAAGGTTGGCTGTAACTTCGCCTACGATTATGCCGACGCAGGACTCGTTGCTCTAGAAGAACATGGCGAATTGCTACCACAAGAGACACTCGACCTCATTGCAAAAAACAAAGTAGCACTTAAAGGCCCTCTTACTACTCCAGTAGGAGAAGGATTCACGTCTATTAACGTGAGCCTTCGCAAGCAGTTTAAACTGTACGCAAACCTTCGCCCGGTAATGTCTTTTAAGGGAACAAAAGCTCGCTACGAAGACATTGATATCATCACTGTGCGCGAAAATACTCAAGGTATGTATTCTGGTCTTGGCCAAGTAGTGTCTGAAGATGGCAACGAAGCTGAAGCCATGAGTAAGATTACACGTGACGGCGCAGAGAAGATTGTGACCTTTGCTTACGAACTTGCTCGCCGCGAAGGAAGAAAGAAGGTTACAGCGGTTCACAAAGCAAATATCTTAAAATCAACCTCTGGACTGTTCCTTAAAGTGGCCCGTGAAGTTGGTGAGCGTTATCCAGACATCGAATCAGCAGAAATGATTGTCGATAACTGCTGTATGCAGTTAGTTATGAACCCACATCAGTTCGATGTCATTGTTACGACAAACTTGTTTGGTGACATTCTTTCTGACTTATGTGCAGGACTTGTGGGCGGCCTAGGCATGGCACCTGGTGCGAACATCGGCGAAGATTGCGCTATCTTTGAGGCTGTACACGGCTCTGCTCCTGATATTGCGGGTAAAAACCTTGCTAACCCAACATCAGTAATTCTAGCTGCAGCGCAAATGCTAGAATATTTGAACATGAGCGACAAAGCAGAAAAAATTCGCTCAGCGCTAAAAGACGTTATTGAGAGCGGCGACCGCACCACACGCGACCTCGGCGGTGAAGCGGGTACGCTTGAGTTTACCGACGCACTGATTGAACGTCTGTAAGCACTACAGTAAGAAAACAAAAATAGCGGGCAATGCCCGCTATTTTTTTATCTACTCATTCTTCACTTATACCAGTTAGCATAGGTAATTACTTTAAAACCTGTACTAAAACTGGACTAGCCTAATCCCCTCAATCTCATACAATTCTTGTTGTACAAATGGTGTACACCGTTAAAACAAGGAACGATGATGAAAAAAACACTACCAGGATTAATGCTACTCACCGCACTGTCACTCCACATACCTGTGGCTTACTCACAAAGCATGGATACTGACGAAGCACGACACAATGCTAGCCAGTCAGTTGCCAACAAGCTTGATTTAAACGTGGCCTCACTAGCCGAATTGCAAACGCTACCGGGTGTTGGTGTATCAAAAGCCAAAGCGATTATTGATTACCGAGAGCAGGTTGGTCCCTTTTTAGAAGTCGCGCAACTAACCGAGGTGAAAGGAATTGGTAACAAAATGCTATCGAAGATTCAAAGCTTGGTAAAAGTTAATTGAATTAACAATTCAAAAAAAATGCGCCACAAAAAGGCGCATTTTTTAATATCTTAATTCTACTATTATGCTTTGATGGTAGCTAAAAACTCTTTAAACTCTTCACCTAAAGTCGGGTGGCGTAGTGCGTACTCAACATTCGCTTTCATATAACCAAGTTTACTACCACAATCATGGCTCTTTCCTTTCATGTAGTAGGCATCTACTTGCTCTAGCTTCATTAGCGCATCGATAGCATCAGTAAGCTGAACTTCTCCACCAGCTCCTGGAGGCGTGAACTCAAGTAGATCCCAGATCTTCTCTGAAAGCACATAACGACCCACAACGGCCAAATCAGATGGTGCTTCGTCAAGTGGCGGCTTCTCTACCATTTTGTGAATTTTCGCTGATTCACCTTGAGTAATAGACGCGCCATCTAGGTCTGCGATACCAAATTTAGAGATATCTTCCTGCGCAACCTGCTCAACCATAACTTGGCTAACTCGGCTTGTATTAAACTTAGCCACCATATCGGCAAGATTGTCTTTCTTAGGGTTGCTCGCAGCATCGTCAATGATGACGTCAGGTAACACAACTGCAAACGGTGCATCGCCTATAAGTGGACGAGCGCAAAGTACCGCGTGACCTAAGCCATTCGCAACGCCTTGACGGATTTGCATGATAGTTACATCTTTAGGGCAGATAGACTGTACTTCTTCAAGCAGCTGACGCTTTACACGCGCCTCTAACGTAGCCTCTAGTTCAAAAGAGGTATCGAAGTGGTTTTCAATGCTGTTTTTACTTGCATGGGTAACGAGAATAATCTCTTTAATACCTGCTGCAACACACTCGCTCACTACATACTGAATTAGAGGCTTATCAACAACTGGAAGCATTTCCTTCGGTATTGCTTTCGTGGCAGGTAGCATCCGTGTTCCTAACCCTGCTACTGGAATTACTGCCTTTTTTACCTGACTCATAGTCTATATCCTTTTGATTCAAATTCTTCGACGGTCTCTTTACACAATCCTCATTAGGAGTTTGTACTTTGGGTAAGCACGTCGGCTTGTGTAATGAGATGCAATCGATGTTCCAACTAACACATTTTGAGCATAAAGAATGATTCAATGCACAAATTATAAATTTTTTCGGGTTTTCAGCACCAAAGTTGTGAAGGTATGATATCTCACGCACCAATATGGTGAAAGAAAAGATCTTCCGATTCTCTATCTATTAAATCCATAAATGTCACTCAAGCAAGTTAGTAAAGACGCTACATACCTAGGGTAATATTGTTCGAATAATGTTACGCGGCAATGACTAGGCTATCTTTTAATAAATAAATCTATCAATTGGATACCCCGATGTAGTAATCAAGCGATATTAATCGAAGCTTATAGTCGCAGTACGGATACATCACAGCCTAAAAAAATTAGTTTAATCCCCCTCCTTTGTTCAATACTTGGTCGGTTGACACTTGGCTTTCGAAGTTTGCACGCGAAATCTTGTGTCTTATCGCCACCTCTAGTATAAGAAGTTATCCGTATTCGGACCATTATCAAAGAGCCGACCAATATAGAGCTCTACAATAACAACCATAAGCAATGTGGAATTAAAAAATAATTATGAAACCATCTATCGATACAAGCTTTTTCGGTCATCCAGGGGGCTTAAGAACGCTTTTCTTCACTGAAATGTGGGAACGTATGAGTTATTACGGCATGCGCGCCCTGCTCGTACTTTTTATGACAGCAAGCCTTCAAACCCAAGGACTTGGATTAACCGTAGCGACAGCGGGTGCAATTTATGGCTTATACACCGGTGCCGTTTACTTTCTTGGCTTACCCGGTGGTTGGTTAGCTGACAGACTTATCGGCGGTAAACAAGCGGTATGGTACGGCGGCCTCATTATCTTTGCAGGGCACGTAGTACTTGCTATTGATTTGCAGAACCTATTCTTCGTTGGTCTAATTTTAGTGGCATCAGGAACGGGGTTACTCAAACCTAATATTTCTGCCATGGTTGGCCAGCAATACGGGGAAGACGACGGTCGCCGTGACAGTGGCTATGCCCTTTATTACATGGGAATCAACATTGGCTCTTTGATTGCCTACTTAGTCACCGGCTACCTTCAAGAAAACTGGGGATGGCACTACGCCTTTGGCGCCGCTGCTGTGGGTATGGCAATTGGTTTAATTCAATACTATTTCTCTAGCCGTACGCTTTCAGCAGAATCGGTCGCCCCTGCAAATGCCTATCAGGGCGTTGCCAGAAAGCGGGCGTGGACAGGTGTTCTTGTGGTTGTTGCGGCAGCTATTGCAGTCATCATCATGGCTCACATGGGTAGCATTGTTATCGAACCTATCGCCCTTGCACAAAAAGTGGCTATCTTCTTTACTGCTATATTCTTTTTATATTTTGGCTTTATTTATTTCAAAGGCGACCTATCAGAAAACGAAAAGAGACGTATGTGGGCGCTGTTCCTTGTATGTGTAGCCTCGGCATGTTTTTGGTCTGGTTTTGAACAAGCGGGCTCTTCACTTAATTTATTTGCTCAGAATTATACCGACCGTGTGTTAAGCGATGGTTCCTTCCTTACCTCTTGGTTTGGTATGTCTGCTATACCTACGGTGTGGTTCCAGCTGTCAAACTCATTGTTTATCATCATACTATCGCCGTTTTTTGCCGCACTTTGGATAAACCTTGCAAAGCGTATGATTGACCCGTCTTACACCATTAAATGCGCCGTCGGTATTATCATTATGGCGTCTGGCTTCCTGGTCATGTTTATGGCATCACAATATGCCGCACAAGGCCTAAAAGTCGCACCTATGTGGTTGGTAACAACATACTTCCTACATACAGTGGGCGAGTTGTGCTTAAGCCCTGTGGCGCTAAGTGCAGTAAGTAAACTGTCACCTAAGCGTTTTGCTGGACAGATGATGGGGGTATTCGTACTGACCTATTCAATTGGTAACATCATTGCCGGTCTTCTTTCTGGTAACTTCGACCCGGAAAATGTAAAAGAAATGCCTAATCTTTATCTACAGATAGCTTTGTTCAGTATTGCAGTAGGTATTGTGATTGCCCTTCTTAGCGTTAAATCTCGCTTCTGGGAAAAAGCAGGGATCCAAGAAAAAACGTAGAAGTTGATTATGTTTTTCTAGGTTAAAACAGTTTTATTTTTACGCTGTTTTAACTAATAGAATATTGACCTACAATAACCGCCGTAATAGTTGTATTTCGGCGGTTTTTTATTGGGAGCGAACTGTTGGTTGCAAGTAAGCTTTTTATTGAGAGTGAATAATGACGTTTTATTTTTCTACACGTAATATCCCTGCGCTACAGGGTTTACCCTTAGCCGAGCGAGCTCGATTGCTAGACCAAGCATCAAAGCGGCTTTCTGTGCCAGAAAAAACGCTACTGAATGTGTTAAAGCTTCTCGTTATTGTGCCTGTTTTTGCTTTTATTCTTCAAACGGCCACAAATTGGACATCGCTACTGTGGGCATTTGTGGTATTTTTACTTTATCCGTTGGTGATAAAACCTATCCAATACTCCATATGTGCTAAATACATAGCGCAACCGTCAAGCAAGGAAAATGAATGAAAACCATCTTAGTTACTGGTGGTGCAGGTTACATCGGTAGCCACACCGTTCTACAGCTTCTCGAACAAGACTACGGCGTTGTAGTACTCGATAACCTATGCAATGCCAGTCCTGAGTCGTTGAGACGGGTTGAAGGCCTTACTGGGAAGTCAGTTACTTTTGTACAAGGTGATATCCGAGATACCGCCGTATTAGATGATATTTTTAGTGAGCACAGCATTTTTGCCGTTATTCACTTCGCCGGACTTAAAGCGGTAGGTGAATCGGTTGCTAAGCCGTTATCTTATTACGAAAATAATGTGTACGGCACGCTAACGCTATGTAAAGCAATGCAAAAACACAATGTGAAGAACATTGTGTTTAGCTCATCAGCCACTGTATACGGCGACCCTGCATCCCTTCCCCTCAGCGAAGATATGTCTACAGGTCACCCAACAAACCCTTACGGCATGTCAAAACTCATGGTCGAGCACATGCTTAGCGACCTTTATGGGTCAGACAACGATTGGAACATTGTGTTGCTGCGTTACTTTAATCCAGTAGGCGCACATAAATCTGGCCAAATTGGTGAAGATCCTAACGGGATCCCAAACAACCTGATGCCATACATCTCTCAAGTTGCCACAGGGAAACTTCAGCAGCTTAGCGTATTTGGCAATGACTACGACACTGTTGACGGTACGGGTGTTAGAGATTACATACACGTTGTCGATTTAGCGAATGGCCACTTGAAAGCGCTAGACAGACTCAATCTTAATATGGGATTAGATAAGTATAATCTCGGCACGGGCCAGGGTTATTCTGTGTTAGAAATGATAGCAGCATTTGAAAAAGGCTCTGGCAAAAAGGTGCCTTACAAGGTTGCACCGAGACGAAGTGGCGATGTAGCCGCCTGTTATGCTGACCCTACAAAAGCGGCCCAAGAACTAAATTGGAACGCAGATAAAGGATTAGAAGACATGTGTGCCGACACATGGAATTGGCAGTCGCAGAACCCAACGGGTTATCCAAAAGATTAACCCTCGGTTAGACACATTTAAATGCAAAAAAACCATGCGCTACGCATGGTTTTTTATTTGTCTTGAGCTTGTAGCGTTGCTAAAAGTAAGCTTTTATTACTTATGCGCTCGAGAGCTTTGAATGCCCTTTAATTATCTATAATATCGCTATCTTCTGACGCTTTAGCTTTATCACTTTGCTCATCATCTTCGCTTTGCTCTTCTTCATATTCGTAATCATCGAAGCTTGAATCTTCTAGCATAGCCTCAAAATCAGCGAAATCATCTAGCTGCTTTTCATCAATAGCCTTATCGCCACTTTTACCATCGGTAACCCGAAAGGCTAGGTTTTCAAAATAGGCGTTTTTGATAAACGCATAATCGTCTACCGACTGTTCTAGCTGCGCTTCTTGCGCCATTACTTGAGCACGAGTTTCAAGTAGAGACACCACGTAGCGAGCTATGAAAAAATTGCTGGCAATAACCGCCATGGGGTATACCGTGCCATCAACAAATTGACCTGTGAAACTTCTCGGGTCGTTTGGTCCTAACACTGGCAGCATCATAAAGGGCCCTGTATCAACACCCCATACGCCTAACGTTTCGCCAAACTCTTCGTCTTTGCGAGATATACCAATGTTCTCAGCAACATCGATAGTACCAAGTAAACCCACGGTAGAGTTCAATAGAAAACGGGCTAAGCTGTCTAAACCATCATCCACCTTGCCTTGAAACACATTGTTCATAAAGTTAGCCGGCTCTTGCAAGTTCCGTGAGGCGTTTAGCAACCCAGTTCTTGCAAACTGAGGCATCACTGTCACGTAACCAACGGTAAGAGGGCGTACGATATAAGCATCAAGTACTTCCCAGTTAAAATCCCACATTAGACGGTTTACTGGTTCAAGAGGATCTCTTGGGTCTGATGAATCCACCTGTGTGCTGTTTGTTGAAACCTCTGAAGTTTGTTGAGATGCGTTATTTGTTGCACATCCACCTAACAGGCTGCTTATGACTAAAGCGCCAGCGACCAGTTGCCTGGTTATATCCATTACTACAATTCCTTATTTATGATGACGGTTAACTCAGGCATTTGCCCTTGTTTAACCTGCGCTGAGGTACTGCCCTGCCACTCGCCTGATGAAATAGAAACATCCCCATCGATAGACAGCCTTGCTGTGATGGTGATGTCAGAAAGCGAGCCTAAAGTGTATTGCGGCATCATTGCGTTTTTATTGCTAAGTGTCACCGCCGCAGGCATAGCACCAATAGGCATTTTTACTACCGCAGCAGGCATTCTATTTTCTGATAGAGCATCTTGTGCAAACACGATGAGAAAGCCCTCTTTGGGCGCTTTTACCTTCGCCTCTTCGGACAATTTTACCTTGATAGTAAAGCCAGTTTTAACTTTTGACGGTTCTGATAACGCAGTGTCTGACATATTGCTTGATTCACCTGGTGCCAACATGTTGCTGTCAGCACTAACACCAGCGACACCATCTGAGCTGCCAGTCAGCTGTGCCATATCACTAGCTCGCCCCTCAAGCTCAGCAATACGAACCGTTAGGCGTTGCTGCATATCACTGCCATTGGGAAGCTTGTCCTTCACTTGGGCATAATAACGTTTAGTCTGCGCTAAATCACCTACTTGTGCGGATACTACGGCCATCATTAAAGCAAGATTGTCGTTATCTGGAGTGTTAGCTAACAAGCCGTTTAAGATACCCTGTGCTCTTTGAAGGTTATTCACATCACCGGTGGTCATCAACGCCTGCGCAAGCGTAATTTTGTGACCACTGTTGGCAGGAGCCAAAACGGTAGCTCTATCGATAGCCTCTATCGCCTGCACCTCTTGCCCTATACTTAGCATCAAACGACCTAAATACATCCATCCAGTATCGTCACTAGGATCGTCGCGAAGGCGCTGGCGAATGGCGAGGGCTAAATCAGCAATATCCTGCTGAGTCAGGCTATTCGCATTACCACTAGCAAGTTGCTGACTCAATTGAGGCAGCGCAGCAATTGCATTCGTTGAGCGCTTGACTTGGCTCATTTGATTCACTTGAGAGTAAACCACGGCGCCGCAAATGAGGGCAATTAACCCACCCACAATCAGCACAAGAGGCGCAGTGCCGGTTTTCTTTGCTGTAAAAGCACTTTCGTCAACAAGGGCAATTTTTAACTCGTCCACCGCTTGACGCTTATCTATTTCGCTAATTAGCCCTTCTTTTACTTCGCGCTCCAATTCTACTAGGCGCTGTCTAATAATTTGCGTATTGCTCAGGCTATCTCGTTTTGCATGATTTTTATTGCGTAAAAACGGAAATGCGATAATTAAAAGAACGAGGGTAATAAGCCCAGAAACAATTAAATAAAACTCAGACCAACTCATTCTTTATCTTGCTCCAACATTGCATCGGCTTTGGCTAATTTTGCAGCCATGTCCTCAGGCGGTGAGGCTGACTTACGTCTAACGATAAATAGTAATGCGATAAAAACAAACAACACCGGCACAGCCCATAGCCACAGGGTAGCGATTGTCACCGGTGGCTGATAGTGAACAAAGTCCCCGTACCGCGTTTTCATATAATCAATAACTTGTGCTTCAGTTTTACCCTGTTTAAGAAGGGTATATACCTTGCGGCGCATATCATGAGCAATCATAGCGTCACTATCCGCTATGTTTTGATTCTGGCACATAGGGCAGCGCAGTTCCGCAGTCAACGTTAAAAACGCCGCCCGTTGCTCTGGTGTTTCAAATGAAAAGTTGTCCTCTGCTGCATAGAGGGTACCAGCAAAAGCCAGCGCGCTTATCATTAAAGCGCATGATATGAAGGGTCTTAACCTTAAGACAATGAGCAACGACGTTATACATTGGCGCATTACTTTACCTCCGCGCTAATAGTTTTAGCGTTTGCGTTGGTACTAGTAGTTGTCTTGTCACTATCAAACTTACCAGTTGATGCATCTGCCACTAACCGATTGTACAGTGGGCCTACTTTGTTTTTCCAAACCCGCTCATTAATGTCACCAATATGATGCATCCGGATAACGCCCTGGGCATCAATTACAAAATGCTCTGGTGCGCCCGTAACACCCAAATCTAGTGACGTATCGCGATACACATCAAAAATATTAAACGCATACGGATTGCCGTATCGGCTCAACATGGATGTCACTTCTTGTTGAACACGGTTAAGCGTCTTAGTGCCAAAATCTGGATCTAAATCTTGGTCAAAATAGAGACCGACAATATGAACGCCTTTCTCATTTTTCAGCTCAGTCAAATAAGGCATTTCAACCGCACACGTTACGCACCATACGCCCCACACATTTAATAGCGTCACCTGCCCTTTTAAGCTTTCTGGCGTATAGGTTATGTCTGGTTGCATAAGATCTGGTAGTGAGAACGCTGGCAGTACTTTATCCTTCACCTGAGAATCAAGCTCTCGAGGGTCTGAAAACAGCCCTTTGAATAAAAAGACAACCAGCAATAAAAATAATACCAGTGGAATGACGACTAAACGCGCATTCTTCATATTGCATTCCCTTCAGGTTTATCTGTTGTGCTTCTACTCAATACCGCTTTTACTTTCTTCACTTTTGCAATTCGGTAGCGCTTGTCACTAATTGACAGTACCCCGCCCAGCGCCATTACTACCGCACCAGCCCATAGCCAAATAACAAATGGTTTAATGTATATCCGAATTGCCCAAGCCCCATTATCTAATGGCTCGCCCATGGCGATAAACACATCTCGCGTAATTGTAGAGTGAATTGCAGCCTCGGTCATCGGCATACGCTGCACGGTGTAAAGACGCTTTTCAGGCTCAAGCCTAACGACTTTCTCGCCATTTTTATGCACATCAAAAACGCCAGCGTCGGCATTATAATTTGGTCCGTCGGCGCGCTTTACATCGGTAAAAGTAAAGTCATAACCACCTAAACTCACTGTCTCGCCAACATCCATACGAATATCACGCTCCAGCTCATAATTAGACACTAGAGTGATACCAATAATTGAAATAGCAAAACCAACATGACCTAGCACCATACCCCAGTGGCTAGGCGTCAGTTTTTTAAGCGATGTCAGTGTGCTCATGTCACTGGGCATTGAGGATACCCGCTGAATAACTTCTTGCACCGTCATCACCAAAATCCAAAACACCAGTACCATACCAAGCACACCCATGTAGCTTGGCGTGTCGTAGGCGAAGTTCACAAGTATGCCTGCACTTAGCGCAATGCCCAGCGCTATAAGCAGCTGTTTTTTGAGATCGCTGGCTTTTTGATGCTTCCAACGGGTAAGCGGCCCAAGGCCAAGAATAAGCACAAAAGGAACGATAAGCAGCGTAAACATCTGATTGAAAAACGGTGCACCCACCGAAATACTGCCCAATCCCAACTCTTTATGCACAAGTGGGAATAGAGTTCCTAGCAACACCACTAGCGTTGCAGCACAGAGGAAAACGTTGTTTCCCATCAGTAACACTTCACGTGAAAAAGCTTGATATCTGCCCGGGCTTTTTAGTGACGCAGCACGCATTGCGTAGAGCAGTAAACCAAAACCACTGAGCACAATAAGAATACCGAGAATAAATAAACCTCGGGTGGGATCGCTTGCAAAGGAATGCACAGACACAATGACGCCAGAGCGAACCAAAAAGGTGCCAAGTAAGCTCATGCTAAATGCAGCAATGGCCAACAAAACGGTCCAAGATTTAAAGGCTTTGCGCTTTTCAGTTACCGCAAGGGAATGCATTAACGCAGTGCCCACAAGCCATGGCATGAAAGACGCATTTTCTACTGGGTCCCAGAACCACCAGCCGCCCCAGCCAAGCTCGTAGTAAGCCCACCAGCTACCCAATGCAATGCCAACGGTGAGAAATGCCCAGGCAGCAATTACCCAAGGACGAGACCACCGAGCCCACGTGGAGTCGAGTTGTCCTGAAATTAGCGCAGAGATTGCGAATGCAAACGCCACAGAAAAACCTACATATCCCATGTACAGCATAGGAGGATGGATAATCATGCCAAAATCTTGCAGCAGCGGATTAAGATCTCGCCCATCAACAGGAAAGAACGGCAGCATGCTGTTGAACGGGTTTGACGTTAGCAGCATAAACAAGTAGAAACCGATACCGATCATTCCCAGCACCGATAGGACTCGAGCTACCATAGCAAGGGGGATCCCTCGGCTAAATATGGCCACGGCAACAGTCCATAGCGATAGCATCAGTACCCACAATAAAAACGAGCCTTCGTGCCCGCCCCACACTGCGGTTATTTTATAATAGATTGGCAGTTTGCTGTTCGAATGCTGTGCAACGTATTCAACGCTAAAGTCATCGGTAACAAAAGCATATGTCAAGCATACATACGCAATGAGCGTAAAAATAAATAGGCCAATCGCTAACGGCTTCGCCGTTGCCATCAAGGTTTCATGTTGACGGTGGGCACCCCAAAGCGGATATACCGCCAACAAAATGGATAGCACTAACGCCAGTGTAAGCGCTATATTACCAATTTCAGGTATCATAACTTACTGCCCCTCATTCATGCTCGTGGTTGAATCTGCCTTTGAGGGCTTATTGCCCGATACACCGCTTTCGTAAGTGCTTTTCTCATAAGAGCTAGCTTCATAGGATTTGTCGTTATAAGAGCTGGCGTCTGAAGAACCGTAACCGGATTTATTTTCCGGCTTAACGTGTTTTATACCCTTCATTTTTTCTGCCAATTCAGGCGGCATATACTCTTCATCGTGTTTTGCCAGTACTTCCTGAGCATTTATCTGTCTTGAGTCTGTTAATACGCCCGTTGCCACTATGCCCTGACCCTCGCGAAATAAATCCGGTAAAATACCGGTAAAAGTCACCGTAACAGCAGGGCCTGTATCTACAAGGTCGAAACTGACCGCTAAACTATCTGGGTCGCGGCTTACCGTTCCTGGCACTACCATTCCGCCAATACGCAAACGCTGTCCTACCTGTGGCTTTAGTCCATTTTTACCCTCAATGATTTCGCTTGGCGTATAAAATAAATCAATGCTGTCGTTTAATGCATAGAGCATCAGTCCAATTGCACTAGCAACTAGAAGGCCGATTAAAGCCACTACAGTTAAACGCTGCTTTCGTCTTGGGTTCATGCAACTATCTCACTTCGATATTTGGAAAATTGAAAAATGTGTCTTGTAAATAGCACGCCTAATACAGCGAGCTAATTTTAAGCGCCCAATTTACACGCTCTGCTGGGCACGCTTAATTCGGGCCCTTCGCTCTTGTTCTTTTAGCGTTGTAGACAGCAGCGTTTTTTGTTTTACATAACTTTGTATTGCTATGATGGCCATGCTGCCAAACGTGACGAAAAACGATATCCATACGTAAAAGGCATACCCGCCCATCGCAAAAAAGTCTGTCAACGATTCAAATTGCATACTACTGAGCCCCTTTTACCTGTTTTTTCGCAAGCGCTTGCACCCAAGGACGATGCATTTCTCGCAGCACAATTTCATTGCGTAAGCGAACTGTGGTTACTGCACCAATAAAAAATGCAAAACCAAGTAGGTTAATTAGTAACGGCCACAGCATTTCAGGAGCTATCGAAGGGTTGTCAAACTTGCTAATTGTGGCCCCCTGATGAAGGGTGTTCCACCACTCAACTGAGTAATGAATAATAGGAATATTCACTACCCCTACAAGCGCCATAACCCCTGCGGCTTTGCCAGCTTGCTGTTTATCTTCAAATGCACCGTAAAGCGCGATAACACCAAAATATAAAAACAACAAAATAAGCTCTGAGGTCAACCGCGCGTCCCATACCCACCACGCGCCCCACATGGGCTTGCCCCATGCAGCACCGGTGAACAAGGCAATAAATGTCATTACAGCGCCAACAGGCGCCATGGCAATCATGCTCATGTAAGCCGTGCGCCACTGCCATACCATACCGACGAGTGCCGCTACTGCCATGGCTACATACGTGCCCATAGACAATATGGCGCTTGGCACATGAATATAAATAATACGAAATGAATCACCCTGTTGATAATCCTGTGGCGCAAACGCAAGTCCCCACAGCGTGCCAACAAACAAAGCAACACCGGCGCCTGCCCAAAGCCAAGGCTGTAACGTTACGCAAAGCTGATAAGCTCGCTCTGTTTTTGCGTAGGGATGTAACCACTTCCACATTAGTTCTGACTCACTCTTAAAGAATACGCTATCGCAAAAGGTGCTATTGCTAGTGCCAGCAACAGCATGGCCGCGATAATAGCAAGTTGCGGATAATAAGGTAATTGAAGTGCGGCAGAATCCACAGCTGATGTGGCAAAAATGAGTAACGGAATAAAAACAGGGATTAGTAGCAATGCTAACAACACACCACCTTTCTGTAACCCTACCGTTAACCCTACTGCAATTGCACCAATTAACGACAGTAGCGGCGTACCTAGAAACAACGTTGCTAATAGCGCCACGTACATATCAAACGTTAAATTTAAAAACATGGCTAATAGCGGTGACAGCACGAGCATGGGAATAAAACTCACCAGCCAATGCACGCACACCTTCACAGCACTAATCCCCGCAAGAGACATACCTGAGAGCACGTATTGCTCCATGGTGCCGTCTTGAAAGTCGTCTCGAAACATTCGCTCCATGGCCATCAATGATGACAGGATTGCCGCAATCCACAGCACCCCAGGACCAATGCGTTGCAAGGTGTCAGGAGACGGGCTGACACCAAGTGGGAACATAGTAACGACCATTAGCAAAAACATAAGCGGTTGAAGTAGTTCAGCCTTCTGTTTAAACGCAATGTGAACGTCTCGTTTAAAAACTCCCTGATACAGCGACATTAAAACCGATACTCCAAATCAAATACGCTGTGCTCGCCTGCAGCTTCAGACAGCGGCTGATGAGAGGTAGTTATGACAACGCCACCACGCTCAACATGAGATTTCATTCGCCCTTCGAGCAACGCTATGCCTTTAACATCTAATGCGGTAAAAGGCTCATCGAGGATCCATACGTCAGCGGGCTTTAACCACAAGCGGGCAAGGGCTACTCTTCGCTGCTGACCCGCCGACAAGAACCGTACTGGTACGTCTTCAAGACCAACTAGCCCTATACGCATTAATGCATCGAAAAGTTGGCTCTCTTCGCATTTCACTTGATGTTGAGCTAGCCAAAACCTTAAGTTGTCCAGTGCAGATAAGCTGCCGTTGGTTCCGCTCTTGTGACCTAGGTATAACAACGTCGACAAATACGATAACGAAGAATCTGCAATATCTTCTCCGTTAAACAATACGGTGCCAGATTCAGGCGTGCTTAGCCCGGTGAGAATTCGAAGTAAGCTGGTTTTACCCGCTCCGTTAGGCCCACGAACATACAGAAGCTCACCGGCACTGACCGCCAATGAAACATTTTCGAATAAGACCCTGTCTCTTTTTACGCATGTCAGTTCACACGCTTTTAGCACTACGACGTCTACCTTCTGTACGAATTACTAACTCTAAAAATTGGCGCTAGTTTATCACAGGATGGCATTTTCGCAGTCGCGAATATCAATTAAATATGATTTACTTCAACAGTTTTCTTGTCTTTTTTATTTACGATTTATTGTTTCCATCACACGCTATCTACAACATTAACTGGGTTGTTCAAATGCCTTTCAAAAAATGAGTTAGTTAGCGAATTAATCGGTGAGCCAATAACAGGTTTAATAGGCGGCTTTTAGCCTGCTTTACTATAATAATCGATTGTGCCTTTATCAATTACTCAGCTAAGGAAAAACATGCCAAGGCCGATACCAATCACATGACGTCGCAACTTTCCAATATTCTCGCGAGTGTACTGAAAACAACAGCACAATCTACAGGGCAAACAGGCGCTGCGAGCGCTGCTGGAAGTCAAAACACCAGTCCGGTCTCCGCTGATACAGGCCAAGCACCTACTCAACAAGGCGCTACGAATCAATCCCGCAGCAACCCGCTATCACGGGCGGTAGCAATTGATAACGCCGCTAAGGTAGTTGTTGCTCGGCTTCCAGATAATGTTTTGGCCCTAAGCACTCCCCAGTTAAAAGCGAATTTACGTGTCCCCGATACTGTTTCTCGCCAAGGAATACAGCAGCCTCAACTCATATCCCTCGGCTCTGGGGCAAGTGGCTCTGGGACAGGAGCTTTTGGAGTAAATAGCTCTGGAGCGACGGCTTCTGGAATAAACAGCACAGTACAAGCTGCATTGACGTCTGTAGAGGTGATATCGCAGAGCACAAGTATTCCTTTGGATAAGCAAGGTCAACTGTTTAAAGCAATCGCAGAAGCTTTAAAGAACGCTGAAGGAGCCGCCGTATCGCTTAGGGCACAAGTACATTCTGTTACCAGTAAAGAAGTAACCCTTGGTATAGAGGGGGGTAAATCACTT
The DNA here is from genome assembly GCF_000753865.1 of Alteromonas sp. LOR. GTDB lineage: Bacteria > Pseudomonadota > Gammaproteobacteria > Enterobacterales > Alteromonadaceae > Alteromonas. The sequence continues at coordinate 473,361 of NZ_JQFW01000015.1, read as the reverse complement.
CATTTGCCCTTGGCCCAATTAGACGCTAAGTCAATGGCATCACTTCAAAACCTTATTGGCAAAGGCGTTTCCATCAGCCTCAACAAGACGCAAAGTGGGAATGTTGCGCTAACACTACACACTAGTTTAAATACTATTGCCAACGAGTTAACGGGCAAGAGCTCTGCACAGCAGCGCACAAACTTAGACTCCCTATCACTAGGAAATATAAGTGCTAAAGCTCAATACCCACTTATTGAGCAGGCACTTAAACAAGGCGGTGTGGCGATATCTCAAGAGCGCGGTGTTCCTTCAGCGTTAAAGCAGCTTCTCCCTGGCTCGGCGTCGCTCTCTACCTCAAGTTTTGGCAACAACATCTTAAAAGCCGTAAGTCTCCTTTCCTTAAATACAAAGGACGCAGCAAGCGCTACACTAAGCGTTCACACTACAAAAAATAGCGTGCTAACCACATTTTCACTACCGGCTTCAGCTTCACTTTTAGCCAAGGACATATTGCCTGTATTGAGCACAGGGCAGCTGCGAAATGTAGATGTTAAAAGCCTGCCGATATCTCAACTTACTGGCATTGAAATATTAAAAGCTGGAAAAGGAGCAAGTTCACGGCTAGCACCTAATGCGTCATTACATAGCTCTCATAGTGTTAATAATGCTCACAGTGCCAGTATTAAAACTGCACCTGAGTCCCTTAGCGGCAGTGATGTACATAACGCCATTCGCTCACTCTCCCGTGTTTTATTAAATCAAACTGGCAGCACCGCTAGTGCCCTTACAGCCCTAGTGTCCATTGTAGAGAATAGACCGAACAATAGCGTTCTTGGGCAAGTACAAGGTAATTCCATAGCTCAACAAGATACGTCATCTGCACTGTCCAAATTAATACAGCAACTAAAAAGCATAGACGTTCGCTCGGCGTCGCCTTCGGCGCTAAGCAAGCCACAACTTGAAACAACTCAGGGATTGCCTGCACAAAAGGCACCTTCTACTCAGGTTGCAAATGCGGTAGAAAACACAGCGAACACCCAATTGACCAAAGAAGCAAACGCAACAAAGCCCACATTGGGATCCATTGCTCAAATGATAAAATCTGAAGCAAAAAGCGCTTCGGTGGAGCTGTTTAATAATCTATTGCAGCAACTCTCAAATAACACCAGCAAGCAGCAAATAAGTGCTAGTGAACGAAACGCGCTAGTCAAAGAAATGACAAGTGCTTTAGCCGAGTCTGACGTGAAATCTACTGACAGCACGGGAAAGGACAAAGAGGTTAAAGACGCTAATTTAAAGGCCGGTACGTCAGGGCCTGACTCGTCATTGCCTCAGCGTATTCAAACGCTGCTAAACAGCCCAGCACTTTTGGCAACGCCATCAACGCTAACCTCTCCCGTTGCGGTATCGAGTTTTGTACAAGGACTTGTTGCACTTGTTCAACTCGCATTAGCGGGAAGAGCCCTGCAGCGACAGCCCAGTCTGAAGTCGCAAATAGATGCACCTGACTCTATTATCTCCAAAACCTTGGCAAGCGTGGGAAGTAACACTCAGCCAAGCAGGGTTAGCCAAGATGTAAACCAGTTAGATGGCCGTCAGCAGCTGTTAGCTCAATTAAAAACATTGCTTGCCAATCATCAGCAAAGCAAAGTAACTCAAGCAGATTCACGTATTCAAGGTCAAGATGCTTTTTATTACGTGCTGCCCACGCTGTCTCAACACAGCACGCCACCAGAACTGCTCATCTACCGCGAAAATCACAAACAGCATCAACAGCAAGAAAATAATGCTCAGCGGGGGCTATGGAACGTCACTATGAAATTGGATATCGGCGATACAGGTCAGGTGCTTGCCAAATCAAAAATAGATAAAGAGTCAATAACCCTCGACTTGTATGCGTCAAATGACGTTATTCTGGCAAGGATTGCAGATACACTGCCGTATTTAACCAAACGGTTAGAAGGGCTGGGGCTTCATGTTGAAAATTCGAGTTTTCAGCGCGGCCATATACCAGACACACTCAATAGCCGTCCTCATCATATTTTTGAGACCAAAGTGTGAAGCGTGTTTTGAATGCTTCTCTTTTTTGCGTTCCCCTTGGAAACGCTCTGTTGAGTCTCCCTTTTTCAAAAGAAGCGTAAAAATGGTAAATGAGTTATTGCGATGAGTTCAGATAAGCAAAACAAGGCTAAACGTGCCATAGGCCTCAAGTACGAAGGAGGCGACAAAAAAAATACGCCCAAAGTGGTGGCAAAGGGATATGGCGACCTCGCCGAAGCCATCATCGCTATGGCAGAAGAAACAGGAATACTTATCCATGAAGACCCTTATTTAAGTGAAGTACTTGCCACACTTGATGTAGGCCAGGATATCCCAGAGTCCTTGTATTTTGTTATCGCAGAGCTGCTCGCCTACTCATACGTTCTTCAAGGAAAGATCCCTCCTGGCTGGGAAGGTATTATCAAACGAATCGATTTTGAGGTATGAAACACGTCCTTTGTATTAGCCAAATATCCGGCCTTCGAAAATATTCCACGCCATAAAAAAACGCCCCGTGTGGCTGGTAGGATTAACCACCTTCCAACCACACGGGGCGCTCGCGCTGATACCAGTACACTGGCTATCTAAATAGTACTTTTTCTTTGTTGAACCAATGAATGCAGAACATGATAAGGCCTATTGCTATAACGGCTGTGGAAGTAAAAATACCAAACAGCGCAAAGTAATCCATAGTGCCCTTAAACAGTTCCTTCATCGCGAGAGCTACATTCGTTAACGGGACCCACACCCACGCACCCTTTAGTTCTACACCAGGCATCATAGCAATCAGCACAGGGAAGATAACCACCATGATTAGCGAGCCCATATAGCTTTGTGCTTCTTTGAATGAACGCGCATAGATAGACAGGGAAAGCAAAATAGCTGCGAATACTGCCACCACAGGCACCAACATAAGAAATATAAGTACAAAATCTACAATGCCAATCATGGACATCACTTCAACGACAAATTCGATGGCCATACCTTGTGATAACACTATTCCCCACAGAGCCATGGACGATACGGTGATGAGGGCAGTAATGATCCCCGCAGCGCTTACCGTAAAGAATTTACCCAGTACAAGTTTGTACCTGTCCATTGGTGAGATAAGCAAGGTTTCCAGTGTTCCTCTTTCCTTTTCCCCTGCTCCCAAATCAGCCGCTGGTGCCATAGCACCTTGTAAGCACAATATGAATATGAAATAAGGAAGGAAGCCACCAATACGCTCTCCCCACACTTCTCTGTCATCGGCAATATTTTGTTTTTCAATTGAAATGGGTTTTAGCAGCGCCTCCTGCTGAGATTCATTTAAACCTAACTGCGTAAATGCAGAAAGCTGGTACTCATCCATATATACATCGATAATTTCAGCTACTCGTCCGTACACTTTATTAAGCCCAGCGTCATTAAGATAAAGCTCAATTTTATGCTGCCCTGATGTCAAAATATCAGGGTTAAAGGTTTCAGGTATTACTAGCACGAAGTCTAAGGTTTCGTTTTTAATCAGCGTTGCGTAGCCTTCTTTGTCGGTAGCTGTGTCAGTATCAGCGCCGTCAATAGCGACTTGCTCAAACTTATCAGAAGCCTGACTGAACGACTCAACAATATCTGGCGCATAAGCTTCACCAACAATGGCATATTTTAAAATTTCGTTTTCTGCCTTTTCAGCGGCATTACTCATAAAGAAAATGCCCACACCAAAGATCGCGGGGAACAATAATAGCGGTAACAAGATCATAAAGATGATCGTTTTTCTATCCCGCAATAATTCTTTAAATTCCTTCTTAAAGATTAACCACATTGCTCTTCTCCTGTGATTCTGTTTCTAGTGTTTTAAGGAAACTCTTGTGCATTTGGCCATCGGACAGTGCGCTGAACGCCGCTAGTGAGTCATTGAATACCGTTTCACCTTGATTGATGACGGTGACTTTGTCACACAGCGTTTGCACTTCATCGAGATGGTGAGTAGAGAAAATAACGGGTGTGCCTTTATCTTTTAATCGTTGAATAAATTCCATTACGGTGCTGGTAGCCATAATATCTAAACCCGTGGTGGGCTCATCGAGCACAACAAGTGAAGGCTCGTGTATAACCGCTCTCGCTATTGATACCTTTTGCTTCATACCGGATGAAAAGTTTTCGGCTCGCCGCTCTAAGAAACTCTGCATATCAAGTAAGTCTGCCATTTCTTCAATACGAGCTTCAATCGTACTTTTCGATAATCCATGCAGTTCGCCGAAGTAGCTGATATTTTCTCTACCAGTAAGTCGACCATACAAACCTGTGGAACTCGATAAAAAGCCTATCTTTTTACGAGCAACATTAGGGTTTGCCAAAATGTCTTGACCATCTATTAGCACGCTGCCGCTATCTGGACGAAGTGCCGTTGATAACATACGAAGCGTGGTCGTTTTACCTGCTCCATTGGGACCAAGCAAACCAAGAACCTCTCCACTTTGGCATGTAAAAGACACATCCCGAACAGACTGAAAATAACGCCCCTTTAAACGCGGATCTTTTTTCTCTTGTTCGCTAAGCTTTTTCGGGTTCTCGACCTCAAAACGTTTAGCGAGGCCAGCTATTTCAATCATGGACCTTCCCTCTTCTCTTTTATTAGTGACGATTTATGCCAGCGACTCGCGTATTCATAAACCGATGACGTTCAGTGATGCATACAGCAAAAGCAGCATTACACTATTTACTTTTATCTTATTAGCAATACTTTATTTTGTATAAACATACAACGTTCATAGATTGGGCTACTGCCTGAACATTCTATTTATCACTGCTCTATATATCGCTGTACTATTTATCGATTTACTTTGCGCTTCAATGAAACGCGGCACAGACTATTAGTCTTTTCTTTTTGGTATTAATTACAGCATTCCTCTTATTGGTCATGTAAACAAGGGTTATTCAGGCAAAAAATGTTAGTAAATGTTTTTCTATTAAACGATATCGTTAATTTTCTATTTGGTTGTCGATAGCGTTTGATAGATATAAAAAGTAAACAAGAAGGTAGATGACTCAAGCGGTAGACAGATGAAAAATAAACAATCTGCAGATACAAAAAAACCGCCTTGATGGCGGTTTTAATTATCTAAAAGAGGGTTGGGCTTCTCACAAGTCATTTGTGTAAGAAGCTATCTCTGCTGGTGCTTATGACTCTTCACCAGCCTCTTCGCTTTTATCTTCAACGATTTTGCCTGGAAGCAACATTTCTCTTAGCTTAGCTTCTATCTCGTCCGATACAGCAGGGTTATTCTTTAAAAACAACATGCTGTTCGCTTTACCCTGACCGATACGGTCTGTGTTGTAGCTATACCATGCACCGGCTTTATCAATTAATTTGTGCTTAACACCTAAGTCAATTAACTCGCCGTGCTTAGAAATACCTTCACCATATCGAATGATAAATTCAGCTTGCTTGAAAGGAGGCGCGATTTTGTTCTTAACGACTTTAACGCGAGTTTCGTTACCGACAACCTCGTCACCTTCTTTTACCGAACCAATTCTTCTGATGTCTAAGCGTACAGACGCGTAAAACTTAAGTGCGTTACCACCTGTAGTTGTTTCAGGGCTTCCGAACATCACACCAATCTTCATACGAATTTGGTTGATAAAAATCATCATTGTATTCGAGCGTTTCAGGTTACCCGTAATTTTACGCATACTTTGAGACATCATTCTCGCAGCAAGACCTACGTGTGAATCACCGATATCGCCTTCGATTTCAGCACGCGGTGTTAACGCTGCTACGGAGTCGACAACAATAACGTCAACAGCGCCAGAGCGTGTCAACATGTCACAAATTTCAAGCGCTTGCTCACCAGTATCAGGTTGCGATACTAATAATTCGTTAATGTTAACGCCAAGTTTTTCCGCGTAAATAGGATCTAGCGCGTGTTCCGCATCGACGAACGCACAAGTCTTGCCTTGGCGCTGTGCTTCAGCAATGACTTCAAGGGTTAAGGTTGTTTTACCTGATGACTCTGGACCGTAAATTTCAACAATTCGGCCAAGTGGTAAACCACCCGCACCAAGAGCAATGTCTAGCCCAAGGGAGCCTGTAGAAATAGTTTCCACATCCATTGTCTTGTTTTCGCCCAACTTCATAATTGAGCCTTTCCCAAATTGTTTTTCAATTTGAGAAAGCGCTGCATCTAACGCTTTGGTTCTATTTTGATCTGTCATCTTAACTATGCCTATGCTTATCTTTTGCGCGTCACATTGCGTTTATTATCAACAAGAGTTGGAACATGAATGTGAGTAAAAATGAAAATATAAGGATGTTTTATTACGTTCCTTATATTTTAACTTTCAAAACATCTTACAGCTTATGATTCTCGCTTTGCTTACTACTTGTTTGCGCTGTTATTTGTTAACTTTGTTGTTAATTTGCCAGCTATTTATTTGCCAGCAGCTTATCTATCTCAGGCTGCCTTGAGTTCGTCCATAAATACTGAACCACTGAGACAACATCGTTCGTCAATATTAAAACGCTAGAACGACAAACCACATCTATACCCTAACAATTTCTGCATGCATTCTATACTGTACAAGCATACAGTTTCAACCAGTGTTTTAATTATTTTTTTCAACTCGGCCTAAGATGTGTTGCTTAACTAGTACTAAGCATTTTCAGCACATAATTAATTGCAAAGGCTACCGCTTCACCACGTACTTCATCCCTGTTGCCACTAAACACCTGCTTGACTTGAAAAGCACCATCACCACAAATGAAACCAAACCACACAGTGCCTACAGGTTTGCTGTCAGTACCGCCACCAGGCCCAGCAATACCACTAACCGTAACCACTACGTTTGCTCCACATCGCTTTTGCACACCAAGCGCCATTTCAGTCACCGTCTGCTGCGATACAGCCCCATGCGTTTCAAGGGTCTCAGTGTTTACGAACAGCTCCTGCATTTTAGCCTTATTAGAATAGGTTACCCAAGACTGATTAAACCAATCTGAACTGCCTGCAACGCTGGTAAACGCAAAAGCAATGCCGCCGCCGGTGCACGATTCAGCAGTCGATACTGTCCACCCCTTTTTACGCAACACATCACCAATCGCCATGACTTGGGTATTTAATGCGCTATCAAGCATTACGGGTATGGCGTTTGGTTTAGAAACCGTTGAAAATGGTGTGGTCATATCAATCTACCGTCAGTGCTTTTTGTTGCACAGAGTTTATCATTTATTTGTTACCATACGCACTAACACCATAAACATATCTATCGAGGCCGTTTTTTTGGAATCACATACTCCTATGATGCGCCAGTACCTTACGATTAAGGCGCAGCATCCGAATATTCTCTTGTTCTATCGCATGGGCGATTTTTACGAATTGTTTTTTGATGATGCCAAAAAAGCTGCAGACCTTCTCGATATATCATTGACGGCTAGAGGCAAGTCTGGCGGCGATCCCATCCCTATGGCTGGCGTACCTTATCACGCGGTAGAAAGTTACCTTTCCCGATTAGTTAAAATGGGTGAATCGGTGGCAATTTGTGAACAAGTAGGCGACCCCGCTACGAGTAAAGGTCCCGTGGAACGCCAAGTTCAGCGTATTGTCACACCCGGTACTGTCACCGACGAAGCGCTTTTAGAAGAACGACGGGATAATATATTAGCCGCAGTGTGTGGCCACACAATGCATTATGGTTTAGCCACGCTGGATGTGACTAGCGGGCGATTTGTGGTGTTTGAATGCGATAATGATGAGAACTTGCTCGCCGAGATTCAACGAGTCAACCCTGCTGAATTGCTCTACCCAGAGGGATTTGAGCATGTATCGCTAATAGAAAACAGAAAGGGGTTACGACGTCGTCCTGAGTGGGAGTTTGACATTGATACCGCAGATGAGCAGTTGAATCTGCAGTTTGAGACCAAGACCCTTGATGGTTTTGGCCTTAAAGGTATAACTAAAGGGTTAGGTGCTGCGGGCTGTGTGCTGCAATATGTAAAAGACACCCAACGAACGGCCCTACCCCATATCAGGCAAATACAAACCGAACAGCAAGACAGCCGCGTTCAGTTAGACGCAGCGACAAGACGTAATTTAGAGCTCACTCATAACTTATCTGGCGGTCAAGAAAATACGCTTTTTAGTGTGATGGACACCACCACAACGGCGATGGGTAGCCGTATGTTGCAACGTGTTATTCACTCACCGTTAACCGACCAACATGAGCTACAGAGTCGATTAGACGCCGTTGATGCCTTTATTGACGATAACCCTGACGATATTCGCAGCGCCTTAAAACACATTGGCGACATTGAACGTATTATGGCGCGCTTAGCCCTTCGCTCTGCGCGACCTCGTGATTTTGCCAGGTTGAAAAACGCGTTTAACGCATTGCCTGATTTACGCGACGCATTATCGCGCTTTGAAACTGGCCAAATAAAACAAATTAGTCAAACCATCGGCACTTATCCCGAGCTGCAAACACTGCTTAATCACGCCATCATTGATAACCCGCCGGTAATTATTCGAGAAGGCGGCGTCATAGCACCTGGCTACAACGAAGAATTAGACGAGTTACGCGCGCTCTCTCAGGGTGCTACTGACTATCTTGATGCAATGGAGCGTCGAGAAAGAGAACGTACTGGTATTTCTACCCTTAAGGTGGGATATAACCGAGTGCATGGCTTTTTTATTGAAATTAGCCGCGCCAATAGTGCAAATGCACCCGCAGAATATATCCGTCGCCAAACGCTCAAAAATACCGAACGCTTTATTACTCCTGAATTAAAAGAGCACGAGGACAAGGTACTTAGTAGTCAAGGGGCGGCGCTTGCCCTAGAGAAAAAATTGTACGAGGCACTATTTGATGACTTTACGCCTTACTTAAATAACCTGATAGACAGTGCCGCTGCGCTAGCAAAGCTTGATGTGCTGTGTTGTTTCGCCGAACGGGCAATTGCCCTTGATTGGCATAGGCCGAAGCTCAGTAACGAGTGTGCACTTACTTACCAAGACGGCCGACACCCTGTTGTTGAGAATGTAATGAAAGCACCTTTCATTGCTAATCCGCTTCAGCTAGATAGTTCACGGCGCATGCTGATAATCACCGGTCCTAACATGGGGGGGAAATCTACGTACATGCGTCAAACGGCTCTCATTGCACTGCTCGCATGTGTGGGTAGTTTCGTGCCGGCTCAACATGCTCACATTGGTAAACTCGACCGTATCTTCACCCGCATTGGTGCATCTGATGATCTCGCTTCTGGCCGCTCCACCTTTATGGTAGAAATGACAGAAACCGCTAACATTCTCAATAACGCCACGGAAAACTCATTGGTGTTAATGGATGAAATAGGCCGTGGAACCAGTACCTACGACGGGCTCTCACTGGCGTGGGCATGCGCAAGTTACCTTGCCAAGCAGCTGAATGCCTATACCCTTTTTGCGACTCATTATTTCGAGCTTACCGAGCTGCCAGATACACAGCCAGGTGTCGTCAATGTGCATTTAGATGCTGTTGAGTTTGAAGATACCATTCGCTTTATGCATACGGTTTCAGAAGGTGCAGCAAGCAAAAGTTTCGGGCTGCAGGTAGCCCAGTTAGCGGGCGTTCCAAAAACCGTTATCCAAGCCGCACGCCAAAAGCTCGCCGCGCTCGAATCTTCTCATATTATGACACAAGGAGAAGAGAGTGCGCCTGATAAGGCAGCAAGCACCCCGAAAGTTACAACAAAAGCTACAACAAAAGCTACATCAAAGGCTGCATCAAAGGCAAAGCCAAAAGGCCAAGCAGAACTGCTGTTTCCAGATAAACCTAACCCTGCTGTCGATGCCCTTGCGAACATATCTCCTGATGAGCTATCTCCGCGGCAAGCTCTCGACCTTATTTACACCTTAAAGCGCTTGAGTCAGTCTTAGCCGCAAGGCCAAGTTTAGGTCACAATTGGCCTGAATTTGGTGTAAATCTGGCGTAAATTTGCACATCATGTAGGCAAATAGATTGTCTGTTTACATGGTTTTGCGTATACTATCGCCCCGTCCAAAGTGTAGATGGTTTCTTTCTGAAATCGGCCTATATTTACCATACAACCCTAACGTTCTAGGTTTCGCATGACACATTATATTTTCGTCACTGGTGGTGTAGTTTCATCGCTTGGAAAAGGTATTGCAGCAGCATCATTAGCAGCAATTCTTGAAGCACGCGGTCTCACCGTTACCATGTTAAAACTCGACCCTTATATCAACGTCGACCCGGGCACAATGAGCCCTATACAGCATGGTGAAGTATTTGTTACCGATGACGGTGCAGAGACAGACCTTGATCTTGGCCACTACGAGCGCTTTATTCGCACCCGTATGACAAAACGCAACAACTTCACCACAGGCCGTGTTTACGAAGAAGTACTCAAACGCGAGCGTCGCGGCGATTACTTAGGAGCCACAATTCAGGTCATTCCACACATTACCAACGAAATTAAACGTCGCGTAATTGAAGGTGCTGAAGGTCACGAAGTTGCTATTGTAGAAGTGGGCGGAACCGTAGGTGATATTGAGTCACAACCTTTCTTAGAAGCCATTCGCCAACTAGGCACTGAAGTAGGTCGCGAGCGTGCTATGTACATGCACCTTACGCTAGTGCCATATATGCCAGCATCCGGTGAAGTGAAAACAAAACCCACTCAGCACTCGGTTAAAGAATTGCGCTCAATTGGTATTCAACCCGATATTCTTGTGTGTCGCTCTGTAGGTGCACTACCAACCAGTGAGCGCTCAAAGATAGCGCTTTTCACTAACGTTGCAGATAAAGCGGTTATCTCACTAAAAGATGTAGATAGCATTTATCGGATTCCAGCTGCCCTTAAAGCACAAGGAATGGACCAGCTTGTTGTGGATCGCTTCGGATTTGATTGCCCAGAAGCTGATTTAGTCGAGTGGGAACAGGTGCTTTACGCAGAATCCAACCCAACGGCCGAAGTTAACATTGGCATGATTGGTAAATATGTTGAATTACCAGATGCGTACAAATCCGTTAACGAAGCATTAAAGCATGCTGGACTTAAAAACAGATTGACCGTTAACATTCATCATATCGACTCTCAAGATGTTGAGAGTAAAGGTACACAGATTCTTGATAAGCTAGACGCTATCTTAGTGCCTGGCGGATTTGGTGAGCGTGGCATTGAGGGTAAGATTGAAGCTGCTCGCTACGCCCGTGAAAATAAAGTGCCTTATTTAGGAATTTGTCTAGGCATGCAGGTTGCGCTAATAGAATTTGCGCGAAATGTTGCAGGCATGGATAACGCCAACAGCACCGAGTTCGACCCACAAACCGCATATCCTGTGGTGGGGTTAATCACGGAATGGCTAGATGCAGCAGGCACAACCGAAACACGCACTGAAACCTCAGACCTTGGCGGTACAATGCGATTGGGTAGCCAGCTTTGCCACCTAATTGAAGGCACTAAAGTGCATGAGATGTATGGCAATGTGGAAATCTACGAGCGCCACCGCCACCGCTATGAAGTGAACAACAACTTACGCGGTGAAATCGAAGCTGCCGGCCTTAAAGTAAGTGGTTTGTCCACTGACAAACGACTTGTAGAAGTTATCGAAATACCTGACCATCCGTGGTTTATCGCAGGCCAGTTCCACCCTGAGTTTACTTCAACACCTCGCGATGGGCATCCATTGTTTAAAGGGTTTGTTGAAGCTGCAGGCAAATACCAAAAAGAAAATCACTAGTTTCTAATAAAGGGAACGCTTTCCCGTTGCGTTCCCACATCAATTGTTGAGGAAATAACATGGCGAAAATTAGTCGCATCATCGGACGTGAAATCTTAGATTCACGCGGTAATCCAACTGTAGAAGCAGACGTTTATTTAGAGTCTGGCGTTATGGGTCGTGCTGCTGCACCCTCTGGCGCCTCTACGGGTAGCCGCGAAGCATTAGAACTGCGTGACGGCGACAAGTCTCGTTACCTTGGTAAAGGTGTAATTAAAGCAGTTGCGGCGATTAATGACGCCATTGCTCCGGCTCTACTAGGCAAAGACGCACTAGCGCAGTCTGATATCGATCAGGTGATGATTGACTTAGACGGCACTGAAAATAAAGAAACCCTGGGTGCTAATGCTATCCTTGCTGTATCTCTTGCCGTAGCAAAAGCTGCCGCACTTGAAAAAGGCGTGGCACTTTACGAGCACATCGCTGACTTAAACGGCACGTCTGGTCAATATTCAATGCCTGTGCCTATGATGAACATCATCAATGGTGGCGAGCACGCAGACAACAACGTTGATATTCAAGAATTCATGGTTCAGCCAGTTGGCGCGAAAAGCTTTAAAGAAGCACTGCGCATGGGTGCTGAAATCTTCCACTCACTCAAGAAAGTACTTTCAGCGAAGGGGCTTAACACGGCAGTAGGCGATGAAGGTGGTTTTGCACCAAACCTTAGTTCTAACGCTGAAGCACTTGCTGTTATCGTACAAGCCGTTGAAAACGCTGGTTACAAGATGAATGAAGACATTACCCTTGCACTAGATTGTGCAGCGTCTGAATTCTACAAAGATGGTAAGTATGTATTGTCTGGTGAAGATAAGAGCTTCGATTCAGAAGCGTTTGGCGACTACCTAGCTGATCTTTCTGTACAATACCCTATCGTATCGATCGAAGACGGCCTAGACGAGAGTGACTGGGACGGCTGGGCAAGCTTAACGAAGAAGATTGGCGACAAAGTACAGCTTGTTGGTGATGACTTGTTCGTCACTAACACTAAAATTCTTAAGCGCGGTATCGATAACGGTATTGGTAACTCAATCCTTATTAAGTTCAACCAAATTGGCTCACTAACAGAAACGCTTAATGCAATTAAAATGGCGAAAGATGCAGGCTTCACCGCCGTTATCTCTCACCGTTCTGGCGAAACTGAAGACGCGACCATTGCTGATTTAGCGGTAGGTACTGCTGCAGGTCAAATAAAAACCGGCTCTCTATGTCGTTCTGACCGCGTCGCTAAGTACAACCAACTTCTTCGTATTGAAGAAGCGCTTGGTAGTGCAGCAACATACAATGGTCTTTCTGAAATTAAAGGCCAATAAAGTGAACGCGATTCTCTTATGAATCGCTGTTAACTCGCTTTAAAAACACAAAAGCGCACTGAATAAAGTGCGCTTTTTTTTACCTGAAAAAAATGCCCAATACGTTGTAGCGTATCGGGCATTTGTCTTATTCAACAACTTCTATGCTATGACAACCGATGTTGCGATGTTATTTAGCAACACGCCTGCTTTTACTGCTCGGTTGCTACCACTGCCTCTGAAGTATTACTTGAATAAACAGAGTTTGCGTTGTTATCTGGATCTAAGTCTTCACCATCTGCATAGCTTTGAAAATCATCTTGGAAGACGATGTTCGTTCCGGCAGTGTCAGCATAGATGATAAGGTCGTCCAGCCAGAACATGGCATCTTGCGTAAGCGCCGTGCTGTTGCTACCAAATCGCAAAGATATCGTCGTCACGCCGCCCTCTGGATTGCTGCCAGTTGGCTCAAACGGATCCATTACCGCTTCACCGTCGATTTCTAGCGTAATAGTAGGTAGTTGACCTGCCGACGTGTTTCCGTCTGGGTAAGCCCAGGTCACACTTAACGTTTGGAATTCACCAGGAGTGACTACAGCCCCTTCGATATCCATACTTGGGTAGCGCAAACCGAAGGAATCATCTCTTACTCGTAAGTCCATGATTGAGCCATCGTTATTATTTCCCGAGTTGAATAGGCTGATAAAAGCATCAGTGCTGCCTGCGTCATCGTCAGTACGAGTAAAACGAAGGTCAAGTTTACCTTGAGCTTGTGCTTCTGGTAGTGCGAATCTTAGCTCTCCGGTATCGCTGTCGTCCGTATCAATAACGCGAGCATACTGATTTCCGTCACCAGAGGCTGCACCATATTCTTCAACCAGAGCATCTTCAGTATTAGTCGCGTAAGGTGAAGTGTCACTCACTTCTGAATCAAGATTAAAGCCGGCGCTGTAAGTAGAGAAATCATCTTCAAATACCAGAGTGTCACCATTTACGTCGCTGTATACGGCGAATTCATCAATGGTAAATTGACCAGTTTCAGGAAGCACCAGAGAGTTACTACCAAAACGGAATGAAACCGTTGTCACGCCGCCTTCAGGATTGCTTCCATCTGGGGTGAATGGATCAACCGCTGCTTCGCCGTCAATTTCAACGGTAATTACTGGCAATTGACCCGCCGCGGTGTTTCCATCAGGATAAGCCCATGTGATTACGATATCTTGTAAAGTTCCTGGTGTCACATCCACTCCATCAAATGAGCGTTCAGGGTAGCGAGTCGCAAATTGATCATCGCGAATTCGTAGGTCAATAATAGAACCTGCATTATTATTGCCCGAGTTAAATAGGCTTATAAATGCATCAGTACTGCCAAGGTCGTCATCGGTTCTGGTGAAGCTTGCTTCAATTCTCCCAGCGGCTAGTGCTTCAGGAAGCGAGAAACGCAGTTCTCCTGTATCGTCATCGGTTAAATCTCTAATAACAGCAGCCTGATTATTCCCGCTCGCAGGATTAACACCAATAATAGTGATAACCAGCGTAGCAACGGTTCCATCAGCAGATTCTAATACCGCACTATCCTCAACAGACTCAGAGGCATTGGCTAAGCCAGCAACCGTTGGGTCTTCTGTGTTTAGGTTATATGCCCAGTCGCCAGACTCCGTAATAGAAAACGTACCGTAAGTTATTGTGGTGTCTGTTTGTGCAACAATTGTTGCTTCACCTTCATCAACATCAGACACGGATACCGAACCCGTTAGCGGATCAGTCACATCGTTACTTACCGTAGCAGTTAGCCCGCTAATTTCTGCCGGGGTATTCGTACCGAATGGATCGACTTCTTCAGTGGGCTCAGAGGTAACACTTTCCTCGAACCCTTCTAAGTCGGTATAGCTTGCCGTAGCGGTGATGGTTGTGCCTTCAGTTGCTTCTCCAAGCTCTAACGTTTGAGCCGTCTCACCCTCTATCACCGTACCAGACGCTGCCCAAGAATAGGTGACTGTTTCAGGCAAGCCGTTGCCGTCGGTTACCTCAGCGGTAAGCACCGAGCCAACGGTTGTGGCGCCAGAAACCGTAATTGAACCAGCTTCATTGGCAAGCACTTCAGAAGTCTCGTTTGATGTCGCTCCTTCGCGAGTTCCACCATTATCCACATAGGTCACTGACACGCGAATGGTAGCGCCGCGCTGTGCACTAGTTAGTGTAAAGGTCGAGCTTGTTTGGTCAGACAAAGGAATCCCATTGGCTAGCCACTGATAGGATACGGCGCTTGCATCAAAACCATCTGCATCTTCCACACTCGCACTGAGCGTTTCGCCAGCAATCGCACTTCCTGAAAGCGTCACAGAGCCTGGCTGATTTCCAGGTGCGTCTGAACCACCGCACCCGTAAAGCGTCAAACTCAACATACTCAATGTAAACACACTCTTTATTTTCATCACGGTTCACCTATTTCCTTTTTTAAACCCATGCTTGACCATTGTGAAGGCTGAAAAATAAAACCTTACCAACAAAAAGCTTAATTATTACCAATTTATTTTTTGGTATGTAATCACAATCCCTCACCATATTCCATAATTAAATACAAAAAATTAACAAATAGTCTTTCAAGCGTTATCAGGTGGTCAAGTCCAAAAATTAATTTTGCGTATAGCACTCTTACAAAGCGTAGGCGTGCACTCCTTGTATTCAAAGAGCTTAATCGAATAAGCTTTAAAATCACTTCCACTTGAAAAATTGGTTTGTCAAAAAATAATTATTGGTAAATTTATTTGGTTTGTTAATATGCGAAACAAAGTGAACAACATGTGAAAACTTCGTTATGCAAATACGACCTAAAAAAATGACGACGTTACTCTTTTCAAGCTTTGTCTTATTTTCAAGCCAAGGAGTAGCTGTCGACGCACCGTCAGAGCGATTTGATCTTTCTCACTGGTACATCACGCTTCCTGTAGATGATAATAACGATGGAAAGGTTGATAATATCTCTGTAGAAGACTTACAAGGCTTTCATCACCCTGACTTTTTCTATCTTGATGATGAAGGCAACATGGTCTTTACTGCGCCTAATAAGGCGCTAACGACCAAGAATTCGACAAATACTCGCAGCGAACTTCGTCAGATGCTCAAAGGTGACGATGGCCGCATTAAAACCCAATCGCCAAAAAACAGTTTTACGGTGGCAAGTAACCCTATTGCAAAACGATTCGCCAGCATTGGTGGAAAAATGGAAGCCACACTGAAAGTAGAGCACGTAGCAAAAAGAGCCAAGTACCCTGATAGACCCCCCGCGTTCTCCGTTGTAATTGGTCAGATCCACGCTACCAAGTGGGATAAAAAAGTGCAGGGTTTCGGCTGGGGCAATGAGCCTTTGAAGATTTATTATAAAAAGTGGCCACAGCACGAAGCGGGCTCAGTGTTTTGGACTTACGAGCGCAACCTTCCTAAAGACGACCCGAATAGGACCGACATTGCCTATCCAGTTTGGGGGAATACTTGGAAAGAGCCTGCCGACCCGGGTAGTGAGGGCATCGCACTGGGTGATGAAATGTCTTATACCGTCAATGTTCACGAAGACAGTATGTATCTGACTTTTGAAGCTGAGGGCCACGAAACGGTGAAGTATGAGATTAACTTGGCCAATGCAGTGGATGCTTATGGTGAGCTTGATAAGTTCGATCACCCCTATGGTTACACCCTCGACTGGAACTACTTTAAAGCTGGTGCATACAACCAATGCAGTACAAGCGAAAAAGCAGGGTTTTGGTATCCAGCCTGTTTAGGCACAGGAAACTGGGAAGAAGATGAAGCGAATGGAGACTTTGCCAGAGTGAGCTTCTCCAAGCTTACATTGAGTGAAAGTACACCGCCAGTTGATAGAAAATAGCAATACTGGCACTAAGAATACAGTCATTAAAAATTGTAATAACGAGCCTTATATTACACCGTCGTTAGAACGGTAACGCTAAACAGAATTATAAATATTTACCAAATGTTATTGCCAATATGTAAACAAAAGAATAGAGTTGGTAACAATTACCGTTAATTTTGGTAACAAACAATAGCGCTAGTTACCCTCTTTTCTGGTATATGGACAGCATGGAGTCACAAGGAACGCCTTACTCAAATTTGGTAGTTGAAACTTTAATGGACATCACATTTATGCACACTGAATCAAAACAAGAAACAAGACTAAGCCAAGTATTGCAAGCGATACGCAAAGCCTACCGCCCCTCGCTCGTTGCTGGTGTAATATGCGCACCTATGACAATGGCTCCCTTATTTGCCTATTCGCAAGAAAGCGAAGGTGAATCTGCTGAAGAAACTGAAGTTATTGAAGTTCGAGGGATTCGCCAAACAATCCAGAGCTCAATATCAATAAAGCGAGAATCTACCGAAATTGTCGACGGTATATCAGCAGACGATATTGGCGATCTTCCGGCCTTGTCTATTGGTGAAGCGTTAGAAACCCTAACCGGCGCCTCTTCTCACAGAGAACAAGGCGGTGCAACGGAAATATCAATTCGAGGTTTAGGTCCATATCTAGGAAGCACGGTAATGAATGGGCGTGAAGCTGCTAACGGCAGTGGTGACCGATCTGTTAACTTTTCTCAGTTTCCATCAGAGTTGTTTAACAAAGTTGCGATATACAAAACCCAATCTGCTGAATTAATTGAAGGTGGTGTTTCTGGGCAAATACACCTCGATACCATCAGACCTTTAGACTACGGAAAGCGCCGTTTTCAATTGTCTTATAAAGGTAACATGAACCCTGACAATTACGACTTGGAAGATCCAGTAAGCGATTTTGGACATCGAATTACCACCAGCTTTGTCGATCAAATTGAAACTGACTCGCTAGGTGATTTTGGCTTCTCAATTGGTTTACAGCGGGACACCAAAAGTAACCCCGAGCAAGAGGCACGCACGGGCACCTCGTGGAACGCTTGTCGCATTGCGCCAGGGTTTGATGGCGGAATTAACCAAGGCCGAGTTGATTGTGAAGACGGTGGTGGCGCCCTTGACCTTGTAGCCGACGAAAGTGGCAACGCCCCTGATGCCAACACACCCTTTGTATTCTCTCGCTCTCAAAACTCTTTTAGACAAAATATTACTGACGACACCCGTGAGTCAGTGTTTGGCGCTGTGCAGTGGCAACCTAACGATAAACTAGAAATAAATGCCGACTATCAGTATTCAAACCGCGACTTCAGCGAAATTCGTAACGACTTAGTGTTTGCAGAGGCAAACCACATAGACGGTTTTAACACCCCTGAATCGGAAAGATTACCGTTTAATTTGGTGGCCACCGAAAACGGCGCACTTCGTCAATTTACTGCACTTCAAAATATCGAAACGAATAGCCAATATGCTGAACGCGGTGAGAAATACAATGGCGGCGGTATTAATATTAAATATACCGTTAACGATAGATTAAAAGTGATGTTTGACTACGCCGCTTCGCAAACAGAGCGGGTAGAAACCATTATTCAAACTCGACTTCAATCTGAAAACAGAGATATCTATCAAAATAACGTTGAAGGTGCAGACAGCAATGGTGAAGTGCTTACCGCAGCGCAAATCTTTAACAATGGTTCGTTAGTACCAACCTGGACACTACAAAACTTTGACGTAAATTATCACGCTGCCTTTGCAGATCAAGCACGAACTCGCCTTGATCTCAATCAGTCTCGTTTCAACGACGTTAATGCTGCCCGCTTAGACTTTGACTATATACCTGACTCAGAATTTATTGTGGGATTGAAAGGTGGCTTACGAGTCTCTAAACTTGAATACGCAAGTGTTCCCGGCGGAAGCGGCACCAACAACAGAACAGAATTAACCTTCAGTAACGAAGCTGCAGCGGCGGCAAACATAGCATGTCGTAATACGGTATTTCCTGAGTCAGGCTTTCTTGACAACGAAACCGGCGGTGCACCTTTATTTACCAATGTGGATAGCGATGGCAATGTGCTAGCAAACGGTACGGGCAATTCTTTTGCCACGTTTGACCCTATCTGCTTAGCAGAAAACCTTCTTAGCTCGTTGACGCTGGAAAACGGTGATATCCGCACTATCGCAAACTCAATGCCTACCAATGACGAAGCCGATGCCCGCGATATCGCCGCTGTTGATATGGAAGAAGACACAATCGCTGCCTACCTTCAGGCCGATTATGACACCTTCATTGGTGATTATGGTGTGCGAGGCAACTTTGGTCTTCGTGTAGTTAAGACTGACGTAACCTCAATTTCATATCGCGGCCCGCTTACGGCTGAGCGAGACTTTGACGGCATTATTACTGCAATAAGCCCTGTCGAAGGAGACCTAGAACAGGTAGAAGGCGGCGGTAGTTACACCGAACTATTGCCAAGTGTAAACGTTATTGTAGATGTCCGTGATGACATTCTTGTACGTGGCGGTCTGTATCGGGGACTATCTCGCCCAGATCCATCTGACTTAGGATTCGGTCGAAGCTTTACCGGAATAGATGACGAAGTAGTCACAGGTAACTTGTCAGATGCGGTAGGCCGTGCAGTTGCAGTTGGTAACCCACTGTTAGACCCGTTTATGTCATGGAACCTAGACGCTGCAGTTGAATACTACCCTAATGAAGACACCGTATTGGCATTTGGCCTTTACTATAAAACCTTCGACGGTGGTTTCTCGAATACGTCGCAAACTGAATCATTTGAAATTGATGGCGAGTCAGTGGATACCATTGTAACTACCCCTCAGACAAGTGACGACTCAAGCCAAATTTATGGTCTAGAGCTTACCGCCACACACTCGTTCTCTTATTTAGACAGCTGGTTAAATGGCTTTGGCTTTAAGGTGAGCTATAACTACGCAGATTCAAACTTTGAGTTTGAAGATGAAAGCTTTGGTACCTCAGTTGTGATTAATTCAAGCACGGGTGAACTTGAGCAGCGTTTCGGTATTGTACCACCGGCGAATTTATTTGGTTTCTCTGAGCACGTGCTTTCCACTCAGGTTTACTATGAATATGAGAACTTTAATGTGGCGATAAATTACAAATATCGTAGTAATTACTTCCAGCAATTCTTAAGCACACCGAGCGCCGTGCGTTATGTAGACGATACCGAAATTTTCGAGGCTCGTTTGTCATATCGCTTAAATAGCAACTGGAAATTCAGACTCGAGGCCATCAACCTGTTTGACGACCCGAAAAGACAGTATCGACCTTCACGTGATAATTTCGCAGAAATTAATGTTTATGGCCCACGTGTTTTTGCAGGCGTTGAATTCAAGTACTAACACCATTGCAAGCGCTAGTCATCTTGTAAGTGCTAGTAGCTTTGCAAATAGATCAACCCTGTCAATGCAAAGAGCGCAGACATGAAGGTAGCCCTACCTTCTCTCTGCGCTTTATTTTTTACATTTAAAGAGCAATATTTTATGCGTAGCTTATACCTATTGTGTACCCTTTTAACGCTTACAGCCTGTGGCGGCTCTGGCTCACAATCCCAGCCAGTTAGCGAGTCGGTGCCTGAGCAGGTGCCTTCCCCGCCCCCCACGACCGGTCAAACATGTTCCACCACTTCACTGCCAATTAACGTATCTGCAGATGATAGTGCATCTAGCGATAGCTTCGGGGCAAGCAACGCTGTCGATAACGATACAACTAGCGCATCGAGATGGCAAAGTAACTTTAGTAACGAATCGCTGACTCTTGGTTTTGGTCAGGAGCGACAGGTAGGCAGCCTTCAAATTAAATGGTTTAAAGGCAGTGAGCGTACATATCGCTTCTCAGTTGAAGGTTCGTCAGGTGGCAACGATTGGAGCACCATACTGAGCAATGAAAGCTCTAGCGGTCGACATTCAGGCTTTGAACTTATCAGCTTTGAAGAGCCAACAACCGCGAATTTTCTTCGCATCACGGGTTCTGGAAACTCAGAAAACGATGAAACTGCAATCGTAGAAGTTGATGCATTTAACTGCGAAGCAGGAGACGGAGAAATTGTCGACGTATTTCCCAATGAAGTAGGTATTGAACTACTCGATTGGTATGTGAGCGTGCCTACCGACGAGGACGGATCTGGAACATCAGACAGTATTTATGAGAACGAACTGGCCGATGGATACACCAACTCAGAATACTTCTATGCCAGTGATGATGCAGGCATTGTAATGCGCTCACCAGCCTATGGCTTTAAGACCTCTCAAAACACCAGCTACGTGCGAGTTGAGCTTAGAGAAATGCTAAGACGGGGAAATAAAAGCATTAGCACTCAGGGCGTAAATAAAAACAATTGGGTATTTAGCTCTGCACCGCAAAGTGCACAAACAGCAGCGGGCGGTGTTGACGGTAAACTTAACGTGTCTCTAGCTGTCAATGAAGTGAGTACAACGGGTGAAAATTATCAGATTGGCAGAGTCATTATCGGCCAAATTCATGCTAATGATGACGAACCTGTAAGGCTGTATTACCGCAAGCTGCCTAACAATGGCAAGGGCGCTATTTATTATGCTCACGAAAAGCGTGCCAGCGCTGATGGCTCCATGGAGAAGAGCGAAGACTGGATTGAAATGATTGGGTCTAGAAGTAGTACAGCGAGTAACCCCAGTGACGGCATAGCCCTTAACGAGCCTTTCAGCTACACCATTGAAGTGCTTGGCAACACCCTGTTCGTAACCATCTCTAGAGAAGGTAAAGCAGATGTAGTGAGTACGTACGATATGACGGGAAGTCGTTATGACGAAGCAGACCAATATATGTATTTTAAGGTCGGCGTCTATCATGTTAATAACTCAAGCAACAATGATGAGCGAGCGAGAGTCACGTTCTACTCTATCAAAAACAGCCACGACAACTACGCAGACAGCGAGTAGCTATTAGAAAGGGAAGTTTACAAGGGATATCTAAAACCTACTATGCGAGGCGCTGCATAGTAGGTTTTTTTATTTTTGCATGTTAGAGGCGCGTTGGGGGCGTGTTGATTTAGTTGCGCAGATGACTTAGCGAATACAAGTCTCTTGTCTGACTCGTCTTTTTACGAACCTCTTCTAGAGCCTGTGCCTCGCTCGCTTCGAACAATGCATTAATAAGCCTGTTAAAATGCGCATGCATGGCAGCGCGGGCTGCTTGTGAGTTACGCTCTTTTAGGCTCTGGTAAATTTTAGTATGTTCTTCCAATCTGTCTCTGTCTGACTGACTGCAAACATTACTATAGGCCTGTGTGATCTGCGGCTGAGAATCTCTCAACGACCAAAATTTATTCACTGCAAGCAAAATGGCTTTGTTACGCGTTGCTTTTGAAATAATGATATGAAATTCACGGTCGGCTTTTTCCGCCTCTATACCCGACTCCATGGCATCAAGGGTTGCTGCCAGTGCTTTAAGTTCTTCATCGGAGATTGACAGTGCAGCTAACGCTGCCGCCTCACCTTCAACGAGAGCACGGGCTTGAGTTAGCTCAAAAGCACTTATTTTTTCTGCCGGTGCATCATGGTTATTTTTGGGCTTATCAAGCACGTAAACACCAGAGCTTGTTTTCACTTCGACAAGCTGGAGAACTTCTAGTGCAATGATCGCCTCACGAATAGTTGGCCGACTCACGTTAAAGGATTCCGCAAGTTCTCGCTCTGGAGGTAGTCTACTTCCAGGAGGGTATAATCCAGATTCAATTAGGGACTGAATTTTTTCGGCTATTTGCCAGAACATGCGACGGTTTTTCATGGTCGAACCTTTTAAAAATAATTGCTAAATACTTAAGCACGTTTACTGCTTCGCTGGGTGTAGTCAATTATGTAGCCAACGATTACATTCACTTGAACATCACACATAATTTCCAATTTTGCCTATTTTCTAAGTGAAAATGAACAAGAAAATATCATTAAACTGTTGTGTTCGATATCTCCATTTAGTACGCATGCAAACGCATATTATGCCATTTTTTTTCCGCCAATATACACGCAATTGGTAATATTTCAATTGGTGCATATTTCAGCCAACTTAAAAAACGCAAAAGACTGAAATAATCAGTATTTTACTAACGCGGGCATTCAAACAATACCCTTTATACTCACTTAGCAATCGCACAATAAACGGTCAAAAGCATTTATCCTTAATGCTTAGCAACGTATTTTGGTAAGGCCGAAGCGTGCATTTACACCTCTATTTCTACCGTGTTTGGTTAGCTATTACGTTTGCGAGTTATAAGCAGAAACTGGCACGCTAGAGCCCATCGCTACGGGAACACGTTGATGAATACCCTGTGGCTGTATGTCTAATATTCTTTCGCCATTAGCCGTCCCGCTTCCCTTGGCTTGCTCTACCAAAAAGGCCAGCGGGTTTGCTTCATAAAGCAGCCTTAACTTTCCATTTTGATTCCCCGGCCTTGCATCTTGGGGATATAAAAAAACGCCTCCCCTACACAAGACTCTGTGAATATCGCCGACCATAGCAGCATTCCACCGAAGTGAGCTGCCGGCGTAATTGTCTGATGCATAGAGAACGTCGTCAAAGAAGCGTTTAACTGATTCAGACCAGTATCGATAGTTGAGCATGTTGACTGCAAACTCTTTACTTTCTTCTGGTACTTCTAACGCGTCTCTTGTCAGTAAAAATCCACCGTGAGTATTATCCAATGTGTAGCAGCGAGTAGGCCCTCCCGTGGTCATCACTAGCATCGAAGAAGGGCCATACAATACATACCCTGCGCACACCTGCTGATTGCCAGGCTGCAGGAATTGCTCATCACTGTCGCAGGGCACATCGTCTCTTGCCTCATAGATAGTGAAAATAGTGCCTATCTGCCCATTAACATCAACATTTGAGCTTCCATCTAGCGGGTCGAAGGCAACAATATACTTACCGTTTGGGTTTCCGCTTACTACGCTATCTTCTTCCTCCGACGCAATGGTTCTCACCGCATCATCGTCAAGCAGTATGTCTTTGAGTAATTGATTAGACAGAATATCGAGCTTCTTTTGCACTTCACCTTGAATATTCTCATTTAAGGACGACCCTAATACGCCAGCAAGTTCGCCCTGTGATACGCGAAAAGAAATTTCTTTGCATGCAGCAAGCACCGTCCTAATCAACATTATTAGGTCAGTTTCAACACCGTCTTTTTTAAGTACAGGTATTAACCGACGCATTATTTGTAGCGCCCTATACAATTTAAATCAGCAAAACACTGCTCAAGTCTTTTGGCCATGTTGGTTTCTGCATGTCGCAACCACACACGGGGGTCGTAAAACTTCTTATTAGGCTTATCGTCGCCATCAGGGTTGCCAATTTGCCCTTGTAAGTAGCCAGATTTATCGTTGTAGTAATCAAGCACGCCTTCCCACGTTGCCCACTGGGTATCGGTATCGATGTTCATTTTTACTACACCATACCCCAACGATTCTTTGATTTTCTCAGGCTCTGAACCACTACCGCCATGAAAGACAAAATTCAGACTGTTTTCAGGGAGCGAAAACTGTTGCGAAACATAGTGCTGGGAATCTTTAAGAATTTGTGGGGTCAGAACCACATTTCCAGGCTTATAAACGCCGTGAACATTTCCAAATGAGGCCGCAATGATAAAGTTGTCGCTGATTTTGCTTAACTCTTTATAAGCGTAGGCAACATCTTCAGGTTGGGTGTACAGCATGGCATTGTCCATATCGCTATTATCAACACCATCTTCCTCGCCACCTGTGCAGCCAAGCTCTATCTCAAGGGTCATCCCAATCTTTGCCATCCTCGAGAGATACTTAGCGCAAATTTCGATATTCTCTTCTAAAGATTCTTCTGAAAGGTCTATCATGTGCGAACTAAATAAAGGCTTTCCAGTTTGCGCATAGTGCTTCTCTCCTTCATCGAGAAGACCATCAATCCAAGGGAGCAACTTTTTTGCTGCGTGATCGGTATGAAGCATCACTGCCACATCATATTTTTCGGCGACGTGGTGCACATAGTTAGCTGCAGCCACCGCACCGATAACGGCTCTCTCATCTGCCGGAAGTGACAAGCCTTTACCGCAGAAAAACTGCGCTCCGCCATGTGAAAGTTGAATAATAACGGGAGAGTTGACACTCTTAGCCGCTTCTAGCGTTGCGTTAATTGACTGCGTGCCAATAACATTTACCGCAGGAAAAGCATATTCGTTATGCCGTGCATGGGCGTACAGCGATGACACTTCTTCACCAAGCGCCACACCGGGTTTAATGGTAGACCTTATACTATCCATATTAATTAGCCTTTTATTGCTTCTCGACACGCGTCAGTAACCGCTTGCCAGTTACCTTCTGCAACCCATTCTTTCTTGGCTACCCATGTACCACCTACGGCAAAAACATTGGGCAGGGAGAGATAGTCAGCTTGATTATTCTGATTTACGCCACCAGTCGGACAGAAAGAAACCGATTTAAATACCGAGGAGACTGCACTCAAAAAAGGTGCCCCACCGGAAAGTGACGCAGGAAAAAGTTTTTGCTCTTCAAAGCCCGCTTCTAGCGCAAGTAATATATCGCCGGTGTTGGACACACCTGGAAGCACGGGTAATCCGCAAGATGAAAGGTCAGTTAAAAGCCCTCTTGATACCGCAGGTGTAACAATAAAGTCAGAGCCGGCATCAATGGCCTTCTTCAAAATATCTTTATTAATCACTGTCCCTGCGCCAACGCATAGTGAAGGGACTTCTTTTTTGATAGCGGTTAATGCATCAAGTGATGCCTCAGTACGAAGAACCACTTCTACTAAATTAAGACCAGCCTCAGCCATCGCTTTGGCGATGTTCACACCTTCTTCACTCGAATTGGCTTGGATAATGGGCAGTAGAGTCTGTCCCGACATTAATTCAGAAAAACGGGTCATTTGAAAATCTCCATATTGTTTTGTCGTGGCAAAAGCCCCGAGGTCAGTTCATAAGTGCGTAAGTGCAGTATCTATTGTGTAATTGCGCGTTTACTTGTCATTTCGTGCGCGCCTTCTTTCGTCTCTTTTGAGGCGCTAGGAAAGCATGTGGATAGCGTGTCTGTACCATCGGCTGCTATTTTCTAGCTTGTGACAACTTTATCTATTAATGACCTGCTCAACTAATGACCTTCTCTACCAGCCCCTTCGGAACAATAGCTCCTGGATGTTGAATAACTATTCCAGCTGCTTTAGCGGCAAGTGAAATCGCCTCACTGATAGTGCTACCCGAAAGCCTTGCGCCCAAATACACGCCATTAAAGGCATCACCTGCTGATGTGGTATCAACAACGTTGGTGACGGGAGTGATTGCGTGCTCTAAACATTCGTTGTCGAAACACGAAATAACTGAGGAAGGTCCATCTTTTACAATGATTTCGTCGATATCGTGCTTTTGACACAGGCTCAGCACCTCTTCAGAGGTGTGAACACCATAAAGAGAAGTTAAGTCTTCTACCCCAGCAAGTGTGACGTCACAGAGTTCAAAGGCGTGGTCGAAATTAATCACTGCCTCAGACTCGTTTTTCCACAACCGAGCGCGGTAATTAGGGTCAAAAACAATTTGAACCCCTTTTGATTTCAGTGTATTGAGGAACTGCCAAAACGCTTCTCTATCGCCAGCTTCAATAATTGCTATAGATATACCTGAGAACACAAATTGGTCTAGGTCACTAAGCGAATCTATTTGCGCTTGTGTAATAAACGATATTATTTGTTTCGCGGCAGACTCACTGCGCCAATAGGTGAAGCTGCGTTCGCCTGTTTCGTCAGTTTCAATTAAGTAAAGCCCCGTGGAGCGAGTTTCATGTTGAAACACATACGATGTATCAAGGTCGTCTTGCTTGAATCGAGCTATCATCTCGTTGCTTAGTCTGTCGCTTCCAACAGCGGTTAACATGGACGCGCTAACATCGTTAAAACAACGTGTTAAGTACACCGCGGAGTTATAAACATCACCAGCAAATGACTGATTCAGCTTTTGAGGCTCGACTGGGCGCAGTTCAACCATGCACTCACCCATAAAGCAGATTTTTTTCATTATTTGCACTCAATTTACGTTGTGAGGTCAGCTGCCCGCCCCGCTGTTGAACGGGGCACTGCTAGCGTTATTTCAACCTTTTTAACGGCTCAACTTTAGGGATAAGGAACCACACAGCAGCCATAGCAATAATGGCTAAAGAAGCACCAATAACAAAAGCAGGGGTGTAATTGCCATCAGCGGTCAAGAAAGGCACCAACGATGTGAGTCCCACGGCACCGAGCTTTGCGGCCATACCAGAAAATCCAGATAACGTACCCACCGCTTTTCTTCCAAGTAGATCGCTAGGTAGTGTTTGAACGTTTCCGATTGCGGTTTGAAATCCAAACAAAATCACGGCCATGATCAATACCGCAATGACGGGAGCGCCAGGATTTGCCATCGCCAGTAAGGCAGGTAGCATGATAAGACAGCCTAACGTGATAGTGAGCTTTCTCGTTTTATTGATGTTCCAACCTGCTTTCAATCTATTTTGCGCAAGCAGACCACCAAACCAAGCTCCGAACATGGCGCCAACATAAGGCACCCAACCGTAAAGGCCTATAGACTGTACGTCCATACCGTACACTTCGTTAAGATAGATAGGGATCCAGAACACAAATAACCACCAAATAGGGTCAATGGCAGCTGACGCAATAATAACGCCCCAGCTTTCTTTATGGCCTAATAACTCAGCGGTAGATGGGTTGTACTCTTCACACGCATTTCCATGCTCGTCTTTATCTTCTGCGCGCTGGCCGGTAAGAATATACTGCTTTTCTTCTTCCGTTATCCAAGGGTGACTGCCTGGCGGCGACTTCACCAAAATAAGCCATGGAACCAACCATAGGAAACCAATTGCACCTACAATCACAAACACCATTTGCCAATTAAAGTAGATGGTAAGTAGCGCTATAGCAGGAATAGCAATTATGCCACCGATAGCGGCACCTGAATTGAAAATACCCTGTGCCAGTGCACGCTCTTTGGTGGGAAACCACTCAGCATTACCCTTCGCAGCTCCGGGCCAGTTACCCGCTTCGGCAATACCAAGGATAGCGCGGAAGAAACTAAAGCTAAGTACACCTTGTGCAAAGGCATGTAACACGGTAGCCAGTGACCACACACCAATGGACAGAACGAAGCCTAGTCGAGTACCTACCCAGTCAAACACCTTGCCAAAAATGGCTTGACCAAAGGCGTAAGCGAACACAAACACAATGGAAATATTGGCGTAGATTTGTTTTCGTTCCAGTGCATTTTTATCTGGGAACAAGTCTTCAACAATATCCGGCCACAGCACACTCAGCGCCTGACGGTCGATATAATTAATGATGGTAGCAAGCGCTATAAGCGCTATTACCCACCAGCGTAAGCCGTTTACTTTCATGGCTATTCCCCTACAAAGTCTTCGCGTGCAGGACTAAATGTATCAATTAACACACCACCTGTTGGGCATACTGCACCGTGCTCCACATGGGGAGGAATTAAACAGCTATCACCCGCTTTGAGAATTTTCATCTCACCGCCAATGCTGAAATGGAACTCACCTGACTCAACATAGGTCACCTGTGAGTGACGATGTTTATGGGTATAACCCTCAGCGCCTTTATCAAAAAACACTTTAACTGCCATCAGCTCGTGGTTGAATCCTAGCATTTGGCGCTTTAGACCATTACCTAAGTCTTCAGTAGGTGTCTCATTGCCGAATAAAAAGTGTTCGCTTTGCTTATTCATAATATCTATTCCTAATCGTGTTACAGCTCATAAACGGCAAATCGGCCATCAAGAGAATATGAAGTTTTGTTAAAAGTGAAAGAATTTGATTCATCTGCAGCGGCGCTTCGCTTGTCTATCGCAATCAGAAACGTATGCTCGGCGGCAGTTAGTGTAACCAGCACAATCCCAGACTCTTCATCCATTGAAAGCGCCGTTATTGAGCTTGATGCATTAAGCGTAAACTCCTTGCTTGGGTTGTAGCTCCCATGAGGCTCAAGCACAGACACAAACTGGTGAGATGAAACACCCTCTACTCTGCGAATAAATCCATTTTCATTTCGAAGGTTAAAATTAGGGTCGCCAGCACCAAGCTGCGTGAATAAAAAGGTTTCTGGAGAAGTCACTAAGCTTAGTTGAGAATAGAAGTGTCCATTTTCATTAAGCCAGGTCACTCTTGATAAGGTGTCTTCAACCGTTCCCTGAGCCTTAAGCCAAAGTTGCTGATAACCGTTGTCCTTGCCTAAAGCTGGAAGTGAAGATGTGTTAGCCGTCATTGGAAAGCTGGTATCAATTAGATGCCCTTTGTAATGAAGCGGAAGGTCGAACTGATGCTTACTTGATGAGGTCACGTCGAAAATATCCAGCGCTACCGTTTTGTCTATTTTTGGAAGGTCAATTAGCGCCAACGTTCTTTCTAGCGACACATCATCATAGGCCGTTTCAATCTCTCCATTGGCTATCGTTCCAAAGGCATTACTTTCAAAGAAATTTAAGGTTGGTGCATTGCGATTGCCTACTTTGACGTTACCATTGAAATGACTTTTTTCATCCACCACTATCGTGTTATGCGCAACGGTTTGTTTAGCATAGCTGTTGTTTTCCGGCAGATAACGACCACCAAACTTTGCTTCCACATTTAAAAAGCGAGCAGCGCCATAATCAGATACGATTTCTTCACCTGCATCATAGAACTGCCATGTGAGTTTATCGAAATGGCCGTGGCCTAACCCTTGAGCAGCGGGTTTAAACAGTACTGCAGAATCACCATTTTTCTCGCTGCGCATGACGACCAAAGCGCCTTCATCGCCATCTTTGCCATCGCCAAATGCGACTGAGCGGAAGCTATAAGGTGTAGTTAAACCATCGTCTAACGCTTTTGCTACCTTTACACCGTCGCCAGTTAATACAATTTGGTCTTGCTTATCAGCAATGTCTAAATAGGCTGTATCACCTGTTCGCCCGTACGCTACCGCAACACCATAAACCAGTTCGATAGTATCGATCCCCTTGCTTTTGATAGCATCGTTGATGGGGAAGAATAAACCGTTATAGCTAAGCTGTATGGTGGTATCAATGGCTTTAAGTAAAACCCCATCACGATAGTCGAACACGTCTCTCTCAGGTTGATTGTTTTCAATCGCTTTGGCAAAAGTAACAAAGGGCATGAGTGCATAGCGCTGGTAATAAGGGCCTTCGTTATAGTAGCCCTGAGGTGAGAACAGTGTATCAAGCTGACGCAGGAACCCGCCTTTACCCGACTTTTTAAGGTCGTATAACGCCTTCTCTACCCATTCTGGTTCGCCCATCACGTATCCGGCCATACCTACACCAGCGGTAGCCCAAGTGCCGTGATTGTGCACTTTGTTAAACGTAGAGGGCTGGCCTTCAGAGAGAAATAGTGCAACTGGCTTTAACAGCTTGTTTTCTATAGTTGCTCGTTCACCATCACTTAGCGCCGTATAAACCAAATCGTAGGCTTGAATAGTATTCACTAGCCAAACGGCTTCATTTAGGCTCTGCCAAAATAGCTTTCCAGGGTTTTGCGACTTTACTTTTCGTTTTGGGTGCACATCAAGTGTAGGGTACAGTGCAGCGTAATCGAGCAGTAAATCTTTAACGTAGTTGGCGTAAGCTTCATTTTGGCTGATTTGATACAGCACGCCAGCGTTGTACATAAGCTGATAGTTTTTCTTATGACGTTCGTGGGTGTAACCGCCGCCTCCATCTTTTGGCACAGGTACAACATTTGGCTGCGTCATGTAAAAGTCGATGTTTGCCTTAAGTGCATGATAGGCATTTGAAAAGCGACCTCCTTCCTTCACGGCGGCTCTCATGTCAACCACATCACTTTCAGTAATTACTAAGTTGGGATGGGCAGCCTGCGACTGGAATGACAGCGATGACGCGGCAAATAACAACACTGCTGTGGCGCACGATATAATTGCTAGCTTTTTCATAGGTTACTCGCTTCCTTTCCCGCAACAATATTATTTTTTAGTATTGCGGTATGTGGTCCTTCGGCATGAAGTTCTTGGATTTGTATTGTGGGTGTGGCCGTAAACGTATTATCGATTACAGAAGTGATAGGCTCGCCAACCGTGTGGTCAATGATAAGAGGTGCTGACTGAATAAACTCATTACTCTTTACATCAGTCACCTGCACACCGTGTAAGAACACGCTAGCCCCTTTTTTGTTGCGCTTACCGTTACCCACATTATTTAGCACGTTGTTGGTCATCAGTAAGTGCGGGCCAAATGTACTTTCATCAGTACCACCTCGATACAGCTTAAGTACGCCACCTTGTATATCTGTAAATGTATTTTGCGCAAGGGTCACGTATTCAGCGTTGTAAATACCATAATCTTCAATTTCTTTATCTAGGCGAAGAATATCTCCTGAAACCGATGTAAAAGTATTATTAGAAAGGGTTATTGCATCAGCAAAGGCCCCTTTTCCAGAGGTAAAGAATGAGAACGAGTGGTTAATATCAAGGTCTTTCACAATGGTGTTTGCTAGTGTGAATCGGTAATTGTTTACCATGCCCCATTTCTTTGTACGTACCACACTGTTGCCAGAGGAATCAGGGCTTTGTGCACCAGAAATAACCAGGCCTTCTAGTTTTAGGCTTCCCCCGTCACGAATTTCAAATAGCGCAGTGCGCTCAAAATACAGGGTGGTTTTATGCAAATTTCGCGCTTTAATAGTGATAGCGTCATCAATGTAGAGTACAGACGGTACAACAAACTCTCCCTCAGCAAGCTCTAACACATCACCATTTTGTGCTGTTGCTATGGCATTTTTTAACGCCATTGCGCTGGCTTCAACAGCGATGGTATTTCCTGTATCGAAATCATCAGAGACTACCGTTTTAGGATAGTAGGAGGTTCCTACACTTTCCTTGTCTATGACTGATAAAGACTCATCAACACCTTGAGCTATTCTTTTAGCGTAAAAAAGCCCATTTTCCGCTCTTTCTAGTGAAATCTTTTGCTTATCAAACCCGCTCGCAATGGGGCTTGCAGCATCTGTGTTAGTGACATTATCACGAAAGGAAATACCGCTAACATCATCGAAAATAGAAAATGGCTGTGTGTCGTTTTGGTTATAAACCACATTGTCTTTGAAAATAGTGGATTTAGGCGCTGCACTTCGCTCGGCGTCGCTGCCTGCAGCAAGATGTATATGGTCAACGTTGATGAACGTATTGTTTGTGATTGTTGCGTTTTCTACTTGGTGATAGCGGTTGATGGGAGAGTTAGGAACGCCATTCATGATGGTGAAGCCACTTCCAAAGCGATAGCCTTTAAGGCCTTCTAAGTAGTTATTTCTGATCACCTGATCTTTGTTGATAACGCGGATGCCACCGGTATGTGCAACCTCGTTGCCAAGGAACACGTTATTTTCAACGATATTGCCATTGCCATGGCGAAGAGTCAGTGTGCCTCTAGCCGATAAAAATACATTTCCGCGCAACGTATTTTTGCCAGATTTAACAGAGATGATTTCTACTTCACCGTTAGTTTGTTCGAAAATATTATTCTCTACCAACGTGTACGAATTGGTGAGGGAGAAGTGACTGGTTCCAATACGAAGGGTTTCACCGCCGTTTGAACCGAACGTGGGGCGATAGCCAAAATAATTGTGGTCTATGGTGTGGTAGTTTTCTTGGCTGGCCTCTGAGTTAAGACGAACAGCAACCGTCACGCCTTTGTTGCGCTTACCCTCTAGATGGTTGTGATCGAAGCGGTTGTGCTTACCATAAAGAGCAACCCAATAATCGGATTCTTGCTTGTCTGGATTGTTAAAGTTATCAATAACAACATCTGTTACGCGAGAGTGATTGGCGTAACTTTCTTTATTCTTGCGAAATGCAATAACGGCGCTAGTTGGCGTGTAACCATTCTTAAACACTAGACCAGAAACAACGAGGTGCTCCCCTGCCAACCTTAAGTTTGACTTGCCCGATAATACTACATCACCTTTTGATTCTGCTTTTAAGGTGATTGGCGCCTCGCTCGTACCTTTACCTTCTAGCAATATTTCGAAATCTTGCCAGACACCAGACGTTAAAATGATAGTGTCGCCAGGCGTTAGATTACCTGAAACGTTTTTATATTCATCTTGAGAGGAAACAACGTAGTCGGCAGCATCAATAGAAAATGAGAGAAATGAAGCGCTTGTGAATAATAAGCTTGCTAAATAGACCGTACTTAATCGCATAACACACTCTTACTTTATCGAGACGGCAAATAAAAATGTCATATTTTTTACAGAAACGATGTTAGGTTTGAGGATAGTGGAACGTAGCGCTCTTGATACAATACTCTATCTCGAGCGCTCATCTACCTTGATTCGCTATTACTTTGCTAGCGTTTTGAAGTAGTCAAAAATTTCCGGCACATTACCGTTGCTAAGCCCTGCATCGACGGCAGCATTGAGGTTCGCAGATGAACCTTCAGCAATCTTCGACTCAGTACCAAGGTCTTCTACCATTTTTAAGAAGTATCCAAGGTCTTTGTTAGCGTTAGCAATAGAAAAGCCTAAGTCGCTAACATCATCAACCGCGTAGTTTTTGCAAAACTGCATAAACGGTGAATTAGACGGACCTGTAGACATAATGTCGAAAAGCTGCTGTTTATCAACACCCGCTTTTTCGGCAACAGCAAATGCCTGTGACATTGCACATACTGTGGTCATACCCATAAAGTTGTTAATCAACTTAGTAGTATGGCCTGCGCCTAATGCACCAAGGTGAAAAATATTTTCGCCTTGATCGTCAAGTACCGGCTTAACTTTGTTGAAGGTTTCCATATCGCCAGACGCCATAATATTTAATAGGCCATCTTTTGCATGCGCGGGCGTTCTGCCTAGCGGCGCATCAATCATACCAGCGCCTTTCTCTGCTAAGTCTGCGCCAATCTTGCGCGTTGAAGCAGGAATTGATGTACCGAAATCAATCAATACTGAACCGGCTTTCATACCCGCTAAGACACCATCTTCTGCGTATACCACTTTTTCAACGATGTCTGATGTTGTTAAACAAAACATCACGATATCTGACTGTTCAGCTAGTTCTTTACCCGTAGACGCTGTATTCGCGCCGCGAGCTACACAACGCTCAACGGCGTCTTTGTTTAAATCCATTACGGTAACTGTGTAACCTTTCTTCTGAAGGTTCTCAACCATATTGCCGCCCATAAGGCCTAGGCCGATAAAACCGATCGTTGGTTTGGACATGAATAACTCCTAAATTTTGATACTAGTATTGAGTTCTAAGCAGTGAAGTCTTGTTTATTCACTGGTTAATAAAACTCTTTCTTAATAACGCTAGAGACTGCTTAACGATTTAGCCCCTTCGGGATAACCGTGTTAATTGATAACCGGAAGCACATAACAAAAGTCTATTTTTATTATACCAATTTGTCAACCAATCTAGGTTTACATTTAAATATTGGTAAATGAAAAGTTGGTAAAGGTAGGATATTCATACATTTATTACATTGGTGAATGAACGCTTGAGTATCCAGTTTCAATGCTAATTACGCCTCGCCAAGTCACAATCGCCTTAGGGGATATTTACGGCTTATCACCTGTAGGATGACTGCAACGTTAGGCGGGTTGCTCCGCTATATGTTAATAGCCAAATTATGATGGCTGAGTGTTAATGGTTTGGCCTTTTGTTACAAAGGCCAAACCTTGATTACAGTATCTCTTCTAGAATCTGTAGTTTGCGCCAACAGTGATGCGGCGATCTGTCAATCCTTGGAAACAAAGAACGGCATTTTCATTTACACAATACTGGTCAACTTCTGACTCGGTTAAATTCACCGCTTCAATGCCAACGTTTAAGTTTTCATTCACAGTGTATGTAACGCTTGCGTTAAGCTGGCCGCGATCCCCTTGAACAGCCGGGAAGCCCCAAGGGAAACTGGAAGTACTTCCGAAGTCGTCCGTTCTGAACGCTTCACGCCACGTGTAGCGCATGCGTGCAGAAAAGTCGTACTTTTCGTAATACAGCGTGAAGTTGTAAGCATTTTCAGAAAGATTGAGTAGGCCCTGAACTGCAGATACTTCCTCTTCGCTACCCGTTGTTGCTGCAAATACATTAGCGGCACGTGAGGTCGCACTATTTTCAGTATCGCCACCAGAGAACTCTTGGATGGTATAGTTAGCCAACACACCGAAACCTGATGCCCAACCTAGCTCTTTTTCAAAGCCTGACAAGTCATACTGAACAGCAAATTCAATACCTTTTTGCGTCGTTTCACCCGTGTCGTTAACTTTAGTTTCTGTACCTACGCACACACCCGTTCCTAAATCAGGACCAAACACGTTGATATCTGCAATAGGGTTGAAGATACCGCCGCCTTCACAAGGGTCGGTTAGGTCACGGAAGCCAGTGGTTGGATCTTCGAATGGGCTGACAATTTGGTCAACAAAAAGATCTTTACGTGTTTTATGGAATATACCGATACTGACAACACTAGCCTCTGCAAAATACCATTCTGCTGATAAATCGTATGACGTCACTTCTTCAGGACTTAGGCCAGGGTTACCAATCGCTACATTCGGGTTAGGACTTGTGCTGTAAACCACAGAGGTAGATAGGTCGTTGTAGTTTGGACGGCGGATATCTTTACCTGCACCGAAGCGAACAACCACATCGTCGGTAACGTCTGCAACGATATTTAAACGTGGCAATACGAAATCGTAATCACCTTTGTTAGTCACTCTTGACACTAGCTCGTTGCCGGCATCATCTTCAGTAATTGAATTACCTAATGACGTAACGTCAGTTTGCAAATAGCGCAAACCGAAATTACCACGGAACATTTCGTATTCGAAGTTAGCTTGTGCATAAAGTGCATGAGTCTCTTCTTCAATATCAAAGAAACCAGATGATGACGCCGTCGGTTGGCTTAACGATCTGCTAGAACCATGGGTCGTCAATGCAGACTGAAGTGTTGCTAAAACGCCATCTGGGTCTGATGCAACTAACTCTGGGTTAATTAAAAGGAAGTCTTTTACGAATAGCTGGCGGCCATCCGCATCATTAAAGTTGTCTGGACCAGCAACGAGAAGGTCAGCGAACAGGCTACCGCGAGGACTGTCGTCCATGGTACGCAAACCTACGCTGGTACCAATATCTTCTCGCACGCTTGACGATTTATTATAACGATAACCAAAGTCTACTGACGTAATTAGTGAATCGATGTAATAAGACACATCTACACGAAACGCATCTTCAGAGTTTTCCGTTGTGTCTCGGCCAATGTTAACGTCGCGCAATACTACATTATTAGGGTCGAGTAACTGTGATGAAGTAGGCGCAAAATCTGCACCTTCAGCGATTCCAAATGCTAATGACCCACCTGACAAATCATAGGCAAATGGCACACTGTTATCGTTACCGCCACCAGCGTCTAAGGGCGCATTAGGGTTAATAAAGTTAAGCGTAGTATTGAAGCTAGGCGTTGTAGTATCTGATGAAGATGACGCGATTTCAGAGAAGATGCTCCACTTGTCGCCTTGCCACTCACCACCAAATCTGAATATTTTGCTGTCGGTGATACGAGAGTTTGTATCGCTAGAAAAACGAAGGTTTGGATCGTCATCATCATTCTCTAGGTTTACAGGAATGACGCCACGCAGTGCCGCTTCTACAGAACCTAGGTTTCTTCCACCTAGTGAACCAAAGTTAACCGTTTCATATTCATCAGGAACTGAAATGTCATTAAGTGCACTAACGCCTGAAGCCTGAACTCGCGAGCTTTCTTGACGACGTTCTTGGTCGTTAATGACCGCGTCGAAGAATACTCTAGAGTTGTCATTCGGCGCCCACTCAAACGTACCTACAAAGTTCTTAGTTTCATATTCAAAGTTATCGTAGTCTTGAACGAAAAACTGGATAGGAAGGAAGTCAAACGCCTGGGCGCTTGCAAAGCCACTATCAGTAGCTACTAAGTTATCTCGGTCAGCACGTGGGCGGAATGCAGTCACATCCTGCTCTGCGTAGCTTGCACTTATTACTACACCAAACTTACCGTTGTCGTTTTCCCAGTTATCACCGAAAGTCCCGGAAAAACGTGGTTGGAAAGTGCTGTCTGTTGTAAGGCTACTGTTTTCGCCTTGTACTCGAACGGCAGCAAGTCTTTCAGTAAGTTGAAGAGGGCGAATAGTTTTTAAATTGATGGTACCACCGACTGAACCTTCGATAGTTTTCGCATCTGGAGATTTCGTTACCTCAAGGCCTGCAATAATTGCAGCTGACACGTCTTCGAAGTTTATACCGCTTCGACCTGCGCCAGAACCTACTGTTGAAACACCGTTGATTTCTGTTCTGTTTGCGTCTGTACCACGAATTTGCACGCCAGTACCAACACCAGCAGAACGCGTAATTTGAATACCGGTAATATTTTCGAGGACTTCAGCTAAGTTTTGATCAGGCAGCTTACCAATATCTTCGGCTTCGATAACTTCAACTAAGTTATTGCTAAAGCGCTTTTCGTTCAGGGCGCTTGCGAGTGAAGCGCGAATGCCTGAAACTTCAATCACTTCAACTTCTTTTTCTTGCTTGCCTTGCTCTTCAGCCTCTTGTGCATGGGCCATTGAGGCAAAATTGAGTGATGTAGCTGACAGCACGGCAAGTGTAATCTTGGATAGTTTGTGTCCCATTTGTGTTTCCTTTAAGGATTGAAAAGTGAGTTACTAGCCCACCTGAATCACAGAATTATTTTTCATCGTCATATGCCCTGCCAGATAAAAACTTACAATACGTTCACAAGGCGTTCACAAAGTTAAGCCAAAAAACTTTATTGGTCAACCAAGAATGTAAACAAAAAGCGGAATTAAGACTGTAGTTGGTAATACCAAACTGTTTTTAATGTAAATTTTATTTAAATTTTACTTAGCCTTATTGAAACAGGCCCTTAGGCCGCTAATTTACTGATTTTGAAATAACAAAAGGAAAAACAACACCTTCCTAGAAACTTACCAAAAATGTGGAATTGGTAATTTATTAGGTGAGGCGAATGTTGATATTGATTTTGACGTTGATGAGGAAGCTATTAGTGATGGCCAGACAATTTAACTTTTGCAAAAAAAGTATTATCAATTATGCTAATAATACTCATCGCGTTAAGCCGCCGCCCGAACCATAATCCGATCAGGCGTTTCGCAAAATGCATTTCTTCTTTCTTCACTTCTAGCGCAATTAATAAGCGAGCAGTGGCGAGATAGCAGTATTCTTGATACGGTTAGTGCAGAGACAGTCAAAACGCGATGTTAACGTGAGCACAAAAAGTCATCCGCCAAAAACACAATCAGGTTTTTTTAACGACTTAGGCGAGCTAGGTGGTAATCACGCACAGTTTTCTGAAGTGTGTACGGCGCTATATGAAAGAGAACTTTTGTTTATTGCCCACAGCGGTATCAGTAATGCGTCTATCCTAAAACGCCGAATTGGTGGCTTGCCTCATCATATTAGAAGTGTCGCTCGATATTTTGTAACCAACCCCACCCCACTATCTACCGATACCTATAACGGAAGCTGGTATGCAAAGCAGCCAAAATCTGCGCCTCGTTTACCACAGGATGCTGATGCAACGGCGCAATGGTTTAGAAAACATGCCGACTATGGGTTAATTGTTCCGGTCTTAGTTAAAACCATTGAAGGTATTCACCTTGAATTAGACGCTATCGACAAAACGATGTTGGTAGACGATGTCGTTCATTTGAACAAACACGGTTGGTTTACAGTTGATGGAATCAATCGGGGAAACAGTCAGGAAGCGAATCGAAGAAATAAGCAGGCTAGTCATTCAATTGAAAGCTCAGATGAAGAGTCTCGTGAAAGTGGACTTGAAAGCTACGGAACTTTTGATAGTAAAACTCTTCTTAAACCAACGAAAACCATCATGGCGAGCGCCTGCTCGGGTCATGCTTGGAACTTCAAATCTCGAGTATCACCTCGTGCACTGTCTATTAGAGAAATGCGGCTGTCTACTCAAATAAACTGGAAGAACTTTACCTTATTGAAATAAAGGACTTGTCTACGCCCTTTTTTCTTTTAAGGAGACATTAATAATGCCATTCCAAACCAAACATGCATAAAAATACAAAAATAATAAGTATTAATTCATTTAATAACTTCTTCATATCAGTCAAAAAGAGTACAAACATACTAACCATTTCAAAAGCCAAACTCATAATCTGCATTAGCAGCAATCAAACGGACGTTTAACACATAAAACCAGAGAGCTCACACCACCAATTAGGATAGCCATCCTAATATGAGCGTTAAGATCAATTTTTTCATAAAAATTTAATCAATATGGTAAACAATGGTTGACGTTCAAGGCTCACATGGTTAAATTGTCGCTATCAATTTTGGTCAGCAAAGATTTTCGAAAAATGCGTATTCGTTTTCTTCTAATTACTCTACTCCTCAAGGCAGCCAGACTGCACGGGTAGATTGCGACCAGCGACTAATCACACAAAAACCCGTGCTCAGCACGGGTTTTTTTTTAACTATTCAATTGAGAGAGCGTCATGACAAATCAAGTGAAAATCTTTGATACCACGTTGCGAGATGGTGAGCAGGCCTTGCCAGCAAGTCTAAGTGCCAAAGAGAAGTTACAGATTGCACTGGCGCTTGAGAGACTAGGTGTAGATATTATTGAAGCCGGTTTCCCTGTGTCTTCACCTGGCGACTTCCAATCAGTACAGTTGATTGCCAAAGAAATCAAAAACTCAGTGATTTGCGGTCTGTCCCGCGCCCTTCCCGGTGATATCGATGCATGCGGCCAAGCCCTAAGCGTAGCTGATCAGTTTAGAATTCATACCTTTATTGCCACATCGGAAATACACGTTGGCGCCAAATTGCGTAAATCTCATGATGATGTGGTAGACATGGCCGTGGCTGCGGTAAAGCATGCCCGCAAATACACCGATGATGTGGAGTTTTCATGTGAGGACGCCGGCAGAACACATATCGACTACCTATGCCGTATGGTTGAGGCAGCTATACACGCAGGCGCTACCACAGTCAATATTCCGGATACTGTTGGCTACACAACACCCACTGAGTTCGGCGGTATTATTCAGCAGTTGTTCAATCGGGTTCCTAACATCGATAAAGCCATTATCTCTGTGCATTGCCACAACGACTTGGGCCTAGCTGTTGCTAATTCACTGGCGGCAGTTGAGCAAGGCGCGCGTCAAGTAGAGTGCACTATAAATGGTATTGGTGAACGTGCGGGTAACGCGTCGCTAGAAGAAATTGCAATGATTTTGCAAACGCGAAAAGGGCTGCTTGGCATTGATACTAATATCAATTCCACGGAAATTTCACGTACGTCTAAACTTGTCAGCCAGCTGTGTAATATGCCGGTGCAATCTAATAAAGCCATTGTTGGAGCCAACGCCTTTAGCCACTCGTCAGGTATTCATCAAGACGGTGTCTTAAAAGCGCAAAATACCTATGAAATCATGACGCCTGAGAGCGTGGGCATTAATAAGAACAACCTAAACCTAACCTCTCGTTCGGGTCGCCATGTTATCAAACATAGACTAACTGAATTAGGTTACAAACCTGAAGAGTTTGATTTAGAGGCCGTATACGATGCGTTTTTAAAGCTGGCTGATAAGAAAGGACAGGTTTACGACTACGACCTTGAGGCGCTGTTGTTTTTCGATAAGCAAAAGCACGACCAAGCGCACTATCAACTGCTTTATCTACAAGCTAATTCGGGTAGAGAGATTATCCCAAGCGCTACCGTAAAAATGAAAGTGGGCGAACAAGAGATTACACAGGCATGCACAGGTAACGGACCAGTAGATGCCGCATTTAAAGCGATAATCTCTATTCTTGGTCATGAAGACTTAGAAGTTGTCGACTTTAAACTAGATTCAAAAGGCGAAGGTGCAGATGCATTAGCGCAAGTGAGTGTTATCGCCACATATAAAGATCGTCGATTCCACGGTATAGGCTTGGCCACAGATATCGTAGAGGCCGGTGTAAAAGCATTGATATTTGTACTGAACAATACTTATCTGGCCGACCAGATTGATCAGCAAAAGAATCAACAAGAACGCGTTGTAGGAGTGTAAATGAGCCAGTTTTCAATTGCCGTATTAGCCGGAGACGGTATCGGTCCAGAAGTTATGCAAGAGGCCAACAAGGTCTTAGATGCTGTAGAAAAGAAGTTTAGCATTACGCTAAATCGCACCGAGTTTCCCGTTGGTGGCTTTGCTATCGATACCGAAGGCGAAGCCCTTCCAGCGAAAACACTGTTAGGTTGTGAACAAGCAGACGCAATATTATTTGGCAGCATAGGCGGACCTAAGTGGGATACGCTTCCACTTGAACAGCGTCCCGAACGCGCTGCACTGCTTACTTTAAGAAGCCACTTCGATTTATTCAGTAATTTGCGCCCTGCACGTATCTACCCTGGCCTTGAAGGTTTGTCTCCACTTCGTGAAGACATTGCTAAATCAGGTGTAGATGTGTTGGTAGTGCGTGAACTTACCAGCGGCATTTACTTCGGCCAGCCTAAAGGTCGTGAGGGTGAAGGCGAGGAAGAGTTTGCTTACGACACGATGCGCTACAGTAAACGAGAAATTCGCCGTATCGCCGTCGCAGCCTTTGAAGCAGCACAAAAGCGTCGCGGTAAAGTCACCTCAGTAGATAAAGCCAATGTATTGGTTACTAGCAGATTGTGGCGTGAAGTGGCAGAAGAAGTGGCCAAAGACTTCCCCGATGTTGAGTTAGATCATATTTATATCGACAACGCCACCATGCAAATAATGAAGAACCCCGCGCAATTTGACGTCATGCTGTGTTCAAACTTGTTTGGCGACATCGTATCTGATGAATGCGCTATGATGACGGGCTCTATGGGGCTTTTGCCTTCGGCAAGTATGAACGAAGACGGGTTTGGTTTATACGAGCCTGCAGGCGGCTCGGCGCCGGATATTGCAGGCCAAGGTATTGCAAACCCCATCGCTCAAATTTTATCTGCAGCCATGATGTTGCGTTTCAGTATGAACTTAAACGACGCCGCAGATGCTATCGAAAAAGCCGTGGTCGCCACTCTTGAAAAGGGCGTACTCACTGGCGAACTGCTGTCTGAAGATAAAAGAGACCAAGCTTCAAATACATCGCAAGTAGGCGATGAAATTGTTAAACAATTAATGGCGCAGGAGTAGAAATACCACATGGCCAAGACCTTATATGACAAAGTATGGCAAGCGCATATTGTCGACCAACTAGGCGAAGATAGCCTTATTTATATCGACCGCCACTTAATTCACGAAGTGACATCTCCGCAAGCCTTCGCTGGCCTTAACGAAAAAGGCCGTAAAGTGCGTCGCCCAGATAAAACTGTGGGAACCATGGATCACAGCATATCAACGCGCTCGTTAGCCATTGATGCATGCGGCCCAGATAATGCACTACAGCTGCATACCCTAGCCAAAAACTGTGAAGATCACGGTATTCAGCTCTACCCTGTAGGCCATCAAAAGCAAGGCATCGTGCATGTAATGGGGCCAGAATTAGGGCTTATACAGCCCGGCATGACCGTAGTGTGCGGCGACTCTCACACTGCAACCCATGGCGCATTCGGTGCACTTGCATTTGGAATAGGTACTTCTCAAGTTGAGCATGTCTTAGCCACACAAACTCTGAAGCAAAGCCGCGCAAAAAGCATGCTTATTAATGTGAATGGCAAACTTCCTGTGGGAATTACGGCGAAAGATATTATTTTGGCCATCATTGGCAAAATTGGACACGCTGGTGCAACAGGTCATGTGATTGAGTATGCGGGCGAGGCCATTCGTGGGCTTACCATGGAAGAGCGAATGACTGTGTGTAACATGAGTATTGAAGCGGGGGCAAAAGCTGGGCTTGTAGCACCAGACGACGTTACCTTCGCGTATTTAAAAGACCGCGAGTACGCACCCAAAGAACAGTCTTGGGATGACGCGGTTGCCTATTGGAAAACCTTATACACCGAAGACGGTGCAAGCTTTGACACGGTTGTCGAACTTGAAGCGGCCGACATAGCACCGCA
Source organism: Alteromonas sp. LOR (assembly GCF_000753865.1). Classification (GTDB taxonomy): domain Bacteria; phylum Pseudomonadota; class Gammaproteobacteria; order Enterobacterales; family Alteromonadaceae; genus Alteromonas. The sequence goes on along the minus strand of NZ_JQFW01000015.1, from coordinate 430,275 downwards.
GGTCACATGGGGAACCAACCCAGGCCAAGTTATTGGAGTAAATACTCCAGTGCCTGCTCCCGAAGACTTTAGCGACCCAATTGAAATAGAAAGCGCGAAAAAAGCACTTAGCTATATGGGCTTGAAGGCAGGTGAAAAACTTTCTGATGTAGCAGTCAATCACGTTTTCATTGGCTCGTGTACCAATGGTCGTATAGAAGATTTACGTGCCGCGGCTCACGTTGCCAAAAAAGGCAAAGTATCATCATCGGTCACCGCTATTGTGGTGCCGGGTTCTGGGGCAGTAAAACGCCAAGCTGAAGCTGAAGGTTTAGATAAAATCTTCGAGCAAGCCGGCTTTGAGTGGCGCTTACCAGGCTGTTCAATGTGTTTGGGTATGAACGACGATAAACTGGTTTCTGGCGATCGCTGTGCATCAACGAGCAACAGAAACTTTGAAGGACGCCAAGGCCGTGGTGCACGCACCCATTTAGTGAGCCCCGCAATGGCTGCAGCAGCAGCCATTAACGGCCACTTCGCCGATGTTAGAGACTATCAGGAGTAAGACATGTCAGAGCAAGGTTTTACACACCACACGGGCATTGCAGCACCGTTAGACCAAGCCAATGTGGATACAGACCAAATTATTCCTAAGCAGTTTCTCACGGGTGTCACCCGTATTGGCTACGGCAAGCACCTTTTTCACGATTGGCGCTATTTGGATTTAAAAGAGCAAGAGCCTAACCCAGATTTCTCACTGAACAAGCCAGAGCATAAAGGCGCTAGCGTATTGTTGGCTCGTGAAAACTTTGGTTGTGGTTCAAGTCGAGAGCACGCACCTTGGGCACTGGCCGATTTTGGTTTTAAAACCGTTATTGCCACCAGCTTTGCTGATATCTTTTATGGCAACTGTATTAACAACCAACTCGTTCCTGTTGCGTTAGGTAGCGAACAAATGGACGCTTTATTTGATGCTGTAAAAGCAGATCCTACGGTCGCTATTACTGTGGATTTGCCGGCGCAGACAGTGAGCTTTAACGACACATCGTTTAGTTTTGATATTGCACCTCATCACAAAACTAACCTGATAAAAGGCCTTGATGCAATAGGTCAAACTCTTGAGCTTGATAGCGCTATCAGCGCGTTTGAAGACAAACAGCCTAGCTGGCTTTAGGCTGCGAAGGGAGTGCTAATGTAAAGGCGCTAGTATTACGGCGCTATATCAAGGCCCCAATTATAAAGGTCGAAATAAAGCGAAAAAAAAGCGAGGGTTGGTGACAACCTGAAGTGACCCCATTAAGTTGGACTCATTTCTAAGCGGCAACCAAGGCCTGATTTCGATATTGTATCGGACTCAGGCCTTTTAGTTTTAGCTTAATGCGTTCGTTGTTGTAATAGTCGATGTACTCTTTGATATTTTCAATGAGTTCATTTGCGTCTTTGAACGTTTCATTGTGATACATCTCAGTTTTTAATATGCCGAAGAAGTTCTCTGCAACGGCATTGTCTAAGCAGTTTCCTTTTCTGGACATACTCTGGAGCAGCCCATGTTCTGCCAGGTGTTGTTGGTATCGTTTATTTTGATATTGCCAACCTTGGTCTGAGTGTATGAGTGGTCTCTCATGCTCCAGCAGCTTTGCTGTTGCGGTTTTAAGCATGTCAGTGACTAAGGGCAACGTGACAGATGTTCGCACCTCATAGCTGACCACTTCTTGGTTAAACAGGTCGATTATCGGCGACAGGTATACTTTCTGGCCATTGACCTTAAATTCAGTGACATCGGTCACCCATTTTTGGTTTGGCTTTTTTGCCATGAACTCACGTTGAAGAACATTTTCAGCGATTCTACCGACTTCACCTTTGTAAGACTTGTAGCGTTTAGGTCTGACTTTTGATTTCAAGCCAAGTTCGCCCATCAAGCGCTGTACACGTTTATGATTAACCACTAAGCCCGTCGCTCTTAGCGCATAAGTTATCCTACGATAGCCGTATCGCCCTTTATGCTTGTGATAGATATCACGTATTTTCACGCGCAAGTCAGTGTTGGAACAAGGCCGATTCAGTGTATTACGCTGGTAGTAATACACACTCTTGGGAAGCCCTGTGACCTTTAATAAGTGTTGTATGCTGTATTTTGCCTTGAGCTCTTCGACAACTATCGTTTTGTCTTTGCTTTTTTCTTTCTGGCTTGAGCCAAGGCTTCTAACTTTTTTAAGACAGCGTTCTCTGCACGTAGATAATCCAATTCTTCTCTGAGCTCTTTTTCAGACATGTCTGCTGATGGTTTAGGAGTTGAAGAATCATTCGTCACGCGAGGCCTACCTTTTTTCTGTGGTTTTAGACGGGTTATTCCTTCGTGAGCATAATGCTTTTGCCATTGAAATAAAATACCAGGAGATGATAAGTCGAAATAGGCACTGGTATAACTCAGTGGCCAATTATTCTCTGACATAGCTTTAAGGACATGAATTTTAAATTCGAAGGAGTATGGACGTTGCTTGTGAGTAAAACTATCAGCGCCATTAATGCGATAAACTTGAGACCAATAACGGACAAGGTTGGAGCGTACCTCAAACTTTGAACCTAAGACTCCTGAACTCTCTTCTTGCGCTAGTCGCGCTAGCTTTAACTTAAATGCTCTGTGATGTTTGGACATAAAAAGACCCCCAGTAATTGGATAGTCCAACTATTGGGGGTCACTTCAAATAAGGGGCTTTTTTTGTATTTGCGGAAAAATTAGAAATTTGATGTATCTTGAAATAGACCTACTTTGAGGTCTTTCGCCGCATAAATTTCTCTACCATCAACTTCAACAGTGCCATCAGCCATACCCATGAAAAGTTTACGTTTTATCACGCGTTTCATAGTGAGTTTGTAAGTGACTTTCTTTGCTGTTGGTAAAATTTGGCCAGTAAATTTAACTTCACCTACGCCTAATGCTCTGCCTTTGCCTGGACCGCCGCTCCAGCCTAGGAAGAAACCGACAAGCTGCCACATTGCATCTAAGCCAAGACAGCCGGGCATGACCGGATCGCCAGGAAAGTGACAGTCAAAAAACCATAGGTCTGGTGATATATCCAACTCAGCGATAATTTCACCTTTACCGTGTTCTCCACCATCTTCTGTAATTGAAACCACACGGTCCATCATTAACATATTAGGTGCAGGAAGTTGGCTGTTACCTGGTCCAAACATTTCCCCACGACTACACGCTAGTAAGTCGTCTCTAGTAAAGCTATTTTTTCTCTCAGACATTCCCAACTCGTATTGTTTTAAATTTCAGTGCTAATTTAGCGAACAGTTGTGCGCTAAACAACTCCGAACAGTCATTTTTATAAAGAAAAACGCGTGGTACACTAAATTCTTCAAAAGGTACTTGAACAATATGACAGAAAAACAATCAAAAACAGCGCTTCAAAAAAATAACAGCGATAAAGCGAAAGCAAATGCTGATAAACAGCGACGCTTTAGAGAACGTCAAAAAGAAGCCGGTAAAAAACTCGTGCGCGGCTATGTGTCTCCAGAAGCCAAAGCGTGTTACGACGAAATTCGCGAGAAGACTGGGTGGACAGATAGCGAGGCCATGTCAAATGCCATGCGCCTTATGTATGCATCGTACAAATGCGGGCAAATTAAGCTTCTTACCGAGTGGCTCAGAAAAAACAATCGTTAACAGGTGGTGTGATAATCAAAGTAGGTGATAACTGAAACTAGGCTTTCTTTTTTAGCCACTGTCTACTCGGGCTGTTTTGCATGGTGTGGCGATGCACTATTCGACGAGCTTCGCGCAATACGTCGTCGCGTTCTCTATACTGCCACAATCTTTCCCCAGTCTTTCTCGCCATACTGCCAATATCCACAATTGGCAACACATAGTCTTTTTCAACATCGAAATTCAGCATAATCGCTTCTAAGGGCGGCATGGCGTAGGGAGCATGCACAGTGTCACCGGGCAATTCTGCTAGCTCTGGTACCCACTTCCTAATAAACACGCCCTCTGGATCCAGTTTCATAGATTGAGTATGTGGATTGTAGAGGCGCACCGTATGAATGCCTGTTACGCTGGCCTGCATTTGAATTTGCGGGTAATGAATACCAGGCTCAAAGTCTAAAAATTGTGTGGCCAAATAGTGCGCCGCCTTTAGCCAATGTACATTGAGATGATGGCACAAAAAGCTTGTGACCATTGCCCTCATTCGAAAATTAATGTAACCCGTTTGGGCGAGAGCCCGCATACAGGCATCAACCAATGGGTAGCCGGTAGTCCCGTTTTTCCAATGATAAAAACGTCGCTCTGCCTCGGGGCCATCAATAAATGGAAATTTTTCATAGGCAGCATTCATCGGTCGCCATTCAATAGTATGTTCACTTTCAAACTTTTGAATAAAATGACAGTGCCAATGCAGCCGAGATGTTAATGCCGACAGTGCTCGCGACCACAGTGCTTTGTCTTTACCGGCGGACGCTTTCTTTACTTGCTTTTCTTTTTCAACAAAATGATAAACCTGCCTGATGGAGATATTCCCCCAAGCAAGATAGGGGCTTAATCGCGAACAGGAACGACGAGCATCAAAAGGGCGAGATATATGCTTGTGATAATACTTTCCTCTCTCCTCAAAGAAATGCTTCATTACGTGCCACGCTCGTTTTTCTCCCCCTTTTTGCATTTGGCCACTTTCTTCAACATGTGAGCTTTCAGATGAACCTTCAGATGAGCCTTCAGATGAGCCTTCAGATGAGCCTTCAGATGAGCCTTCAGGTGAGCCCTCTGTTGCGCTACTTGATGCTGTTGCGCCACCTGATACTAATGGGTTTTGAAGCGCACCTGAAATTGAGCCAGGTTTCACATCAGAACTTGAGCCAGAAAGTGAAAAAGCCGAGTAGGTGGTGTCGCTATCAGCTAAACGCGCATGCTGAGTCCAATTTACCCATTTTGCCAACTGAATATCGAAATCATAGGTTGGGGAATTAAAGTGTGCCTCCCAATTTTTCTGCCAACGTGCACGGTTAGGCAAGCCCCTTATCACTGCGCCTGTATTACACTCTAAAAATGGTATTTTGTTTTTAATACAATAAGTTGCTATTGCCTTGTCGCGGTTATACGTAACCAAAAGTCCAATTTCTTGGTAACTTCTTAGGGAGGATATGGAGAAATATTCCTGAATCTGCGATAGAGCCTCATGCACCTCCATGTGCATCTGCAATACTTGAATACCGCTGGGTAATTGGGCGTTAATATCAGCAAGACTCTGCTCTACAAATCGCCAATGACGAACATCCATATGAGGATCGGCAAGCAAGGACGGTTCCCAACAATAAAGTAAAAGGATGTTGTCACCGTTATTTACAGCATCAAACAGCGGCTGATGGTCTCGAAGCCTGAGGTCGCGCTTAAGCCAAATTACAGAAACGGCTTGTTGAGTCATACTTCTATGTTCACCTGCTTGCTATTCATTTTCTTAAACATCTCGTTTTCTAAAACACTTAAGTTAACCATTTATTGCGAAATGCACCGTCGCGGTCGTAGGTGGCCGTTTGTTTATCTAGGTTAAACTGCCTGTGTCCACGAGGGTCGCTTCCCACGCCGGCAAGATAAAGCCAATTGCCCCAATTGCTGCCCACATCAAAATCGAGTAACTGATTTTCAAACCACGCTGCACCAAAGCGCCAGTCTTGCTGTAATTCGTGTACAAAACAGCTCGCTACTAATTGCCTTCCGCGATTAGACATATAGCCTGTCGCTTTGAGCTGTTTCATGCAGGCATCAATGATGTGGTAACCGGTATTGCCATTACACCAATCCACAAACACCTTGGGGTTATGCTTTGTGCCGGGCACTTTTTGCTGAATACCACCAAATTTAAACCATTTTTCACCGTACTTTGCTTGAAGCCAATGAAAGAACTCACGCCACAACAGTTCAAAATAAATCCAATAAGTAGATTCATTTTTCTCAACCTGCTCTTCAAACAAGGTAACTTGGCGTACTACCTCTCTTGGCGACAATGCGCCTACGGCCAGCCACGGTGACAACTTTGTGCTATCACGCCAACTGTCCAAGGCGTTTCTCGTTTCTTTGTAGGTGGATGCAGCATGCCACTCAAATAGGTATTTGTTTAGATGCTCAAGGGCTGCACTTTCACCACCTTCAAAGTCATTACTGCTCTGCTGCAAGGTTTGGTGTTGGTTGGCGAGTTCGTCTTCAATAATTAACGTATCGGCAGTAAGGTGCTCAAGTACAAATGGAGTAGGATAGGTGTCAACGGAGCTGCAAACTTCTCTAGGACTAAGCTTTTTTTCCACCTTACGGCGAAACGGGCTAAACACATCAGGCATCTCTTCAATTGAAAAGGGTAAGTCAGATTCGTTGAACAGTGTTAGCGACTCACCCTCAACAATAGACATGTTTGGGTAGCACCGAGCAAGTTCCTCTATTTGTTTCTGTTCATGAAAACCGCAATGTTTAGTCACTCCAAGATGGGTAAATTGACCTTGCTTCAGTACATTAGACAGACATTCTGAAATACTGCCCTTAAGAACCGTGAGTTCATGTCCTTTGTTTTCTAACGACGCTTTGAGGTCGCTGAGCGTTTCCAGTAAAAACTGATATCGATTATCACCAATCTGTTTCAACCCGTACTTGGTGGGTGAAAAATAGCTCTCATCAAATATATAAATAAAAGAAATTTCGTCTACTTGCTCACACAACGAGGCTAGTGCAACTTGGTCGTGAAGCCGTAAATCGTGTCTAAACCAAAAGACTCCACGTTGTTTTGATGTTGTATTGTCACTGCTAAGGTTTTGATTTGACATAGTAATTCTCAGATTTATTTTTATATCACTTTTGTAATCACAACGGATCCTGAACCCGCCGAATTGCGTACAAGTTCAATTACGTTAGTAATCAAAGATTAGAGCAACACATTAAGGAAAAAAAGTGACCGTTCCCGTAAGTATTATGTGGTTTAGACAAGACCTCAGAGTGAATGACAACCCAGCACTTAACGCAGCCTGTGACATGGGTAAAATTCTCCCCATTTACATTTATGACGATACCACTCCCGATGGGAGGGTACCTGGCAGCGCGAGTCAATGGTGGTTGCATCACTCGCTTACCTCGCTTAATGACAGGCTAAACGGCCACTTAAAAATCTTTAAGGGTGACCCGAAAGTACTTATCCCAAAGATTATGGAAGCGATCAACGCTAAGGCGATTTTTTGGAATCGCTGCTACGAACCGTGGCAAATAAATCGTGACAAGGAAATTAAAAAACAGCTTATTGATAGTGATTTTGAAGCTTACAGCAGTAACGGCAGCTTGCTCTGGGAGCCGATGAAGGTATTAAAAAAAGATGGAACACCTTACAAAGTGTATACACCTTACTATCGAAATGGATGCTTAAAAATTGAAGAGCCACGCTATCCCAAGGCGCCTCCAGCGAGGATTACCTACGCGGATGATGAGTATAAAGATGATGGACTTGATGCGCTAAACTTGCTTCCTGAGATTAAATGGGACTCTACCATTAGCAAAATGTGGAAGCCCGGTGAAGAAGGTGCAGCGGACAACCTGTCAGAGTTTATACAACACGCGGCTAGACAGTACAAAGACGGCAGAGACATTCCTTCTATGAAAGGAACGTCGAGACTTTCTCCCCATCTTCACTTTGGCGAAGTGTCTCCCAATCAGGTGTGGTATGCGATAAAAGATAAATTCGGCGCCACAGAAGACAAGAGTATCGACACCTACTTGAGTGAACTCGGCTGGAGAGAGTTTAGCTATTACCTGCTGTTTCATTTCCCCACATTGCCGAATAAAAACTTCAACGACAAGTTCGATAAGTTCCCATGGCGCAAAGACGCGAAAGCACTGAAAGCGTGGCAAACCGGTAATACAGGTATTCCGATTGTGGATGCTGGCATGCGCGAACTGTGGCAAACCGGCTATATGCACAACAGAGTACGTATGATTGTTGGTTCATTCCTTGTTAAAAACTTACTTTTAAGCTGGCACGAAGGTGAAAGATGGTTTTGGGATACCTTGTTAGATGCAGATTTAGCCAGTAATAGTGCAGGTTGGCAATGGGTGGCTGGCTCAGGCGCCGATGCATCGCCGTACTTTAGAATATTCAACCCGATTTTGCAGGGCGAGAAGTTTGATAAGAAAGGTAAATACGTACGTAAATACTGCCCTGAATTAAAAGATCTTCCCGATAAGTACATTCATAAGCCCTGGGAAACACCGGGCGTAATAGCGAAAGACGCCAAGCTAGAGTTAGGTAAAAGTTACCCCGAACCCATTGTAGATTTAAAAGCCTCTAGGCAGCGTGCTCTTGATGCTTTTCAAGAGATTAAAGGACAATAGATGGCTTCACTCATTCTTGTTTTAGGCGATCAGCTTACCGATAATCTGCCGGCTATTGCGAACGCAACAAAAACGCAAGACACCATTTTAATGGCAGAGGTGAGGGAAGAAGCAACCTACGTAAAGCATCATAAAAAGAAAATAGCGTTTTTGTTCAGTGCTATGCGCCACTTTGCACAAGAACTGAAAGATAACAACTACACAGTAGATTACGTTACCTACAATGATGAGCGCAACAAGGGCAGCCTATTGGCTCAGGTTGAAGCAACATTAAGTGCTGGCGACTTTGACCAAGTGGTTGTTACCTCCCCGGGCGAGCACCGTCTGCTAAGTAGTATGCAGCAATGGGAAAACACGCTAAAAACGCCCGTTAAAATCTCAGAAGATAATCGCTTTCTCGCAACGCCTCAGGAATTTAGTGACTGGGCCGAAGGGAAAAAGCAGCTACGCATGGAATTTTTTTACCGTGAGATGCGTCGAAAGCATAACGTACTCATGGAAGGTAAAGATCCTGTTGGCGGCAAATGGAATTATGATGCACAAAATCGCGAATCGATGCCAGACGATCATAAAGTACCAAAACACAGCACCTTTGATGTTGACGATATAACCAGAGATGTCATTGATCTTGTTGAAAACGAGTTTGCCGATCATTTTGGCGACCTAGACGACTTCTTTTTTGCTGTCACCCGTAAAGATGCTCTTAAGGTACTGAATACGTTTATTGAGGAACGCCTGCCTAACTTTGGTCAGTATCAAGACGCAATGGTTGAAGGCAAGCCGTGGATGTATCATTCACATATTGGATTTTACTTAAACTGCGGCATGCTGACACCCAAAGAAGCGATAAGCGCCGCGGAGCAAGCCTATCACAGCGGGCAAGTTCCCCTTAATTCCGCCGAAGGCTTTATTCGTCAAATCCTAGGATGGCGAGAGTACATTCGTGGGTTCTATTGGCACTTTATGCCGCAACTTAAAACGGATAACTACTTTAATAACGACAGAAATGTGCCTGAGTTCTTTTGGAACGCTCAAACCAATATGAACTGCATGCGTCAATGCATTAAAGAAACGAAGCAAAATGCCTACGCCCACCATATACAGCGGCTTATGGTGATTGGAAACTTCAGTTTACTCACCGAACTTAGCCCTGAACAAGTGCAGGCTTGGTATCTCGCGGTGTATGCTGATGCCTATGAGTGGGTAGAACTACCTAATGTGGCGGGCATGATCTTATATAGTGACGGCGGAAATTTAGCCAGCAAGCCTTATGTAGCAAGCGGTAGCTACATCAATAAAATGTCTAACTATTGCAAAAATTGTGGCTATCAAGTGTCGAAAAAGACGGGGCCAAAAGCCTGTCCATTTAACTACTTATATTGGCATTTCATTGATAAGAATAAGGAAAAGCTCAGTAACAACCATCGCATGGCTATGATCCTTAAGACCTATGGCCGAATGAAAGAAGACAATATTAATGCGATGAAAGAGGATGCTGCCAAGTTTTTAACGAAGATAACGAAAAATGAAGAAGTCTGATCTACCTACCAAAATGTGCCCAGTGTGTAACAGGCCATTCAGCTGGCGTAAAAAATGGGAAAGAGATTGGGAGCACGTTCGATACTGTTCTAAACGGTGCGCCGGCAACAAAAACAAGACACCAGCAAGTTAATTGGTAACGTAAGTAAAAGGGCGAGCCTATATTCGCCCTTGCTATTTATACCCCCGCCGAATATAAGTAAGCATCAGATAACAATACTAACAAGTAAAAACCAACAGGAGTAAAGGTATGGACGCGCCATTGTCGGTAGATAAAATACGGTTTTTGCTATTCAGTTTTAAAGAAAAACTATGGATTAAACCTTTAGGTTTCTGTCTGCTTTCGCTACTCGCGGTTTTCGCTGCAAAGATAGTAGACGGCACTTCTCTTGCTGAACACCTACCAAAAATTGAACCTGATTCAGTTAAAACACTGCTATCTATTATGGCGTCGAGCATGATGGTGATTGCCACGTTTTCCGCCGGAGCCATGGTCAATGCGTATGCATCTGCAAGCCAGTCATCAACACCTCGCTCACTCGGGCTCATCATTTCAGATGATGTATCGCAAAACGCGTTATCAACATTTGTTGGCGCGTTTATATACAGTGCAGTTGCTCTGACTGCAATGAGCCAGGGATTTTACGAACAGGCGGGTGTATTCCTGCTTTTCTGTATTACCTGTTTGGCATTTGCCGTGGTAATTTTAACCTTTATTCGTTGGGTGGACAGTGTAGCTCGTTTAGGTCGAGTTGAATCAACCACACTGAAAGTTGAAGAAGCGACGCAGCGCGCCATTGAACAGCGAATTAAAACCCCTTGTTTGGGCGCAATACCAGCAAGCGACATTAAAGAGCAGGGGAGTTTTGCGGTACAGACCTCAGAGGTTGGGTACATACAGCTAATAGACCTTGCCAAGATTCAAGAGTGGGCAAACAACAACGATATATTTGTTAACATTGCCATGCTGCCTGGGGAATTTGTTACGCCGGAAAAGAACATCGCTTACGTGAATAAAGATATTGACTGTGAAGGGTTAACCTCAGCGTTTAGTATAAGTTCGTCGCGCTCCTTTGAGGCTGATCCACGCTTTGGTTTTATTGTGCTAGCAGAAATAGCGTCACGTGCGTTGTCTCCATCGGTAAACGACCACGGAACTGCCATCGGCATTGTTAGCAGTATCACCCGTTTAATGCTGTTGTGGTCAAAACCAAATAAGAACACTGACAAAACCAATCAGGACGGGCGCGCCTTCAACCATAATAAAGCAGCAAAGAGCTCAGACGACAATAACTGTGAACAACCGCATAATGACAAACCCCATTATGAGAAACCAAAGTACAACCGCATTTCCGTTCCTAAAATTTCAATACACGATATCTTTGATGACGCATATACAAGTATCGCAAGAGATGGCGCTGGCAACATTGAAGTTGCCATAAGAATTCAAAAGTCATTACAAACGTTATCTGCGTGTTTCGAGAAACTCAAAAAAGACACCGGTAGCGAATTAGCGTCTGATTTTTCAAAAGTGGCGAATGACTTTGCCACACAAAGCTTTAAACGCAGTGAGCAGCAACTGTGCTTTGAGCAAGATAAAGCGCGGTTAGAAAAAATCTACCGCGGCGCCAATGATAAATAGTACCAATAACAAGTCGCACCAGAGACGAATAGCTCCAATAACAAATAGTATCCACAAAGAAAACATGCGCTTTATTCCATTAATTAGTCGCTAATAGGCAATTTAACTACTTATGTCCAAATCCACTATATCGCCACTGCGCACGCCTTCATTCCTGCAGTCTTTCATCTGCTTTAGCGTGATTGTTATTGCACTAGCTGGCGGTATTTTTGGACTGGGTATTAGTCTGCATGCGCTGATGTTTTTGTGCCTAATATGGGTGGGTTTAAATGCCTATTTACTTGGGTACAACTACCTACAAATTCGCGAGCTAATGACAAATTCACTGGCTCGCGCCATGCCCGCTATCTATATTTTTATATTGATTGGCATGGTAATTTCCAGTTTTATGCACAGCGGTACAATCGCGACGCTGATGTATTACGGGTTGAGCTGGCTAAGCCCTAGCTTATTCTTAGCCGTTGGCATGATACTGTGCGCGATTATGTCTGTGGCAACCGGAACGTCTTGGGGCACCGTGGGTACACTGGGCGTTGTGTTAATAGGTATAGGAAGCACCATGAATATTCCACTTCCATTGGTGGCGGGAATGATTGTTTGTGGTGCTACCTTTGGCGATAAAATGTCACCTATTTCAGATACCACAAACCTTGCAGCAATGAGTGCTGGAACCACACTGTTTCGCCATATCTATTCCATGCTTTTTACCACGTTACCTACATTTATTATCACCCTCATCATTTTTGTAGTCATAGGGTTAAGCTATGGAGATCAAAACCTTAACCTAAGTGAAGTCGCGTTAATTCAAGATGCGCTGGCAAACAACTATAGTCTGACACCCATTGTGACCTTGCTTCCACTTATATTATTGGCCACCTTAAGCATTAAAAAAGTACCTGCAGAAGTCACCATGTCATTCAGTATTTTATTCGCCGTGTTTATTGCCATCTTTTATCAAGGCGAGAGTTTTATCAGTGTGTTGAATGCGCTATGGGAAAATAAACCGGAATCGACTGGCATTGAGAACTTAGACGCTTTACTCGGTCGCGGCGGTATAACGAGCATGAGCTGGACACTATTGCTTGCCTTAATGGCTATCGCCTTAGGCGGCGTTTTACACGGAGCCGGTTTTTTAAGTTCGCTTCTTGCTGGCAGTATTGCCAGAGTAAAACGAACGGCAAGTCTCGTTGCTAGCACTATTGTATCTGGCTTTGTGGGTAATGTGGCGATGGGAGAAGCCTACATCTCAATTATTCTTAGTTGCCAACTTTTTAAGCCAAAATATGAGCAACAGCAATTAGACAGCGCCGTACTTTCACGCTCAGTGGAAGAAGGATCCACAATGACAACGGGCCTTATTCCTTGGACAACGGCAGGTGCATTTTATGCCGCAACCCTTGAAGTCGACGTTTTATCTTATGCACCTTACGCCTTTTTCAATTACTTAAACGGTATTGTGGCAGTGACAATGGCGGCATTCGGATTCGGGCTGCTTAAAAAGTCTTACTCTAAACCTGTAAAGGGTTAGGCTCTAGCGGCCAAGTATTAACGTTAAGAATTAAGGCCTAAAACTTAGCGCTTAGAAATTAGCACCTAAAAAATAGTGCTTTTTTGGCATCAACGGCTAGATGGCTGATAAAAGTTGATGAACCTATTACCTAATACCTAAAACCAAAAACCTAAAACCTAAAACCTAAAACCTAAAACCTCAATATTGTGTTTTCGAATTCGAAAAATAGGTTGTAGCAAAACACGTCCTAAAACCTAATAACCAGTAATCTAGTAACGAAGAAAGTAGGGCGGTCAGCACTGTTTTATTGTTATTGTAATAATTGATTCTCGTTGCTGATATGAAGTTTAAGAACCTTGCATGCATGTATTTCAAAAACAGCGTCGACACCTAATTATTCAAAAAAAATCAGCGTGATGCATTAACTCACAGCAAACCCTGCGTGACGCATTAACTTACTGGAAAACCAGTTTCCAAGCCCTAGTCCAAGACCAAGCCGCGCTACTATTTCATAGGATAGTGATTCATAGGATAATAAAAAACCGCCACAGTCTTTCCAATAATCTTAATCTGTATAAACAGAATCGTTAGTCATTATCAAACTAGCTTTATTCTCTTTTATCTGTTTTGATAAAAATAACCGTTACTCTCATAAAGAAAATCATATACAGCCTCGATAATTTTTTAAAATCTCTCAGGCGATTTGATTTTTGAGATCGGTGTCAAAGCCACTAGCTAACACTCGAGTCCTTTAAAAACCATTTGCTAAGAACTAAAAGTAAGACACTTAAATGTTCAGCATTTATTTCAATCATCAGAAAATTTGGGCATTTCAGAATAGCGTTCTGAAATTATCATCAAGGCCTGGTTAAAAACTGGCGGCTACCAAAGAACTTATAATGATACTAATTACATAAATCATCGAAGTGGAACTAAATAATAAACTTTGGAAAAAGGACAACAAACAAGTCACTCAAGCCGTGGATAAAAACCGAGTATTAAAACTTTGATTAAGCACTGAAAAATAAAAAGCTAAAAAGCAGAAAACGAAAAAGCGTGGTCGCACTTTAATTGAGAGTAATAAAACGAGCCAATTAAATTACAGTTTGTGATAGAAGTAAAATAAAAGAAAGCACTAAAGTCTATGCGAACGTCTTTGGGGTGCCCCCAAGATTATAAAATGACGCTACGTGAATTAAATAAAAGAATGTGAGGTGTAGTACGTCAGATTTCACGTAGAAGACGATTTGAATAATGCGCAAAACTATACATAAAGCTGCTAGTAACGTAGTCACTATCAAATATAGACCAATTCAAGCTTTTCAAAACAAGCCTGCAAAAAGCCTTCAAAAAGCCAGTTAAAAACACCGTAAACAAACTCGTGAAGAGCCATCTAAAATCCCATGAAGATATAACTGACTGCAAAGCTCTGCAGATGCGGTAAAAGTCGGTAAGTCTTCACGCACAGCAAACCAACCAAGCAGCAACGGATACGCCCCTAAAGCATCACAATACATAATTACGCACAATGTATATTATGTTAAATAGACTGTTAAAGTATCCAAAAAGGCGTCGGCAATTTAGAAGGTGTATCACCTATCCATCTTTTATTGGCTCTTATTTTATACAGAGAGGTTTTAGAGCTCTTTAATTAAAAAAAACACTCTTATACTGGCTCTTTTAATCGCATTCAGTGAAAAGCAAAGTATCGATTAATAATAGACGTGTGTGCTTTTGATTTAATTCAATGACACTTCAAGTAAAGGCTCTTTGTTACATACCGGAGTTAATAGCGGCCTATATATCAAAGATTAGTATGGCGGTCTGATATCCAGTACAAGTACTCTATGGCTAAATCAAAAATAAGCATTTCAATTTTTTTAAATTAAATACTTTTCAACTATAAAGGCATATTCAGTTAATCATTCATTTCCAATTTAATTCTTTCGATTTATAGTTTAGCGATTAAAAGCGATGCATAGAAAGCTAAAGATGAGTTCAGCGGCGTAGTTAAATAATTTGTCGTAGTTTTTAATATCTAGCGATTAATAGGCTTATTAGCTTCCTATTTCTGCTTGAGTTTTTGAGATTATTTATCGATATTTAATTTACTAGCGATGACTATATGGAGGACAAATTTTATCAATATTGCTCATCTGGGATTAAATACCGTAAGAGTTTGGACATTACTTAAAGAAGAACTCAAGAATAGCTGTTTTGATTTACTAGGTTGGGTTAAACCACTTTACTTTCTATCTCCTACTTCAAATTTTTCAAAGTAAAAACATAAGTGTGTTAACTACCGACGGAGTGTTCATAAGTGCTTTACGCTTTCTATGCTTTTTACACGTAGCAGCCAGGGCCAGTTTTAAACTAGGTTTTGAATTGAGATTTGAATTGATGTTTGAATTCGCGGGTTTTAATTCATATTAAAATTGTTTTATAGTTTGAGCAGCACCGCGATTCACCTTCATGAGTGATGAAGGATTCTGCCTAATACAATGAAGAAGATCTCGCTTCTCATAGTTCTCGTTTATTGAAAGGTAACGGTATATGGAAAAGGTTCATTTTCGCGAATTCTGCAAGGTAGATGTCTGGAAAACGCCTCAGATTTTACGTAGGAGCGCCTGTTTTTTGAGCCACATAGCTGTTGCTATAGTCTAATTTACCCTAAAATACCACCAACAACTGTATACATGCACAGTTATGTGTTATTTTGCACAAGGTTTGTAGGGGGTTTTACGGTATCTGAATCGGGCTTATATTACCTATATTATCATGCTGAATGTTCACGCATGATAATTACAGTTATCATGCGTGAACACTTAAAAAAGTACATATTTTCATATGGTTAGAAATAATTTTAGCTCTTCAGTACTTTGTGTTGACTGCGGATTTTATGAGTATGTTCCCGCTTTGTGACGCCTAACATTAAGAACGCTGATTGGTTTATTGTTAATCTTGTCTTTTTCTTCCCCAAAAGATATCCCATAAGTGTCCCTTAAGTTGCTCCATAAGCTGTTTCAGAGAAAAATCGTCAACATACACGTCACTTGATTCGTTAACTTGATTCATTTAATACTTTTAAACTCAGTGAGTAAGAGCCCTTTTCGAACAAGGCTACCCACATTTGATAAGAAATCCGTTGAGGCTTTGGCTTTATGACAAATAAGACTATTAAGCATCGTTCCCATCAATTGTTCCCAGTACCGCTGGCAAATACAGCAGAAGTTTCAGATGATGCATACGGTGTTACTTCAGAAACTTCAGAAAATCATGCCTATTCGTCTGCGGACCAAAGTTTTCAGAAATACTTCACAGATATATTTTCTAAACTGCCTTACAACACACAGCGAGCTTATATTAGTGATTACAACGAATTTTCGATTTTCTGTAAGCAGAATAACTTTCAAGGTTTGAACAATAGCTTTACCAACAATGAAGAATGCATAAAAGAATACGTTGCGCTGCTATGCCAAACTCCCCTCGCCTACAGAACCATCAAGCGACGGCTTTCAGCATTGAGTAAGTTCTTAGGTATGGCAAAGCTACCTAACCCGATTATTCGTTCGGTCTACCTTAGAGATTTTATTCGGTTGTCGCTTATAGAGAACAAAAAATTTCGTATGTCTCATAAACAAGCGGTACCACTCACCATTGAAATGGTTGAGCAGATCAATAATAAAATCATCCCGGATTCCTTGCTCGAACTTCGAGACCTAGCCATTATTAATCTTATGTTCGATGCCCTTCTTCGTGCAGACGAATTAGTCAGGGTGTGCATTGAACACATTTCTCATCGAAATAACACTGTACTCGTTGTATCTTCCAAGAGCGACCAAAGTGGCGATGGCCAATATAGATATGTTTCATCGAGTACACTTTCTATGATTAACGAATACATCAACGAGGCAAATAATAACCCTTCTACATCACTTCCTCGAGATCAGAATGACCCTCGTTCAATTAGTAAAGGTGTATTGTTTAGGCGAGTTAACAATCACAAAACGGCGCTTCATCCTTATCAAGAAAGTCATAGCGTAAACCAAGACGCCGTGTTGAATTACTCTAGTATTTATAGGTTGTGGCAGCGCATTGCAGTCCGGGCAGGTATTCAAGAAAATATCACGCCACACAGTGGACGAGTTGGTGGAGCAGTTTCGTTAGCGGAAGACGGCGCATCTTTACCCGAATTGCAGTTAGCTGGGGGCTGGCAGTCACCGGAGATGCCAGGCCACTATACCAAACAAGCCAGTGTTAAACGTGGCGGCATGGCAAAACTGTCTTCAAAGCATAAGCGCTAGTGTTTTCAGCATTAATGAATTAATTATTAAAGTATTGATAAAACAATGCTTTATACGCACAAATCTGTTACGCGTAACTGAATTGTTTCATTGGAACATTCCTGTCTGGGTAAATTAGAACTTACTTTGCCATTATTGCGTATCCATTAAGTAATACTGAATAGATTCAAAAACAAGGAGATACTATGAGTAATAGAATTGATTCTAAACATGGAAAATTATTGGCAGAAATTGTGGTTCCCTCGTCAAGCTGGAAGCTGCAACCTGAAAAACAAACGCCGTTTAAAAGTGATTCTGAAGCGCTTAGCTATTTAGATTCTCATAACGAACCGCTTTACATGCATGTGCCTGTAAATGAAAGTGATGACTCCATTCGCCTTTGCGTTTCATCACGTGATGCCGATGTTGTGTTTACTATTAACAGTACTAAATTTGGTGGGGAAACTGCCCTTCACTACTCTCACCTTAAAAATCTTGAAAGTACTATTCGCACTCTTGTGACAGACAGCTGCGATTTATCAATCAAAGCGTTATAAAGTTTTAGACGTAGGATTTAAGTTGCGAATTTAATTAGCTAATTCTAATAGCATAGTTAAGTGCTAGTGCCAGTGGAGCTTTCGAAAGCTCCACTGTTTTTGCTCTTGTTTTTATATGTGTATTTGGATGGTTACTGCGAGACTTTTATACTTTCACTGCTAATACATCGGTTTTGACACCGTGTAATACGGCATTCGCAGTAGAGCCTAAAAGTAGTTTCAAACCGCTTTGTCCATGAGTACCGACAACGATTAAATCTGCGCTTATTTTCTCTGCCAAATGATGTATCTCATCTGAAGGCGAACCAATCTCTACGTTAATGTTAGTTTGTGGTATTTCGTATTTATCTGCCACATCTTTCAATACTCTTAATGCGTGTTCACGTACTTCTTGTGAAAAGTCTTTCTCTAGAAAAAATCCATAAGGCTCTACATTAGTCTGCGGGTAAGCCACATATAATAGATGTAATTGTTGACTGCTACTCGCTATCGCAAGTGCTTTTTCGACTACCAGCTCGTAATCAGAATACACATCAATGGGTACCAAAATGGTATCGTAGCTCTGCATAGTGTTGTCCTTTTAACTTTGTCGTAATGTTAATAGTAGTGCATGTTTTTTAGCTTTGGATTGAGCTAAATCAAATAGTGTCAGTTATATTTAGACAATACTTGTTAATGAACCACATGGGTTGGTTAAGGAGAAAACTATGCGTATTACAATAATGCTACTGGCGTGCCTCTTCTTAAGTGCATGCGATCAAGGTGCAAAATCCCCTAGAGGATTCAGCTTACCAGAGGGCGACATCGAACAAGGTAAAACGGTATTTAAGAAATATGGATGCAACGATTGTCACACGGTTGCAGGCGAAAAAGCAGACAGTGATGCCCGCTATTTAATAAGCCACCCTATTCCCCTTGGCGGAAGCAGTGGTAGAATAAAAACCTATGGTGAATTAGTGACCAGTATTATTAACCCTTCTCACAAACTTACACCACGTCGCCCAGCAAGTTTTACCAGTGAAGACGGTGTATCGTTTATGCGTATTATCAATGATGAATTAACCGTGAGTGAACTTATAGACCTAGTGTCCTATTTGCAGCCTAAGTACAAAGTGATGCCCTATCGCACCACCGACTACCGTTTATATCAACTGAGGATCCCTGAAAAAGCGGCTGAAAACAACGACTGAATGGGTTACGTTAATTAGATTTGAAAGTGCTATTCAACGCCTTTTTTAGATTTAAGGTAAAGGCAGATGTCTAGGACACTGCCTTTGTTTCTTTATCTATTTCCGCAAGCAAGCTAGAGGGCATAAAGCTATCTGCGTTAGCTTCCTCATAGTGTAATTTGTAGCGCTCTGGTATTTCGTCGGTCAAGAAAGCGCCTTTTTTAATTAAAGGGTACATTTCGTCATAACGGGCAACGTTACATTGGTCGATACGCTTAAATATGTGGGTTCTATTTAACTCATTGGTATTTTTGTGGCCGGTCGATGACAGTAAATCGATAAGTGCATGAACCGTCTTTTGATGAAAGCGATAAACACGCTCAAATTTATCTTCAACGTTGAGACCTCTCGCCAACCGCGGATCTTGTGTCGCTACACCTGTTGGACATCTATTAGTATTACACGACAGAGATTGCACACAGCCTAACGCCAACATCATCCCCCTTGCGCTGTTACATAAATCTGCCCCTAAGCTAAGGTTTTTAGCCAATTGAAATGCGCTGATTATTTTACCTGACGCAATAATCTTTATATTTTCACGTAAACCAAACCCCATTAAGCAATCATCCACAAAGGCCAGCGCGTCACGTAATGGAAAGCCAATAGAGTTGGTATATTCAAGCGGCGCTGCGCCTGTGCCGCCCTCGCCCCCATCTACTGTAATAAAATCAGGGGTTATTCCTTTGCTCACCATGGCTTTACACATAGCAATAAATTCGCTTTTTCTGCCTAGGGCTAGCTTAATCCCAACGGGCTTTCCACCGCTTAAATCTCGTAGATATTGAATAAAATCAACCATTTCCAACGGCGATGAAAACGCACTGTGCCGTGGTGGTGAGTCGACCTGGGTACCCGCTGTTACCCCTCTAATTTTCGCTATCTCAGGGGTGTTTTTGTAAGCAGGTAAAATTCCTCCGTGACCTGGCTTTGCTCCCTGACTCAGCTTAATTTCAATCATTTTCACGTTTTCTAACGTTGCTTTTTCTTTAAACGATTCAGCCTCAAACTTGCCATCCTCGGTTCTACAACCAAAGTAGCCCGTGCCGATTTGCCACACCACATCGCCCTTGTTTTCAAGATGATAAGGGGTAAGGCCTCCTTCCCCCGTGTTATGATAGAAACCGCCTTTAGCCGCACCTTTATTCAATGCCAAAATAGCGTTTTTCGATAGGCTGCCAAAACTCATTGCACTTATATTGAGTACACTCGCTCTATAAGGCTGTTTGCAATGGGGACCGCCAATATTCACACGTGGGTTTTGTTCCACATCGTCAACTTCCCGGGCAGCTAGAGAATGGCCCATCCATTCATAGCCTTCTTCGTAAGTATCCAACTGTGTTCCAAAAGGTACAGTTTCTCTGCTATCTTTGGCTCTTTGATACACGATGTTTCGAAACATACGAGAAATCGGGGCACCTCCCGTATCCGTTTCGATAATATACTGTTGAATATAAGGCCGTAACCCTTCAATTCCCCATCTTGCTCGGCCAATCAACGGAAAGTTCCTCAGTATGGCATGCTGCGGTTGATAAGCGTCATATAAACCAATGATGAGTAATGGTACTGTGACGATGAGTAACCACCACAAACTAGGCTCGATGACGCTCAAACCAACATTGATTGCAACAAATGCAGTTAGTGTGAATAAAATTGTTTTTCGCATTGTATTTCCTTTACTTCTTTGACTGGCGTTGCTTGCTTATTGGTATTGCTGAAACGAAAGCCCTGTACGCTAGGCTTCCCATCTGAGTCTAGGTAATATTGATTATCTAATTGTTTTTATGTGATTTTATTGATTAAGATCAATTAAATAAGTTACGCATAACCAGTTGTGGAGTTGATGTGCCGTAATTGTTATGCGAATTTTTTATTTTACGTGATAATGTTTATATCACTGAGGTCTGCCATACATAAAGACTTATTTATGACCAGGGCGTGATGACCTTACGGCACCGTCATTTTTAAAAACTAATAGGGTTAAAGTATCCATGGAGTATGCGTTTCTTCTCTTTGCTTTCGTATGTGGATTAACGGTTAAATTAATTGGTGTACCGCCACTTGTTGGCTACCTCATCGCAGGTTTTCTTCTCAACTTCGCTGGTTATTCGTTAACTGATGATCTTACCCAAATAGCGAATTTGGGTATAACCATTATGCTGTTCACTATTGGACTTAAACTTAATCTGAAAGATTTAAGTCGAAGAGAAGTATGGGCCGGCAGTGTTTCTCACACACTAATCTGGATTGGTGTTATCACCTGCGTCATCTACGGTGCTGCGGCGTTAGTCGCTCAAGCCTCTGACGCCGTTTCTTGGCAAAGTGCTGTGCTCATTGCCTTTGCGCTCAGTTTTAGCAGTACCGTTTGCGTTGTAAAAGTGCTTGAAGAAAGTGGTGAAAGTAAAACGCGCCACGGACGCTTAGCCATTGGCATTTTAGTGATGCAAGACGTTTTTGCGGTAGTGTTCCTCGTGGCAGCTACAGGTAAACTTCCCTCAGTATATGCGCTTGGGCTACTCGCATTATTCCCTGCCATGCCTCTTATTAATAAGATAATAAGCAAATCTGGACACGGTGAACTTCTCCCTCTTACCGGTTTTATATTAGCACTTGGCGGTTATCAATTATTTGAACTAGTGAACATAAAGGGTGATTTGGGTGCGCTCATTTTTGGCATCATGTTGGCTCAACATGAAAAAGCCACTGAGCTATCAAAATCACTTTTAAGCTTTAAAGATCTGTTTTTAATTGGTTTCTTCTTAACGATTGGTCTTACTGCATTACCTACCCTGAGTATGGTTGGGATGGCCTTAGTATTCTGTCTTTTTCTACCTTTCAAAGCCATATTGTTTTTTGGGCTTTTCACCTCGTTGCGCCTGCGTGGAAGAACCGCTTACCTAAGCAGTCTAGTTTTGGGAAACTACAGTGAATTTGGCCTTATTGTTGGTGCCGTCGCGGTTTCCATGGGTCTTTTGGCAGAATCATGGCTTGTCATTATTGCCCTCGCGGTATCTATCTCATTTGTCTTCACAAGTATTTTATATAAAGGTTCTCATTCTCAATATAACCGCTTTAAAGACAAAATTAAGCGGTTTGAAAAAGAAGAACGATTAAAAGAAGATGTTTACCCTACTTTGTCACAGGCAGAATTTTTAGTGATTGGTATGGGTCGCGTAGGCCGAGGCGCATTTAACGCCCTGTCGAAGCTGTCTGATGTCAATGTATGTGGTATGGATGCAGATAGAATTAAAATTAAGAAAATGGCAAACGAAGGCCATAAGGTAATTTGCGGCGATGGCGAAGATGTAGACCTGTGGGAAAATCTAGATTTAAACAGTACGCAGCTGGTACTGCTGGCATTACCCTCTATTCAAGACGCGATAAATATTACTACTCAGCTCAAGAACGCGGGTTACCAGGGTCGTGTTGCTGCCATAGCGCGCTATGAAGATGAAGTGTCTTACCTACTTGAAAACGGCATAGACAAAGTCTTTAATTTCTTTACTGAAGCTGGGCTTGGTTTCGCCGATGAGAGCTTAACCTATGTACGCTCCCATCAGTAAGGTATTACTAATGCGAACGAAGGATTGATTGAGAACTGTTTTCATTAGTAAATCATTGTTTTTACTAATATTTTTTGACATACCCCGCACTTTCAACTAGACTCCACACATTATTTTCAGATAGGACGTTCGCAATGCAAGGCGATAGACAAGTTATAGCGAAATTGAACGAGGTTCTCACAAGCGAACTTACCTCGATAAATCAATACTTTCTGCACGCTCGTATGTTTAAAAATTGGGGATTTGAAGTTCTCAATACCAAGAACTACAAAAAGTCGATTAAAGACATGAAGCAGGCAGATGACATTATAGAGCGCATTTTATTCCTTGAAGGCTTACCTAATCTTCAGGCGCTTGGAAAACTTTATATTGGCGAAGACACAGTTGAAATGCTCAATTGTGATGCTCGTTTTGAAAAAGAGCAGCTTCCCCTTCTACGCGAAGCCATTGCGCTGTGCGAGGAAAAACAAGATTACGTTTCAAGAGATTTACTCGAAGACATTCTCGAATACGAAGAAGAACACCTAGACTGGATTGAAACGCAAGAATATCAAATTGATGCCATGGGCATTGAAAATTATCTTCAAGCGCAAGTAATGGGAGACGACTAATGAAAGGCAATCAAAACATCATCAACGGTCTTAACGAATTACTGGGCTATGAGCTTGCCGCGATGGATCAGTACTTTATACATTCACAAATGTATCTAGACTGGGGCTTCAACAAATTGTACGAGCGCATCGACCACGAGTTTGACGATGAGCGCGGCCACGCAACTAAGCTAATAGAACGCATGCTGTTTCTAGAAGGCACTCCGGATATGGTCACTCGCACAGGTCTTAAAGTGGGGACTGACGTTCCTGAAATGCTTGAAAGCGACCTTCGCGTGGAATATGAAGTTGATGCAAAACTGCGTGAAGTTATCGCGTTGTGTGAGCAAGAAAACGATTACGTAACCCGAGATATGCTAATTGTGTTGCTTGACGACACTGAAATGGACCACGCACGCTGGTTAGAGCAACAGCTTGGACTTATTAAACGCATTGGTTTGCAAAATTATCTACAGGCTATGATGTAACAGCGTCGTTAAGCCTCAGTTGTAAAATACAGGTAGCTTGGTGCTGCCTGTTTTTTTATGTTCAATCGGAGTTGCCATGTCATTACCGGCTCGCTGCAGCTGCCTAGCATAAACCAACCGCTCCATTCGCCCTTTACCGATTGTTCGAGCAGTACAGGCACTTTTCCCATATACATATTCACCCCTTCAATCCATGCGCTCTCTATAATTTCATCGTTCGGCATACGAAGTGACAGCGTGATTGATTCTTCTGGCATTGGCTGTGTAGAAAACCGTGCTACAGCTAATTCATCATCTATTAAGAATTCGCAAGTTTTGTTGGAAAACGTGCAGCTACTTTTTAATCCGCTTATAATATCAGTGTCGGTAGAGACTGATGATTGATAACTATGTGCGACATACACACACACAGCAACGACTAAAATAGCGACGAGAGGCAACTGAGTTTGTAAAAACTTTGATCTTTTATTGTTATCGCTTTTTTTCATTTCTTAAATTTTATGTATTTCTTTATTGATAGAGATCAAGCAAGGCCAGTTTGTGGTATCTTTTTGTTATCAAAAACCTTATTATCCGCGGACCAACTGGCTTGGAGACAATAATTATTACTCTTTCCGGGCTCGGTGTGAAGCGTTATTATTAGCTGATACGCGTTTCAACCGCACTATTCGGCAGTTGGAGACCATAGTTCATTTGAAGTGGAAGATTCATTAAAATGAGTGAGACAAGCCAAGCACAACCTGATTACAATTATAAAGTAGTTAGGCAATTTACCATCATGACCATAGTCTGGGGTATCATTGGTATGGGACTGGGGGTATTCATTGCAGCGCAATTGTTTGCACCTATGCTCAACTTTGACACGCCGTGGCTAACATTTTCGCGTTTGCGTCCTTTGCACACTAACGCCGTTATCTTTGCCTTTGGCGGCTGCGCATTGTTTGCGACGTCGTACTATATCGTTCAACGTACCAGCCAGGTAAGATTGTTCAGTGACAAGCTCGCTGCATTTACTTTCTGGGGCTGGCAAGCAGTCATCGTACTTGCTGTTATCACGTTACCCATGGGGCTTAGCAGTTCAAAAGAATACGCTGAGCTAGAATGGCCAATCGATATTTTAATTGCCCTCGTCTGGATTGCGTACATTATCAACTTCTTCGGTACGTTGGTGATTCGTAAGGTTTCGCACATTTATGTAGCAAACTGGTTCCTAGGCGCATTCATGCTTACCGTTGCTGTTTTGCACATTGGTAACAGCATGGCAATTCCTGTGTCTTTCACTAAATCATACTCATTGTACGCGGGTGCAGTGGACGCCATGATGCAGTGGTGGTACGGACACAACGCTGTAGGCTTCTTCCTTACCGCCGGTTTCTTAGGAATGATGTATTACTTCGTGCCTAAACAAGCTGGACGCCCGGTTTACTCATACAGATTATCAATCGTTCACTTTTGGGCGCTGATTTCACTTTACATTTGGGCTGGTCCTCACCACCTTCATTACACTGCCCTTCCAGATTGGACGCAGTCATTGGGTATGGTGATGTCGATTATATTATTCGTGCCCTCTTGGGGCGGAATGATTAACGGCATAATGACCCTATCAGGCGCATGGCATAAGCTACGCACCGACCCAGTATTGCGCTTCCTTATTGTTTCATTGTCTTTCTATGGTATGTCTACCTTTGAAGGCCCTATGATGGCAATCAAAACAGTAAACGCACTATCGCATTACACAGACTGGACAATCGGACACGTTCACTCGGGTGCGCTAGGTTGGGTTGCTATGGTGTCAATTGGCTCTATTTACCACTTGATCCCAATACTGTTTAACCAGCCGGCAATGTACAGCACGCGTCTTGTTAATGTTCACTTCTGGTTTGCCACAATTGGCGTTGTACTTTACATCGTAGCAATGTGGATGTCGGGCGTACTACAAGGTCTTATGTGGCGTGCAGTTAATGCAGACGGCACACTGACGTACAGTTTTGTTGAGTCTTTAGAAGCATCGAAGCCGTTTTATGTAGTGCGTTTCATTGGTGGTTGTTTCGTGGTTACAGGCATGCTTGTCATGGCTTATAACACATGGAAAACCGTTCGTGCCCCTAAAGGCAGTATCGCTGTAGACCCAGCGACACAGCCGGCGTAGTAAAGGAGTCGAATAATGAAAAATCCACATGAGTTAATTGAAAAGAACGTTGGTCTTTTAACCGTACTAATTCTGGTTGCTATCAGCTTTGGTGCCATGGTTCAGATAACGCCGTTGATGTTTCAACAGCAAACAATGGAACCCGTTAAAGGACTACGTCCATACACTGCACTTGAACTTGAAGGTCGTGACATCTATATACGCGAAGGTTGCGTAGGGTGTCACAGCCAAATGATTCGCCCGTTTCGTGCTGAAACTGAGCGTTACGGTCACTACAGTGTTGCTGGTGAGTCTGTATGGGAGCACCCTTTCCTTTGGGGCTCAAAACGTACAGGTCCTGACCTAGCGCGTGTTGGCGGTCGTTACAGTGACGAGTGGCATCGTGTTCACCTGCTTAATCCTCGCAATGTTGTTCCAGAATCTAATATGCCAGGTTTCCCTTGGCTTGCAGAAAACACGCTAGAAGGCGAGTTGACGGCAGAGAAAATGGAAGTATTCCGCGGCTTTGGTGTTCCTTACACAGATGAAGATATCGCGGGTGCAAAAGCGGCAGTACAGGGTAAATCAGAAATGCAGGCCCTTATTGCTTATCTACAATCTCTTGGCACACATTTGAAATAATATGGATCAAGGAATTATAGGCAGCATTTTTACTATCATCGTCTTTGTTAGCTTTATTGGCATAGTTTGGTGGGCTTTCAGTAGTCGCAACAAACAAAAGTTTGATGAAGCCGCAAACCTTCCGTTTGCAGACGAAGAAAAAGAAAAATCAAAAGAAGATTAGCAGGAGTCTTGAACTCATGAGTATGTTTTGGACAATTTGGATTTCAGTGATAACCCTAGGGTTAATCATTGGTTGCTACTTCCTTCTGCGCTGGTGCCTTTCTAACCAGACAGGTGTACCAGAAGGAGAGTCAATGGGGCACGAATTCGATGGGATTGAGGAGCTGAACAACCAGCTTCCTCGTTGGTGGACAATTATGTTCTACATGACCATCGTTTGGGGCTTTATATATCTTGCACTATACCCGGGCTTAGGTGCATACGAAGGTCTTCTAGGATGGAAAAGTTCTAACCAGAACGTTCAGTCTCTAGAAGAGTCTATGCAAGCGCGTATAGATGCGAAAGAGCAAGGTAAACTGGTTGAGTATGACCGCGAGCTAGATTATGCGGCAGACAAGTTTGACCCAATCTTTGAAGCTTATGCACAAGTGCCTGTTGAAGAGTTAGCGAATGACGCGGAAGCCAACAAAGTTGGACAACGCTTGTTCTTACAAAACTGTTCACAGTGCCACGGTTCTGATGCGCGTGGTCAGAACGGCGGCTTCCCTAACCTAACGGATGACGATTGGTTGTACGGCGGTTCGGGCGATAAAATTGTGGAAACGCTAATCAACGGTCGTCGCGCAGCAATGCCTGCATGGCTTGACGCAATGGGCGAAGACGGTATTAACGAAGTGGTTAACTACGTACTTAGTCTTAGCGGTCGCGATGTAGACCCACAGTTAGCGAAAGCAGGTAAAACCCGCTTCGCGGCTTGTGCTGCATGTCACGGTATGGACGGTAAGGGCAATCAAATGCTTGGCGCTCCGAACCTTACTGACAACATTTGGCTTTATGGCGGCAGCCACCGAGCGGTGACAGAAACCCTTACCTACGGCAGAAACGGTGTAATGCCTGCTTTTGAAAAGACGTTGGGTAAAGATAAGATTCACGTTGTTGCAGCTTACGTATATAGCCTTTCAAATGATTAATCATTGAAAAGCTAAATATCGCAAAAGGCCCCGTTACTGCGGGGCTTTTTTTATGAGAAAATACCATCACTTAGCCATTGGTTTTACTTAACCAGTCGCTATCAAATGTAAACACTAAATGTATATTCATGATTATTTTTGCGCGGTTTTTGAAAGTCTCGAAGCCTTAAGCTAGCGAAGAGTGAACATGAATATGCAGTTAGCGAAACAACGATGAGATCAACGATTAATGAATACACCTTGGTATAAACAATTTTGGCCGTGGTTTCTTATTGCCGTGCCAGTGATCACCGCAATCATGGGTGGCGTGCTGCTTAAGCTTGCCATTTCAACAGAAGATAGTTTGGTGGTAGACGATTACTACAAGGAAGGTAAAGCAATCAACGCACGACTAGACAAAGAGGCCGTTGCACGCAAACTTAACATGACCTCCGATCTCACCATTAAAGATGGCAGCATTGCATTAGAATTTCACTCAGGTATTCCAGCAGAGGGCAATGCGCTTAAGCTGAACTTTTACCACGTGACCTTAGAAGATAAAGATGTAAGCACCCTACTTAGCCGTGACGCCAACGGTATTTATCGTGGATTTATAGAAGCGAATTTAGACGGTAAATGGCAGGTTTCGCTGACACCCGTGGACGAAGCATGGAAAATCCAAAATACACTCATATTGCCTACTACTAATGTTATAAAGTTTAACCCGTAATGAGCGAAGCTACCTGTTATCACTGTGGTTTACCCAATGATGACGACAAACGTTTTGAAACCGTCATTTTAGGCCAAACCAGACAAGTGTGCTGCCCTGGCTGCTTAGCGGTTGCTGAGGCCATTGTAAGCAATGGCCTAGAAGACTATTATCAGTTTAGAACCGAACCTGCGCAAAAGTCTGACGATAGCATTCTCGACACCTTAGACAGGTTAAAAGTGTTTGATGATCCAACGCTTCAAGATGAATTCGTTTACGACGAAGGCAAGCATAAACAAATACAGTTAACTCTTGAGGGTATCACCTGTGCTGCTTGCGGTTGGTTAATTGAAAAGCAGCTATCCAAAGTAGACGGTATTAAGCAAGTCGCGGTAAACGTACAGGAACGCCGTGCCTTAGTAACTTGGTCTGCCTCAGTCATTAAATTAAGCCAAATTCTATCCACGTTAAAGCGCATCGGCTATTCCGGCTCCCCTTTTCACCCTGATGAGCACGAGGCCAGTTACAAGCGCGAAGAAAAAGTCTTTATTAAAAAGCTTGGGTTAGCCGGTATTATGACCATGCAGGTTATGATGCTGATGACAGGCCTATATTTTGATTGGTTTGGCGCTATCGAATTAGAAACCCGCCAATACTTTTATTGGGTGGCGCTTACACTTACCACGCCAGTGGTCTTGTATTCCGGAAGCACATTTTACTTGGGCGCATTAAAAGCAATAAGCGCCAAAACTGTCAATATGGACGTGCCCGTTACCATCGCTATTTTTGGCACCTATATAGCAGGTATTCGTTCAACCCTGCTAGAACAGGGAGAGGTGTACTTCGAATCTATTTGTATGTTTATCTTTTTGCTGCTGTTAAGCCGGTTTTTAGAACATAGAAGCAGGCATCGTGCGGCGCAGATTTCAGCAAATATGATGCAGTACATACCCGTTTCTGCATCCAAATTAGAAGCCGACGGAAGCGTGATCGAATGCTTAGCCAAGCAACTGTCTAAAGATGATGTGGTGCTAATAAAGCCTGGGGAAACTATTCCTATCGATGGCTATGTTACTGATGGCAATGCGTCGGTGGATGAGTCCATGCTGACCGGGGAATTTAACCCCGTGATGAAACATGAGAAAAGCACAGTGTATGGCGGCACGATATGCAAAGACGGTTCATTAACCGTTGTCGTAACAAATACCCTTAAGAATGCGCTGGTTAATCAAATAATGCGTTTGCAGGCAAGCGCCATGGCCAGCAAGCCAAAGGCGGCACAGCTTGCTGATGAGTTCTCTCGCTACTTTGTGGTATCGGTGTTACTCATTGCATTGCTCACTTATGCCTATTGGACCTATACCGGCAATGTAGATGCGTTTTGGATCACCATTTCTGTGCTTGTTGCTACCTGCCCGTGTGCATTAGGTTTAGCAACGCCTTCAGCTTTAACTTGTGCAATGGCCAAATTGAACAAACAAGGCATTTTGCTAAAGCGAGCCGACGCTCTCGAGCAAATTACCACAATTGATACAGTCGCCTTAGACAAAACAGGTACGCTTACCCAAGGTAAATTTAGCCTTCGACATAGCTGGTATGCGCAGGGTGTAGACAGTCAGCGGGCCTGGGAAATTGCCTCGGCACTAGAATCACGCTCTGAGCACCCTATCGCACACGCATTTTCTGATGACATTAAGCATAAGGTCTCTCAATTTACCGTGACACCCGGTGGCGGAATAAGTGGCGAAGTCAACGGCGTTGCC
Source organism: Alteromonas sp. LOR (assembly GCF_000753865.1). Lineage (GTDB taxonomy): Bacteria > Pseudomonadota > Gammaproteobacteria > Enterobacterales > Alteromonadaceae > Alteromonas. The sequence goes on along the minus strand of NZ_JQFW01000015.1, from coordinate 400,179 downwards.
TTTGAAATGGGTTCAGCTATCTTTTGCGGTGTTAACTCATCAAGTAACGAAAGTATTCCCATTGCCGCCAATGTATATTTAGCGACAAAAGGGAAACTGGTTGCAGCATTTGAAGTAAGCGATACGCTGCGTGATGATACCAAATCGACCCTAGAGGCTTTGGCTTTAACAAACCTGTTGGTAGTGCTTAGTGGAGACACGCAGCAAAACGTAGACGACCTTACTGCCTCACTGCCAGTATCCGTGGCCTTGGGTGGCCTTACTCCTGAACAGAAATACGCGGAGGTTCAAACGCTTCAGTCACAAGGCAAAAAGGTGATGATGATGGGCGATGGCATTAACGACGCGCCAGTATTGGCCAGTGCCGACGTTGCAGTGGCAGTAGGTAACGCCACTGATGTGGCTAAAACCGCTGCAGATGTCATCTTGTTGGGCGATCAGTTATTGTCTGTACCGGCGCTTATCGATACAGCGCACCAAACCCGGAAAAAAATTCGCCAAAACATTGGTTGGTCTGTGCTGTATAACATTATCATTCTACCTTTTGCCGTTTCGGGTTTACTTTCCCCTTGGATGGCTGTTGTAGGTATGTCGTTAAGCAGTATCATTGTGGTTACAAATTCAACACGATTATTGAGCAAATAACATGAGCATTATTTATGTCTTAATTCCCATTGCGATTATCATTGTTGCTCTTGCGATCGTTATCTTTTTTTGGGCTGTTAAATCAAATCAATTTGAAGACTTAGACCGACAAGGTTACAGCATTTTGTTTGATGACGACTTACCGCCAGAAGAGAAGAAGCTGGCCGAACAACGCAAAAAGCTTCAACAAGAACAAGATAAGTATGGATCAGATTAATTACTTTTCTGCATTTTTGATTGGCTTAGCCGGCGGCGTGCACTGCGTTGGAATGTGCGGTGGCATTGTATCGGCGCTTAGAATGGTAACGCCAAAAGATAAACCTGCACTTCCCTTCACTCTTGCATACAACATTGGTCGTATTATTAGTTACACCCTTGCAGGTGCAATCACCGGCGCCTTAGGCAAAATGGCCTCCGACTTTGTGCCCGTGGCCAGTTATGCGTTGTCCATTTTAAGTGCTGTTATGGTATTTTTATTGGCATGCTATTTAGGAAAATGGTGGACAGGGCTTACGGCGCTTGAGAGTGTGGGCAAACATTTATTTCGCTATATCCAGCCGGTTTCAAAACGCTTTCTCCCCTTTAAAACCCCTTTTAGTGCCATACCCTATGGGTTTATTTGGGGTTGGTTGCCGTGTGGCCTAGTTTACTCCACCTTAACCTGGTCTCTCGCGGCGGGCTCAGCGGTTCAAGGCGCTGGTATCATGTTGTGTTTTGGGCTGGGTACACTGCCAACCTTGCTTGCTGTAAGCACCGGTAGCCAGTATATTATTCAGGGGTTTAAGCATAGTGCTGTTCGACAATGCATCGCCATTGCCATGGCCTTATATGCAGCTTATCTTATTTATAGCGCATTATCCTAAATGATGTTGTACCATTTAGGGGTGTGAACTTACAGAGAATAGAAATTATGAGCAAAGGAAGCGGATTCTCTATCCACTGCCAAAACTGCAGCTTCAGTCACTTGTGTTTACCAGTGGCGTTGAATAAGACCGAGATTGAATCTCTCGATGACATCATCGAACGCAAAAAGCCGCTGCACAAAGGTGACACATTAATTAATAACGGCGACACGTTTACGTCATTATTTGCAGTAAGAACCGGATCGTTCAAATCATTTGTGACTAATTCAGATGGTGAAGAACAAATAACCGGTTTTCATTTCCCTGGTGATATTGTGGGTTTCGATGCGCTTCGCGAAAGTAGACATCAAAGCTACACCCAGGCGCTAGAAACGGCCATGGTATGTGAGCTTCCCTACGACACCCTTGATGAAATGTCTGTTCAGTTTCCCAAGCTTCGCCATCAAATCATGAGTTTTATGAGCGCTGAAATAAAGCAAGATCACGATATGATCATGATGCTCAATAAACGCACTGCTGAAGAACGCCTGCTTTATTTTATATCTCACTTGTCTCAGCGTTTTGAAGAGCGTGGTTTCTCTCACCGAGAGTTTCACCTAACCATGACCCGCAACGAAATTGGGAATTACTTAGGCCTGACTATTGAGACTATCAGTCGGTTACTGAGTCGTTTTCAAAAAGAAGGGTTAATTAAAGTGGATGGCAAACTGATCACCATACTCGATTTTGATGCTATCGACGGCAAAGTCACCGCCCTTAAAGGGCCGAGCATTGTTTGCAATGGTTAGCGCACGTTAACGTGGTAGAAGGCTTTGACAAATTTGTTAAAATTTTGATCTAAAACAAGCCACGTTTTCCCTATTGTCTATTACACTTAATGAAGAGCTTCATAGGAAGGAGAAGTTATGATTGAGTGTAATCACATTTTAGCGGTAGTCGATGCTGAGCGTGACAACCAACCTGCGTTAAGCCGCGCTCTCGAGGTTGCCCAAAAAACAGGCGCAACGGTTACTGCGCTAATGGTTGTGTACGACCTATCTTACGATATGACCACCATGCTAAGCCCTGACGAGCGCGATACTATGCGCGATGCTGTCACTAAAGACCAATCTAAGCGACTGTCACAGCAGCTCAAAGAGCAAGGTTTTTCCAATATCGACATAGTGGTTGAGTGGAACAATAAAGCGTACGAATCCATCATTTTCTATGCGCTTAACAACCAAATCGACTTAGTCGTCAAAGCAACAAAAAATCACGACGACCTAGCTTCTGTTATATTCACGCCAACCGACTGGCATCTCATGAGAAAGTGCCCTCGCCCAGTGTTGTTAGTAAAAGACCATGACTGGCCTGAAAATGGTGAAATTATTGCGGCGGTAAACGTGGGCAGCGAAGATGAAGAGCACGAAGCCCTGAATGACAAGATAACCGACATTGCCAATGAATATGCTCGGCTGCTAAAAGGCCATGTTAATCTGGTCAATAGCTACCCCGCTACTCCGCTCAACATAGCCATAGAGGTTCCCGAGTTTGATTCGGAGAAGTACCACAGCGCGGTTAAAAATCATCATCTTGATGAAATGAATGCCCATGCAGCAAAACACGACATTGCCCCTAACAAATGTATTGTAAAAGAAGGGCTACCTGAACGTGTTATCCCGCAAGTTGCAAAAGAGATAGATGCTGAGCTAGTGATCATAGGCACCGTTGGGCGGGTTGGCATATCGGCGGCGCTGATTGGCAATACCGCAGAACATGTTATTGATGCGCTAAATTGCGACGTGTTAGCCGTAAAGCCTAACGGTTTTGTGTCGCCCTATACCGTGTAGTGCTGACAAATGCCTAAAGGTGCCCGCTATTTACGCTGAGAAAACGCAAAAAAATAACGACAGTGTGTAACAGGGGTGTAATGAAACTGAAAGCGAAGATATTTAACGTACACAAGCATAGTTAACAAAAGCCGCTTTATTGTATAATGGCGGCTTTCACACAAACCAAGTTAGTTAATTATGAGTTTAGGCACAAACGGCGCTGAATCGTCGTCCTCTGCTGCAGCGCAAAGTAAGCAAAAACACAATTTCAATAAATTGCAAAAGCGTCTTCGTCGCAATGTGGGTAAAGCCATAGCCGACTTTGGCATGATTGAAGAGAATGACAAAGTGATGGTATGTCTGTCAGGCGGTAAAGACAGTTACACCATGCTCGACATTCTTATGTTTTTGAAGCGCGCCGCCCCTATTCACTTTGATATTGTGGCAGTGAACCTAGACCAAAAACAACCTGGCTTTCCAGAGCATATTCTTCCTGAATATTTATCCAGCTTAGGCGTAGCCTATCAGATAGTAGAAGAAGACACTTACTCTATCGTGAAAGATAAGATTCCTGAGGGCAAAACCACGTGTTCTTTATGTTCTAGGCTGCGCAGAGCTATTTTGTATCGCACAGCAAAAGAACTTGGGGCGACCAAAATAGCGTTAGGTCATCACCGAGATGACATGCTTGAAACGTTTTTCCTCAATATGTTTCACGGTGGAAAACTCAAATCTATGCCGCCTAAGCTAGTCAGTGATAACGGCGAGCATATCGTTATACGCCCCTTGGCGTATTGCACCGAAAGCGACATACAACAATACTCTACACTGTCTGGCTTTCCTATTATCCCGTGTAATTTGTGTGGTTCACAAGATAATTTACAGCGTCAGCATATTAAGGGCATGCTTCAAGATTGGAATAAGCGCTTTCCTGGACGAATTGAGTCTATGTTTAGTGCCCTTCAGAATGTGGCGCCATCCCATTTAGTTGATAGTAACTTATACGACTTTCAATCAATAACTACACATGATGGCCCGGTGAAAGATGGCGACATTGGCTTTGACGAGCCCACTTTTGAAAAGCCAGAAAGTGACCAGTCAGCCGAGGCAGCAGACACTATCGACATCATCAACATTATGGAACCTCAATAGATGAAAATTGGACTCGCTTTAGGAGCGGGTGCAGCGAGAGGCTGGACCCACATTGGTATTATACAAGCACTAGAAAAACTAGGTATTAAGATTGATGTTGTGGCAGGTTGTTCTATTGGTGCGTACGTAGGCGCCGCGTATTCAAGTGGTAAGCTTGAAGGTCTTAAAGAGTGGGCCTGCTCCCTTAGTGATTGGCAGGTGTTAGCCCTCATGGGCGTTGGGCTGCGCAGAGGCGGCCTAGCCAGCGGACAAAAAGTGTTTGATAAACTCGCCAGTGACTTTTGCGCTGATAGCTTTGAGGCAATGAATAAGCCATTTGCCGCAGTGGCCACAGATTTGTATACCGGGCGCGAAGTTGTTTTTGATTCAGGCCCGGTGGGCACTTCAATTCAAGCGTCTTGTGCCATTCCAGCGCTTTTCTCACCGGTAGCGTACAATGACAGGTGGTTGGTAGACGGTGCAGTGGTCAACCCTGTGCCTGTGAACCTCTGTCGACAGCTAGGCGCAGATTTTGTCATTGCGGTTAATCTGAATGCAGACTTTAGACCCCTTAGACTTGAAAAGTTGCGTAAAGATCACGAAGACAATCAAAGAAAAACCGAAGACTTCTTTACCAAAAGCCAAAACGCACTGAAACAGTGGTTCTCTTCAGACAGTAAGTCAGAAGACAGTGATTCCGAAGACGGTCTTGATAAAAAAACCAAGAGCAATAACGACTCATTAGGGGCTGAAGTTATCGAAAAGGTTGAAGAAGAAGTCATGGAAGTTCCTGCAAAGGTCAATAAGAAGAACCCGCCGGGAATAATGAGCGTAATGAGTAGTTCGTTAGAGATATTGCAAGCTAGAGTAACCCGTTCTCGACTTGCTGGCGATCCGCCAGATATCTTAATTGAGCCGCAACTCACTGACGTTGGTATTATGGAATTTCACCGAGCAGAAGAGCTCTGCGCAAAGGGCGAAGAAACTATCACCCGTCTGGCAGAGCAAATACGCTATCAGCTATTAACTTGATGCCATTGCGGTAATACGAAGCGGAGCTTGAGGTAACGATAACCCTTTTGCTTCGCTTATCCACTCTTGCTCAATATGCAATACACCATTGGTGATGGTCACGCCCTCAGGCGTAATATAATCTAAATCTCTGTCCTCAAAATGTATCATCAAGCCTTTAACCGTTGGCATGAGAAAAGACAGGAAGCTCCCCATTTCATTAAAGAACGCTTCGTACTGGCCATACACAAACGTTAACTCATCTTTGGTATAGCGAGCTTTTAAATACTCTGGTTTAGTCTCAAGCTGTACCGACATGTCGCACACATTGGCGCGCTCAACCAACGATATCCGTATTATTGCATTTGCAAGTTTAAGCGCTTTTTCGGTAGGCACCGTAAAGCGTCCTTCATTGCTTACATCTAGGCTCATTGTTTGTTTATCAGTGACAATTTCAGCGCTGGTAATCCCGCATAAACGCCCTTCACCTACACGTAGAAATCCGAATGCGAATTGCAAAGCTTGGGTATCTTCGTTATCCAACTTTTTTACGTGGCTGTAAAACCGACTGTATTCAACATCAATTGTTTCTGCAATTGACTGACCGGTGAAAAATCCACACAGCAACACCATAGCAACTCGTATCATTCGCCCAAAAACTCCTCGTTGTATTTGATCATATTTTGTAGTTCTTCCACGTAGGCAGCGCCACGCTCAGAATATTTCATTAAGCCTTCGGCTAACGCTACACCGTTAATAGCAATTTGATTGGCTCTTAATCGGCTACGAATTTCTCGTAAATCCTTATACGCATCGTGCCGGTTTAGGTTTCGCATATAGGTGTATGTAGCCCGTGATAGGTTGTCGAACTTTGCCACCTCATGAGAAGCATCATCATTTCTTCGGCTTGGAACAAAGCCGCATCCTTTGCTAAAACACCACAATCCGAAAAAGTTATAGCCGTCGCGGGCGAATCTACTTGTACCCCACGCTGACTCATTAGCAGCCTGTACCAAGACGAGCTCAGCAGGCAACACATCAATTTTTTGCAATAAATTAAGCAGTTTAGTGTTCAGCGGATCTGAAGACTTCACTCGGTACTCTTTTTCTAACCACGCCAGACGGGTAATGTCGTCTTCACTAAAAGGCTCTTCAGCTAGCGCTTTTCGATAAAGGGTTTGCACATAATGACGAAGTGTAAGCAAGTACGCGTTTTGTTTTTCTACCTCTGGCCTCAAATAGTTAAAAAAAGCAGCCTTCTTTTCCTCTACCTGTGTGTAGACAGAAAAATCTGGTACGGGCTTTTTCGCCTTGATAGTTTCTGGAACGTCGAGAATGTCCTGGGTTTCCTCATTGAAGATAATGGCGTTAATAACAATAACAGCCAATACACCAATGGTGATGAGGACAATTTTAAACGTTTCTCGCTTATGCATTAAAATTAGACTCTTTTACGTCATTTCCTGATGCAGTGACACTGGCGCCTTGTTCTCCTATTAATTCATCGTACAGCAATCCCATCGCGCTGAAATAAAAGGGTAATACCCAAATTAGCGATAAACCAAAGGTAAGCGGCACAGTAGCAAATAATAGAAAGAAAACGCCGTATACGCTCAGCATTTGACTCCAATATGCATTAAAAACGCGACAAGAGAGGATAATTGCGCTGATAGGCGTTAATTTTCTATCTGCCACCAGCATAAGAGCAAACGACGAGGCGAGATAAAAGTAGATGCCAGGAATGATGAGTAGCACTAAGCCTAATTGCACTAAGATGCTGTTAACCAGCTGTGTTAACGCAACTAAAAACAGTAAAGGGAAATAGGCAAAAACCGAAAAGACTGTGGTGCTTTCTCCTCTAGCATGTTTAACGCCAGCCATGTAAAGGCCGGTTATTAACGGAGAAACAATACATATAGCCACAATTTCAAAAATTGATTGATGCTCAAAAATATAACTACCGTCATCGTTGATAGTGATAAACCGTTGAGCAATCACTCCCATCACTACAAAGGCGAGAAACAGGACAACGCTGCTTTGAAGCAGAGGCGAAAAGTTAGCTTTTGTTAATACAGAAGCTTTTTTCAAGAGCGATTTCAGATCGAATTGATATTGCTTTGCCAATGTTGTGTTTAGGCGGTCAGAATTAACGTCTTTCACTTCGTTCCTATTTTAAAACGTAATAACCGCGCGAGTATAACAATTCACGCAGTTGAATGCTTGTCTGTAACTCAACAACAGTTGCCTTTGTGCGTTAATAGTTATTAACATGGCAAAATTCAAGGTTTGCTTTTCTATCTTTATTTTTCTGTCTTTGTTTCGCCTATCTTTTTTTACACTGCCCATGCTCAGTCATCTGTGCCTATTGTCTGTTGTTTGTATTGCGTTGCGTTCGACATTAACGTCAGTCAAAAGAGTAAGCACATTGAAGAAATACTTGGGTGAACGCGAAACACGTTTCATATAATTAAGGTATTATGCCTGAATACTAGGGCGTGTTGATCTTTGCTGTACATTTTTGCAGCGGTCTGTGAGCTATTTAGACAAGCCGAATGGTTGAAGGTCTAGCGGGCTAAATCGAAACCGTTTTACGCAGGATAAATAGCTCACAGGCGCTGCCCGAAGGGGGCGTTATGGAAGCATTTTACTCTTTGTCGCCGCTTTTTTATTTGGGCCCTTTGACTTAGCCCACTAGGCCTACAGGACTGTTTCGCGATTAAAATGCTTCCATTTAGCCCAAAACTTGTACAACAAAGATCAACACGCCCTAAGAGGCACTTCGAAAGATGTTTGTCGCGAGGTTTTTGCCATAGCGTGAACGCTTGATGATTACCTTGTGATTACTGTTTGAAGCTTACTTATTGAAGACTATTACTTGCATGGCACCAGTACTTTATTGCTGCTTGCTTTGCCGATAGCGCTATCGCGTTTAATACCAGAGATGGACATGTGTTTTTATGATCAATACCAAAATATATAAAGCTGTATATCAACTTAGCGAGCAGCTTATGGAAGCTGCCAATAAAGACGACAGAGAAACCTTCGACGCATTATACAAAGAGCTGAATGCGCTGTGTATTGAACACGAAGATACTCCAAAAGATCATCCCGAACAGTGGGAAACCCTGGCCGATTTCACAGAAGAACTGGTTGATGCGCTCGTTATTTATGCCAAGGCACTTAAAAAAGCAGAAAAGATAAATTCCAAAGACCACCTCTCTTCCATTGCGTTTTCAATGGCTCAATTACAGGTAGAATGCGGCCAAAAGTACGCAGCCATAAAAAGCCTTGAATCAGCGAAAGTGAGTGCTAATAAAATTGAGGACAAAGAGTTAAAAGAAGAAATTGCTGACATGCTGGCAACCCTTTCTCCAGATTCTGAAGAGTAAGCACGCTCTATCTGCTTAATCTTACCAAAGCAGGTCGCGTTAACCCGCGACCAGCTTCACTGCTAACCCCACCAATAAAACGCCCATTGCGCGGTCTAACCAATAGCCTTTCTTGCCAATGAACTCTGCCACTTTTGAGGTGCTGAGCATATAGGATAAAAAGCAAAACCACAGCCCGGTGGCTATCGCAAGGTAAATACCATACCCCAACCGTACGCTGAAAGGCGTGTCGATACTGATGATGGCAGTGAACAACGACAGAAAGAATAAGGTAGCTTTAGGATTGAGTCCGTTAGTCAGAAAACCCATCCAAAGTGCTTTTTTCGGCGATATCATAGCGGTTGCAACTTTTTGCTCATCTGGCAAAGCATCCGTAGATGGACTGCTTCTTAGCGCCCCAAACGCAAGGTAAAGTAAATAGGCCGCTGCCAAATAGCTAAACGTGGTAAATAGCCAAGGCGTAGTGGCAATAACCACACTAAGCCCTACTAGCGAATAGGCTACATGCAATAAAATAGCAGCACCGATGCCTACGCTGGTGAATATCGCAATACGACGTCCATAAGCGACACTATTTCTCACCACAATGGCAAAGTCTGGGCCGGGGCTTGCCACAGCAACTAAATGTACTAAAGCGATGGTAAGGAATTCGTTGAGGTACTGCATTAATTTGTCTTCTATTTGGTATATTGAGCAATAGTGTCGTCGACCCATTTCGGTACAACATCTGAGGCCAACCCCGTAAGCGACTCATCAAATAATGCATTTGAGCTGCCTGGTTCTAAATTCGCCTCAATCGTGTGGGCTCCCGCGCTTTTTGCGAGCTGCACGAAGCCCGCTGCTGGATACACATTACCAGAGGTACCAATGGCGATAAAAATGTCTGCGGTAGAAAGATGTGACATTATTTCGTCCATATACATGGGCATTTCACCAAACCAGACTATGTCTGGTCTTAAGGTTTTATTACTACAGCAAGGACACGCCGTATTACCATCAAATGATTCAGACCATTCAAATGTTTGGTTTGAGAAACTACATCGAGCAGAGAGAAGTTCGCCGTGCATATGCAGCACACGTTCGCTGCCCCCGTGTTCATGCAAATTATCGACGTTTTGTGTTACTAACACCAATTGCGCTTTCCAATGCTGCTCTAATGTAGCAAGTGCATGGTGAGCCTTATTGGCAGACACTTGGTTGTCTTGCAATTGTGCTCTGCGCGCATTGTAAAAGCGGTATACTAACTCAGGGTTATTTTCGAAGGCTTGTGGTGTTGCCACGTCCTCAACGCTGTGATTTTCCCACAGGCCGTTATTATCACGAAAGGTTTGTAACCCCGACTCCGCAGAAATGCCTGCACCAGTCAGTACCACGATTTTTGGCAGTGTTTTTAATTGAGTCATGGTTTTCAATCCATTGGAATGACTATGTCTGATTCGTTGGTTCTTTAGCGTTAGATCTTTATTGTTAAATTGTACCTAAGCATTAATCAACAATAACGGGATATTGAGGATCGGCACCCCACTCTGACCAAGAACCGTCATAAATGGAGACTTCTTTCGCGCCACATAAAAGGGCGGCAAAACCAACAACACATGCTGTAATTCCCGACCCACAGGTACAAATAATCGGCAAAGACAAATTAATACCTGCACGCTCAAAAGCTTGCTTGAGAGAGTCTATAGAGAGATAGCGACCGTTATCAATAAGACTACCGAAAGGCAAGTTTAATGCGCCAGGCATATGACCTGAGCGCACACCAGCACGAGGTTCAGATACTTCCCCTCTAAAACGTGGAGTACTTCTCGCATCTACCAGTTGTGCATCTGTATTGAGTGATTGAAGCACCGCGCTAGAATTAACAAACCATCCATTGCGAGGTGACGGGTGGTAAGTCAGTTTGCCAAAGTGCTGTTGCTCCGATACAGGAAGACCTGCGTCTTTCCAAGCAGGCTGTCCACCATCAAGTAGATACACATCATTGTGACCTAGCGCTTTTAGCATCCACCAAGCACGAGGCGCACTATAAATGCCTCTCGTATCGTAGGCCACAACGGTGGTGTTTGCTGTTATGCCCTGCTTTCCTAAATATACTGCGAGATCTTCGGCAGACGGCATACTGTGGGGAAAACCAGTGGCATGATCGCTGCCCTCACCGTCTAGGTCTAAATCGACTGAGGCTGGCAATACCATGGCACCCCGCTTGTCGGGTGTTTGAGTAAGCGGGTCGTCCATCAACGCTCGCAGAAGGGTTACAGGTTTCTCCTGCATTTTACTGGCAAGTTCTCCAACTTGAAGTAACGTTGATGTCATAGGTGTCTCCTAAAAATACAAATCGCAGTATTTATAAATACATTGAGTACCGCTGACACGCTTATTTATGCCAGCGGTTTCCAATCGATTATATAAACTGCACAATCAATTAAGAGAGTTTAGCTTAACGCAGCAACTGCGGCATCATAATTTGGTTCTTCAGTAGTTTCAGCTACTTGCTCGGTGTAAACCACGTTACCTTTGGTATCGATAACAACAACACAACGGGACATTAAACCTGTTAATGGTGCTGATTCAAACGCAACACCGTAGTCGTCGCCAAATGAAGAGCGGAATGTAGAACCGGTAATAACATTCTCAATCCCCTCGGCACCACAAAAGCGGCCTGCAGCAAACGGTAAGTCTGCTGACACACAAATGACAACTGTATTGTCTAGCGTTGCAGCATGTTCATTAAACTTGCGTACCGATGTGGCACAGGTTCCAGTGTCAATTGATGGAAAAATGTTTAATACAACTTGCTTTCCAGACAAGTCAGACAAAGCAACTTCACTTAAATCTGCTTTAACTAGCGTAAATGCAGGTGCACTTGCGCCTACACTGGGTAATTCGCCTACCGTTTTTACTTCATTACCTTGAAATGTTACTGATGACATTAAAAATCTCCGAATGGCTAGTTGAAAAAATTGTAGCAACCAGAGTGTCGCAAATAATGCTTAGGCTTGTAAACGTATTACTTCACCTGCGCACTGGCAAAGTCTAGTTTGTCACGCAAGTGAGGTTTTCCTTTTACATATTCTCGCCGAAAAATACTGAAATACTGAGCAAGCTTTTCTGCCCCTTCCTTTTCTTCAGCCATAGCCAATATATGCACCCCAACCTCTGCGGTGCAGTGTTGAAACATATGCGATGACTCACGCAGCAAATAATCAGATGAGCCTTCAAGGTTCACCCCTAAAACGGGCAAGTTTGAAAGGTAATCACTTTTACTGAACATTTTTTTAGCTTCGCGCCAGGTTCCATCAAGAAAAATAAAAAGAAGCTTTTTCTCACCTGACACAGGCGGTTTGTCAATGCGGTGGATTTCGTTGGCATATTCGTGGGGAAACACCACAACAGGCTGATAGGCGGGGTTATTAATCATTGCCAGCATATCTGCTGCTGGCTCAGTGCGATGCCACAAAAACGCGTAATTTTCCTTCACCACATCGGCAATTAACCGACCCGTATTCGTTGGCTTAAAGTACTCCCCCTTGTACATGAGAATCAACACGGCAACATCCGTGCCCAATTCAGGTTTGTAGGCACAAATACATTGAGGAATAGGCAGAAGGCACGCATCACAGCGTTTTACTTTGCTTCCTCGAGCATGAAATGGGCGCTCTGCTTTTAACAGCTCTTGTGCGCGCAGCGCCATAACTGAGTTCAACGGTTACCCTTACCAATGGATGATCAATACGATTGCGAATAGTACCACACTTGCCGGTATTCACCTGTTAGTACAACGTTGCTTACCGATTAAATATAACCATCTATAAGCGCCTGTTATAAGAATTTCATTACATAGGAAACCAAAATACAGTCACTAGTGTAACCATACTCATACGCCATGTTTTAGGAATAACTTATGTACTGCGCCGACTGCGAATCTATTGACGACTATTTTTTTGAGACCACTCACTTTTGGATCTTCCTCCCCACTCTAGAAACATTTTCAAAAGTTGCAGGGCTATGCGGCTCAATGGAAATTCATGCCACTCAGCAGTCTGATCACTGTATTTCTTGCGTAGTAGAACGTCCAAATATTCAAAGATTCATCATGTCCCTCAATGGCGCACTAGAATCAAAAGAAAAAGAAAATACTAAGGTTACCACTGCGTCACACGATCAACAGCCTTCTATTGACGATATGGGCCGTATGGTGACGCTTGAAGTACTGGTTAATCGCTATCAAGCAAAATGGCTGGTGGAAAGTATTGAGAAACAGCGTTACGAATCATGGTTTCAACCCATTGTCAGTGCAATAGATGGACAGGTTTTTGCAAATGAAGGATTGTTTAGGGTTCGCGATGACAATGGCTCAATCGTACCGCCAGCCTTGGCATTTAAACTTGCAGAAAAGTCTGACCTTTTATTCTCGCTCGATTTGGTTGCACGACGTTCTGCAGTAGAGTGCGCAGCAAGAGGCAAATTAAGAACTAAACTATTTATCAACTTTAATCCATCTAGCATTTACGACCCCTCGTACTGCCTGCGGGCGACGGCTGCGGCAATTAATGAAATTGGACTATCGCCATCTGACATTGTGTTTGAAGTAACGGAAACCCATCGGGCCTCAGACATAAACCACCTGAAAGGTATTTTAGCATTCTATCGCAATGCCGGTTTCCAAATCGCCCTCGATGATATTGGCTCTGGGTGGTCCGGTCTTAACTTACTTCAAAGCTTACGCCCTGATTTTGTGAAGATAGACATGGAGCTAGTAAGGAATGTCCATAACGACAGTTACAAACAAAATATCGTTAAGAGTCTTATTCAAATAGCTAACCGCAGTGGTATTGAAGTGATTGCAGAGGGCGTGGAAACTGAAGATGAAGCACAGTGGTTAAAAGACGCCAGAGCGGACTATTTACAAGGGTACTTATACGGCAAGCCAGCTCCTCTTGAGACGTCGCTTACAGAACAAGAAGCCTCAGATATCGAAGATAAAATGAAACCACTCAAAGACGCAGCTGCTGAATAGCCCACGTGTTTAGTAATAATAATTGACCGAGGGCTCGACGCTCTTGGTCAATTACTATTACCGTTATAGCTTAAGCACGCTACCAACTCCTTCGAAACAATAACCAGTTAGTGTCATCACCTATCTTTAAAATATTTTTGCGGACACTTCTCTCGCCAGTGTATACCAGCCATTGTTATTGATGTGCGCCATCTCCTCTTCGGTAGGCAGTACCTGAGGGTCTAAAAAGCACGAAGAGATAGAATGGTACTTTCCCACACACACATCGAAGGCTTTTCTTATCGGGTTGTGCTTATACACGCCCCTGTGCAGCATTTGTCCGTCAAATATCAAGACGTCGCCTCGGGCAAGGTTCATCATCAACGAATCAGGAAGTTCTTCACTGTTTTTATGGCCACCCAACTCAAACCTTACATTGCGCTCTTGCTCTGTGTCCCACCGCTTGTGAGACCCTGGAACAAGCTCAAGGCCTTTTTCGTCTACTAGCGGAATGCGCACATGAAGGTTTAGTATAGAATGCTGCTCATCGCGCTGAGCATTGTCTTCTATATCACTAAACTGCATATCTCTATGCCAGTATGGAAGGCGCTGAGTGTTTGAAGGGTTAAAAAATAATTGAGTATTGTGGAAATACACCCCTTCGCCAAAGATATTGGCAAGCACCGAGGTGAGCTTAAACGGCGCAATTGCGCTAAAAAACTTCTGCCTTTGATGTGGAGCGTCATTAAAGTATTGGGGGCTTGTTAACGAGTGCATGTTAACCAGCCTGTAATCGTATATGGCTTGCTCGTTATTTTTAGTCCAGGTTTCATAAATGCGGTCGACGTGGGTTTCTATCTGAGTAATTTCTTCATTATTGAAAAAATCCCTTAAGATGATAAATCCGCACTCATTAAATTGCGCGTCCAACGTCATATACTCACCGCATCTCTGGTTTACTAAGACTGTATAGAATTTTAGTCGATAGCCATTTTATTCGCTAGCTGCACTACTTTGCAGTAAATCCCATTTGTTTCCGTATAAATCTTGGAAAACGACAACGGTGCCATACTCTTCGACTCTTGGCTCTTCGTCAAACACAACCCCACTGGCTTTCATGTGCTCATAGTCTCGCCAAAAGTCATTGGTATGAAGAAATAGAAAGACTCGGCCTCCTGACTGATTGCCAATGGCACGCTTTTGCTCTTCGGTATTTGCCTTGGAAAATAGCAGATGCGTACCATTTGAATTTGGGGGCGATACCTCTACCCACCGCTTCCCTTCACCTAAGGCTATGTCGTTGATTAAAACGAACTGTAGTTTTTCAATATAAAACTCGAGGGCATCATCGTAATCATCGACCACGATAGAAATATTGCCAATTTGTTGCTTCAGGGGTTGTGACATGATGTGTTCACCAATTTTAAGAATGGATATAGGGGCGAAAGATTACGCGAAGCAAACATGCAACGCCAATGCTTTCATTTGCTGCAATGCACTGTGTCTTCTGATTTAAAGAACTTTGAACTAAAGGCTTTGAATTAAAGAGTTTGAATTAATAGCTTTGGAAAACAGAGTTATGAGCAACAGAGTTTTGAAGGAAATGATTTTTGAATATATCTGCTTTCAGCATAATTGAATGAAGATGATGCTTAGTGCTAAAGAGAAGTATTATATTGAGGTTTGATTTTATGGGAAACATGCAAAAGGTGTGCAAACATAAAATGGTGCCCGGGGCCAGCACCGTTTAAATGTCTAACACCATCTATAACAATCCACGTAAAGCCTATTTAATAAGGCTTCACACCCAATCCACTTGTCTAAATGCATCTACTACCCTATACTGCTATATAATATTTTATGGAAGGTATGTTGGTAGGTAAAAATGCCAAAGAAAGCAGCAGAACTGAAAGATAAGGAAGTCCGTTCGATAGTGAATGGCGGCCAAAAAGGCATCTTTCCGGTAGGCAGAATTGCAGGGTTAAGTATTCAGGTAACGCCACCAGATGCGGCTAGTTGGATACTTCGAACCGTCATTAATGGTCAACGTAAATGGATTGGACTCGGGAGCTATCCTGAAGTCACTCTTTCACAAGCTAGAGAAGAAGCTGGTGAGCTAAAGCGCAGAATAAAGCGTGATGGTTACGATCCTGTTGAAGAACGCCAACAAAGACGTTCTGAAGCTAAAAAGGAACGCCTGAAAACCTATACATTTAAAAAGTTAGCTCTCGAATATGTCGAAAAGCGTTCTCAGGAATTCAAAACAGAACAGCAAGTTCGAAAGCTCACAAATATGTTAGACAACTATGCGTATCCTCACATAGGAGATATGCGTATTGCTGACATTGACCTCAACGGAATTAAATCAGTTTTAGATCCTATTTGGGCAATCAAGACTGAAACGGCAAATAGACTTCGTATTTACATCGGCCATGTTTTCGATATGGCTATCGCCAGAGGGATCTATACGGAATTAAACCCCGCCCGTTGGGACGGAGGCTTAAAAACTCTACTCCCCGCCCCTCAAAAAGTCAGCAAAACCCAACATCACAAAGCATTAGACGTTGAACTCATGCCTGAATTTTGGGCGAAATTAAAACAGAAAGAATGGCTAGGAGCCAAGGTATTGCAATTCGGAATACTAACCGCCACCCGGTCAGCAGAAATGCGCGGGGCATTATGGTCTGAAATCAATTTCGACGAAAAGATTTGGCATATACCCGCTAAACGAATGAAAGGTGAAAATCCTAAAGATCACAACATTCCGCTAAGTACCGCAGCAATCGATCTTTTACATGCCTTGCCGAGAGAATCCGAATTGATATTTCCAAGTGCTAAAGGAACGGCCTTAACAGACGCTACTGTATCAAAAGTGCCAAAGCGTATTGGTTATGACGTAACTACTCATGGTTTCAGAAGTACTTTCAAGGACTGGGCGCGTCAGTATGTTAAATTCGCCCACCAGCCTTACGACGACGATTTAACAGAGTTAGCTCTAGCCCACGTTAATAATGACAGTACCCGAGCCGCCTATGCTCGAAACGCACTATTAGAAGAACGGCGGTCGCTTATGGAGGAATGGGCTCAATACTGCCGGAAACGCTTTACTAATGTGGTCGAAATTAGAGAGGCTAAGTGATGTATTGCGATGAATATGAAGATGACTTAATAGTGCAATTCGATTTATTTTTAAAGACAGGAGACGCCTTTCACTTAAAGAGTCTGATTCTCGGAGAAAATGATATCGTACCATCGGCCGCCGCTAGGTACATATTTGAAAGCCTTATAGACGACCGAATTAATCAAAAACCAACCCCAACTAGAATTTCGAAACACTTGGATAACGCGGTCCCAAAAATCATATACCAAATGGCTGCAGGAGTTAAGAAATCAAAAGCTGTAGACGTGGTAGCAAAGATTTTGAACGTAGATGCGAAAAATTTACTTCGCGATTTTAATGATTATTTACATTTAATAGTTGCAATCCATGGTGTTGATGAGAAAACTATTTTTAGAGATCAAAAATTTGAATTATTAGACCCTCAAACGACTTCACCGAATATGTATGAGGCGTGCGAAAAAATATCCTCAGATGCCATAGAAAAATATAAAAAGCGTAAAGCAAAGGTTGTTTGGTATAACTACCCCATCAGTGAAATCATGCGAGCGGCTAATGATGGTTTGTGCATGATTGATGATGATGCTGCACTAGAATGTATTGAGGGTGAATTGTTTTGCTACAAAGAGGAACTATCAAATAAGGAAAAGCTCGCTCGATATAGAAATGTAATCAAAACAACGTGGGAAAATTGGGTGTAAAACTCTACTAATTTTTACACCTTCATATTGCTGAAACTATTCCAAAAATGTGAAAAATGGGTTGTGTCTTAATTAACTTAAATAGGCACAACACAATGCAAACATATCTATCAGTAAAATCTGTAGCCCATCGCTACGACATAGCAATATCCACCGTTTGGCTTCGCTTAAAACAAGGCAAGCTCCCCTCTCCTGTAAAACTCCACGGTACCTCGACAAGATGGCTATTGAATGACTTAGAGCGCTGGGAAAAACAGCAGAACACGGAGGTTTAATCATGGAGCAGCAGAGAAACTTTGAAGATCTACTTTCCTTATACACTTACTTCGACACAGCTCAGGCGATTGGAATTCTGGAGCATCACGCCTACGCTTTAGCATCGTTCATGGAACTCATGTGCGACTACGAAACAATGGAGGATCTCAAGACTATTAATGAAGAACGCCTAGCTAAAGTGACCCATTGGAGTATCGTTGTTAAGGACCTGCTAAAAGCGAACTTTATTACGGTAATCCCCCGTGGGAAAAGGGGGCACTAATGAGCTCTATTCCTCAATTAAAACAGCGTTTGATAAAAAGCGGCCTTCAAGTTTTCCCTTGTTGGATTAGATACGACGACGCTAAACAGAAATACCTGAAAGGCCCCGCGATACCCAAGGGAGCCAGCTGGCAAACGGTAATCCCGAACGACCCGGCTCTCGATTGGTCGAGCGGTACCGTCGGCATAATGGTGCCGCAGGGCCTTGTGATCATCGACTTGGATACACAAAAGGGAGTCATCCGGGCCGACGTCGAGGCGTTTCTCGGAGTGCGATTAAATTGGGACGCGGCGCTTATCCAGAAAACTCCGTCCGGCGGCGCACATTACGCGTTTAGAACCCACCAGCCGATAAAGCAACGGTCTGACTGGATCGTCGGGTTCGATACTCGTACTGCCGGGCAGGGCTTTATCTGCTCCGGGAACCTCTACGCCCCCGCGGGTAATTGCGGCCCTTATGCACTCACTATGCCCCATATACTCCCGGAGTTACCTCACTGTCCGGCCATTGAAGTCGTCACGGTCGAACGGGTCGAGACGCCGATGCCGACGGCGGAAACGCGAGACGTGGATATGCTTATCGCGGCGCTACACTACGTCGACCCGACGACCCGTGATGCATGGCTAAAAGTCGGAATGGCCCTCAGGAATCATTATCATGATAACCCTGAGGCTGGATTCGCATTGTTTGATGCATGGTCTCGCGGGGAATATTGGCCGGACGGCAGCCCTCCGTCATACAATCCGGATACGCAAGAACAACAATGGGCTTCTTTCAAGGCCGAAAAAGACGGCCGCGAGATAACTATAAGGTCGGTCTACTACATTGCAGTCAATGGGGGTTGGAAACCACCCCGATGCATCGACACGGCTGCAGCATTTAGAAGAACTGGGACAGAATGGCAGATGGGATCGTACTCGCTTACTTCTGAGCCCGGGCTATCACATGACGAGCTGGCTCTAGAGTTGTCTAAAGCTGGTTTCAAAGATAACGCTCGTTTCGTACCGGATTGGGGGAAATGGGTATTCTGGAACGGGCAACGGTGGGAGGTTGACAGCAAATTGCGCCATATGACGGAAACTAGGGCCTTTTTACGTCAAAAATCAACGGATGTAATCGAATGGGGAAAATTTAAAGCGTCTCAAATATCAGTTCCAACGGAATCTGAGGCCATAATAAAATTAGCTAAAAGGCAGGCAAAAGCGCTTAAACAGAACGATACTATCAATTCGGTGATATCTATCGCTCGTTCTAATGAAGATTTAGCAACTGAATCGGATCAGTTTGACAACGACTTAATGTTATTTGGCACCCCTCTTGGGACGGTAGACCTAAATACTGGACGACTAATTCAAGCTAAACGTGAGCACTGGATAACAAAACATTGTGCCGTAACGCCTACTTCAAGAGACGACGCCCCTATATGGTTCGACTTTCTCAACAAGATATTTGATGGCGATCTTGAATTAATAGCCTTTTTGCAAAGAGCCTGCGGTTACGCACTCACTGGCCAAACGACGGAGCATAAACTTTTATTCCTATTCGGAACTGGTAGCAATGGAAAATCTGTTTTCCTCAATACTATTTCCGGCATCATGGGGAATTACGCAAAACACGCTCCCGCCACTACTTTCCTCAATACGGCAACACAGCAACACCCTACAGATCTTGCAGGACTTAAGGGAGCTCGTTTAGTTGCTGGGAGTGAGTTACCGGCCGGAAGAGTTTGGAACGAAAGTGTAGTAAAAGATTTAACTGGTGGGGACAAGATAACCGCTAGGTTTATGCGCCAAGACTTCTTTGAATACAGGCCTCAATTTACTCTATTCATTGCCGGTAATCATCGGCCCTCATTTAACGGAATAGATGAAGCTATCAGGCGCAGAGTTTGCCTAATTCCTTTTTCTGTCACTATAAGCGCTCATGAACGCGATCCTGACTTATCGGCAAAACTTCGAAACGAATGGCCCGCAATTCTTCGTTGGATGATTAATGGTGCTTTGGAGTGGCAACGGATCGGCCTGTCTGTTCCAAAGAGTGTCAGTGCTGCCAGCGAAGAATATATGCAAGACGAGGACACCTTGGGTAATTTCATTGAAGAGCACTTAATTAAACAAGCATTTGAGTCGGTTTCCGTTGACAATGTTTACGGACGATTTACCGCATGGCAGATAGCCAATGGAGTTTCTAAAACGTGGACTAAAAAGGCAATGAGCATGGCGTTAAAGGAAAGGGGCTACAAATCCAGCCGTGGAACTGGCGGCAAACACATTTACCGGGGTGCATCACTGAAATAGTGACGTATAGTGACTTATCCACCCCTTATCATCCGTAGAGATTTTCGGTTCTTAATTTCTCTACGGTATATAATAGGGCGATACGTAACTATGCATCACTAGGTCGTATATTCTGATTGGATTTTGCGGGGGAGGATCTTTGCTTATATTCGTAGCCTACCCCCTAAAATTTAGCTCCAAACAAGAAAATTGAGCCCAAAAGGGGCACCGCAAAACTTTTATTTTAAAGCCTATACGGATATAGACCATTCTACCTACCATAAGCAAAATAGTTATCTTATATTTAGTCCATAGATAGACCCTAGATATACGGTAATTATGACAAAACAAATCGAGCCCTCTATCCGCTATTCGAATGACTGGCTACAAAGTCTGGACCAGCGCACCAGTATCGCGCAGGACTTACGAAACAGACATACCGCACTTTGCGACGATCTAGGCGGTTACTCTAATCTTTCCTATCAGCAACGAGCGTTAATCGACCGCGCGATCTTTCTTGAGTACCACCTACAACAAGAAGAGCTTAAGTTAGCCCAAGGACAAGACTTCGATTCTGGTAAATGGACTCAGGCTTGCAATAGCTTAAGCGGACTGTTCTCTAAACTAGGACTTGAGCGTAACCGCCGCGAGGTATCACTTAACCAATACATTAAGGCGAGCCAATGAATATAGTCGAAACTATGGGCGATCCACGTCTTTTTGGCGATTTGTTCGCGGCTAATTGTTGGGACAACTGGCGAGCCTTGTTAAAAGCGTTCTACGCCCTGCCTCTCGATGAAAAAGATACTGATTCCTACACCGAGTTAACTAACAGGAAAACCGCCCCTACCGCTCCGTTTAACGAATTATTTATGATTATTGGACGCCGTGGCGGTAAGAGTCAGGTAGCAGCACTTATCGCGGTTTATGAAGCATTCTTTAGTGAGTACGCCGACCAGCTAAGCCCGGGTGAAGTAGCGACCATAATGGTGATAGCCGCAGACCGCAAGCAGGCCCGCTCAGTCTTTCGATACATTACCGGGCTGATTAAAGACTGCCCAATGCTCAAATCAATGGTTATGAGAGAGAATTCAGAATCAATCGAGCTTACTAACCGTGCCGTCATAGAGATAACCACGGCTAGCCACCGTAGAACTCGCGGCTACACGTGCTCTTGTGTTATCGCAGACGAAATAGCCTTTTGGATGACCTCGGAAGAGAGCGCTAATCCTGATAAAGAAATCATCAACGCGCTTCGTCCAAGCCTAGCAACTCTAAACGGTAAGCTAATTGCTTTGTCCTCACCATACGCACGTAAAGGTGTGCTATGGGACGCATACCGCAACTACTACGGCAAAGACAAAAGTACACGAGTTTTAGTCGCTCAAGCACCAACCCAACTAATGAACCCTCTTCTTGATAAGTCTGTTATCGATCAGGCTTACTTTGAGGATGAAGATAGCGCAAAGGCTGAATATGGCGCTCAGTTTAGAACAGACGTGGAAACCTTCGTATCTCGCGAAGCAGTAGAAGCTGTAACTATTCCGGACCGGATTGAACTACCGCCAGCGCATTGTAATCTGTACATAGGTTTTGTCGATGCTGCTGGTGGAAGTGGCCGCGACTCTATGACATGCGCCATCGCCCATAGAGATAATAAAGATGGATCAATCATTGTTGATGCAGTAAGAGCGGTCAAGCCACCATTTAGTCCGGAGCGAGTTACCAAGGAATTCAGCGAACTATTCGATACATACAGAGTACATACTATTATTGGAGATCGTTGGGGCGGTGACTGGGTTCGTGAGCAGTTCAGAAAGAACAGCATTGACTACATCCCATGCGAGCTTGATAAATCACAGATATACGCAGAGTTCTTACCTTTAGTCAACTCCCACCGTATTGAGCTTCCCGATATAAAACAGCTTACGACTGAGCTATGCAACCTAGAACGCAAGAATACCGTAAAGCCACGAATTGACCATCCACCCGGCCAACACGACGACCTAATAAACAGCGTTGCTGGCGCTGCAGTATTCGCCATCCGAAAACGCAAGTTTGAGGCTGGCCCTCCCTTCCGTTTCATATAACTCAATGAGGAAATACAAATGAACTACCAAACTAACAAAAACCATGCAGATACGCGCAAACCTCTGCCAAAACTGGATATTACTGTTCACCTTGCAAGCGATGGCTGGAGACAGAGCATTATTGATTTAGCGGGGCCTGAAAATGCCGACAATAGCCAACTTTTAGCGGCTTTGGATTTACAAGCATCAGTCGTCAGCGACATAAAAAAAATCGTTACTATGCGGAATCACCAATCTTCTGACATCACTCAGGGCATGCACTTAAAACAAGTTGCGTCGTCTTACGATAAGCTGATGAGTACTTACGACGCAAGAGAGAAAAGCGCTACGGCGAGTCTTAAGAAATTAACGGCGAACATTCAAAAAGATTTTGAGAGCCAGCTAGGGTTTTCTTCTCAACAAAACGAGGAAATAAGAACCTTATTTAGATCAAAATCACAAGAGCAGCAAATCGGCGATATTCAAACCGCAATTGAGAGCGGCGATGGTATTTTATTGAACGCTATTCTGAATACTAACCCTTATGCGGTTGGTCTTACGGCTAAGCAGCAAGCGGCCTATAGAGCACAAGCAATGAAACGTCACACTCCCGGGCTCGTTAAAATGCAAGCTGCTATCGATAAGACATTAAACCTTCTGAGTAATGTTACAGCGGGACTTGTTGAATCTGGTGATTCGATCACAGCTCGCTCAATTAGAGAGGGATATCAACGACAGGAAGAAATTGCCAGACAGGCCGCTGCAGGTGCTAACTTTTAGCTAAAAAAGTGCTCTCTAGCTGATAGCAAAACAGCGAACACAATAATACTACAGTACCAGCAGTTCGTGGGGACTCAAATTATTAATGCCCCCGCGAAAGTGCGAGAAACTGCTCGTTACTCAAAAGAATCTGGAATGGTAGGCACTGATATGACCTTTCCGTCTCTAATGACAAAAGATACTGATTTTGCTGCGCCTGTCATACCGTTAGCGTGGCTCCATACCCAAATTTGATCTTGGCCACGAGTAGTAACCATGTAAGGTTTTCCCAAAAGGTTAGTTAAATCATCTTGAGACATACCCACTTCTACCATTCTTGCGTTTTCAAATTTAAATGGTGAACCCGCACAAGCAATAATTGATAGGGTAAGAAAAATGACTAAAAAAGCTTTCATTTATAATTCCTTTTAAATATCAGACACCCTGTACGTTAGCAATTGAGCAACCCGCAAACGTAGAGAGCGACTTTGATAAACTTATTAAACATCTAATTCTGTAAAGCTATCTTCGAAGCCAACGACTCTTATTGACCCATCCTCTGA
Organism: Alteromonas sp. LOR; assembly: GCF_000753865.1. Lineage (GTDB taxonomy): Bacteria > Pseudomonadota > Gammaproteobacteria > Enterobacterales > Alteromonadaceae > Alteromonas. The sequence continues at coordinate 376,309 of NZ_JQFW01000015.1, read as the reverse complement.
AACAAAAATCCAATTTAACTTTATCAGGTGGCGTACCCAAACAGCAACTTGTTCACACTGCTTTATATACTGAGGAAGATTGGGAAGTGCAATTGCATATATCCACTCTGGATTTTCCATTCTCTGTATGATTTGCCCCAAACAGGTTCTAAAATCCAATCCCATCTGTGAAGTCTTTCCTTTGGCCTCAATCAACCAAACTTCTCTGCGATTACTATGAATACACTTCAAGTCAGCGAAACCTGGGTCCAAAAGGTCAAAACCCCTAGATTGAAAGTATTTTTCAATTCTTTCTTGGATAAACGACTCATTAGGGAATTCATGCTTCCTTTTGAATCCTGACTTAACTACCACGTTTGAACCCTTTTAACTGCTTCATAATTTAACAGATATCCAAGAGGTATTGAGATACCACAGTAAAGAATACCTAGTTATCCTAAGTTACACTTTATTCACTTAAAATCAATATGACTGATAACGGCAGATCTTCGGGAATAACCTGAATGATAGTAAAAACTTTATGGCTGGCTTTTTGGCTGGTTTATTAGCTAACTAGGCTAAAAGCCTTTAAAGATAAGGATATTGGTGCCCGGGGCCGGACTTGAACCGGCACGCTGTTACCAGCGAGGGATTTTAAATCCCTTGTGTCTACCAATTTCACCACCCGGGCATTGGGTTGCTTTTCAGCGAGGTGTCAGGCGTAGAACCTGATGTGGCGTTACAGAGTATGGAGGCGGAACCCGGAGTCGAACCGAGATCCACGGATTTGCAATCCGCTGCATAGCCATTCTGCCATTCCGCCGTAGTAATCTGACTGCAGTGCTAATTTATACTTCAAAATAGCGACTGCATAATGCCAGCGATTTTGGAGCGGGAAACGAGATTCGAACTCGCGACCCCGACCTTGGCAAGGTCGTGCTCTACCAACTGAGCTATTCCCGCACTCTTAAATCGTACATCTCGTTAGGTTTATGTCCTCTCGAAATGTGGGGTGCATTTTACCTACCCATTCAAAACTGTCAATACGAAAAAACGTTTAAATTGAGATAAATGCATGTTTTGACGATCGTTTGCTATTTTTTTATTCAACTTGGTTAAAGCGCGATCAATTTTAATTTGACGCAACACCTTTCAAGTGTGGCCAAGCCGCTTTTGTATAAACAACCATTGACCAAATTGACAGCACCGCTGCGATATAAAGAAGAATATAACCTAAAGTTACCCAATAGATCGGGAAGCCCATGAAAGTTTCAAGCCCTGAAAGTAAACCGATTAACGCCAACATTTGCGCTGTGGTTTTCGCTTTACCGATAAATGACACTTTTACTGCGTCGCGAACGCCGCTAGAGCCCATCCACTCTCGCAGCGCTGATACATAGATTTCTCTAACCAATAAAGCCACTGCTGGCAGCGTAATCCATAAGGTGGCATAACTGTGTGTGATCATGAGTAATGCAGTGGCAACGATAAGTTTATCCGCCACGGGGTCGAGAAAGGCGCCAAATGGCGTCGACTGCTCGAGCTTTCTTGCGAGGTAACCGTCAAACCAATCCGTGATGGCGGCAAGCCAAAATACGAATGCACCGGCCTCGTGGGCCCAACGCCAATCAAGAAAGTAAACAACAACGAAAACAGGAATTAAAATTACTCTGAATAAAGTAATACAATTTGGAACATTCCACATAAAAGATATATCTCAGGTTTTGCCAACGGGGGGCATTTTTTAGCGCTAGCCTTTACGGCCTATAATTCCACACACCTTACCTTAATTTAATCATTAATGCTTGCCAGTCACTATGTTATTGGTGCAGGTGGTCGTAAATAGTGTCAGCTAATTCTTGACTGATACCAGGCACATTGGCAATTTCGTTCTTACTGGCTTTCTTGAGCCCGTGTAAACCGCCCATGAACTTCAACAGCGTTTGGCGGCGTTTTGCACCAATACCCGGTATAGATTCTAAGCTCGAGGTGGTTTTCACTTTCTGGCGTCTATTTCTATGCCCTGTTATCGCAAATCTGTGAGACTCATCACGTATATGCTGCACTAAATGAAGGGCGGGAGAATGGCTATCCATTGGCAGTACGTCGTGACTGCCTGCCAATATAAGGGTTTCTAATCCTGGTTTTCTCGTGGTGCCCTTTGCAACACCCAATAGCATGGGCTTTTTATCGTGTGGCCAATCCTCAAAAAATGACTCGGCTTGCGCTAGTTGGCCCTTACCGCCATCAATTAGCAACAGGTCCGGTATTTTTTGGACTTCTTTCACTGACTTGTATCGGCGTTTTAATGCTTGCGCCATCGCCGCGTAATCATCGCCTGGCGTTATCCCTTCAATGTTATAACGGCGGTAATCGCTCTTTAACGGCCCTTCTCTGTTAAACACCACACAGGACGCTACGGTTTGCTCACCAGAAGTATGGCTGATATCGAAACATTCCATACGCTGAATGGGGCTGTCTACTTCCATCGCCGTTTCTAAATCGAGGTATCGCGCAAATACTGATTTTTGTTGGCTGTATTGCGCATCAAGAGCAGACTCTGCGTTGGTTTGCGCCAGCTCCAAATATTGTCGCTTTTCTTCGCGAGCACCTTTAAAGAAGGTGACTTTATGCCCAGCTTCACTACTGAGCACCTTAGAAATTGCTGATTCATCACTTAACGTATTCGCCAACACAATCTGTTTTGGTATGGTTTTGTTGCCAGCAAGGTAAAACTGAAGGAAAAATGATTCGAATACTTCATTTTCATCGGCAATGGTGGGTACTTTTGGGAAAAATGCTTTGCTGCCCAACAGCTGACCTTCACGAATAAACATCACCTGTATACAGGCCATGTTGCCTTTAAATGCGAAGCCAAACACATCCATTTCGTCCTGAGTACCGGCTACCCACTGACGCTCCTGCACTTTTCGCAATGCATTAATTTGATCTCTGTAGCGAGCCGCTGCCTCGAAGTTAAGTGACTCACTCGCCTTCTCCATGTTCTCAACTAAGCTGCCAATTACCTGTTGATTTTTGCCCTTCAAAAACAAACGAGCAAAATTCACCTGTTCTTTATATTCTTCATCCGACACGTAGCCTTCAACACAGGGGGCGCTGCACCGCTGCATTTGATATTGCAAACACGGGCGGCTGCGAGATCGGTAGTAACTGTCTTCACACTGTCGGACCGGGAAAATCCGCTGCATTGACCTTAAGCTTTCCCTTACCGACCAAGCACTGGGGTAAGGGCCAAAGTATTCACCCTTCTTCTTTTGCGGGCCGCGATGAAATGATAAACGTGGATGTTCGTGATCAGAGAGAAATATAAACGGGTAAGATTTATCATCGCGCATCACTACGTTGTAGCGTGGCTTATACTTTTTAATAAAATTATTTTCTAACAGGAACGCTTCGGTTTCGCTGTTAACAACGGTAACGTCCATATGCGCAATCTGACTAACTAATGAGCGCGTTTTGGCATTATCTACATTAGTTCGAAAATAACTGGAGACACGTTTTTTTAAATTTTTTGCCTTTCCAACATAAATAACGTCGTCCTGCTGACTGTACATTCGGTACACCCCAGGTTGCGACGTTAGATTTTTGAGAAACGCTGCTGAATCAAATGCAGACATAGTGTGAAATGTTTACACCTATAACAAATTAGAGTCGATGAGCTTATGACGTAAGGCAAGGTGAGTAAGTTCAACATCGGTGGCAACACCAAGCTTTTCAAACATTCTGTAGCGATAGGTATTGACGGTTTTGGGATTGATACTCAGTTCGCTGGCGATTTCAGGAACCCTTTTCCCCTTGGTTAACCGCATTGCTATGCTCAATTCCCGTGACGAAAGTTCGTTAAACGGATTATCCGAACGGGGCGACAATCTAGCCACGGCAATACTGTTAGCCACATCGCTATCGACGTATTTTTGCCCTGCCATTACCTTGTGAATAGCACGTATGACTTCTTCTGGCTCTGCGTCTTTGGTTAAAAAACCAAACGCGCCAGCTTCCATCACCTGCATAGGAATTGGGCTTTCAGTATGCATAGACAAGCAAATAACCCGTGTATTTTCAGACATACGAACTATTTTCTTGGTTGCTTCCAACCCGCCTATCCCCGGCATATTCACATCCATGAGAATGACATCTGGCGCATTCTTTCTGCACAACTGAACCGCATCTTCACCACTTTTTGCTTCTGCGAGAATTTTAAAATCTGCAACATCTTCCAAAATACGGCGGATCCCGGTTCTCACCAATTCATGGTCGTCTACTAGGATAATTTTGATCACTTGTTTATCTCACTGTCTTTGCGACTGCCCTTGCGTTTTCACCTGCTCTAGCACGGCTTTTTATTTGTGGCTTTGCGCATAGCTTTATTTTATTGGGAGTTCTTACACTCACCTTGTATATCCATCTTTAGTGCAATAGTACCATGAGATGGCATTTCGTGAACCTATGTTAAAAGTAGTATTTGTTGCAAACTTATATCACTAGGCTATAAGTCTGGTGGTGCTTAACGGAAAAATAACCTGTTTAGCGCGTTCACTATTTGTATTGGATCGCAAGCGAGGTTCAGTCGAATCCACCCAGGTGCATTAAATTGATTGCCATCACTGCCTATCACGCCGCGGCTAACACAACTATCAAAGGTTGAAGCAGGATTGAAAATACCCTTTCTTGACAACGCTGATGAGCTAACCTTTTTATCAGCGCAGGTCGCTGTTTTCCACAAGTTAAGCCATAAGAAGTAACCCGCTTTACCCATCGTATATTCACAACTTACGTTCTGCTGTTTAAAGTAGAAGTGAACTAGCTTGCGATTGAGCCCAAGTGCCTTACGAATATTATCTAACCAATTGTGACCAAGACTATAGGCAGCTTTAAGCGCAACTTGCGATAGGTAGCTCGCCTCAAGATGCCTTGAGGCAATAGCAGTACTAAATTTCGCTCTTAATTCAGCGTCTTCAATAATGGCAAAGGAAGCGCCTGGAATGGCGGCCAAATTAAAGGCTTTCGACACGCCGCTAATATGAATGATGCCTTTTTGTGCCACAGCATCGCAATGGGAGCCAAAAAGCGTGATAGGTAGTGGTTTATCGTTACTTAAAAAGCCAAATTCACTGTGTATCTCATCAGTGATAATAAGTATGCCATTCTCGTTGCAAAACCGTATAAGTTCGCTTTGACAAGATGCTGGTAGCACCTGCCCTGTTGGATTATTGGGATGGCAAAGGACAAAAGCAGTGGCGTTTTTTGATAGCGAACTAAAATCAATGGTGTCGTCGCCATTCTCATCACGGTTTGTGTGAACGGCGTGCACTTTCAAACTGTTGTTATTGATACAGTCAACGAGGGGGCCGTAGGTCGGCGCTAACACCATGACCTCATCCCCAGAAATACAGAATGTTTTAAGGGCGACGTCTACCGCGCTTATCACGCTTGCCACACCAACGACTGAGCATGGGTCTACTGTGTTTGAATCCACAAAGGATCTTTGCGCCTCAAACCATCCATGTACCGCCTTACCAATATCGCTGTCTTGATAACCATATGCACGTTGAACGTGTTCGGCTATATAAGCTGAAATCTCTGGTAATGGCTTGGTGTCCATGTCGGCAATCCACATCGCGATGGTATTAGCAGGAGCTTCTGGGTATCTGCTGGATACAGCGGAAAACTTGAGCCGAGAAGATGCGTCATACTCCTGTGGATTTACCCTTTCCCATACATCTTGATAGGCTAGAAACTCGGCAGGCACTGCGCCTGCCTCTGTCATTGTGCCTGCTAGTGTGCTTGCCTGAGCGCCTGTCTGTGCACTATTGGGGCGATTCCTACTACTATCCTTACCGCTACTGTTCAAATTACTAATTTCCGTGCCGCTATTATCCATACTGCAAGGCATTGCCGTTCTTTACTTTTTTTCAAAAACGTTAAATTCAGACAGCGTATGCTGATGTTTGCGCTTAGTTTCTCGAATTACAAATGGAATGTCCTTCGGCTGTCCAACGCGAACTAAGTTGGGGCTTAACGCTTGCTCAAGTGCGTCAGTAGAGCTCAGTGTCTCGCCATTTTCATCTTTATAGCCACCAAGCCACTCATTTCGCTCTGTGTATTCTTCTAACCAAGTGAATGGGCTTGCAATAATAAGAAGACCACCGGGGTTTAAGCGTTCGCTCATATCCGCAAGTACTTTTCGAGGGCTGTACACTCTATCAATAAGGTTACCCATAAAGATGAGGTCGTACCCTGTTAACTGAGGTTTAAGATTACAGGCATCGCCTTGTGAAAATGAGACCTTATCTACGGTGTTTTCAAGGCCCATGGCACTGAGCTTACGAGATTTAAACGATGTTAACTCACCTTCTTCAATCAAGTTGTAGCGCACTTCACCGCGCTCTTGCATGGAAAATGCGGTTTTTATAAAACGTGCTGAAAAATCAACGCCGTCAACGTGGTCGAAATGGGTCGCTAGCTCGAACGTAGAACGCCCTACTGCGCAGCCTAAATCAAGCGCTCTCGCTGATGCTCTACCGGCCATTTGCTGAATACAAAACTCTGCACTTGCTTTAGCAAAGTTTGCAACACCATGATATTCGTCGCCATAATGAAATTCGCTGTACTGGGATACCTGAGTATCGCTTTCATAATCTAAATCATTCACTTGAATTACACTCTCACCTTGTACATATCGAAATCCAGCATGCTGGAAGAAGTGGCGTCTAAACGCATAACGGCTGTCTTTCATTGCCTCGTTACCCGTTGATATCCAACTGCCGCCTTTAATTAGGTTGTGCTTATTGTCAAAGGTTGGCGTGGTAAAGTCATCGTATAACGGATGCACTTTAAAGCCATCAAAAGGATAAATGGGCGTTTCCGTCCATTGCCATACATTACCCACTACGTCATAGAATTCACCGGTTTGGTTGGTATTTACCGGCTCGCTTGATGCATGCTTTTGAAGGGCAATATTGAAACCATCTCGATATACCGCTTGGTTAAGCCCGGCCTCATCACGCATTCGCAACCATTCATTCTCGGTAGGAAGACGGATGACTTTGCCACTTCTTTCGCTTTTATAATTACAGAACGCTTTCGCTTCGTGATAGTTCACGTCAACAGGCCAATCTAATGGCAGCGCAAGTTCCTCAGTCATGCTTCGATACACAAAACCAGACTCGGTTTTAGACCAAAATAAGGGATGCTTTGCTTTGGTATAAAGCCGCCAGCTATTGCCTTCCTCTTCCCAGTATTTTGCTTTATCGTAGCCGCCGTCTTCAACAAACGATAAAAACTCGCCGTTGCTCACCAAAAACTTGGACGCTTTAAAATCGTTCACATGCGCGTTAAGCGTGCCATATTCATTATCCCAACCATAGTATTGATTATCCCAAGATTTATTTTGAGAAATATCGCCAGACGACACGTTAACAAAATCGTTCACTGGTACCTTGTCTAGGCTGGTCACAGAATCGCTACAGCGAGGCCAAGAATCTTGGGACTTAACAAACGAAAGCGGCAGCTGGCGAATAAGCACTGAAGACGTTTCAAGGTGGATCCTTTCATGCTCAATACCCATCACAATTGGCCACATGGGGCTTTCCCAATCTATCGGCATAGTGAAGTTGATAGTATCAATGAGGTCGCACATCAGCGTACGCACTTGGTCTCGGTATGCTCTTACTTCATCAACGGTTGGCCAATCGTAGTTATTGTCATTGAGGTCGTCCCAGCTCATTTCATCAACACCGATGGCAAATAATGATTCAAAACGAGGGTTTATCCGTTCATTAATCGCTTTGGAAAGAATGAGTTTGTTGATAAAAAATGTTGCTGTGTGGCCAAAGTAGAAAATCAGCGGGTGACGAAGTCGTTCAGCACGCTGATAAAAAGCCTCATCACTGCTTAAGCATGAAAAAAGTGATTCATAGGTATCGAATGAGTCGAGAAAATACGTTTTCACTTCCATACGTTTTTGCTCAACAGAACCTTCGTTTAGTTTGAGCGTTGACATTGCCTGCATATATTCCTCGTTTTTATTCTTTTATTAACGTTTGCCTGTCTACTTCTAAGGAAGACATGGAGCATCGCTTCTAACGCCGACGCAAAAAGCATTAATATTTCGTTATATACTAGTTGTAGCAAAAATCCGCTGCATTATCAGACTTTTCTGTATTGGTTTTACAACGGAGCTATATGATGGGATGAACCTTAAATACCCCACATGCATTGGTTGAGATCAAAAGTTCTTCTCTAAAAATAGTGAAAACGGTGATGTATCACTGACATACCGCAGTGAATGAAATTAAGAAGCCGTAGTTTGAAGTGAAAGTATTATGAGTCAGTGTAAAGAGTGTTTGTTACAGGCAAAAAAAAACCCGCACATTGTGCGGGCTTCTTTCAATA
>NZ_JQFW01000015.1:226540-367905 GCF_000753865.1 Alteromonas sp. LOR | reverse complement strand
TGCATTGACCGCAAAGCTACAAAGAAAAAATAAAACTAGATACTTCATCTGAAAATTCCTTTTTCCGGTTACCCTAACAATTTAGTGTACGGAAAAAATCCTTTATGCAAGGCGGATTAATTCCATATATCACGTTTTATAGTTTGTTAACTTTCGCACGTAAATGTCCTTTCATCAACAACCTATACTTTCTATCTGAAAATGCTGGCCTTAAGTACGGAATATATCCGTTTTATTTTACCTGTGTTTGAAAAGCAGTAATGCTGTCTGCATTTACAGTTAATAAATTTTATAAAAATGAAATCAATGTTTATGCAAATGGTGGTTGAGCACATGCGAAATCGACGCTATGCGAAGCGCACAATTGAACTTTATACCACGTGGATAGTTAGCTTTATTCGTTTCAATAATAATAGACACCCCTCTGAAATGGCCGATAAAGAGGTAGAATTGTTTTTGTCTCATTTAGTGAATGCTAAGAACGTTGCGCCTGCTACTCAAGCGAGCGCACTAAATGCATTGGCGTTTCTTTACCGAGATATAATAGAGCGTCCACTCACTTTAGAGCTAGACTTTGTTACTAGTCGAAGGCGTGCAAAGTTACCCGTCGTGCTTACACAAGAGGAAGTGGTCTCATTATTTGCGCAAATTCCTGCGAACTTGAAGCTGCCCGTTTCGTTACTCTATGGCAGTGGGCTGCGTTTAATGGAAGCGGTTCGGTTACGCGTGAAAGACATAGATTTCGACTATAACGCTATCCGCATTTGGGATGGTAAGGGCGGCAAGCATCGCATTGTTACGCTGGCCGCCGAGCTAAAGCCTGGGCTTACTCGTCAAATTGGTGTGGTTGAAAACTATTTGGTGGCTGACCTACAAAATCCAAAGTATGAAGGTGTCTATTTACCTCATAGGTTGCGCGTGAAATATAAAAACGGTCCGCGGGAATTGGGCTGGCACTATCTTTTTCCTTCATCGCGGCTATCCGTTGACCCAGAAAATCAAAAGGTGCGTCGACACCATATCGACGAGTCGAGTATTCAAAAGGCCATTAGAAATACAGCGAAGGCCTGCTACATCAAAAAAAAGGTAACGCCGCATACACTTCGCCATTCCTTCGCTACGCACCTGTTACAAGCTGGCGCTGATATTCGTACAGTGCAAACCCAACTAGGTCATTCTGACGTGAAAACCACACAAATTTATACCCATGTTCTGCAACAAGGTGCGCAAGGTGTGGTTAGTCCACTGTCTAGAGTATTGAAATAAAGGTGATAGGTAGGCAACAAAAAAGGGCCCGAAGGCCCTTTCAATAAAACGTGTTTAACTAATTAAACGCGTTCAAATACAGTAGCAATACCTTGGCCTAAACCAATACACATGGTGGCTAAGCCTAGCTCTACATCTTGCGATTCCATCAAGTTAATCAAGGTACCTGAAATACGAGCACCTGAACAACCTAATGGGTGACCTAATGCAATAGCGCCGCCGTTAAGGTTAATTTTATCATCCAGGTTATCCATCCAGCCCAACTGCTTAATGCAAGATAGTGCCTGAGCAGCAAACGCTTCGTTAAACTCAGCCAACTGAATGTCGTCCATCGTTAAACCAGCGCGTTTAAGTGCTTTTTGTGTTGCCGGTACTGGGCCGTAACCCATAATTGCGGCGTCACAACCTGCTACTGCCATTGCACGAATTTTCGCACGTGGCGTTAAGCCTAGCTCTTTTGCTTTATCGGCAGACATAAGCAGCATGCCTGATGCACCGTCCGACAGCGCCGAAGATGTACCTGCCGTTACCGTACCGTTCACAGGGTCAAATACGGGGCGAAGAGCCGCCATACTTTCTGCTGTACTTTCAGGGCGAATAACTTCGTCATGACTTATTAGCTTAAGCGTACCGTCTGCGTCGTGACCTTCCACAGGCACAATTTCGTTGGCCCAGCGGCCTTCGAGGTGTGCTTTGTGTGCTAGCTGGTGAGAGCGAGCGCCAAAGGCATCCTGCATTTCACGGCTAATACCGTTTTGACGACCAAGCAGCTCTGCAGTCATCCCCATCATGCCCGAAGCTTTTGCGGTGTATTTCGCAAGGCCTGGGTGAAAGTCGATGTTGTAGTTCATAGGTACGTGGCCCATGTGTTCAACACCACCAATCATGTAGATATCGCCGCGGCCACTCATAATGCCACTTGTGGCATCGTGAAGGGCTTGCATTGAAGAGCCACACAAACGGTTAACGGTTACCGCACCTGTGGTGCGTGGAATTTGTGTAAGCAGCTGTGCGTTACGTGCAACGTTGAAGCCTTGTTCTTTGGTTTGCTGTACACAGCCCCAAATAATATCTTCTATGTCAGCTGGGTTTACATTTGGGTTGCGCTCTAATAGCGCAGTCATCAGTGCAGCAGAAAGGTCTTCTGCACGAACATTTCTAAATACGCCACCCTTAGAGCGTCCCATAGGGGTGCGTACGCAATCGATTACTACGACGTCTTTCATTTATATTCTCCTAAGGATTAAGCGAAGTAAGATTTACCTTCAGCAGCCATCTTGCGAACGCCATCTGAAATTTGGTAAATCGGGCCAAGGTCAGCGTACTTGTCTGCAAGTGCAACAAAGTTTGCTAGTCCCATTGTTTCAATCCAACGGAAAATACCACCGCGGAACGGCGGGAAGCCTAAGCCGTATAGTAGCGCCATGTCTGCCTCTGCAGCACTGTCTACAATACCTTCTTCTAGGCAGCGAATAGCTTCGTTAGCCATTGGCACCATAAGACGAGCAATAATGTCTTGTGCGTCAAAATCTTTCTTCTCAGAAACGATAGGAGCTAACAAGCTATAGGCTTCATCGGCAGCCACTTTCGTTGGCTTACCACGCTTGTCTTTGCCGTAGTTATAAAACCCTTTGCCGTTTTTCTGGCCTAAACGCTTTTCTTTGTAAAGTACGGTTACTGGGTCATCGCCTAAACGTGCCATACGCTCAGGAATGCCTGCAGCCATAACGTCAGCCGCGTGATCGCCAGTATCAATACCTACTACATCCATAAGATAAGCAGGGCCCATTGGCCAACCGAATTGTTTTTCCATTTCTTTATCAACGGCGACAAAGTCTGCACCATCAAGCAATAGTTGGCTAAAGCCAGCAAAGTATGGGAACAATACGCGGTTAACTAAAAAGCCTGGGCAGTCGTTCACTACAATAGGCGTTTTACCCATGCGTAATGTTGTTGCCACAACAGCATTAATGGTGTCTTCAGACGTTTTCTCGCCGCGAATAATTTCAACTAGCGGCATGCGGTGTACTGGGTTGAAGAAGTGCATACCACAGAAACGCTCTGGCTTATCTAAGCTTTCTGCAAGTTGGTTAATTGAGATAGTTGATGTGTTAGAACAAATAATTGCGTCGTCGGCAACGTTTTGCTCTGTTTCTTTAAGCACTATCCCTTTCACTTTCGGGTTTTCTACTACCGCTTCAATAACTAGGTCAGCATCTTTTATGGCGCTGTACTCAAGGGTTGGCGTAATAGCGTTCAGTGTTTTCGCCATTTTAGACGCGTCTACTTTGCCACGCTTCATGCCTTTGCCTAAAATACTGGCCGCTTCGTTAAGACCTAGGTCGAGTGCGTCAGTATTGATATCTTTCATCACTACCGGCATACCTTTTACGGCACTTTGGTAAGCAATACCGCCGCCCATAATACCGGCGCCTAGTACCGCATTAAGCTTGATGTCTTTCTTGCTGGCTTTTGCTTGTTTCTTGCCTTTGCCTTTTACTAGCTGGTCAGCTAGGAAAATACCAATTTGTGCTTTCGCCGCATCAGTTTTTGCCAGTGCTACAAAGCCTTCATTTTCAACTTTAAGTGCGCCGTCACGGTCCATGCCAGCCGCTTTTTGTACGGTTTCTACCATTTTATGTGGCGCAGGATAATGTTTACCTGCTTGTGCAAATACCATGGCTTGCGCGGTAGAGAAGCTCATCATGGCTTCGTTTTTATTTAGTTGTAGTGGTGCTTTTTTCTGAGCACGACGAGCGCCCCAGTTTAGGTCGCCTGACACTGCATCTTTAAGCATCGACAGCGCGCTTGTCGCGAGTGCTTCTGGTGCCACTACCGCATCAACAGCGCCTTCGGCCATTGCTTTGGCTGCTTTTCTGTCGCGGCCCGTTGTCATCCACTCTAGTGCATTATCGGCACCAATAAGACGTGGTAAACGCACTGTGCCACCAAATCCAGGCATAAGGCCCAGTTTTACTTCTGGCAAACCTATGCTTGCAGTCGTGTCAGCAACGCGAAGGTCACAGGCTAACGCCATTTCACAACCGCCACCAAGTGCAAAACCGTTTACCGCTGCAATTGTAGGGAAAGGTAAATCTTCAAAGCGATCGAATACTTGTGAGGTGTTAGCCACCCACTCTAGTACTTCTGCATCGTCCATGGCAAAAAGGCCAGTGAACTCGGTAATATCAGCACCCACAATAAAGGTGCTTTTTGCTGAGCGAACTACTAAGCCTTTTACGTCGCCTTTGGCAACGAGCGCTTTAGTTGCTTCGTCAAGTTCAGATACCGTTTGACGGTCAAACTTGTTTACTGAACCTTCAGCATCGAATACTAGCTCAGCAAAGCCGTCATCTAGCGGACTGACGGAAAGACTTTTGCCTGTGTATATCATTATCATCTCCTTCGGCATTGGCCAGGATGTTAGTAAATTAAATCCAACTGTGTTGTAGGGCAGTATCAATTTACTAACGCGTTAGGGTGGCTACAGGTTTTACAAAGCCACACAAAAATTCAAACATCTGTTTCAATTTGTCATAAGGTAGTGGTCGGATGACTTAAATTCAAGAGTAAATAGCGAATTCACGCTTCATTTCGGTATTGGTGGTTGTATAATGAGCATAATCAGCGCAAAGCGCCAATCTAATATAAGAATAATCGACAATAAGTCTGCCTATGTTTGTAAAGCATTGCTAACGATGTAAAACATGAATAGGGGCAGTCGGCACAACATCTTCAATGGCATGGAGCCAAGCTGTTAACGCTCATTACTGACTTTTGCTAGGCGTTTATCGCGCTTTCATAAAGTATTTACTAACCATTAAGTAAGTACACAGCTAATTAGTACATATGCAGTATTAATGCGGTTATCACAGCAACATATGCCACTCATGAACGGCCATTGCCATTTCTATGAGTTAGGTATAACGAGCAACTCGGCGTTTTCCACGTTAATGCAAAGCTAGTGCAAAACAGGTTGAGTTCAATTCAGGGTAGGGGGCTTTTTGTGTCTATATATCATTATTGGTCGCGCGTATATCGTCTTCGCGACACCGCTTTTGGCATGCACGCATTGCGGGCTAATAAACTATTGCGGCCCGTTTTTTTATTAAATTGCGCCATGCTAGTGCTTTGTGCACTGCCATTTTCTTCTTTACATGCCGCTCAGCAGCACACGCAAGCCCAATCACTTACCTTGCCGCCAGATATGTACGCTGAAAAACGCCAGCATTTTCTTACGCTAGAAGAAAAGTTGCGTACGTATTCGCGTCGTCGTATTAACGACTTCGACGGTGAAATTTACGCACTGGCAGACTATCCCCTGTACCCTTATTTACTGCGCTTAAAACTAGAGCGCACCATGTCTATTCGCACAAAGCGCGACGTGAAGCAGTTTCTGCACGACTACCGCGGGCAGCCAGTGAGCTATGGCTTGCGATACAAATGGCTTAATTATTTGGCCAAACGCAATCACCAACAGGCCTTTCTCGACAGCTATAGTAGCGGCATGGGGGCAAAACTTACCTGTATTTCACTGAACTACCGTTTACAAAATGGCGAGCCAGCAAAGCAAGTACTGCGAGAAGTAGACACCCTGTGGCTGCACGGTCAGTCTCAACCTGATGAATGCGATCCGCTTTTTGCAAAGTGGAAAAAAGCAGGATTAATGTCGCCTGCTATGGTGATTAAGCGCATTGAAATTGCGGCTAAAGAAAAGAATAGACGCATTATTCCTTATCTTAAGCGTCAACTTCCCGCAAGCGATCAGTACATTGCAGATATTTGGCTATCGGTTACGCGAAGTGTCAGCAGCGTGCAAAAGAGTAAGCTATTTCCCTTAAAGAACGTGCAAAGCGAGCGAGAAGCGCTGGTATGGTCTCTTGAAAAGCTGGCGTGGCAACAGCCAGCCACTGCGGCAAAGGTGTACGAGCGATATGATCAACAAGGCGTATTTTCACAGGCGCAGCGCCATGTTATAAATCGTGCAATTGCGCTTAGCTTTACGTTAGAAAAGTCGCCACAAGCCCACCACTGGTTAGAGAGAGCGGATGCCCCCGGCGCTAACGACGACATAATGCTGTGGCATGTATCACACCTTCTTCGTACAAAGCAGTTTGACGAGGTCATCCGAATTATTGAAAACGCGCCAGAAGCGTTACAACGTAAAGCAAACTATCGGTATTGGCTTGCGCGGTCGCTAGAACAATCTGAGCAGCCCATGCGCGCCACCGTGCTTTATCAACAGCTAGCACAAGAGCGTCACTACTATGGGTTTATGGCAAGTGCGCATATCAACACTTCTCCATCGCTAAAAAACAATCCAGCACCTAAAAATAGCAACGCTATCGCCAAGCTTGCAGTAACACCGGCCACCTTGCGGGCAGTGGAGTTTTTTCGTCTTGACCGCGCGACCGAAGCAAGACGAGAGTGGTACTACTTGCTAACTCACATACCAAATAATCAAATAACCGACGCAGGAATATTGGCCTACGAGTGGGGGTTATACGACCAAGCAATAAGCAGCTTCGCGAGAAGTGGCTACTGGGATGATGTAGAGCGACGCTTCCCTCTTGCCTTTAATGACGTTTTTAGTGAAAAGGCAGAAGCACACAATATCTCTACCTCGTTTGCGATGGCTATTGCTCGGCGAGAGAGTTCGTTTAGAAGTGATGCTGTATCGCCAGTTGGCGCCGCAGGATTAATGCAGTTAATGCCCGGTACGGCAAAATATGTAGCGCAAACTAAAGTTAGTCGCAGTCAGCTTTTTGATGTTAATGAGAACGTAGAGTACGGCGTGCAGTACCTGCGCTATTTGATGGATAAACTGGATAACAACCCGGTACTGGTATCGGCGTCTTACAATGCCGGGTGGAGAAAAGTGTTAGAGTGGCTGCCCGTGAATGAAGCGCTGCCGGTGGACATCTGGATTGAGAATATCCCTTACAAAGAGACTCGAGCTTACGTAAAAGCGGTTATGACGTATCAACATATATACGAGCAGCAGCTTGGCAACAGCAACAACATATTTCCTCAGCTTACTTCGGATATGATCCCATCGGCAGACGCGGTGAGTACACATCCAGTAACCGGTGTTATGCAGTTAGCGCCAAAATAAGGGCGCTGTCAGCTTTTAGGTCAATCGAACTTGGCTGTACCGTTAACGCCACAGCTCAGGTGGCAAGTTAACACTGCTGGGCTGCAGTTTATCGTAGGGGTATAAATAAGAGCACAGGCTCATGGTATACTCGTACTAGAGTAAATGTCAGTAATACAGCATTAGAAAACTAACAACGAACAAAATAAGAGGGGCTATGTCGCACCATAAAGCAACCTACGAACAGCATATAGAAGAGTTACAAGCTAGAACACGCGAAGCATTGCAGCGTGAAGGACTAGACGGTTTAGTCATTCACTCAGGCCAAGGCAAGCGCTTATTTTTAGATGATAACCACTATCCATTTAAAGTGAACCCGCAGTTTAAAGCGTGGTTGCCGGTAATAGATAACCCTAACTGTTGGTTGGTAGTTAACGGTGAAGATAAGCCAACACTTATCTTTTATCGCCCTGAAGATTTTTGGCACAAAGTGCCGCCAGAGCCAAACGATTTCTGGACAGACAGCTTTAACATTGTGTTGCTACAACAGGCCGATGCAGTAGAAAAGCACCTTCCTTACGATAAATCTCGTATGGCGTACATTGGCGAGTATATCGAGGTGGCGAAAGCCCTTGGCTTCGATAACGTGAATCCAGACAGAGTGCTGCACTACTTGCACTATCAACGTGCCTATAAAACAGATTACGAGCTAGACTGTATGCGTGAAGCGAATAAGCTTGCCGTGGCCGGTCACCGAGCCGCAGAACAAGCGTTTCGCGAAGGTAAGAGCGAGTTTGATATCAACTTGGCGTATGCCGCCGCGTGCAGACAGGGCGACAACGACGTGCCCTACACCAGTATTGTTGCTTTAAATGAACACGCGTCTATTTTGCACTACATGCAGTGCGACAATATTGCACCTAAAACATCGCGCTCGTTTCTTATTGACGCAGGCGCCACTTACAACTGCTACGCAGCAGATATCACCAGAACCTACAGCCAAAACTCATCTCTATTTGCAGATTTGATAAAAGCGGTAGACAACGTCACGCTAACACTAGCAGACAGCCTGAAGCCTGGTGTGGCATATACTGATATTCACCTACTGGCACACGACGGTATTGCTCAAATTCTTCACGACACAGGTGTAGTTAACCTAAAGCCTCAAGACATTGTTGAAATGGGAATAACACGTACTTTCTTCCCCCATGGTATTGGTCACTTCCTTGGACTACAGGTACACGATGTAGGCGGGCTTGTTAATGATGATAGGGGCACGCCAAAAACGGCGCCAGAAGATCATCCGTTTTTACGCTGTACTCGTGTCGTAGAGCCTCGTCAGGTATTTACTATTGAACCAGGTTTGTATTTTATTGAAAGCTTGTTGCGAGACTTAAAAGCAACGCCAGCGTCAAAATACATCAACTGGGACACGGTAGATAAGTACAAGCCATTTGGCGGTATTCGTATTGAAGATAATATTATTGTGCACCGTGATAAGAACGAAAATATGACGCGGGATCTCGATCTTAATTAAACGGCCTAATCTTGAACACTGAAAAGAGCAGCGAATCGCTGCTCTTTTTGGTTGGCTTTCATAGATATCAACAGGTGTAACCGAGTCAACAAGCTCCTTTAACACGCACATTGGAAGCGCAAATTTATGTTCGACGCCAGTATTATTAATCTACTTATTGTTGTGACCATTGCGGGTCTAGCTATGCCAGCAGGGGCCTTGCTGGCCACCTATGAGCATATTCAGCCTCAGTGGCGAGAGCAGGAGATACGGCATGGTATTTTGGCCTTAGGGGCAGGGGCTTTGATATCGGCGGTAGGGCTAGTGCTTGTGCCAAAGGGGGTAGAGAATCTCTCTGTTTTTGCAGCAATAGCGTGCTTTATCTGCGGCGCACTTGCATTTATGTTCTTAGATGTTTACTTAGCGAAGAAGAAAACGGCAGGCAGTCAGTTCGCGGCCATGCTCAGTGACTTTGTGCCTGAGTCTATAGCGTTAGGTGCAACTGCCGCGCTTGGTGGCTCTACCATGCTGTTGGGCGCGTTAATCGTGGTACAAAATTTACCTGAAGGATTCAATGCTTATCGTGAAATGGTGCCGAAGAATAAAAAGCGCAGCACAAAGTTAATTTCTATCTTTGTGTTAATGGCATTGCTAGGGCCCATTTTCAGCTTAGTTGGCTACTTCTATTTGGCTCAATTTCCTGTCATCACTAGCGGCATTATGTTGTTTGCAGCGGGCGGTATTTTGTATTCGGTGTTTCAGGATATTGCACCGCAAATTCGAATGGAGAATCATTGGTTACCGCCGCTAGGGGGAATATTGGGTTTTCTGGTTGGGATTATCGGGCACATGTTGGAAGGGTAGCTGCATAAAATTCAGCTACCATTTCAGAGAACAAAAAAATCAGTTAGCTCGTGCGCTCTATTGAGATATGAGCGAGAGCAATTAATGCGTCTTTGTATTGTGAGTCTGGGATAGACGCAAGGCTTTCTATTGCCATATCAACTTCGTTTTGTGCGCACTGTCTGGTGTAATCCAGCGCGCCGGTGGCTTCCATGATCCCTTGAATTCGAGTGAGGTGGGCTAAGCCATTACTCTGTTCAATGGCGTCTCGAATCAGTGTTTTATCGTCGTCGTTTTGGGCATGCCACATTGCATATAGTAAGGGAAGGGTGGGTTTGCCTTCGGCTAGGTCATCACCTGCGTTTTTACCCATTTCTTCACTGTCTGCCATGTAATCAAGCAAATCATCAGCTAACTGAAAGGCTGTGCCTAAGTGCTTACCGTATTCTTGCATGGCGTGTTCAATGGCTTCGCTTTGGTCAGTTAATACTGCTGCAAGCTGTGTGGCAGCTTCAAACAAACGAGCGGTTTTACCGTAGATAACGTCAAAATAACGGGCTTCCGTTGTGTTGGCGTCGTTGCAATTCATGAGCTGCAGCACTTCGCCTTCGGCAATCTGATTTGTCGCTTCAGACAATATCTGCATAACGCGCATGCGCTTAAGGCTTACCATCATTTGAAATGAGCGGGTATATAAAAAATCGCCAACCAACACAGATGCTTGGTTACCAAAAACCGCGTTCGCTGTTTCACGACCTCTGCGCATAGTCGATTCATCAACAACATCATCGTGAAGTAGCGTTGCGGTGTGAATAAATTCAACAATAGCGGCCAGCGTGTGGTGCTCGTTATTTTCAATACCCATTGCTCGCGCGCTAAGTACAGTAAGAAGAGGGCGTAAGCGCTTGCCACCGCTATTAACAATGTAAAAGCCAAGCTGATTGATAAGTGCAACGTCAGAGTCCACTTGTTCTTGAATCAATGTGTTGACTGCTTGCATATCGTCGCTAGACAGTGCGCGAATTTGGTCTATATCCATAGGCATGGCAATAAATACTTACTCTTACGATTGGTGCTGTATTGAGGGCGATTGTACCTTAATGCCACATACTATCCACCAAATTGTCCCAAAAAATCACAGTTTAACGCATTTGAAATGTAAAGGTTAAAACCGCTTTATGTCACAAACTAATACGCACGTTTTGTGCTTGAAGATTCAAACGCTTATATCAGCGCTTGCTGTGCTTACACAACATGTACCATACATGTCATGCTGTAATATCAGATATTGTAAAATTTAGCGGCTTTCGTTGTTTTTCTTGCCAAAGCCGGTGTTTTCTTCATTTTTCTTAGTGCTACAAAAGCGTATGCGCCTATTTTACTACTACTTTTGTCTATAGTTAGTACGTGCTGAAAATCAAAGAGTATCGAGTAAGACCGGTTCTAGCATCTACACACCGTCGCTAGCATTTAGCTAAAACGGGCTGCTCATAGGGATCGCGTGCGATCGATATTGAGATCCTATAGCGGGTGAAGGTGCTGTCTTAGCGCGATCGTAGAAGCAAAAACTAACGAAGCTAAATTGATCGCCAGAGCCTTCAGGTGGCAAATTTGCGATAAAACTCGGTTTAAAAACAGCGCCATGTCATATTTTTTTCATTTTTTATCCATATTTATGTGATTGTAAGCTGCATCAAATGGGCAATTGAGGCATAATCCAACCCATGTTGGAAAAATAATCATTTTTTCTACGAATCGGGCTTGTGATTTACAGATGTTTCACGTAGAATTTGCGCCCTGTTTTTTGAATTGAAGCGTCAGTGGACGCAGAGCGGAGTTAACTATGTACGCGGTTTTCCAAAGTGGCGGTAAACAACACCGTGTGGCCGAAGGCCAAACCGTTCGTCTTGAAAAAATCGAAGTAGCCCCAGGCGAAACGGTTGAATTTGACAAAGTTTTAATGGTAAGCAACGGTGACGACGTAAAAATCGGCACACCAAACGTTGCTGGTGGTAAGGTGACTGCAGAGGTGGTAACACACGGTCGTGGCGATAAAGTAACTATCGTTAAGTTCCGTCGTCGTAAGCACTCTCGCAAGCAAGCTGGTCACCGTCAGTGGTTCACGGAAGTGAAAATCACTGGTATCAACGCATAAGAGGAGCACGAACACATGGCACACAAAAAAGCTGGTGGTAGTACCAAAAACGGTCGTGATTCAGAGAGTAAACGCCTAGGTGTTAAGCGCTTTGGTGGTGAATCTGTTCTTGCTGGTAACATCATTGTTCGTCAACGTGGTACTCGTTTCCACGCTGGTGACAACATGGGTATCGGTAAAGACCACACGTTGTTTGCACTTAAAGACGGTAAAGTTCAGTTCGATGTTAAAGGACCGAAGAACCGTAAGTTTGTAAGCATCATCGGCGAGTAAGCATTACGCTAACTAGCCAAGAAAGCTTTCAAAAACCCCGCGTTTGCGGGGTTTTTTGTTTTATGAGACCTGATATTGATGCAGCCCCTTTTGCCTATGTGCATATAGCGGTATTTACATTCAATATACAGGCGACATTTGTTTTTATATCCTTGAGTTTGCTACTACGCGAAAGTGCGTATTGTAGTGTAAACTTAGGGTTCTTAGTGTTAAGCAATAACCCAAGGCAACATTGCCCGGAGTGATAAATGAAATTTGTAGATGAAGCTGAAATTCGTGTTGAAGCCGGAGATGGCGGAAACGGCGTAATTGGCTTTAGAAGGGAAAAATACGTACCTAAAGGCGGACCAGATGGTGGCGACGGTGGTGACGGCGGCAGCGTTTTCTTAGTTGCTGATGAAAACCTAAATACATTGATCGACTATCGTTTCGAGCGATTTCATCGTGCCGAGCGCGGCAAAAACGGTCAAGGTTCCGATTGTATCGGAAGAAAAGGCCAAGATCTCAATGTAAGTGTTCCAGTAGGAACGCGCGCTACCGATGTAGACACTGGTGAAATGCTTGGTGATCTTACCCGTCATGGTCAGCAGCTTAAGGTGGCCCAGGGCGGTTTTCACGGTCTTGGTAACGCGCGCTTCAAAAGCAGTACTAACCGTGCACCACGCCATAAAACAAACGGTACACCTGGTGAAATTCGCAACCTAAAGCTAGAGCTTATGCTGCTTGCAGACGTAGGTTTATTAGGCATGCCAAATGCGGGCAAATCCACGTTTATTCGCTCAGTGTCTGCGGCTAAACCAAAAGTAGCCGATTACCCGTTTACCACCTTGGTGCCTAACCTTGGTGTGGTTCGTCAAGACGCTCAGCGTAGCTTCGTTGTTGCAGACATTCCCGGTCTAATAGAAGGCGCTGCGGAAGGTGCTGGTTTAGGTATTCAGTTCTTAAAGCACTTAGAACGCTGCCGCATTTTATTGCACGTGGTAGATATATTCCCGGTTGATGAAACTGACCCTGCAGAAAATGCCCGAGCTATTGTTCAAGAGCTAGAAAAATACAGCCCTAAATTAGCCAACAAGCCGCGCTGGCTAGTGTTTAATAAGGTCGACTTGCTACTTGAGGAAGAAGCCGCTGAAATTTGTCAGAAGGTGGTAGACTCGCTAGAGTGGGAAGGCCCGGTATATCAAATATCAGCGTTCCAAAAGCTTAACCTCGATCCGTTATGTAGAGATGTGATGAACTTTATTGAAACCCTTCCTGCCGAAGTTGAGGAAGAAGGTGACAAGAAAGACGTCGAGTTTAAGTGGGATACGTATCACCGTAATACCCTTGAAGCCCATGATGATTTGGTCGATGACTTAGACGACGATGAAGACTGGGACGAAGACGATTACGATGTAGACGTGGAATACCGTCGTTAATACGAAGGTCAACACGCCCTTATAGTTGAAAGCGCAAAAGCACGATGATTGTCGTGCTTTTTTGTACATATCATTTAGTAACCGTATGCTTGTAGTGAGATATTGATGAAAATAGCAATGATTGCCGCAATGGCAGAGAACCGTATTATCGGCGCTGATAACGACATGCCGTGGCATTTGCCTGCAGATTTAAAGCATTTTAAGTCTGTAACCTTGGGCAAGGCGGTCATCATGGGCAGAAAAACTTATGAGTCTATAGGGCGCGCGTTACCTGGCAGACCGAATATTGTAATGACCAGCAACAAAGAATATACGCTGGCAGACGCCACAGTGGTGCACACCCAAGCTGAAGCCTTAGAAGCTGCAGAAGCGCAGTCTGCCGATAATATCGATGAGGTTATGATTATCGGGGGGGGAACTATATATGATGCATTTTTACCTGAAGCCACCACGCTGTATTTAACTTTTATCGACTTACAGGTAAGCGGTGACACTCAGTTCCCTGACTTTCACGCTAAAGGAAGCTGGATAGAAACACAAAGAGAGTCACACAAGAGCGATGAAAAGAATAAGCACGCTTATACCTTTGTTACCTTTCAGCGTGACATTAAGTAGTTTGTCATTGGTGGGCAAATTCCGAGCGAGTTCGCCGCTATAAAAAAAATGCCGAGTTCATTTTAAAATGAGCTCGGCATTTTACTATCATCTTATTTTTACGTGCTAGCTCCCAATTGAGTACTAGCTTGTGTTTATTTCATTTGATCAAATAAGCTCTCAAGAGACAGCCCTTGATGGCTAAGCATGTCACGCAATCTACGTAATGCTTCTACTTGTATCTGACGTACACGCTCTCGTGTAAGCCCTATTTCGGCACCAACATCCTCTAATGTCGAGGGCTCATAGCCTAATAGGCCAAAGCGTCGTGCAAGTACTTCTCGTTGCTTCGGATTTAGCTCTTCAAGCCAGGTAACAATGTTGCCTTTAATATCGTTATCCTGAAGTGTCTCTTCAGGGCTGAACTCTTTTTCATCAGCAATAATATCAAGAAGCGCTTTATCACTTTCACCGCCAATGGGGGTGTCTACCGATGTAATTCGCTCGTTCAAACGCAGCATTTTAGTCACGTCTTCAACAGGCTTGTCTAGTGCCAGCGCTATTTCTTCTGCGGTTGGCTCATGATCAAGTTTCTGCGAGAGTTCTCTTGATGCCCGTAGATAAACATTTAACTCTTTAACAACATGGATGGGGAGGCGAATAGTTCGCGTCTGATTCATAATAGCGCGTTCGATAGTTTGTCTTATCCACCACGTAGCATACGTGGAGAATCGAAAACCTCGTTCGGGATCAAATTTTTCGACAGCGCGGATTAGGCCTAAATTACCTTCTTCAATAAGATCGAGAAGGGCAAGGCCGCGGTTGTTATATCTTCGTGCAATTTTCACCACTAGGCGAAGATTACTGACAATCATTCGTTTGCGGGAGGCTTCACAGCCTTTCAGTGAACGGCGGGCAAAGTATACTTCTTCCTCTGCGGTAAGCAGTGGTGAGAAGCCTATTTCACCTAAATACAGTTGTGTTGCGTCTAAATTTTTCGGTTGCTCGCTTTTGTTAAAAACGGTGTCATTATTTTCAGCATCAGTATCGTTTGATACTGTTTCATCTTCTTTAGCTTCTTCTGGTACTTCAATGACGTTTAAGTCATCTTGAGATTTTGATTCTAAGGCTTTATTTGACTTACCCATGGTGAATCTCCTGCTTAAAGGTTTACCTTATGACGTTTCTCCTTTGTCTCTTATTATTATTATTTATTTTTTTTATTTTATTTTTTTGGCAGGTATCTCAATGGGTTTAAAGACTTCCCGCGATACCTAACTTCAAAATGAAGTTTTACCGAATCAGTGCCGCTACTACCCATTGTGGCTATTTTTTGACCAGCATACACCCATTCTCGCTCTTTTACCAAAATGGTCTCGTTGTATGCGTATGCGCTTAGAAATGTGTCGGTATGCTTTATTATAACTAGCCTACCGTACCCTCTAAGTGCGTTACCCGAGTAGACGACTTTACCGCTTGCAGCCGCGACGACCTTGCTACCTCGTGCACCAGCTACATCAATTCCTTTATTTCCAGATTCCGCCTTACTGAAAGTACCGACAAGCTTACCTTCTGCTGGCCAAATCCATTTTTCCACTTTGTCTGGAAATGTCTTTGGCGCTGTTTTTTTGACAATGCCTGTCGACTTCTTGACGTTAGTGTTTTTTTGTGCTTTAACATCCTGTTCACCTTCAACATACGCCTGCGGTTTCGACTGGTCAATCACTCTTTTGGCTATAGGAGGGGAGGTCGGATCTGTAGACCGAGTGGTCTTGATATTAGAACGCTTGGAGGGCGAGGGTTTGCTAACAGGCGCTTTTAGTCGTAATTTTTGGCCCGGGAATATGGTGTAAGGCTTTGAAATATTGTTGAATTTTGCAATATCTTGGTAGTCGTTTCCAGTAAACCAGGCTACGGCAAAGAGGGTGTCTCCTGGCCGCACTTCATACGTGCTAGCGGTATACTCTTCACTACCACTTTCTACTTGGCTATTGAGCAATACTACGGGGGCAGGGGTAGATCTTCCCGCACACCCAATGATTAATGTTAATAAAGTGTAAATAAATAGGTGGCGGAAAAAAGTGGCTTTCATTCTATAGCAAAATTAAATACGCAATAACGGCGATAACAACGACTGCCCAGCCAAGAAATTCGACATACTGCCTGAGCTTTTGTTCCATTGGGGCGCCTCCCCATCGCATCAGCCCTGCGACTAAGAAAAAGCGTGCGCCTCGCCCAACGGCAGAAGCAAGGACAAAAGGTAAAAATGCCATCTGCAGAAAGCCTGCACTAACAGTAAAAATTTTATAGGGAATAGGTGAAAAGCCAGCTAAGAAGACTATCCATACACCGTAGGTTTCAAACCATCCCGTGGCGGTGTCTATTTTGTGTGTATAACCCCATTTTTCGATAAGCGGCGCCAACCACGCTTCAAAGGCATAGTATCCTAGCCAGTAACCCGCTATTCCGCCAATAATTGAAGCCATGGTGGTAATAAGGGCAAATCGCCACGCTTTATGAGGTTGCGACATTGCCATGGGCGCAAGCATAACGTCAGGAGGTATAGGAAAGAACACAGATTCAGAAAAACTTAGGCCACCGAGGTATTTAGATGCGTGCTTGTGTTTAGCCCATCGCAAGGCCATGTCGTAGCATGGCTCAAAAATTTTCACATTAGGTCTCCTGCAACCAAGGGTACAAATCGAACAGATTCTATTGTTGTGGTTTGCAGTTCACCATCAACGCGGTCGATACAAAGAAGCGATTGCTGTTCGTTTCCAACAGGTATAATTAGCCTGCCGCCTTCTTTCAGTTGATCACACAATGATTGAGGTAGGCTAGCGGCAGCCGCAGTAACAATAATAGCATCGTACAAACCCTTAGATTCCCAACCTTTCCAGCCGTCGCCATGTTTCATAGCGATGTTGTGTAGGTCGAGTTGATTCATGCGACGCTTGGCATGAAATTGCAAAGACTTGATGCGCTCCACGCTAAACACATGATTAAAAAGCTGTGCCAAAATCGCGGTTTGATAGCCCGAACCAGTGCCAATTTCCAGAACACGTTCTGGCTTGTTTGGGCTTTCTAACAGAAGTTCGGTCATTTTCGCTACAATGTAAGGCTGCGAAATGGTTTGCCCCTGACCGATGGGAAGGGCCGTGTTTTGATATGCTTTATGTTGCAAAGCGTCTGGAAGAAACGCTTCCCTCGGCGTGCCAGCAATAGCATTTAACACAGCTTGTGAACGTATTCCTTCGTTATAAAGCAGCTGTGCTAATGCGTCTCCTTTTCTAGAAGCTCTCATGATGTTGCGTACTTTCCTATATTGTTAGTTTTCGCCACGCTAGTGATGATGCATCACACGACGGTCGCATTGCGACAGGGGCAAACGCTTATTTTATACTCGGTTAATAGGAGACAGCGTTTCTACACATTCACGCAAAACCGATGTTGCAAAACACCCGCTAGGCAAACCGAATGAAATAGTAAACGAATCGCCTTTACTCTGCCATGTTAAGTCTGAAGGCCAAATTTTGATGGCACGTCTTTCTTGTTCAAACCCACATTCGCTTAGAAAATCGGTTACTTCTGGGTGAGCTGCCGCTACGGTATTTTCAATATTTGCTGCATCCTCTTCAGTGGCAAGTTTGCCTTTACCCCATAGTGGGGCTGAGGGGCATACATCCTTTGCAACGTAACGAGATTGGCTTTGTTCTCTATCGTCACGGTTGATAAAAAAGCTATTCGAGCCTGATAAAACAAGCGCGTCACCAGCAAGGGCAGTATCAAACACATTATGCTCTAGTCGCTGAGAAAGCACTTCATTAAATAGCCAGCTGCGAAGTGCAGACAACGCCATAGAGCGCTTGTTTCTATGACGTATGGTTTCGCCGTTAATCATGCGTTCGGCCATCACCAAGTTGCCGCCGCGCTGTACTTCACCCATGTCGTTTAAGCGCATGACGCCAAAACGCTGCTCACCGTAATAGTTAGGTACGCCATGTGTTGCAATTTCTTCGAGACGCTCTGTAATGGCTTCAGGGTGCACTACTTGTCTAAGAGTAATGGTAAAGTGATTGCCCTTTAATTGGCCCGTACGCAGCTTCTTATTGTGTCGAGACTGCTTTATCACTCTTACCCCTTCCAGATCCCAATCGCTAAAATCAAAATCTTCTACACCCGGTGCGTGTATGCCAAACCACTGCTGCGTGACGGCGTATTTGTCTTTGCGACCTGCGTAGCTTATTTGTCTAAGCGGTAGCTCGACAAACTTGGCCAGTTGCTCAGCAACAAAAGCAGTATTGGTGTTAGTCTTTTCGATAAAGATGAACTGATGTTCGCCCTCACCGCATGGCTCGTAGCCTAAGTCTTCAACGACTTGAAAATCATCTGCCTGAAACTTAAAAATGCCGGTAGAGACGGGTTTGGCAAAATAATACTGCCAGTGTTCGGTATCTAATGGTTTCATGCTTTTTGTAATAACACCACGGCGTGTGATGCAATCCCTTCTTTTCTGCCTGTATATCCAAGCTTTTCTGTGGTGGTGGCCTTAACGTTAATATCGTCAATATCAACATTACAGTCTTCTGCAATCAGTGCACGCATTTCATCAATGTGTGGTGCCATCTTTGGCGTTTGCGCAACAATGGTCATGTCGGCATTAGACACCAGATAGCCTTTATCTCGCGCTACACTTACAACGTGTCTCAGCAGCACTCTGCTGTCTGCCCCAGCATAGTCATCATCGGTATCTGGAAAGTGCTTTCCAATATCGCCAAGTGCGGCAGCGCCCAATATGGCATCGCACAGCGCGTGGAGTAATACGTCTCCGTCGGAATGTGCAACTAGCCCCTGAGTGTGCTCTATACTAACGCCACCAATGGTGATGGGGCCTTCGCCACCAAATTTGTGTACGTCAAATCCGTGTCCTATTCGCATGCAAAAGGTGCCTTTAATTTTTGATGTAGATAGAATTCTGCTAATGGTAGGTCAGCCGGGTGCGTTATCTTAATATTTGCCGGGCTGCCATTGACCATACCCACTTTGTATCCCGCATACTCCATGGCCGAAGCCTCGTCTGTAATCTCAACGCCGTCGGATAAACCTTTTTTCAATGCGTTAAGCAGAAGGGGTGCTGGAAATAGCTGTGGTGTTAAAGCATGCCACAAATTGGCTCTGCTTTCAGTGTGAGACACCACGCTAAGTGAAGAGTTAGCAGGGCTAGTGGAGCATTCCTGATTTGAAACTGCTCTTTTCATTGTATCTCGCACCGGCGTAGCAAGTATGCCGCCAGTCACGGTACTGTCGTTTATCACGTTAAGCAGCGCAGAAATATCGTCTTGTGACACACAGGGACGGGCTGCATCGTGAACGAGGGCCCACTCATCATCGTGTAATGCTTTAATGCCGTTTAGCACGCTGCCTGCTCGTTCCTTGCCGCCTTTCACAACACTCACCCGCTCATTGCTGGTTAGTTTAAGTGTAGGAAGGTAAGTGTCATCAGGGCTAACAGCAAGTACAACGCGGTCAATGTCACAGTGAGCTAATAATGCATCAAGGGTGTGCTCTAATATGGTTTTGCCCGCAATGGTAAGGTACTGTTTTGGGCGGTCGGCTTGCATTCTGCTGCCAACGCCCGCAGCCGGAATAACCGCGATAACACGGGGCTTTGTCATTCTATTCATTTCGTGTCTGCAGGCAGAATTCGGTAAAAGGTTTCTCCCTGTTTAATTAGGCCAAGCTCATTTCTGGCGCGCTCTTCTATTGCTTCTAAGCCAATCTTTAAATCGTTAATATCAGCGTTTAACAGTGCGTTTCGTTGAGAGAGGTTGGCATTTTGAAGAGCCTGTGTTTTAACTTCCGCCTTGCGACTGTAATAATCAGGAATACTGTTTTTACCGAACCAAAGTCGGTACTGCAGAAGTCCAAAAAATAATAACAGCACGATGGGAAGCCATTTACCTTTTAACACACGTTCACCTGACAGTTAATTGAGCGCAAGAAAACGCAGGTCTTCGCCTGCGTTTTCTTATTATGCCGCTTAGCAGCGTCGAGTCAAAGACGCTTTACTCATCTTGCCCAAATTTGCCTTTTAATTTGTCGAATAATTTGTTTTTTTGCTGCTCAACAACGTTGTTCAACTTAGACTTAAGAAGTTCTTCTATCGCCGCGCTATCACCTTGAGCAGCGCTAAGCATGCTGCTTACATCGCCCAGCTCGCCGCTTATCAGCGACTGTTCATTGCCTATCATGGCGTTGAGCTTTTGATTTAACTCATCCAACTTATCTTGCTGTGACGCGGTAAGCTCAGATAGGGCCATGTTAGCGAGTTGACTGTCTAAGTCAGATTTAATTTTAAAGTCTGGATTTGACAATGTGCCCTCAAGAAACATGTCCATGTTAAGACTAGACAGCGATTGCAGAGCCTTGGCGATAACCTTTGTGGTGTCGCTCTCGCCAGTTGCTTGCATAACAAGTTGTTGTAAATCAACGGTTCCTGAACCAGTCAGCTTGTTATCTGTAATTTGCATGGAACCCGCGGTCTTCATTAATGCTGAAGTTAGCACTGCAGAAAGCGACTCATTGCCAGACAGCGGTATGTTGGCCATGTTTACGCCGGCAAGAGACCATTGTTGACTCGCGTCTACACCCTCACCATCAATGTAAAACTCACCGCTTGAGGTAAATGATTTCAATAACTCGCCAGCGGCCTCAATAGTAAAGGTGGTTGGGTTACCGAACACATCGTGTACGTTGGTAATGTTATTCCATTTACTTGTAATGGATTCTTCTTGCCACAGTACCGATACATTCGCTTCTTTTACCAATATGGATGGAATATCCGCGGGCGCTTCGCTTTTTTCTTCACCTTGAATAAGCGGCATAACAATTTGCATGGCAGCCATTAAGTACTCGGTGTACTCAGCGGCTTTATCACCAAATACAAAGTAGGTAACTTGAGACAATGCTTCTTGGTCGCCTGCAATCACCCCTTTCAGTAAGGCATAATCTTCTTGCGGTGCATTTTTTAGTGCGCTAGCGGTTTCGCTAAGGACGCTTTTCGCTTTCGAGGCTTTTTCGGTAAAGTCGGAAATAAGAGCCCGATCTGCCTGCATTTCTGCCTTCAATTTGTCGAAAGCTGACTTTGCTTGAACAAGGGCCTGTGGATCTTTGTAGTCGGTTTCTTGTAGCTGAGCGATTTGGGTTTTGTAGTAATCAATTCGCGATTTGTCAGGCAACGACGCGTAATCATTCTTTAATGCTTCACCGTAGGTGTCGTAAGCGGCCCGAGCATTTTCCACAGCTGCAGCTGTTTTTAATGGGTTGCGCTCAAGAAGTTCATCTACCGACGGCACTGCATCTTGTGCTTTTGCTTTCATTTCATCAAATGACAGAGAGCGCTCAGGAACGCGATATACTTCACCAGGGGAAGCACGTTCAGTGTCAAATTGAACATTGAGTAAATTGAGGTTGTTAACAATGACTTGGTCGCTTAGCAAAGGGGCTAGCTCAACATCGGCATTGGCGTCGCCTACGAATACTTGATTGCGAGCGGGCTTAGTAGGATTGGTAAGGGCGATACCTTTAAGAGAAACAGTGGTTGGAAATAGCGAATGATCGAAGCTGTCGATATTCACCTCGGCACCATAAGATTCACCAAGTTTTGATTCTAATACTGCTTTTATAATGGTGTTGGCGAACAAAAAGTACACCGCAATAATAACCACAAAAAAAACAGCAATCCATTTCAATACTGATTTGCCCTTGCTACTGCTACTCATATTCCACTCCTTGATAACACTACGCTGACGAAGAAAAAGCTTCGTTCAGTTAGTGTAAAGCACTACCTATCACACTTCCATATATAAGTGCTCATATCAACTGTGCGATTTAGGTAGGCTTTACGTTATCGAAAAGCAAAAATTACAGTTTAAATCGGTTGGCTATTTCCATTATTGCCAAACAGCTGGCACGTAAAGATTGGCTCGATGCCGCCAGTTCGTCGGCTGTGCGAAGACTACTGTCCGCAGCCCCCGATAACGCGTTTATTCGCATGTTCGCTTCGTTTGCTGCTTCGGCTTGTTGTTCGGTAGCGCGGGCAATCTCACTACTCATATCTGCAATATCCGTCATTAATCGGTCTGCTTCTTTTAGACTTTGATTGGCTTGTGTGGCCCTTTCTACGGTTTTTGATGATGCCGACTGACTGACCGTTACGGCGTTTACCGCACTTTTCGCATGGTGCTGCAATTTCTCAATCATGGTTTGAATTTCATCGGTACTTTGCCCAGTTCTGCTTGCTAGCGTACGAACTTCATCGGCCACAACAGCAAAGCCTCTGCCTTGTTCGCCGGCTCTAGCCGCTTCAATCGCAGCGTTAAGTGCCAATAAGTTGGTTTGATCAGCGATGCCTCTAATAACATCAAGCACAGCACCAATGTTCTCGGTTTGGGCTGCAAGTTCAGTCACTACAGTCGACACACTTTCGATATCGGCGGTGAGGGAGCGAATATCATCAACAGTACTTTCCACCACCGAGGCGCCGTGCTGCACATTACTTCTAGCGCTACTCGTGCTTTTTTCAGCGGAGTCTGTGTTTGAGCTTACATCGTTAATTTGGGTAGTCATTTCTTCCATAGCAGCAGCCACTTGCATCATATTTTCGTTTTGCGTTTGGGCTTGTTGATTACTGCTATCACTGGAGTTTTGCACGAGCTCAGCTTGCTCATTAAGCAGTGAAATATTGTCGCGAATTCCAATTAGCGACTGGCGCATTTTATCAGTGTACTGATTAAAATAACGAGCAAGGCGCGTGACCTCGTCTTGACCACTCTCAGGCAGCATGCGGGTTAAATCTCCCTCGCCTTGAGAGATGTCTTTCATACGTTCGGTAATTTCCTGCACCGGTTTGGCAATGCTACCGCCTATGATGTACACCAAGGCCACCACCAAAATCACGCTTACCATACAAAACACGATCATGAGGTTTCGCATATGGGCGTATTCTTCATTTAAGTGTGTGAGGTAAATACCTGACCCAATCGTCCAGCCCCAAGGCTTGAATTCCTTCACATACGAAATCTTTTCTGTGGGCGCATCTTCACCAGGGAGAGGCCAAACGTAATCGACAAAACCATCGCCTTGTGCTTTTACACTGTTAGCCATATCAACAAAAAATGCTTTGCCGTTACCGTCTTTAAAAGTGCGAAGGTCTCGTCCGTCTAATTGTGGTTTTAACGGGTGCATCACCATGGTGGGCGTGGAGTCTTGGATCCAAAAGTAATTGCCGCCGTCATACCTTAGCCCTTTCACCGCAGCGAGGGCTTTTTCTTTGGCTACCGTCTCATCGGTTTCCATTGCGGCAAAGGTATTAAGCATGGTGTGCACAACTTCAACCAAGTGCTTATTCTCATCGTAGGATTTTTGTTTTAGGGCATCGTAATGCTTCGTTAAAATAATGCCGGTTAAAACAATGAATAAAAGTGCAATAAGGGCAACGATCATTCCAAGCCGCTGAAATAAACTAAAGTTTCTTAACCACATAATACCTATACCATTTCTACGTTATTTTTTGGCGTTTGCTATCACAGTATTCACGGCGTCCCGTCTGCCTTGCGATGATTGTGTTATCCGGTGTGTTTAACACCTGATAAATAAGTGTAGTCGCTTTTTTTGAGACTATTAATATTTGTAATTAAATTGAAACTGAAACGTTAATGGTGGGTCTTTTTGAGCTAAGACGTTGAGTGGCAAATATGCTGCGATAGTTTGTATTAAAGTTAGCGTAAACAGGGCGTTGTGCCGCTTTTTTATGTGCTATTATCCGCCGAAATTGGTTGTCACCTTGATCTTCATCGCACAGTGTGAAGTTTAAACACCATATAGGCTAAAAAGTGAAGTATCGACTTCACTTGTTTTCTCGCGTTTTCCATGTAACCGTAGGTGATATTTTACGGCGGAAACGCTTTTCTTGTTACAGCTATTTCTACGAAAGGGTTGCAATGCTCATAAACGATACACTCCATACAACTTCGCCACTACGCCAGCGTATCAGAGACTACTACCGCATCAGCGAGTCGGTAGCAGTCGACCAAATACTACCTATTGCAGAGGTTAATCCTCGCGCGAGAAGTAGGGCGTGGGAAAGAGCAAGAAAGATGGTGCTACAAATCCGCCGCGAACAGCAGGGGCACGGCGGTGTAGACGCACTGTTAAACGAATATTCGCTCTCCACCTCAGAAGGTGTGGTGTTAATGTGTTTGGCCGAAGCGCTATTGCGTGTGCCAGATAGAGACACACAAGATGAGCTTATTCGTGACAAACTGTCCAAAGGGCAGTGGACACCGCATTTAGGGAACTCAGATTCTCTATTTGTTAACGCATCTGCATGGGGATTATTGTTCACAGGTAATATGGTGAACTACGCAGATAAGCGTAAGACCGAACAATTCGGCTTATTGAAGAAAACGCTGGGCCGTTTAGGCGAGCCGGTAATTCGTCGCGCAATGAACATTGCGATGCGCGTAATGGGTCGTCAGTTTGTTATGGGCGAAACCATTGAAGATGCAGTAGAAAGAGCGAAAGAGAAAGAAACGAAAGGCTACGTATATTCATACGACATGCTTGGCGAAGCAGCCCGCACAATGGGCGATTCAGACGGCTATTACGACGCGTATGTCAAGGCAATAAAAGTCATCGGAAAAGCCGCAAAGGGCAGAGGCCCGAAACGTTCACCTGGCATTTCAGTTAAGTTATCTGCTATTCACCCTCGCTTTGAATTTTCTCACCGCGAACGTGCAATGGAAGAAATTCCTCCGCGTTTGAAAGCATTGTGTTTAATGGCAAAAGAACACGACATTGGCCTTACTGTAGATGCCGAAGAAGCAGACCGCCTAGAACTGTCACTGGATATCATTGAAGCCGTCTTCCGCGATGAAGATTTAAACGGCTGGACAGGGTTTGGTTTGGCCGTACAGGCTTATCAAAAGCGCGCAATTCACGTTATTGAACATTTACGAGAGCTTACCCTTGAAGTGGGTCGTCCATTAATGGTGCGCTTAGTAAAAGGCGCGTACTGGGACACAGAAATTAAAATGACACAGCAGGCGGGCTTAGAAGAGTTCCCTGTGTTTACACGTAAGTCATCAACAGACGTGTCTTATCATGCCTGTGCCAACCGCCTACTAGAGTATCGCGAAACCTTGTACCCTCAGTTTGCAACGCACAACGCCTACACTGCGTCTGTGATTATAGAACTGGCAGGGGACGACAAAGAAGGGTTTGAATTCCAGTGTCTTCACGGCATGGGCGATACCTTGTACGACCAAGTTGTGAAAGAAGATAAAATACAGTGCCGTGTTTACGCTCCAGTCGGTGAACATGAAGACTTGTTGGCATACCTAGTGCGCAGACTTCTAGAAAACGGCGCTAATTCATCCTTTGTAAATGCAATTGTCGACGATGAAAAACCGGTGGAAACGCTGTTAGAAGACCCGGTTGAAAAAACACAGCGATTAAAAGTGCGCTACAACAAACTCATCAAAACGCCTCGTGGTCTATACGCCCCAGAGCGCGACAACTCGCGTGGTTTGGATTTAACAGATACCAACGCCGTCACCGCACTTAAGCATGAGCTAGAGCGCTGGAAAGATTATTACAAAGTAACTGACGGTGTGCCTGAGGGCGCCACAGCGGTAGTAAGTCCAGCAGATAAAAACGATATCGTGGGCTATCACTATTACGCTAAGCCTGACGACATGGTTAAAGCCCTTGATGCCACCAACGCTGGGTTTGACGCATGGTCGAAAAAAGACGTTAGCGAGCGTGCAGAAATACTAGATAGAACTGCCGATGCCTTAGAGCGTCATATGGCGGAACTCATCGCTATTTGTATGCGCGAAGCGGGTAAGGTTGCCCAAGACAGCATTGATGAAGTGCGAGAAGCGGTAGATTTTTGTCGCTATTACGCGGTAAGAGGCAGAGAGCTTGCCGAAGATCAGCGTTTAGTGCCTCGTGGTGTTGTACTGTGTATTAGCCCGTGGAACTTCCCTCTGGCCATCTTCTTAGGCCAAGTTGCTGCTGCACTGGTAACCGGTAACACGGTTATTGCTAAGCCGGCCGAGCAAACCAGTATGGTTGCTAAGCGTGCTGTAGATATCATGCACTCTGTAGGTCTACCGGAAGACGCTCTTAAGCTTATCATCTCGCCAGGAAAAGAAGTGGGTGACACCCTGCTTCCTGATGAGCGAGTGAAAGCGGTGATGTTTACTGGGTCTACTCAGACCGGTACATTAATTTCGCAAATGCTTGCCGAACGTGGTGGTGAGCAGGTGCCGCTGATTGCCGAAACCGGCGGTCAGAACTGCATGATTGTAGATTCAACTGCACTGCCAGAGCAAGTGGTTGATGACGTTATTCATTCGGGCTTCCAGAGTGCGGGTCAACGCTGTTCAGCACTTCGCGTGTTATTTGTACAAGAAGATATTGCTGATGAGCTAACTGAAATGTTAGTGGGCGCAATGAAAGAGCTTACCGTTGGTGAGCCAACTCAGCTGTCTACCGACGTAGGCCCAGTTATTGATGAAAAAGCGCTGAAGAGTCTTACCGATCACGCGTCGTATATGGAAGGCAAAGCTAAAATTCTGCATCGTAACGACATTCCAGCAGGAGTTGAAAACGGAACGTATTTCGCGCCAACGCTTTACGAAATTGATAATATCGACGTGCTTGAAAAAGAAGTATTTGGCCCTGTGGTACATATGGTGCGCTTCAAGTCTAAAAACTTAGATAACGTACTAGAGCAAATCAACGGCACTGGCTACGGACTCACCATGGGTATTCACTCGCGTATTGAAGAGCGTGCCCATGAACTTGCTGCGAAGAGCCGTGCGGGTAACGTTTATATTAACCGCAATATGATTGGAGCCATTGTTGGCGTACAGCCTTTCGGTGGTCGCGGTCTGTCAGGTACGGGTCCAAAAGCAGGTGGACCAAACTATTTGCCCCGTCTACTTATGGAGCGTGCAACACCTAAACCATCGCATATCGACGATGTTGACGGTACCGATGAAGCTCTTGTGGGCGATGAGCAAATTGCAGAGCGTGCTCACGTGATGATGGACAAAGCGAAAGCGGTGGAAATTCAGTGGCGTCATACTGCACTAAACGACCGTATTTCTATGGTTCGCCAGCTGTTAGCCAAAATTGCTAAAGTAGATATTGTTGATGACTTAGCTGACGATTTGAACAGAACGTTAGCAACAGCACGTCAACAGTTAACCAGCATCGAACGCAAGTTAGCTAAGCCGCAGGAGTTACCGGGGCCAACGGGCGAGTCGAATAGACTATACCTGGAGCCGCGCGGAATTCTTGTCTGTTTCGCCGATAAAGAAGTGACCTTTGAGTACTGGTTACTGTCTATCGTTACGGCATTATCAACAGGTAACCCTGTTGTGTCAGTAGTGTCTAAAATCTTCTATGAAGAAGCCGTAGAGATTCAGAACAAGTTTGAAGCCACTGGCGCGCCTAAAGGGCTTTTCCAGGTGGCACGTCTTGCACACTTAGACACGCTACTGATGGACGAAGACTTATCGGGTGTGGTTGTTGACTCAAGCACAGAGCGTACAGCTCGTATCACTGCAATGCTCTCTTCAAGAGAAGGGGCAATCTTGCCGGTAATCAGTGCGGAGTATAACGATAACCTTATTCAGCGCTTGGTAACGGAAAAAGCTATTAGTATCGATACTACAGCGTCAGGTGGTAATACATCGTTAATGACAATGGTAGAAGATGACGAGTAATCATTAATCTACAGCATGTTATGTGCACATACTAAAGAGACAAAAAAGCCAGCGTAAGCTGGCTTTTTTATGTCATAAAGCGTGATATCAGATAATACCGGTCCGCATAGATAACTACATCCATTCACTACTGCGACGTTTTCGCTTGGGGAAGTAGGTGAGTAGTACGCCTAATAAAATACCGCCACCAGCAACAAAGCCGCCTCGCGTGAACCACATGACCAACTCATCTTTGTTGGCACTTTCTACCTTGTCGGCCAAGTTAACAATTTCACTAGCCTGAGCTTCATTCTCTGTAGAGAGTTGAGAAATTTGCTGGCGAGCATCGTTTAACTGCTGGCGAAGGCGCGCATTGTCCGATTGAGATGCTTGCAGTTCAGCCTGGTTCTCAGCCAATTGCTCGCTGATAATAGGTAGTTTTTCTGCTCGCGACATTGTATTTGATACAAACTTGCTTTCTACCCATCCCTCGCGACCATCGTCGTCGGTAATTTCAGTAAATTCAGCATCGCTATCTGTTGATACTACCGTTATTGGTGTCCCTGCCTCTATTGAGCCAAGAATACGGTAATTTCTGCTCGGTCCCGTATGCATAAAAATGAACAAATCATCTTTGATGTAGTGAGATGATGATGCTTCCAATTCAGGGGTATCTTGCAGCGCTAAGGCTTGAAAAGAACACGTGAAGAGGGCTACGGCTAACCACTTTCGAATCATATGAAGTCCAATTGCTCGTTTAAATCCTAAAGATGGTATTGGTTGACTGACATAAAGGCAAGTTTGTTCATGCATTGAGTGTTGAATACCGCCTGCAAATATTGCCAAAAAGTAGTGACAAGGGTAAGGTGTTGTATCTTCAGATGTACCTGCATACCTGTATTTTCAAACGCATAACGTTTCCATGTAGCGTGGTTTTTTAAAAGTAGAGCCACTGATAATGGAAACCAGAGATTTCCAAAAATAAGCCAAACTTGAAATAACATGACCGAAAAAGTGACCGATAAAAAACAATGTCCGAAATAGAATTGAAATTTGTAACCGGTGCACATGCGCACCACCAGTTTTCTGAGCGCGTACTCCCGCTTTTTGACAAGCATCAGGTCACGGTAATCTCGCACAAAGAAATGCGATTGGAAAACGAC
This sequence comes from Alteromonas sp. LOR, assembly GCF_000753865.1. GTDB lineage: Bacteria > Pseudomonadota > Gammaproteobacteria > Enterobacterales > Alteromonadaceae > Alteromonas. Next base: position 338,805 of record NZ_JQFW01000015.1, on the reverse strand, counting down.
TACTACGACACTGAGAAATTTGATTTTCAGCAAAAGAAAATGGGATTTCGCGTACGAGGAAACAACGGTCGCTACGAACAAACCCTAAAAACTAACGGCGTAGTGAGTGGAGGGCTTCATACCCGCTCGGAATATAACGTCGACTTGCAAAACCCGAAGCCAGATTTAAGTCTGTTTGATGCCTCGGTTTGGCCGCAAAACTGGGATGTTGCTAGCAAGAATGCCAGTCTTTCACGCCAGTTTAGTACGCACTTCACTCGCCATGCCTATGAAGTTGAGGTTGATGGCAGCAGGGTAGAGGTTGTGCTCGATTGCGGTGAGGCAATGACTGACAAAAACAGCTCTCCCATTAACGAGATAGAGTTGGAATTGCTCGATGGTGATGTGGACAGCCTTTTCACGCTAGCGCTATTGATAAACAGTAATATGGAAGTGCGGCTAAGCGATGTGTCTAAGGCCGCTCAGGGGTATCAGTTGCTGCATGGATTCAATGCGAAAATTCGACCATTACCCGATTTTCTTGCGCTAGAAGATGCAACTTCCACCGAAGACGCGTTCTGTCTTGCTGTACAAATAGCCCTATCACATTGGCAACATCACGAACATGTGTTTTGCGAAAGCGGCTCTATTAAGATGCTGGCTGAGGTAGCGAAAAGCATTCACTTATTACTGCAAAGCGTATCGCTGTATTTGCCAATATTGCAATGCCCAGAACTGCTAGCCCTGCACAAAAAGCTTATTGCTTATGCGCAACAATGGAGCTGGCAGGACGACCTGCAAAGCCTTCGTTACTTGCTATCTAAAAAAAGTCTGTTCAGCAAAACCCTAAGTAAACATCCTGCCATTGTGAGTTATTTACATGGGCGAAAAACAGGCCTAATGCATGCCCATCAGCCAAAGCAACTTTTCTTCGATAACGATGCTACCGATATTAAAATTGAAGCTATTCGTTTGGTGCAGCAAAAGCCTTGGCAGGGACGCTCTACCGGTTACGACCATAGAGTACTAGATCACGCTAAAGGGTGGTTATCTCAAGGGTGGCAGACTGTTCAGCAAAGCATGCCGCTAAATAAAACCATGGGGCCGGCCAATTATTCCGCGGTGGAAGTCATGCTTCGTCAAACCCTGTGGAGTGGTTTCTTACTTGGCGACTTATTTGTAGAAGAGCGGGGCAATTTCAGAGCGCCGTGGCTTGATTTACTCACTGGTATTGACGAGTTAAACGCCTTATTAATGTTACATAAATCTATCGATGATGCCGATGTTGAGTCTCAGGATGAGTTGCGTAAATGGACGGCGCAGAAACTGACTACGCTTATCATTATTATGGAGCGTACGCGAAAAGTAGCAATGCAACGAGACGTGTATTGGTAATGCGTGCATTAGTAAGCTCTCTGTGTGCAATCCACAGATCTTTTTTTCTTTAATTCACACGGATAGGTGATAGTGATGACTTTTTCGATTCAAGATTATTGTGTACTTTTGCTGCTGGTTATTTACCTGCTAAGCCTGGGCTTATTTTTACGCCAGCAAAGGCAAAATAAGGGCGCCGGATGGCTGTTGGCAGCGCTATTGTGCTGGCCGCTATTTATGACCGATGAATGGTTAAGGATAAGCGGGCTCAACGAGCTTGCTGTGCTGTATGGTTTGTCTGATATTTTCGCCGTTATTGCTATTACGTGTTGTTATCGAGCTATAAAGCCAATGCTGTACCTTCAACCTTCTGCAAAAAAACGGCTGTGGTTGCCTGCGGGTATTACTGCACTACTTCAGGTAGCGGCATTACTCATACCCGCAACAGAAAAACAAAGGTGGTTGATGGCATCACCCATTGGCGACCCGTTAGTGTTATGGCCAGCGTATGCGGCACCATTAGTAGCAGGCTTTAGCGTGTTGTTAATTGGGATATTGATTACTGAACATATGCAAACCTACCACCGACACCTACCTGAGCAAGCGGTGGATATTGGCGAATTTAAAGTAACAGGTCTTGCCAGCGTGATGGGCATTACGGTGGGCATTGCTTTCATGAGTATTTTACTGGTAACTGCAGCCACCTTTGGCTTTTTTCAGCTTGCGGCGTGGGAGAGTTATTACCATCTCATGTTGGGAGCGGCACTGCTATCGATATTGGTGTCGTTACTGTTTGCTCGCAATACGTCGCCATCCCCGTTCGACCATGAGCGTTTGGACGAGGGAAAGGCAACGCCTTACGAAATGAGCAGTATAATCTCTAAGGCTGAACGTCATACTATCGACAGCAAAGCCTATAAGGCTAGGCGGCTCACTATCGCTCGTTTTTGTGCGGAGGCGGGGTTAGATGCAACGACTCTTGCGATTGCGTTACGGGTGTCTGATAAAAAAAGCTTTAGACGGTTTATTTATCATTTTCGCTTAGAGTACGCCAAGAAGGTGTTATTGCGAACCGATACCAAGGTAGCAGCAGTAGCGAAACGCTTAGGTTTGAATTCAGAAAAGTTCTTAAGCGATTACTTAGTTAAACATCTAACCAAAAACGGCAGCGGACAATAAGGGGCGCGGTAGGCGCTGTCCTATTAACGGCGTAAATTGGCCTTCTAGTACCCAAACGCCGAAGCAAGAATGTGGTGAGTGAAGGTTTTGCGTAAATAAAACCCCCGCGGTCGAGTTTTAATTTTCTCTCCCTCTACTCCTCTGGCCTCGGTGAGTACGCTACCATTCGCTGCCTTTGGGCGTATATGCAGTGCCGTGCCTTGCTTTGACGTTATCGATTCCACATGCCCGGTGACTATTTTTTCTGTTAACTCTTCCCAGTCTTGCCTAAGTATCTCGTCTTCTTTTTCGCTAGGTCGCCAATAAAACCCCGTGGCGACCCGTCTATCTGCAAGAGGGATTCGTCTGTCTCCTTCGATAGGAAGCCACAAAACTTGCTGCAATTTGTTGCGCACATTACAGGTTTCCCACGTGATGCCCGGCTGCATTAGTAAAGGAGCAAAGCACACGTACGTGGTTTCAAGAGGCGCAAAGGCGGCATCAATGGGAATGGTTTTTAGCTCAATGCCAAGCTCTGGAAAATCCTGCTGCGGTTTAGAGCCTGCACTTGCCCCTAGCCATTTCTCTATCAGCATTCCTGGCCAGCCTTTATGGCGCTGAAGATTGGCTGGAATAGCGACATTTGCCATGCGAGCAAGTTCACCTAAGGTAAGACCCGCTATAGCCTGACATCGAGTGAGTAATTCGTCGGGAGTGTTAGGCGGCGACTTAGGAGGCAGCATTGTTATCAGAAATTCCTTGGTTGAGCTGAGTCATTGAATATTAACACTATGATTGGAGCATAGTTTGTGGAAGAATGAAAACATATTACCAGTATTGCGTACCCGGGAGTCTATGTGATAGATGCCGATGGATTCCGTGCGAATGTGGGTATAGTGATTTGCAACAAAATGGGTCAAATATTTTGGGCAAGACGTTATGGCCAACATTCATGGCAGTTCCCTCAAGGCGGAATTGATGAAGGGGAAACTGCCGAGCAAGCCATGTTCCGCGAGCTGCACGAAGAAGTAGGATTAACGTCTAAAGACGTGACTATTTTAAGTGTTACCCGTAATTGGCTTAGATATAAGCTGCCAAAGCGATTAATTCGACAAGGTAGTAATCCTGTTTGTATAGGACAAAAACAAAAATGGTTTTTACTGCAACTCGATTGTCAGGATCGTGATGTAAACGTATTAAAGACTGGTCACCCAGAATTTGATGACTGGAGGTGGGTAAGTTATTGGTACCCCATAAGAAATGTTGTGTCGTTCAAGCGTGATGTATATCGCAGAGTAATGAAGGAGTTTTCTCCTGTTGTTATGTCTGCACAACAGCGTGCTCCCCAGCGTCCGGGCAACGTCTCGACTAAACGCGGCAAGAAACGAAGACGTGGATAAACGAAGGCGTGGGTAAACAAACAGGAGTAACCGGTGAATACCCCTAGTAACTCAGGTGCAATGCTAACCACGCTTAAGCGTATCGTGCAGGAAATGAATCAAATTCCTGCACTTGATACCGCGTTGTTTCGACTTGCATCCAGGGTGAAGCAGACATTAAATGTCGACTCCTGTTCTATCTATCTCGCCGACAACGAAGCGAAAGTTTTCGTTCTCAAAGCCACTGATGGTTTACATCCAGACGCGGTTGAAAATGTTCGCATTGGTTTTACCGAAGGCCTAATTGGCCTAGTGGGGCAGCGCGAAGAACCCCTTAACATCGCTAATGCGCAGCACCACCCTCGCTTTAAGCACTATCCTGAAGTTAAAGAAGACAACTACAACGCGTTTCTCGGCACACCAATTACCAATCAGCGACGAGTGCTTGGCGTTATTACGCTCCAGCAAACCGACCTGCGACGCTTCAGCGAAGACGAAGAAGCATTCCTAGTTACGCTAGCGGCCCAGCTTGCTCTTGAAATCACAAATGCAGATATTCGAGGCGCACTCACTTTATCCCATACTGCGGGGAATATTGCTCAGCAAAAGAATGTTCGCGGTATAGCAGGCTCGCCCGGGCTTGCTATCGGCACAGGCTTTTCGCCTGACAAATCAATAAACTTAAAAAACTGGGTAGTAAAGCAAACTCGCTCGCCGGCCGAGCAAATAGCCCTGTATCGAAAAGGTGTTGAGGTAACCCGTGGACATGTCGATACGCTTTCTCAGCGTTTAGATGATGGGCTACCTGAAGACGTAAAATCAATATTCCAGCTTTATCACCATCTTTTAGATGCCAACAGTCTTGGCCGCGAAGTAGAAGAAAAAATACGCCAAGGGTGGGATGCCGCCTCTTCACTGAAAATGGTGGTAGAAGATTATGCTGCTCGCTTTCGCGCGATGGAAGACCCGTACATGCAGGAGCGGGCCATTGATATTATTGATTTGTCAGACCGAATTCTGGTTAACATTCTTCAAGAGCAAAACGGTCATAAAATAACGGAAAAAGCCATTGCGGGGCCGTGCATTTTAGTGGCAGACGAAGTGTCAGCTACCATGTTAGCCGAGTGCCCTCGAGATAAATTACAGGGCATTATTTCTGTTCGCGGCTCGAATAATTCCCATGCCGCTATTTTAGCCAGAGCCATGGGCGTCCCGGCGGTAATGGGGTGTCAGAGCGTATCGCCAGCGCTGCTTGAAGATAAAGAAATCTTGCTCGATGGCTACTCTGGTGAAGTCATTATTTCGCCAGCACGCGAGGTAAAAGCTGACTTTATACAGCTGATTGAAGAAGAGTCAGCAATCACAGAAAAAATTGAGGCTGAAGCCGATAAACCGTGTGAAAGTATCGATGGCTGTAGAATGTCTTTGTATATTAATGCGGGGTTATCTGCAGAGGTTGAACTTGATGCCGGGCAAATAGGTGCGGGCGTAGGGCTTTATCGTACTGAAATTCCTTTTATGCTTCGCGAGCGTTTTCCGTCAGAACAAGAGCAAGTTACCTTATACCGACAAATACTCGAAGCCGCGCCTGAGCTACCCATTACCATGCGTACTCTCGATGTGGGCGGCGATAAGCCGTTGCCTTACTTTCCAATTAACGAAGAAAACCCGTTTCTGGGTTGGAGGGGCATTCGCCTTACTCTTGATCACCCAGAGATTTTCTTAGTTCAAATACGTGCCATGCTGCGAGCCAATATTGGGCTTAATAACTTGCAAATTATGCTGCCCATGATCTCAACGGTATCGGAAGTTGTTGAAGCAAAGCGGTTAATCAACCAAGCGTTTCTAGAGGTATCTGACGAAGCCTCAGGCACTGACAACGTGATCAGTCGGCCTAAATTGGGCATTATGCTAGAGGTGCCGTCGGTACTTTATCAGTTGCCGCAGCTAGCTAAGTACGTCGACTTTTTCTCAGTGGGAAGTAACGATCTTACCCAATACCTGTTGGCCGTTGATAGAAATAACACACGGGTAGCAAGCCTGTATAATAGCTATCATCCATCGGTGCTTGGTGCGCTTTACGACATAGTGCAAAAAGCCAATGCCAGTCAAACGCCGGTCACTATTTGTGGAGAAATTGCCGGTGAGCCAGCAGGTGCTTTATTGCTGATGGGAATGGGGTACCGCCGTTTAAGTATGAACGGGTTTAATTTACGTAAAATCAATTGGCTGTTGCGAAAAGTAACGCTATCAGAGTGTAAGCAGCTGCTTTCTCTCGCGTTAACGTCGTCCTCGCAGCAAGAGGTATTCACGCACATTAATGAATACCTAGAAACAAAAGAATTGGCTGGGCTCATTCGCGCGGGCGCCTAGCAGGCCTTTAAGCTTTTGAAACCTGTGCCTTTTGAAACCTGTGCCTTATGAAACCTAAAGCTAAGATGCTTGTCACTAGCACGCCTACAGCGAGTGTTTCGACAGCTATGTCTTGTGATTGTCAGCTACTTAGGTAGAGCAGCACTGCAACTGTAAAATCATTTTCCATGAAGTCACATAATTGGGCTTTGGCTTACCTGCTCAAGGAGGGGGCAATTATGCTACCCTCATCAACGTTAAAAAAGTGAAGGACACTGAATGGAACCCGTCGTTATCATCATAATTTGCTGCGTACTATTAGGGGCAATAGTGGGCTTGCTAGCGGGTATGTTGGGCATTGGTGGCGGCTTAATCATTGTACCTGTGTTGTCTTACTTATTGGTGCATACACTTGGAATGACGACAGAGACAGTGATGCCGGTGGCAATTGCCACATCACTCTCCACCATTATATTTACCAGCATGTCATCTGCATTTGCACACTACCGGCTGGGCAATATCCAAAAAAACATCGTGTTGTTCACCGGCATTGGTATTGCCGTTGGGGCCATATTGGGCGCGCAGATAGCCAGCCGTATATCGGGTGAGCTGCTAAAAGACATCTTTGCGGTGCTTGTCATACTGATTGCGGCGCAAATGATCTTCGGCAAACAGAAGACGTCTGATAACACCGCTACTCGTTTTTCTCTTGCCGCGGTGGGCAGTGGGACCGGTTTGATAAGCGCCTTGATGGGTATTGGGGGCGGCGCTTTACTCGTGCCTGCATTGGTGTGGTTTAGGGTAAACGTGCGTTCAGCCATTGGCTGTGCGGCGTTATGCGGGCTGGTTATTGCCTTGTTTGGTACTGCAAGCTTTGTCATTACCGGATGGGATGCGCCCGATGTACCTCAATACAGCTTAGGTTACGTATATTTGCCCGCAATGGCTGGAATTGTAACAACGTCGATGATTACCGCGAACATCGGTGCTAAACTCGGCCAAAAAGTGAATGTTCGCGTATTGAAAGCCATGCTAGCCTGCCTGCTAGTGCTGGTAAGTATTAGAATGATTTTAGGAATTGAATAATAAAATGGAACAGAGCAGTTATCTGGTTTTCCCCAGTATCGACCCCATTATTTTTAGCTTGGGACCACTAAGCGTACGCTGGTATGGCTTAATGTATCTCGTTGGATTTATCGCCGCGTTTTTACTGGCACAAAAGCGTTTATCGCAAACGCCTTGGAATAGAGATCAGCTAAGCGACTTGCTGTTTTGGAGCTTTGTCGGCGTTATTCTTGGTGGGCGTATTGGCTACGTATTCTTCTATCAGTTTAATCTGTTCCTAGACGACCCTCTCTATCTATTTAAAATTTGGGCAGGTGGAATGTCATTCCATGGCGGTCTCATCGGTGTATTAGCTGCTCTTGCGTGGCAGGCCAAGCGTATGAAGGCCACGTTCTTGGAACTTGGCGATTTTGTAGCGCCACTTGTTCCTATTGGTCTTGGCGCCGGACGCATTGGAAATTTCCTTAATGCCGAATTATGGGGAAGAACCACTGATGTGCCGTGGGCTGTTATTTTCCCCAGCGCTGGCAATGTGCCTCGTCACCCTTCTCAGCTTTATGAATTTGCCCTTGAAGGGGTACTGCTGTTTATTATTTTATGGCTTTTCTCAGCGAAAAAACGACCGGTTGGCGCCGTCAGCGGACTGTTTTTATTAGGCTATGGCAGTTTCCGTTTTATTGTGGAGTTTTTCAGAGAGCCCGATGCACACATTGGTCTATATCAAATGGGGCTGAGCCAAGGCCAACTTCTCTGTTTACCTATGATTGCTTTAGGATTAGGATTGATTGTACGTGCTTATATGGGCACCAAAAATAAAGATAAAACTAAGAAGATATAAGAAACGATGAAAGAATATCTCGCTCTCATGCGCCATGTACGCGATACAGGTGTGAAAAAGGAAGACCGCACAGGCACGGGAACGCTCAGCGTTTTTGGTTATCAAATGCGTTTTAATTTACAAGAGGGCTTTCCTCTTGTAACGACCAAAAAGTGTCATTTAAAGTCTATTATTCACGAATTGTTGTGGTTCCTTAAAGGCGAAACCAATATTGCCTACCTCAAAGAACACGGCGTTCGCATATGGGATGAGTGGGCAACGGATGAGGGCGAGCTTGGACCGGTATACGGCAAGCAATGGCGAAGCTGGGATTGTGGTGATGGCACATCTATCGACCAAATTGCCGATGTGGTCGAACAAATTAAACATAACCCCGACTCAAGACGTCTTATTGTAAGTGGTTGGAACCCAGCCGCTCTGCCTGATACGCAGTATTCGCCAAAAGAAAATGCCGAAATGGGCAAACAGGCGCTTCCGCCTTGTCACACTATGTTTCAGTTTTATGTACTTGATGGCAAGCTAAGCTGTCAGCTGTATCAGCGCAGTGGCGATATCTTTCTTGGCGTGCCGTTTAACATTGCAAGCTATGCGTTGTTAACGATGATGATTGCACAAGTGTGTGACCTAGAGCCTGGTGATTTCATTCATACATTAGGCGATGCGCACCTTTATTCAAACCACCTAGAGCAGGTGGAATTGCAGTTAAGTCGCGAACCGTTTGAACGGCCTACTATGGCAATCAATCCAGACGTTAAGGATATTTTTGGATTCAAATACGAAGACTTTGAACTTAAAAACTATCAATCTCATCCGCACATAAAAGCCCCCGTCGCTATCTGAGGAGATACAATGAGTACTCCCATATTGATTTGCGACGACTCCGGTTTCGCAAGGCGTCAGATGGCCCGCAGTATTCCCGACAGTTGGGATGTAGAGGTGTCGTTTGCCGAACATGGACAAGATGCCTTAACCCAAATTCGAGAGGGAAAAGGCGATGTGCTTTTTTTAGATTTGAATATGCCGGTGATGGACGGTTACGAGACGATGGAGATCATTCGCAAAGAAGATCTACCTTGTTTGGTCATTGTGGTGTCAGGGGATGTTCAAGAAAAAGCACGAGAGCGAATGTTGGCTTTGGGCGCTATCGATTTTATCCGTAAGCCCATTGATAACGCTAAGCTTATGCACATTCTTACCTCCTACGGTATTTATAGCGGCGACAGCCTTGCCACAGGTCGCGCAAGCCAAAATAATACCGAGAAAGCAAGTGCGACAGCGAAAAGCGAAGCGGTAGTTACTGAAGAAGAGAAATTAGACGCCTATCGCGAGATGGTGAACGTTGCCATGGGACGAGCAGGTGAAGACCTTGCTAAGCTGCTTGGTGAATTTATTGATTTACCTATTCCCAATGTTAACTTAATAGAGAGCAACGAACTCTCTATGGCCGTTGCAGATATTAACCGAAGCGATCGCGTTTCTGCTGTGTCCAAAGGGTTTGTTAGCGAGGGAATAAGTGGTGAAGCCTTGGTGATATTTAACGACACGAAGTCGCAGAATATCGTTGAATTACTGAAGTACGCTCCCTCTGCATCATCTGAAAACCTAGAGCTTGAGGCACTCATGGATGTGTCAAATATTCTTATTGGTGCCTGTTTAAACGGTTTGTCAGAACAGTTGGCAGTGGCATTTAGTCACACTCATCCCGTGTTGCTAGGACAGCACCAAGGCCTCTCTACGCTTTTAAGTGACAATGTGCATCAATGGGGCAAAGTCATGGCCGTTGAAATTGGCTATGCCATAAAAGCCAAGGATATTTCTTTTGATTTATTATTGCTGTTTCCCGGTGATGCAATGAATCAAATTTATGCGCGATTAATGAACACCGACAGGGAGCGTCAATAGCGATGCATAGCAGTGTGACTCTTTCTTCCACGCCTAATGTTGTTGATGAACTACTAGACTCTATCGAAGTGGGTATTGTTATTCTCAACAAGCAATTCGAAGTTGAAGTGTGGAATAAATTTATGGCAAACCACAGCGGCAAACGAGAATCGTCGCTGTTGGGCACCTCATTATTTGAACACTTTCCTGAAATAGATAAGCAGTGGCTAACGGCAAAAGTAGATCCGGTCTTCAGTCTTAAAAGCCCCGTATTTATTATTTGGGAACAGCGCCCGTATTTATTTAAGTTCGGTTGTAGCAGGCCAGTAACAAGTGCGGCGTCGCACATGTATCAAAACGTCACTATGTTTCCCCTTGTTGGCGATAACGGCAGTGTAGAAAAGTTCTGTATTTTGGTTTACGACGTGACAGAGCAAGCTCTTGGTAAACGAGGCATGGCAAAGCTCAATGAAGAGCTTAAAATTACAAGTCGGGTAGATGGTTTAACCGGGTTGTACAATAGACGTTATTGGCAAGAGCGGTTTGAAGAGCTTTATAAGCTCTCAAAACGCAGAAACAAACCCAGTACCGCAATGATGTTAGATATCGACCATTTCAAACGGGTCAACGATACCTATGGTCACCAAGCGGGTGATAAGGTTATTAAGATGCTGGCCGCGCTTATCAAGCGTTGCGTAAGGGAAACTGACCTGGCAGGGCGTTACGGCGGCGAAGAATTTGCCATTATACTTACCGATTCCACTTTAGAAAGTGCTACTCATGTTGCCGAGAGAATACGAGCCCTAGCCGAGCGTCTTGAAGTGGAGCACGATGGGCAAACCATTACATTCACCGTGAGCTTAGGCCTTGCACAATTTGAGCAGAATGTGAAAAGTCCTATGGTATGGCTAGAGCAGGCCGACCAAGCACTTTATCGCGCGAAAGAAAGCGGACGTAACCAGTATTGCGTTCACGCAGTTGAGTCTTAGCTAGAGTCGCAGCCAGAGGCCTAGCCAGAACTCTAGCTGAAAATGCAGCGTAGGCCTGACTCTGCATAACGTGTGCGGTATCGGTTATATCGACAATGTTCGTATCTATTGTGTCAGTATCTGTCGTGCTAGCATTCGCCTTGTTAGTAGAAGCTTTACGTTTTCGGCGCTAGCGGATTCTGCACGTTTTTAATGTGCTCGCGAATGCTGTAGAGGAACACTAGGCTTGGTATTACCATCACCGCAGTGAGTATGAAGAAAAGACTCCAATTTCCATTCAAACTATCCACAACAATTCCGCTACTAGAGGCGACAAATGTCCTTCCTGCCACACTTAAAGATGCCATTAGCGCATATTGTGTGGCGCTAAAGGCGCGGTTACACAGTAGCGATATGAACGCAACCATGGCTACCGTGCTCCAAGCGCCTGTAAAACCGTCTACAACCACGGTAAAGGCCAGTAAAGAAGTAGAAGGCCCTGTTTGTGCTATTACTGCAAATAAAAGGTTAGACGCCGCCATAGCGATGCCCGCTACCATTAAGCCGCGATAAATGCCATAGCGTATGTTTACAATTCCCCCCAACAGCGAAAATACAATAGTTACCCACCAATTCAGCAGCTTTGAGTAGGTAGCAATATCACTGTTGGTAAAGCCAATTTCTTTATAAAAGACAATGCTCATGCGCCCGAGAAATGCTTCGCCTATTTTAAATAGAAAAATAAACAACAAGAAGGAAAGCGCAAGCTTCACTCCGTTTCGCGCAAAAAACTCAGAAAATGGGCTTACTAACGTGCTCTTTAACCAGCGTGAAATCTTGTCTTTAGTGCTGGCGTTAGCATTAGCATCGCCAGTGCCAGTGCCCTCAGAATCTATGCGGTCAAACAGCGCACTTCTGTCGATATCCGGCTCTTTGGCAAGTAACGTGGCTATAGTAAGTAGGGCCATTAATACGCCCAGCAATAGATAGATATTCGCCCAGCTCCAATCGGTAAGGTCGGCGAGAAAGAAAGGAATAGCACCTAAGCCCCCATAGCCTGTCCACCAACCTGCGGTTGCTACCGAAGACGCAGCTGACATCCCGTCTTTATCGTTTTCAGCAATACAGTCTATGCGAAAACCATCAATGGCTATGTCTTGCGTAGCAGAGAAAATAGCGGTGAGTAAACCGACTAATGCAATATAGAAAAGGTGAGACGTTGTGGTTAGTTGAGACATCGCAAGGCAGCACAAGACGATGCCTATTTGCATGGAAAAAATCCATCCCTTGCGCTGACCTAATCTCGGTGGCTTTACTTTATCCACCAACGGAGACCAAAGAAAATTGATTGAATAGGTGGCGAAGATAATGCCAAACAAGCCGATTGCTGAGCGTGATAACCCGTCATCTTTCAACCAGGCAGACAGCACTGAGCCAATCATTATCCAAGGAAAGCCACTGGCTATCCCGAAACAGAAAATACTCAAAAAGCGTTTGTCTTTATATGTTTTTATCGCGCTTAACAAAATACTGCCTAGTGATGCTCCAAGGCTTGGTATTGAGCCATGTAATCAATGAAATGGCAACATATGAGTGGTGTTTGCAGGTGCCTTATTTCGACATGGATTTTTTAAAAATGTGCATGTGCTTATGGAAGAGAAGATGTTGAGCAGTACGGTCGAAATAGTTTTGTGATTGATGTGTGCAGGCTTTTTACAGAACTAAAAGAATTACAGGAGGGAAGGCCTTGCTAGGGCCTTATGCCTACACAGTCTATGGGACACGTGCCTGCGTCCTCGAGAAATTTGACACAGGTGCGTAACTCATCAACTAAAATAGTGTCGTCTTTTAGTTTTTCTTCGTTCCAATAGTGAATTTGGTGCAGCACATGCCAGAATACTCGTTCTTTTTGCGTGTAAGGCTGCGTAAGTGTGCAATTGACCTGACCCCATTCTTCCATGCAGTCCCAAAAAAAGAGTTCGATCTCTTCAACCGGTAAGCCTTCATTCCAAAAAGCATTTAGGTAAAAACACAGTTGTTTTGACTTGGTATCAACAAAATCTTTGACAGTCATAATGCCCCAACCGTTTTTTTACTACTCAGCGTATTATAGTCCATTACATTACTACTGCTCTAGGTTAGGAGTTATTTTTTACGATGTTATCGATATGTAACTGATATGCGGATTTTTTTAGACTAATAGTAGATTCTGAAAATTACCAGCCCAAATAACGAGTCCATCCAATGGTGTTATTTGCAACTAGTTGTATATACGGGGTTTTCTGATTTTGGTTTAGACTAAAGACTGAATTTGAGGAGGGGAGTAGCACCTGTCGGTAATGCAGTTTTAAACTGGTTTTGGCGCGATTTCGGCGCATCACAACCGTACTATTTTCCCAATCGCTCAATCCGTCTATAGAAAGGTCGAGTACGGGAAACGAAGAATTAGCCACTAAGTCGCTAATACTTTTATTCACATCGGCCTCTGGCCAATAGGGGGAAATCGTGACTAAGCTATCTGGCTCAAATGCCAAATTATTGCTGGTGGCGTCCAAAAATGTAGCAGCCAGCATACCTTGCGCAACCACTAGCCGATAGCCTTGCACGTTTTGCAAACGGTTGTTTAAGGCAATAAGCTGCTCAGTTAACTTGTCTGATGTTTGTTCAAAATCAAAGTATTGAGTGAGGTTTGTACTTCGCGGATGAATAACGCTATTACCTTGTCCGCTACTGCCCGGCGCTTGTTCCTCTGCCGATGGATCTGCTGCCGCCTGAGTATCAGCCCCTTGCCCAGAAGTGTAGGCTGATTCTATGCCAGATTCTGTTGGCATCATATTGAGGTTAAAAGGGCTTATAACAACGCGCCATCCTTTCGCTGAGAGATAACCCGCAAGCTCCTTGCTTTGAGAGAGTGAAAAGCTGGAGAGAAAAGGCTCAACCAGTATAACGGCAACCCCTTGTGATAACGGGGTTTGAGGTTCAACTTCGATAATAGGTACTACGCGTTCGCCCACCAAAAGCTCTTGAACTTCGCCCAGCGCAAACCCGTGACTGATATCGGTAAAGTAATCGCCAAAGGCCGCTTTAGGCGAAAAGCCCAGTGCAAGCAGGCACAGTATGGAGGCAATACATTTACGCATGTTTCAAAAAACCTTTCGGCTCACAATAGTAGTTAGATAGCAATGTATCGGCAAAATCATAAAAATCTAAATACCAAAGCGTATTTTAACCAGCAAGTTTATCGTCTCGTTTACTCAGTAAGCCTCTTTTGGATACGTTATCTATCTACAAAGCCTACTTCCTAAAAAGCTTCTTACCTGACAAGCCTTCTACCCGAAAAGCTTTACCGATGAAAACGTGGTTAATGGCGTTGGCTTGTAGTCACTAAATGGAATAGTGCTTTGAAAGTTGAGCCAGTTGTTCGATTTTGGGTGTTTTAAACTCAAGCTTTCGGCGTGCAGCTGCAGGCGGGTGGCCATGGCTAATGCGGCGTCGTGAGCATACAGCCTATCACCTAAAATGGGGTGGCCGAGTGAGAGCATGTGCACGCGTAGCTGATGAGAACGCCCGGTAATGGGGCGTAGCGCAACCAGAGAGTAAGGCCTGTTTTCGCTATCATATGCACGGGTTATCACATCAAAGTGTGTTACCGATGGCTTTCCCCGTTCGTGGTCAACCATTTGCTTTGGTCGGTTGGGGTAATCGACGATAAGCGGTAAATCTATCTCTCCGCTGTCGGCGTCAACATGGCCGTATACCCTGGCGAAATAGCGCTTTTTCGTTTCTCTAAGCTCGAACTGCTTGCTGATGGCGCGATGACTAAATTTAGTCAGCGCCATCACCATAATGCCAGATGTCGCCATATCTAACCTGTGTACCACAGTAGCGGTAGGCAACACTTTGTTAACGCGGGTAATAAGCGCATCTTTATGTGCTTCTATTCTGCCAGGTACACTCAACAACCCGCTTGGCTTAAGGGCAACCACCATAAAGTCATCTCGGTACAGGAAGTTGAGATACGGCGTATAAGGCGGGTTGTAAACAAACGGTGGATTGGCCATTAGGGATTATTCACTATGATACGAATGGCATCAAACTGCACATCGGCACCTTGAATAACTTTGTCTAGCGCACTCATTTGCTGCTCAATAAACACAATCTCACTGTCGCGTACGGCAGGGTTGCGCTTCTGTAAGTCTTTTAATCGCTGTATTTCACTGTTAAGCGTGGTGTGCATAGTGTTAAGCGTGTCGTGTAGCTTTTGGTTCGCGGCCTGGTGTGCAAGCTTGCGCGTATTTTCTATCGCAATGCTAAGGGGCTGCTGTAATGCTTTTAGCAATTGTGACGATATTTTTCGCCCTACTTTTCGTTTTACATCGAAGCTTAAATCCACAGGGTTACCTTGGGCGTCAAGGCATATGCGTACTGGCGTTTGCGGTAGAAAACGGCCTAGCTGAAGGGCTTTCGGTGCTTGAGCATGAAGCACAAATAATGCTTCTATCCAATAAGCACCCTTAGGTAAATCTGGGTCGGCAATAAAGCCCATGCTGCTTTTACCGTGTACATCAGTAAGGACAACGTCAATTGCGGTGTGAACAAGAGGGTGGTCCCAACTTAAAAACTGCACATTTTCTAACGTCGTCGCTACGCGGCGCTTGTAGGTTACCGTCATTCCCTCAGGATCTAGCCCAGGTAGCTGACTCACCATTTGCTCTGTTGGCATAAGAATAAAGCAGTCGTTGCCTTTCTCATCCTGCTGAACACCAATGGCATCAAAAACACGGCCCATAAAGCGGGATAGGTCTTGTTCACTATCAAGGGTAATAATGTCCTCTAATAGCGCTTCAACCCGGCCTTCACCCGAGGCATTAAGCTCAAGCAAACGGTCTCTACCTGCTTCTAGCTGAGCAACTAGCTGACTGTTCAGTTTAACACTTAAGTTAATCAGTTCGTCTCTTGCCGTCATATCGCTGGGGTTCAAGCACGCACTCATCAACAATGGCTTAACGTCTTCAAAAACGCCAGACCCCGTGGGACAGGTCTTTTCAAAGGCGTTCAAGCCTTCGTGATACCAGTCGAGCAATACATGCTGTGCGCTTTTGGCAAGATAGGGAACGTGAATGTTCACAGTTTGCGTTTGACCTATTCGGTCTAAGCGACCAATACGCTGCTCTAATAAATCAGGAGTAATAGGTAAATCAAACAGCACTAAGTGGTGGGCAAACTGGAAGTTACGCCCTTCACTGCCTATTTCACTACACAGCAAAATTTGTGCGCCATCTTCTTCATCAGCAAAATAATGAGCGGCTTTGTCGCGCTCAACAATACTCATGCCCTCGTGAAACACACTGTGTCTAATGCCCGTTTGCGTGCGGATAACTTCACCGAGTTCTTGCGCCGTGCGGGCGCTGGCGCAAATAAGCAATATTTTCTCTGGTTTAACGTCTTGCATGAAATCGACCAGCCAGCTAACGCGGGGGTCTAGTTTAGTCCAACTGTTTACCACGCTTGGCACACGTTCAGGATAAAGCGCGTTGAGCAAGTCGTCGCTGTTCACGGCCGCTTCATACTCTTGTGGCATGGCAAGCTCGTAGGCAGACAGTTTGCGCTCGGGGAAGCCTTCAATATTGGCGCGACGGTTTCTAAACAGCATACGGCCTGTACCGTGGCAGTCTATGAGTTGGTGTAAAAGTTCGTGTCTATTTTTAGAGCTGGTGAGGTCGCCAGCGTGTTCCATAACGTCAGGTGCAAAGTTGCAAAGGGTAGCGCGCTGTTTTTCGTTCGGTTCTGCGTCTGACAATAATGGAGCAACCGCATCGGCAAGCTGACTGTATTGCGATTCTTCGGTTAGAAACTCTTCGTAACTGTGAAAGCGTGCCGGGTCGAGTAAACGCAGGCGAGCAAAGTGACTTTCGTGACCTAACTGATCGGGGGTTGCCGTTAGGAGTAACACCCCAGGCGTGTTTTGGGCAAGCCCCTCAACACAGAGGTATTCTTGCGACGGCGCTTCTTGCGACCAAGACAGGTGATGTGCTTCATCCACTACCATTAAATCCCAATCTGCGGCCTGAACCTGCTGCTGTCGTTTTTCACTGCTGCTTAAGAAATCGATGCTGCACAGAACTAGCTGCTCACTGTCAAACGGGTTTATATCTTCTTCGTCCAGCGCTTCGCAGCGGCTCTCATCGAAAATAGCAAAAGGCAGGTTAACGCGACGCAGCATTTCTACCAACCACTGATGCATGAGTGAATCTGGAACTAAAATGAGAATGCGAGACGCTCGGCCAGTCTTTATCTGTTGGTGAATGATTAGCGCTGCTTCAATGGTTTTTCCCAAACCAACTTCATCGGCAAGAAGTACCCGCGGTGCGTGGCGGCCACCTACTTCAGAAGCAATGTGCAATTGGTGGGGAATAAGTGAAATTCGTGCCCCGGCAACGCCAATCGTATTAGAGCGCTGATACTCGTAATGATAGCGCAACGCGCTTTCTCGCAAATCAAACCATTTAGGGTGGTCGAGCTGTTGGCTAAACAAACGCTTTTCAGGTTGGTTCAAGCGAATGTGATGGTCTAGCATTGTTTCAGGTAGTCTTGCCTGCGCCTTCGTATCTTCCCGTAGACCGTGATAGATGAACACCCCTTGGCTTTCTTCTGATTCAGTCACCGTCATTTCCCAGCCGTCTTGGCTTTTTACGGTGTCGCCAATTTCAAAGGTGAGTCGCGTTAGCGGCGCTTCTGTTTTTGTATAGATACGCGCTTCGCCAGTGGCAGGATACAGCACCTCAACTGAACGGAAATCAATGCCAACAATGGCGCCTAATCCCAATTCGGTTTCTGTATTGCTTAACCAACGCTGACCAATAGAAAATTGACTGTCTGAACTCATAAATCACTCACCTTTTTGCGGGGGCGGTATTGTACGCATTGCATGCTAATAAGTCATTAATACTAGCTTATTTGGCACACTTTTCTGTTTATTCAGCAAGAATGGCACTTGTTAATGAGCAGCAACGCTTTCAATTTACTATGCGTTGCGAGGGCAGAGATTCTCCGAGAAAGTGTGGGGTGCTTGGTCGCACTCTTTGAAAAAATAAAACGATAAAAACAGTGCGAAATCTGTATTTCTGGATTATGGTGGAATTAGCGTTTAGGAAATCGTTATCAAACGCTTGAAGCAGTGGGTTATTGCTGCTTCTCAGTCGACGCGAGTAGGGGAGATGTCCTGTTTCGAGCGGCATCCCTGTAGTTGCCCAGCTGTAGCTCGCTAGCCATTACCAATTGACGGCTAGCTTGGCTTTATTTTACGGAGTAAAGGATGCCAAGAAGAAACTCTACCGAAACGAAAATATACGTCCTCGATACCAACATTTTGCTCCACGAACCCCACGCTTTTCTTTCCTTTAAAGAACACGATGTTGTTATTCCTATGACGGTTCTTGAAGAACTCGATTACATCAAAGACAGTAAAAAAGACGTTGCACGGGACGCACGTGTCTCCATTCGTTCAATGGAAGACTTGCTGCATGAGGCCACGCCTGAAGAAATGCTTGTGGGTGTTTCAATGGAGGGGCTAGGAGCGGGCGATACCGCACCTACTGGAAAGCTATCGATATTTGCCGATTTGAATATGGCTGAAGCGCAGCAGGTTTTCACGAGCAACGAAAACGACAATCGCATTATTAACGTTGCCCTTCATATTCAAAAGGCTTACGCACCGCAAAAAGTGGTGTTAGTGACAAAAGATTTGAATATGCGCTTAAAGGCGAAAGGGGCCGGTTTAGCGCATGTTGAAGACTATCGCACCGATCAACTTATTACTGATATTAAGTACTTGTCTCGAGGCTTTCACGCCTTTGAAGGTAATTTTTGGGATAACGTAAAAAGTGTGGATAGCCGAACCGAGGGGCGGGACACCATTCACACCGTGCCAAAGTCGATACTGCCAGAAGCTTATATTAATGAATTCCTTCTTGATGACAGTAAAGAGTTTGCTGGCCTTGTAGAAGAGATCTCTGATGATCATTTAGAGGTACTCGACCTTGGTTACGAACGCTTGATGAGCCGTAATGCATGGGGCATAACGCCGAAGAATATAGGTCAGGGTATGGCGCTGCATGCCTTGCTAGACCCTCATATTGATATGTGTATTCTCACCGGGCCTGCGGGCAGTGGTAAAACCCTTTTAGCCCTGGCTGCCGCCCTTGAAATGGTGGTTGAGCGCAACATGTATGACAAGATTATTGTCACTCGCAGTACCCCTGAAATTGCCGAATCGATTGGGTTTTTACCGGGAACGGAAGAAGAGAAAATGCTGCCTTGGCTAGCCGCTATTACCGATTCATTAGAAGTGCTGCACAAGCATGATGAAAATACGAAAGGCTCTATGAATTACATTATGGAGAAGGCGAATATTCAGTATAAATCGGTGAACTTTATGCGTGGTCGCAGTATTCAAAACGCCATCGTTATTCTAGATGAATCGCAAAACTTAACGGCATCGCAGCTTAAAACCATTATTACCCGTTGTGGTGAGGGTACAAAACTGATTGTAGGTGGCAACCTTGCGCAAATAGACAGTAACTACCTTAGCGCTGTGACGTCAGGCTTAACTTATTTAGTCGAAAAATTTAAAGACTTCTCAGGTAGCGCCACCATTAACCTTGATGGTGTGGTACGAAGCCGCCTTGCAAGCTTTGCGGAAGAGAACTTGTAGTATTATACCAGTCTGCTTACATTGCCAGGCTTCTTAGAGACAAGCGTGCCCGTCACCTTGTCTAAACCTTTACTTATAGCTAAAGAGCGCACCGGAAATACCGATGCGCTATTCCACTAATTCTATTTGAAATCGGCCGGTATCAATAAACTGTTTAGTGCTGTCAGACACTTCACCAAAAGGGATCTGCGCGGGTCCTGTGGGGTCGTAAAGCACATATTCTTTTCCCTCAAACTCAATGGTTTCGTCATCAGCCATGGGAGTCAGTGCCACGCCAAGAAGAGCATGTTCAGGCAAAAGCACCATGATCATTTTCGTTGTGGGTAAAAATGCTCTTACCATAGACGATGCCAGCACAGCTTTGCTGTCGCAATCGCCTTGGTTTTGCATCAATAAACCGATGGGGGGCGCAAAGCCTGAACCATTACTGGCCACTCTGTCGTCCATGGCGTTATAAGGAATACTTTGGATCCAACTGAGCAGAAGCGCAAAGTAGTCTCGTGAATTAGATTGCGGTGCTAGCTTTTCATAAAACGCTTGAGATACGGGCACCATTGGCTTCACCGATTCGTTGATATAGCGCAAATGGTCGGGTTTAACCGCCCTTTGATTAAACATGGTAGTGAAGCGAGTAAAGTAGTGAGCGGCAAGGTAGTCATCAAACGCCGTTTGCTGCACGGTTTTTAAGTTATCGAGTACCTCAGCAGCTTTTTCTGGGTTTGATGATTTGACTTCAATGTTGATGGCATCTTGCTGGCGCTTAAGGTTAACGCGGGCCTCTTTAGGGTTTAATTTTTGGGTTTCTTTTAGAAGCGCCACCATTACGTAGCGCTGGGCTATTTTGGGCTTATAATTTGGTTGCAGCGTGGGGTTTTGTTTAATCGTTTCTCGAGGAAGTGCAAAGCTAATTGAGTGAATAGTTTGCTGTCTGTCTGTCCATGTGTAGTCAAAACGCACGCTGTCTTGTTTATTTGTGATGCTAAAATCAAGTTGCTCGGCGTTGGCTTTCACACTGACGGTAACCGAAGCAACAAACAGCAAGAGCAGCTTTAGCGTGACTAACACGCGGGGGTAAACAGACACAGATAAAAAGCCATATAAATTTGTCATTGCTCCGCCATAACCGACACATTCAAGAAACAGAGTATTACTCTCGTTTACTGAGTATGTCGTTCATGCCAGAAAATACAAGCCTATTTAAATGAGCAGCCGCCCGTTAGGATCATTGTTGAAACCAGTTAAGCTCGTTATGCAGGTTTACTACGGTACCCACAATAACCAGCGTCGGCGGCTTTAACTGCGCTTCTTTTTGCCTAGCGCATATGTCGGTTAGTGTACCAATAAGCACACGTTGGTCATCGGTTGTTGCCTGCTGTACCAAAGCGATAGGCGTAGTAGCAGGTAAGCCATGCTTTATAAGTTTTTCGCAAATAATAGGTAGCCCGGTTAGCCCCATGTAAAATACTGCGGTTTGATTTTTGTGCGCTAATGCAGACCAATTCAAGTCGATGGTACCGTTTCTTAAGTGACCTGTAGCAAACACCACCGACTGAGCGTGATCTCGGTGGGTAAGTGGTATGCCTGCATAACTTGAAGCGCCACTTGCCGCGGTAATACCCGGTACTACCTGAAACTCAATGCCGTGTTCAATAAGAGTTTGAATTTCTTCACCGCCGCGCCCGAATATGAACGGATCGCCGCCTTTTAATCTGACAACACGATTGCCTTTTTTCGCTTCATCCACCATCAACTGATTAATGTCATCTTGTGGGAGGGTATGATTGCTCATGGCTTTTCCCACATAGATTTTTTCAGCGTCTCTGCGTACCAGTTCTAAAATCTGAGGTGATACTAAGCGGTCATAAACCACCACGTCGGCCTTTTGCATTAAGCGCAGTGCGCGAAAGGTGAGTAGGTCCGGATCGCCAGGGCCTGCTCCCACAAGGTACACTTGCCCAGTCACTTCCTTATTCTCTGCGGCTGCTTGCAAGGCTATTTCAAAGGCCTTGTCTGCTTTTTCGTCTTGCCCTTTTTCAACCATCTCGGCAATGTCGCCATCTAGCACATCTTCCCAGAAATACCGACGGGCAGTGACGCCATCTAGGGCCTGTTTCACTTTGTCTCTGAACTTCTCAGAAAATGAACCAAGTCTGCTGAGATTGGCGGGCAAAACGGTTTCTAACTTCTGACGTAAATAGCGTAACAAGACCGGGGCAACGCCACCGCTACTCATAGCAATAATGATAGGTGAACGGTCTACGATGGAAGGTGTAATAAATTGGCACAAGGGGGTGTTATCAACCACATTCACCAGTACCTTCTGCTCGCGACCTAGGTCGTGAATGTATTGGTTTACATCGGGTTTATCGGTAGCAATAAACACCATGTCTTTATGCGCTAGGTCACTATCGATAAATTCACGTTCTATTAAAGTCACCTTGTCACTCTTTGCAAGGGCTTTTACCGTATCGCATACCCACGGCGCCACCACGGTAATGGTTGCCGGCGTTTTCATGATCAGTTCAAGTTTGCGAGCAGCCACTTCACCTGCACCAACAATAAGGCAGTTTAGCGAACGAGCATCTAAAAATAGGGGAAAGTAATCCATCAAGGGGCACATAAAAAAAAAGAACTAACGCTATTTTGCGCTAATTCTTTTTAATTAGAAACAACGAAATCAGCCTTTATATTCCACAACGTTATATAAAGGCGGAAGTTGCTTTTATTTCGATCTTACGACTTGCGACGTGCGCGGTTATCACGACTGCGGTTTTCACCACGGTTGTCGCCACGCTCACGCTTTGGTGGCGGTGTATCCGACCACTCGCGAAGGTTGAGTCGTTGCCCCGCCACTCTTGTCGCTTGAAGCGTAGAATGGGTTTCTTTAGGCATGCCGCCTGGCAAGTCAACCGTACTGAAGTTGTCATATATCTCGATAGCACCAATGTTCTTCGAGTCAATGTTAGCTTCGTTCGCAATAGCGCCAACAATATTACCCGGCTTAGCACCGTGTACATGGCCTACTTCTATGCGAAAACGCTGCATACCTTCATCTGGCTTGCGATTGCCACGAGGGGCTCTTGGCTTTCTGTCGCGACTTTCACGTCCACCACGGTCATTGCGCTCACGACTATCGCGAGGTGGCTTGCTGTTAAGGTCTGGACGATCAGATTCTTTAAGCACCAGTGGCTCATCGCCTTGAGCTATTTTGATCATTGCAGCAAGAAGCACTTCCGGAGAAGCTTCATTTTCTTCTTTGATCATCTCAACAATTGGCATCAACGATTCAATGCTATCGTCTTGCGTTGCTTCCATTACCGACTGCTTAAAGCGCGTAAGACGGGTCTGGTTGATTTCGCTAATTGAAGGAATAGGCATTGCTTCAATAGCCTGCTTCGTCGTTTTCTCAATAGAGAACAACAAGCGTTTTTCACGGTGAGAGATAAACAGAATCGCATCACCCTGACGACCAGCACGACCTGTACGACCAATACGGTGAACATAAGATTCACTGTCATACGGAATATCGTAGTTAATAACGTGACTAACACGTTCAACGTCAAGACCACGTGCAACAACATCAGTGGCTACTAAAATATCGATCTGGCCTTGTTTTAGCTTATCAACAGTTCGCTCACGGGCAGACTGTGGAATATCGCCGTTCAGTGGCTCTACATCAAAACCGCGTGCTGAAAGCTTATCTGCTAATTCAACAGTGGCTGTTTTGGTGCGAACAAAGATAATCATGCCGTCGAATTTTTCGACTTCCATAATACGCGTAAGCGCCTCAAGTTTATGATGAGGAGCAACTTGGCAAAAGCGCTGACGAATGGTGCTCGCGGTGCTAACTTTTGACGCAATTTTTACGTGTTTTGGATCCTTGAGATAACGCTGTGTTATCTTCTTGATTGGTCCAGGCATGGTTGCTGAGAATAACGCCGTCTGCCGCTCGGCAGGTGCATGGCTTAGAATAAGCTCTACATCATCAATAAAGCCCATGCGAAGCATTTCATCAGCTTCGTCAAGCACAAGGAATTTAAGTTCGCTTAAATCCAATGTTTTGCGCTTAATATGGTCAATGATACGACCTGGAGTACCTACTACAACCTGAACGCCGCGCTTAAGCTGACGAATTTGGTTGTCGTAAGACTGACCGCCGTATACTGGAAGTACTTTAATTTTTTGACTAAAGCTCGCATAAACCTGAAATGCCTCTGCAACTTGAATAGCTAATTCACGAGTTGGGGCTAATACCAGTAATTGCGGCTTACGTTGCTCAGGATCGATATTTGCCAACATGGGCAGGGCAAACGCAGCGGTTTTTCCTGTCCCTGTCTGTGCCTGACCGAGTAAATCGTGACCTTCAAGCAAAAGTGGAATACTCTCAGCTTGGATAGGTGACGGTTTCTCGTAGCCAACTTTTTCAATGGCTTGTAAGAGAGGTTCTGGTAAATTTAGGTCTTTAAATGTCATGTCGACAGTTGTTGTCATTAAGGGTCCTGATGTTATTAGTAAGGAGGGTGCGGCATACGAGAGTAACGCCTGAAAAACGTTGAAGTGTGCCTGCAGTGTTGCAAAAAAACATATTATATTCGAATAATGGTCAGGTTGCCATGAAATTGCACAATAATGCTGAAATAATGACCAAGTTTTGCGGATGGCGGCAGAAAAACAATAAAGTTTTTGAAGAATTTTCGAAATAGGGCAAGGAATTACCATGAGTAAAAACAATTCAAATAAAATATTTAAACGCTCTTCTGTAGCAGTGCTTCTGCTAACAGCTCTATTGTCAGGGTGCAGTGAAAAATCCATGGAAAGCCATTTGGCTGACGCCCGCAACTATGTATCCGAGCAGCAGCCAGATGCCGCCATAGTCGAATATAAAAATGCAATTCAGAAATCTCCTAATGCGGCCGCTCCTCGTTTCGAACTCGGTAAACTGTATCTACAAACCAATAATTTTGTCGCAGCTGAAAAAGAACTCAACAAAGCCATGGAGCTTGGTTATGCCGCCAGCGAAGTCATTCCATTGCTTTCGGTTGCCTATCAGCAGTCGGGGGCAGAAAATGCCCTTTCAGAGGTGGATTATCGCGCAGAGGGCATGACGGCGGTTGAGTCTGTCGAAGTGGGTTTTTATAAGCTACAGGCGTTGCTGCAGCTTAATAAACGAGAAGAGGCAGAAGCGTTAATTGCCGACCTATCTACTATCGATACTAGCTCAGTGTACAAAGGGCTTGTCGATAGCTACGTATTTGTACTCAACAATGATGTAGAAGCTGCCATTGCTTCTACAGAAGCATTACGAGAACAGGCTCCCACCAATAAAGACGTGTTGCAGCAACTTGCGAAGCTTTATTTACAAAGCGGTGCGCCTGAGAAAGCTGCCGTAGTGTATGGGGACTACCTCAAAAGCTACCCAGACGATACGGCAAGCAAATTTGCCTATGCAGCACTGTTGATTGAATTGCGAGCGCTTGATACCGCAGAGCCCGTAGTAGAAGAATTGCTCGCGCTTAACGATAGTCACCCGCTGCTAAATACGTTTAAAGGTATTATTGAATCTGCTAAGGGGAACTATGCACAAGCGTTAGAGCGCTTGGAAATTGCCGTGCAAAACGGCAGAAGCGATCAGGTTGTGCGCTTGATAGCAGGTTTCAGTGCATATCAAATACAAGATTTTGAATCAGCTCAGCGCCACCTCACCATGATTGCCTCTAGCTTACCTGATAACCATCCTGGCCTTCGTATGCTGGCAGACAGCATGCTGCAATTAGGTGAAAACGATAATGCGTTAGAAATTTTAGAGCGCGTTGAGGGTGAGCAAAACTCAGACGCAGCGCTTTTTTCTAAGGCAAGCTATCAGCTACTTATCGACGGCAACATGGTGGGCGCGAAACAAATGGTTGAGCGCTCACAAGAAATTAGTACCTCAGCTGAAGACCTCGCTCGTTTAGGCGTTTTACAACTATCGCTGAATGACGTGGCTGGGCTAGTTAATTTGGAAGAAGCGGTAAATCAAGCGCCAGAGTCGGCCACTACACAAAGCACGCTAGTGCGGGCTTACATTGCTACCCAGCAGTTAGATAAAGCAAAAGAAGCGGCAACAAAATGGGTAGAGCAATCCCCAGATGAAGCGCTTCCGCTAGTTTACTTAGGTGGAATAGCAACGGTAGAAGGCGACTTCACTAAAGCAGCGTCTTATTTTGATGATGCAAGCACTCGGGAAGGGGCTAAAGAACAGCTCGTTTACGCGCGCACTCAACTACTTATTGCACAAGGCGACAATGAATCTGCAACGGCGTTTATTCGCGCTTTTATAGATGACAATCCGGCAGATTTAAGGGCGTTAACGATGTGGTACGCATTGGCCGCCGAGCAAAAAGCAGTGCAGCCGGTCATTAATCATGTAAAGAGTGAGCTTGATAAGGCGCCAAACTTTATTGAAATGCGTTTACTACTTGCACGGCTTTATGCGTTCAATAACGCCATAGAAAAAACGGTAGCGCTGCTTGCTAACGTTGAAGGAAATAAAGAAACGCCTATGGCGTTTTGGAATATAAAAGGGCAGGCGCTCATTGCTGCTAACGATGTGAAAGCCGCAGACACCTTTTTCGACCGATGGTTGTCATTCTATCCGCAGGATAAAAGTGCTGTATTAGGCAAGTTGTTAATCTTAGACTCGCAACGACAGTTTACCGAAGGATTGGCGTTATCAAGTCGAGTGTTAGAAAAGCGACCTGATGCACAGATTAGTTTGTTAAAAGCCTATTTTCACAGTCGCATAGGCCAAAGTAAGCCCGCGTGGAATATTATCAATGCAAGCGCTGACGGTGTGAAAGAGCTGCCGTTTGTACGGGGAATTATTGCGCGCTTACACCTTATTGATAAAGCGCCAGAGCAAGCCGTTAGTCATGCTGAAGCTGCCTACGACGCCACGCCAAACTCTGACAATGCCATGTTGCTAGTGGCGTCTTACGAAATGTCAGGTAAAGGCGAGCAAGCTCTTAGCCTTTTAGAAAAGCATGTAGCAGAAAATGCGAATGATATTTCAAGCAGTATGCTGTTGGCAGAACGCCAAATTAGGCAAGACAGAAAAAGTGCGCTTGCAACCTATGAAGCCATTTTAGCGCAAACCCCCGATAATTTTGTGGTATTGAATAACCTTGCCTACCTAGCGTTTGAAGATAATGATTTGTCTCGAGCAGAAACCTTAGCGAAAAGAGCCGTGGCCTTACGCAGTGACAACGCTGATGCCGTAGACACGCTTGCCCAGATTTACATCGCTAAAGGCGACAATGACGCTGCGCTTTCTTTGTATGAGGAAATAGCAACGCGACCGATTGCCAATGAAGAGGTGTACTTGAACCACGTCGAACTTCTTACAGAACTTGATAAAACGACACTGGCGAAGCGTCGTTTGCTAGCAAGAGAGTTTAAGGGTGAAGCGTCAAAGCAACGCGCAAAGGCACTAAGAGCCCAGCTTGGTATTAACC
Source organism: Alteromonas sp. LOR (assembly GCF_000753865.1). GTDB lineage: Bacteria > Pseudomonadota > Gammaproteobacteria > Enterobacterales > Alteromonadaceae > Alteromonas. Next base: position 311,605 of record NZ_JQFW01000015.1, on the reverse strand, counting down.
TTGACGAATAATTAAATGCGCTAGTTAACAAAGCCACGTAATAAACGTGGCTTTTTTGTCTCTTACTAATAAGTAAGGCTAACGGTGAAAATCACAAGTAATAACCCGCTTACAACCAACCTTTACGATTTATCACCCTGTTTGAGCTGTGCCTTAATCTCGTTAAGTTCGGCCATGACGTCTTTTAAGGTTGGCTCAACATTACCTTGTGCTTCTAGCTCGGCGAGTAACTCGGCTTGTTTTTCTGCTCGGGCCTTTTCGTTTTCTCGCTCCATGACGTTCACCACAATACCAATGACCATGTTGAGAAAAGCGAAGGCCGTGAAGAAGATAAACGTGAGGTAAAATATCCAGCTTAGTGGATACACTTCTTGGGTTTCGTACATGACATCGGTCCAATCCTCGAAGGTCATTATCCGAAATAAGGTGAGCATGGATATGGTGATATCGCCCCACAACACGGGGTTAATATTTTCGAACAAGGTACTGCCGATGGCTGCATAGATATAAAAGATAATAAACATCAGCAGCATAACGTAACCAAGCTGGGGCAGCGCTTTAACTAACGACACAAGAAGAATACGCAGCTCTGGAATGATGGATATCATCCTAAGCACCCTAAATACTCTGACTAAACGTGCGATAAGCGCAAGCTCTGCGTCATCGGCAGGTATTAAGCTAATGATGACAATTAGGGTGTCGAACCAATTCCAAAAGCTTTTGAAAAAATGCATTTTTCGCTTCTCTGCAAGAAAGCGAATGGTAATTTCAGTAAGAAAAAACGCACTAATAAACCAGTCGAGAAAAACCGTGACTGAGGCCATGCCGTTGGGCAGCTCGTAGGTTTTAGCGCCTACCAAAAGGGCCGAAACCACAATGACGCTAACAACAAATATTTCGAACCACTTATTGGCTCTTATGCGTTCAAATTTATTCTGTAGTACAGAGGCTTGCATCTTTAAAAATCACTCGAAGTAAAACAAAGTTAAAGTTAATTAGTGGCTAGTTTTAGTGCTTATATTCACCGCTCAATGTTACGCAATGAGCCAGCTTGGGCGAGCCAATCACGGGAGCACTATATTAGTCGCTTTATCTATCCATCGAAAATAAGGCGGGCATTATCATGGATGATGTGAGACCCGTGTTGCAAGAAAAATTGCTAGGATGGCTTAACATTGCTAGGTCGTCTTTGTAGCACTGATATTAGGTTTGAAATGACACGGCGCTTTTTAAGGCATTAAAAAGGGTAGCATATCGCTACCCTTGATTGTCTTGCTAACCGCCCAGTCCTATTGCTGACCGGGGGCTCTTGTTACCGCGATTGACTATTTCAAACCCGACAAGCACAAGTACTTTAGCTGTCTGATGACATGTCCATAGGCTTAAGGCCGCGGTTAATCATTTCAACATCTTCTGCTGTTAACGTTCCCGCTGCCTGTTTAAGCGTAATCACTGACTGTACAAAGTCGTAGCGAGCGCCAGCCAAGTTACGCTGTGCATCAAATAAGTTACGAGTACTATCGAGTACGTCAACAACAGTACGTGTACCCACATCGAATCCTGCTTCGGTAGCTTTCAAGGCACTGTCTGCAGACACAACAGATTGTTCTAGCGCGCGTATGGTCGAAATAGACGCTTTTACGTTGTTAAACGAGCTACGAACTGATTGTACGGTCTGACGATAAGTCTGCTCTGTTGCCTGACTAGCTGCAACGTAGTTGAATTTAGCCTGGTCTGTCTGAGAGGTTACTCTTGAGCCCTGGTAAATAGGTACGTTAAGCGACACATTGATTGACTGGCTGTCTAGGTATGGCGTTTCAAACTGCAATACCGGGTTTTCAATCTCATCTTTGCTTCTTGTGGCATTCGCAGATAACGAAAGCGTTGGAAGGTGTCCTGAGCGAGCAATGGAAATATCTTCTTTTGCGATATCCATTGCGAAGCGATTTACAAGCAACGCAAGGTTTTTCTCTTCAGCAGTTTCTAGCCAGTTCGTCACATTAGCTGGCGTTGGCATAGTCGCAGAGAAATTCTCTGTGTTTAGGCCAAACAGCTTATCGTGGTATTTACCGGTGATGACGCGAAGAGCTTCTAATGCAAATTCAAGTTCGTTTTTAGCCTGAATTTCCTGCGCTACTGTGCGATCAAAGTTTGCCTGTGCTTCGTGAACATCGGTAATTGCCGTTAATCCAACTTCAAAGCGCTGGCGAGTTTGCTCTAACTGACGCTCAATAGCGCGCTTTTCTGCACCAACAAATTCAACGTTGTCTCTGGCGCGCAGCACGCCAAAATAAGAGGTAACGGTACGAACAATAACGTCTTGAATGCTGGATGCAAGCTGTGCATCGCTTTGTTCCGCAACTTTCTCAGCGCGGTTTAAACCAAGCCAATTCGCATGATCATACAGCGACATCGACATTTGTAACCCATAGCTGTAGCTATCAACGTCGGTTTCAAACACAACAATTTGTAAATTATCAGCGTTCGAACCTAAGGTTTGAGCGCGCTCAGACGTTGAGGTGTTGTAGGCTACTGAGCCTGAAATTTGAGGAAGAAGATTAGCTCTGCTAATGCTTATCCCTTCGAACGCTGCATTGCGTTGCGCTTTCGCTTGGTTTACCAGCGGGTCGTTGGCGAGTGCTTGTTGATAAACCTGCATTAGGTCATCAGCGATCGCGCCCGTGGTTATCGACATGCCGATTACCAGCGATAGAAGTGTTCGTTTCATGCTTACGTTTTCCTGTAGTGTTCGAGTTGTGTCGGCTCACCCTACCTACTGTACCCGATAGTGCCGACTAGTTAAAACCAAGTGTATGAAAATTCAACCACAAACCAAAAGTCCAAACTCGTAACAGTATTGCTTTAACTGTAACAGAATATGTGATCTACCCACGCTCATTATTTTTATATAAACGACTTGTAACTTGAGTTTTCTGTTATTTAAACATTTAAATTGTCGCGTTTTTCACGCGTATACATGTGTGGTGTGCAAATGTAGACTACATGATAAATCTATTTGAACCATAAGTGTCAGCAAATGAGCAAGGAAATCCTTTCGTTTACCTCAAATGACGTTGAAATTACCGAAGTTAGCCCTGTTTACCGCGGTTTTTTCACCATGAATCGATACATTTTTAGGCACAAATGCTTCAACGGCGAATGGAGCGATTTGGTCAGCCGCGAGATTTTTGAGCGTGGTCATGCCGTGGGTGTACTGCCTTATGATCCAATAACCCAAGAGTTTGTACTCATTGAACAAGTGAGGATTGGGGCATTGCCAACGTCTTCAAGCCCTTGGTTAATAGAAATTATTGCCGGCATGATTGACGAAGGGGAAACTGAAGAAAATGTTTGCCATCGGGAATCGATGGAAGAAGCGGGAATAGAGCTCGATAACCTCACTAAAGCATTAAGTTATTTATCGAGCCCGGGCGGCACAACAGAAAGGTTACATATTTTTATAGCGAAGACCGATGCCACTAAGGCACAGGGTATACACGGCTTAGAGACTGAGTCTGAAGATATCAAGGTGCATCGAGTCAAAGAAAATACCGCACTTGAATGGCTGGAAACTGGTCGTATAGACAACGCTGCGGCGTTAATTGCGCTACAATGGTTCTTCATGCATAAAACTCAACTTCTAGAGCAGTGGAAAACACCGTGACTTATCGTACACAACGAAAATACATTCCTCATCTTCCTACCATGCAGGCAGTATGCGAGGTGAACTATGCGCACATTCTGCGTATTTTGCCCGATTGCGACACGGAAGATTTGAGCTATCGTTTCTCGATTGGTAAGCATTTGGCGTACGAAATTAAAATAGTTGAGTCATCTCGCTACACCAGCTCGTTAAGTATCAAGCAAACCACAAAAGACATGCCGGATTACTTAACTCCGTCGATGACAGTGCGTTTGTACCACGACGCCAGACTGGCTGAAGTGATTAATAGCCAAAATACGGGCGCGCTGGAGCCTTCTTATGAGTATCCTAATTTGAAGATGCGCCAGCGAAACGAGAAGCAGATGGTGAACATCTTTCTGGCTGAGTGGTTAGATTTTTGTTTAAAACACACTCCAAAGGTAACCTCTGAAGCGTGAAAACAGTAATACAGTTTAGCGACTGCCATTTATTGCAAGACACTTCAAGAAAGGGCTATTGCGGTATTTCTCCCTATCATTCGCTAGAACGCCTTCTTAGGCAGTTAGCCCAAAGCGGCAATACGGAAAAAGTGTCACCTGATGTGGCTGATGTGGTGTTAATTACCGGTGATATTAGTGGCGATGATTCCCCTGCAAGCTATACCCATTTTCTCGATTTAATGGAACGCTTTGTGGATGTACCTTGGTATGTCATTGCTGGTAACCACGACGCAAACCCCCATTATGACGAATATTTAGCCCCACACATGCTGTTAGCTGATTCTCCACTTCACATTGGAAACTGGTGTATTCACGGCCTAGATACTCGGCCAAAGCAAATGGCCAAAGGAGCGCAGGGAGAAATAGACACTCTTGAGCTCACATGTATTGAACGCGCGCTTAGCGCTCACACGCATCAACATCATTTGCTTGCCCTTCATCATCATATTTTGCCGTCAAATAGCTGGATGGATAAGCATAACTTAGTGAATGCAGAACGTTTAATTGAGTGGCTAGATAGCGTGAAGGTGATAAACCATATTATTCACGGGCACGTGCACTCTCCACTTAGGCAGCAAGTAGGCAGAGACAACATTAATAGTTTCGGGTGCCCCTCAAGCTGCTGGCAATGGGCAATGCAAGCTGATTTCGGCGTGAGTAACGAGCAGCCTGGGTATCATCACATCTGTCTTTATGACGATGGCGAGGCCTCGGTGAGTATTAAAAGACTGAGTTAATCGAATACAAAAGAGTATGTCTTTTACATAAGACGGCCTTTTACCAAAGCATATTTTAAAAATAACATTCAAAAACACCACTTTATTGTACAAACAGGGACGCAACATGCAGCACATATTGTATCTTCATGGATTTCTAAGTTCTCCATCATCGGTTAAGGCGCAGGCAACCAAAGACTATTTTGCTGCCCATCATCCAGACGTTCAGGTTCATATTCCTGCGCTGTCTAATTTTCCGAGTAAGGTAGAAGCACAGCTCACCGCGTTAATTGAGCAAACGCCAGCGCTTTTAACCAATGGCCTTAAAGTCATTGGCAGTTCAATGGGCGGCTATTTGTCCACGTTTCTAATTGAAAAATATTCAGGAAAAGCTGTGTTGATTAACCCTGCAGTGCGACCTTACGAACTGCTTCAGCAATTTATCGGCCCTCATGTTAATCCTTACAGCGGTGAAAAGTTTACTATTGAAGCATCCGATATTGATGTGATTAGAGCACTAGATGCCAACACACTGAGCGAGCAAAAAGCGTATAAGGTGTTGCTGCAAACCAATGATGAAACCCTCGACTATAGATTGGCAGCCGCAAAGTACGCCCTAAGCGAATTAGTCATAGAGGAAGGGGGAGATCACAGCTTTGTGGGTTATGAAAATCATTTACCTGGCATTGCAGATTTTCTTCTCGATTAAGATATATGAATAGAGGGTAGGGGCGGCAACAGGTCAACGTCGTTGCCAGGATTAAATCGCCCTGCTACCATCTTTTTACCTTGCGTTGCAGATGAACTCTGCGTACGTTTACTCATGTTTCTGGCTTAAATAATAACCATAACTATGTCAAATCAATATAATTCAGATGCTATTGAAGTTTTAAATGGCCTCGACCCGGTTAAACGCCGCCCTGGTATGTACACCGATACTTCACGTCCTAACCATTTAGGGCAAGAGGTTATCGATAACAGTGTGGATGAAGCGCTTGCTGGTCATGCGTCTAATATCAAAGTTATCTTGCATGAAGATCAGTCTTTAGAAGTGATTGATGACGGTCGCGGCATGCCTGTAGACATTCACCCTGAAGAAGGTGTGTCTGGGGTAGAGCTTATTTTGTGTAAGCTGCATGCCGGTGGTAAGTTTTCAAATAAAAACTATGCCTTTTCGGGCGGGTTACACGGTGTTGGTATTTCGGTAGTCAATGCATTGTCCCATCGCGTAGAGGTCACTATTCGCCGTGATAGCAACGTGTATCAAATTGCCTTTGAAAATGGCGACAAGGTAGAAGACCTTCAGATTATCGACACCTGCGGTAAGCGCAACACAGGTACGCGGGTGCATTTCTGGCCAGACTCCCAATACTTTGATTCTGCCAAGTTTTCTGTCAGTCGATTGCTGCACAACCTGCGGGCTAAAGCCGTATTAAGCCCAGGTCTTCGCATTCGTTTTGACAACAAAATATCAAAAGAAAGCCAAGAGTGGTACTACGAGGATGGCTTAAAAGATTATCTTTATCAAGCGGTTGAAGCATTCGAAACGCTACCCTCTGATACGCCGTTTGTCGGTAGCTTTAAAGGCAACACTGAAGGGGCTGACTGGGCTGTGATGTGGCTGCCAGAAGGCGGTGACCTTATTACAGAAAGCTATGTGAATCTTATTCCTACAGCGCAAGGTGGTACTCACGTCAACGGAATGCGCCAAGGTCTGCTGGAGTCGATGCGCGAATTTTGTGAATTCAGAAACCTGATGCCACGTGGCGTAAAGCTATCCCCTGATGATATTTGGGACCGCTGTGCCTATATTTTATCCACAAAAATGCAGGACCCTCAGTTTGCAGGACAAACGAAAGAGCGGTTATCTTCTCGCCAGTCTAGTGCTTTTGTGTCTGGCGTAGTGAAAGACTCGTTTAGCTTATGGCTAAACCAGCATACGGACGTTGCCGAAGCCCTTGCTGAAATGTGTATTAATAATGCTCAGCGTCGGTTGCGTCAAACCAAAAAAGTCGCACGCAAAAAAGTGACTCAGGGCCCCGCATTACCCGGAAAGCTTACCGACTGTTCATCACAAGATATTAACCATTCAGAATTGTTTTTGGTGGAAGGGGACTCTGCGGGAGGCTCTGCCAAGCAAGCTCGCGATCGTGAGTTCCAGGCAATTATGCCCCTTCGAGGTAAAATTCTTAACAGTTGGGAAGTCGACTCTTCTCAGGTGTTGGCGTCTCAAGAAATTCACGACATATCGGTGGCTTTGGGTATCGACCCAGATTCAACAGATTTGTCTGGGTTGCGTTACGGTAAAATTTGTATTCTGGCAGATGCCGACTCAGATGGACTGCACATTGCCACCTTGCTATGTGCGCTTTTTGTAATGCACTTTAGAACGCTAGTAAACCAAGGTCACGTTTACGTTGCTATGCCTCCTTTGTTTCGAATAGATGTGGGCAAAGAGGTGTTTTATGCGCTGGATGAAAGTGAAAAGCAGGGCATATTAGATCGTATTGAAGCAGAGAAAAAGCGCGGCAAAGTAAACGTACAGCGTTTTAAAGGGCTAGGGGAGATGAATCCGCTCCAGCTTCGCGAAACCACCATGGACCCTAATACCCGTCGCCTCGTTCAGCTCACTATTGATGACGCTGAAGACATGATGGAATTGATGGATATGCTGTTAGCGAAAAAGCGCTCAGGCGATAGAAAAACATGGCTTGAAAGCAAGGGGAATATGGCTGAAGTAGTGTTGTAGATTCTAGGGCGTGTTGATTTTTGCTGCCCAAAACTTGTACAGCAAAGATCAACACGCCCTTGTTTCCGTGCATTAAAAAAAGAAAGTACAGTGATGTGCTTTCTTTTTTTTATCTTTTTTATTTTTTTTTAATATCTGTTGCATCCAATCGTTATTTTCGGTCGTTTGGCTTTTTGAACAGGACGTGAGTTGTACAACGTCACTACATCAAAAAGACAACGGAGACGGTTATGGATTTATCAAATACTTCACAGCGCAATATCAAACTTTCACTTCTTGCAGCGGCAGTTGTGTTTTCTCTATCAGCTTGTAACGGCGATGATGGTGCAGATGGCGTTGACGGCGTAAATGGCGCCGATGGTCAAGACGGCGCGCCAGGACAAGACGGAAGCCCAGGTTTTGCAGCTGCGACCTTTTTAGTGGCTAATAATGGCGATAGCAATCGCAATACCGTATCAACGGTAGATCAAAACGCCAGTGTTATTAACACAGTATCAACCGGCGCCAATGAAGGCGTTGCGTTATCCCAAAGTAATACGCTGTTCCAAGCAGGAGATAGCGACCTTCCTCTTATTCGCTCATTCTGTTCATTTACAGGAAACAGCGACTTTGATGCAAACTTTGGTCATGACATCACCGGGGCAGAAACTGGCCTAGTAAACCCTAAAGGTATCGTATTTGCTGAAGAAGCCGGCCTTGTCATGGCTGCCGACTTTAATGGTCAACGAATTAGTGTTTTCGGTGGTCAAGCTGCAGGAAACGTAGAGCCTATTGCCGAAATTATGACCTCTGCTCGACCTTGGGATTTAGCGTTTGACGAAGACGCTGATCGCTTGTTTGTGGCGTTAACTGACGGCACAGTTGCCGTGTATGACGATGTCACTTCTTCTGGTTTTGCGCCAACGGTAACCAGAACGATTGTTCCATCAGACGCCGACGGCAATCAAATCTCAATCAATCTTCACGGTATTGTGTATGAAGCAATGTCTAATCGACTCGTGGTGTCAGATGTGGGTGATGCAAGTGTGGCTGACGATGGGCAGTTGTTTGTCATTGAAAGTGCAGCATCTGCTGATGGCATGATAGTACCCACACGAGTAGTGGGCGGCGCTAGCACGCAATTAGGTAACCCTGTTGATATCATTTTATCGGGCTCTGACCTTCGTGTTGCCGAAAAATCGAATGACGCAATTTTAGTATTTTCAAATATCTTCACCGGTGCGAGTGGCGATGTTGCGCCAACGCTTTCTACACCATCTGTTAAGCCAGAGTCTCTTGTTGAGTTTACTGACGCAATAGTGAAGTGGGATGCATCGGATGACGGTATAACCACAATGCCAATCTCAGGGCTTTCTGTATCAAGTAATCCATCTGCAGAAGGCGATACCACTGGGCAGGTTGCACAACTTAGTGCACTTTTAGGCAGCGAATTACGCAGCTTTGATAGCGGCATGAGCATAGAAAGTGCGTCATATACATCGCAAGGCGATGGCGTTATTACCTTCGACAACCCAGATACATCAACAGGCGGGCTATTAGTGGTAAATCGACTTGCCTCAAGTCGTGATGGCATGATGTACAGCGACAGCTATGATCATATGATAGCGGGCGCGAATACCGGGCTTATTGCCCCTAAAGGACTTGATATTGCATCAACAGAGGGCCTTGTATTTGTTGCCGATGTGAATGAGACAACACCTGCTGTACGCGTGTTTTCACCCTGCGCATCCGGTGATGTAGCGCCACTGTTAACCCTTGAAGCATCAAATGGCGCTCGCCCATGGGATGTAGATTATGACCCAGCAACTGACAGCGCTTACCTAGCGCTAACAAACGGTACGGTTGCTGTGTTTGAAGAAGTAGTACGACGCTTGAACAGTGGTGAATCTGTACTAACAGGTGAAGACAGACTCATTGTACCGGCAAGTAGTGGTACTGCGTTTTCAGCGCCTACTAACATTCATGGCATCGACTATGACAGCCAAAGCGATAGCTTGGTCATCTCCGATGTTGGCAGTGCGGCCGACGCTACCGATGGCAAGCTTTATGTTATTTCAGGTGCGCAATCGGCAGACGGCATTACCGACGTTTCGGTAAATATCGCTGGCCCATCGTCAATGCTTGGGAACCCCGTTGATTTAATGCTAAGCAACGGACATGTGTATGTGGCAGAAAAATCGAACGGCGCTATCTTGCGATTCGATAATATCTTGAACGCAGACTCAGGCGATATCGCGCCTAGTTACAGTGCGTCTTTCACTGCACCTGAATCGGTTTCGGTACTGCCTATTTACTAAGACTAAAACTCACATAGATATACTGAGTAAAAGGCCTGACGCTAACGCGTTGGGCCTTTTTGTTAATTGCGACGCCACGCTGCTAAAGGCATTGCTACTCAGTTTGCGCTTCGGCGAAGGTTTTTTATCGCTCACCGAGCTGCCTCTTCTATCAAGGTGGGTTACTAACAAAACTATTAACGGGAGCGATTTACAGGGCCATACCACTATTACAGCAAACTGGTAACATTGCGTTACGAATTAGCTCGTTATTTGTTGATACACAGCGCTCAAAATAGGTTTTAATAATGGGCAAAGTAGTGCGCGAATTCACTAGTGCGTAAATAGAGCAGCTCGCAAATAAAGAGGCGCGCAAATAAAATGATGCGATAATTTTTGATATTATCAGAAAAAAGGAATTTATCACCGCGTGTAAAAAACGCTTGTATGGTAACGTATAGCAATCAACTGCTGCCTGCAATGAAGCAAGCTCTACTCCATTGATTCAGATGCATTACATGTCAGCTCCCCGTGTCACGATTAGTAAAGGTTTACTACCACGAATATGATCTTGCGATTTTTAAAATGGTTTTTTATTGGTTTAGCTGTAGTTGTTTTTCTTGCGCTTGTAGGCGCGACAACGCTCACTGTAATGGCCGTTCAAACTACACCGCTGGTTTCAAGTAGTGCATCAAGCCAACTTGATGGTGCCGACAGTGTGAATGCATTGCTCAGCCAGCTACAACGCGCTTTTTCCCGCCGAGAAGAAGGCCATCAATTGACCTTAAGCGAAACACAGGTAGAGAGCCTGGTAGGCGTGTTGCAGCGCGCGCTGCCAGAGTTTAAAGGGCAAGTTAATATAACCTCAATGGGCGGAACGGTAAGCGTCACCTACGCACTAAAAGATACTGGCTACTTTTTTAACGCCTCTGCCTTAGTGTTGCCCGGCGATAGCCTGCGCATAGAACATGTGCAGGTGGGGAGTTTGAGTATTCCCGGAAGATTCTTACTCGACGTGATTGAATATGCTGTCAATAGCTACACCGATACAGAAATTGCCTCTATAGCCCTTAGCCGCGTAGAAAAAGTATCTATGCAGCAGGGTGAACTCACGTTAGAGGTAGGGCGTTTAGACACGCTGCTCGTAGAGCTAAACACAGTAGCATCTAACTTATCCGTAGACGAAGAAACCGAGCTGCAAACACTTACCGCCTACTACCTCAGGTATATTTCGGGTAGGGAAATCGCTTTATCTGCAAGTCCTGTATCGCTGACTGAATACTTGCGTGAAGGCATGGCCAGAGCCCGTGAACAAAGTACATCATCAGCACAAGCGGTATTGCACAATAAGGCTGTAATACTCGCACTGGCCGCCTATGTGGGGCACCACCGAGTTGGGCATCTTGTGGGTGACATTCAGCCGGATAAAGACAAAGCCCTTCGTCCTCGTTCTGGCGCAGTTTTGCATAATCGCAATGATTTGGCGCGACACTTTATTATTTCTGCAGCATTAGAGCTGCTATCAGAGCAAAGTATGTCCTTTGCTATCGGGGAGTTTAAAGAGTTGATGGACCGCGGGGCTGGCGGTTCTGGATACAGCTTTGTTGATTTAGTTGCTGATATGTCCGGCACGGCCTTTGCCCAAACCGCCGCATCGCCAGCGCACGCTGAAAAGGTTCAAAATGCCCTTGCCCGTATTCGCAGTGAGAGTGACATTATCCCCGCGATTGACGATGTGCCAGAGGGGCTCAGTAAACAAGCTTTTACCGAGCAATATGGTCGTGTGGACAGCGACGCGTATTTACGTGAAGTACAAAGGCTAAAGCAGCGCATAAAGCGTATCCCGCTTTATGCTAATTAGCGCTCACTTCTTACACTAGAGAAGTATAAGAGAACCACAAGGCTAGCGTAAGATAGACGTGGAATAAGCTTTAGGCCGAGCTGACTCGGCTAAGCGTTAGTTCTGAGGCTTACTGGCTAGGCTTTGTTGAAACTGGGTAACGGTGATAAGCGCTAACTCTATTTTCTTCACTAGCGGAGCAAGTGCTGCCTTTGTTTGCTCTTCGTTCATGTCTTTCATGGCTTGCCAATCTAACGCTATTTCTTCTACATAGGGAACAAAGCGCTTCGACGACGTTGTAAATCCACTGTCAGAGGCAAATACGGCTGAAAATTTACCTTTCTTATCCTGCTGCAACACGTCTAATGCTTGGTCGGCATCCACGGCTTTTCGGTAAAGCGTTTGCATGGTCTCTTGAAGTTGTTGGTTTACGGTTTGCATTTCTTGCATGAAAACGCCTTTAATTGCTTGATGTAAATTTGATTTTGAAATTGATTCAAAAACTGATTAAAGTTTCGACGGTTTTTGCCGATACACCCTAAGGTGGGCAATTTTGCCCATTTTTTCACTTTGCTACAAGCAACAAAGGAAAACGGTATGGAACTACAAGGTGCAAACGCCTCTGCAGCGTCCGGTGCTTCGCTTGAATTGGCTTCTCTTAAGTTGGCAAAAGGCCAACAAGAACAAGAGGGAAAAGCGTCGCTTCAGTTGCTGGAATCAGCCGCTGACGTACCAAAAGCATCCTCTTCAAACCCCGCGTTAGGCGCTAATATTGATACTTTCGCGTAGGTCAGGGATGCAAATGTAAGTCGATAGGCGTTTTGCCGGGTTGTCCCCCAATTTCTCTCACGAGTTTGGGCACTAAGAATCCCGGCAGGCGCTTTATCGCTTGCTCCATAATAGCCCTTCCATCGTCATCACTCACATAGAAATGACTCGCCCCCTGCACTTTGTCGAGTACATGCAAGTAATAAGGCAATACGCCTGCTTCAAAAAGCCGCTCGTTCAGCGCGCAAATGGCATCAGCACTGTCATTAATTCCTTTCAACAATACAGACTGATTCAACAGGGTTACTCCTTTGCTTTTAAGCGGTGCCAGTGCATCGACTAACTCGTCGGAGATTTCATTTTCATGATTCGCGTGAAGCACTAATACCTTTTGAATGGGTAGCTCGGTAAACCAATCTTTAAAGGCACTGCAAATTCGCTCAGGTAATACCACAGGCAATCGCGTGTGGATTCGAAGGCGCTTTACGTGGTCGATTGCTGCAATTTCTGACGCCAACCACGCTAGGTGATCGTCTTTTGCCATTAATGGATCGCCACCAGAAAAAATGACTTCGTTAATGTCTGGGTTATTGGCAATGTACGATAATGTGTCTATCCACTGCGCTTTGCTAACGGCATTTTCTGCGTAAGGGAAATGACGTCTAAAACAATATCGACAGTTTACTGCGCACCCGGTGCGAACCATCAGCAGCACGCGAGAGTCGTACTTGTGCAACAGTCCTTTGCCTGCTGTGTCATGTTCTTCCAATGGGTCTTCATTGTAGTGAGGCGACGTTAAAAATTCATCGCTCAGCGGCATAACTTGCAGGAGCAGTGGATCGCTTGGATTCCCTTTTTCTATTAATTCCACAAAATGACGGGGAACACGCATAGGAAATAAGCGCCGTGCTTTTATGTGCTGTACGTATTTTTTCTCATCTAAATGCAAATGACTTAGCAGCTTCGAGGGGTCCGTAAAGCTTCTTGATAATTCTTTTTGCCAGTTATGCTCTACAGAAATCGCTTTTTTAGGTATTATTTGTTCCACGAAACTTTTTGCACCTTATGTTTAGACAGAGGAATTATGGCTAATTACAGCACTAACGAGTTCAAAGGCGGCCTGAAAATCATGCTGGATGGCGAACCTTGCAACATTTTAGAAAACGAATACGTAAAGCCTGGTAAGGGCCAAGCGTTTAACCGCGTAAAAATTCGCAAGCTTATTTCAGGTAAAGTTTTAGAAAAAACGTTCCGCTCTGGTGAATCCGTAGAAGGCGCAGACGTTATGGATACTGAGCTGGCCTATCTATACACCGACGGCGAATTCTACCACTTTATGAACAATGATACATTCGAACAAATTGCGGCTGATGAAAAAGCAGTGGGTGAGAATATTAAGTGGTTGGTAGAAAATGACGTTTGTACTATTACGTTGTGGAACGGTGCCCCAATTACGGTAGCGCCACCTAACTTTGTCGAGTTAGAAATTACCGAAACTGACCCAGGTCTTAAGGGTGATACTGCTGGAACCGGTGGTAAGCCTGCAACCTTGACTACGGGTGCCGTTGTACGTGTACCTTTGTTCGTTCAAACGGGCGAAGTTATCCGTGTAGATACACGCTCTGGCGAATACGTGTCACGAGTTCAAAAATAAGTAGCGTTTAAATAAGTCATGCTTAAAAAAGCATCGCTTAATAATCAGTAACATTGCCAAAAAGCGTGTTACTAGCAAGGTTCAAAAACCGGTATGTTCACGTACCGGTTTTTTAATTTATGGCTTTCATCTTCTTCTTAAAAGCGTTGGCGCGACTATGAAACATGAGCAATCTTGGCAACCTACCACCACCCATAAAACCAGAGTGGCGAGAGCTGAATTACTTCGTCAAGTAAGGGCGTTTTTCCATAGCCGTGACGTTCTTGAAGTAGAAACCCCAGTGCTATCTGCCGGAACCGTTACCGATGAGCACATTGACGGGTTTAACACTGAATTTTTGTACGCTAATACGGGAAAGCCCGTTTCTTTGTTTCTTCAAACATCGCCTGAATATGCAATGAAGCGACTGTTGTGTGCACAGAGCGGTGCCATTTACCAAATTGGCAAAGCATTTCGTCACGAAGGGGAAGGGCGGTGGCACAACCCTGAGTTCACCATGCTGGAATGGTATCGACCAGGTTTTGACCACTTAATGCTTATGAAAGAAGTGGATGCCCTTTTACATGAGGTGTTAGGCGCAACAACTGGTAGTGAAATGATCACTTACCAAAATGCGTTTATCGCTCATCTTGACATAGACCCGCTCACCAGCCCAACAAGCTCAATTCATCAAAAAATGCTCGAATGCGGTATTGATATCGATGGCATAGAGAGTCTATCAAGAGATAGCCAGCTGCAGCTTCTGTTTTCCTATTGCATTGAACCTAAGATAGGTCTGAAAGCGCCGTGTTTTGTTTATAACTTTCCTGCCTCACAAGCAGCATTGGCGAAAATAAGTCCTTATGACAGTCGCGTTGCCGAGCGCTTTGAAGTGTATTTTAAAGGTATTGAACTAGCTAACGGGTTCAATGAACTGAGTGAACCCGCTGAGCAGCGAGAGAGGTTTAATCAAGATAATAAAATGCGCGCGTTGTCAGGGTTGCCAGAAAAACCTATCGATGAGCACTTCTTGCAGGCGCTAGAGTCGGGGCTGCCAGAGTGCGCAGGCGTTGCCCTTGGCATAGACAGACTGTTGATGCTGAAAATCGGCGCCTCACACATTCAAGAAGTCATTAACTTTCCCGTTAGCCGTGCCTAGCAAAATAAAGTAAAGCACAGGCTTACACACTACAGTCTTCTATTCCAATAAAGGCTTCTATTCCAATGAAGGAAAGGCCAATCCTTGGTCATTCATTCTCCTACTCAAGCATAAGTTGGTCTTGTTGAGGTGCTCTCCTTATTGCGTCCATTGCCTCCGCTACGGACGTCTCTAGTGCTGCTTCTTTCGAAATCACTATTAATAAACCTCGCCTATGCGTAAACACTTCAACACGCTTCATCGGCTAATGGCTGCTTTGCTGCGATTATTTGCTGTTGACTTTATATCCCGCATGCTGAAAAATGTTATAACATCACATATTGCTCAAGCACACACATTGACAATGCCGTAGAAACGGTAAAATCACAGCTAAAGACACTCAGTAGAGGAAAATAATGAAAATGCGTTCGTTACTAAGCATTACGATAGCGGGATTACTCAGCGCTCCGGTTTTAGCAACCACAGTGACGGGAACTGTCACAGATACTTCAGGTAAGCCAGTAGAAGGCGCGGAAGTTAAAATTGAAGGCACGCGCCGCATAGCAATTACCGATGAAAACGGCATCTATCGTTTTAACGATGTAAAGCAACCTCATATCCATTTACATGTTTATTCAAGCAACTACATTCATGGTGATAACGACCTTGGTGATGTGAGTAGCGATCAAAAAGCTGACTTTGTGTTACAGCCTGCGTCGGTAGAAAACATTGTAGTGACGGCAACAGCGCTGCAGTCATCTGTGCTTGAGTCAGTAACGCCTGTTACTGTTATTGGTGCTGAAAAACTTCGCAAAATTGAAGCGCCTACTCTGGGTGAAACGCTTAAGAATACCCCAGGGGTACACAGTACCTATTTTGGCCCTGTTTCAAGCAGCCCTATCATTCGCGGCAACGATGGCCCGCGCGTAAAAATTGTACAAAACGGCTTGGATGTCTCTGACGTGTCTCGCGTTGGTCCAGATCATAATGTGGCCACCACGTTGGCAAGTGCGACTCAGGTTGAAGTGCTTCGCGGTCCGGCAACACTTCAGTATGGAAGTGGTGCAATTGGCGGCGTAGTTAACGTTGTTGATAAGCGCATACCGCAATACCAAGTAGACGGTGTTGAGGGTGAAGTAGAAGCAAGCTACAGCACAGTAAACGAAGGTAAATATACCCGCGGTGATGTGACTGGCGGGCAAGGTAACTTTGTTTGGCATGTTGACGGTTTTATCCGTGATACAGAAAACGCAGACATTCCGGGTTTTGCATCTCTTGAGCCAGATGATGACGAGGAAAGCGGCGAATTAGAAAGTAGTGCCATGGAGACAACTAACATTGTTGCTGGGCTGTCTTACGTTGCCGAGGAAGGCTATTTCGGTTTCGCCGTTGAAAAACTCGACAACGAATATGGTGTTCCAGGCCACAGTCACGGTCATGGCGACGAACACGATGAAGACCATGACGAGGACCATGATGAAGGCTTAGACGATGATCATGATGAAGAGCACATGCACGAAGAAGAAGGTGTGCTGCTCGATGTCGATATGACTCGTTACCAAGCCGCAGGTGAGTGGCACTCGCCAATTAAAGGGCTAACTAACCTGAAATTCGCCGCTGCCTACACCGATTACGAGCACGCTGAAATAGAAGACGGCATGCCGGGAACTGTGTTTACCAACGAATCTACTGATATTCGCCTATCGGCTTATCATGAAGAAGTGGCAGGCTGGCACGGTGTGTTTGGTCTGCAGTTTACATCAAGCGATTACACCGCTGTGGGTGAAGAGGCGTTTACGCCAGCTAACGTGACAGACAGCTTCTCGCTGTACCTCATCGAGCAAAAGAAAGTGGGTGATGTAACGTTTGAAATTGGTGGTCGTTTAGAATCAACCTCTATTGATGTTGCAGACAGTGAAGTAGAGCTTGATGTGTATCATGACGAAGATCACGAGGGTGAAGAGCACGAAGGTGAGGAACATGAAGGCGAAGAGCATGAAGCTCACGGCACAGAGTTTACGTTCCCAGAATATGACTTCACAGCAGTATCCCTTTCTGCAGGTGCGAACTGGGAGTACACCGACGGCCAGTCAGTAGCGATTACGCTTTCTAGAAGCGAACGTGCTCCGAGTCAGCAGGAGCTATTTTCTGCCGGTCAGCATTTGGCAACAGAAAGTTATGAAGTTGGGCTTGTATTCGACCTAGACGAAGAAGGCCATATTGAAGAAAACTTAAAAGGGGTGACTGAAGAAGTTAGCACTAATTTAGACGTGACCTTCCGTAAGTTTACTGGCGATTGGGGCTATAGCGTTTCTTTGTTTTATAACCAAGCCGACAACTATGTTTTCCAAACTAACACGGGCCTAATCGCGTTATCTGAGCATGAAGAACATGGTGATGAACACGACGAAGAGCACGAGGGAGAACTTGAAGGTGAGCACGAAGGTGAACATGAAGAAGGCCATGAGTCGCACAGCGATGAAGGCTTGCCTGTTTACTACTTCCAGCAAGCCGATGCGGACATTTGGGGGCTTGAAGCGCAAGCGTACTTCGACCTTAATGATGCGTTCCGTTTGACCGTGTTTACCGATTATATTCGCGCGGAAATAGAAGACGACAATTTGCCACGTACTCCGCCAATGCGAATTGGTGGTGAGCTAAGTTACGTTAACGGCGGGCTTAGCGCAGATGCTGGTTTTACTTGGGTTGACGACCAAACTGATACCGCGTCTTTTGAAACGGCTACAGACGGATACACCCTGTTAAACGCCAGCGTTCAGTATGAGTTTGCGAGTCAAGGCATCGATTGGGTTGTGTTTGCTCGAGGTGATAACTTGACTGATGAAGAAGCGCGAGTGCACACGTCTTTCCTTAAAGACCAAGCGCCGCTACCAGGTAGAAATATCAGCGTGGGTGTAAGAGCCTTGTTCTAATCATTAATGATGGGCTGTTTTTAGTTTATCGCTAAATAACAGCAACATGCCATAAGGTAGACGCTGTAAAGGCGGTACTTTTTGAGGTTATCGCATTAAGGTAAACTCAAAAGGTACCGCCTTTTTTTATGACCTCGTTTTAATGAATCTGAGCAAGCATGTTGGGCTATGAGGCTGTAAACTTAAATTGCGAAGGAGTAAGTTCTGTTATTAATAGTCACATCATAAAACCATACAGGAGATAGTGTGAACAACGCTGATGCACCCTCTGCACATGATATTGTTAATTATTTAAACGGGCTCGATGAGTCTCATATCGTTCTTGGCTATGGAAGTTTGTTAAGCCGCGACAGCAGAGAGCGCTTTTCGGGTATAAAAACCTACGGCATTCCTGTAATGGTAGATGGGTTCGAGCGTGCCTGGGTAACAAGAAGTATTCAAGAGCAGCAAACCTACGTTGGGGCAATCAAAAACGCCGCTAAAAAGCTGAATGCGCAACTGATCCCCGCTCAGCTCAATCCTGCGCTGCAAGAACGAGAAAAAGACTATCGATTTACGCAAGTGTCGCCAGAGCAAATTGCCTTCGACGCTACAATGGACATACATAGCGAAACAGCCCTTTATGAAGCCCTCAGCGGTCGGACATTATGGGTATGTGAGACATTGCACTGTAGCCCTGCGAATGATCAGTTCCCGGTAAGCCAAACTTATGTTGATACTTGTTTAGCCGGATGCTTAGAGCACGCAGGCAAAAAGGCCGCCACGGATTTTGTGACGCATACCTCACTGTGGGATCACCCACGAGTCAACGACAGAGTGTTGCCTAAATATCCACGGGCTGCCAACGTAGATAAGACCATACAAGACAAAATAGACACCATCTTATCGAATAATCTACTATCTTAACTTCTTTCCTATAATAAACGGTTAGGGTGTCATTAAGATGAATATAGGGTTTCAGGGAACACGAGTTCGGCTGCGGGCGCTCAGCTTTGAAGACAAAGAATGGGTGTTAGCACTGCAGCAAGACCCTCAGTGGGTAAAGTTCATTGGAAGTCGCGGAGTCGATTCACTTGAAGATGCCTGCGACTATATTGCCCGTACTAATGCCCAATGCAAAGAATGGGGCTACGGACTGCTTGCTATTGAGCACAGCGAGACTGGGCTTCCATTAGGGGTCTGCGGGCTGTTTAATCGCTTTGCATTCACCTGCCCGGATTTAGGTTTTGCCCTGTTGCCAGAAGCGCGAGGACGAGGCATTTGCCAAGAAGCTTGTGAACTCGTGATTCACTGGGCGAGAAATCAAGGTTATCGCTTTCTCACGGGAATGACTCACCCAGATAATACGCGCTCTCAGGCGCTGCTGACGAAATTAGGGTATGAAAAACAAGGATGGTATTTTGATAAGTCATTCCCTGTCCAGGCGCTTTACTGGCTGTCGCTTTAGGCAGTTGGGCTTAAAAACCTGGGCTTACAAACCTAGGCTTGCAAAGCATTCGCTCTTTGCTTATTAATAAAATGGCAAAGAGTATTTGAGTGGTCTTATTGTTATTCGTTTCATAAGCGCATTGCATCGCTTAGGTATTCAAGACGATGTACTCTCAACCGAAGAGTTATATAAAAGGAATTAAATATAGTGAGAACAGCATGTCTATCAGTGTTTATTGTTGCCCTTTATTTATACATTTCAACAAATGCATTTGCTAAAGCTGGGGTCAATATTCATCTCAACAAGACCTCAGATGAATGGTTGATTGCATATTCTGCAAATACTCCCACACAAAAAATAGCTTTTTTAAGCACACCAATTGAAGCACGTACCACAAGGTGGCGGCCCGTAAACACGGCATTCGAAGTTGTCTTTGAAGATCATCAAGAATTGATTCGACGCAAAGATGGACTGGCCTTTGATTATGTTCAACTTAGTCTTACCCCGACTTACACGCATTTACCAAAAGCTTACGCGCCATTTGCACCATTTTCAGATGGCGGTGCGCTTATCCACACCGGGCGATTATTTGCGTGTCTCGATTTTTGTTCTGATGATGCCAATGGTTGGAAAATCACCGTAGAAGTGGAAGAGAACAGTCACTTTATCGCCAACGGGAAAATTAATTATCAGGCAGCAAGTTGGCTGGGATATAACGACGGTCAGTATGTCTATATAGGAGAACAAATGCCTATTGATGAGCCAGCATTTATGGCCTTGATTGACACGGAACTACCTCACGTCATTAAGGTTGAACTTAACCACACACTCCCAAAGCTAATGGCATTTTTTGAATCTAAGTTGGGGCAGCACAATAATGACGTCAAACCCATGCTGTTTACTTCATATTTGAATGCACCAGGAACGGACATTCAAGGAGGAGTGCTTCCCAATCAAGTTTTCATACACTGGGATATGGACAATCTTGATGAGCGGTTACAAAGTAAAAATTTTATTCCCACCACTTTATGGATGTTTGCTCACGAGGCTGCTCACTTTTTTCAAGACAGTAAATCTCTCGTAATTAATAAATCTGCTAGCTGGCTACACGAAGGTAATGCTGAGTGGTTGGCAGCCTTAGCGTTGCGAGAGTTTTACCCAGAAACTATCGAGCCATTTATTGAGAACAAGATGAATGAAGCTAAAAAAGGCTGCGCTAAAGCTTTAGTCAGTTACCCATTAATAGATGCTGCCAAGCATGGGCAATATCGAGCTTACTATCAGTGCGGAATGTTCATTCACTCATTGATGGATTTAAAAGCTCGCGAGCTATCACAGGGTAAATATTCCATATTTCACGTCTGGAACAATTTTAAACAGCAAAGTCTGCGAACGGGTACTAATGGCGCAGAAGGGTTTTGGTCAGCTGCGGAGCCGTATATCCCATCTGACATGCTAAAAAAGCTTAAAAGGTTAACGACGGATAAAATAACCTCGCCAGCGAGTTATATTGAACAATTAGAATCACTGTAAATAAACATAGCATGGGTTCTTTTCAAGCACTCAGACATTTCGCGCACTAATAAATTGATAAAGAATATTTTGGCGTTTTATTGTAACTCGCTCACTAGAGCTTTTAACACGTTGTGAGATTGGTTACTGTTGAAGCGTCAAAACTAAAGCTCAATGCCTGCTAGGTTCATCGTTTTTCCTGGGGCCCCTTTCAATAACGTTGCTTTAAATTCATGGGGTACGGGTTTCTTTTCAAATGTCAGTGAATCGACCATCACATAGACAATTTCAGCCGATGCTACAGCGTGGTTAGTTTGCCAATTCAGCATATCAATTTGCATCGTAAAAGATGTATTGCCAACTTTGCTTACATGCACCGACAAGCACAAAATGTCGTCGAATTTCGCTGAGTTTTGCCATGATATATTGAGATTGACGACTTGATTATCTAAGCCTTGGTTTGTTAATGCTTGATACCCACCTATTAGCGCTCGCATAAACTCAGTGGCGGCTAAGTCTGCGTAGTCAGCATATCGTGCGTTAAATACAACATTTTGAGTGTCGCATTCGGCATATCGAACTCTTAGCAGTAATTCAAATGCATTAGGCTTAACGTTGGTCATTGATGTTTTCCTTTTCATTCGGCACAGTTTTTATATTCCCCTCATTTTCTTCAGTTTGTCCATCAAGACGCCACTGATCACCGATAATAGGGTCTTCCGATTTAGGTTCTACTTCCCAAGAATATGCCTTAACTGTCGGTTTTGGATCTAGCGAATGCCATAAACAGGCACAAAGAACACCAGCCAAAGCACCGAATAAATGGTATTCGAACGAAATCCCTTCTTGGCGGGGAAATATGCTCATCGTCATTCCACCGTACATGAAAAAAGCAACCATCATAAGCACGACTGAACGTTTATCTCTACGGAATATACTCACCACGAATAAATAAAAAAATACACCATGAGTTAAACCGCTAGCGCCAATATGATAGCTTTCGCGTCCAAACAACCATACACCAATACCAGATAGTAACCACACTGCTATTAACACACGCCACCGTGTTTTGGGGTAACCGTAGATAAGAAATGAGCCAAGAACTAACATGGGCAATGTATTGTTGAAAATGTGCTCTAATGAGCCGTGTATGAGGGGCGCTGTTATAATTCCAACCAAACCGTGCAGCGCTAAAGGATAAACTCCGAGCCAACTTAGGTCGACGTTGAAGTTGAGTTCAAAAGCTTTAAAGCACCAAATAAACCCCACGGCGAATGCGGTGATTAATATGCTGTTTTTGAGTGACGTCGTTTTCATCTGTCAGATTTATGGGCAATTAGGGCGTGTTGATCTTTGTTGTACGAGTTTTGGGCTAAATGGAAGCATTTTAATCGCGAAAAAGTCCTGTAGGCCTAGTGGGCTAAGTCAAAGGGCTGTGACAAAGAGTAAAATGCTTCCATTTAGCCCCCTTCGGGCAGCACCTGTGAGCTATTTATTCTACGTTAAATGGTTTCGATTTAGCCCACTAGACCTTCAACCATTCGCCTTGTCTAAATAGCTCACAGACCGCTGCAAAAATGTACAGCAAAGATCAACACGCCCTAATAAAATAGAAACTTTCCTGTAGGCTTAATGGCAGTAATGAGCGCTTGTCAGAAAAACAAGCTGATTACCTTTAACATTTCATAAACAAAAGTTAAAAATTATTGTCTCAAAATCAGCGGTTTAGCGCTTAAGGCTACAGGTGGTGATCACGTATAATTAAGGCTTAATTCTTGAGGGCTAAGACATGACTAAGCAGAAAAACGATACGAGTAAAGAAACGGCAAAAGTGGTTGCGACAATGATGATACCCATGGTCACGTTAGGCTTGGTGTGTCTATCAATTGGCATGTATCTAATGAATACCGTCTTTACGGGAATTTGACCGGACGTTGATAATGAACGCTTCATACGCCACTAGCCTTTGAAAGTTGAATCATCAAGGCGGTGGCATATGTTTTTTATAGGCTACCGCAAACCGATTATAGACACGGTTAAAGCAGCGTTTGATGCAGGGCATTTAATGCAAAAGTGTGACTATAGCGGCGGAAGCACGGTCACTTTTTTGATTACGATGGGCTCAATGGGAACGTTGTTCGCGTTTAAGCGAATTGAATACTCGGTTTCCACTTCAGACATTGCATCAACGGCATCTGACCCTTCTACGATTAAGCCAAATACCGCATAGCCCCAGTCTCGTCCAGGGTTCAGGCTTTCATTGTCATTGACGTTAAAAAAGAACTGACGGTTAGCGGTATGAGGACCGTTTTGACGTGCCAGTGCAATGGTATGTAAGTCGTTAGTGAGCCCATTGCCCGATTCGTTAAAAATATCGGGAAAGTTCGACTTACCGTTGAAATCAGAAGTGTATCCGCCACCTTGCACTACAAACCCCGGTACAATGCGGTGAAAAATAGTGTCGTTGTAAGCCTGTTTATCTACATAACGCAAAAAGTTATTCGCGGTAATAGGAGCGCGTCTTCTATCTAACTCCACCACAATATCACCCATGGTGGTTTCCATTTTTACGCGAGGGTAATAGTTGTCAGGCTGTATTTGAGAGCCATCGTCTTTTTTCGCAGCCGCAAGGGGGCTTACACTCAAAAAAACACACACCATTAATAGGCTAGAAAGAATGTTGTTTATCTTCTTTAGCATAGTAAATCCTTTAAATAATCTTACTGTTTAGCGACGCTAAAAATAACGAACTTTTTATCGTTTGACAGTATATCAACACCACCAAACAGTTTTTTCAATTTTATGTGGTAATCCAAGTGACGATTCCCTACCACAACAAGATGTCCGCCTCGTACTAATAAATCGCGAGAGTCGGTAAACATTTGCCATGCAATGTGGTCGGTGATCACATTTTGTTGATGAAAAGGAGGATTACACAACACCTTAGTGACCGCAGGCGTGTTCGGCTCGTTAAGAAGGCCTTCCAAGCAGTTGGTAGCAATAAAGGTGCATTGGTCTATTTTATCTGGGTGGTTAGTCAACACGTTTAAACGTGCGCTTTCCAATGCCATGTAAGACTCATCGGTAAAAATGACCTTGCAGTCTGGGGCAAGTGTTAGCGCGTTAATACCTAAAACGCCGTTACCACACCCCACATCGACAACCGTATCATTGCTGCTCACCGTCATGTGTTTCATCATAATACGCGCACCGATATCTAAGGACTGACGTGAAAACACATTAGCTTCGTTGTCTAACGTCATTTTCGCGCCTGTGGTTCCCTTGCATTCCCATCGAGTTGGGTAGGGCGACGGATATGATGGAAGGGTAAGGTCGGGACGAGAAAATACCAGTCGCGACTTTTTCTTTGCCAGAGAGGTGGTGGTGGGGCCAATGTACTTTTCAAACAATGCCAGTACCGATTTGGTAATGGCTTTTGCTTTACCGCCGGCAATCACTTGTGTGTCAGCAGATATATAACGCTTCAAATCAATAAGCTGCTGCTCTAAAAGCGCAAGTGCTCTTGGTACCTTAAGTACCACAATAGCCGGGGCTGATTGCGGAGAAAACGTTAAGCTGTCAACGCTGGTCATAGTATTGACGGGAGCCGTTTCTGTTACCGACGCCTCTGCGCTTATTGCATTACGCCCTAAGTTTTCCAGCAAAGAGCGTCGAGATATGTAAGAGTCTGATACCCAAAGTGGATTCAAATGCTCAAACCAGCACCCCAATGCACCAAAGTCATCATTAAAAATCATAAGCTGAGACTGGGCAGTATCTGTAGAGACCACATTGTCGTTGAGCAGTGATTCTACATGGTCGATGAGCAACTCATCGGCGCTGTCCCATGCCTGTAAGCTCACATGTTGATGCTTTTCAGGATAGCGAATTAGAGACAAGTTTCGGTCTGCAAAGATAAATTCTGTATTCATTAGCGAAAATTCTGACGGCAACAGCGATGACGTGTGTCATGCCTTGGCGTGCTTTGGAGTTAGCAATGGGCGTAGGGTAACATTTCGCGAGCAAAAAGAGCATGATCAGATTGGTACAATGCCCGTAAATAACCTTGGCGGTAGAGAAAAATCATATTCAATCGAACTGGATAAAAGAGCGACTTAGGCGAAGACATGCAATATTCACTTTTTAATCAACCTGATAAGCCAAAGCCTCAGCGCCTGCCGCTGCCTGAGGGGGATGTTGTGTATTATCCTCGCTTTTTCAATCAATCTACCGCCGATACGTATTTCGACAGCCTGCAAAGCGAACTGCCGTGGAGACAAGACTCATTGCGCATGTTTGGTAAATCTATTCCCATTCCACGGTTACAGAGCTGGCATGGCGACCCAACGTGCACCTATACCTATTCAGGGCTGACCATGGTGCCTAACTCGTGGACATCAACCTTAGCTGAAATACGGGATTGTTGTGGCGCAGCATGCGGCAGCCGCTTTAATAGTGTCCTTGCCAATTGGTACCGACACGGTCAAGACAGCATGAGCCTGCACGCTGATGATGAACCCGAGCTTGGGCCAAACCCCGTTATTGGTTCTGTAACGTTGGGAGAGGCGCGTCCTTTTGTGTTTAAGCATAAAGAGACGAAGGCGCGCTATACGCACTTGCTAGAACACGGCAGTCTACTGGTTATGGCTGGCGCTACACAAAGCCATTATTTACACGGCATTTCGAAGACGGTTAAACCGATAGGTGGTAGAATAAACCTCACTTTCAGACGATTAATAGTCGCGAATTCACCTTAAAAATTTCAATGGGTTCGCCAGTCACGCGAATAAAAGAGATTGAGGTAAAAGATATGCAGGTAGACGATATGCAAGTAAAAGATTTCCTAGAAACAGCCATCACAGATGCTATTGCGCCAATCTATTTAGAGGTCGTGGACGAAAGCTTTATGCATAATGTGCCCGACGGAGCGCAAAGTCATTTCAAAGTAACGGTAGTGAGTGAAGCCTTTGAAGGTCAGCGTTTAATTGGCAGACATAGACAAATAAACGCATTGGCAGCACCGGCCTTAGAGGGGCCTGTTCACGCGCTGGCGCTTCACACTTATACCCCTGAAGAGTGGGTAAAAAGGGGAGGGGAGCCTTTGTCATCACCTAAGTGCCTTGGCGGAAGTAAGCACGACTAGGTCGACACTTCCTTGTGATATAAAACACAGCTAGTGAAATAAAATGCAACAAATGGATGTTAGTCATGAAACAAAACAGTGAAGTTGGTCACTATATTAATATGCTTAAACCCCCTTCAGTTCAGGTTCTGCTTCTTGGCACTTGCTTTGTATTGGTTATGCTATTTGTGCATTTAGGTGTTGCGCAGCCGATGGACGAAGCATTATTTCAAGCCCTCAAACTCGATGATTCCACGCCTAAATGGGTATCAGATGCATTAAGAGATGTTACCGCGCTTGGCAGTAATATTGTGCTGCTTTTTGTGGCTATTACCGTTACGGTCGGCCTCGCCATGCACAACCAGCGCAATAAGGCGTATACTTTTGTGTTGGCAGTAGCGTTGGGGCTATTTGTTGCCTTTGCCCTTAAAGCGGGGATCGCGAGACCTCGTCCACCGGTTAGTCAGCACGATGTGGATGTGTATACCCACAGTTTCCCGTCTGCTCATGCAACCCTGTCTACCTTGGTGTACTTCTACCTCGCTTACCTTATTTGCCATTTCTCTGGCCAAAGGGCGGTCAGCACATGGATATACTCAACTGCGGCATTATTGGTGTTTTGCATAGGGTTATCTCGAGTGTTGCTAGGGGTTCATTGGCCAAGCGACGTGATTGGAGGTTGGTTTGCTGGTGGCAGTGTTGTGGCGCTTTGCCTTTACACTATTAAATGGAAGCAAAAGCTGCATATTCACAATAGTGAGCCACAGCAATCAAAACGCCAGTAAGGTCAATGCAAGATCCTTTGCGCAATGTCGAACGCCTTAAACTTGATCAGCGCGTTTGCGAAATTATACAGGCAGACTCTCAGCGCATGTCGTGCTTACATGCGCTTCAACAACTCGCGTTGCCACAAGGTTACCTAGGTGCAGGCTTTCTTCGTAACGCTATTTGGGATTTTTTACACCAAAAGAGCACACCTACGCCGTTAAAAGACGTTGACGTTATCTATTTTGATGCAAACGACACACAGCGCGCCAAAGACACCTTTTATGAAATGCAGTTAAATGAGGTATTACCGCAGGTTAAGTGGCAGGTAAAAAATCAGGCGCGTATGCATGTACTGCACGGACATGCGCCTTATAAAAACTGTGAAGAGGCTATTTCATATTGGATAGAGAAAGAAACCTGTTTGGCTATAGCGTTATCAACCGTAGACAGTGTAGCTTTATCTGCCAGTGCCAGTGCCAAGGCTCGCCTAAGCTCGTCGTTTGAAACAGCAGGGCCGTTTGATATACTCGCGCCCTATGGTTTGCAGGCTAATTTTGCAGGCACCATCAGTATAAACCCCAAATACCCGCGGCCAGACGTATTTAATGAGCGGGTTCAAAAGAAGCGCTGGTGTGAGATTTGGCCAACGCTTACAGTGAAGCCTTAATTTCTTTTCTTAATTTCTTTTCTTAATTTCTCACTACGCGGAGAAACCATCCAACAAACAACGAAATCAGAAATCCGAAAAAAGCCACTAGTATGTTGATTGTTAGAAGCTGCCCGGAAAAGTCGGCGTTAGCGCCTGTTTTTTCACTTACAAGCATTCCCGACGCTTTAAATATGAATAGTGCTGCTACTGAGAAAAGTAGAATAACGGCGGTAGACATAAAAGTTGCTTTCCAATACGCCTTTGGCGAAACCCAATGGATTGCGCCTGCTACGAGCACACATAAAATAGTAAGGATGTACGGGACCACAATAACTCCTAATTGATATTCTTGTTGATGTTGATATTGAACAAAAGCTGCTGTGTATTTCTCTTGCGCAGTTTACTAGCCGACAGACTACAAAGGATTTGAGCGATAAGAAATTAATTAAGGATAAGCAGCTAATTTTGCTCGATACGATGCCATGTCATAGCGCCTGTGTCAGCTTTTATGTCAGATTGTCAGATTTTATGCCAGCTCTTATATTAGTGGTTTGGTCGAATCTTTCGGCTGCCTTAACAAATAATATCGTCAGCATGTCCAAATTTTGGTCTAGCTCTATGATTAGCAAATAAGCTTTCAATACGTGTCAACACGCCTGCATGGTTAACATTCTATTAAAAGATTTTAAGCTGCAATGGTGATAGAATCGCCAACAATTCTCCAGTAAGCCCTTTTAGCCAATGGGGCTTTTTGTTTAACACGCTTTATATTCTGAGAAAACATGTTCGATTTAATAACCAGTAAAGATAGCAACGTAAAAAATGACGTGCTTTCGGGAATTACTGTCGCCTTAGCGCTAGTTCCTGAAGCCGTAGCCTTTGCATTTGTTGCAGGTGTAGAACCTATGATTGGTCTATACGCTGCATTTATGATGGGCTTAATTACTTCTGCCATTGGCGGTCGCCCAGGCATGATTTCAGGTGCAACAGGGGCCATGGCCGTTGTGATGGTGGCACTTGTGGCGCAACATGGGGTGCAATACCTGTTTGCAGCCGTCATCTTAGCGGGACTGCTGCAAATACTCTGCGGCGTGTTTAAGCTCGGTAAGTTTATCCGTTTGGTGCCATACCCGGTTATGCTAGGTTTTGTTAACGGGCTTGCTATCGTTATATTCTTAGCGCAGCTAGGACAGTTTAAAATAGTCAATTCACTTGGCGAACTGCAGTGGATGCAGGGTTCAATGCTGTACTGGATGCTAGGTCTTGTAGGCCTTACCATGGCAATTATCTATTTACTGCCAAAGCTTACCAAGGCGGTACCTGCGTCGTTGGTGGCAATTGTAACGGTTACCGCTTTAGTACACGGATTAGATTTAGAAGCGCGCACGGTTATCGACTTTGTAAGAGATTTACTACCGGCTGATCAAAAAGACAGCGCCACCTTGGCGGGTGAGTTGCCAACCTTTGCTATTCCAATGGTGCCTTTCACCTGGGAAACGGTAATGATTGTGCTGCCAACATCTATTATTTTATGCTTGGTTGGTCTTATTGAATCGCTGCTTACCCTATCGCTTATTGATGAAATGACCGATACCCGTGGTCGCGGCAATAAAGAGTGTGTTGGGCAAGGCGTTGCTAACACTGTTAACGGCTTCTTTGGCGGTATGGGCGGTTGTGCCATGATTGGTCAGAGTATGATCAATATCAATTCTGGCGGCCGTGGTCGTTTATCAGGAATAAGCGCTGCACTTGTACTGCTTGGCTTCATCCTTTTTGCAGCACCACTTATTGAAATGATTCCATTAGCCGCACTGGTTGGCGTTATGTTCGTGGTGGTTATTGCTACGTTTGAATGGGCATCGTTCCGCATTGTGCGTGGTGTTAACAAAGAAGATGCGTTTGTACTCTTCTTGGTAACTGGCGTTACTGTTATTGCCGACCTAGCCATTGCCGTCGTTGTTGGTGTTATCGTATCTGCCCTTGTATTCGCCTGGAAGCACGCACGCCATATTGCCGTGAAATCGCATATCGACGATGACAACTGGAAGGTATATGAGTTAGAAGGGCCGCTGTTCTTTGGCTCGGTAACTCATTTTAGAGACTTGTTTGATATTGCCAACGATCCAGAAGATGTGGTTATCGACTTTAGAGAGTCTCGTATTTGGGATTCGTCGGGTATCGATGCCCTAGATACGCTTGCAGATAAATACCTTGAGCAGGGCAAGAAGCTGCATATACGTCATATCAGCGACGAGTGTCGCAGCTTGCTGCGTAAAGCCGATAAGTTTGTAGAAATTAACGTTAACGAAGACCCTCGTTATCGCGTTGCTACCGATAAGCTTGCCTAAGGCTTCCTATTAAAATGGTCGTCTAGTGTCTTAGCGCAAGGTGTTTGCGCAGACAGAGACTTAAGAGCGACATGAAAAACACGAAACCGCACTAGTGCATACTAGTGCGGTTTTTTATTAAATATTCCTCACTGAGCTATTTCTCACTGAGCTTTATCGTAACGCCCGCCGTAGGTTTTATCACACAGTACATTTCAAATTACTTTTAACCTACTTCTAACCTACGTTTTGGGGAAAGCTTGATGATTAATTACGTTACCTTGGGTGTGAGCGATATAGAAAAATCAGCCTCATTCTACGAGTCACTATTAGAAGATTTTGGCGTTAAGCGGTTGGTGAATATGGACCGAATTAAATACATTGGTAAATCGATGAAAGAGCCAATGATTGCCGTGTGTATTCCGTGGGATGAGAAAGAGCCTTCACCGGGCAACGGCAATATGTTTGCAATTGCACCAGGCAATAAGCAGAAAGTAGATAAAATGCATGAAAAAGCCCTGTCTCTTGGGGCAACATGCGATGGCGCGCCAGGACAACGAGTACCTGGAAAGTTTTATGCGGCTTACGTGAGAGACTTTGACGGTAACAAGATATGCTTCAACTTCTTCGGCTAGGTTTTCTTCTTATACATTGCGGTTAACAACAACCTAAGTACTCAAATAAACGTGCCAGCGAGCAATACGCTGGCACGTTGACGTGAGCGCTTTATTTGGTAGTTCGAAACAATACTTCAGGGTTAGTCATCGTTTTCATTTCAAGTACATTGCCGTTAGGATCTTCGATGAAAAACGTTTCTTGTTCGAACTCTGTATCTTTAAAGCGGCGGTAGGGTTTATCTAAATACTGTAAACCAGCCGATTCAATACGCTTCTTCAACGCTTGAAACTCATCTTCACTCATATGAACACCAAAATGCGGTACTGAAACCGTACCCATGTCTACTTCATGACGTACTGAAGGTAACCGTTCGGTACTTTCATGCAACGTGAGTTCATTGCCCCAAAAATCAATGTCAATCCAGTGCCCGTCCTCACTGTTACCCGTTTTACAGCCCAATACGTCACAATAAAATACCTTGGCTTTTTCTAAGTCGCCTGCAGGGATAGCAAGATGTAAGCAATTAGACATCGCAAATTCCTTATTTTTGTTTTTATACCAGTAATGATTAGGAAAATTCTATACCGCTGAATCATCCAACAATGGGGGTAAAAGGCAAGAGCGTGGCAAGCTTCTTATAGTTAGCAATGTAAACGTATCTATGCAAACGCACTTTTGCAGGTGTGAATATAAGTATGAATTTCAACGTCTACATAAGCGCGAACATGAGCGAGATTAAACTCTAAGGTGCGCTTAGGAGGCTTTTACTTACTAAGCGAGAGGGCGAAATTAATGAGTTACTGAACGCAGGTTTATTTCCCCTTATTTTCTTAAAAATGATAGAGTGAATAGCATTAATGACTTAATAAAAAGCGTTCCTAACACACCATGCAGCTTCCATTTAGTGACTACATAAAAATTATTGGAAAAGGCCAGCGGGGCGGTCGAAGCCTAACGCGCGAAGAGGCGTACCACGCCATGAAAATGGTGCTTGCCAATAAGGTTACCGGCGATCAACGTGGTGCCTTTTTAATGTTGCTACGTACCCGAGAAGAAACGCCCGAAGAAGTAATCGGCTTTGTGGATGCTTGTCGAGAGCTTATTGAGCCCGAGGTGCAAACACTAGCCCCTGTGCTAGATATTGGTTGCTATGCAGGAAAGCGACGACAACTTCCGTGGTACTTACTCGCCGTGGCGGTGCTGGTAAAAAAAGGTACGCGAGTTATGTTGCACGGCGCCCATGAGCCTGGTTCGGGGCGATTATATGCAAGCACGGTGTTGCCAACGCTAGGTTTGCCAGCAATGAATACAGTGACACAAGCTAAATCCCAGATGGATGAACATTTGGTGACTTACCTCGACCTTTCGTGTCTGCTGCCTGCGCTAGACCATATTATTAAACTGCGAGAGGTGTTTGGATTGCGCTCTTGTGCCAATACGCTGGCTCGGTTGCTAAACCCCACTGGCGCCAAGTATTGTGTGCAAGGGGTGTATCACATGCACCTTGATCATAAACATTGCCGAGTGAACGAAAACTACGACAATATAGATGCACTGTGTTTTCGCGGTGACGGCGGCGATCCTGAAGTAAATGGCGAGCGGGAAACAGAGTTATTTGTTACCCGTGGTGGCAAGACCGATGAATATGTTCTCCCTGTTATTGCCAAGCGCTGGGCGCTAAAAGATAAGGCCATGGCCGTGGGCGATATGCTAGAGGTGTGGCATGGCAAAGCAGAAAGCGATTACGGTGAGCAAGCTATTATTAGCTCGTTGGCAAGTTACCTCGTTTTGCTACGCAGTATTGAGGTAAACGACGCCATAGAAGAAGCCAAACTACTTTGGCAGCAGCGTGAAAAAGCTAGCCTTCCGTTTGGTAGGTAGCTTGGGTTAGCCTATCAACCATTCATTGGCCACGGCAATGTCTAGCTGTCTACTCACGTAATCCCAGAGGGCCGGCGCACAGGTTTTAAGGTGTGCATTGCGCTTTTCTATCTGCTGGCGAGTAATTTTATGGGTCGCCCAGCTTCCGCCCTGATTTTTCATGTTTTGAAATACGGGAAGTACCCTATCCATCGCCTTAGCAAATTCGGCATCAGGTGTTGCTGCGTCCTCAAATTCAAGCCACAGCTTCAGCATCGTTTTATTAAGCGGTGACGGAAGAAGGCCAAAAATTCGTTTGGCCGCTGTTATTTCTTTTTCAGCCTGAGCCGCGTGGTCTTGCTGCGTATTAAAGGCAAACATATCGCCCGCGTCAATTTCTACCACATCGTGAATGAGGATCATGTGTATCACGCGCTGGATGTCGATAGGTTTTGCAGCATATTGGCTTAGCATTGAGGCCATAAGCGCTACATGCCAGCTATGCTCGGCAGAGTTTTCTTCCCGATCATTATCGGCCGGAAGCGTAATTTTTCGCTTAACAGCCTTTAGCTTATCAAGTTCACATATAAAGTCTGCAAACGAATCTACTGGTGTCATAAGGTTCCTTGTTCACTAGGTCTTGCCCTAGAAAGCTGGTTCAATAAAAAGCCGGGCTTAATAAAAATGGGCGCTTTGAAAGCGCCCATTTTCGTTGGTCGTATTTTGCCTCGTGCCTTGCTCAGCAATAGCGACTGGGCAGGCCCATTACAAGCTTATTTTGCTCAGACCTATTTTTGTTCAGACAGCCATACAATTAAATCTGCAATATCATCATAAGACATGTCAGATGTGAAAGTAGGCTGATACTTTCCATTAATAATGAAGCTTGGTACGCCGGTTAATAACTCGCGGTTAGCGTCGATTTGCTGCTGGTTTTTACGCAGCATGCTGTTAACACCGAAGCTTTTGGCAAGCTTGTCGAATTCTTCACCGTCAGCGCCGTTTACGACGAAGATGTTACGCAAGTCTTTCAAATTAGTAATAGAAGCTTTTTGCTTATGAATGTAATTGAAGATTGCGCCATTCATCGCATTTTCTTGTTTCATTGCACGGCCAATAAGCATCGCTTTTGTCGCTGCATCCTGCACGTCTGGGCCGGTAAAGCGCATAAAGTTTACGTGTACTTTGTTAAACGCAGTACCGTCACTTTTCTTCTGTTTTATTTGTTCAACAATTGGCTCAAACTGAAAGCAGTGTGGGCACCAGAACGAGAAGTATTCAGTAATTACTGGCTTATCAGTAGCTTCTTCATTAACCACTTTATAATGCGTACCTTCTTTCCATTTTGCGCCTGACTCTTGAGCACAAGCGGCTAATGGCAAAAGCATTGCCATGACAAACATTACTGCAAACTTTTTCATGGAATAAGTTCCTTTATATTTAAGATTTTTATCGGCAAAAGATTATCACAGGCTTTGAGCGTTAACTAGGGCGTGTTGAGCTTTGCTGTGCAAGTTTTGGGCTAAATGGAAGCATTTTAATCGCGAAACAGTCCTGTAGGCCTAGTGGGCTAAGTCAAAGGGCTGTGCCAAAGAGTAAAATGCTTCCATAACGCCCCCTTCGGGCAGCGCCTGTGAGCTATTTACTCTGCGTTGAATGGTTTCGATTTAGCCCGCTAGACCTTCAACCATTCGCCTTGTTCAAATAGCTCACAGACCGCTGCAAAAATGCACAGCAAAGCTCAACACGCCCTAACTTCAACGACCAGCAAGCTAAAAAACACAACGAAATGATACAGTAGAAAGCTTAATCCCCGCTGAACATCACAGAAATTGCGCATCACAGAAATTGCACACCAAGTAAGTTGAATAACACGCAAGGTAAACAAAGTAGCACCAACATGGTTAACCATGCTGGTGCAGATAGGCACTACTTCTTATTTGCGCTATTCAATGAGCTTGTCCAGACACACATTCAGTTAAACGTGTGTCTTGTTGTGTAATACCATGCCTGTGATCTAGCGCGTGTAACTGATTGAAAGCAGGGCGCGTCGCTCTTGCCCCACATACCCAATGATATCTTCGTACTCTTTATCAAACAGGTTATTCACTTTTAGTGACAATTGCCATTGATTGCTAAGCTGGTAGCTCACATTAACGCTTGTCAGTGTGTAAGCAGATAGCGCAAGGGTTTCTGAAGGCGCAGGAAATGGAGGGAAAAACGTATCAAAGCGTGTGCCGGTATAGGCAAGCTTTGTGTAAAAGCTGAATTTCTCAAGACCAAAATCTGACGTTACCGTAATAGCACCTTGATGCCGAGCACGTCTAAGCTCAATGGCGCTTTGTGCATTACTGGTTTGCTGGGCATCAAGATAGCTGTAAGAGCCAGTAATATCAGCAAAGTCGCCACGCCAGCTAAATTCTGCGTCTACACCGTCTCGCTGGCTTTCACCGTCTACATTGCCCGCGGTAAATGCGCCGCTTTGCGCATCGAATACAAAGCCATTTATTTCATCTTGTAGCTGAGTATTGTAAACACTGACTTGTGCCGTCACGGTTTGCCAACGACCTTTAACGCCTACCTCAACCTCTTCACTTTTTTCTGGAATAAGATCAGGATTGCCGATAAAGCTGGCTGGGGTATATCCGAAGCGTTCGGTGAAGGTGGGGGTTTTAACTGCCTTTCCGTAGCTGGTGAATAAAGCGATATGACGGTCAAGCTGCCAGGTAAGTCCGGCGCGATAGCTAGATGCATTGTCGAATTCACTGTTATTATCGAAGCGTGCGCTAAGCGAGGTGAAAACCTTATCACTTAACTCTCCAGTAGCCTCGGTAAAAACGCTGTAGGTATCATCCCGTTGGTCTTGGTTAGGATCGCCGAAAACCACAGGCCCACGCTGTGAAAACAAACGTTGAAGGTATTCAGTTCCTGCGGCTAACTGCCAATCATTTACACTGTAGAAATTGGTCCAATTTAGCTCAATACGTTCACCGGTAGTGCCGCCTGCGTCAGCGCCGGACGTCGTGTTGTCATTTTCATCTTTTCTGTATTGTGCAGTAAGCGCTGAGCGATAGTCACTGTTTTTAGCTTGGTAATCCCACTTCAGTTTCGAGCTAACTTGAACCCCTTTTGTAACGTTGTCTGCATCTGCGGGCAATCCCGTGGTAGCAAAGTCTGTAGCGTCATACTCATTTTCGTAGTCTACGGTACGCAGGTAGGCAGAAAACGTATGCTCATCATTGGCGTCAAATCGAAGGTTCAGTCCAGCGGTAAGGTTGTCATAACCATCGTCTTCACTCCCCGTTCTTGCAATATTATCGCCATCGGTTTGCATGTAGCTTGCGTACGCCGACACGCCGAGGTTGTCGTGTTGTGATGATGTGTTTACGCTTCCTCTGTAGGTGTTTTGCGTACCCACTCCTGCCGACATGCTTAGCTGAGGCGTGACGTTACCCTCAGCACCGGCTTTAGTGGTAATACTTAATACACCACCAATAGCGCCGCTGCCCCAACGTGCGCTTTGTGGGCCTTTCAATAACTCGATGCGTGTTATATTTGCAGCGGTTAAATGGGCTAAATCAATCAAGCTACCCTGGCCGATATCATTAGCAATAACGCCATCAATAAGTACCAAAAGATGATTAGTTTCACTGCCTCGCACTCTTACCTCGGTGAGACCACCTGGGCTTCCTGATTGAGATAAGCTGACGCCAGGAAGCCCGCGTATAAGTTCGGTAAGTTGCAACGCGCCTGAGGCTTTTATGTCGCTCTCGGTTAATACCGATACCGCACCCGGTAGCTTTGTAAGCGTTATCGGTAGGCGAGTGCCTGTTACGGTGAGGGTTTCTACGTCGTTGGTGTCTGTAGAACGTTCTTGAGAAAAAACAGAAGTTGAAGTGATATACGTTAGGATTGCAGCGGCCGTTGCAGTCTTAGTAAAAGCAGCCTGTAGTAAAGATAATTCCATAATCAATAATAGTCTCTTATGCGCTCCGCCCGAGCACATGATTAAGCGAAAGCACCGTACACTCATTGATAGTGCACGGGCCGTGAAGCACAGGCCGGTATCCGGGCTTTCTCGTCATCTGCTCATTGTTTTTAAGCGTATAGCTATGAGACTGACACTCTTTTGCCTTCCCATCGAAAAAGTCAACGATCACATTGGCTTAGCGACAGTGGCGTGTAAAAAAGAAGTACTGATGTAGCACTGATATAGCACTTATATAGCACTTATGTAGTACTGAGATTACCGTTGCGGGGGCAGCATCAGCATTTAACTGATTTCCCGTTTAACACAATTATCGGCATTGCCCTTTATTGCCCTCTATTTTTTAGCTTGGTCTCGCCTTTTTATTGGCTAAAGTGGGCTATTATGAGCTAGCAAGGCCGATTCATGTGCACCTACGCGGGGGCGAGTATATAGGCTTTAACGGCGACTTACGACAGCCGCAGTAGTATTGATGCATGTAGCTAGTGGAATAATGTGGCGAAACTACATGCCTAATTTTAGCGCCGGCTCTTGCAATGCAGACATTTGTTCTTTGAGCGCTAAAATTTGTCCTTCCCAGTATTTATCCTCTGCAAACCAAGGAAATGCACGAGGGAACGCAGGGTCTGACCAACGACGAGAAAGCCACGCCATATAATGTACCATTCGCATGGCTCTTAAGGGTTCTATTAACGAAAGCTCCGCTTTATTAAATGGCTGAAACTCCTCGTAGGCTTCTACTAATGTGTCTAGCTGAAGTAATTGCTGCTGCCTGTCTCCGCTTAACATCATCCACAAGTCTTGAATGGCGGGCCCCATTCTGCAATCGTCTAAGTCAACAAAGGTAGGCCCATCGCGCCATAAGATATTGCCAGGGTGGCAGTCGCCATGCAGCCGAATAGGGGAAGACACGTTTTTGTACGCTTTTTGTGTAGCTTCAATCACTGGGTTGAGAATAGCGAAAAATGCCGTTTTAAGGCCTTCAGGCAATAGCTCACTTTGCTCTAAAACCCGTTGAGGTTCTAATAAGTAGCTTTCAACATCAATTGCAGGGCGAGAAGAAAATGCAGAGGCTTGAGCCGTAAGATGAATGCGCCCGATAAACCGTCCCATCCATTCTAACTGGTCTAAATTGTCGTTTTCAAATTGACGACCTCCCACCGAGGGGAACAGTGCAAAACGGTAGTCCGTACTTCCAACGCTATGATGGTGCAGCGTCTTTGTATTAACGGCCATGGGAGCGACGATGGGAATTTCGTTGTCGGCTAATTCCTTAGCAAAGTTGTGCTCTTCTTGGATTTGTTCGTCAGACCAACGGCCGGGTCGATAGAATTTAACTACATAACGTTTGCCGTCTTCGGCAATAAATTGATAAACCCTGTTTTCGTAGCTATTAAGCGCTAATAGACCGCTTTGAAGAAAAATGCCCTGGGTTTCCAGGGCATCTAGTATCGTATCTGGGCTTAAGCCCGAGAAAGAAAAATCTGTCATCGATAAAGAAACTTAGTTGGCTCATCAATGGTTACAATATCACCGTCTACGGTGGTGGTAACACTAATGAATATGTCAGTGACCGTATCTTCCAGATTATAGGCGTCGGTTGCAACCGATATCGGCGTTGAATACACCGCGCCACCTTCAACGAAAAATTCCTGCTTTCCAATATATTCATAATCAGGAAGGCCTTTTATTTCTATGGTGTAGGATTGACGCTTCTGTGTCTTGTTCAATACCTTGATGGTATACACATTTTCAATCAGTCCTTCGTTAGTCTCGCGATACAGAGAGTTCCTATCGCGAATAATATCGACTTCTGTAGGGCTGCGAGTGTAGATATTGGCGAACAACAGGCCAATCATGATCACAAGTACCACAAAGTAGCCGATGAGCTTAGGTCGTATAATATGGGTTTTACCGCCAGCCAACTCTTCTTCAGAAGTAAAGCTAATGAGTCCTTTGGGGTAATTCATTTTGTCCATGACACCGTTACACGCGTCAACGCACGCACCACAGTTGATGCATTCGTACTGCAATCCATTTCGAATATCGATGCCGGTAGGACAGACCTGTACACACAAGTTACAGTCGATACAATCGCCTAACCCTTTTTCTTTCACCTCTTCGTGACTAAGCTTGCGTGGGCGCGGGCCTCGTTTTTCGCCGCGGTTGGCGTCATAAGATACGGTAAAGGTATCTTTATCGAACATTGCAGATTGAAAGCGAGCGTAAGGGCATATGTGAGTACACATAATTTCTCTCATGTAACCTGCGTTGCCGTAGGTACACACGGCAAAGAAAATAACAAAAAAGCCAGCCCAGAAGCTTACGTTGAAAGTAAAAAAGTCGACAAATAACGCGCCAATGGGCGTGAAATACCCAACAAAAGTAAGCGCCGTTAACAGAGCAACACCCACCCATGCGGTGTGTTTAGCCGTTTTACGCATAAATTTATCGGCATCCATTGGACGCTCGTCTAACTTAATTCGCTTATTGCGGGGCCCTTCACATTTCTCTTCAAACCACGTGTAAATATATACCCAGGTGGTTTGTGGGCACATAAAACCGCACCACACTCGACCTGCAAAAGTGGTAACAAAGAAGAGGGCGAAAGCCGACACAATAAATATGTAGGCTAATAGCGTAAGGTCTTGAGGCCAAAGTGTTAGCGAAAATATCGTAAAGCGCTGCTCACCAATATCGAGTAAGACGGCCTGCTGGCCGTTAAATTGAAGCCAAGGAATGATGGCGAACAAGCCAAGAAAAATAAGCCCAAAAAATCGGCGGAACGATTCCAGCGGCCCTTTTACGGCTCGTACATAAATGCGACTGCGGGAGTCGTGGCGTTTACCTTGACCGTCTCCCTTTGGTTTGTGCACTTTTACCGGTGTGACATTTTTGACCGGTATTTGTTCGTTCATAAATAAACCTTAGCTAACATCCTTAAATGGCGCGTGGAGTATACCAGCAACAGGATTGTCATGATTAATGTAGATCAAGAATGTTCATTATGATCGTACTTTTTAAACTTTCAGTCAATACTGAAAGTTCAGAAAGTAAGTTTTCATATAGGTGAATAATCTACAAAGTGTAAACCATATCCAATAATAAAAAGCGCATTCGCATACTGACGTATTATTAATTGTGTACTAGAAAGTAATCACAATAGTGTAATATCAGCGTATATGCTTTACTACGACTCAAGTATCTAGAATTGATTTTAGTAACACGTTAAACACCATAGCGCGCAAAGTAGCGTTAGTTTGAACGCATTTACAAGAGGTGTCATTCACATGTCAGCGTTAATCAAAGCTATTAAAAGCCGCCATTAAGATAGGTTATGTAATACGTTATGCTACGGTTTTTTATCATTACTGCTGAAATTATTGTGCTTGTGTTAATCTTGCGCTCTCCCTTTGTTCAATACTTGTTTGAAGGCATTCAAAACTCTGTATCCGATTGGTTCATCTCACTTTCTACGCTGCCAGAGCAGCGCGCGCTAGAAAGTTTACGTAGTGATATCACGACACAGCTAAAACCATTAAAGCCCTACCAACAAAACTATGTTGAAAAAATCACCGTATCTACAGATAGTGTTAAGCGGTTTTATGCGAATTATTGTGAAAAGGACGATATAAACCCCAACTTTTCGGGAACCAAACGCGCTCAACTTTGCCATACTATTACGCAGTCTTCTCTAATGCGAAAGCCAGATTAATATCTAGAAACGCCGAAAACGTTTGCGAGAAGACCGAACCGAGGAGAGTAAACGTGAAAAAGTTGTCTACCATAGCAGCCTCTTTATGTACGGTGTTGTTAAGCACTGCCGTCGTATTGCCATCTCATGCTGGCGAACTAAAAGTAACGTGGAAAGAGCCAAAGTCTTTTACCGATGTGCGCCCTTCAAATGAGTCTCGAGCTCGTTTTCGTGAACGCACCCTTAAGGCGTTAGAAGCCCATTTAGTTGAGTTAGCCGCATCTTTGCCGAAATCTCACACGCTATCGATGGTTGTTACCAATATCGATTTAGCCGGCCAAGTGTGGCCCAGTCAATTTATTGGTTTTGGCAACAACATGGGCGCAGACGTGCGTGTAATACAGCGTGTTGATATACCAAGAATGACGTT
The DNA here is from genome assembly GCF_000753865.1 of Alteromonas sp. LOR. Classification (GTDB taxonomy): domain Bacteria; phylum Pseudomonadota; class Gammaproteobacteria; order Enterobacterales; family Alteromonadaceae; genus Alteromonas. The sequence continues at coordinate 271,012 of NZ_JQFW01000015.1, read as the reverse complement.
CAGTTATTCGTTAACCGATAGCAGTGGCGAAGTACTGAAAAGTGAAGATGACTTCAAGCTTAAAGACATGGGCTTTATGGATACCAATATCCGAAACATGAGAAATGAAAACCTCTTTTATGAAAAGGCCATGTTAGATGATTGGTTTGACGATACGTTCTCAGACACTGAAAGCCTAAAGAACGAAGGCTAATAAGATTTAAAAGTACATGGAAAACTGCAAAAAAAGGTCGGCTTGAGTGCATAGCGTTAACTATGCAATTCTAGCCGACCTTTTTGTTTTTGTTGCCAGTACCTTTGAACAAGTACTTTTAGAAAGTACCTTTTAACAAGTCCTTTTCGCGTATATTTTTAGCGAGCACCTTGTCACAGCTTTTTCGAAGCCAATGGCCTGTGGTAGGTACATTTCACCTACCACCTTTCACCTACCACTTAACAGGCAATAGCCAGTAGCATTACAAGTAGTCGAACTCGTCGCCGCTAATCGCTAGTGTACTATCTGGCCCTGCTTTATACGCTACTTTGTGTGCGTCGCGGCGAGGTAAAATACGCTGCATGTAAAAGTCTCGGGTTTTCACTTTAGAAGCTGCTAATACCGCATTATCTGAGCGCTGCGCCTTATCAGCCATGCTGTACCACAATACGCCAATTAGCGAGTATGCGCTGTAATTTAGGAAGTCGCATGCCGCTGATGCAGCTGTGGTTGGGTCCATGCCTAAACAGTCGGCAGAAGAAGCGCGCCAGTCATCTAATAGACCTTGTGCTAGTGCTTTGTTCTCACCATCTTCAATGTCGTTAACCAGTTCACTAAATGCAGTATAGGTCGACTCCATCATTTTTCCGCCATCTCGGGTGAGCTTGCGGCCAATTAAGTCGAGGGCTTGAATACCGTTGGTTCCTTCATACAGCATGGCAATTCGCACATCGCGCACCAGCTGCTCCATTCCCCATTCGCGGATGAAGCCGTGACCACCGTATACCTGTACACCAATGTTAGTGGTTTCAAGACCCATGTCAGTCATAAAGGCTTTGCAGATAGGTGTTAAGTACTGAAGCACATTCTCTGCGTTTTGTTTTGCTTCGCCTTCTGTGTGCTTTTCGATATCCATAAATTTGGCGTAGAAAAGCGAAAGAGCGCGACAACCTTCGATTAACGATTTTTGCGTTAGCAGCATTCTTGCTACGTCGGGCTGAAATACGATTGGGTCGGCTTTACCTTCAGGGTTTTGAATGCCCTGGGGTGCGCGAGATTGAACTCGGTCGCGAGCATAAGTAAGGGCACCTTGATAAGACGCTTCAGCAGCACCTAAGCCCTGCAAACCTACTTGGAAGCGAGCATCGTTCATCATGGTGAACATGCAAGCTAACCCTTGGTTTTCCTCACCCACTAACCAGCCGGTTGCACCGTCGAAGTTCATTACACAGGTAGGGCTGGCTTTAATACCCATCTTGTGTTCAATACTGCCCACTGACAGGCTGTTTGCTTCGCGCGGCTCATTGCTCGCGTCAGGTAGAAATTTGGGTACTAAGAACAAGCTGATACCTTTAACGCCTTTTGGCGCATCAGGTAGGCGAGCCAGCACTAGATGGATAACGTTAGAACTCCAGTCGTGATCTCCACCAGTAATAAATATCTTGTTACCTGTTACTTTAAAGCTGCCGTCGTCTTGAGGCTGCGCTTTAGTGCTTAGCAAGCTTAAGTCTGTTCCAGCGTGAGGCTCGGTAAGGTTCATGGTGCCTGTCCATTCTCCGCTGATAAGCTTCGCAAGATACGTATCTTTAAGCGCTTTACTTGCATGCTTAGTGACCGCAAGTGTCGCACTCTCGGTGAGCATAGTCGTTAAGCGCCAGCTTAAATTAGCAGCATTCAACATTTCGTGAACCGGTACCGCCATGGTGTAAGGTAAATCTTGACCATCGTACTCAGCAGAGCCAAGCATGGCATTCCAGCCGTTGGCAACGTACTCTTGATAGGCGTCGGCAAAACCTTTTGGTGTAGTAACCTGACCATTTTCAAGCTTACAGCCTTCTTCGTCGCCCTCTCGGTTTAATGGAGCAACAACATCTAGTGCAAATTTAGCACCTTGAGAAATAATTTCATTCGCTAGGTCGCTGTCAAAATCACTGATACCGAGCTTTTCATAATGGGCATCAAGTCCAAGCCATTCTTTTAAAAGAAACTGAAAATCAGCGGTAGGGGCATGGTGTAGAGGCATGGATGACTCCTTTTTCAAACAAGTGTTTTAATTTCTCTATTATAGCCATAAAACAAGTGGTCAGAGTAGTCCGTTAACTGAAAGTTAATAATTAATTACCTGTACCCCGTTTCTTAAACAGGACTCGGGTTAAATATTACTTATGGCCTTTTGGCTTTTCCTTGCATTTATCCTACTCGCTGGCATGCTTACGCCACAGAAGCTAGCGCAATCATAAAGAAAGCACAGAGAAAACAGAAATAGACTAGGGGTAACGTGAGCTATGACCAATACCACAACGAATACCGAAATTGATACTGACGCTAGTGTTAATACTGACGTTAAGCTTAATAATAGCCCAGTATGCGTGGTAACGGGTGGCAGTTTAGGAATTGGCCTTGCCGTGTGTAAAACATTTGCTGAAAACGGCTATCGCGTGGTGAATTTAGACATTAGGCACTTTGACGTCGCCCCTCTACATTGTGAGTGGATAAAGTGCGATGTAAGCAACGTGAGCGAGGTAGAAAAAGCACTGGCGTCTGTGGCACAAGACTATAAACGTATTGATGCGTTGGTGTGCAATGCGGGCAAACACGTATCAGCCACTATCGAAGATACTGACGAGGCGTTACTCGACAGTATAATAAGCCTAAATATTAAAGGGGCTTACGCCGCAATAAAAAATACGTTACCCATTATGAAAGCACAACAATCAGGTGCGATAGTGGTGATGGGCTCTGATCAATCCTATGTGGGTAAACAAAACTCCTTCGCCTATGGGCTAACAAAATCTGCATTGGCCTCCATAGCTAAAAGTACCGCCCTTGATTATGCCTCTTTTAATATAAGGGCGAATGCGGTGTGCCCTGGCACTATTGAAACCCCATTGTTTCACAACGCCATTGACAACTATGTCGCGCGTTCTGGGGCAAATAAAAATGACGTTATAGCAGAAGAAGCGGCAGCCCAGCCCATTGGCAGGCTAGGTCAACCTCAAGACGTCGCCGAACTCACCTATTTCCTTTGTAGCGATAAAGCGTCTTTTATCACTGGAAGTCTTCATGCTGTGGATGGTGGGTACACGGCGCAATAACGATGTGGAAGAAAGCCTATGAACTGGATTGACCCTCATATACACTTTTTTGCCCTTCAGCACGGTCATTACGACTGGCTAAAGCCTAATAATCGGCCCTATTGGCGGGACAAGTCTGTCATCGCACACAGCGTATATGAAAGGGATTTGTTTAAAGGAAATCACGCAGCGTTGAGCGGGTTTGTGCATATTGAGGCAGGTTTTGATAACGGGCAACCGTGGCGAGAGGTAGCGTTTTTAGAGCAGCACTGCACAAAACCGTTTCGCAGTGTTGCTAATATCGACTTGCAGTCGTCTACTTCCTTATCAGACATTGATAGATTAAAACGTTTTCGCTCTGTAGTTGGGCTTCGTCATATTCTCGATGATGATGCAGCAACCCTATTGCGAAGCCCTAAGGTGCTGCATAGCCTGAAACACATGGCTGCCAATAACCTATCTTTTGATGCGCAATTCGATATTACCGATACGGCAAGCGTAAGGGCGTTATTAAATGTGGTTGAGCGTATTCCAGAGCTGGCGGTAATAGTTAATCATGTCGGGGCAGCGCCTTTTTTAGCTGATGTTTTACCAGCAGAGACTCTGACTGCTGAGGGCTCCTTATCCGCTAAAGGCTCCTTACCCGCTGAAGGCTATTTACCCGCTAAAGGCTATTTACCCGCTAAAGGCTCCTTACCCGCTGAAGGCTCTAGCAATCACACAAATTCAAGCCGGCACTTTTATTCCAGCCTTGCTTACACAAAATGGCAGCGTAATTTACGTGCACTGGCGCAATGCGGCAATATGGCATTTAAATTTTCAGGTATGGAGATGCAGGACAGACAATGGACGTGGCCCTCTGTTGAGCGATTGCTTAATACCGCTCTTGATATACTTCCTATAGATAACGTTATGCTGGCGAGCAATTTTCCCTTGTGTACCTGGCGAATGCCTTACGCTCAACTACTAAAAGGGTATGACGACATGCTCAATCGTATGCAGTCTCAAACAGCCTCTACGGCTTTTTGTCTCAGCAAGGATGATGCAGAGAAGCTGCGTTATAAAAATGCATACAAGTGGTATCAGTTTTAGAGGTACAAGTTATTGGAGTACAAGCTGATGGGGAAAACCCTAATAAAAAAGCACCGCAAAAAAGTAGAATCGTTTACTTGTTTGCGGTGCCCTAGTCTTATATCACTCGCTATTTCAGTTCAGTTACCGTCATGTGGGGAGAGCGATACACAATGTCGTCATTTAAGTCGATACCAATTCCCGGCGTGTCCGGTGCCTCAATAAAGCCATTCACTGGCTGAGGGTCTTGAATACACAATTCTCTATTCCACGCTTTAGTGGCATAGGTATGATGCTCGTGGATCAGGAAGTTTGGTATGGCTGTTTCAAGGTGCAGGCTTGCTGCCGTTGCCACAGGGCCACCACATACATGTGCCTGAATACGCACATCGTAAATATCCGCGTAATCGCACACCTTTTTCGCTTCGGTAAAGCCACCGCAAAGACCCACATCAGGCTGTAGTACGTCGATGGATTGATCTTCAAGGTAAGGCCGTACGTCCCAGCGATGGTATAAACGTTCGCCACCTGCAATAGGCACCTTCACGTTTTTCGCTACTTTGTCATGTAGCTTAGAGTTCAAGTAGTTCACTGGTTCTTCGTAATATAAACAACCAATGTCTTCTACAATGCTGCCTAACTGAATAGCGGTAGAGGCACCTAGCAAGCTGTGGCATTCGAAAATGATATCACCGTCTTCACCCATAACGTCACGCATTGCTTGTAAACGTGCGCGAAACAGTTTGAGCTCCGGCTTAGTAAACAATTTGGTTCTGTCAAAATGGGTGTTGCCGTCTTTGTCGTAAACGATTGGGTCAACTTTAACCGCGTCGTAGCCATCTTTTAACGCTTTTTCAGTAGCGCGAGCGTAGTCGGCAGGGTCGTTGAGTTTGGTGATTTCCGTATCCCAGTCAAACTGAAGCTGGCTGGCGTAACTGCGAAGTTTACCGTTAGTTTTACCACCAAGAAGTTCGTAAACCGGCAAGCCGAGGGCTTTGCCTTTAATATCCCAAAGCGCGGTGTCGATAGCACTCATTGCAGAATAGAAAACCGGGCCTCCACCTAGTCCCCAGAAGCCTTCGCGCAGCATGCGAGACCATAAAAGTTCGGTATTAAAGGGGTTAAAGCCAATCAGTAAGGCTTCGGCAATCTCTTTTACCATATTAGCGGCGGCGCTATGGCCCCAGTCGTAGGCAAGACCCGCCTCGCCCACGCCGGTAATACCTTCATCGGTATACACTCTGACAAACACAGGGTTCCACTGAGGGCGCTTCGGGCATTCGATGTCGAATATTTCTACTTTGGTCACTTTCATAATGTAGGTTCAGTTCCGTTATTTATTTCAATCTTTACCGTTTCATTGTAAACATCAGCAGGTGGCTGTGATCACAAGTACGTAGTCATGTTATTCACAAAATCCTGGGTCTAATTTGTACGCCTTGCGCAACATAGCAGGCCATGCTTTTTGCCCGCCGGTTGCACCGCTATGCACAACCTTGGCCTGCTCATAGATACCGTCAATAATAGGTTGGGGGATCTCAATGATCTCTTCATTAGACTGCATTAATGCAAGTTGTATCTCACATGCCCGCTGAAGGTCGTAAAAGCGCATAAACGCATCACCCACCGTAGGGCCTAATGTAAGGCCGCCATGGTTGGGCAACAGCATGTGATTAGTATCACCCAAATCGTCTTGGAGTCGTTTTCGCTCAGCGTCGTCAACGGCAAGTCCTTCATACTTGTGGTATGACAAAGAGGGCAGTGAAAACATTGAGTACTGGCTCCATGGTTTTAGACCGCCTTTTACCGATGCCACTGAGATAGTGGCCAGCGTGTGAAGGTGAATGACGCATTCTGCATCATGACGTACTTCGTGAATTGCACTGTGAATAGTAAAGCCAGCTGGGTTTATGCCGTAGGGCGTATCATCAAGAATATTGCCGTCTAGGTCTACTTTCACTAGATTTGACGCGGTCACTTCGTCAAACGTTAACCCGAAGGCATTAACAAGGTAATGCTCGGTTCCCGGCACCTTAGCTGATATATGCGTGTATATGAGGTCGCCCCAGCGCATATCCGCGACAAGGCGGTAGCACGCTGCCAAATCAACACGGGCTTGCCACTCTTGTTCTGATACGGTGCCTTTAAGGCTCTTTGTCGGCAATGAAAACACGCTTTACTCCTTAATATTGAAAAATCGGGGCGGTCTGTCTCTTCTGTTCTTTCTATTCTATTTTTTTATATAGCGCGATGAGACACGTCTCGCCACTTTGACCGCTTATTACAATGTATCAAAAGTGAGATTTAAATCTCACTCTGGTATGGCTATTAGTTAGTGTCAAACGCTATAAACCCATCGCGAAGCGAAATAAGGTCATCGGCATAGCGCAGCGACTTATGATTAAGTAAAAACGGGTCCACCTTTTCAATTGCAATCACTTCAAGCGCTGCCCATGAAGGCGGACTAAAATGTTCAGGCAGTAAGTCGATACCTGCGTCTAAGTCGCAGGCAAATAGGGCTAGTCCATTGGATGTTTTACCTAATTGCTTTCGAACCAGTACATTAAAGCCGGTTTCTTCCCATGTTTCTCGATGTGCAGCGCAAGATAGTGATTCACCCTCATTCACGCCTCCGCCGGGAAAATCGAGTTTTCCGCTTAATCGATGGCGAATAAGCACCGCCTTATCTTGGGTTTTGATAAGGCACGCAGCAGCTTGGGTGTCGTTATTGTTTTGGCGTTGATCGACAGCTTGCGATTCAAGTAACGCAGATTGTCGGCACAGGGGGTCACTTGGTGAGTGTTGAGAACAGCCCAAAAGCGTTAAAACTGCCAAAATAGGTGATAAGCGAAAAAAGAAAGTCATTGAAAAAGGTAGAATACTCTTAACAAAATAAAATCAATAAATAATAGTGCTGTACACAATAAACGTAGTAAACGGAATACCCGTAGATGTCTTTGCTCTTTGTGCACCGCTTTTATAAATAGTTGCCTGATGACTACTCTATCACGGGTTGTTATTTTACCTATAGGAAAGGTTATGTCTTCACGTTTTTCTTTATCACCACTGTTAATTGGCGTTGCATTGTTGGCAGGTATTGTCGTGTATTTGAATTTGCCAGAGGACAATGTCGAGCAGCAAGGTGGTCAGCGTGCTACTCCCGTCAAAACCGCCTTTGCCAGTATTGAAGCGCTGCCTATCACAATAGAGTCCCTTGGAACCGCGGTGGCCAATGAATCGGTAAATATTACGGCGCAAGTGACAGAAACCATTGCGAGCATCAATTTTGAAGACGGCGATAAGGTAAAAGAAGGTGAGCTGTTAGTTCAGTTAAATAACTCTGAAGAGCGTGCTCGCGTTGAAGAATTAAAAGCAAATATTGACGAAGCTAAACGTCAATTCACCCGTATTTCAGACTTGCGCCAAACAAACGCCACATCAGAGCAATTACTCGACGAGCAAAACGCTCGGGTGAAAGCGTTAGAAGCGCAGTTAGATATTGCCAAAGCGCAGCTTAACGACCTACAGGTTCGCGCGCCGTTTACTGGTTTGTTGGGCAATAGAATGATCAGTAAAGGTTCGCTTGTTCAGCCTGGAAATACTATTACCACACTTGATGATATTAGCGTGGTGAAAGTCGATTTTAGTGTGGCGGAGACTCACCTTGCCAGCGTTGCTACAGGACAGCGACTTACCGCCTCTTCCATTGCCTACCCTGGGGTAGAGTTTGAGGGAGTGATTAGCAATGTGGATACTCGCCTTGACCCTGTTATTCGCGCTATCAACGTTCGCGCAACCATAAAAAACAAAGACAATCGCTTGCGTCCCGGCATGCTGCTTACCGTTACGGTTGAAAAGCGTGTACTCAATACACTTGTCCTTCCTGAAAAAGCCCTTGTGCCAGTACAAGACAAGCAATTCGTTTACGTAGTAAGAGATGATGTAGCACACCAAACCGAAGTAAGCATTGGGGAGAGAAGACCTGGTGTAGTGCAAATCATAGAAGGTATTAGTGAGGGCGACGAAGTGATTACTGAAGGTACATTGCGGGTGCGTGATGAATCTCCCGTTAATGTTCTGAATCGATAAGGGAGCGCAGCGCTATGTTATTGTCTGACGTTTCTGTTAAACGCCCGGTATTTGCTACCGTTATCAACCTGCTACTGGTTATTTTCGGTGTGGTTGCTATTTCCATGCTGTCGCTACGTGAATACCCTGATATCGACCCGCCTATTGTATCGGTGAATACCACTTATGCTGGTGCCTCGGCCAACATTGTTGAAACCCGTATAACCCAACTGTTAGAAGACAGAATTTCCGGCATCGAAGGCATTAAGAACGTGACGTCAACGTCTCGAAACGGCAGGTCTGACATTACTATTGAGTTTAAACTCACTCGGGACATTGATGCCGCTGCCAACGATGTGCGAGAGCGGGTCAGTCGAGCATTAAATAATTTGCCAGATCAAGCCGATCCTCCTGAAGTATCGAAAGCCAACTCCGATGAAAGTGCAGTGGTGTGGTACAACTTACGAAGCACTAACCTTAATACGATGGAGCTCACCGACTATGCAGAGCGCTTCCTCGTCGACCGACTTTCTATTGTCGATGGTGTTGCAAGAGTTCAGATAGGCGGCGGACGTCGCTACGCCATGAAGGTATTCTTAGACAGAACGGCAATGTCTGCAAGAGGCATTACCGTAGCCGATGTAGAACAAGTCATTCGAGCAGAAAATGTTGAGTTACCGGCGGGTGAAGTAGAATCTGTAGATAGAGACTTCGAAGTACGAGTCGCGCGCACATTCCTGACACCCGAAGATTTTGCGGCATTAACCGTAGCAGTGGGCGAAAACGGGTATTTAGTGCGGTTAGGCGAAATTGCCAACGTAGAATTAACCGCAGAAGACGATGAAACTGAGTTTCGTGGCGACGGGGTTAATATGATTGGGCTTGGTATTATCAAGCAGTCCAAGTCTAACACGCTAGAAGTGGCGAGAGCCGCAAAAGCACAAATAGCGAAAATAGAGGCCTCACTGCCAGATAACATTTTTATCGTGCCTAGCTACGATTCTTCCGTGTTCATTGAAGCCTCTATTGATGAAGTGTACGAAACCCTTGGCATTGCTATGCTTATGGTTGTTATCGTGATTTATCTTTTCCTTGGTAATATTCGCGCAACCTTAATTCCCGCGGTTACCGTACCAGTCTCGCTTATAGCCGCTTTTGTGGTGATGTACGCACTCGGGTTTTCAATCAACCTACTTACCTTGTTAGCAATGGTGTTAGCGATAGGTTTAGTGGTTGATGATGCCATTGTTGTACTTGAGAATATTTATCGCAGAATTGAAATGGGTGAACCGCCCATTTTGGCCTCTTATCGAGGCGCAAAAGAAGTTGGGTTTGCAGTCATTGCGACCACACTCGTGCTTATTTCAGTATTTGTTCCGCTGGTATTCTTAGAAGGGAATATTGGCCGCTTGTTTACTGAGTTTGCATTGGCTATCGCCGCTGCCGTAGCGTTCTCTAGCTTTACCGCTCTTACGCTAACGCCAATGATGGCCTCTAAAATCCTGAAAAAGCGAGAGCGCGCCTCTGGCTTTGGAAGCTGGATGGACTCGCGCTTTTCCGCGCTTGAAAATCGTTATTTTTCGAGTTTAGGCAAAACCCTGCATCAGCCCATTCTCATGGTGTTGCTGCTGGTATTTGCCGTTATCGCTATTATTCAATTTTCAGAAAAAGTGCCCAGCGAGTTTGTGCCCAAAGAAGACAGGGGTAATTTCTTTATTCTGATGAATGCGCAGGAAGGCGCGAGCTTTGAAAGTAACGCCAACAACCTCAAACAGATTGAAGACATTCTTATGCCCTACCGCGAGAATGGGAAGATCAATCGGCTATTGGTGAGAACGCCTGGGTTTGGTGGCAACGCAGGAATTGCGATTGTGGGTTCGGCTGATTGGGATGTAAGAGATTTCAGTACTTTTGAGCTTATGGATGAGCTAAGCGAAAAGCTCACCGCAGTGCCTGATGTAAGAGCGTTTTCCATTATGCGAAGCGGTGTGTCTGGTGGCGGGTTTGGGCGTCCTGTACAGTTTGTGTTAAAAGGCGACACCTATGAAAACCTGGTTGCCTGGCGGGATACCGTGCTTGAAAAAGCCGCTGAAAACTCGGGGCTTATCCGATTAGATTCAGATTATAAAGAAACCTCACCTCAGCTTTTAGTGAATATTAACCGCGACAGGGCGGCCGATTTAGGTGTGTCCATAAGTGATATTGGTGGAACGCTAGAGGTAATGCTTGGACAGCGCAGAGTATCGACTTTCCTTGATAGGGGAGAGGAGTACGATGTTATTTTAGAGGGTATCGAAGATGACTTTAGAAGCCCAAATAATATTGAAAACCTGTATGTTCGCTCAGCGAGAACCGGTGAGCTCATTCCCATGGATAATCTGCTTACCTTTGAAGAGCAAGCTACGTCTTCACGACTAAATCGCTACAATAGAATGCGGGCAGTGACAATTTCAGCAAACCTAGCCGAGGGCTATACCCTTGGCCAAGCGCTGACATATCTCGAAGAGATTGTTCGTACTGAGCTGCCTGACAACGTATCTATAGACTACAAAGGTGAGTCACAGCTGTACCAAGAGGCTGGCAGCTCGTTTATCTATGTGTTTATGCTTGCGCTGGCAATTACCTATCTTATTCTAGCGGCACAGTTTGAAAGCTGGGTACATCCGCTCGTTATCATGCTAACGGTACCTTTAGCACTTGTTGGTGCCTATATTGGTCTATTTTTCTCAGGGATGACGATAAACATCTACAGCCAAATTGGACTGGTCATGCTAATAGGTCTCGCGGCGAAAAACGGTATTCTCATTGTGGAGTTCGCCAATCAGCTTCGAGACAGTGGTATGGAGTTTGAAGAGGCGTTAAAGCGTGCAGCCACACAAAGATTACGCCCCATTGTGATGACTGGTTTTACAACCGTATTCAGTGCATTGCCCTTGGTGCTAGCGACAGGTCCTGGCGCCGAAAGTCGTATGGTGATTGGCATGGTGATATTCTCAGGCGTGTTGGTATCGGCCTTTATGACGCTGTATGTCGTGCCGACGGCGTACAGCTGGTTAGCAAGAAATACAGACTCACCCCTTAAACGAACGCAGGAAATTGAAAAGCTCGATAGCGATATTCCTTATAAAAAAGGCGACGTTTAACTGAGTTAATGTTAGTGCGAGTTGGTCCAACTAGGGCTGCTCGCCCTATGCCCACCGAATCAAGACTTCTAGGTTCACTTTGTTAAGTATGTTATTTAATACGTTGATATTGGTTTTGATGCGCTTAGCTTTTGTCCGTAATTCGTTAAGTTATTGTTTTTATTTTTAATTTTTTAAACTTTCTTAGTATGTGTTCAATTTGTTAATACTGATCGTACCACCATCGTCGCTTCTTAGTCCTTAGTCTAGTTGTCAAATAATCCCTTCCCTATACACTGCGCGCCATCACAGCTTGTTGTGCCTAAGTTACTAATTTTTAGTTATTAAAACTTAACGACTTAATTGGCGTTAATGGCATTTGTGACCAATACTTAAGCGGTTGTCGAATTGTGACTGGATGAACCAGTTTTCCACACTACGTTTGAGGTGAGTGACAAACTAAACACAGGCTGATTTCGACAAATACGGTGAACGACACCGTGAATTAGTTAAGAGGATATCTTATGAAAAAATGGATTCTTGCAGCAGCATTATGTTGCAACATGGCATTTGCTGATGTAGCGGTTGTTGTGCACCCAAGTAATAGTGATTCGCTTGATAAAGCAACCATCACGCGTCTGTTTCTCAATAAAGCTAAGGCGTTTCCTAGCGGTACTCAGGCCGAACCTGTAGCACTTGAAGAAGGTCAGGCTGTAACCGACGAATTTAACGGTAAAGTTCTTAACAAAACAGCGTCTCAATTAACGGCCTTCTGGTCGAAGCTTGTCTTTACGGGTAAAGGTCAGCCGCCAAAATCATTAGGCTCTGACGCAGAAGTGATTGCTGAAGTTGCATCAAACCCCGGCGCCATAGGCTTTGTAGACGCAGGTGCTGTGAACGATAGCGTCCGCGTAGTAGCAACGTTTTAATTTTACCGTATTAGACTGAATTAAAGGAACAAGCATGAAAAAGAAACTTGCTATCTTATCAATGGCTAGCCTTGTGGCTGCACCCGCTATCGCCGAAGTTCAAATTAATGGTTTCGCCAACCTTATTGGCGGAATGACACTTGACGACAACGAATCTGTTTACGACTACGACAGCGATTTTAGCTTCGACCCAGCCAGTGTATTTGGTTTACAAGTTCGCGGTGAAATCAGTGACAAGTTGTCTGCTACCGCGCAGGTTGTAGGTCGTGGTAGAGACGATTACGACGCCGACTTCGAATGGGCGTATATGACATATAACGTGTCTAATACTACAAGCATTAGTGCGGGCCGCATTCGGATGCCGTTATTCAAATACTCTGCATCGTTAGATGTTGGTTATTCTTATCACTGGTTAACGCCACCTGACTCGGTATACGGCATCGACTTTAACAACATTGATGGTGTAAGAGTTGATTACTCTAACTACTCTGGTGATTGGGAATATGGCGCACAGTTCACTACAGGCCGTGCTCAAGCTGACACTACCATTTCTGGAACACCTGCGGCACTTACCTTAGATAATGTTTTAGCGGTATCGTTTGAAGTAACAAGAGATTGGTTTAGTGCACGTACGTTGCTAGCACGCGGTAAAACGAGTGCAGAAAACCCAGAGTTTGATGCGTTTGTAGACGGCGCTGGTCAGTTTGGTGCAGTGGTTCCTGGTGCATCGGCATTAGCGTCTGGTTTGCGCGTAGAAGAAGACACCGGAACCTTCTTTGAAGTAGCCGTTGGTGTAGATAAGTACGATTGGTTTGTGGGTGCAGAATACACTCAAACAGAAGTAGATGGTTCTGTTATTGCTGACAACAAAGCATGGTATGTGACTGCCGGTTTACGTTTTGGGAAATTTACCCCGCATATTACTTATGAAGTTGAAGAGGCAGACAATGGCGCGCAGCTTGGTTTAGTTGCAGCACTTCCTCCAACAATCGCGACTGGCGATGCGGTAACAGATGCAACTTGGTCTGGCATTTATCAAGCAGCTAGCGGTATTGCTGCACAGCAGAACCTTGACGTGTCTGCGGTAACTGCTGGCCTTCGTTATGATGTTGAGCCTGGCTTGGCGCTAAAGGCTGATGTCACTTGGTATAGCGATGACCTTAACGACTTAAACGACGCAACGTTGCTAAAAGTCGGCGTGAACTACACGTTCTAAAACGCTAATGAAGCTCGGCGCGAATACTAGATAAGTACCTAGAGCGCCGAGCGTCAACTATTTATTAAAGTTTTCGTTAATCTTGTAGATATATTACAGTAGTAGTGTCTTGTCAGGTATTCCTGAGCAGTAGTTGGACGATAATAAAAATAGTGAGATAGCAGATGAGTTTTCTTAAAAAAATGCCAATAGCGACTAAAATCTTCCTGATCCCAGGAATTGCTGTTTTAAGTTTCGTTATTTACCTCCTAATCACTGTCTATACTGCGTTAAACAATGGCGCTATTTTAGAAAAAGTCCAAACAGTGCAGTTTCCAGCACTGCAACTATCAGCCTCTACACTCGTGGAAATGCAAAAGGTACGAGATACCTTGTCTAGCGCCGTGACTACAGGCGATCAAGATACCCTCGTTGCTGCGCAAGAATTGGCAAAAGAAGCTAAAGGCGGAATGAATCAAATTGCGGGTATTAGCCCTGACTTTCGCTCTGACATGGCTAAAATTTCCTCCGGTTTTGACGACTATTTTAAAGTCGCTTTTAATGTGTCTCAGTCAATGGTTGACGGCACAGCTGACTTTAGTCGATTAGGCGAGCTATCTAGCAAAATGAATTCGTCTTATGACGGTGTAATTGTGGCAATGACTCGTTTTCGAGACGACCAGCAAGATGCCTTTGAAAAAGCGTTTGAAAATACTGACTCGGCCAATACGTCACTTATCAGTACCGGCGTTGTGTTAGCGATAGTGGTTTCCATATTATTATTTGCCACCGCTATCCCTATTGTTCGCGGTATAAAGCAAAGTATCGACGATGTAGTTCGCTCATTAAAAGATATTGCACAGGAAAATGGCGATTTAACGGTTCGCATTGAAACGAACAGCGAAGACGAAATTGGTGAGCTTGTTCACTGGTTCAATCAATTTATGGACAAACTTCAGGGCGTGGTGAAAGACGTTGTTGAGGCAAGCCTCCCACTGTCAAACTTAGCCCAAAACTTGCGCGGCGTAACGGAAGAAACGCAGCGCACTATCGATGTACAACAGCGTTCAGCAACTAATGCAAAACAAGCAGTTGATACAATGAGCGGCTCGGTTGACGGTGTAGCGCAAAGTGCTGCACAAGCAGCAAGTGATGCTAACGAAGCCACCAGCGCTGCAAGCGAAGGCCGTCAAATTGTTCAGCAAACCGTGACGAGTATTCAACAACTTGCGGACAATGTTCGTGAAACTGCTGATGTCATAGGTCGCCTAGAGTCTGATTCAAATAAAGTGGGCTCTGTATTAGACGTAATTAAAGGAATAGCGGAGCAAACAAACTTGCTGGCACTTAACGCAGCGATTGAGGCCGCCCGTGCGGGTGAGCAAGGTCGTGGTTTTGCGGTGGTTGCCGATGAAGTGAGAACGTTGGCGTCGCGCACTCAGCAATCAACAGAAGAGATTCAAAACACCATTGAACAGCTTCAAAGTGCGGCTCAATCAGCGGTACAGGTTATGGCTAAGGGCACTGAACAAGCTTCTAATAGTGTAGAAACGGCAAACAAAGCCGGTAGTAGTCTCGAAACAATTACGAGCACCATCGGCCGTATAAACAACATGAACGAGCAAATCGCCCACAACACTGAAGATCAGCGTACTGTTGCTATTGATATTGTCCGCCACGTAGATGAGATTCATCAGCGCACGGAACAAACGGCAACACGCTCTGGAGAGCTGGGAAGCATGTGTAATGAGCTGGCTAACTTAGCGCAGCACTTAGAGTCTATAGCTAAACAGTTCCGCGTATAGCGACACGGTTAAATTCATCCATACTAAAAAGCCTCCTTGCGGAGGCTTTTTTTACTCTTAATGCTCAGTTATATAAGCCAGAACCATTTAGATAAAGTGGCCAGCTGTTCATAGCAAAAAATCATAGCGAAAAAAATCCCCGGCTCTCGCCAGGGATTTTGTTTTTTATTTAGCTTGTTTAGCACTTATTAGATTGATGTAGTCTTTAATTTCAAACTCGCCTCAAACTAATGCCTAGCTATAGCTTCGCCTAGGAAGCTACCGCTAGAATGCTATTCGTCTAAAAAGCTGCGAAGCTGCTCAGAGCGGCTAGGGTGGCGAAGTTTACGCAACGCTTTAGCCTCAATCTGACGAATACGCTCACGAGTAACGTCAAACTGCTTGCCTACTTCTTCTAGTGTATGGTCAGTATTCATATCAATACCAAAACGCATACGTAGAACCTTAGCTTCACGGGCTGTAAGACCAGCAAGTACTTCCTGCGTAGCACCTTTCAAGCTTCCGCCCGTCGCCGAGTCTAAAGGCTGCACAATGGTGCTGTCTTCAATAAAGTCGCCAAGATGTGAATCTTCATCATCACCAATTGGCGTCTCCATAGAGATCGGCTCTTTTGCAATCTTAAGCACTTTACGGATTTTATCTTCCGGCATTAACATGCGTTCAGATAATTCCTCTGGCGTTGGCTCTCTGCCCATCTCTTGAAGCATTTGGCGAGAGATACGGTTTAGCTTGTTGATAGTTTCAATCATGTGCACAGGAATACGGATTGTTCTGGCTTGGTCGGCGATTGAACGCGTAATAGCCTGGCGAATCCACCACGTTGCATACGTTGAAAACTTGTAACCACGACGGTATTCAAATTTATCAACTGCCTTCATAAGACCAATGTTACCTTCTTGAATAAGGTCGAGGAACTGAAGTCCGCGGTTGGTATACTTTTTAGCAATTGAGATAACAAGACGAAGGTTAGCTTCAACCATCTCTTTTTTCGCACGGCGGGCTTTCGCTTCACCGATAGACATACGACGATTGATGTCTTTTATGTCTGCGATAACCAAGCCAGTTTCTTGCTCAACTTGATTCATCTTGCTAATACAGCGCTCTACTTCTTCTTGATGTACAGCAAGTTCGTCGGCATAAGGAGCGCCAGATTTCACTGCAGCAAAAAGCCACGCTGTTGATGTTTCATTTCCTGCGAACGCTTTAATGAAGTCTTTCTTTGGCATTTTTGCGTTAACTACGCAAAACTTCATGACAAGACGTTCCTGAATACGAACTTTGTCCATCATATGGCGCATGTTTTTCACCATGCGATCGAACTGCTTAGGAACAAGTCTGAATTCTTTAAAAATGTCGCTTAATGCGTTGATCTGCTTGCGTGCTTCTGCATGCGAACGACCTTTCTTCTCAATAACATCACGAGTTTTGATGTATTGAGTACGAAGTTCGTCGAAACGCGCTCTCGCAAGTTCAGGGTCTACGCCAGTGTCTTCTTCTTCCTCGTCATCGTCATCGCTGTCATCGTCTTCATCTTTTAACTCTTCTTCTGAAAGGTCAGAACCGATGTGCGTTGCCGTTGGAGCAAGATCTTGATCGTCATCAGGGTCAACAAAGCCAGAAATAATATCGCTTAGGCGAATTTCTTCTGCTTCATATAAGTCCCATTGATCAAGCAAATAAGTAATTGCTTCTGGGTATTCTGCTACAGAACACTGAACTTGGTTTATGCCATCTTCAATACGCTTGGCTATTTCAATCTCGCCTTCGCGTGTTAAAAGTTCTACGGTTCCCATTTCACGCATATACATGCGGACAGGGTCTGTAGTACGGCCAATTTCACTTTCTACAGTTGCAAGTGCTTGCGCTGCAGCCTCTGCTGCATCTTCGTCTGCATTTGCTTCTTGCATGAGAAGTTCATCTGCATCAGGTGCTGATTCAGAAACTTGAATTCCCATGTCGTTGATCATGCGGATAATGTCTTCTATTTGATCAGAATCGACAATATCTTGCGGCAGGTGGTCGTTAACTTCTGCAAAGGTTAAGTAACCTTGCTCTTTACCTTTTGCAATCAGGAGCTTAATCTGAGACTGCTTGCTTTGCGCCATATAACCTACACTTCTCACATTCAATTAGTTTGCAATAGACAAGACACCATACGCTGGCGTATGTTCCATCTTATCTGCTGGAGTACTGATGTTCGTATCAATGCCGTTTGTGCCCAATGCGACGCTTATGTGTGCGATGCGCATCCGCCCGAGTTTGGTTTTGCCCGTGTTATCGGCTATATATTGTTTACTCACATTGCTGTTTTTTCGTTCACATAGCAGCCAAGCATTAAATGCTCTGTATGCATTGCGATTGAACACAGCGAATTAGTCAGTATAACAGAAAAACCAGTGGTTTTACCAGATTACTGGCTGATTTTTTAAACAGCAATCATTTGCAATTGAAACTTACAGGGTATGTTGATTTTCGCTGTGCATTTTTGCAGCGACGTTCAATACGCCCTAACTATTTTGCCGTTCTTTCATTAACAGCGTTAATTCTTCTTTCTCTGCTCTACTTAGTGATTGCACTCGAGAGCGCGATAGTAATGTCTCTATTCGGCTTTCAAGATGAGCATCAAGTAAACGCGTAAAACTATCATTATAGACCCGTTCTGCGTCTTCATCTTTAACTAAGTGCTCTTGCAACAATAGTTTTGCGATAGTAGAAGAATGGGGATGGTCGCGGAAGTTTTCAACAAGCTGACTGGTTTTAGCCTCTGGGTTAGCCAAACAAAATGCGTGTACATCGCGCAGCAAATCCATGCCCGCCGCTGCGCTACCGGTAAAAATGCCAATTTGCACATCGTCACAAGTCGCGGCCAGTTTTGGTGAGTCTAAGAGTAAGCGAATAAGCATACGAAGGGGTGATAACTTGGGTTTGTTTACCTGAGTTAGATTTGGGGAGTAGGCTTTTTTGCTGCCTTGGTTTGCTTTTGAGATGTCTTGCTGAAGCTTGAATCGGTCAAATTCTCCGGTGTGCTTAGCTAGCTCTTCAAGCAACATATTTTTCTGATCAGCGCCTAACGTTGACTCGATAAGAGGCATTGCGGCTTTCTTAAGGGCTATTTTTCCTTCAGGTGTGCCCACATTATGACTCTTAAGTAGGTTCTCAAAAAAGAAACGCGATAGCGGCATAGCTTCGTTAAGCATGCCTAAGAAGGTATCTTTGCCCACCTGGCGTACCATGGTATCTGGATCTTCACCATCGGGTAGAAATAGAAACGATAATCGCACGCCGTCTTTTAATGCGGGTAGCGCGTTTTCTAGCGCTCTCCAGGCCGCTTCGCGACCTGCACGGTCACCATCGTAACAGCACACAATGTGCGATGTTGCGCGAACCAGCATTTGGATATGCTCTAAGGTCGTGGCTGTGCCTAGGGCTGCGGTGGCAATATTAATATCGAACTGGCTTAACGCCACGACGTCCATGTAGCCTTCTACGACAACAACGGTATCTAGCTGCCGGTTTTGCTGACGGGCAGAATAAAAGCCAAATAGCTCGTTGCCCTTATGGAAAATACGGGTCTCTGGCGAGTTAAGGTATTTGGGACCACCGTCTTCTAATACTCGTCCGCCAAAGCCAACCACACGCCCTCGTTTGTCTCGAATAGGAAACATAATGCGGTCGCGAAAAAAATCGTAGGTACGGCCCTGGTCATTTTTATTAACCAATCTCAAATCAATAAGCTGCTTTATTTGTTGAGGACTTTTTCCAAATGTATCCAGCAATGCGCTCCAGCCATCAGGCGCATATCCAATTTCCCACTGCTTAACAATGTCGCCACTCAAACCGCGATTTTTAAGATAATCGATTGCCTTTTTACTGTTTCCGTTTTGGCGAAGCTGGTGTTGGAAAAAGCGTGTCACCTGCTCCATTAACGTGTAGTCGTCTTGCAGCTGCTGCTTCTTTTCCTCACTCATGGCAGGGCGGCTGCCCTTTTCTCGTGGTACTTCTAGCCCGTGATATCTAGCGAGGTCTTCAATGGCTTCAACAAACTCTAGGCGGTCGAATTCCATGATAAAAGAGATGGCGTTGCCGTGGGCTCCACAACCAAAACAGTGATAAAACTGCTTATCTTGGCTGACAGTAAAAGAGGGCGACTTTTCGTTGTGAAAAGGACAGCAAGCTTGATAGTTTTTGCCTGCTTTTTTTAATTTTACTCGGCTATCGACCACTTCTACCACATCGGTACGTGAAAGAAGATCATCAATAAAGTCGCGGGGTATTTTTCCAGCCATGAGGGATTCGTATAAATAAAACGGTGGTTACTTTAACAGGGATAGCGAAAAATGAGAATGTATTACCGCACCCAAGTTTGTTGGTTGCGGCAATTGGTAATAGTCAGCACTCTCTACTAATGGTTTTCGAATCGGTGACTATTGCGCTTACATTCTTAGGCGTTTAAGCGGGCTTTAATTTTTGCACTAAGTGCGCCCATATCGGTGCGACCTTGTACCTTTGGTTTTAATGCGCCCATTACTTTCCCCATATCTTGCATACCCGATGCACCCGTTGAGGCCATGGTGTCATCAATTAACCCATTGAGTTCTTCATCAGTAAGTGGCTGAGGCAAGAAGTGTTCAATATAGGTAATTTCTTCCCGTTCCTTGCTTGCAAGGTCGTCTCTGTCTGCTGCATCAAACTGAGCCGCGGCGTCTTGGCGCTGCTTCACCATTTTCGTGAGTACCGCGAGTACAGCAGGGTCATCGAGCGTGATTTGTTCGTCTATTTCTTTTTGCTTAATTGCCGCAAGGGCCATTCGAATAGTGCCTAAACGCAGCTTCTCTTTCGCGCGCATTGCATCTTTTTGGGCAGATTTTAAATCATCGATTAATGCCATGATAGTTTCCGTATCCTTTGTTAGCGAGTCGTTGTTGGATATAACGTTATGGGCAATAGGATAATCAATAGAAAGATAAATGGAAGCTTTATAAGCGAAAGGGCCCAATGAGAAGTCTAAAAAATGGGTGGACGAAATATAAGCGCTAAATAAAAAGGATGAAAAATAGAGTTCAATGTAGATGGTTCGATAACGAGTTTAATTATAGCGCGATTGTAAAACGGATTGGTTATCAGAAAAGGCTAATTGATATGCGCCAGCTGCTGCGTACTGCTCTTTGCACTGCGGCTTAGCACGGTTCTTTATACTAAGGCTTAGCATTACTTTTTATACTAGGGTTTAGGACTACTCTTTATACTTAGCTTGGTACTTTGGCCTCATATTAAAAGCAAACAGATACAAAAAAAGATCCAAATAAGGATCTTTTTGATACTTCAGAAACGCGAAAGGTGCTGCAATGGCAACACCTTTCGTACTCGTAATTAAACCCTAGTTTAGTAGAGTTTTACGCGACGTGCGTTTTCACGAGCTAGCTTCTTAAGATGACGCTTTTTAGCGGCAGCTTTCTTGCGCTTGCGTTCCCACGTAGGTTTTTCGAAGAATTCACGACGACGAACTTCAGATAGAACACCTGCTTTTTCACAAGAACGCTTAAAACGACGCAGCGCCACATCAAACGGCTCGTTTTCTCTAACTTTAACGATAGGCATTTAAACACTCACCTCAAAACTTTACTGTGTATATCCGGGTAAAATTGTGCGCTAAAAAGGCCACCCGGGTTAAAAATGGTGCGAAATTCTAATCATTTCTGCAGAGAAAGTAAAGGATGAATTGCTAAAAAATAGCCAATATCGTGCATTTACTCCTTTGCTAGCATTCCATGAATGCAGGTTTACAGGTAAACTCTGCGCCTAAGAAACATAAGCTACCCAGTTTCATCCCCCTAACGCTGCCTTTTTAGAGCGTATCTGGGTTTTGAATTTCGGGTTAGAAAGATAATCACGGGCGGATCATAAAGATGATCGCCGCAGATCGCTAGTAATATTATTGGTTTTTGTTGTAAAAAGGTGAGCGCTTAATGCGAATTTTAGGAATTGAGACGTCGTGCGACGAAACCGGCATTGCAGTATATGATGACGAGCAGGGCTTATTATCTCATGAGTTATACAGCCAAGTTAAGCTGCACGCCGATTATGGTGGAGTCGTTCCCGAGTTGGCTTCTCGCGATCATGTCCGCAAAATTATTCCCCTTATCGAAAAAGCGCTGACTGACGCAAATACAACATCAAAGGATATTGACGGCGTTGCCTTCACTCAGGGGCCAGGCTTAATTGGTGCTTTACTTGTGGGCTCGTCCGTTGGACGCTCACTCGCCTATGCGTGGAATGTACCGGCGGTTGGTGTGCATCACATGGAAGGCCATTTGTTAGCACCGATGTTAGAAGACAATGCGCCTTCATTTCCTTTTGTGGCGTTGCTTGTTTCTGGCGGCCACTCAATGTTGGTGAATGTAAAAGGCATTGGTCAATACGAAGTACTGGGGGAGTCAGTCGATGACGCTGCTGGTGAAGCGTTTGATAAAACCGCGAAACTTCTCGGTTTAGATTATCCAGGCGGTCCATTGCTTGCCAAATTAGCGGAAAAGGGTGAGCCCGGTCATTATAAATTCCCAAGGCCTATGACTGACAAGCCAGGTTTAGATTTTAGCTTCAGCGGCCTCAAAACCTTTGCTGCAAACACAATTAGAGCATCTGATGGCAGCGACCAAGTTAAAGCTAACATTGCATTTGCATTCCAAGAGGCTGTGGTGGACACGCTTATGATCAAATGTAAGCGGGCGCTGAAACAGACGGGCATGAAACGATTAGTTATTGCCGGTGGTGTCAGCGCTAATCACATGCTGAGGCAAAAAATGAAGGTATTGATGGATGAGCTACACGGCGAAGTATTCTACCCCAGCCTAGCTTACTGCACTGACAACGGAGCCATGATTGCCTATGCCGGAATGCAAAGATTAAAAGCAAACGAAGTCCTTGAACTAAGCTCTCAGGCCAAGCCTCGCTGGCCGCTAGACACGCTCACTGCAGTTTAGATACTGCTGTTTGGGTGTTAGGTTTTGGGTATAGACTCAAGCGTTTAGGTATTAGGTTTGGGTATTAGGTTTAGGCATTAGGTGCAGGCGCGCGTCTAAGACGGGGAACGCGTCATCTTTATTTGATGTGCGCCTAATGTGTTCGCAATAAGGAATAAGAACATGATTAAATTAATGACCGCTGTGTTATCTGCATGGATGTTACTGGTGTTATCTCACACCGCAAGTGCGAGTGAAGAGACCACGCAGCAGACTCAGTACGTCGTGTTGATTTCACTGGATGGTTTTCGGCACGATTACGTCGAGCTACACGGCGCGTCTCATCTAGCTCGCATAGCCAAAGAGGGCGTGCGCGCATCAAGCATGACACCGGTTTACCCAGCAAATACGTTTCCTAATCATCTGTCGTTGATAACAGGGTTATTACCTAAACATCATGGCATCGTGAATAATCGTTTTTTCGACAAAACAAGACCAACGAAAGAGGGCTATGCTCGCTACAGTATGGGCAAAGGAAAGACAGACAGTACCTGGATTACGGCAACGCCACTGTGGAATTTAGCCGAGCTAAACGGGCTTAAAGCGGCAACCTTTTTCTGGCCAGAGTCTGATGCACGAATTGGCGGCGCGCTTCCCACCTATCACTTTCCTTATTCAAAATATACAAGCTATCAACAGCGAATAGACCAGATGGTTCAGTGGTTAAGTTTGCCTGAAGTATCTCGACCTCGCTTTGTCACTGGCTACTTTTCGCTCACCGATACGGTAGGTCATGACGAAGGGCCTTATTCGCCCTTAACCAAAGATGCAGTTGTGCAAGTGGATGCCCTCGTGGGTGAGTTGTATGACCGAATTCAAGCATTAGACATAAACGTTAATGTGGTCATTGTATCGGATCACGGTATGACTCCGGTAGATAGCAGTAAAGTCATTGACGTGTCAGCACTGTCTATCCCAGATACATTCTCGGTAGAAAACGAGGGCGCACAAGTTCATATTTACGCTCCTAAAGACGCGAGTGAAGAAGTGATATTGCAAGAGACAAACCGCTTATCTGCTATCTCTAATGAGCAGTATAAGGGACAGTTCGTTGTGCTTAGCGATGCTCAGCGAGAAATACGTCAATTTGAAAAGGGGAGTAGAACGGGAGACATCCTGTTAGAGGTGGCACCCCCAGCGCGTTTTATTGATGATGCAACAGGTCATATCAGCAAAGGCGGTCATGGCTACCTCAATACGCTGCCAGATATGGGCGCCACTTTTATTGCTGCAGGCCCTGCGTTCAAAAAAGGGGTTACGCTGCCGGTGTTCAGTAACTTAGAGGTTTATCCTGCGCTTGCTAAAATAATGGGTATAGCGCCGTTCACGCCCATAGATGGCAAACTTGAAGTACTCAATCAAGGGCTAGTGCACTCACTTTGAAACATAAGCACTGGAACACTAACATCGAAACATTAGTGCAGAAACATTAACACTGGGGGCGAGTCATTCTTTGATAGACCCTTTATCCCACACTTTACTCTCAGAGCCGCTTAAAAGCCGTACAATGTTGTCTTTATGCCTAATAATAATGAGTATGGATAACATGGCCACTGGAATTGTATAGAGCGGTTTTACCAGCCAAGTAAAAAGGGGCGCTAGGCTTACGGCAACAAGCGCGCCCAATGAAGAATAGCCGGTGATAAAGACCACAAGCACCCAGCTCACAATGAGAAGCCCTGCCAAGTCTAGACCTATTGGCAACATGGCACCAAAAGCGGTCGCCACCGCCTTTCCGCCTTTAAAACCAAAGTACAGTGGGAAAATGTGACCAAGGCATGCGGCTATTGCAATTAGCCCTAACAGCACAGGTTCAATATTTAAAAAGTAACTGCCATAAACGGGGATGGTTCCTTTTAAAATATCCATAACCAATACAAGTAGGGCTGGTACACGTCCACCGAGCCGGTATACATTCGTGGCGCCTGGATTTTTAGAGCCTGCAGTTCTTGGGTCGGGAAGAAGAAATACTCGGCTGATGAGTACCGCACTCGACAGCGAACCAAAAAGATACGCAACGGCAACCATTAATATTGTTAAGGAAATCATTAGTTTATTTTTTCACTCATTGGCGTTTCATTTTCCTAACGTTTTAATTGTTAAAACGCTATTAGGTGTTTAACTGCTAGCCGCGACCCTCATTATTCAAACTAAGGTTTCTCAGTCTCATGTAACGTTTTTGTCTTCGTTAAATATGAAAACCTCAGTTGCCCCGTGTTGCCATACAGCGGTATAGTTGTGCATCATTTACTGCGGTAAGCTTTGCATCAGCATAACGCTACTTCATCCAAATACGATATACCACCTTTGGCCTGCATTTATGTAAGTCAATTCGCAGTAGTAAGACCAGTAAACACATAAGTTGAAAGAATTCATGGGTAAAATATATATAACTGGATTAACGGTAAATACGTTAATTGGGGTTTACGATTGGGAGCGCACACAGCAAACTGCGCTGCTTTTAGACGTAACCCTAACCGCAGACCTAAACGCAGCCATGCAAAGCGATGATGTAAACGACACCATTGACTATGCAAAAGTGGCAGAGTGTATTGTTGACGTTGGTCAGCGTAGCGAGTTTGAACTTTTAGAAGCCTTTGGTAACGCCGTAATGATATCGGTACTTGACGCTTTTGCGGTGTCCGCTATCACCGTTAAAATTGTAAAGCCGAATATTTTACCCAATGCACAAACGGTGGCAGTCGAGCTTTGCCGAGAGCGTAGTTAATGTCTCAACACACCATTTTAATTAGTGTAGGCTCTAATATTGAGCGTGAGCATTACACTCGACAGTCAATTATTGCGTTAAAAAAGCACTTTCAAGACGTTTCGCTGTCTTCAGTGTACGAAAGTGAAGCGGTAGGGTTTAACGGCAGTCCATTTTATAATTTAGTGGCTAAGGCAAATACCTCACTGAGTATAGAACAGGTATGCGAAACCTTGAAAAACATTGAGCGGGATAATGGGCGGGTTCACACCGACAAAAAGTTTTGTGCTCGTACATTGGATTTAGACCTTCTTACCTATGATGACACCGTGACTCGTTCACCCGTTGTGTTACCAAGAGAAGAGATTTGTCACAATGCCTTTGTATTATGGCCACTGGCAGAGCTGGTACCCAATAGTATTCATCCTGAAACACAACAAACCTATGCCCACATGTGGGCGTCTTTCGATAAGCAGAAGCAGCGACTTTGGCCTGTTGACTTTACCTGGAGCTAAGCAAGGGAATGACACTTTTTGAAATTATAATTTTAGCTATTATCCAAGGGGTAACGGAGTTTTTACCTATTAGTAGCTCGGGGCATTTACTGTTACCGGCGGAGCTTTTTGGCTGGGTAAGCCAAGGTTTGGCCTTCGATGTTGCGGTTCATGTGGGCAGCTTGTTAGCCGTAATGATTTATTTTCGCCAAGAAATTATGCAGATGACGGTTGCATGGTGTACGCAAGGGTTCAGTAAACAGCAGTCCACTGACAGTAAGCTGGCGTGGTACGTCATTATTGCGACCATTCCTGCGGTTATTGTGGGTTTTCTTATGAAGGGCTGGATTGAAGATAACGCCCGAACGGCGCTGGTTATTGCCGCAACAACTATTATTTTTGGCCTGGTATTGTGGTACGCCGATGCGACCGCCAAGCGAAAGCACGAGCTTGATACACTTAACATGAAACAAGCGATATTCATTGGCTTGGCGCAAGTGTTAGCTTTAATACCCGGTACGTCCCGTTCGGGAATAACCATGACCGCAGGATTGATGCTTGGCTTAAAGCGTGAAGCATGCGCCCGTTTTTCTTTCCTATTGTCTATTCCAGTGATACTGGGGGCAGGCTTATTGGCAACCTACGATTTGATTGAAGCCAACGAGGCGGTGGACTGGCAAGCATTAATGTACGGCGCTATGTTCTCTTTTGTGAGTGCTTACCTTTGCATTTACCTATTTTTAAGCTGGATTGCGCGCATAGGGATGCTTCCTTTTGTGATATACCGCCTCGCGCTTGGTGCAATACTTTTATGGTTTGTCTTTGCTTAACCTGTGGTTGAAAAGCTTAGCTTGAACAGAAAAGCCCGAATAGAAAAAACAGCTAGAGAGCGAGATTAAAAAGCCAAATTTGAAAGGCAGACATGTCAAGCTTGGCTTTGTAGAGCTCGCTTTGTAAAAAAGCAGTGCGCCAGAATGGCATAACGTTTTAAGGCGCGTCAGATTACAGTGTAAATAAAAGGAGCAACAGGATGTCGGACACTATTTTTACCAAAATTATTAATAAAGAAATCCCCGCGGACATTCTTTACGAAGATGACATGGCGTTGGCGTTTAAGGATATTAATCCCCAAGCTCCAGTCCATTTTCTTGTTATTCCAAAAAAGGCCATTGCCACAATCAACGATATTACAGCTGACGACAGGGAAGTGGTTGGTCATTTATCGGTAGTAGCGGCGAAGGTGGCCAGCGATTTAGGGGTTGCCGAGCAAGGTTTTCGAACTGTCATGAACTGCAACGAGTTTGGTGGCCAAACGGTTTACCATATCCACCTTCATGTACTGGCTGGGAAGCCGTTAGGATGGCCTCCGTACACAGAAGATATGAAAAAGCACGTTGAATAGCGAGCAGCCTACAAAGCCGTGAAATAATGAAAAACGCCGCGTTATTGGCAATGACGCGGCGTTTTTTTATAAAAGCAAAAATTAAAAATTAAACTGCGTTCACTCGGGTAATCCCAGCACTTTTTTACCTTGGTTAAAGTGTATATCCACTGGAATGTTAGCATCGCTTAAACGGGCTAAGTCAGAGTTTAGTTGCGGCTTAATTACGCCCATTGTCTCGACAAGTTCACCAACGCCATCATAGTCACCATCACCTTGAAGGGTAAGAATTAACTCTGATAACGCTTCCACGGCTGCGCCCATTTTTCGCATGTTGACACGATACAGTCCGTCTTCAGTTTTCTCAAACGCACCTTGCTGTGCAAAAAAGTTAAACCTAATCATGTTTGCTTTACCGTGCGCTGAGCTTGCACCAAAGCGAACCGAGCGGAATATGCCGGCCATAAAGGTGACATAGTAATCCTCTAGTGAACCCTCTGTAATCTCACCTTTCTCAAGAAGACTTTGCACCATGTAGAGACCTAAAATATCGGCTTTGCCTTCCTCTAATGCGGATGCGTGTTCCTTCAACGCCTGGCGAACGGTGCTTGAACCATCAAGGGTATTCTTAATGCCTAAACCGTGAGCCACTTCATGGAACATGGTATTGGCAAAAAAGGCGTCGAAGGTAATATGCTGACGCTGCTCAGGAACAATAAGTGTATCTGCTATAGGCACGAGGATATTGTCGAATTTTGCCTGCATAGCATTTTTAAGCTGTAGTCGACGAGTCCCTTTCTCTAACTGTACACGTTCATCATTGGGTAGATTGATGGCGATGGTTTTACTGCCCGCATTAGAGTGACCTGCATAATAAATAACATCATAAGCATTTAGGTCGGCGTCAGACCCCGGCACTTCGGCTTTATAAGCTTTTGCTACTGGCAATCCTTGCTGTAACTCGGGTAAAAACGCTGCATATTTAGCAAGCTTTTCGCTCCATGCTAAGTCTTTCACCAGCACATAAGCTTCAAACGCGGCGCGGTAGCCAAATAACTGATCCTCATAGGATTCAATGGGGCCAATCACTAACTCAATAGGGTTGGTTTTCATGTCCATCCACGCCATATCAGAGGCAAGGTAGTCATCGGTTAACAGTGCATCTGCTCGCAATGTTAAGTACGCCTTAAAACTCTCATCTTCAGCAAGCTCGGCCGCTTCAAGAAGAAGATCAGAGGCTTCCATCAAATCACTTTTAAACGCTTCTGAATAAGGCACGGAATACAAATTTCCCGCTTCATCACGCTTAACCATGGAGTATAGCCCCTGCTTATCAGCAAACTCTGCGGTAGCAAATTCAGCCTTTTCCATGTCATGGGGGTAAAACTGTGCTCCAGCGAATTTCGCATCGAAGCCACTGATAAAGGGGGTATCGCCATTTAAACGATCCCATGGACCGTAGTTAATTGAAGCGAAGTGACGTACCTCTTCACTTTTAATCCCACTCAAAAATGAGGCTTTGCTGCCAAAAAATGCCTGTTGCCAGAATAGCTCATCCATTATTTTTGATGCATCAATGAGAAGCGATAGCATCTTATGCTGATTATCGCTGAGATGGTCTAAATTGGCGGTAAGGTCCACTGGGTGATAAATAGTCAGTCTTGACTCATCCACTAGCAGAGTCTGCTCTGTGTCCGCCGTGTCTTCAAGTGCTGTGTTTGCTGATTTAGTATCTGTGGGTTGGCTGCATGCGCCTAACATAAATACACCGGCAAGTGCCGCTGCTACAGGAGATAGACCTGTT
This sequence comes from Alteromonas sp. LOR, assembly GCF_000753865.1. GTDB lineage: Bacteria > Pseudomonadota > Gammaproteobacteria > Enterobacterales > Alteromonadaceae > Alteromonas. Next base: position 242,150 of record NZ_JQFW01000015.1, on the reverse strand, counting down.
CTTATTATTTTTTTCATTGGTTGTTTTACCGTCTGTCGTTAGTTTTATTAATCGTATTAATTTGATTTTACATCAAAGGCAAATAGCTTCTACTATTCACTTTGTTGTTTGAAATCAAAAGTATTTTCTCGTCTATTATCTATACTGTAATAGGTGGCTTGTTCGCCTGTATATTTAGTTGGTCGAAATCGAAACACTGCGATAGTATGGTTAAAGTTATACTATTATAAAAAGCCTGTCCCGCTGAAAATATGAAGGGATGCTGTATTGAAAATGAAAGTCGAACGCACAACTATCGATTATGCCGCTAGCGAATCGCGCTTTACTGCATAAACGATATTAATATTTTAGTAAGTGATTGGCTTGAACAAGCCATAAAAAGTCTAAGGGTAGAACTATGTCTACACAGAACGCGCTCTCAACTATTCTTGTTGAAAAAATAAATAATGACACGCTTGTACTGCCTACGCTTCCAGCAATTGCGTTAAAAGTAAGAAAAGCGGCTGATGATCCTGATATAAACCTCAATGCAATGGCCGACGTTATTGGCCAAGACCCATCACTAGGCGCCCGCATGATTAAAATTGCGAATAGTGCATACATGGGGCGTAGCGTAAAAGTAACGTCGATTGGCCAAGCCGTTACGCGAATTGGTCTGCGCCAAATTAAAAATATTTCTACTGCGTTGGCCATGGAACAGCTGTTTGTGTCAAAAAATGACATCGTCACGCGCTATTTGCAAAAAGAATGGGTGCGTACCGTTGATATCGTTGCAAACTCAATGGCGGTGCTGCAGCTCTACATTTCGAGAACGAAAAAGCGTGAGATGAGTCTGGATACCATGACGCTAGCCGCATTAGTTCATAATATTGGTGTGCTTCCTGTATTAACTGAAGCCGAGCGCCACCCAGAAGTCTTTGCCAATCCCTCGTTCCTCGATGTAGCGATAGACAAACTATCCGGTCGAGTGGGCGCGAGCATTATGAAAGAATGGGGATTTGGCGAGACCTTTGTTAACGTTTCACAGCACTGGAAAGACCTAAGCTTTATTCCTGAAAACGTAGACTATATTGACTTTGTTCGCGTGGGCGCAGCCCTATCTGGCGCGATGGATAATCAAAAAGATGCCGTACTCAATTTAGCCATGCAGCGGAACGTGGTTGACGATATTAGCGTATTGCACAGCGACGAGTTTACAGAGCTGTCAAATTCAGCGAAACAAATATTCATGTAAAGCGTATGTTTTTAAGGCCTTAGCACCTTATTTACAAGGTATTGAATTGAAAGAAAGCCAGCACACATTTTTGTGGTAGAAATTGTCTATTCCCAACTACGTGCTGGCTTTTTATTTATATTGAAGTTCACTGAAAAAGAACAATTTAAGAAGGCTTCCCCTCCCTTTTTTGCACAAAAAGTAATCCGAGCCCAAGTCCAAGCCCCCACACCGCAGAGGGTAACGAAAGCAAACTGAATCCAGATGCCGTACACAGCAGTGTTAACAGTGCTGGTGCGCGATGAGACTGCGTTTCCATACTTTTGGAAAATGCTCCCTGAAGTGTTGCTAGCAAAGCCAGCCCTGCCAATAGATGAATGATGACCTTAGGCATGCTGACAAATAATGACACAATGGCCGATGCACAAAGGCCCACTATCAAATACGCAATACCTGCAGCTATTGCAGCTTTGTAACGTTGCTGCTTATCATTATCTACCTCATTTCCCATACAAATTGCGGCAGTAATCGCGGCAAGATTAAACGTGAAACCGCCAAAAGGGGCAAGTATTCCCTGTACAACAGCAATGCCAGAAAGTATGGGTTTATGGTCTGGAAAGTAGCCGTGGATATGGTGAATGGCAATGCCTGGTAAGTTTTGCGATAGCGTTGTAATGATAAATAGTGGTAAGCCTAAACCGATGGCAGCAGACCATGACAATGTGGGGGTAACCCACACAGGGGTTGGGGCGCCTAACACAAACGTGAAGCCTGAATCACTGGCCTGGCTCTGCATGAAAACGGTCACTATGAGAGATAATATTAATAGCACCAACATTAAATACTGGGGAAAAAGTCGACTTCCGGCTATATAGACCGCTAAAAATGACGCAACGATGTAGGGATACTCATTCACATCACTAAAAATAGCGAGGCACAGGGGCAGTAAAATACCTGCAAGGAGCGCACTTGAGATGGCGGGTGGGATGCGGCTAATTTGTTTAAGCAGAAGTCTGCTTTGCGCGGTTATGAGTGATAAACAAGCGCAAACGATAAAAGCGCCGATAGCGTCGCTGTAGGAGTATTGTTCTACTGTGGTAAGTAAAAATGCGGCACCTGGTGTCGACCATGCCGTCACCACGGGAACTTTAGTGAACCATGAAAAAGCAATACACGTTACTCCCATGCCAAGCCCTAAGGCTAGTAGCCAACTTACCACCATAGCGTCTGACGCGCCGGCACGCTTCGCGACGTCAATAACGATGACAACGGCACTGCTATAGCCAACAATGACAGCGGTAACCCCCGCGCTAATATGCCGTAAAGAAAATCCACTCATTGTCCATGCCTTTGTTTGAACAGTATTTACTGTTTTCACTTTGAAAAATGATTACCGTTACTAAAATGTTGTGCGTTATAGCGCACAAAGTTTGTGGGGCAAGAGTAGCACTTGTGCGCTATAGCGCACAAGTGCAAAAATAACGTATACTGAGCCAAAAGGTTTTAATGATTTCTTGGCAATAAGGTAGGTATGTTGGAAGGCAGCGGAAGTAAAATTACCCATAATGTGGCGCAAAATTTACGGCGGGTAAGGGGCGAAAGAAAGCTATCACTCGATAGTGCGTCTCAGTTAACCGGCGTATCAAAGGCCATGTTAGGGCAGATAGAAAGAGGGGAGTCGAGTCCAACCATTGCTACGCTGTGGAAAATAGCCACTGGACTACAGTGCTCTTTTTCTTCGTTCTTGGGCAGCACTGCAGCAACACGCGCAAACAGCCAAGAAAGCAGCCAGGAAACCAGTAATGAAACCAGTAATGAAACCAGTGTACTGCAACCGCAGGTTGAGTTGATTGCCGACCCTAATATGCAGGTTGTCACTTTATTCCCCTTTGATCCACTGACGTCATTTGAGGTGTTTGAACTGGTATTATCTCAACACCATGAGCAACACTCCACAGCTCACCAAGCAGGTGTAACTGAGCGTATTCATGTTATCTCTGGCGTGTTAAGTGTGATGCAAAACGGTCAGTGGGAAACGCTAAAAGCAGGGGAGCAATGCGTATTAGCGGCAGATCAGGCGCATGCTTACAGAGATGATGCAGGTGAGACTCGATTTATGGCAATAATACACTACCCTCAATAATACATTACCCCCAATAAGCGTCGTTGGGGGTAATCAGGGCTTAATAAAAACTACAGGTCGTTGTCATTCAGCTTCAATGTATCTCGAAGGAAGTTTAACAGCGTGGTTATTTCCGCTGACATCAGTGCGAACTCTGCATCTAAACGAGCTTCAACCTGATCTTTAGGGACGTCTTCAGTTTCTTCTTTAAAGCGGTCGGTAAATTTAATACGTTTTACCGCACCATCTTCACACATGATTGCCGATAGGCTTTCAGCATATTCAAACGCCACTTTTTGAACAAGTTTACCAGCAGATAAATGCAGGCTAATTTCGTCGCTATCAAGAGGCTGATTTTTACAGCGAATGACACTGCCAGTGTCGTCAGCAGATTTTAATTCTGCCTCTTCAAGCAAATCGATGTTATCTGGCGTCGCGTCTGTTACCCAATGCGTTAACTCGCTTTGCAGGCTATGACGGGTAAATGGCACAACAGGCAGTGAGCCAATCGCCTTTCTTACCATAGCGAGAAACGCCTCGGCTTTGCCATCTGATGAGGCATCCACTACCACTAAGTTGTCCGGTAGCGAAATAAACCCATGGGTATAACTATTCTTTGTGAATGCTTGTGGTAGCAGGCGCGTTTGAATTTCTTGCTTTAAATCTGTTTTGGCTTTTTTACCAACCGCGGCTCCAGTTTCCATTTCTATCTTGGCAACCATTTCTTCAAGTTCAGCATTAACAACCGCTGCAGGTAAAATCTTTTCCTGCTTTTTCAGCGTTATCCAATAGCGCTGCTGAACACAGTGAAACATGGTGCCCGATTTGCCAGCTTGAGAAAAGGGTGAAGCAAATCCCATAGTCGCCATATCTTGGCTGCCGCAAGGTCTAAAAGCATGCTCGTTAAGCATACGTTCTAAATCGTCATCATCGAGCGACAGTGGCTGTGTTAATTGAAATGCTTTTATATTTTTAAACCACATAGAAGGGAAAATCTCATTCAAAAATTAGGGCGCAAGCGTATCAACCAACGCGTCACCGCGCAATTGGAAATGCACCGTTAGGAATACTCGGCTAGCAGTGCTCTCTTTAAATTGAGTAAGGCTTGCAATGAAAAGCGTTAGAAAAGGTTTGTGCATCTTAGCGCGTGTTGTTAGCCCAACATTCGTAGAGCAAAGTTCAACACGCCCTAATGTTGGCTTATTGGAAACGTTATGGTGTAGCGAAGGCCTTTACCCGGCTCACTTTGGGCATCAATCTTACCATTTAAAGATTGAGTGACTAGGTTATACACAATATGCGTACCTAGGCCACTGCCTCCTGAGCCTCGTTTAGTGGTAAAAAAGGCATCAAATAGCTGAGAAAGTTCGTCTTTCGTGAGGCCTTTACCATCGTCTTCAAAATGCATGACTACTTGGTCATCAACTGCTTCAACATTTAAACTGATGTTTCCAACTGCTTTATCTTCAAATGCATGGTTAAGGGAGTTTACAGCAAGGTTGCTTACAATTTGCGCGATGGCCCCCGGCGCGCAGGTGACTATTAATTCTGGCGGGCAATTAACCGTAATATTGTGTTTAGTTTGCTTGTAGCCCGACTGGAGGGATTGAAGTACTTCCGCAATATATTCGCCTAGGTCAAAGTCGCGCTCATTCTCGCTGGTTTGGTCAACGGCAACTTGTTTAAAACTGGCAATCAAATCTGACGCTCTGCCTAGGTTGTTCAGCAGCAATTTAGCAGTCTGGTCGGCCTCATCGATAAAACTTGCCATACTTTTACTGGTTAAGCTGGTGTCTTCAAAGTCTTGCTTAAGATTAATAAGTCGCTCTTGTAGAAAGCTAGCTGCAGTAACACTGACCCCAAGAGGAGTATTGATGTCGTGGGTAATACCGGCAACAAGCCCGCCTAGCGACGCCATTCTTTCTGACTCAACCAATTGTTGCTGCGCTTGATTTAAGGTTTGCATAGAGCCGGCCAGCTCATCGTTCTTCTTGCGCAATTCGCTTTCAATATACTGCCGATTCTTGTTTTCTTGACGTAACTCTCGCTGGTGGGCAATAAGCTCATCTTTTTGTTGCTCAAGGTCTAGCATGATTTGCGACAGCGACGCAGTCTTTTTCGCTACCTCTTGTTCGAGTACCAAGTTTTGGTCGTCTAGCTTTGTATTAGCGGCGGTAAGCTCTTTTTGAGCGCTTTTTAGCTTGTGATTTGAAGCAATTAAGTCATCGATGACCCCATTGTATGAGTCTCTTAATTGCAGTAGTTCGTTGTCGTCTTTTACTTCAAGGTTAAGTTTACTCTCTTCTGGGCGTTCGGGGTCGAATCTTCCCATTTGTTCGGTAATATTTTGCAGAGGTTCCGACAGCATAGTGCGAAAAGCCGTCATAAACAGAAAGACAAGGAAGGTGGTTTTAACAATGGCGTTGCCAATAAGGAAAAATACCCCTACCTCAATTCGACTGAATATAGTGTCGAAACTAGAATATAGAGTGACATCGCCAACGGTAGACTCTCGGCCTGCGAATTTAAACACCAGAGGAAAGCTGTAACTAAATACGCCACCGGAATGGTCTTCAATCACCTCACGCTCTACTGGGTTAGGTGAGCGACTTTTACGGATACCTTGCTCGGTAATAAAGTTGCCGTTTTCACCACGTACCTGTAAACCCTCTACAATGGGGATCGACATTAAACCTTCAGCTATCGCTCTAACCTGGTCATCATTAATTTCCCACATGGCACGGGTTAAGCTAGAAGAAAACGTATTTTTGAGGGTTTGAAGCTCTTCTTCAACGTGGTTCTTTGTGCTGAGATATTCGGTGAATATTTGCCCCACCGTCACAATAAGTGTAAGCGCAAAATATACTGAAAGTACTCTTGTTAAGAGCTTCCTTGATAACCCTGTTTTAACCGCAGCCATCGATAAACTTGCCCCTGTCTAAAATCGAGTAGTGTAGCTCTATGCGCTTTTGCCTCGTAAGAATATGCAAATTTCTATTAATTAACAAGATTATGTGTTCAAACTATGTACTGAGTAGAATATATGCAAAACTTGACACATAATTGTAATGACTTTAATAAAACTGTCACAGACCACATTAATAATAGCGAAAAATTAAAAATGACCAGGAAAACAAACATGTCTCGCACAATATTGGTGGTTGAAGATGAAGCCCCTATTCGTGAAATGCTAAAATTCGTTTTAGAACAATCTAGTTTCACTGTAATTGAAGCAGAAGATTTTGATATTGCCAAAGAGAAAGTGTGTGAGCCATATCCTGATCTTATTCTGCTCGACTGGATGTTACCTGGTGGAAGTGGTGTACAGCTGGCCAAAAGCCTAAAGCAGCATGAGTTCACAAGAGATATCCCAGTAATTATGCTTACCGCAAGAGGCGAAGAAGAAGATAAAATTCGCGGTTTAGATGCAGGTGCGGACGACTATATTACCAAGCCATTTTCCCCTAAAGAATTAGTAGCCCGAATCAAAGCTGTCATGCGTCGCGTAACGCCAACGTCAAACGAAGAGCCTATCGAGTTCAATGGCCTTAAGCTTGAGCCGGTTTCTCACCGGGTTACGGCAAACGACGAGCCATTAGATATGGGCCCGACAGAGTTTAAGCTACTGCATTTTTTCATGACGCACCCAGAGCGCGTGTACAGTCGAGAGTTACTGCTCGACAATGTGTGGGGCACGAATGTGTATGTTGAAGATAGAACCGTAGATGTACATATTCGACGATTGCGCAAAGCTATCTCGAGTCATGGTCATGATGCTATGATTCAAACCGTTCGTGGGGCCGGATACCGCTTTTCAGGTAAGTCTTAACGCCCCACACTAGGGACACATTGAGCTATCGGCCATGTGTCCGTAAATTTCTGTAACACGAGTTCCACTATGTATTACCCCTTCTCATGGTTCAGAAGTACGGTTCGTTTATTATTATTCTTGGTGGCGTTTGCCATTGGAGGATGGTTAATTAACGATATGGTATTTGCTGTGGCCTTTGGCGCTGTCATTTTACTGCTATTTAATTACTGGCATTTGTACAAATTAAATCGCTGGTTGTGGCATAGCCGAAAAATGTCTCCCCCCACAGTACGTGGCGTGTGGGAACATATATATGAAGGGATTTACTATTTACAGCGCAGAAACCGCAATAAGCGAAAAGAGCTTGGTGAGCTAGTAAAGCGCTTTAGGGAAGGGTCGGAGGCATTGCCTGATGCTGCCGTGGTAGTTGATTCTAAAGCCTGTATTTTATGGTGTAACCGATTAGCAAGACTTGAACTTGGGTTGAAGTGGCCAAAAGACGCAGGGCGTCGGCTCGATAATTTAATTAGACACCCAGAGTTCATTCAATACTTTCATGCGGGAAATTATAAGTACCCCATTGAAGTACCGTCGCCGACAAACGCGAATAAAACCTTCGAATATCGAATCATGCCTTATGGTGAGGAGCATCTGCTGCTCATTGCCCGAGATATTACCCGCGTATCCCAATTAGAGGCTATGCGTAAAGATTTTGTGGCTAACGTGTCTCACGAACTCCGCACGCCGTTAACGGTAATTAACGGGTACTTAGAAATAATGCCGGAAAGTGACGATGCTAATCCCTTCATGAAAAAAGCCATGCATGAAATGGAAACCCAAACTCATCGAATGCAAAACCTGATTGAAGACCTGCTAGTGCTTTCTCGAATAGAAGCCAGTTCAGAAAGGGTATACGAAAACGTTGTTAATATAGGCTCTATGCTTGCGCTGATAGAGCGTGAAGCCCAGGCACTTAATAAAGAAAAGCAACATACAATCAAATTTCACATAGAAGATGACTTGTTTGTATATGGTGTGGAAACAGAATTACGTAGCGCTTGTTCTAATTTGGTATTTAATGCCGTGCACTACACGCCGCCAGGCGGTGAGATTAACGTTTATTGGAGCCGCCAGTCTGCCGGTGCCCAATTTTCTGTAATTGATAATGGTGACGGCATTGAGCCAACTCATTTAAATCGACTTACCGAGCGTTTCTATCGAGTTGATAAAGCACGCTCTAGAAAAACCGGTGGCTCGGGATTAGGGCTATCTATTGTGAAACACGTGCTTAGCCATCATAATTCGTCTCTTGATATAAGCAGTGAGATTGGTCAAGGCAGTCATTTTTCATTTGTGTTAGACAATGAACTTATTGCCGATCAATCGTGAACGCAGGTAATGAAAACGGGTTTTTCATAAGATCGTGTAGAAAAAAGCGTGTAGAAAAAAGCGTGTGAATGCAGGTAAGTGAATGAAGGCGTTTGAATGAAAAGAGTGAGTTTGGTCAACAGGGTTTCTGCATTAAGTATGATAGCCGTATTAGCTGCGTTAATTGTTGCGAGCTCCGTGCAGGCCAGCAGTATTCAAGTCAGCAATATTCAAACCAGCAGTACTCAAACCAGCAGTGTTCAAAATTCATTGACCAATGCAGCAAGCAACGGCAGTAATACGCCGGCTGTTTCGACTAAGCCGACGATACCCAACTACGAACGAGTGCCTGGAGTTGCCGGAAAGCTATCCTCGGTGGGGTCAGATACGCTTGCCAACCTAATGACGTTTTGGTCGCAAGAATTTAAATCCTTATATCCACAGGTGGGGTTTCAAATTCAAGCATCGGGCTCATCAACCGCACCGCCCGCGCTTATTGAGGGCACGGCGACTATCGGTCCAATGAGTAGGGCGCTAAAGCCCAGTGAAATTCGAGACTTTATTAATGTACATGGCTATCCACCGACAGTATTAAAAGTCGCCATGGATGCTATTGCTATCTTCGTGGATAGACGAAACCCGCTTCAAGGGATGACGTTAGAAAACGTTGACGCCATTTTTTCTCAAACCTTATATTGTGGTGCAGAAAAGCAAATTAGCCGCTGGTCGCAATTAGGCGTGGATGAAAGTGGGTATCGTTCACCAATTCGACTTTATGGGCGTAACTCGGTATCGGGTACGTATGGGTTGTTTAAAGTAACGGCGTTATGCGATGGCGATTTTAAAAATACAGTGAATGAACAGCCGGGGTCGGCATCAGTAGTACTGTCAGTGGCAAGTGGAACCGGCGCTATTGGCTATGCAGCCTATGGTTATAAGACCGCGGGAGTAAGGGCACTTGCTTTAGGTGAAACCTTAGATAGCTTGATTCCTTTGTCTATCGATACGGTGCGAGATGAGACTTATCCCTTTGCACGTTTTCTTTATTTAGTGGTTAATAAAAAGCCGGGTGAGCCATTGCCTACTCTTGAAAGAGAATTTATCCGCTATATTTTATCCCAGCAAGGACAAAACCAAGTTGTCCGAGATGGATACTTTCCCATTCGCGAAGATGTGTTATTGCGACAGCGCCGTCTGTTGGGTAAATAAGCGCAAATTTTGTCATAAAGACTGTAACTAAAGTGTCATGCAACGTGGTTCGATAATTGTGACACTGTAATATTTCTCCTTATTTTTTATCTGTAGCCGTTGTTACTTGTTCCTCTACATGCACAAAAATCAGCGCTGAAAGCCCCTAAACCCCTATTTTTCCTGTTTTTCTTCTTTTTTTAGCCATTAGTCTAAAATTCAGGCTTTTTATGTGAAACTTTTATGACAGTTTTTTTATGTAACAAATGTGTCATTTAGCTTAGGTACAGTTTCGTCGTTTTCAAAATCCATAAAAATACCGCACTTGGAGAAACACATGGAACTTAAGCAACTTTTTAAAGCTTCAGCAATTGCTACAGCATTAGTGCTAGCAGGCTGTGGTGGCGATATCAATATCAGCGAAGGCGATATTGACAACAGCGTTACAACTACAACAAATAACAATAATGACGCTGGTGATGGTAGCGGCAGCGACGGCGGTACAACCGACCCAGTAAGCAATGCGCCTGGCGAAGCAAGTTCTTTCCTTAGCGGCGAAGTTTCTGACGCATTTGGTCAAACAGTTGAAGTTCGCGTTCTTTCTGGTCGTTTAACCGCTGATGATGCAGACGACCAAGGTGTTATTACTCTAACAAACGACACGGTATGGGCGCTTGAAGGGCCTGTATTTGTAGGTAACGACAAAGCCGACAGCGTAACGCTTGCTGTTGAAGAAGGTACCGTTATCTTCGGTCGCACTGGTGCGGACTATCTAGTAATAAGTCGTGATTCAAAAATCGAAGCAGAGGGTACTGCATCTGCTCCAGTAATCATGACATCGTTCAACGACGTGGTTGGTGACGAAGTTGGTGCTGGCCAATGGGGCGGTGTGGTTATTCTAGGTAACGGTAACTCTACCAAGTGTCCTCAAGACGGCTCTGATTGCGCGCTTCAAGTAGAAGGTGCAGAAGAAGGTGCAGTATTCGGTGGTAATGATGACACCGACAGCTCAGGTATTCTTAAATACGTTGTTGTTAAGTATGCGGGTTTCGAAATTGCACCTGACAACGAGCTTAATGGTATTACGTTCGGTGGTGTAGGTTCTGGTACAGAGGTTGATTATGTACAGGTACACAGCAATGCCGACGACGGTGTAGAGTTTTTCGGTGGTGCGGTAAATGCTAAGCATTTAGTACTTACTGGTAACCAAGATGACTCAGTAGACTGGGATAATGGCTACAAAGGTAAAATTCAGTACGTTTACGTTCAGCATGCGGCTGACAATTCTGATGCTAACCGTGCCATTGAAGGTGACGGTGATGGTGGTGACGGCTTAGATTTCTCTAAGCCAATGGTTGCTAACATGACAGTTATTGGTAACACGTTCGATACAGCCGATGCTGATTCAGAAGGTCTTTTACTTCGCGACCAAACTGGCGCGAACTTAATGAACTTCCTTATCACTGGTCCCGAAGCGATGGGCGAGTGTTTAGAAATGGACACTGATGAAACGGTTCAAGCCAACCTTTCTGACGGTGACCTTACAATGACTCACTCTGCAATAGCATGTTCTGAGCCGTTTAATTCACCTGAAGGTGCAGTTGACCTAGAAACTTGGTTTACTGGACAAGAAGGTAACCAGCTAATCGCGTTTGAAGATCGTGCAAACCTTGGTCTTAACCCAGACGGCACGCTAACTTCAGAAAGCGCACTTCTTACAGCTGGCGGCGACGCATCTGTTCTTTTAGATACGTTCTTTGAAGCAAATACATTTGTTGGTGCCGTTGGTGAAACTGACTGGCGTCAAGGTTGGGCATTTGGATTCGGTGGCGGTAACATCGACCTGGTTCAATCAGCGTCTGGTTGCCCTGCAGGTACAACCACTATCACGCCAGTAGACGGCGAAACGACTACGTGTGAAATCTCAGGTACGGTAACGTCAGACCTAACACTTACAGAGGGCAATTTATATGCGCTTTCTGGTGCAGTGTTCATCGGTGGCGACAAAGAAAACAGCGCAACACTTACTGTTGAGCCTGGTGTAACAGTTTACGGTGCATCTGGTAACGATTACCTAGTAGTTAGCCGTGACTCAGAAATTGATGCAAACGGAACTGCTGAAAGCCCAATTACTTTTACTTCACGTGACCACGTTGTTGGTGGCCTTGAAGCGGGTGAAGCAGGTCAATGGGGCGGTATGATCGTGCTAGGTAACGGCGAATCGACTAAGTGTCCTCAAGACGGTACTGAGTGTGCACTTCAAGTTGAAGGTGCGCAGGAAGGTGCGGTATTCGGTGGAACAGACAACGAAGACAGCTCTGGTACACTTCGCTATGTTCGCGTAATGCACGGTGGTTTCGAAATAGCTCCAGATAACGAATTAAACGGTATCACTTTCGGCGGCGTTGGTTCTGGTACTACTGTTGAGTACGTACAAGTACACAAAAACGCAGATGACGGTGTTGAGTTCTTCGGTGGTGCAGTAAACGTTAAGTACCTTACCCTTACAGGCATTCAAGATGACTCTGTAGATTGGGATAATGGCTACGAAGGTAAGCTACAGTTTGTACTTGTTAAGCATGCAGATGATAACTCTGACGCTAACCGTGCCATTGAAGGTGACGGCGATGGCGGTGACGGCCTAGCGTTCTCTAACCCAATGGTTGCTAATATGACAATTATCGGTAACGAGTTCGACACGGCTAATGCTGACTCAGAAGGTGTTTTACTTCGAGACCAAACTAACGCGCAGCTTTACAACTTTGTTGTAACAGGTCCAGCAGGCATGGGTGAGTGTTTCGAAGCTGACCTAAGCGATGGCGACACTACACTACTAGCTAACATGGACGGTACTAACGACCCTCAACTAACTTTCGAGACATCAGTACTAGCATGTGCGGAAAACGTTCGTGACTCGGGTGACTTCGACCAAACTGCGTGGTTCACGGCTCAAACTGGTAACAGCTTACTAGACGAAACTGCAACTGTACTTGACGGAATCTACACAGTAGATGCGACAGCGGCGACAGACGTTTCAACACTGGATAGCTTCTTCTCTTCTGTGGACTTTATCGGTGCAGTTAAAGACGCTGACAACGATTGGACTGCAGGTTGGACTGTAGGTCTTGAATAAGACCTAGTTCACTAGCTAAAAACAAGCAAGTGCGTTGCAAAAGTGACGCACTTGCTTTTAAGTTTGTAAGACACGAATTTTTTATTCGTAAAAGTATTCCTTTTTAAAGAGGTTCATCATGAACAGACCTGCTAACAGGTTTCTTCTAAAACCCATCAGCTTAGCTGTTGCAGCAAGTATCTTGTTTCCAACGACTATGGCCTACGCTCAATCAGATGAAGATGAAGTGATTGAAGAAGTAGTGGCTACCGGAACGCGCCTAAAGGGCACCGCAACGGCAGTAATGGAAGAACGTAAAAATCAAGCTTTCGTAGCTGACATCATGGGTGCTGAGCAAATAGCTCGCACTGGTGATAGTGATGCAGCGGGGGCCCTTCGTCGTGTAACTGGCTTAACATTGGTAGATGGACGATTCATCTATGTGCGTGGTCTTGGTGAACGTTACTCATCAACACAGCTAAACGGTGCCATCGTTCCAAGTCCAGATCCGACGCGTAACGTAATACCTCTGGATCTGTTCCCATCGAGCATAATCGAGAGTCTAGCGGTTCAAAAATCGTATTCTCCCTCAATGCCAGCGGCATTTGGTGGTGGTAACGTTAATATTCGCTTGAAGTCTATTCCTACACAGCGAGTATTCAATGTATCTGCCGCTTTTGGTATCGACACAGAAAACTCTGGCGATGTTCTAGATTACGCCGGTGGCGGTCGTGATTGGACAGGTGAAGATGATGGTACACGCGCAGCTTCAGCGGCTATTCAAGAGCGTTGGGATTCAAAGAACTTCTTAGATGATTTAGAGCCTGAAGAAGCGTTAGAGCTATTTAAGGGAACAAACCGAGCATACGGTCTTGAAACGACGTCAGCGGATCCTGACATGCGCTTCAACGTCACTTATGGTGATAGCTACGATTACGATGATGATTGGCGTTTTGGTTTCTTAGCCACGTCACGTTACTCTACGCAGACCCGATCATCAGAAGAATATGAGTTGCAAGACCCAGACTTGGTCGGCGATGAAATCATCAATGTACGCTTCTTTGATGATATTCAAGGTACAGAGCAAACAGTAACCTGGTCTTCGCTTTTAACGCTGGGCGTAGACTACGATAGAAAGCATCGCATCGATTACAGCCTCATCGTGTTGAACGATACCCGCGATGAAATTCGTGAAATGTTTGGTAACACTGAAAACTTGAACCAGGCAGAAGGCTTGCGTATTCGCGATATCGACATACAGTATGAAGAGCGTTCACTTTATACCAACCAGGTAAAAGGTCAGCATACATTCCCTGAATTAAATTTTATGGGCGTTGACTGGACATACTCGTTGGGTCGTTCTGTACGTCATGCTCCAGGTAACTTTAACGCGCGTTTCGTTATGGAAGACGTGAATCAAGACGGTATTTTTGACGATGAAAATGAAATTTTCTTGTCAGATGCTCAAACAGCGGCCCGTTACACGTTCCAAGACCTTCACGATCGTTTAGAGAACTTTGGTTATAACGTGACTTACCCGATGTCCTTTGGTGATTGGGAAACTGAGTTAAAGGTTGGAGCGAGTTTTGTCACTAAAACACGTTCTGCTGAAAACCGTCGCTTTGACATAAACACGCTAGGTGTTGAAAACCGTTCTATTTTAGACGGAAACGACTTTGGCGAGATTTTCAGCGATAGCGTTCTCGATTCTCTAGAGTTATCGAGTCGACCAATTATTCGTGATACTACAATCGCGGGCGATGATTACGTAGCAGGTCAAAAAGTTGATGCTTACTATTTTGAAGCCGATTTCTTCTACGACAACAAATGGCGTTTCACCGGTGGTGCACGTTATGAAGATTTCCGTCAGGTCGTAGCGCCATTGGATCCGCGTACTAATCAGTTTGACTTAAGTGACGAAGCTGATCGTGCACAATTAGCGTTCCAAGAAGACGGGTTTTATCCAGCGCTTGCTGTAACCTACTTCCTTGAAGACGATATGCAGCTACGTGCAAGCATAGGCCAAACGGTAGTTCGCCCAGATCTTCGTGAAGTGTCATCGGCAACTTACTTAGACCCGTTAACGAACTTCCCAATTGCGGGTACGCCAGGTGTTAGCACTACGGATATTATTAACTACGATTTACGTTGGGAGTGGTATCGCGAAGCAGGCAACAACTTATCGGTAGGCCTTTTCTATAAAGATATGGAAGCGCCAATCGAGTCAGTTCAGTCGCCGGCTCAGGATGGTCCACCGCTCATTCGTATTGCAAATGCTGAATCTGGTGAGGTTTACGGGGTTGAGTTTGAGTTCCTACAAGACTTGGCCTTCATTGGCGACGGTATATGGGACAATCTATTTACTACCGGTAACATTACTGTGAGCGACTCTGAGATTGTTTTAGATCGCCAGAGTATTGTGGATCAAACCGGCGTATCTGCAGCAATTACGAATGTGGAACGACGTATGACGGGTCACTCTCAGTATGTGTTGAACATGCAGTTAGGTTACGACTCAGACAACGGTGAGCACACTGCGTCACTGGTATACAACGTATTTGGTGAGCGTATTCTTATAGCGGGTATCGATGGCTTCGACGACAACTACGAGCAGCCGTTCCACTCGCTAGATATGGTGTACAAGTACTATCCAGATTTTAATAGCACTGTCACATTGCGGGTTCAGAATATCTTAGGTGAGGATCGTGAAATAGAGTTTAACGATGCATTGCTTAGGTCAGAGACACGCGGTACAGGAATTAGGTTGTCATTTAAATACGACTTTTAAAATCTAAT
>NZ_JQFW01000015.1:204875-226530 GCF_000753865.1 Alteromonas sp. LOR | reverse complement strand
GGATTCGAACCCCCGGTGGGTTTGACCCCACGTCTGATTTCAAGTCAGGTGCATTAAACCGAGCTCTGCCAACTCTCCTTAAGTGCTGCGTATGATAATGATTTTGGCTGGCCTGTAAAGCCCTTATTTCAATAAAATCAATCAACTGGCGAATTGGTGAACAATGTGATTATATTTTGATTTGTAGTAACAAAAATTGAGCAATTCGCACTTGTCTTTGCAACGACTAAGCACTGCAACGACTAAGCCACTATTCGGTTTCATTTCAATTTCACAATAGCGGCTTAGTGCACAGCACAATCACTATTAATAGACTAACGCTGCTCTTAATTTTCTGATAGCTCGAATTTTTTTACTATTGTGCTATCTATTGAATACTTACCCCCACCCTGTATGGCTAATGCCACAGTAATAGCCAGCAGCGATAATGCAAATTCGTATCCGTTGTTACTCATAAATAACCCGTTACTGCCATGAACAGTCACAATTGCAATAATCATGGTGAAGGCGCTTACCATTGCCGCAGGTCTAGTTAATAAACCGAGTACTAAAGCTATTCCGCCAAAAAATTCAGCACTTCCAGCCAATAGCGCCATTAAAAAGCCAGGCGCTAAGCCAATACTCTCCATCCACTGACCCGTACCTTCTAATCCGTATCCGCCAAATACGCCGAACAGTTTCTGACTACCATGTGCAGCTAAAATAATGCCTACTGGTAGGCGTAATGCAAGGTTGGCGATGCTGTTGTTAGTTGTAAATACGCTTTTTAGTAGTGAATTTTTCATTTTTTAATCTCCAATAGTTTTTAATTTATGAATTCATGAGTGCCTGTCATATAAGCTGTAATCTCAAGATGATAAGAATAATAACTAACAACAATGCTTGAATAAATGGTGCAATTATTGAATTATTATCAACAATTTGTTTTCAATGTTATTTACGAAGAATGAGTGAATAATATTGAAAGATGACTGAGAGGCTATGGTTATGGACCGAATAGATCTATTGAAGACGTTTGTTGTGGTAGTAAACGAAGGCAGCTTTACTAAGGCTGCATCGAAACTCGATATGTCTAATCAACTCGTTAGCAAATATATCAACCAGCTTGAAAAGCGTCTCGACGCGCGTCTTTTCAACCGAACCACTCGAAAGATTCATTTAACTGAGGCCGGTTATCAGTGCTTACAGCACGCTAATCATATTCTTGAAAGTGTCAATGATATGGAAGGCCAACTTGGACTGTTGAATTCTCAAGTAAAGGGAACACTGCGCATTAGCGCTCCGGTCTCATTTTCCACCCTTCATTTATCAGACTGTATTGGTCAATTCCAAACCCAATATCCCGACGTGTCTATCAACCTGCAGCTAAACGATAGAAAAGTGGATGTGGTGGAAGAAGGATTAGATGTAGCATTGCGCGCAGGCATACTCAGCAATTCTTCGCTGATCGCTAAAAAGGTGACTACGATAAAGCTTGCTGTTTGCGCATCACCACACTACTTAAAGAAGTACGGCACTCCACAGCACCCATGCGAACTGCGTCCAGAGCATTATCTCGAATATGCACATGTTAACTACGACAACGACAAATCGGAACTCATACAGGCCCTGAGAACAAATGCGCAGAAGCACGCACCACGATTAACAGCCAACAACGGAGAGGTACTTGCTGACGTGGCAAAGCACGGTGAGGGTTATGTACTGCAACCTACATTTATTGTATCTAAGGCGCTACAAAGCGGTGAACTGGTGTCCATACTAGAAAACTATGTTCCACAGTCTATATCACTTTATGCCGTATACCCTCACCGTAAGCTAGTATCTTCAAAGCTTAAGGTGTTTATCGACTTTTTATGCGAATTTTTTGACGATACGCCCCATTGGGATAGATAAACTAAACACGAAAAGACGACATGATGGCCGGCACACCGGGAAACATGCCAATCAGCGCCATTACCGTACATAGCACGATAAAAGTGATGCCTGGTATTAGCCACCTACCCGCCTTTCCAAGATCTAACGCTCGCTCTTTACACCCTACAATACCCAGGTTATCGAGCAGCATCGTAAACGACCATCCAAATACGGGGTTCACCAGCACTGAACTGATGACAACAAGCGCTGCAGATTGGGTTGTTTTGCCCTCTCGGGTCATTTGCATGCCAGCTTCCATGAGAGGCAGAAACACGCCAACAATAAGGGCGACACATAACACTGGAGGCCAAATTGCCAAGTCCATGGGATAGCCCCAAATTGCGGCTATCACGCACAACAGGCCTGTTATTATTGCGCCACCGGGTATGGGTCTGCGGGCAATTGACGCTGGAATAATATAGGTGCCCCATGATGAGGCAATATTGCCACCTCCAAGCGCTGAGCCTATTGCTTGTCGACTAGACGCAGCAATCATAGTGTCATCTATATTCATGTAGGCATTTTCACTATTTTTAGGATAGCTCAGTTTTTGAAATACTTGCTGACCGAGAAAATCCGGTGACCACATAGCCACGGCCAACACAGCAAAAGGTAATACGGCAACAAAATGAGACCAATCGGGTAGCCCTAGCTGCCAACCGGTATTCTCACCCCACCAATAGGCTGGGTTTAAATTTGGCATACCTGGCGAGGTCGTGAATTCAAAAGGCGCACCCATCGCAAGTGCGATCACCGCGGCCATGACGGCCCCAAGAGGAATGGCTAACCAGCGCTTTTTGATGTGCTCGAGCCATGCAAACATCACAATAGTGGCAATGAGTACAACAAACGCTAAATAGCCCATATTGAAACCTTCGGCCCATTCAAACAGTTTTTTTACCTGCCCAGTAATGCCAATAAAACCGAGATACAGTAAGAGACCGCCGCACACACCTTTACTGGTTAGCCTTGCAAGCAGGCTTCCCCCTTTGGTGATCCCCAATAAAAAGCCCAGTACTCCAATTAATAACCCTAACGCCATGGGGTGACCACCCGATGCGACCATTAAAGGCACGAGAGGTAACAAAGGTCCGTGGGTGCCGGCCAAGTTAGCCGATGGATTTAAAAAACCGGAAATCAGTACAACAAACAAAACGGCGGCGATAAGTAGCTCAAAGCGAACGTTCTCTATGACAAATTCCGGCGATAAACCAAGCGGTGCAGCAAAAGCCCCTACCACCGCGGCAACCATAACAATTTTACCTATAGTCGCTGCCATGCCTGGAATAAAGTCTTCCCACTCAATGCGGTAGTCTTTAAAAGGAAGATTCGGGCGCCAGCGTTTAACAGACAGTATTTGTAATTCGTGATTGAGATAATCATCTCGGGTTTTGAAAGAGTGACTTGGCTTATGCAGCTCTTTATATGAAGCGCTATCTTGAGACACAAAACACCTGTGGGTCGCTAAAAGGAAGCGCAAGGGTAAACAGGTCTAAGGAGGGTAACAATGCGACTGTAGTCTTAGTCAAAAGTCTAATCAGCGCCGATCTGTAGGTATATTTTCTTTTGACATAAAAAAACCCGCAACAGTGTGCGGGTTTCTCAAATCTGGCGGAGAGTGAGGGATTCGAACCCCCGGTGGGTTTGACCCCACGTCTGATTTCAAGTCAGGTGCATTAAACCGAGCTCTGCCAACTCTCCAGAAGTGCTGCGTATCTTAATGATATTTTTTTCGCTGTAAAGAGAAAAATTAAAAAAGTTATTTAAGTGCCCATAAATCAAACAAATAACGTATTTAGTGTGTACCTTGGGTGTTTTTATAAGCACATAACGTCATTTTCATCTGAAACTACTTGAAAATGGGAACTAAAACCCATACAACATACACTAATTACAAGTGTACCAGTTGTGGTCATATCATAGTCCTATTGGAGGAAACAATGGATCAACGTTCGATGTATTCTAGTGCATCTCAACCATCGGTATTGCAGACGAACAAGGTTCTACGCAACACCTACATGCTGCTTGCGATGACACTAGCGTTTAGTGCAGTTTGTGCAGGTGTCGCAATGGCAGTAGGTATTTCTCCTATGATGTCATTAGGCATGACCATAGGCGCATTTATCACTTTATTTGTAGTTCAGAAGAAAGCAGACACATCATCAGGTATTTTTTGGGTGTTTGCATTTACGGGATTGATGGGTGCGTCCCTTGGCTACACATTAAACTTCTATCTAGGCGTGGCGGGACCAGGTCTGATTATGGAAGCATTGGGCGCAACTGCGCTCGTGTTTTTTGCTTTATCAGGTTATGTACTGACGACTAAGAAAGACTTCTCATTTATGGGTGGCTTTTTGGTTGTAGGTTTAGTGGTAGTGCTTGTTGCTGCAATTGCGAACATCTTCTTTGCAGTGCCAGCGGTAAGCCTAGCAATTAAAGCAGCTATCGTATTTATTATGTCTGGTTTCATCTTATTTGATACTAGCCGTATTATCCACGGTGGTGAAACAAACTACATTCGCGCCACTGTGTCGCTTTACCTGAACATATACAACTTGTTCACTGCGATACTTCACCTTCTAGGTGCATTTGGCGGCGACGACTAAACAAGCGTTTAATACGTAAAACAAACACCCCTTAATCGGGGTGTTTTTGTTTGGAAGACTTTTTATGGCGCAATATTCAGTTTTAATTACCTCACCGCCCTTTCATGGCGACAGTGCAATTCGTGCGCTTCAGTTTATTGGGGGCGTGATTGATAGTGGCAGCACTATTGATAATGTCTTTTTTTATGGCGATGGGGTTTATCATACCAACAACCTTATGCTTGAGGCTGGTGGTGAGTGCTTTAGCTTTGGTGAGTGGAAAAAGCTATCTGATGCTCATAATGTAAAACTGTTGGTATGCATTACCGCTGCTGTAAAACGCGGTATTGTAAGCGAACAAGAAGCGGTTAATAACGGCATCGCCTCTGCGAATTTAACAGCTCCTTTTATTCAGGCTGGCTTGGGCGAGTTTTTTACTGAATTACATAATTGCACTAGGTTGGTACAATTTTAATGGCGAGTTTACTTATCCGATTTACCCAAAGTCCTTATGGAAGCGCGTTTAGTCAAGACGGGCTAGACTTTGCGCTTGCAGCAACAAATTATGGGCATACGGTTCACGTTCTTTTTGAAGGTGAAGGGGTATTACAGCTTGTTCAAACAGCATCAACAAAAGGGATAAAGAACCACAGCAAACGTTTAGCCTCTATGCCTTTTTTTGATATTGAAGAATGCTTTATCTGCAAAGATAGCGTTAACGCCTTTGCAATCGATAGTGTGCTTTTAAATACCGGATTAATAGAAGAACTCGAAGGACAACTGCTAAGCGCTACACAGCGACTAGCATTGATTCAACGTGCTGATCACGTGGTAACCTTTTAATGATTATCAATATTACCAGTACACAGCTTTCAGATAGCAACAAAGCACTAATCAATGCCGTTTTCGATGCAAATTTAGATGCAGTTTTAATTACAGATCATGAGGCGGCTTCTAATACCGGTGTTAAAAAAGACCAAGCCACTGACTCGGCGCCCATCATTGTATTTTCTGGCGATGGCGTTTTTGCACAGTCCAGCACTGCGGCACTATTAGCTAAGCGTAAAGCGTTGTCGAACGAAGCCGAGGCGAGCCCCAGTAAGACTATGCTTTTTGCAGTAAAAGAAGATTTAGCACTTCGAGGTGCGTGTGTTGTGAACAATGTTTCGATAATCAATTACCAAGAATTTGCAGAGCTAGCGAGTCGTCATCAGCAATGGGTTACGCTCTGAGCTTACGGGTTAGATTGATTTGCGTTAAAGAGTGTGTGGCTCGTGTTGGTGAAGAATATTTAGTGAAGCGTATTTGGTGAAGCGTATTTGGCGGTTTAAAAAGGTGATATGGCCTACCTATGAGAAATTGCGGCACTGAAGTGACCAATTCGACGCTGCTTCGAAATAGCCTTACGAGAATTCGCTACGAGAAAAGCCAATAGAAAGACCTAAGAGAAAAATCTAAGAGAAAGACGAACGAGAGAAATATGTCACAAGATACCTTTAGCTTTACCTACAACGGAAATGAAATTCCAACAGACAAAGCGGGTTACCTGCTAGATTATACGTTGTGGGATGAGGGAATGGTGCCCTTACTGGCCCAAGAAGAGAATATTGAGCTAAGCGATGCACACTGGGAAGTCGTTCGTTTTGTTCGCGAGTTTTATGAAGAGTACGAAACAAGCCCCGCTATTAGAGCACTGGTAAAAGCCATGGCAAATAAATTTGGCCCCGAAAAAGGAAATAGCCGCTATTTACAGCGTCTGTTCAAAAAAGGCCCGGCCAAACAAGCAACAAAGCTAGCTGGTCTACCAAAGCCTGCGCGCTGCCTATAACGCCTCTATTAATATGCCCTTTCCTAAAGTGATCTCCCCTAACCTGCGCGTCCCTAACATGCCCTTCTCTAATATGCCGAGACCGAATAGTGCCACTGGCATTTTACTAGAGAATATTGTCACCACATCATAGAAGAGAGCTTTGTTACAGACAAAGCAGCTATCCCGTTATCTGCTGTCTTGGCTATTTAGCGTGTTGAAGCTGGCAGTATAGCAGCGAATGCCAAAGGTTCGCCGCTTTTAAAGGTTTTCACTTTAGTGACTTCTAGGTCGCAGTAGATTTTGGGGTTCGACAATAGCTCATCGACGGCTTCGTTTTCCTCGTTCCCAAGCCAAGCGTGAATGACTTCTTTATCGTGGGGTAAGAAACAAGGAATGGATTTTTCGTGATACTGGCTGAAATCAGGTCTTGGCGGCCGCGTTACCACTGCACATGAAAAGCATCCGTTGCTAAAAATTCGATAGACCACACCTAGCAGCATGGCGCCGCTGGTAGGACGCATTAAATACTGTGATTTACCGTTAGCAGAAGGATTAGACTCACCCACTGCAGTAGCGACAACAACACCACGCCGTTTAGATATTGCTTTATGCCAGTACGGGCTATCTAAATTTCGTGCATTAAACGTGGTGCGATCACCAAGCGCTAATGTATCGCCAACGGGACTCGCATCAAACCACCACGTTGCGTTTATAGTGCGCTTACTATCTACAATAAGGTTAGTAATACGTTTATCTACCGCTTTGCCAAATGCCGGATAAAAATTGAGTATATCGCTATGCTGTGCCTCATCGTTAAAAAGCGGAATGGTTTCACCTAACCCTACCTCTTCAAGTAATTCAAACACCGCTGGGGAGTTTGTCTCTCGTTGGATAAAACCGCACATATAGCCTCCATGTTTTCCACACTTATTGACTTCAAATACGAATTACAATTTTCTAGCAAATACGATGGTGTTTAGCCAAGATTCTCGTTACGCATAACCGTTTAAGCCAGCAAATACAAAAAAAGCCTGAGGTAGAAACCATCAGGCCTTTATTGTACGTTTAATTAAAAACCTCTTTAATACAAGACTTTTTAGTAGAAGACTTTAAAAACTGAACAAGTACGAGTAGCTATAAACAGTGTTCACTCAGTGTTACAAAGCTACCAGTTTTACTGAGGTTTAAGTACTTCAACACCGCCCATGTAAGGGACTAGTGCTTTAGGTACCGTTACGCTGCCGTCGGCTTGCTGATTATTCTCTAAAATAGCAACCAATGTACGCCCTACTGCTAAACCTGAACCATTCAATGTGTGAAGCAACTCAGGCTTGTTGGTTTCAGGGTTACGGAAGCGAGCCTGCATACGACGGGCTTGGAAATCTAACATGTTAGAACACGAAGATATTTCTCTGTAAGTATTTTGGGCGGGTAACCACACTTCCAAATCGTAGGTTTTACAAGCTCCAAAGCCCATATCGCCCGTACACAGCAGCATTTTGCGGTAAGGTAATTCAAGTTTTTGCAGAATCGCTTCGGCATGACTAGTCAGCGCTTCAAGCGCGTCAAAGCTATCTTCAGGCTTAACGAGTTGCACTAACTCCACTTTATCGAATTGATGCTGACGAATAAGGCCTCGCGTATCGCGACCGTATGAGCCTGCCTCAGAACGAAAACACGGTGTGTGAGCAGTCATTTTCACTGGTAGCGATTTGGCGTCTACTATCTCATCGCGCACGATGTTAGTGAGCGGCACTTCTGCTGTAGGAATAAGGGATAGACCCTGTCCTTCTTCAGTTGCTGGCTGAGTGTGAAACAAATCTTCACCAAACTTAGGAAGTTGACCTGTGCCATACAGGCTGTCAGAGTTTACTAAGTAAGGCACATACATTTCTTGATAGCCGTGCTCACCGGTATGCACGTCTAGCATAAACTGCGCTATTGCTCGATTTAAACGTGCAACATCGCCACGCATGACAACAAAGCGGCTGCCGGTAATTTTACTTGCCGTAGAAAAATCGAGGCCATTGTTTAAGCGCTCGCCTACATCTACATGGTCACTCACTTCAAAATCAAATGTTCTTGGTTGGCCCCAGCGTGATATCTCTACATTGTGATTTTCGTTCTCACCTTCAGGCACAGACTCGTCAGGCAAGTTAGGTATTCCTTGTGTCATCACTGTAATTTCATCTAACAATGCAGTTAATTCAGCCTTTGCTGAATCAAGCTCATCACCGAGTTTACCAACTTCAGCTAGCAAAGGCGCAATGTCTTCGCCCTGTGCCTTCGCTTTACCAATAGACTTGCTGCGCACGTTACGCTCATTCTGCAGATCCTGAGTTCTGGATTGAAGTGTTTTTCTTTTTTCTTCAAGCGAACTAAATGCTGCCACATCAAGCTTAAAACCACGGGCAGCCAAACGTTCGGCAGTTTGTTCTATATCGCTTCGCAAACACTTTGGATCTAACATGCGTTCCTACTTATCCTTTCATCAATTCAATTGCCAGCCACCCTGCTATTAAGCAAGCGCCGACATTAAGAAATACGTTAGCTACGGCCTTCAGCCACAGCCCATTTTCTAACAACGTTAGCGTTTCAATGGAAAACGTTGAGAATGTTGTAAATGCACCCAATAACCCCACACCTAGTAGTGCGCGGTATGGCGAATCGCTCAAATCGTGACGTTCTATCAAGCCATAAAGAAGCGCCAGCGCAAATGAGCCAATGACATTTACCGTTAGTGTACCAAACGGCATGTTTTTTCCAAACCAAGAATCTACCGTTGTGGTAACAAAATAGCGTAAACATGCACCTGTCGCGCCGCCAGCGGCGATAAAACAGTACAATGTTAAGCTGTGTGATACGCCAAATGACACGCTAATACCCCTTTACCGTCTGTTTTTGCTCTGTGAATTTAAGCTGTCTAAGAAATCTCGTTTCGCTTTAAGTGCCTTTTCTAAGCCTCTCTCGCTAGGCTCATAAAATCGCGTTCCTGCAATACTCTCTGGCAAATAAGTCTCACCTGCCGCAAAAGCATTTGGCTCATTATGTGCGTAGCGATAACCATCGCCATGTCCAAGATCTTTCATTAAGGACGTGGGAGCGTTACGTAAATGCATAGGCACTGGCGCATCTGACGTTTTTCTCGCTAATGCCTTTGCAGCACTAAACGCCATATAAACCGCATTGCTTTTAGCTGCTAATGCACAATAAACGGCAGCCTGCGCGATAGCCCGTTCGCCTTCAGCTGGGCCTACGCGATGAAATGTATCCCAAGCATTAATGCAAAGCTGCATGGCCCGCGGATCAGCATTGCCAATATCCTCTGAAGCGATGGCCAGCAAACGCCTACCAACGTAAAGGGCATCGCCACCACCGTCTAAAATGCGGGCATACCAGTATAGTGCTGCATCGGGGTCTGAACCTCTCACCGATTTGTGAAAGGCAGAAATGAGATCGTAAAACGTATCGCCCTTATTATCGTAGCTCGCCACTTTTTGGCCAACGGCTTGCTCAATGTCACCAATAGCAATTTCATCACTGCTGGTGAAGTCGGCAGATAGCTCTAAATAAGTGAGAAGGCGTCTGGCATCACCACTGCTTAAGTCGATAAGGGCTTGTTTTGCAGGTGCTGAAATTTTTAAATGTCGTTCGCCAAGCCCTTTTTGCACATTGGCTAAAGCCCGTTCTACTAGCTCAGCCAAAGCATCATTTTCAAGTGGCTTAAGTACGTAGACTCTTACCCTAGATAACAACGCATTGTTTAGCTCAAAAGACGGGTTTTCCGTGGTTGCACCGATAAAAGTCACGACACCAGATTCAACGAACGGTAAAAACGCGTCCTGCTGACTTTTATTAAAACGATGCACTTCATCAACGAATAACAGCGTACGCTGATTGTAGCGAGCGTTATCTTGGGCGCTGTCCATGGCCGCACGAATGTCTTTTACCCCAGACGTCACAGCTGAAATACGAAGCACTGTAGCGTTAGTATATTCGGCGATGAGCTCTGCTAGGGTTGTCTTTCCTGTTCCAGGGGGCCCCCACAAAATCATCGAGTGACAGTGACCCGCCTCTAGCATTTTACGAAGGGGCTTGTCAGGGCCTAAAAGGTGAGATTGGCCGCTGTATTCTTCAATGGTAGTAGGCCGCATCCGCGCGGCCAATGGGGCGAATGGGGCGAATGCCTGATTAACGCTGGTCATCAATAATAAAACTGTCTGGCACTTCAACCTCAAACGTATCAGCGGCAAGTGGGAAGGTTGTCTCTATATCACTGAAGGTCAGCGTGCTTATTTGTTGCTGAGCATCTAACATGGTTAACGCTGCAAGTTCGTTGTCGCTATTGAACGTAAGGGTAAGCGTTAATATTTGTCCGCCCTGCTGCTTAGGCGTTATTTGAAAGCTGCGCAAATTTGACGTGTTTTCTTGTCCTAATCTGTTTCCTTGTTCTAACAGCTGCGATAACTCATTATCAAGCTGGCTAATAGAAAACATCGACCACGTGCTGTCATCAGTAGAGGTGAGTAACATAACAGGGTTGTCTTTAATGGCGTTAGCCTGAGATAGTACAGTAACCTGCTCTACAAATGTGTCTACATTCCACACGGCCTCGCCGTCGGCTATCAGTAGCGTCTCGTCTGGAAACGTTGTTTCCCAACGCAGCTTGTCAGGACGTGTCATCACAAGCACACCCTGTGCTTCATGTACTACATTTTGTTGGGCATCCACAACGGTTTGGGCAAAATTAGCCCGAAACTGACGCATATTACTGAGCAGTGTTTTTAATGCCGATGTGTCGTTCGTATCAATATCGCTCGTTGTTTCAGGAGCAGCCATTGATTCAGGAGCAGCTTCGACTGAGGCCTGTGTTTGAGCATTTAACACAAAACTTGTCGCGCCAGCAGCCACTAAAAGCACACTGCGTACAAGGTACATTGCTTTGTTCTTCATATCGTTATTCCTTTATTGGGGGCGGCGCTATGACTTCGCGATTTCCGTTGTGCCCCTGTGCACTTACGACCCCACTCGCCTCCATTTGTTCAACTAAACGCGCTGCCCGATTGTAACCGATTCTGAATTTACGCTGCACGCTAGACACACTTGCACGACGTGTTTCAGTAACAAATGCGACGGCATCATCGTAGAATGCATCAAACTCTTGCTCTTCACCTTCAGGTTGTTCACCAGGTAGTAGTACTTCAGCAGACGCTTCACCGTTTAGAATTTCATCGATGTACTCGGGTTCGCCACGTTTCTGCCAATCGGCAACCACGGCATGCACTTCATGATCGTCTACAAACGCGCCATGTACTCGCGTAGGCACCGGACTTCCTGGCGGTAGGTAAAGCATGTCACCCATACCAAGCAGCGTTTCAGCACCCTGTTGGTCTAATATGGTGCGCGAATCTATTTTGCTTGATACCTGAAACGCGATACGAGTAGGGATGTTTGCTTTTATTAATCCGGTAATAACATCTACAGACGGTCTTTGCGTGGCCAAAATAAGGTGTATGCCTGCGGCTCGCGCTTTTTGTGCAATTCGGGCTATCAGTTCCTCTACTTTCTTACCAACAATCATCATCATGTCGGCAAATTCGTCCACCACAACCACAATGGCAGGTAATTTATCTAAATCTGGCGCTTCAGTTTCCATGCTCTCTTCATTTTTCCAGAGCGGATCTTTTATCGGCGTTCCATTTGCCTTAGCCTCTTCAACTTTGACGTTGTAGCCTTTAAGGTTTCTCACACCAAGTGCACTCATTAATCGATATCGGCGCTCCATTTCGCCCACACACCAGCGCAGAGCATTTGCCGCCTCCTTCATATCGGTAACAACTTCAGACAGTAAGTGAGGAATACCTTCATATACCGATAATTCGAGCATTTTGGGATCTATCATGATCATGCGAACGTCTTCAGGCGTGCTTTTATATAGCAGGCTCAAAATCATTACGTTCACACCTACCGATTTACCCGAGCCTGTCGTACCAGCAACGAGCACATGCGGCATTTTTGCTAAATCTACAATAACTGGCTTACCGGATATATCAGCGCCAAGTACCATGGTAAGCGCCGATTTATTCGATTGAAATGCATCGCAACTGATGACTTCGCTCAAGCGAACCATTTCTCGCTGCTTATTCGGCAGTTCTAACCCAATAACCGATTTACCAGGGATAACCTCAACAACGCGCACCGACATGGCAGACATCGCTCGCGCCAAATCTTTCGACAAACCGGTAATTTTACTTACCTTAACTCCCGGCGCTAAATCAAGTTCAAAGCGCGTAATAACAGGCCCTGGATAAACACCCACTACCGTGGCTTCAATATTAAAGTCGGCTAACTTTTCCTCAACCAGTCGAGATATACCCTCAATCTCTTCTTGGGTAAGGGGGTTTTCGTGTTTATCGGCTCGCTCTAGCAAATCAAAGGATGGCATGGGTGCCATGTTTTCATCAATTTCCTGTCTTGGCTTAATAGGCTTAGCACCCACTGCCGCTGGCGAAAACGGTTGTTGTACAGAGGTATCTACCGTTTTTTGAGTAATTGCAGGTTCTACGGGCGGTTGAATATGCGAGTTCGCTGAGTCTTCTTCGTCGCTTGCGTAAGGCATGTCTGCGTTAAATTCATCAAACTCGTCAAAGTCACCGATAGTTGGCTCAGCTCTTCTTGTGCTTTCACTGAAAGCGGCAGAGTTTGTTGCGTTAGGAGTCATTTCGTTAGCATCTTCATCCGCTCTACTATCAACGATTGATTCAGCTGAATTCCCAGAATCACCCAACCCCACTTTATCCTTAACGGCCGCGCGCATGCCTGATAAAGAAAATGGCGATTTTTTCGGCTCTTTTTCAATATCCTTAGAAGACGGTGTGGGCTCGTCTGTACCGTCGGTGTGAGAATAAAATGGCGGTTCGCTCTCTTCATCTGACTGGCTGGTATGGTGAGTAGCAGTGTCTACTGTAAACCGTGGTTCCTGTCTCTCAGAGGGCGAATGATGCTGATTCGCCGCACTATCATCGTGTGCATTGTGTGAAGGCGCAGCAGATTGCGCTCCCCTCTCCTGCCACTGTCCATGATCAGAACCAGATTCAGATTCAGATTCAGATTCATATTCATAAGCAGGCTCAGCGCGCATGGTCGTAATATCAAGTTCACCTGATGAAGCGGTATTATCCTTAACATTACTGGTTAGCGCTAAGCGCGGTATCTCAAAAGACAGTAACCGCTGGGGTGCACTAATCGTTTTTCTGGTAAGCCACAGAGCGCCCTCGCCTATTTTGTCAATTATCGAAAGCCAGCTCACGCCGGTGAGCAAAGTAAACCCCGTGCAAAAGAAACAGAGTAAAAGGAGGATTGTACCTGCAGTATTAAAATAGGGAACTAACGCAGAGCTTATAACGTCTCCAATAAAGCCCCCAGCAGAAAAGTTATAAATATCGTCAAAGTTGATACTCGCGATACCCGTTGCGCCCAGTGCCATAAGTAAACCGCCAATAATGCGAAGACCTATGGTTAAGTAGTCAAATTCATCAAGCTCTTTAATATGCTGAAAAAGAAACCAACCTAAGAACGCTGCACCAAAAGGCAGTAAATAGGCGAGGAAGCCGAAAGAAAATAGCAATAAATCGGCAACCCACGCGCCAGTGGCCCCCACCCAATTGTGTACATCGAGCTGCAGCCCGGCTTGGCTCCATCCAGGATCGCCAGGATGGAAAGATGCTAGTGCCAGCAATAAGAAAAAGGCGAAAACGCAAGCGACTATCATGCCTGCTTCCCACACTCGCTGAACCCCTGTTAATCGCGCCATAACGTTTATAAAACCTTTAAATTATCTGCCACTACTATTAATGTAATGCGCTATAAGTACAAGAAACCCGTTTTTGTTTCCTGCTATCCATTCTCTGTAACCACCTCAAACCTTCTGTAACCGATATGTATTGGTTCTGTAAGGTATTGAAAGCGCGCGAGTATTAAAGCACTGTATTTTTGCACAGCCTACCATAAAAGCAACATTCTGAGCCATGCTTTCATTACTTCAAATTAATGCGCAAAGAAGACGTACTTTTGACTTCTTCCATAACTACATAGGTTCGTGACTCACTGACGCCCGGCAAGCGCAGTAATGTGTCCCCTAATAGCTTTCGATAGCTAGACATATCTGCCACTCTTGCCTTTAACAGAAAATCAAAGTCGCCTGAGACTAGGTGGCACTCTTGTATATCGTCATGCAGTTTTACCGCAGCAGAAAATTCTGCAAAGATATCCACAGAAGTTTTCGTTAATGTTATCTCCACAAACACCAACATTGCGGCGCCAAGTTTTTCGGGATCCACAATGGCGTGGTAGCCTTTTATATAACCTTGGCTTTCCAGTCGCTTAACCCGCTCAAGACAAGGGCTGGGGCTCAGACCCACTTCCTTAGCCAGTTCTACATTAGAAACCCGTCCATTTTTTTGTAACTGAACTAGGATATTCCTGTCTATTCGGTCAAGGTGTTTTGGGGTTTTCACTAACATATTATATTTTTCAAAAACAATGAATAGCCATACTATATGCTAGTAATTGCTATTTTTCAGCACATAGTTCGCTTTTTATTAACGTATACTCGCCAAAATAAACACACAGTTATTTTTAAAGCCGAGCCACTCCGTGCTCATCAGTAATAAGAGGACCTAGTATGTTAGTTGGTGTACCAAAAGAAATAAAAAACCACGAGTATCGTGTTGGCCTAACGCCAGCTGCAGTGAAAGAATTCACTAGCAACGGTCACTCTGTGCTAGTTCAAACATTAGCAGGCGATGCCATTGGTTTTACTGACGAAATGTACGTAGCCGCTGGCGCTAACATTGCGCCAACAGCTGAGCAAGTTTTCGCAGAAGCAGAAATGATCGTAAAGGTAAAAGAGCCTCAGCCTAACGAATGTAAGATGCTGCGCAAAGGCCAGACTTTATATACTTACCTTCACCTTGCACCAGACCCAACGCAGACTAAACTTCTCGTAGAATCTGGAGCAACATGTATTGCTTATGAAACGGTTACCGACGACCGTGGAGGCCTCCCTCTTCTTGCTCCTATGAGTGAAGTTGCAGGTCGTATGTCTGTACAAGCAGGTGCGCATTACCTAGAAAAAGCCCACGGTGGCAGTGGCACTTTGCTTGGCGGTGTACCTGGTGTTGCACCTGGTAAAGTACTGATTATTGGTGGTGGCGTTGTAGGAACAAATGCGGCGAAAATGGCTCTTGGTTTAGGCGCAGAAGTGGTTATTCTTGACCGCTCTCTTCCGCGCTTGCGTCAAATCGACGATATCTTTAATGGCCAAGTGAAGACAGTTTATTCTACTGTTGACGCAATCGAGCACTATTCCTCAAAAGCTGACCTAGTGGTAGGTGCGGTGTTAATTCCTGGTGCAGCAGCACCTAAGCTGCTTAACCGTGAACAAATTGCTGCAATGAAGCCTGGCTCAGTATTGGTGGATGTTGCCATCGACCAAGGTGGTTGTTTTGAAACTTCAAAAGCAACGACACATCAAGACCCTGTTTATATCATTGATGATGTTGTGCACTATTGTGTTGCTAACATGCCAGGTGGTGTTGCGCGTACATCAACGATGGCGCTAAACAATGCAACTCTGCCGTTTGGCCTTGCTTTGGCAAACAAAGGTCCAGTTCAAGCAATGCTAGATGACAAGCATTTACTTGCGGGTTTGAACACCCACGAAGGAAAAGTCACGTATAAGGCGGTTGTTGATGCGTTGGGTGAAGAACTTGGCCTAACCTATACGCCAGCAGAAGTAGCGCTTAACGGGCTTTAATCTTGTAGCTACTGCTTTGGATCAGCCCCACTAAATAAAAAAGCTCGATGTCTGTAATAAGACGTCGAGCTTTTTTGTATGTATTCAATTGATGAAACGAAAATGAATTCGCTGTTCAACGAATAGATTCATTGACCTCTGTTAACACTGCCATTGGATCTGCGGCCTGTGTGATAGGTCTCCCCATCACTAAATAGCTAACGCCATGATTAATAGCGTCAGGCGGCGTCATTACTCGCTTCTGGTCGCCAGCTTGGCTTCCACTAGGCCTTATGCCGGGTGTTACCAGTAAAAAATCATCGTTATGACGTTTGCGCAGAGCAGCAGCTTCTTGCGCTGAGCAAACGATACCGTCTAAGCCGGCTTTTTCCGTTAACTCTGCCAGTCGCAATACCTGCTGTTCAGGCGTAACACCATCAATAACACCTGAAAGCTGCTCTTGATCCATACTGGTTAGCACCGTGACGGCAATCAGCTTGGTATTGGGGTTGTTGCTATTTTCAATGGCAAGCTTTGCAGCCTGCATCATTGGCAGCCCACCAGAGGCATGAACGTTTACCATCCAAACGCCAAGTTCAGCAGCAGCTTTACACGCTTTGGCCACGGTATTGGGGATATCGTGAAATTTTAGATCTAAGAAAACGTCAAACCCTTTACCCACTAAACTCTTAACAAACTCAGGCCCGAATAAAGTAAACATTTCTTTGCCTACTTTGAGTTTACACAAGCTGGGACTTAGCTTATCGACAAACGCTAATGCGGTGTCTTTGTCGTCATAATCAAGCGCTACAATAACGCGGGGGTTTTGAATAGCTTCATTGGGAATAGCTTCATTGGGAATAGCTTTGGGCATAAATCATTACTCTCCATCTAACCCTTTTATGGGTTTTACTACGCCCCATTTCTTACACGATGGGCATAGCCAATACAATTTTCTACCGGAAAAACCGCAGCTATTACAGCGATACTTGGGGCGCTGAAGCATTTGTTTTCCAACTAACTCTTTTAATAAACGCAAACTATCTGCAGTATTCTTATCGCTGAGCTGGTCGATATAAAGACCCATCAAGGTTTTAAAACCTCGCATGGTAGGACGCTTTCTAAGCTGCTCAATTAAGTACTCACTGGCTTGCGATATCTCACCTTTTTTCAGCAAAACATCAACCATGGCTAGGTATGACGTAGCGCATTCTTGCCAGTGTGCTTCCAAGTTCTTTTCGAAGCTCTCCCACTCACCAGTATCTTCGGCAATTTTTTCTAAACTCGGCACGGCTTCACTAAACCAATTAATATCTCGCTCAGCTACCTGAACGAAATAAGCAGTGGCGTCGGTGTATCGTTTTTGATTAAGTGCTAACTCGCCCAGCATAAGCCAAGGGCGAACCGCATGAGCATCGGCATTAACCGCTTTTTGAAGTAACGTAAGGGCTGCACCCTGACTGTCATTTTTAAGCTCAACCGTTGCCTGCTCACAATAAAAGTGAGCAAGTCGCTCGCACACATCATCGTTATCGCCGTGACATTCCACCATACGTTCAGCAAGCTCAATTGCTCGCTGCCACTCTTTGGTTGTTTGATAAATACTGAAAAGTTGTTGCTGGGCTATGAGGTAGTGCTTTTCACTGTTTAGTAACTGGAGAAACGCATTTTCTGCACGTTCTAAAAAGCCTGCCTGTGTGTAATCTTGCCCTAGTTCCCGTAATGCGTTTTCCCGCTGTGCAGGCTGAAGTTCATCACGACTCACTAAGTTTTGGTGCACCTTAATTGCGCGGTCTATCTCGCCTCGGTGACGAAAAAAACTGCCCATGGCAATGTGGGTTTCTACCGTGTCGCTATTCACGTTAATCATTTTAATTAACGTATCAACGGCTTTGTCAGGTTGGTCTGAAAGAAGGAAGTTAAGGCCTTTGTAATAATGCTTAGACAGTATGCTCGACTGCTTTCTTTGTGCCTGGCGAACGCTATTGCGCCCCATTATCCAGCCATAACCTGCCGCGACAGGTAAAAGTAAAAACAGCAGCTCTAGCATTAGTGGTCTTTTTCCAAATGCTGCATCTTAGATTGCGCCGACATTAGCTGCACTTTCAAACGCAACCAACTCGCTAGCATAATCAAGATACCAACAATGACCCCTATAGAGAGCGAAATAGCGATGAGAGTAGATAATCTAATGTTTGCTTGAGCAATAAGATAATTTACCGTCACTACTCCTTCGTTTTGCGACCCAATAACGAACGCCACCGTTAGCAGCGCAAGAATGATCAAAAATGATACGATCCCTTTCAACACAAAACCCTTTAATTTGATTTATTGGTAAGAATAGCAAAATGGGAAAAAAGATAACACAAAAAAGCATTACCCAATGCAGATAGCAGCGCGGTTTATCGATTAAGCAGGAACAGAATCAGGCTCTTTCAACTCCCGTTTTGCAATTAGGTTGTCGATAACGAGATCGTGATGCAGCGCCGACATATTAGTAATAAAAATACAGTGGGTGTACCCTGCTTGCATCGTCTCTAATTTATCGTACATCGCTTTATCGAGTTTTGATAATTGTGCCAACCGTTTCTTGGTTAACGGCGTGATAGCACCGTGACAGCGAATTGCCGTTACGTCAGTGGAACTCAGCTGAATTTTTCCTTCATCCAGCTGCTCTTTAATTTGGGTGCGAAGTTTGGAGTACAAAAAGTCTCGCTCTCTAATAAAAACAAGTCTGTTGTCACTTTTGCGAACGCAATGTACGACCAAATGCTGCTGTATTGACTCTTTAAACATTGCCTCTAGAATTAAAGACTTAGGTTTGGCTTGCCCTTTGTCAGCAAAGAACCCGTGCAAAGGAATAATATTTTGGGTACGAGAAAAAGGAAATAAGTCATCCGAGTTATCGCTTTGATACACGGTTTTGAGTCTGTCTAACGTAAAGCGATTCATTACACACAGCACTGCTAGAGAAGGCATATGCCTTACCGCCAACTCCCATATAAACCGATGGGTTAAACGCTGAATACGAGCAATGTCCCTTACTTTAAAATACGCCGTATTTTCTTCTACAATAGTGTCTACATTGGCACTAACCTTGGTTTTTCGACCGACTTCAGCCAAACATAACCTGATAACGCCAGAGGCAGGCTCAAAATATACAACCTTATATTTTTCATTTTTGATTTTAAGGTCTGGCACAGAAACCCGAATTTCTTTTTGTAATTCGCTGTTTGGCGCAACAATAAGCCGCATACCGCTGGCAGACAAATCGGCAACCCGTGCCTCTAAAGACGATAGCAGCCCAATTTTAATTGAGGCTGCTTTATCGATGACGTAACGAGTTTCGTTACGTCTGTCTAAATCCTCTTCCATCACATAATCAATATGCCAATTGTCACCGCTGGCTTTAAGATCGCTTGATAGTGGTTTGAAACTGCATTTCGCACTTAAGGTTAAATTGCCAATATACCCAGAGACATCTTTACAATAGAGGACATGAGAAATGTTAGCGAGCTGCTCAAATTCTTTGCTAGCTATATCATGTATGGCAAACGCTTTTTGCTTATCTGTCCGCGTCACAACATCAAGGCGGCAATGACTGCATATAAAATCATCGTTTTTCGCCAACAGGTAAACTAACGCGTTTAACTGGCCCAGTTCTACCAGTTGCCTATGGGTAGCTGTAATTTTTACCGTGGCATTTTTGGTTTTTATTGTACCGTGAAAGACGAACGCTTCATTGTATTTCAATAGCTCCTTAGCAAGAGCATCAAAAAACGGTTTATCTTGTAAGCTCGCAAGTAACTTTTCAGCTTTGTTGTGCTCAACATTGGCTTTTGTAAAAAGCGCTATTGTTGGCTTTAGCGACTTTTTATGGGCAGATAAGTAAACGGGTAGCCAAGGGCTATTTTCCAAAATTCTATCGCGCTCTAATTCTTGCATGGCGCGCTCAATCTCTAAATCCCTTTGCAAAGGCTGCCTGTAAGCGGTGGCCTCCACATAGCGTCTTAGATTAGTTAAGAACTCAGGCTCGATATCATCGGGAAACACAAAGAATGACTCATATTTCCCAAGGTGCTTATTATATTTTACTGCTTGAAGGTTAAACGCGATGTCTGTGGCTTCTTTGGTTAAACCAGCTACTTCAGGTAACGTAAACGTTATGGTGTCGCCTGTGGTTACGTTTGGGGGGCGCTTTGTTTCTACCACCATACCAAGGTGAGAAAAAGCACTTACACTGCAGTGCCTTCCCTTTTCAAATTCTGGAGAGCTTACGGTAAAATTAGGTCTTATTGCGATGTCGTCACCAAAATCGATGTCAGTAAAAGACTGACTCTCAATATTGAAAGCATCCACGATTTTTTTAAACTGGTCTTTCTTAATCTGGTTCTGATAGAAATCGGAGTTCATTACCGATTCAAAGACGCCGACGGTGTATCTGTCTTGATAAAGCGAGGTTTCACTTTTGAGGATCTTTGCACCCACCTTATCTAAACGCATTTGAATGCCGAAGTGCTTAAACTTCATCACAGGAAAATGTGCAAAGGCGGAATTATCAGCGGGCGCGTCTGTAAGAGAGGTAAGCCTAACGACTTCCTCCTTTACCACTTTTCGAACAGCACTTGGTAAGCGTTTGGAAAACTTATTAATTCCCTCTAACAAACGATTTTGCTGTTCATAGGGGATAAGTGCACGAATTAGCGGCTGGTATTGTTTTATTATTGCTTGTTCTTCGCCGGCTGACATTACTTCAATTAAAACCGTTTATTCTTATAGCGATAATATATAACTGTCTTTAAGTAAGGGTCAATAGTTATTAGCGGCAAGTCCTACGTATAACAAAATATACGCATTAATTATGAGATTTTAACCGAATGTTATAGAGAATTGGGAAAGCATGACTAGTCCTGATATAAGTTGACACTTTTTTCAGTTAAAAACGCTCGATGAACCTCATCGGGCGTTTTGTATTTTAATGATAGATGTGGTCTACGATTATTGTAAATGTTAATCGACTCCCTAACCATCTTCCTAGCTTCATTTAAGTCCTTGGGCTTGCTCAACAGATATTCATTTTTCAGTATCCCGTTAACTCTTTCAGCAAGTGCGTTCTGATAACAGTCGTATCCATCCGTCATCGAACAGCTCACACCATACTTTTCATGAAGCCGTTGATACTCTGCTGAACAATACTGTATGCCTCTATCAGAGTGATGGATCAGCTTCTCACCAGAGTGCCTGTTCATTAACGCATCATGGAATGCTCTCTTCACTGATACTGTTTTCATGTTGTCATCAAGGCTATAGCCTACGATTTTTCTCGAGTAAGCATCTGTTACCAAGCTAAGGTAGCTTTCTCCTGCTGATGTAGGCAGATAAGTAATATCTGCAACCCATAATTGATTAGGCCGCTGCGCTATGAACCCCTCTTTTATGAGGTTTGGGTGACGTCTAAATCGATGATGACTATTGGTAGTTTTATGATAAGCACGCTTTGGCGCCACTAATAACCTGTTGTGGCGTAATAAGCAAAACAATCTATCGCGG
>NZ_JQFW01000015.1:0-204865 GCF_000753865.1 Alteromonas sp. LOR | reverse complement strand
ATTGGTAGTTTTATGATAAGCACGCTTTGGCGCCACTAATAACCTGTTGTGGCGTAATAAGCAAAACAATCTATCGCGCCCAATATTCATGGCGTGAGCCTGCATTAAGTACTGTAGCTTACGCGTACCAATGCGAGGTTGGAGCATTCGCTCTGAGCGAACAAACTGCACAACTCGGGCCTCATACTTTGCGCGTTTCAAACAGCGTGTATGGTGCTGATAATAAGCTTGTCGCGATATGCCTAAGAATCTGCATGCTTTTGCTATCGATAGTGTATCCACTACCTGTTTTTGAATGACTTGCCTTTGCGCTTTTTTACAACACTGACTCCATAATCAGTCTCAAGCACATTAACTACCGCTTCAAAGAACTCTGCTTTCATTTTGGTATCTGCGAGCTCTTTTTCCAAAGCCTTGATACGCTGCTCAGGCGTGAGCGCTGTGTGAGGTTTATCCACGCGACCATCTCGCTTAAAAAGTTCAGGTGTGCCTTCACACCAATTTAACCGACCATGCTTGCGAAGCCAAACTAAAACGGTTGAACGACCCTGAATACCATAGTGTTCCTGGGCTTGTTTGTAGGTCATTTCTCCTTTTTCTACCTGCTCTACAACTGCTAATTTAAAAGCAAGGGAATAATCGCGTTGACTACGCTTAGTTGTTGATTGCATTACACTCTCCAAAATAAGTTTGAAAAGTGTCAACGCTATTTAGGGCGGGTCAAATCTAATAAAAAGGCCGCTTTTCAGCGGTCTTTTTTATGTGTAACAGATAACACTTTCGGTTTATTTATGACAGTTCCGTAATAAAACTGTCACAGAAAACTCCTATCCTACGCGCAGAAACTTATAGTCGGTTACATCCGATTTCTTTTAACTTAAAAGGTTTGAATGTATGAAGCTTATCAACGCTTTGCTTGTTGCAGGTCTGCTTTCAGCGACACCAGCACTAGCACAAGACGATGAAGTCTTAAAACCCGTTGTCGATGAGGCAGCGAAAATTAATGAGTCTGCGGCAAAATCGCAGGAAAAAATAAACGGTATTACCGATCAGATTGACAGCAAACTTCAACAGTTCAAAACGTTAATGAAAGAAATCGAAGGTCTTGAGGTTTATAACACTCAGCTTCGTAAGCAAATTAACAGTCAAAACCAAGAAATGGATGACTTGAACGCCGCAATTGATGAAGTGTCTGTTGTTGAGCGCCAAATTACGCCTCTAATGATGCGTATGATTGATGGCTTGGCTCAATTTATCGAGCTAGACATGCCGTTTCTTCCAGAAGAGCGTGCTAACCGCGTTGCTGATTTAAGAGCGATGATGGATAGAGCGGATGTTGCAGCGTCTGAAAAATTCCGTCGCGTAATGGAAGCGTTCCAAGTTGAAATGGACTACGGACGCACTATGGAGTCGTACAGCGGCCTTCATTCAATTAAAGGTCAAGAACGTGACGTAGAGTTTTTACGACTTGGTCGCACTGCACTTATTTATCAAACACGCGACGCGAGCATGCAGGGCGTGTGGAACAAGCAAACCCGTCAGTGGGAAGAGCTTGATAGCAGCTACCGTACACAAATCACAAAAGGTCTGCGCATGGCGAAGAAACAGCTTGCCCCAGACTTGCTAATGCTGCCAGTAGCAATTACAGACTAAGAGGTTGATGAGAATGTTTAATACAGTAAAACGTATCGCTGTTGGTCTAGTAGCCCTTAGTATCAGCGCTGGTGCAATGGCACAAAGTGACCGTGCAATGGACCTAGACGCCCTGCTAAAGCAGCTTGAAGAAGGCCAATTTGCACAATCACAGCAAAATAAACAGCGCGAGCGTGATTTCCAAGCGCAACGTGCAGAGCAAGACCGCATTCTTCGCGAAACCCGTGAAAAACGCGACCAAATGCTAGTGCAATCAGAGCAACTTGAAACACAGTTTGAAGAAAACGAGTTTAAATTGGCAGACCTTAACGGTGCGCTAGACACTCGTCTTGGTTCACTTAAAGAGTTGTTCGGTGTATTGCAGCAAATTGCTGGCGATACTAAGAATAAATTTTACAACTCTGTTATTTCAGCGCAAATTCCTGGTCGGTCTGACTTCTTAGACAAGATGGCGCAGGACATGGGCTCAAGCTCAAAGCTGGCATCAATTGAAGAGATTGAGCGCGTATGGTTTGAGATGCAGCGTGAAATGACGGAATCTGGCAAAGTCACTACCTTCACAACAGACGTTGTAGAAGCCGGTGGTGAGAAAGTGAATAAGCCTGTAGTTCGCGTAGGTCCATTTGCCTTGGTATCAGACGGTAAATACCTAGATTACAACGGTGTCACTGGCACGGTATCAGAACTTATTCGTCAGCCAGCCGACCGTTACAACGATTCAGCGGCAGAGCTTCAAGCATCAAGTGGCGAGCTAGTGCAGTTTGGTATTGACCCAACGGGTGGTTCTATCCTTGGTCTTCTTGTTCAAGCGCCTAACATGAAAGAGCGTGTGGAGCAGGGTGGTCCGGTTGGATATATCATTCTAGTGGTTGGTGCAATTGGCCTTCTACTTGCCTTAGAGCGTTTGGTGTCTCTTTCTCTTATTCGCATGAAAGTGAACAAGCAGCTTAAGAGCAAGGAAGTGAAAACTAATAACCCACTGGGTCGCGTTCTTAAAGTACGTGACGATCATCCTAACGCCGATGTTGAAGCGCTAGAGCTTCATCTTACTGAAGCAATTTTAGGTGAAGTACCTAAGTTAGGTCGCAACCTTACTATTATCAAGATTATCTCGGTAGTAGCGCCTTTGATGGGTCTACTCGGTACGGTAACGGGGATGATTAATACCTTCCAAGCAATTACCTTATTTGGTACAGGTGACCCGAAACTGATGGCTGGCGGTATTTCAACGGCACTTGTCACAACGGTTCTTGGTCTTGTGGTAGCGATTCCGATGACATTGCTTTACGCAATGCTTAACACACGTTCTAAAAACATTGTGTACATTCTTCAAGAACAAGCATCTGGCGTTATCGCAGAGCGTTCTGAGCGAGGCTAATTATGATCGAGTTTCTAGAAGCAATTCGCGATTTCACAGAAACAGGTGGCCAGGTTCTCCTGGTCATTGGTCTGCTGATATTCGTTATGTGGCTTTTGATCCTCGAGCGTGCAATGTATCTGTTGGTTTGGCATAAGCAAGCAAAAAAAGATGCGGTCGCGATGTGGAAAGCACGAAACGATCGCTCCTCTTGGTTTGCTGAGCAAGTACGTCAGAAAACGATTTCGCAGTTAACTATACGGCTAAATGGCAGTATCCCAATTATTCAGGCTCTTGTAGCGCTTTGTCCGCTGTTGGGTTTGATGGGTACAGTAACCGGTATGATAGAAGTATTCGACGTTATGGCTATCTCTGGTTCGGGCAACGCCCGTTCCATGGCCTCGGGCGTATCGAAAGCGACTATTCCTACTATGGCAGGAATGGTTGGGGCACTGTCTGGTGTCTTCGCTGCTACCTGGTTAAATCGTATGGTGAAGTCTGAACGCACGCATCTTGAGGATGCATTGATTATTCAACGTTAATGCGACGTCGCATTAAGGTAAGGTATTTATTATGAAGCAGCACTTTCAAAATTTGGTCGATGAAGAAGAAGCAACCATCGACATGACGCCCATGTTGGACGTCGTATTTATCATGTTGATTTTCTTTATCGTGACTGCATCGTTTGTGAAAGAAGCGGGTATCGATGTAAACCGTCCTGAAGCAGCAACGGCTGTTAAAAAGGATCGCGCGAACATCCTTATCGCTATTTCAGATAAAGGTGAAATTTGGATTAACAAACGCCGCATCGATGTTCGTGCCGTTCAGGCAAATATCGAGCGCTTGCACGCAGAAAATCCTCAGGGTACGGTTGTGATTCAAGCAGATAAAGAATCCACAACTGAGACCCTTATTAAAGTGATGGATGCCTCGCGTGCTGCAGGTGTGTATGACGTTTCGATTGCAGCTCAAGAGCCATAAATCATGCCACGATATATAATCGCATTTGTAATTTCCCTTGCGATCACGTTAGGCCTGTTCTTCTTGATGCAGTCATTGATCAAGATGGGTGGCAGCGCACTAACTGAGCCGCCTCAGGGAAGCGTGCTTGACTTTGTAAGGGTTAAGCAGGATGAGCAGGTCGAGAAGAAAGATCGCAAGCCTAAGAAGCCACCAAAGCCTGAGCAGCCGCCGCCACAGATGCAGCAGCCGCAAATGGATTCACCTACACCCAATGCCGAAGGTTCTTCAATGGATTTTGGCGCAGATGTTGGCGATGATATTTCTTTAGACGGCGGACTCGCGCTTGAGTCGGGTGATGGCGAATACTTACCTATTGTTAAAGTAGCCCCAGTATATCCACGCCGCGCATTGCAACGTGGTATTGAAGGGTTTGTAATTGTTGAGTTCACTGTGACTAAGCAAGGTGCAGTGCGCAACCCAATAGTAGTTGAAGCTAATCCAGAGGGTATTTTTGAGCAAGCGGCTATCGACGCTGCAATGAAGTTCAAATACAAACCTCGAGTGGTAAATGGCGAAGCGACCGAAGTATCCGGTATTCAAAACCGCATTTCGTTCCAAATTGACGGGTAGCAGAACATGATGAAGAAACAGGCTAGGCCTTTATCGAGTATTTTGCCAAGC
This sequence comes from Alteromonas sp. LOR, assembly GCF_000753865.1. Lineage (GTDB taxonomy): Bacteria > Pseudomonadota > Gammaproteobacteria > Enterobacterales > Alteromonadaceae > Alteromonas. The sequence goes on along the minus strand of NZ_JQFW01000015.1, from coordinate 200,211 downwards.
ATGCTGCTTAGCGCTGCAGTATTTACATTTACTGTCGTTGCGGTATCTGCACCAAGTATGTTTGTTGCAACCGACGCACACGCTCAAGAGCAAAAAGCCAGTGAAAAGAAAACACGCCGCGTACCTACGCTGCGTGGCAAGGTATATGAGCAACTATCGCGCGCGCAAACGGCAGCGGATGAAGCGGGTAACGTTGATGAAGCTATTGCTATCTTAAAAGAGGTAGAAGACAAGTCTGATTCAATGAATTCATACGAAAAAGCGATGATGTACAACTTTTTCGGCTTTATTTATTACAACAATGAAGACTACGACAAAGCGCTGGCATCTTTTGCAAAAGTAGTAGAACAGCAGCCTATTCCTGAAAAGTTTGAAATGACGACGCTTTTCAGTTTGGCACAGCTTAATCTGATGCAGAGTAATTACGACGATACTATTAAGTACATAGAACGTTGGGAGTCGCTCAACTCAGGCCCAGTTCCACCAAAGAACAAAGTGATTAAGGCCCAAGCGTATTATCAAAATAAGCAATACGAACTTGCGGCAGACTGGATTACTCAGGCCGTTGTCGACCACGAAGCTGAGGGGATGTTACCTGATGAATCTTGGTTGATCCTTCAGCGCGCTGTGTTTTATGAGTTAAAGCAGCCTGAAAAGGTGAAAGACGTACTGGTTAAATTGGTAAAGCTGTTCGATGAGCCTAAATATTGGATCCAGTTAGCCGGTATGTTCGGCGAGCTTGGCGAAGAGCGAAAGCAGTTAGCTATTATGGAAACTGCCTATCAGCGTGGTTTTGTAGAGTCCTCTGCCGACATATTTAATATGGCACAGCTTTATTACTATCACAGGGCACCGTATAAAGGTGCGAAGCTGATGGAACAAGCTATGAATGACGGCGTGCTAGAGAAGAACTTGCGTAATTTAAAGTTCTTAGGTCAAAGCTGGTCACTAGCCAAAGAGCAAGACAAAGCCATTCCAGTCATGATGCAGGCCGCTAATTTGGCTGACGATGGCGAGCTTGACGCACAACTTGCGCAGATATTGCTCAACGAAGAGCGCTGGGATGATGCTATTGATGCTGTTGATAGAGCCATTGAAAAGGGCGATTTGAGAAACCCAGGCCTTGTGTATTTGGTAAAGGGCATGGCGCTGTTTAACAAAAAACAGTATGCATTGGCGTTGAATCAACTTGCAGAGGCAGAAAAACACCAGAAGAGCCGCGCTATGGCGCAGCAATGGAAGTCTTTTGTGCAGGGTGAAAAAAATCAGGCAGAGCGCCTTGCTGAAGAGTTAGGTGCAAGCTAGATTGACCAAGGCACTAGCTAGACCAAGGCACTAGCTAGACCAATGTACGCTAACTGTAATCGTTTTTAGCTACTTATTAAAACACTGAAAAAGACCACAAAGCAGACACTGCTTTGTGGTCTTTTTGTTTTGTGGTGGACTGGTATTAGTATTGTTCGTCGGGTATAAAACTAGCGACCGACGGCATTATGCCTCGGGCTTCAAGACTGTTCCAATAGGCTTTGGTTTTGAGTAGGTCTTCTTGTATATCCAAAAATACGTCTACCAAAGTTGGGTCGAAGTGTTTACCGGACTCTTTAAGAATATAATCAAATGCTTCTTCATTCGCCCAAGCCTTCTTGTAGGGACGCTTCATGGTAAGCGCATCAAACACATCAGCAATAGCGACTATTCTTGCGCTAAGTGGAATGTCGTTTCCTTTTAGACCATTTGGGTAACCAGAGCCGTCCCATTTTTCATGGTGGCACAACGCAATTTCAGCGGCCATATCAAACAGTGGAGTCTTACTCCGGGACAGTATTTTATGACCTATTGCAGCATGGGTTTTCATGATGTTCATTTCATCGATGTGAAGCTTTCTAGGCGCCTTTAATATGTTATCGGGAATGCCGATTTTTCCTGTATCGTGCATGGGCGCGGCCTGAGCGAGCAGGTTTGCACTGTCATAGTCCCATCCACTGGCTATCGCTAGACATTTGCTGTACGCGGCCATGCGCCATATATGATGGCCTGTGTCGTTATCGTTGTAATGTCCGGCAGCGGCAAGCATAGTAATAGCGCTTTGCTGACTAAGCTGTAAGTCAGCAGTGCGTTGTTTTACGAGCTCCTCTGTTGTTCGCATTTGATGGGCGAGGGAGATATGCGTTTTTACTCTGGCTAGGGTGATACTGGGCGAAACGGGTTTAGTAATATAATCGATTGCGCCTAATGCGAAGCCTCTTTCTTCATCAGCCGCTTGAATCAGTGCCGTGACAAAAATAACGGGTATGTCTAATAATCGCTTATCTGATTTAAGTCTTCGACACACCTCGAAACCATCCATTTCAGGCATCATGACATCAAGTAAAATAAGATCTGGCGTGTATTTTTGTACAATTTTTAGTGCAATCTTCCCTGATGGAGCCACTTTTATATCGTAAAAAGGGCCCAAAATCCCGCTCAGTAAATCTATATTCGCAGGCTCGTCGTCAACCACCAGTACGCTAAATTGCTTTTTGGTTACCTGCAAATTACTTCTCATTATTTAGTCTTTCCAATAGTTCATTTGAAAATTCAAGTGCGTGTTCAAAATCGTACACAGAGCAAAGCTGCTGTATATTGTCGATATAATCGAGGTATTCGCTATTGCGGTACTCTCTGCGTATGTCTTCAATTTGCGTTATTGCTTGAGCGTCAAATGATTCCAATAGCAGCACGAGCTCTTGAATACTCTCTATCAGTGGCTGTCTAGTTTCTTGAGATGAAGCTACCGCTGGAACCGCTGCCTCAACTTCAAGGGTATGGACAATAAGACGAAGGGTGGCGTCGAGGTGTTGAGATAGGGTGACAATCGCATGCTTGATACCGTCTTGTGACTCAAAGTGTTTATTGAGTAGCTCAACTAAGTAACGATGTAGCGAAAAAGCACCGATTCGTTTTGTATCATCTAGCATTTGGCTTATTAGCGGCGAGCCCGCAGGAATGGTATTTTCTGAACTCTCAGCGATATCGAGCAACGTCGTTATTATGGAAGGATGCTTATAGGCGTTATAAAAACTATTTAACGATGCTAAAAAAGCATTGTCAGCGGGCGGTGCTTTAATATCTGTGTAACCTGAGTGAATATGTTTATCGATGGCATGGATAATGAAATCTGCAATAGCGGGCTTCACCAGGTATTGGCACATTCCAGATTCAAAGGCTTTTTCTCTTGCTGCTACGGATTCATCGGTACTCAGTGCAATAATGGGAGCCGACCACGCATCCTTCATAGAAAGCCTATTAGCTACCTCCTGTCCCGAAATATCAGGTAAGTGGCAATCTAGCAGTATGGCATCGAAGTCACTCTCATCACACACAGCGAGAGCTTGTTCTCCGGTTAGTGCAGAGGTTACTTTCATACCAATGTTTCGCAGTATTTGCTGACTTATTTCAATGCTTATAGTGTCATCGTCAACAATAAGAACATGTTTGCCGGTAAGACGCCTTTTACGCCACTTGTTGGTTTCTAGACCGTCGTGATGAAGATTTATCTTATGGTCATTTGATGGAGAAAAAGTCGCTAAGAGGTCTAAATCGGTAAAGGGGAGTTCAATGACATCAATGTCTTCAACATGGGCGTTTTTGAGCTTGTTCATTACGTTCACTTTTGCACGAGAGCTTATTACTGTGCATAAGTTGAGGTGTGTAAACTCACCCATTTTCAATTGAGTGATAAAGCGTTGCCATGCTTCATTGCCGTCAGGTAAAAAAATCACCGATGTATCTGCACTATCTGGAAGTGTATCTTGGGTAATATCTATAATTTCACAATCGATGTGCAGTCGGTGCAGCGTTTGTTTTAAAATTACGCATCCTTGGGCAACAGACGGGCAGCTTTTGATGCATAACACTTTTTTAGGGTTTGCTTTTGAGGCAAGGTCTGAAGCCAAACTTGAATTAGCTATAGATGCTTGGTCAGTGGCAAGGGATGAAGTAATAGTATCTTTGATAATAGGTAAAGAAAAATGGAACTCGCTACCTGTTCCTTCTTCGCTGGTAAAATCTAGCTGGCCGCCCATGTGCTCTACAAGACTTTTGCAGATAGTAAGCCCTAACCCTGTTCCTCCAAATTGTCGCGAAATAGACGTGTCGGCCTGTACAAAGGCGTCAAACAGCTTAGCCTTACTATTTTCGTTAATTCCCATGCCGGTATCAGCAACGCTAAAAAACACATTTTCAGCCCGTGCTGATATGGTCATAATAATAGTGCCGGTGGAAGTGAACTTCACTGCATTGCTTAATAGGTTAAGCAATACCTGATAAATCTTCTCACTATCTCCTCTAAACGGCTGGTGTGGGTCTATGCGTATATCAAACAGCAATTGAAGGTGTTTTTCGCTAGCCTTTATCTGGAACACATGAGCCAATTTTTCTATTGTATCGGTCAGTGAAAAAGTGTCATTTGCAACGTCAATTTTGCCTGCTTCCACCTTTGATAAATCTAAAATATTGTTGATAAGGTCGAGCAAGTAGGCCGCATTCTTTTTTACCTTTTCTATATATGCTTGTTTGTGTTCTGCATCTTCAGTATCGAGTGCCAAATGAGTGAGGCCAATGACGGCATTCATAGGCGTTCTTATTTCATGGCTGATAGTGGCTAAAAATTCACTTTTTGCCTTATTTGCACTTTCTGCATCGTCCAGTGCGCGCTGTACCTTTCTTTCCACTGCTTTTTGTTCATTCGTCAGTTCAAGCATCATTTCTGATAGCGTGGAAATGTTGGCAAGATTATCTTTGATAGGAGGCTTGTTCTGATCGACTAATAGCAAGTTCACAGAAGAGCGCAGTGTATCCACTACTTTCTGTTGCACCACTAGCTCATTGCGTATTTGTTCGTTTGCGGCAAAAAGTTCTTTAGAGCTAAGTTCTAGACTGCGCTCGCGCAGCGTGATATCACGCTCGTGAAACTGATAAGAATCGTCTACCCGCTTGATAAGGTGTTTTAACCCCCGTTGTAACGCATGTTGAGACATTTCACTGGTTTGTGTGTCATCTAAAGACGATAGCCATTGCTCAAGCTGTTCGTTGCTTTTCAATCCGAATGCTTTTCTCAGCTGGCGAGTGAGCAATGAGTTCAAGAGGTTGCTTCCTGAATTAGCGTCATTGACATGGTTTGATTGTAAAGCTTGCTATCAGATTGATTATTAAAAGGGCAAATTTCGCCGTAGGAATAAAAACCAGCAATGCAGGTGTTCGTCGGTAAATGTTCCTGCACACACTCCAGCTCCTCTTCAACGCGGTCGCCCATCACCAGCTTTCTGCCAACACAGCTGGTCACTAATGCCACGCTATGTGCTGGCTGAGAATTCGGGGCTGTTAAGGCGTTAGACACGGCGAGTTGTGCGCCATCAATCAGGTTGTCGGTAGAAGCGTGCATAAGCCTTACGTACTGCATTTCTTCCACATCTCCGGCGAGTATTAAACTGCCATCTTCTTCATTAATGCCAAGTATGGTGCGGATAAGGCCAGTCCCTTTTTGATCTTCGCCGATTACCTCTAATGGAAACAGTAAGCCATTTGCAGGTAAGTCTGCGGCATATTCACCCAGATACTCTTTGTAGATAGCTAAAGCTGGCGTGTTGTCCAATTCGTAGAGGACATTTTCTTTGGCTTTTGTAACGCTGCGAGACGGGCCGAAAGAACGCCATCCGCCCGATGCGCCATAGCCAAAAGATAGGTTGTCGCCATAAAAGCATACCGCCACCACGGTATCCTCGCGTATACCCTGAGGGCTAATAATATAGGTCTTTTCAAAAGAGGCGTTATCGCCAGCGAGGCCGCCACTTATTTTTACATCACTGGAAAGTGAATGCGCTAGCCCGTGAATAAGTGCCGAGCCATTAATGGCAAGCCCTGGTGCTAGTGCGTAAATACCCTTTAAACCTTCCGGCTTGATGTGTTGTCCCAGCTTTTCTCCGGTATCAAAGGAATTTTGCATACTGGTAAGTGTTGAGGTGTGAACCTTTACTGAGCTACCGAATTCAAATTTCATAGCAATCATAACGATAGTGTCGTTTGAAACTTGGTCGGAGTTAATTTCACCTGCCGTACTACAACCCACAATGTTAGCTGTAATATGGTTCAGGTCTTCAATAATCGTGCTGAAGCGTTCCGTTGGGCGTGAGTTGTCTTTGAAAAATGCCGGTGCGGCATAAAGGATAATCAAAGAGGGATTAAACTGTTCTAGCGCGCTCTGTTGAGTTTTGATTTCTTCAAGCGATTCAAAGGTAAACGACGTGGAAAGCATAGGCGGTAATCTTTTATATTATCTATAGGTTATTTATAGTGATAAATGCTACTTGCATCAACTTATTACCGCTTATTGTCTCGTTTTTAATTAGGCCAACTCGCCCTAATGCTGAGAGTTTAAATTCGGCTGCTTAGATTTAGTGGTGTTATAGAGCAGCGTGATTGGGAAGAGTGCGTGAATTAACATGGCATGAGTTAACACGGCATGCCTCTGAAATCGTCAGCGACATGCCATAGTTCGAGGTAGAGTTAATCTCTGTCTCTTACTCTTTGATTTTAACCTTTGTCTCTAAGTTCGCGGCGAAGAATCTTGCCCACCGTCGATTTAGGTAGCTCTTCTAAAATCTCAATAGACTTAGGTACCTTGTAGTTAGTGAGCTGCTCTTTACAAAAGGCGGTAACGTCTTCCACTTTGATATCGTTACTCACGGTAATAAAGGCGCAAACTCGTTCACCTGTTTTTTCATCTGGCTTGCCAACTACCGCGGCTTCCATAACGTCGGGGTGGGAGGTGAGAATTTCCTCTATTTCATTGGGATAAACGTTAAAGCCTGAAACAATAATCATGTCTTTAAGTCGGTCGACTATTTTTATCGCGCCTGAATCAGTGCGTACGCCTATGTCGCCGGTTTTAAAGAAGTTGTCTTCAGTCATTACTTTTGCAGTTTCATCGTCGCGCTGCCAATACCCTAGCATAACCTGCGGGCCTCTTACTGCGATTTGGCCTGACTCTCCATCGCCAACAGGTTTATCATAACTGTCGAGCAATGCGACTTCGGTATCTTCAAGCTCATGCCCAACGGTGCCAATTTCTTCCTTCCCAGGGATGTTAAACGATACCACTGGTGCAGTTTCAGACAGGCCGTATCCTTCCGTAATAGTATTGCCGGTAACCCCTTTCCAAATAGAAACCGCTGCTTGGGTTAATGCAGTGCCGCCTGACATAGTTAGGTGTAGTTTTGAGAAGTCGAGTTTAGCAAATTCAGGGTGGCGACCTAACCCAACAAATAACGTATTAATGCCAGCAAAAGCCGTTATTGAATGTGGCTTAAGCGTTTGAATGAAGCCATCGATATCTCTTGGGTTCGGGATAAGTACAATTTGACTGCCTTTTGAAAACAGCGCCATCATGCACACCGTAAAGGCGTATATGTGGTAAAGCGGTAAGGGGCACACGACAACTTCTTGGCCGTCTTTAAACTGCTGACCTATTCTGTCGAGCATTTGGATGCAGTTGGCTAACACGTTATTGTGGCTCAGTGCCGCCCCTTTACTTACCCCCGTGGTTCCGCCGGTATATTGCAACATGGCCAATTCATCTTTTTCTACCGCTGGGCGTTTGAATTCTGCGGTTTTAGCGCCGGTCTCGATGGCGCTTGATAGTGATACTGTGCCTTCGATAGACGGTGCCGTGCTAGGATCTAGCAGTTCGGTGGCAGACGTTGCAATAACAGTGCGAATATTGGTATCGCTTTTAATTGCGTCATACTTAGGAATTAAGTCGCTAAGAATAATAAGTGCTGTGGCGCCGCTGTCTGTAAACTGGTGCTTCATTTCACGCTCAGTGTAGAGCGGGTTGGTATTAACCACCACCAGGCCAGCACGAAGGGCTGCGTACACTGCAATAGGGTTTTGTATGAGGTTTGGAAGCTGAATCGCAACACGAGAGCCAGGCTCAAGCTTGGCTTCATTAATAAGGTAACGGGCAAGTGCGGATGATTTCTCATCAATCTCGCTAAACGTAAGCGTTTGCCCCAATGCAGTATATGCGGGTCTATCAGCAAACTTCGTTAATACACTTTCGATATAATCAGCTAAGCAGGTTACGTTTTCTGGATAAGTTATCATATTGCTTGTTCCTAGTAGGGCGCAGTTATTCAATAATAGCGTAACATTAGCAAAGTTAACTTTTCATTTACATCTTTGTTGGTTTATAAATTATTATAAGTAAAAGTAATGTTATTACTGGTGAACTATCACTGTGACTTAGCGTAAGCGGCCGTAGACTAAGCCAGATACAAAGCCAGCAATGCATTGAGCTGCAATGCCTAGGTGACTTCTAGCGCCTGCTATAAGTGTCACATCTAAAATAGGCTGCATAGCTGCTAGCATAATTAAAAAGCCGATAGCGCCTGCGGCGGCAAAGATGCCTGCGGCGCCAAAGATGCCTGCGGCGCCAAAGATACCTGCGGCGCCAAAGATGCTCGTGGCGCCATTTTTTGTCAGAGTGAGAGCGCGCCTTTCAAGGAGGCTATTAAGTCTACTTGCGATGAAAAAGCTTAGCGTCAGTGTGACTGCAATAATGGCACCGTAGGTTGGCAGTAAACCAAACAGATCGTCTACCACCATGGACAGCCACTCAGGCGCAGGAATATCGATGTTAAGTGCCGTCAATTCAAACAGTACAAAGTGAGAATGTAATACGCTAGCGAAAACAAAAGCGATAATCCAAGCAGGTGTAAAACGAAAAAAAGTATGTCGTAAAAAGGCGAGCATTAAGCACCATATCGAGAGTGTATAAATTTAGCGTATGAAACGGGTATACCATGATAGTGTTATTAAAGAAACCAATCGCGAGAGTGAATATGAAGATAACGAGCGCACTGATTGTAGCCAGTACAGTGCTGATAGCGTGCTTGCCTATAAGCATAAAGGCCCAAGAAGCCATATCGGAAAAGTCACAGCCAAAGGAATTATTGCTTAAGAAGCCAGCGTCAAAAGAGCCAGTGTCAAAAGAGGCATTGCTCAAAGAGAGCCAATATTCAACAAACGTAGTCATCGATGGGCTTTCATTTCCTAAGTCCATTGAAGTACTGCCTGGTGGGATTGTCTTGGTTACTCAACGTGACGGACAGTTAGCCATTATCAGTGAATCAAATGCGCAATCTAGAGTTAAGGTTAGCCTGCCGGGTCTCTATACCAAAGGACAAGGAGGCTGGTTAGATGTTATCCCCGCTGACGATTTTGATACTTCATCGACGCTGTTGTTATCTTACTCAAAAGGAACAGACTCAGAGAATAAACTGGTGGTGGTATCTGGCCAGTTTTCCTCAGCATCCGGTGTCACGAATATTCAGCCAGTGTTTGAAATTAATACGTTTAGAGACACCCCTGTGCACTACGGCGCTAAATTGCTAAGTTTAGGTAATGAGGAATACCTGCTGACCTCTGGAGATGGTTTTGACTATCGGGAGCAGGCACAGGTAGTAAGTTCGCATCTTGGAAAAGTACTGGGTTTTACTATTAACGGTGAGCCACTCGCTAATGCGCCTTTCCCTGAGAGCCCGTATGTTTATACCTTAGGGCATCGGAATCCCCAAGGGCTCGTTATCACCCAAAGTGGCGATATTTTACTTAACGAGCACGGGCCAGATGGTGGCGACGAAATTAATAGAGTAACGCGTGGTAATAACTATGGGTGGCCGGTGGTGACTTTAGGCGTTGATTATTCAGGTGCGCAAATTTCCCCCTTTGATCGCTATGACGGCATGGTAAACCCACTGCTTGATTGGACACCGTCAATAGCGCCCTCATCAATGGCTATTTATAACGATGGCGGATTCGCGGTTTTGAAAAACACGGCGATTGTTACAGCACTTAAAACAAAGCGCGTATACGCGGTACCATTAGAAAACCTGAAAAAAGGCAGCATGGTGAAAGGCGCGAGATTGCTGCTAGATAAAATAGAAACTCGCCTAAGAGATGTGGCAATCGATATTAACGGCGACATTCTACTTCTTACCGATGGGGAGAAAGGGAAAGTCATTAGAATTTCGCCTGTAAACTAGGCGGTGCCCTAATTGGGATTAACAAGGCCCGATGGCACTTTTATTGAGGTGTTTTGTGTATTATTTGAACTGGTACAACCATAACCAGCAAAAATGTCTGACATAAATGTAACACCATTGCTTATTTAGCGCGTGAGAGTGGATTGAGGGATTTATGCACAAAGTGTTGCCCTTAGTTTTCGCAAGTGCATGAATAATAGAAAGTAAATTTAGGTTTTCCCATCTGTGGTACATCGTTAACGCGGTTGCGGCTAGTGTTAATGTTAGCGAAACACGACAGCTCGCCACATGGTCTGATTTACTTCAAAGATTACGTAACGAGCAAAAATCAGTTAAAATAAGCACCAATTTTATATGCGTATAGCTAAGACCGACTTAACACTACGCCCACGTAAAACTATGACCGAGAGAACCCTATGAGTTTGTATTCAGAATATCTGGCAGAAATCGAGACCCGTAAAGCGGAATTAGGTCTACACCCTAAGCCCATTGATAGTGCTGATTTACTATCAGAAATCATTGCTCAAATTAAAGACACAAGTAATGAGCATCGCGAAGATTCTCTTAAGTTCTTCATCTACAACACCCTTCCAGGCACCACTAGCGCTGCTGGCGTAAAAGCGACTTTCCTGAAGGAAATTGTGCTTGGCGAAGAAAAGGTTGATGAAATCACGCCTGAGTTTGCATTAGAACTTCTTTCTCATATGAAAGGTGGCCCGTCTGTTGAAGTGCTTCTTGATTTGGCACTTTCAGATAACGAAACGGTTGCGAAGCCAGCTGCTGAAGTAGTGAAAACACAGGTTTACCTATACGAAGCTGACACCGAACGTTTAGAAGCGTCTTTCAACGCAGGCAATGCAATAGCAAAAGAGATTCTAGAGAGCTACGCAAAAGCAGAGTTCTTCACTAAATTACCTGACGTTCCAGAAAAAATTGATGTTGTCACTTATATTGCTGCAGAAGGCGATATTTCTACTGATTTACTGTCTCCAGGTAACCAAGCGCACTCCCGTGCAGACCGCGAGCTACATGGTCAGTGCATGATTACCCCTGAAGCACAGCAAGAAATTGTTGAGCTAGGTAAAAAGCACCCGAATGCCAAAGTCATGCTAATTGCAGAAAAAGGCACAATGGGCGTAGGTTCTTCGCGCATGTCTGGTGTGAATAACGTTGCACTTTGGGCCGGTGAGGCAGCAAGTCCTTACATTCCATTTGTAAACAAAGCACCAGTGGTTGCAGGTACTAACGGTATCGCTCCAATCTTCTTAACAACCGTAGACGTTACTGGCGGTATTGGCTTAGACCTTAAAAACTGGGTTAAAAAGACGGATGCTAACGGTGAAGTAGTTCGCGATGCTAATGGCGACCCAGTGCTAGAAGAAGCATACTCTGTTGCTACTGGCACTGTGCTAACTATCGATACTAAAGCGAAGAAGCTGTTCAACGGTTCAGAAGAACTTGCTGATATATCAAGCGCTTTCACTCCGCAAAAAATGGAGTTTATGAAAGCGGGTGGCTCTTACGCGGTAACGTTTGGTAAGCAGTTACAAACTTTTGCAGCGAAAGTGTTAGGTACAGACGTACCTGAAGTGTACGCGCGCTCCAAAGAAGTATCAGAAAAGAACCAAGGCCTAACGGCTGTTGAAAAAATCTTTAACCGCAATGCGGTAGGCGTTAAATCTGAGACCCCGCTTCACGCTGGTTCAGACGTTCGCGTTAAAGTAAATATTGTAGGCTCACAAGATACAACCGGTCCGATGACATGCCAAGAGCTTGAATCAATGGCTGCTTCAACGATTTCTCCGCTTGTAGACGGTGCATACCAATCGGGCTGTCACACAGCATCGGTATGGGATAAGAAAGCGCAAGCTAATATTCCTAAGCTTATGTCTTTCATGAATAACTTTGGCGTAATCACGGCACGTGACCCTAAAGGGGTTTACCATGCAATGACTGACGTAATCCACAAAGTATTGAACGACATTACTGTTGACGATCGCGCTATTATCATTGGTGGTGACTCACATACTCGTATGTCGAAAGGTGTCGCGTTCGGTGCTGACTCGGGTACGGTAGCGGTAGCACTGGCGACTGGTGAAGCGGCAATGCCAATTCCAGAGTCGGTAAAAGTGACGTTCAAAGGCGGAATGAAGAGCCACATGGACTTCCGCGATGTTGTTCACGCAACGCAAGCGCAAATGCTTAAGCAATTTGGCGGTGAGAACGTGTTCCAAGGTCGTGTTATTGAAGTGCAAATTGGTACTTTGCTTGCTGACCAAGCGTTCACGTTTACTGACTGGACGGCTGAGATGAAAGCGAAAGCGTCAATCTGTATCTCAAATGATGAGACGATGATTGCGTCACTAGAGCTTGCTAAAACACGCATTAAGATCATGATCGACAAGGGCATGGACAACGATGCGAACATGCTTCAGGGTCTTATCGACCTTGCTGATAAGCGTATTGCTGAAATCAAGTCGGGCGAAGAGCCGGCTCTTGCACCCGATGACAACGCAAAATACTACGCAGAAGTGGTTGTTGATTTAGACCAAATCGACGAGCCAATGATTGCTGATCCAGACGTGAATAACGATGACGTTTCTAAGCGTTATACCCATGATGTTATTCGCCCTGTGTCTTTCTACGATGGCAAAACCGTTGATTTAGCCTTTGTTGGTTCTTGTATGGTTCACAAAGGTGACATGCAGATTATCGCTCAAATGCTTCGCAATTTAGAAAAGCAAAATGGCAGTGTGTCGTTTAACGTACCACTTGTTGTTGCACCACCAACATACAACATTGTTGATGAGCTAAAAGCGGAAGGCGATTGGGATATCCTTACCAAGTACGCTGGTTTTGAGTTTAACGACGATAAGCCAAAAGAGTCTGCGCGTACTAAGTATGACAACATCATGTACCTAGAGCGTCCAGGATGTAACCTTTGTATGGGTAACCAAGAAAAAGCAGAACCTGGTGATACGGTTATTGCTACTTCAACGCGCTTGTTCCAAGGTCGTGTTGTTGCCGATTCTAACGAGAAGAAAGGTGAGTCACTACTAGGCTCAACGCCATTGGTAGTGTTATCTGCCGTGCTTGGTCGCTTCCCAACTATGGACGAGTACAAAGCGGCGGTTGAGGGTATTAACCTAACAGACTTCGCACCACCTGCTGAAGATATGGCCGTAGCGCCTAAGTTCACGCCAGACGTAGCGATTCAAAACGTATAATCTAAAACGTTTTATTGAAATACAGCTAACTTATAAAAAGCCCCAGTTTTGGGGCTTTTTTTTGCTTTTCTGTTACGTTCTGACCGGCGTTTACGTAAAGAAAGAATGCCTCTATATAGCATCGATATGTAGCATCGATATGTAGCATCGATATACAGCATCAATCACGCCACTTACCGTGACTAACGACTAATTTACATATTAGCCTTTTCACCTATACTCAAACGCATACCGATTTTTAAGCGTTGGATAACTGGTTTTAATGGCAAAAGCATTTGTGGACAAAGCTCCTGTAGACAGAGCTCCTGTAGACAGAGCCCCTATAGATAAAGCATCTGCCGATAACGCACCTACGGAAAACGCTCACCTAAATAATTCTGCTGACACAGTAACACTGTCACTTCGCAAAACCGGTTTTCGACTAATGCTGGGGTTTTCGCTAGTTATTATCGTGGTTATTGCGGTTGCCCGCCCTGACAATATTGTTGTTGCGCTCGGTATTGGTATTTGGTGTCTTATCATGTCTTGCGCAGCGCTGTATTTTTCAGACCTTGACGCATCAATTGCGAAGCTGTGGGCAATAGTTGCATGCCCTATTGCACCTTACCTAGTTGTAAGTAATGGCCTTTTACCGGCATCCTTGCTTCCCTTGATGACGATATTTCCCATTGTGTTTCTTTCTGGCAAATGGCGAGTGGCTTCTATGGCAGTGATCGCAGGCAGTACCTTTCTTGTACCGTTTTACGAGGGAGAATACGACCATGCGGTATGGGTAAGGTTATGCATTACAAATGTTGTGGTATCAATACTTATCTATCAGTTGGTGAGCCGATTGGAAGCTGCATTAATTGAAAGTAATGCCAAAACAATAAAACTTAACCACGCTCTTGCGCAAGAGCGAAAGGCATCTGCAGCACAGGCTCGCTTTTTAGCCACTATGTCCCACGAAATACGTACGCCCCTAAATGGAATTCTTGGGCTTACTGACGTTGTGTTGTCTAAAGAAATAAGCGAAAGCGCTAGGCCAAATCTAGAGCGAATTCAACAGTCAGGGATATCGTTAAATCGTATATTAAACGATGTATTGGATGTCTCGAAACTCAATGCGGGAAAGCTTTCTCTAGAATCAACGCCGGTAAATTTAGTTTCCACGGTGCAATCCTGTGTATCGTTTTATTCTCAACTTGCGCAAAACAAAAATATTGCCCTTAACTTAAGTATTGCTGATGACGTTAGCGCCCACGTTTTCGGTGACGCAGTTCGCTTATCGCAAATACTGAATAACCTAATTAGTAACGCCATTAAGTTTACGCAACAGGGGAGTGTATCTTTAGTGGTTGAGTGTGTTACTGCCTCATCCCGTGAGCAAGCCGTAAAGTTCTCTGTCATCGATACTGGAGAAGGGATAGAGCAGTGTGAGCAAGCCGATATTTTTGGCGCGTTTACTCAAGCAAATAGCAGTATAAACCGCACTCATGGAGGAACAGGCTTAGGCCTGCAAATTGTGAAGAGTTTAGTCGAGGCAATGGGCGGCAATGTCACCTTACGCAGTGAAAAAGGTAAGGGGAGTGATTTTAGCTTTGTATTAGCGTTCACCTTGCAGGATGAAACAGTGAATAGTGAGTTAGAGCCAAAAACAGAACCCGTAGAAAGCCCTCCTTTCATTGGCCAAGAAATACATGCTGAGGGTATGAGTAAAGGCTCAGTGCTAGTGGTCGATGACAATGAGATTAACCGAGTGGTAGCGCAATCGTTGTTAGAAGACTTAGGGGTAACTGTTACGCTTGCAAGTAGTGGGCATGAGGCGTTAACTATTGCGGCTCAACGAACATTCGATTTGATTTTAATGGATTTACAAATGCCAGAAATGACGGGTGCAGAAACAACAACGGTACTACGAGATGCAGGCGTTACCGCATCCGTTATCGCGTTTACGGCATCAGTAGTGTCAGATGAGATAGACAAAGCACTCTCATCGGGAATGAGCGGGTATATAACCAAACCCGTGGACAGCAAAGCGCTGTCTACACTCATTGAACGCTATGTTTTTTCTTGAAGAAGCTGTCTTTTCTAAAACCTTTCTTGTCTAAATAGCTCACAGACCGCTGCAAAAATGTACAACAAAGATCAACACGCCCATGTTTAAATTAAACATTAGTGAGTTAATTTATTTCACGCTTTCTATCGACTACTATTGCATTGGTATAGAACGATAAAGGTTGGCGATGCAGAAGAAACTAAGCACCCTATCAATATGTTATGAAAATGGGGTTATAACCAGCAAGCTTTACGGCATTTTTAATGAGCGTAGTGCAGAAGAGTATCGCGAGCACCTTTTTAAGTTAGTCATGGGTTTAAACATGAAACCTTTTGCTTTGCTTGCAGATATAAGCGAGGTTGAAGGGGCAACGCCTGAAGCGTTTGATATGGTAAAACACATTGTAAATCGCCTACCTGAAATGGGACTAATAGCCAAGGCGTATGTATACAAAGGCCCTGTTATCCGTGGAATGATGTTTCAAAGAATCCCTGAATTGAAACTTATGGATTATTTGTTTTTCACCGATTTTGATGAAGCGTCACAATGGCTATCCAGTGAATACAAGCAAAAGCTGTCGGCCTCATCCTAATTAGGGCAGGTTGTGGTTTGATCTCCGCCACTCAATATCGAGATGGCGGATTGAAGCGTCAGCGCACTTTCATTGCATTATTTTTCACGGTTTACTGTAAACGTAAGACTTGAAAAGTACGTCTCAAAGTCAGCTTTGATATTACTTTGAAGCGGCACTCCCCACACGCAATTTAGTTTAACTGCGCCAGACTCTTTGAATGTAAATGTAGCTTGCCCATTCTCATCAGTGAGGAATGATTGGGTTTCGTGAGTTGCATTTTTAAGAGGAACTGAATCTATTAATGCATCTTGTAAAGGCTTGCCTTTGAAAAGCACTTGAACGGTGAGGGTGTTATCTTCGCCTAGTGTGAAAGGGTGGCTAAGGGGGACAATTTCTAGTGTATGACCAATAGGCTTGGTAACGTTGTCGGTAAGTGTTTCTCCCACTTGGACAATCGCTTTTGCTTTTCGGGAGTACAGCTCTTCTCCATCGTAACCTTCAAGGCCTTTGTCTTTTCTATATTCAACAACTTCTTTAAGCCCTTCCTTTTTAGCGTAGTCGTTAAATTTGTCTGCTTTTAGTACGCTCACACTGTGATAGCTTTCAAAGCCGATAATATAACTGCCTGCTTGCAGCGTAGAGGTTTTAGCCACCCCCGGTAGCAAGCTAGATTTGGGAATAATGCCTGCTGCCATATCCTCAACTCCTGTTGAGGTGTAGTTGCGAAGAGCCACTATTTTATCCCACGTTAAATTCCAGCTATCAATGTCTTCTTTATGACCTACTTTAAACTGCACTGCTACTGGCGATGCCTCCTCAAAATGAAACTGCGTTGGCTCAAGCCAAAAGTCATGGGCCAATGACAATGGCGCGTAGGCTGCTAC
Source organism: Alteromonas sp. LOR (assembly GCF_000753865.1). Lineage (GTDB taxonomy): Bacteria > Pseudomonadota > Gammaproteobacteria > Enterobacterales > Alteromonadaceae > Alteromonas. The sequence goes on along the minus strand of NZ_JQFW01000015.1, from coordinate 183,406 downwards.
CGTGAGCGCGGTTAGGCTGTTGATAACTGCTTTTTGTATTTTAAATGCTTTCATATATTCATATCCGTTTTCATTTAATTCGCTCCACCTTAATTCCATTCACTGATTTGTGCAAAGTTAAGGAACAACAGGTAAAACCCACCTGAAGCACAGTATATTAAATCTCTAATATCAATACGCTGAACCTGACTAAACAGTTTTTTAAGGATTGAGGCTTGAGCACAAGTAAACGAGGGAATGCACTGGCATTTATGCCATGCAAATTAGAACTGGCATTATTTTTAGAATGGACATTAGGGGTACTGGTATGGATAGCAGCGGTCGCAAGCGTCAGTGCCGAGACGCTCGGTGATGTTCATCAGCGCGCACCTACACAGACGGCAAATTTATACACCGCGTCTCACCATACTGTAGCACTTAGTGATTATTTGATAAGTGAAAAGCTTGATGGCATTCGTGCAAGATGGACAGGAACAGAGCTTCTAACCCGAAAGGGTAATGTTATCCATGCTCCAAAGTGGTTTACGCGGGCTTGGCCAAACACTACGTTAGATGGCGAACTGTGGTTTGCTCGAGGTAAGTTTGAAGATACAGCGTCTATTGTGCTTACTGACATTCCTGACGAGCGCTGGGAAAAAATAAAATTTATGGTGTTTGATATGCCGCTGCTCATGCAGCCTTTTGAACAAAGAGCGCAAGAGATAAAGCGACTTACTGACGAAGTAAACAGCCCTGCGCTACTGGCAATGCCTCAATTTGTGCTGCACACCCATGAAGCTTTACAGGCTAAGTTAAATAGTGTAACCGATGCCGGTGGCGAGGGGCTTATGCTTCACCATCGGCAGGCTCGATATGTTGATGGTCGCAGCGCCCATTTACTTAAACTGAAGCGCCATCAGGATAGCGAGGCAAAGGTCATTGCCCATATTAAGGGAAAGGGCAAATTTAAAACCATGATGGGCTCGTTGTTAGTAGAGCGGGGCGATGGCGTTCAATTTAAACTTGGTAGCGGATTTTCAAACAACGAGAGGCAACACCCGCCAGAGATTGGTGAGTGGGTTACGTATAAATTTTATGGGTATACCAATTCGGGAAAACCTCGTTTTGCCAGCTTTATGCATATTCGCCCTGAAAAAGATTTGCCAGAAACTTCAACGGCTAATGTTAACTAGGGCGTGTGATTGAAAGGTAGTGTGAAGTGAACGCGCATATTGCCGCTAAATTGCAAAATAGAGATATGTGCTATACGGTTGTATTTCTTAACTAGCGCCTTGCTCAAACTGGTAACGTTGCTTTTGAAGCTTAAGACAGGATAGATAAGGTAGTCGTAATGCAGTCTTTATGGAAAATGTTGTTTTTCGCTGTAATCGTTTTTTCACTTGCCGCATGTGAAAAGTCACCGAATGGCAGTGAGGAAGATAATTCTGCTGTTCATACTGAGCAAAAGACCGGAAAAAAGCCCGAAAATTCAGATATCGCATCAAGTGAACTCATCTCACAAATTAAGGCGTCAGGCGTCTTAAAAGTGATTACTCGAAATGCTCCCACCACATACTTTATAGGACGAGATATTCTGCCTAAAGGGCCAGAGTTTGATATGGCCGAAGCGTTTGCCTCTCATTTAGGTGTTGAGCTAGAGATAATTGAAAAACCCTCTATACAAGCGGTGATAGCGGCGTTGAGAAACAAAGAAGGGCATATCGCTGCGGCGGGACTCACTCAAACAAAAGCAAGAGCAAAGGAGTTTGTGTTTGGGCCTAACTATCAAGACATTACACAGCAGGTGGTTTGCCGACGAGATAATGTCCAGCCAGAAACCATAGATGAGTTAATAGGGCTTAACATAATGGTGGCTGAGGGCACTGCCTACAGTGAGCGACTTAAAGAGTTACAGGAACAATACCCAAAGCTTAGTTGGGTGGAGAGCTCAGAATTATCCACCGAGCAAATTCTTTACAAGGTATGGCAGAGGGAAATTGATTGCAGTGTGGCCGACTCCAATATTGTTGATCTTAACCGTCGATACTTCCCAGAGTTAATCGCTCCTTTTAACCTTGCAAGAAGCGAAAATTTAGCGTGGATGTTACATAAATCTAGCGCAGGACTCAGTGCTGAACTCGATAACTGGTATCTCGAATACGAAAAAAGCGGTCGTTTAGAGAGCATGTTAGACCAATATTACGGTTTTTTTGAGGTGTTTGACTATGTGGATACGCGTACGTTTATTCGCCGAGTTGAAAAGCGGTTTCCTGAATACACGCAGTATTTCAGCGACGCTGCAACAAAGTACAAATTACCCTTTCACTTATTAGCGGCACAAGCGTATCAAGAGTCCCATTGGTTAGCTGATGCAATAAGCCCTACAGGTGTTCGCGGTATAATGATGCTGACACAACAAACAGCCAAAGAAGTAGGGGTGAAAAACAGGCTAAATCCTAAGCAAAGTATATTTGGTGGCGCGCGCTACCTTGCTAAAATCAGAACCTACCGATTTGTTGATGAAGTGAAAGAGCCTGATCGCACTTGGCTTGCGCTAGCCGCATATAACGTAGGCCGTGCACATTTACACGATGCGCAAACTTTGGCGCGCAAACTTAATTTGAACCCCCATAAATGGGCCGATATGAAGCAAGTATTGCCCTTACTTAGCGAAAAGCGATATTACAAAGATTTACGCTATGGCTACGCCCGCGGTACAGAGCCTGTAAGGTACGTGCAGCGAATTCGTGAGTATCAGCATATTATAGAAAATGAGTTAGATTAGGGTGTACATCGTGTAGGGTAAAGAACAGGGACTAAAGAGCATTGAGCCACCGCTATTTGTTAACTGTGATAGGGCACGCTTATTCGGTATATTAAAGGCGGTTTACTGTCCTGTTAGTGCGGGTATGCATGTAACCAAAACGCGCAATAAAGCACTCCATCTAAACACGTCATCAAAATAAAATAACAAATGGAATTGAACTTGGACCATCCAAACTATGCTAAATACTCGCTTTACGAGCTAAACGATGCCTTATCAAATATTGATAAAGAAGCTCATCCAGAGCGTGTGAAGCTGATACTAAAAGAAATTGCCTCACGACACGATAGCCCAGGCGTGCAGCAAGAGAATGCCGGGCAACTTAGCCAATCACAAAACGGCTTCACACCTCTCGTGGAAACACTCCATCCAAACTGGTTTATTCGATATTGGCGGGGCCAGGTATCGCTGCCAATGAGCTATTGGGTTGTTGGTATTGCGACGTCGCTACTCATCTATGCTTTTAACGCGCTAATAGCAGTGGCAATGGAGCAAACAACGGCTAAGTGGCAGTTAGGAGGGCTTTCTCTTTTACTTTATACGTTTATTATTACTGTCGTTACATGGCAGTCCGTTGGTCTATTCAGAACCGCCTTAAAGCACCCTTTGCGAACGGGCCGTTCAGGATGGGCAAATGTTGCGATTATTATGCTGGGTATTAGCTTACTTACCTTTTCAGTTACCATGTATAACACGGGGTTTCCACTGATAAAGGCCAGTATTGAAATGCTGGTGGGTGATGGACCCTATGAAAAAACCGAATTCAGAGTACTCAATGATGGCTATGATTTGGAGCTAATGGGTCACATCGAAATTGGCTCAAACGAACTGCTCAAAGAGCAATTTGCACTGTATCCAAACATAAATCGCATTCACCTTCATAGCCAAGGCGGTCGAATTCTTGCTGCAATACGCATGATGGATACCATTAAACGCAGTGGTGTAGAGACTTACGTGAAAACTGAATGTGCATCCGCCTGCACCTTACTTTTTGTTGCCGGGGCAAAAAGAACGCTTGGTGAAAATGGTAAGCTCAAGTTTCATGCGCCTGGTGTTGGGACTGCATCGGCCCACGACAACACAGAGCTCGGCGCTGATATGAAAAAAGCGTACGAGGGCGAAAACCTTCCTGCCTGGTTTATTAAAAAGGTAATGCGTACTCCTAACGACACATTTTGGGTACCGACGCCCCAAGAGCTACTCAATGTCAACATTGTTAACGATATTGTAGACTCAAGTTTATATCCAATAAGCGGTTTAGGGCCTGATTCTTCGATAACACCAGCAGAAATAGAGTCTGGTCTTTTAACGCTAGATTTTATGGTAGCGATGAAGCAGCACGACCCTGACGCATACCAGCGAGCCATCGACATTAATCTAGCCGGCATGCTGACGGGTAAAAGCCAAAACCACATTAGCAATGAATTTCGGGTCTTGTTGTACGATGAGTTATTGCCAATGTATCTTTCGACAGCAAGTGATGAGGCAGTGGTTCAATTTTGGCACTCGCAAATAGCCCAAATGAAAGCGCTGCAAAAAGATTTTCCCCTAGCGTGTGCCTCGTTTACGTATCCTGAAGAGGTTCCTGACGAAAACAGCTATGGCAATGAAGGAACCGTTTCTCCCGAACTGAGGGCACAGGAGCAAGACGCGATTGCTGCGTTAATCCGTACTTATCAAGAAGCCCATCTCGTCATGGATGAAGAGACTCAGCAAGAGTATATTCAAAAGGTGCTAACTATTATGCGCGAACAAAACGACTCCTACATAGATGTGGTTGCTTCTGCCGCGTCATATGTGGATGAACCTGAGTTGCTATGCGAAGTGTCAATTGCGTTAAATGAAGCATTTTTATCTTTTGGCGTTGCAACGAGTGCACCGTTACTGAGAAGTTTTTGAGGTAACTGCACCATTGGATGTTACCCAGATTAATGTATAAACTACTTATCCAATAATAAGTCGAATTTGGCGGCTTTTTACGCTTATAGGAACGTCTAATGGACAAGCTTCTCTTTGTATTAATAGTTATTTGCTTATCGGCTGGTTGCGTGCAAGCGCAGGTGGACCCTGTCGCTAAAATGAATGAAGTCAGTTTTGATCGTATCTCAATTACCATGGGTGATAAAAAATACGACGTTCAGTACGCAAAAACCTTTGAGCAGCGTGCTCAGGGGCTTATGTTTAGAAAAGAATTATGTGAAGATTGTGGAATGTTTTTCACCTTTGATACCGCGAAGTACGCGGGTATGTGGATGAAGAACACTTTTATACCCTTAGACGTAGCATTTATCGACAGAAACGGTGTCATTACTGATATAAAACCTTTGATGCCTCATAGCCTAGAATCTGTAGGCTCATCGAAAAAGGTACTGTACGCACTGGAAATGAACCAAGGGTGGTTTGCCAATCACAACGTGAAGGTTGGAGACCAAATAACAATTCATCGTTAAGCTGCGCTATATCAATGCGCAGTACGCCAGTGAAAAACTGGTGCTAATCTGGAGTTAAATAAAGTGACAAATGCCTTATCGATAGCTAAGTTCGGCGGAACCAGTGTTGCCAATTATACTGTAATGCAAAACTGTGCTCGAATTGTTGCCGGTAATAAGAATACGCGTATCGTTGTGGTAAGCGCATCAGCGGGCGTAACTAACCACTTGGTTAGCTTGGCTCATACCCCTATGACGCAGCAGCAGATAGATGAAACATGCCAAGCTATCACTGACATCGAGCTTGCCATACTCGACAAGTTACAAGACAAACCGTCGGTAGAAACTAAGCTGAATGATCTTCTAGAGGAAGTCCGCGCTTTAGCGTTTCACGAAGAAATTTTGCATCGCAATGACTTAAAAGACCAATTGCTTTCAATGGGCGAGCGAATGTCTTCTCTTATGTTTTCATCGGTACTTGCTGAGCAAGGCGTGAAAACGATAAATTTTGACGTGAGAAAAGTACTGCGCACGGACAGCGAGTTTGGAGAAGCGGCGCCACACATTGAGCAAATTGCCACTTTGGCAGAGCAGCTGCTTGCACCTGAAATTGAAAACGCCATTGTGGTAACACAGGGTTTTGTCGGTGCAGACGAAAATGGCAACACCACTACGCTTGGGCGAGGAGGTTCTGACTTTACCGCTGCGCTTCTTGCAGAAGCTATGAATGCCGAAGCTTGTGAAATATGGACCGACGTTATTGGTGTATACACCACAGATCCCCGCATAACCGATACCGCACGGCCACTGCCTGAGTTAAGCTTTGAAGAAGCGGCTGAAATGGCCACGTTTGGTGCTAAGGTACTTCACCCTGCTACAATGGAACCGGCGCTGCGCAAAGACATTAAGGTGTTTGTAGGTTCAAGCAAAGAGCCTGAGAAAGGCGGTACTTGGATTGTTCGCGACTGCGAATTTGAGCCGCCCTACCGAGCGATTACACGCCGTAAAGAGCAAGTGATGGTGACGGTGAAAACACCTAAGATGATGTACGCTCAGGGCTTTCTGCAGCAGGTGTTTGCTATTATTGCTAAGCATAAGCTAAGTGTTGATTTGGTGACGACTTCAGAAATTTCAGTGTCATTTACGTTAGACAATCCGGCTAACTCTGTTGCTCAACGTCTTAATAAAGAGACCATTGCTGAATTAGAAACAATTTGTGACGTTACCGTTGAGAAGGGTTACGACTTGGTCACAGTGGTAGGTAACCACATGCAAACCGCGGTGGGTGTCTCCAGTAAAATTTTAGCTGCGGTATCAGATTTTAATCTACGCATGATCTGCTTTGGCGCTAACCCGCACAATTTGTCGTTTTTAGTTAACGAAACGAATAGCGATGACGTGGTGAGAAAACTTCATAGAGCGCTGTTCGAATAGGATTTTCGTGTAGGGTGAGTACTCACTATCTGCTCTGTACTTGTGGTTAAAAGCCTGTGAGTAAAAGCTTGTAGGTAAAGCTTGTAGCTAAGAGCGAGTAGTTAAAAAACACATCAAAAACGGCCCTTTTTCGGGCCGTTTTTTTATCTCTCTATAGCCATGCAGAGCGCTACTTACACTGCTTTATTTTACCGGAACAATGACCTCGTGACGTTTATTCCAAGGTAGGGTAAATGGTGAGTCGTAGCCTAGGTAACTTGGTTTACCGGCAATGTCATAACCCTGTTCCTTAAGTGTTCTCAGTAGCGTTTCGGCATACGCCTGTCGCTTATCGTCATTGTTGAATCCAGAGTAGCGAATTACTGCCACTTTTCTTGGTGGAACTTCAACTAATGATACCGCAGGGTGTGAGGGGACGGGCGCGTTATCCACGTTGTATTTACTTGGCAGGAAAAACATCATGGTGTTTTTTGAGGTAACCTCAACGGGCGACGTCATGGCGATTTTTGCACTTTCTACCTGTTCGTTACCCACTTCTACCGGTGATGTCATCGCAATTTCACTGCGTGCTTTGTTTTCACCAGAGATGTAATTAAATAAAAGCCTAAATGCGCCATTGTCGCTGCTACCCTTCGACATTACCGCAAGAGAAGCAGGGTACTCTCTCACTTCAATTTCCTCTGCAAGAGAGTCAATCGTTTTGTAGGCGATGGTTTCGCTGTCTTTATAATAGGTTTTATCGGCACGGGCGGAGAAGCTAGACATGAGTAATCCACAAAGTAAGGTAAGCGCTAGAAGTTTCACGGTGATGCTATACGTTAGTGATATTTGCAGTTTATACGCTGTTGCATCGGTATTTGGTCACATAGCTGCGCAGATGTAGATGGCAACTAGATTGCATTTAGCTGGCGAGGGCGGGGGATGGCGATAGAGATGACGGATGCAGAAAAGCGTTTACAATAAAAAGCCCCGCATTAACAAGGTTAATACGGGGCTTTTTCGCATTATTAGATGGTAATTTACACCTTAAATTGGCGAATAGACTGCTGAAGTTCATCAGCAAGCCTTGCAACCTCATGGCTTGACTCAGAGGTTTGCTGAGCACCTGCGGTAGTCTCTTCAGCAATGCCTACAATAGTTTCAAGCTTCTGACTGATTTCTTGTGAAACCGTATTTTGCTCTCGGGCAGACTGCTCAATTTGAGAGCTGACATCATGGGCTCTGTGAACCGCATCAGAGATGATATCAAGCGCCTGCGTTGCTTTCTCAGTCTGTGAAACACAGGCCGCAGTCTGCTCTTTACCTTGATTCATCACAGCTACTGCACGTTCAGCACCTGCCTGAAGCACTTCAATCATGGCATTAATTTCCTGCGTAGATTGCTGCGTACGGCTTGCTAAGGTTCTTACTTCGTCGGCAACCACCGCGAAACCTCTGCCTTGCTCACCAGCACGAGCAGCCTCAATGGCAGCGTTTAGTGCAAGCAGGTTAGTTTGGTCTGCAACTCCACGAATCACATCAAGGATACCGCCAATGCTCGCGCTATCTTGATGTAGCTTGTTAATAACGTCGGCAGCGTCTTGAACGTCTTTCGCCAATATCTCAATGGTGTTTTTGTTTTCAAGGGAGATTGAGCGAACGTTTTCTGCTTCTTTGTCAGCATGACGAATTTGGCTAAGTGTATCTTCAGCGCTCTGCACAACTAATTGAGACGTAGAATGCATCTCTGTGGTGGCAGTAGCGACCTGACCAATTTGAGACTTCTGATCTTGAATGGAGTGAGTCGTTTGCGCAGTCACGGCCGAGGTTTGTTCCGATGCAGCGGCTAATTGCTCTGCACGAACATTAATACCAGTGATAAGCTCTTTTAAATTGCCGATAAGCGTGTTGCAGTTTCTTGCTAGTAAACCAAATTCATCCTGAGCAGAATCATCAAGACGATGAGTAAGATCACCAGAGGACGCCACGGTAAGTAGCTCGTTTACTCGGCTTAGCGGAAGCGTAATAGCGCGAACGGTGATGTAACCGATAAATGCAGCGACGGCGATTGACGCAAGTACAACAACAATAACGAAAGTGTTACCCGTAGTGATGGCTGAGTTTACTTGTGTTTCTATATCGCTGGCTTTCTTGTCAGCTAAGGTCAATAAACGGCTTAGCTCCAACGTACCTTGATTTATGTTAGCGTCAGAGGCGTTCAGCGCTTGTTCTGCGTCATTACGACGCTCAAGTCTGTCTACGTGAAGCTGCATCACACCATCACTCGCCTTAATAGCGTTGATGGCGTCGTTGACTAAATCGTTTATATCATCAAGGGTTCCAGAATCGTCGCGGCCATCGGCAGCTGCGTTCATTTCACTTAACTGAGTAACCACCTTGTCGACAACTAAATCAACTTCATTACCCAGTGTTTGAGAGCGTTGTAGTGTCTGCGTTTTAATGTACTCATAAGATACAGTGAGCAAAGACAGAAGAGAGGTTTCAAGTTCGCTACCAATTTCAGATGCACGGCGTAGCTCAGGAATACGCTGAACCGAGTCTAAATCAGAAAAATCGAGAAGGTAGGTTGATGCGTCATCAGCATTATCTTCTGCGTCACCTAGACGGTCCGCGATGGTGTTGCGCAGATCAAGATACTGCTTGTGATTGGCATACATAGCATCTACGTTCTTGGTGTAGGCTTCATAGGCGTCGCGAACTGAATTGAGGGAGCCCTGTAGCTCAGCATCTTTGCTGACAGCTTGCGCTAGCTGGTTGTACTCAGAATCAAAGGTATCTTGTGCGGCATTGAATGAATTACGCTTTTCTGACAGACCAGATAGCTCTTCTTCTATATAACTTTCGAAGGTAAGTCGGCCCATATTCAGGAAGCTCGCTTTAAGCGCATTACTTCCCGCAACACTCGGCAGAGCGACGTCGTTAACTTCTTCAGTTGCTGAACCAATGGAGTTGAGGTTGACGAGGGACACAATACTCACAACAATGAGCAGCGCACTTATCGCTACAAATCCACCAATGACGCGAGTGGCTACGGTTATTTTCATCGGAACTCCTGATGGGTGTTTTTGTTTTTCTTTTCCACAATATTACCTCGCAAACCGTTCAAAATATACCTCATTGTTTATGGTGTGGCTTAGCGTTGAGCATATTTAGTGTGCATTTTTATTACGGGACATTAAAATAATGTATCGACTACAACTACTTAATGTTTACCCCTATTCTTAAATTTATGACATTTATTTTTAGGTATGACCAGTCGCGTCGCTAAGAGCCGCCTATTTTAGGGCGGCTTAGAGTTGTAAAGCGCGAGATAAGAAAAGGGAATTAGGAGGAGAAGGTATATGGAAAGTGCTTTTACCCTCAAGCAGTGAGCGTGATGAGCTCACCAGATGTATGGTTCATTAGGGTTAAGGTTTGTCCCCACACATAGCCAGTATCAAGACCAACGAATTGAGGCGACTGTGTCTCACCAGAAAGGGCAGCCCAATGACCAAATATGACCTTTTGCTTGGCTTTTAGCTTCGGGTTTTGCAGCTTAAACCATGGCTTGATGTCATCTGTCGCGCTATCGGGATGGGATTTGTTGTCAAAATTGAGCTCCCCTGATTCCGTGACAAAGCGCATTCGCGTACACGCATTGACAGTAAAGCGGCGCTGCTCTTCTTTGCTAAGTTCTTTCGACCATTTCACTGGCGTGTTGCCATACATCGTTTTTAAGAGGTTGACGTAATCAGGCCCCTTTAAGGCTTCAGACACCTCATTACTGAGCGACAGTGCTTTTTTCATTGACCAGCTTGGATAAAGACCAGCGTGGACAATTAGCGTGTGTTTGTCTAACTTGGCCGCTAGGGGAAACTGGCGCAGCCATGTCTCTAGCTCTTTGACATCGCTGGCGTTTAGCAGAGGGTCTAAATTGTCAGACTTTTTGGCATTGTGAATATGATTGAGCGTAGCCAAGAAGTGGAGGTCGTGATTGCCAAGTACGCTAGAAAAACTGTTTCCAAGGGACTTTAAAAATCGCAGTGTGCTGAGGGAGTCTTCTCCGCGTGCCACTAAGTCGCCCACGGCGTAAAGCGTGTCTTTGGAAGGGTCAAACTTGGCTTTGTCTAAAATGCGTCGTAACCCATCGTAGCAGCCCTGAATATCGCCAATGACATAAGTGTTGCCTTTAGCCATCATTCATCCTTAATGCAGTATATGGGGAATCGCAAGTCTAAATACATCGATAGGGAGTCTGAAGCGCTCACCATTTTCGCGCTCCATTTCATAATACCCTTCCATGTTGCCTACAGGGGTATCGATTACCGCGCCACTGGTATATTCAAAACTTTCATTAGGTTTCAGTATAGGCTGTTTTCCCACAACACCTGCACCCTCAACCTCAGACGTTTTTTCATTTGCATCAGTAATACGCCAGTAGCGATTAATCAACTGAACGGTTTCATCACTCTTGTTTTCAATCGTAATGTGATAGGCAAATGCGAATTGCGCGGAATCGGAGGGGAGATGTTCAGGCAAGTGGCGAGTTTTCACTCGCACTTGGATATCTAATTCATGCATAGAAAAAACTAAGACTCTTGGTGGTATTCTTTGCTAGAAACGGCATTTGCAATGGTAGCAAAATCAGTCAGTGAGAGCGTTTCGGCGCGACACTTCGGGTCGAGGCCCAGCTCAGTGATTTCTTCTTCACTTAAACAGTCTTTCAAAGAATTACGAATTGTTTTTCTGCGCTGGTTAAATGCTTGAGCACAGACTCTTTCAAGGGTGCTTAGCGATTCTACCTGAACAGGCGGTACACTGTGAGGTACAAGTTTAACAACCGCTGAATCTACTTTAGGCGGCGGGTTAAAAGCACCTGGTGGTACATTTAGTACAGGAATAACATGACAGTAATATTGCGCCATTACCGAAAGGCGGCCATAGCTTTTTGAACCAGGGCCAGCGGCCAGTCTGTTTACCACTTCTTTTTGCAGCATAAAGTGCATATCTTCAATGCAGGGCGCGTGATCAAAAAGGTGAAACATAAGTGGCGTTGAGATGTTGTATGGAAGATTGCCAAATACTCGAAGCTTACGGTCGCTATCAGGCATTTCTTTTGATAATGCGCAGAAATCCATTGTCATTGCATCTTGCTCAATAACGTTGAGCTTTTCACCATTAAACGGGTGTTGACGCAGGCGCTTGGCCAAATCTCTATCAAGTTCAATAACTGTGAGTCTGTCTACTTCTTCGCATACCGGGTCGGTAAGCGCGCCTAAACCCGGTCCTATTTCAACCAAGTTTTGTTCATTTTTGGGGGCGATAGCCGCAACAATCTTTCCAATCACATAATCGTCGTGAAGAAAGTTTTGCCCAAATCGTTTTCGTGCCGTGTGGCCTAAGTGTGTTTTACTCATTGTTGATGCTGCGCAAGCTCAATGGCTTTTTCCAATGCTTTTCTGAAACTACCGGCGTCGGCATTTCCAGTACCGGCTAAATCAAGCGCAGTACCGTGGTCTACCGATGTACGAATGAAGGGTAAACCCAGAGTGATGTTTACCGCCGCGCCGAACCCCTTGTACTTTAACACAGGTAAGCCCTGGTCATGGTACATCGCCAACACAACGTCGGCATCTTGCAGGTATTTAGGTTGAAAAATGGTGTCTGCGGGGAGTGGGCCGATGATATCAAGCCCTTCTTCGCGAAGCTCGTTGAGGGCAGGCGTGATGGTACGGATTTCTTCAGTACCAATATGACCGTCTTCTCCCGCATGAGGGTTCAGTCCACACACGTAAATACGTGGTTCTTTAATACCAAATTTAAGCTTTAAATCGGTATGAATAATATGAATCACTTTGTGAAGGCGAGTGCCCGTAATGGCTTTTGCAACATACTCTAAAGGAATATGTGTGGTGGCCAGTGCAACGTTGAGCCCTTCTGTAGAAAGCAACATCACCACATCAATCGTATTTGACTGGTAGGCAAAAAACTCAGTGTGACCACTAAAAGAAACACCCGCTTTGTTAATAATGCCTTTGTGAACTGGGCCAGTCACCACAGCATCAAAATCACCATCAATGTTGGCCTGGCAGGCTTGGCGCAGTGTTTCCACTACGTACAGGCCGTTCTCACTATCGAGTGTACCGGCAACAACGTCTGCCGACTTATCGATATGCTTTATAAACAATGACCCCGGCGCTTGAATATCAGCGTTGTCGGGGTCGTAATCGACTAGTGTTAAAGGAATGCCAAGATCCTTGGCACGTGCCGTAAGCATATCGCTATCGGCAAATACAACAAGCTGAGCTTGCCATTCTTCTTGGGCCAGTTTAATGATCAAATCTGGCCCGATGCCCGCTGGTTCGCCCGGCGTTACTGCTATTTTAATTGGTCTGCTCATGAATAACTTATAGTTTAAGACTCGATAACTTCGATATACGCTGCGTCGCGCATTTCACGAAGCCAGTTTTCTGTTTCTTCGGCAAACTTCCTATTAAAGATCAGCTGATAGGCCTTTTCTTCTTTGCGCTTATCAGTTGCATCGTCAACGCGACGTTCAATAAGCTGAATTAAATGCCAACCGTGAACTGAGCGCACAGGCTCACTAAACTCACCTGGCTCAAGGTTTGCCAGCGCGTCTTTAAATGCAGGTACGTAGTTATCTGGGTTAGACCAACCAAGATTTCCGCCGCGAAGGGCTGAACCAGGGTCTTCTGAATATTCTTTAGCCAGCTCTTCAAATTCAGCTTCGCCAGCTATTACGTCTTCTTTAAAACCAGCAAGCATGTCCTTCGCTTTATCTTCACTAAGAATAATAGAAGGCTTAACCAAAATATGACGAGAATTAACTTCTTGCACCGTCACTTTCTCAATACCGCGGGTATCAACGACTTTTAGTATGTGGAAACCGGCGCCACTTCGAATGGGGCCTACCAATGAATCCACTTCTTTGTTTTGCACGGCTTCAGCAAACAGCGTCGGCATTGCGTTGATGTTTAACCAACCCATGTCACCACCTTCAAGGGCTTCATTACCCGACGATGATGCGATAGCAATTTTAGTGAAATCTGAGCCAGACTCGAGTAACGAGATAACCTTTTCCGCTCTTTCACGAGAGGCTTGGATATCTTCGTCGGTAGGGTCGGCAGGGAAACCGATAAGAATATGACCAAGGCGGTATTCTGCTTGCTCTGCACCTTGCTGCTCTATAAGACCCATTAACGTATCAATTTCTTGTGGCGTAATATAAACACGACGACGAACATTGGCCCGTCTAACTTCGCCCATGATGATTTCTTCACGAATGTCTTCGCGGTAGTCGTCATACGCAATGCCTTCTGCAGCGAGTTGAGTTCTCAATTGTTCCATAGAGGCATTTTGATTTGCCGCAATGTTACCAATGGTTTGCTCTAGCTGTGGATCGCTAATTTGAATACCCATACGGTCAGCCATTTGAAGCTGAAGATTTTTGGTTATTAAGCGCTCAATGGCCTGAGTTCTTAGGGCGCGATCTGAGGGAAGCTCTTGATTGTTCGCCTCTGCGTTGCGCTTTACTTCTTTTACTAGTGCAGCGATTTCGCTTTCTAGCACTACACCTTGGTCAACAATCACGGAAACGCGATCAAGCATGACCTCTTGTGCCATACTGCTAAATGAGAGTACTGCACCTAACATCAATGCACGGATAATGAACTTCATACACACTCTTTTATTATTGGTTAATGTATTAACGCACGTTTAATCGGTGCGTAATTACGGGTTAATTTAAACTATAAGGCTGTCGATAGCCAAACATACCGTCTTCCAGCATGCTTCTTCTGCTCGCCATCGAGCCAATTCCTTTGAAAATAAACTGCAGTGAAACCCCTGAGTCAAAATCGTCTGTGGTTTGCTCACCATTGTCGTTAAAACGATTGTTAAGCGTTCGCTGGGCCACAAAGCGCACAGCCCAGCAGCAAGATTCATATTGCAGGCCTGCGTAGGTTTCGACACTGCGGTTTCTTTCTAAATCTCTGTACGTTCTGCCAACCCATTGCCAGTTTTTGTTAATAGGCCAGCTGGCAGATATTCCAATTTGATCAATTGTCTCGCCACTTAAATTGCGAACATAACGATGGCTAAGTTGAAGAAAGCGAGATGCATCTTTTCTGTATTCTATTCCAACGCTGCTCAAGTCAACCTTATCGGTGTCGGTGGTTACCTGAACGTCGGAGTGGAAATACCAATTTTGGTCAAAGCGCCAGTCTATCTCGGCGGCAAGGGCAGAACGGTCCTGATCTTTTGTTGCTGCTATCACCTTGTTGTCTTCAAGATAGAATATCTGACCCACACTAAGAACAAATTGTTCCCGATTGTTTTTATCTAACATGCGAGTCGTTGCGCCAAGGGTAATTTGATTGTTGTCGTTAATGCGGTCAAGGCCTGTGAATTCCTGCCCGCGAAACAGGCCTTCAACGTCGGTTAAAAGGGCCGTGGAGTCGTATAAACCAATAGCAGTTTGGTCTTCATATGAGGTATACAAATACTGTACTTTTGGTTCGAAGGTCATGGACAGTTCATCATTAAACCAAGAGGTATCTCTTTCAAAATATAGCGCACCGTACAGTCTTGCTTGCCCAAGACTTCGCTCTACATCTTCTTCTAATGCGGTCCCTTCAACATTATTTTGCTTGTATACGGTTTGAAACAGCGACGTTTCAGCTACCACTTCTCCCCATGCCGCTCGTAAAGGTAACGCCAATGTAGGAGCGATGTGAAAACGTGTGGCCGTTGGCGCGGTATCAAGTGTGTTGTCGAAATGGGCTATTTCCGAGTCTAAGCTGAACTCAAAATAGCGCCACATTTCGGTACTGTAATTAACTTTTACTTGAGGTACTGCGCGATAACTGTCGGCGGTATCTCCAAGCACTTCAAAGTCTTTTACCTCAACGTTGACTGATAAGTTTTCGTCGTAATAACTAAGTCCGACGCTGCGATATAGGTGAGTGTCGGAACGGCTGTAATAATCAGAACCAAGGTCAAGCAGATAGTTATCGTCGCTTAATCCATTAAAATCGATATTGAGTAGCCAGTTATCACCAACAAGCCCTTGATGTTGTAATCGATAAAAATAGCGGTCTGGATTACCGTCAATATCGCTATCGCTTGGAAGGTATTCCACATAGGCCATACCCTCACTTTTTTCCGTTAAGTAACGAAATTCAGTATTGAGCTGAACCCCGCGTCTCGTCATTAAGCGAGGAGAAATGGTCATGTCGTAATTAGGGGCAATATTCCAGTAAAAAGGTTGGGTGTAGTCTACGCCTGTTCGACTAGAGCTGGTTAATTCTGGAAAAAGCAGACCTGTCTGACGCTCATTGCTCACAGGAAAAGCAAAGTAGGGCAGGTAAAATACGGGGACGTCAGCGATATAAAAGCGAGTGTGCTTGGCTTGGCCCCACGCGGTGCCTTTCTCCAGGCTTATTTCGCTGGCCCTGATTAACCAGTCTTCATCGCCTTCTGGGCATGTGGTAAAGCTGACTTCCTTAAGTACTATCCCAGTATCGGTGTCCAACACAATATCTTTCGCTGCGCCCTGACCAACAAAACCGGTGAGTTCATACTTGGTATTGGTCATTTCTAAGCGTTCTTCTTCAGAACGCAATGACACAGTATCGCTTTGCACTTTTAGCGCTGAATCTTGGTAGGTCACATCGCCCTTGGCGATAACATCTTTGCCACCGCTGTTCACTTGTGCTTGAGATGCACTAATCACCGCAGTGTCCGAGGTTATATCAACGTTGCCAGAGAACAGAGCTACCTTGTTTTCAACAATCTCAGTACGATTTGCTTCTACCTTTATATGGCCTTTTTCCATTAGCTTATTGCTACTGAACGAAACCGGTTCAGCACTGCAAAAAGCCAACGGAGCAGCTATCGATGTGGAGGTGTCCTGTGCAAACGCGACGATAGGCAATAGAGTCGCGAAAACGAGCAAGGCGCAGGTATTTTTCATGCGTAAAAAGGCGGCCTGTTAAATAATATAATGCGTTTAACCCCATATAAGACGCTGTAGGTCTTTTTAAGTTCGGTGCTGTGTTTAAAATGTGCTGGCGGCAGACGTTTTAAACGCAGCGGGCCAAGTTGAAAGACTGTCGATACACTGTCGAGAGACCGCCAACGTTTAATGTAGACTACAGCCGGTCAATTCTAAGCACTTCTGAACCAATTACCAACCGTTCGCCCAAAAAAATATCACAATAATACGCATTTTTAGGTTGAAGTAGGGCGTTTTACACACAATAACCCTCTAAGAACGGCAAATACATCAAACATTGCTGCTTCACTGTAGGCATGTCTTTGATATAGTTGTTGTGAAAATCACAAAGCTGATGTTGCCAAAGGTAGCACTACAGGAGCGCAATTTAATGTCTTTTTGGGGTAAGGTTCTCGGAGCCCTCTTTGGTTTCATGTTTTTGAAACATTTTCTTGGCATCGTTTTAGGGTTAGTGGTTGGCCACTTCTTCGACAAAGCCTACAGCCAAAACTTCAATAGAATGGGTGGCTTTGGCCGATTCTTCAGCGACCAAAACTCCCTCAAACAGCAGGCCATATTCTTTCATAGTTTGTTTAGTGCCCTTGGACATCTCGCAAAGTCTGATGGGAAAGTGACAGACAGAGAAATTCAGATAGCCACTTCGCTAATGGATGAAATGCAGTTAACCGGTGATGCCCGTCGCGAGGCCCAAGATGCATTCAGAGAAGCGAAAGCACGAGACTTTCCGCTTGCCGATATGCTCAAGGGCTTTTATGAGGCAACGCATGGTCGACGAGATATTCTACAAGTGTTTTTGGAGATTTTGATCCAAGCTGCATTTGCCGACGGCCAGCTTTCACAAGAAGAATATGTGGTGCTTGAAAAAGTCGCTAAGCCTCTTGGTTTTAGACGTCGTGACCTCGACTACTTAATTTCTATGTTTGAAGCTGAGCTTCGCTTTCGCCAGCGGGAAGGACAGCAAGGAGGCCAGCGAGGACAAGCAAACGGTAGACGTCAGCATTCACGCCAGCAGCAAGCGCCTTATTCCGCGCAGCAGACCCTCGATGATGCCTATCGTATTTTAGGCGTTAGCGCATCAGACGATGAAAAAACCATTAAACGGGCCTACCGCAAGCGAATGTCAGAGCATCACCCGGATAAGCTGATTTCAAAAGGTTTACCTGAACAAGCCATGGAGATTGCAAAGAAAAAAGCGCAGGATATTCAGTCTGCCTATGAGCTTATTAAACAGCGACGTGACTTTTAATATGGCGTGCAGTGCGTTTTCAAACGGGGACTTAGACGGTGCTTTTGATGGGCTTTTTTTGAGGTTTTCAAATGCTAACGCTATTGTGATATTTCCATGACACAGACAACAAGACAGTTAACCTATGTGCCTGCCGCTAGCCAAGCGCACATTGATAATTTTATTGAGATGCTGTGGTTAGAGAAAGGACTATCTGAGCATACCCAGCAAAGTTACCGAACCGACTTAAAAAAACTCGCAATTTACTTTAACAACGAGGGAGTTAAAGACCTTGCTGTTGTCACTACTGAGCAGCTTCAAGACTATTTAGCCTACCGCTACGAACAAGGCCTATCGAGTCGAAGTACTCAGCGGGCGTTAAGCGCTATTAGGTCGTTCTATGTCTTTTTGATTGCTAAACAGGTTCGCGTAGACAGCCCAGTGTCGACCCTGTCTAACCCCAAAACGCCCAAATCATTGCCGACTTCTCTCAGCGAACAGCAAGTGGAAGACCTATTGGCAGCGCCGCTCACTGACGATCCTATCGAGTGTCGAGATAAGAGTATGCTTGAAGTGCTGTATGCCACTGGCCTTCGAGTGAGTGAGCTAATTGGGCTGACCATGGATCAGATAAGTTTGCAGCAAGGCGTGGTTCGCGTAGTCGGTAAGGGCGATAAAGAGCGCTTAGTGCCCCTTGGCGAAGAGGCCATCGAGTGGCTTTTAGTGTACATCAAAACGGCAAGGCCTATGCTGGCTACCAAGCAATCTGACGTGGTGTTTTTAAGTCGCCGAGGGCAGCAAATGACCCGTCAGACCTTTTGGCATCGTATTAAATATTATGCGGTGAAAGCGGGAATAGAGCAGCACTTGTCTCCCCACACATTAAGACACGCTTTTGCCACTCACCTTTTAAATCACGGCGCTGATTTAAGAGTGGTACAAATGCTATTAGGGCACAGCGATTTATCGACAACGCAAATATACACCCACGTTGCCACCGAACGACTGCAAACGCTCATTCACAGCCACCACCCGAGAGGGTAGCAGTGCATAGAGAGTGAAACAGGTTAGCTGAAAGGTGAGTCGTACCGAAAGCTGTGGAACAGGCAAAAGTCGCGACAAACGGATGCTTCCACCTACCTTAATTCCAACCGCCTATGGTACGATTAAAAAAATAAATGGGGTCAGAACCACATTTTTATAATGCGTCGTTGCGACGTGCCGCATAAACTGCGCCAGCGTCAACCATCATCCGCGGCCATGTGAGTCCAATTGGAGAAGTCTAAAGTGAAAGTAGTAAAAAACATCGCAATTAACGCCATCGCTGTTGCAGCAGTCATGATGAGTAGTGTTAGTCAGGCTGCCGATGACGCCGCAATTCAACAAAAACTTAGCTCAGTATTAGGCTTAACCGTAGATTCAATTGCCGATTCCCCTGTTCCTGGTTTAGTTCAAGTTTCTACAGACAGAGGCTTTTTCTACATCAGCGATGATGGTCAGTTTCTTATTCAAGCTCGCGTGCTCAATATCGATGAAGGGATGCGAGATGAGACCGAGGCAGCAATGACGTCGTTAAGACTTAAAGGCGTAGAAGAAATGGAAGCGTCGTCTATCACATTTAAAGCCAAAAATGAGAAGCACGTGATATCAGTGTTTACCGATATCACCTGTGGTTACTGCCGCAAGCTTCACAATGAAATTGGCGAGTTAAACGACAACGGTATTACGGTAAACTATTTAGCTTTTCCTCGCGCCGGGCTAAACAGCGAAAATTATGATGACATGGTGTCGGTATGGTGTGCTAAGAATCCTCAGCAAGCCCTGACCAATGCAAAAGCCGGCGACAATGTTGCATCGGCTACGTGTAAAAACAAAGTGGCTGAGCAATATAAGCTCGGTCAGAAACTTGGTGTAAACGGCACTCCTAACATTATTTTACCAGATGGCTCACTTATTCCTGGTTACCAACCAGCCTCACTTATTGTCAGCGCTTTAGAGCAAGCGGGTTAATAGTAGAGCCTGTTAATAAGCTGCGCTCGTCAAAAAGCAATGCTCGTAAATAAACAGTGACAGTGCGGGAGTCTTTCCCGCTTTGTCATCTTTCAGTTCTCTAACTTCTTTTTGATGCCTCAGATTTTTGATCACCCAATGTCACGGTTCTTCATCACGTGTTTTAGACTTATGCTGCGAAGTGAGTCCGCGTTAAATTTAAATTTAAATGGCAAGGCACACTGGTTTCATTGAATCACTGTACCCCTTTCTACCTCTGCGATAGAATCGATACCTCGAAACAACGCTTCATTACTTAGTGGTACCTCATGATATTGCCTATTGTGCGCCGAGAGTTAAGCCCGAATATGCTTAGTTCACAGTTACATCCTGTTATCGATAGAATTTATAGAGGCAGGCAAGTCAGTCATACCGATGAACTTGAAAATGGCCTTAAAGGGCTTACCCATTACAAAGCCCTAAAAGGAATAGAAGCTGGTGCTGCGCTGCTTGCTGATGCAGTAGAGCAGAATAAGCGTATTATTATTGTTGGAGACTTCGATGCCGATGGGGCAACCAGCATCGCCGTATGCTTGTTATCAATGAGGCTAATGGGCTTTAACAATATCGATTATTTGGTTCCCAACCGCTTTGATTTTGGTTACGGCTTAAGTGTGCCTATCGTCGATGTGGCCATAGAGCGGGATGCCGACGTTATTGTTACCGTGGATAATGGTATTTCCTGTATCGACGGTGTCACCCATGCTAAAGAAAAAGGCTTAGAGGTAATCGTTACCGACCATCATTTGCCTGGCGATACACTTCCGCCTGCTGATGCCATTGTTAACCCGAACCAACCCGGCTGTACCTTCCCATCAAAAAATTTGGCCGGTGTTGGCGTTTCTTTTTACATTATGCTGGCCATTAAGGCTGAGTTACAGCAACGCGGTTACTTTGAACGCAGCGGTGTAGTACCCCCAAACTTAGCCACACTACTTGATATTGTTGCCGTAGGCACGGTGGCCGATGTGGTGGTTCTTGATAAAAACAATCGAATTCTGGTTCACCAAGGTTTACAGCGCATACGCGCCGGTAAATGTCGACCGGGTATAAAGGCGCTGGTGGAAGTTGCTAATAGAGAGTGTTCACATCTGACTTCTACCGACTTAGGATTTGTTGTTGGCCCACGTTTAAATGCCGCTGGGCGTTTAGACGACATGTCGCAAGGCATTGCCTGCTTGCTAGAAGACGATAAGATTCAAGCGAGAATGATTGCCGCTGAACTTGACGCGTTAAATAAAGAGCGTCGAGAAATAGAGACAGGCATGAAGGCGCAGGCTGAAGAAGCACTAGAAAAAATGTCAATTGATGAAGGCGATATGCCTGCAGCGCTGGTTGTATATCGCGCAGACTTCCACCAGGGGGTCATCGGCATTGTGGCAGGGCGATTAAAAGAAAAGTATTTAAAACCCGTTATTGCCTTTGCTCATCAAGATGACGCGGTGATTAAAGGCTCGGCTCGCTCTATCCCGGGGGTGCATATTCGAGACGTGCTTGATGAAGTTAACACCCGATACCCCAATGTTATTGATAAGTTTGGCGGCCACGCGATGGCGGCAGGGTTAAGTTTACCGGTAGCTAAGCTAGCTGAATTTGAACAAGCTTTTGTGGACATTACTCAGGCTCACATGGACAAACTCGACACTGCGCATGCACTGTTATCCGACGGAGACTTGGGCACAGAGGAGTTATCATTGCCATTTGCCCATATGCTGCGTCAAGCAGGACCCTTCGGACAGGGCTTTGAGTCGCCGCTTTTTGATGGTGAATTTCAGTTGGTCGATCAGCGATTGGTAGGGCAAAAACACCTAAAAATGGTTGTTAAGTCAAAAGAGGGCACGGAAATCGACGCCATTGCGTTTAATGTTGATTTAAAAACGTGGCCTAATGCCATGGTGAAAAATGTGCATATTGCCTATAGACTCGATATTAACGTGTTTCGCGGTCAGGAGTCTGTGCAGCTTATCATTGAGCAGATTGATGCTGCATAGCAGCAAACGGCAGTGTTTGTTGCGCAGGCTGCGGCCAGCAGCGCGAAGCTTATATTAGCAAAGCATAAAAGGTTGGAAACGGTGAAAAGCGAAAGAGAAAAGCTTGTAGAAAAGCATAGCAAGCTTAATCAAACGGACAACGCCAAAGTGGTCTCTCACGTTCAACGGGAAGAAAAAGACGGCGACTGGATCCGGCACACTATTATGTTAGAAGGCATTGATGTGCCCTTTATTTATCGGCGCAAGCACAATTATAAATCCCTCACGGGTGCTAGGGTAAACCTAACCTACTATCGACACGTTGAAGAGGTTGCCGGTATTGAGTTTGAAACCATGAAGGTGGTTCGGGTAAAACGCAGTTAATTTAGTTAGGCTGGTTAAGTTAATCAAATAAGTTAACGCCGTTAATTCAAGTTAAACACAAGCCATACAACGGCCATAAACGGCTTAGAACAGACTAACGTAGGCACGTTGAAGACGTTACGGTTGAGCGAAAAATAATGAATAATGAATGGTTAACTGCGTACGTACTGCACCGTCGTCCTTATCGAGAAACCAGCTATATTGTGGATTTTTTTACCCTAGAAGAAGGTAGGGTTAGCGCTGTAGCAAAAGGCGTTAAAAATAGTAAATCAGACAAAAAAAGTTTATTGCAGCCTTTTCAAGCGCTGCGTCTTCAGCTTAGCGGCAAATCGGAATTAAAAAACTTACGCCACGTAGAAAGTACCGCTCCTTCCATTATTCTGCCCGGTACAACCTTATTTTGTGCCATGTATGTCAATGAACTCTGCAATCGCATTATGCCTATTGGGTTAGCAAGCGACCTGGTTTTTGAGGCCTATCAAGATGCACTTGCGTCATTGAGCGAGCAAGGCGACGTAGAGATAACACTGCGCCAATTCGAGTTTGCCATTCTCGATGAAATGGGGCTACTTCCCGATTTTACCTTAGATGTAGAATACGAGCTTCCCGTTGAAGTCTCTCGCCAATACAACTTTCAAGCAGAAGCGGGGTTTGTGGTTATTCCTGAAGACGCATTACATCTTAAAGGGTTTCCAGGAGAGGCCTTACTAGACCTTGCACAAGGTGAGTTCACACCACTGAGTAAACGCGTGGCGAAAGTCCTTTGTCGTGATTTACTGCGACCATTAATTGGCGACAAACCCTTAAAAAGCAGAGAGCTTTTTAGCCGTATGGCGCCAAAACGCTAGCGAGATCTGTTTTAATAGCTGAGAGCAGAAATTATTTTCTGTTAACACAAGCCGTTAGCAATCTAATTATCAGCAAAAATTTGATACACTTCACCGCGTAAATAATCACTTATTAGGCAGGTATATGAGCTCAATTTTGTTAGGCGTAAACATTGATCACATTGCAACACTGAGAAATGCACGAGGTACACACTACCCAGACCCTGTGCATGCAGCAGACATCGCGGAGCGCGCGGGCGCCGATGGAATAACGGTTCACCTTCGTGAAGATCGCCGACACATTAAAGATAGAGACGTAAGAATTCTTGCTCAAACTATCAATACACGTCTAAATTTAGAAATGGCAGTCACTGATGAAATGCTGGCTATTGCTGAAGAAGTGAAACCTGTATTTTGTTGCCTTGTGCCTGAAAAGCGTGAAGAGCTAACTACAGAAGGTGGCCTTGACGTAGCGGGTAACCTCGATGTTATGAAAGCGGCCTGCAAGCGCCTTGCCGCAGCCAACATTCAGGTATCGCTGTTTATCGATGCCGATAAAGCACAAATTGATGCAGCGGTAGCTTGTAAAGCGCCTTATATTGAAATTCACACGGGTCAATATGCCGAGGCAGAAAACGAGCAGCAACAAGAAGTAGAGCTCGCTCGATTGGTTGAAGGTATTGAGTATGCCGATAGCTTGGGCCTAAAAGTAAATGCAGGGCACGGTTTGCATTATCACAACGTTAAACCTATAGCCGCCATTAAGCAGCTAATAGAGCTTAACATTGGACACGCCATTATTGCCCGCGCCGCCTTCGATGGCTTACACACAGCCGTTGCCGATATGCGCAAACTTATGTTGGAAGCAAGAGCCGGTATTTAATGGGGTATGGTGCTAGCGGTACTCATTTGGTATGAGCGCTTAGTTTATAGTAAGCACTAGCACCGTCTAATACCTATTATTTGGTTTTATGAAAAAGGAAAGTTGAGTGGCCATAGCAGGGTTAGGCACCGACATTGTAGAAATTGTGCGCTTAGGTAAAGACGAGGGAGCAATGCTGAGGCTTGCCAAGCGCGTATTAACCCCCAACGAACTGCAGCAGTTTGAACAGCACCGCACACCACAGCGATTTTTAGCCAAGCGCTTTGCAGCGAAAGAAGCAGCAGTAAAAGCGTTAGGTACAGGTATCGGCAATGGGATAAGCTGGCAACATATCGAGGTTCAAAACAACGGGCTGGGTGCGCCTACACTGGCGTTTAATGGTGAATTTGCGGCGCGTTGCGAAGCGCGTGGGATAACCAACAGCGTTATTAGCATTTCTGATGAACAGCACTATGCTGTTGCTACTGTTATTCTTGAATCAGCATAAAATATAAATTCCTTACGGAGCTTTCCTTGTCAAACCCCAATAAGCCGGCAAAAGGCAAAAAACAAAACGGGCTGTTTAGTACCCCAACATTGAAACGTAAAACCAGCGCTAATGCACAGGTAGCCAACCTGCGTTTTTCTGATAAAGCCAATGCCTCTAAAATCAAAAACTCTAAAGCCAAAGACGCTAAAGCCTATGCATCTGAACATGACTCTTCTGAAAGCCATGCTACTAATCACACTCAATCTCCACTTCTCATAGAAAGTCTAGATTGGATGGGACAGGGAATAGCGCGAACTACACCAGTGCATTTTGTCGAGGGCGCACTACCTGGTGAAACCTGCGATATCAGCGTTTTGCATGCAAAAAAGAATGTGGTAAACGCAAAAGCGACCACAATAACTCATCCATCTTCTATGAGATCAACGCCATTTTGCCCTGTGTTTGACCAATGCGGCGGGTGTCAGCTTCAACATATAGACGCTCAACATGCCCTAACAGAGCGAGACAATGCGCTTAAGTCGATGATGGTGCGCCAATTGGCAATGGAAGATGGCGTGTGGCAAGCGCCGATTGCTGGCGATAAACCAGCTTACAGACGAAAGGCGCGTTTAGCACTAGACGCAAGAAGAGCGGATAAACTCAAGCTAGGTTTTCGCTCACAGGCGAGTAGCGACATCGTTGATATTACCTCTTGTCCCGTACTTGTTGATGAGTTAAGCCGTCTTATCGCACCGCTGCGGGCAGTACTATCAAGGTGTGAAAGCACAAGGTTCATCGGCCATATTGGTCTACTTGCTGGCGATAACGTGTGTCAGGTAACCATTAAGCATACAAAAGCCCTTAGCCCCGAGCTATACAGTGAACTCACTTTGTTTGCCAAGCAAGAGCGTATAAACGTGGTGCTGGAAAACAAGAAAGGGCGGTTTAACCCACTGCACTTTGAGGCTGCACTGACGATGAGTAGTTTTGATGAATTCACGTTAAGCCCCGCGCCCAACGATTTTGTGCAGGTCAATAAATCCGTTAATACCCAAATGATAGAGCAGGCGTTGTCTTGGCTCGCGCCGAAGCCTCAAGAGCGAATAGCCGACTGGTTTAGTGGTCTAGGCAACTTTACATTGTCTATTGCAAAGCGCGGCGCGGTTGTTCAGGCCGTGGAGGGGGTGGCTGAAATGGTGCAGCGTGCTAAGGAAAATGCGCAACAACAGGGCGTAGATAACGTAGAGTGGCTGCATTTAGATTTAGGCAATAATAAAAACGTGAGTGACGCGCTTGATGACGGCTTTGACAAAGTCTTGCTGGACCCATCAAGAGAAGGCGCCTTAACCGTTTGTCAGGCATTAGTTAATGCGAAACCAAGCACAATAGTGTACGTTTCTTGCAACCCAAGCACCTTTACAAGAGATGCAAATGTATTGATCCAGGGAGGATACTTGATGAAAAAAGCAGGGGCAGTGGAAATGTTTCCTTATACCCATCACATGGAAATGATGGCTCTTTTCACACGTTAGCAGTCGCAGTGAGTTACGGATATGGTATCAACAAGAAAGGTACACGAAGCGCATAGACCCCCCTTCGAGGCGTGGTTAGATAGTTTAGGGCTTCACAGTCACACAAAAGAAAAGTTACGAGCAGTGTCTGCTTCCCCCGAGCGGCTGCTTGTGGGTCAAGAGATGGTGGAAATTCTCTGTCAGCTCAATATGGACGACGTAACGCTTCAGGCCGCACTCGTCTTTCCCTATTGTGAACAGCACGTTTTAAATGAAGACGATATTAGCGATGAATTTGGCGCTGAGATAAAAGAGCTTATTGTTGGCGTACGCAGAATGGATGCAATCAAGTCGCTTCATGCACGCAGGCTAAGCGGCAAAGAACGCGCAGATTCTTCAGATGAACAGCACACCGATAGTATTCGCAGAATGTTATTGGCCATGGTCGAGGATGTGCGCGCCGTTGTTATCAAAATGGCGGAGCGAATTTGCGCGTTACAGCAAGCTAAAGTTGCCGATGAAGAAACGCGCGTGATGGTGGCCAGGGAGTGCGCCAGCATTTATGCGCCGTTAGCGAATCGACTGGGCATAGGGCAATTAAAGTGGGAGCTTGAAGACTTAGCCTTTCGCTATCTGCACCCGGTTACCTATAAGCAAATTGCCAAGCAGCTTGATGGAAAACGCAAAGAGCGGGCTGAATACATCGATTCCATAGTCGACGATTTGCAGGGAATAATGAATACTGAAAACATCCGTGCAGAAGTGTACGGAAGACCAAAACACATATTCAGTATTTGGAAAAAAATGCAGAAAAAGCGGCTCACGTTTGAGCAGCTATTCGATATTCGAGCGGTGAGAATTATTGCCGATAGACTACAAGATTGTTACGCTGCTCTTGGCACCGTTCACGCCAACTATAAACATTTACCTACTGAATTTGACGACTATATCGCGACGCCTAAACCCAATGGCTATCAGTCTATTCACACCGTTGTTGTTGGGCCCAAAGGCAAGCCAATCGAAATTCAAATACGCACACAGCAAATGCATCAAGATGCCGAGCTAGGCGTGGCTGCTCATTGGAAGTACAAAGAGGGCAGTGCGGGTAAACAGTCTGGTTACGATGAGCGAATAAACTGGCTGCGTCGTATTTTAGCGTGGCAAGAAGAAGTGGCAGAGTCTGGCGACTTAGTCGAAGAAATTCGAAGTCAGGTATTTGACGACAGGGTGTATGTGTTCACACCGAAAGGTGATGTTATCGATTTACCCCAAGGGGCTACACCGTTAGATTTCGCCTATTACATACACAGCAATGTAGGGCACCGCTGCAATGGGGCTAAAATAAATGGCAGGATCGTGCCTTTTACTTACTTGCTGCAAAGTGGCGACCAGGTGGAAGTGCTCACTGGAAAAGAGCTGAACCCAAGTAGAGACTGGATGCATCCCGGTTTGGGTTATGTCCATTCTTCTCGGGCACGGGCTACCATTCATTCTTACTTTAAAAAACAAGACAGAGAAAAGAACCTTGCCGCCGGTAAAGAGCTGCTAGAGCGAGAGCTTCATCGTGCTCATTTACCCACGAAAGTCCCGGCACAAGCGTGTGAGAAGTTTAATCTGCAGACGAAAGACGACCTATTTACTGCGGTAGGCGCAGGCGATGTAAGGGTGATGCAGGTTGTTAACTTCATTCATCAATTACAAGAGCCGCCTCAGGTAGAGCCTGAGATTAGCCCTAAAGTTAAAACCCGCAAAACGGCTGCTGGAACAGGTAAAAAAGACGCTGTGGTTGTGCAAGGTGTTGGTCACCTTATGAGTCAATTGGCGAACTGCTGCAAGCCCGTACCTGGCGAGCCTATTATGGGGTATATCACTCAGGGCAGGGGAGTCAGTGTTCACAAAGAAAGTTGTGACCAATTGCAGAACTTATTGGTTCAGCACCCCGAACGCCAAATAGAAGTTAACTGGTCACAAGAGCTCAAGGTGGGCTTTGAAACGGCGGTGGATATTCATTGTCACGACAGAACCGGACTACTTCGCGATGTCACAACCGTGTTGGCAAACGAAAATGTACCGCTGCTTGGGGTAAACAGCTTAAGTGATAAAAACCGTCAAACCGCGTTAATTACTATATCTATTGAAGTGCTTACGCTAGACAGTTTGTCCAAAGTCATCACTCGCCTACGCCAGCTCAAAGGAGTCACTGATGCAAGACGCAAGCAAAGCTAATTTGCCCGGCGTGGCGCGTCTTTTGTCTATTATGGATGCGCTACGCTCTGATGACGGCGGGTGCCCGTGGGATCAACAGCAGACCATGGAGTCCCTTACGCGATTTACTATTGAAGAGGCGTATGAAGTTGTCGATGCTATCGCTGGTGGCGATATAGACGATATCCGAGACGAGTTAGGCGACTTGCTGTTTCAAATTGTCTTTTATGCCCACATTGCACAAGAAGACGGGCAGTTTGACTTTGACGATGTGGCAACAGCCATTAGCGATAAGCTGGTGCGTCGCCATCCTCATGTCTTTGCTCAGGAACAGGCCAGCGTAACAACCGGCGCCAAAACCAGTCAATCCGCCTTTTCTCAACAAGGATTATCTCAAGAAGGGTTATCTCAAGAAGATCTGGCTCAGCAGTGGGAGGCCATTAAGGCCCAAGAAAAAGCAGAGAGAAAAGCAGCAAAACAGGCCAACACAGACATCAGCCAGCCTCATCGAGTAAACAATGAGCCTCTTTTAGATAGTGTGCCTAAAGGAATGCCTGCACTGATGTACGCACAAAAATTGCAAAAAAAATGTGCCAAAGTAGGGTTTGATTGGCCAGATACTCTGCCCGTGTTAGATAAAGTTGAAGAAGAGTTAGAAGAGATTAAGCAAGAGCTTAACGCCTCAACCCGAAACCAAGACGCCATTGAAGAAGAGATTGGCGATGCACTCTTTGCAATGGTGAATTTAGCTAGGCACTGCAACATAGACGCGGATACCGCACTGCGCAAAGCCAGTATTAAGTTTGTAAAGCGCTTCACCGCGGTAGAGGACCTGGCTCACGCTCAGCATCACTCATTAACCGATTTATCGCTAGATGAGATGGAGTCGCTATGGGTGAAAGTAAAAGCGAAAGAAAAACTGTAAAAAAGTAGCGAGATTTCAGCGCTGTAATAACAAACCCGTGCTACGCTAATACTATTATCAAATCGAAATTTGGCCTTTGTTGAATCGTCAGTGTGCTGACTTGTTACTGTCACGCGTCACTGTCAGCGGTCTTAAGGGGAGTTAATTGAGCGTTCGCATCATTAAAAAAGTGGGTAAGCCATTTTTCGCCGTTCTCGGTGCGTTATTCACACTCTTAGGTGTTATTGGTGCTTTCTTGCCCGTTATGCCCACCACTGTTTTTCTCATTGGTGCGCTTTATTGCTTTACACGCTCATCGCCCAAGCTTGAGCGCTGGTTGTTGCAACACCCGCGTTTCGGTGAAACCTTGCGCGCATGGCGCGACAATGGCGCAATATCTAAACGGACAAAGTGTGTGGCATGCTGCAGCATGCTGCTTAGCTTCATCACATTTTGTATATTCGCCAACGCGCCGCTTTATGCATATGCTGGCGTTGCGGTGTTTATGAGCGCAGGCGCATACTTTGTCATATCTCGACCTGAATGCGCTAATGCTTAGCGGTTTCTGCCCAATTTTTCATGACTAGACACCCATTCATTTGCAACAACAGCAGAGCCAAGAGATAAATCGCCGCATAGTACAGTCGCCGCAATGATCTCTGCGAGCTTATTCACCTTTCCTTTTCCTGCACAGCCCAGAACATTTAAACACTCCTGCTGTGTTGCTAAGCCGGTCCCTCCACCATAGGTCGCAACGATGAGCGATGGTATGGTAACTGAAAAGTAATAGTCGCCGTTTGGTAAAATTTCAGCATAGGTGAAGCCTGCAGAGGACTCAGCGACGTTAGCCACATCCTGACCGCAGGCAATGAATACCGCGGTAATGCCATTGGCAAAATGAGCGCCATTGTTAACACTGCCAGCCATTAAGGCTCCCATGTTGGAATACTGGCGCTGCTTAAAAAGCGCTTCAGGGGGACAATGCATGATGTCTGTCATCAACTGCTTAGGCAAGGTGATTTCAGCAACGACCCGTTTACCTCTAGTGTGTAATGAGTTGAGGTGTGAGTGCTTCTTATCGGTGTCTAAGTTGGCAGCAAGTACAAAGTGGTCAACGTTTCCAGGGTAGTTGTCTAATACCCAGTCGCATCCTGCTTTTGTTGCTTTACTCACCATATTTTGACCCGCTGCGTCACCACAGGTAAAGTTAAAGCGCAGCCAGCGCAGTTTTGAAACTGCATATTGTTCGATGTCTCTGAGTTTTCCCACTGAAGTGGTTTCTTCGCTCGCAACTTTTATCTGATCAAAGTTAGTCTCAATCCATTTTCCAAAGGCAAGGGCTTCTCTCGCGTCAGCAAAAGCAAACATAGGTGCGCGCTGCATAGCGTCGTCTATCACAGTGGTTTTAATGCCGCCTGCTTCCCGAGTTAAGCGCATACCCCTGCTGTAGCTTGCCACTAACGTACCTTCTGTCGTCGCCATAGGCACATAAAACTCACCTTGTGCAGCTTCACCGTTAACCAGCATGGGGCCTGCAAATCCAATAGGAACTTGCGCCACACCGGTAAAGTTTTCAATATTTCCGGCCAGAGATTCTGGCTCAAGAGAAAAATGACTCGAATGAGTAAGGGATGCATTGGTTTCGTTTTCGATAAACTGTCTGCGTTTTTCGCTCATGTCACGGGTGTAATCAAGAGCTGGAGAACGGGGTATCTTAGGCATAAACAATCCTTTCTACGTTTTATTTATAGTAGGAGCGCAATGGGTAAATTGGAACTGCTTAGAACTGATATATACTAATCATTCACATCAATAGCTAAAGAGGGGTAACCCATCTCTAGCTCAATGGCTTTAACCGCAAGTTGTGGGGTTTTAACCCAATCAGCATAGTCAAGAGGGCCGGGAATGAGCGGGTTGTTTAATTCATGTACTTGTCGTTTGGGGTCGTTAAGCAGGTCAATAGCGAGTAAGTGGGTATCTATACTATAGAAAATCTCTTCAAGCTCTCCTGATTCGATAAGCCTTATCAGCCCAAGGCGAATTCTATTGGCCAATTGCTGCTTATCAGGGCGTACAAAGAAATATTCGTAGTTGGGGTAGGTGATTAGGTGGTTCTTATCTATGGCTAAGACGTTGTTGTCAAAATGCTGAATGTCGTTATAAATCTCAATAATATTTCGAGGGAAGCCGTCTACCACATTGCGTTCAACAAGCAGATACATAGAACGAAACCACGTACTCCAATCTTCGCTAACTACGCCAAATCCGTTGGCTTTGAGTATTGTTAAATCCGGCCAATCGGAGCCCTGTACAAACTGCTTCTCTTTTAAACTTTCCAGTGAGGTTATGTCGTCAAACTGTGCCTTTTCCTCTTTGTTTACTACGATGACGCGATGGCCAGAATAACCACGCAGTAAGGGCAGTCGTATAGGCGTGAGTTTGCGCTCTCTAGACTTACTCGTTACGCTCCACATAATATCGGCAGAGCCTTCAAGTAAGCTTCGCACTTGACGGCTTTGAGACATGGGCTGTGGGTGAAGGGATATGTTTAGCTCGCCGAACTCTGATGTGACTTCAAGGGCTCGGGATAATACTGCTATTTGGTACTTTCCAAAGTCATCATTGGCGAAGGCTCTGGCAAGTACGACGGTCTCCGCAGTAGCGTCTTTTTTATTTGGCGAGTCGCTAGGGGTTTCAATAACCGTTTCGTTATCTACTTCAATAGCGGCTCCATTAACTGCGTTTTGAACCGACTCAGGATAAAAGGCATTTGCGGGATAACACACAACAGATAGTGCGATAGCACACGCCATAAGGTTTACAATACTAAATGCTGTAGGGCGATTCATAATGTCGTCGTTATTTTTCTAGTTTTTTGTGGTTGCTTTTATGTTTTGTGTGGTTGGTCAAAAATAAAGCAGATAAACGTTATCTTATATTGAAATGGATGTCACCGTTTAAAGCAGAAAAACTGTACATTTTTTCACTCTAGGGGTTCGCATTTGCCATAAAATCTGTATAATTCGCGCCCTGCCCAGTTACGCCCACCTTTGGGAAGGTGGAAGAATCGACCGGCTCGAAGGGGTCCTTGTGTTGATTTTATGGTGATTTCTGGTGTTCAGAAATCAGTAACGACGATATTATTCGGGTGATATTTAAATGAAAACTTTTGTTGCAAAGCCAGAAACGGTACAACGTGACTGGTACGTGGTTGACGCCACAGACAAAACTCTAGGCCGTTTGGCTTCAGAAATCGCATTGCGCCTTCGTGGTAAGCATAAGCCAGAGTACACGCCTCACGTGGACACTGGTGATTACATTATAGTTATCAATGCTGACAAAATTACGGTTACTGGCCGTAAAGCGTTGAACAAAATCTATTATGCGCACAGTGGCTATCCAGGTGGTCTGAAAGAAACTAACTTTGAAAAGCTGCTAGCTTTCAAACCAGAAATGGTTATTGAGAAAGCAGTGAAAGGAATGCTGCCAAAAGGTCCTCTAGGCCGTGCAATGTTCCGTAAAATGAAAGTTTACGCTGGTGCAGAACATTCGCACGCAGCACAGCAACCACAAGTTTTGGACATCTAAGGGGCAATCGACATGGCAGATACTCAATACTACGGCACCGGCCGCCGCAAAAGTTCTACCGCTCGTGTGTTCTTGCGTCCAGGCTCAGGTAACATTCAAGTAAACAAACGCGCTCTAGATCAGTACTTCGGTCGTGAGACTGAGTGCATGGTTGTACGTCAGCCTCTAGAACTTGTAGAAATGCTAGAAAAGTTTGACCTATACATCACTGTTAAAGGTGGTGGTTCAAATGGTCAAGCTGGCGCAATTCGTCACGGCATCACTCGTGCTCTTATGGAGTATGATGAAGCGTTACGTCCTGCACTACGCAAAGCTGGCTTCGTTACACGTGACGCACGTCAGGTTGAACGTAAGAAAGTGGGTCTACACAAAGCACGTAAGCGTCCACAATTCTCAAAACGTTAATTTACGTTTTTTGTATTGCAAAAACCCGGCTCTGCCGGGTTTTTTATTGCCTGTAAGATATTGAGCAAAATAAAAAAGGTTTAATTTCCCCTGCTTTTTAGGTGCTATTCATGTTAAAACCCTGATTTAAAGCGCTTATCACCGATTTTACCCTCAGCTTCAATGAATTAAATTTATGCTTAAATACCAGTAAAACCTTGTGTTTATAAGGGCTTTTCTTTTATCATTTGCAGTCGAAAAAATTGATAACTTTCGTGGAACCGTAAAACAGCGCCTTTTGCTGTTATTTCGCTCTCACGACAAGCCATATGATGCGGTAATACAGGCGAGATAAAACCAGTATAAGCCTTTTTAGATGGCATCATAATTATCCAAACCTGGAGAAATGTGGATGAGCAATGTATCTGTAGATGCAACAAAGTCTGCACACAACGAAAATCAGCCTGAGAACAACACCCGTCGTCGGTTTTTGACCGTTGCCACGTCGGTAGTTGGCGGTGTAGGTGTCGTTGGTGCTGCAGTGCCTTTTATTGCGTCCTGGAATCCAAGTGCCAAAGCGAAAGCGGCCGGTGCTGACGTTGAAGTTGATATCAGCGGGATTGAGCCTGGACAGTTAGTGCGTGTAATGTGGCGAAGCAAGCCCGTGTGGATTGTGCGTCGTACCCCTGAGCTTCTAGAAGCACTAGGCGGGCACGAAGATCAGCTTAAAGATCCAAATTCAGAAGCCGAGCAGCAACCTACCTTTGCGCAAAACCGCTTCCGCTCCATGAAAGAAGAATACTTAATCTTAGTGGGTATTTGTACTCACCTTGGATGCTCTCCACAGCATCTCAAAGACGGTGCGTTTGAAGAATACGTTGAAGGTGTTCCTGAAGGTTTCTTCTGCCCGTGCCACGGTTCTAAGTTTGATATGGCAGGACGTGTATTCCAAAACGTTCCTGCACCATTAAACCTAGTAGTGCCGCCTTATCAGTTCGTTGATGATACAAATATCATCATTGGTTCAGAAGCGGAGGCTTAATTATATGAACGCTTTTCTAGGTTGGATTGAAGACCGCATCCCGGTGATGCGCGTTGCAAACATGCACGCTATTCAATACCCAGCGCCAAAAAACATGAACTTTTGGTATGTGTTTGGGTTTTTAGCAACTATCGTTCTGGTCAACCAAATAATTACTGGTATTTGGCTAACCATGAACTTTGTACCTTCAGCAGAGGGCGCTTTCGCTTCTGTTGAATACATCATGCGTGAAATCGATTACGGATGGATAATCCGTTATATGCACAGTACAGGCGCGTCAGCGTTCTTTATTGTTGTTTACATGCACATGTTCCGAGGAATGATATACGGTTCGTATCAAAAGCCACGTGAGCTACTGTGGGTGTTTGGTATGTTTATTTATCTTGCATTGATGGCTGAAGCCTTCATGGGCTATGTACTTCCATGGGGACAAATGTCTTACTGGGGTGCTCAGGTAATCGTTTCATTATTCGGTGCCATTCCGGTAGTGGGTCCTGACCTCGTTATTTGGTTACAGGGCGACTATGTTATCTCAGGCGCCACGCTAAACCGATTCTTTGCCCTGCACGTTATTGCATTGCCATTAGTAATCGTAATACTTGTGTTCTTGCACATTATTGCACTTCACGAAGTGGGTTCTAACAACCCGGATGGCGTAGCCATTAAGCACAAGAAAGGCTCACTGCCAGAGTCAGAGAAAACGAAGTACAAAATTCACGAGTACTACACGAGCAAATACGACATTGCTGACGATGTTCTACCGTTCTTCCCTCACATTGTGTTGAAAGACTTAGTGGCATTCTGTGTATTCTTGGCACTATTTACTTACGTATTGTTCTTCGCGCCTGAAATGGGCGGTAAGTTCCTTGAACACCCTAATTTTGAAATTGCTAATCCTCTGAAAACACCAGAGCATATATTCCCAGTGTGGTACTTCACGCCATTCTATGCAATTTTGAAAGCAGTACCTGACAAACTGTTTGGTGTACTTGCTATGTTTGGCGCTATTGCTGCATTGTTCGCAATGCCTTGGGTAGACCGTGGTCGCGTTAAATCATGGCGCTATCGTTGTGGTTTACACAAAGTGAACCTTATCGTGTTCGCGATTGTGTTTATCTTCCTAGGTTACCTAGGTGGTACGCCACAAGAGAACTGGAAAATCATTGCGTCACAGGTTGCTACAATCATGTACTTTGGTTTCTTCATTGCATTGTTCTTGTACAGCAAAAACGAAAATACTAAACCTGTGCCAGAGAGGATTCCTAAATGAAAAAAATGATGTGCTTTTTAGCATTCTTTCTACCTGGCGTCGCGATGGCGGCAGGTGGAAACGTGCATCTAGACGAAGCGCCGATTGACTTGTCAGATAAGGCGTCACTACAACGCGGTGCTCAGTTGTTCATGAACTTCTGTTCAGGCTGTCACTCAATGAAGTATCAACGCTACCAGCGTTCATTCACTGATTTGGGTATTCCAGACGAACTAGGCGAACAGTATCTGCAGTTCACAGGCGATAAAGTGTCTGATTACATGACACGCGCTATGCCTGAAGATGCCGCAGCACAGTGGTTTGGTGCTGCGCCACCTGATCTTACGTTAGTCGCTCGTGTTCGCGGTACAGACTGGATATACACCTATTTGCGTGCATTCTATGTGGACGAAAGCAGACCGTTTGGTGTTAACAACACTGTCTTCCCAGAAGTGGGTATGCCTCATGTTCTACAACCTCTTCAAGGCACGCCAACGCGTACCTATGAAGAGCAAATGGTAGATGGCGAGATGGTTAAGCGCTATGTGGGTATTAAATCTGACGGAACGGGTTCAATGTCTCCGGATGAATACGATCAAGCCGTAGGCGACATCGTGAACTTTTTGGAGTACACCGGCGAGCCTGCGAAACTTGAGTCGCACAAAATCGGTAAATGGGTACTTATCTTTATTGCCGTATTGTTTGTGTTTGTTTACTTGCTGAAGAAAGATTACTGGCGAGAAGTGCACTAATCGCACAGATTTATGTATAATACCAAAAGGGGGCTTCTCGCCCCCTTTTTTGGCATTTGTAATTCGCTCATTGTAACAGTGAGCTTTAACTTGTTTCTCGACGGAGGAAATTGAATGGCCGTAGCCGCGAATAAACGTTCTATCATGACGTTGTTCTCTGACACAATTGATATTTATAGCCACCAGGTTCGTATTGTGTTGGCAGAAAAAGGTGTGGGTGTTGAAATCAGCTACACAGATCCTAGTAACTTATCTGAAGATCTGTTGGAGTTAAACCCATACGGTACGGTACCCACTCTTGTTGATCGTGAACTCGTACTTTATAAGTCTCACATCATCATGGAATACCTTGATGAGCGCTTCCCGCACCCACCATTGATGCCGGTATACCCAGTGTCTCGTGGTACTAGTCGTTTAATGATGCACCGCATCGAGCAAGATTGGTATTCACTAGCTGCACGCATTTTCCGCGGTGAAGGCGATGTTGAGTCATCACGTAATGAACTTCGTGAAGCTATTCTATCTTTAGCACCTGTTTTTGCTGAAATGCCTTACTTCATGAGTGAAGAGTTCAGCTTGGTAGATTGCTATTTAGCGCCGCTATTATGGCGTTTACCTGCATTAGGCATCGAGCTTAGTGGAACAGGTAGCAAAGAAATCAGTACTTACATGAACCGTATTTTCTCTCGCAGTTCGTTCAAAGCATCTTTGACTGACCAAGAGCGCGAGATCCACAACCCATTATGACATCTATGACGTCAAACCAGCCCTATCTACTTAGGGCTTTTTATGAATGGATAGTGGATAACGATATGACGCCATACGTTGTTGTTGATGCAACAAACGAATTGGTGGAAGTTCCGCAAGAATTTGTTAAAGACGGCCAGATTGTACTTAATGTATCGCCGAGTGCCTGCGTTGGATTTAACCTCGATATAAACGGTTTGTCTTTTCAAGCGCGTTTTGGAGGTCAACCTCGTCGTCTAAGCATGCCCTGCGAAGCGGTAATTGCTATATACGCACGTGAGAATGGTGCTGGTACTGTGTTTGCCACAGAAGAAGACGTAGCACGTTCTGATGCTATGGAGCCAGCAGAGCCTATATCTAGTGAGCCAGAACAAACAGGGCCAACATCTATCGAAGATGCTGATGCTCCTGCCTCAAGCGACGCGCCTGTACCGCCTAAAAAGGGTAAGCCCACGCTGAAGGTCATTAAGTAGCCTAAGCGTAATTATCAGCTAGGTTATAGGTCGAATTATTCAAAAGCCGCAGTATTTTAAAATACTGCGGCTTTTTTGTTTTAGACGGTTCTTTTTGAAAGGCGATGGCTTTTAAAGGTCAGGCTGTTAAAGGCGATGCCTGCCAAAGGCGATAAGTAGCCACCTCTACTGTTTAGGTAGCAAAGTTATCTTGCCGAACACATCTGCATCTATGTACCCACGGTTTTTGTCTCCGTTGACCGGCTGTATCTCATGAGAGCCCATAAAATGCTCACGTACTTCACTGCCATCATTATCACAGTAGGCCAGCATGAAGCCAATCACTCGATGTTCATCCAACACTAATGGAGTGTTGTTACCATTTTCTTGATAACTATTGGGAAAGAGTTTAATCGCCACTTCCCAGATGATGTTATAAGGCGCTGATGTTTGTCGTTGCCAATGGCTAATTAGATGCTCTGTATACAAATGCGGTTTTTGGTCAGGCCCATAATCGGCGGCTTGGTTATCAAGACCTATATGGTAGGCAAATGCGGTATGGTTAAATTGGTGATTCCCACCAGAAGCATCGCTGTCTATAAATACCTCTAGCGCATCATCATCCCAATATTTCTTAGTTGGGTTAGGGTGAGTGTCAATCAGCACATCATCGCTGATACTCGCCTGCAAATACAGATAGTTTTCATCCCACAATAATCGATAGCGGCCTTTAAAGTCGTTATCTGATGTGGGAAGCGTTCCATCCATTAAATGGGGCATATCGTGCCATGTGGCTTTATTCCAAGCATCTTCTGATACACCATCAATGTGGATAGGCGTTGACGTGTAATTAACGTTTCCAGCGGCTACTAAGAAGGGAATAAGTAAACCAACGGCTAATATTATGTGCTTCACAAAGATACCCCCTGAATGATTGAAAATTTACTGCTACCGCTATACCAAAAACAATGTGGCGGTGCCTAGGAATGCAAAAATACCCACCACGTCTGTGATGGTGGTTAAAATGACACTTCCCGCTAGTGCAGGGTCTATCTTTAGCCGCTTCATTATCATAGGCAGCGTTGCGCCGGCTAATGCAGCCGCAATCATATTAACAAGCATAGCAAATGCAATGATGACACCTAGCATATAGTCTTGTTTCCACAGTGCGATGACAGAGGCTATTAATACCGCCCAAATGACGCCGTTTAGCACACCAATGGCAATCTCTTTACTGATCAGCCAGCGGGAGTTGTTTGCATTGACGTGGCCTAATGCCATACCGCGTATAACAAGAGTCAGGGTTTGGTTACCTGCCACACCACCCATGCTTGGTACAATGGTGTTTAAAATAGCGAGTACAGCTAAAGCGCTTAATGTGGCTTCAAATAAGTCGCTCACCATAGCTGCCATCAATGCCGTGGCTAGGTTAACCGCTAGCCACACTGAACGTCTCTTGGTACTTTGCATAACAGGGGCAAAGGTATCTTCATCGTCGTCTAGACCCGCCATACTCATCATGGAGTGTTCGGCGTCTTCGCGAATAATATCAACCACGTCATCAATAGTGATTCGCCCGACGAGGCGATTATTTTCATCAACAACAGGTGCCGAGAGCCAGTTATAGCGTTCAAATAGGCTCGCTACTTCATCGTCTGGCATGTTAACCGGAATAGCTTCTGACTCTTCATCCATCACATCAGAGACTGTGTCGCTAGTGTCTGCGGTTAGAAGCCGTGTTACTGGTACAATACCCACGAGGTTATCGGTGCGATTGACCACATAAAAGGTATCGGTGTTTTCCGGCAACTCGCCCTTGAGGCGGATATAACGCAACACCACATCAATAGTAACGTCGGGACGCAAGGTGATAGTGTCGGTATTCATGATGAAGCCGGCAGTTTCTTCACCATAAGATAGTGCTTGTTCGGCGCGCAGTCGGTCTTGTGCGTCCATGGAGTCTAGGATGTCGAGGAGGACAGTTTCTGGCAGGCTGCTTAGGGTCTCTGCCAAGTCATCGGTGTCCATTTCCTCAAGCGCGTCCACCACGTTTGCAGGCAGCATTTTAGTAATTATGCCGTTGCGAACATCGTCGGACAGTTCTTCTAAAATATCGCCGTGAAAGTCGCCGTCAATCAACTCCCATAGCTCGTCACGAGTGCGGCTTGGGCTAGACTCTAAAATGTGGGCTACGTCGGAAGGCGGAAGTTCAAGAAGGAGCTTTCTAACCGACACAAACTGGCCGTTACTCAGCGCATTGTTGAGCGTTCGCAATTGAGTTTGTACATATTTAGAAACGAGAGCTTCTGCCATGAAAAGCAATTCCTAACCAAGAGTGTGCCCAAAGAAAGCGTATTTCACGCCGTAGACTATGACCAAATAGATTGAGCTTATAGAATAGCGTATTTACCCTAGCAGTGTCATGATAAATACATTGTTTTAGAATGAGTTTTTACGTGTCAGCGGTTATGTTGGCTGTCTTGTCGGCAGTTATATCATCAGTGATATAAGCGTTTACATAAGAGCGTACATAAGCGCTTATATAAGACGTTATATAAACGCTTAGCCAGTGGCCAGAGGAGAGCTGGCCTATGGGAGGGCCTACGAGGTTACTCGTCTTCGTTAAAGCGTCCTTCAATGAGTGTTTCAATAGCGGCTAAGGCGTCCTCTGCATCATCGCCTTCAACAATCACGTTAACCTGCTCACCCTGATGGCTTTCAAGCATCATCAACCCAAGCACGCTGCTTGCGTCGGCCTGTTTATCGCCTTTTTCAAGAATTATTTTGGCATCAAACTGATTCGCAAGCTGCACCAGTTGGGTTGCCGCTCTTGCATGAAGGCCAAGTTTATTGACGATGGTGAGTGTTTTCTCAATAGTCACTAGTATTTACGCTCTTTTTTATTAATGCGAGTGGTTAATTTAGCTCTCTGTGGCGTATCTGCACATCCGGATGAATTTCACCGAATGTTTTTGACAACGTCTGCGCAATATAGACAGACCGGTGCTGACCACCCGTACAACCAATGGCTACCGTGACATAACTTCTATTATTTCGCTCGAGATGAGGCAGCCATGTAGTAATTAAATTTTGGATTTGCCATACAAACTTAGTTACCACAGGTTGTGAGCCAAGAAATACTTCTACAGGTGCATCTAAACCCGTCAAATGCCGCAAGTCAGGCTCCCAGTGAGGGTTCGGTAAGAAACGAGCGTCAAATACATAGTCGGCGTCTTTCGGTATGCCGTGCTTAAAGCCAAAAGATTCAAACACCAATACCAAACGAGAACTCTTTTTACCTAAAATCCGCTCTCGAATAATTTCGGCCAGCTGATGTATAGTGAGCTTATCTGTGTCTAAGTAGAGGTCAGCACGCTCAACAATAGGCCCAAGCAACGTTGATTCTGCCTTTATGGCCTCAGAGAGCGATTTATTTAATTTTGCTAGAGGGTGTAAACGTCTAGTTTCACTAAAGCGCTTTACTAACACGTCGTCACTGGCGTCAATGTAAACAATCGTCATCGACCAAGAGGAGGGAAGGTAGTCTAATATTTCTACCAAATCGTTAGGATTCTTTGGTAAATTGCGTACGTCGATACTCACCGCTACCTGATCGTATTCATCCACAACAGTATGGGTGAGCGTTGGTAGCAAATTGACGGGAATGTTATCGACACAATAGTAGCCCAAATCTTCCAGTGCTCTTAATGCCACCGACTTTCCTGAGCCTGAACGACCACTGATAATGATCAGCTTCACCGATATTTCTCCCTAAACAAAAAAATGACGAAAACGTCAATGTATCTTTTGAAACTGTCTTTACATGCCAAGTGCTGAAACAATATCTTCGTTGGTTTTGGCTCTTCGTATCGCTTTGACAGTGTCTTTGTCGCTGAGCTTACCAGCCACTGTCGCTAACGTTTGTAAATGTCCCTCTGTCTGTTCTTCAGGCACAAGCAGTGCAAAAAATATATCGACAGGTTTTTCATCGAGGGCGTCAAAGTTAATCGCTGGAATGCAGGTTACAATAATGGCCATAACGTGTTCTAAACCCGCTAAACGACCATGAGGGAGCGCTATACCGTTACCTATTCCTGTACTGCCCATCCGCTCTCTAGATAGAAGACTATTCAACACGGTGACTTGGTCAATGCTGGCATTGTCTTGGGCAGCAATATCGGAAATGATTTCTAATATTCGCTTCTTGCTATTGCACTGAACCGCACACTCGGTGCGGTCTAGGCTTACGATGGCTTTAATATCCATGCTTAATTATCTATTAATGCTTTTTCAGTTTTTCCTTATGCTTGATCACCTGCCTGTCGAGTTTATCAACCATGCTGTCAATCGCCGCATACATATCGGTATTTTCTGAGGATGCAAATACTTCGGCACCACTTAAGTGCATCGTAGCTTCTGCTTTTTGGTTTATTTTTTCTACGTTCAGGATGACATGCACATTAGAAATGTGATCAAAGTGACGCTCAAGTTTACTAAACTTCGTATCGACATAATTACGCAAAGAATCGGTGATTTCCACATGATGACCAGTTAGGTTGATTTGCATATTTCGTCTTCCTTTTAATATAACGCCTTTAGATAAGGCTTTTGCGTTGGT
Organism: Alteromonas sp. LOR; assembly: GCF_000753865.1. GTDB lineage: Bacteria > Pseudomonadota > Gammaproteobacteria > Enterobacterales > Alteromonadaceae > Alteromonas. The sequence goes on along the minus strand of NZ_JQFW01000015.1, from coordinate 141,466 downwards.
TAGACGGGGGTATCGATAAAGACTCCCGGTATTTTGCTATTGTCCGCCGAGCGACTTTTATGCCTTGCTCTGCCAACAATAAAGCAATTTTGCTATCGCTTAATGGTTTGCTTGGCGTTTCTGCTGCTACCAATTTCTTTATTAATGCACGAATGGCCGTTGACGAACACTCGCCGCCAGACTCAGTTGCCACATGGCTAGAAAAGAAATACTTCAATTCGTAAATACCGCGCGGCGTATGCATATACTTCTGAGTCGTTACTCGCGATATTGTGGATTCGTGCATATCCACCATTTCTGCGACATCATTGAGCACCATTGGTTTCATCATTTCTGGTCCGTGCTCAAAAAATCCCATTTGCTGTTGAACGATACAGTTAGCCACTTTCATTAAAGTATCGTTTCTAGACTCTAAACTCTTTATAAACCATTTAGCTTCTTGCATATGAGAACGAATGAACTGAGAGTCACTGCTGTTTTTCGCTTTTCGACTCATTGCTGCGTATTGCTGATTTACACCAAGCTTAGGCAAGCTGTCGGGGTTGAGTTCAACAGTCCAGCGACCGTTCTTCTTCGCCACCGATACATCTGGAATAACGTACTCAGGCTCTTTAGTAACTAAAGCACTACCTGGGCGAGGATTCAAGGTTTGAAGTAAACGCATGGCCTCGCGAAGTTCATCTTCCTTCAAACGGCTTTTACGCATGAGGGTTCTATAATCTTTGCTACTGAGAAGGTCTGAGTAGTCCTCAATCAGTCTTCTTGCTTCATCTAACCAAGGTGTGTCGTCAGCAAACTGGCGCAGTTGCACCAACAGACACTCTTGCGGAGAGCGAGAGCCAGAGCCGATAGGGTCAAACATCTGAATGCGTTTCAGTACACACTCAACTTCATCTAATTCGATTTCTTCTTCAATATTTTCGGTTTCGATATCTTCGAAGTTTACCGCTTCTAATATCTCATCTAGTGTAGCGGTTAAATAACCTGACTCGTCAATCGAGTCGATAATGGCAACGGCGATAGCTCTGTCAACATCAGAAAAAGGGGTTAAACGCATCTGCCAAAGTAGGTGTGTTTGAATGTCGTCAGTGGTTTCGCCTTGGAAAACATGGTCATCGTCGTTATTTGACGGGCCAGGCGCAGGCGCGGAAGAGGCTGAGTAATATTCGTCCCAGGTGCTATCAATTGGCAGTTCATCGGGTAAGTCGTTCTTTTCTAAAGCATCACCTGATTCTAGCGTGTCGCTGGACGCTGACGCGGTAGCTTCGATTTGGCTATCGTCATTGTCCATGTTGTTTTTTTCTGCCTGAGGCTCGTCATTACCTTCTTCTACTTCTAGTAGAGGGTTTGAGTCGAGGGCCTCTTGAATCTCCTGTTGAAGATCGAGTGTAGACAGCTGCAGCAGCTTGATTGCCTGTTGCAGCTGTGGAGTCATCGTTAGTTGTTGACTAAATTTTAACTGTAAAGATGGTTTCATCTATATCTTATTTTAATGCTCTTGAGTGAATATACCTGAGCGCTTATGAAAAATGACAATTAGGTTACACACAATAACTATAGCCTGAATTGTTCGCCTAGGTATACATCCCTTACTTTTTGATTACTTAAAACCTGTTCCGCCGTTCCTTGCGCAATAAGTTCACCATGACTTACGATGTACGCCTTTTCACAGACATCCAATGTTTCCCGCACGTTGTGGTCGGTAATGAGTATACCCAACCCTCTGTCGCGCAAGTGCTGTATTATCTTCTTTATATCATTAACTGATATGGGATCAACACCAGCAAAAGGTTCATCAAGCAAAATAAATTCAGGTTTTGCTGCTAATGCTCGTGCTATCTCTACTCGGCGACGTTCTCCACCGGAAAGACTCATACCCATACTATTACGTATATGGTTGATATTAAATTCATCAAGTAGCGCATCGGCTTCTTCTTCCTGCTGCTGTGAATTTAAATCCTTTCTGGTTTGTAAAATCGCCATAATATTTTCATGCACAGTTAGCTTTCGAAAGATGGACGCTTCCTGTGGTAAATAGCCAATACCGCCTCTTGCACGCTCATGCATAGGCTGATGAGTTAATTCATTATCATCAATAGATATTTGGCCTTTGTCTGAAGGAACCAACCCCACAATCATATAAAAGGTCGTGGTTTTTCCCGCGCCGTTTGGCCCCAATAACCCGACAATTTGCCCAGTAGAGACTGACAGGCTAACATCAATCACTACCTGTCGTGATTTATATGCTTTAGCAAGGTTCTTTGCACTAAGAGTTGCCATTGTTACTGCTCGCCTTTACCGTCGTTGTTGCCGTTACCATTGTTGCCGTCACCGTTGCTACCGTCATTATCCTCGCTGCTCTCGTCTTTCGCTTTGCGAATAGACTCAGGCGTAAATACGGTAGTAACGCGCCCACTAGCATCACCAGCGCCACCTGTGGCTAGCAGTTGTTCTGTGATCATATCAAAAGTAATGCTGTTGCCTTTAACTTGGCTGGTGTCCTGTTTTAGTTCTGCGTTTCCGGTAAGGGAAATAGTACGCTTAGCCACTTCATAGCGTATCTCGTTCGCCCTTGCAGAAACAGGGTTACCGTCTTCAAGCTCTTGCGAATAGCTGGCTGGGTTTCCACGAGCAACAAAAATCTCTCGGCCGCTTCCTTGGGATGCAATAACTTCAACTTCGTCAGCCTCGATAGTAAGCGAGCCTTGGGTAATAAGTACGTTATCTTTATATAGCGCTGTCTTATTTTTACCATCAATGAACTGAGAGTTAGAGCCAATCTCGATAGGCAGCGTAAAATCATTTTCATTGCCTAATGCCGGGCTAGTGCAAAGCACTAGCAGCGCACTAGTTGCTAGGAGAATACGTAGTTTGTACATGGTCGATAAGCTCATATTTTTGGGTGCGCAGGTTTGCGTTGAATCCGTTACTTTGAATAACATATTGCATGCCGCGTATTTCTACGGGTTGATCTGACGTCATCTGCTTGTTATCCAAATTAATTTGAATGTATTCAGTGGTAATTGACTTCACAAAGTCGTCCTGACTTTGGTTTTCAATTGTCACATTGTTTTCTAATTGTATTAATTCATTGTTATACAAGGTTCCCTCTTGCGCTGTCACGACCCAAGGTGAACCTGCATCATTCGTATAGAGAGTGTAGTTCGGCCGGTCGAAAGAAACAAAGCCAAGCTGGTCGTAATGCTCCATGGAAGAAGCGAACACTTTATGATTCAGTTGCCCTTCATTATTATAAAGGGTTGTGGTTAAGTTTTTGGCTTTATACGCAGGCTTTAATGCATCCAGTCCTTCAGACGTTTCTAATACTGGGTCTTCTTCCATCCAGGTAGGAATGTACATCAGCATGGCTAAAATAAATAGCGCTGAAATACTGACGCCAAGTCGGTTGAAACCGAATTGATTCATACGCTGGCCCCGAAAATGCCATTGCTTACGCCTTGCGCCTGCAAAATCGTGTCACTTATCTCTCTCACTGCTCCAAAACCGCCCGGTAGGGTTGTGATCCAATTTGCTTGTTTTACGACAAAGGGGTGTGCGTCGGCAACGGCTATTTTAACGCTCGCATGTTTAAACATGCCGGTATCAGGCATGTCATCACCAACAACGGCAACGTGTTCAGGTGATAGTTCAAGGCGGTCCATAAGCTGTTTTAACGCGTCGAACTTGTTCTCTTCGCCTTGAATAATATGCGCTACATGTAACGCCTTCATTCTGTTTTCAACAATGGCTGAGCGTCTACCGGTAATCACCGCAACATCAATGTTATGACTGACAAGTGCTTTAACGCCGTACCCGTCGCGAGTGTGAAAGGCTTTTAATTCCTCACCGTTATTTCCAAGATAAATCCGTCCGTCTGAAAAAACACCGTCAACATCACACACCAACAGTTTAATATTGGCTAGTGCATCAAATAGGTCCGTATTGAGTTCGGTGTACAGCGTGGTTGTCATATCTGGTTTCTTGTTCATTTACAGCACTCCTGCTTTCAATAGCATATGCATATTAAACGCGCCGACTGGATGGTCATTATCGTCAAGCACCATGAGTGCACTTATTTTAAAACTCTCCATAACATTGAGAGCTTCAACGGCGAGTTGGTCGGCTGTGGTTGTTTTGCCGCCTTGGGTCATTACGTCACTCACCGTTGCCTCATGAAGGTCGACCCTAGCATCGAGGATACGGCGAAGGTCGCCGTCGGTGAATACGCCCGTTAGCTTACCGGATTCATTCACAATACCGGTCATGCCTAAGCCTTTTTGCGATATCTCAAGAAGCGCTTGGGCAACGGTTGCTGTCGGTTCTATTAGCGGAATATCACTGCCGGTCAACATAATATCACTGACTTTTAACAGTAGTTTTCGCCCAAGGGAGCCCCCTGGGTGTGATAGCGCAAAGTCGTCGGAAGTAAATCCTTTCTTGTCGAGTAATGCCACCGATAGAGCGTCGCCCATCACCAATGTAGCGGTAGTGCTTGTAGTTGGCGCTAACCCTAGTGAGCAGGCTTCCTGTTCCACACTGATGTTCAGTACTACATCGGCGTATTGACCTAGCGTACTGGTAATACTGTTGGTCATGGCGATGACTTTAACGCCAAGACGTTTTACAACCGGCAGCAAATTCACCAACTCGCCGGTTTCGCCTGAATTTGAAATAGCCAAAAGCACATCATTTTTACTGAGCATTCCCAAGTCGCCATGATTCGCTTCACCTGGGTGCATGAAAAAGGCTGGGGTGCCAGTGCTTGCCAACGTGGCGGCTATCTTATTGCCAATATGCCCCGACTTGCCCATACCGCTAACTACCACCTTGCCAGAGCAGGCGTAGAGCATTTCGCAGGCAGCAACAAAACTCTCGTCCAGTCGCTGTGCTAAATTGCTAATTGCACGAGCCTCAATGTCGATGACACGTTTTGCAGAGGTAATGTAGTCGTTTTGTTTATTAGTCATTATCCGAACAGCCAAAATTGATAGCCTATGAAGCAGGCTAAAAGTATTGCACCATTTGTGCGGGATATTTTACGTTTGCCAATTAAGTCAAAACTAAACAGAAATAGTAGCAATGTTAAACCCAACATGACGTACATATCTCTATTGTGTACGTCTGGGTCGAGAAGCCCAGGTGCGATAAGGCCAGGCAGACCCAGCACCGCAAGCAAATTAAAAATGTTAGAACCAATAATATTACCTAGCGCCAGGTCATCCTCGCCTTTTAAGACCCCAGCAATACTCGCAGCCAGCTCTGGAAGGCTGGTGCCAAACGCAATAATTGTTAGTCCAATAACCAAATCAGAAAGCCCCATGTATCGGGCTATTTCGACGGCTGAATTAACCAAAAAGTGAGCGCTGAGGGGCAATACAATTAACCCCAGACCAATCCAAATGAGAGCGGCGGTGTTAGACACGCCTTTTGGAATTTCATCAGCAGTTTCTGCAATCAATGGGTCTTCTTTATCAACTTGCAGTGACAACCACGCCATCATTGCCAGCACGAAGATAAACAAACCGAGCAGAATCACACCTTCATAAGATTTTAGTTCGCCATCAAACATAAATGCGATGGCGATAAGTGAGATGACCAATAAGGCGGGAAGTTCACGCTTGAGCGTTGTGGATGAAACAAGAAGGGGCTTTACGAGTGCTGTTATACCAAGTACTAACGCGATATTGGTAATGTTAGAACCCAATGCGTTACCCACAGCGGTATTCATATTGCCATTTATTGAGGCCATAGCCGATACGACAATTTCAGGTGCGGAGGAACCCATAGCTACGATAGTTAATCCTATCATCATGGGGGAAATGCCAATATTTTTCGCTAATGCAGAAGCGCCGTAAACAAAACGATCAGCACTCCAGCTCAAAACAATCAATCCGATGATGAAAATAACAATGTTTAAAAGCACAACGACCTGTATTTAAATGTCTATTTCGTAAGATTGTCGCAAAAACGGTGCCCTTTGCCTATGCTGCTAGGCTTTTATTTTTCATTATCGAGCTGAATTGTACGAAAAAGAACGCTTGTTCAGGTTTCGTTAATGAGATTCAGCTTATGTTATGAATCATTCGTCTTCATCGAACATAACTTGTAACTTTTTGACTTTGGCGAGTGATTCAAAAAAGCGTACAATGCTGAAAAATTTAAACTTACCGCTCATATCGGGGTCAGTTACTGTTCGAAGGCATGAATTTTGTATTGCTTTTGGACAATTTAAATCTAATTTGCACAACGCGTTTTGCATACTGCGCGTATTCATGCAGCGATGTCTAGTCGAGGGCCGACAACAAAACACTATGGAACATTTAGTTGAGATAGATAATTTAACCTTTAGTCGGGGCGACCGCGTTATTTACGACGGCATAACGCTTAACGTACCAAAGGGAAAGATCACTGCAGTTATGGGGCCTAGCGGGATTGGTAAAACCACCCTGTTGCGCTTAATCGGCGGGCAGTTGATTCCAGACGAGGGCGATATTCTTTTTGATAAAGAATCTATCGTGTCGATGTCTCGCAAGGCACTTTACAAAGCACGGCGTAAAATGAGCATGTTGTTTCAAAGCGGCGCGCTGTTTACTGACATGACCGTGTTCGACAATGTCGCTTTTCCACTTAAAGAGCATACCAACTTAGCTGATGACGTCATTGCTACCATTGTCGCATTAAAGCTACAGGCAGTGGGCCTTCGTGGCGCTGCCGATTTAATGCCAAGCGAATTGTCTGGAGGCATGGCAAGGCGTGCTGCGTTAGCACGGGCCATCGCGTTAGACCCCGACCTTATTATGTACGACGAGCCCTTCGCAGGCCAAGATCCTATTTCTATGGGCGTACTGGTAAAGCTAATTCGCGAACTCAACGATGCCCTAAACTTGACTAGCATTGTGGTAACCCACGATGTGAAAGAGGTACTGACTATTGCCGACTATATTTATATTTTGGCTGACAAGCGAGTAATTGGGGAAGGAACCGCTCAACAAATAAGAGACAGCGATTCCGAACTGGTACAGCAGTTTTTGAACGGAAAAGCCGATGGGCCTGTTCCTTTTCATTATCCTGCGCCAGAGCTAGAAAAGAGTTTCTTAGGAGAGCGTAAATGAGGTTCTTGCAGTCTTTAGGCGCTTCTACTATTTCAAAATTGACCGCTATCGGGCGGGCGACATTAATGCTTTTCGGTGCGTTAGTGGCTGTGCCTCGGGTAAAAAATATCCCTCTGGTGATACAGCAGCTCTACGTGGTGGGCGTGCAATCTTTGCTTATCATTATGGTGTCGGGTTTGTTCATCGGCATGGTAATGGCTTTACAAGGTTACACCATCTTAGTGGACTACGGCGCTGAGGGAAGCCTCGGGCCCATGGTAGCGTTGTCCCTGTTGCGAGAGCTTGGTCCCGTAGTAACGGCCTTGCTGTTTGCCGGGCGCGCAGGTTCTGCGTTAACCGCAGAAATTGGGTTAATGAAAGCCACTGAGCAGCTAAGCAGCCTCGAAATGATGGCGGTAGACCCCTTGCGCAGAATAGTCGCTCCGCGATTTTGGGCGGGCATGCTCGCTATGCCAATGTTAGCCGTCATTTTCAGTGCTATTGGTATTTTGGGCGGACACTTAGTGGGTGTTGATTGGCTAGGCGTAGATTCAGGCAGCTACTGGTCTATCATGCAGTCCACAGTAGATTGGAACCAAGACGTTATTAACGGCGTAATAAAGAGTGTCGTGTTCGCCTTGGTGGTGACGTGGATTGCCATATTTAAAGGTTACGATTCTATTCCTACATCGGAAGGGATCAGCAAGGCGACTACTGAAACAGTGGTCTATTCATCATTAGCAGTATTGGGGCTGGATTTCGTGCTAACCGCCCTCATGTTTGGTATCGAGTAGAGGATAGAATGAACAAGTATAAAACGGAAGTCATGGTGGGGTTCTTCGTTGCCCTTACTATTAGCGCATTACTGTTGTTGGCACTGAAAGTTGCCGAGCAGTCTGTTGCCACTGAAGGCGACAGCTATACCCTTTACGCAAAATTCGACAACATTGGTGGCTTAAAAGCACGTTCTGCGGTGAAAGTGGGCGGTGTTACAGTGGGAAGAGTTTCTTCCATTACGCTAGATAAAGACGATTTCACCCCAATAGTAGAGTTGTCCATCCTTAAGCAGTACAACGGCTTTCCTGAGACAAGTTCAGTATCAATATTGACGTCTGGTTTACTTGGCGAGCAATACGTTGGTTTCCAGCCGGGGTTTTCGTTTGATGGCGTGGCAGATTTGCAAGACGGTGATTATTTACAAGACACCAAATCAGCATTAGTGCTTGAAGACCTCATCGGCCAGTTCTTATTCAATCGCGGTAGCGACGAATAGAGTAGAAAATTATTAAAAATTTATCAGGAGCACGGGTGAAACTTATTAAGCATCAGTCCGGTCTGCTGTATAGCATGTTTTTGTTAGGAGAATTACGTTGAAAAAATTAATCGCCATATTAGGTATGGTTGTATTGTCGTTATCGAGCGCCGTCAGTGCACAAGAGGTAGACGAGCAAAATCCCTATAAATTAGTTCATGGTGTAGCAAACACTACCTTCGAGCGTATTAAGGCCAATCAGTCTGAAATACAAGCTGATCCTGAAATGTTGCGCACAATTATGCAAGAAGAATTGGTGCCTCATATCGACTATAAGTTTGCTGCATTTATGGTGTTGGGCAAACATTTTAAGTCAGTGCCTAAAGAAAAAATGGGCGAATACATCAGTGTATTCCGTCAGTATCTTGTCACTACCTACGCGGTAGCAATGGGATATTATGATAACCAAGAAGTGATTTTTGAGCCTGAGTCAGACTTCTCTAAAGAAAAGTCAGTCACGGTGCGTGCTGTGGTAAAAGATCCTAACCGTCCAGATATCAAAATTGCGTTTAAAGTGCGCAGAGATAGTAAAACCAATGAGTGGAAAGCTTACGATATGGTTGCTGAAGGTATCAGCATGCTGAACAGCAAGCGCAGCGAGTTTGAGTCTATCCTACGTACAGACGGTATTGACGCGGTTATCTCGCTGATGCGTGAAAAAATTGGCAAGCCAGTAGAACTCAATGCCGGTGAATCTATCGAAATTGACGGAGAGTCTGTGTGAGCCTTTTCGACGTTGGCGGAAACGGAGATATTGTTGTTCACGGTAACTTAGACCGTGAAACCCTGTCTACGAACCTTTGGCAGCGTCTCAGTTCACAGCAGCAAAGTACCTTAAAAAGTTTGGGTACTTGTAACGTTGACTTGAGCGATGTGGAACGAGTGGATAGTGCCGGATTGGCTTGGCTAATAAATGCCGTTAGGGATACGAACCAAAACGGTGTTAGCATGGTCATACAGCATATGCCTGAAAAACTACACAAGCTTGCGAAAATAAGCAATGTGGATGGTTTTTTGCCGGTTAAATAACGCCAATTTTTAAGATAAAGAAGTACATTATGGAATTGTCAGAAATCGAAAGCATTTTGAAGGATGCATTAGACCTTCACGAAGTTCACGTAAAAGCCGAAGGCTCTCATTTTAATATCATTGCCGTTAGTGATGCCTTTAACGAAATGAGCCGTGTTAAGCGCCAACAAGCTGTTTATGCGCCGCTTGCCGATAAAATCGCAGATGGCTCAATGCATGCGATTTCAATCAAAACTTTTTCAGTGAAAGACTGGGAGCGCGAGCGCCAGTTCAATATTCCTCAGTAATAGGCGCTTTTCGTGGATAAACTTGTTATTAAAAAGAGTCCTGCACTTAATGGAACAGTGCGAATTTCTGGTGCTAAAAATGCGGCTCTGCCGCTACTGATGACCAGTTTGCTGACAGACTCTCCTTGTCGTTACACCAACGTACCTCGCCTGAGAGATATTAATACAACAACGGCATTACTGCGCGAGCTTGGTGTTGAAGTAGCTCAGCCATCTCCTAACGACGTGTTAATCGATGCTAGCACGCTTGAGAGTGTGACGGCGTCCTACGACCTTGTTCGAACCATGCGTGCCTCCATTTTAGTGCTTGGGCCTTTGCTTGCTAAGCAAGGCAAGGCAAACGTGTCTTTGCCCGGTGGATGTGCCATTGGCGCTCGCCCGGTGAATCTCCATCTCACTGGCCTTGAGAAAATGGGCGCTATCATTGAGGTAGAAGAAGGCTATATTCGTGCCCATGTAGACGGTCGTTTAAAAGGTGCCCGTATCTTTATGGATATGGTCAGCGTAGGCGCAACTGAAAACCTGCTTATGGCAGCAGCACTGGCAGACGGTACCTCTATATTAGAAAATGCTGCAAGAGAGCCTGAAATTGTTGACCTTGCTAACTGTCTCATTCAAATGGGCGCTAACATCAAAGGCGCAGGGACTGACAAAATTACCGTTGAAGGCGTAGAAACCCTAAATGGTTGTGATTATGCCGTGCTTCCAGATCGCATTGAAACAGGTACGTTCTTAGTGGCAGCAGCAGCGACAGGCGGTAAAGTGCGCTGTACGCATGCGGCCCCAGATACTCTCGATGCCGTTATTGACAAGCTTGAACAAGCTGGTGCCCACATTACTGTTGGTGAGGATTGGATAGAGCTTGATATGAAGGGCCAAAAGCCAAAAGCGGTTAGAGTGAAAACTGCGCCTCATCCTGCATTTCCAACAGATATGCAGGCGCAATTTGTTACGCTTAACTGCGTTGCCGAGGGCACGGGTGTTATTACAGAAACCATTTTTGAAAATCGCTTTATGCACGTGCCTGAGTTGCAGCGTATGGGTGCTGAAATAGCGCTTGAAGCGAACTCTGCGGTATCTAAAGGAAGCTCAGTACTGAAAGGGGCGCCAGTAATGGCCACCGACTTACGAGCGTCAGCAAGTTTAGTGATTGCCGGACTTATTGCAGAGGGTGAGACTCACGTTAATCGTATCTACCACCTAGATAGAGGCTATGAAGCCATAGAAGAAAAGCTGGGCGGCCTTGGCGCTATCATTGAACGCGTAAAGGAATAGAGAATAAAGGAATAAAGAGTAAAGAAATAGAACACAGCTATTTCTCTGCGAAACAGACATAAAAAAAGCGCCTAAGGCGCTTTTTTTATGTCTGTTTCTTTCTTATGTTTACCTTGCTTAAAAGCTTGCTACGATTTAGCGAATACTATCTACTGGCTCAGACTTTACTGACCAGTACGAAGTTCAGCCACGGTAGCAGTTAATATCATCGATTTTTCATTGCGACTAATTTCAATCTCAAGCTTGGTGCCAGGCTCTGTCTCAGCAATCATATCCAGAGTTTTTGATGCACTTTCTGCTCTTACGCCGTCAATAGACAGAATAATATCTCCGGGTTGTAATCCTGCGGTATCAGCAGGGCTGCCCTTAGCGACAGCGGTCACATCAATACCCAGTATGCCAGCTAAGTTACGTCTTTCGCTGCCTATAAAGCCAAGCTGCCCGCGAATAACCCTGCCGTTACTAATAATTTCATCCATTACCCGCTTTGCCAATTCATAAGGAACTGCAAAGTTAATCCCATCAACGTTTCGTACTCTATTTCGTGAGTCTCTTACTTGAAAGTTAGCATTGGTTATTCCTAGCAAAATACCGTTACTGTCAACAAGTGCGCCTCCAGAATTACCCTGGTTTAAAACGGCGTCGGTTTGAATGAAGTCGACATAGTTCGATAGCCCGTTGCGACCAGCACGGCTCACAATGCCTTGTGTAATAGTTTGACCAAGATCGAAAGGATTACCGATAGCCATTACCACATCGCCAACGTGTGTATCGGGTTCGGCAACTTGCGGAATAATATTAAGACTCTCTGCGGTAACTTTTAATACCGCAAGGTCGGTAAGCGGGTCGTTACCCACTATCTGCGCTTCTAGCACTCGCCCATCTTGCACGGCTACATAAATACTGTCTGCATTTTCCACTACGTGATGGCAGGTAAGAATATAGCCGTTTTCAGTCATTATCACACCAGAGCCCAAGCTTGCTCGCTCACGAGGTTGATTTCTAAATAGGCCTGCATCGGTTTCAATGCTAACACTATAAATATTAACCACAGCTGGCGCTGAACGACTGAGTGATGCGAAGTAGCTCTCTCTACTTGCACTCACCGACGGCTCTGTAAATAGGCCGTTTGTAAAGCCATTACCCTGACGTAAGTCGGGCAAGAATAAGAGTAGAAGCGCTGCTACCGCGGCGCCAAGAACAACAGATTTAATGAAAAAACGAATAATTGAGCGGCTTGTCACTGATCACACTTTTTTGTTAGTTAGCACGGTGTTCTCTTATCGTTAGCGTATTTGTAGTTATGGGTTAATTGTCAAAAACAATTTTCCACTCACTCAATGTCACACCGATACGAGAAACAGCTATTTATTATAACTCGTGAAATGAGGATATCATTTTATTTACTAAACTACTCTAACCCAGATTATTTTTTATAGGCCTTTGAGAAGAGGGGGAATGAAAGAAATAATAGAAACGAAAACAGCGCCCTGAGGCGCTGCTTTAATTTATCGATGTTCATTTCATCAAAGTGAATTTTTCAAATCACAGTACATCTCACAGTACATAGAGAGGTGCTTATTGGCGAATTACCAAATACAGGGTTGAATTACCACGTTTCACATTAAGTGCTATTACCCCTTTTGCTTCGTCTAGGGCATTGCGGAAATCCGCTACACTCGCCACGCGAACGCGGTTAACACCAATGATGACGTCATCAGATTGTAAGCCAATGCGAGCAGCAGGTGCGCCTCGTTCAATGTCAGAAACAATAACACCGGCATTTCCAGCACCATCGCTACCGTTTGTCAGCGTCGCACCCTCTAATGCAGGATGAATTTGCGCTGCGGTGACTGTTTGTTCTGTAGCGTCGTCTAAGGTTACGTCAACACTCATCTCATCGCCTTTGCGCATTACGGTTAGTTCGACTTCTGCGCCTGCGCCCATGCTTGCGATTTTCGCACGTAGTTCTTGGAACGTGCTTATCTTCCTACCATTAATTGCAGTGATGATGTCGCCAGCTTGAAGACCAGCATCTTCTGCTGCCGATTCTGGCTGTACTTCATTAACAAAAGCACCAAGGTTAATCTCGGTATTCATGGCTTCAGCAAGACCAGCGTCAATATCGCTACCTAATATGCCAAGTAGACCGCGACGAACTTCGCCGTACTCTGCAATTTGATCCACTAAGTTTTTCATCATGTTGGCAGGAATGGCAAAGCCAATGCCTACATTGCCACCATTAGGGCCGAATATAGCAGTGTTAATACCCACGAGTTCTCCATGAAGGTTGACTAACGCACCCCCAGAGTTACCGCGGTTAATCGCTGCATCGGTTTGAATAAAGTCTTCGTAGCCGCCAATGTTTAAACCAGAGCGTCCCAGCGCGCTTACAATACCCGAGGTTACAGTTTGAGATAGCCCAAATGGATTACCGATGGCAACAACAAAATCGCCCACTCTAGCGGCATCAGAGTCAGCTAAGGGCAGTGCTTTTAAATTGTCAGGATCGATTTTAAGAAGTGCTATATCGCTTTGCTCGTCGGCGCCAAGCTTCTTGGCGGTAAACTCTCTACCGTCTGTTAACTTAACCGTAATTTCGTCTGCGTTATCAACAACGTGATTATTCGTTACTACGTAGCCTTTATCAGCGTCGATAATGACGCCCGAGCCGAGCCCTTTAAAAGGACGTTCTTGTGCTTGTTCTTGCGGTGCGCCAAAAAAGTAGCGGAACATTTCAGGCACGCGTTGACGAGATGTTTGCGTTCCCTCAACGGCAATACTTACAACAGCAGGCGTGGCCTCTTCGAGCATGGGGGCTAGAGAGGGCACTTCTGCTTTTTTATCAGAAAAGAAAGGCAACGCCGCTTGCGTAGTAGCGGTAAAGCCTAATGAACTTACAACAACGGCTGACGCCAAAACACAATGGCGGAAAGACATTTTCATGTTCGCTTACACTCCTTAATGTTATATGCAATAAAGCATGGTCTCACTAAAAGAGTCTGTGGCCTTTCAAAAGTTCCCGATGTTACTGTTTTTCTGCGGTATTCTCACCAGAACCGCCGACGAACAGCCCAGAACCTGAATTTGCAAAGTCTTTCGGTTGAGTGTCTGAAACACGTTTAACCTTAGACCCATCAGACCCTTTTAAGTTATTACGTAAATAGGTTGTTGCTTGCTCCCCATAAAAAGGGACCTTGCTATCATTATCATCACCGCTTTGATCAAGCAGCGTTTCATATTCTTCAAGTTGTTGCTTTAACACATCGCACTGGCCTTCGATACTTTCAAGGCTTTGACGCGTTTGATGTATATGGTGTTGCGCTTGCTGTGCAAGGATCTCTTTTACTTGCTTCTCTGTTTGTGCAGCATTACCTGCTCCTTTTTTCGACTGAGCAAAACGACCGACAAAAAAGCCGATAATTAAGCCGACGACTAACAACGCAAGAGATACTAACAATTCCATTATATTCTCCGAATCAATCTACATCCCACAGCACAACCATTGATACGTGGGTTTTGCTGCTTTCGACCAAACCTTGAATATAGCAAGGTCGAAGGTGAAAAGCGCATTGTTCGTAAACATTAATTCTGATGGTTACGAGATAGCGCACTGTGAACGAGTGATTCTACCGTGATTTTCATTAAAATTAAGGTCATAATTAAGAAATTCAAGCAGGTCGGTGCAGCGTGCACCACTATTGACATTCGTACGGAGTGGTTTTTGGCGATGACGCCCTGGGAAAAATATCAACAAGATCTCGAATTAGCCGATTTTCATTACGACGCAGCGCAAGAAACTGCCGTGAAAGAGCTTCAACGTTTATACGATGAACTTACTCAACCACAAAGCAAAGCGAACTGGCGAAGCAAGTTAAAAGCAGCCTTTGGTAAAGAGGATACTCAGACAGACATTAAAGGTATCTATTTTTACGGCGGCGTAGGGCGGGGTAAAACCTACCTTGTTGACACCTTTTTTGATTGCTTACCCTTTGATCGTAAAATGCGTGTGCATTTCCACCGCTTTATGCATCGAATTCACGACGAGTTAAAATTGCTGAAAAATGCGCAAGACCCGCTTAAAGCGATTGCGCTTAAAATTGCTAAAGAAGCGCGGGTTATATGTTTTGATGAGTTTTTTGTGTCAGACATTACTGATGCCATGATACTCGGTACATTAATGGAAGAGTTGTTTGGTCACGGTATTGTGCTGGTGGCAACCTCTAACATCATTCCTAACGAGCTTTACAAAAACGGGCTTCAGCGGGCACGTTTTTTACCTGCAATAGACTTACTTAACCAAAACACTAACGTAGTGAATGTAGACAGCGGTATCGATTATCGATTGAGAACCCTTGAACAAGCTGAGATTTATCATTATCCACTCGATGCTCAAGCAACGGAAAATCTGAATAATTACTTTACCCAACTTGCACCAGAAGCAGGTACACAAAACGAAGATATAGATGTCAATCATCGTCAAATTCCCACAATGAGAAACGCCGATGGCGTACTCATGATTGAGTTTGGCAGTTTATGTAAAGGGCCGCGAAGCCAAAGCGACTACATAGAGCTTAGCCGCTGTTATCACTCAGTATTGTTAGCTAACGTTGAACAAATGGGTCGGGGAACTGATGATGTGGCAAGGCGATTTATTGCTATGGTTGATGAATTTTATGAGCGAAACGTTAAGTTAATTATTTCAGCACAGGTTGCGTTAGAAGAACTCTACACTGAAGGCCTGCTAAGCTTCGAGTTTAGACGTTGCTTAAGTAGGCTGAAAGAAATGCAATCTCATGAATACCTAGCTACCGAGCACCTTCCATAGTGCAAACTGGATAAAGTAAAACGCTATAAACACTGTATTGTTGTGCATAAACTAGGTAGAATTTTACAATATTTTTCTGCGTTTCGCGTGTCGAAGCGACACGTATTGCTAACCAATTTAGTGTATTGGTGAAGACAGACGCAGCAACCCGATAAAATACGCAAAGTTGCACTAAAATTGCGAGGAAGAGAATCTTAAGATGGGAAGAGCATTCGAAGTAAGAAAAAACGCCATGGCAAAAACAGCTGGCGCGAAAACCAAGGTCTACTCTAAATACGGTAAAGAAATTTACGTGTGCGCCAAAAATGGCGGTGCCGATCCAGACACGAACCTATCGCTGCGTCGCTTGATGGAAAAAGCTAAAAAAGACCAAGTGCCGGGCCACGTTATAGACAAGGCAATAGACAAAGCAGCCGGTGGCGTTGGTGAAGATTTTCAGCCCATGCGTTATGAAGGTTTCGGGCCTGGTAACTGTATGGTTATCGTCGATTGCTTGTCTGACAACGCTAACCGCACTATCACTGAGGTGCGTAACTGCTTTACTAAAACCAATGCAAAACTTGGTGCGCAAGGTGCGGTTTCTCACATGTTTGACCACCAAGCTGTGTTTCAGTTTGAAGGTGATGACGAGGACGCTATTTTAGAAGTGTTGATGGAAGCCGATGTTGATGTGACCGACGTTGAAGTAGACGATGGCAAGGTAACGGTATACGCGCCACATACTGAGTTCTACCAGGTTAAAACTGCGCTTACAGAAGCGTACCCAGATATCAATTTCTTAGCCGATGAAATGAGCTGGATGCCTCAAACAGAAACGGAAATCAGCGAAGATGATATGCCAATGTTTGAAAAGTTCATGGACATGCTTAACGATTGTGATGACGTTCAAGACGTTTATCACAACGCAATAACACCTAATTAATTAAAAGCAGTCGATTAGACTACCAAAGCCCACTTTTTAGTGGGCTTTTTTGTGCTTCAAGAATAACTACCTCACAGCTCGTGAGCTCAACTATACTTGCGCAAACAAGGGAAGCATCTAAAGTATAATTAGTGTTCACTTTACGTTTTGCTACTATTCGCCCCGTTTTGTCGGGATGAGATTTACCGCGCTGTTTTTGGTCTTAATACAAAGCGTTAAAACAAAAAATATACAAAATGATTTTTCGACAGCGTCTGCCAATGATGTTCAGCTGTTAATGAGTTGGAAATAAATAGAGAGTACCTTTGAAAAGTCTTCGTTTTGAAATTTCTTTTACTACCATTACATCGATAGCGGTTGTGAGCACGCTCATTATCAGCCTGTCGATTTATGTGTATGAAAAGCTATATATAGAGTTTATAGCAACAGAAGTTGAAGCGATTGCACAAAATATGGCGATTGATTTGCTTGATTATATCGACGAGCCTGCAGGCCAATTTAATCAAACCCAAATCTTGCTTAGACTTGAAGAATATGAGTACGTTGAAACAGCCAACTTGTACGATGATGAAAACAACCTGCTAAATAGCTATGTGGGTGCAGCAGGGTTATCGGTTGCTAAAAACAGTCGCGATGAAGCAGTCGCTCAGTCGTCAATGGAATTTGATCGCACCCCAGAAAATGGCGATTACAGCCAACTGTCTTTGGGGATGCATAATCTTGAATCTAAAGTTGTCGTTGTCAAAAATATTGGTGAAATGAGTTTTCCAATGGGTAAGTTAGTTCTCACGTTTAACTTACAAGAGGCGCTTCATGAAAACCGCAAACGGTATGTGATTTTAGTTGCTCCATCGGTTATTGCACTAACACTGTTATCATTATTTATTTCTACACGACTCCATCGTCGTTCCCTACGTCCGTTAGAAAACCTGATAAAAACAATGGATAGCGTAGTGGATGAACAAAGTTATGATGTCACGGTAGAAGAAACGAATAAGTTAGAGACTGCAGCACTGTCCCACGCATTTAACAACATGATGGCTAATATCAAATCTCAGTCACAGATGAATGCACAGAAAAACCTGTTGCTTGAACAGCAACAGTCAAAGCTAGAAACCCTTGCCAATTTTGACGTTTTAACGGGCCTGCCAAACCGACAGTACTTAATGAAAATACTATCCTCGCTGTTAGCGAAAAATGAGCGAGAAAATACCGAATTGTGCCTTATGTTTTTAGACGTTGACGGCTTTAAAAATATCAACGACTCATTTGGTCATGACACCGGAGATAAACTCTTATTACATATTAGCGCTATCATGAGTCACGTCTTGCCAGATAATGCCACCTTGGGAAGGCTTGGCGGAGATGAGTTCCTCGTTATTGTAGACAGCGTGAGCACTCACGGAGATGTGGAGCATATCGCGACAAACCTCATTGATTCGGTAATGAAAGCACACGATGTTAACCGACTGCGGTTAGACTCAAGTTTAAGTATTGGTATTGCTGTAGCGAGTGAATGTCATTACGAGGCGTCCAACTTAATTACCAATGCTGATGTGGCAATGTACCGCGCCAAAAAAGAAGGCAAAGGTCGCCTAGTTTGGTTTAACAGTGCCATGTTTGAAGATACACAGCGAAAGATGCAGATATCGATGCGTCTTGCTAACGCACTAGAAAATGATAGCTTTTACCTTACCTATCAAACAAAAGTCGGGCCGCAGAAAAATATTGAAGGTGTTGAAGTACTGCTTCGTTGGCATGATGAAGTATTAGGCCACGTTTCTCCTGCTGAATTTATTCCTGTTGCAGAAAAAGCCGACAAAATATCGCTTATTTCGCTATGGGTTATTAATCAAACCTGTAAGGAGTTGCCACAGTTGATAGCGCGGTTTGGTAGTCATATTCGTGTGTCTATTAATTTAAGTCCTCACGATCTGAATAATACTGAAGTGACTAGCTATATTTTAAATGGTTTAGACTCCGGAGAGATTTCAGCTCAGCATATTGAGTTTGAAATTACAGAAACTGCTTATATGAATAACTTCGGTGTGGCGAATAGTTTTTTTTTGGCGCTAAAAAAGTACGGTTGCCATTTGTCCCTAGACGACTTTGGCACGGGTTATTCCTCACTTAGCTATCTCACCGAATTTAACATCGATACGCTTAAGATAGATAGGCAGTTTGTCAGTCAAATAGGTCAGTCTGAGCGGTCTGAGAAGATAACCGTTGCTATCATTACTATGGCAAAAAGTCTCAATTTTGCCGTGTGTGCGGAAGGTGTTGAAACCGAAGAGCAGGAAACTTTTCTTCTTGCACACGATTGCGATTTATTACAAGGCTTTCTATATAGCCGGCCCTCTACGCTTAGTCAGTTACAGCAACAGGTTGCGACGAAATAGGCGCTTCTGATCTACCTTGTGGTGTACACCACTTTTAAACCCTCAGGTAGTTGGGTCGACTCAGGCAAATAACCGACACTGCCTTCATTCGCTCTCAAATAGTCTAGCATTTGCTCTGCACTCTCCACTTCTTTAGGAGGCGTCAAACGTCCACTGAATCGCATTTGTGCCCAGTACGCCTGTATGCGAGATTCTGGTAATCCAATAATGCGTGTGTTGAATATCGTTCTGCTTTGCTCACCTGGCGCAATCGACACTGGCGTAAGAGTTAATAACTCGGGAGAAGTCCCGCTCATAAATAAGTCTCTTACTTGAGATTTAGTTAACGTTACGCTGCTCTGGGCAATGTTGGCCACCACCACCACACGCTCAGTTGCAAAGGAGGCTACTGATAGTGTTAAAAGTGCAAAAAGAAGGAGAGCCTGCTTCATCAAAACACCCACTCCAACGCTACTTGATAGAGTGTGGCTTGCCTGTCAAAGTCTTCCTCTCCCGCTTTCACTTCGAAAAATGAGGTATTGCCTTCTTCACCATCAAGAAAGGACACTTCGGCTTTCAATGCCATGTTGGTTTTGAAATCCCAACGCGCGCCGAGTGTTATCGTATCGAGGTTATCAGTTGGAAAGAAAGTGTTTAGCTGCTCTACGGCAAAAAATAGGGTGTCTAGGTCGGGGTTAACCCCAAATGGTATGGTGTTCTCAATGTTATTAACGGACTGGTTTGAAGATGCAAACGTCGCGTGCAATAGCACATTGTCAATGTAGTAGCCTGCCGAGACATAGTAGCTTTCAAGTTCAGCTAGTGTGCCGATATCAGAATTTACGCTCATCCATTCGGCGCTAGCGTACCATTTGAGCCCGTCGTAGCTTGCCCCTAGTAAAAATGAACTCGCACTGTCATTAATAATAAAATTGTCGGCAATATCATTAAACCCAGCGGCTTGTAACCCATTAACAAGAGGAGCCACTCCCTCTATTTGAGCCTTTACTGTTTTTGCTTCTACTGCAGCCGTTCTAAGCTGAAAGCCGCCATAATTAAGCTCTAAAACGCCACCATAAAGCGAATTAACGTTCACGTCTGCGGTAATGCCACTGGTTCTTAATTCGTCGTTGTATTGGCCGAAATACCCTTCAATGTCGTAAGTGAAATTGCCTAATCGCCCTCTATAGCGAGCGTTTCCACCCTCGTACTGAGAAAATAAATAGCTGCTGTAAAGTTGCTGAGGGGCGTTAACCCATGGGTAGGCGAAGCCAACGTCAGTGACGTCTGAATACTTTAAAAAGGGAGTGCGTAAGCGACCAATATTAAATTGAAGAGAATCGGTTGGCGCATAGGTGAGATACAGCCACTCAATGCCAGACTCACGGTCTTCATCGCTGTGAAGCAGCACTTGAACCGATGCCGAAAAATACTGATTTAGCGTGTAATCTGCTTGAAGCCCTAGTAATGACTTTTCTGAAAAACTGACTGAGTCATCGTAGCCCTCATACTCTGCTGAAGACGTATCTAAATAACCGCCTACCGCACGCGCAAATCCGGAGAATTCTATGTCACTGTTGTCTGCAAAAGAAGCAGAGCACCAGCACAGCGCAAGCAGGCTTAAGGCATTATTAAGTAAACTAGTATTTTTCAAAACGTTAACCTGTTGCTGTATCAGTCGAATATGTATTTTATTGAGTAAGCTCAGCCACAAAGCAAAAGCCAAGCAAACACGTTGTTATTTTACATTTTAACGTATGTCGCAACACTAGTGTAATCCACCTGTGGCAGATGTGCTTCATTTATAGCTATTTTTATTGGGTATACCGGGTGTTCACTTTGGCGAGAGGGCGATAATTTGCTGGATTTGCCAAAAGCCTTGGTGTTTTGAAGATATACTCCGAGTGATTGGGGGAGGTAACGCGCCTTTACATAAGGGCAATGTGGTATCTGCATATGCGTTTGCGTCATATCAAAGCACCAACAAGCCTCTCTCTCACCTTTGTCTGCGGTAGTCATTACCGTGTGGAATTGAGACAATGACTATCTTATCTACTTTATTCATTTTGGTTGTACTTATATGGCGAACCTAGTTCGTGGCTAACGTTGTAAACAATGCACTACTCTCATCTAAGCGGCTCGCCATTAATGTGGTGACCTATAAAGAAGGTCATCGTGTGTTAGAACACAATGACCCTATGGGAAGTGGGCGCTATTATAAATTCAATGTTGTGTTGGAAAAGCCCGAGAGAGGCGGTGTGTTTCGCGCAGAAAAAGTTATCTTCAACTTATTTAATCGCATTTACTTTTTTCGCCCTGACAAATATTTGCATAGCGTGAGCAAAATAGAAAAAGGCCAGCGTAAATTGTTGTCTATTGCTTTGTATATTTAAAGGTTACGCTTTTGTGTAAGCCAGTTTTAGTAAGCCAGCACAGTGAAAAAGCTCTAGTGAGCGAGTTTAAGTACTATCACTCCGGCAACAATAAGCGCTACGCCGCAGTATCTCGCAATTGATGATGGGTCGCCATAATACATAACGCCTACTAAAAAAGTGCCTGCCGCGCCAATGCCTGTCCACACAGCGTATGCGGTACCAATAGGAATGTGCTTTTGAGCCATCCACAAGCAAAAACCACTGGCAGCCATAAAGCCAACGGCTAACCCAATACCTACCACACGGGTTTCAACCTCCTGTGCTAGCTTAAGTCCCACAGGCCATCCTATTTCTAATAGGCCCGCTACTATCAAATATATCCAGCTCATTTGTCTTTCCTTTTTAACGTGCTGTGTGGGTGCGTAGCCTAGCGTTTAAATATTAAAATTACACTCGATATATCGTACTAGATTGCATCTGAGCGATTCTTTATAAAGGGCAAATTGAAAAGATAAAAACACGCCTATTTCTCTATTTATTTCAACAATGCGTTTAGCTGTGATTTACGCCATGTTGCAATTAACCCGTGATTTTCCCCGGTGTTTCATTTAGTCTAGGAATGGCTTGAACGGTCGTTCAAGTTATTCGTCTTTAACGTAAATACACATTCACCTTTAACGTAAATAGACAGAGGTATTATGAGGAGTCGCACACTACTATCCCTTTTTAGCGTATTTTGGCTGTTTAATAGCAGCGTATTTGCCAACGATTCAGCAGAGACAACGGCTCAACACACAAAGCCTAAAGTAATTATTTTTGACGTAAACGAAACCTTATTAGACCTTGAAAACATGCGTACCTCAGTGGGCGAGGCGCTCAATGGTCGAGACGATTTACTGCCATTGTGGTTTTCCACTATGTTGCATCATTCTTTAGTGGTGTCAGCGACAGGCGAATACCAATCTTTTGGAAATATCGGTGTTGCAGCGTTAGAAATGGTGGCAGAAAATAATGATATTGTTATTTCACACGATAATGCACGAACCGCCATCGTGACACCGCTGCGCTCTTTGCCGGCGCATCCAGATGTTGCCGAAGGGCTAGCGGCATTAAAAGCGCAAGGATATAAGTTAGTAACCTTAACTAATTCATCCCTTGAAGGCGTTAAATTACAGCTAAAGAATGCCAAATTAAGCCAATATTTTGATGCTAACTTCAGCATAGAATCTGTGGGTGTATTTAAACCTCATTTAAAAACCTACCAATGGGCGCTTAATGACTTGGGCGTCGATGCTGGCGACGCGCTTATGGTAGCGGCCCACGGCTGGGATATTGCAGGTGCGAACAAAGCTGGTCTTAAAACCGCCTTTATCCGTCGCCCTGGTAAAGTCCTTTTTCCGTTAGCGGAAAAGCCAAACTACAATGTGTCAGACGTGAATGATTTAGCTCGCATGCTCGCAGCGTTAAAATAAAGGACATAAAGGGGGTCAGAACCGCATTTTTATTCGCGGTTCTGTCACTTTCTAACGGTTGCACTTTCTAACGGTTGCACTTTCTAACGTTTGAACAGGCAAAAGCGACTATAAATAGTTGAAACCTTTATTTCGTCTGTTCAATGGTTAACCTATCTATTATGCTTGCGAGAAGGGGCTATGGCATTAATGCCTCCTCTCAATCCAATAAAAAACAAGAAGCACTGTCCATAACATGTAACTGGAAGAAAAATGGCGTATCGATTTATTATCGCTCTGTTCCTCATTTTACCGATTAAGTACGGAGTTGCTAATGAAGAGCGTATCGCAACGGTAGAGCAGCAACTTTCTGAGCTTGATGAAAAAAGTGTTGCTACGTTACCTTTGTTGATTGAGCTATCGTCGACTTACTTATACAAAGATCCAAGCTTGGCAGAGCGCTATGCTTCACAAGCTCTGCCTATAAGCGTAGAGAGCAAAGATGACATGAGCCGCTCTGAGGTGTCTCGCCTACTTGGTATGGCAACTATGTATCAAGGTAAAAATGAAGAAGCTCTTACCTATCTGACCCAAGCAATTACCGCCGCACGTAACACGAACAATCCTCATCTACTCTCTGTTTGTAATCGATCTCTTGGTGTTTTTTACGAGTTGACTGTGGATTACGACAATGCCATGAAGTTCTATATAGACGCCCTAAAATTTGCAAAGCGTAGCGAAGATACCGCCGATTTAGCCATGGTTTATGGCAATTTAGGCAACGTACTCAACTCTCAGGGTGATTACGATGAGGCTGCCGATTATTTTAAAAAGGCGAGGGATATCCACAAGCAAGCCAACAACACTGAGATGGTGATGAATATGACCGTTGGTTTGGGTATGTCTTACCTAAAGTCTCGGCAATTAGATAAGGCACAAAATATTTTTGAAAGCGTTCTTGCCAGTGATGATGTTATTGTTGACTTCACCTACAGCGAAGCTAGTGTAAGTTTGGCGCACGTATATCAACAGCGAGGATTGATTACCAAATCTATCGATATGTACAAATACGTTATCGAAAATGCTCGCGCAGGCTCTTACCCTCAGGCTTTAGCTTCCGCTTATCTCGGGTTAGGCGATTTGTACCAGTCATTAACTCGGTATGATGATGCGCTGCGTTTGTATCGCCAGGGCATTGTCACCGTTAAGAACAAGACCTCAGTTGAGAGCGAAATAGCGCTGTATGAAAGCTTAGCCATGCTTGAATTAAAGCTAGGAAACTACGAAGAAGCAGCAAAAGTTCAGGCGGAATATATTGACAGGCGAAATGCGATTCAGCCTGTTACTCAGTCGGGTATTATCAAAAAACTCGAAGCTCAGATTAAAAACGAACAAGAGTTGATTAAGCTTCAAGAAAGCCTGTTACAACGAGAGCGTGAGGCTCGTCATTCCTCGTTCTATTTATTTTCTGCTGTAGTTATCTCATTAATATGCGCATTATTGTTCCTCACATTATTATTGCGAAGACAAAAACTACTTAGACTGGAGCATGCCAATGAGGTGTTAATCGATGCCTCAGAAACGGATTATTTAATAGGAATTGGAAATCGTCGTTACCTTGACCGAAAATTTCGAAGTCAACGGGGCATCAATATAGACATGGCCTTTCTGTTACTAGATATCGATTATTTTAAAGCCATAAACGACACTCATGGTCACGATGCTGGTGATAAAGTGCTGGTTGCGTTGGCTAATGAAGTGAAAGCGCTATGTCAAAGTGATGATATTTTTGCCCGTATTGGGGGCGAAGAATTTGTCATTATGACTTTCAACAAAAGCGAAGTTGACGCAATGGCGTTTGCTGAACGTTTGAGAGGACACGTGGAGGCGATGATTCCACCCAGTGAATGCCCGCAAGATATAAGCGTTACGGTAAGTATAGGTGTTGCTATCGGAAGTATGAAAGCGGCCCAATACGATGTGCTATATAAACAGGCCGACATAGCACTGTTCCAAGCGAAAACCCGTGGTAGAAATCAGGTGAAGCAGTATAGTGCGCCGTAGTCCAAAGCGTGCTTTTAATAGTACGAGCGCACCGTGATAGAGACACTGACAGCACAACAAGCGCCCTCGCCATGCTGTCAATAGCGGCTCGAGAGGAAATATCTAACGAGCCTAATCAACCGTTCTTAATCAGTAGCCTAGTGTTACGGATTAATTTTTACTAACCAGTTATGCGTATCTTCTGCCTTGCCCCACTGTATATCGTTCAGCGCTTGACGAAGCTTCATAGTAACTGGGCCTGCTTCGCCGTTACCTACTTGATACTCTTTTTCGTTGTGAATAAGCGTGCCCACAGGCGTTAGTACTGCCGCTGTACCAGATAGAGCAGCCTCTGCGCCAGGCTTGGCTGCGCGTTCTAGCAGCTCGCTCACCGTAAGCTCTCTTTCGCTTACCGTCATGCCATGGTCTTTTGCTAGTTGTAGAACTGTCGCGCGAGTTACACCGTGCAGGAAGCTAGAATCTAGGCCTTTGGTGATGATCTCGTTGCCATCGATAAGTAAGAAGTTTGCCGCGCCAGTTTCCTGTACGTCACCATTTGGACAAAACAGAATTTGATCGGCCTGCACTTCTTCTCTTGCCTTTAGAATAGGCGGTAATGCACTGGCGTAGTTACCACCACTTTTTACCATACCCATGTGCGGCGCACAGCGCATACCCGTTTCGTCTAGTAAAAGACGAAGCGGCTTTAAACCACCGGCAAAATAATCACCAACGGGTGATAAAAGCACGTATAGCATTGATGTGGCCGACGGTGCAGCTGCTTTACCAATAGACGCTTCAGTACCTACATGCGTTGGGCGAATATACATTGAACCAGGAGGCTCTGGAACTTCTGAGCTGTACTTCGATACCACGTCGATAATCATTGCTTCTACTTGCGCTTTATCTATTTCAGGCAAGTTGAGTAAACGACTGCTTTGTGCAAAGCGTTCGATATTTTTGTCCATACGAAAAATGTTAATACTGCCATCTTCGTGCTTAAACGCCTTAAGACCCTCAAAACATGTGCTCGAGTAGTGAAGAACATGCGCGCCAGGATGCATTTGTATGGCGTCTGAACTGACAAACTCAGTCTCAGACCATGCGTCGTTTTCAAAGCGGGTAAGCGCCATTTCAGGCATGAATACGGTACCGAATACGGCCATTAGGGTTTCCTGTTTATGTGTTCTCAAAAATACTGCGGTGAGTTTATCAAAAATTACCCTGTTTGCTAAAAGAATGTGCAAAAGGAAATCATCTTTGTCATGTAAATTGTAAACTTGAGGCCTTTCTCGACACAAAGAAAAGGCCCTATGCTTTTATGATGCTAGGGACTTAAGGTAGTCGCGCTCTTGATACTAGCACTGTTGATGCTCGCACTTTTGGTACTAGGGCTTTTCACTACTACAGCCGAAGGGCACATTGTAGCCTTCGGCTTATTCTCAGTATTGCAGTGTATTTAGGCTGTCTAAAGCATACTAAAGCGTACTAAAGCGAACTAGAGCTTAGTACCGTGAATATCCAGTTCTACCAGAGGCGAGTCTAGAGATGCCGCGAATGCAGCTACCTTTTCTCGCTGAGTATTACCGTCGCCCGCAATAACATAAATCATGGCTGGCTCCTGCATATACTGCTCGATAACCCGATGCACCTCATCTAAGTTGGCATTTAGTGCGTAGTTTTGCTGTAGCTCTACGTAATTAGCAGGGCGGTTGTATTCGCTAATCTCCTCTAGCATACGTAACTTGCTTCCCAAGGTTTCAAACGCTCGCGCATTGCCTTTAATCACCATGTTTTGCATGACAGACAAATCTTGCTGGTCAAAGGTGTCTTTGTAATCGCCCACAAGACGTTTGAATTCCTCTAGCGATTCTTTAGTTACATTGCTTCTCACCTGAGAACTTGCAATAAATGCTGAATGATAAGGGCCGCCTCTTACATACGAATAAGCGCCGTAGGTGTAGCCTTTCTCAATTCTCAATGTTTGAGCTAAACGTCCGCTAATTCCACCGCCAAGTGATGTGTTGGCATATTCAATGGGGTAAATGTCGTCGTTTTGTGCATTTGGAAGCAGCTTGCCCATATAGATAACAGATTGCTTTGCATCTGGAATATCAATAAAGAACACGCGGCTATCTGCCGATGTAACGGCAGGTTTTAGCTTAGGCAGTGAAGCCGTTGCACCAGACCAATCGCTGAACGAAGAAAGTGCGGCAATGACCGACGCTTTATCGACTGCACCCACACTATGGTATTGGCTACCTAGCGGCTTAATGTTAGCTGCGTAATAGGCCTCAACATCGTCCAATGTAATGGTATCGATACTGGTGAGCGTTCCACCTGTGGCAACGCCTAATGGGTGATTATCGCCGTAAAGTTTGGTAGAGAAAACGTTGAATGCTGTGCGCGATGGGTTACTTAAGCTCTGCTTGATGTTCGTCAGCTGAGCTTGTTTTATTCTATCAAAATCAGCTTGTTTAAAAGCAGGCATAGTTAGCATTTCAGAGACCAACGCCATTGTCTCGCGGTAGTTTTTAGCGAGCACACTTCCTCGAAGCGTAATATCGTACTTCGATGCACTTACGTTAACCGACGCACCAAGTAGACCAAGTGCTTGTTCAAACTCTGCCGCCGTTCTTTTTTCAGTACCCTCAAATAACATATCGGCAAGTAGCGCTGATGTGCCTTCCTTACCGCTTGCGTCTAGCAGCTGGCCACCCGGGAAACGCATGCTGAAATTCACTAATGGCAGCTCGGTATCTTCAATACCATAAGCATTAATACCTAATTCAGTAGTATGCTGCCACACATCAGGTACGTTAATAGCAGGCAGGTCTGTTAGTGCGGGTTCACTGCGATCGTTGTTGGTGTTAGTGCGCTTGAATGCGACGTTATCCGACTCGTTAAACTCCTTTTCTGCCCCTTCTATAATTTGCTCTTCAACCACGTTTGCCTTAGTGGCGTTGTCCATAGCAAGTTCAATTTTGCCTTTAGGAACGAAGTTGGTAATAACGGCAGGCTTGTTTAGCACATACTGGTTAAATACACGCATGATGTCTTCGGTTGTGACACTGTTAATCTGCGCAATTTCAGTATGATAAAAATCAGGAGATTGTGCATACTCATTGTATATTCCAAGCTGAAGGGACTTGTTAAGAATGCTTTCAAACTGTTCATAAAACGCGGTTTCGGTTTGCGCGCGTATGCGAGTCAGCTGAGCATCGGTAACGCCTTTGTCTTTGAAAGTAGCTAAACCTTGTTTAACAAGGGCATGGACTTCATCTAAAGGTTGACCTGAATTTGCTCGTACTCGCAATGTGAACGTACCAGCAACTTCCTGCGCAGAGTGATAAGCCGATACATTTGGAGCCACTTGCTTTTCAGTAACGAGTAACTCGTATAGCGGTGTGTCTTTAGACCCTGCCAATAATTCGCCAAGCATATCAAGAGCGTATGCGTCAGGATGATACTGTTCAACAGTAGGTAGCGTAATTCTAATTTCAGGAAGGCGAGCAAAATTATCTTCATGCACCAAAGTAATATCCCTATCTAACGACACTGGCTTAGGCTCTATAGGCGCCACCGACTTGCCGGCATCAATTTCGCCAAACCAATAAGCCACTTTTTCTTTTGTTGCTTCAATGTCGATATCACCGGCAATCACTAGCGTTACGTTTGATGGGGTATAAAACTCGTTGTAAAAGCCTTTTACATCTTCCAGCGTAGCTGCCTGTAAGTCTTCTAAATCGCCAATAACCGTCCAGCTGTAAGGGTGTTCAGCGGGGTAAAGCGCTTTGCGAATAACGTGGTCGGTATGGCCGTAAGGGCGGTTGTCCACGCGCTGACGTTTTTCATTTTTCACCACCTGTTTTTCGCGCTCAAGAGTAGGCTCGGTAACCGTATTGATCATAAAGCCTAAACGGTCTGAGTCTATCCAAAGCAGCTTATCAAACGCATCTTTTGGCACCACTTCGTAGTAAATAGTACCGTCACTCCAGGTGCCGCCATTTCGACTCCCACCTAATTCAGGGATCATTTTGCGATTAGCGCCTTTAGGCACATTTTCAGAATCGTTAAAGGCCATGTGTTCAAAGAAGTGGGCAAACCCTGTTCTTCCAGGTTTTTCTCTGTTGGAGCCAACGTGTACCACGGTGGCAAGCGAGACAATAGGGTCAGACTTATCTTCATGCAAAATGACCGTTAAACCATTGTCTAACTGATATTTCTCGTATTCGATATTAAGACCTGGCTCATCGGCCTTCACTTCTTTTTTTACACTATCCTTAGAGGATGGTGCAGTAGGAGCACATGCGGTTACCGCAGTTGCCAAAGCAATAATACCAAAGAGGTAAGTACCTGCTTTCATGGAGTAATCCCTTCTATTTATTCTTGAGTGGATGGTAGGGCGTGTTGATCTTTTTTGTACGATTTTTGGGCTAAATGGAAGCATTTTAATCGCGGAACAGTCCTGTAGGCCTAGTGGGCTAAGTCAAAGGACTGTGACAAAGAGTAAAATGCTTCCATAACGCCCCCTTCGGGCAGCGCCTGTGAGCTATTTATCCTGCGTTGAATGGTTTCGATTTAGCCCGCTAGACCTTCAACCGTTCGCCTTGTCTAAATAGCTCACAGACCGCTGCAAAAATGTACATCAAAGAGCAACACGCCCTAGTCGCTCTACAATAGTAACTATTGATAGTAGGCACAAGTTGCTGGTGGTTTTAGAAAGAGACGACAGTACGTTTTTGTAAAGTACAACTGACTGCACAAGTACTCCAGTTAGCACCGTATACCGATAAAATTCTTATGGTTGCCTATCCACCTAAGTGATTCGCGTGCAGCTTTTCTTAGTGCTAGCGTAAGGTTATAAGCAAACGCTATTACTCAAAATAATTACACGGAGAATGATTACTGTGACAACATCAAAACAACTACTAACAAAAATTACTTCGCAAGGTCAGCTAGAAATTAACCTCGTTGACTCGGATATTCCTGAGCCAAAAGCGCACCAGGTTGTTGTTAAAATTGAAGCCACACCTATCAATCCGTCGGATATGTGGCCTATGTTTGGCCCAGCAAATTTGAATGAAGCGACCTTCGATGCAGACAAGGGTCAGCTAACGGCACCCGTGCACCCCGGTTTACTACCTCGTATAAAATCTCGCTTGGACATGTCATTACCTATCGGTAATGAAGGTGCTGGCGTGGTAGTGGCTGCCGGTGAAAGTGAAGCAGCTCAATCTATGTTGGGTAAAACGGTCGCGGTACTATCAGGTGCCTGTTTTGCGCAGTACTGCTGCGTGCCGGTTCAAGCGTGTATCGTTCATAAAGAAGAGACTACGCCGCAGCAAGCTGCGTCATCGTTTGTTAACCCGCTGACGGCCTTGGGTATGGTTGAAACTATGCGCATGGAAGGACATAGTGCATTGGTTCACACCGCAGCGGCCTCTAACTTAGGTATTATGCTAAACAAAATTTGTATTGCCGAAGGCGTGCCTTTGGTCAATATAGTACGCAAGCAGTCTCAAGCTGATTTATTGACTGAAATTGGCGCAAAATACGTATGCAATTCGTCAAGCGATAGCTTTAAAAAAGACCTCTACAAAGCCATTGAAGCAACCGGTGCCACATTGGCGTTTGATGCCATTGGTGGGGGCGAGTTGGTTAGCGACATTCTAACGGCAATGGAAGCGGTTGGAAGCAAAGACGCTGAAGGTTTTAATACCTACGGCTCAGACGCCAACAAACAAGTGTATATTTACGGCGGCCTAGACTTTTCACCTACTATCTTAAACCGTGCCTATGGCATGACTTGGGGAATTGGCGGGTGGCTATTAATGCGCTTCTTAGGCAAATTAGCCCCTGAAAAAGTGGGTGCGCTACACCATCGCGTGGCAAATGAAATTAACACCACGTTTAAGAGCGACTTTACTGATGTATTAAGCTTAGAAGAGGCATTGCAGCCTGAAAGAATAGCTCAATATAATGCAAAGAAAACCGGCGAAAAGTATTTAATCAATCCTCAGAAATAGATGTTGTTGATAAGGCTGACTTGAGTTTAGAAGAAGCCATTTTTCGCAATACTAAAAAAGCCACCTCTTACCAAGAGGTGGCTTTTTATTTGGCCGCTAAATGCTTTTTTTATAGTTAAAGGCTCTACAGTAGCGCTAAAGGCTTTCCATTGAAGCTAAAGGCTTTGCAAAAGCAGCTAGAAGTTTATGAGCGCTTAAACTTAACGCAGCGACATACCAGCGCTAAGCTCAGTAAGAAAAAGCCTAAGCTTCCTCCGCCAGACGAACTGTTGCCAGAGCCTGGAACATCTGGAGAGACTGCGTCTATCAGCGTATTTTCAACAGGAATAATATCTGGATTGGTCACCGTTGCGCTATCTGTCACTACTACGTCAGTAATAATCACCAAGTTGTCGCCTGTTACCTCAACATCATTATTCGCATCGGCGCTGGTATAGTCTTGCAGCGGAATAGAGTCCGCTGCAGCGCCTAAATTAAAACGTGGTAGGTCTTCAATAGCATCAAGTACCTCCATGCCATTACCTAACACTTGGCCAAACACGGTAAACCCGCCATTTTGCACATCTAGGTTTGCGCTGTTGTCAGATAAGTTAATAAACCATTGTGATGTGGCGCTATCTGGTGAACTGGCAAGCTTTGCCATTGCAATAGTGCCGCGAACGTTAGATAACAAAGGCTCATTAATAACAGGCGTTCCTGTGGGTACGCTATCAAGAGGAAACATACCGTTATAAACAAAACCGCCGCTTTGCGCGACGAAGCCTGGCTCTAAACGATGTACCACTGTGTTTGCATAGGCTCCTGAGTTTACATAGTCCAAAAAGTTCTCGACGGTTTCAGGAGTCTTTTCATCGAAAAGGTTTATTTGTACGTTGCCTAGTGCGGTTCGTACTTCAACTACAGTGGCCTGCACTGTGCCGGCCATTAACAGACCTAAAACACCCGCTACTCGCAAAGAGTTTGATTTAGCTAGAGTAAACATCAATTGATACGCTTATAAAAAAATGAATGGCTTGATTCTACGGTAGAAGCCGAAACGATTACAAATAAAGATGAAGCTGCATTTTTTATCTAAAGGCTGTTACCGATGGCAAATAGACCGCTGCACAAAGGTACAGCAAAGATCAACACGCCCTATCGCTATTAATGTTGGCTTACTGTAGAATGCGCCGCGGAGTTGGCCAGGCAATCGCCGCTTTCGCAAGAAAGGGGAGGAAAGTCCGGGCTCCAAAGGGCAGGGTGCCAGATAACGTCTGGGCGGCGTGAGCCGACGACAAGTGCAGCAGAGAGAAGACCGCCTAAGCATGTTTACATGCCGGTAAGGCTGAAAGGGTGCGGTAAGAGCGCACCGCACCTCTGGTAACAGAGTGTGGCGAGGTAAACTCCACCCGGAGCAAGACCAAATAGGATCCCTTAACGTGTGGCCCGCATGGGGATCGGGTAGGTTGCTTGAATCAGTGAGTAATTGCTGATCTAGAGGAATGGTTGCCCACGACAGAACCCGGCTTATCGGCCAACTCCACCTTTATTTTTGTGAGCAACGTAATCACGTTGTTTACCACTTTCGTCGGCATATACGTTTTGCGCGGCGATAAGGCGATTAAGCCTTTATTTAACCTTTCGTGAACGCTCTTTTTAAAAGCTTCTTTGCAAGGTAATAGCAAGACATTAACTCGTTGGCAAACATAGCCCGATAGCTGCTATCTGGCAGTTAGATAGAGAAATCGGCGTATTTGTCGATTATTGATTGAATCCTCTCCTCAGCTCTTAACTTCTTTATGGCGTTATTCAACGTGCCTATCTTATCTTTATGTCGGCTATGCAAACGAAGGGCGAGGGAGCCTTTGGTGTGAATAGCGCCTAAACTAATTTCAACACCGTGTTTAGCAGACCAATAGCGAGCAACGGCCTCTTCCATAATTGCCACTTCTATCCGTTGATTACGCAAGGCCAATATGAGGTCACTTTCCGATTGAAAGGCGAGAGGCGTAAAGGTATCAGCGTCAAAATAAACGTAGCCTTCTACGGTACCAACAATACTGTCTTTACGAATTTGGTTACGAGTGTGATAACGGTCTACATTTTCTGGAAGGGTAATAAAGTACTCTGTTACGTCGATAATAGGGTCGGTGAAAACAAAGTTACCGTTTGCTTCATTTGATGGCACCCATTCTGGGCTGAAAAAGTCAAAATCGAGTGCCCCATTTTTAAACGCCTGCGCAGCTCGCTTTGTGGATAGCATAACTTTTTCGGTTTTAAACCCGGCAGTGTCCATAATTA
Organism: Alteromonas sp. LOR; assembly: GCF_000753865.1. GTDB lineage: Bacteria > Pseudomonadota > Gammaproteobacteria > Enterobacterales > Alteromonadaceae > Alteromonas. Next base: position 108,166 of record NZ_JQFW01000015.1, on the reverse strand, counting down.
ATGGTAGTAATTCAACCATTATGCCAGGACGAAGAGAGTCCACCGCATTTTCATAGGGTATTGAGCTGCCTGAAGTACCTAGATTATATCTCAGCGATTCCTTGGCAATACAGGCTGAAGAGGCTAACGAGAGCAGCAACATCTTTACTAAAATTCGATATATTCGTCGTTTCACTGGGTCCATCCACATCGTAAAAAGTCGCTCGTAAACACTGCATCATTTATAAAAAAGACTAAAGATTCCATCAACAGCGCTTGCATCGTTTGTTTAGACGTTTTTAGGTATTGTTTATTAATAAGCGAGACGCTTTAAACGCAACCCATGTGGTCAGAGTAGTGCAAATTAACGATGATGAAAAGTGGCATGATTCTACTATTGCGATGCTAGAAGTAAAAAATAAGAAAAAGTGCGTATATTCGGCTGAGTCGGCTTTTAGTAGCCTAAAAGAAAAATGTACTGCTACCCTTTAAGATACAGGTGCAGTGTGTCAGCAATATAACGTGCTAGTAATTAATTATGCGGAGAAAAAGTGCAAAATAGATGGCTCCCTTCTATCGTCGATGTTGAAGCAAGTGGTTTTGGGGCGGCGAGTTACCCCATTGAAGTCGGCATCGTGCGCTATGATGGTGCAAAGTGGTGTAAATTGATCCGCCCGTTTGATTCGTGGATCCACTGGGATGATAAAGCCGAACAACTGCACGGTATAACAAGAGAGATGCTTCACACTCGCGGCGTTGAGCCTGTGAGAGTGTGTCACGAGCTTAATCACTTTTTAGGCAATACCATAGTGTACAGTGACGGTTGGGTGGTTGATAACCCATGGTTGATAAAGCTGTTTAGCGCCGCTCAGGTTGAGATGGCGTTTACGTGCAGGGCAATGGAATACATTTTGAGCGAGCCGCAGATGAACATGTGGCATGAGGTGAAGGATGATTTATCAGTGAATTTAGATACCCAGCGACATAGAGCTAGTGCCGACGCCTATTTAATTCAGCAAACGTTTATACAAACTCAGATTAAGGCCAGTAAAAAGGCTCACCAGTCGCCTAAACAATGTAAATAAGGGCAAGACAAATAAGGGAAAACAAATAAAGCCAAAACGAACTAAGAGCCTACCTTTGAAACACAACCCCTTAAAAGAGGTAATGCACACCTAGAGAAAGCGCCATGTTTTCTTCTTCTCCAACCTGCCGATGTTCAATTTCTACTGCCATGTTCAACCCTTTATTATCGCCTAAAAGCCATCCTAATCGGGTAAACGTGCCTATATCTGTTGGAACATACAGCCACTCTGCGTAATGACTAAATGCCGTGTTTTTCGTATTGTACGTGGCGTAAACATGTTGAGGTAAGCGCGTATTAAAACTGCGTTTGGCACTCACAGACGTTTGCGAACCGGCGGGGTAGGTAAAGCTACTGTCGTACTGATGGGTTTCTGTGATGGAATGTGGTCTGTAGCGGCTTTTCAGCTGCCAGTTTGCCATCTTTGCGCTTTTAAAATGAATGGGACCAAAGTTAGATTCCACACTTCTTTCACGCGCACTCGCATTGCTAGCGGCAAAACAGAGTCCGCATAGTAGCAATAAAACGTAGAAGCGCTTGGTTGTCATGTGTTTCACTTTAAGTGTCAATTTCATTGCTTGTTACAACACAATCAGCAACAAAGAAGTTTAGAGTAAAGAAAGAATAAGAGCACCACTCTTTACTCAACAATCTTATTATGGCACTGCTTATCGGCGTCTACGGTATCACACTGATGCAGTACGTATTTTTATAGCTACTTATTTAACAGCAACTTTTTAATTGGCTAACTAGTAAAGCATAAATAGCTTTATCTAAGCATAGACAAAAATGCAGGTTACGGAAATGCATTTAAAATACTTAACGCAAATTCTTTTACTTTAAAAAACAAAAAGCCCCCGCTATAAATATGCTTATCGCATTAACGAGGGCTTTTTAGCGGCGCTAACACGCCCTTATTTATTTAACTAAATGGATGCTTTAAGCGCTTCGGCTTTGTCAGTCGCTTCCCAAGGGAAAGCTTCACGGCCAAAGTGTCCGTAGGCAGCAGTTGCACGGTAAATTGGACGCTCAAGGTCCAACATCTTAATTAAGCCGTATGGGCGAAGGTCAAAATGTTCGCGCACTAGTGCAACCAATGTTTTTTCATCAACCACGCCGGTACCAAAAGTATCGATGCTGATAGAGGTAGGCTGCGCAACGCCGATAGCGTAAGAAATTTGAATTTCACAGCGCTTTGCTAACCCTGCCGCTACGATATTCTTCGCTACATAACGTCCAGCGTAAGCCGCACTGCGGTCAACTTTTGATGGGTCTTTTCCTGAGAATGCACCACCGCCGTGACGTGCCATACCGCCGTAGGTATCAACAATTATTTTGCGGCCGGTTAAACCACAGTCGCCCATTGGGCCACCAATAACGAATCGACCGGTTGGGTTAATGTGAAATTGGGTATTTCCATCAATCCATTCGCTTGGCAGAACCGGTTTAATTATCTCTTCCATGACGGCTTCGCGAACGGTATCAGTAGACACTGAGTCGCAATGCTGTGTTGATAACACTACTGCATCAATGCCAACAGGCTTGTCATTTTCGTATTTAAACGTGATCTGGCTTTTCGCATCAGGACGCAGCCAATCAAGCTTGCCCGATTTGCGTACTTCAGCTTGCTTTTGTACTAAACGGTGGGAGTAAGTGATAGGCGCTGGCATAAGTACGTCGGTTTCGTCACTTGCGTAACCGAACATTAAACCTTGGTCGCCTGCACCTTGCTCTTCTAAGCTGGCGCGGTCTACACCCTGGTTAATATCGGGAGACTGCTTACCAATAGCGTTAAGCACGGCGCACGAATCGGCATCAAAACCCATATCAGAATGGGTATAACCAATCTCTTTCACTGTATTTCGAGTGATTTCTTCAATATCAACCCATGCTGACGTGGTAACTTCACCGCCAACCAAAACCATACCTGTTTTTACATAGGTTTCGCAGGCAACACGTGCCCGAGAGTCTTGCTCTAATATAGCGTCAAGCACTGCATCTGAAATTTGGTCAGCGATTTTATCCGGATGTCCTTCAGAAACCGATTCAGAAGTGAATAGATTCGTGGCCATGTGTACTCCGTTTGCATTTAATTATCGAAATTATTTGTATTGTACTAAATCAAGTTATAAATACCAGTCTTTACTTCTAGACGTCTAAAAGTCTTGTGGCTCTAAACCGTTACGATTTGTTGACATTTACCGATCAGTTTCTCTTTTTTAGTTAAGTATTGAGATCGAACAACGTCGAGTACTGACATACAAATTTGCGTTTTATCAATGAGCATTTACGTGTGTTTTGCTTAATAGACCATTTTTTGTGAGTAGTTTCGCTTTTGGCATTATAAACCCATTGAACTGTGCGGTGGCATGGGTAAGAATAACGCCACATTCAAACGTACATTAAAAAAGCAGAGCTTAAGTCGAATGCGCGACTTACCTCCACGCTCGCTTAGATACGAATTATAACCAGGAGACAACATGCCCTCTCGTCGCGAACTCGCCAATGCTATCCGTGCATTAAGTATGGATGCGGTTCAACAAGCTAAATCAGGTCACCCAGGCGCCCCAATGGGGATGGCCGACATTGCTCAAGTATTATGGCAGGACTTTTTATCCCATAATCCAGCTAACCCATCATGGGCTAACCGCGATCGCTTCGTGCTTTCGAATGGTCATGGGTCAATGCTGTTATATTCACTGCTTCATCTATCGGGCTACGAACTGCCGATTGAAGAGCTTAAAAACTTCCGCCAATTGCATTCTAAAACCCCGGGTCACCCAGAATATGGTTATGCACCTGGTGTAGAAACCACTACAGGCCCATTAGGCCAAGGCGTGAGCAATGCAGTTGGTATGGCGCTAGCTGAAAAAGTACTTGCGGCTCAGTTTAACCGCGATGGTCACGACATTGTTGATCATTACACTTATACATTCCTTGGCGATGGCTGCTTAATGGAAGGTATCTCACACGAAACGTGTTCTCTTGCAGGTACCTTAGGTTTAGGCAAACTTATCGCGTTTTGGGATGACAACGGCATTTCAATTGACGGTGAAGTTGAAGGTTGGTTTACCGACGACACGGCAGCACGCTTTAAAAGCTACGGCTGGGATGTGATTGAAGGTGTAGACGGTCACGATGCAGAACAAGTTAAAGCTGCCATCGAAAAAGCGCAAGAAAATAGCGCTAAGCCAACCCTTATTTGTTGTAAAACGACCATCGGTTTTGGTTCTCCAAATAAAGAAGGCACTGAGTCTTGTCACGGTGCACCGCTAGGTGATGATGAAATTGTAGCGACACGTGAAAAGCTAGGCTGGAAACACGGCGCGTTTGAAATTCCTGATGACATATACGCTCAGTGGGATGGCAAAGGTAAAGGCGGTGAAGCAGAGTCGGCATGGAACGATGCTTTTGCAGCTTATGAAGCCGCATACCCTGAACTAGCCGCAGAATTTAAGCGCCGAGTTAACGGTGAACTGCCAGTTGATTTCAGTGACAAAGCAGATGCAATCATTGCCGAGCTGCAAGCTAATCCGCAAAACATTGCGTCGCGAAAAGCGTCTCAAAATGCGCTGAATGCGTTTGGTCCATTGTTGCCAGAACTATTAGGTGGCTCTGCTGACCTAGCAGGCTCTAACCTAACAATTTGGGAAGGCAGTAAAGGCGTTGAAGCTAACGATGCATCGGGTAACTATGTTTACTACGGTGTACGCGAGTTTGGTATGTCTGCCATGATGAATGGCATTACGCTACACGGCGGCTTTAAAGCATACGGTGCAACATTCTTGATGTTTATGGAATACGCACGTAACGCAGTGCGCATGGCAGCACTAATGAAGCAGCCTGCTATTTTTGTGTACACACATGACTCAATCGGTTTGGGCGAAGATGGTCCAACTCACCAACCTGTTGAGCAAGTGGTTGCGCTTCGCTCTACACCGAATCTTGATAACTGGCGTCCTTGCGACCAAGTGGAATCAGCGGTGTCGTGGAAATCGGCAATCGAGCGTACTGACGGCCCAACCACTCTTATCTTTACGCGCCAAGGTTTAGCGCAGCAAGAAAGAACCTCACAGCAAGTGGCTGATATTGCGAAAGGTGGCTACGTACTTATCGATAGTGACAGCACGCCTGAAATTATTCTTATTGCTACGGGTTCTGAAGTTCAGTTGGCAGTAGAAGCCGCCGCTGCATTAACCGAGCAAGGCAAGGCCGTGCGCGTGGTATCAATGCCATCGACAGACGTGTTCGATCGCCAGTCGAAAGACTACCGTGAGAGCGTATTGCCTTCTTCTGTTACCAAGCGTGTAGCGGTTGAAGCACTGTCAAAAGATAGCTGGTACAAATATGTTGGCCTTAATGGCGCTATTATCGGTATGGATACCTTTGGCGAATCGGCACCTGCGGGCGACCTGTTCAAGCACTTTGGTATTACTACCGACGCTGTCATAGAGGCCGCGCTGTCTCTGTAAGAGGTAAATAAAAGCCAATGGTAAATATTGCCATAAATGGGTTTGGTCGAATTGGTCGCAACGTATTACGCGCACTTTACGAGAGTGGGCGTAATAATGAGTTTAATGTTGTGGCCATTAACGACATTGCTAAGCCCGAAGGCATTGCACATTTACTGAAATACGATACCGCCCACGGGCGGTTTCGTTTCGATGTGGCCTTAAAAGACAAAACACTGTCGGTAGCAGGCGATGATATCCAGCTGCTTGCTGAAGCCGAAATTAGCAATCTTCCCTGGGAAACCCTAGGTGTAGACATTGTGCTTGAATGTACCGGTTTATTTGATGATCGTGCTTCAGGTCAGTCTCATCTCGATGCGGGTGCTAAAAAAGTGCTGTTTTCATCTCCTGGTTCTCCCGATTTAGACAACACAGTCATTTTCGGTACTAACGAAGATACCTTAACCAGTGACCATAAATTAGTCTCTAACGGCTCGTGCACCACAAATTGTATTGTCCCTGTAATTCAGGCTCTCGATGCGGCATTTGGTGTACTTAGTGGCACAATTACCACCATTCATGCATCAATGCATGACCAGCAAGTTATCGATGCATACCATGAAGATTTACGTCGAACTCGGGCTGCAAGCCAATCTATCATTCCTGTAGATACGCGCTTGGCGGCGGGTATTGAACGTATTTTACCCAAATTTGCCGGCAAGTTCGAAGCAATAGCGGTAAGGGTACCCACCATCAACGTCACCGCGATGGACTTAAGTGTTAGCCTCGAAAGTGAAGTGTCTATTGAGCAAGTCAACCAAGCGTTACGAAAGGCAAAAGACGGTCGCTTGCAGGGAATTTTAGACTACACCGAAGAGCCTCTGGTATCAGTAGATTTCAATCACGACCCACACTCGTGTATTGTAGATGGCACACAAACTCGCGTAAGCCACAAGCAGTTAGTTAAAACTCTGGTGTGGTGTGACAATGAATGGGGCTTTGCAAATCGAATGCTAGACACAGCCAAAGTGATGTTTGAAGCAAAATAAATCGTAAATGCTGCCAGGGTTGGTGGCACCAACCCGCGCAGCTTTCACACGTTAATGAATGACAACATTTTTAAATTAACATAGGAAAGATGATGCCAATTCCAAGTATGAACGATATGGCCTTGCACGGTCAGCGTGTTCTCATTAGACAAGATTTAAACGTACCGGTTAAAAACGGCAAAGTAACCTCAGATGCTCGCATTAAAGCATCAATTCCAACAATTAAAGCCGCGCTCGACGCTGGAGCTGCCGTTATGGTGATGTCTCACCTTGGCCGTCCAACTGAAGGCGAGCCTGCCGAAGAGTTTTCACTTCAACCTGTTGTCGATTACCTAAACGACGCCCTCGATGTACCTGTAAAGCTTGTTAAAGACTACCTAGACGGTGTTGAGCTTGTCGATGGCGAACTAGTGATCCTAGAAAACGTACGCTTCAATGAAGGCGAGAAGAAAGACGACGAAACCCTTTCCAAACAATATGCTGCACTGTGCGATATTTTCGTGATGGATGCATTTGGTACTGCTCACCGTGCACAAGCTTCTACACATGGTGTAGCGAAATTTGCTACCCAAGCATGTGCCGGGCCGCTTCTAGCTGCCGAACTCGATGCACTAGGTAAAGCACTAGATAATCCTAAGCGCCCAATGGTGGCCATTGTTGGTGGGTCAAAAGTATCGACTAAGCTAACCGTATTAAAAACACTGGCAGAAAAGGTTGATCAGCTTATTGTAGGTGGCGGTATAGCAAACACATTTATTGCTGCCCAAGGCCACAATGTAGGTAAATCACTGGTTGAGATGGACCTGACGGAACAAGCTACTCAGCTAATGAACAACGCCCAGGCAAATGGCGGAAACATTCCTGTGCCAACCGATGTAGTGGTAGGTGCAGCGTTTGATGAAAATACTGAGGCCACGTTAAAGCACGTGTCTGAAGTCACTGATGAAGATATGATTTTTGATATTGGCCCAGACTCATCGAAAGCTCTGGAAAGCATTATTAAAAATGCGGGTACCATTGTGTGGAATGGCCCGGTCGGTGTATTTGAATTTGAACAGTTCAGCGCAGGTACGAAAGCCCTGTCTGAAGCAATTGCAGCAAGTGACGCATTCTCTATTGCAGGGGGCGGTGATACACTTGCAGCAGTCGATAAGTATGGGATTGCCGATAAGGTCTCTTACATATCAACAGGTGGTGGTGCATTCCTTGAGTTTCTTGAAGGAAAAACACTGCCTGCTGTAGCGATACTAGAAGAAAAAAATAAATAAGCGCTGTCGTTGCCTCAAGTTAGCTAATCAAATTAACTCACTTGAAACTATAACGTAAGAAATAGCGCCTAGTATGCTACCGGTGCTTACCTATACTGAAAACAGCAATAACATGGTGTAGGTAAGCGCCTTTCGAAAGTGCCCCTTTTTAAAGAGCAACCATCTTTGAAAACGGCGCTTTTCGAAAAACTCTTTTTTTAAAAAAGGTTCTTTGTGAAAAAGAACTGGTTAGCTTTACAGTGATGTTTGCTGACGAAATAACTATAAACCCTACAGCTGTCGTATAGGCAGAACAATATAAAAGGAGTGTTGCAATGGCATCACAAGCTCAGCAATCTATGCTGGATAAACTCAACACACAAATCGGTTTTATTGCAGCGTTAGATCAAAGCGGCGGCAGTACACCGAAAGCGCTACGTCTTTATGGTATTGAAGAGTCAGAATACAGTTCAGACGAAGAAATGTTCAACCTTGTACACGACATGCGCACTCGTATTATTACTAGTGCTCCTTTCAGCGGCGAGCGCGTTCTAGGCGCTATCTTGTTTGAAAATACCTTAGATAGAGAAATTGAAGGCATGTCCACTGCTCACTATTTGTGGCAGAAGAAGCGTGTTATTCCGTTTTTGAAAGTAGACAAAGGGCTTCAAGAAGAAAGCGATGGCGTACAGCTCATGAAGCCGATGCCAGAACTTGACGCATTGCTAGCGAAGGCCGTGGCGCAAGACGTGTTTGGTACTAAAATGCGAAGCGTAGTAAAACTGGCTAACCAACAGGGTATTAAAGCCGTAGTAGAGCAGCAATTCGAAGTAGGTAAGCAAATTCTTGCCGCAGGACTTGTGCCTATTATCGAGCCAGAGGTTGATATTCACAGCCCGCAGAAAGCCGAAGCTGAAGCACTCCTTAAGCTTGAGATCCTTACCCAGCTTAACTTGTTAAGTGAAGGGCAAGAGGTGATGTTAAAACTAACCTTGCCTGACCAAGCCAACTTCTACAAAGAGTTAGTAGACAATCCACGTGTACTAAAAGTAGTTGCCTTATCTGGCGGTTATACTCGCAACGACGCTAATGCAAAGTTGTCAGAAAACCAAGGCATGATCGCAAGCTTCTCTCGCGCACTTACCGAGGGTACCTCTGCCAAGCAGTCTAAAGAAGAATTTGAAGCACTACTCGATACCGCAATAGACGGTATTTATACTGCTTCTAAGTCTTAATTTAGCGCTTGTATGGCATTGTGTTTTGCCGTCATGAGCGGCATTAGCTTTGCGTCATAAGATTTGCAACAGACGCTTCGAAATATGAGCTTTGCAAAATAGACATAAACAAAAGGAGAGCATCGCTCTCCTTTTTTGTGCCTGTTTATCCCGTGCTGAAATATCCCGTTTTCAAAAAGAAAGTGAAAAGGCCTTAGGCTCAAGATGAAAAGTCATTTTGACTTAAAAACTGCCTGACTTCTCGTTCATCAAAACGTAAACCTGCTTGGGAAATAGCGTTAAGGGCGTCATCAATGTCATCAAAAAACGCATATTCAATCTCTGCTGCATCGTAACAAAAGCGCAGTTGCTGTCTTATTGTCATTGCCACATCAGAATCTTTAATTACCACTGCAAGTAATCTTAATCCACGAGTTTGACGAATGCGGGTTTGCTTGATGAAAATATCAAATGTGGATGGAGGCATAAGGCTTTCACCATATAACACACTTAATTGCGCCCACTGCTTGCTTGGATTGTCTGTGTTGCTTGATACGGTCTCTATGTGTTGTGAGAGTTTGACCACGCCATGTCGCATTGTTTCGTCATTCCACGGGCCTCTTGCAGAAAAGAGTACAAGCTGCTCGCTCACTGCGCTTTTGTATTCACCATGATGATTATGCATATACCTAATGCCACCTTTTTGTTGGTAAAGTCACACTACCATGTCATCTACTTTTTCAATATTCTCCCTTCGTATACGGTTAGCTGTTGCTTAAAACTAGACTCTATAAATGCACGAAGAGCAAAGGAAGCAGTAAGAGTAAATCGCAGCAAGCGTGGTCTACAGCTTTAAATAAAGAACAGTTTGTCTTAAAAGTATGTACATTTTATCGACTAAATCGAGTGAGTGGCCGCATATTTAACCCCGCTTTATCTTCATGGCCTTTGATTGCGCTAGTATAAGAGCTGAACAAGTTTGACGATCAAAAATAAAAAAGAATAGGGCAACAATGACAGCACATTATTTACACCCACATCGCAAAACAACCAAGAAGTCATTTTCTACAGGGCGCATTTCTACGGCCATATTATTTTCCTTAGGTACTTCTTTGCTGAGTACGTTACTTCCCGCTACCAGCGTGGCTCAAGAAGACACTAGCACTGTGAATTCGACGCCAACATCACCAGCATCCAATAAAGCTCACCACTTTGCGTCAGAAGATATTTTCAATTTAGAATATGTCAGCGAAGCACAGGTATCGCCAGATAAAAAGCAGGTGGTCTACGTGCGTCGCTCTAATGACATTATGTCAGATAGCACGCGCGCTAATATCTGGCTTGCCAGCGTCGATGGCAGTCAGCACCGGCCTTTACTATCGTCTAAACATAATTTCTACTCGCCCCGTTGGTCTCCTGATGGAAAACGTTTGGCGTACTTGTCGAACGAAGAAGGAAAGCCACAGCTGTATGTACGCTGGATGGATACAGGGCAAACGGCACTTGTTACCAATGTCACCTCTTCCCCTAGCTCCATTACCTGGTCGCCTGATGGAAAGCACATTGCATTTACTATGAACGTTGATGCCGAAGAAAAGCCGCTGAAAGTCAATATGCCTAAAAAGCCGAAAGGGGCCAACTGGTCTCCGAGCTTTGAATATATTACTAAAGCAAGGTACCAAGCCGACGGAAGAGGGGTATTAGAGCCAGCGTATACACATATATTTGTCGTGCCATCACAAGGCGGTACCGCAAGGCAGCTTACCTCTGGTGATTATCACCATCGCGGAAGCTTAAGCTTCTCTCATGACGGCGCAAAAATTTACTTTTCAGCCAATCGAAGCAGCAACTGGGAATACGAGCCAATAGAAGCAGACATTTATACGGTAGACATGCTGGGGCATATCGAGCAGCTAACCAGTTTTAAAGGTCGTGAAGCGTCACCCGTTGTATCGCCTAATGGCAAATATGTCGCTTATGAACGCCGAAGCGATGAAAAAGTCATGTATAAAAATACGTATTTGTATGTGATGAATGCCGATGGTACAGAGCACAAAAATCTCACTGAAACCATCGACAATTCCGTGTCTAACTTTGTATGGAAAGATAATAAGAACATCTATTTTCAGCAGTCGGTAAGAGGTCTTGCGCAAGTCGATAGTGTGTCGCTATCGGGTAAAGTAACCAATATGGCATCTGGGTTGGGGGGCACTACATTAGGCAGGCCATACGTCTTTGCCACATACCACGCCGCGGGTGATGTTATTGCCTACACAAAAGGTACTACTAACAGACCTGCTGACTTATATGTTACCAGCGATGATGAGCGTCAACTGACGTCGCTGAATGAAGATGTACTTGGCCACAAAACGCTGGGTGAAGTGAAAGAGATTGTTTACAAGTCTTCAATAGATGGAGAGGAAATTCAGGGCTGGTATATTCTTCCTCCAGACTACGACAGCAGTAAAACCTACCCACTGATTTTAGAAATTCATGGCGGTCCAAATTTGGCCTATGGCCCAGTGTTTACGGCAGAGTTACAACGAATGGCGGCCGAAGGCTACGTAGTGTTTTACGATAATCACCGAGGCAGCACTGGCTATGGAGAGCGTTTTGCTTTGTTACTTCAAGGCAAGTACAGCTCAAAGTATGACTTTGCCGATCACATGTCGGGCGTTGATGCGCTCATTGAAAAAGGCATTGCCGACCCTGAAAAGCTTTACATCACCGGTGGCTCAGCCGGGGGAATTGCATCTGCTTATGCCATTGGTCTAACGGATAGGTTTAAAGCAGCGGTAGTAGCAAAGCCTGTTATTAATTGGCTGTCTAAAGTGCTTACCGCTGACTCAGGGCTATACCAAATACCTTTTCAGTTCCCTGGCAAACCTTGGGATAACGTAGAGCATTATTGGAAGCGCTCACCACTGTCGCTAGTTGGCAATGTTACAACGCCTACCATGCTTATCACTGGAGTGAACGATAAACGTACTCCTATGTCTGAAACTGAGCAGTTTTACCAAGCGCTTAAAATTCAGAAAGTAGATACAGTACTCGTAAAAGTACCTGAATCGTCTCATGGCATTGCCGCAAAACCGTCGCGAATGATTGGCAAGGTAGAAAATATCTTAGCGTGGTTTAAAAAGTACAGCGGTGCTGATGACGTTACAACGCCAGATGCTCCTTAGTACGTTTCTTATAAAAGCTATTTAAATACAACTTTCGCCAAAGGGCTTCAAAAGGGCCTTGGCGGAGGTGCTTAGCCATTATATTCGCCAGCACTATCTGAATAGCAGTAAAGGCTAACGTAATGATAAGCAAATCGAGCAAGGTGACTGTAAAGGCAAAGTCAGTGAAGTACGCAGGCATGACTATTCGAAAGAGCACCGCCATCGCAATTGATTGAGTGAGGTATAGCGTAAACGCCATTTTTCCGCAGTTAACTAGCGACTGATACCACCACGCTGCTGTATTTTTTACCTTAACGAATAAATGAGCGTAAACCAACGCGCAAAAGATAGCTGGGACACTCGACAGCATCGGTGTGACATCTGCCGTCACTTGCTCAATCAATATCAAAGGAAGGGTCGAAACGATGGATGTCACTATTGCAATGGCGGCTATCTTTATAAACGACGCTGAAGAAAAGCCCTCGTTGAAAAAGCCATTTCGGTAAAGGTACGCGCCAAACATCATAAGGCCCATAGATTGCCACAACATAGTAAATGGAGCGACAGCAATACTTATTATCTGAAAGGTAGCTTGTGTTTCAATTTGGAATAAATAGCTGCTCTGCCACTGCGCCACTTCTTCGCTATAAACCTCACTGGCTCTAAGTGGAAGTTCGCTGCCGAATTCGTAAAAATATGCTGATATCACGCCAACAACAAGCATAATAACGCTGCCTATTACCAAAAAATTGAGGCTTTTCTTTTTGAGGTCGTCTTGGCTCAGGGAAAAATTCTTTAGAATTAAAAACGCACAAATACTGTAGTAAAGCAGAATGTCGCCACCAAAAATGAATACGCCGTGCAGCAGTCCAAATACAAAAAGCCACTTTAGTCGCGACTTAGAAAATGTTAGAAAATCGTATCCTCGCGATTGGCAGTGTTCAAATTGAATAGCCAAGCCTGCGCCAAAGAGCAAACAAAATAACGAGCGGAATCTTCCATCTAAGAAAAGGGCATTAACTAGCGAAATGATGTCATCAGATAAAAGCGGTTCTTCAAAAAACGCGTATCCAGTGTAAAAATTTTGGTGAAACGTAATATTTAAAAAGAGTATACCGAGGATAGCTAGGCCTCGAATGGCGTCTATTGATTGAATTCGCATTTACATTCCTTGTAAAAGAAGATGGAGTGCCATTAGTTTGGAGTTACAGCAGTTTGGAGTTACAGCAGTGTAGCGAGTCTGATAAATAAGATCGAAGTGAAAAATGTATCGAAACGTTTATGTGTTTTGCGCCTATGATTTTTCTGGAGTGTTTTTAAGACGACATGCGACACCAGCGATACTGCCTCTGTTACTTGTTACATTGCCCCAGCGTTTAACGTCTAAAAAAATAGCTAGCACTACTGCTAGCTATTTTCTTGATGTTAAACGCTGTAGAGAGAAACCCAGCTAGCTATTAATCAATAACTCTAAGTCTAACGCTTGCCAATGCTGGCTCTCACTGGCTAAATCAGCAGATAAAATGGGCTTTTCCTCAAGCCAACCTTCAGGAAAGCGCAACGATAATGATGATGGGTTAACGTCAATGGTCATATCTGGCAAGAATTGCTCTTGTCGTTTTAAATTAAGTAACGCCCCGAGCCTTAGCAGTGCAATAAGGCGCTTCACGGCGTTGCTGTCAAAAAGGTTAAAGCTAGGTAAGTCACTAATGCGTATTTTCTTACGATGAAAACGCACTAATGTGGCTAACAATAACTGCTGCTCTTGAGTGAAGCCGGGCATATCAACATTAGCGAGAATATAGGCACTGTGACGCTGTACGCCACGGGAATTAATTTGTATACCTACTTCGTGCAGCAGCGCTGCCCAACCCAGCATATTTTTAAAGTCTTGGCCTTTGAGCTTCCATGCTTTTTCCGCTTTTCGCAGCAGCATTAGCGAGGTATTTAACACCATGGTTGCTTGCGAGGTATCCACATCATAACGGGTTGCTAAGCTACTGGCCGTTCTTCCACGAATATCCGCGTGATGAAGCTCGTCTTCCATTTGGTAAAGCACGCCTTCGCGCAATGCCGCAGGGGAATAAACAAGTGCTTTAATATTTAAAGCCTTAAACACTGCAATTAAAATAGCGATACCACCGGCTATTACTACACGGCGATCTTCGCTTAAATTGGGAAAGTCCAGCTTATCAACATGCCCCGCATCAATGAATTGGTCCATAAGGCTACGCAAGGCTTTCAACGTAACGGGAATATCGTGTTCGTTGGTTTTGTCTTGCTGACATAGTGTGAATAAAGAGCGAATAGTCCCCGAGGTGCCAACACACTGCACCCAGCCAAGCTTGCGATACTTAACGTCTATCATCTCAAGCTCTTGAGCGGCACTGGTTATTGCTTTATTAAACGCACTGCGCTTTAGCTCGCCGTTAGCAAAAAATTTCTGGGTGTAGCTTACGCAGCCCATTTGCAAGCTTCTACAAAGTAGAGGTTTAAACCCTTTGCCAATAACAAACTCCGTTGAACCACCGCCTATATCTACCACCAGTTGCTGGCCATCAGCATGATTAGTGTGGGCAACACCGGAGTAGATTAAGCGCGCTTCTTCCACCCCGGAGATAACTTCAATGGGGTAGGGCAGCACGTCTTTTGCTGCGCGAATAAACTGTCTGGCGTTTCGCGCTTTTCGCAGGGTGTGCGTGGCCACAATTCTGACTGAATCGGGCTCGAAGCCTTTTAAACTTTCAGCAATGACTTTGAGCATGGCAAGGCCACGTTCTATGGCTTCATCAGACAAAATATTGTCGTCATCTAGCCCTTCGGCAAGTCTCACCTTCTGTTTAACGCGGTGAAGAATTTGAACAGATCCCGCTACAATTCTCGCCACGACAAGGTGAAAGCTGTTTGAGCCAATATCTAGCGCGGCGACTTTACTTACTTCCCGGGACTCTACACCGTCAAAGATGGATTCATGCTCAGTCATTAGTGATTAGGTTATCCTACAGGTTGTCTTCAAGTTGTTTAAGGTAGTCGTATATTTCTATTTGAGAGCGTACCTTTCTGCGATTACCGCGCAGTACATAATTATTCGTCTGATCAGAGTTGATAACGCGCGCTTTCAGCGTATCGTTAAACTGCAGCTCCATAATATCAACAATGCGCTGCTGCAAGGTTCTATCGTAAACTGGGCAGCCCACTTCTATACGATTGTCCATGTTGCGTGTCATCCAATCGGCAGAAGAGATAAACACTTTTCGGTCACCACCGCCTTCAAAAATCATCACGCGGGGGTGTTCTAAGAATCTATCGACAATAGAGATAATTTCAATGTTGTCGCTAATACCTTTAAGACCTGGGTTCAGTGAGCACATACCGCGAACTATACCGCGAATCTTAACGCCAGCTTGGCTAGCTCGGTATAAATCGTCAATCAACTCTTTATCAACAAGGTTGTTGATTTTGAACGTTATTTGCGCATCATGGCCTTGGTTTAAATGCTGTATTTCCTGACGAATTAACGACTGGATCTTGGTTCTAGAGTTCAGCGGCGAAATTTGTAAATGCTGGAATTTATAACGGCGGTATGGGTATTGAATAAGGTCAAACACCGCTACGCCTTCGTCAGCTAACTCTTGATTGCGCGTAAACAAGCTGTAATCGGTGTATATCTTAGCGGTTTTCTCGTTAAAGTTACCCGTACCGAAATGGGCGTAATTAACTAAAGTTCCACGCTCTTCTCGCGTCACAATACACAGCTTCGAGTGAATCTTAAGAGTAGGCACCCCAAGCACAACGCGAATTCCCGCCTCGGTCATTCGTTTCGACCATTCAATATTAGCTTCTTCGTCGAAACGGGCGCGTATCTCTACAACCACGGTCACTTTTTTACCGTTATCCACCGCGTCAATGAGCGAGTTAATGATGCGAGAGTTACTGGCCACTCGGTAAATATTAATGCGTATGGTGCGAACATTAGGGTCGAAAGCTGCCTGACGCAAAAATTCAGTGAAATGCAAAAAGCGGTGATAAGGATAGTGCAATAAAATATCGTTGGCTGTAATGGCATCAAACACGGTGTTGTGTTGCGAAAATGCTTTGCTATCAATAGCCGGCAGCGGCGTATGTTCAAGGTATTCCCTGCCCACGTTGGGAAAGCCAATAAAGTCCTTAAAGTTACGATAGTGTCCCGCGGCATGCATGGTATCGAGCTTAGTAATTTTAAGGCGCTTGCGCAGGTCTTGCATCATATCGTCTGGCATGTCGGTGTCATAAATAACCCGAACCGGCTCTGCAATAAGGCGCTGCTTCATGCTTTCAGACATCTTCTCAACGTAGCTTTCGTCTATCTCATCGTTGATGGAATACTCTGCATCCCGAGTCATCTTGAATGAAAATGACTCTATCTCGTCAAACTTGATAAAACCTCGAAAGATATCTTCAAGGCAAAGCTGAATCATGTCGTCGAGCATAATAATATGCTTTTTCTTTTTACTTTTTTCTGGGGGAATAAGCATAAAGCGAGACATTTCAGTGGTAGGAACCTGAATGACTGCGAATTTCGTGTTTTTCTCTTTTCTTCTCAGGGCTACATAAAGATAAACAGACGTGCCGTTTAGCCGTTTTAAAAGGTCTGTTTTTTTATCAATAATGATAGGCGCAATGTGACGCAGCACTTTATTGATAAAAAAGTTGCGAACCCACTGCTGCTGATAATCATCTAAGTCGTTTTTACGAAGTATATGTATATTGTATCGGGCTAAACTTTTTACTACGTCTTTATGAATTTTATCGAATTTTTCTGAAAGCTGAACCACCTTCTTTTGAATCAAAGCCATTAATGCTGTCTGACGCTCGGCTTCTTCTTCGTTACCGTCGTTTTGTGCAATAGTGATTTGTCTTTTTACACCCGCCGCTCTTACGCGATAAAATTCATCGAGGTTGTTTGAGTAAATACCTAAAAAGCGTATACGTTCAACAGCAGGGGTGTTTTGATCGGCGGCTTCCTGCAACACGCGTTCGTTAAAAGCTAACCAACTCAGTTCCGCAGGATAATATAAAACGTTGTTATCCATAATTTCTCATTCAAGACTCACAAAATGGTCAAAGGCTGTCATCCATTAATTACACTTTGATGACAAGGCAATACTTGGCAATGGGTGAAACGGCGTATTCTTCACGTTAATGCGTTGCGGTGATGTCGACAACTAAGTCATTCGCCAAAGCTTCAAGGGCATCTTGCAATGCGCCATCGTCAAATTCTGCTGGTACACCAATTTCTGCTTTCGCTTTAAAAATTAAACTGCCCCAGTTAGGCGCGCTTTCGCAGTGTGAGGCAAAGGTAAGTATGTTGAGGTTGAACTGATTAAGTACATTAGTCAGTTCTTGCACTATACCGGGTTTGTCATTACCCATTACTTCAACGGTATACTTAACGGCGTTGCTTTCTTGAGGTCCAAGTGCGGCTACATGTTGAACGGTGATGTCGGGTAACGCTTCTATGGCGTCTATTAAAAGCTGTTTTCCCTCTGCACTTACATGCACTTCAACAAAGCCTGTGAATAAGCCCGCCATGTGCGCAAAGCTTGATCCCAACCAGTTACCTTTGTGTGCGTATATACATTTCGCAAGCGAATCGACTAACCCAGGCTTGTCTTGCCCCATTATGTTTATAACTATAGATTGCATGCAAAACTCCTTGAT
Source organism: Alteromonas sp. LOR (assembly GCF_000753865.1). Lineage (GTDB taxonomy): Bacteria > Pseudomonadota > Gammaproteobacteria > Enterobacterales > Alteromonadaceae > Alteromonas. The sequence continues at coordinate 90,275 of NZ_JQFW01000015.1, read as the reverse complement.
GAATGGCTGAGAAATAAGCTTAACGTGCTTACCCAGGCTAATGGCTTGTGTTAGCGCTCAATGGTTTGATTAGCGCCATAAACACACCGCCTAAAACATGTCGCACGAAAAATTTTCGCTTGCTATTAGCATAACAAAACTTACACTGCTCACCAGTGCAATTTACTCCAAATTCTTCCACAGCGAAGGGTTTTTATTATATAAACACTAAAAAGTAGAATGACTCCCGATAGCGATAGCATAAACAAGAGACGCCAACGGACTGACAGACGGTCTCGCTTTTTAGTGACGGGCTTTGGCGGTCTGGTGTTGCTGACGCTGGTTATCTTAGTTTCACACCTCATAAGCCAAGCAATACCGCTTACCTACACGCCTACGCTTAAGCAAGTTGCCCACACCACCGTGCCTAACAATGAATCTATTATTAGCACTGGCGATATCTTTAATGGACAACCGCTGTTGGCAGAAAAAGCAAACTGCCGATTAGGGCTTCTCGCCTTTTCTGAAGGTAAGCTAACGAACACACAAGATTACACAAAGCCTTGTGGTCACACGCTTTCTGCTATGAGCGTAATGGGCGAAAACTTCATTATTGATATTTCACCCACAGGGCAGGTGCGTGTTATTCCTGTGCGAACCTACAATGCAGACAAATTGTTAGATAAGAAGGTAGTGCAAAGCACTCCGTCTAATACCATTGCGTTTGCGCTTCCTAAACAGGTTTGGCAGGGGCAAAAGCACTGGCAAATTCAATTATCCAATCGGTGGGTGGTGACGCAGGTTACCCTTGATAGCGGTGTTTTTGTGCGCTGGGTTAATCGCATAGCGCCCACCACGTTTATCGATAAGCACTTTTCGGGTGTAGAACAGGTCACGCTGATGCCTGGCAGTGAAAGCATGCTGCTGCATAAAAATAACGATGTTTATCTTCATCGCCTTTACGATAAGGCTAATGCATCAGAGCCATTTATCAGTAATGTTTCTCACGAAGGCAGTGATGCATTGGTATTCCCCTTGGCCAAACAGCGTTCATTCTTTTTACACAACCTTAACACCCAAGCATTGACGCGGTGGGTATTGAGTAAAGGCAGCGAAGGCTTACACTTTCAAAAGACTTACTCAATTGTGTTAAGCGATGATGAGGTAACGCTAGATATTGCCGAGCATGCCAGCATGAATTTGATTTCAGTGCTAACGAGCAACAATACGCTATTGCTCATCAACAGAATTACTGGAGAGATAATAAGCTCTCGCCGAAGTGACACGGCTATTTCTAGTATTGACTGGCACGGTGATGTGTTAATAGGAAGAAGTAACAGTTCGGTAACGGCATGGCAGGGTAATCACTTAAGCGGTATAACCACCTGGTCTTCTTTATTTGAGCCACAGCACTACGAAGGCTACGACACCGAGGCGACGGTATGGCAAACCACCAGTGCATCAGACTACCAAGAAGCCAAATTTAGTTTAACTCCGCTATTAATTGGTAGTTTTAAAGCCTCTTTGCTGGCTTTGGTTATCGCTATTCCCGTTGCCATTGGCGCGGCCATTTATACTGCTTACTTTGCAAAAGCGAGACTTCGCCACCTGTTAAAGCCGGCTATTGAGATGTTAGAGGCTATCCCCAGCGTACTCATTGGCTTTATTGCCGCTATATGGCTGTCGCCCAAGGCGGAGCAATTTCTATTTTCCGTCGCCTTCTTTATTATCTTTGTGCCAATTGCACTTATTATTGTGTCGCTGTTTCAGCGCCAAGTAGCGCAATACCTACCAAAGCGTATTCGCCACGGTAGCGAGTTGGTATTTGCCTTAGGCGGCACGTTATTACTCGCCTTTATCAGCGTGGAGTTTGCGCCTCAATTTATATTCTCCATCATGGGCGTTGATGGGTTTGCACTGTTGGCGTCGGGGTCAGACAGTCCAATTGGTAAAACAACCATTGTGGTTGCTATTGCTTTAGGGATCGCAATTTCGCCTAGTATTTATTCTTTGGCTGAAGACGCCATAAACGGGGTGCCCGAAGACTTAAAAAACGCCTCGTTTGCGCTAGGAGCAACACGGCTTCAAACGCTAATGCATGTGGTGTTACACGTATCGCTGCCTGGCATCATTGCTGCCATAATGCTGGGCTTTGGTCGCGCTTTTGGTGAAACAATGATTGTGCTCATGGTAACGGGCAATACCCCCATATCTAGCTGGGGCCTTATTGAAGGGCTAAGGGCATTAACCGCTAATTTAGCCATTGAATTGCCTGAGGCTGATGTTTCATCGGCCCACTATCAAATTCTCTTTTTTACCGCCTGCATTTTGTTTGCATTCACCTTTGTGGTAAATACCATTGCCGAGGTTATGCGTCAGCGACTGGGAAGGAGAAAAGAGCATGGCTAAGCTTCGCCTTTCTGGCTTAAATGCGGTGCAGCGTCAGTCGCTGGTGATTAGTTTAACCGCCTTTTTTACCGGCCTATTGCTGATTGCCCTCATAAGCGTACTAGTGTTGATTACGGCAAGGGGCGGCGCTTATTTTTGGCCAAAACCCATCTACAGCGTTGCGCTTGCTCCCATATCCTCTCCAGAATTTGCCTCCGACCAAGTTCCACCTAAAGAAGCTGCTCCGCAGGTTGAAACTCTTTTAGCAAATGTATTCGATGATGAAGCTAAATCGGAGATTAGGCTTAAGTATGCAGACGCGCTAAACCCATACGGGGCGCAATTGTTAGTTGAGCGTGAGCGTATAAAGCGTATTGACCTGGCTAAAAACAGCGCCGAGATAAAGCTCAATGACGGGCGGCAGGTAATGGCTGTGCCTGAAAATGTGGTTACGCCAGAGGGCGCCAATATTCCGCTAGCTAAATTGCCGCAAATAATGGAGTCAGTAGCACTCATCTCAGATGAAATTACAAAATTAAACAAACAGTTTTTAGCGCCAATTCACGAATCGCTCTCTCGCTTTGACAATCGAGATGTGGTAGCGGATGCACCAGCGCGAGAAAAACTAGTCGCTCAGTTCAATGAGTATCAACAGCGAGTTCGTTCACTTGAAACCCAGCGAGATCAATACAAGCTAGCGGTGAGCTTTGCCGACGGGCAGCCCTTTAGTATTCCGATATTTACGATTCAAAGTGTCGATTTTGTCAGTCGATTAACAGGGTTTGAGAAGTGGCAGGTAGCCATTGGTGAAGTGTTTGTGTTTCTCACTGAATCGCCTAAACAAGCGAATACGTCGGGTGGCGTGTTTCCTGCTCTATTCGGTACGGTGCTAATGGTATTCATTATGACCATTATCGTTACCCCCTTTGGCGTAATGGCGGCTATTTATTTAAGCGAATATGCGCCAAACACAGCCTTAACCACCATTATTCGCGTAAGCGTAAGCAATATGGCCGGTGTGCCTTCCATTGTGTATGGTGTGTTTGGCCTTGGTTTCTTTGTGTACACACTTGGCGGCAGTATAGACAGCCTCTTTTTTAGTGATACGCTACCTGCGCCAACCATGGGTAGCCCAGGTATATTTTGGGCGGCATTAACCATGGCAATACTCACACTTCCGGTGGTTATTGTCGCTACCGAAGAGGGACTTAGGCGGGTGCCAGAAGGACTAAAAGCGGGCAGCTATGCACTAGGTGCCACTAAAATTGAAACCATTGTACGCACTATATTGCCTATTGCTTCTCCCGGTATTATGACCGGCGTTATATTGGCCATTGCCAGAGCCGCGGGTGAGGTTGCGCCACTTATGTTGGTGGGGGCAGTAAAATTTGCGCCTGCCTTACCTATTGACGGTGAGTTTCCATTTTTACACCTCGATAGACAGTTCATGCACCTAGGTGTGTTAATTTACGATAGTGCATTTCACAGCCAAACCGATGCTAAAAGTGCATCTATGATGTTTGCCGCGTGCTTACTACTGCTGGTGGTTGTATTTGTACTTAATATTTTAGCGGTACTACTTAGAACACGCTTACGTAAACGGTATTTAAAAGGGTAAAAGCTGTCATGCTGAAGTTGTTTAAACATAATATACAGCCCGTTAGCGAATTATCGAGCGCGCAGACAGCGGTTGAGGTTAACGAACTCAACTTATGGTTTGGTGATAAGCACGTGTTAAAAGACATCACCATGCGGATCCCAAAAAACAAAGTTACGGCGTTAATAGGTCAAAGCGGGTGCGGTAAATCCACACTAATAAACTGCTTTAACCGACTGAACGACCTATATGACGGTTGTCAGTACAAGGGTGAAGTGATTATTGATGGTAAGAACATTAATAGTAAAAAAACCAACGTGTCACGGCTAAGAGCCAAAGTGGGTATGGTCTTCCAGCGGCCAAATCCATTTCCTATGAGTATTTACGAAAACGTATGCTACGGATTGAAGCTTCAAGGTGTGCGTGAAAGACGGAATTTAGACGATGCGGTAGAAAATGCATTAAAGCAGGCCGCATTGTGGGATGAAGTGAAAGACCGATTGTTTGAGCCTGCAATGACCTTATCGGGCGGTCAGCAGCAGCGATTAGTGATTGCGCGGGCTTTATCCTTAAAACCAGAAGTGTTGTTGCTTGATGAGCCAACCTCAGCCCTTGATCCGCTGACGACGCTTTTCATTGAAGAGTTGATGGAGTCGCTTAAAAAGCAATGTACGATAGTGATTGTTACTCATAATATGCAGCAAGCTGCTCGCGTTAGCGACTACACGGCTTTTTTCCATCAAGGTAAACTAGTGGAGTATGCCGATAGCGACACGCTGTTCACCATGCCTGAGAAAAAACAAACAGAAGATTACATCACGGGGCGATATGGCTAAGAACGACTTTTTTATTCCCGCTAGCCATATACGAAGAGGCGCGCTACCTTTAGTAGCTGCCTCTGTTGCATGCGTGATGTTTGCTTGTGCCACGTTTGCCGTTCACCGGAGTTACTAGAATGCGTCAAGTTGCTTTAAACAATCATATTTCGGGTACGTTTAACGTTGAATTAGAAAACTTGCGTAACTCCGTGCTAACCATGGGAGGCGAGGTAGAGCAGCAGATGGTAGATACGCTGTATGCCATTAAGCACAACCATGCGGCCATTGCTGAAAAAGTGGTGTTGAACGACTTAAAAATAAATTCTATGGAGATTCAGATAGACGAAGAATGCCTGAGAATTATTGCCAAGCGGCACCCTACGGCAAGCGATCTACGTTTAATCATGACCATTTCTAAAGCTATTACTGATATTGAGCGTATGGGTGATGAAATAGAGCGCATTGCTAAGTTGGTAACGCGAAACAAGCTTCCTTCTTCTGACACCATAAAAAGTAGTATGGTAAAAATAGGCGAACAGGTTATCGATATGATGCGCGGCACATTCGATGCTTTCGCGCGACAAGATGAGTCGGCAGCCCTTGAGGTTTATCGCCAGGACAATCAAATAGACAGTGAATACAAACGCCTGATAACGTACACCACGTCTGAAATGGAAAAAATCACCGAAGATATGCAAGATTGGCTGGACGTGCTTTGGGCATTGCGTTCACTAGAGCGCATTGGCGATAGATGTAAAAACGTTTGCGAATATGTTGTGTACCTAACACGGGGAACCGATGTGCGTCATACCTCCCTTGAAAGCATCCATCAGAAGATAGAAGATCTGACTTAATTATCTGCGTAGATGCCGCTATACCGCCCGCGTGGCGTGGCATGGCGTGTTTTTTGAAATATAGCTGTCATAAAAATGAAACATTTGATTGAATAATCAGCGTCGAGATATACTTTTACCGAATTTCGATGATTTTCGCTATGGCTTCGAAGATGATTACGTTATCATGCGCCGGAGCCGAGGACAGGTCGTGCAAAAAACGAACATTATGCTAAAACATAATCTGTCTTTAACATCACACTCTAGCCTATTTGGCTCGGGGAACTGCTACACAGTGAAGTAGCGTAAAGCCCAAATCGCATTAGCTCGGGAGCGATACTTAGTGGATTTTTTTGAAAGTTATGGCCTAATTCTAATTCTTCTTGCCGGTGGTGTAGGTTTCATCATGGCGTGGGGAATTGGAGCCAACGATGTTGCCAATGCAATGGGGACATCAGTAGGGTCAAAAGCATTAACAATAAAACAAGCAATTTTTATTGCGATGATATTTGAGTTTGCTGGCGCTTACCTCGCGGGTGGTGAGGTTACCTCTACCATACGCAAAGGAATTATCGACTCAAGCTTCTTTACAGACATACCCGAATTGCTCGTACTGGGCATGATTTCCTCGCTGTTGGCTGCTGGTATTTGGTTGGCCGTAGCATCATGGTTGGGTTGGCCTGTATCTACTACGCACTCTATTATCGGCGCAATTATCGGTTTTACTGCGGCTGGCGTGAGTATGGACGCGGTTTCGTGGGATAAAGTTGCCGGTATTGTGGGAAGCTGGGTGGTTACGCCTGCTATTTCGGGTGTCATTGCCTATCTAATATTTATGAGTGCGCATAAACTCATATTCCAAACTGCCTCTCCTTTTGAAAGTGCTAAGCGCTACGTGCCATTTTATATGGCGTTAGCGGGCTTTGTTATGTCACTCGTAACGATTAAAAAAGGGCTTAAGCACGTAGGCTTAGAAATGAGCGCGGTGAATGGATACATTCTCGCCGTGATTATCGCAGTGTTACTAGGTGTTTTAGGCAAGTGGTATATTGGCCGCATGAAGTTCAGTGGCTCTGAAGATACAGATCTACAGGCCGCAAACGTAGAAAAAGTGTTTGCACTATTAATGGTAGTGACGGCGTGTTGCATGGCATTCGCCCACGGCTCGAACGACGTAGCGAATGCTATCGGACCATTAGCGGCCGTTGTTAGTGTAGTGAGCAGTGGCGGCGAAATTAATGCAAATGCCAAGCTCGCGGTATGGATTTTACCTCTTGGTGGTTTAGGAATAGTTGCTGGTTTAGCGCTATTCGGTCATCGAGTAATAAAAACCATAGGGCAGGGGATAACTCACCTTACACCCAGCCGTGGTTTCGCAGCAGAATTGGCAGCAGCCTGTACCGTTGTTATCGCGTCAGGAACAGGTTTACCTATCTCTACCACGCAAACGCTCGTTGGTGCGGTGCTAGGTGTAGGCTTAGCGAGAGGTGTTTCTGCACTTAACCTTGGCATTGTAAGAAATATTGTAGTGTCTTGGGTTGTTACGCTTCCTGCGGGCGCCATTCTCTCAATTATCTCGTTCTACATATTAAGAGCATCGTTTGGGGTGTAAAACCAAAGCAGTGTAAATCGAGCACAAGTATGTTGGAAAGCTCGTTTAGATAGCGCGAATACACTAATTAGTGATGTGATTGTAAACGTAGAGAACACCAAAAAAGCCGCGATAAGTGAAAACTTATCGCGGCTTTTTTATACCCACGGTCATTTCGTTCAAGTACTCATTTTTTCTCAACAGAAATAGGTGTTTGAAATCCATTTGGTTTTATTCCGACAACCGCGCAATGCAGCTGATGAATAGTTTCTTCAGCGGTACCGCCCATAATAAAACCAGGCACACCAAGCCTTGCCACGGTACCCATGACAACCACATCTGCACTAACAGACGCTGCAGTGGCCGCAATTTCTCGTCTAGGATAGCCATGTACAATGTGTTTTTGCGGTTTAAGGAAATCCAGTACGTCATCGTCTAGCTCATCAGAAAGTTCGTTGAGCAGAAGAGCCAGTTCGGTATCCCGTTCCGCAAATATTTTGGCGAGGTCGTGTTCCATTCTATCGTTGTCGACGGTGATAAACCCATCTCTTGCTATGTTTTCGGGAACCGCATCGAATACATGCACAACATGCAGTTGAGCGAATTCAAGTAAGGCAATCTGACTTGCGTGACGAAGTATGTCGCGATTGAGCTCTTGGCGCACGGAGACTTCGTGTTTAGGATAGTGATAGTTCAAATCAAGTGCAGCAACCACATTCTTGTACTGGCTTTTGGGCTTGCGATCGACAACCCAAACAGGGCAGGGGCATTTTCTCAATAGGCGCATGTCTAAGCTGCCGAAAAGCTTATCTAAAAAACTCTCTTCTGCGCGCTTAATGACTAAGTCGATATTGTTATTAATGACGTAACTCACAACATTAATCAGCGGATCGCCTATCAGTACCTCGGTATCAGCATGATAATGCTGGCTCCAGTTTTTAGACTGCTCAGTTAGCCACTGTTGAGCCTGGGTTTCCATACCCTGTTGAGATTCAATATAAGAAAACGACTCCATGATCATATTGGCATTTGGCGGAAGCGCCTCTAGTGCAAGCACAATGGTGATATTCGCCTGATGGGTTTTAGCAATGTGAAGTGCTTGTGCCACCGTATCATCCTGACGATGAGAGTCGCCTAGTACACAGAGAATGTTTTTGTAGTGTCCCTTCATAGTGGCCTCATTAGCATGTGGTTGTTGTGTTTACCGAATACGCTTTCACTTTATCCTAAACCCAGAATGTCTTGCTTGCCAGTGTGAAAGTAAGAATTCTTCATGACGTTTTCGGGTTTTTAATGTGATACACGTAATCCTTATGCTAGATTAAGAACCATATTATTAATCAATTATGAGATGAGTATGAAGTGGCCAAACCTTAAGCATTTACACTACCTTGTAACCCTGCATCAAGAGCAGCATTTCCATCGTGCCGCTCAGCGTTGCAACGTGAGCCAATCAACATTGAGTACTGCCATCCAAAACCTCGAAGAGCACTTCGGTAGCCAGCTTCTAGAGCGCGAACATAAAACGTTTGTGTTTACCTCGCTAGGGTTAGACATTGTGGAGCGCAGTAAGTTAATACTGCAAGAAGCGGGTGAACTGGTTGAATACGCGCAAAATGCGGGTAATTGGCAACGAGGTACCATAAAGCTAGGGGTTATTCCTACTATTGCGCCCTTTCTTTTTGAAGGCATGTTGGGAGCTTTTAAGGCGTTTCTGCCAGAAATTAACCTAGAGATGCAGGAAGACACTACGGAGAAGCTGCTTCAGCAGTTAACAGACGGTAGGTTAGATTTACTTATTCTGGCATTGCCTATGGAAACCCCAGGGTGCAAGCAAATGGTGCTAGGGCACGACCCATTTCACCTTATCGCCCATGAAGACATGATGCCGGCCTTACCGAATCCTGTTGATATATCGTCACTGCCTAAGAAAAGTATTTTCTTACTTCAACAAGAGCATTGTATGACGGGGCATGCGGTAAGCGCCTGTAACTTACAGCACAGCGACCAAATAAGCAGTGTCGCCGCGAGTAGCCTGTATACCTTAGTACAATTAGCAAATAGCAAAATGGGGTATACCTTTTTACCAGAGCTGGCGATTAACCAGTCTATTTTAGAGCACACTGGGCTTCAAAGTTATCCTGCTGAGGAAAAAGGCTTCAGGGAAATAGGCCTTGTATGGCGCTCTGGTACCACTCGCATGCAGCTGTTTCGACGTATTGGTGAAATTGTTTCACCATTATTGCCAATACCGACGCTCAAATAATAGAGCGAGCAAACACTTAATAGCGCAAATATTAGAAAGATGATCTTAGAACGATGATCTTAGGAAGTTAATGCAGAGCCATCAGCTGCTAGGTGGCTCTATTTAACATTAGATATGCGGAGCTGAATGACCGAGTTCGGCAGCCCACGTAAGCTCAGAGCGTGATAAGTTGTTTGCCGCATTTCGACCAAAGCTATGCAGGGCATTGTAAGCGCTGTTTGATGGAATGCCCACGTAGTGGCAAAGTGCGTAAAAGAGTAGGCTACAGCGATGCTGAGAGCCATCGCAGTGCAAATAAATACTGGCACCTTCAGATAACATTTTTGATAGCTCATGGAGGTAATGATGTAAGTGAACATCATCGGTTGGCGACTGAGATGAAGGATGACTAAAGGGCACCCACAACCATTCCAAACCATTTTCCAATGCGCTGTCTCGAACATTTGGGGCTTGTTCTTCACCGGTTTGAACCGTTGCCACATGAGTCACACCTAAGCTCTTTAATGCACTATAGGCCTCGGCAACGGGCTTCTTGCCCAAACAGATCTTGCCCGCTTTCAGTGAGAACCAGGCGATGGCGGGCGACCTATCATTAGTGATATTGCCAGTAGTGCCAGTATCATTAGTGCCAGTGCCAGTGCCAGTGCCAGTGCCAGTGCCAGTGCCAGTAATGTTAGTCTCAGTTTCAGTTGTATTCACAGCGAGCGTTAAACCACAAAATAATAAATTGAAAAATAATGGCAACCACATCCGCCTATAACGAATACGTGCCATATAGCATGGGTGTATTTTACCTTTTTTGCCACGTAAAAACAGACGCCCACGCTGAAACAAAGTCCCCCTGCTACGAGTAGCCACAATCCAGCTCCAGGTAATGCCATATAAAGAGGATAAATAAGTCCAATGGCTATCCAGCCCATAAGCAGATACGTCATAACAGACACTTTTGGAAAGCGATGCTGCGCCACTAGCTTAAAGGCGACGCCGCCAAATGCAAGGCTCCAGATAACCCCGGTCATAACCATACCTAACGCGCCGCCTATAGACACTAAAAGCAAAGGTGTGTAAGTGCCCGCTATCAATAAATATATTGCGCTGTGGTCGAAAAGCTTAAGCCATTCTTTGGCTTTATGATGTGAAGTAGCATGGTAAAGAGTAGAGCTTAAAAACATCAGAATAAGGGTAGTGCCATAAATTGCTACGGTAACTAGGGCAAGCGTACCTTCAGCTCGGTAGAGTAAAAACACTAAGCCAACAATGGCAGCAACCAAACCGACGCCGTGACTAATACTATTAAGCCATTCCTCTATTATCGAGTAAGCCCTTGCGGGTATGCTTTCAAATTGGTCTCGCATTTCTGACATGACTAATCCTATCACGTGTTTGTCGTCATTTTTGTGAATTTCAGTGAACAAGTGTTCGCTGAAATAATGATAGCAGAAAACGGGCTGATATTGACACTAGTTTTCAACTTTCTAAAGACTACTTCTTACGCTTTTCGTTCAGAGCTGACCGCCCCGCCTATCAAAGCCGCCTTTACAGCTCGGTAGGTTATATTTTACTCGGTGCTTTTTACGCCCTCTTGTGTAGAAACTTCCAATATCAACACAGTTACCTTGCTCCTATTTTAATAAATATCTGATTTTAATGATTTTTTACTCTTGGTTCGAAACCTGCAACAACTAGGGAACAATGGGTTGATAACTCATAAAAGTTAACCAAACAATTTACAGTTTCAGCACCACTACTGATGCAACGTAATAGGTGTTTTGTCGCAAGAGTTTAAACCAGCGATGGCAAAAAGTTATAAAGCCAAAAATTGTAGCGCTGAAACAGAAGCCAGAAACAAGGAGCAATAAATGTCTTTTCTAAAATGGATTTCTTCAGGAATAGTCGTGTCGTTACTCATCGTTATGATAGGAGTAGTAGGCAATGGAAATACCTTTGTAAGTCAAGCGACTGCTGAGGATAATGCAAAGCCTTATCATACAGACATTACGGATGTGGAAGAGACTTACACCAGCATGGAATTTAACGTAAATAGAAAAACTCATCTATTACGTAAAACTCGAATTGAATTTTACCTTGCGCAAGCGAAACAGGCTGATAAGCGTGGGTGGGATCACCAACGCAAAGACATCATGATAAGAGTGGAAAACATTTTAGCGCATCACTTAACGCAATATGCGCAAGAAGTTGATGCTGAAATGTCGCAGTATACCTCTGCTTGATAGGCGCAAGCGGCGTTTCACTTGAAACGCCGTAGACAAAGCTTCAACACTTTTCTGCGATGAAAAATTGGTAGCCAAATTCGCCAAGGTGAGATTTAAACAACGCTACTTCGTTTTGAATATCGGTAACTGCTTGTGAACCAGCCAGTGTAGGGCCAACCTCATTTAACCGCTGTTCAAGTGGCTCATAATAGTTTTTCCACGCTTGTTCAGACAGCGTAAAAGTATTCTGTAGGTTGTATCCAGCCTTTTCTATTTGTAACTTTCGAGTATCAACAGTTTGCATATCTGGGTAGTCACTTTTCCAATGCTTAATCGCTTCTTTGCTTGGGGTCTCTGTCAACCAAACTAAATCACTAAACACCAACGCACCATTTTCCGAGATAAGCGATTTCCATTTCTCTAACGCGTTCTCTATGCCCATTACATAGGCGGAGGCTTCAGCCCAAATTACGTCAAACTTCTCTTCGCCAAAGCTTAATTCCGTCATGCTAATACATTGGGTTGATACTCGCTCGCCCATGTTATTTTGCTTTATTTTATCTTCTACCTTATCCAAGGCACTTTGTTCGTTATCCGTCGCTACAATGCGTGCATCGCATAATCTAGCCAAGAGCATGGTTGAATTACCCTTGCCGCAACCAATCTCTAAAATTTTTCTAGGATTAATACTAAGTGTTTGAAACGCTCTCACAGTGTCAGACTCGCTGTTCGGCCCCCACGATTCGAGCGTTTCATATACGTTCATGAAATCTTGCATATACTTGTCATGTTCATTCATGTCTTTTGATAACCATTTGATCCTTAGAGCTTGCTTCTCATCAAACCCTTGAATTTTTAACCAGTCTATATGTGCATCTGGCGCTACATCAGCAAGTATTTGGTGCCACGATCTACTGCTGCTTTCACCTAACAGGGAAGACAACAACGCCAACGACGTTTGTTTTCGGCTGATCTCTTGCGTTAGCTCGTCATAGCGAGATTTAAGAACAGACCTATCCAACTTACTTTCAAGGCAAGATTTACATTCAGCCAACGTCAATCCGCCGCTTTGTAGCTGTTGAATTAAGCGAACTTGTTGTATGTCTCTATCGCTATATACTCGATAGCCATTTCCTAACCTCTTGCCGCAAATCAAATTAAGCTTTTCGTAGTAAAGTAAGGTGGTTCTCGATAAACCTACCAATGCACCTAACTCAGAAATACGATACACGTATAACTCCATACATTTTTAATGCGACGTTGAATGTAAACTATATAGTTATAGACAGGTCAAGAATCAATTTTCATTCTCTATCTTTGTTCGTCAGCGTTAAAGCAGCTACCAAGTTTGTCTAGTAAGTAACGAAGCTGCACGCTTTCTTCATGGCTCATGCCTTTTAATTTGCACAGCATCTGCGAGGGTACGTCTTGGGCTATTTGCTTTTTCGATTTACCTTCCTCGGTGAGCATTACTCGTTTAACTCGCTTGTCGTGTTCGTCTTTTTCAATAGTGAGGAATTGTTTTTCATTCAGCTTTTTAAGAATGAGCGTCATAGCTCCACCATCAATCGCGGTGCGCTCTAATAGTTCGGCAATGGTGATGTTATTCGCTTCCCACAAAGCCATAAGCGTAATGTACTGTGGATAAGTAATATCCAGCGCCTTCAACAGCGGCCTGTAAGCACGTGTAAATGCATTTGAAAGCGTATAAAAGCGATGACAAAGCTGATTTTCTAATTTTAATAATTCAGACACAGGCAACTCCAATTCAATAGTAGTTTTATATTTTGTATGCAAAGTACTTGAACTTCAAGCCGGGATAGTGTTATTTTACTTTGCATGCAAAGTAAGTGTGGCTAACTAAAGTCTTCGCTTACTGTTTTGCAATTTTCTTTTTAACAACGGAGTTTATGATGCATACATTACAACAGGTCGTTTATACCGGTACAGCAACGGCAACAGGCGGAAGAGAAGGTACGGCAAAGTCTAGTGACGGCAAACTTGAGCTTGGACTTTCTACACCAAAAGAACTTGGCGGCGCAGGTGGGCAGGGGACAAACCCTGAGCAAATGTTTGCAGCAGGGTACTCAGCCTGCTTCATCGGTGCACTGAAGCACGTTGCTGCTTCACAAAAAATTAAATTGTCAGACGATATTAGCGTAACTGGCGATGTGTCTATTGGGCCTATCGAACAAGGCTTTGCCATTGCCGTTAAGCTTACCGTTGACCTTGGTGATGTGGAAACAGACAAAGCGCAGGCGCTAGTAGATGCAGCGCACCAAGTGTGCCCGTACTCAAATGCAACTCGCGGCAATATTGAAGTAGAGATAGCGCTAGCTTAAAGAGTTGAAGTGCTATTTTTAAGTGAATTAATAAAACTCTAAAATTGGCGTTTAAATGCGGGTAGGGCACAATATGCCTCTACCCGCAAAAATTACCTTACGATGTTTGCAAGGTTTGAATAGGCTCAATATCAACAGTATTGTTTTTGATAAAAGACTCAATATCATCAATTTTTTCTTTGCTAAACCCTAATCGAGCTTCAATACCAGTAGTACCGTTTGCATTTTCAATGACATCGAATTCGTTGACACCTAACACACGAGAAAATGCAGTGTGTACTTGGTTGTTGTTGATATCGACAATTTTGATTTTGGTAGATGTGCGGTATATCGCAAGCGGACCATCCTGAGTTTGCACCCAATTAATCGACCAGTAATAGTGACTATAATTTGGTAGACCTAGCTCAGTGTAAAGTGACTCGCGGAAGTCAACGTTCTCGCACTTGTTTATTACCGAGTTCTGGCGAGTACAATTTGAGTGCTCTGCAATTTCCTTTCCGCCTAAGCCAACATCCATAGGCACAATAGTTTGGCCGTCAAGGCTAACTAGCACGTAGTCGTCGAGTTTATTAAGTCCAAACGTACTTCCCATTTCCTTGAAGGTATCAAGTAGTCCGCCGACATCATCGTTCTTGTTGCGAGCATTCTTTTCTAAAAGAATAAACCCTGTCGATGCCGCATCTCCATTTTGATATTTGGCAATGTGATAGTTATCAAGGAGGGAAATAGACTTCACATTATTGTCGCCTATGGTATAGCGGAATGCAGAGCCAGGGCGGCCCACTATAAAGCCATCAGACGTAGGAATAACGTTGTTCCCAGGAATGGTCTTCCCGGTTACTGTTTTCACTTCAAATTGGTTGCCACGTTTTAAAACAGTAGCAATTTTAACGGGCGCCTCTTGTGAATTAGCCTTATGGTACTTTAATGAAAAAGAGCCGTTAAAGTTTTTCACAGCATAAGTAAATTCGCCAGTAAAACGATTCCCGCCAAAGTTAGCCACTTGGCCTTCAAAGTCGTTAAATATTGTGTTGTTTATTAGGATCCCGTCTTTTTCGCGATAAAAGATTGCAGGTCCACCACTTAAATCTATTTTTTGCTTTTGTGCTAAAAGCTCATTCTCACTAATTACAATTTCTGGCTCGACAGTTTCTTGAGCTTGTGTGGCTGCGCCGCCAGGCATGGTAGAACTTTGAAGTCGAGCCAAAAAGGCTTGTTGCATTTGACTTGCCATTGCCTGTTCTTCTGGGGTCATGGGTGTGCTGCCACAAGCAGTGAGAAGCGTTGCTGAGATAAGTGATGTTAAGAGTTTTGCTTTCATTAGTATTTTCTCTATAGAGTGCTTCTTATTGCAATTATTAGCGCTGAAGCTTTTTATATGGAAGCAAAGGTATAGACGTACAGAAACTATGACCCTGCAATCCTGCAGTGAAATAAGTTTTAAAGAATGGTCGCATATCCTTTGCTCCCGTTATTAGAAAATATTAGATAGGAAATATCAAACTTAAATTAAAAATAGTCTATTTTTTAGTCTCTTAGGTGCTATTTGTATTGAAAATGCTCTCCAGTGAACAACTTCTCTAGACCCTATTGTTTATTTATCGCTCCTGAAGTCTCGACTTGCTACTATGACCATGTAGAACGAACTCTTAGACAGAATTGCCCAAACTTATAAAGAAATAGAACGAGCTAGAAAGAACTATAAAGGAAGAAGCATGAACCAACATGGGAACCACACTATGAGCTACTGCAAAATGCTAGCTACGCTAATTTGTGTACCAGCACTTTTTGCGTGCAGCGATGCCACAACTGAGCCTTCAAGTAAGGCCGACGCTAGCGCTGCCATGAAAGACGTTGTAAACAAAAATATGGGAAACAAGGCGGCAGAAGACAACGCTAGAGCAGAAATTACAGAGGGGTCATCTGACATGGCCTCAGGCGTTGATTATCATTCATTCTCTAATCCCGATGAAGTACGGGTAACGCATTTGGCGTTAGATCTTAGCGCTAATTTTGATACTCAGCAGTTATCAGGAAGTGCAACGCTCAAGGTAGAGCGCACCGACCCAAAATACAATGAGCTTGTTCTTGATACTCGCGCTCTTAAAATTGAAACTGTTACCGTAAATGGTGAGGCAGTTCCCTTTACTTTAGGCGAAACCGATGTTGACCTAGGAACGCCTCTTTCCATCTCGTTACCCGAGAACGCCAATCAAGTTACCGTGAACTATTCCACATCACCAAGTGCGTCAGGCGTTCAGTGGCTCACACCAGCACAAACTGCAGGTAAAAAGCATCCGTTCTTATTTACTCAAGCACAGGCCGTTCACGCCCGAAGCTTTATACCATTGCAAGACTCCCCGCAAGTGCGTGTGACTTATGAGGCCACCATTAAAACACCGCCAAGCTTATTGGCAGTAATGAGCGCAGCAAACGATCCTCAAACACAGCGCGATGGTGAATACACCTTTACCATGCCGCAACCTATTCCTTCTTACCTTATTGCATTAGCCATTGGCGATCTGCAGTTTAAGGCCATGGGGGAGAGAACAGGGGTGTATGCCGAACCTGCGCTTCTTGAAAGTGCAGCTAAAGAATTTGAAGACACCGAAGCAATGCTCGAAGTCACTGAAGAGACTTACGGCCCTTATCAATGGGACAGATACGATCTTCTCATTTTACCGCCATCGTTTCCCTTTGGCGGCATGGAAAACCCTCGTCTCTCGTTTATCACTCCAACTGTGATCGCGGGTGACAAAAGTCTAGTGTCTCTTATTGCACATGAGTTAGCTCATAGCTGGTCTGGAAATACAGTTACCAACGCTACATGGCGTGATTTGTGGTTAAACGAAGGCTTTACCACCTATTTAACCTATCGCATCATGGAAATGATTTATGGTCATGAGCGGTTTAAGAAGGAGGCCGTGCTAGGCTATCAAGACTTGCAAAACGATATCGCTGCGCTAGAACAAAACGATGAAATTCTTGCTATCGATTTACGTGGTCGTAACCCTGACGATGTATTTTCAAATATCCCTTACGAAAAAGGCGCGCTTTTTCTTCGAGAATTAGAGCAAAAAGTAGGGCGCGAGAATTTTGATGCATTTTTAATGCAGTACTTCGAAGACTTTGCATTCAAAAGCATCACTACAGATACCTTTATCGACTATTTGGACGAAACGCTACTTAAGCAATATCCAGAAAAGTTGGACGCTGAGCGTATTCAGCAGTGGATTTTTGAACCTGGTATTCCTGAGGGCGCACCAAAGCCTGAGTCTGATGCTTTTGTTAATATCGATAAGGTACGCGGCGAATGGCTAGCAAATACCACTAAGGCAAGTGCCATTGACACTGCGCAATGGACCGTGCATGAATGGTTATACTTCCTTAACAATATGCCCGAGTCGTTAACCGACAAGCAGCTTGTCGAATTAGACAGTGCGTTTTCGCTAACAGAAACGCAAAACAACGAAATTGCCCACAGCTGGCTGATGATTGCGGTAGCCAATGAATACAAGCCAGCATACGAGCGTTTGTACAGCTATCTGGTTAGCATTGGCCGAAACAAACTGGTTAAGCCGCTTTATCGCTCGCTTTCGCAAACACCAGAAGGTAAAGCATTTGCGAAAAAAGCATTTGAAGAGGCAAAGCCTGGCTACCATCCATTAACGATAAGAGCTAACGAAGGTTTTGTTAACTAAGCGCTTTATGAGTAATGTTTTAAAGAGTGAGTAGGTAAAGCCTGTTCTCTCAGAATATACGCCATATAAAGGCCCTATCAACTTTAGTTGGTAGGGCTTTTTTATGTAGCTTTATTGTACTGTATTGGTTGTAGCCGTCGCGTGAAAAAGAGTAGCTTGGCTAATCAGCTAACGCTGGATTAGCGATAAACAATATATCCATAATAATGGCTGGATCCCATTGTCGCATGGCGGTCTCACTGGCTATGCGGATATCGTCTAACTCACTAATCGTGGCAACGGAAAACGATTTATCAACAATAATATGCACGAGTAAATAAATGTCTCTTCCGCTTTTACTTATCCGTACTTCAACATGTTGATAGGGCACTGCAATCAAGGTTTGCTTTAAACGCTTTTCAATGACGGCAGTTACCGACTCTGGTGGCGCTTTATTGATAACTTCTTTCAGGCTGTTAAGCATGATTTTAAAAGGCACTGGCAATATCGCGAGTCCTAATATTATTAGCAAAACGGGGTCGACAAAGGAGGCATACTCAGCAAAACGGGTTTGCTCAATACCATACGCAGTGGCAAACCCTAATAGAATGGAAGCACTCAATACGCCATCTACAAACCAAGTGTGAGCTTCTACCGCCACTAAATCTGAACGCAAGGGCTTGCTTTGATACTTCATGTAGCCAGACACAGCAAAGCACGCAGTAGTAGCAATAACACCGTAAATTATTGCATAACCATACTCAGCCTTTATTCCGCCGTCTGTGAGGCTACCAATAGCCCCCACAACGGCATATAAGCATGTGGCAATGATAACAATGGATTTGAATAAGTTTAACGTAGGCTCTATGGCCGTATAGCCGAAATGAAAACGGTCGTCATCGGGCAGTTGCACCAAATTTGCTACTTTCAGCGTGAGCAACGACATGAAAAAGGCAATGAGTGAGTATGCGCCGTCAAACAGGATGGCGGCTGAATGGGTAATAAAGGCAAAGCCAAGTGCGATAAATACAAACAAACCCGCTACGTAAAACGATACACGTAGTAAGGTTTTTTCTTTAGTGTGGTGAAAACCTATGGCCATTTTCGGCTCAAAGACTCAAGTGTTAATATTCGGCGGATAATACGCTTGTTTTGAAAATAAGATAGCGAATTTATGGTGGGTAACGAATAATTTTTTTAAGGCTGGATGTCACCTATAGCAAGAACAGCAAACTAGATTGAAAGTAGAAACGCTGGTCGTATTTTGCGAGAACGCTAAGGATAAACAAAAACAGTTTCTTTGACAGTGAGTAGACAATTTGAGACGTTAAGAGGGCGGTGAAGAGGTCGCATCGCATTTATATTTATACATAGTAAAATGGAAATAGGGAAAAATGGACGAATGAACACATGGATAAAAGTGCTAGCCAAATCATGCCTGCTTGCAACGCTATTCACTGCCTTTTCAGCCACAGCAGAAAATTACCGCGCCAAAATCTGCAATGACTGCAATGAAGTTGAGGCAAAACGCATTGCACTTAAATTCAAGACTGAAATTACCTGCCATAAAGACGTTGATATTGGTCTAGAACTCCCTAAATGTTACTACCAACCAAATCAAATTTTGGTGGCCAACCCATCTACAGGGCAAGTCTGGGGCTTTGAACTATTTCGCGATAATAAAGGCGGAGGAGAAGACGACGGGAAATTAAACGTACAGCGCTTCTCGGTAAGCGGTGAAGCTGAGATGTTGATGACGGATATTCTTACAACCTACTCTGAGCTCGATGCTGTTAGAGAAACGGTTAATCAACACCTCGAAAACACACCAAGTTTGTTTGATAGCAAAGCGAATACATCTGGTACAAAACCCTTCAGTAACTGCGATGATAGTTCAAACATAGCAAAAGCGGTAAGAGCTACTTTTGACGCAAGGACCCGAAGTAACATACAGCAATACTTGCAAATCGAATACAAAGGCAAGCATTCCAAGCCCGAATCTAAATTTGCCTATAGCTATTTCGCAGCAGATACATTTTCTGTTGGTGCAGGAGGAGTTGGAATCGAGGGCACTCGGGACTTTCGTTCTATTGGCAAACTATTAGAGGTGAATTTTTCTAGCGATGATTCGAGCCCAGCTAGAAATAAAATTGTGTATAGCGTTATTATAAAAACAACATCATTGCTCTAGGGATAAATGACCATGGTTCACGTATCGATGGTCTTGCAATTAGCGCATTGAGACAAGGCGGAGCAATTAATGTAAACGCGTGCTTACTTGAAAAGTTAAATAATTATATAGAGGCGAGTGTTCAATCTGACCCTGTAGGCGGAAATTTTGGCGATAGCAGCCCAGTGGATTATGGCAGAGGAAGAGGGTTCATTCCCCAATTAAGCAGCAGTGGTGGTGGACTTGAAACCTGTACATGGCGTTTTTACTCGCCGCAAGACGAACAAATGTTTTCTATGCAGGGACCATGTCCATAGTGTTCTTCATGATACAAAGTCGCAGATAACTGACATAAAAAAGGAGCGTATTTTGAAGTGACCCCATTAAGTTGGACTCATTTCTAAGCGGCAACCAAGGCCTGATTTCGATATTGTATCGGACTCAGGCCTTTTTCTATTTTTGCTGTGGCTTACTAAAACGCTTAACGAACATAGCCAGCACGGCCAATTAAGCTGAACCGATTGATTAAACTGATATAGCCTATTCGCTTTGCTCTTGTGAGACACGTTTGGCATATCTCATCTTCGCTCTAGTCAATGCTGTAAAGCTTTCTTTTACTTCATCAACGGTTTCTATTTTTTCAATCATATCTTCGTATTGCGCCGCTTGCACTTCCTGCATTTTTTTCTGCAGTTCAGATTGGCTTATTCGATAACTTGTTGAACCTCCTACGCCTGGTCCAGT
The DNA here is from genome assembly GCF_000753865.1 of Alteromonas sp. LOR. Classification (GTDB taxonomy): domain Bacteria; phylum Pseudomonadota; class Gammaproteobacteria; order Enterobacterales; family Alteromonadaceae; genus Alteromonas. Next base: position 69,654 of record NZ_JQFW01000015.1, on the reverse strand, counting down.
GTAGTGGTCGTTAGAATAGCCAGAAGCTAAGAAAACAGGATTTCTGTACTCATCGAGGATTTCATTTACAAATAGTGCCTGGCAACCACGGTGGTTAAGATTATTTTCCCATGGCTTACACTTTACCTTATAGCCTGATTTTTCGGCCACAGTATTGTATGTTTTGAAAAACGACACTTGCGCGTCGAAAAGCTTACTTCGGTAATAAGAAACTGGTCGTTTGCCTAATACCTCGATAGTTTCATTGGTGACTGTGTCTGCGGCATTTCCAGTTGATGGAATATATGACGAAGCCATGGCAAATGGGCTAACAACTGCAGAAAGAAATACTGCTAGCTTGGCGTATTGTTGGCAGAAAACCGGTATAGCTGTGTAGTTTTTGGCTTGGTATTTTTTGAGCATAGTGAAATCCTCTTTTCCTTCAGAATAACGACAACTTGCTATTAAAAATTTGTCTTGCTGCGCTCGTGAATTGCAATAGGCATACGTCCATTCTTTTTATTACTTATTACAATGTTGTGTAAGGAGCGCTTTAAATTTATACAATGTAAACGTAGCAAATTAAAATGTGTTGAACAAGTCGTTGATATCAGTAGCTATCCTCATATGTCGCTTAGCGTACTAATTCTAGTGAGCTGCGCTATGATTATTATTTTTTAATTTTTTGTTCTTTCGTTAAGGCGCAGGTATTTACCTGCTGGTGCAAATTTGGTGAATAGGTTGAAATAGGCAAATCAAAGTAAGAGAGGCAAAATAAGTACAGTAAAAGCAATTAGAGCAAACCGTGCTGTACAAAAATTAGATTGCCCTTACGCCATTACTGCTATGCTTAGAGCAACTTGATAATAGGAAGGGCATGCTTTGTCTAACCCAAAAACAGATGCCCAAGCAACTAATACCAAGGCTATTAATACCAAGGGTGCTGATGCCAAAAATACTGGCAAACAAACTCAAACAAAAAAGCCCTCTCAGGCGCAAGAAGCTAATCGGCTAATTGCCGATGCGGTTATTCAACTTACCTTGGTAATTGAAACGATGCACAACCGTATTAATCCGCTGAATTGGCTTTCGCCACCAATACAACAATCAACACTAAAATCAAATCAGACGCTTAGCAGTGGTATTACTGGCATGGTTTACGACAGTATACGCGGCATTACTAACGAGGTAAGCAAGCGCATTAGTGTGCCGCTCTCGGTATTAAACGACAGTTTGAATAACAGAGACAGCGGCAGCCTCAAAGACAATGTCGGTGGCAATGCTAGTGATAATGATAGTGTAAATGGCAATGTAAGCGAAGCAGCACCGCTATCATCAACGCATTCACCATCACCTTCATCGATAAAACCTACATTACTCTCAGCCATAAATGGCGTTATAGGCGATTACCTTCATACACAGCAAAGTCCGCTGTCCATCGCAATGACATTTCGTCAACACGGCAACGATATAGAGCTAGACGCATTGGCGCGACACATCGCAGAGTCTGAGGGTAAGCTTCTTATCATGGTACACGGCTTATGTATGAATGATGTGCAGTGGCGGCAAAGTGAGCACGATCATGGTTATCACCTTGCTAATGACCTCTCATGCACCACGGTTTATTTGCACTACAATACGGGGCGGCATATATACCAAAATGGGGTGGAGTTAAACGCGCTATTAGGCAAGTTGACGACGCAGTTTGGGCTGCTACAAAGCCAGCATTCATTAGATATTTCAGTTGTTGCCCATAGCATGGGCGGGTTGGTCACAAGAAGCGCGCTTTATTATGCTAAAGCTGCAATATCAGAAGCGGCGGCAATCACAGAGGCAGCCGAAGAAAAGGCACAGTGGGCCGAGTATTTGAAAAAAATAGTGTTTCTTGGCACCCCACATCACGGTGCGCCCCTTGAAAAAGCGGGTAACTGGGTAGACCTATTTTTAGGTATGCATCACTTCACGGCTCCTTTAACACGTATTACTCAAATTCGCAGTGCAGGTATTGCCGACCTTCGGCACGGATATATCGTTGAAAGCGACACTCACTCTGAGCGGCTTTTTGATTTTGTTAACGATCAACGCAAACCTATTCCACTGCCTGATGGGGTAGCGTGTTTTGCCATTGCAACAACGTCCTCGGCATCGCCTAACGCTATAAATAAGCATCTCGTTGGTGATGGTTTAGTGCCCCTTAATAGCGCACTAGGCATTCATGAAAATGAAGCGTTTAATCTAGATTTCAAACCAGAGAATCTGTGGGTGGGGAATAACATCAGTCACCTTGGTTTACTGGGAAATAAAACAATTTACGACGTTATTCACCGGTGGCTTTCAGAGGACGCTTATTAACGAATAAACGCCTTCCATTCTTGCAGTAAATGTTTGAAATCTGCTAAGCCGCAACCTGCTTGCATCTCTTGGTCGTAATCTTCGGCAAATTCTTTGTGACTGGTTTCGTTGTGATTGAGGGTAAGTATCACTTCGTCGTCCTCAATGGTTAACGTATATTCCTTGCCAATAAATTGGTAATCAGGAATATTGCGACACAGCAGGTTTTCAATGGCATCTAGCACCGTATTAATGCTTGCGCGATCTGTGCCTAAATCGTTACTCAACCAATCACCAAATGCTTCGCATTCAATATCACATTTGGCGGAGGGTTCCCCTAACATGTCAGTGCGAAATTGAAAATCCATTAGGCTTCCTTAGGCATTTGATAAACATGCCCGGTTAATTCGAGTTCAGTGAGGTACACCCGTACATCAAATTCAATCTGATGGTAATCGGGCAGCATGTGTTGGCAGAGTTTGTAAAAGGCTTTGTTATGCTCTTTTTCTTTAAGGTGGGCTAGTTCATGCACCACTATCATGTTCAAGAATGGCTCGGGCGTGTTTTTAAACAAGCTGCTCACTCGCAACTCATTTTTGCTCTTTAATTTGCCGCCTTGTACCCGAGATACATAGGAGTGCAATCCAAGGGCGTGGTTCACAATATGGATTTTTTGATCGTATATGACCTTACTCAACGGTTGAGTTTTTTTCATATACTGGTTTTTAAGCCCCATCACATATTCGCGTAAGTCGTTGTCGTTTGCCACTGAATGAGTGGCAGGGTAACGAGTGCGCAGCCAATCTCCCAGAGCATTGTCGTCAATCATCTGTTGAATTTGTTGTTGCAGTCTCTCAGGGTAGTGTGAGAGATATTGAAGCCTGCTTTTCATATTGGCACTCATATTGGCACTCATACTGACGAATCATTCAATTTGCTTTGCTTGCTGTCAACGTCCGGGCTGTCACCTTGCTGGTCCTCAATGTCTTGATTAACAATTGGCGCCAGCTGCTGCTTTATTTCTTCTACGTGGGAAACGGGTATTTGAATATCAATACTGACCTGCTGTGCATAGCGACAGTCGGCAATATTTCCCGACGCTTGCTGAACCAAATGCCTAACAAATTGTTCGTGCTTAAAGTCTACATCAACGGTAAGCGAGTGAAGGGTAACTTCTTCTCGTACAGTGAGCTGTTCGATGGCTTGCTGCGCCGATGCAGAATAAGCGCGAACAAGGCCGCCAGCGCCCAGCTTTATACCGCCAAAGTAACGAGTCACTACAATCATTACATCGCCAATATTTTTATGCTGAAGCACGTTTAAAATAGGTTTGCCGGCTGTGCCACTTGGCTCGCCATCATCGGCCATCGCAGCGCTTACTGGAGAGCTTGGAGGACCAAAAATATAGGCCCAGCAGTGATGTCGTGCATCGGGATAGCGCTGTTTCACTTCATCAAGCACAGCCATTGCGCTCTCTCGAGAGTTGGCAAATGCTGCCATCGCAATAAACTTGCTTTTCTTGACTTCAAACAGGACTTCAACCTGATTGGCGGGAACGGGATAATTCATTCGGTAAGTATACCCCATTGCGCAGCTGCAATTAAGCGGGTCGTAGAGGTAGTGCAATAGAAAGTGCAATAGAATACGATATAGATGTGATTGATGATATTGAAAGAAATGCTTGAAACTGTGGGCCTATTTTAGCGCAGAGATATGCTAAATGTATGATTTAAGAATGCTATCAGGTCCAACATTTTTCATTTACAGTCCTGCTCTAAGAATTAGTGCAATGACTCTGAACCTATCAATAAAAACATAAGCCTCAGAAGTCATCATTAATCTCCTGAGTTTTACGGCCTTTGCGCTGCCTTGCATTATAACCACCAGCATCCGCAACCAACTCATTGACCTCGTCTAACAACGAGCCTTGTAGTTGAAGTGTAACTAAAGCCTTAAGCAATATATCGCTTTTTACCACCTCGCTTTTGTCAATTTTGTGTTGACACTTTCCTTGTCAATGTTATGTTGACGTTATTCATACTGCTTAAAGGAGGCGATTATTGACATTGCAAAGGAAAAAGAGCTCAGAAATAAAGTTGCTGACTTTATCCTAAACTGGCACACGGAAAGTAAACCTGAAGCTTTAGATAATGCTACCTCGGAAGATTATGCTGGTCTAATTGTTGAGGCTTATATTGCAGCTGACGAAGCTAACAAATCGCTCGCGCAGTGGGTTCAGTCTGGGCGTAGAGCTGGGTTAAGTTGGGCGGAAATAGGCAAATTGCTTGGTATTAGTCGTCAAGCTGCGCAACAACGTTTCTCCACGGAAACCAATGCAATCTATTCAGGTGAAGCTGACTTTGACCCTCAGGATAGCACTCGCATTACTCGCAGGGGCGTCACTGTATTCAACGAGGCTAAGATTATGCGAGAAGAGGGCGCCAAGGGGAGAAAGATCGTCGGCGCAACGTGGCTGACTCTCTATTTTACCCAAACGGACGCACCAGTGGAAAATATCCGTGTTGTTTCTTTGCGAGGGTCAAGCTTAGTGAAAGAATATGAAAATGAGGGCTGGGATCTCGCTTTCACGTGGACCCCTTATAGGTACTTCACTCGGCCAGAGAAGTAACCAAATACACCTAAACTGAGCGTCCTCAAGTCGCTTTTAAAATGCTTTTACATAGGAACAAATTTGTGAAAATTGACAGTAAATCGATACCTTATTATGCGGCGGCTCTACTTTTGATAGCTACTATTGTCGCACCCCTATTAGGTCGAATGGAACCTCAAGTAATTTTTGGTTTAAGTAATCATTTTTGGTCAGGATTTATTGGTGCGTCATCACTTGGCGGTATGATAATTATTCTAGTTTTTTCATTAAGCAATCAAAAAATATCAAAGTCTTAAAAGCCAAAGCAGCAAGTACGGATGTCGTTGCTATAATCTCCGGCTGTTCTGGGGCAGGTTTTAAGCTGCCCTTGGAGACCGTCTCCATGTTTAGCAAATCTATACTGTAACTAGCGTCATTGAGTTTAAAGGGGATTTGTGGACCTCTTACATAAGAAAGGCCTTCAAACGCTTTATTAGCGCTACGCTTGATTAATACTTTTCATTAATTAGAGCACCTTATTATCAAACACCAATTTATGTTGTAAGTAGCCTTTAGGTGCATTGTGTTATCAGTCATTTATGGTTTACTGAGCACATGAATTTGTTTCGTTAGCCACTTGGATAACACCACTGACAAAATAAAAAACGGTGTTCCAAGTGTTAGTGAATTACCTACGTTAGAACGGTTATGTCCTCAGAACGATTTATACCTTTTCGCAAAGCCGATGTTGTTTACATGTGTAACGATGTCCTCATTAACAAAGAAACCGCTGATGCTGATAGCACTGCTAACTCCTTTGAGGTGTTTTGTAATTTGTTGGTGAGTCGCATTCACTTTCAGTATCACGAACAGCTAGAGCGCTTGAAAAACAGCTACGCGCTATTCGACCCCAACAAAGATACCCGCACGCTGAAAGACATTACAGATAGCGAACGTAAGGCCGTTCAAAAAGACTTCGCCAGTGAGTTTTCCACATTATTAGATTCTGCCAACTTTGAAAAAGTCACCGATACTGATTTAGAAGATGCGCTACATGAAGAGTCGCTGTTTAAAGTTCGCTTGGCGGTAAGTTTTGACGATTTTCAAGAAGTCGTGTTTTATCGCCGAGGTGAATCGGTTAAAACAGAAACGTTACGTACGTTCTTTGGTTTGCGCAAAAAATCGATATCGTTTACCAACTACGATCGAGTGGCGGTTTATATTACCTTTAAAGATAAAGACTACTTCGACCAACGCAAAAACACTAAAAAACAGCTTCCTGTCACTTTCATCCCTGGGGCCACTATTATTAAGCTGTTTCAAAACGTGCCCAAAGCAGATTTGGAAATGCTGTTTCCAAACAGTGAAGTGAAAATGCGTCCGCTCGATAAACTTATCATTGGGGCGTCGGCAACGGTCGGTGGCATTGTTGTGTTAGTGACGAAATTAGGGGCGTCTATATTACTGCTGTCGTCGTTTCTCGCGTTTTGGTTGGGGCTTAAAGATGAGTCAGTAGAGCTTACTAAGCAAAGCCTTATTACCTTTGGTATTGGTATGGGGGTTTTTGGCAGCTTTGTTTTTAAAGAATGGACGAAGTTTAAAAATCGAAAAATACGGTTTATGAAAGCCTTGTCTGACAATCTTTATTTTAAGAATTTAGATAACAACGCTGGCGTGTTTCACACTCTGGTAGACGCCGCAGAAGAGGAAGATTGTAAAGAAGCGTTGTTGGCATATACCTTCTTGTTAAAACATGAAGGAGAAGGGATGAGCGCAGATGAACTCGATAAAGAGATTGAAGCTTGGTTTGAGCAAACGCACCATTGCACCTTAGACTTTGATGTGTCTGATGCTATCGATAAATTAGTTAAAATGAAGTTGGTAGAAATAAAGCCAGTAGAAACAAAGCGAGTAGAAACAGGGCTCGTAGCAACAAAGCTTGTAGATAAAAATAATGAGCGATTCACGGCCAAGCCGTTAAAAAATGCTATTAAAGAATTAGACGAGTATTGGGATAATATTTACCAAGGCTAGCTTTGCAGGTTTAGTTTTTAGAGGTGTATCTATTGAAGGACATTTCTTGCAGGTCCATCTTCTGCAGATACAGCTTACTCCAAAAACAAACCTATTCAAATAATGGCCGAGTTGCCTATAGTTGCAGATAAAAAGTGGTTATTTGAGCTATTCACACATTGCTCTATATTCTAGCGTTCAATAGGCTCACGTTTTTTGTAGTAGGTATATAATGTTTTCAATTCATGTAGAAAGAGTAATCGATAAACCTATCCACGATGTGTTTGCGATGCTAAGCGATCACGAAAACTATGCGCAGTTTAAAGGCGTGGATGAAGCGAACTTACTCGTTCATGGTAAGGACGATAAAAACGGGTTAGGCGCTGTGCGTGAAATTATCGCAGGTGGCGCTAATCTACATGAAGAAATTGTCGCGTTTGAGCCTCCTTATAAACTTGGCTACAAAGTCATAAAGTCGAAACCACTGCCTTACGACCATCAGCTAGGCGAAATCACGCTTCAAGAAAAAGACGGTAAAACCCACGCAACGTGGCGCTCAAAAGGCCATATCACTATTTTCTTGTTGGGAAGTTTGTATTTCGATAAGCAAATTCAAAAAAACGGTGGAAGAGCGTTTGGTAGTATCTTAAAGCAGATTGGCAATTCATAACGTGAGCCACAGTGCTCCATTGAGAGAGGGGCTTGTTTAGAAAGAAATCTTCTTTAGATAGAAACCTTCTTTAAATAGACAGCTCTACTCTCATTGTTAAAACAAGAGCGTCTTTTGCTTCCCTGTCGGCGGCAGGGTTTGCAATAAACTGTATGTCTGGTTTAAGCGCAAGGGTATCTGTTAGCTGAAAACGATAAAACAGCTCTATCGCTGTTTCGTCTCGCTTATATTGAGATGCGAGAAGGTGGCTGGTGGTAATATGAGATATGCCAAGCCCTAACACGTCGTCTTTACGGTTATTGATGCCGTACCACGTTAGTCCAGCGCCAATGTGCGTGTCTATTTCACTGGTTGTATCGCTACTTCGTCCATACTGCAAAAACCAACCACCGTTCTGTGCTGCAAATAATCGAGAGCTAAACTCACCAGACAGAGTGGCGAAAAGCCCGCTAGCATCCTGAGATAATGAAGATTTGTCATTTTCATTATCTACTAATGGCACTATGTCTCCCGATTGCATCCAGCCGCCAATGGCAGCCGTAACGTTGCCTATATGTTGTGTCCATTGCCCCACGGTGAAACCGTTACTAAAGCTGCGATTTTGATTGGCGTAATGCCCAATAGATAGCTGTGTATTTTGCGTGGCGCTATAAAATGCATTCACCGATAGTCGAGGGCTTGGATAAGTGGGGAAATAGGAAATCGTTGGGCTAAAACCCATGGACGAGTGAATAAACTCTCCAGCATGTTCAGCATAGGCGAATTCATTATTTGCATCGACTTGACCTATTTTGAAGCGCAGGCTTTCTTCATAAAATGACTTCTCTACCCAAACCTCATACATTTTTGTGAGCTCATCTTCATCAATATTCGAAAATGCCTGAAGATCGCCAACAGAGTCACTACCATTGTTCCCTCTTAATACTTGAGCATCTGCAAAAAATAACGTGCTGTCGTTAATACGATATTCATAGGCAACAATACCCAGCGTCCTATTTATAGTAGCGTGCTCCTCTAGTCCTCCCGATACTACATAGCTTGTGTCGTGAACGAGAGTAAGTGAGAGCGGATTTGCCAAGGTATTGGCAGCACAAAAGCATGATGCCAAAACCACACTGAGCTTGAGCGTGCTAAATCGTACTGCTCGTTTTTTTAATTGTGAAATGCCGAATAGAATGGGAAAAACCTTTCTTCCAATTTACTGGTTGAATATCACTACTAACCATCATTTAGACTCCTTTTTACGTAAGTCATACACGAATTAGCTCACCTGAGCTTTTAAAAGAAACGACGTTTAAAGAATAGGCTTCAAAAAGTTGCATCAAAGTAGGTGCTTAAATCAATGGCCCAGGTGTAAAAAAAACAGCTGTTAAAAGCCCAGATGTTAAAAGAGCACAAACTTAAAGCTTAGAAGCTAATCGAACAGAAGCTTATCGAACAGAAGTTCAGAGCTGCGTGACTAATTAGTTCGAAAATGTGGACCTGACCCCCTTTATTTATATAGGTCGCTGTGTTTGTATTTATCGATGAAAAAGCGGATTAGTACACCAATTATGGCGGCCAGAGGTACTGCAACTAAAAGCCCTAAAAAGCCGAACAAGCTACCAAAAATAGACAGCGACATAATGAGCCATACTGGGTGTAATCCTACAGAATCCCCAACGAGTTTAGGTGTAATAAAGTTGCCTTCAACGGCCTGGCCAAACACGAAAATTCCCACTACCATCGCCACTGAAATCCACTCATTCCAAAACTGAAATAAAGCCAAACCTAACGCAAGTAATCCGCCCACGATAGCGCCTAAATAAGGAATGAAGCTTATCAATCCTGCTGCAAACCCCACCACTAGACCAAATTTAAGGCCCACAAGCATCAGCGAGATGGCATAGTAAACGCCTAAAATAATGCATACGGAGCCGGTACCGCGAATAAATCCAGCTAAGGTTTTATCTATTTTTTTCAATAAGTCGCGAATAACGGGTTCATGTTTGCGGGGAAGCAAACCGTAAATAGTTGAACTCATGCGGTGCCAATCTAAAAGTAGATAAACGGCTACTACAGGCACAATTACAAACAGCATTGCCAAATCGATGATGTTTGCTGCAGAGCTAAATGCAGTACTTAAAAACTCACCGCCACGCTCTTTTAAAACGTCACTAGCAGAATTCATCACTGAGCGTAATGTAGTACTTTCACCAAACACTGACGGGAGTGTTTTACTTAACCACTCACTCAAACTGTTGAACAAATCTGGGCCAGATTCGAATAAGCTTATTGCTTGCGCCACGACTGCTGGTACAACAAGAAGCGCAGTGAGCGCAAAAATGAGCGTTGCTGAAAGTGTTATCAGGGCAGTAGCCGCGGGTCGGCTGAATCCTTTACTCTCCAATTTTTCTGCGACTGGGTTGAGAATGTAGGCAACCACTGCACCTAAAATAAACGGTAACAGCCCATCGCCTAAAAACCACAGCACAAGGATGAGTGCGCCGAGGGCGAGTGCCCAGTATTGAATCTGCCTTTTTCCTGTTGATGTCATATGTCCTTACTCCCTGTTATACTCTGTAGCTAAGCGGTGCAAAGGCTGACAAAGCTCCTGCATTGCCTATGCACTATCGCCTGTGTCCTATCAATTTTACTATTCGCTGCAAACAGCAGGTGCGTAGCTGCAAATAAAGGTGTAGTGCTGCTGTACGTCTGCTATTGGCGTATTGTTCAACCTATTATCAATAAAGCGCTGAGTTTCTTTTTTGAGGCGAAGCAGTAATGTCTCGCGGTCTTCATTTGACATGAAGCTGTGAACTATCGCGTTTGTATTTAACTCAACCAATTCATCCCACGATAAATCAAAGTGTGATACCGCTAAGTAATACTCATCAGTTAAATTGCTGCTCCACATGCCTCTATCATCGGTTGAAAGCGTCACCGGCACGCCTGTTCGCAAGTACTCTGGGAAGGGATGTTCATCAATACTCTCTGCATATTCCAACAGCAGGTTAGATATGAGGTTTATCTCCACTAGGTAGGGAGAGTTGCGCATCATCAATAGCGTGTCTGGGTCTCCAATCAGGTTATACCCATGACCAATTCTGTCTGCGCCCAGCAGCAACGTATCTTTAATGTGAGTATTGGGCTCATCCGACTCACCAGCATGAACACTTAGCGATACCGGTGGTGACTGAGCACGAAGCTTACGTAGTGTGGATAAAAAACGCAGTGGATACCCTTTGTCATTATCTTCTCTGCCCACAAAGTTGATGCCAACAAAGTAGCCTCTATGCCCATCAACAAACGTCCATGCTTCTTCAAGCTGTTGTTCAGCGTTAGGTAAGAAGCGAACAATCGCTAGTTGGAAGCGTACTTGCACATTGGTATCTACCGCAGCGTCGCTTTCTAACATCTCTACAAACAGTTCGGCAGTAGCTTTGGGCGTATAGGCAGAGCCGTCTGGAAACCGCATGTCTGTTACTTGAAGCTGAGTTTCTAAGTACATTACGTTTTCCTGTTGGTACGCCTGCATGTTCTTTAATAGTAAATAGGCTTGTATATGAGGGTTAAGCAGCATGTCTCCCAGGCGTTGCCAATGAGTCTGAAAAAACTCGTCGCGGCCCTCGTGAGGCTTATCCAATCTAATGCTGTTTAGAAACGCCTGCTTTTGCGTCTTGCTCAAGTTGGTAAGCAGGGTGTAATTGTTTTTTTCGCAGATAGAGAGCTGCTCGTAAGTAAAGGCTGAAACGGTGTGAAACATCAACAGCTGAGGATTAAAGCCAAATTCGTTCGTGCCGTAACCGTTACATAATGTGGGTGCTGTTTTTGTGTAATAAGTATAGCCGCCGTTTTGCTTTGAATTTGTGGCGATATCCCACCACCACTCGCTCATGCCAGCGCCGGAAAGGTGATGATGAATATCACCGCCTTTGGGCATGGCATGCAAGAAGTTATACATTTGCGCTGGTGTTGCGCGTTGTTTAAATGCGTTGAACCACTCTGACATTGTCGACTCAGACACCAATGACGATGTATCCGCTGCACTAGCAGGCAGGCTGAGTATAAGTAGGCAAGCGAGAGCCTTGATGTGATTTAACAAAAAACTGTCCTCTATTAGCAGGTTACTTGAGTGATTATCTGAAATGCATCAAATCATTGCAATTATATGACCTGTAAGTCTACGTAAGAGGGTAGTTTTAAATGACTGTTTTGTATATGAATAAAGGCTAAGTGAACAACGAACTGGGTGAAATAGGGGCAAAACTACCCCTTGAGCGCGTTTTTGAAATAGCTGTAAACGCCGTTAGTCCATCCAAATCCCAACTGTACATCATATTCGCCGCCCCCTGCAGTCTCAGTAGGCACGCACACATTATACTTTTCAAGTAAGGCACCGGTATTGGCAAAGCTATCTTCAACCGTAGTGCAAAAACGCTGCATAATTTCTGTAGCATCGTCGTTGAAACCATAATTTGCCATACCTATTGCTGCAAAAAATTGCAGAGGTGCCCAGCCGTTTGGCGCATCCCATTGTTGAGATGTAGTGTTTGTAGTAGTTACTACGCCACCCTTTTTAAGCAAATCGTTCATCAGTGTGTGTTGGACTGTAGCAGCCTGAGTATCGCTTGCTATGTTCACAAAAAGCGGAACAGTCATAGCCGCTGATACAACAGACGTTTGTGTCATGCTAGGAAAGTGGCAGTCAAAGTAACCGCCTTTCTTTGCACTGTACAAGTAAGTATTTATAGCCTGTTTTCTGCTTGTTAACGCATCTTGGTAAATTGCGCGCTCTTTGCCTTCGGTCACCCGTGATAGTGTTTGTTCTAGTGAAGCTAAAAGCGCATTTAAATCGATAGGGAGCAGTTCTGTGGTTCTGATGCTTTCAAGCTGCTGTGGGTTTTCAAGCCAGCGAGAGCTGAAGTCCCAGCCCGATTCGCAGGCCGCCCTGATATGTTGATAAAACCCGCCTTTATCGGCATTGATATTATTAGCAGTTTCTATGTCTTCCCTATAAGATTCGGGCCTTGGTGTTGGCTCGGGATCGAAATAGCGATTTAACACAGCGCCGCAGGGCATTGTCACGGTGCGAAGTTCGGCCCGCGTTTTTACGTGATCTCTACTAGTTTCGCTAGAGGCTTTATTACGGTCGCTAAGGGCTTTGTCTTCGCTAAAGGCTTTGTCTTCGCTAAAGGCTTTATCACCATCGCTTAAGGCTTTATCACCGTCGCTAAGGGCTTTATTAGCCCCTTGCATCCAAAAGGCGTACTCTTTTTTTAGCCCATCAATGATGTAGGCTCTTTGTTTTTCTGAAAGTTGGTTTTCTAGCAAGTTGTAGAACAACGCTAAAATAGGCGGCTGACTTCTAGAGTGATAATAAGCCCGGTTGCCGTTGGGGATACAGCCCACTTCGTTAAGAATATCTACAAAGTTTTCCAGCATATTAATAGCCATATCGCTTCGCCCAGCATGCACAAGACCCTGCGCGGTAAAATAACTATCCCAGTAATAAATCTCGCGAAAACGACCACCTGGCACAATGTAAGGGCGAGCTAACGCAATTAAACTATCTTTGTGTTGAGTATCGGGAGTGCGCGTAAGTACATCCCACATATTGGCAATATAAGTAGTTATATCGTCGCATGGCAACGTCGAGGTCGCATTGTCGCTATCTGGTAGCGTAAAGTGTGCGTCCACAAAGTTGTGCAAGTCTACCTCGCCACCTTCCTCACTCGCTATCTGCAACTCTTGTTCGTATTGTTGAAGTACTGTTGTTAGGTCTGTTTTTACTATGGCATCGGCAAAGGTTTTGCTATCAGGAAATAGTTCGGCCATTTGAACGTGTCGAAATAAGTCGCTGTTAAAAAACGCCAGACTGTCGCGCCAGCTATGCAAAGAAGAGTTCATGATGATGAGGCATCCTGTAATTCAGAAGAAGATGATGCTTTTTTGAAGAAAAAGAGCGTGGCAAGAAGTCCCGCTATAGGAACAAGGGATAGGTAAAACGCGTTTTGTCCTCCCATGGCATCAAAGACAAAACCAGTGACGATTGAGCCTGTTGTGCCACCAAGGGCCGAAAACACAACTATGAGCCCAGTCATTGGCGCATGCTGCTGCAAAGGCAGGGCGCTTAACATAACTGAGTTAATAACTGGGTAAATTGGCGCCATCATTAGTCCAATCATTGGTATAAGAAATGCTGCTAGTGGGGCGCCGGTCCAACTGGATATATCACTATGCGCGCCGCTATTTTCAGCCAAAGGTAAGCTAATAAGCATGACAATTGCCATTCCCACAAGACAGATGTTTAAAAACGGATACCAGTTCATTTTTCTTAGCACAGCACCGGCTGTCAAGCGGCCCACTGCGAGGGCTATGGCGAAAATGCTCGTCATTTGAATGCTCACTTGGGTAGGTAATCCAAGCACCTCTTTATTGAAGGTTGGTAGCCATGAACCTATGCCTTGTTCAATCAATACATAGAGAAAGATAGAAAAAATGAATACTAATACCAGCGGCTTGTAGGCAAGTCTGAGCATGCTAGTGAATTCACTTGCAATGGTAGCGTCGTCAGAAAGCTTCACCGCCTTAATGGGCGCAAACATCACAATAACAAACGTAAGCGCAACTAAGGCAGCAAGAAGATAATAAACATTGAGCCAAGCAAGAGAGGCGTCGTTATTCGGATCGATAAAGCCCGCGAAAATCCAATAGCCAGACAAAACACCCAACATAAAAATGCCCTCTATGGTGTTCATTAATGATGAGTGGGTTTTTGTCGACGATGAAAGCTGACCAATAATGGCGTACACCGACACTTTCACTAGGGCAAATGCTGTTCCGATGCAGGCGAACAGCATTTTAATGAACATAAAATTAGCGACTGATGGGGTAAGAGCGCAGGCTACAGCAACAAGAGCTAAGCCTAATAGCATGGCAATTTTATACCCGAACCGAGGAATAACGCTGGCTACCAAAAAAGACACAATGGCAATGGAAAGGTCTTTAAACCCCTCGAGGGTGCTCGCTTGAGGTTTACTAATGTCGAAACTATTGATGGATTGTAGGATCACCGTGCCTACGCTATTTAGCAGTATGGCGAAGACATAATAACTCACCGCAATGGCAGCAATAATCATCAAACGAGACATGTGTAAACACTCTGTTAACTTAATTAAGCTGGAGTGTAATGCTAAGAAAATAAAAATGCAAACGTTTGCATTTGAAGGTGTGTTTGTATTGAGTGACGCGTTTGTATTAAGTCGTGCGTTTGCATTCAGTGATACGCAAGCGCAGCATGAGTGGCTAACAAAGTATTGCGATGGGCGTTTAAGGATAAATGCTGTTTAGGCGGTTTTGTTAACGCTGCAGACTGAATAAAGCGACTGCGTTTATTTAGTTGAACGCCTTACAATGAGCGAAGTTTCAACCACTTGATTTTCGGTTGGCTTATTTTCTAACTGATTAAGTAGCTGCTCAACCATAAGTGTAGCGGCTTGCTGAGTATTTTGCCTTATGGTAGTGAGTGCAGGGTGCATGAGCTCGGCTAGTGATATATCGTCATAGCCCACTATGCCTACATCGCTTGGAATGCCGACGTAGCGCTCTTTAAGTGCTTTTAAAGCACCCAGTGCTACCATGTCACTGACGCACACAATGCCATCGAAATCGAGGCCGTTAGCCTTTATCCGATCATTCATGTACTGATAAGCCGTTTTTGAAGTTATATCAATAGCGCCTACATGAGAAAAGTCTGGCACTATGTTGGCCTCTTCGTGAGCTTGCATAAAGCCCCTAAGTCTTTCTCGCATTTCTGCGTGTTCTGAATCACCGAGAAATAGCACTCGCTTCGCCCCCTGACTCAAGAGGTACTTGGTTGCTTCATAGCCACCTAAAAAATTATTGCCGCCCACAATGGGGTACCCAGCATCAGTTTTAGTGTCTCCCCATACCACAATGGGCACGCCACTTTTAGCAGCACGATCAATCTTTTCTGTGGTTTTACCTTGTCCAATAACCAAAATGCCATCGGCCCGTTGACTGTGAATAAAATAATTAGCCCAATCGTCGGAGGCCATAAAAGAATTAGACAGCAGTAGTTCGTAACCTTTGGCGTTTAGCGCCTGGTTCAATTCGCCGACTAACTTAAGTAAAAATGGGTCTGTGGTGCTTTGTTCAGTATTGTCGATAAGGTTGAGAATAACGGCAATCACGTTGGTTTTTTGTGTTCGCAATCTACTGGCTGCGGCGTTAATGCTGAAATTATACTCTTTAGCGAGCGCCTGAATTTTTGTGCGAGTTTCTTTTCTTATCAGTGGGTTATCTTTTAGCGCTCGAGACGCAGTAGAGGTAGACACTCCGGCCAATTCAGCAAGTTTAGCTAGCGTCAGTTTTGTATCAGCAGTCAATGTTTACGTTCTCTAATGTTAATTCTTATTATGCAGGGCATCTTTTGCATAATGAGTGTATTGATTGTAGATAGCCCGACAGCGGCCAAGTTGTGCCAACTCTTACGCATTAAAGCTTATCGTATCAATAAGCTAACAATATAGCGCACAAACACCTTGTATAAAATAGACGTTCTGTTGAATATTAAAAAAATGCAAACGATTGCAATTTTTTCAATTATCGTTTGCAATCGTTTGCAAATGGATCTATTTTGTTGTCAATTCGTGATGTGAATAACATTTTATAAACGTGTTATACGCATTCAGTTAACAACGCAATATAACATTTTCGGGAGCACACACCATGAAAACGTTGTTTACAAAAGCATCACTCGCCAGCGCTATTGCAGTGGCACTTGCACAACCTGCTATCGCACAAGAAGAATCCAAACAAACCACAAAGGAACTCGCCGAAGAAAACGCCGAAATCATTGTGGTAAGTGGTACGCCAGGTGGGGCAGGGATTAGAAAAATTGACGCAAGCTTCGCTGTGACAAACATAGACGCAAGCGACATTGAAAAGTTAGCCCCTAAGTCTACCGCCGACTTATTTAAAGCCATCCCCGGAGTATGGGTAGAGAGCTCTGGTGGTGAGTCTGGTGCCAACGTTTTTGTTCGTGGTTTCCCTGGAGGCGGCGACGCACCATTTCTTACAATAGCGCTTGACGGGTCGCCTATTTACCCAGCGCCAACCCTATCGTTTTTAGAAAACTCTCAGCTTTTCCGTATCGATGAAACCATCGAAATGGTAGAAGGTTTGCGCGGTGGACCTAACCCAGTAGTGAGTAACGGTCAGCCAGGCCTAACGACCAACTTCAGAATGAAGCGTGGTGGAGAGTCTAGCGAAGCAATGGCAAAGTACACAGTGTCGGACTACGGGCTTAATCGTGTTGACGTAGTAGCAAGTGGTGCACTCGCTGACGATCTTTACTACATGGTAGGTGGCTATATTAAAAGCTCTGAAGGGATCAGAGATGCCGGCTTCAATTCAGAGCAGGGTAATCAGTTTACCGTGAACATTACTAAGGTGTTCGATAAAGGCGAGCTTAACTTATACACCCGTCAAACTGATGACCGTGGCACTTGGTATTTACCTACACCGCTTAACGTCGAAGGTATTGATGCTAATTATACTCAAATAGGCCCACTTAACAGACAAGCCACAATTACCTATGGTCCAGACGATACTACCGAGGCGTTTGATTTTGGTGATGGGCGAGGCTGGGACGGTCATGTGAGTGGCGGAAGCTTGAAGCTTGAGTTGGGTGATGACTGGTTTCTTATCGACCGCTTTAACCTAACTAAGGGTGAAGCAAACACGTTTGGTCTTGTTCCAAATGGCGCTGCAGTCACGGTTTCAGACGTAGCCGATAATGGTGAGTCGGCAATTGGCGCCGTAACAAGCACCACTTACGCAGGCGATACGCCCATTCAGCAAATTGGTCGTTGGGTTGTACTTAAAGACATAGAGTCATTTACTAACGATTTAGCGATATCGAAAAGCTGGGAAGATTTTGATGCTTCATTCGGTATTTACAGTGCATCAACTAAATCAGAAGACTGGTGGAGCATAGGTAATACGGCTTATCACGTGTTGCAACCAGGCGGTGAATTGCTTGATGGCATCGAATGTAATAACAGTGCTGAGGGATGTGGTTTTAACTACGATATTAACTCGGTAGGCGATGCCAGCACGTTTGCTTTCTACGCAACCAGTAAATGGTATGCGACAACCGACTTAAGCATCGATTTAGGCCTACGCCGTGAGAATCACGAAGTGAATTACTCAGTGGATGAAGGTTTAGACGGCACAATCACCAAAGCCCTTGAATACGATGAAACCAAAACATCGTGGACCTTAGGAGCGAACTACGCTTTAAACGATAACAGCGGCGTTTTCATTCGCACCAACCGCGGTTACAAAATGCCGTACTTCGATGATTTTCGTGACAACTGGGGGGCTTATACTGGCGGAAACGACCTCATTCAGGAGATCATGCAAGCGGAATTGGGCTATAAATTTATGAACGATAGCGTGCAATTTTTTGCAACTGCTTTCGCGAATGAAGTTGAAGGTGATACGTTTGTACGCCGACCTGGCGCGCCAGCTGAAATTCTTACTAATGAAGCCTACGGTGTTGAGCTAGATGGTAGATACAGCCATGACTCTGGCTTCTCTTTAAGTGTTAATGCAACGCTTCAAGAAACTGAAATTACAGCAAGTGCGACTAATGAAGGTAACGAGGCCCAGCGCCAGCCAGGTTGGCAGGTGCGTGTGACGCCAAGCTACGATTTTGATATTGGTGACATGTACGCAACAGTGTATGGAACCCTGTCTGCAGTAGACGACCGCTTTGGTAACAACGAGAACACAGTTGTACTAGAGGGTTACGAAAAAATTGATGTGGGTATGACCTTAGACCCAACAGAATCGCTTCGCCTTCAACTGTCGGTTGATAACTTAACCGATGAACAGGGCATTACAGAGGGTGATCCTCGTAATCCAGAAGCACCTAATGGCCGTTTCATTATGCCGCGCAGTGTAAGATTTAGCGTGTCATATCTATTTTTCTAAATGCTTTTAGCTAGAAAAACCAAAGGGCTGGCGCTAAACACGCCAGCCTTTTTTATTTGTATATTCTACTTACACTTCCGGTCAGCATTTCTCGAGTTAGCAGTTTAAAATATACCAGCTGCTCACAGGATTACATTCCTTGCAAATTCATATGGCCCATTGTCATAAAAGTAGAATATCTCTATAGTTCAACGGTAACTCCTTGAGTCTGTTTAACAGCACTTTGCGAGTTCAATATACGTCACTTTATTCTTTCCAAACGCATTCTGGTTCTCCAATTACATGAAAATATTGCATACGTCTGACTGGCATTTAGGGCAGAGCTTTTTTACAAAAAGCCGAAAGCACGAACATGACGCATTTTTGAAATGGCTTTTAAATGAAGTCGACACTCATGCAATAGATGCGGTGATTGTGGCGGGCGATGTGTTTGATACAGGTACGCCTCCTAGCTACGCACGAGAGCTTTATCATGCATTTATTGGTGCGCTGCAAGGTCGGCAATGCACTCTTGTTGTACTGGGGGGAAACCACGACTCTGTTTCTGTACTTAACGAGAGTAAATCGCTGCTTAAGTATTTAAATAGTCACGTTATCGCCAGCACGTTTGGTGATAGCGCCGAACAGGTTATTGCGCTTAAAAATAGCGCCGATGAGGTTGGCGCTATTTTATGTGCCGTGCCGTTTATTCGCCCAAAAGATGTGTTGGTGAGTACAGCAGGACAAAGTGCGATAGATAAGCGCCATGCGTTGGGTGAAGCAATAAAGCAGCATTACGCGATGTTATATCAGCAAGCTATTGCGCTTCGACATTCGATTGCAGCACAAACACAGCGGCAGGCCGAGACTATTCCCATAGTTGCTACAGGCCACTTAACTGCGCTGGGTGTCAGTCAGTCTGAAAGCGTGCGGGATATTTATATCGGTACGTTAGAAGGGTTCGATGCAGGTGGCTTCCCTCCGGCCGATTACATTGCCTTAGGTCATATCCACCGTCCACAGAAGGTGGCTAAAACCGAGCATATTCGTTACTCCGGCTCGCCAATACCCTTAAGCTTTGATGAACTGAATACGCAAAAGCAGGTTGTTATGGTGGAGTTTTCATCTGGCCAAACCGCTATCACGCCGGTTCCCGTTCCGCGCTTTCAAGCTATGGAGGTGATTAAAGGAGATTTAGCGAGTATTGAATTAGGAATTAATAGCAGCAGCGCTATTGCTGATGCCACAGAGCTTTCGCCTGTGTGGCTGTGTATTGAAGTTGAAACCCAAGATTACCTTACGGATTTGCAACAGCGTATACAGGCTTTGTTAGAAGATAAAAACGCCGAAATTTTACAACTCAAGCGTGTGAGAAAAAGCGCCACGAAAAGCTTAAGTGAAACAAAAAACAGGCAATTGAGCGAGCTGTCGGTTAAAGAGGTGTTTGAGGCGCGGTTGGCCCTCGAAGATTTTGACAGCCTTGAGCGGGAGAATAGCCCTGAGCCAGATGAAAACACATCCACTCAAGCATCATCAACAAACCGTAAAGCGCGCATAACACAACTGTTTTCAGAGGCAGTAGAGCGAGTTCACGCTAATGACGAGGACAATGACGCTCTTGTTAATAGCAGCAAAGCAGATAAGGAGCAGGCGAAGTGAAAATATTAACCCTGCGACTTAAAAACTTAAATGCCCTAAAGGGCGAGTGGAAGATAGATTTCACCCAGTCACCTTTTGTTGATAATGGGTTATTTGCTATTACCGGGCCAACCGGTGCGGGTAAAACCACATTGCTCGATGCCATCTGTTTAGCGCTTTACCATCAAACGCCTCGTTTAGGCACTATCTCTTCTACGGCCAACGATATTATGACTCGCGGCACGGCAGAGTGTTTAGCAGAAGTGGAGTTTGATATTAAAGGCAAAGCTTATCGTGCGTTTTGGAGTATGCGCAGGGCGCGAGGCAAGGCCGATGGCAATTTGCAAAGTGCCGACGTTGAACTCGCCGAGGTAGACACTGGCAAAGTATTAGCAACCCAGGTTCGACCTAAAAGTGATGAAGTAGAACGACTTACTGGGCTTAACTTTGCCCGCTTTACTAAGTCGATGATGCTGTCTCAAGGCGACTTTGCGGCATTTTTGAATGCTAATGAAAATGACAGAGCCGAGCTATTAGAAGAGCTCACGGGAACAGAAATTTACGGTCAAATTTCTCAAGCGGTTCATGCCCAATTTTCTGAAGCCAAACAAAAAAAGAAAGACTTTGGGTTAATGTTAGAGGGCGTAACCCTGCTTAGCGAACATGAAACTAAGACCCTAAATGATGAACTCACGCAGACCAAACAACACATTGCCGATTTATCTGCAGAGCTTCACGTATTGCACCAGCAAAAGCAGTGGCAAGATGCGATTAAAGAAAATGAACACGCCGTAAATGAAGCGCAACATCTACAAAAAGCTGCGCAGAGTGACGCAGACGAGGCAAAAAGCAAGCTGGACAAATTAGCACAAAGTGAACCTGCCGAGGTGCTACGAGTTCCTTATTTTAAATATAAATCGATTCAAGATGATGTGACTGTTTATGAGGGGCGACTGAAAGAAAAAGAACAGCAGTTACCTTATGCTCAGGCGGCATGCAGTGAGGCGCAACAGTCTGTAGCGCATGCCGAGGAAGCGCTGAAAGAAGCAAAGACTAACAATACTCGTCTTGAAGAACGCATCAATAACCATGTGTTGCCCATAGACAATAAAATTCAGCAGACCACAGACACCCTGAGCGAGTTAACCAATACCATATCTACGTTAACGGCATCTCTTGGTGAGCAAGAGCAAGAAAAGTCGCGAATTGAAAAGGCTTTCTCTCAGCAGCGCGCGCTTAAAGAAGAGTTATCGTCTTACTTACAGTCGCACAGGCACATCGGCAACATTGCCGAGCATATAAGCGGCTGGAGTGAATCTGCGGTAAGCATAAATAACGAACGAGGGTTAATAAACTCGTGGGTCGCTAAGCGCAATGAAAATGCACACGCGTTAAGTCAGCTATCAGAAAAGGTAAGCCAACGTTTTGATGAAGTATCAAAATTCACTGTAGAAACTGAACGGCTTAAAGAGCAAGTGGAGAGCTATCAACATGCACTTAATTTGCTGCTAAATGGTGATGAAAAAGCAACACTGAGTGATGAAGTTGCAGTAAAGCTTAAGCACTGGGATAACATTATTCAGTGCGATCATTTGCAGCTACAGTACAAAGCGCTGACGGATGATGTGAATAATATTGCGGCAGGTGATGAAGCGCGTGAAAACGAAAAAGCGACGCAAAAAGCCAAACGTGACAGTTTGGTGGATGACTACAAAAATACGAAAGCAAGATTAAAAGAAATCGATGAGATCATATCACTGAACAACGAGGTAGCGCACTTACGTGCTCAACTTAATGACGGCGAGGCGTGTCCAGTATGCGGTGCAAATGAACACAAAGTAGACTCGGTAAATATTGATGTACCCGCAACAGTGCAAAAGCGAGATGCTCTCAAACAACAGTTAGAAGATATAGAGCAAGAGGGAACAAAAGCCAAAGAAGCACTGGCAAAAGCTGAGATGGCTATTGAACAAGCCCTCGCAAATAAAAGTGCTATTACTAAGCGGTTAGAAGAATTAAAAGTGCAGTGGCAACGCCAGCAAGAAGTGATTAGCAACGCCATCGACTCAGCATTTAGTGAAATACCCGTAGAAGGCAACGCTCAATTTACACGCTTTAGCAACGCATACAAAGCGCGTATCGATTCTCTTAATCGGCAATTAAAAGATATTGAGCAGGCGGAGCAACAGTTAACCGACGAGAAAGCCAAGCACTACAATGCACAACGCGAACTGTCGAGTGCAAATGGTGAGCACCAGTTACTGTTACAACAACAGCAAAACGTGCAGGCATCCATTGCTGAGCTGGAAAAAGATATTGAGGAAAAACAGCGAGCACTCAATGAAAAAGAAAGCGCACTAATTGCAGCGATAGCCGAAGTTACCCGAGCTAATTCGGATATTTCTGGCGCTAATACTTCTGATGATAATACTTTTGAAGGTAAAAACACTGGAGTCGAATTTACAGCTCCTGCACCTCAAGACCTAACGCAATGGTTAAAAGAAAAGGCCGACGCACTCAACGTTTACAAAGCAAAGCAGCATGAGCTTGAGTTACTGTTGCCAAGCATTAATGCCTTTAACGAGAATTTAGCTACGCTTACCCGTGAAATAGCGGCTTATCAGCAGCAGCTGAAAGAAAGTACTGAAAGAGTAAAGCAATATGAAGATTCTCTGTCGTCATTCAACGCTAAACGACAGGAGGTATTCCCAGAGCAAAACATAGCCGCAGTGCGAAAAATCGCCGCTGACAACATAGAGCGTATTGAGCAACAGTTAACTGAATATCGTGCCAAGCAGCAGGGCGCCAACAATACCGCTGCTCGCTTAGATGCGGAAAAAGAGCAGCTTATCGAACAGTTAATGACTAAACGAGAGCAGCTTGCCATTGCTCGTAGTGATTTTGACTGCCTGCTTAACAAAAGCCCCTTTGAAAGCGAGGAGGCCTTTACTCAATCGCTGCTTGATGAAGAAACCCGAGAGCAGCTTGTTGCACTCAAACACTCGATTTCGCAGAAGCTGCAACATGCTGAATTACTAGTGGCCAATGCTGTTACGCAGCAAGAAAAGCTTAAAGGGAACGAGAATGCTGAGCGCTGGCACCAGTTACTTGAAGACCGCGGGCCGCTGCAGGTCAGCGAGAATATAGCTGAGAAAAATGAGCGTAAAGACGCGTTGCTGTCTACCCAAGGTCAGATAGCTCAGCAGCTATCAGCCAATGCACAGGCACAAGAAAAACAGCAGACATTAATAGAAGAAATGGCGCGTTTTGAGGCCTATTACGACGATATTACGTATCTGCATTCCCTAATCGGCTCAGCCAACGGTGACAAGTTTAGACGTTTTGCTCAAGGCCTTACTTTAGATAACTTGGTAGTGCTGGCTAATCAGCAGCTTGATAAGTTACACGGGCGTTATCAGCTAATTCGCAAAGAGAATGAAGGGTTAGGTTTGAGTGTGGTAGATACATGGCAAGGTGATGTATTAAGAGATACCAAAACCTTATCTGGAGGCGAAAGCTTTTTGGTGAGTTTGGCGTTGGCGCTGTCTCTTTCTGATTTGGTAAGTTATAAAACCAGTATCGATTCATTGTTCTTAGATGAAGGCTTTGGCACCTTGGATGCTGAAACCCTAGACGTGGCCTTAGATGCACTTGATAACCTTAATGCTAGTGGCAAAATGATTGGTGTTATCAGCCATATTGAGGCCATGAAAGAGCGCATTCCTACTCAGTTAAAGGTTATTAAGCAAAATGGTGTTGGGTTAAGTGCATTGGAAAAGCGCTATTCTGTCCCTTCTACCTTAGTATAGTTTTTAGAACATTCGGCCGCTTTTTTAGCGGAAAAGGCTATTAGCATAATATAGTGAGAGTAATTTTACGCTACACTTGGTTTCTTAGAAGTTAGTAATGCGTTGGTTTGAGATAAGGACATCGTGCTAAAAAACTGGCAGCTAGGGTAAGCAAATCACCTGTTATGCAAAAAATGTTGGTAGAACAGATATGTACTTAGAAACAGATATCATACAGCGCAACAATGTGCGCGTTACTGGTAAGGGTGAAGTCACTCTTTTGCTAGCTCATGGTTTTGGTTGCGATCAGCGTATGTGGGATTACCTCATTCCCTTTTTTGAAGAAAGCTACAAAATCGTTCTGTTTGATTATGTTGGATGCGGGCAGTCTGACCTCAATGCATTCGATAAAAAAAGATATTCTCAGCTTAGCGGTTATGCAAAAGACGTTGAAGAAATCTGTGATTCGCTAGCACTTAGCAACGTAATTTTTATTGGACACTCTGTGAGCAGCACCATCGGCATGTACGCAGCTATCGAACGTCCAGACTTAATTGGCAAGCTGATCATGGTCTGTCCTTCTCCGTGCTTCTTGAATTTACCGCCCGATTACATGGGAGGGTTTGAAAAAGAGGACTTAGAAGAACTTATCAATTTAATGGATAAGAATTATCTTGGATGGGCGAGTTATTTTGCTCCTTTAGCCATTGGAGAGGGGAATGGTGATTCGTTTAAACAGGAGCTAGAAAGCAGTTTTTGCTCGACCGACCCCAGCTATGCTAAACCCTTTGCGAAAGCCACGTTTTTTGCTGACGATAGGCACTTATTGCCCAAGCTCACTACGCCAACACTCATACTTCAAAGTCAGGACGATACTCTGGTATCCGTTGAGGTTGGACAGTACATGCATAAAGCAATTGAGCACTCGGTACTCAATGTTTTAGAAGCTAAAGGGCACTGCCTGCATATGACAACGCCCGAGCAAGTGGCGTGTGCTATCGAGGAGTTTCTCGATTGAGACAAGTAGAGGTAGATAACTTCCCCTGCCTGCTGTTTGTGACTCATCTTGAAAGCACTCAAGTACTATCAGGTAATGGCTATGCACAGCAATTTTTACACATTTGCTTCGACGAGCTCTCGCTAACGTTGACTGATGTTCTATCGAAAGCCTCGCTTATTTTTTATGAAAGTTATGTAAAGCCGATTCTTATAAATAATGGTATTTTTACGGAGGTGCAGTTAACGTTAATCACTCGACGAGGCGATAGAATACCCGCAGTGGCGAATATACGCTTAGTTGGCGGTACACTATTTTGGGCCGTTTATCCTGCCGAAGAACGGGATAAGCTTTACCAAGAACTGGTCTTAGCGCGAGAAAGCTTAGAGGAGAAAACGGAAGAGCTCACTCGCTTAACGCGTTTAGATCCGCTGACTTCTTTGCTAAATCGCAGGGCATTAAATACTGATCTCACCAAGATAATCACATTTATGAGGCGCAAATACGTGCCCGTATGCCTGGTGCTTATCGATATCGATTACTTTAAACTCATTAACGATAATTTTGGTCATGAATACGGCGATGAAGTGCTACTAAGGTTGGCGTCTATGTTAACTGCTGTGGTGAGAGAAAGTGACCTTGTTGCTCGTTGGGGAGGTGAAGAGTTTCTCGTTGCGCTTTACAACACCCATCTTCAAGATGTTCAATATTATTGCGATCGAATTCATGAAGCCGTTCACAAAATTCGTCTACCGAATAGCAAAAAGCTCACAGTAAGTATTGGTGTCGCTGCAATAGAGCCTCAAGACCTAGGAGATAAAGACGTTATTGCTAAGAAAATTAGCAAAGCAGATGACGCGTTATATAAAGCAAAAAATAATGGTAGAAACCAAACTCAATTAGGCTGAATGATTGCTATAACTCTATTTCATGCGCTTATGGACGTTTTTGGTTCAAAGAGTAGAAGTACAAAGTAGCTAAATCGACGCACGCGATTGATGCAATGTAAAAGGCAAAAAAGGATGGAAATGAAAAAATTGATCTTACAGGGTAGTGATGGAACTACATTAAGTACGTTACTGCGTAGAACTATTTTCTTAGCTTTTTTAGCGATTGGGGGCGTAGCCGGTTGCAGCGACAGTGAAGTAGGGGATGTGTCTCTTGGATTATTTACCACCAAAGATATCAAAATAGACGCATTAGTCGACCCCATAGTGACAGGCGTTACCTGTCATATTTCAAGCATCGAAGCCGATTTAGACTTTTCAGATCCGTCTGATAGCGCCATCGCCTGCAGACAAACCGGACCGATAACCGCAGAAATGCTGGCGAATATCGATAAATCGCCCTCCGGTGATGTGATTTTTAGAAAGTCTAAAAGTGTGTTTTTCAAAAACATGAAGCTTCGCCGCATTTACGACGAAGAATCAAAAACACTGATGTATTTGTCATACAGCACAAAAGAAACATCGGGCAGTTATAAACACAGTCTTTCTACAGTGCCTTTATGGGAAACCGAGGCGTTTAATTAAGCACTGATATTGGCTTAAGACAGCGCCAATAAACGTTGTCATGGTAATGAGCGCCAGGTTAAAACATGCGGGTGTAAACCAGTGTGGCGCTCAATGCAGTGTCGTCATCGGTGAGTGGACTGTCGCTTATGCTGCTATCAAAAAATGTAGCGCCCACGTCAACTCGGGTCATGCCGCCTAAAAACTTACCCGTAGACACTGCTACTCTTACTTCGGTGTTTGTCGCGCTGCTGCCTTCATACAAACCTCTAAATGCAGTGACTTCTTCAGGGCGCACGCCGTAGTAATAATCCACATAGTTACTGTCTTGAAAGCTAAGGCCAACAGAGGGCTCAATCAAAAAGCCATTTATTCTGAATTGTTTACCTATTCTTGCGGTGGCTTGAAAACCATCGTACTTTCCTAGCATATCGGCATTGGTGGATAAGGAGTATGTCCAGCTTTGCGTGTTGTAATTTGCACTTATTCCAGCGGCAAAACTAAAGTCTCTATCGTCCATTCCTTCAAAGATAAAGCTGTCGGATTCCTCGTAACCGGCGAATACGGGGACTAATTGTGCATCGACTGAGAAGCCCTCTTTTTGAAATACCTGGTAGCTAACAAAAGGCCCATACACCCTGAGTTTTTCACCGGCATAACCAATAATAGGAATAGGAACAATTCGGTTATCGAATCCCGCATAGACATCTTGCGATGCGTTAATGCCAAAGCCATACATCCAGCCTTGAGGTTGTTGTGGAGCTTGGGCGTACGTAAATGTAGAAGCTGTCAGTGCTGACAGCAAGCCGCCTAGTATTAAACTTGTTTGTATTTTCAATTTCGAGCCTCCTTTTTAATAGCAATTTATTCGACCGTTTAAAGCAACGTTTAAATCAGAGATTGAACAGAACTTAAAACAGAACCTAGAGCAGAACCTAGAATAGAACCATAAACAAGAATACATTCATTTGGTCATAATTGATCAGCACTACGGGTTAGTGAGTGTAACCAAGTGTTGCTGCTGTCCTAAGACTACGCCCTTGCAGGCAGACTTTTAGAAAAGAATTCGTGTTGCGTGGTAAAAACCACGTTAGTTGATGATAGCGCTTGTGATAGAGTGGAGGCATATGAAGCAAAGCAATATGAAGTAAATTGACGAGAAAATGGTGAAGCACGAATACATTATTGGCATCGACGGCGGAGGTTCACACTGTCGGGCTGTGTTGCAAAATAGCAATGGAAAGTTAGTTGGAGAGGGAGTCTCTGGGGCATCAAATATAATGAGCGACCCCCAACAGGCACTGCAATCAATAGTGAGTGCATGCAAAGCAGCAATAGCCGATGCCAACCTGTCGCTTTCTCTGTCTGAACTGGTGGTAATGGCAGGGCTTGCCGGCGCCAACATTCCTAAAGCAAAGACTTATTTTCTGTCATTGCCAATGCCGTTTAAACGCATTCACGTAATGAGCGATTTGCATGCCGCCTGCTTTGGTGCCCATGAAGGCGCAAACGGTGGCCTAATTATCTGCGGCACTGGCTCGGCAGCTACGTGTCATCGCGATGGCACATTTAAAGATATTGGTGGTTATGGACTTAGCTTAGGCGACAATGGCAGCGCAGCGTGGCTTGGCCTTCAGGCAGTCAAAAATACATTGCTTACGATGGATGGTGTTCATCAAGAAAGCGCGCTTGCAAAACGAGTGGTTGAGCAACTTCAAGCACGCACAGCTAGCGATGTTGTTACCATTACCTCCTCTTATAAACCAAGTCATTATGGAGAGCTGGCACCCCTTGTTACAGCATGCCATGAAGCAGGCTGCGAATCAGCTACCGAGATTATTCGCGAAGGCGCTCGCTACATTCACTCCATCATAAACACGCTAAACGAGTACTATCGAAGTTTTTGTAAAACAGCGGGCGATTCATCAGTAATGCCAGTGTGTGTGGTGGGTGGGCTTGCGCAAACCTATATTCCGTTATTGCCTAATGATATACAGCAATCGTTATGCACGCCAAAAACAAACGCTCAGCGCGGTGCAATAGGATACTTTTCACAAGTGGATAGCGCGAAGGATAGAGTGAAAGAAGGCGTAAAGTAAAAACGTTCTTAAAGGAGTAGGGCCGATAGTAGCTGGGTCGATAGAAACAGGCTCTATAGGAAAAGTGCTTTGTGCACAATAGTGTGAAAGGTAGGCGCGGTTTAAATAAATAAGGTGGCTTGCGCCACCTTATTTTGTATATAACGTTAACCGTTAACTTACGCTATTTCTTTATGCGACAAGAACTCGTCATAGTTACCATCAAAGTGGTTAAGCTCTTGGTCTTTTATTTCAATAATTTGAGTGGCTAGCGAAGAAACGAACTCTCTGTCGTGGCTAACAAAAATAACCGTGCCATCAAATTTGTAAATAGCATTGTTGAGCGCTTCGATAGACTCCATATCCATGTGGTTAGTAGGCTCATCTAGCACAAGCACGTTGATATCTTGAAGCATTAGCTTGCCAAACAACAGACGGTTTTTCTCACCCCCTGAACACACCTGCACTTTCTTATTAAAGTCATCAGAAGTAAACAGTAAGCGTCCCAGCATGCCTTTTATTTGAAGGTCATCATGCTTTGGACTGCGCCACTGGCTCATCCAGTCAAACAACGTCATATCTTTAGCGAAGTATTTGGCGTTGTCTTGTGGAATGTAACCTATCGCTGCGTTTTCCGCCCACTTAATGTTACCCATTGTAGGCTCTAAATCGTCTACTAAGGTTTTAAGTAGCGTGGTTTTACCTGCACCGTTTTCACCGATAATTGCCAGGCGCTGACCTGCTTCAAGCAACAAGTTAACGTTGCTGAAAAGCGGAAGGTCGGGATAGCTGTGGCCCAGTTCTTCAAGGGTTATGGCTAAGCGATGCAGTTTTTTGTGTTGCTTGTACACAATGTAAGGCTTACGGCGACTCGACGCTTTCACCTCAGACAATTCAATTTTTTCTAAACGGCGAGCACGAGAAGTTGCCTGCTTTGCTTTTGACGCATTAGCAGAGAATCGTGCAACGAAGCCCTGAAGCTCTTCAATTTCAGCAGATTTCTTCGCGTTTTCGTTGTGCAGCTGTTCTTGTACTAACATTGCAGCCTGAACGTAATCGTCGTAGTTACCTGGGTAAGTACGAAGTTCACCGTAGTCAATATCCGACATATGAGTACACACAGAGTTTAAGAAGTGTCTATCATGGGAAATAATGATCATGGTAGATTTACGCTTGTTTAGCTCTTCTGCTAACCAGCTTATGGTGTAAATATCCAAGTTGTTGGTTGGCTCATCAAGTAGCAAAATATCAGGTTCTGCAAACAAGGCTTGAGCAAGAAGAACACGCACTTTTTTACCCGGTGCAATTTCTTTCATTAGGCCAAAGTGGTAGCTTTCATCAATACCGGCAGAGCTTAATATATCGCCTGCTCGGGCTTCAGCTGTGTAACCGTCCATTTCGGCGAACTGAGTTTCAAGATCGGCAACACGCATACCGTCTGCTTCGCTCATATCAGGCTTGCTGTAAATGGCGTCGCGTTCTTGTTTTACTTCCCATAATTCACGGTCACCCATGATAACGGTGTCAACTGCGCTAAATTCTTCAAATGCGAATTGGTTCTGACTTAAAATACCGAGTTTAGTACCCGGTGCCATAGAGACATTGCCAGAAGTCGGTGTAAGTTCACCGCTCAAAATTTTCATGAAGGTAGACTTGCCGCATCCGTTTGCACCAATTAGGCCGTAACGGTTGCCGTTGCCAAATTTGGCAGAAATGTTTTCAAACAGTGGCTTAGAGCCAAACTGCATCGTAATATTAGCGGTGGTTATCAAAACAGGTATCCAGGGGAGTAAATCAGAAGATAAAGCTGGGCGCGTTTGTACGCCGAGGCAGCTTGCATTGCGCGCGCACTATAAGGAAATAAGGGCAATATGTCGAGGAAATTTTGAGCTATTGCCCTTATCTTCACACAAATGTCTTAATTCATGCCCTAATTCCTTAGCACTAAAAACTAGCCCCCTTAAAGGGCGTAAAGTCATTTTTTCGACAAGTGCGCTGCTCTAGTGCATTAAAAGGAACAGTGCATTAAAATGAGCTGTGCGCTAAAGAGAACAGCACTCTAAGCAGACAGCCGGTGGGCTCCAAATGCTGTTTGGCTGATAGGTGAGCCATTCATTGCCGCTACAAGCGCTAAATCGTCTGTTGCTGGCAATGCTAAATCATCTGTCGCCGGTAGCGTTACATCATGGTTTTTTGCGGCCTCATACTGAGCTAAAAAGTGCTTTCCTGCGCTTACACCCACGTTATAATCATGACGCAAGTCGCTGTCAGTACTTCCAAGAAGCTTACTGTGCAAGGGTTTGCCAGCAAATATTTGGATAATCTCTACATCTGCTGGTGGGTTTGCGATAAACGCCAACTCTTGCTGATAAGCTTCCTCGTGCTGCACTAAATAATTAATTGTTTTGGGGCAATGACCCGTTGCGCACACTAATGACTTCAATTTGTGTAGCCACGCTGAGCGCGCCTGAAAATTAATATCACCAGTGCGAATAACAACAATTCTCTTCGCGCCGCGCTCGTACGCCTCTCGCACGGGGAGGGGAGCCGCCAAACCGCCATCTAAGTAAAAATCTGATGTAGGTGCCGTTGGCTCACTACAACTGGCATTTTGTTCACCTTTTGTAGGCCCTTTAGCGAAACCTTTCCTCGCTAACGCTCTGTTAGTGCTAGAAACGCTAGTGCGTTCACCGTTATTCGAAGAGGCGTTATAAGCGCTAGCGTTGTAGTCAGTTGTTAGCGCTACGCCTTGCTTATACAAAAAAGGCAATGCGCTAGACGCTTTTAGAAGTTCACGCCATTGATTAGCGCTACCTGTAGGGCTTAAAAAATAAGGCTTGCGATCTCGAGAGTTTGTAGCCGTTATTAATAGCTCCCTGTCTCCTAAATTTTCAGTAGCGGCGCTAAAATCTAATAGTCGATTTGTTTCCTTGGTTTTATCAAAGTACCAATCTAAATCGACAATGTGCTTACCCACCAAGCCGCGGCCAACTTGAAAAAAACGTTTGTGACGCGACAGACCTCTAATTAATCGTTTCGCATATCCTTTTTGCCGCGCTAAAAAGCTGGTTAAGTTTTGCGAGCCTGCTGAGGTTCCAATAAACATGTCGAAAGGGTCGTAATTTTCAGCCAACCACGCGTCGAGCACTCCAGCGGTAAAAATTCCACGCTGTCCCCCGCCTTCTGCAATAAGCGCTAACTTAGTACGCTCGTTTGCTTGAGGTGAGACTGACGATGGGGCTGGAGTGTTCATTTTGGTTACCTGTTCGATAGATAGTTAAGATGAACCAAAGGATATGGCGTTTTACGCCAATGCGAAAATTGAAAGAATGAATCGCAGCGATAGGAAAAACACAGTGACTTGAAAAGCGGAATAAAAGAAGCGATGTGCAAAAAAGACGTCCCTGTCAACACACTTACACACAAACACATTTGCCGGTAGGCAGAATTACATAGAAAGGCCGTGAGACTTGTACCACTTTCCTTTGTAAAGTCTTTCTATGACAGCCTGCTTTTCCCAGCTAAATAAATATATCCAGTCGTTATCAATAAGCTCTTGCAACATGGTGTGTTTATTCACAATGTCGAGAATTTTGTGATTTGGGGCAACAATATAAACACCCAGTCGTTGAGGTTGGTGAACCCAGCGCTCGCCGTTGTGTAGCGACTGCTTTGAAAGCCCTATTCGCAAATCACCGGAATTGCCTTCAAACACACCAATATTGTTGCCAACGGCGTTGTGAAGCACCTTGTTTCCACTGCCTAATTTTTCGTTATCCGTTACAGAGGCGTTGTACTGCGCGTTGATCCAGTGGGTAACAATCATTGGCGCTGTCATCAAGGTTTCTAGCACGGAAGAATCCAAATCGGTTTGCCAGGTATAGTCGTGTAAAAAGCTTTTGCCTTCTAAGTCTACTCCTCGAGTACGCTGGCGAGGACCGATAATAAACGACGCGTTTCCTGCAAGACCCCACTCAGGCTGAACTTGAGACCAGTCTTTTGCGCGTTGCTGAAAGCGCTGATCACGCTTTTTGTCCGATTCAAACTGTAAATTGGTACTGTAATGTTTAGCCCGTTCCTTTTGCGCTTGATGCTTGGCTTTTAATAACCAGTTTTTTACTTTCTCTGGTACAGACGTATCAAAACACTCCACGTCGTCGGTAGTCGTATTATGCAGTGCGGGGATAAAGCGCGTATTTCCGGCTATTTTGTGTCCCATGGTTTTAAGTGCTTTGCGAACATCCTCATCATTGAGCAGTTGAGCCAGCACGCGCACATTAACCTCGCCAGATTGACCGCCGCAGGCGCCACAATCAAGACCAGCGGCATGCAGGTTATTTCTAGATTTGCTGCCGTGACCCACTAACAACACAGTGGGAGAGAACTTATTCATTCCCATCATTTTTAGTGCACCCGCAGCTAAGGCTACTTTGTCATCTAGGCCAATAGGGCCGTTTTCATTTTTAATTTCCCAATTGCGCTCATGACTTAATGTGTTCATCGGGTTTTCTTTACTCGATGGAAGCCAAGAGTTTTTCAAAAGTTTAAAGGCATACCACCACCCCGCAGACTCCACCATAGAAAAGCTGCCAAGTGGCGACTTGCTCCATTTGTGCCACGTAGAACGCTGCTGAATAAATTCGGTGCGATGAGATTCAGTACCACTTTCCGATACTGAAAGCTGCGGAGCAAGAAGCCCTGGTAGTTGAGGACGCTTTGCATCTGTATTCGCAGGCGCATAGGCTACTGGCATACCAAAAAAGCCTGCAAACCCCATGGTTTTCACGGAAGGACTTTGCAATTCTAAAACACGACGGATAACTTCAGAGCGCACATCAATGCAAAAGATAGCCTGCACTTCTGCGTGGGTTTGCTCAACCGGCGTACAGCCAATCAATTTAGCCTGTAACCGCTGTTGCTGTTCATACTCGTAGGCATACATCATTACCCACTGGCTTTGCTCTTCTCGTTTAAACTGCGCTATTCTTGCTGGGAGTTGATTTAATACGTAAGACCATCTTGTTCTTACTTGGTTAGCCTCTACAGCATGGTGTTTTTCATAATACCGATACACAATGAGTTCCCAAGCAAGACGAATAGCGAGTAAACCCTGCAGTTCGTTTTCGTCTTTAAGCCAAGTGCGATAAGCAATATAAGAAGACCACCCGTTAATACTCATAATGAGCGCGTAGAAATAGTCTTGCGCTTTGCTGTTATCTAGCGCCAGTGTTTTACTCGCTTCAAGTAGAAGGCCATCAACACTTGTTGGCAGGGTTTCAAATACTTTCTTAAGCCCGCGGGTATTCATCAGTACGTTAATGCCGGCGTCGTGCGTTAACCCATTAAGCCAACTTTTATACAAGGTGTCGGCGGCAGAGTTGCCCTCAACGTGAACAAGAGGAGATTCGTGTTGATAGTACGCCGCGCAAAACTGACTGATTTGAAATAAACACTCATCTTGCCATGTCATTTCACTTGCCGAGCGATAGCTGTCGAAGTGCGTTGTAATAAGTGGAAGCGCTAACTTCTTGGTGGTATCGCCAAGCGTAGACAAAAACGTTGCGCTATCTAGCGTAATACCGTACTGAATTAAACTGTGAGAAATTGCATTGTCTGAGATCTCTCCCTCTTTATACAAATCTAACCAATGAGACGCTGGCATCACGGTTGATATACCGGCAAGGGCATGTACTTTTGCCGATACGTCTTGCTGCGAGCTGTTTATCAGTTTCCAATAGGGGTTTACCGCAATTAATTTATCAAGAGGGAAGTTTGGCGCAACTCCCTCACAAGCTTGGGCTGCCGCTTTGTGAATGCGCTTTTCATCAAGACTTGAGGCGTTAAGTGAGATAACGGTCATTATTGACTCCCAATTTTAGACACTGATGCTGCATGACTAGGTCGCGACTGTTTCTCACGCAGCGTTATTGGATGTAGTTTTAATGTGATTTTGGTAAACCATTCATCGAGGTAAAACCCTGCAAACAAAAGCTGTTTAAAACGCTTCACTGCAATATGATTAGCAAATGTTTGCATGACAAAGTGCAGCGCAAATAGCGTAACTAACAATGCTGATACCCATATGTCCATTAGCGAAAACATGCCAATTGGGGCCGGGTAAGCGGGCACAATATAGCTTTGAATAAGGCCTTTTATTGTTGCGTAAAAGCTTACAAGAGCAATGGTGATAGCCACTAAGATATACATTTGTGTTTGGTCTGAATTAGCGGTTCGCATGGCAAGAAACGCGGTGAATGCCAGCGCCATCAGTACCCAGGGGCTTGCGGGCCCTTGATAGCTAGAAAGTGTAAAGCTAGCAGCTATGACAAGAGAGGTAATAAACGCAGCGTTAAGCCAGTCGGCATAGAGGGGGGCTCGATGGGCGCTAATATCGTGCTCTAAGGTTTCATAAACCGCCGAACCTGTATTTAAAAACGCATAGGCCTTGTAAAACGAGTGAGCAACCAAGTGGATTAGCGCAAGCGAATAAAGCCCCATGGCGCATTCAATAAGCATTAACCCCATTTGTGATGATGTTGACCAAGCAAGTCGTACTTTGATTGTGACGCGGGTTGTCATGATCAATGCACTGAAAAATACACTTAACCCTGCTACAACTAACAGCATCCACTGCGCCTGACTACTTGCAGCAACGAGGGGCGCAAAGGCCAATAACAGATACCCACCCAAGTTTATAACGCCAGCATGAAGTAGCGCACTTACTGGCGTAGGCGCTTCGACAATATTTATAAGCCAGCCATGCGCCGGAAGTTGAGCACATTTTAACAGCGCAGCTGCACTTATTAGGCAGGCGGCATAAGTCGTTAACTCAGCGTTAGTTAATCCACTTTGTGTTTGGATAATCGAACTGGGTTGATTAACGAGGTACAAAATTTCATCGATATACAAGGTGTCGAACGCTAAAAACAGCAATACAAAGGCACCCGCCATCAAGCACTCTGAGGTGCGAGCCAAAATAAACTTTTTATGTGCCGCAATAATGGCGCGTGGGCGCTCGGGATAAAGTAGCAATAAGTTGTGCAAAGAAAGACTGACCGCTAGCCATCCCGCCCAGAAAATAATGAGGTGGTTGGCTAAGATAGTAATAACCACAGAGGACAAGGTAAGCTGCATCCAGCGCAAGAAACGGGGGTAGCAGGCTTCACCCACTAAATAATTGCGAGAAAATCGCATCAGTATGGTGCCTATTGCTACAACCGTTAGCATAACAATGGCTTTCATAGGGGAAATAGAGACTAACATGACACCCACTGCAGTTGTCCCCTCATCAGTAAGCATGCTGCTAGAAAGGCCAGTAGCTAAAGACACGATGAGCAGTGTGATGCTTCCCACAATAGCGACTTTCTCGATATTGACAGTTGAGAACAGTGTGGCTTTTTTACTGGTAAACCAAGACAGTATGGCCCAGAACAGTGGCAGCGAAATTAGCAAAAATGCGCTGGTTTGAGGTGACATGTTTTACTCCTTTTTTGTTTTAAGCAGTAAAGCACGGTCAGTTTAATTTAAAAAATAGATATATATTTAAAAATCGTTCGTATTTTTAACTGTGTTAATTTTTTGTTTTAAGTAAAATGTTGAAAAATATATTGAATGTGAACTTTTGTTGTTAATTCGTTCTGTTTAATGAATGATTTTGTTTGATAATTTGAATTTTATTTTATATTCATTGAGGGCGATCATTACGCTAACAGAATTTTTGTATAACGAAGCATGCAACCTACAACCCCTATTCTTCACTTTCCCAACGACTTAGCACAGGCAACCGCTTTTATTAAAGCAGGTGAGTGCGTAGCTATTAAAACCGAGACGGTATACGGCCTTGCTGCCGATGCATCGAACGAAGATGCGGTGAAAGCCATTTTTAAAGCCAAAGCGCGGCCAGCCACAAACCCGCTTATTGTTCACATTGCCAATATTGCTGATATGAAAAAGTGGGCTAGGGATATTCCATCGCGGGCTTATTTATTGGCTGAAAAATATTGGCCGGGGCCGTTATCACTATTACTAAAAAAGCAGCCATGGGTAAGCGATACCGTCACCGGGGGGCAAGATACCGTGGTGCTGAGAATGCCAGCGAGTGATGATTTCTTATCGTTAATCAACGCGGCGGGAGTTGGGCTTGCTGCTCCCTCTGCCAACAAATACAAGTTTATAAGCCCAACTAGCGCTGCCCACGTGCTTACGTCTTTACATGGACGAATTGCCGCAGTGGTAGATGGAGGAAGGGCGGAAGTGGGTATTGAGTCGACCATTGTTGATGTAACGGGAGAGACGCCCTGCATATTGAGGCCTGGGCCTATCGACCGCGACAGCCTGAAACGCGACTTACAGACCGAAGTCACTTTCAAAAACAATGAGGGCCTTACTGTACCTGGCAGCGTCTTACAGCATTATCAGCCGAATACGCCAGTGAAGATGCTTTCCCAAAACGCGCTAGTGCAAAAGAGATTTACCAAAGGCGAAGGCTTAATAGCTCTTTCACCCTGCACATGGCCTTTAGAAAAAAGAAACTACATTCAACTTTCTTCAACGCCTCAGCAATACAGTCGCGACTTTTATGATGCACTGCATGAATTAGATAAACAGGGGCTGAGTTGTATTTATATTGAAGCCTTACCTAATACCGATTCGTGGTTTGCACTGAATAATCGAGTAAGCAGAGTAGTGGCTTTGGGCTAACTTTTCGTTTGTTCAATCAACTGTTGAACGTGGGGAGAAACCCGTTTTTTCGATAGGGTAACGGCATAAAAATGTTCGTAGGCGTCGGGCAGGCTTTGTTGAATATGTAAAAGGCCATTGGCAATTTCATCGCGAACTACCACTTCAGGCATAATTGAAAAGGCGCCGCTATCTCGAGCTAACAATCTAAGCATCGCCATGTCGTTGGTTTCTGCCTTTATTTTGGGGGTGTATTGAAATTTGGCGCAAGCAATACTAAATGCAGAGCGAATTTCACTATTCTGAGAAGGCAGAACCCAGGTCGCATCCCCATAACTATTGGGGAACTTACGGGTTCGCTGAGGCTTAGTAGGCCCAATAATTTCAATGGCTTGGCGGGAAACTAATTCGCTGTGCCATATGGCGTTTTGCTGACCTAATTCAACATTGTGATTGGTGAGTATAATGTCGAATTTAAAGCTAGAAAGGCCATCGAGCAGGTTTTCTAGGCTATCTGTTTGCAAAGAGAAAGTAGCAAATTTATCGTTTATAAGCGGTAGCGTAAAACTTTCTACAAAGTTTCGAGATAAGTTCGATAACACGCCAATTGAAACGTGCCTATGTTGAGTGGGTAGCCCCTTATTGATCAAACTCTCTAGTTCTTCGCCTTTCGAAAATATGTCGTCGGCGTAGGCAAGTACCTGCTTGCCCTCGGGCGTTAGAATAAGTGAACGCCCCTTGCGGGTGAGAAGCTCTATACCTAAGTGTTGTTGAAACTGTTTAAGCTGGGCCGATATAGCCGATTGTGAAAGGTGAATTTCGTTGGCTACCTGGGTTAAATTACCGGTATTCGCGACGCGCCAAAAATAATACAAATGATGATAATTCATTCTCGACACGAGGTTATCTCCGTAGCTTTAGTAAGTCTCTGATTTAGCGTTAAATTTAACGGTTAACGCCGTTTATACTACCGCAAAAAATGAGACGGTGCAGTATCCTGTTAGTTCTATTCCTCGTTTGCCCTTTCAAAATTAGTAGAAAGTGCCTGTGGTGACAGACTCATTTGCACGGCACAGCCGGTAAAACATCTCGATAGCATAAGCCTAAAACTTACGGCGCAAAAGTTGCAGTGCACTAGGGGATGACTAGACCAGTAAGCAACCACGCTATTGAAAAGAGCAGGTAGTTTAAAGTGGCACACGCCAGCACTACGCGGGAGACAAGGCTGACATGGACATAGCAAGTACGTTAGAGCCCAAACAGCTGGCAGCGATAGCCGGCTTATTCTTGGCTGTTGTCATTCTTTTTTTGGTAAAACGTCTTGTTTTGGTGCGTTTGAAAGAAAAAGCTCGCTCCGAAACTAGCAGTATGTCGGGTATGTATCGGGTACTCGTCTTATCCTTAAACGCACCCCTTAGCCTAACTATATGGGTAATATTTTTACTGCTTGTAAAAAGCGTGGTATCTGTTTTTAAAGTAGACGATGAACGCACGCTTACAGTACTTAATGTGCTTATTGAGTCGAGCATTATCATCACGTTGTTCCTTTTCTTAGAGCGTTTTCTTACCTATTCCCTACGTCGCTACAAAGACCAGTCGTCTTTAGTTAAAAATACCAGTGCCATTGCCGGTGGTGCGCTTCGGGCAGTATTAGCTGTTCTGGCCATTCTCATTATTTTAAGCGCTATGGGTATTTCTATAACGCCCATTGTGGCATCACTAGGTATTACCTCTTTGGCGGTGGCGTTAGCACTGCAGCCTACCCTTGAAAACTTCTTTTCAGGCATTCAGTTAGTGATGGATAAGCCTATTCGAATAGGTGACTACATAGAGCTAGATTCAGGCGAGCAAGGCTTTGTTGAAAAGATTGGCTGGCGCTCAACCTGGGTAAGAATGCTACCAAACAATATTGTTATTGTGCCCAACAGTAAGCTGTCTAATTCAAAGTTGATTAATTACTACTATCCCGAGCGGGAGCTATCGGTGCCTGTGGAATTAGGCGTGCATTACAGTTCTGACCTAGATCACGTTGAAAGAGTGTGTTTAGAGGTAGCCAAACATACACTGCACACCCATGAATACGGAGTAGATACCTACGAGCCGTTTGTGCTTTTTCATACCTTCGATAGTTCGAGCATTAACCTTACGGTAATGCTGCGAACCCGTGAATACTTCAACCGCTTCTTTATTAAAAGTGCGTTTATTAAATTGCTTAAAAAGCGCTTTGACGAAGAAGGTATCGTTATTCCATTTCCTATTGCTGCAATTAATCTTCAGCAAGAGCAGCAACAGGAGCAGCAGCAAGAACAAAAATAAAAGCAGCAACAAGGCCGGGAATAAAAACAGCAATAGGAGTAAGCCAATAGCCATAGGTAACAAGGTTGTTAGTGCTACCTATTTCTTGTTAAAAAGTAATCGGCGCTCACGTATTTTCCGCCGCCGTAAATAAGTAGTACGAGTAACATAACAAAATAGGTGGCGGCGAATTCAATGCCATTATTTAACACCACAATATTGCCACTTGAAGTTAGCCAGTCGTAGTTGCCGTGGGTTTGAAGCAGTGATTTGGCAGCATCTAGCTTTTCAGGAGCATCCATAATGCGCTCGTTAAGCAAAATAGTACCATCAGCCAGCCACGAAGAGGCATCAGAAATAGCTAGCCAGCCGTTTTTTCCATGCACGGTTACCATGGCCACCAGCATGGTTATTAGCAAAGGAACGCTAACTAATCGCGTCAGCAAGCCAAACAAAAGAAAGATGCCGCCAACCAGTTCAGCCGCTGTAGCCAGTAGCGCAAGCACAAATGGAAAGGGTAGCCCTAAACCGTAATCTTCATTACCGAACCAATCTACTATTCCTGAAAAGCTGCTGGCTTTATTCCAACCGGCCTGAATCATAACTGGCGCTAGATAAAGCCTTATTAATAGTAATGCTACCCCATCGAAATGGTGTAAACGCTTAACAGTATTGTCGTATTTTGAAATGAGCACGGCGATAAACCTTAAATGTGAATTTTTAAATAAGAACGCCATACGTGCAAAAAAATTTCATGCCAATAAAATTTCATGTTTTGTAGAAAGTCATTTTAAAGAAGGAGAAATACCAAAAATCTCGCCGCATTAACTGGATGTTTTTTGGGTTGAAATAGAGTGCTATCGCATAAAGTTTTTTCTCGCTGGGTTTCAAAATATGAAATTACACAACGGGCTTCGCTTTTGAATTCCGCCACATCAGCACCTTCCGTTAATCTCAATATTCCTATAATTACTGTTCATTTCTAGATTTTTATCTACACGTTCGGTGATTTTACGTAGATGTGCCTTATTTCTTTTGCATACGTATTCAGCGCTCTTTTAGGGGCTAAACGCTAGTAAGCAAGTATCCCTTCCAATAGCATGTGTGGAAAATAAACATTTTGTTAACACAAAATGGACTTCTTTAACAAAAAGGTGAAATGATGAATTTCAGGTTTATAACGGCAGTTACACTACTTTTTATATGCGCTCAGGTTATGTGCACACGGGCTAATGCTAGCCTTATTCCCAACGGCGATTTTCAAACATGCAGCTTCGATGGGTGGAGTTTAGACACAGACTTGTTGGGTGAACCCGATGATACCAGTGACTTCTCGATAATAAACAATGCAGGTCAATGTTCTGCGCAAATTACTCTAGAGAATTCGATGCTCGTCAACTTTAACAACTCATTGATTACACAGCTCGATTTATCAGATGTTGCCAATGGTGTGTCGTTAGATTTAAGTTTTGATTGGATATTCAGTGGGCTCGACTTACAAACCGACATCGAATCTGATTTGTTCTCAGTATATCTAAACGATGGGATTGATATCGAACCACTATTTTCTGTATTTGAAAACGGCAGCGGCACATTTACCACGCAAATTGATAATAGTTACGATGGCTTTTTTCTTGAATTTGTATTGCAGCCTGGCTTCAACACTGAGTCATTTGCCTCAACGTTCATTATCGATAATGTCGCCCTGACTGAAGAAGTAGATGTGCCAGCGCCTCACACTTCATTATTAATGGCAATGGGACTAGCCATTATTGGCATTCGTCGTAAGCATCAAGATAAAAGGGGAGCATTATAATGAACAAGTTATCAATGATGTGCCTACCTTTACTAGCGCTTACAGGCGCGCCATCGTTTGCAGATTGGCAACAAACAGAGGCCGCTGATACAAGTTACCTTAAGCGCCCTATGCTCGATCGTATTAATCGACAATACGTCACTACAGTTACGGTTGAAAATACGGGCGATTCGATATTACTAGGCCCTTTACGTGTCATGGTGAACGCTAGCAGCCATGCGTTGATGAATGCCAGTGGAGAAGAAGACGGCGTACCTTACTTAACGCTAGATACTGAGCAACTGGCACCTGGAGAACGCGCTACTGTAAACGCTAGATTGGAACTGCGTAGAGCCCGCCTTTCCTTAGACCTTTCAGTGCAGGGGGTTGTTGAAGACAGCGGGGGCTCGGGTCTAACACTCGCTGAAAATCAGATTGCTGTATT
Source organism: Alteromonas sp. LOR (assembly GCF_000753865.1). GTDB lineage: Bacteria > Pseudomonadota > Gammaproteobacteria > Enterobacterales > Alteromonadaceae > Alteromonas. The sequence continues at coordinate 27,862 of NZ_JQFW01000015.1, read as the reverse complement.
TTATGACCGCGACGATGGTCAATACGACGGATGGGGCTTACACCTTTGGAATGGCCAAGCATGTGGCAATTACGCTGAGCCTACTACACAAAGTTCTCATTTTAGTAATTGGAATGATCCCTATCCTGCTGACGGAGTTCATCCCGATTATGGTGCGTATTACATAATGTCGGTGGAGCCTGGAGCCGACTGCTATAACTTTATTTTACATAAAGGAAATGAAAAACCGCTAGGCGACGCTGATAGTCAATTTGAACCTGAATTTGGTAACCAAGTTTTCACGTTTAATGGCTTTCCAGAGCTTTGGTATACACCCGTAGCTAACCGTCCTCAGTTTCTAGACGGTGCAAGAGCTCACTGGATGGATAGTAATACCTTGCTTTGGCTTACTGAGCACAGCGATGCCGTAAATATATCGCTGTATCATTCGTCTGACGCGAGCCTTGATATAGAGAGCTCGGGTGTGTCGTTGTTAAATACCGATGCATTGAGTTCAGCATCTAGCACTCCTATGTATTTAGATGCGCCAGAGCAAGTTCATTACAACAATAATCCGCACTTAAGTGGGTTTACCGGCTTCTCAATCGATGTAAGCGAATCGCAAGCTAAGCAGATGCTGACAGGTCAGCTTATTGCCGTTGCTGCCGATGCTGAAGGAAACATTGTTGATTCAACGCGAGTTCAAATTCCAAGAGTTCTAGACTATTTATATACACGTACTAACAATGACGCAAATGAAGCGAAGTTAGGCGTAGACTATAGTAACGAGTCAGTGACCGCTTCAGTATGGGCACCAACTGCCCAGTCGGTTACATTAAAGGTGTACAACAAAGCAAAAGCGCTACAAAACACCTATCCTATGATACTTGATTCAGACACAGGTATTTGGCGTCACACGGGTGAAAAGGCAACGTTAGACAGGCAGTTTTATCGCTATGAACTGTCGGTATACCACCCACTCACACAAAACATTGAATTAGTTGAGACAACCGACCCTTATTCAATTTCCCTGTCCACAAATGGCCGCTTTACTCAATTTGTAAATCTTGATGATGCAGACTTGAAACCAGCAGGCTGGGATACTCACGTTGTTCCAGCAGCGAAGGATCCTGAAGATATCATTATTTACGAAAGTCACATTCGCGACTTTAGTATTCTCGATGAGAGTACCAGTGCTGAACATCGCGGTAAATATATGGCATTTACCGAGCTTAATTCTGCTCCAGTTCAACATTTACAGTCGTTACAACGTGCAGGCCTCACCCATTTTCACATGTTGCCGGCGAACGATATAGCAACTATTCGAGAAGATGAACAAGGCCGCGTAGATGTTACCGATACCGTAGGCAAACTGTGTAGTTTAAATGCCCAAGCGCCTGTCTGCGGTGTGGAAAATGACAACGCGATTATTTTAGATGTACTGCAAAGTTATTCACCTAGCACTGTTCAAGCACAAGCGTTAGTAGACTCAATGCGTGCCTTTGACGGTTTTAATTGGGGCTACGACCCACACCATTTTGCTGCGCCAGAGGGAAGCTATGCTACGGCTCCAGACGGTGAGGCTCGAGTTTTAGAAATGCGCGCAATGAACCAAGCGCTTCATGAAATGGGTCTGCGTGTAGTGCTCGACGTGGTGTATAACCACACGGCATCATCGGGGCTTTACGATACATCGTTACTCGATAAAGTAGTACCTGGATACTACCAGCGCTTAAGTGAAACCACTGGCAGTATAGAGAACTCAACATGTTGTGAAAATACCGCTACTGAGCACGTCATGATGGCAAAACTAATGAACGATTCGTTAGTCAGTTTTGCTAAAGAGTTTGGATTCGATTCATTCCGCTTTGATTTAATGGGGCATATACCGAAGCAAGCCATTTTAGATGCTCGTGAAGCCGTACGCGAAGTAGACTCAGATACCTATTTTTATGGAGAAGGTTGGAATTTTGGTGAAGTGGTTAACAATCGCAGATTTGAGCAGGCGGCCCAGCTTAATATGGCTGGATCTGAAATAGGTACCTTCTCAGACAGACAGCGAGAGGCAGTGCGAAATGCAGCTCTATTTAACACAGGGGGAAGCCTTCACGATCAAGATACGATAAGAATTGGCTTAGTGGGCAATGTAGGTAGTTATCAATTTGTAGCCGCAGACGGTACTTACTTGTCTACCTACGACTATAGTTGGAACGGACAGCCGGCCGGCTACAGTGATGACCCCGCTGATACCGTTAACTATATTTCTAAGCACGACAATGAGGCACTTTGGGATCAGCTTCAATATGGTTTGCCAAGTGATATGGCAGTACAAGATCGCGTTCGCATTCAAAACGTTGCTCTTTCTATTCCTTTGCTAAGCCAGGGGATCCCATTTCTCCACATGGGCTCAGATCTAATTCGCTCTAAATCAATGGACCGAAACACTTACGATGCAGGTGATTGGTTCAATAGAGTCGACTTTACCAAGACAACAAATAATTGGAATATCGGCTTACCGTTAGCGCAAGATAACGAGGCGAAATGGGGAGAGATTAGCAGCGTTTCAGCGAATACTAACGCGCAGTTTGGCTCTGAAGATATTCAGCTGACTTCCTCACTGTTTAAAGAGTTTCTTAATATTCGGTCTACAAGCAAATTGTTTAGGCTAACAAGTGCAGAAGCTATTTCAGAGCGTATTCGTTTTCACAATACGGGGCAGGGGCAAGTACAAGGGTTAATTGTGATGAGTCTTGATGACGGTATTGGCCTTGCCGACCTGGACGCAAACAATGATGCAATTGTGGTGCTATTTAACGGAACACAAAGCACACAGAGTTTCAGCATAGTCGATGCACTCGGCTTTGAGCTTCATTCCAATCAGCAGACGTCTGCCGATGAACGAGTACAAAATGCATCGTTTAGCAACAGTACATTCAGTTTGCCAGCGCTTACTACTGCAATATTTGTTAAGCCGCAAAATGGCGAACAAGGGTACGGACTGTCAGCCTTGCCACCCTATGGCGATAGAACAGTATTTCTTCGCGGAAGTATGAACAACTGGGATATGTCTTTACCTCTTGAGTATGTGGGTAATGATAAATATCGTCTTACCGCCAATTTGTTTGAAGGCACTTACCAATTCAAGCTGGCGGATGAATATTTCGACGTGGCAAACATTGGTGGTGGTTTCGCGGTAGGAGCTGGGCAGTCGTTTACACTCAGTAATGGCGGTAATAACCTTACACTGAACATTATTAAAGACGGCGACTATACTTTTGAGTTAGATGCTTCAAATGATGCCAATCCAGTGCTCACTATCTCTAATGAAAACCCTGATGCAATACCTGCACCTTATGGCAATACCGCTATTTATTTACGCGGCATCATGGGCGATTGGGGAACGTCTCGACCAATGACATACGAAGGGGCAGGGGTTTACGCTATAAGTACTTTTGTTAGTGCTGGTACCTACGAATTTAAAGTAGCGGAAGCTAACTGGTCTAGCCCGAATTTAGGCAGTAACGGTGGCTCAATTAATGTAGGAGAATCTATATCGTTAACGCAAGGCGCTGGTAACGTACAATTGACGGTAAGCCAATCGCAAACGTTGCGCTTTGAGATAGACGCGAGCGATACCAGTTCGCCGATTATCCTAGTGCAGGGACCGGAACAATATTAGGCTATTTATAAATCTGCTAAAAATACATAATGGGGCGATAGATATCGCCCCATTTTATTTTCAAAAGAGACGTATTTTGACGATTAGACTAAATCAATATGTGAAGAAAAGAACCGGCTTAGGACTAGGTGCTTCTGGCTCTTTGCAAAATATGCTTTCACGTTCTCTAGGGGCCAAATCTTTCAGTCATTTTTGGCGGTATTGGAATCCGATATGGAGCTACTATTTATCGCGATACGTAATGCGGCCACTATCAAAATGGCTACCGCAGTGGCTAACGATAATGATAACTTTTGCAGTAAGCGGAGCGCTTCACGACCTAGCGGTTACCTTGCTTAAGTGGCACGCTATATTCTTTTTTACACCTTGGTTTGCAGTGATGGGGGCAGCAGTTTTAGTCACAAGCAAACTGAATCTTCAATACGCTAACTTCCCGTGGGCCATTCGTGCATTGTTCAATGTAGCGATAATAGTTGCGTGTTATTTGTTGACCTCGTTGCTTGATGGAGTGTTTGTGCAGGCTTACAGCTAACTTCACGTTTGTTGAGTTTTACGTGCTAGGGACTGAGAACCTTAATGATGTCTGCAGTCCAGAATTTATCGTTTCATTTGAAGCAAAAAATAGCGGAATTATGTCTTCGGTAATAATGCCATTTTTGACTTCTTAAGATCGTTCATAGCTTGTTTACCTGTCACTTGCACAAGATAAGGGCTTGGATCTAGCATTGCGTCTTTAAACTCAAGCTTAAAGTAATATTCTTGTCCAGGCTTTGCTTCAAAATCATGAAGCGCGACATAATCAATTTTATCGTTAGTGTTTTTTGCTTCAGCAGCAGAAATTACACCGGCTACCGCAGCAAGCGGAGATACGGGCGTATATATTGGGCTTTTCTGTAAATCTGCCAATAGCTCAATTCGTGTAGGAGCTGTATCGAAACGATAGTAAGTATTTCTAGAGATGACCGCGAGCGGTTTGGGACTTTGCTGACTTACATTTTGAGCCACAAGCCAAGAAAAAGAGGCCGCATAGGCGTCGGAATCACGATAAATCGTAATTCGTGCTTGATCTGGAGATACGGTATCAGGTGCTTGTTCAAACGAAGCGCCTTTCGGATTAGAAGCGCATCCCGATGCTGCTAACAAAACCATCAAAAAACCAATTAATAAAAACTTTAAATGTTCCATATTTATATCCTTTTATTTAGACAGCTTTTATACAGGTACTTCTCTATATTATTGTCGTGCAAGTTAAGAATAGTATGTGATAACAATCATAAATTCAATCACACATTGCGCAGCCTTTATCCAATATGCTCGACAAAATTCGAGAGGGAATTAGGGTTAGCTTTTTAATTTTGAGTGCGTTTGAGCTTTATAGAATATTTTGGGAAAAAATGGTGGCCCAACCCTGACTTGAACAGGGGACCTGCCGATTATGAGTCGGATGCTCTAACCAACTGAGCTATTGGGCCATTTTGAATTGTATATTGCGCTGCGTTAACTATGTGATTCAAAGCTATGTTTGAAAGCAACATGAGCTTCACATATTCAAGCGACCGCAAGTATAAGCAGTTTTATTTGGCTTGTCACGCCTTGGCAATAGCTTTATGAATTGTTTGCTTTATTTTTGTTCACATTAGCGCAAGATGTGGTGAAAAGCTTTTGGCGATGGGCGCAGATTTCTCTACTCCTATTAAGTTTCTTGACTCGCTACAGCCAAAAGCAGCACTATTAGGGCTGTTTTTGATTGGCTCAGGGCTGTTGTCGATTGGCTCAAGGCTGTTTGCGATTAGCTCATGGCTGCAAACAATCGCTTGGGTTAATTGACTACGCTTTTTTTAAACTTTACTTCCTTATTGCTTGTCTATTAGATGTCTCATCTCTTTTTTTACAGGATAAACGCTCCGTTATGAACATGCATTCCCGTTCTGCTTCTTTACTAGCTCTATTGTTTACTGCCACCTTGTCATTGAGTGGTTGTGATATGGGGAGCTTTGGCAGCAGAGAAGCTGGTGAAATACCGTTTAAACTAGTGGGCGTTGAAACTGATGCCTGTCCCGTCATTGTGCGCGCCGGAAACGACAGATGGAATATCGACTACTTTGGGTTCTATTTGAGTAAGCCAGAGGTGCGGGTTGACGGGAAATGGCAGCGAGTGAAGTTTAAGCAAACACAATGGCAAACGCCGTCTACCGCGCTTTTAAAATTTCATACCATGTGCAGCAATCCAAGCGATGCGAACAATAAGATTGTATTAGACGTTTCCGAAGAGCTATTAAAGTTGTCAACCAACTTGCGTTTCACTATGGGGCTGCCTTTAGAGCAAAATCACGCCGACATTAATAAACAGACCTCGCCGATAAATGATAAGTCTATGTTTGCTAACCAGTTAGACGGGCATATGTTTTTGCGGTTAGACGTATCAAAAGCCGGTGACCCGTCATCGACATGGTCTTATCATTTGGGTAATGCAGGGTGTGAGGATACAGGTATTGATGAGGTGAAAGTTGAGGCGTGTGCATTCACTAACCGTGTTGAGTTTATACTTCCCATGACACAGCTAGATACCGACCTAGACATTGATATTTCAGTGTCTAATATATTTGCTCAGTTAGATATAAACGAGGTAGACGACTGCAAGTTTGCGTCATCTGAAATTGCGCCGTGCAAGAAGCTGATCAACAACTTGGTATACCGCCCATGGATAAAATGGCACTAAATTAGCGCGATAAACATAGAAAAGAGGCAGTAGTTGCAGCGAAAGTAGGCAAAATGCGACAAAAAGTCGTATTTATTTGCCTGTTTTATTCGTTTTATGTTTATACTTTAGTCAAAGCAAGAGCTTACTGCTTATGTGCTACGCATGTGATTAGTGGTAAACTTATAATAATTTTAACATTGCATTGCCTTATACAGCAGGTGCGCTGTCGCGGAGATAAAAATGACAGAAAGAGCCTTTATTACAAGTGGCCGTAACACCATTATTCATAAAATTCGAAAGCTAGACTTACTGGTCATTAATGGAGACGAGCATCCGCCGATTATTGTTACCTATAAAGGTATTAAGCAGTACGAAGGCAAAGTGCCAGAGAACAAGCGCGATGCCAAAATGATGGATATGGAGCTTGTGGACGTGACGATGAGCGACGTGTTTGGCGATGAGAAAACATTGGTGTTCATCCAAACCCTTAACGGAAAAGAGTACAAAATAGACTACTCGAAAGTTGGCACCAGCATGTTTATTAAAATTCACCAAGACAGCTTCTTCTAGGCCGATAGTGAGTTTTTAGCAAGTATTGATTTTAAAAGTAAGGGCTAGTTTATCTAGCCCTTACTTGTTTCTGACGCCTCACTTTGCAGCATTCATCATTAACTAACGCGTGGTGATCATTTATTAGTAAGACCTTTGTCGCGCTTTTCAGCATGCTAGTATGAGAATACACTTGCTAATCAATATCAAAGAGACGAAAGGCGAAAATGCTTCAGCTTAAAAATACGTTCATTGGCGCTTTTGCTATTTTACTCGCCTATTACGGCGGGGTATTTCTTTCAGCTTCCCTCGGTCTGCCCATTCCCGGCCCGTTACTAGGGTTGGTATTATTGCTCTCTTTGCTTTTCGCCTTTCCAAACATTGAAACACACACCACATTAGTGGCGCAGCCTTTACTCAAGCACATGTCTGTACTTTTTGTTCCCGCCGTATTGGGAGTCGGTATGTATTGGAGCGATATTGAAGCTAATGCGATGGCGCTGGCTGTAGCGATTGGGGGCACCACAGCATTAAGCTTGGGGTTAACGGCGTGGGTAGCGAATAAACTAATGAAAAAGAAGTCGATGTAGCGCAATGATAGATGCGATCCTCAATACCTTTACCGTAAGTGGCCTTATATGGTTACCCGTTACCCTGTGTTGTTACGTCATTAGCGTAAAAGTGAACCTGTTTTTTAACGGCCATCCCGCATCACACCCATTGGTAATTACGGTATCGCTGGTGGGGCTCGCGCTTTTATTCAGTAATATGAGTGTGCCTCAGTATCAACAATCGGTATCGCTGTTGCACTGGTTATTAGGGCCGGTAACCGTTGCTTTAGCGCTGCCTATTTTTAAGCAGTGGCAAAAGTTAAGGCATTACGGCTGGCGACTATTTGCCAGTATTGCGGTAGGCGGTGTGTTGGCGCCCTTGTTAGCGTGGTTTACATTGTATGCGCTGGGTTCGCCCGTTGCGCTTCAGCTCACCATGTTAGCTAAATCAATAACTACGCCGCTGGCCATGGAAGCCACAGCTCAAATTGGCGGCATACCAGCACTGGCGGCTGTTTTTGTTATCACCACGGGTATTGTGGGAGCGGTGGTCTCCAACTCGGTCTTTTTGTTGTGCCGCGTAACAAGCCCAGAAGCTCAGGGCATCGCTCTAGGTACAGTGGCCCATGCAGTAGGCACGGCCAAAGCTATTCACATGGGCGAGGAGGTAACCGCAATGGCAACGCTTGGGCTTTGCATTAACGGCTTATTTACCGCTTTTATTCTCCCCCTTATGTTCAGCATAGTGTTATAAAGCCCCAACAGCATTAATTTGGTGCTATCGTTGGCAATATTCCCCAAAAGTGCTATTTCTTAGTGATGTATTTCATATCATTATACGCTTATGCAAAAGCGCGTTTCAGTTTGCTGTTATTCTGCCGATACGGTTACATTAGTTAGTAATTGATAACGTCGGTGAAAACTGGTTTCTTAAATTAGGTGGTATAAAAGCTTAATGTTTTCCGTACTCGTTTGTGATGACTCATTAGTTGCACGAAAGCAAGTGGCTAAGTGCCTTCCCCAAGATTGGGACGTTGCTGTGCACTTTGCTAAAAATGGCCAAGAGGGGCTTGCGTCCCTTACCGCCGGTAAAGGCGATTTGCTTCTACTCGACCTAAATATGCCCGTACTTGATGGGTACGGCACCTTAGAAGCGATTCAAAAGCAGGGGCTTAAAACTAAGGTTATTGTGGTGTCTGGTGATATTCAGCCTGAAGCCCGTGACCGAGTAATCTCGCTTGGTGCGTTAGATTTTATTCGCAAGCCCGTCGACCCTCAGGCGCTTGCCGAGGTATTAGATAAACATAATATCCTGCATGCTGAAGAGGAAGAGGTGCATGAGGTTACTCCTCTTGACCCCGATATTCGCGATTGCTACCAAGAGATTACTAATATAGCCATGGGCCAAGCGGGCGACCACCTAGCCAGAACCATGAACGTATTTGTTGAATTACCCATTCCCAACGTCAATCTCATTGAAGTGTCTGAACTTCATATGATGCTGTCAGATATAGAAAGTCATGAAGAAGTCACCGCGGTTTGCCAAGGCTTTTTAGGCCCAGGTATCAGCGGCGAAGCGCTGTGTATTTTAAGTGATTCGAGCTTCGACGACGTGGCCAAAATATTAAATGTAGAAGGTGAGGTAGACGACCAGCTTCAATTAGAACTATTGATGGACGCTGCCAGTATTTTAATTGGCACCTGTCTCAGCGGGCTGGCAAATCAGATGGATGTTAATTTCAGCCAAGGGCATCCCATTGTACTTGGTCAACACCGCGCGATTACCGAAATCATCAGTATGAACCAAATTAAGTGGAAGCGAACGCTTGCCATTGAATTAAGCTATGGCCTTGAGGGCTACAACGTTCAATGCGATCTCATTTTGCTGTTCACTGAGGAATCGATGAAAATGATGAATTCAAAACTCGCCCATTTGCTGGAGGACTTTTAATGAATCAGAATCTCGACGATTTATTAGAATTCCATTGGATGATGGATATGCTGCAAACCGTTGATGTGGGTATTGTGGTGTTAGATAAAAGCTTTTCTGTGCAGGTGTGGAACGGTTTTATGGAAAGCCACAGCGGAATGCTGCCTAGCGAAGTAAGAGACAAATCGTTATTTGAGCTATTTCCTGCCATCAAAAAAGACTGGTTTATGAAAAAAGCCAAGCCAGTGTTTGAATTGAAAACCCGTGCATTTATGACATGGGAGCAACGCCCCTATTTGTTTAAGTTTCCCAACTATCGGCCGATTACAGGTAGTGAGCCATATATGTATCAAAACATCACGCTTTCACCGTTGACTTCGGCAACGGGTAAAGTGGATTACATCAGTATGATGATTTATGACATGACTGATGTGGCAGTAGGGAAAAAGCAATTAGAATCGTTGCAGGTATCGGTGTCAGAGGCGCAGGAGTCGAAAAGAATACTCTAGCGTTAACGCAACTGCATCACCTCATTCCTTACTCCCCTCAGTAATTTAAAACATACTGTTTTTTAAAAGCACGGCAAATAGGTTGTCGTGCTATTGGAGCTTTTATGCAAGTAACGCCTTTTATTCATTCTCCTCGCTTTTTTACTGCCGCGACACGATTTTTTGTTGTGTGTTGTGGTGTCTTTATTTTAGGTGCATGCGGCGGAGGTGGCTCCGATTCCAACAGCAGTCCAGGCAACATTGCTCTGGCGGTAAATGCAGGGCCAGACGCCACCGTTACAGAAGGGGTTACTTATACATTAAGCGGCAGCGTAACTGGTGGAGACGGTACCTATAGCTATAATTGGACCGCGTCGCCTACCCTAGATATTACCCATGACGATACATCCACGTCTTCAGCGAGCTTTGTCGCTCCCTCGGTCAATGAAAGCACCAGCTATACCATTACATTGGCGGTAAATGACGCTAGCGGTAATTCAACCAGCGATGCCACTATCATCACAGTTGCGCCTATTAATATCGATCCCGTGGCAGATATTTCTGTTCCTCAGTGGAGTGGTTTGCCAGCCAATAATTTTCCAGGCGGTGTGAATATTGTATTAGACGGCTCTGGCAGCAGTGATGCTGATGCGCCAGCAAATACAAACGCTATAGCCAGCTATACGTGGTCGCAAACCAGCGGAACCAATGTCATCACGGGTGTGGAAACCAATCTATCTACGTTGAGTATCACTACGCCTATTGCAAACGATCCACAGACCCTCGAATTCCAGCTAGAAGTGGTTGATAGCGAAGGGGCGAGCGACACCGCTTTAGTGAGTTTGTCTATTCAGTCTGAGGCCGAAACGTTACCAGAAGCTAACGCCGGCTTTTCGCAAGGCGTATTTAGTGGTGAAGTTATTGTGTTGAATGGACAAGCGAGTACCAGTATTCCGGCGGCAGAGCCGCTTCAATATTCTTGGGAGCGAAGCAGTATTGCAACCTCCTCTTTGTCTGGTGCGACTGGCTCTGACCTAAACAATAGCGACCCAACAAGCACATCGGTAAGCATAAAAGCCGTTGACGATAGTGATGCGCTATCTACTTTCGCCATTGCCCCTGCGGTATCGTCTGCCACAGTAGTGACGTATACGCTTACCGTAACCGATGCCAATAGCAACAGTGTTGAAGATACTATTTCGGTGCGTATTCAACCCATGCCCACTGCGTTAGTCAACGACACTGGTTTTTTACAACAAGCCACCAATAATGCGCTAACCCAAGTACAGCAAAACGATTTCCCTGGCCAAGACGGTCAGCGCGGCTCTGATGTTATTGAACAAAATGGATTAATAGAAAAAGCAGGTAGAGGTAAAGCCGGTTTTGATTTTACCCGCTTAAACGCAAACGGCGATGAGCAAGACGCTGATGCCCAAACATGGTCTTGCGTTCGCGACAACGTAACCGGCTTGGTATGGGAAGTGAAAACCGATGACGGTTCGGTGCGCGACGTAAACTTTACCTACTCTTGGTATAGCGAAGAAGTTAACGGCGGTTTTGAAGGCGACCAAGTGGGCATGGCCGCAACATGCCTGCTCACTAACTGTAATACTACGGCTTATGTTGCCGAGGTTAACTCACAAGGTTTGTGCGGCTTTTTCGATTGGCGTATGCCCACGCACAAAGAGCTCTTTTCGCTTATGCATCTTGGCGACGTTAGCGGGGTAGCGATAGATGAAGATTACTTCCCTAATACGGGGGCTCCATCGAGCACGCCTCTTTGGTATTGGTCGTCAGTGCCAAGCGCAGACGGTGTAAACAGTGATGATGCACAAAATTCATGGGCGTTAGATTTTGACTCGGGTGTTGATAACTTTCTCAATAAGTCCACGGCAGCGAGAGTGCGTTTAGTGAGAGCAGGGAGATAACGTGATGATACTACCTATAAAAAACACCTTTATGACAAAAGCTGCTGCAGCCATAAACAGCACATTAAACGCCAAGATGGCTGGTGCATGTATGTTAGCGGCGCTATGCATTACTCCCAGCGTGGCGCTAGCGCAAGAGTGTTTGTCAGATGGCCTGGAAACCACCCCTAATGACAACTTTACTGCGGTAACAACCAGTACATTGCTTGATGTTACCACCGACCTTGTATGGCGACGTTGCTCAGAAGGGCAAACGTGGAACGGCTCAACTTGCGAAGGTGAAGCGATAAAGTACACGTGGCAAGAGGCGCTGCAACTAGCCCATCAAGCAAGCGACGAAGATTTGCTTGGCTGGCGTTTACCTAATGTGAAAGAGCTTGCTTCGATTACCGAGCGAGACTGCGTTAGACCCGCTGTGAATAGCTCGCTTTTCCCGGCCACCCCCCCTGATGATTTTTGGACTTCTACACCATCTGCTGACGATCCTGATAGAGCTTGGGTGGTTGCCTTTTTTAATGCAAGCCACTCGATTAAAGAAAAAGACCGATTTATTTATGTTCGCTTAGTAAGAACATTTACCACCGACAATTAGACATCTGCGTTTAGCAAAAACAAATAAAGTTATCGATGGAAAAGCACATAATGATTTATGTGCTTTCTTTTTATCCAATCTAGTTCAAGTTCAACCTGATTTTTAGCACGTTAAACTCAACACGGCTTTTTATTTTGTCGTAAGCTAGCCACAATAGCGTTATGAAATATTTCCCTCGTTTCAAACCTATTTCGATACTGCTTTGCTTGCTAGCAGGGCTGCCTTTTTCTACGCAGGCTGAATATACCTGTAACATCGATTTTGCCTACGGCATTGCGGTTAATAGCGACCAATTGCGAGTGATGGATAAAACTCGCACAGTAGTGCAAATTAACGAACAGTCTCAGCTTTTTATTAACGGCAGGTGGCAAACGCTTAATGAAGAGCAGCGTGCTTGGCTTAGTGAATATTCAAATGGTCTGCATTATGTAGTGCCGAAAATGATAGTGCTGGCCACCGAAGGAGTAGATTTGGCTATAGATACTATCGAGCATGTTTACTTGGGCTTGGTAGGTAGCGATCACGACAGCTACGAGCGCTTGAATACCGCAATGAAGCGGGTACAAGGCAGAGTGAAGGATAAGTTTCGCCATGCCAGTAATCACTATTTTATTGGCCCTGGGTCCCTAGAAAGCGTCGATGAGTTTGTAGACAGTGAAATTGAGGCGCAGCTTGAAGAAGCGATCTCTACCTCAGTAGGCGGTATTCTCTCAGCCATCAGCGGTATTAACACCGACAGCAGCGAAGTGAATGAAGAGAAAGTCGCGGCGATTACAAGACAGCTTAATACGGTTGGTGAAGGTTTAGACGTTGGCGACAAGGCCACGACGCTGCGTAAAAAAGCAGAATGGTTTTGTGAAAAGCTTAAGCGTTTAGACATTGCCGAGGAAAACTTAAGAGCCAGTCTTCCAGCGTTTGAACCCTACAACATTATTACTTCGCAAACAGCACAAACGGCTAACGAGTAAGCTCGGCGCTGCTGCTTTGCAAACAAACTGCTGCTTTTAAAATTGCAATGTATAACGCGGTGCAGGTTCATTTGCATGCATTACACAAAGCAGGAAAGCAGCGTATTTAAGTAGCGTCGGCCCTTAGCTGTTACCTGCCAGTGATGCGGTGTAATGTCTAGCAGTCCTTTTTGCGCAGCATCATCTAGCGCAGCCTTCACCTCATCGCTTATTGAAACGCCTGTTAGCGCACTATAGTCGTCGATAGGGCAGGGCTCTAAAAGACGGAATCTATTCATAAAAAACTCAAAAGGAATATCGTCTTCTTCTACCAGTGTGGTGGTATCGATATAAGGGCGACTCATTTCCATATAGCCTCTAGGGTGTTTCACCTTTACTAGCCTTTTTATCGTCCCGCTTTCTATATCCGTTATTTTGCCATGAGCCCCGCAGCCAATACCTAAGTAGTCACCAAAACGCCAATAGTTTACATTGTGGCGACACTGGTGGCCTTCTTTTGCATAGGCTGAAATTTCATATTGCTGGTAACCCGCTGCTTCTAACACTCGGTGCCCTTGTTCTTGAATTTCCCACAGTATGTCGTCATCGGGTAAGTCGGGAGGGCGAGAGTAAAAAGGCGTGTTTGGCTCGATGGTCAGCTGATACCAAGATAGGTGATAAGGATTAAGGGCGATGCCTTTATCTAAGTCTGACATAGCATTGTCGACGCTTTGCTGGGGCAATCCGTGCATTAGGTCGAGATTGAACGTAGGCAGTCCAGCGCTGTGCGCTTGCTTTACTGCATTGATAGCTTGGTCATCGTTATGAATACGGCCAAGCACCGCTAAATGCTGCGGTTGGAAGCTTTGAATTCCCACAGAAATACGGTTTACGCCAGCTTGATAAAACCCTAAAAACTTTCCAGCTTCCACGGTGCCAGGGTTGGCCTCCATGGTAATTTCCGCATCAGGTGCTAAATTTACCCGGGCTTTTATGCCAGCGATAATATCTGCCATTGCGTCTGCAGAAAATAAGCTTGGTGTGCCGCCACCAATAAACACGGTATCTACTTGCCTATCGCCAATAGACTTGGCGTCTTCTGCAAGGTCATCGAGTAGATGAGCCACGTATTCTTTTTCTGGCAAAGCCGACTTTAATCCATGTGAATTAAAGTCGCAGTAAGGGCACTTTTGTACGCACCAAGGAATATGCACATACAAACTAAGGGGTGGATTACGCAAAAGCAGATCTCATATTATCAAGTAAAATGGCCAGCGCTTTACCGCGATGACTAACACGATTCTTTTCGCCGCTTTCTAGCTCTGCCGCTGTGCAGCCGTGGGAAGGTAGATTAAAAATGGGGTCGTATCCAAAACCACCGTCGCCTTGGCGAGCTTTAAGAATTTCGCCTTGCCATTTGCCTTGGCTGACAAGCGGTACTGGATCATCAGCGTGACGCATAAATACTAGTGTGCAGAAAAAGTGGGCTTTGCGTTTTGCTTCGCCATCAAGGGCAGCCAAGAGCTTATCGATATTGTCACCGTCGCTGGCGTTTTCACCAGCATAGCGAGCCGAGTAAATGCCTGGAGCACCGCCTAATGCATCAACTACCAACCCAGAGTCGTCTGCGATAGCGGGCAAACCCGTTACCTGAGCTGCATGGCGCGCTTTAATAATGGCATTTTCTACAAAGGTGGTACCTGTTTCTGGTACGTCTTCAACGCCCAGTTCTTTTTGTGCAACTACGTCTACGCCGTATTCAGCAAAAAGAGAGGTGAATTCACGTACCTTGCCTTGATTACCCGAGGCTAAAACAATTTTTTGGGGAAATGTCATATCATTACTCTGAGTTGAATAGGTTTGCCACAGTCAGTGGACCAAGTGAACTGAGTCAACAGCGGGCACTAAGGGGCACTTTTTCATTGTACAATCTGACAGCTAGCTTTGTTTCTAGCCATAGCCATTAAATTTAATGATTAAACTTAATGGCTCAATTTAATTGCACAAATTAGATGCCCTTGTCAGATACCCTTTTTAGATACCCTAGCAGTGCTTAACAAACTCTGACTTACTTGGCTTTTTTGCCAGCTGACTTTGCTTTTGAACTCGCCCTTGCTTTCGCTTTGTTCTTCGGCCTTGTCTTTTTCTTTGTTGCTACCTTTTTCTTTTTGGCAGTAATTTTGGGCGTTTTGTTTTTAGGTCTAAGCTCGGCGATAACTCGCCCTTTAATAGGCTCTTCCATATAACGGGCAGCTTTTGCAACCATGGCAAAGTCGTGGGCTTCTACCAGTGAAATAGCAGTACCTTTTGCGCCAGCGCGGCCGGTTCTTCCTATTCTATGCACGTAAATATCGGCTTTGCGTGGCATATCAAAATTAATCACATGGCTTACATCGGGTACGTCTATTCCACGTGCCGCAACGTCGGTGGCAAGTAAAATAGGCACTTCACCGCTTTTAAAACGCGCTAATGCGGCGTTTCGTTTGTCTTGCGGCATTTCGCCCTGAAGCCAGCAAACATTGATTCCTTTAGACGCAAGCACGTCTTTAAGCATCTGCAAACGCTCTCGTGTTTTTACAAACACAACTGCAGTAGTCACTTGCTCTTTAAGAATGTGAATAAGCAGCGCTTGTTTATGAGCGAAGTCATCGGCAAGGTGATACCACTGGTGTATTTTATTTTTTTCTTTGCGCGATGGATTTGCTTCAACAACTTCAGGGTTAATTAAGATGTCTTTCGCAAAGTTTCTTACCCCAGCGCCTTCTAACGTTGCTGAGAAAAGCAGGTTCTGTTTGCGCCAGCGAGCTTCTGTGGCTATTTGATTTACCACGGTAGAAAAGCCCATATCGAGCATGCGGTCAGCTTCATCAAGAATTAAGCATTCAATATCACGGCAGTCAGCCGTTTCTTTTTCGATGTGCTCTAAAAGGCGTCCCGGTGTGGCTACAAGAATATCTAAGTTTTGGCTTAGTGTTTCTTTGTCGGTGCCATAGTTAATACCGCCAGTAATAACACCACAGATTAGTTGCGTATGCTTGGTAAAACTTTTAGCTTGCTCGTATACCTGAAGGGCAAGTTCACGAGTGGGCGTTAGAATTAATATACGCGTAGCGCCGGGTTGCTTACGCGGGTAATCCAGCAAAAATTGACACGCAGGCAGCAAGAATGCCGCTGTCTTTCCGGTACCGGTGGGTGCAGACGCTAAAATGTCTCGTCCGTCCATGGCAAGTGGAATAACCAATTCTTGAATATTAGTTGGGGTTTCATAACCCATATCGGCCACGGCGTGACAGAGAGTTTCGTCTAATTCGAGTTCTTCGAAAGTCATAGTATAAAAACGCTTAAAATGAATGGGGTGTATTGTAGCATTGATGCGTCGAAACACAGAAAAAAACTGTACAGGAAATGAGATTATCTCTGCATTCCCTTTCGTTCTCGTTTACGCGTTTTGCATCAATTGCAATGGTAAAGTTGCTAGCGCTAAATTAAAACCGCGATTTTGTTTTAACCGTATAGACTCAACTACAGATAAAAATGCAATTACAAACGCAAAGCAGGCTAGGTCAACACACCTAAACGTTTGAAAATAGCTAAACAAAAGCGCTTCTCAAAATAGGTAAAACGCTGTTATGAAAAAAATTCTTACGCTGGCAATAACATGTGCCGTACTTTTTTATGGTCCTTTAGCAATGGCTGCGAAAACGAAACAAGCCATACTGGCAGGTGGCTGCTTTTGGTGTATGGAAAAAGACTTTGAAACATTGGAAGGGGTAACTGACGTTATTTCAGGTTTCACTGGGGGAAAACTTAAAAATCCAACGTATAGTGGCAATCATCAAGGTCATTACGAAGCCGTGTTGATCACTTACGACGCTAGCGTGTTGAGTTATCAAGATATTTTGGACCATTACTGGGTAAACATCGACCCATTTGATGACAAAGGCCAGTTCTGTGATAAAGGACCTAGCTACCGCAGTGCCATTTTTGTGAAAAACGAGAATGAGCGCATGCTGGCAGAAAAATCTAAGCAGGCGGTTATCAGCCAGTTTCCAAATCAGCAGGTGGTTACACCTATTCTCAACGCCTCAACCTTTTACCCCATCAAAGGCAATGAAAGCTATCATCAGGACTACTACAAAAAAAGCCCGATCCGTTATGCAACATATCGCTGGGGATGTGGCCGCGACGCTCGCTTAGAAGAAATTTGGGGTGATGCTGTCACGCACTAAGTACTTCACCGCCTTTGGTTACACTTGTTAACAATTGTGTGCTCACTATATGCTGACGCTTTTGCGACAATGCAAAAATACTAAACTGTGTGTAGCCAGTTACTTTATCTCACGGAATTTTAAGGCGGCTCATCACACCGTCTATTGGCAATAAAAAGGAAAATCTATGTCAAAAATAAAAGCGTTATGTATTTCAACTGCATTTATTGGTGCAGCTGGAGCCGCGTTGCACGTAAATGCCAAAGAAGGCATGTTCACGCCAGAGCAATTACCATCAATAGCTAGCGAGCTAAAGCAAACTGGGCTGGCCATTCCTGCTGAAAGTATTAACGACTTAACGGCATTCCCCATGGGCGCCATTGTGTCGCTTGGTGGCTGCTCAGCGTCTTTTGTGTCGGATAAAGGCTTGGCGGTTACTAATCATCATTGTGCAAGAGGGTCTGTGCAATACAACAGCACGCCTGAAAACAACTATTTAGAAGATGGTTTTCTTGCCAAGCAAATGAATGAAGAGCTGCCTGCTGCACCTGGCACCCGTATGTTTGTTACCGTTGGGTTTGAAGACGTAACAGATAAAGTAACTGGTGGTATAAAAGAGTCGGTAGAAGGGCGTGCGCGCTTCGATGCTATCGAAGCTAACCGTAAAGCATTGATCACCGAATGTGAGTCACAACCGGGTTTCCGCTGCTCAGTGCCGTCATTTTTCCAAGGCCTTGAATACAAGCTTATTAAACAAATGGAAATACGCGATGTTCGCATTGCGTATGCACCTGCAGATTCCATTGGGAAATACGGCGGTGATATCGATAACTGGATGTGGCCTCGTCACACGGGCGACTTTTCGTTCTATCGTGCTTACGTGGGTAAAGACGGTAAGCCAGCCGATTTTAGTGAAGAGAACGTACCATTTAAGCCAGAACATTTCTTAAAAGTGTCTGCCGCAGGGCTTAGCGACGGCGACTTTGTTATGGCAGCGGGATACCCCGGCTCAACAAATCGCTATGCGCGTTTGTCCCGTGTGTCTTACACATTCGATTGGTTGTACCCCACCTATTTAGATTTAGTAGGCGAGTGGATTGATACTATCGAAAAAGCGTCAGAAGAAGGAAGCGACGCGCGTATTAAATACGAAGCGACTCTTGCCGGTTTAAACAACTTCCATAAGAACACATTAGGCCAGCTATCTGGCGCCAAACGAGTAGGATTAGTACCACGTCGTGCTGAGCGCGAAGCACAGCTGTCGGCTTGGCTTGATAAAAATGACAAAAGCGAACTTAAGCAGGCGCTAGCTGAACTAGACGCGGTAAGCGAACAGCAGATGCAAATGAATAAGCAAAACTTTTGGTACAACAACTTGAATCGCGCTCAGTTACTGTCGTCTGCGCAGACGTTATATCGCAATGCTATTGAGAGTGAAAAGCCAGATGCTGAGCGTGAATCTGGATTTCAAGAACGGGATCAAATTCGCTTAAAAGAAGGAATGGAGCGAATAGAGCGTCGTTTCGATCCGGTTGTTGATCAAGCCGTTTGGCAAAAAATGATCAGCATGTACCTCGAGCAACCTGAAGAAAATCGCGTTGCTGCATTTGACGAAGCGGTTGGTATTGACGGCTCTACAGACAGCCAAACACTGCAGAAAACGTTGAAGGCGTTTTACGAGAATACCTCATTAACTGACTCTGAAACTCGACTGTCATGGCTTACCGCTAGCCGTGAAGACTTTGAAAAAAGTGATGACCCATTCATTAAATTGGCCGTTGCTCTTTTCGATACTGAAATGAGTATTGAAGATCAAAGCAAAACCTTAAGCGGCAAAGCCACAGCGCTTCGCCCTAAATACATGAAGGCAATTATTGAATGGCAGAAGTCGATGGGAAGTTTGGCTTATCCAGATGCTAACAGCACATTGCGTGTGACTTACGGTAACGTAATGGGCGGTTCGCCTAAAGATGGCCTTATCTACGAGCCTTTCACCCGTCTTGAAGGGATTACTGAGAAAGACACAGGCGAAACGCCGTTTAATTCACCTAAAAAACAGCTTTCACTCATCAATGAGTCGAAGTACGGCCCGTATAAATTGGATGATATAAACAGCGTTCCAGTTAACTTTTTAACCGACTTAGATTCTACAGGCGGTAACTCAGGGTCTGCTACTTTAAATTCGAAAGCCGAATTAATTGGTTTATTGTTTGATGGAACCTTTGAGAGTGTTAACTCAGATTGGGACTTCGACCCTAAAACTACCCGCACTATTCACGTTGATACCCGCTATATGCTTTGGGTAATGGAGTATGTAGATGGGGCAAACAACTTAATTGAAGAAATGACAGTTGTTAGGTAAGAAGATTAAGTAAAAGGACGTTAGATAAAAAACTGAAAGACAAAAGCCAGCCTGATTAAAGGCTGGCTTTTTAGTATTTGAAAATTGTTATTTAGAAGCGATATTCAACACCAATACTCGCTTGTTTTAAATCGGTTTCAAAATTAGTGTCGTCGATATCGTCAACGGCTTCTTCCGCGTCTAGTTCAGCATCGTACACCGTGTATTCCGCGTTCACTAGGAAGTTAGCGGTAATGGCGTAACTTAAACCTGCGCCAACGAAAAGGCTTTCATCGTCGGATTCATTCGATATGCCGCCTAGATTGTACTCAGTTTCTGACCACAGTTGACCTGCTTTTGCATAGAGTGAGAAACGGTCTGTTAGCGGAAGAATACCTTTAATTGCTGCCGTATACCCATCGGTATTTCCGCCAGCTAAGTCGGTGCCGTAGTCACCGAAATCGATGAAGCTACCTTCTAATGCAACGTACTCGTTAAATTTATAACCTAGCAATCCTTGCCATACATCTTTGTCGTCATCAAAGTCGTCTTCACCTTCTACACGAAGGTATCCGTAGTTACCACCTACATAAAAACCACTGTCGTCAGCGGTGATATCGTTTGATTGCGCATGGGCACCAAATGATGTTAGCGATGAAAGTGCTGCGATTCCTGCAAGTGTTGTAAGTGTTTTTTTCATAATGACATCCTCTTTTCAATTTATAACTTTCCATTAGCTTCCCTTAGGGAAGTTCAACGTGAAGCTGTAATTGTTCACGGTTGATGTGATTAGCTATTCAATTGGTATGCCAGCGTAAATTTCACAGAAAAGAGGGAAAAACCGTGAAAGAGTTTCACAGTTTACAAAGGATTTTGACCGGAGTTGTACAGCTTTTAATCGTCGATTAAAAGCTGTACGGCAGAACTTTCTTGCGGTTTGAAAAGAATACATAAGCTTTGCTGTATGTAATGACTTACTTAGCGCCTTCGACCTGCCCTGACTCGATAGCATGGCCTATGGCCTGCAGCTTTTCTTTATCTAACGCTTCTTTTATTGCTGCGCCTTTGTGCCCATTGGCAATAATGTCTTTAACATTAACCTGGTTCGCTGCGGCTAAGGCCTTATTAATTAGGCCGTGCGTGGCTGACCATTTTACTTCTCTTGCCTCTGCCGCCGGACCGATGGCAAAAAGTAATCGTTCAAAGCGCTCAGGTCGTCGCCACGCGTCCGCTGCGTTGAAAACAGTGATCAGGGCATCAGAGGTTATGCTGGTTTCAGTAAAGCTTGCTCTATGGCTTGTCGCAGGGCCAATACCATTGCCTAGCAATAAGGTTTTAAATTTACAGGCCAGCACAACAATCTCGCTTACTTGGTTTGGCACCCTTAGGCGTTTACACAGCGCCGCTGCTTGTTGCTCATCTAACAATATGCAAAGTGAGGTAAACCGAGTAATTAATATTTGGGTATCATCGTGTTCTTTTTTATCAGCGCTGACGTTTTCATCCGCCTTACTATCGATAATAACGTCTCCGTCACTGCTGCTGTCGCCGTTGCTGCTACTGCCATCGCTGCTACTGCCGTTGCTCCTACTGCCGTTTCTGCTAGTGGCGGCTACTGATTTAATTAGTAACACTATTGCTTCGTCGATGAAGTCAGTGAGTTCCATAAACCAGCTTGGCAACGCTTTGCTTTTTGCTAACGTTGAAAAATACACTTCGGGAGATTGCTCTAAAAGGCTGCGCTTAGTCTCTTGCCATACGCGCTCTGCACTTAGTGCTTTTAATTCACCACTTTCTGCCATCGATGTCATAAGGGCGATGGTGTCTTCGGCAATGTAAAAACCTAAGTAGGCATACCTAGCCGCAAAGCGGGCCGCGCGAAACACCCGCAATGGATCTTCGCTAAATGCTTGAGAAACATGGCGCAAGCACCTTTTTTCTAAATCAGCTTTTCCGTTATAAGGGTCGATAATATTGCCCGAATCATCTTGCGCCATGGCGTTAACGGTGAGGTCGCGACGTCGTAAATCTTCTTCAAGAGTCACTTCAGATGATGCATCGCAAATAAAGCCCGTGTAACCAGCCCCAGATTTTCTTTCTGTGCGAGCTAGGGCATATTCTTCATTAGTGCGAGGGTGAAGGAATACAGGGAAGTCTTTTCCTACTTGTGTAAAGCCCTTTGCGAGCATGTCGTTAGGGGTTGCTCCTACTACCACGTAATCGCGTTCGGTAACGGGCCTTCCTAACAACGTGTCTCTAACGGCACCGCCAACCAAGTAAACTTGCATGTATTCTCGCTCTTCAAAAAGTAAGGGTAATAATGATGAGTATACCAATGTTACAATTAAATTTGTTACTGCGTGCTATGGCGCTTTTACTTACCGTCATGCTCTGGTAGTTTAATCATCGTTTTTACGATAAATTAGCGAAAACCATGTACTTGAATTACTTCGGGTTAAACGACAACCCGTTCTCCATAGCGCCAAACCCCGACTATCTTTACATGAGCCCACGACACAAAGAGGCTCTAGCACACTTAACCTTCGGCTTAAGGGAAAGCGGAGGTTTTGTAATGCTAACTGGGGAGGTTGGAACAGGCAAAACAACGGTTTCGCGAAAATTACTTCAACAGCTGCCGGATAACACTCAGGTAGCGATGATTTTAAACCCCACGTTATCAGCCTTAGAGCTCTTGGCCACCGTGTGTGACGAGTTAGGGCTTTCATATTCATCTGATAAAGCCAGTCTTAAATATTTCACTGACCTCATTTTGTCTAAACTCGCCGAAAATCATCAATCGGGTATGAATACCGTATTGATGGTTGACGAAGCGCAGCATTTATTGCCTGAGGTATTAGAGCAGTTGCGCTTATTAACCAATTTAGAAACTAACCGAGAAAAGCTCCTTAAAGTGGTGTTAATTGGTCAGCCTGAGCTACAGCAATTGCTTAAACGCAATGAACTTCGACAGCTTGCACAACGCATAACGGCTCGTTATCACCTGCTGCCGCTAACCGCCCCAGAGGTGAGTTCTTACATTGCTCACCGACTTAGCGTGGCAGATGGCGATATCAGTATTTTCAGCAAGGGTACCTTGCGTGCAGTACACCAAATAACGGGGGGAATTCCTCGGGTTATTAATTTGCTATGTGATAGGGCGTTAACCCTCTCATTTACTAAGCAACATGCGGTGGTGAAAAAGCCCATTTTTCTCGCAGCGGCAGAACAGATTTTGGGTGAAGATGTAGTAAGCCAAAGAGTGCAGGGCCAAAACCGGTGGTACTTGGCGGGTACGTTTGTACTAGCGTTAGTGTGTGGGTATGCCATTGGGAGTTTGTATGTCTAGTATTGTTGCTATCGAAAATTTGCAGCCAGGCATGGTGATAGTTCAAATTACCAAGCAAAACGGGCCAGTTAAAATACGCAAATCCGGATTAGTATCGAGCGATGCTATGGTGCAAGGCCTCTCAGAAATGGGAGTGCAAGAACTTGAAATTGACCCTGAACAAACGGTTGAAGTTGCACCTCCAACTCCCACTTCAACTCACCATCGCACGCAAACGCAGGCATTATTGCGGGGCCAGCACGATACGTCGGCGCGTTTCGATAAATCGTTGAATGACCAATTCAATCGCAGTTTATTTTTGCCTACTGTTGAAGGCCTTCCGTCGTCGTTTTCACTTTATGCAAAGCAAGCTTTTGTTTTTGCTGTTGTGATTATGGGGGGACTGGCACTAGGCTTTACCGCAGCGACTAAGAATAATTGGTGGCCGGCGTTAGCCTCATCAATTTCTACCGACACCTCAACATCAGCAGGCAATATTGATACGGCAGCAAATACGCCTTCGAATACCAGTACAAATGCAGCGCCGAATGAAAACGGCATTGGCGGTGAGCAAACTTTATCTACTAATACAGGGAATAATTCAACGCCAGCGCAACAGACATCACAACAGCCAGGTCAGCAGTCAGCGCAACAACAATACGTTGGTAATACGCGAGATAATGCGCAGAATGTGATGAACAACAATGCATCGCAGCCGTCGAATAATCAAATGGCGTCAGATGGCTTTGACAATAATGCTCGCAATTCAGGGCCAGGCACTAATTTTGAGGGCGCTAATTCTGGAAGCGCTAATTCTGAAATTGGCAGAGCTGGCAATCAGGAAAGCACGGGGCAGGAAAGCACGGGGCAGGGGAGCACAGGGCAAAATATTACGGGTGAGCAGGGCTCTACCGACGAGTACGAAGGGAAAGTGCTTAACGAGGCAAATAACGCTAACAATATTGAGGTTTCTCCAGAGCTAATGGCGCGATTTAACGCTGCCGTTGAAGCACTTGATGACAAATCACCGGGTTCAGCGAGAGAGCCTGAGACAAAGGTAACGGTACGTGACGATACACTGCGGGTAGACCAATTACCGGTAAGGTTATTAACTCGGCTGCCTACAATGAATTTCAGTGCCCATATGTACGCGTCTCAACCGCGAGATAGGTGGGTTAGGGTAAATGGTCGTCAGCTTTCAGAAGGCGACTGGATTGCCGACAAAGTCCAAATTGTAAACATTGAAGCTCAGCGGGTGGTGTTAGCCTTTGAAGATGAAATATTTACCATGGCAGCGCTTACTGACTGGTAGCGTGTAAGATGAACCAAGCCCCGGTTGTCGGTAATCGGCTATCGATTAGTGTGGGGCTTGATGAACAAACACTTCCTTGAAAAACTTCGGCAGGTTTATTCTGAATTCTTCCGGACGAACGCCAGACACCACTTCATCGTTATAATGACTAAGGTCAATTTTTTTAATTTCATTAAAGTGGTTCGATGTCACGCTGTAAAACGTCATCACATGAGGGCTTACTGGATCTTTAGGATTAATTTTACTAACAATGCCTAACTTGCCGCTTTTTAATTTAACCAAAGAGCCTACTGGGTGTACGCCAATACATTGGATGAACTGGGTAACTAAGGTTTGATCTAGGCCAGATGATTCTGATAAGCGTTTGAGCGCTTGCATAGGCGTGAGACTTGGCTGTGACGGGTGATGAGATGTTAACTCGTCATAGGTATCAACAATGGCGGCTATTCGAGCAAACTCTGATATTTCGTCGTTACAAAGCCCGTCGGGATAACCACAGCCGTCTACTCTCTCTTGATGTTGTTCAATAACCTGCAAAGATAAATCGGGAATATCTCCGCATTGCTCTACTAGGGTAACACCAATTTCTACGTGGGTTTTCAAAACCGCGAGATCGTCTTCAGATAGGGCTGCAGTAGGCCTTCGAATGTCAGCAGGTATTGACGACATGCCCGTATCCATAAGCAATGCCCCAAGACTTGCTTGTTCAATACTGTCTCTGTCGTATCCTAAGAATTTGCAAAATATTCCGGTCAACACTGAGCAGTTTATCGAGTGTTCTAGCAGGTAGTTGTCAGTATCTTTAATGAGGGTGAGGCAACTTAAGGCGTCTTCGTTATCAAATACACTTTCGATGAGACTGTGCGATAGCGACGTCATAGGCGATAAGTCAGTCACGGCTTCTTGATTTAACGCCTTTACAAACTTACTTTGAATAGACAGTGCATTTTCATATAAGTCGTTAGCTTTGTTGATAGAGGCATTGTCTAGGGGGTTTGACTTATGAGCTTTTGACTCAGAAGCTGAGAGCTCCTTGGTCGGCGCTTGCTCTTCATGTGCCGTGCCTTTATGGGCCGGGCTATTATTTACCGAGCTATCATGTGCCGAGCTATCATTTACCAGAGCATCAACTTGTGTTTCTTCATTGCGTTGATGTTTTGACTTAGCAATATCAACTTCGAGAAGTAAGATGCCTTTCTTCTTCAATGTATCCACAATGCTTTGAGATTTAACAATGCCCTGGGAGCGCATATGAAGCGTACCAGATTGCTCTAGAACCTGTGTAACGTACATTCCTGGTTTAAGCTCATTAATAGGCACCTGTTCTAGCATTTCATTGTCCGTTTACTGCATTGTTTTAGGCTCGTTAAATTAGCATAGGGTTATGTGTGATGATATGCCAATAATGAGGAATATTATTTTTAATAACCGTAAAAGTCGACTTCTTGTACTTACAGTGGTTTTCATTGAAAAATGAAACCAAACGTAACGTTTAAATATATGCCCAAACCCGTGACCAAGCCCTTGCATAACCACTGTCATTCTCCATGCATTCGATCTTTTACACGTAAAGTAGCGTAGTAAACCTGCACAATTAATAAATAATTAACTCTTGTAATAGCGCTTTTCATATCTAGCGAAGTACTTTTTATATCTAGATCGCTATTCACAGCATAGGGTCTGATTGTCTATATCAGTGCTCTAGTATAAGGATGTCCTATGAAAGATGAACAGCAAACTACGCCCGGGCTTTTGCTGGCGTTAACACCTGTTGTGTTAACGCTGATAATCTTGGGAACACAGATTTTCTACTTTGGCGTTTTCGAGCCTCATATCCCCCTAGCGATAGGTTTAGCCCTTGCAAGTTTTGTAGGTGTTTACCTTGGACTGTCGTGGGAAGATATTCGCGCCGGTATTTTTAAAGTTATCCATGTTGCGCTGCCATCGGTAAGCGTGCTCATAACGGTGGGCATGATCATCGGTATTTGGATTGCCAGCGGCACAGTTCCCACCATTATCTATTACGGCTTAAAAACCTTATCGCCAGAGATATTTCTCGCCGCTGGCATGGTCATTTGCGCCGTGGTGTCAGTGTCTTTAGGCACTAGTTGGGGAAGTGTCGGAACCGTTGGTTTGGCCCTGATGGGCATAGGCGAGGGGTTTGACATTCCCATGTATTGGACGGCAGGCGCTGTTGTTTCTGGCGCATTTTTCGGTGATAAAGTATCGCCGCTTTCTGACACGACTAACCTAGCACCAGCGGTGACAGGCACCGACGTCTTTTCACACATACAAAACATGATGGCCACAACTATACCGGCCATGGTTATTGCGCTGTTAATCTATATTGGCGTTGGTTTTTTTGTTATCGATACGCAAAGTGTGTCGTTTGAAAAAATTGAAGGCATTACGACCGCTTTAGAAGATAACTTCTACATATCTGCATGGGCGTTATTGCCTGCTTTAGTCGTGATGGTATTGGCATTGAAGAAATTCCCACCTTTGCCTTCGCTGTTTGCAGGCGTAGTTGTTGGCGGCGCGTTTGCAATGGTTACACAAGGGCAGTCACTTCAGGCCGTGTTTGACTATGCGAATAACGGTTATTCCATTCAAACTAATATAAGCGAAATAGATACATTGCTTAATCGCGGCGGCATTCAGTCGATGATGTGGACCATTTCGCTAGTACTTATTGCCCTAGGTTTTGGTGGTGCGCTTGAGACTACAGGCTGTTTGAGAAGCATTATCAACGCTATCAAAAGTAAAGCAAAAACATTCGCAGGTACTCAAGTTGCAGCCGTAGGAACTGCGTTTGCAACGAATCTTGTTGCCGGTGACCCGTACTTATCTGTTGCCCTACCAGGACGTATGTATTCTCCTGTTTATCGCGGCATGGGGTATTCAACGCTTAATCTTTCCCGAGGTATAGAAGAGGGCGGTACGCTAATGTCTCCACTCATTCCGTGGAATGCCGGAGGCGCTTTTGTTATCTCTGCATTAGGACTTGGCATCTCCGGTGATAACTTGCAAAACCTACTCTACATACCTCTTGCTTTCGCATGTTGGACAGCGCCATTAATAGGAATATTTTATGCCTATACCGGTATGTTTTCACCGAAGGCATCGGATAAAGAGCGTGAAGAGTGGGAGTCATCAGGTGCTGATATTGCCAAGTTCAATGATGACGGAACGCCAGTGACCGAGTGATTGTTCTTTGCTGTTTAAAGTATTTAGGGAAAATAAAAAAGCGAGGGTTGAAGTGACCCCCAATAGTTGGACTATCCAATTACTGGGGGTCTTTTTATGTCCAAACATCACAGAGCATTTAAGTT
>NZ_JQFW01000014.1 GCF_000753865.1 Alteromonas sp. LOR | reverse complement strand
TGGTGTACTACTACGTGGTACTAAGCGTGATGACGTAGAGCGTGGACAAGTACTAGCTAAGCCTGGTTCAATCAACCCTCACACTAAGTTTGAAGCAGAAGTGTACGTATTGTCTAAAGATGAAGGTGGCCGTCATACTCCATTCTTCAAAGGCTATCGTCCACAGTTCTACTTCCGTACAACTGACGTAACTGGTGCTGTAGAGCTTCCAGAAGGCGTAGAAATGGTAATGCCTGGTGACAACCTTAAATTCAAAGTTGAGCTAATTGCTCCTATTGCGATGGACGAAGGTCTACGTTTCGCAATCCGTGAAGGTGGTCGTACAGTAGGTGCTGGTGTTGTTGCTAAGATCCTAGATTAATCTAGACTCTGCAAACACTGCACAAAAAAGCGCACTTAGGTGCGCTTTTTTTATGCCTGCGATTTACTAAAGAGACAGGCACTCCAACCTAGCCATTCCCGTAATTGCAGCCAGCTATTATCAATACACGGACAGCTGTTATTGAGACACGCATAGTAAGCACGCATGGCAAGCCAAAGCTACTAATTAAACAGTCGCAACATACAAGCCGCTATTGAGACAGGCATAAAGAACAATCAAAAAACGCCAAATATCGAGCGCTATTTATAAATTTAAATACGATAGAGGTGTGTTTTATTGGTCAAACAGGTGATGGAGCTAGGTTGAAACAGTATGATTTAGCGTAATGAAGCGAACTCTATCCTGCAGTCAATACACTATCAAAGTTCAACCCTATTACACTTATGTTGTTCGATGAGATATTAACCTACCCAAATAAGCGCATAGCATGGTGCTTCCCATGAACTCTCTGCTGCTTTCGGTTATGAGCATATTGTTCAAGTTTAATCACCTGGCCTGCCGCTTGTTTAAAACAAACTTCAAATTGTGTGGTTAATATCAACCACTTTTCATTACCAATATTAAGCCGGTCTAAAATGTTAGGTACTTTGTTGGGTATCTTGCCTCGCTTATTAGGGAAGGTGTAACGGCTAGTGGCATCGACCAACTGAAGATAGTCGACGAGGCTGAAAGGTAGACTATTCTCGCTATTCTGCTGAGGGCTATCTTTTAGCGGCATAAGGCGTTTCGGTATCTTGCCTGCTTTGGCAGCACGAATACGATACTGGATACTAGTATGCCTAGAGGTCTCAGGTGAAACAGCCAACTTCGCGCGCACTGGGTTTAGGTCAACATATGCCATACAGGCAGCAAGAGCGCCGTCATCTAATAGTGCTTGTGACTTGAACCGTCCCTCCCAAAAGTGTCCGGTGCACTCATCCTCTTTATTTGCGGCCCTAGCGATATATTCATTCAAGGCTCTCATAAACCAACTAATATCATATAAGCGCGCTCGCCAAATCTTCGCTGTGCTTTCCACGGACTCTATTTGAGCATCACTAAGGTCTTCTCTTGTTTCTTGTAAAGCATACCTCTGTGTTAATAAGGTTCCTTTGTATAGGGTGTGCCACCGTTGAATTACCTCATCTGTAGTGAGCCCCTGCGCCTTTTCTCTGCAAATATGCAGCACTAGGTGAGTGTGATTACTCATTACCGCATAAGCACACACATCAATGGTAAATACTTCACTCAGAGCATGAATACGATCTTCAACCCATTGACGGCGATGCTCGAAGCTTTGTCCTTGCTCAGAACCGCATAAAAACGCTCGGCGAACACATCTAGATACGCAATGATAATAGGGCGTGTCTGATAAACTGATTTGTGATTTTCTAGCTTTTGGCATCAAGTTTTCTAACTCTGGATTACTTAATTACTAGTGTGTATAGCTATCTAGGCTAAAGAAAGTGTATTGAGGTACAGTTTTGCTTATCTGAGTGTTTGAAAAATGACTGTCTCGATAAGTGACTTACGATGCCTGTCTTCATAAGTAGTCTCCATAAGTAACTGGGGGGAAGTAAGGTGGCAGGTTGGGTGCCTGTCTCAATAAGTATTAAGCTAAAAACTCCCTATTTAATATATAAGAATTCACTTAGTTATTGTTTGTATTAGTATTTTTGATGCCTGTCATTATTAATCAATTGACTGTGATACAGACTCTACTATTATACTACTAAAGGCTAAGGCATCGTTTTAGCGCTCTTCTGTGTCTTTCCATTCATCAACTCTACCAACATAAATGCGGTTAATTGGTTTGTGTTGAGTAATAGGCGGCTATGTTTTCGCATAATACGGTTTACGAAGAGGCTGAGTTTCGCAGTCTTGTTCGCAAATACAGGCAAGAATTTTTTGATGAGCTTGTAGAATACAACGCGTCGTTGAAAGCGGATTATTTACTGCTTGGTGTTCGAGACAACGACCGTGTTTCAGTGCTCATTGGCATTCAACAGCAGTCTGAAGCCAGCGAGCTGTTCGAGTATCCCTTGCAGGGCTCACCTTGTGAGCAGGTTTTACAAACCGGCGTATGTGCTTACTCAAGTGCGGTGTGCTCTCAATTTCCAGATGATGGCTCTCTTTCACAAATAGATGCTGAGGCCTATCTTGGCGCTGGGCTTTTCAATGAGCTCGGACGCAATGTCGGGATTTTGGTCGCTATTTTTAATTCACCTCAACCCGGCATCGAGCTTTATAAAGCTGGATTTCACGCAAACGCGAAGCTAATTGCTACGCGCCTACAAAAATATTACTTAGAAACCCGCACAATTAATAACTTATCGCTACTCGATGAGGTCAGCAGTCTCTCAAAAACTGGGGCGTGGGAATACTACCCACAGGATAAGAAGCTTTTTTGGTCTAAAGAAACCTACGCAATACACAATGTAACCATGAAAGTCTCAATCGATGTTGAGCAAGCGTTAACGTTTTATAAGCCAGAGTCTAAAGCTGCCGTTCAGTCGGCGTTTCACGAGTTGTTAGAGCACAACACGCCATACGATATCGAAGTGCAAATTATATCGGCAAATAACGATAAAAAATGGGTCCGCACCTCTGGCAAACACGAGTTAGACGACGAAGGAAATATACGTCGTTATTTCGGTGCCTTCGAAGACATCACAAATTACAAAAGCACTGTTTTACTTAGCGAAGAGCGGGCAAGCCGAATACAGAATATCCTCGACAGTATAAACGATGCGGTCGTAAGCATAGATTCAAAAGGCATAATTCTTCATTGCAACGACATCACGCTTAAAATCTTTGGCTATGATGATGGCGAACTTATTGGGAAGTCGGTTGAAATATTAATGCCCGAGCCGTATGCATCAAATCACGCCAGGTATATGGCGAGTTACGAGCGTACCGGAAACGCGCAAATTATCGGAACTGGCCGACAGCTTCCAGCAAAGCGCAAAGACGGTTCGGTATTTCAAATGGAGCTATCGCTGTCTGAAAGTACGGATTTAGGGGTAAAAATATATATCGGCGTAGTGCGCGATATTAGTGAGCGCATTGCCGCCCAGGATACCATCTATAACCTAGCCTATACTGACAGTGTCACTCATTTACGTAACAGCCAATGGTTTCAAAAAGAGTGCAAAGACTTAATCTTGCGGGCCGCCGTGCATGAAGAATATATGCATATTTTATTGCTTGATATGGACAATATGGCGCAAATTAATACCCGCCTTGGCTATTCTAATGCAAATAATGCGCTTCAAGCCATTGCTGAAAAGCTGTTGTTTATCATAGGTCATGAATATCATATTTATAAATTTGCGGGCGACAGCTTTATTATCATGTCTAAAAAGACCTATAAGAAAGCTGACATTTACCGTTTTGATACCAGCTTAATCGAGAACGCACTTATTAATCCTCGCCACTACGACATAGATACCGAAGATGGCAACTGGTCACTAAGTGCATCCCTGGGAAGCGCGGTATTTGAAGCCAATAAGCAAAACTATGAGCGCGTGATTAATGTACTAGAAAACGCGGTTAAGCGGGCTAAGAAATCAGCCCCATTCGGACTTTGCCATATTTCTGATGATGGCATGCAAGAGTTCGATCGCTACCTCGCCATCAAATCGCATTTACGCCAAGCCCTAGAGAAACAAGAGCTATCTCTATCGTTGCAACCCCAAGTGAATCATAAAGGGGTTACCACGTCGTTTGAGGCCTTAGTTCGCTGGCATTCTAGTGAGCTGGGTACAGTGAGCCCTGGCGACTTCATATCCATTGCAGAAGAAAGTCATATTATCTGCGACATTGGGAATTGGGTTATCGATGAAACTCTCAAAACCCTGAAGCAGTTTATCGCGCGAGGTTTAGACTTGTGTGTTGCTATTAATATAAGTGCCAAACAAATTGTACTGCCAGACTTTGCCTCTTCTTTGCTAGCAAGAGTCAATTATTATGGCATTCCTACCCAAATGATTATGTTAGAGCTTACTGAAACGGCGTTAGTAGTAGATATCGATACTGTTAAACATACAATGGATCAGCTCGCAAAATGCGGCTTCCGCTTTTCTATCGATGACTTCGGAACTGGCTATTCCAGTCTGGCCTATCTAAAAGAGCTTCCAATTAGTGAGCTAAAGATAGACAAAATATTCATAGATGATGTCGGTACACACAGCAATCACAATGGCTCGCCTATAGTTGATGCAATCATTGATATGGCAAGAGCCCTTAATGTGACATCCATTGCTGAGGGGGTAGAAACTCCAGAGCAAGTTGAATACTTAATCAGCAAAGGGTGTAATCGCTTTCAGGGATATTATTTTTCAAAGCCTATGCCTGTAGAGCACTGGCACAATACTAATCTGAGCACTAACCCCAGTACTAAGTTAAAGTAAAAATATACCACGTCAGTAATGATTGTTTTTGCCATCAATTGTTATACTATAACAATTGATGGCGATGATTTATGTGTACTTGTGAACTTAGGTCTTGCTTGTTGAGTGCTACCTTTCTACCTTTTTATCACGAGCATCTTTGGGGCGTTTAGTATGATTACACGGCGACAGTTTATGTTGGGCTCACTGGCTTTTGGTGGCCTTGCGTCAAGTGCGTTTGGCAAAAGCCAACTTAGCAAGGCAGTAGCTTCTGCAATGCCAATTTCAACGGGCTACGGCAACCTTGTCAAAGACAAAAACTCACTATTAGATTTGCCAGAAGGCTTTTCCTACCGAGTAATATCTCAATTTGGCGATGCCATGTCGGATGGCCTGAACGTGCCCGATAGAGCCGACGGTATGGGCTGTTTTGGCCTTGATGAAGAACGTGTCGCGCTGGTTCGCAATCACGAGCTACACCCTACACATATTGAAAAGCAGCCTCAGTCTATTCAACAGCATTCTCCGGCTTTAGCTTACGACTCCTATGGCGAGGGAAGTGGGTTTGAAGGTACTGCGCTGCCTGGGGGCACAAGCACTCTTGTCTATAATCTTTCAACTCACAAGGTTGAGCGGGAATTTATAAGTTTAAGCGGCACTGTGCGCAACTGCTCAGGCGGAATTACCCCGTGGGGTACATGGCTTACCTGCGAAGAGTCGGTAGATAAACCAAACGGCGTGGTAAGCAAAGACCATGGCTATATTTTTGAGGTGCCTGCCTCTGCCACATCGATGACGCAACCCGAGCCTCTAAAAGCCATGGGGCGATTTAATCATGAAGCCGCAAGCGTAGACCCTCGCACTGGAATGGTGTATCTCACTGAAGACCGAGGCGATAGTGTGCTGTATCGGTTTGTACCGAATATACCTGCTAAATTGGCAGATGGCGGCAAGCTGCAGGCCCTTAAAGTGGTCGGAAAGCCCCAGTTCGATTCACGAAATTGGAATAATCCGTCTATGGAAACAGGGCAGTGGTTTGATATTGAGTGGGTAGATTTAGATAATCCAGAAAGCCCAAAGGATGATCTTCGTAAACAGGCCTATGAGAAAGGCGCTGCGTTGTTTGCGCGTGGGGAAGGTATGCACTGGGGTGATGAAGAGTTATATTTTTGCTGCACCAACGGCGGAGAAAAACAGTTAGGGCAGGTAATGCGTGTGGTGCCATCACTTGATGGCAGTGCCGATAAACTTCAACTGTTCTTGCAAAGTGAAGATAAAAACTTGTACAACTTTGGCGATAATCTAACGGTGTGTCCAAACGGGCATTTACTAGTATGCGAAGACCAATACACCGATATAGTTGATAACCATCTTCGTGGGATAACCCCTGGGGGTGAGGTATATAACTTTGCTAAATTGCATGCACAAACCGAACTTGCCGGAGCCTGTTTTTCTCCTGACGGCAGCACTCTTTTTGTTAATGTTTATTCCCCTAGTAAAACGTTGGCTATCACTGGCCCCTGGCTTAGCAGTTAAGAATGAGACGTTAATGAATAACAGTTAAAGGGAAATCGCCAACGGATAGCAGTTAACGAGTAGCAGTTAACGTTTAGTAGGAAAGACTGCGCTTACTGTGGTCTGCCGTCACTTGCATTTACCTATCTCCCTAATATCTCCGCCGCTTTTATAATTTGTTATGGGATCGGCGTTTGAGACTGTAACTAATTTTGTGTCCAGCCTCTGTGCCAATACCCGCACTAACGCGCGCGTTCGTACACAAATATGCGCTCAAATTTATCAATTACTTAGCTTTAATCAGTTCCCATATAGTCCTTACCTAGCTCTTATGTGACTCAGGCTCAACTTGCTTTTTACTTTCTCGTTATTCTCTATTTTCCTTGCTGTCTCCTATTCTGCTTAGTACTCCCTACGTAATACCCCAGTTTATGAGGTTTCTCGATTAGCAAGTATCTTTACAATCTATTAAATCAATCTTATGAATCAGTTTTAGTCGTTTTAATAGTTTTTTTGAATTGATAATAATGCTCCTAACTTAACAAGGAGAATCAAATGACCACATTACTAAAAAAACTATCAACGGCGAACGGCCATCGTGTTTCCTCCACTACTAACCAATCTGTTCAAACACGATGCAACTACGCTGATAACTACTACGGCGACCAAGTTTGCGTTGAAGTTAAAAATACCCAATCCCGCATCAACATTCACGTAGGAGTTCAGCTGTGAGTACTTCATTAAAATCTACCTTATCTAAATTTATCTTAGGCGGCGTTACCGCTATCATGCTAGCGTTGCTAAACAACTCATTTTAGCCGATTGCCATGTGGATGAATCAAAGCAGCAGGGTCAAACAGCGTTAATGTTTGCAAGCCTGTTCGATCGTAAAGAGGTCATCGCTTCACTACTTGAAAAGGGCGCCAACCCTCATCATAAAGACAAATCGGGTAATTCAGTGGCAGATATCGCTATTTCTCAGGGAAACTACGACTTAGCTTCATCTCTTGTTGCTTCAAAAGAAAACAAATGATCTTTAAACTGTAACAGTCAGGATGCTCTAAATACCTATTCACTGTGCGAATCAGGCAAAAATAACGGTTTGCGGATCGCAATAGTCACCTTTACCGTACTGAATTTAGCTTTTATTCAGAGTTTTGCGACATTTCATCGAGCTTTTGCTAACGTTGCATTGTTTTTTAAACGCTCACAGCCAATATCAAATATGAATCTCACACCATGTGAGTTTACAGAATTAAAGTCTGCTCGCTGAGTTCACAATTTATATGAGCGCGCACCAGTTCAAGTGTACACTTTAAAGGCACAGTTAAAGGGTAATAAGAGAATGAAGTTTACTAGTTTAGGTTCAAGCGGCCTTCAGGTTTCCGATATATGTTTAGGAACAATGACCTGGGGTATCCAAAATACGCAGCAAGATGCCGATGCGCAGATGGCGATGGCCCTTGATGCGGGGGTGAATTTTATTGATACCGCTGAGATGTATCCTGTACCTCCTAACGCAGATACCTACGGCGACACAGAGCGAATTATTGGCAATTGGATTTCTCGTAATCAAGACGCACGCAAGAATATTGTGGTGATGACCAAGGTAGCAGGTGCAGGCTTAAAGTATATCCGAGAGGGTGGGCCAATAACGGCTTCTTCACTTACTAGTGCCCTTGATGAATCACTTACGCGTTTACACACCGACTATATCGATGTGTATCAGCTTCACTGGCCAAATAGGGTAACCCCGCACTTTGGCAAGCATTGGCCTGACAGTACAGACCCAACAACTATCGACCGCGACAAAGAAATCAGCGGCATGCGCAATATTCTCAAAGGCATAAAAGCGGCCCTTGATGCGGGCAAAATTCGTCACTGGGGGTTGTCTGATGATACGCCGTGGGGAATTCATACGTTTTTGCGTTTGTGCGCAGAAGAAAACGTGCCTTTACCTGTGTCTATTCAAAATGAATTTAGCCTGTTACACGCAAAAGATTGGCCTTATCTTATTGAGATGTGCCAGTGTGAAAACATTGCTTATTTGCCTTGGTCGCCCCTAGCCACGGGAATGCTCAGCGGAAAATATCACAATGGTGCACGGCCTGAAGGTTCGCGTTGGACATTGGCACAGCGAATGGGCTTATTCAGAGACCAACCTGCAGCGCAATCAGCTACCGAGCAGTACGTCAATATTGCAGAAAACGCAGGCATTACACCGTCGCAACTTGCTTTAGCATGGTGTCAGCAAGTACCGGGTGTTACATCTACTATTATCGGTGCAACTACACTCAAGCAGCTTTCTGAAAATATCGCAGCGTTTGATATTAAGCTAAGCGATAACACACTTAATGATATAAATAACGTGTTTAAAGCCTACCCCATGGGATTTTAAATCTACCCGCCTTACCTCGGTTAGCGCGCCTTGAATCAAGGCGCGCTAATTCATTTTTCTAACGTATTTACGTGCACTCCCCACGCTTTTCTAAGTTGAACCACTGCTTTTTGATAAATCGCTTGTCCTATTCTTAACTCTCACTGCTTCCTATCAATTTAAAAAATCAGCAATAAGGTCGGTGATTTTCTCTTTTTTACCTATGCTTATAGCCTTAGCCATTAACGCGTTGAAAAATCGTAATTTGTTTAATAGTGAAATCCGTAATGCGGTGTTTGAAGTTTTTAAATTAAACAGTGCGTTAGCTTATTTATACGTTAACTAAACGCTGTTTTGCCGCACAAGAAATCATAAGACTTTGGTCGCAACAACTATGATTTATAGAGTATTTTGCTTATTTTTAACCCACAATTGGTTTGTTGAATTTATGTTAATCGGAAGTTAATCCGCTACATGTTCAAACTAAATTATATATTCCCTGTGCTTACACACGTTCGCAGGGGCACCGAGCTAAGAATTAAAGTTAAACACTACAAATAAATTTGGAGAACCACATGCTTAATCGTGTTGCTGCATCGTGCGCACTTGTTTTGATATCTTCACCTGCTTTAGCCTTTGAGTTTAGTTTTAAAGGTATGATCAAACCCGAAATGGTAGCGTCTGATCAAGGCGTTGCCAGTTATGGCAGTGCTTACAGCCAAGTAGCCCCGACGCATGCGTTAAGAACCGATATATTCGGCGGTGCGCCAGCCACAGATCAACAAACTACGTTTCTTAGTTCTGATGCCACATCGTTTCAAGCGGCACAGTCACGTTTTTCGTTAAATATGAGCCATGAAAAAGTAAGAACGGTACTGGAATTTGATTTTATTGATGGTGAAGATGGCTTTACTAACCAAACGGCCATTCAGGCTCAGGAGCCACGACTTCGTCTAGCGACCTTATATTATGACTTGGACGAAAACTGGACGTTCTTTGGCGGGCAAAAGTGGAGCACTGCGGCAGGTATCAAATCAAGCGGTAGTTACAATTGGATAGGTAATGCTTATCGTGCCGGTAATTCTGGTTTCTTAGCAGTGGAAGTGGGTGCTACGTATAAAAATAATGGGCTAACGGTAACCGGTGCTCTAACAGGTAAGGGAAGAAATGCTACTGCTGGTGGTATTAACGCGAATGAACTTGGCAGCATGCCTGGTTTTGCAGTAGACGTAAACTATAGCTTCTCTGGTCATAAAATTGGCGCCGCGGGCCATTTCGCTGAATTGAATTTTGAAGACGAAGCTGGTTTTGCCTCGGGTGAAAACCAAGACGCTAACTTATTGAAAATGTATACCACATTGAATTTTGGGGCAGTGAGTGTAAACGCTGAATATTATACTGGTGAAGCGTTAAACAACCAAAATGCATTGGGTGTAGCTCCGTCTTCAGGTTTAAACGCGGCAGGCGAAGTAAGAGAAAGCTTTAGCGAGAGCGGCTTCTTTACGTATGTGACATGGAAACTCAATGCAGATTCTACGATTAAGGTGGGTTATGCCAGTGCCTCTGTCGACTCGGGTGACCGTGCTCGTTTATCACTCACTGATTTAAATGAAAACACCACCGCTTATATCAACTACGGCCATAAGATAACGGATAGCTTTACTGCGTTTGTTCAATTGACTAACTTTAATACCGAATACGGAAGCGATTTTGAAGACTTTTCGGCAAACGTTGGTCGCGCGGGAGTTGTCTTTAAGTTCTAACAGCTAAGACTAATTGCTAAATACCTACACCCGTTATTTCGTTACAGAAATAACGGGTGTAAAACATTGTAATTGCATATTTTTAGTGATTATCTTAAAAAAATTCACAGAACTAAAAAAACAAACAAGCGTCTACAGATGAACGTTGAGCAATAATTTTTCGATGAAAAAAGTCATTAAGACCAATGTCTCATTTTGCTTTATTGATTAATGACTAGAGTATTCCTCAATCAATCGAGAATTTAACATTATTAAATTGGAGGCAATCTATGACTGCCAGCAAGACTTATCCCGTACCAGAAAATATCCTTCAATCCACACATCTTACTGCGTCTCAATACGACGAAATGTACAAGAAGTCGATAGACGACCCTGAGTCATTCTGGGCGGAGCATGCTGCACTATTGGAGTGGTACGAAGCGCCAACAAAAATTAAAAATACGGTTTTTAACAAAAACGACGTATCGATAAAGTGGTTTGAAGATGGCGCGTTAAACGCGAGCTACAACTGCATCGACAGACATTTAGAAAAGAACGCCACTAAGGTTGCCTTTCACTGGGAAGGTGACTCTCCACAAGACAGCTTAGATATCACCTACCAACAGGTGCATTATGAGGTATGTAAGTTAGCAAATGCGCTTAAAGAAATGGGCGTTGAAAAAGGCGATCGCGTGGCGATTTACATGCCCATGGTGCCAGAAGCCGCTTACGCGATGTTAGCGTGTGCCCGCATAGGCGCAGTGCATTCGGTTATTTTTGGCGGTTTCTCGCCAAATGCCATTGCTGATCGTATTAACGACAGCGAAGCAAAAGTGGTAATTACTGCTGACGAAGGGCGTAGAGCGGGGCGCAGCATTCCTCTTAAAGCAAACGTTGATAAGGCATTGGCGAACGATGCATGTCCATCTATCACGCATGTCGTTGTGCACAAGCTGACTGGTGGCGATGTCGATTGGAACAGTAAGCACGACGTGTGGTGGCAAGATGCAATTGATAATTGCTCTGCGCAGTGTGAACCAGAGGTCATGAACGCCGAAGACCCACTATTTATTTTGTATACGTCAGGCTCTACTGGCACACCGAAAGGTGTAGTGCATACTACTGGCGGTTATTTATTGTATTCAGCCATGACGTTTAAATACGCCTTTGATTACCAAGACGACGACATTTATTGGTGTACTGCTGATGTTGGCTGGGTAACGGGGCACAGTTACATGGTCTACGGGCCTATGGTTAATGCAGCGTCACAGGTATTTTTTGAAGGCGTGCCTACATATCCAGACGTTAAGCGTATTGCGCAGGTGGTTGAAAAATATAAAGTAAATAGCCTGTATACTGCACCAACGGCAATCCGTGCGCTAATGGCCCACGGAGACACGCCAGCAGAGGGCTGCGACCTATCATCGCTGCGTTTGTTGGGCACGGTAGGTGAACCGATTAACCCAGAGGCATGGGAATGGTATCACCGCGTGATTGGTAAAGGCCGTTGCCCCATTATCGATACCTGGTGGCAAACGGAAACTGGCGGTCATATGATCCTTCCATTACCGGGTGCGACAGAGCTTAAGCCTGGTTCGGCCACTCGCCCTTTCTTCGGCGTAGCGCCAGCGCTATTTGATGCTGATGGCAATGAACTTGAAGGTGCCGCCGAAGGTAACCTCGTGATTAAAGATAGCTGGCCGAGTCAGGCTCGTACTGTTTATGGCGACCATCAACGTTTTATTAATACCTATTTCAGTGCATATGAAGGTGTATACTTCACCGGTGATGGCGCTCGTCGCGATGAAGATGGCTGCTATTGGATCACAGGTCGTGTAGATGACGTACTTAATGTTTCAGGTCACCGCTTAGGTACTGCAGAAATCGAGAGCGCACTGGTTGCGCACAGCAAAGTGGCAGAGGCCGCGGTTGTTGGCTATCCTCACGATATTAAAGGCCAAGGGATCTACGTTTATGTAAGTCCTATTGAAGGCGTAGAGGTTAATGATGCCCTAACCAAAGAGCTTAAAAGCTGGGTACGCCAAGAATTGAGTCCTATAGCCACACCAGATATTATTCAGTGGTCAACGGGGCTGCCGAAAACACGTTCTGGTAAAATTATGCGTCGTATATTGCGTAAAATAGCGGCAAACGAGCATGAGCAATTAGGTGATACATCGACGTTGGCGGATCCATCCGTTGTTGATACACTCATAGAGGAACGACTCAATAAATAATCAAGGAAAACGACAATGATAACGCTGTTAATCGCCGATGATCACCCGCTGTATCGCGATGCATTAAGAGGCGCTCTATCCTTGTCGCTGCCTTCCTTAACCCTCAAGGAGGCAGGAGACTTAATGTCTACGGTTGATATGCTCAACAAAGAGGATGTCGACCTGCTTTTACTCGATTTACATATGCCCGGCAGTAACGATCTGTTCGGGCTTCTTCATATTCGCAAACTGTATCCAGATATTCCTGTGGCCGTAGTATCGGGCACGGAAGATACTGCGTTAATATCTAAAATTATTGGTGTCGGCGCTTCCGGCTTTATACCTAAAACTGCCAGTGCACAGGACATCGGTAACGCCGTTGAAGCCATTCTCGATGGTGATATTTGGCTGCCTGAAGGGCTTAGTGAAAGTGTCGATGAAGTTGACGAGGCATTTTCAGAGCTTGCGGATAAGGTGGCCTCACTGACACCCTCTCAGTATAAAGTGCTGTGTTATATGCGAGACGGTTTGTTGAATAAACAGATTGGCTACAACTTAGATATTGCTGAAGCGACGGTAAAAGCCCACGTTACGGCTTTATTTAAAAAGCTTGGTATTAATAACCGCACACAAGCAGTACTCATTGCTTCACAGCTAGAATTAGAGCCCCCCTCACGCTAATAAAGCTGCGATATGGTGGCTCACGCTAAGGCTTTTTAACTCCGGTCTTCTTTAACTGGGCTCTCTAAAGTCGAGCTGTCCACAACTGAGCTCTCGACGACAGCGCTGTCTGCCGCAGTGCCATCTACAACAGTGCCATCTGTGGTTGAGCCATTTAACAACAGCTCAGCGGGTGCAAAAAGCGGAAGAAAGTTTTCTATCGCCTTTTTACTCTCTTTACTTAAAAGCGGGTTGTCTATACTAATTACAGTTCGCCCCTTCATAAGCGCTAGGCTTTGTTGATAGCCCTTATGTTGTTTTAATAACTGTTGGAATCGATGATTTTTTAACAGTTGTAATAAGCCTTCGGTTATTCGTGTAGCAAGCTGCTGGTTATTACTACCTACAAAGAAAAAAATCGGGCTAGGGTATGAAATAACAATATTGTCCTCAACAACAAGCCCCTTACTCAAGTCTTCGTGCTCCATTTCTTCTAACACTTCCATCACGCTTCGAGGAAACATATCAGCAAACCCTTCAGACACCATTTTAAACGACGCGCGATAGGTGGTTTCAAGCACCGGAATACCCGCCTTTCTAAAAATAGTAGTATCGGGCCAGTCATAGCCAAGCACCGCCCTAAACGCTTTAAGATCTGTAAGATCCATATCTTTTGAGAAGCGGGTGTCTTCAGCATTAATTAACAGCACGCGCTTGCCGAAGAGTCCAGCCATAATAGGAATACGGATGGGTAAAAAATAGGCTTCTCTGTCTGACGAGGTAACGCTCCACGTAATATCTAAAAGATCGTGTTCTAAACTTCTGAGCTGTCGGCGCTGAGGACTTTCTTGGCTACTGACTACGAATTCGAAAGTGCCGTAGTCTGCTTGCGTTACAAGGAGCGCTTCGGTGAGTAACTGCTTTGCGTGGGCGTAAATTGCATCTCTACCCGGATGCACGTTGGGTAGTCGTATTTTAGTGTGGGCAGCGCTTGCAGAGTCGTCATCTTGATTGGCGTTTGCGTGTGATACGAAGGTAAAAAGGGCACAGGCAAGTAGCGCAAAGACTATACGCGTTTGTAAAGATGAAAAAAGCAAAGCCCTGCCTGGCCGCCACATGTCCATTGCGATCTTTCCTTTGATAACAGCGCGCTGGCCTTTGCTATACAGTAACTGCTAGTAAAAAGGGGAGTGCGCTCTAGTCTTTTCCAGTGAGAAGGAAGTCGTATTCAGGGTCTACAATAAAGTGTCCAGCCATTCCCTCTCGGCCTAGTAACATAGAATATGTCATTTCCGAGCGGTCTGTCAGGGTAAGCTGTATATTCCACTGAAAACCGTCCATAACAATATCCGTTAATATAACATAGCGCTTTTCTCGGGTAGCGGTAGAACTTTTCACCTTTTTTTTGCCAAAAACTTTCGCTTCTCGCCTTACAACCGTATCTACATTGTAAATATCAGGGTGAATGTCGAAGCTAATCCATAGTTCATCGCCTTTGGTAAGCTCTTCAATATTATCCACATGTAAAGATGATGTGGCTGCTCCAGTGTCTACTCTCACGTTGAGTTCTGTAATAGCTAACTGGGGTAAATCACATAGCTC
This sequence comes from Alteromonas sp. LOR, assembly GCF_000753865.1. Taxonomy (GTDB): domain Bacteria; phylum Pseudomonadota; class Gammaproteobacteria; order Enterobacterales; family Alteromonadaceae; genus Alteromonas. The sequence goes on along the minus strand of NZ_JQFW01000014.1, from coordinate 116,941 downwards.
GACAGCACCAATAAGTTTTTTATTGTTCATTATTTTTTACTCTACAAGAGGTTCTTCACTAGGCAGCAGGTTGTCTTGGTAAAGCTCAACATGTTCTGCTACTTCGTTAGGCTTAGAGAAATAGGCAATGTGATATATGGCTTCACCCTCTTGGGTAAGCGGTATATTTTGCTTTCCGATTACAATGCCTTCGGCTGGACTGATAATACTGCCAACAAAGTTACCAAATGGGTCGGCAATGGCCGCTAATTTATCTCCCTTTTCAACGTGGTCGCCAAGCTGTGCCAAATGGGTAACAAATCCGCTTTCAGAAGCTCTTACCCAGCCGCTTTGTTGTGCGATGAAACGATTAATACTGTGACCTTTGCTGCGGCTTTTATTCAGCATGCCTAAATGCCGCATGGTATTAATAATCCCTTTCACTCCGGCCCGTATAGAAAATTCATCATAGCGAAGTGCTTGTCCAGCTTCATAAAGCAGAATCTTTACGCCACTGGTGCTAGCCGCCTCTCTTAGCGAGCCCTCACGTATTTCAGCATTTAGTAATACCGGTACGCCAAAAGCTTTTGCCATTTCCAGCACTTCCGTATCGTCCAAATTCGCTCGAATTTGCGGAAGATTGCTTCGGTGAATAGCGCCGGTGTGTAGATCTATTCCCACATCGCACTTACTTACTACTTCGTTAAAAAATAAATTGGCAAGTCGACCTGCTAAAGAGCCCTTTTTGCTACCGGGAAAGCTGCGGTTCAAGTCTCGTCTGTCAGGTAAATAGCGGGATTGATTCAGTACACCGTAAACGTTAACCATTGGTACTGCGATAAGTGTACCACGCAGTTTCTCAATGGCTTTTGAGCGAATTAAGCGGCCTACAATTTCTATCCCGTTGAGTTCGTCGCCGTGGATAGCTGCACTAACGAACATAATGGGGCCGGGGCGTTTGCCTCGCTTTACATAAACAGGAATGCTCATATTCGTCGCTGTATAGAGCGGTGGCATCTCAAGGTTTATTTTTTTGGTTTCTCCTGGGGCTATATCGTGTCCCCCAATCGTCAAAACGTTACTTACCACTCAGGTTTTTCCTTCACAGATGGCGTTGCAGCCTTAAATTATTAATTGGGCCAAATACCCTAATCATCACTTAACGACCTTCTTATCCTTTACCACGTGTTTTTGTTTTATGCGGCCCAGCGCTTTTTTCAATAAACGAGATGATCATAGCAGCGACGTCTTTGTTAGTCGCTTTCTCTATACCTTCTAAGCCGGGCGATGAGTTAACTTCCATGACAACAGGGCCATTGTTAGAGCGCAAAATGTCCACTCCACAACAGTTCAGCCCCATGGTTTTGGCGGCATCTATGGCGGTTTTGCGCTCTGCAGGGCTTAATCGTACTAAGCTTGCTTGGCCGCCGCGATGTAAGTTAGAACGAAACTCACCTTCAGCCGCTTGACGCTTCATTGCTGCTACCACTTTGCCGCCTACTACTAAACAGCGAATGTCACTGCCACCCGCCTCTTTGATGAATTCTTGCACCAGTATGCTGGCGTTTAGCCCCATAAAGGCTTCGATAATAGATTCAGCCGCATTGTGTGTATCTGCCAGCACAACGCCAATACCTTGGGTGCCTTCCAGTAATTTTATCACCACAGGAGCGCCACCAACGGTTTTTATCACGTCGTCTATTTTATCCGGGTGATGAGCAAAGCCTGTTCTTGGCATGCCAATGCCTTTACGAGAGAGCAGCTGTAAGGAGCGAAGTTTGTCTCGAGAGCGGCTAATAGCGACAGATTCATTAACACTGTATGTGCCCATCATTTCAAATTGACGAACGACTGATGTGCCGTAAAAACTCACCGACGCGCCTATTCGCGGAATTACCGCATCGTAATAGGGAAGCTTTCTTCCCTTGTACCTTACCGAAGGGCGGGCACTCGTAATATCCATATAGCAATGCATAGTATCAATAACATCAACTTCATGACCTTTAGCCTTGCCTGCCTCAACAAGGCGTGAAGTAGAGTAGAGTTTCGGATTTCTCGAGAGTATTGCAATACGCATTGATATATCAGCCTTGATAACGAAGAAGTGAGTTTGCTTACGAATTAACCGCACCGTTACATGGTACAAGTAAATGCGCAAGCTATTTAGGCGCGCATACTAATTGAGTCTGTAACGACTGTCTTACGATTTTTTCTTATGGTGGCGATTGTTTTTATTTTATGAAAGAGTAGCCCAATAACGGTAGCATGTCGAAAATGGCGGGATATTTGCCATAAACTTAGTAACGAATATTGACACTGATATGAGGGTTTTTGTGGAAAACGACGGGTTAATGATGGAACTGTTAAATGGGGTGTTGCGGTGGGCAACTGAGTACCAATCGAATATCGTGTTTAGCAGTTTGGTTTTGCTGGTTTATCTGGTGATGTCTAGAAAGCTGCTGCCAAAAATTGAAAATGATATTGCCAAGTCAAAGTTAAAATCTCATAGCGCATTAAAGGGGCTGTTTGCTGCGCGTGTGCTGGTGGCCACTGTTTCTTTGTGTTTACTATTGCTTGCTTGGGGTATCGACTTTTCAGGGCTACTTGTACTTTCCACGTCCATTATTACGGTAACCGGTGTTGCCTTATTCGCGAGTTGGTCGCTTATAAGTAATATTACCGCCTATTTTATTTTGCTCACCAATGTGTCCTATCGTAGAGGCAACTACCTACGCATTATCGATGGCGATAATTTTGTTGAAGGCTTTATAGCTGATATTGGTCCGTTTAGTACTAGGTTGGTGACAACGGAGCGCGAAACCATTATGTACCCAAACAACCTTATTCTTACTCGCCCTGTTATGCTAAACCCGAAGGTAAAGTGGAACAGCATAGGAAAAGTGGTGGTGAAAACTGACACACCTACTCCTAAGCAAGTAGACGATTCAAACCAAGCCAATGAAGAGCGATAGCAGATTCTCTAAACGCATCTAATCGCGCTCTACATTTTTGGCTTCTCGAATGTAGCGGGTCATGCTTTGCAGTAAGGCCCGCAGCTTCGCTGGTTTTAGCGGTTTAGCTAAAAAGTTGACTCCCTGCTCCTTGCATTGAACCACCAAGTTTTCATCGGGGGTCGCGGTAATCAGGGCCGCGGGTACAACCACATTCAGCGTTGTCCGAATAAGTTCGATGAGCGCCAAGCCGTTTTTCTCTTCCTCAAAGCTTAATTGATAATCCATTAAGAGAATTTGTGGCTTCACCGACACTGCAAGAGATAGTGCGTCATCCCAATTATTGGCGAGCGTTACGCTAACGCCCCATTTTTCAAGTAAGGTACTCAACGCATCTAAGTTTTCCCGCTGATCGTCTACACATAGTACTTTCATTCCGCTAAATGTGGTGTTTCTTGGTTTCGCGACTTGGGCAGAAGGACGTTTTGCCGCTACTTTTTCCAGCGTGAATCGAAAGCTACTGCCTCTGCCTAGGCGAGAAGTGACTTTAATTTCGCTGTTAAGCTGTAAGCTAAGTCGCCGTACGACACCAAGCCCTAATCCAAGACCGTGCTCTTTGCTTTCATTAGCCCGGAAAAAGTCGCCAAATATCGTGTCCAATTTGTCGCTAGAAATGCCAATGCCGGTATCCATGATATTAAACGTCACGGAATTGCCCACAGGTTTAACAATAAATAACACTCTGCCTTTCTCGGTATACTTCACCGCGTTAGACAGTAAATTTTGCAAAATCCGGTATAAGTAAGTTTTATCGGCTCGCACCCAGCATGGGCGAATTATTGCTTTAAGCTCCAGCCCTTTCTCTTTCGCTCGCATAGACATCTCATCCACAAGAGGTGAAAGCAGATTGCTAACGTCAACCGACTCAAAATCTGGCTTCATCTCGCCCTGATCAAGGCGCGCAATATCTAGCAACGTACCAATAAGCGCTTCGCTGGAAGACACACTATGACTGAGCTTTTGAATGATCGTATGTGTTTGCTCTGACAAGTCTTGTTCTTCCAGTGCGCTTACGTATAGCTTGGCCGCATTGAGTGGCTGTAATACATCATGGCTGGCAAGGGCTAAAAATCGCGTCTTACTTGCATTGGCATCTTCTGCAGCTTTTCTTGCTCGAATTAACTCTTTTTCAGCACCAGCGCGCTTTTCAATTTCAAGGCGAAGCTCGGCATTAATGGAATGTACCTCTTCGGTACGCTTCTTAATTCTGGCTTCAAGATCGATATTAGACTCTTCAAGGGCCTGCTGAATTTCTACGTGACCGGTAATATCATTGAAGCTGGTTACAAAGCCACCACCAGGTAGCGGGTTACCCACCATTTCTATCACTCGGCCATCTTTTCGCTGGCGGGTGAATTTATGGGGCATGCCCGAGCGCAAGTGCTCTAAGCGCTTTTCTACTTCGGCTTCAACATTGAAAGTGCCAAACTCACCCTGAGCCGCGTTATAGCGAATAAGACGTTCAATGGGCACGCCAACAGCAAGTAAGTCGTCAGGGTAGGGATACAGGTTTGAATAGCGCTTGTTCCACGCGACTAAATGAAGATGTTTGTCGACAACACTTATCCCTTGGTCCATATTTTCAAGGGAGGTGAGTAGGGCGGTCATATTAAACTGCATGGCTTGGGTGGTGTCATCAAAGAAGTTGATGATCTCAGTGAAGTCCATTTTTTTACCACGCAAGGCGCTATCAAGAAGCACTTTTGCGCTTGATGCACCAATTACCCCCCCTAGCGCTCGCTCGCAGAACGATAAGAATGACTCATCAGGAGTATCTTGCTCATTCAGCTGACAGTGATTAAGCGTCTGATATTCATCAACAAGCTGTACGCATCTGCCCGAACCCATAAACGTGGACAGTAGCGTGGTTAAGTCTGACACTCTCACGTTTGCTACCTGGGTTTTTATGGTGTTGCTGGCAGACATAGTAGGCGACACGAAGGCTTCTGCCTGAATGCGATCGATAAGTCGCTGAGGCGCAAACCAAGAAAAAAGCACGTACATAAACGCATTGGCGGCTAAACTTATCATTGCTCCTTGGCTAATCAGTTCATTTTGTTCAAGCCTTGATACTTGGTCGCTCACAATAGGCAGCACTAGCCACAAAACCCAAATAACCAAGCCAATCATTAACCCCGCATACACACCGTGAGCATGGGCTCGTTTCCAATATAAGCCGCCTACAATGGCCGGTAGTAGTTGAATAACCAATGAAAAAGCAATTAGACCTATAGAGTGCAGGGAGCGGCTGCTGGTCATTTGCTGGTGGTATAAAAAGGCCATTAGCAAAATAAAGGCGATAACCACCCGCCGAATTAGTCTAATGCGGCGTGAAATATCTCGTTTTTTGTCTGTGTCTTCGGTCAGTGCCAGTATGCGCGGTAGTATTACGTCGTTTGTTAGCATAGTGCTGAGCGTAAGCGTTGCTACAATAATCATCGCAGTGGCAGCAGACAAACCGCCAACAAAAACAATGACTTGTAGTAGGGCAGACTCTGAAAACATGGCCAGTGATAACACGTACGAATCGGGCTCGATGCCGGTACCTGCAAATATGGCTTTACCGGCAATGGCGATAACCGGAATAACCGCTGAAATAATAATGAGATAAAGCGGAAACAGCCAGCGGGCGGTGCGTAAATGGGACAAGCTTAAATTGTCGATAATCGCTACGTGAAACTGCCGTGGCAAACACACGATGGCGGCGGCTGCCATTATGGTTTGAGCAATAAATGTAAATGAGCTAAAAGTAGACAAGGCTGCTTCGTTTAAAAAGCTTTCAAAAAAGGGCCCGCTTTGTGTGGTTTTCCAGGCGCTATAGCCAACAAACGCCACCAAAACCAGTGCGAGCAATTTCACCGACGACTCGAAGGCGATAGCTAGCATTAACCCTCTTCTATATTCAGTGACATCCGTTTGGCGGGTACCAAAATAGATGGCGAAAACTGCAATAAAAGCCGTTGCCGCAATAATAATAATGTCGTTTTTAGGTTGCTGGGTCAGTAGCTGAAACGTATTGCCAACTGCTTTGAGTTGCAGCGCGATATAGGGAATGGTGGCAAGTAACGCGATGAGTGTAACGACCAACGCCACTGTTTGGCGCTTTCCGTAACGAGAAGCAATAAAGTCAGAAATAGTTGTGATGTGCTGCTTTTTACTTACCAAAGTCAGCTTATAAATAAACTTATAACCCACCACATATACCAAAATGGGGCCGAGCATAATAGGCAGATAAATCCAGGTATCTCTGCTTGCCTGTCCCACCATGCCGAAGAACGTCCACGCAGTGCAGTAAATAGCCAATGCAAGAGAATATATCGCTGGGTGTGAGGTAAGCGCCCGCGCCGTTGGCGAGTTCTTTTCGCCCCAGCTTGCTAGAGAAAAAAGTAAAAATAGATACAGTACCGCTAGTGTAACCCAACCAAAAACCATAGCCTTTCCATTAACTAAAAATTTACAACTCGATGCGTATTATACCTATTGAGACCATCGTCTACCTACGACCATGGTCTCATTTTTAAATATTTCATGCAGGTCTAAAGTGATATCCAACCTCCTATAGGCTTGGCTTCGCTGCTTTTGGTGAATGTTGCTTGCAATGTGAAATCAGTAGCGACAATGTAAAAAAGTTAAGCGTTAGGAAAATGTAAAAAAACAACAACCGATTAACCTGACGTGGGGACGGAACAATGTCTTTTAGAAATAATGATGACCAAAAAGCATATTGGAAGGAGAACCTAGCTCTCCTTTTTAAACTTTTAGTCGTTTGGTTCGCTGTATCCTTTGGTGCCGGCATTTTGTTTGCCGATGCATTAAACAACATCCAATTCTTTGGTTTCAAACTGGGCTTCTGGTTTGCACAACAAGGTTCCATTTTAGTTTTTGTTGCTCTTATTTTTGTGTATATGGCGAAAATGAGCGCAATGGACAAACGTTACGGCGTAGAAGAGGAATAATACGATGGATGTTCAAACACTCACCTTTATCATTGTAGGCGCTACTTTTGCGCTGTACATTGCCATTGCGATTTGGGCCAGAGCCGGATCGACAAACGATTTCTACGTCGCTGGCGGCGGTGTTCCACCTGTACTAAACGGCATGGCAACTGCCGCAGATTGGATGTCAGCTGCATCATTTATTTCCATGGCCGGTCTTATCTCTTTTATGGGATACGACGGTGCCGTTTATCTTATGGGTTGGACAGGTGGTTATGTTCTGCTCGCGCTTTGCTTAGCACCTTATCTTCGCAAATTCGGAAAATTCACTGTACCCGATTTTATTGGAGACCGCTACTACTCACAAACAGCGCGAACCGTTGCAGTATTTTGTGCCATTTTCGTCTGCTTTACCTATGTGGCCGGGCAGATGCGAGGGGTCGGCGTTGTATTCAGTCGATTCTTAGAAGTTGATATTGTTACCGGCGTTGTGCTTGGTATGGTTATCGTCTTTTTCTACACCGTACTAGGTGGTATGAAAGGTATTACTTACACGCAAGTTGCACAGTTTTGTGTGATGGTATTTGCCTATGTAGTTCCTGCGGTATTTATTTCTATAATGGTAACCGGTCATATCCTTCCTCAAACTGGGTTTGGCGCCACACTGGCCGATGGGTCGGGTATGCATCTGCTGCAAAAGCTCGATAATTTATCCACCGATCTCGGGTTCCATGAATACACGACAGGCACGAAAAGTACGATTGATGTGTTCTTCATTACCTTTGCACTTATGGTAGGTACGGCAGGTTTGCCACACGTTATTGTTCGCTTCTTCACTGTTCCTAAAGTACACGATGCACGTAAATCAGCGGGTTATGCACTAGCGTTTATCGCCATTGTTTACACCACTGCACCGTCTCTTGCTGCTTTCGCTCGCGTTAATATGATTGAAACCATAAACGGCCCTGAGCTTACAGGTACAAGCTATGAAGAAGCACCATCGTGGATTAAGAACTGGGAGCAAACCGGACTTATCGAATTTAACGATAAGAATGGCGATGGCGTCATGTTCTACTCTGGTGATGAGCGCAACGAAATGACCGTCGACCGTGACATCATGGTACTGGCGAACCCTGAAATTGCGAATTTACCGGCTTGGGTTATCGCTTTGGTGGCCGCTGGTGGTGTTGCCGCTGCGCTTTCTACCTCAGCTGGCTTGTTACTCGTAATTTCCACGTCGGTATCTCATGACTTACTGAAACGAAACTTCGCGCCAGATATTACGGATAAGGCAGAGCTATTTTATGCACGATTGGCCGCAGGTGTCGCCATCGTCATTGCCGGTTACTTTGGTATTAACCCGCCCGGATTCGTTGCGCAGGTGGTCGCTTTTGCCTTCGGCTTAGCAGCGTCCAGTTTCTTCCCTGCGATTATTATGGGTATCTTTAGCAAGCGTATGAATGACAAAGGTGCAGTTGCGGGTATGCTATCTGGTATTGCCTTCACCGCGACGTACATTATCTACTTCAAGTTTGTGAGTCCTGAGGCGAATATACCCGACAACTGGTTGTTTGGTATCTCACCTGAAGGTATCGGTACACTGGGTATGATAGTTAACTTTGTGGTGGCATTCCTTGTCTTCAAAGTGACAGATGAAGCACCAGAGGAAATCCAAGAGTTGGTTGAAAGTATTCGCTATCCTAAAGGAGCAGGCGAGGCCTCTGCACACTAATGAATGAAAAACATTCGTAAGAAGATGCATTAGTACAATGGAAAACCAACCTTCTAACAGTGTTTAGTGGGTTGGTTTTTTTCTTTTGTGCAAATGCCCCTTTCTTTGATGAATTAATCAATTCACTAAAGAAAGAGGCATAGTCAGAAGCGGCGGCAGAAGTATCAACAGCCCCGGAGGTAAAAGCCAGATGCAAAAGTCAGAGGTAAACCCTTGATGTAAAAATCAGAGGTAAAGACCAGATTTAAAGAAAGGCGCTGCGCAACTGAAAGGCCAATAGAACGAGAATAAGGATGAACAAATGACAGCAATAGCAAAGCAGGTTGAAGACTTTCTTTCTACATCAGCACCGTTTGATATGTTAAACGAGTCTCAACGCAATGACCTTATTCGACATGCTGATTTACTCTATGTGACAAAAGATAATACCGAGCATTTTAAAACGGGCGAGCCCCGACTTTATCTTATTCAAAGCGGTCAGTTTTCCGTAGAAGATGGGGAAGGCGCGGCTAGGCATTTAAGCGAGGGAGATTATTTTAATTATGCCGCAATTTTAGATAAGCGTACCTATCCATTGTCCATACACGTAGACAGCCCTGGCCTTGTTTACAGTTTTGCCGCTGATGACGTATTTTCGTTACTTGAGCTTGTAGAGGTGAATAGCTTTTTTACGGGCTTGCGCAATAATGCGCTGCAAAATCACGCTATAGCCGACTCTAATTCCATGTGGCTATACAAGTCGCTAACCGATGTTATCGATAAAGCGCCAGTGGCCGCTCACAGCAATATGTCAATTGCTGATGCTGCAATGCTAATGACTCAAGAAAAAGTATCTTCCTTATTAGTAACCGATAACGATAAGCTCATTGGCATAGTGACAGATAGAGATTTACGCTCTCGCGTAGTGGCCCACGCTCTTGATACCGCCCTTCCGGTTAAGCAAATAATGACAGTGAACCCTACCCAAATTGGCAACAGCAGAACGCTGTTTGATGCCATGGCGCTGATGACAGAAAAAAATATTCATCACTTGCCGGTTATCGACCATCTATCCCAGTCGCCTATAGGCATGGTGACGGCCAGCGATATTATTAGGCACCAAAGGGGCAACGTACTTTTTATTATTGGTGAGCTCACAAAAGCGAATAACCTGTATGAGCTCACAAGGCTGTCTTGGCAATTACCGCATTATTTTGCTGCGCACGCCAAGCGTGCCGGAGATTACGATATTGCGGGCAAAATCTTGTCTCAGGCAACCGACGTAATGACGCGAAAGCTTATTGGGTTTTTCCAGCAAGATAACGGTAAAGCCCCTATGATGTTTGCCTGGCTAGTGTATGGCTCGCAGGCGAGGGAAGATCAAACCACGGGCTCTGACCAAGACAGCGGTTTATTATTAGCGTCTACGCCTAACGAAAAGCAGGCCGCCTATTTTGCTGATATGACAGATTACGTGTGCAAAGGATTAGCAAAATGCGGGATTAAGCTGTGTGATGGCAACATTATGGCCAGTAATCCTGAGCTGCGGTTGTCAGTTGATGAAGCGGTAAAAGAAGCTGAGCGGTGGGTAGCAGCACCCACAAGCAAGGCCATTATGCACTTTAATATTTTTTTGGATGTACGCTGTGCAGCAGGTGATGCAAGCCTGTTCAAACAGTTGCAGAAAAGGCGAGCACCATTATTACAGCAGAAGATGTTCTTAGCCGCCCTGGCGCGCAATAGCAATGATGTGTCTGTCCCCCTATCTATGTTTCAAAAATTTAGCTATGAAAAAGGACGTAAACAAAAAGACACCATCGACTTAAAAACCCGTGCCGTCGCACTGATTAACAACATTGCGCGTATTTATGCGTTAGCTGATGGTATTACGTTACCCAATACCGTTGCCCGTCTTGAGAGTTTGTCTGACAAGTCAGAGCTTTCTTCTAAAGATGCGGCTAACTTAAAAGATATTTGGGTGTTTTTAAATAGGCTGCGCTGGCGTCATCAGCTAGAGAACAAAGTAACCGATAACCTCGTTTCGGTGAGCATGCTGTCGTCGATTCAAAAGCACCAACTTAAAGCGGGCTTTAAAGCTATAGAGCGGGCTAACGAAGCCATGGTAATGAAGTTTTCCGGCGGGGTTGGTTAGCGCGCCTTCTGTCACTGGTGATAAGGATTAATGATACAAAGGTAAGCAAGGCTGTGGTGAGAAAGCCGCAAGGTGATCTAAAGCGTAAGGTAAATCAACGGGTAGGGTAAAACGATAGATGATATTGCAATGGCTTAAAAGGCAGCTTGCATTAACTGCAGGCTCGTCGCTAACAAAGCAACTTAGCGGTAGGTATATCAATAACACGGATTTACTGGCAATTGATGTTGAGTTGACTTCCCTTGATGCCAAAGTCACTGATATTACATCTATAGGATGGGTGGCAGGTAAGGGCGGGCAGTTGTCGCTGGGCTCTTGCGAGTATTTTGTTATAAAAACATCGGCTGCGTTAGGCCAAAGCCCAGTCATTCACGGGTTAACCCATGATATTTTGGCTCAAGGGAAGCCGTTAGCCGTTAGCTTAGATAAGTTGATGCCACGGCTTCAATCGTCAGTGCTGGTGTTTCACAATGCGAGTCTTGATTTAGCGGCGCTTAATAAAGCGTTTATAAAGCTGTCTTTACCCGCTATGGATGTTATCTATATTGATACGCTCAAGCTTGCGGTTTATCAGTTGAATAAACAGCATCAAGTGCTTCCTACCAATAGTGCAACACTTACCGTGTGTCGACAGCGATTAGACCTTCCAAGCTGTCCTGAACACAATGCCCTTGATGACGCACTTGCCACAATTCAGCTGTTATTCGCTCAATTTGAGCAATTTGGGTTAGACCAAACCAGTCCGTTAACGCAACTGCTGCACACTAAGGCGGTTGGGAAATATCGATTGGGAGAAACACAGAATAGGTAAAAACACAGGGTAAATAAAAACACAGATTAGGAAAAAAGCTAGCTAACGAACCGCTAAGCCTACACAAGTACTCGTCTTTTGGTTTCTCGTACCGGGGTGTCAAATTCGGCTTCATCAAGCCCTTCTACTCTTACGCGATTTCGACCATCGGTTTTAGCGAGATAGAGGTTTTTATCAGCCTCTAGCATGACGTAGTCTATGGTTTTTTCATCGTCCGCTTTTTTAGTCGAGAGTCCTGCGCTTAATGTGACTCGATCAAATTCAGAGGCATCATGTTTGATATTCAATTCATATACGGTTTCTAGCAGCCTCTTTGTGACTGCAGCGGCTCCTCTTGTATCCGTATTCGGCAAAATAACTAAAAACTCTTCCCCGCCGATACGAACCAACTTATCCATAGGCCGTTTTAACGTGTCGTTGATACATTGACTGACTTTCCACAGACAGCTGTCGCCGTCTAAATGACCGTACATGTCGTTGAAAAGCTTGAAGTGGTCGATATCTAATATGACAAGGGACAGTGGCGTCACATTACGAAGTCCATCGCGAACAAGTCTGGGAAGATAGTCATCTAGGTAATGGCGGTTGTATGCGCCAGTGAGTTTATCGATATAAATGAGCTTCTCGAGCAAGTCATTGCGCATTTTATTTTTTAGGTGAGACTTTACGCGATTTAGCAGTGTGCAGGCGTTAACTGGCTTTACGACGAAATCCACACATCCAGAGTTCCAGCATTTTGATTCTTCTTCCTCCGTTGAGGATGAAGTTACAAAAATAATGGGTATGGATTCACACTGAGGTTTTTTACGCAATAATACCGTGGTGGCGTGACCGTCTGATTCTGGCATGGAAACGTCCATCAAAATTAGGTCAGGCTTTTTGAACCGGCAATGCTCGATGGCCGCTTTGCCAGAGTCAACTGAAACGCACGAAACCATATCTGTCAGCAAGGTTTCTAGTATGAGTCTGCTACTCGCATCGTCATCTACAATAAGAACGTTACAATCAGAGAGTGCTCTGTTGTCAACTTGTTCGATGTACACAGCAATTCCTCGTTAGGGTACTACTCTGAGGCAGTATATCTATTAACTCTACACCTACGCGAGAAAAAAAGTTATTCAACATAAGTTTAAATTATAGAAATCTAATATGTTGGCATAACTGATTTATAATCTCTGTGCATCAAATACAAAAAACCACCGCGCAGAGCGGTGGTTTACAACGTTTTCTCGTTTTCTAGACTATAACGCTGCTGCTACATCAGCAGGTAGCAATACTGCGTCAATGACGTGAATCACGCCGTTTTCAGCCATTACATCAGCTTTCACAACGTTCGCATTGTTAATTTTCACTTTACCCATAGCGGCATTAACTTTTACATCACTGCCTTCCACTGTGGTCGCAGATGAAAGTGATACAACGTCTTTCGCCGCTACTTTACCTGCAACAACGTGGTATGTAAGAATTTGCACTAAGGTGTCTTTATTCTCTGGCTTTAACAACATTTCCAATGTACCTGCAGGAAGCGCTGCAAAGGCATCATTAGTAGGTGCAAAAACGGTAAACGGTCCGTCACCTTTTAATGTGTCTACTAAACCGCCTGCTTTTACCGCAGCTACCAAGGTAGAAAACATTGGGTTGCTCGCCGCTGTGTCAACGATATCTTTGTGGTCACCCATTTTATGGTGTCCAGCGAATGCAGATGAGCTCACTACTACAATAACTAAAGCACTTAAAAACTTACGCATAATATTTCCTTTTGAGTTTATCCAACGGGTTATAAATCTTTACTATCTTTTAACAAGTTTGATTTCGCTAATGATTACGGTGGTTTCTCAAAAAGTGATGATTAACTTTATGTAACACGAGAGCCCTTAGCGTTAAAATGCATCTGTGGAAGGGCGCGAGGCGATAAAATGTGCTTTTATTTATTTTGTCCGGCGCAGTAAATAGAAAAAGAACTAAAGCAAATTGAAGGCGAATAACTCAAATTAAATACAGAGAAAAGCAAGTTTATCAGGGCAGTCTATACTTATAGTATCGAATGACGCTTTATAGGGGCTCGAAGCGCGCTTTTACTCAGCGGCTTCATGAAATGCCTATGAAAGTGCATGAGGAGTGTATGTCATGCCTGTCCAATCATTATTAACACTAGTAATAATAACGGTGTGTTTAGCTGCTTGCCAAAGTACACAGCAAGATGATCGTGCAACTGCAGATATCAAGCCCTTATTAAAAGATGAGTTATTCCCCAGTTACCCACTTTTTCGCGTTGAGTCAGAGGAAGATGTATTTTATCTCGGTGAAGAAGCAAAACGCTTTGCAGAGCGTTCTGCCTACGACAACGCATTAAATGCAAAGAATGTTAGAGGCTTTGTCAACGCTATTTTAGACTACTCAGACAATGGCATGGTGTATCGCAATAACGCCAATACGGTGGCAAATACCACTTTTAATAACCGAGCGGCCAATTGCCTGTCATTGTCAATAATGACCTTCGCCTTAGCCCAACACCTTGGATTAAATACCACATTTTACGAGGTAGACATTCCCGAATACTGGACCCGCAGAGATGGCTTTAGTTTGCTCAATGGCCATATCAATTTAAGAGTAAGCGCGCCAGAAACCTCAATGGCAATTACCATAGGAACAACCTATGCCGACGTGGATTTTGATCCACAAGTTATTCGAAGTCACTTCCCTCGCATTCCCGTATCGCAAAAAAGTGTGTTAGCCATGTTTTATAACAACAAGGGGGCAGATGCATTTGTAGCAAATAGCTATACCCGTGCATACAGCTATTTCAGAGCCGCAGCCAAAGTTGCGCCAACATTACAGCAAACCTGGACAAATTTAGGCGTGCTTTATCGTATGCAAGGAGATTTTGAACAAGCTCAACGGACTTACGAACACGCGTTATCTCTCGATCCTGAAAACTTAACCGTATGGGAGAACCTCGCTATTTTGTATCGATATCAAAATAGGCGGGAGGAAGCGGCTGAACTATTTAGCAAAATAGAAACAAAAAGAAAGACTAACCCTTTTTATCATTTTATCCTTGGCGAGCAATCATTTGAGGATGGTAAGTTTGAGAAAGCGCTGAGTCACTATCAACGTGCTGTGCGACTCGACAGAAAGAATCACGAAGTGCTATTTGGTATGGCTAAGACCTATTTCGAATTGGGCGATACCAACAATACCGTGCGTTACCTTAAAAGCGCTAAGACTTACGCACCAGATGATTATAGCGCTGAGCGCTATTCATCAAAGCTTGCTGTATTGGCTCGACGCTGAATAGAGATGAAAATAAGCAGATAGAAAAAAGCCACGGACAAGCCGTGGCAGAAAGGTAACACTACAAAAGGAACTTAACTTAAATCACGCCCAGCTCACGAAGGCGCTCTTGCAGGTATGACCCTGCGGTATGACGTTCTGAAAGAACAACATCTGGTCGAGGGTGCAAAAACAAAGGCAGTGAAATACGAGCCTTTGTCATGTCTGCGCCATCAGGATTCACTACCCTGTGAGTGGTTGATGGGAAGTAGTGGCCAGATGCTTCTTGCAGCATGTCACCAATATTCACAATCAAACTACCAAAATCACAAGGAACATCTAGCCAGCTGCCGTCTTTCGCTTGAACCTGAAGGCCCGGCTCATTTGCAGCTGGTAAAATAGTAATTAAGTTAATATCTTCATGAGCAGCAGCGCGAATTGCGTCTACCTCTTCATCACCGCTTAAAGGCGGGTAGTGAAGAATACGCAATAGGGTCTGATCTGAATCTTTAATCATATCCCCTAACGGCTGACTGTACTTATCACTTACGTCACTTGGCGAGTGAGACTCAATCCAACTCAATAACTCTGAAGCAAGCGTGTTGGCTTCTTTGTAGTATTGAGATACCTGAGGACGTAGCTCCTCTGGACACTGGCCCCAAGGGTAGTAGTGATAATACTCTTTTATGTCTTTTTTCGTGAAACCCTTAGCTACCTCAGAAACACTCTGAGGGAAAAATCCGTCTTGCTTACCTTTGTTATAAAGGTAATCGTTCTTCTGTTCACTATTGAAGAAACCCTGCCAATTGTCATAAATACCTTGAACCAAAGACTGCTGAATAGGGTGGTTCTTAAGAACACCAAATCCAGTTTCCCGAAGTGATTTAACAAATTCTTCTTGTGCGTTTTCAGCTTGGTAATCAACAGCAACTAATTGCATAACGTTATCCCGTATATTTTGATTGCGGCATTATAAAGGTAGACGGGCTACAGAAAAAAGACGCAGGCGTTGATTCAGATCAACGCCTGCGAAGAATGTGCGTAATTTACATAAACCTGACCGTTTAGTCTAGTAAAAACTTGACCAAATAGTCTGTCTAAAAAAATTTTAACCGAGAGAAAGGAAAATGCCAGCCAATGCCGCACTCATTAAGTTAGATAAGGTTGCAGCAATAACTGCCTTTAATCCCAGTCGCGCAATTTCTTTTCTGCGTGTTGGCGCCATAGCACCAATTCCGCCCATCAAAATAGCGATAGAAGAGAAGTTTGCAAAACCACATAATGCAAAGGTGATAATGGCCTGAGAGGCTTGAGACAGCTGATCTTGGTTTTCTAAAAAGCTGAGGTAAGCGACAAACTCGTTAACCACCATCTTTTGTCCAATAAAGCTACCAGCAAGTTGTGCTTCTTCCCATGGTACGCCGATTGCCCATGCTAGTGGCTGAAGAACAAACCCCAGGATCCCTTCAAAAGTCACGTTTTCAAAGCCAAATAGCCCCGCGGTCCAGCCAATGAGGCCGTTGAACATGGCAATAAGTGCTATGAAAGCGAGTAGCATTGCACCTACGTTTAACGCAAGCTGCATGCCTGATGCTGCACCACTAGCAGCAGCATCAAATACGTTGGCGTAGCCTGCGCTGTCTGCATCTACGTCGTGTAAATCTTCATTTGGTTTAGTCGTTTCAGGCAAGATAATCTTCGCCATCAACAATCCACCAGGTGCCGCCATAAAGCTCGCGGCCAGTAGGTATTTAAGTTCTACGCCCATACCCGCATATCCGGCCATAACGGAGCCTGCGATTGATGCCAAACCACCTACCATAATGGCAAACAGCTCAGAACGAGTCATGTGTGGGATAAAGGGGCGAACTACCAGAGGCGCTTCGGTTTGACCGACAAAGATATTTGCCGCTGAAGACATTGACTCAGGTTGACTGGTGCCTAATAGCTTTTGCAGAAGACCACCAATAATTTTTATAACAACGCCCATCACCTTAAGGTGATAAAGCACCGCAATAAGTGCGGAGAAGAAAACAATAACGGGAAGTACATTAACCGCAAATATAAAGCCAAGAGAATTGTTGCTGAGGGGGCCAAATAGAAAGCTTATTCCGTCTTGGCTGTAACCAATGATATTGCCAACAAATTCTGTTGCTTTGAGAAGGAACTCTTTGCCGGGTTCGGAATACAGGACAAACGCACCCACTGTGGCTTGAATAGCGAATGCACCACCAACAGTGCGCCAGTTGATGCTGCGCCTCGCCGACGACATCGCTAATGCAATACCTATTAGGAGCGCAACGCCCAGTAAACCTACCATAATGTTATTCCCTTAAAGAAGCGCTTGCTGAATGTGTGATTTGATCACATCTAATGCAATTTGATTTTTTCCACCCTGCGTTACTACTACGTCGGCAGTAAAGCGGCTTGGCTCAATGAATTGGTGGTACATTGGTTTTACTGTTTCTTCATATTGCTTGGCCACAGACTCTATAGAGCGACCGCGTTCTTTTAGGTCGCGCATCATTCTGCGCATCAAACAAATATCCAATGGCGTGTCGATAAAGATTTTCACATCATATAAAGGAAGGAGATCCGTACGAGCAAGCAACATAATACCTTCAAGAATGATAACTGGTGCTGGATTTAAGCGCTCAGTTTCAGGCAAGCGAGTATGTGTTTTATAGCAATAGTGAGGATAGTCAATTGGCTGCCCCTCTCTCAACGCCTGCAAATGCGCTTTAAGCAACTCGTGCTCAAATGCGTTTGGATGGTCGTAGTTATTTTGCTCGCGCTGCTCCATGGGCAAATGATCTTGCGCACGGTAGTAATGATCCTCGCGCAAAACCTGTACAGGACGGCCTTGTGCGCTGAATCCGTTAAATAAATTTTTCGTAAAAAGAGACTTCCCAGAGCCTGACGCTCCAGAAATGGCAATAATTAATGGCGATTGCATAGTACTTTAAAGCTGGTTTTGTTGGTGCAAAGATACGCGCTTAGCCCTCACGAATCAATGTTATATTCATGTTTCGTTAGTCTTTGGTCTGGTCTTTGCTAGGTCTTTTCTTGAAGTTCACCGATATTTCAAGGTATTGCAGGCCCTTCACTAAAACATGAAGAAGTTATCCAATTGGTCAATATTATTCACATACAAAGCGTTGTTGTTCAAATTTAAAGCAAGTTGTCTAGATCAACTCCCCTAGTTACCAATTATTTCTATGTCAGCTAAAGCGATTTTGGGTAAAGCATAAGAATGTTGTTTTGAGCGAGAACCTTCACCTTGTGCTCTTGGCGGATAGTAGGTTTCTTTTTCAGCATTAAAGTCGGCAAACACTTCATCAAGTGACGCTCGAATCTCGCTGAGGGTTTTATCTAAATTGGCGTTAAAGTCTGGCCTTTTCCGTTTGGTATGACCTAATTCAATAAGACGGCCAAAACTTTTATTCGCCAGTGCGACTAACTCATTAGGTACGTCTTTGTGCGGAGGCAATGGCACTCCAGGATTCTCGATGCAGAACTTCACTAACGCAGTGTAAAAACACAGTGGTTTGTTCTGTAACGTCACTGCATTATCGGTGACGCCGTTAGATATGGTTTTATCTTGCAAGTTGATAATAAGTTTTGGGGCTGGGGGCAATAATGCCTCTGCTCGCTGCGCTCTCTGTTTTGCAGTGGTTCTGGTGTTAATCGCAAACATTGGCATTATAAGAAGTGATGCGATCAACGCGGTCCAACTAAAACCAAGTGCGTTAGATATAGGTTTGCTTACTATCTCTATATCTATGCGTTGTTCTGCATTTCTTAACACCGTTGTATAGCTTTTAGGAAAGTTCGCTTTTGTGATTTTCTCGCTTTTAAATTCCACACCTTGAATCGACTTCACTAAAACAGGGTAGCCTTGGGTAGAGAGCTCCGCATTCAACGTTGTAGTGTATTGCCATATTGCGTAGCTATTTACCGGCGTTTGCAGGGTTTGATTACCCACATCTAAAAAAGCGCTGTCTAAACTAATTCTTCGTTCAACCTTATCAATAGCGCTATGAAGCGTGCTTTGATAAGAAACAAACTGTCCTGCAACAGCTATGCACTGCAATAAAAAGAGCAGCATCAATCCATTAATAACAATTCGTCGCTTAGACTTAAATGTCAGTTTATTTGAAATGTTCATCGGCAGCCTTCCTCAAGAACAATATTCTTATAATAGGGACGAGGATGTGCCATAGCGATATCATGGATGACTGACTGCATTGCGCAAAATAGGTCGGTGTTTTGAGTTTGCATCTTTAAATACCAACGCATTCCGCTTACCTGCTGTAATAATGGTGCGGTATAATTTTTTGACAGAATTTCTTCATCGTCTTTTGCCCAATAAGAAGAAATGATATCAACCTCACCAGCGAGCAGGGCACGCCTTAGTTCTTGATGTGAGCTGTAATACACAATGTTCACATTAGTGTCACTTAACCCAAGCCGCTTCAATACTGTTTTAGGTACTATGTGCCCCGAGCGGCTGCTAGGGTAGTCGAGCAAGCCAATTCGCTTGCCCAATAAATATTCTTTTTCCAATTTTGGCTTTTCTCGTAACGAGATAAAAAATGCCCCGTAATCTGGGTGAGATGCGATAGGCGTTAAGCCGTAGATATCGTTGGCTGCAAAGGCGTCTACTACGTTTCTCTTCACTAATGCTAAATCAACCACGCCGTGGTTGATATACCGAAAGGTGTCATAGTCGCTCTGACCAATTATTACCTTTACCTCTCCATATTGCCGTTTTATGACACTATTGTTACAGATTTTTTCGCTAGCAAGCTGTGCAATTCTGCTGTCTGTAACATATACTGAAAATCGGTCGGCGTTGGCTGAAAATTCGCCATTGCAGGTTAAATACTGACCTGTTTGTGGTGGTATGTCAGAAAAGTTCCGTAAATTTGAAAAATAATTGACTGAGACGCAGCAAACCGCTGCGAATAGTAACAACCACCATTTTAATGAAGAAACAATTCGAAGAGTTGTCAAAAAACGACCAATAAAGTTAATAATTGAAAGTGACATTTCAACAGCTAAGATTATTTATTGCAATAGGTAAATTTATTTGAATGGTCTACTGTACTGATTTTAATGAATTTTGTCTGGGTTAATCTGATTTTTGTTAAACGCTGTTTATTAGTCGCGGGTGTGGCAAGAATAGCGATGTAAATTGCGAGTTGGAAACAATAATAACAATAGGTAATTTAACTTGACCACCTGGTCAGCTTAAATAAGCGTAGCTGTTTACGATATCTGAACTCTGCGTAAACAAAAATGCAATTTTGTAATAAAAATGACACGAAGCTCGAAGACAATTTAGCCAAATCTTGCTCACAAGCAGGGCGAGCAAAAGTTGTCTGTAACATCTAATTAGAAAAAAATTCTAAACAAAAGGGAAACACACACATGAACTTCAAAGCAAAACTCAGCCGCGTTGCAATCGCAGTTGCTGTTTCTGCTGGCCTAGCTGGTACAGTTATGGCTCAAACAACAACGTCTGCAATCCGAGGCAATGTTGTTAGCGAAGCAGGGGCAAATCTTGCCGGCGCCACCGTAACTATCAAGCACGAACCAACAGGTACTATTTCGACAGCAACAACCAACGAAAACGGTACTTTCTCTTCACGTGGTCTTCGTGTCGGTGGTCCCTACACAGTTACTATCTCTGGTGATGGTTTCGTACCAACGAAGGTAGAGGATGTTTACTTATCACTAGATCAAGCGTTGGCGCTTCCAGTTACCGTTCAGTCGGCTAATGCAGCCGAAGTTATTACTGTTACAGGTACTCGAGCTACAGCTGGTTACAGCAACGAAGGGCTAAGCACGAGTTTAGGCCTTAAAGCACTTAGCGAAGTTGCTTCAATCGACCGTGACATTACTGATGCTGCACAACTTGACCCATTCGCGTCTGTAAACGTCCAAAGCGGTGGTTCAAAAGAGTTGAGCATTGCTGGTGCAAACAACCGCTTTAACTCACTTACGGTAGATGGTGTTGCGTTAAATGACCGTTTTGGTCTTAACGCGAACGGCTATCCTACACAGCGTTCTCCTATTTCTTACGACGCAATTGAGTCTCTATCGATTCAAACAGCACCGTTTGACGTTGAGTACAATGGCTTTACTGGCGGTACTATCAACGCGGTAACTAAGTCAGGTACAAACGAATTTCATGGCTCAGTAGGTTACTACTACACTGACGACGGCATGATTGGCGAAAACAATGGTGACGAAGACTTCAACTTCGATTTCGAAGAAGAAACTTTTGTTGCTACGCTTGGCGGTCCGCTTATTAAAGATAAGCTTTTCTTCTTTGTTGCCTACGACAAGTTTGAAGCAGTTGCTCCGCTTAACAACGGCCCTTTAGGCTCTGGTGCGGTTAACGAACAAGAAAACATTACTCTTGATGACCTTGCTGAAGTATCTCAGGTTGTTTCAGACGTATGGGGCTTCGATGTTGGTAATTTCCAAAAAGACGCTGTACAAGATGAAAAAGTATTAGCAAACATCGATTGGAACATCGCAAAAGACCACCGCGCCAAGTTCACTTACATGAGAACTGAAGGTAACTCAATCAATGAGCAAAACGGTAACAACTTCCTTACTAACGATGAAGTACTAGGTGCATCGTCGACGTGGTACGACCGCTCAGAAGAAGTAGAAAGCTTTATTGCTCACGTGTTCTCAGACTGGACAACGAACTTCTCTACTCAGTTCAAAATTGCAAGTACAACACAAGCAACAGGTCAAGATTCGTTAAACGGGTCTGAATTCCCTAACTTTGCTGTTTTCCTTCGCGAAGTAGATGGTGATGAAAACTACCTTACAATTGGTCCAGACCGCTTCCGTCACGGAAACTCGTTAGACCAAGACTTCCTACAAATGAAAGCGGTGGCAATTTATACCACTGGCGATCACATTATTAAGGCTGGTTTTGAACGTGAAGAAGTTGATGTAGACAACTTATTTGCTCAGAACTCTGAAGGTTCTTACTTATTCGACAGTATCGATGATTTGCGCAACGCTCAAGCGTCAGCACTTTTATACGATAATGCGGTAAGTAACAACGAAGACGATTTGCGCGCTATCTGGGGTTATAACTACAACTCGTTATATATCCAAGATTCATGGGCCGCTACGTCAGAACTTACTATCGACGCTGGTCTTCGTTATGACTGGTACGAATCAGAAGGTTCTATTCGCGAAAACCAAAACTTTGTTGACCGCTACGGTTACTCAAATGCAAATGACATCGATGGCTTAGACCTACTTCTACCACGTGTTTCATTCCAGTGGTATGCATCTGATTACACGACAGTTCGTGGTGGTATCGGTCGCTTCTCTGGTGGTGCACCAAGTGTTTGGGTATCAAACAGTTACTCTAACGACGGTGTAATCTCTGATAACTACGAAGATTTCGGTTCTGGTCAAACTTACCAAGTACCGACTACGCCAGACCCAGTAACAGGTCAGTATATTCCTCAGAATATCCTAGATCAGCTTGCGAATACTGATCCTGATGGAGCAGTAAATGCGCTTCGCTCAGACTTTGATATACCAACAACGTGGAAAGTGAGCTTAGGTGTTGCCCACGAGCCAGAAATGGAAATGCTTGAAGGTTGGGTATTCTCTGCTGACGTTCTTTATAACAAGCTAGAAAACGCGACTTATTGGTACGACCAACGTTGTGAAGAGCCTGTTGGTACTGCACCAGATGGTCGTGGTGTTTACGACTGTAGTGAAGGACCAGAAGCAATCGCAACAGGATCTGTGGATGAAGGCGACTCAATGCTTTACGCATTGTCAGCAACAAATGCATGGGAAACTGCGTACGGTTCTTTCGATTTCTTCACCAGCTATACATATGCTGACGTAGAAGACATCGGTTACGGTACTTCGTCAACCGCAACGTCTAACTATTCAGACTTTGCTGCCTACGATCGTCAGCAGCCTCGTGCAGGAACTTCTAGTTTCCAAACTGAGCATTTATGGAAAATGCGCTTTAACTGGAGCCAAGAGTTTATCGATGGCTACCAAACTAAAGTGTCAGTATTCGCAGAACGTCGTTCTGGTCAACCTTACAGCTACACGTTCGACGAAAACAACGCGTGTGTGCTAGATGTTGGTGGCGGTCGTTGTGCTCGTGAAAGCCGTAACGATGATGCAGGTCACTTACTATACGTTCCATCTGGTATGGATGATCCGTTGTTCGCTTCATCATCTTTCGACGGTGATCCAGCGGCACAACAAGCGTTTTTTGATTACATCAATAGCTCTGAGTTAGCACAGTATAAAGGTGGCATTGCCGCTCGTAACGGTGACAACTCTCGCTGGTCAACAATCATCGATGTTCGTATCCAACAAGAACTACCTGCGTTCTACCCAGAGCACAAACTAACGGTATTCTTTGATATTGAGAACTTCGGTAACTTGTTAAATGACGATTGGGGCCGCATTGAGCGTACTCGTTACGAGTATGAGCGCGCAGTTGTATCAGCTAACATCGTAGATGGCCAATATGAGTACTTCGACCTTAACGGCGAAGACCGCATTCAGAACCTTGAGATTCTTTCTCAGTCTGTATGGCAGCTACAGTTCGGTATTAAATACGACTTCTAATCAAATGATATAAAATCTTTGTAGTGTAAAATGCCACTCCCCTTTATGGGCAGTGGCATTTTTTTTGATCTAATCATTCACCTTGGACGAAAGAAGAAGACTCTATATTCTGGAAATCAACGCAAGGAGGTCAAATGTCAAAGTCTATTCTTATGGTAATGACATCACACGAAATCATGGGCGATACGGGTAACAAAACCGGTATGTGGTTGGAAGAGTTTGCCGCTCCCTACTATGCATTCAAAGACCAAGGCTACTCCATTACACTCGCATCGACTATGGGTGGTCAGGTACCTATCGACCCCAATAGCCTCTCCGACGACGCGATGACCGACGATGCTATCCGCTACACAAAAGACGATATTGCCCGAAGTGCAATCGCATCTACAATTCCGTTAGAAGATGTGAGAGCAGAAGAATTCGATGCGGTATTTTACCCAGGCGGACATGGTCCATTATGGGATTTGTCGGACAACGCTCATTCAATTAAATTAATTGAAGATACTATTGCTGCGAATAAGCCTGTTGGTGCGGTGTGCCATGCGCCAATCGTACTTAAAGATGTGAAAGCACCTGACGGTAGCTATCTTGTAGCGGGGAAATCAGTTACAGGCTTCACAAACAGTGAAGAAGAGGCAATGCAGTTAACAGAAGTAGTGCCGTATTTAGTGGAAGACGAACTGCGCAAAAAGGGCGGTAAATTTGAAGCTGCAGAAGATTTTGCTGTGAAGGTATGTACTGATGGGTTACTGGTAACGGGGCAAAATCCACCGTCATCACGACCTGCAGCAGATGCTTTAATTAAGTTGCTGTCTTAGAGTGCTTAGGAGCACTAAAGCGATGGTTCAAATAACGCGATAACGCGAACTAAAACGTAAAAAGCCGCCGATGACCTCACTTCATAGTGAATGTCCGTCGACGGCTTTTCTATAGGCTGTGATGTTTATTACTCGGCGCTACTTAGTTAGAGATTGTCTCAGTTAAAAACTGTCTTTGTTAAACCCTGTCTCTATTAGACCCTGTCTCTATTAAACACTGTCTTTATCAAACATTGTCGAATAACTCTTCCACACGAATTCTCAATTCTTCAATTTTCTGAACATCCGCAGGGGCGATAAAGATAGTATCATCACCGGCAATGGTGCCCAATACGCCGTCTTTCTTACTCAATGAGTCGAGGAGGCGAGCAATGAGCTGTGCGGCGCCGGGGCTAGTTCTAATGATAACCATGACATTATTGTGTACTACATCAAGCACAAGCTGTTTTAGGGGGCTTTTAGCGGTAGGCATACCCAGCTCAGGGGGAAGGCAGTACACCATGTCCCCACGGGCGTTACGAGTACGTACTGCGCCAAACTTACTGAGCATTCTTGATATCTTCGACTGACTGATGTTGTCAAAATCTTGGGCCTTTAAGGCATCTACAATTTCACCTTGTGAACCGTAGCTCTCTGCTTTAAGTATCTCTTTGAAAGCTTTAATCAGTTGTTCTTGTTTTGTATTAGCCATTCAGCGCTCTTTTTTCATGTCGTTTATCGTTTTCGTCGGTAGGGCGTGACAAAAACGTGAGAATCTGGTTTTTATTCGCATATTGTGCCCCACAGGTGGACTTTAGGCAATTTGTTTGCATAATCATCCATGATAATGAATATTGACAAAAAATCGCTGCTTATGACGTCAATAAGACGATCCGGTGATTGAGTTTTCCCCCGCGTTGCATTAGTGTGACGTTCCGTTTAAATACGTGAGTAATCCCATAGGAGAAATGGTATGAAAGTAGCCGTGTTAGGTGCTGCAGGTGGTATCGGTCAAGCGCTGTCGTTGTTGTTAAAAACACAATTGCCAGCAGGTTCAGATTTAGCGCTTTATGATGTTGCGCCAGTTGTACCTGGTGTTGCAGTTGATTTAAGCCACATCCCCACTGCGGTTAAAGTAACCGGTCACGGTAAAGATGACCTAGCTGGTGCACTAACTGGATCAGACGTTGTTCTTATTCCAGCTGGTATGCCACGTAAGCCGGGTATGGATCGTTCTGATCTATTCAACATCAACGCTGGAATCGTTAAAAACCTTATTGAAGGTGTTGCTGATAACTGTCCAGATGCGTGTGTTGGAATCATCACCAACCCAGTTAACACTACAGTTGCTATTGCAGCTGAAACGCTTAAAGCAAAAGGCGTTTACAACAAAAACAAACTTTTCGGTGTAACTACGCTTGACGTTATTCGTGCCGAAACCTTCGTTGCTGAGCTTAAAGGTGTAGATGTTGCTTCTGTGCACGTACCAGTAATTGGTGGTCACTCTGGCACAACTATTCTACCTCTTCTTTCACAAGTTGAAGGTGTTGAGTTTACCGATGAAGAAGTGGCTAGCCTAACGACTCGTATCCAAAATGCGGGTACTGAAGTTGTTGAAGCGAAAGCTGGCGGCGGTTCTGCAACCCTTTCTATGGGTCAAGCAGCAGCGCGATTCTGCCTATCTCTTGTAGCAGCAATGCAAGGTGAGAACGTGGTTGAATACACTTACGTTCAAACTGATGACAGCGATGATGCAGCATTCTTTGCACACCCAGTTCGCCTTAGTGCAAACGGTGTTGAAGAAATCTTGCCATACGGCGAGCTAAGCGCATTTGAAGAAAAAGCGAAAAACGACATGCTTGAAGGCCTACGTGGCGATATCAAGCTAGGCGTAGACTTCGTAAACGGCTAATTAGGCTGTTGGCGGATGCGCTGCATCCGCTGAATAAAGGCTGGATACGTAAGGCCTACACAGACACGCCGAGATTCCATCCATGGAGGCTTGGCTGCAGCATCCCTGCTGCAGACAGTCTGTTATGACCTTACGGATCCAGCCTTTTTGTTACGCCCTGTAGGCTTTGCCGCCGCACCCATGCGCGGGCTCTTGAAAGAGTAAAAGCCTGCTCTTTACAAGCCTTCCAGTTTAAGCATTCCCCGCATAGCATCGATTCACTGCGTTTTAAAATAAGTAAATGCAGTCTGTTACGACCTTACGTATCCAGCCTTTTTGTTGCATCCTGTAGGCTTCGCCGCCGCACCCATGCGCGAGCTATTGAAAGAGTAAAAGCCTGCTCATTACAAGCCTTCCAGTTTAGGCATTCCCCCGCATAGCATCGATTCACTGCGTTTTAAAATAAGTACATGCAGTCTGTTACGACCTTACGTCTCCAGCCTTTTTGTTGAATCCTTTAGGCTTCGCCGCCGCACCCATGCGCGTGCTCTTGAAAGAGTAAAAGCCTGCTATTAGTGTCCTTCCAGTTTAGAGCCTTGATATGTCGTAGCGCAGGCTTGATTTCAATCGTTGTGCCGTTCATTGCTTTTGGTCATTTCTTTTAAAACAACATGCTGCAAAATTGCTATGTAGCCAAGCGTCAATACAACGAAGAAGTCAAAGTAACCGCTATTATCTCCTTTCACTTGTATTAAAATGAAGGCGGAGATAATAAGAACTGCATATATTGAGCTGCTTATTTTTAAATAATTCATAATTGCGATAATTCCAATAGCGGCTTACGTAAGAGGCTTTCTGCTCAAGACTTTTTGTATTGTTACTGCAAATACAAGCCTAACAATATAGTGAGTGATACTAGAAGGTAACTGTCCCGAGTGCGTGAATTAGCAATACTGCGAATAAAAAATAAGACTTAACGCTTATCAATTTAATAGAAGGGTAGGAGATTTAGAGCAAATGGGAAAAATGAGGTATAAAAAAACCCGCGTTAAACGCGGGTTTTGATGTGCTTTCTTAAAATAACTTACTAACCCGTATTACGCATACCAATGGCAATACCTGCAATCGTCACCATCATCGCGCGTTCTAAGCTGGTATTTTGCGACTCATCACCTGCTTTGCGGATGCGGTCAAGCAATTCAATTTGCAGATAGTGCAGAGGCTGCAAATACGCTGCGCGAATTTCCATCGACTCTTTGCCTTGAGGATCATTTGCCATAATGTCCTGTTCGCCAGTTATCGCAAGCAGAGAAGAAATACTCTCTTTTAACTCACTACGCAGTGCTTCACCAAAGTGCTTAAGCTCTTTGGGTACTAAGCGTTCGTCATACGCTTCACTGATACGAGGGTCGGCTTTGTGAAACACCATATCTAACATTGATAGGCGAGAACGGTAAAATGGCCATTCGCTGAACATTTCGTTGACCACTTTCTCGTTTTCAGGCGTTTTCACGCTATCGATTGCACGCATAACGCCAAGCCAGCTAGGCAGTACTAAGCGCGTTTGTGCCCATGCAAATATCCATGGAATAGCGCGTAGACTTTCAATACCGCCCTGAGGTTTACGCTTCGCAGGTCTACTACCTAGCGGTAACTTGCCAAGCTCTTGTTCAGGCGTTGCAACGCGGAAGTAAGGAACAAACTCTTCATCGTGGCGTACAGTAGCGCGATAGTTGTCGCGACCTTGGCCTGCCATCGTAGTAATAAGCTCCCGCCATTCTTCTTTTGGTGCCGGAGGCGGGAACAACATTGCTTCAATAATAGCGCTGGCATAAATACCTAAGCTACGTTTAGCAAGTGTTGGCATACCGAACTTATAGCGAATGGTTTCACCTTGTTCAGTTACACGGAAGCCGCCTTCAAGAGACCCTGGAGGCTGCGAATAAATAGCGGCGTGAGCAGGTAGGCCACCACGACCGATAGTACCGCCACGACCGTGGAACAACGTCAGTGACACATCAAACTCTTCGGCAATGGCAACGAGTGCTTCTTGAGACTGATACTGTGCCCAACCAGCGGCGAGTGCTCCGGCATCTTTTGCAGAATCAGAATAACCTATCATCACAAACTGACGGCCTTTCACGTATCCGCGATACCAGTCAATTGACAGTAGCTTGCGCATTACATCAGGCGAGTTGTTTAAGTCATCCAGTGTTTCAAACAATGGCGCAACAGGCATTGGCCAGCTGACGCCACTTTCTTGTAACAATAGCTGCACGGCAAGTACGTCAGAGGGCTCACTCGCCATTGAAATAATATAAATACCAAAACCGTGTTTGCTGTGTTTAGCCACAACTTTACAGGTATCGAGTACTTCTTTTACGTCATCTGATGCATCCCATTTAGCCGGGAATAAAGGACGCTTTGAGCCAAGCTCGCGCAATAAGAACGCCTGCTTGTCTGCTTCGCTCCACTGTGCGTAATCACCAAGGCCAAGATAACGCGTTAGTTCACTGAATACATCTGAGTGACGCTCTGAATCTTGACGTACATCAAGACGTAGCAGGTGAATACCAAATACGCGAGCGCGACGAATAGTGTCTAGCAATAAGCCATTGGCAACAACCTGCATGCCACAGTCAATCAATGATTGATGGCAAAGCATAAGTGCATCAATAAGCTCGTCGTCGCTTTCAATCCAATCCGATGAATCAGGGTTTTTCCCTGCAAGATAGTCGTCAATCCCGTCACGAGTTTTAATGAAGCGGTTTACCAATGGACGCAACAGCGCGCGGTACGGTTCATTTGCATCGCCAACTTTAGCGCGAATATCGTCGTTGCAGTCGTACATTGAAAGCTCAACCTGCAGGCGATCTAAGTCGATAGCGAATAATTTCGCAGCTCGCTTTCTTGCCAATAACAATACTTGCTCAGTTACCTTTGAAGTAACGAATGGGTTGCCATCGCGATCGCCGCCCATCCAAGAACTGAACTGAACTGGCGAAGCGTCAAGTGGCAACGCAACATTGTAGTCTTTAGTAAGACGATCGCTTAACTCGCGAAGGAAGTCTGGCACCGCTTCCCATAGTGAGTTCTCGATAACTGAGAAGCCCCAGCGCGCTTCGTCTACTGGTGTTGGTCGTACCGAACGAATTTCTTCAGTATGCCATGCCTGTGCAATCAAGTCGGCGATACGGGTTTCCACTTTGCCGCGGTCCACATCGTTGAGTGATTCTTGGTGAACGGCCTGCAAGCAGTCGGCTAATTCTTTATGCTTGTGTATTAGCGTTCGACGAGTAACTTCAGTAGGGTGGGCAGTTAAAACAAGGTCGATATTGAGCTTGCCTACAGCTTCTTGTACTTTTTCAGTGGTAAGTTCGGCTTTATCAAGGTGCTCAAATAATGCATCCATCGACGCATCAACATTCATCGCTGCGTTGTACTCTTGCTCAGCAATATTGCCTAAATTCAAAAACTGCGCGAATGCACGACCAACGGTGAGTAAATCATCGTCAGACATGGTTTTGAAAGTTTCTTTCAGTTCTTCGCTACATTTTCCGTCGCCCTGATACGAGGCTCTGCCGTCGATTCGTATTTTTTCAATACGATCAAGCCAATCTTGACCCAACTGATTTTTAATCGTTTCGCCAAGTGTCTTTCCAAGATATCGAACGGTATCTTTTAGTTCAGCATCGTGATGAGTTTGCATGCTATCCTCCTAAATATATGGTCATAACCATACTGTGTCCTTTGCAACTTGTCTAACCTCTTTCGGTTATAATTTACAACATTTTGATACTTTAATAGACTTATTAACAATGCTGAAAGCAAGATAAATTGTGGTGTGATACACTCTCGCACCGGAAAATGCAGAAAAATTCTC
Organism: Alteromonas sp. LOR; assembly: GCF_000753865.1. Lineage (GTDB taxonomy): Bacteria > Pseudomonadota > Gammaproteobacteria > Enterobacterales > Alteromonadaceae > Alteromonas. The sequence goes on along the minus strand of NZ_JQFW01000014.1, from coordinate 86,855 downwards.
GCAGCGTGCGAATTGTTTAAAATATGCACTGCATTTGTAATTTAATTTCAGGAGTTATTGTGACTGATACTTTCAATACAGTAGAAACCCAAGCAAGTTACGGCATTGGTTACCAAATGGGCCAGCAACTACAATCTAACCCGTTCGACGGCTTAGCGATTGATGCAGTTGTAGCTGGTTTAAAAGATGCGTTTGCGGCTTCTGCACCTCAAGTTGATAACGACACGCTTCGCGATGCGTTTGGTGAAATCCACAACCGTATGCAAGCTGCTAAAGAAGAAGCAAGCAAAGCTGTGATCGAAGCAGGAACTAAATTCCTGGAAGATAACGCCAAGCGTGAAGAAGTTAACGTAACAGAGTCTGGTCTTCAGTACGAAGTGATCGCTGAAGGTGAAGGCGATTCACCAGTAGCTGAAAGCACGGTTCGTGTTCATTACCACGGCACCTTAACTGACGGTACAACATTCGACAGCTCTTACGAGCGTGGTCAGCCTGCAGAGTTCCCAGTTGGTGGCGTTATCAAAGGTTGGACTGAAGCACTTCAAAGCATGAAAGTTGGCGCAAAATGGCGTTTATATGTGCCTCACGATCTTGCCTATGGTGAGCAAGGTGCTGGCGCAGCAATTGCACCTTATAGCACACTGATTTTTGATGTTGAGCTACTCGACATTCTAGGTTAATCAGCCTATTGGGGCGCAGCATTCTGCTGCGCCCCAATCTCTACTAAAAAATCATCTGGTGTAGTAAGGCACCATCAATAAAAATCTTCTTTTGTTAAAAACACTACCTATTAAAAGCACCTTCTGTAAAAAACATCTTCAGTAAATTGGGCTTTTACCAAGGCCATATTCAATACCCCTTCCTTTGCGTTATGCTGTGTTCACTGCTCCGAGTTGTTAAACGCAATGACGGCATTACAATAGCGCCACGCTTAAATAAGGAAAATTATTATGATTATCAAGCCTAAAGTGAGAGGCTTCATATGTACAAACGCGCATCCAGCGGGCTGTACAGCATCAGTTAAAGAACAGATCGCATATGTACAAGGTCAGGGCGACCTAGGTGATGGACCTAAAAACGTACTCGTTATTGGCAGCTCAACAGGCTATGGCCTTGCATCTCGAATTACTTCAGCCTTTGGATATGGCGCTAAAACCTTGGGTGTATGCTTTGAAAAAGCCCCAACGGAGAGAAAAACAGGTACCGCTGGTTGGTATAACACCGCTGCTTTTCATAAAGAAGCTAACGCCAAAGGTTTATACGCAGACACTGTAAACGGCGATGCATTTTCTGATGAGATAAAAGCAGAAACTATCGAAAAGATTAAGCAAAACATCGGAAAAGTAGACCTTGTTATCTACAGTCTCGCTTCACCGCGTAGAACAGACCCAGAGACGGGCGTAACCTATAAGTCTACTCTAAAGCCTGTGGGCCAAGCCTATACAACCAAGACTTACGATACTGATAAAGACAAAGTACACGATGTATCACTAGAGCCTGCGAATGATGAAGAAATTCTCAATACCATCAAAGTAATGGGTGGAGAAGATTGGGAACGCTGGATGGACTTTCTTCGCGATGCCGATGTGTTGGCAGAAGGGTGTAAAACAACTGCCTACACCTATATTGGTAAAGAATTAACTTGGCCTATTTATGGGCAAGCGACAATCGGTAAAGCGAAAGAAGACTTAGACCGTGCGGCAGCAGCCATTATTGGTAAAAATAGCGACCTCTTTGTTGAAGCTAACGTCAGCTCGCTTAAAGCACTCGTTACCCAAGCAAGTTCAGCAATCCCAGTAATGCCCCTTTATATCTCACTCATTTACAAAGTGATGAAAGAAGAGGGAACCCACGAGGGCTGTATTGAGCAAATACACGGATTATTCACTCAGTGCCTCTTTGGCGATAACCCCACTCTTGATGAAGCTAATCGCTATCGTATGGATGCAAAAGAAACCAACGACGCAACGCAGGCAAAAATTAAGGTGTTGTGGGACCAAGTCACACAAGAAAACTTCCATGAATTAAGTGATTACGCTGGCTATCATCACGAATTTCTTAAGCTGTTCGGGTTTGATATTGAGTCGGTAGATTACGAGCAGGATATGGATCCTCAGGTAAATTGGTAAGCGCTGAATAGCGACTCTAAAACATGTTGAAAGCCGCCTCTAAAGGCGGCTTTTTTAAAGCCTATTTAATGCGTTAAATGTAAAAATTAGCCGATATAGACCATAGGTTTACATTAAATTGTCGAAAATTTTGTCTTTATCTGTGATTTGCATGGCACAAAGGCATTGGTTAATGCTAAAATCCCGATATTAAGTGAGAAGCTTTTGACAGTGTTTCGCTTATACAACAGTAACGAATTTGATATCAGAGTTATCGCAATAAATAGTTCAATTACTGCTGTCCAATAAAAACAGGGCGAGAAGCCCGCGTTAGGAATAAGCCGTTGCGGCAAAGTAGCAAGCAAACCGCGACTTTATCGGTAAGTTCCGCCAATCAAAACAAAAAAGGTGTTTAGCACCTGTTACTAGTACGCTTTTGCATGCTGACAGGCAGGATAACTGCGGTTATGCAAAAGGGTATTTATATTAGAGTAGTGCAATTACATATGATAAAAATCAAGAAAGGTCTCGACCTCCCAATTGAGGGAGCGCCAAAGCAGGAGATTGCTGATGCATCTGCTGCAACGCGCGTTGCCATTCTGGGAGAAGAATATGTGGGTATGCGCCCTACCATGCACGTCCAAGCTGGCGATGTAGTGAAGAAAGGTCAGGTTCTTTTTGAAGACAAAAAGAACCCTGGCGTTAAATTCACTGCACCAGTTGCGGGTGAGGTGGTAGAGGTTAATCGTGGTGCAAAACGAGTGCTTCAGTCTGTAGTTATCAAAGCAAACGGCAGCGATGCTGTTAAATTTGATACGCTATCTACTGGACAAATCTCAAGTGCTTCACGAGAGCAGCTTCAATCAATCCTAGTGGAATCTGGCATGTGGACAGCGATTCGTACGCGTCCATTTAGCAAATCGCCTGCGTTAGATTCTGTACCAAACTCAATTTTCGTTACAGCAATGGATACTAATCCACTTGCAGCCGATCCGGCTGTGATTATTGCTGAGCGCCAAGAAGACTTTGCAAATGGTCTGAAAGCGTTAACGCAATTGAGCGGTGGAAAGACTTACGTCTGTAAGGCGCCAGGTACATCGGTAGCAACCGGTGATGCCGCGGTAGACGTAGAAGAGTTCGGTGGTCCACACCCAGCTGGTCTTCCAGGTACGCACATCCATTATTTGGATTCTGCTGGCATGAACAAAACCGTTTGGCATGTTAATTACCAAGACGTGATCGCCATTGGCGCATTACTGACAACAGGTGAATTAGACAGCAGACGTGTAGTTTCATTAGCCGGTCCTGCAGCTAAAAATCCACGCCTTGTTCGCACAACGGTGGGAGCTGATTTAGCAGAATTAACAAAAAATGAACTTGTAGACGGTGACGTACGCGTTGTGTCTGGCTCTGTACTTAACGGTACAACAGCACAGGGTGTTCACGGCTTCTTAGGTCGTTTCCACACACAAGTATCAGCATTAAAAGAAGGTCACGAGAAAAAGTTCTTTGGTTGGATTACTCCAGGCTCGGACAAACACTCAGTGACACGTGCTTACCTAGGCCATTTAGGTGGTAGCAAGAAATTTGATATGACAACAACTACCAATGGTTCAGAACGTTCTATGGTTCCAATTGGTAATTATGAACGCGTTATGCCCCTAGATATCATTCCTACGCTTCTGCTTAGAGATCTGATTTCTGGTGATACTGACGGTGCTCAGACATTGGGTTGCTTAGAGTTGGACGAAGAAGATTTGGCGTTGTGTACGTATGTATGCCCTGGCAAATATAACTATGCTCCTATTTTACGCGACTGTTTGGCCACGATAGAGAAAGAGGGTTAAGTCATGGGTTTAAAAGCGTATTTAGAAAAAATCGAACCGAACTTCGAGCCAGGTGGTAAGCATGAAAAGTGGTATGCGCTTTACGAAGCTGCGGCGACCATCTTTTACACGCCAGGCAAAGTAAACAAAGCAAACACTCACGTGCGCGATAGCATCGATCTTAAGCGCATTATGATTTTTGTATGGATGGCAACATTCCCAGCAATGTTCTTCGGCATGTACAACATTGGTTTCCAAGCGCAAGACGCGATTGCTGCCGGTGCGGGTACGTTGCCAGACACGTGGCAAGCGGGTTTGTTCTCTGCTCTAGGCGGAGACTTATCAAATGCCGGCGTACTAGGCATGTTCTTCTACGGAGCGTGTTTCTGGTTACCTATTTATGCCACTACCTTCATTGTAGGTGGTTTCTGGGAAGTCCTTTTCGCTTCAGTGCGTAAGCATGAAGTTAACGAAGGTTTCTTCGTAACCTCAGTACTTTTCGCTCTAACGTTACCTGCAACAATTCCTTTGTGGCAAGTTGCTTTAGGCATCACTTTCGGTGTTGTTATCGCGAAAGAAGTATTTGGCGGAACAGGCCGTAACTTCTTAAACCCAGCATTGTCTGGTCGTGCGTTCTTATATTTTGCTTATCCTGCACAAATTTCAGGTGACCAAGTATGGGTAGCGGCAGACGGTTACTCGGGTGCAACGTCACTAAGCCAAGCGGCTTCTGGTGAACTTGACTACGCAAACATGGATCACTGGATGAACAGCTTCTTGGGTACTATCTCAGGTTCTGCTGGTGAAGTATCGACCCTTGCGATTATTCTTGGTGGTTTATTCATCATGTATATGCGTATTGCAAGCTGGCGCATCGTTGCCGGTGTTGGTCTTGGCGTAGCGTTCTTTGCAACATTGCTCAATGTAATCGGTAGTGATACTAACGCGATGTTTGCAATGCCTGCATACTGGCACTTTGTAGTCGGTGGACTTGCCTTTGGTATGTTCTTTATGGCAACAGACCCAGTATCGGCTGCATTCACAAACCAAGGTAAATGGGCTTACGGTTTCTTCATCGGATTCATGACGGTATTAATACGCGTATTGAACCCAGCCTTCCCTGAAGGTGTGATGCTAGCGATTCTATTTGCTAACTTGTGGGCACCATTGTTCGACTATTTCGTCGCGCAGAGCAATATCAAGCGGAGGGTAGCACGTGTCGGCTAAGAAAGAATCTTTAGGCAAAACGGTAGGCATTGTTGTTGCCGTATGTTTAGTATGTTCAATTGTTGTATCTGGCGCAGCTGTTGGCCTGCGCTCGCTACAGCAGACAAACGCTGCTCTTGATAAGAAGAGTAATATCCTTAACGCTGCAGGCCTTTATGAAATGGGCATGAGCAACAGTGTTATCGAAAGCACCTATGACGAGCGTGTTGAACCGCGCTTCGTAAATCTGGATAGCGGTCAATTCGTTGAAGCGCCAACTGCAGATTACGATATGTATAAGGCTGCTAAACAAACTGAATACAGCACGCAAGTAACAAACAGTAATGTTGGTTTCCAACGCCGCCCTGACGTAGCAAGTGTTTACTTGGTGCGTGACGCACAAGGTGATGTTTCGCGCATCATTCTTCCAGTGCACGGCAGTGGACTATGGGATCTTATGTACGGTTTCTTAGCGCTAGATGCAGACGGACAAACTGTTCGTGAGCTTATCTACTATCAGCAAAAAGAAACGCCAGGACTAGGCGGTGAGGTTCAAAATCCAGCGTGGCAGGACAAATGGGATGGTAAAGAAATATACGAAAACGGCGATGTAGCCATTCGTGTAGTAAAGAATGCTAACCCAAGCAATCCTCACACAATTGATGCGCTTTCAGGTGCGACCCTAACAAGTAACGGTGTAGAAAACACCATTCGTTACTGGGTAGGCGAGCAAGGCTTCGGCCAGTTCCTGAAGAACCAAGCATGGCGTTCATAAGGGAAGTCTCATGGCAGATACTAAAGAAATGAAAAAGGCCCTCTTTGGGCCAATCTTGGACAACAACCCGATCGCCCTTCAGGTACTAGGGGTATGTTCAGCACTGGCAATTACCACAAAGCTGGAAACAGCGTTGGTAATGTCATTAGCACTAACAAGCGTTGTAGCATTCTCAAACTTGTTTATCTCACTTATTCGCAACCAGATACCTTCTAGTGTTCGAATTATTATTCAAATGACAATCATTGCCTCGCTGGTAATTGTTGTTGACCAAATATTGAAAGCGTATTCGTATGAAATTTCGAAACAACTGTCGGTGTTCGTCGGATTGATAATTACTAACTGTATCGTAATGGGTCGTGCAGAAGCCTATGCGATGAAGAGTCCACCTCTTATGAGCTTCCTTGACGGGATAGGTAACGGCCTAGGGTACTCTTTTGTCCTTGTCGTTATTGGTACTATTAAAGAGCTATTTGGCTTCGGTACTATTCTTGGATTTGAGATCCTTCCACTTGTTCAGAACGGTGGTTGGTACCAGGGTAATGGGCTGTTAATACTGCCATTCAGTTCATTCTTCTTAATCGGCGGCTTAATATGGTTTATCCGTACTATCCGTCCAGAGCAAGTAGAGCCTAAGGAGTAAGTCGTGGAACATTATTTGTCGTTATTTGTTCGCTCAATATTTGTTGAGAACATGGCGTTATCACTTTTCTTAGGTATGTGTACCTTCTTGGCGGTATCTAAGAAAGTGAAAACTGCAATGGGTCTTGGTGTAGCAGTTATTGTTGTACTTGGTATATCAGTACCTGTTAACCAAATCATTTACGTTAATATCCTTGCTCCAGGTGCGCTTGCATGGGCAGGCTTCCCAGAAGCTGACTTAAGTTTTCTTAACTTTCTTACCTTCATCGGCGTTATTGCTGCGTTGGTTCAGATATTAGAAATGAGTTTGGATAAGTTCTTTCCAGCGCTATACAACGCACTTGGTATCTTCCTACCACTAATCACAGTTAACTGTGCAATTTTTGGTGGTGTAGCATTTGCAGTTCAACGTGAATATAACTTGACCGAAAGTGTCGTTTACGGCGTAGGAAGTGGTATCGGTTGGGCAATTGCCATTGTGCTATTGGCCGCTGTACGTGAAAAGCTGAAATACGCTGACATGCCTGACGGTATTCGTGGTCTTGGATCAGTATTCATGATTGCGGGTCTTATGGCGTTAGGCTTCCAGTCATTCACTGGTATTCAGCTTTAATCGAGCTCGGGAGCATTTAAATGAATAACGTAGAAATTTATCTAGGCGTCGGCATGTTCATTGCCATTGTATTGGCACTAGTATTCATCATCATGTTTGCCAAGTCTAAATTGGTACCAAGTGGTGACGTGACTATTACCATTAATGGCGATCCGGACAAAGCTATTAAAACTGAGCCGGGTGGCAAGTTGCTAGGTGCACTTGCAGATGCCGGTTACTTTGTATCTTCAGCGTGTGGCGGCGGTGGCTCTTGTGGTCAGTGTCGCGTAGATGTGCATTCAGGTGGTGGTGAGATTTTACCTACTGAGCTTGATCACATTACAAAAGGTGAAGCACGCGAAGGCTGTCGTTTGTCGTGTCAGGTTGCGATTAAACAAGACATGGAAATCGAACTTGAAGAGTCGGTGTTTGGTGTTAAGAAATGGGATTGCGAAGTTATCTCTAACGATAATAAAGCAACCTTCATCAAAGAGCTGAAACTTAAAATTCCTAACGGTGAAAGTGTACCTTTCCGTGCCGGTGGTTACATTCAAATTGAAGCACCTGCTCACCATGTTAAGTATAAAGAGTTTGAAATTCCTAATGAGTACCGTGGTGACTGGGAACGCTTTGGCTTCTTTGACATTGAGTCTAAAGTAGACGAAGAGACTATTCGTGCATACTCAATGGCGAACTACCCAGAGGAAGAAGGCATTATTATGTTGAACGTGCGTATTGCTACGCCGCCGCCTAATAACTTGAGCCTACCTGCTGGTAAAATGTCATCGTACATTTGGAGCCTTAAAGAGGGTGACAAAGCCACTATTTCTGGTCCATTCGGTGAGTTCTTCGCGAAAGACACTGAAAACGAGATGGTATTCGTAGGTGGTGGTGCAGGTATGGCCCCAATGCGTTCACACATTTTCGATCAGCTTCGTCGTTTGAAATCAAACCGTAAGATGAGTTTTTGGTACGGTGCCCGTTCACTTCGTGAAATGTTCTACACAGAAGATTTCGACGAGCTTGCTGCAGAGAACGAAAACTTTCAGTGGCACGTTGCGCTTTCTGATCCGCAGCCTGAAGATAACTGGGAAGGCGAAACTGGGTTTATTCACCAAGTATTGCTAGAAAGATATCTGAAGGATCACCCTGCACCGGAAGACTGTGAGTTTTACATGTGTGGGCCACCTATGATGAACGCTGCCGTTATCAACATGCTTAAAGATTTAGGTGTTGAAGACGAGAACATCATGCTAGATGACTTCGGTGGTTAATCTACGCAAATAACTTTATAAAAGGGGCGTAAGCCCCTTTTTTGTTTGTGTGAAGGATAGAGTAAGGAACCTATTGTGATTCGATTTTTTGTTCGAATTCTATTGGCTGTAATAGCCATAGCCATGGTAATGCTTGCAAGCTGCAGTGACAAAAGTCGTCCTGTTGTGCATCTGCAGGGACAAACTATGGGCACAACGTATAACGTTAAGTACTTGGCTGATAAAGGCAAGGCGGTAGAAGGTCTTCAGGCTGAGATTGATGCGCGTTTGGTTAACGTTAACAAAATGATGTCAACTTACGACCCCACGTCTGAGTTGTCGCGCTTTAATCAGTATCGTTATACCGATAATTTTGCTGTGTCTGATGATACTTTGCTTGTGGTTAATGAGGCATTGCGGCTGGCCAAATTAAGTGGCGGTGTATTAGACGTTACCGTAGGCCCATTGGTAAACCTATGGGGGTTTGGCCCCACTAAGCGACCTGAAAAAGTACCATCTCGCGAAGATATCGACGATATTCGCGATTACGTAGGTTATCAAAAATTAGGTACTACTCAGACGGGACTGAAGAAACAGCATCCTATGCTCTATGTCGACCTATCGACCATAGCTAAAGGCTTTGGTGTTGATGAAGTGGCTGAAATATTAGAGCAGTACAACATCGAAAACTACCTCGTTGAGATTGGTGGTGAGATGCGTGTTAAGGGATTACGTGGCGATGGTAGCGAGTGGTTAATTGCCATTGAAAAGCCAGTGACGACAGAACGCGCAATTCAAAAAGTGGTGTCAATTGGAACAAATGCAGTGGCAACATCGGGTGACTATCGCAATTATTACGAAGAAGATGGTATGCGCTATTCTCATCTTATTGACCCAACTACAGGATACCCAATATCCCACAACTTGGTGTCGGTAACGGTTATCCATCCGTCATCAATGACCGCAGATGGCCTTGCCACTGCATTTAACGTGATGGGGTGGGAACAGGCTATTGAAGTGGCAGAGCAGGAAAATCTTGCGGTATTCCTCATTCGTCGCACAGATGATAGTTTCGAGGAGTATGCGTCGCCAGAATTTGATAAACTGGTTACAGTACATAATTAAGGGGATAACCAAGGGGTAGGTATGTCTACATTTATTCTCGCATTCGGTTTCTTTTTGACCATGGTTGCAGCCATGGCTATTGGTTACTTGGTGCAGCGAAAAACTATTTCGGGAAGTTGTGGCGGATTAGGCGCAATCGGTATAGAAAAAGCGTGTGACTGCCCAGAGCCTTGCGATCGTAAAAAGTCGCGTATGGAAAAAGAAGAAGCACGTCAGAAAAAACTGAATGAATGGAAGCAAAACCAAATTTTGTAAGTTGAAACGCGACCGTACAACTTTTCCAAAATGAATAAAGCCGCTAGCTACCCACTAGCGGCTTTTTTGTATCGGTTTTATTTCATGCTACTTTTAAGTTCATATACTATCTCTTAATAAATATTACCTTATGAATATGTCGATACTAAAGAAGAGTATTTATGAAGTTAGGTGAAGAAGGGTTTACCCTTATCGAGTTGATTGTTGTAATCGTTGTTTTAGGGATCCTCGCGGTGACCGCAGTGCCTCGATTAGTAGACCTAGGACGTGATGGTCGAATTGCCACCCTAGAAGCTGCAGAGGGATCAATGAAAACGGCGTCGGATCTTGTCAACTATAAGGCTAGGCTCGAAAATAAAACCGATTGCAACTTAGATCCTACTGTCGAACTTGCCGGACAAACTATTACCCTACGCTGTGGCTTCCCGTGCCCTCACCCGAGCGGTATTGAAAGGGCGATGGATGTAAGCGAAGGATTAACTTGGGGTGGAGGCAATTGTTCAGGTAGGTTGGGGAATATCAACCTTACATTAGATGATGCTCCGGACCCTTCAAATTGCAAGGTGAGATATGCAGCTGCTCGTTCAGCTGATTCAAAACCTATCATTAGTCTAACAACAAGCGGCTGTTAGAAGCTTTATCATTTAATCTTCAAAGAGCACGTCTTACTGGAATAAGTCTTCGCTAGTCGCTACTATACTGTCTATATGTACAGTTTGGTATTAGCATACACTTATAAGCATCCTAGTACCGCAATGCGAGTTTAAATGCGAAAAATCATCCACGTTGATATGGATTGTTTTTATGCCGCTGTGGAAATGCGGGATAATCCTGCGCTTAAGAATATTCCCATCGCGATAGGGGGAAGCTCCGATCGCAGAGGCGTGATTTCAACGTGTAACTATCCGGCAAGAAAATATGGCGTACGTAGTGCAATGGCTACCGCTTATGCCATGAAGCTGTGCCCAAATCTTACCTTAGTAAAAGGTCGCATGGACGCTTACGCCAGCGAGTCTCAAAAAATTCGTAACATATTTTCTGACTACACAGACTTAGTAGAGCCATTGTCATTAGATGAAGCATACCTTGATGTGACTAACAGTCAGTTTTGCGGCGGTAGCGCTACGTTAATAGCGGAGGAAATCCGCGCAAGAATCGAAAGCGAATTAGGTTTAACCGCATCAGCAGGGGTCGCTCCGTGTAAGTTCGTTGCAAAGGTAGCGAGTGATGAAAACAAACCCGACGGCATTTGTGTGATTACGCCGGATAATCTTGATGAGTTTGTTCGTAACATGCCGCTAAAAAAGATTCCTGGTGTGGGTAAAGTGACAATGCAAAAATTGGCGCGCATGGGGCTGAATACCTGTAACGATGTGCGCCAGTATCCTTTTGAGCGAATACAAAAAGAGCTTGGAAAGTTTGGCAGTGTATTGTGGGAAAGGGCTCATGGTATTGATGAACGCGAACTTTCAGTGTCTCGCGAGCGAAAATCAATTGGTGTAGAGCGTACTTTAAGTGACGACATTCAGACGATTGAACAGTGCAAGGCATTCCTTCCCCATTTGCTTGAAAAACTTCATGAGCGCATGGAAAACCACAAGAAAAGAACAGGAAAGCCTGTGCGTTTAAGAACACAGGGCGTTAAGCTTAAGTTTAATGATTTTCAGCTTACTACCGTTGAGCATCGACATGCCATGCTTGAAGAGCATTATTTTGCAACGCTGATGGAAGAGGCGTTCGAGCGGGCCAACGGACGGGGAATTCGTCTGGTGGGGATACACATAGGTTTAGCTGCCCATCAATCAACACAGCAATTGATCCTACCCTTTGACGATTAACGCCGAGCCAGCCAAGCCAAGCAAAGAGAGCCAAGCAAAGAGAGCTAAGCAAAGAGAGCTAAGCAAGCAGCACTTAGCCATCTAACAAACGCAATCACATGATAAAGCTAGCTAAGAATAAGGACTCACAATGGAAACAGAACAGCTAATTACTCCAGGCCGCTACAAGCATTACAAAGGCAATATGTACGATGTGTATGAGATTGCTACACACTCAGAAGATGAATCGAAACTGGTGGTATACAGGCCCTGTTACGGCGAACGTGCGCTGTGGGTTCGCCCTCTCGATATGTTTACAGAAACAGTAGAGCGTGACGGAATGGAAGTCTTGCGTTTTGCTTATATGGGCGATATTCCTGACGGTGAAAAAATGATCTAATACGTCGATTTAGCCATAGTGAATGCATAGTAAATTTTATGCTTAATATCGGCCATTAGTTAATGCTAGTTAAGGTTAATCGTCTGCAAAATCGTTAGCATCTAATTAGCAATGCCAATCAAGCTGCTACATTTTAGTAATCGATAAAATGACTGTTAAATTAATAGCGTTAACTATTAGCATTAAAGTCATTGCATTAAACGCCAGAGTATTCGAATTACAGTATTTCAAGTACAGGTTACCCACCCAAGGAAATAAGAATGAAAACAATAAAGAAATCATCGCCACATTCAATGTCGGTTATAGCAGCAGCAATAGTTGCGCTATCGGCTGTAGCGTTACCAACATCTGTATCATTTGCACAAGATAGATTTGCAAACGTGGAAGTAAAAGCAACACCCATAAAAGGTGCTGTGCATATGCTAACAGGAATGGGCGGTAATATCGGTGTTTCTGCAGGTGAAGATGGCGTACTTATTATTGATGATCAGTTTGCTCCGCTTGCGGAAAAAATTGCCGCACAGCTTGGCGAGCTTGGCAGCGACAAACCTAAGTATGTAATAAACACCCATTATCACGGTGACCATACAGGCTCGAATGCCTTTTTCCACAGTCACAAAGGCGCCACCATATTTGCTCACGAAAACGTGCGGGTACGTTTAGCGGGAGACGAGAACGTTGAGCCTGACGCTTTGCCAACGATAACCTACGAAGACGGTATCAAAATATATTTTAACAACGAGACGGTACACGTGATGCACCTTCCTGTGGGCCATACCGATGGTGACAGTGTTGTATGGTTCGAACAGCCTAACGTTATGCATACAGGCGATTTATTTTTCAATGGTATGTTTCCCTATATAGACCAAGGTGCAGGCGGCAATGTAGTAGGGTATATGGAGTCTGTGCAGCATTTACTGACAAAAATAGACGATAGCACCATGATTATTCCTGGTCACGGTGGTGTAGGTAATAAGGCGGAATATACGACGTTCCTTAACATGATCAGTGAAACATTTGATTATGTAAAAGCCCTTAAGCAAGAGGGTAAAAGCCTTGATGAGGTAAAAGCTATGGGGCTTGAAGAGAAATGGGCTAAATGGAGTTGGAACTTCATTAACGAAGAAAAATGGATTAGCACGCTTTATAACGACGCCTAGCATTAATATCAGTCCGCATAGATAATTACCACTCAGCGAGACTTAAAATGTTCGTAATCGCGGCGTGTTACCGCAGTTGAGTGGTTTTGCATCAAGGCAACACGCCCGAATACTTCTCGTCACTTCCCTTGCCGATGCTCCAGTATACAGGCAGGGGAGCCCTTAAAAAAGTAGTTCCTTGAAACAAGTCGCCTCTTACAAATAAAGCATTTCGTCGCGAGTGGGAGCAAGCACTCTTAGCACTTTGTTTTGCAGCGGGTGGGGCACGTCTGCCTTGTTCATTGCATTAATCAGTAAGTCGACTGTGCGGTTAAAATCGGCTTCAGTAATATTCATACCACCGTGCACTTGCTCCATGGTATCGCCTGAATACTCGCAGGGGCCGCCGGTGCGATGGCATATTTGCTCACTTAATTTATCGATAAAGCGATTAATATCTGCGCCATCGAAATAGGCGAGAATAACGGGGTCGCGCTCAATCTCAACAACAAAGTTTTCCACTATCTCTTCTACTTTTTTACTGCCGCCCAGCTCTGCGTATACGCTTGATGATGGGTTTTGGTCACCAACGGTGGTAGAGCAGCCACTTAAGCCGACAATTGCTACAAAACTGATGAGGGGGAGAATACGCGTTATCAACATGATGTCACCATAACTGGCCATTTATTGAGAGATACAGGCCGTTTTGATCTTGTGCGCCTGCAATACTGCCAAGTTCAGCCCAAGCAAGGGTAAGTGCAACGTGTTTGTTAGGGATGTAGCTAACAAAGTAGTCCACCCAATCATCTTCACCTAAACCTAAGTTATCAGGTTTCTGACGATATTCTGCGCCAATGGCAACGCTGCGCGAAAGCAATATGCCTGCTGAGGCTTCAAGCATAACTTCATAATCGTTGTTTTCAGCACCGCCAAACCCCAGCAAACCAAGCTGGTTGGCTTTAGTAGCTCGCGCAGTCACATTCCACACCGCATTGAAACCTGCTACAGCACCTAGATGAATCTTAGTAGCGGCAATGTAATAGTCGGTACCGTTTGATGATGAGTCAGCGCCAAGTAGCTCTGCAATTGCACCATCTTCAAGTCGTTTGTGTTGAAGACCAATGCTAACTTGAGGCAAGCGAGAGTAAACCGCATCTCCGTAAAGGCGGTATTTCACCCCAAATATATTTTGCCTTATGTCGCCGCCAAGCTGTTTAAGGTCAAAGCGCTGGTGGGCTGCACTAATTTCGATACGGTCGTAAAAAGAAGCAGACACACCCATAACATTCAGACGATAGTCGTCAAGGTCAACCTGTGTCATCACAGCATTAACAGAGACTTGGTCTTGGGTATCGTAGCCAGCCAACGTTGCCCACGGAACTATGCCGCCACCACCAGAGCCTTCAACTTGGATAAGCCCTGCAGTGCCAAGTAATTTACCGTCGCCAGCGAGAGCTTCATTGTTATAAACAATCAGTAAAAGGGCGCATAACATCGCAGTACAGTGTTTCATCATGATAACCAGTCAGTGTGTTCGTTTTCTTTGTACCATTGCATAAACTGCTCTACCGGTACTGGGCGAGAAATGAGGTAACCTTGGGCATAATTACACCCCCATTGATTAAGCAACGACAGACTAGGTAGGGTTTCAACGCCCTCAGCAATCACTTTTAAGTCAAAGTTATGCGCTAAGTCGATAATGGTTTTTACTATCTGTTGGTCACTTTGGTTTTTATCTAAATTCAGTACAAAGCTTTTATCTATTTTAAGTTCATTAACCGGTAAGCTTTTTAAATACGATAGTGATGAATAACCGGTACCAAAATCATCGATTGCCAGAGTAAATCCCGCCTCTCGATACAAACCAAGTTCACTGTATACACCCTGGGCATCACTGACTAAATCACTTTCGGTTATTTCGAAAGAAAGTTGAGTGGGGGATAGCCCGGCTTCTGCAATACGGGATTTTATTTGTGGTAGTAGTGACTTATTCAATATGTCTTTGGCAGATAGATTAATGGCAACGCACACCTCTACATCGTTATCCACCAATGTTTTAGTATCGTTAATGGCCCGTTTAATTACCCAATCGGTAACCGCTCCTATCAGCCCTGCCTGTTCGGCAACTAATATAAATTCATCAGGGCCCACGAAGCCAAGAGTTTTGCTGGTCCAGCGCATAAGCGCTTCCGCATGACTTATCGAGCTACTGTCTAAACACAACTTGGGCTGATACACCAAGGAAAGTTCAGGGCTATCTCGGTGCAGAGCCTGCTTTAATTCGGTAATAATGCTAATACGTCGAGTGTATTCAGCGTCGAAATCTGGGCTGTAGCGAACGCGGTGCTCTGGCAAATGTCGCGCATGGTCTAATGTAATCGCGAGGCGTTTTAACAGCGTGGATGGGTCATCGGCGTCTTCAGGGCAGTGTAATTCACCAAAGGACAGCTTCAATGTAATCACAACACTTTCGGCGTAAATAGGGGCTTCAAGTTCAGCTTGAATAGCCCCCAACTGATTATTGCTAAGCCGAGATTCGGGTATCCACAAAAACTCACCGCCATTTAGTCTTGCTGCCATACCGCCAAGCTCATCTAAGCGCCCTGCTAGCGTATGTAAGCATAAGTCACCGTTGCTATAACCAAACACATCATTCACATTTCGAAAGCTAAGAATGTTTATCCCAATGACGTCAAAAGACTCTTTGTTAAACAACTTTTTATTGATGACATCGGCAATGTGATAGCGGTTAACGAGGCCCGTGAGCAGGTCGTGGCTAGCTTGAAACTGAATTTGCTCCTCGCGCATTTGAATATTGCTTTGCATTGACTGAAAAGAGTCGGAAAGCGCCGCGATTTCTGTGGTGTGGGAAGTAACAAACGTTTTATGGTTGTACACACCCGCCGCTATCTCTTGCGATATTGTCGATAAACGGCGAAGGGGTCGTGATATCCGTTTTGCGAACAATGCAGCAATAATAAGCGAAATCGCAAGAAGCAGGGCGGCAATGATGCTAATTTGCTTTTGTAGTTTGGCAAATTCGGTTAATAGCGTTTGAGCGCTCTCTGAAAGCTCTAGCGTTATTTTTGTATCACTATCGCTAAACAACGTTATGTATTGGGTAATTAGCTGTGCTTGGTTTGAGGGGATAAAAGATAACCAAGACAACTCGTCTACGCCGTTTAAACGTTTATAATTTTCTTGAGCGTCACTCAGCGTACTTTGCTTAAAAATGATGCTGCCTTTTTCTTCTGCCACAATAGCGACATCAGACAGCGTAATTGATTTCAAACGAGCTAAAACGGGTTCATCAATTTTAAAGCCAATAGCAGCGATAGCGATGGGGTTTGGCGCTTCGACAAGTAAAAGTAACACTTGATAAAGCTCATTATTCACTACAATAAATGCATTTTCTCCACCTTGTTGCAGCGCATTTTGCACTAGCTGAGGATGGGGGAATTGCTGTCCCGATTGTAATCCTTTAGAGGTGCTGCTGGTAATACTGCCCGACAACGATAGCAACGCCATCATGTCTGCGCCAACTCGGTTACCGTGATTTTCTAAGGTACTCGTTATGGTGGCGTTATCTTGAGATGCTACTGCGCTTTTAAAGCCAAAATCATCGGTAAGTACGCTTGCGTTGGTAAATAGCTGTTCTTCACGGTTACTGAAAACCTCTGCTACCACGTAGCGTGCAACCTCAAGACTCTCTGCTAATTCGCGCTTGGCATGTTCAGTGGTCGACGACCACACGCTCAACAGTATTGCTAATGTTGACAGTAAGACTAACCCTGCAGCCAGTCTAAATACGTGTTGATTGAGAGAATATGACTTCAATGGTTGTCTCAACCGCCAAATCGGCTAGCACCGAAAGTGCGCTTTTTAGGTGGCGGAGCGAGGCGGACTAATTTAACGCCCGCTATGGAGGTACCGTCGCTATCTTTTAGCATTACTTTCACTTTAAGGCTGCCATCTATCGATAAGTCTTCGTGCCACACTATCACAGTGTCTGGCACTGACTGGTCGAAGCTCGCTATGCCGTTGCTATCAGACACGCTGGTTATTTCTCCGTCGGACACGTAGATATGCCCCACCATATCGTCATGTATGTTACAGCCAAGAGTACCAATACCTGCCTTATCAAACAGAACAGGATCGACATTTGAGCCTTTATACAGCTTTATTTCGAACGGTTTAGTGGGGGAGAAACTATAAACGTGATGACGTATATCATCACTGTTGGGAAATTTGACCCTTTGGCCTTTTTGAATGGCGATAACGCGAGGTAAAAACTGCTTATCTACTTGGTCCATAATGGCCACCTGCTCACTATCGCTTTGAATACTGCCCGTAGCAGCGTGCTTTACAGTTTCCTGATGAGTGGTGGCAGTGACGCTGGTGGACGTATTTAGCGCGTTGGGTACAGGGAGAAATGCGACTACAGCATTGCTGACAGGCTTATTGTCTTGGTCGACAACGGTCACCGTGCGGGTAGCTGCAGTGCAGGACAGTGAAAAGCTCAACGTAAAAAGTAACGCATAATTTAACAACGTTCGAAATTCAACAACTTGCTTAACCATGGCTTATTCCTTCCGTTGTTTTTGTTTTACTAAACATAGCAGTATTTGTACTTCTACGTACATTAAAAACTAAACAATATTACGACGTTGATTGAACGCTAGTTATTAATTTAAATCAAATAAAACAGACGAAACACGTAGTAGCACGTTCTTTATGTAAAATCGGTACTACTTTGTAAATGTCTGTATGTAAAGCTGCTCTACCTTGTCTCTCGCCCACTGAGTTTTGCGTAAAAATTTAAGGGACGATTTAATCGAGGGCTCGTTATTAAAGCAATTAATTCGAATGCGATAGTACAACCCTTCCCATCCGTAACGTTCGTGCAGTTGAGTGACGACTTTCTCGAGGGTGAGTCCGTGAAGGGGGTTTTTTGGTTGTTCGGTCATGTGGTAGCCAAGCGTGTTTTTTTAATATAGTAACATAACTCAATTAGCCATCGTAGAAGGCGTCACGATCATATCAATGGTTCGTCAGCACGTGTCTGAATGTACTAAACGATTAGTTTGGGCGTGTTAAGACTTAAGCCAAACGTCAAAGTATTATTCTACCCTGACCCCAAATATACTCTCATCAGTCTATTTTCGTTTCATGTTCTCAAAGAGCGAAGGCTCCCAAGGCCGCATTGCCATGAGTAACCCCACATGCTTACGCTCTTCAATTGGCAAGTCGTTGTCTTCGCTGCTTAGTTTGGCCGCTTCTTGCCTAAGTTGTTCTAAGCGTCGTTGAATAATAGAGATAGATGATTGTGAATAGCGACCTCGCAAGTAAAAGCGAAACATCCACGGCTCGTTTTTCTTCGGATCCATAAACTTCACCATGACTTCTTTTTCCATGAATTTCTCTAGCGGTCCGCCGGGGATCCAGCGAAAATCTTGAGCAATAAGCAGTTTGTAATGGTTGTTCGGCAACAGTTCGATAAGCTTAAGTCTATCGAGGGTTGTCATTAGCTTAATGCCTTCCACTTCATCAATATCGTAATATTCGATAAGTTCTGAAAAGCGCCAACCGTCTCTTACACACACTGCGGCAAGAAGTAATTTCGGGTTTGCGAGCAGCTCCATTTCTTGTTGTTCAGATAGCTGTGAAATCTTCTCTTGCTGTTTTTGTGAAAGGCTAAATAAATCGCTTAGTGACAAATTTAAGCATTCGCAAATCTGCTCTAATTTATCCAGGCTAAACGCTTGTAGCGAAAAATTGCGCTTCACGCTTGCCTCGCTCACGCTAAGCGTTTCTGCAAGTTGCTTATAGGTGAGTCGCCGTTCGCGTAAGCATTGTTTTAATGTGTCGTAGACAAGACTGATCTGGCTCATGGTATTAATATTTTATACTTGTGGTGTAATTTAATACTACATTAATCATTTTGGTTTACGAAATTTATTCTTGTCTCTAGTGTAGAACGCGTTCAGGCAAACCTTGTCTTAACACACCAGGAGCAAGTGATATGAAAAATACACGTTCAACATTGATGTTAACTGCATTACTAAGTAGTGCGCTTCTTACCCATTCTGCATTGGCAGATGATTCTATTAACCATAGTGGTAAAGCCAGTAAGCACAGTGCGCTAGCCGCATCTCAAGGTTTAGCGACAACGGCCTCAGTAGCCAGTGCGGTAGTGGCAGTACCTGTGGTACTGACTGGGAGTGTTGTTGTAGCGGGAAGCGCGGTGGCAGAAAGCGCCGTGAATGAAAGTGCTCGCAACCTTCATCAAGCTAGCCATCAATCTTCTGTGGCTCATAACCAGCCTTTGGTAATTACCGAGACAATTATTACTGCCGACCCCGCCCCAAACCAAGTGGTTACCACTAAAACTAAAGTAACTACCACGACAACTAATACTAAGCGGTAGGTTAGCCATGAAAACCTTCTTAACTTCAATCGGGTTTGCCGTTGTACTCTTGATGTCTAGCCTTCAAAACGTATACGCGGGAAGCCAGCAGCATGGTAAGCCCAGCTTTACACCAGAAGCGATTGCGACCTTTTCAAAAAATGTGGAAAAGTATGCGGCAAGTGAAGGCGCGCGGGCGTTTATTATCGCAAGGCGTGGCAGACCTATTGAAGATATGCCAAAAGGCATTCGCTTTACCCATACCGCAATTGCTATTTACTCAAGTATTCAGCTGAGCGATGGCAATACAGCTAAAGGTTATGCCATACACAATTTATATCAAGACGCTGAAGAGCAGGGCAAAAGTCACTTAATTACCGACTATCCAGTAGATTTTTTCTGGAGTGCTTATGCGCTGGAAGCAGGAATTATTATTCCTTCAGTAGAGGTGCAACAGGCTTTGATAAATCTATACCGTGATGACAACGCTAAGTTACTTCACAATTCTCGGTATTCGGTGGTGGCAAACCCGTTTAATAGCGAACGTCAAAACTGCACTGAATACACCCTTGATGTATTGAACGCGGCAATGTACTCAACGACAGATATTGCGCAGCTAAAGGTAAATGCGAAAGCGCATTTTACGCCGCAAAAAGTAAATATGAGCCGGGCTAAACTTGGTTTGGCAAGTATGTTTAGCGATGGCGTAACGCTGTCAGACCACGGCCGCAAGGTAGAGACCACCACCTTTGGTAGCCTGGCCCGCTACATGCAAAAGTACGATTTAACGAACAAGGCAGTTACGTTTACCCATACGGGTCAAATAAAGAATATTTAGGAGTTTTACTATGCAAAACCTTAATAAACCAACTAAAGCTTTTCGTATTGCGTCACTAGCAGCACTCGTTGTAGGAGTAGGCGCGTATTTCATAGGTTTATATAACGCGCCTATGGCCCTGAACGAAAAAGGATACTATCTTACAATCATGTTGTTTGGCTTATTTTCAGTGGTAAGTTTGCAAAAGACGGTACGTGATAAAATGGAAGGCGTGCCGACTACCAAAGCGTACTTTTTAGCATCAGCAGTAGCAACCGTATCAGCCATCGTATTATTAGTTGTAGGTCTATTAAATGCTGAACTCTTATTGAGTGAAAAAGGTTTCTTCGGCATGGCGTTCACCCTAAGCCTGTTTGCCGCTATCACAGTGCAGAAAAACGTACGGGATAGCCATGCTATCGGCGAATCACGTAAGGCAAGTATCGAGCCTCGCAAGACCGATAATGAACAAGAGTACAGCGCTTTAGAGGCTGAGGACTCACCAAAAGCAAAAGCGGTATAAAAATAAATGGGGGCAGAGTGTCTTATGTTATTAAATATAAGAATAACCTACTCTGACCCCATTAAATTCAAGAAAAAATGGGGTCAGTGTGCGTTTTTTACTGACCCCATTAACTTTAATTGACTCTGACCCCATTAAATATAATGTTGAATTGATTGATTGTCGCTGCTTGCGTATTCTCAGTGCTGAAGAATTAGTAGCAAAGGGAAAGCCAAGCAGTGTGTGAACTTTTAGGCATGAGTGCCAATACCCCAACAGATTTATGTTTCAGCTTTACCGGGCTTACCCGCCGTGGCGGTGAGACTGGCCCGCATAAAGATGGGTGGGGAGTGGCATTTTACGAAGGTAAAGGCGTAAGGATGTTTCACGACCCTGAGCCGAGCGCTACATCACCCATTGCAGATTTTGTTTCTACGTTACCCATCAAAAGTAAAACCGCCATCTGCCATATTAGACAGGCGAATGTGGGTAACATCACGTTGGCGAATACTCACCCCTTTGCACGTGAACTCTGGGGGGAATATTGGGTGTTTGCGCACAACGGCCAAATACCCAGCTTCTCTGCTGCAAAAGGTATGTATGAGCCTGTGGGCGATACCGACAGCGAAGAAATGTTTTGCGACATTATGAACCACGTACGACAACATTTACCGCGAGATACATCGCCCCTACAATTGGTCGATTGCCTTGTTTCATTAGCTCAAGCTTATGCCAAGCAAGGTGTCTTTAATTGTTTATTGGGTAACGGCGATTGGCTATTTACGTTTTGCAGTACCAAGCTTGCCAGTATTACCCGTAGAGCACCGTTTGGGCCAGCGTGTTTAAAAGATGTGGAAGTAGCCATCGATTTTGCAGCTGAGACCACACCGAAAGACGTAGTGAGTATTATTGCCACAGAGCCCCTTACCAATGATGAGCAGTGGGATGTTTACGAACGAGGGGAATGGAAACTGTGGCAAGAGGGAGAAGTGATTGCTGCTGGCAAAGTAGATGTGCCCGAACATAAAAAAGAATCGGAAATGGTATCTCCCGACCCAGATATTGAAAGAGAACCGTCAGCTGATGAGAACCAAGGCTAACGTTCTCTTTTAGTCCCTTCGTTATCCCTTTTTTACCATGTCCTTTATCACGTCCTTTACTACATTCTTAACTATATTGTAGCGAGCGGGCAGCGCGGCATGTGCTGCCTGAACGCAGTAAAGAGGTTCGGCCACATCATTTTTAGGTGTATACATCACAAGCTCATTTGCCACGTTAACAAACTCTAGTGTGCTGCTTGGTAACACAGTAAAACCAAGCCCTTTACTCACCGGAATAAGAATTTGAGAGAGTTGGTTTACATAACCTGAGTACTTAAGTTTATTCGGATTAATAAGTGCTAAGTCTGCCTCGCCGCTATCTTTAATATAGCGCTGAAGATAGTGTACGGCATCAGGATGATTAATAAGCCCTAGTGCATTGAGCGTGTCGACGATATTGTTTGCGCTGTGTTTACTTTGGCGCTTTCCTTGGCGCTCTCCTTTTTGGGTAAGGTACGAGCTAGGCAAAATGAGCCCTAGCGGCTCTTCACCTAGATAGGTACAGGACACGTCTTCTGTGTTGGGCATATTAGTCACTATGCCAAGTTCAAACGTCCCGTTAGTGATACCGGAAAGAATGGTTCTTCTAGGCGCAACTTCAAGATGGATGTTAAGTGCTGTGTGCTGCGCCTGCAATGCGACAAGAGCAGGGTAGATGCGCTGAGCAATAGCACCTGAGCAAGCGACGATACATTTACCCTCGTAAGGCTCATCAAACTTTAAACTGGCAATGAAGTTTTGTTCCTGCTGCTGCTGAGCTTTGGCATATTCGAACACCCGCCGCCCCTGTTCGGTAAGCTGAATGCCTTTACCTAGGCGAATAACTAATTCGCAGCCACACGTTTCTTCAAGCTTTTTTAGGTGCTGGCTTACGCCGGGCTGTGTCATAAAACGCTGTTCAGCGGTGCGGGTAAAGTGGCCTGTTTCTACCAGCGTGATAAAGGTGTCTAACCAAATAGGATTAAGCATGGCTATAATCTTAAATTATCAAAGTAAGAATTAATGATAATTTCAAGTTTTGCTTTTGTCTAGCTATCATCACTTCACGTTGACTCACAGGCATTCCATTGGGTGGCTTGAGTTTCTTTCTACTATTTGTTTAACGCAAGAATGCGTTAAGAGGAGCAAGTGATGACTGAAGCAGTAAAAACACCGTATCCACGTACGTTCTCTCATATTGGGCTATCGGTTCCCGATTTAGACGCGGCCGTAAAATTTTACACCGAAGTACTAGGTTGGTACCTGATCATGAAGCCAACAGAAATTCTTGAAGATGATTCTGCAATTGGTGAGATGTGTACCGATGTTTTCGGGGCTGGCTGGGAAAAATTTCGCATAGCTCACTTATCTACTGGAGACAGAGTAGGGGTGGAAATATTCGAGTTTAAAGATCAGCAAAACCCAGAAGATAACTTTGAGTACTGGAAAACGGGCATCTTTCACTTCTGTGTTCAAGACCCAGATGTTGAAGGCCTTGCAGACAAAATTGTCGCGGCTGGTGGTAAAAAGCGCATGAAGGCGCCGCGTTACTACTATCCTGGTGAAAAGCCATATCGCATGATTTACATGGAAGACCCGTTCGGCAATATTTTAGAAATTTACAGCCACAGCTATGAACTTCACTATGCTAGCGGCGCTTACGAGTAAACGTTGATTGACTACCTAAGTTAAAACTGACGCCGCCGCTTCCGCTTTAAGCTCAAATATTGCTATAAGGCGAAAGCGAGTGCGGCATCTCGTGTAGCTAATCTCAATGCAATTAGCCCCAATGTAATTAACCCCAATTCAATTAACCATACGGGCCAGACACATAGGGGTTAGTTGCCCTCTCTGTGGCAATCGTGGTGGTAGGTCCATGCCCTGGATAAATGGTCATCAAATCTGGAAGCGTGAGGATCTTTTGCTTAATTGAGCTTATCAACTGCTGCTGATCGCCCTGTGGGAAGTCAGTACGTCCAATGGACCCTGCAAAAATAATATCCCCAACAATCACCTTATTACTAGTGCGTTCAACCAGCGCGACATGTCCGGGAGTATGCCCAGGGCAATGCAGTACATTTAACGTTAAACCGCCAACAGCAATGGTGTCGTTATCATTAAGCCATTGGGTAGGCTCAAAGGGCGAAGCAGGTGGGAAGCCAAACATCTGACTTTGCTGCATGAGGCCATCTAACCAAAACTTATCACCTTTATGTGGGCCAATAATGGGCACATTAAAGTGTGACGCTATTTCTACGGTACCGCCAACATGGTCGAGGTGACCATGGGTAAGTATTATTTTATCAATATCAACGTGGTTATCGTTTGCCGCTTTGATCAATTGGTCTACGTTGCCACCGGGGTCGACAAAGGCGCCCTTCATAGAGTCTGGATCCCAAATTAGAGAGCAGTTTTGAGCGAATGGGGTAACGGGTATAACAACAATTTCCACAATATTTCTCTTATTTTCTTTGCAAATTAACGTTTTTAGTCTTTCGCGTTTTTCGTGAACAGCCAGTAAAGTGCTGCGCCTATCACCAGTTCGCCAACTAGGAACAACCAGGCATTGGTTGCCGACTGACTGATAGACCAAATACACACAGCAAGGGCTATAAAGGGTATTGCACGTTTGACGATGTTGGGTGTGTAGGTAAGCTGATGTTGCGCTTTCATGAGCACCACAACGCACACCGCGTAAACCACAAGCCTTGCCAACACACTTGAAATAGCAAGCCACACAAAACTGCCGCTAAGCGCCATAACGCCTGCAAAAATGCCTAGCACCAGTACCGAAATATACGGTGTGGCAAACTCGCTATGCACTTTACCAAGCCAATGTTTACCAAGATTTTTCGGAATAAGAGACTGGCGGGCCATTGAGTACGTAAGGCGTGATGTTGAAATCATATTGGCAAGTAGGTTACCTGCTACAGACACCACGGCGGTTAACGTCATTATCAGCGCACCAGTTTCACCAAAAATAATATTCGCAAGGGCGATTAAGGGGGCGCTATCGGGTGTTGCAGCGCCAAGCGTATGCCAATAAAGCCACTGAACGCAGAAATAAAATAACGCTATGCCTGACACCGTCAGCATCAATGCTTTTGGAATGGTTTTCTTTGGAGAGTTAGTTTCGCCGCTGGTAACCACAACCGTTTCAAAACCAATGAATGCGTACAGTGTAATGAGTGCGCCTGCGGATATTGTGTCTAATGTTGGGGTGACAACGGGCGATACAGTAGAGAAATCAAGTTGCCAATATCCTACGCCAATAAGCGCTACAAAAGGCAATAGCTTCAAAACAGAGATCGTATCGAGGGAGCGCATTGCTGCTTTTAGTCCCACAATATTGACAAATATGAGTAGGCTAGTGAGCGCTATTATTGCCAGAGATTTTCCCATTCCTGAGTTGATTTCTGGCCACAAATAGCCGGCGTACAGCAGCAGAACGTGCATATTCGCCGCAATGGCAGTCGCTCTGGCAAGGTAATACACAAACCCCGTTTGAAAGGCAGCTGCATTACCGAACCCTTTACGGGCGTAAATGACAGGGCCGCCAGTTTCTTGATAAAAAACAGCAAGCTGCCCAAAACACCACACAATGGTGAGCATAAGGGCGCCAAAAATAAGAAATATATAAGGGCTAAACGCACCTAACTCTGCAGCCATTTTGGCAGGCAAGGCAAAAATACCTGCGCCGATAAGGCCGTTTAGCACAAGTAAGGCGGCACCAATGCCGCCAATACCCTTAGTGAGCAGGCTGTTTCTAGTCATTGCTTAGGCTAAAAACGTGTTCACCGGCAACATAGGTCGAAAGGACTTTAGTTTTCCAAATGTGCTGAGGCTCAATACTGAAGATGTCTTGGTCGACTAAAATAAAGTCAGCCCATTTACCTGGAGTAAGTGTGCCTAACGTATCTTCCATATGCCCTGCATAGGCGGCATCAAGAGTAAAGCCTTTGAAAGCTTGCTCAACAGACAAAGCTTCGTGGGCATACCACCCTTTAACCGGCTGGTTGTCTCTGTCTTGACGGGTCACCGCAGCGTGTAGGCCATAAAACGGGTTGGCTAATTCCACCGGAAAGTCGGAGCCAAGTGGCAGTGCAATGCCTGAATCTAGCAGCGTTTTCCACGCGTAGGCGCCTTTCATTCGATCTTTACCGATGCGATCTTCTGCCATATTTTTATCGCTGGTGGCATGGGTAGGCTGCATGGATGGAAGCACCTTTAAGCCAGAAAAGCGTGCTAGATCATCAGGTGCAATAACTTGCGCGTGCTCAATACGATTGCGAAGTTCGCTTCCGCCTATCTGCTTAAATGTACTTTCAAACTCATTAAGCGCTACGTGATTCGCTTTGTCGCCAATAGCATGGTAGTTCAGCTGAAATCCTGCGCCTATTACGGTAGTGAATAGCTCACTCATATCTTCTGGCTGAGTAAGTAATAAGCCGTGTTGATGAGGTGCATCTGAATACGGTTCTAACAACGCCGCGCCACGACTGCCGAGTGCGCCATCGCCATAGGCTTTTACAGAGCGTATATACAAAAAGTCGTCGTTATCGCGAATGGTCCCGTTACCCAGCATGGTGGATAACTCAGGATCGGTAGCACTCACCATGGCATAAATACGTATGGGTAAGTCGCTTTCTACCGACTCTTTTAAATAGAAGTCATACACATCGCGGCTAATGCCTGCGTCGTGCATTGACGTTATTCCATTGGCTAGCAAGTGCTCGCCAGCTGCATCTAATTGCTGCTGATAAATAGCGTTGCTTGCCGAAGGTAAGTGTTTTTCAATAAGCATTGATGCGTTATCAATAAATACGCCAGTAGGATTGCCGTTGGCATCTTTAATTATTTCGCCACCAACGGGAGATTTGGTGTTTTTGGTGATACCGGCGATTTCCATAGCCTTGGTATTTACCCACGCAGCATGTCCATCAACCCGCGTCAGCACTACCGGACGGTCTGACACTACTTTGTCTAGGTCGGCTGCACTGGGAAAAGCACGGTCGCTCCACAATTCTTGGTTCCAGCCGCGACCGGTAATCCAGCTCTGCGTTTTATTCGCGAACGCATAATCTGACACCATTTTTGCCGCATTGCTTGCACTCGTGCTCTCCCGTAAGTTCACTTCCAACAGGTTGGCGCCCAACCCTAACAGATGGCCATGAGCATCGATAAGACCAGGAAGCATGACTTTTCCTTCGCCATCAATAGTTGTGCTAATATCAAAGTGTTCTGACTTTGCATCAAGGGCGAGTACTTTGCCTTCGTCCATCACCATATTAGTGAATTGAACAAGTGTGCCACTGTCGTTTAGGGTGTAGCCTTTTACGTTTTTAACCAGTGTTGCCGCGTTTGCATAGTTAATAGAAATAACAGAGTTAAGTGCAATACAGGATGCCGCGAGCGTGAGGCCGGTTATTAGCTTTTTCATTGGTTTTGTTTTCATAATTCTTCTTCTGTTCCGTCGTCGAAATCTATAATAGGGGGTTGAAGTAAAAAGTCTTGCTCCCAAATTGCTGCCATTGACGCTTGGCTAATATTACCACCAGAGAGCATAACTAACGCCGTTTTGCCCGGAGGGGTATTAGCCGCCCACGATGCCACTGCCGCCATTGTCATTGCGCAGGTGGGTTCTATATGCAACTTCAATAGATGGTGTAGCCATTGAGTCCAATATGCAATCTGCAGCTCGTCAACTTCATAAAAATCATCGAGTTGTTGTAGTAACTCAAACGTTACATCGCCCACGCTGGGGGTGGCTGCACCGTCTGCTAAGGTAACTGGCGTGTGCTCAAGGGCCACAATTTCACCTGCTTGCAGCGACATGGAAGCGTCATTCGCTTCGGCGGGCTCTGCGCCAATCACCAGTGCGTTGGGCTGCAATGCTCGTGTCGCTAGTAGCGTACCCGCTAAGAGGCCGCCACCGCCGCAGGGCGCAAAGACTGCGTCTACGTTTCCTGCGTCTTCAAGTGCCTCTAAGGCTGCAGTGCCTTGTCCGGCAATAATATCTTCATGGTTAAAAGGCGGTATCCACACGGTATCAGGGCTATTGGCCGCTTCTTTAACCGCAATGTCTGCCTCAGGGCGAGTAGCAAACAGCTTCAATTCTGCGCCGTAGCTCTTTGTAGCCGCCGCTTTTATTGGGGATATATTTTCACTGGCGAAAATAGTGGCTTTTATACCAAAGTGAGCCGCTGCATAGGCTACCGCCTGCGCATGATTTCCAGAGCTGTTGGCGACAACCTGTGATGGCAGTCGACCTTCTTCCTTTAATTTGGCTAGAAAGTTCATTGCGCCACGAATTTTGAAAGCGCCAATGGTTTGTAAGCACTCAGCTTTAAAAAGAATTCTATGACCCATCCACGAGTTTAACAGCATCGATTCAACAATAGGCGTGCGTTTTACTACGTCATTGATACGCGCGCTTGCTTTTTTAACACTGTCAAAGTCTGGCGTTTTGCCCATAACTACCACTCATTAATAATAAAAAAGTTAAATCACTGAATTGAATACTACCGAAGACAATTCATATTTGCTTCATAAATCTTTATTAAGCTTAAAGGCTGTGTTTCCGGAGATTTAGTCATGTTCGATAGAATAAACCATCGTGTTTATGCATTACCCACGGTGTTGTTCTTATTACTTTCTATACTGTTCGTGTCCACCGGTATTTATATTCAAAAGGATGAACAAAGCGCAAGGGTATCAAAAGCGCAGTCGGTGGCCGAGCAAGTAAAAATAAGCTTAGAAGTATTTTCCACTGAACGCGTAAAAGCAATTTATAACCTGATGCAAAATTGGCCAACTTTTGAGCCAAATCCAGTTGACTGGTTTAATACTCAATCTTTATCGTTAATGGGAATGCAGCGAGGCTATAGTTCTCTGGCGTATGTTGACAAAACCGGCACAATTCAGTGGATTGCTACCCCTAAAGCAGGTACTAAAACTCGTATCGACAATAGCCTTATTGGCGAGCCTATGGACGCGCTTGGACTTGCTATTCCAACGCTATCAGAGTCACTTAATAGTGCGATACTCTATTCTCCCTCCACACAACACCATCACATTCTGTTAGGACGAGCAATCAGCCCTCAAGAGCCTGAGCATGGTTATATTGTTGCAGGCTTCGACGTACAAACAATTTTAGGTGTCATGCTTGGTGAACTCGTTGGTCCGCAGTTTAACTTTAAGCTTCAAGCAGGCAACAGCACGCTATTTGCTAGCGGTGAAATGGTGGATGATGGGACACTCGTCTCACTGCCTCCTTTTAAGTTTATAGACCGTGATATCACCCTTTCCATGCAGTCTCAATTTAGCCCATTTAATCCAGGAATGCTGATCATTGTCATTGGCTTACTGATGTCTGCGTTGGTGAGCTACGTATTCCATAAGCAGCTAAAAGGCGCTGTGCACCTTTCGGTGAGTCAGCAGCGCTATCTTACCGCCAGCGAAGCGTCGCTAGATGCATTGCTCATTTATCAGCCCTCGCAGAATGACTACACCTTGGTAGAAGCAAACTCATACAGTGAATACCTTTTCAGAGGAGCGGTTGATGTAATGAAAAAAATGAGTTTGGCCGAGCAGTCTCGTTTTTTAGGTATTCCAGAAGAGTTCGAAAAAGCGGCCAATGTTGCTAAAAACGGAGCGCCCTATGAGGGTTACGTCGCCATTAATAGCGATAAGGTTGTGCCTGAGTGGATAAAAATTCAGGTGGTAAATGCAGGTAATAATATTGCCTTAACTATTCGCGATGTGACCGAGCGCTTTAAAGCGCAGAAAGATTTAGAGGATAGTGAGGAGCGTTATCGCCGCTTAGTCGACGGTATGCACCGCCATTTTGTATACACCAAAACAGCAGAACACAGTTTTATTTACGTGAGTGCCGGTGTTGAGAAAATACTAGGCTACAAGCCGGAACAGTTTTGCGCACACGAGTCGCGCTACGTGCAGCAAGTGCCGGACGAAACTTTTGAGATAAGAGAGGCAATAGCAAGAGGTCAAAAGCCTGCACCCTATTTGGTGCATTATCGAGGACAATGTGGAAAAAGCTATGTCGTCGAGTTCTCAGATACACCAATTTTAAATGAGAAGGGAGATTTGACCGCGGTAGAGGGGATTGCCCGTGACGTCACCAAAGAGTTGGCATTGCACGAAGAAGTTCACTTTCAAGCAAATCACGACCAATTAACAGGCTTGCTCAACCGCTATGCCTTTAATGCACAGCTTAGGGATATCCTCACAGAGATAAGGGCAGAGACAAGGACAGAGAATAAAACAGCTGAATTAGTGGGTGATTCTACCTCTTCAGTGCTGCGCAATATACGCGACACACACAGTCAGAATCAGCGTCGCAGTGTAATGTGTTTTATTGATATGGATCGCTTTAAATTAGTGAACGACAGTTGCGGTCATCCAGCAGGTGATAAGCTGTTAAAAGAAGTCTCCACGGTGTTCAGGCAATACGTAAACGGAGATGATTTACTGGCTCGTATCGGTGGTGACGAATTCTGCATTATTTTTAGAGATCAAGGTCTAGACGCTGTTTTAAAACGGTTGGATAAGCTGTTACTTGCCATTTCAAACTATCGCTTTGTGTACGACGATAAATTATTTTTTGTTGGCGCTAGTATCGGCGTTATCGAAATAAATGCGCAAACACAAAGCGCAGAGACATTAATAAAAGCGGCAGACAATGCCTGCTATAAGGCAAAGCATCTGGGACGTAATCGTTATTTTGTTTACCGAGACGGAGATGCTCAACTTGCCATCGACGACAGCGAAAATAAGGTGCTGCAGGCGCTTCACAAAGCGTTACAAAACGATGGTTTTGAGCTTTATAGCCAAGCCATTATGCCTCTTACCGTACCTAGTGAGGTAAGCACGCATTATCCTCAGCACTATGAAATCTTACTGAGGTTAAACGCAAGCGAAAGCGGCCTTATTAGCCCGGGGTTATTTATTCCCCTTGCCGAGCGCCACGGATTGATGAATAAAGTGGACTTGTGGGTCGTTGATAACACATTGAAAACGCTAGAAGCCAACCCTGCCCATCTCGATAATGTGGGCAAAGTCGCCATCAATTTGTCGGGTATAACCCTTGGTGATGAGATTGCATTACAAAAAATAGTACAGCGCATGCAGGGAACCACGGTGCCTGCTGAAAAAGTTTGCTTTGAAATAACGGAAACCACAGCCGTTACCAACTTGGCCGCCGCAAAGCATTTCATTTCTACACTCAGAGATATTGGCTGTAGCTTTGCCTTAGATGATTTTGGGGCAGGAATGTCATCGTTTACCTATCTTAAAAACCTTGATGTGGACTACGTAAAAATTGATGGTTCCTTCGTGCGAAATATTGTTCACGATCCAATAGACCATGCTACAGTAACTGCCATCAATAACATTGCTCACAGCATGGGAAAACAAACCGTCGCCGAGTTTGTTGTAGATAATGCAACGGCCCAAGTGCTGCAAAAGCTTAATGTAGACTTTGGGCAGGGGTTTGCTCTCGACAAGCCTAAGCCTCTGGCACACAGAGTTCAATGGCGAGTGAAGCTTGCGTCTGTGTAGTTCTCAGCAGTTTGAAAAGGAAAATAAAATGGGTTTATTCGATACAATAATGGGAAATGCGAGCGAGACAAGTTCTGAAGATGTTCAGGAAGAACTGTCTCCAATACTTGCTGATAATGAAACGGTTACGTCGGCATTTAAATTGGTTCGTGACTTAAGCGTGTTTACCAATAAGCGATTAATAATCATTGATAAGCAAGGGCTGACGGGGCGAAAAGTGAATTATCACTCTATTCCGTATAAATCTATTACCCAGTTTATTGTTGAAACAGCAGGGCACTTTGACACCGATGCAGAGCTTAAAATTTGGCTGTCGGGTAAATCAGATGCTATCGAGATTGAACTGAGCGCTTCATCGGCTCAGGCAGTGCAAAAGAACCTTGCCAATCAAATGTTTGCATAAAATATACGGTTGTCGTTAGGCGGCTAAGACGCTTTCAAAATAAAAAAGGGCATAACAAAACATTGTTATGCCCTTTTTCGTAGCTTAAGTTTTTCCCATAAGCCTTTTCGCCAAACCCTGCTTACTTCAAATTTCTCTCAAAGAAGTTGGTAATAGTTTTGTATAAGTGAATGCCAGTTTGCTTACCGCGAAGACTGTGCTTTTTACCTGGGTAGTCCATGGTTTCAAACGGGATAGCCAAGTCCTGCAAGTGCTTATAAAGCATTGTGGAGTGGGTAAAGAGTACGTTGTCATCAGCCATTCCGTGGTAAATCAGCAAGTCGCCTTTCAAGTCTTTCGCGTATGGAAAGACAGAAGACGCAGTGTAGGCATCGTTCTCGGTGTTTGGGTTACCCATGTATCGCTCGGTGTAGTGGGTGTCGTATAAACGCCAGTCGGTAACGGGAGCACCAGATACACCTGCAGCGAAATAGTCGCCCGCTTTAAACATGGCCATAAGGGTCATGTAGCCACCATAACTGTGTCCGTGAATACCAATGTTGTTGGCATCAACGAAAGGCAGCGTGCGTAAATACTCTACGCCGGCAACTTGGTCATCAACCTCGATAAAGCCCATTTTTTTGTAAATAGGATCTTCAAACGCTTTGCCTCGGTAGTTAGAGCCCCGATTATCTACCGTGAAGACCACATAACCCTGATCAACCCAGTGTTGCATTAGTAAGCCACGATTTCCCGCCCACTTATTGGTAACAACTTGTGCGTGGGGGCCGCCATATAAATACACGATAACAGGCAGTTTCTTATTCGGGTTTTCTACTGCGCTCTCTGGCTTGTAGATACGGTATTTTAGCGTCGCACCGTCTTTTGTTTGAATGTCGCCAAACTCAGGCTTAGTCCAACTGTCCATATAGGCGTGCAAAGGATGGCCTTCTTCTACCTTATTCTCTTCAAGCCAAGTAATACGTTTGCCAGAAGCATCGTTTAAACTGACTTGGAAAGGGGAGTTAACAGTAGAGAAACGGTCAATAAAAATAGAGGCGTCACTGCTGAAAGTTGCGTCATGATAGGCGCCTAATTCAGTAATACGTGCTATATCGCTGGTGCCTTTTCCATCAAAAGGAACGACATAAATGTGACTTTCCAACGGTGTGTCTTTGCGGCCAGAAAAGAAAATGCGGTCGTTTTGCGTGTCGATGGCTTCAATACTGTCAACCACCCAGTCTCCCGACGTGAGCTGCTTAACCATTTTGCCGCTGTTATCGAAAAGGTATAGGTGCTTGAATCCGTCTCGCTCAGAGGCCCAAACAAACTGACCTTTGTCTTTGAGAAAATACAGGTCGTCGTGCAAGTTAACCCAGGTATCACTGCTTTCATTTAACAGTACACGCTGTTTTTTTGTTTGCGTGTTGTACGCACGCAGCTCAAGGTTTTGCTGGTCGCGTGTTTGCCATTGGTAGGTAAATGTCGTGCTGTCCGGCATCCATTGGCCTCTGGCAAAGTACACATCTTTATCTTCGCCTAAATCTACCCACGTACGCTCGTTTGTGTCTAGCGACTGAATGGCAAGTTCCACAACCACATTGGGTGTACCCGCTTTAGGGTACCTTTGTTCAACCAGTTTGATGTCATCAGCGTAAATCTCAGTACGCGTAATAACGTCTACAGGGCTTTCGTCTACTTTAGTAAACGCAATTTTGCTTTCATCTGGCGCCCACCAATACCCGGTCATTCTTCCCATTTCCTCTTGGGAAACAAACTCGGCCATACCAAACTTGATGTTGTCACCGCCGTCTTTAGTAATTGCCATCTCTTTGCCCGAGGCAATATGTTTTACATAAAGGTTCTGATCGCGAACATAAGAAATGTAATTACCCTTCGGAGATAGTTTAATGTCTGTCTCAAATGCATCGGTATCGAGTAGCTGCTTGGCTCCTTTTTCGCCGAGTTTGTGATAGTACACATCACCGCCAAGAGGGAAGAGCAGAGCTTTACCATCGTCAGACCATTCGTAGCTTACTATACCGCTACCTTTTAGGCGCATACGCTCGCGACGGGCTTTCTCTTCATCAGAAAGTACTTCTTCACCGCTTTGTAAGTCGTTAGAATTAAACAGCATGCGGGTTTCGCCACTGTCGATGTGGTATTCCCACAGGTCGAGACGTTCGTAGTCGGTTTGCTTTCCTTTTAAGAACGTAACGCGCGCGCCATCGGGAGACACTTTGAGTGTGCGAGGGGCGCTGCCGTCTAAAGAGGGTGATGAGAAAATTCGCTCAATAGTGAGCGTTTCAGCGTGTAAAGCAGTAGAGAGCATAGCGGCTCCAATTAAAAGGGCTTTTTTCATTGTTATCTGCATATTTTACTGTCGAAGGTTAGATTGTAGAGAAACCATCACATGATACAAGGTGCAAAGTATGAAATCCGCAATGGTGCTAGGAGCGACAGGTTTAGTCGGACGAACGCTCGTAAATATGCTTTTACAGGACAGGCGTTACGATGAAGTGACATGCTTGGTGCGCAAGCCCCTGTCTTCACAGATGTTCAACGACCCACACAACCGGTTAAGGCCGGTGGTTATCGACTTTGAAAATCTTCAAGACTATCAAGGTTACTTTAGCGTTAATCATGTGTACTGCTGTTTAGGCACCACCCTCAAAAAGGCGGGTTCGAAAAAAGCATTTCGACGTGTAGATTTTGAATACATTCACGTTGCTGCACAGCTTACCCGTGCTCAGCGTGCCGATAGCTTTGTTTGGGTGTCTTCTGTGGGGGCTGATGCAAAAAGTAGTAATTTTTACCTTAGGGTAAAAGGCGAGCTTGAAAATGCCATTATGCGTATGCCACAGCTGCCAAACGCATCCGCGGTCAGGCCGTCATTGCTGCTAGGGAACCGAGATGAATCTCGCTTACTTGAAGATGTTGCGCAAAAAACCGCGCCTATTTGGCAATCTATAATGAAAGGGCCGCTTAAAAAGTATCGTCCCGTGGCGCCCATTGATGTAGCAAGAAATATGATGTCATTGCAAAAATGGTAAATGGGTTAAAAATACAAAGCGGTTAAATATAAAGCGTGAGCTAAAAAGGTCTAGTAAAGTATTGGCTTTGCGCTAGTGCTTATTCCAATTTCTATCTATTCCTACCTATCTATTCCATCAGGCGTGATGGGGTAGATTAGATGAGGTAAAATGTCTGCCGTGTTTTTATAATCCATGTTCATAAAAAATGTTTCGTTGTAAGCAATTCAGTGTGGCGCAAGATAAGTGTGCCATGAAGGTGAATACCGATAGTCTCATTCTTGGAAGTTGGGTAAATCCCAATGGGGCCAAAAGTGTGCTGGACATCGGTACTGGAACGGGCATTCTCGCACTTATGATGGCGCAAAAAACGGACGACGCTGTCGACATACATGCAATTGAAGTAGATGAAAGTGCGGCGCAGCAGGCGAGAGATAATGCTGAGATGTCAAAGTGGTCGAAACGAATTTCGGTGCACCACCAGGCCTTAGAGGTTTATAAGCCAAAGACCAGCTTTGATATTATTGTATCGAACCCGCCCTATTTTGAGCACAGTAATAAACCCACCAATGCCTTTGCTAGCCAAAGCGATGCACGACACAGTGCTCGACAAACCGGCTTACTTTCGCCGACTGCACTTTTTCAGTTTGCGGCCAATAACGTATCTGCAGCGGGAAGTCTTTACTGCGTTTACCCCTATCGGCGAATGGCCGAAATAGAGCAAGCCGCGTTAGCATTTAATTTATTTGTGACCGGTTGCTTGGTGGTAAAACACGACAGCAAAAGTGATCCCTACCTATGCGTCTACCGTTTTCAGGCTCAACGCGCTAATGATGAAGATAGCGAGAGCGTCGCTGAATTTGAGGAGACGTATCCATCCCTTACAATACGCGAACACAATGGTGAGTATTCATCTGCGTTCAAGGCGCTTTGCCGCCCGTTTTATCTAAAATTTTAAAAGAGAAGAAATCATGGTTGTCGTTGCCGAAGCATTTGGTGCAGTTGCTGTTGTTTTAAATTTCATTGGGTACCGACAAAATAATGTTGACCGCTATCTGCTGATATCCGCGTTTGCTTTGGCAAGTTTGAGTGCCCATTTCTTTATGCTAGATGCGATGGCCGCAGGGGTAGGGACTCTTCTCGCTAGCGTTCGCAACATCATTGCGATTAAAAACAGAAGTAACCTTATTCTGTTTGCCTTTATAGGGATTAATATTGGTTTTTTATGCTACGAGTGGTTTGTGCTTGAGCATCACTGGAACATATTTATCGCCTATGCTTCCTCACTCATTTTTACCATTGGCTCTATTGTAATAAGAGACACCCATCAAATACGAAGAACCTTTCTTGTGGCCGAGTCACTGGGCTTACTCTATGCCATTTCGGTGGGAAGCATTTTTGGCACTGTGTTTAACATAAGTAACCTCATCAGCATTATTAGTAAGCTAAAGCGGTAATCCATAACGTTAAAAGTCGGAGCCGTCAAAATTCAAAAAGGGCCATTATTTCATTGAAATAGTGGCCCTTTTTTGCGCTGTTTTAATTCTAAAGTGTGAGTGTTCACTTTCTTTTATCTCCATGTATACAATAAGCCTAAAGTTCAATAGGCGAAAGTTCAATAACACTTCTGCGTATGTAAGCGTATTCTTATCAATTAGTAAGTATGAATGCCGCGATGTTTCCTAATAGTGGGTAGAAGTAAACTCACTCGAGGTTTTGGGGAGATGCGTTATGAACAAAGAACATAAGTTTCGCAGTGAACATCAAAGGAATGATTTTAGCGACGAATTAGAGCGTAAGTTTGCAGACTGCGTGCCTGTAAATATATATGAACTAGCAAAGGGTCAACATCGCTCACAAAGCGATGGTGCGATGCCAGACACACCTTCTGGCGTGATCGGTATTCAATCACAACTAGAGACCGAAAAGCTTTGGCAGAATAGGCTGTTCCTGCT
Source organism: Alteromonas sp. LOR (assembly GCF_000753865.1). Classification (GTDB taxonomy): domain Bacteria; phylum Pseudomonadota; class Gammaproteobacteria; order Enterobacterales; family Alteromonadaceae; genus Alteromonas. The sequence continues at coordinate 49,965 of NZ_JQFW01000014.1, read as the reverse complement.
ATTAAACGCGGAGCGCACACTCAATAGCATTACTCGCTACCGTAAACTAACGGCTATTTTGGTTACCGCAAGTATGGCTATGTTACTGTTTTCATTATTCGTTGCGCCATCATTACCTCCTTCTGTTTTTTATGGCATTATACTAATATGTTTATGCGGAGTTGCGACGTACCCTGCGTGGTGTGTTGCAACGAAAAGTGCACAAGAGCAACGTGATAGCATTTCTAGAATGTTCTATAAGAGCAATCACGAAGTTGAACTGTCAAATGGTGAAGTTACGCTAATTAACAGGGCAAACTATGCGAGTGTCACAAAAATACACATAGCGGATCGCAATATTGGACAGCTCGCCACATGAGAACGTATCGAACCCCGTACAGTACATAGGCGCTCTATTATTAGCCTCTGTGCTGCTTGGCGCCATTTTGTTAGCGCCAATGGATGCTATTGGACAACTCTTCGCGTCACTGCTAGTGCTAATTTCAATTTCCTGGTGTAGCAAAGAAGCCCAACATACACAGCCCCATCAACACTTTTTCCGAATTTTAGCCCTTGTATTGGGCACTGCCTTAACCACTCGTTATTTGCTGTGGCGAGGACTGTATACGCTCACCTATACCGACATTTTTTCGCTTGTAGCAGTTTGGCTATTATTCATTGCTGAAATTTATGCAGGCATCACCTCTGTTTTAGGTGCTATTGTCAATGCGTTTCCTCTTAGTAGGCCGCTGCTCACTTTAAAAGATATAGACACAGAGCGCTTGCCTTCTGTGGACGTTATGATCCCCACCTATAATGAAGATATTGATATTCTTGAGGTGACTATTCGCGCCGCTAAAATCCTCGACTATCCCAAGGACAAGCTATTTATCCACCTGCTTGACGATGGCGGTACCGATCAAAAAATTAATGCAAGTAATGAAACTGCTGCAGCAGCGGCAAAGAAACGACGAAGCAACCTTCAGGCGCTTTGTAAAAAACACGATATTGACTATCACACTCGCGCAAAGAACGAATTTGCGAAAGCGGGCAATGTAAATAGTGCTATAGGGAATACTAGCAGTGACCTTATTGTCATTTTAGATGCCGACCATGTGCCCACATCAGATTTTCTCGATAGAACCGTGCCTTGGATGCTGAAAAACGAAAACGTCTTTTTGGTGCAAACTCCACATTTTATGGCGAACCCTGACCCTGTTGAGCGAAACTATTTTTCAGCCTTCACGAGAATGCCCTCTGAAAACGACATGTTTTATGGGACTATTCAAAAAGGCCTCGATTACTGGGGCAGTTCGTTCTTTTGTGGCTCAGCGGCCCTGATGAGGCGAGCGCATCTCGAGTTGGTAGGGGGCATATCCGGTGAGTCAATTACTGAAGACGCAGAAACCGCGTTAGATTTGCATAAATTAGGCTATGAATCGGTTTATGTAGACAGACCAATGGTGAGCGGTTTGGCACCCGAAACGTTTGATGCGTTCATTCAGCAGCGAATGCGCTGGGCACAAGGAATGACGCAGATTCTTTTGCTAAAAAAGCCCTTTAAAGCCGAGGGGCTCAAGTGGTATCAGCGTGTAGGGTATATGAGCTCTATCTTGTTTTGGTTATTTCCTTTTGCGCGCATTATTTTTCTGCTCATGCCTTTGGCTTATCTTGTGTTTGGGCTTCAGGTATACCATGCCTCTATGCTTGAAATACTGGCCTATACCATTCCTCATGTTGTTGCGACGTATATGATTTCCACTATGCTGTTTGGACGAACGCGATGGCCCTTGGTTTCTGAAATATACGAAATTCTACAGTGTGCTTTCACACTCAAAGCGCTAATTAAAGTTTTCGTCAAGCCGCGAGAGCCTTCCTTTGTGGTTACGCCAAAAGGGGAAAGTTTAGACAAAACTTTTGTGTCGCCGCTCGCCAATGTCTTTTATTGGCTTATTCTCATATTGTTATTTGCTTTTTTCACTGGAGTGTATAAATTTATCTCCGAGCCTCTCAGCAGAGAGCTCACCGTGGTTGTTATGCTGTGGAATGGATTCAACCTGTTATTGTTGATGTCGGTGTTGAGCGTCTTGTTAGAAAGAAAACAAGTGCGATCGCAATCTAGGTTGCCCGCTACCAACAACGTTGTATTACGAACCCAAAAAGGACAGGCGTGGGTTGGCGACCTTGTGGATCTCTCCATAGGCGGAGCAAGAATGAAGTTAAAAGGTGAAGGGGCGTTATTTTCTGACCAAGCCAAACTGACAACGTGGTGCGAGGCATTAAATAAGAACGTTCACTTGCCTGTCACGGTTTTGAACTACGATAGTAAATTATCATTGCTTCGCGTGCAGTTTTCCCCTTCAACAGAAAAGGAGCACAGTGAAGTTGTTGCTTTTGCATTAGCAGATAGCCGCAGATGGATGTCATTTCAGCGAAGGAGAACGCGAGCGATTACGTACTGGTATGGTGCTAAGCACGTACTTAGTGTTGGGTTAAAACCTGCTCTTTTGCATTTCCTACATGCTCTAGATATTGCAGGCAAAAAAATAAGTCACAAAATAAGTTCTGCCAAGGAATAAACAAAAATGATAAAAATCTATCCTACGTTGTTGTTGAGCTTACTATTGGCATTTACCGTTAATGCTGAAACAAATACCTATCGTCTCACCGATTTTTTTGCCGGCGAAAGCATTATTCGGCTAGAGGGTAAGGCAGATTCAATCGACTTTGCTATTCCTCTGGCTTCAATTACCGACGTTGATAACGCTGTGCTTACGTTAGATGTAATCAGCTCTAAGGCACTCATAGAGAAGCGTTCTCAGCTTGTTGTACGTTTTAATAACGCCACCATCGGTCAAATACGGTTCGACCCCGACCGGCCATCACTTATTTCTGAAGTTCCCATACCGGCTAAGTTATGGCGAGATGGCTTCAATACGCTTACATTCAATGTTAGTCAGCATTATGCAAATCAGTGTGTAGATGGCAGTGCACCTGAACTATGGAGCGAGGTGAATATGTATAATTCAACCTTGCAAATAACCTCAAGTAATAATGTTGATAATTTCACATTCGATAAGTTAGATGGCTTCTTCAATCCAGGAATTGGTGGCTTGCGAGACGTGTCGTTGATTACAGCAACAGATGTGGAAGACGACATTACCAAGCGTACTCTTTCATTAGTGGGTCAGGCACTAGCGCTTCGCAATCAATATCAACCCCTTGAGCTAAAGCATGAGACCTTTGATGAGGGATATGTATTACCTGAATTAGACACTGCTAATGAGGGACAGCGCTGGACAGAAGAAAGTATTCAGCGTTATGAGCGCTCAGCATGGTATACACGGGGGAGTTCTCAAAATAACCGTTCTGGCAACGCGTTAGCTAAGAGTCAAACGCAACAGTTACATGTAATAGTAGGTACTGCCTCCTCGCTCTCACCTGTGCTATCCGATACCACGGTTAACAGTATTAAAGGTCCTTATTTAAAAACAGAAGTAACGCCTTCATTTTCTATCGGCAACCGCGTGATTATCCCTTCCACGTTTCGTCTTATCGTCAGTGGCAATACCACTGACGATGTACACAAAGCTGCGCAAACCTTGGCAGTTATGGACGATGAGATAAATGTAACTTCTCAAATTACCGTACTGTCTCACTCTGGTATGGAAGCAAGCCGATTACAAAAACAGCTAATTGCAGCCCCTGATACCGCTTATGAGTTTCAAGATTTAGGTATTTCGGCGGCAAGATTTAGAGATGAAGGAGACTTTTCAAAACGTGCCTCCTTCTTACTACCCGCTGATTTTTATGTACCGGAAAATGCCAGCGTTAGTTTACTCCTTAATTTCGGGTACGGAGCGGGTAATGGACCTGGCTCTATTATGAATGTGAAAGTAAACGATGAATTGGTACATGGTCTTGCGCTTGATAACCCGAACGGACAAGTGTTCAAAAACTACAAGTTATCGGTCCCTGCAAGATACTTAAAAGGCGGAGCAAACAATATCGACTTTGATGTGACGCTTCGTGCGCCTCTCGCGGGAGTAGCTTGTGATGAAGTCGCGGGGAGTCATTTAATATTTCAGTTAGAGAGCACCTCTGCTATCGACCTTCCTGATGCGGGACATGTAGCGGTGCAGCCGAATTTAGCGTTGTTCGGCGAAACGGCTTACCCCTTAGCTCGATTTGAGTCAGCCCCTGCATCATCTATCATTATTCCGTCTTCAGACTTTATGGATAGTGCACTAACGATAAGTGCAAAATTAGCGCAGGTGGCTAACGCTCCGCTCCTTAATCTGACTATCAATAATATGGCGCTTGAAAGCATGCCATCGAACGCGATTGCAGGCTCGGCAATTATATTGGGCACGCCAGATTCACTGTCACAAGTGCAACAGTCTGAGTTTACAACGGCAATAGAGGCGACAAAGCGCTGGTCTTATCAACTTCAAAATAACCTACATAACCGGGTGAGGAATCTGACTCAAGACAGATCATTCAAAGCCATGAAAGTGGAAGGTAACACAATACAAGAAAGCGACTTAGGGCCGCAGGCTATTTTTACCGCACACGCCAACCCAGAAAGTAACGACACATTGTTTATCCTTGCCGCACAAACCTCTGAGTTGCTCAACGACAGAGTGAGTGATTTAGTGAGCTTATCGATGTGGGGGCAGTTAGCCGGTGATTTCTTTGCTTGGAGCGACAGCCGCGCACCGTCCCTTGTTATGCAGGTGAATGAAACCTACGAGATTGGCGAATCTGACGATGCGTGGCTTCAACTCAGACTATGGCTTTCCAACAACCCTTGGTACTGGTTAGTTGGTTTTGTGGTTCTGGTTTTCTCAATCAGCTTGCTTATTTACTTACTGCTTAAACGTCGGAATAAAAAAGTACAAGACTCATGGTAATGAGAGTTAAAGCCGCCGCTGTTTTTTGCTTAGCATTGCTGTTGGTGTCTTGTACGGACTCTGATAATAAGCAATTTGAACAGCGTTTTAGCGCTTACAAAGCGCTCTTTGTTATCGACGGTAGAATAGTGGACACCGGCAATGATGAGGTCTCTCACTCTGAGGGGCAAGGCTACGGTATGTTGTTCGCTGCTCATGCTAATGACCGAGCAGCTTTTGATAGCATGTGGCAATGGACTCAAACCGTATTGCAGCGTTCTGACGGTTTGTTTAGCTGGCGCTATACACCTTGTACTACGAAGGACACCGCTTGTGTTGACGACCCCAATAACGCTTCAGATGGCGATATATTAATTGCTTGGGCACTGCTTAGGGCAGCAAAACGTTGGAATACATCGAGTTATGAAGACGAAGCGCGCAGAATTATTCAGGCCATAGAAGAAAAGCTGATAGTAACACGGGATGGCTACACTTTATTACTACCCGGTGAATCAGGCTTTTATGACGGCGATGGCGTTAGTCTCAGTAGTAACGAAGGCGGCGTTCAGTTCAATCTTTCATACTGGGTGTTCCCAGCCCTGTCGGCCTTTTCGGACTACTCTGAAAACCCCAGTATTTGGCAGGAATTATTCGCCAGCGGCATATCGGTAGTGCAGAAAGCCCGGTTCTCATCTCATCAACTGCCCTCTGATTGGACGCGTTTATACAAGGGTAGTTTTTCAATAGACAATGTTATTGCCAGTGAATTTGGGTTCAATGCGGTGCGAATTCCACTGCATTTAGCATGGTCTGACACTTTTTTAGCCGGTGCTGAACGCAATGATGTGTTAAGCCCATTCGCAAAATGGTGGTCACAAGATTATGTGCCAGCAACCCTTTCGCTAGATGACGAGAAACCAGCGGAATATGCTATGACCCTTGGCATGCATGCCGTTGAGCAAGCGGTTAATAACATCGTTAATGACACAACGCCTAAGTGGCCTGATATTAACAGAGACGTTGACTATTATTCAGCAAGTCTGGTGTTACTTTCAATGCTGGCCGTCTCGGATATCTCGGGGTGAGAAGCGTGACTATAAATAACCGGTTATCCCTTTTTTCACTTTTGCTAGTAGCCATATTAGCCGCGTTGGCCTCTCACATGGCTCACGGTCAATCTAAAACTACTTATGAAGAACGCGAGCTAGGGTTTGATGCTTTTGACGAAAGTCAGCCCGATGTCACCGGGCTATGGTTTCATATCGAAGAGGGGCAGAAGTCTCTCGCAAACGACGAGTATGGGCGCTTGCGCTATCAATATCCTAGCTGGCAGCCATCGAAGCCACTGCAAAACGCGCTAGACCGACTGAATAATCTGTCACGAGCAAATCAAGGCGCTAGTCAGCAGGGTGCTAGTCAACAGGAGAGTGATCGCCAGACAGCTTCAAGCCAAAAGGAGCTTGTATCAAATGAGCCTAGTTCTGTAAGCGACGCACCTAAATCGCCACTAGCGATATTCGCAGAAAAAACACCCCAAGCTCGCAGACAAATATCAAATACAGAGTTTAATAAGCTATTAGCCCTAGCAGAGAAAGAAAACCAGCCAAACTTCTATTTACTGATGGGGTGGGCGGCTATTGATCGTGGGCAACTTAACGTAGCGCGCACGCAGTTTGATAGCACACTGGTGCTTAGCCTAAATGAAGTACAGCGTCGCTCCGCTCAACAAGGCTTAGAATCCATCACTACTTTTATAGTGAACAGTGCTATACAGCAAAGAGACATAGAGCAGCTTGCGAGTTTGCTTGCCAACGGCAAAGGCAACAAAGACGGTGGTGCCAACACAAGTTTGATCACGTCGCTTATAGAAGGAAGTGCGTGGCGAAAATACAATGAAGATGCGTACAACGAGGCCTATGAACTCTTTGTGTTATCGCAAAACGCCGATGGTCAGTACCTATCGCTAAACGCACAGCAAAAGCATGCAAGGGCCAGACAGTTGGCGTGCAGCATTGATACAGAACGCTTTTTACGTCGATGTGCAGATGGCCTAGCGCAGCAGCAACTCTATTTTTATGAAGATGAGGATTACAAAAACAGCATTGAAACTGCCCAGCAACTAGGCGATATAAGAGCCTTAACCCTCGATGAGCTAACCTTACTGGGTTGGGCTGCAGCAAAATATGGCGATGGGGAAACGGCGACGTTAGCGTTTGAAAAAGTGCTGAAGCAAAATCCAGATGATGATGTTATTGCCGGCGAGTTAGTCAGGCTAAATAGTGATAACAGGCTAAAGTTAAATCAGCTTGCATCAGCATTTCCGCTCGTAAATACCCGCCGACAGGCGCAGGTGAATAGTAGCGCATGGCCTAGAAAACAATTTCTACTTTCCTATATAAACGCCGATACGCGTTCAACAACGGCGCAGACTAAAGATGCGTTCAGTGTGGTTTCTGGCATCACAACTCGCTCTCGCTCAGGTCAACCTGGGCTAGGAAATTTCGACGTTTTAACCAGTTATATTGGTATTGGGGATATTTACAAAGGTTGGCAATGGCGGGTCTTTTTGGATTATAAGCAGTTCTATAGTGGCGCGGCACAGTCTGGAGCGTGGCTGGGCGATGATTTGCTGGGAGATGGAGTGCGTAGCGCGGTATCAAACAATATCACCGGGTTTGAAGATAAAGGCCTAAGGGCCGATATTGCCTATCAAGACGTGGGCTTCAACTTTTATGCAAATGTGGAATACGGCATGTTTGATCAGCCCGTAAACGCTGATATTACCGGTCAAATTTCTGCAACGTGGTTTTTACCTAAGCTGACTCTTGCCACTACCTTGTTCCGTTACCCTAAAGAGGACAGCATGCTTAGCCAAACAGGCTCGTTCAATGCAAGAAACGAGGGCGCGTGGGGCTATGTATTGGAAGACGGCATACGAGGGCTAGCAGCTTATGAAATGGCACCGCGTTGGTCTGTGGCCGGCACATTACAAGTAAGTACCATGAATGGTGAGACAGTAGACAGTAATACTGCCTTTTCTGTGCGGGGTGATGTTAGTTACGATATAGCTACAGACATCTCAGATAAGCTAGATTATTGGCGCGTTGGTCCCTTCGCAAGTTACTCTGGATATAAGCATAATCGAAGTGGTTTTACCTATGGTAATGGAGGCTACTTTAGCCCCAATTACTTTATCTCCCTAGGATTGTATTCAGAGTTACTCACACTAGAAGCACTTAATTGGCAGCTAAAGCTCAGTAATGCAATAGCCCTTTCACGACTAGAGCAAACGGCTGACTCTCGTTTTCCGCTCATCACTTCCCCTGATATCGAAAGCGATGCCGCCCCGTCAGAGGCCTTGCCTTATTCTGAAACCACAGGACTAAGCGGAAATTTCCTCGCTGAGGCGCAATATCGTATCGGTGGAGACTGGATTGTAGCAGGCTATATGAGTAAGGCATTTGCCGTGGAATACCAAGCCTTTGAGGCTGGCATTCAACTTAGATGGCGAGGAGGAGATGGAAGTGGCGTAACCAGTGACGAGCTTCTGTTGTCGTCACCTCGGTTACGTGGGTTTGCGCTTTAATGATAATAGTTTACTTACGCTAAACTAACGCGCTGCCTTCTGCGAGATAATAAAAGAAATCCAGCACCAAAAAGTATTGCTACCGATGCCGGCTCATTTACATCAATAGCACCGAATTTATAATTATTCACTTGGCCTGTAGGTAATGTGTAGACTTCGCCTTTGTCGTTAGTTCTAGTTTCATTTGGCGAACTCAAGCTTTTTGCAATAAGGTTCCCGTCAATATGTCCTTCATAAAAATTAACGTCTGCAAAGGGAGCTAGCACACTGCCTTTTATGCCTACAGAATAAAAGTCAATGTCTAATGCATCTACAAAATTAAACAGTATGTTGTTTGTGTAACGACCATCGTGGCGTCTTCCTACATCATTATTGTTGTCTTTGTACTGCCCTTGCTCCTTGAAATACTCGTTTTCTTCTGTGAATGCTGCATTGAAAAAGCCAGTATTAAATAGTTCAACGCTGTCGCCAAAGACATTAATGATGTTGTAGCTTGTAGTAGAAAAGTCATAGGTGATCTGTTTGTCTTTGGCACTAAACCAATCAGCACTGACGGAGTAAAAATTGATATCGTCAGTACCTGAAAATTTTATTTCATTGATCGTTTGTGCTGGATTGGTACAGTCTTTGTCGCCGCATGTGAGAGTCGTTTTTCCGTTAATCGTCCTTTCTGCAAAATCTGCAGACTGCGCAGTCACTTCATTTATCATATTATCGAAGTCGATATTTTTGAATTCAGTCGTTTGAGTGCTAACATTTTGCTGAATATCACCTGAAACATCGGAATCTGTTGCAGTAATAGTCCCTCCGGCGCTGACAGAACCGTTCACTCTACTTTTTGTTAAAGACACATCAGATTGCGCAACTAGACTACCATCGTCTACGCTTGACCCGTACTCTTCGCTATTCGGTTTATTACCGGTTAACACAATTTGATTTGACCGAATATCACCTTGCGCAATGTTTGAATCATTTAGCGTAGTCTTTCCATTACTACTAATACCGCCGCTTTGAACAGTTGATTGGGTAAGAGTAACATCTTGTTCTGCGTTAACAGCCTTATCAAACATCACATTGTTTGCAACTATTGAATTCGAAACTGTTGTATCACCCCCGTGTACATTACCTCTAGTGAAGTCTAAATTTCCACCTACTGCGAGAGATGAAGACGATAGGTCAGGAGAGAGAAGAAGGCCGACGTTAAAGTCGTTTACAGTCATGTCTCCAGCAACCGCTAGGCGGCCTTCAACATCTGAATATCTACCTTCGAAGTTTTCAAAGATAAAGGCATTGTAATCAAATGCACTACTTAGTTCGATTTTACCAGCCTGAGCAACTGATACTGAAAACAAAAAACCAACTGCTGTCGCAGTAGCGTAAAAAAATGTACTCTTCATTAGATACTCCAAAGACTTCCTAGTCATGATATCACTTTTGTGATTTAAAAAATAACACTTGTATACATTTTGCACTCCCAACTAAGTTATACATTCGTATAGAAACCAATACGAAAAAAGCCGCCCGAGGGCGGCTTTTTTTAGCAAAAAGAGATGTTATCCCTTTTTAACTAATACAGATACTTTTGAAATACCTGCAATTTTTACTTGGTTCATTACTTCTACCACAACGCCGTGTTCAGCTTCTTCGTCGGCTTGGATAGCAGCAGTGTCCGTATTATTTTCAGCAAGATAAGTTTGCGTGTTTGCAACAACGCGACGAACGTCAACTTCACGTCCACCCATCATAATAGTGCCGTCTTCTTCAATACGAATTGAAAGCGCTTTTGATGGCTTATCGTTTTTAGCTTGATTGTCTTCTGGACGATTAACGTCTAACCCTTTTTCTTTTACGAACGAGGTCGTTACGATGAAGAAAATCAACATGATGAACACGATGTCCAACATGGGGGTCATATCAATCTGAGCCTCGTCTTCGGCCGAGGTATGCTTTTTTCTTTTCATCTCGTCTTCTTTCTTCTGTTACGTTCGAGCTCAATAGTATACTGCTTGTTACAAAAATATACAGGCTTTTGTACAAAACAGTGTGCTCGTAACCACTTGTTGCTGGAAAAATGCTCAATTTCGCGGTAATAAAACGACTAATTTCTAACGTTTGTGCGAAATGGCGACGCCTAATTGGTAAAAATACAACATCAATGCCTGATTGAGTGTTACACGCAAATTACCATGAGGGTAAATGCCAAGTCTAGCTTCTGTGGATTTTTTTGTACCTTGAACTAAAAATGCGTTTTTAATCTCGTGATCCTGAATACACGATTCGAAGGCGCGAGCTGCCATTTCTTGGGGCATGGCGTAATAAAATGTTTTAAGCGCTCTATCGGCCTCAACAGATTTTACAAAGTAGTCATTGGGTCTTTTGTTGTGATCTAAAAACATGAGGTCAAAGCAGTCGCTTAACTTTTGATTAAGCGGGTGGGTATTCATGGTGGCGTTATCTAACCACGCTTGCGTGGCGAAAGTGCCGTGGGATAGTCCCTCGAACATACGTGGTGCAATGTAATGATCAAATGCATGAAACCACTCGTGAGCCAAAGAGCCGGCTCCCGCATTTTTCGCCAGCGCTAACTGCCGCTTTCCACTGTGATAGTGCGCACTTGTGTTTTTTTGCCCACCGCTTCCAAAAGCCAGTGACAGCGAGCCGTTTAGCGAAAGCACCTGTTCGTTTATATTCAATATTGTGGTGAGGTCGTAAAGCGCATCGAAGAATAAATTGGCTGCTATTTGTTGTTCTTGCGGTGTAACCCATCTGCCTACCGTAATGGTGGCAAAATTAAACAACTTTCTAATGTCTTGAAAAGACACGTCGGCGCCGTCCCTGTGGCTAGGGCCGTTTCGATAAAACGATTGATGAATGCGCCCTTTAGTTTCCACGCTCACTTATACCTATCTGCGCCCGTAGTAACGTTAAGCTAAAGAAATGAGGAGTTGTTCGCACCATGCTTCAATTCTAGCATCGGTATCATCATATTGATTTTCGTCGTCTAGCGACAAGCCTACGAAGTGGCTTTTATCTTCGGTAAGTGCTTTAGAGGCGGTAAAGTCGTAACCTTCGTTAGGCCAATAGCCTACTATGTTGCAGTTTGAGGGGAGTATGGCATCGTGAAGCATACCAAGGGCATCTTGAAACCACTCGCCATAGCCCAGCTGATCGCCAAGTCCAAATAGCGCTATGGTTTTACCCGACAGGTCAAGTTGGTGTACGTCTTCCCAATGAGACTCCCAGTCTTCCTGTAGTTCACCGAAATCCCAGGTAGAAATGCCAAAAATGATAATGTCGTAGTCTGAGGTGCGCGACAAATTCACATCTTTAATATTGTGAAGATGAACTACGTTGTCATCGAACAAACTATTAAGCTGGGCTTGAATTTTTTCCGCTGCCATTTCGGTATAACAGGTCGTCGAGCCGAAAAATAAACCTATAGACAGGGCGCCATCACTCATTAGATACCTCTTTTTTTGCTAGTCGTTATTTACAGGGGAGAATACTACCTCTTTCCCGTTACTCAACAAAGCTTTGCAGTGAACATCCTTACCTTTGTGTGAAATATTTAATACACCAATAGCACAGCCATTAAATAGTTCTTTCTCGCCATTATTTGGCGGTCTCGCTTTTACCGACATATTGCGACGTTTGGTAAATACGTTCAGGGGCGACTTGGCACCGTAAAGAAGGCGGTTAAGTCTATCGAACCAAGTGATCAAGGTTTCTGGAAACGCATTTTTTAAGCCGCTACAGGTAAACTGGGTAATATGAGGGCTGTTGCGTCTAAATCGCAGCCGCACATCGTAAACAAACGAATAGTGTACGTCGCCAGATAGAATAATAAATTCTGGTGGCGTTTTGTAATGCCTGAAAATATTGAGCATCACGTTGGCCGTGCCTCTGTGTGCCATCCAGTTTTCAGCATCGACAGTTAATGCCTTGCCAAAAAAAGTGAACAGCTTTTGTATCGCTTCAATAATCTTCACCCCATAAATAGGAGCAGCAGACACAACGATAACGGCTTCTTTGCCAATGATAGAGTGTTGAAACTCGCAAAGGGCTTCCCAGTCCATAAGGCCTGACGGCTTATTGAGACTAGATTCAGAGCGCCATCGCTGCGTGCGAGTATCTAATACCTCAATAGGGGGCGACGTATCAAGTCGATAATGCCATTCGCTGAAATCGAGCAGCTTATCAATAAATGTGTCGTGTTCATTTAAGTCGCTACTACTAAACACTTTTTGCGCATCGCCAATAAGGGAAGCCACTTTCTTAGGCGCATTACCCCAGCCCTGACAGAGCAAGTACCCAATAAGCGCGTTACCAATCATGCGCTTAGACAGCGGGTTAGCGTAAACTTCTTGCTCCCAACCGCGGGTTAAATTCCAATCGTCAGTGACATCATGATCATCAAATATCATATAAGTGGGTACATGAGCGAGTGCCCGTCTTACCGAGGGAAGCTGCTTTACAAAGCCGTCGATGGCTTTTTGTTCTTTCTCAAAAGTGTCTCGGTACTGCTGAGGTATATGGCTATTATCGATGTCAATCAATGGCCAGAGAGCGTCAGACCAAACCAAAAAATACATCGCGAGAATTTCAGCACTGCCAATAAGGTGGTTTTGTGCATTTACTGATGTGAACACAGGTTTCTTTTTCGCACCGAAAAAGAGAGATGACAACACGGTATTGGTCGCGATTTGTGGCAGCAACTGCTCGCGTTCATAAAACCCATGAGAGTGCTGCGCTAGCTTTGCCGTATTGCTAACAACGGCGCCTTCCAACCCTTCGTGGTATAGCCCCAGTAAGTCGCAGCAATGATGGATGGCCTTTAACATCGGTCCGGCCACGTCATCGGCATAAATCTGATCGCCCGTCATCAGTAATACATCTGGAAGTGATGAGCTGCCTGCTAGGCCTTTTTCAATGAGGGTATCTACTTGCGCGAGAGCATCGTCACCGTCAAAATGTGGTTTGCGGCAAGAGCCGTGTAAAATAGTTTCTGGCGTCTCGGTATAATGAAAACTTAAGCTATCTTCTGCGCTATACAGTAAACGCTGTTGCTCGATATGCCACTTTTCACTTGTGGCTTTATCGGTAAAATCCAATTGATAATACACTCGTTCGTTATCGCTAAACTTGTGTGAGACAGTTGCTGATAATAAATGGATGTAGGCGTATTGGCCCACCTGTACGCTTTCTGCGTGATACTCAACCTCAACCTCAACCTCAACATTATTACCGCGTTGCGTAAGATGAATGGAAGGGGCACTAGGCAACGACGTCACCAACCAGATATGACAAGTATCCTCGGTAACCTTGCGAACGATTGGACCAGCAATAACCAATGGAAGGTCGGTTTGACGTTCTGTTCGATTGTCTCGCTCAGATTCTGAATGGGAATCTAATTGAGAGCCTGATTGAGAGCCTAGTGTTGAAATAGTTCGTTCCCCATAGTGATGACATCACGTGTGCATTTTTTTCGTATTTTACTCTTTTTTGTGTATAAACGGTATGCTCTATATACTCGCTTACAATTTATTCATGCTTAGCTAGTGCTTATCTTATGTTTAGGCCAGTGCATGATTCGTACTCTGAAAACGTGCGCCATCTAATCTATTTTTTTGCATGGCTCACTATGGCTTTGTACTGTAAACCACTGCCAAAAAAGGAACTATCTTGATGCTAAAAAATGCGCTGCTTATCTGCGTTACTGCACTAATTATAACTGCATGCAGTGAGACAAAAGAGGTCATTATTACCCCTGAAAAAGAAGATTTGACCGTGATTACGGTGGGAAACTGGATAACGCAACAAAATGGCAAGGTGATGTTTGACCCACAAACATCTGGGTTGGTGGCGATTAACGATAAGCTTTTAACAATAGCAGACGCCAGCGCCGACAAAAGCCAGCAATTAAAATTGCACAGCATCGACCCCGCCACATCAACGCTGCTGTCTTCAAGCAGTACCTTTTCTTTTTCAACCAAAGTAAGAAGAAGCTGCTTTTACAATTACCTAAGTGCCGAACCTGATTTAGAAGCACTCGCAGTAGACCCCAGAGACGCCAACGTTATTTACACCGTTACTGAAGATGCCACACGAACCGGTGCACTTAGCCCCCGCTGTGAGTCAAAATATAGCACTACAGGTTCAACAGATTATCCAACATTGCTAGTGCGTTTGGCGCGCAAAGCCAACGGCGATTTTGCAATGACCCATGTTCGTCCACTGCAATTTCCAGCGTCATTTAACGTAGGCAACTTCCCAAATGACGGTATTGAAGGCATCGCGATGGACGCAGATGGAACCATGTACCTGGGGTTAGAAAAAGATATCGCAGATCAGCCTCGTATTTTTAGCGTAAATGTTGATGAAAACTTTTTTTCAACGACAGACTTTGCCGTAGTTAAAGAACCCGCATTTTTATTACCTAAGTTTCCGTCGGGCAATCACCCTATTAACGGATTGACGCTACACAAGGTTAATGACCGCGCTTTTCTGATTGCTGCGGCGAGAAACGATGACGAGTTATGGATAATAGATGTGGCAGGTGAGCAACCTACACTACGAGTACCCGTTACTTTTATGGTGAAAGGTACTGAAGCCTGCAAAGATTACGTGATGGATAATGCGTCGATGGAAGGGCTAGTGACCATAGAAAATATACTGTGGATTATAAACGACCCATGGGAAAAGAATTACTTAAAAAATGCCTCGTGCAAAGCTGATGAAGAAAAGTACAAAGACTTAGCGCCGCTGTTATTCTCGGTGCCACTGAACGACGCTTGGTTTCAATAGTCGACGTTCGATTAAAAGCGGTAGATTAAATCAATTGATTGTCTATGGTTGATGAATAGCGCGTAATAATAGTGGATGCAGCAAAAGCGAAGGGTATCTAATTTCGCCAATCTTATAGATTTTGTGTAGGAACTAAAAAGGGGCAATGATTGCCCCTTTTTGTCTATTAAGCGTTTACGTTATTAGACGCTTAAATTGTTAGTCACTTATTTAAACGTCTTTGCGAAGTCGCGATGCGAATGTCTTTTTAAACTTCGCCAGTTTGGGCGCCAGTACCATCGAGCAATACTGATTTTGCGGATTATTTTTGAAATAATCCTGATGGTAGTCTTCGGCCGGGTGATAATTGTTCACTTCAACCACCTCGGTAACGACGGGGTTGGGCCAAATTTCCTCAGCGGTAATCTCAGCAATTATTTTTTCCGCCTCTTCTTTTTGCCCTTCGTTGTGATAGAAAATCGCGCTTCTATACTGCGTGCCTACATCATTACCTTGACGATTAAGCTGCGTTGGATCGTGCAGCGCAAAAAAGATTTCCAATATCTCGCGATAGCCAATGGTGTCTGCATCAAAGGTAACTTGTACCACTTCAGCATGTCCGGTACTGCCACCACATACCGATTGGTAAGAAGGTGACGGTTCTTCGCCGCCGGCGTACCCCGATATCGCTTTTTCAACACCCTCAACGGTATTATACGCTGACTCTATGCACCAAAAGCATCCGCCTGCCAATGTGGCGACCTGTAAATTTGCCATGATTAAACCTCTCAATTTCAATGACTGTAGTGTGGGTTCCACCTGCGTCTAACTCAAGTCATCCAAGCATGTTTTTTTAGCGTATAAACGAATAACAAATACAAAAATACATACTGCGTGCGCTTTAGTACGTTTCCAATTAACTTGAGGTTTTGTAGTGATTATTTTTTATGATGGCTATTGTCCGCTGTGCATGACTGAAATGAAGCACTTGAGAAAGCGAGACAAGCACAATCGATTAACACTCGTTGACATACAAGAGCCAGATTTTAGTGAGCGTTACCCCACATTAGACTGGCATGCATTGAATGCAAGAATTCATGCACTTCGAGAGGATGGAACCTTGATAACTGGCTTAGATGTTACCCATGAAGCGTGGAAAGCAGTAGGCGTTGGTTGGCTTTATGCGCCTTTGCGTTGGCCTGGCATTCGTATTATTGCCGACGGTTTTTACAACATTTTTGCTAAACACAGATACACAATTTCTTATTTATTAACAGGCAAAAAGCGCAGCTGCGAGCGCTGTATACCAGGAGAGCCCAATGACAAGTAAAACACTAATAATTGGTGCCTCAGGCGGCATCGGTAATGCGTTAGTTAGTCGATTTGCAGATAATGGCGATGAGGTTATTGCGGTAAGTCGAAGCGGATACGTCGACAGCAGTTGGCCTGATAACGTCTCCGCAAAAACCATAGCAGAGCATGACGAAGCTAGCATTTCTGCTTTTGTAGAGGAACTGAAAAGCCAAGGCATCAAACTGAATAATGTGGTTGTGACGACAGGCGTATTAAAAGACGACGACTTAGGAGTAAACCCTGAGAAGCGTTTAGAAGATATGAGCGAAAGCGCACTGGCTTCCTATTTTGCCGTGAATTCAATTATTCCTGCTTTGTGGCTAAAGCATCTAGTGAACATAATGGATAAAAGTCATGCCACTGTCGTTTGCCTAAGCGCTCGTGTTGGCAGCATATCCGATAATGGATTTGGTGGCTGGTATGGATATCGCGCTTCTAAGGCTGCACTTAATATGCTGGTTAAAACCGCGTCCATTGAATACAAGCGCCGAGTGAAAAATGCCATGTTGGTGTGTTACCACCCAGGTACAGTAGACACCGAGTTGTCAAAACCATTTCAGAAAAACGTGGCAGAGAAGAAACTGTTCACGCCAGCCTTTACAGCCGATCAGCTATTTACCCACGTATCTAAGCTAGATCGCGACCAATCCTGCCATTTTATAGACTGGGACGGTGAAGTGGTAACTTGGTAATACGCTTTGTTACTATTTCGTTGAGTCCAACATCAAGACTTTTTATTACACTGCTGTTACCATACTTTCTTGGGTATGGTGCAGCGTATTGATTGGCCTATAGAGTCTACAATACTCTTAAATGGTCAGAACTACTGGGCGTTGACGCCGTTGCGAGTCATTTCAAAACATACCATCCTAATAAACATAACAATAACTCAACAAGAGGAAGGGATATGAGCGGGGCCAGAGAACAGTTCGGATCGCGCATAGGTTTTATTTTGGCAGCTGCAGGCTCTGCAGTTGGTATTGGTAATTTGGTTGGCTTTCCAGTAGGGGCAGCAAAAAATGGCGGGGGCGCATTTCTATTAATGTATGCCATATTCGTTTTTGCCATTTGCTTACCTGTGATGATGGCTGAAATGTCAGTGGGTCGTCATGCTAAAAAAGATCCATTGGGCGCCTACAGCGCAATTAGCAATAACAGTACAAAGTGGAAGCTTGCAGGGTGGCTAGCCATTGCTACCCCATTTATGATTGCCGTGTTTTATATGGTGATCACCGTATGGATTTTCGGTTATTTATATGAAGCCGTTAGCGGTAACCTAGACCAGTTGGCTAATCCCGACACGTTTGGGATATTCATCAATTCGCCGTCTATTTTTGCGTATATGGCAGTTGTTGTTGGCGTGGTCTACTTAATACTGCAAGGCGGTGTTAAAGAAGGGATTGAAAAAGCAGCGAAGCTGCTGATGCCAGCGTTGTTCGTTATGCTTATTGGCTTGGTGATTTTTGTACTCACTCAAGACAATGCGATGGCGGGCGTTAAGTTTTACATTGTGCCTGATTTTTCTAAATTGAATGCATCGGTGATAAACGGCGCGTTAGCACAAGCCTTTTTCTCACTATCACTAGGTATGGGTATTCTCATTACCTATGGTAGCTACATCGACAAAAAGTCAGACGTTCCTAATTCGGCAAAACTTGTTGCTTTAATGGATACCGCCGTTGCGTTTACCGCAGGCTTGATGATCCTACCTGCAATATTCTCTTTTAACCCAGAGATAGACCCAGCAGACTTAAGTGAATCGTCGGTAGGCATGATATTTACTTATTTACCGAGTATATTCTTGGCATTACAAGAGTCTATCGGTTATTTAGGCGCATCTGTAGTGGCCAGTTTATTCTTCTTGTTAGTGTTCTTTGCTGCGATTACCTCATTGGTCTCTATCTTTGAAGTACCCGTTGCTGCATTAATGGATGAGAAAGGGGTAAGTCGTAAGTGGGCTCTTACATCGCTAGGCAGCATCATGATTGTATTGGCCATATTGAGCGCGCTGTCGTTCGGAAAAATCGACGTGCTGACAACGTTCGTAAGTTACGCCGGTGCCGATAAATCGTTTTTTGATGTGATTATTGACGTCTTCTACGAAACCATATTGCCGCTTAACGGACTGCTGATTTGCTTATTCGTTACCTATCGTTGGAAGACTGCAAATTTCAATGCTTCGCTAGAAGAAGGCAGCGATAACTATAGAGGAAGTTGGTTTGAGAAATACGTCGACATTTCACTGAAAACCTTCATTCCGGTTATTTTGCTCGTTATTTTTGTTAACACGGTAGCGGTGAAGTACTTTAATTTTAGTCTGTTCGGTTAAACGCCACAGGTTACCCATACCTTTACGCCCTCAAAAGTGTCAACGCTTTAGCGGGTAAGCCGATTAAAAGATAAAATTAACATCAAAAAAAGGGGGTAGCAGTTGCTACCCCCTTTTTAATTTTTCGGTCCCGCCCTGAAATACGTTAACAGTTTTTAGGACGACACAGTCGTATAAAGCGCCAGTGCTTCATCAATACATATTCATCAATACATATCATCTGGGTTTGCATAGGCTGGTGTAATATCAAGCGCCTGCCAGCTTGCACTAGCGTCTATTACCTTGCCCATTGCCTCAGATTCAGTATCAGAAAATAGTGGCAAAGGCAGGTTTAATGCTGATGCAGCGCGAGAATAATATTCACCGCGTTTAGGGTGAAGTGCGCTACACAAGTGCAGTGTGCAATTGTGTGGGGGCGTTTCAATAACCGCGAGCAACCCCTTAACAACGTCAGCGATATGCACTAGGTTAATTCGCTTATTACCCGCGGGTAACTCACGGCCGCTCAATGAGCGCGCAGGGTGACGGTCTGGGCCAACTAAGCCTGCCAAGCGAAGCACGGTGTAATTCACCTTAGATGACAACGAGGCAAGATGTTCTTCTATGGCTACGTGTGCTTTTGCCGATGCAGTTTCAGGAGCGGGGGCACTGGTTTCTGTGAGGGTTTGGTTAGTACTGTCACCGTAAACCGATGTGGTGCTTACAAAAATAATATGCGCCACGTTTGCCGCAACCGCATCGTTAATAAGGGCAATAACCTGCTGAGTGAAGCCGTCTAGCTGAGTGCTACGCCTACCCGGTGGAATGTTAATAATGAAGGTTGCATCCTTCATGTGTTGGCATAGTTGTGAAGTGTCATCGCCAAGTGCAAACTTAATACCTGTAATATTGTGCTTAGACATTTGCACCAACTTTTCGTCACTTCTGGTAGTGCCCACCACGTGTGCGTCTATAGGGCTATCGCTACTTAATAACGCATTGCCTAAATAACCTGCCATCCAGCCGTAACCGGTAATCACTATTTTTTTCTGCATTTGTTACGTGTCCTTCATGCCTATAATTAAGATGTTTGTATTTTAGCACTGGCGTCCAAGTTAAAGTGCTACGGCCCTAGCCTATGTAATACTGTATCTAGGCTATTAGTATATCAGGCAAAGAACGACTTACTCCATGCGTGTAGTATTTAAACCTTTTGGCGTAAAAGCAAAAAGCCGAACATATGTATTATATGTTCGGCTTGGTCGGTAAGCGCTATGGTTATTTCACCAGCTTTCCGTGTCAGGATAGATGTTAACTATGTTTGACTAGTGCAGTTAAACTAGGAAAAAGGTGTGGCTAAGCCTACATTTTCATCTTGCTGTGACTGTCTAAATCGATAAGGTTTAGCTCATCAAGCCCGGCAATAGAGGCTTGCATCTTAGACTCTGCATAATCTGCTTTTTTAAGAACGTCGCAAAGAGCTTCGCCTTTTTCTTCCAAAGAAGCGGCTTTTGCTTCTAAACGATACTCCAAATCTTCGCCAAAGCGTTCCATTTTCTGTTCAAACTCAGACATATCGCCTCCTTCCCACAGCATTTGTGTACCAAGGGCAATAAGAATACGGCCCATTGATTCACTGACTAGAGACTCTATCTGCGCTTCAAACTCGGCTTCCCAGCTTTCGTCAAACCAGCCAGGCTCATCAAACTGTGTTGAGTCGATACGTATATTGCCAGCATCATCATAAAACGAACGAGCAAGCTTTTGATCTAGAGAATCGAAGAGTGCTTGAAAGTCACTGTCTAGGCCGCTGTCACTGCCAAGTAGTTCACCAAATACTTCTGTTACGGCTACACTGGCAACCTCTAAACCTTCACTGGCAATAGTTAATGTCATGGGAATAGCAGTGTCGATACTATTGTAATAGTCGTTAACGTAAACTTGCTGCTCTTTATTAAGCGCTACCGACTCGCCGTTTATCGACAGGTCCCGATTTGGATTGATGGTGAGTGTTGACCCATTTTCCATATCTACAGTGAGATTGCCTTGATAGTACTTAATCTGACCATCTAGCTCGATATCGCAACTATTATCATGGGCCATAGCTTGGCCACTCACTAGTGCTGTGGCAACAGTAACTGAAAGTAAAAACGTGTTCGACATTGTAAATTCCCTAATCGTGACGTAACGAAAATTAAACTGTGTATGGGTGAGCAAACGCTATTTTGAGATAAATCGTAAATACGATAGTGAATCTAACTACCACCTACGCTTTTATATCTCTCGCGTTGTCTCTTCTTAAATCTATTTATCTTTGTTAATAGTTATAGACGTAGCAATGCCGATGCCATTTATTTAAAGTTAATACTTTCAATGGTTTATAAGTTTAAGTTTTTTAGGGTTTAACGAGCTCCCTAATTTTTTGGCCAAAACAATAATAAAATAGCTATTTTGACTAAGATCAATCTTGTGGGCAAAGTACAAAATTAAACCTCACTGTAATATGTTCAATAGGGTTTAATTCATGCATAATACGGCCAATTAAATTAAGGGGTTAACACAATGGCTGATTGGACTAATGCAATTATGTTCGGTGTTGCGCTAATTGCCTTTACGCTTGGGCTTAGCAGCATCATTATGGGCTTTATTACAGCGAAAGCGGGTGCTGAAGGTATGCAAGAAAAAGTAGAGTATGGCTTTTTCGGTGTTACTGGTTTGGTCATCTTCTTTTTGATGAGTTATGCACTGGCTTAACAACACAAACAAATAAAAAAACCGGCAAATGCCGGTTTTTTTATTTTTCAATGTTGCCTCTAGCTGGATTTTTTATCAAGGGCTAGGCGACTCGGAGCTTCTATTCACCAGTGCGCCTAAGTGGCTATCTCGTTGGTAAGCTCGCAAGTCGAAAGGCTCAAGCATGGCCATAACGTGGTCAAAAATGTCAGCCTGTACTTTTTCGTAATCCACCCATTCTTGTCTTGCGCTGAAGCAATAAATCTCCAGTGGCAATCCGAGCTCCGTAGGCGGCAACTGTCTTACCATTAGCGTGAGTTCTTGATGAATGTGAGGGTGCTTTCTCAAGTAAGCCTCTAAATACGCGCGAAACGTTCCAATGTTAGTCAAACGTCGACTGTTCAGTAAGTCTGACTCATCAATTGAGTAGTCTCTGTGGTAAGCCTGCAGTTCGTTTTTCTTTTTCTCAATATAATCATTGATATAGCGAATTTTGGAAAAACGCTCTAACATTTCATTGTCGCAAAGCTTTATTGAATGCACATCTAAGTGGATGGCGCGTTTAATTCTGCGTCCGCCAGACTCTTGCATCCCACGCCAGTTTTTTACGGCTTCTGTTGTTAAGCTATAGGTAGGTAAGGTAGAGATGGTTTTATCCCAGTTTTGTACCTTGACGTTGGTAAGTCCTATTTCCTTGATTTCGCCGTCAACCTCATACTTTTGCATAGAAATCCAGTCGCCCGTATTGAACATGCGATTTGCTGCAATTTGAATTCCGGCGACAAAACCTAAAATGGTATCTCTGAATATTAAAAGAAGTACGGCGGCAATTGCAGTTAGGCCAGACACTATGAGCAGAGGGCTTCTGTCAACAATCAGCGATATACAAAGGAGTATAGTAACGATAGCGAACCCAAGCTTTGTTACCTGAATAAAGCCTGTGATAGGCGCGCGCCTAGCCAGTGCAGAGGAGTTGTATACATACTCCACGGTACTCAAAAGGGCATAAAGCGCGAGAAGTCCACTGTACAGCATGTATAGCTGCGAACTTTTCACCATTAGGCCGAAGAGAACAGCCTCTTCGTCAATAAGTAGCGGCGTGGTTACGTAAATAAATAACGCTGGAAACAAGTGCATCAAACGCCTGAAAAAGCCGTACTCCTGCAGCGCGTTATCCCAAACATTGTTCGATCTATACACTAAGCGCGCTATTTGCGGCCTGATTAACAAGCGAGCAAAAACATAGATAATCACAGCGGATAGTAGAATGCAGCCACCTGCAAGTACGTTATAAAGTGGTTCACCCGTTGTGAGGTTCGGAAATACATCGTGTACTAGATGTACAAACGTATCGCGAACAGAGGTAGTTACTTCCATCAATCAAGACTCCAAAAGGTTTTTGATGCGTGAATCTTTATTTTTCCACAGGTCGTTCAACCAATCTTGGAAATAAAGACGGAATTCTGATTCATTGCGCGTTGAGTGCTGCTGCAATTCTGGAACCGACACTACGTTGACGTCAATGACAATTTTCGTCATAGTGCCGCAGAGCATGGCCATCATCGGATGCTTTTTATTGTGTGGGTATAGCAATGAAATATCTAAAACGTTAGTAAATAATTCACCCATGGCGGCTAAAGTAAAAGAAACGCCTCCCGCTTTTGCCGGCAATAAATGTGTATAGGGGCTTTTCTTTAACGCGTGCTTCTGCGGGGTAAACCGAGTGCCTTCAACAAAGTTAATTACCGTAGTGGGTACGGTTCTAAATTTTTCACAGTACGCTTTCGTTGTTTCTAAATCTTTACCTTTCTTGTGCGGGTTCTTCTCAATGTACGCGCGAGTATATCGGCGCATAAAAGGCATATCTAACGCCCATGCCCCTAAACCCACAAAGGGTAGCCATATTAGTTCTTTTTTCAAAAAGAACTTGGGTGCTGGAATACGCTTGGTGGCAAATTCAATAAGCAAAATTATATCGAGGTAGCTTAGATGATTAGCAATGATTAAATACCACCTGTCTTTAGCAAGTTCGCCATGCACCGCATATTCAATGTCGATGTTGTTAAAAAGGCGAATAAGTAAAACGCTAAGACGACCAAAACTAAACATAAGGCCATGCATCACACTATTCCATAGCGTTTTAACCTTGCCATTAGGGAGTAGTAGTTTTACTAGCCCTAATGTGATGATAAGACCACCCCAAAAGGCTAAATTGAGTAATTGCAGGGTGATATGAACTACAAAGGTAATGGGAGCGAGAATGTTACGGATCATAAAGGCTTCTGCGTTGCGTTTAATTCTTCTAATAGGTTGTCTTTTGCTTGCCAGCGTTCATTAAGCCACGCTTGAAAACGGACACGAACCTGAGGGTCATCGAAGTAAGTGTCTTGGAATATGCCACTGTCCATAATTTCTTGAATAGGCATCACGCTTATATTCACACGAATATCGCGCACTCTACCGCTCACGAAATCCCAAAATGTGGGCACGCCACCAGGGTAGTCGATAGTGACATCAATGAGTTTGTGCAGTTGCTCTCCCATTGCCGAAAGCACAAATGCAATACCGCCAGCCTTTGGTTTTAATAAATGCGCAAAGGGCGACGCCTGTCTGTCGTGTTTTGATTGCGTGAAACGAGTACCTTCTACGAAATTCATAATACTCACAGGCTTAGAGCGAAATTTTTCGCACGCTTTGCGAGTAGTTTCCATGTCCTTACCTTTTAAGTGAGGGTGCTTAGCCAAAAATGACTTTGAATATCTGCGCATAAATGGAAAATCGAGGGCCCACCATGCCAAGCCTAAAATAGGCACATAAATAAGTTCTTTTTTGAGGAAAAACTTTAAAAATGGAATTTTGCGGTTGAAAACCCGTTGAAGAACAAGAATATCTACCCACGACTGGTGATTCGCAGTCACTAAATACCAGTCGTTACGAGTCAGTTGTTCTAAACCTTTTACGTGAAAGGTAGTGCCGCTGCTTATACGCTGGTTAATGTTATTGACGCCAATCCACGCTGTTGCACAGGTATCGAGAAGATACGAGATAAAGCGTCGCCACTGCGACACTGGGATAAGTTTAAATACCGATAATACGATAATAGGGGTAGCCCAAATTACCGTGTTAACAAAATAGAAAATAACAGAAATCGTGCCGACAATATGATGCAATAGTGCTTTAACCATTGTACTTACCTCAAAATTTAGGCGCTTAGTGTAAACGAACTTGATCTAAAATCCGATAGAGCCTTTACTGATTCGTCAATAAAGGTACAAAAATCATGAATAAAGGAGCGGTAATGAAGCTTATCAGCGAAAACAGAGCATTTGGAGGCACCCACCTTCGTTATAGTCATCCGTCAAAGTCTACGAATTGCGAAATGACGTTCGCCATATTTTTACCGCCATTCGCCAGTAAAGAAAAACCAGTACCAGTGCTGTATTGGCTATCGGGGCTAACGTGTACTGATCAGAATTTTATGCAAAAAGCTGGCGCTATGAAGTTGGCGAGTGAACTTGGTATGGCGATTGTCGCACCAGATACTTCTCCCCGTGGAGAAGGCGTTCCCGACGATGAAAATGGTTCCTATGATTTTGGACTAGGAGCTGGCTTTTATCTCGACGCTACACAAGCCCCGTGGGATAAACACTACAACATGTATTCTTACATTACCGATGAGCTTCCAGCGTTGGTTGAGAGCAATTTTCCGGTAACGAAGGAGCGTGCACTTAGCGGTCATTCAATGGGCGGACATGGTGCCCTCGTTATCGGTATGCGAAACCCCAATCGGTTTGTTTCAGTGTCAGCATTTAGTCCTGTGGCAAATCCTACTGAGTGCGAATGGGGTAAAAAAGCGTTTAGCCATTACCTTGGTGAGGATACCGAGCAGTGGAAAGCATACGACTCAGCCTTGTTGCTAGCAAGTAAGACCCACAGTATTCCATTGCTAGTAGAGCAAGGGACAAGCGATGAGTTCATGCAGGAGCAGCTTAAACCCCAAGCCTTAGTGCACGGTGCTCAGCAATCTGACACACAGCTTACGCTCAATATGCATGAAGGGTACGACCACAGTTATTTCTTTATTGCGTCTTTCATTGAAGATCACCTTGAGTTTCACGCGGGTCACTTAGGTTTAATCTAAAGCTACTTAAAAGGCGTCGGCTTTTCTCCGGCGTCTTCTTATTTTTTCACCGATCCTAACTATCGTTAATTTGTTGTATTCTCATGGTGTTTCTCAGGATAATTAAACCGACGTCTATATCCAGAAACAACCGATGGTTTTATCCTCCATCTAGCCTACCTTTCATAATCTCTATGAGTATGTCGACTTCTTCATAACCTGCGACAGTATGCTTCGTTATATCAACCTTAAGACGCTCTAAGACACTATCCTTGTCTAGCAAAGCCTGCTTTATGTAGGTCAATGTTTTTTCCTTTGCGATAGCCGCGATTTCGTCCGCTAGCATCATTGCGGTGGCTCTCATAATGTCGTAATCCTGGACATCCATATAATCTCGTTCGTAAAGCGCATCTACAACTGCAGGAATTTTGCTGTAGTGTTTTATTACATAATAGATATCAATAGCGTCTTTTCCCTGATACTCACGACCTCGTTCAGTCCAGGCGATAAGTTTCAGTAACAATATTCCAGAGGGAGATGCTACTTTTACGCTAATTTTGGGGCTTTTTATGAGGGTAACTTCCCAAGCGTTTTGATAAACTTCATAGAACCCTAGCACGCTCATGACAAAATCCTGTGTGGGCGGCCAAGCGATCTGGCCGTTATCATCACTGACCCCACCAAACGGAATCAGATCGATTTCCCAAGGCAAGCCGTCACTGTCAGTCGTATCTAGTTGATGTGCCTTCTTCGAATGCGGTGTAAATCCTGCTTCTATCAGTGCAGTTCGTAACATTTCATAATGCCCCCAATCCTGCACCTCGATACCAAAGTCCACATCTTTCGTACCGCGCTCAATTGCGGCGTTATAGCCGTGAACCAAGATAATATCCCGTGCAGTAGCCCCTACAATTAGCAACGGGACGCTTAGCTCTGCGGCAATACCATGGATTTGGCTATATGCCTCGACAAGGCCTTTGGGCAGCTTTTCTGATACATCAAGCGAGATAGTCACGGTAAATCCTTTTTGCGGTTTCAAGATTGCGAGGATCATCGCTGTTAATTAGTTCCGCATATACTAATAGTGGAGCGACACAGCTAGGCAATGCGCCTTTAATTTTTTCAAGCACTACAGGCGGCTCTACAATTTTTAGTATATTAACGCCTGTCTCTTCAGCACGTAGTCGGCGTAGCCTGAAAGTTTTTAATAGGACTTTATGTGCTTCAGCATCAGCATATATCTGGTATGTTTTGGGGGTAAGGTAATGTGTGTAGGCATCGGCGGCGACTTCTCCGCCCCAGATTGCTCCGTACTTATTTAGCGGTGCGTTACGAAGCTGCTCAATATCCTGAGGAACATATAGCCTTTGCTCCAGTTTTGCTTCCATGTTGTGTGGATAAGCATCTAGCCATTTCGTTAGAAGCAGATCTTTTTCGTTGAGGACGGCCCCCTTTTTCCCTTTGTCGAGAATAAATGTGAGTTGCTTAAGGTCATCTAAAACTTGTTTTACCGTACCTAAAGCAATTTCAGCTTGCTCCGCAAGTACCCGCATTGGCTGATTAACAAGTTCAGGCTTTAATAACAACATCATGATCAGTTTCATGCCTTTAGGTTGAAACGCCTTTCCAGTTAGCTTTCGCGCGTGTTGTATTTGATGCTCTTGAGGTGGCTTCTTGCCTCTGATATCAATATAAAAAGGAGGTATGTTGAGGTGCGCATTGCCCGCCATATCGAGATAATCGATTTGTAACTCCCGACAAAGCTCGGCAATATTTTCATTGATATAGGTTGTGACAATAAGCGTTTTTTTGTCGCTAAAAACTGTTTCTGCTAGTTGAAGTTTTTGCAGTCTGTGGCGAGTAAGTCTCTCTTTTTCTTCCACACACCAAGTATGCCTCTGGTTTCCGTGAATGATCGTCAGCTGTCCGTCCGTTACCTGAGCATCTTGTGTATTGTGATGCGTATAAGTGACATTTAGCTTGATATTCGCGGCTAACAGTTTCGCAGCTTCGGCTAGTAAGTTATCCATTTGTTCACTTATTTTTTATGTTCACTATTATTGAACGATACGAAATAATGAACAGCATTGCAATTGTTGTTCATTATTTTTAAGTGTTCACTAACAGTGAACGTTGACTTTTAATGAACAATCAGACATCCATGTCCAACATTTTTATGGGAGAAAGGGAGCCGTTATAGAGTTCAGTACGAGCTTTCGCACTCTTTGCTCGAACATGTAGGCAGCCTTAACTTGCTTCATAACAGAGTCGCAGAATACTTCGATGTACTTTTCCACTTCATTGCAGCGGCCTTATTTTGAAATGTTTTCGATTTTGAAAAAGTCACTATTCCAGACTCTTTATTTCTAACCCTCGCACAGTAAACAGTTTGATTTTTCCTAACTCTCTTTGAAATGCTATAATGCGCCATCAAATTATTCCTTAATAAAAAGCAGTTCCCCCGAAGAAGCTTTTCAGTTCCCCCGAAAGAGTGAAAATAAGGAATTAAAGGGATAAATACCGCACTTGGTCTTTACTCAAGAAATTAGATATTATCAATATAAAACAAAGGCTTAAATTGAATACCACCGTTCAAACTCTCGACCGCCGTTTCTCAGTCGCACCAATGCTGGATTGGACAGACAGACACTGTCGCTATTTCTTACGATTGTTCTCAAAGCACACTCTTCTGTATACCGAAATGGTAACGACGGGGGCTATTATCTTTGGAAAGGGAGACTACCTTGGTTTTAATACCGAGGAGCATCCTCTAGCGCTGCAGCTCGGAGGGAGCGATCCAACTGACATGGCACGATGCGCGGTGTTGGCTCAAGAACGCGGGTACGACGAAGTGAATATTAATGTAGGGTGCCCAAGCGACAGAGTAAAAAACGGCAGTTTTGGTGCGTGTTTGATGGCGCAGCCTGATGTGGTGGCCGATTGTGTAAAGGCCATGCAGGCCGAGATCGATATTCCGGTAACGGTGAAGTGTCGTATTGGTATTGATGATATGGATGAGGACGAAGATTTTGCTCGCTTTATCGATATTGTGGCTGGGGCTGGTTGCGATACTTTTATTGTACATGCAAGAAAAGCATGGCTTCAGGGGTTAAGCCCTAAAGAAAATCGTGAAATTCCGCCGTTAAATTATCCGCGAGTCCATCGCATAAAAGAAACCCACCCTGAATTATCAATCAGCATTAATGGCGGTGTAAAAACCTTAGCCGATACCAAAACACAGTTGGAAAGTGTAGATGGTGTGATGATTGGCAGGGAAGTGTATGCAAACCCGTATATTATGGCTAACGTAGACACTGAAATATTTGGTGATGCACAGGCAAAAAGTATTTCACGACGCGAAGCCGTGTTAAAAATGCAGCAATATATTGAGAGCCACATTGAGCGCAAAGAAGATGCGTACTTCAAACCGTGGCATGTAGCGCGCCATATGCTTGGTTTATTTCAGGGGCAAGCTGGTGGTCGTATATGGCGTCGTTATTTAAGCCAAAACGGTACCGGAAAGTCTCCTGATCCTCATTTGCTAATGAATGCGTTGAGTGCCGTAGAGGCAGCACAACGAGAATTGGACGAATACAATAGCCAAAAAGATAGTCAAAGCAGTGGTCAAAAAAACTAACAGGTTAGTGTCTTTGACTAAAGTTTAATATTTGCTCAATATGTTTTTTCAGCCAGCTTAATATTTAGTTTTTATTTTAAGTATATAAATCATTGCTTTAAGCTAATTTTAAGAAGTTGGCACACCTCTCGCTATATGTCTTATATCACAACGACAACGTGTTGTTGTACTGACAAGACTTTCGAGGGAAATTATGAAAACTTCACTAATCGCAGCAACTTTACTTTCAGCAAGCATGGCAAGCGGTGCAGCTAGCGCACAAGAGTCAGTGCTCAATTCGTTGTTACAAAACATGGTAACTACCGCAGTGACGATGACGACAACCGAGCTATCTGCAGATGTTTATCAGTCAGTGGCTAATACGTCTTACCATTTTGAATTAGACGGCGCTCGCACCCAACATATGGGAAGTGTAAGCGTTACCGACATCGCCTCAACTAACGATGACTCAGATAATGCCGGTGCTTTTTTAAAAGATAACGATGTAAAAGGTGCAGATGTAAAAGATATTGAGGGAAAAGATGCTGACTAGATATCAGCAAAGTTACCTAGATAGTTAACAGCAAAGCCTCCAGAAAAATCACGAATTTTAAAAAGCGCCGTTGGCGCTTTTTTCGTTTTCGTCATAGCACTTATAAACTGGCTCATTAAACAGCAGTCAAGTCCTCGCTGTCACCGATACGATACTTCGATAGCTAATATACCAATACCTAATACACCTATACCTAACACACCAATAAATAAGACCTCAGCCTCTGCCTAACAATAAGTAACTCACACCTATAGCACCCATACCTACACCTAGTATGCACGAGAACGTTTTATGCCCGAGTGCATATTTAACACCTGCACCTCGATATAAGCCGTGAGACTAAGAATATGCGCCTCAAAAACAATGTGGTTAAATTCACAATAAGAGTGGTTAAAAATACTAAATTATCGTTTCCTAGTTACCTCGGACAACACCGATTTATGCATATTTTTATAAAAAGTCATATTTATCAATATTTTAAAGGTTTGGCACGTCTATTGTAATACCTATATGAGTAAAGCGTCAGGAGAGTGTGATTACACGTGGAACAGTTCCCCAGTTAATTACAGTGTCCAACCACAGTTTCAAAAATGAAATAGAGAAGTCAGCGTCGCATCAATCTTGATAGTTAATTGCTGGTAACTCGCCAACATCTTTATGGAGAGATAATTATGGGTATGTTTTCAAGAATTAACGATATTGTTCAGGCCAACATCAATGCAATGCTAGACAAAGCAGAAGATCCTGAAAAAATTATTCGTCTCATCATTCAAGAGATGGAAGAAACCTTGGTAGAAGTGCGTACTGACGCGGCTCGATATATCGCGCAACAAAAAAC
Organism: Alteromonas sp. LOR; assembly: GCF_000753865.1. Taxonomy (GTDB): domain Bacteria; phylum Pseudomonadota; class Gammaproteobacteria; order Enterobacterales; family Alteromonadaceae; genus Alteromonas. Next base: position 19,204 of record NZ_JQFW01000014.1, on the reverse strand, counting down.
ATTAGCGCGTCAAATTGACAACACGAATAAAGAAATTGCTAGCTGGCAGGGTAAAGCGCAGCTTGCAATGAATAACGACAAAGAGTCTCTTGCAAAAGCAGCCTTGGTTGAAAAGCAAAAGTACGTGGCTAAGTTATCCTCGTTGCAGGAACAAGAAGCGCACTTAGCTGAGAGTATCGAAAAAATTCAACATGATACTTCTCGCCTCAATGCCAAAATGGCAGAGGCCAAAGCGAAACAAAAAGTGCTCATTCAGCGCAAGCATTCTGCTGAAACCCGTTTAAAAGTGAAGCAGGCCGATCACGAGAACAAAATTGATGATGCCATGTCTCGTTTTGAAAACTACGAACAGCGTATTGACTACCTTGAGGCACAGGTTGATGCATACGACCTTACTAAATCAGGTGAAGCGGCATCACTATCGGCAGAGTTTCAGGCACTAGAAGCGGATGAGTCGATTGAACAAGAGTTAGCGGAACTCAAGAGAAAAAAAGTAGCTTAGGCGTTAATAAAAGTAGCTTAAGCGCTAAACAAGCGCCTAATGGTTTAGGCGCAGTCGCTAAGTCCTTTCTAGTGGTAAACGCTTAGGTCGTACAAGCTAGTTCAATAAAAGCTAAGTAAATAAAAGATTGTTGGAGAAAATCATGAAATTGTCATCACAAAAACGTATTTATAGAGATTTAGATTCAGGTGTTATTTCGGGCGTGTGTGCAGGCGTTGCGCGTTACTTTGACATTGACGCAGTCTGGGTACGTGGCGCTGCAGTTGCAGCCCTGGTTTTCATGCCTGTAATTATCTTACTTGCGTACTTTGCAGCAGTTATTTTACTGCCGAGATTAGCGTAATGAAAAATTTTCTATTGGCGTTGGTTATTGCCATCGTGCTGATGAATTGTCTCGGCAGTGTGGTGGAGGATGCATTAGGAATGCATTTAGTGATGTCAGATGAATTGCTGAGTCCTTGGGAGAATATAGCAGTGTTTTCTGTAGTGGGTATTGTGTTGGCTATTGTTGGGTTTGTTGTCGCCTTGAGCGTAGTGGGTACTGTGGTACTCGCCCTTGGCGCGGTATTATTTGCATTGTTGTTGGCAGGTGTCAGTGCATTTTGGCCTATCATCGTTATTGCAATTGCCCTATATGCATTGAAAAAGCGCAATACTGCATCATACGCGCAGAAAAATGAGCACAATATGCACCATACGTTATAGTTATCATAAATCGAATTAAGTTGTATTCAGGTACTAAAAAGTGGTCATATAGGGAATACCCGTTATTGGGGTTAGTATTTCTCTCGTCATTATAAAAATTCAAACAGCTGACTCAGGTCGGCTGTTTTGTGTAAAAAAGGAAGGTTGGTGTTTATATGAGACAATCAATTAACGCGAAACGGATAGCGATTGTCGCTGTGCTACTTGTCATTATATTCTGGCTTATAGGATGGTACTGGAGCTTATCGCCTGATACGTATGATATTAAAGACCGCTTGAAAACATCTTCTACTGTAGAGAATCCAACACAAATTGCTGGTTATACAATTACCACCGCAATGATTGATGTATCAGAAACCTTGCTCGATAAGCCAGGCGGTTACTTGTCTAACGACGTCATTCCACCCGGTGTTTTGCTTGATAATATGCCTGCATGGGAATTCGGGGCACTGGAAATGATCCGCGATTTAGCCTTATCTATGCGAAAAGACTTCAGTCGTTCTCAGTCTCAATCAGTGGAAAATCCCTATTTAACAAAGGCTCACCCCAAGTTTAATATGGATCATCAAAGCTGGGCGTTACCTTCATCAGAATCGAGTTATTCCGACGGTATCGCGCTTCTAAAGCAATACCGAGAGGAATTAGCGAGCACACGAAACAGCGATAGCCAGTTTTACACCCGCGCTGATAATTTACGAGAGTGGTTAAAGCAAGTAGAAAAAAGATTGGGAAGCTACTCGCAAAGGTTAAGTGCCAGCGTTGGATCTGCTAGAATCAACACCGACTTGGCAGGTGACAGAAATGCTCGCCAATCTACACCCGTGGCAAAGCAAAGTGTGGTCAAAACAAGCTGGTGGAAGCTTGACGATAATTTTTATGAAGCACGCGGTGCGTCATGGGCTTTACTGCATTTTTTGAAAGCCGTTGAAATAGAGTTTTATGACGTGCTTAAAGATAAAAATGCGCTAGTCAGTATGGAGCAAATTATTCGAGAGTTGGAGGCCACACAGCAGTCAGTGTTTAGCCCAATGATTTTAAATGGAAGCGGTTTTGGCATGTTAGCTAATCATTCATTGGTAATGGCTAACTATATTTCTCGCGCCAATGCAGCACTTATCGAAATATCTGAACTTCTTAATCAAGGATAATGAATGAAAAAGAGTCTTTTAGTTGCCGCACTCGGATGCGCACTGGTATCTGTATCTTCACACGCTGATACTATCGCTGGGGTTTATGTTGGGGCTCAGGCATGGCAAACCGACACGTCAGGTGGCTTTGCCGATACCAATAATACGGCAAACTTTAGTTTTGACGATGAAACCAATTCGTCGGTGTATATCGCACTAGAGCATCCGGTTCCTTTTTTACCGAATGTTAAGATAAACCAAACAACTCTAGACAATTCAGGTGTAACAACACTCGACTCTAGCTTTACTTTTGACGGTCAGCTTTATACGGCAAACAGCGAAGTTGCTACCGATATTGATTTAACCTCTACCGATCTTATTCTTTACTACGAGTTGTTCGATAACGACTTGGTAAGTTTCGATTTAGGTATCAATGCAAAATACATCGATGGTGCATTGCTAGTAAACGATAGAGCAAGTGCGACGCAAGGGTCTGCAGATTTCTCAGGCATTGTGCCAATGGCTTACTCAAAAATTCAGGTTGGTTTACCGTTTACAGGGTTGTCTGCATATGCCGAAGGAAGCTACTTGTCCTTTGACGATCATGAGTTAAGTGATTATCAAGTGGCTGTTGCCTATTCTTTTATCGAAAGTATTGCCATAGACATGACGGTGCAACTAGGTTACAGAAACGTCACAGTTGATATTGAAGACTTAGACGATGTTTATGCCGACATGGAGTTTGACGGCGTATTTGCTGGGCTAGAGCTACATTTCTAGTCTTTGTAACAGGTATTAATGAAGGCGCTTCTGCTACGCAGATAGCGCCTTTTTTATTTCAATAATGCTTTTAAGCACATTCAGTAATAAAAAAGTCTCATTTATTCTTTTCTCTTCTTGAATAAAGTCGTTAGCCTAGCGACATCGAAAAAGGGCTATAAGACTATGTCAAAAGATTCTAACTCAACAACAGTGTCAAATTCAGCGCCAGGCGCGGTAGTAAATGAACAGCAGTGGAATGCGATCACGCAAGCTATTGCTGGTCTAAATCGTGATCAGCTCACATGGGTGAGTGGTTATGCTGCGGGTATGGCTGCTGCGCAGGGCGGGGCAGTGGCGCCGTCGCTACAAGCGGCACCTGTGTCAGCGGGAGATGCTCCCACTCTTACTATTTTGTACGGCTCTCAAACTGGTAACGCCAAAGCGTTAGCTCACGAGTGCCAAGCGAAAGCAGAAGGTGCAGGGTATAACAGCAAGCTAGTAAGCATGGCGGACTATAAAGCCCGTAACCTTAAAAGCGAAACTCACGTTGCCGTGTTCGTTAGTACTCATGGTGAAGGCGATGCGCCAGACGACGCCATCGAGCTGCATGAATATGTCGCAAGTAAAAAAGCGCCGAAGTTAGCGAATACAAAGTACGGCGTAGTAAGCCTAGGAGATAGTAGCTACGAGTTTTTCTGCCAAACCGGCAAAGACTTCGACGAGCGTTTATCTAAATTAGGTGCAACTGCGGTTATCGACCGCTTAGATTGTGACGTAGATTACGAGGCCGAAGCAGAAGCATGGCTGAACAGCTTTATTGACTCGTTGAAAGAAGATTTCACAGCCTCAGCAGCTCCGGCCGTAGCGGCACAAACCGGTGTTGCGGTTGCGGGGGCTCCGGCGCAAACTTATACAAAGAAAGCGCCTTATACTGCATCGTTGATTGAATCTCAAAAGATCACCGGCAGAGACTCAATTAAAGATATTCGTCATATCGAAATTAGCCTTGAAGACTCAGGTATTACCTACAAACCAGGCGATGCCCTTGGCGTATGGTTTAAAAATGCCCCTTCGTTGGTAAACGACCTTATTGCACTGCTTTCTCTTGATGAAAATGCAGAGGTAGTGGTGGCAGAAAGTGCCATGACGCTAAAAGAGGCGCTTACCTCTAAGCTTGAGTTAACACTGAGCTATCCTAATTTCATCAAGGCCTATCAGGCTGCGACGGGGTCGGAAGGTTTGGCAGCGCTGATGGAAGACAAAGCACAACTTCGTACTTACATGGCCGACAGACAAATTATTGATATTGTTCGCGACCATGTTGGCAGTATTTCAGCGCAGCAACTTGTTGACGCACTGCGCCCTCTTACGCCGCGACTCTATTCAATTGCGTCAAGCCAGGCCTATGTAGAGGACGAAGTTCACCTTACAGTGGCCCACGTTGATTATGAAGCTTTTGGAGAGCGTCATCAGGGCGGCGCATCGGGTTACCTTTGCGAATACCTTGAGGAAAATGGTGAAGTAGAGGTGTTCGTTGAAAACAACGATAACTTCCGCTTGCCTGCTGACCCTAATACGCCAGTCATTATGGTTGGCCCAGGAACAGGTATCGCGCCGTTCAGGTCGTTTATGCAAGAGAGAGACGTACAAGAAGCAGAGGGCAAAAACTGGTTATTTTTCGGTAACCCGCACTTTACCCAAGACTTCTTGTATCAAGTTGAATGGCAAGGATATGTAAAAGAAGGCTTGCTAGACAAAATAACGTTAGCGTTCTCACGTGATCAAGAAGAGAAGGTTTACGTTCAGCACCGACTACTCGAAAATGGTAAAGAAGTATTCGAATGGTTAGAGCAGGGCGCTCACTTCTATGTGTGTGGCGATGCTATGCACATGGCGAAAGATGTTGAAGAAGCGCTGATCAAGATTGTGCAAGAGCACGGTGGCAAGTCAGAAGCGGAAGCAAAATCATACGTGGTTGAGTTGCGTAAAGCGAAACGTTATCAAAAGGATGTCTATTAATGAGTAATGAAAACTCTCCATTCGTTGTTGAGGGCAAATTAGCCGACAACGAAAGATTAAAGCGCGAAAGTAAAAACCTTCGCGGAACAATAGAAACTGACCTGAAAGATGATCTTACAGGTGGCTTTACGGCTGATAACTTCCAGTTAATTCGCTTCCACGGTATGTATCAGCAGGATGACAGAGATATTCGCGCAGAGCGTGCTAAGCAAAAGCTTGAACCGCTGCAAAATGTGATGTTGCGTGCGCGGTTACCTGGTGGCGTAATTATGCCCGACCAGTGGCTAGCGATAGACAAGTTTGCTTCCGATCACACGTTGTACGGCAGTATCCGGTTAACTACGCGACAGACTTTTCAGTTTCACGGTGTGCTCAAGCCAAAAATTAAGTCGATGCACCAGATGCTCAATAAAGCAGGCATCGATTCAATTGCGACAGCCGGTGACGTGAACAGAAACGTATTGTGTACCTCGAACCCTGTAGAATCAGAACTGCATTTAGAGGCGTTTGAGTGGGCTAAAAAGATAAGCGAGCACTTACTTCCTAAAACACGTGCTTACGCTGAAATTTGGTTAGATGGCGAAAAAGTGGAAACCACAGAGAAGCCGGTTGAACCTATTCTTGGCGATAACTATCTTCCACGTAAGTTTAAAACCACGGTTGTTATTCCACCGCAAAACGACGTTGACGTACACGCTAACGATTTGAATTTTGTTGCCATTGCAGAAAACGGCAAGCTGGTTGGCTTTAACCTATTAGTAGGTGGTGGTCTTGCCATGACTCACGGGGATAAAAGTACGTATCCTCGCAAAGCCACTGACTTTGGTTATATTCCACTAGAAAATACGCTCGATATTGCCGCAGCGGTAGTGACTGTACAGCGCGACTGGGGTAACCGTGTTAATCGTAAGAATGCAAAAACCAAATACACCCTTGAACGCGTTGGTGTAGATAACTTTAAAGCTGAAGTTGAAAAGCGTGCAAACGTTACATTTCAAGAGAGTCGACCGTTTGAGTTTACCGAACGTGGCGACCGCTTTGGCTGGGTAGAAGGCATCGACGGTAACTATCATTTAACCGTATTTATCGAAAACGGCCGAATTCTAGATTACCCAGGAAAGACCTTAAAAACAGGGTGTGCAGAAATTGCTAAGATTCATAAAGGCGATTTCAGGCTAACGGCAAATCAAAACCTGATTATCGCCGGTGTTGCGCCAGCCGACAAGGAAAAAGTAGAAGCATTGGCTCGTGAGCACGGATTAATTGCCCCTGCGGTATCTAATCAACGTCTTGATTCAATGGCGTGTGTGTCACTACCAACTTGTCCGCTAGCAATGGCAGAAGCGGAGCGTTACTTACCTGACGCTGTCACTGAGCTTGAGGGACTATTAGCCAAACACGGGCTTGCTGATGATAGCGTGATTTTCCGCGTAACGGGCTGTCCGAATGGCTGTGGTCGTGCCATGCTTTCTGAAGTAGGATTAGTTGGAAAAGGCCCTGGCAAGTACAACCTGCATTTAGGTGGCGACCGCGAGGGGACACGTATCCCTCGTATGTATCGTGAAAACATCAGCGAGCAAGAAATTATGTCAGAGCTCGATACGCTGTTTGGCCAGTGGGCTAGCAATCGAGAAGACGGCGAAGCGTTTGGAGATTTTGTTGTTCGTACCGGCGTTGTTAAACCGGTAGTTGATTCTGCGCGTGATTTCTATGAGCAATAATACGGCGGTTACAGAGCAAGTATTATCGCTAGATATCAGCAAGGAAGAGCTTGCTGATATCAACGGGTCGCTTGAAGCGATGACGGCACAACAACGAGTGGAATGGGCCTTTGATAATTTGCCTGATACTCATATTGTGTCGTCAAGCTTTGGTGCTCAGTCTGCGGTAATGCTGCATATGCTGACACAAGCAAAGCCAGATATTCCTGTTGTGTTAACCGACACGGGGTATTTGTTTCCCGAGACTTACCAATTCATCGATGAACTGGTTGCTAAGCTCAAGCTTAACCTACATGTATATCAAGCGAATATGTCATCAGCATGGCAAGAAGCTCGATTTGGCAGACTGTGGGAGCAAGGCATAGAGGGAATTGAAACTTACAATTCTCTTAACAAAGTTGAGCCTATGCAAAGAGCGCTGCAAGAGCTTAATGCTGGAACTTGGTTTGCTGGTTTGCGTCGCAGTCAGTCAGATTCTCGAGGGAAGTTACCTGTTCTGCAAAAAGTGTCTGGGCAGTTTAAACTCTATCCCATCATAGATTGGAGCAATAAAGACCTGCACTACTACCTAAAAGAGCACAATCTCTCTTATCATCCGCTTTGGGAGCAAGGCTACGTGTCTATTGGCGACTGGCATACCACACAGTCGTTACAAGAGGGCATGGAAGAGCAAGATACACGCTTCTTTGGTCTTAAAAGAGAGTGCGGATTGCACGAATTCGGTGATGGTATTTAATTTACATGGCTGACTGCATGTGTCTCACTTGTGTGAGGCAAGCAGTCATGCAATGTTAAACACTTCAGTTAAAATCGCTTTTATATTTTGCATATAGAGCGGGTTTGTATTTTTCCCCACAAGCTTAAACAGCTCACTTCCAACGGGCGTAAACTTATAATAAACCAGCGCTACGCCTTGGGTTTTACACGTAAGTGAAAAGGTGTCGTTAACGCATCGCCACGATGTCTGCTGTCCTTCTCTGTACTCACCACTTTCAATTTCACTGGCATAAATCAGTTTCATCTCTTGAAGTGATAGCAAATCCGGATAGCTTAATCCCACACTCGCAAGGTTAATCTGTTCTGGCACAGGTTTTTTGAAAATTGAAAGCAGCCTTTTTCTCTTGTGATAACCCACTAAGATACGCGGCACAGAGTCATTATTTTGTTTACTCGCTACGTTAACCGCCTTGATAAACACTTTGGCATCGCGATGTGTAAGAGATTTCAGAGTTTGTAAGCTTCGCAGTGAAAAACTACCGGGCCTGGATACTTCAACAGCAAAAATTTTTCCCCATAGTTCTTGCATTGGCGCGCTATAAATTTCTTCAGCTAACGTGCTAAATGCAAAAAACCAATCTGGATCAAGGTTGTCGCTTGTTTGTTCGTTGATTGTTACATTTAGTGCTATATTGAGTATAGATTTTAAATTATTCGCTTTTTGTATCTGAAGTATTTTTTTACGCCGCTCGAGGGCATGTTCTTGTTTTTTCGGATCTAATGACAGCGCCGACGGGGTAATACCTACTCTAGAAAACCAAGACAGCATACGCTGCCTGCTCGCCTCAATTTCTGCATTTTTATTTGTAGAGTCTTTAGTGTGAGCCGCTGGATTAACGGGCTCCTCTTTACTACGCAGAGGCGGTGGCGTTTTCTTTACCTCTTGGGTTAGATGCTGTGGGTTAATTTTCATAAAAGTTGTGACAATTTCATTTGTAACAATGAGTAACAGGATGTCACTATTGCATTGCACATCGGTTTTATCAATGTAATCGTTAAGCTCGATACAGTTGTGCGCAGTTATGTTTTATTTAAATTGGGGAATTAAGCGGTTATGTCGGCAACGGATTACGAAAACGACGAACTTATCTTCTTAGATGACGATGCGACAGATATTGAGCTAAAGCTCGGGAAAGACTGGAATATTCTTATTGTTGATGACGATGAAGAAATTCACACGGTCACCCGTCTTGCGTTGTCTGATTTGACAGTCAACGATCGTAAGTTGAACTTCATTCACGCCCACTCAGCTAAAGAGGCGAAAGAGCGCCTCCATGACTATGGCAACACCATTGCCATTATTCTTCTCGACGTAGTGATGGAAACCGACGACGCGGGATTCGACGTAGTAAAGTACATTCGCGAAGAAATGGGCTTAAATGAGCCTCGTATTATTCTTAGAACCGGTCAGCCTGGCTTTGCTCCTGAAGAGCAGGTGATTAAGCTTTACGATATTAACGATTACAAAACCAAGACAGAGCTTACTAGGTCTAAACTACTTACAACGATCATCTCCTCAATTCGCTCTTATCAACAGATAATTACCATTAGCCAGAGTCGCATTGGTCTCGAAAAAATTATTGCCTCCTCGGCAAATTTGTTTGAAGAGCATTCTGTCAAAGCATTTTGTGAAGGCGTAGTTACGCAAATTAGTTCACTGATTGGACTTGAGTCAGAAGGGCTCTTGTGCGCGCGAGCGGGCTCCTTGCTTGACCTAGATGATGAAAATATTTATGTGCTTGGAGCGGCGGGAGAATATGCTGAATTTATCAATCAGCCTGTAAATACCATTCATAATGATGAAATTACAGAAAATGTGCATCGCTGCCTACGATTAAAACAACATATATTCGATATATCCTGTTCGGTTTTATACATAAGTAGAGCAGGCTTTGAGGCTGCTGTGTATATGCGCCAAACTCAGAGCATTAATGAATTAGATAAACATCTGCTTGAAGTGTTTTTATCAAGCATTTCCGTTGGATATGAAAACGTTAATTTATTTCACGAGCTTCGTAACGCCGCTTTCAGAGATTGGCTAACCCGTCTTCCCAATCGCAACCAATTTATCAACATGCTAGACAACCCAGGCAATATCGCTAGTAAAAATTGCTGCGTCGCGCTTGTTGATGTTAATCACTTCTCCGATGTTAATGATGGGCTAGGGCAGGAAGTCGGCAACGACTTACTTCGAGCTATTGCCGAAAGAATGCAGTCAACGTTACCCAGCACCACACGTCTTAGTAGATTAGCGGCCGATGTTTTTGGCCTAATTGGCCCAGAAAGTGACGTTTGCCCCGAAGTAATCAATGCCCTGTTCGATTCGTCTTTTGTGGTTGATGAGCATGTGCTGCCAGTCAAAGTAAAAGTGGGCCTGTGCAAAGTAGATAACGAGCGCAATATCGGCATCGATTTACTCAAGCGAGCCAATATCGCCTTAAACCGCGCAAAGAAAAAGCTTACCGATAATTTTGAATACTACGCCAAAGATATTGAAGACCAAACAACGTGGCGTCTAGACATGATTCGACGTTTGCGTAGCGATTTTGCAGCCCGAAAGCTAGAGTTATGGTTTCAACCGCAGGTAGATTTACTGACCGACAAAGTGGTTGGTATGGAGGGTTTACTGCGCTGGCCTGATGGAAACGGTGGTTATATATCACCAGCTGTTTTTGTGCCGCTAGCAGAGTATTCCGGGCTTATTGTTGATATTGGCGAGTGGGTTTTAGAAGAGTCGTGCCGACGACTCCAGCAGCTAAGAGAGCTTGGTCACGGACACCTGCGGGTAGCGGTAAATATCTCTATCCCGCAATTCAGAGACCGGTTTTTTGTTGATAAAGTCAAAAATGCGCTCACCGAGGCTGATTGCGATCCAAGTTTACTCGAGCTAGAAATCACCGAGAGCGTGGTTATGGATGAACCACAAATTGTCATCGATGCACTGCGCGTTTTAAAAGACTACGGAGTGAAAATAGCTATCGACGATTTTGGTACAGGCTTCTCCTCAATGAGTTACTTGCAGCAGCTCCCCTTAGACCGATTAAAAGTCGATCGTTCTTTTGTAAAAGATATCCAACCAGGCTCCGCTGCGGTGCTTGCAGAAACTATTGTGACTCTTGGAAACAAGCTAGGGTTGTTAACCATTGCAGAGGGTGTAGAAACTCGAGAGCAAGCAATCTATATGATTAAACTTGGTTGCGATGAAGCTCAAGGCTTTTTCTTTGCCAAGCCAATGCCGTTTGATCAGTTAGTTGAGTTACTAAAAAACACAAGGCTACCTAGAGACGAAACGTAAAGTCTGAAACCCATACAACAAAGATCGCGCCCTAGGCAATTAACGCAGCGACAGTCTTTTGCAAAGTGGGTACTGTTTGTGTTTCAAACCACGGGTTTTTCGCCAGCCAGCGATTGTTCCGTCCAGATGGGTGAGGCAGCGCTATAAAGTTCTCGTGCTCTGTTTTAATGGCTTCGGTAAGCGTTTTATATTTTGGTAAATAGTACTGCTGCGCGTAACGTCCTATTAAAATGGTGAGTTCGGGTTGTACGAATTTAAGCAGAGACTCATGCCAGGTTGGAGCACATATTTTCATAGGTGGCGCATCTGCGCCATTCTTATAACCTGGAAAACAGAAGCCCATAGGCATAATGGAAAACAGTTCTGGTTTGTAAAACGTTTCTTTATCCACGCCCAACCACTGTCGCAGGCGTGTACCGCTAGGGTCAATAAAAGGGATATAGTTTTTGTGAGCCGTTAACCCTGGCGCTTGACTAATAATAAGTACCTTTGTGCGTTCCGCTAAAGATAAAATTGGGCGTGGCGGATGAGATAGTTCACTGGCGCAGAGTGAACACGTTTTGGCTCGGTGTAGTAAGTGTGCAAATTCAGCCAATTTTTTCTCCAAATATTTCACTTTGTCATATTACTGTCACAAAGCTATGATGCAGATTGACTACTTCCCATAAATGGCGTATTCTTGTACTAACAGTACAATAATGTACTTAAGGAGAAAAGACATGCGTAAAGTAGTATTCAGTTTAGCCCTTTTAGCTTCATTTGGCATAGCGCATGCGGACTCTGGTAGTGACCAGCTTTTCGATTGTATGGACGCGAAAACGTTCGAAATGAATAACCAATGTATGGCCAACACAATTGGCAACAACATTAGTTTCCGTAATGCTCAACAAGAACTTGTTAATATCGCGAGCGAAAGCCAAGGCGATTATGCGATTGCCACTATGACATTCGATCAAGAAAAAATGCATATTGACATTGTTGCACACAAAGAGTCGCTAAACGCGCTTGCAGCAAACAGAAATTAAAATGAAGTGTTAATACGAGAAGCCGGCATTTGCCGGCTTTTTTTTGTCTAAAATATTCTGTTCAAACCATTGATAGCGGCAACTCTGTAAGCTTCTGCCATTGTGGGATAGTTAAAGGTGGTATTCACAAAGTAATCAATCGTGTTGCCTTCTCCTTTCTGCTGCATAATTGCCTGGCCGATATGCACAATCTCAGACGCACGCTCACCAAAACAATGAATTCCCAGTATCTCTTTAGTTTCACGATGGAACAGTATTTTCAAGCTACCGGTTTGGGTAGATGCAATCTGAGCTCGCGCTAGGTGCTTGAATTGAGCTCTCCCCACTTCATAGGGTACTTTCGCTGCAGTAAGCTCTTGCTCAGTTTTACCAACTGAACTAATTTCGGGAATGGTGTAGATACCTGATGGAATATCGGCCACCAATGAAGCATGAGTCTTACCAGCTAGCATTGCTTCAGCTGCAAAACGGCCTTGGTTATAAGCGGCAGATGCTAAACTAGGATACCCAATCACATCTCCAACAGCATAAACATTATCTACGTCGGTCTGGTAATTTTCATTCACTTTCAGCTGGCCTCTGCTGTCAGCTTTTAAACCGATATTCTCAAGCTTTAACGTGTCTGTGTTACCCGTTCTTCCGTTTGCAAATAGCAAACAGTCTGCCCTCATCCGTTTACCAGATTCTAAATTAAGAATGACAGAATCGTCTGTTGTCTCTACCGACGCATAGGTTTCGTTATGACGTATAAGTACACCGTTATTCCATAAGTGATAGCTCAGCGCATCTGATATTTCTGTATCGAGAAACGATAGCAGGCGATCGCGCATATTGACCAAGTCTACTTTCACACCCAGACCGCGAAAAATACTCGCGTATTCCGAACCAATAACACCTGCACCGTAAATGATAATAGATTTAGGATCGTGCTTAAGTGATAAAATGGTGTCTGAGTTGTACACACGAGGGTGATTGAAATCGATATCTTTAGGAGTGTAGGGGCGAGACCCCGTTGCTAATGCAAATTGTCCTGCCGTAACAATGTCTTTCGACCCGTCTTCGCGGGTTATCTGAAGCGTATGTGCATCGATAAAGCTGGCTTCGCCGTGAAATAAGGTAACGCGATTTCTGTCGTAAAACGACGACCTTAAACGGGTCTGGCTATTAACAACACCACTGGCGTGGCGCATGATTTCTGAAAACGTTAAGCTTCTGCTTAAATGATTGTCAGCAAAGAGGGGCGAACTGTTATATTCAATTAAACGACTTACCGAATGACGAAGCGCCTTAGATGGGATAGTTCCCCAATGTGTACACCCGCCTCCAACTGCCTCATAACGCTCAACAACCGCCACTTTTTTACCGGCTTTCGCTAGCTGCATCGCAACCCCTTCTCCGCCAGGGCCTGTGCCAATAACTATTGCGTCGTAATGATACGATGGAGTTTTTTGCTTTGCTGCCATGTTGTCTTCCTGTTTAAGTGTGAACGCGTAAGGATTGTATGAGCTGCTTTCATTGTATCTCACTCACACCTTACTACTACCTATACAAATAACTCTAGTAGTTAATAGCACATAAAAAAAACCACATGCAACGAATTACATGTGGTTTTTCATTTCAGTTGTAATGTATGGGTGGTTAAGCCATTTGCAAAGAGAGCGTTTGAAGCTGCAGCCACTTCTCTTTTTGAACTGCAAATGAATGCTTCAATTCTTTGTACTTATACGTAAGCTCTAAACCTTCGAGTGTGCGTTGAAAAGATTTCTGCTTCACTCGCATGATGCGCTTTTTCGTAGAGTAGTAATCGCTCATGCGTTGCATAAGTAGATCGTACTCCTGTTGAATGGTATTCATCATTTCATCGGCATTTGGAAGCATCGAGACTTTTTCGCTCGCTCGTTGAAGCTGCATTGCCGCCAGCGCCTTTTCTATGCGCTCTTCAGGAACCTTTCGTAGGTTCGTGGTTAAACCAACAAACGACAGCCCGCGAATTAGCCATTTTGTCGGATCGAATTGATACCAACGAATGCCGTTGCGATAGTCATATTCAAAGATATGGTGGTAATTGTGATACCCCTCACCAAAAGTGAAAAATGCTAGCAAACCATTGTCTCTTGCTGTGTTCTTATCGGTATAAGGCTGGTCGCCCCAGAAATGAGCAAGTGAATTGATGAAGAACGTCACGTGGTGAACAAGTACCAGTCGAAGCACGCCAGCAATTAGGATCATGCCCATTACATCGCCGTTCAACCAACCCAACAGACCAGTAATTCCGAAATTAGCCACTAATACTATGGGTAGGTAATAGTTATGTTGCCACATTACTACCTTGTCTTTCTGCAGGTCTTTGCAGTTGCCATAATCATCGTAACGATTAGATTGGTACTCGCGAAGCATCCAGCCAATATGAGCAAACCACAGACCTTTCTTTGCTGAGTATGGATCGTTGTCATTGTCGTCTACATGGCGATGATGGACTCGGTGATCTGAAGACCAATGTAATATGCTGTTTTGTAGCGCCATTGCACCGCCAATCGCTAAAATTACGCGTACTACAATGTTCGCATCGTATGTTTTGTGCGACCACAGGCGATGATAACCAGCAGTGATCGACATACCGGTAAAGTAAAATAAGAAGATAGCTGCGCTTATTTCGACCCAGTCTATTCCGCGATGCGCCACCCACAGTGGGGCACCAATGAATGCAATCGCACCGGATATAATAAATACCAGTACGTTCGTTAATATAAGAGGAGGTTTTTTCATTTTTGACTACTTGGCTTACAACTGTTCGCTAATTTATCGTTTTATGCATTCTCAGGCAAGTAAAACTAGGTTAAGTTCTGCTAACCTAGCTAAACTTTAATTATTATAGACCAGTTCGATTATTCTTAAACTTGATGACAATGTTAGGACACTATTATTACGTTGGCGTTCTGTATTTATGCTAAAACACTGACGTTAATGTAAAATGTAGTGCAAAGTTATGTTTCGTCTTAAAGCAGACAATGGGATAATCTGATAAGGAATAAAGAAGTGGTATTAACGTGAGCCGACAAGAGCAAAAATTAAAAACCCGTCAAAATATTATTCATGCAGCATTTTCTTTGCTTGATGAAAACAGAAGCTTATCAGCGATTAGTCTTCGAGAAGTAGCGCGAGAAGCGGGTATTGCACCTACTTCCTTTTATCGACACTTCAAAGATATGGACGAACTTGGTTTAACGTTGGTCGACGAGGCGGGTTTAGCACTAAGGCAATTAATGCGACAGGCCAGGCGACGAATTGCGTCTGGCGGTGGTGTTATTCACACATCCGTTGAAACCTTTATGGAGTTTATTGCGGCAAACACCAATGTATTTCGATTGTTATTGCGAGAGCACACGGGTACGTCGTCAGCTTATCGACTGGCCGTATTCAGAGAGATTCAGCATTTTATTGACGAGTTAACCGATTACATAATTGAAAAGCAAGGTGTTGAATATGCATCGGCGCATATACAAGCCGACGCGATGGTGAGACTTGTTTTTAGCGCAGGAGCAGAAGCCCTTGAGGCTGATGATAAGCTGCGCGGCGAAATTGGGGAGAAAGTAAAAACGCAATTGCGATTTGTTCAACTCGGAGCAACGATAAAAAGATAAGGCATTAACAGCGCGATTTCTATTAATACCTTACCTTCAACCCATTACTTTCTCGTTAGCAACACGCCAGCTTCAATATGGTGGGTAAATGGAAATTGGTCGAATAACGCAGTTTTAGCTACAGCATGAGTGGTGCACAATACCTGCAAATTATCGGCTAAGGTCTCAGGGTTACAGGATATATAAATAATATTGTCGTAATCTTGGATCATTTTTAATGAATCCTCGTCTAGCCCTGCACGAGGCGGATCGACTAACACGGTAGTAAAGTTATAATCGCTAAGTTCAATACCTTCCAAACGACTAAAAGTACGCTCGCCTCGCATGGCTTGAGTAAATTCTTCTGCCGCTAATCGTACTATTTTTACATTGTTTAAATGGTTTTGCTCAATATTGTATTGGGCTGCGTTTACCGAAGGCTTCGCTATCTCGGTACCAATCACATTATCGAAGTGGATGGCCAGAGGAATTGAAAAGTTACCTGCGCCACAGTACATTTCCAGCAGATCGCCAGTAAGCGGCTTAACGCAGTCCAGTGCCCATTCAATCATATCGCAATTCACTTTGGCATTGGGTTGGGTAAAACTATTCTCAATATGCTTAAACACAAATTCGCGGTTATTAATGGGCAGCTTTTCGATTACAAAGTCATTCCCAACAATAATCTTTTGTTTGCGGGCTCTACCAATAATACTGACTGCAGGAAAGAGCCTAGATAAGGTATCTTTAAGTTCATTTGCCTCGCGTTCCCACTCGCTGTCTAGCTGTCTGTGGTACAACAAACTTATGACTAATTCTCCTGACAGTGCAGACAGGTAATCGATTTGAAACAGCTTTCGACGCAGTGATTCACTCGGGCGCACTATGTCTAAAAGTGCCGCCATGGCTTTATTGATTGCCTCACAGGCAGGTTCAAACGTATCTACGCGATATTTTTCTTTTGTTTGCTGATCAAACATAATATGGAAAAGATCGTCACCATCGTGCCAAACCCTAAACTCGGCTCGCATTCTGTAATGCGTAGGTGATGAGGGAAATACTGACAATGATGGTGCATCAAATGCAGAAAGCAGCGAACCAAGACGAGCTACTTTTTCGTCGAGTTGTTCTTGGTACTGCAATAGGTTGGTATCTGACGTCTTATTTTCCATCAATTGTTCTCCATCAAAAGCTATGGGCTAACATCTACAAGAGAAGTCGTTTCAAATGTCACTTCTCACAAGGACGCGAATTGTAGAGGCTTCTATAATATGTGCAAACCTAAATGTTAAGCGTAGTAAAATATTCTGTATTAAAATTAAACAATATTGAGTTAGTGCCGATAAACTATATGAGGATAGTGAGGATCAAATTATGAACGTGGGTCAAATCAAGGCTTTTATGGGCGATCAGAAGGCCGATCAAAAGACAGCAGTTCATCCTAATGAGGCACTGAAAAAGCAGCTTCAGCAAGATGGATTGCAACAGGCTGCTGAACTAGCTAAGCAGCAGGCATCAACAGTTTCTGTCAACAGCACGCAAACGAGTATTGGGTTGCGGGTAGTCAGCGGTAGTCTTAGTCAAACTCTTGAGATTGATGGACAGAAGCCAAAAGAGCTGGCTGATAAGAAAGTAGAAGAAAAGAACAATAGCCTATTCGATTTCGAAAAAGTGGCTAAAAATGTAATGCGTTTTGTGGGCGGTGTTATTCGCGGTGCTGCTGACGGTGGTGCGAGTGATGAAAAGCTTAACGGTCTGTTTAGCCAAGCAAGAGAAGGCGTGAGCAGAGGCTTTGCAATGGCAGAAAAAGACTTAGCAGGCTTCATGAACGAAGAGCTTGAAAACGGGATCAGTAAAAGTCGTGAACTTATCGATACGGGTATAGACGATTTAGAAACCGATATATTCAATCGACAGGGTGTGGAGAACGGCAATGTAGCGCGTGTATCAACACTTGCCGCTGCGTCGGTATCTAACGAGCAGTCAGGACAATTGTCTATACGTACAAAAGACGGCGATGAAGTCACCTTTAGCTTTGAAAGCTTGCAGTCATTCCAAGCTAGTCAACAAACGTCGTTTCAAACCCAATCAATCAGTGATGGATCTGGTGATGGCGCAACAACAACTAGCGTGTCGGCACAGCAAACGACGGCATTTGAATATTATGAACGAAGTGGAATTAGCTTTTCCCTGAAGGGAGAATTAGATGAAGCTGAAATGAAGTCTATTGCCGATTTGGTGGGTCAAGTTCAAGACCTAGCAGATACGTTCTATAAAGGTGACGTTGACAAGGCCTTTGAAGAGGCATTGAGTTTAGGCTTCGACGATAAAGAATTAGTGGGTTACGCACTGCAGTTAAATAGGTCTACCCAAACTGACGTATTAAAGGCTTATGAAAATATACAGCATTATAACGAAGATAAGGATCAGCGTAGCCAGTATGGTAATGTAGTAAGCCCAGTATCTCAGTATTTAGAAAAGATGATGAATACGTTTGAGAATGCTGAAACTACCTTAGCGTCTAATGAAGATTACAATGCATTAATAGCAGGACTCATTAGTAATATGGAAGACGTTCAGGTACCAGACCTGATTAGTGCGATAAATAGATTCCACACATTTAATCAGACATTATTAGATGGATTGCCACAGGCAGATATCAATATTGATAGTAATGAGTCTTCTTCTAAGTCATAGGTAAAAACTGGTAGGTAAAAAGTAACAGATAAAAAAAGCCTGGTTTAAACCAGGCTTTTTTATTTAAGCGTGTTCGACTTTCTCTTTCGCCGGTCGCACTTTTAAGGTGCGTTCTTGGAAAGTGGAGTCGTTAGTTTTTTCAATAACAGAGTCTACATCTTTCGCTACTACTTCTATAAAGCCGTAACCTTTCCGTTTACCTGTTTTGCGATCTTTCATTAGGCGAACCGATTGAACTTCCGCATAGCTACTAAAATATTCTTTTACTGCGCTTTCATTTGCACGATACGGCAAGTTACCGACGTAAAGTGTTTCAACAGCATCTGAACTGATAGCATCGCCATCTGAAGAAGGTGAGCTTTGGATAAGTGAAGCTAGCCAAGGCGTAACGATCCCGCTGATCAGAAGTGCAGCGGAGACAGTCAATGGAACGTGAACGTCCAAACTCGCTGAAGAAAATAATAAATAACCTGCGATTGCAAAAATGGCACTAATAATAGTGCACTGAATAAAGCCTACTTTCATATAACTACCTTTCTATTGTTTTTTTGGGTTGAAGGCCGTTGCTAGTTTACTCATTTGTAACAAATTGAACAATAAAATGTGAAAAAACTAGTCTAAAGACGCATAAAACTAGCAGAAATGATGGAGAAATGAACGGTTAAGCTAATAATTTCATTAAACAGCAAAAAAACACCATTTAAGTGTTGATCTTTTAGTTCAGCTATTTATAATGCGCTCCACGTTTTGAGGTGGCTTCAAGCAACTTCAAACTGAAACGCAAAACCAAGTTTAAAAACAATTAAAAAGTTTAAAAACAAGGTTGACATCAAAAACAAACGATGTAAAATGCGCTTCCACTTCGAGAGAGGTGAATCACCAAGAAGCAACGGCTTACGGTGAGGTTGCACTAGCAACCACGTTCTTTAACAATTTAGACAAGACAATCTGTGT
>NZ_JQFW01000013.1 GCF_000753865.1 Alteromonas sp. LOR | reverse complement strand
ATATTTTTGAGTGAGAATAGTGGTCACAAAAACACCCGCCGCAAACAGTAAACATGCCAATGCCTGACGCTTAGCTCTATGTAGCTGATACTGCTTATCCTGTGTCTCTTCTATTTAACTAGTAGCTGTCTACCGTGTTAAAGGCATTAAAAATCACATGATATAGCTTTAAAGTAAGTATCGTTTGCATCCCAAATATTGAGCATGATCAATGTGAGGGCAAGAATCAGCATGTCAGCTTTTTTTACACAACTATAAATAAATACTGCAAGTCATTGATAAAAATGGCAAAAAAATCTAGCCCAGAAATTGCATAAATGAAACGTGCTATTCAAAAACAACATTTAAAGCACGCTTATTATTTTAATAATTATTACAAGTCATTCCACTACATGGAGAGTATTATGAAAAAAACTTTTAAACTATTATCTGTATTATGCTTGGCAACCTCTGCCAGCTTATTGTCTGCAGCACCAATTCCAATCGACTTAACCAGCTGGGAATCAGATGGCGACGGGAGTTGGACAGTGCAAGGCGCAGGAAACGATTCAGTGTTTCAGTCAATAAATGGTCGACCAACGACGTTTTTTGAAGCAGGGTCTAACGCACAAAATACATCTATAGCCGGCATTATATCAGTAGAAACCACAAACGATGACGATTTCATAGGTTTTGTCTTAGGTTATCAAGATGGTGAGATGTTATCCGGTACCAGTGATTTTATGTTAATTGACTGGAAAAAAAGAGATCAAGCTTTAGGGAAAGGTGGATTAGCAATTTCTAGAGTACTGAATGCGACCAGAGATACTGAATTTTGGGAACATACGGGTGGAGTCACTGAAATAGCACGCGGAACTAATTTAGGCAATACCGGCTGGGCAAGCAACCAAAGTTACAACTTTGACATTGTATTTCAATCTAACCTTATTCAAGTTAAAGTAAATAATATACTTGAGTTGAGTATCACTGCTGCCGATGCGGGTTTAACTGCATTTTCTGACGGCGCCGCGGGATTTTACAACTACTCTCAAGGCAGCGTGCGATACGCAGGTATAACTGAAGAACAGATAACCGTTTCTGCGCCAGCTACTTTGAGCTTGTTCGGTATCCTCATTTTAATGTCATTGCGGTTAAGAAAGCGCAGATAATTAAGAGTATTTCGCGATTAAAGTAGAGCGCATGTGCCATGTGCTCTCACGATAAATTAACGTGCTACTAATTACTAAACGAAGAGCGAGGATAATCTAACCAAACGAAAGTTTGTTATAAACTCGTTCGCCTTAATATCGCTCTAAGGGGCAAGATGGCCTTTTTTTGCCTCCTTATAGTTATTTGAAGTGATGTTAATTCGGAGCACTGCAATTCAGACCCGAGTCAATATCCGACACTACTGTCTATGTTAGCGCCTCCATCAGTTTTTGTATGTACGACCAATACATTTGTATTTAAGGCGTCGATCAAGTCGCTTCTCTTCCGTAGAGTTTGGTTGTAGTTCCGTGTGACGATATTTATTATTGATTGCAAATATTACCTTATTACTCTGTCTTCGTAGTAAGAGTCAGCCTCATGAGGCCACGAAAAACATACGTTGTGTTTTCAGTGGAAGTAAGTGTCCTTTAAACTAAAACTTTACTGCTCTAATAGATTCTCCTTGGCCGTTGTTTTGGACACATACCGGAATCGGCAATATAGAGGCCCGACTTTCCATAGCTTGCCGTCGGCAGACGGTAGCAGGTACGATGATGAGACCGTCTTTCGCTTATTTTAACCTATCAAATTATGCCAACACTTACCCCCCTTAAAATACCAACTCAGTATCATTGCCGATACTCACAAACCAATAAGCATCTCTATGCCAAACAGTATTGCGCCAATTCCCCCACCCACAATGGTGCCATTGATACGCACTTTTTGAAGGTCTCTCCCTATATTCAACTCTACTTGCGCTGCCATGTCTTCTTCATCCCAACTATTGATCGTGTCTCTAATATGCCGGGTAAGAAACTCTGCTAACTCAGGCGCCATGTATTTTGCAGCCTCACCGATATGCTGATTGAATGAATGGGATAATTGGCTATCATTTCGCAAAGAAGCCCCTAAATCATGTAATAACCCTGCAACCTTTTGCTCTGCTTTACCCTCGTTTTCTTCAAGTGATTTTAACAGCCACAGGTTAAACCGTTGCCACGAGTTGTGAAGGTAATTCTTTAGCGCAGGGTCGTTGATAACCTTTTCCCTAAATCCGTTTACCTTTTGCTCCATATCAGGGCT
>NZ_JQFW01000012.1 GCF_000753865.1 Alteromonas sp. LOR | reverse complement strand
AAGCGGAAACGCCTAGTTAAGCTTGGTTTTGTTATAGTTAGAGCCCGTGCTAGGCGTTTCCGCTTATCACCAGTGTTATGTTTCAAGGAAGTTTTAATGGAGTTCACTAAATGGAAATCGCTTCGCTTAATCTGGTTTCCGTGGTTTCTTTTCCATCTTTATGTCTATGCAAAGTACTCATTCATCGTTGATTCGCCAGATTCGTTACAGTTTATTCGAAGTTCAATTACGACACTTGTACTAGTTGGTTGTTTATTTTACTCGGTAGGGTTTAAGTGTTTTACCAGATTGTTCTGGCAATCTGTGTTCGTAATCGCAGTAATTGACGAACTGTTCGGGATTTACGAGTTAGATGAATTCAGTGTATTGAACTACCTAATCATATCTACCTTTTATTTGGTTCTTGCACTGTATGCATTCAAAAATAGAACAATTTGGTGGCAGTCTCAGGCAAATGAAACATAACAACCCAATCAACACACTCACTCCGTTCGCTGGGACGCATACACGCGGGGCGGCTTCGCCATTATGCCCCACATGTCTGCGCCCGTTATTGGAAAGTTAGGTTTCATTAGTAATTATGTTTGAACCAGATTATTCAAGTTACTCCAAGGAAGAACTCCTAGATGCCTTGAATTCAATAGATAGGAAGAGTTATCCCGAAAGAGTTTCAGAAATTGAGAAACAACTGGAAATCAGGGACAAGAGCACTAAGCTTCAGGTAAATGAAAATGAAAATGAACCAGAGATCAAAAAAGAGACTAGTTTACTATCTCAACCGCTCGATTTGTTTGGCAGGATTTTCTACTCGATTATTGGGGCTCTCGCACTATCTCTCTTTTTAAAAGAGGTAACAACCGGCGTAGTATCTGGCAGAACTGCAAATATTTCCGCAGATGACAGCCCCGTCTCATTTTGGATTGCGGTAACACTTGGCTTAATAATTTCTTTGTCTGCTTTTGCAAAAGCAATCTTTTCACCATCGAAGGGTAAAGATGAAACCTAACAAAACACTAAAGGCGCTCGCGCTGCTCGCTGGGACGCTAACACATGGGCTGCGCCGCTTCGCTCCTAATTTTAGCCCATGTGTTATCGCCCCTTAGTGGGGTGTTATGTACTTTGTCTCATAAAATGAAACTAATAGAAGTAATTGAAAAAATTGACGACCTTAATGACGAAGCAACGATCTGGGTAAAAGTCGATGAGGAATTAAATACAAGTACTAGAGCTGTTGTTGCAGCAGAAGATGAGTCCGGTTTAAATCCCATTTTTTGTGGCGTCAAATATAGTTACCTTCTGGAAGTATTCATCGCCAAGGAAATTATTGAAACAATACCAGAAGCGACGACTTCACAAAAAGTAGATAGGATTATTAAGTACGCTATTGACGATGCTTAACACCAAACGAAACGAGGTTGTTTTATGCACGTACATAACAACTCAATAAACTCACTCACTTCGTTCGCTGGGACGCATACACGCGGGGCGGCTTCGCCATTATGCCCCACGTGCCTGCGCCCGTTATTGAAAAGTTAGGCGCCATTTACTTACAGCATTAAAAAGTGGGTTCAACCGTGACATTCCTGCATCAAGGTTGTTTCGCTAGGTTGTCTTTACAGCTTACTTTTTCGGTAGTTTCAAATGCTTTGGCAACGTGCTTTTCATCAATACCGCAACGCCAACATTCAACACTACAAGTTGTCTAAACTCGCTCTTTTATCCAGCAATGTCGTTAACATCTGGCATTTCGCACAGGGTTGTTTTATCTTAAATTCAATAATTTAAACATGCGGCCTATTTGGCTAGTGGTGGCAGCAAAGCTGCGTACGTTCCTTTGTACGCCTAACAAAACGCTGTTGGCACTCCCTTCGGTCGCTGGGACGCTAACACGTGGGCTGACTCACTTCGTTCGGATTTTAGCCCACGGGCTAGCGCCCCAAAGCTTAGCGTTAGCAGCCAAGCGAAACTGGAGACAAAAGTGAAGTTCCAAGAGAAGTATAAGTTGTGGATTGAAGATTTTTCTTGTTTCAGGTTTCATCACAAAGTTGGAGGGAATTTACTCTTTTTCTTGGCAAACATGGGGATCTGGAACTTACTAGCACAAATTTCAAGTGAAAAGTATTTTTCTAACTTTACTGTTCAATTAGTAATGTCTTTGGTTTTTACTGCAGCTTTTTATGTGCGGAAAAACCCTAAAGAGCAATAAAGAATAAAATAGGCTGCATGCGCTTGTAATTGCAGTGTATGCAACTACCAATCAATTTAAAAATTAGTCTATTGGTTTACTAAAAAAATTCAACTCAATCAAAAGGCTGCTAACAAGGCGCTTAATCGGACAAATTTTGCTGTGTCGCTTTTTGCTAAACCGCTTCGCGGGCAAAAATCAACCCAGCAAAATTTGCCCATTAGCTTAGCGTTATACATCCTAGGGAGAGTGGCGTGCTAATTCGAGCGATTAATAGTCAAAGAAGATTAAAACCTTACTTTTACTCGCACTCAGCAAAAGTTGGCGGCGTTGGTTGCTTATTTGGATTTGCAGTTGCGTACCCGTTATTCTTTGTCATTGCTTCAAGTTTTGGTGTCGAGTCAGATATACCAATCCGCAGCTATGATCGTGATACAGTATTTGTAGTGTTCACATTATGCTTCTTAATACTATGTTTATCGCTATACACATTCTGCGCTTTATTTGCCTTCGTTTACTATGGCATTAAATGCAAAAAAGGATATATCGACAGACAAGAACTTATTAATATCGTATTCAAAGGAACCTATCCAAAACGATGGCAACGTGGGCTTTAGTTCGGATGTATAACAAACCACTCAAGGCACTCGCTTCGCTCGCTGGGACGCTAACACATGGGCTACGTCACTTCGTTCCTAATTTTAGCCCATGTATTATCGCCCCTTAGTGGGAAGTTAAACCCTTATTCAGCATCAAGTCTCTTTAATGCTTTTTTGTAAGCCTCATTTCTTTCGCGTTTTCCCACTGCTAGCACTGTAACTACTACTACGTCATCAAGTACCTGATACACCAACCTATATCCTGATTGACGTAATTTTATTTTATAA
>NZ_JQFW01000011.1 GCF_000753865.1 Alteromonas sp. LOR | reverse complement strand
CTTAGTGGCTGATTGAGAAATGTCATATAACAAAAAAATTAAGCACGCCCGCTGTGCGGGCTGGGACGCAAACACGCAGGGCGGCTTCGCCATTATGCCCTACGTGTCTGCGCCCCTTATTTAAAAGTTATATTTCTCAGGCTGGTTTGGTGTATAAATAACTCACACTTGACACTGTTTATTTATACAGTAATATAGCTTTAATTAACTGAATAATTGAAGGTATTTAACATGAGCAGTAGAAGTGACGACGATGCATTGTTTTTCATTCTAGTAGTTTTTGCTATTGGTTTAGGTTTCCTTACTTACAAATTCTCTAATCTTATTGGAGTTGATTGGGAAACAGGTCTTGAGATGATTGGTAAAATGACGTTGGTATTGGTTGTATGGGGAGTGTGGAAAAAATTTAACCCATATAGTGACACCACACTTTGGCCAGTAGCACTTGCGGGTTTGTTTTGGGCTTGGTTTCCTGCTTTAGATGTATGGGCTTATCAAGAGAATAGTTTTTCTTCTTTAGGCTCATATTCATACCAAAAAACGGCAGTTGAGATTGCTTGGTTTGGACAATGGTATTCTAAAGCGTTAATACTTTTAACAACAATATTTGGTGGTTACTTTATCGACGGTAAAGTAAGAGAAATATAACAAGGCCATTATGGCAGGGACGCAAAATGCTTGGCTTGCTCTCCTTCGTCGCCAAGTTTAGCCAAGCATTTGTGCGCCCCATATGGCGGCGTTATGTGCTTCCCGTAAATTGACAAACCAAATCGTTCATTTATTCTACAACACATGGGTGGTGCGGAGAAAACAATGGATATTATAACTTTTGCAACTTTTTTCGTTATCTCTGCATGCTTAGGTATCGCGGCGTTAATGATATTTGAGCCTAAATGGGCTCAAATTAGCTACGTCACTTGGTCACGTCCAAAAAAACTAATATTTTCAACTGCATTGCATTTGCCACTAGTCTTTTTCTTAGAAGGCTCATGGCTAATCCTTTTGCCTACTTTTATATTTATGAGCTTCATAACGCTAGATAGGCAGAAACATTTCATTAGTTTCAAGCTACGCATCTAACAATCCGCTGTAGTCGGTCGCAAGCTCCCTGGGACAATAACACGTAGGCTCCCTGCGCTTCGCTTGGTATTTTAGCCTACGTGTTACTGCCCCTAAGCGGGGCGTTAGGAGTCAGGATGGAAACTGATAATACAGTGAATTGTTGTAAGCACGGTGAACAACAAGCTACTTTTGTGTGCCAGCATCTCATGGACAGTATGACAACGAAGAACAAAGTAGGTTACAACTCAGCACCAGAATCAGACGACAACAAAAGACCAGATGCTTGGTGCAATCAATGTGAAGTTAAACGATTAGAATGTGGTGGTGACTGGAATGAAGAGTCTGAAGCATTCGCGAATATAAAGTTAGTTTGCGGCTGTTGCTACGACCAAGCGAAAGTAATCAACACCTCTAGTAAAAGTTGGTGGAAGTTTTGGCATTGACACCTAACAAAAAAATTAAGTCACTCACTTCGTTCGCTGGGACGCATACACGTGGGCTGCTTCGCATTTTAGCCCACATGTCTGCGCCCCTTATTTAAAAGTTAGGCGTCATTTACTTACAGCACTAAAAAGTGGATTCAACAGTGACATTCCAGCATCAAGGTTGTTTCGCTAGGTTGTCTTTACGGCTTACTTTTCGGTAGTTTCAACAGCTTTAGCAACGCCCTTTTCGTCAACTCAGCAACGCCAGCATTCTGCATCTCCAGTTGTTTAAACTCGCTCTTTTATCCGCCAATGTCGTTAACATCTGGCTTTTCACACAGGGTTGTTTTATCTTAAATTCAATAATTTAAACGCGCGGCCTAATTGGCTAGTGGTGGCAGCAAAGCTGCGTACTCTAAGTTGTACGCCTAACAAAACGCTGTTGGCACTCCCTCCGGTCGCTGGGACGCTAACACGGGGCCGCTTCGCGATTATAGCCCCATGTTAGCGCCCCAAAGCTTAGTGTTGGTATGACTCCCCTTGTCAATAAAAACCGAGAGTCTCCCTGACATTTTTTCGGTCCATAATCAGCTGCTCTCTTGCTCTAAATAAATGAGCTAACGCACCGGATGAGGCAGTAATGTCGTCGGTTGTCATGCTGGTATTCGTGGATTATTCATCT
>NZ_JQFW01000010.1:153804-200406 GCF_000753865.1 Alteromonas sp. LOR | reverse complement strand
AATAGGTGGCGTTTTTCGCCACTAGGTGGCGTTTTTCTCCACCTACGTAAAAAGCTAAAATAGATTGGGCAAACCAAACAGGTGGCGTTTTTCTCCACTAGGTGGCGTTTTTCTCCACCATAAAGACGGATTGTGTACACTTAAAGTCAACAGATGATTGAATGGCATACCTTAATAAGCAACATAAACAGTCTAAAGGGTAATGCACATATGTATAATATTGGGCAGAACGGTGCAGTTGACATAGAATTGCACTGAACCATCCATTGGTAAAAGGATGAGAAAGTGAAAGACAATAAATTCAAGCTGACAACAATAGCAACATTGACAATGATGACAGTAGGATGTGGCGGGGGTGGAAGTGATAATTGTTCTGTGAGCAATGGCTCTCAAGAAGTGCCGTCTGAAATAAACACTCCTTCAAATCCAACTCCACCTACAACACCGCCGCCGAGTGACCCAGTGCCACCAACACCGGAACCACCTCCACCAACAATTCCAGTTTTCGATGAATATAAACTGTAAACCAGCTTGTCATAACCACGGGAAGGTTTTGTTGGCAGAAAACACTTATCATCATCAAACAAAATAGGCATTCAATTGAACCAGAAAACTGTGTTCTCATAGGTAACATTAATAGTTCATTGTCATTATGAGGTAAGTTACTGACGACATTAGAATACATATCAGGCTTGTCTTTAAGCGATTTCTCAAAAACCTGCTCAAGTTTGGCTAGGTACTAGGCCAGAAGAGTTATACAGTTCATCTGATAGCTTAATAGAAAAGTCTCATTGTAAACGATCAGTATTTTCAGCTTTTGCAGTATTATAAATCGTCTTATAAATATCAGAGTAAGAGTTGAAATTACCTTTTTGAGATGATTCATACGGGATTTGCAAACTCATGAAATCTGCGAGTTCTTCTATAGTAGGAAAGAACTCATAACCGTGCATATCCCCCAAAAAGGTTACAATTCCGCCACCTGAGCCACAGCCGTGACAAACATAGGTTTGTTTATGTTCATTAACATAAAAAGATGGTGTGTCATCCTTCTGCGAAGGTAAAGGGCATTTTGCTCTTAATTCACCCCGTTGGCCTACCTGTTTAAGCGTAGCGTATTGGTTCATGTAATCTACTATATTTACTCTATCGACGGGAGCATTAATAAATTGCTTTGGAATTCGCTTATACATACGCTGCACGTATGCTATCAAATATATATCTATAGCACTTTATATGTCCTAAAAAAACTCCCAGTTTTTCGTCAGTCCTATCTATGATTTTTAATGAATATTTAGCTGAATGCGATTTGAGACGTTTAGGTTAGGCCATTAAATACGTGGGCTGTAGGGAAAGTCACTTCATGGTCTGTTTGATGCGTAGGGCAAAGCTCTATTTAGCTGTAGAAGCGAGCATTTCAAGGATTTAGAGAATATGGCACAATTGCGATTTGAGGCGTTTAGGTTAGCCCAGTAAATACGGCAGCTGCAGAGAAAATACGTTTTATGCTCTGTTTGAGGCGTTGGGCAAAACTTTACTAGGTTGGTGTGGCGAGTTTTTTGCTTAGCCGACCACCTATTCCCCAGACGGCTGTCAAATCCATCTGTTTAAGAATGTCGATACGCTATTGCTCATTATCAATAACCGCAACGCCGTTATAGCCTCGCAAGTGTTTGGCAGCATGACTAGCGGCTTTCGATAACGTAGGTGTCATTCCGCCTCCTACTCCAACGGGTAGCCTTACCTCCTTCCACACAGTCCGTCTTATGTCTCTACCTAATGCTGTCCAGCTATCATGGCTTAGTGTGGTATCAAAACGGGCAAAGAGCTCATCAATAGAATAAATGTAAATGTCATCGGCGAACTGACTGATGGTATCCATCATTTTTGTGCTGAGAGAGTGGTAAAGTTCATAGTTTGAGCTCGTCACTACAATGCCGTGTTTTCTAACAATATCTTTAACCTGAAAATACGGCACGAACTTCTTAATTCCTAAGCGCTTTGCTATAGGGCATACCGCAACAATGGCACCATCGTTGTTACTGAGGGCAATGACAGGCTTTTTTCGAAGGTCCGGGCGCATCACTTTTTCGGCGGAGCAATAAAAGGACGTTGCGTCGATAAGAAAGTACATCAGGCCCCTATTTTCTTGTTGAGTGGCGTGTGAATTCTAATTGAGCGCGTTACCACGCCTTCAAGCGAAAAGTCATCGCCTTCTTGAATAAAATAGGGAGAGGCAT
Source organism: Alteromonas sp. LOR (assembly GCF_000753865.1). Taxonomy (GTDB): domain Bacteria; phylum Pseudomonadota; class Gammaproteobacteria; order Enterobacterales; family Alteromonadaceae; genus Alteromonas. The sequence goes on along the minus strand of NZ_JQFW01000010.1, from coordinate 198,166 downwards.
CAATTTGTGACGACAACAACGCGCGTCGATGTATATCGAGACGCTTACAACAAAACACACCATTAAGCACTGCCACAATAATCGACATGTGCTTTACTTTCTCTGCTCTTGATATGATTAGGACGTCACCGTCAAAAATGCCATCTAGCTCCATTGAGGTGCCTTGGGCTACGCCAACCCACGTCGCTGAGGGTTTATCGATGAGCAAATCATCCAAGCTCAATTCCATTTCGATATATTCCGCAGCCGGGCTCTCAAAACCAACTAGGCCAGCCTGCGCTTTAATCGGGATAACTTTTATTAAAAACCGCTTAACTGCATAAATATACAGTATTGTATTTTCAAAGACCGATTTTCGTCAAATTACATTTTCAATGGTGAGTATGGCTAACGGGTCGCGGATAGAGAAAAGTGCTCTCACATCACGTATATTGTGGTATTGTAGTTTGGATACATTAAAAAAATCTATCGATATACCACACTGTTAAAGGACTACACACATGAACACGATTGACATGGAACGTTTAGAAGCGACACAAGAATATGCGGGTTTTGGCGTCAGACTTCTCGCAACCATCATTGACACACTCATTCTATTACTTGTGACAACCCCCCTCTTGTATGCGATTTACGGCGGCTATTACTGGGAATCTGACGAGGTCATTTTAGGCTTTGCTGATTTTTTGATTAGCTTTGTGCTTCCATTTGTCGGAACAGTGGCATTTTGGGTACACAAATCCGCTACCCCCGGCAAAATGTCACTAAAACTAATCGTCGTAGATGCCAAAACAGGTGACAAGCCCACAGTACAGCAATCCATCATTCGCTATATCGGCTATATCATATCAACGCTGCCGCTCCTTTTGGGGTATTTGTGGGTAATTTGGGACCCTAAGAAACAAGCGTTGCACGATAAACTGGCCGGTACGGTGGTGCTCCGCCCTAAAAACAAAGGTGTCGATGACGTCGCTTTCTCCGGCGAAAATGCGTAATCACATGTTCTATGTGACGTTGTCTTCCTTCAAGAGGTGCTACACAAACACTACCTCTATAAAGTCAGCCAACTCAATCAACTAGCTCACTTGGTTAGCTGGGATGCATAAGTGAGAAACGCTTCGCCATTATGCCCTGCTTGCCTGCGCCCGTTATTGAAAAGTTAGTTTACCAATCAAGACTGCCATCTTAATTCAAAATGCTAGGGGGTGATATTTATCGTAGATGATATTGTGGTAATTGCGATTGTCCAAGGACTGCAACGACCAAAATAAAGCCGTCTTCTTTGGTAAAGAAAGCAGTGTGCTTACCGATCGGGAAATAAAATCCATTTTCATATAAATCGTTGCAGCTTCTGCCTACTGATGGATTGTCAGCGAGCATCTGAAATCCAGTGAGAAGAGTGGCTTTGTATGCGTTCCACTGCCTCTCGGAAAAGTTTGTAACGGTATAATGTTTGATTTTGTGCAAGTGAGTCTGTGCTAATTGAGTTAGTTGATATTTACTTTTGTGCATATTCTACTTACAGCGCGTTTAGGAAGCTTTCACCATCAACTACATTGCCTTGGGCAAAGTCTGCTTTTGCGGTCTCAAAGCAATGTTTGATGTAATCGGCTTTCATAGTTTCAAGCTCTTCATAGTCTCTAATGGACATCACAACAACGGCATCTTTGTTGTTTTTACTAATTTTAACTGGCTCTCGTTGAGCGTTTAGCAGTAGCTCACCGAAGTTACGTTTGGCATCATTCGCTGTTAATGTGTGCATGAGTACGCTCCAAGTTTGGAAGTGAAATAACATTGTAGTTTATCGCTAAGAATGTGCAATATAATTAAATCGTGCGATTAGTGCTAAGGGTAAGCTATAAAGCCTTAGCGGCATGTTCGTAACGCTGGGCATTTTTAGTTTGCTGTAGACTTACAAATGGTATAGCCCAAACAAAAATAATGATACTGAAATAAAAACTATCATACTTTTATATTCGTGATAGCAGGGGAGGCATTTGTTTAGATTCTCAGTCATCTTGACGTGGTCTAATTGAATTGACCAGTCCAGTTAAGAGTATAATTACAGCTAAACTGGAGAAAGAAATGCCTGAAAGAAAGCGATACACAAAAGAATTTAAACTCGATGCTGTTAGCCTCGTGATTGATCAAGGGCATAGCAGTAACGATTTTGCTTCAATGATGCGACCAATTTCACTGAACCCAGTATCTTGTTTCCATAAATCAAAAATAAGTGTTCGCTTATCTTGAGTAGACGTACGTTTTATTCGCTTCATCCAAAGCCCTCGTGCAAATCAGTATTTTAGTATAACTTTTGCATTGACCACTTGAATCCTCAACGGCCTTTTTCGCCAAAGAAACGAACAAGTTATGCATATTGTACTACAAATAAGCAAGCTTAATCACAAAAGATAGAGTGGCGTATTATTAGTAAAATTGCTCGTCTTAGATGCCGAATAATTTAGTGGTTTTCTTGAAAATACCCTAAGTACCTTCGGGTGGGTACGCGACTTACGAATTCGGACGAAAAATGTACAAAATACCTAAATAGGTGGCGTTTTTCGCCACCTGTGTTTTGGGCAAAAATGGAATTTTAAAAATAAATCACAAAGGAAGATGAATCGGGTTTGTAAAGAAGGATAAGAGGCAAGAGACATTCTTTAAATGAGTGAAACGGAACAATACAACTGGCGTTTTTCTCCACCTAAATCGAAAGCAAGAGTGAACAGGACAAATCAAACAGGTGGCGTTTTTCGCCATCAGGTGGCGTTTTTCTCCACCTAGTGGCGTTTCTCCACCTGGTGGCGTTTTTCTCCACCTAGTGGCGTTTTTCTCCATCTGCTACGGATCGACCAGACTTTACTAGACAGATTTTCGTTTGAATTATTCTAGCTTTTCACAAACCAGTGGAGGCATTTTATTCGCTCCACACATCAATTTTGTTGGATAATTCTTGAGCCTGGCTGTCTTTTATGGACGCATATTTTTCTTTGACTCGCCCGCGAAAAATACGGTTGCTTCCTTTTGGATGTCGTGTCCCATTGTCACGCGTTTAAGCTCTTTCTCTAACTGCTTAATTCGATCGGTTTGCTCTTTAGACTGAACGTGTTCTTCATTATCAGGGCCATACATCTTTATCCAATTATAAAGAGAACTGCTAGTGACTCACAGCCTTTCAGAGACGCTCGCTACCGAATAACCGTGCTCGGTAACTTGTTGCACTGCTTGTATATTAAATTCTTCTGTAGATCGCTGAGACATCTTTTCTCTTTAGTACACATAATTATAAAGCAATTAAGTGTCTAGAGAAGTCTGGCAATACCTTAAACACCTCGTCAACAGATCGAATCAAAAACTATAAAAACAGCAGTAAGGCAAAGCCATTCGCTTATCGCGATAACCTAACTAGGCTAGATTTTGGCTAATTGAGCTTCACGTTTTTTGTCCGTCTCTGTAATCGGCCTTGTATAGAGGTTTATGGCCTCATTCAAGCACTCCCACGCGTGCCCTTTCCTATTCGCATTGCGCTTTTGCGGCACATGGGCGCTTAACGGACGAATTGTGGGGACTTCCTCGTAATTGCATAAAATAATGGGCTGCGCTGCATTTACAGTATTCACCAAGGGCTTACCGTCACTGGCGCCATAGTAAAGGGACAAATTTACCGACGCATTGCGTGTCTTGCGAATATAAAAGCGATGGGTGTGTTGTGTGTCCATAATGCGCGCTTTCACATCGTTCAGTTGTGTATCAGTAAGCCCAGACTTGCTGTTATACAGGTACAAAACGGCGCGCTCTGGCGTAAGTCGCTGGTCTGCATTTTTATAGGCCCAATAAAAATTCACGCTTTTAAGCGCGGTATCGGTACCAGGGCGACAGTTAATCACATCGATATGCCGATACAGCTGATACGAGATAATCTCGGCGCCACGATGCTGATGCAAGAACTCATGCTTTTGTAGATGATTGCGCCCGTGAGAGGCATCAGGCTTTCTATCCTGCACGCAATGCTTGATAGCCGTCTTTGTACTGTTAATGGCTATGATGGTATCAATGACGTCGTCATGGTTTTCAAGCAGAAGAATGCCAGGGTATTTGCCCGCAACGCGGCCTGAAATATCGTGAGAGGGACGATGGAAGCACTTTAAGGCATTAAGACAACGCATCTGTGCCTGAACATTGAACATGTCGCGATGGCCAAGCATAAGCTCACCAGCAGAGAACGCTTTGAATTCCTCTTTAGTGACATCATCAATATTGGCAAAATACGCGGTGGGCGATAACCGCATTGCACTGTAAAGTGAATCATATAATTCATCCAAAGTGGTAAGCAGGCTATTAAAGCGCGCAAAGTCATTCACCATGACCTCTTCCTCTTATCAATTACTAACATGCCCTATTATATTATATTTACAGACCACCTTCATATAAAAACACTCATAAAACCCACCCGCGACACCCCAACAGTGGCATCAACCCTGCAATCCCGCCCTACCACTCCAACCGAAGACGCGCGCGAGTTGAGCAAGAGGGGCACCTCGGTGGTAGATGAGGGACACCTAGAGAATATACTTACTTGAAGGTGGTCTGTAATTTAATCATCGAAAGTACTAAACCTATTAGAAACGATATGACGCAACAAAGCGAGACTGCGTTTGAGTTTGACTTAGTGGAATATCAAGTTGAACTCTGTTTTCTGCTTTGTTTTCGTTTCGATGATACTCAGCGCCAAACTCCCAGTGATGGGTATATTGATAACGCCATGCTAGCGTTACGCCGTACCCGTCACTGTTATTTTGATCAGCAGGCATAGAATCGTCTTCTCGAACATCAAACCAATCATAACGCAGAGTCACTGAATGCTTGTTATGAGAATATCGCCCAGCAACATACCATGCAGTAAAGTCAGCTCTGACGATATTGGGGCCCATGTTTGTCGACCCGTCCATAAATTGAAACATCAGACGCCATTGCCTATTGAAATTATGCTGTAGTGCTAGGGAATGAAATTTGGTGCGCCATGCATACAAACGCGCCTGATTAATAGCGCTTGGATCGGCTCTATTGTCGTAAAAGTAGTATCGTGCTTCTGATGTTCGAAAATGGCGTAAATGAAATCCGACATAACCTCCCCACCTTCCGTCAATTTCGGTAAAGGGTTCTACCCATGCGGGTGAATTGATTGCGTCTTCGCGAATAACGCTAGGCAGCTTCGCAAAGTTTATTCTGTCTGAATGAAGACTTTGCCTGTCATGCATCGCAAAGCCGCGCCATGTCAGCAGAGAGCCTAGCGGATCGTTACCTTTAAACACACCGAATGTGGCTTCCCAACTCCAGGGGCTACGACTCGCTCTACCATTTTCAAAAAAGCTAATTTCTCCGCCTGCGTTTCTAAGCTCTTCGCCTATCCAGCTGTTAATAGCAGATTGTGTATAGGTATAAGGGGAAAGCCAGCCTTCGGCAACGTTTTCAATCGACATTGATGGGTAGAAAAAACCGAGTCTTGCCTTTACCTTAACCTTATTTGGTGTCAGAGGTTTATAGCGCAGAAAACCCTGAGTAAAACCAATATGATCTACACCGTCTTCATACGCATTAAGCACGGCATCTACAGACCAATCACTGTTTAAGTCGAAGTGGGTTCTAATGAAAGCCTGTTGAAGCTGAGTACCCCCGCTTTCAGGCCGAAGAATACCAGTACCACTGTTTTGCCACGTTGTCAGTTTGTCGGCATCGACAATGGCAACTTCGACACGCCCAGACAGCACTTGTGCGCTAATTGGCGCACTGATAACAACACAAATCAATAACAATAGAATCCAGTATTTCACTGCCTTCCTTATTCAACGTTAGTACATTGCTAAAAGTTAGCGAACGTCACTATGTGCCTCTAACCATGGCGTAATGTCTTTTGCTGGTAATGGTCTGCTTAAGTGAAACCCCTGAGCTGTCGAGCACCCCATGTTGCGAAGTAATATCACCGACTCCTCATTTTCAACCCCTTCAGCAACCGTACTCAACCCTAGGTTTTTAGCTAATGCGATCAGTGTTTTAACCATAACTTGGTCTTCTTCATTGGTAGCAAGCTCTAACACAAATGCTTTATCAATTTTAATCTCATTGACGGGCATTTTCTTCAGCTGTGCCATTGAAGAAAACCCGGTACCAAAATCGTCGATCGAAAGCTTAATTCCCATTCGACTTAACATATTGAGCGCATTGATTGCCACTTCAGGATCGCCCATAACCGCACTTTCAGTTACTTCAAGAATGAACTTGTCAGGTGGCATAGTAAATTCGGACAGCAGCGCCGACACGGTATGAGGGAGTGATAAGTCGGTGAGATCCACAGCAGAAATATTGACCGCCACTGCAATGTCCATTCCTACGCTTCGCCATTGTGCATATTGCTGGGCAGCTTGTCGCAGCGCCCAACTGGTTACATAGCGGATGGCGCCAGTTTGCTCAGCTAAAGGGATAAACTCGTCTGGTGAAATAAAGCCATGGTCGGGGTGTATCCACCTGATCAAGCATTCAACGCTGTGAACCTTATCATTAGCCAAATCCATTTTCGGCTGATAGTACAACGTCAACTGACCTTGATTGAGTGCTTCTTTTAGCTCACTCATTAGCCGCAATCGCAGCACTGAGAACGTATTTAATTCTTCATGATAGAGTACGTAAGGCTTATGGGAATCTTTGCTGGCATGAAGCGCAATATCTGCCGCCTGCATCAGTTCACTCGGCTGAATTCCATGGTCGTTGTACCTAGCTCCACCAATACTGACATTTATGTTTAGCGAAAGTGAGTTAATGTTGAAAGCACCGCTAAACATACTTGCCAACTCATCCATCAACTGCTCGACATTTCCATCTTCAGTGTCGATTACAGCAAACTCATTTCCACCTAAACGGGCTATAAACATGTTGTCGCGACAACCGCTGCGTAAACGTTCTCCTACCAAAGCGAGCAGCTTATCACCCGTACTGTGACCAATAGTGTCGTTGATTTCTTTAAATCGAGCTATATCAATGAGTACCACCGAAAACATACTACCCGGATAAAGCGTTATCTGCTCTTCAAGTAGTTGAATAAAGCGGTTACGATTAGGCAGAGACGTTACGCTGTCATAAAATGCCAGCCTTTCTATCTCGTGCTCTCTTTTGACAATTGCGCTTTGCATCGAACTTATGGCATTAGACAGCGTGTTTACTTCGGCGGCTCCCTCTTCTGGAAACTTGTTTACATGCAGCCCTTGGCGGATTTTCTCAGTTAACCCTACTAAAATAAGAATTGGCTTAGTAATACTGTTGGATATTAACATCGCTGCTATTAGCGCAACGATGGCAACGACAACGAGCAAGCCGATTAAGCGCCCTAACAAGCTGTTGTAAGACAGATAAGCGTTGCTTTCTACTGTGGATAACATAAGTAATATTGTTGCACTTTGGGTGCTGCCTAACGCGCTAACAAAATACACATAATGATCACTGGAAAGGTAAGCATCCTGTAAGTCGTTGCTCTCACTCATCAGCACATTCGAAAATTCTTGTTGGATAGCACTATGATAGCTAGACGCTAAATAAGTAAATGAGTTTTGTGTTTCACGCAGCAGGCTGACGTCCATAGTGGTGAGACGTGTTAGGTCATCGTTTATCAATCCCGCAATAGGCTTAGCAAATATTAACCACGCCATGGCATCTCTGGAACGTGGCGTGTTTTTCACAGCAACCGATTTGGCTAGGAAAATAGCACCGTCTATCTCTGCCCACGTTATACCATCTACCGCGAGTCTCTCAACATCTATACTTTTTATCGAGGTGAAGCCCTTTGAGGTAGATAATACTTTGCCTTTACTGTCAATCACGGCAAATTCTTCTGCACCAAAGCGGTCTGCAAAGTTACGCATACCAAGTGTCAGTGACTGCGCTTGAGTATCTGCGCTTAAAATTAAACTTTTAACACTGAAATCTGCAGCTAAGTTGGTTGCTGAGGATTGTAATACATTAGCCACTTCTCGCACGTAGTCGTTTATTACTCGACTCGATGTCTCGGCATTCGTTTTCAACAGTCCAGTTGAATGAGTGAATGTGGCTTGCTGAACGATATACAAGGTAAATAGCACGACCACTAAAACGATAGTTAAAAAACTTACCATTAATGTCGTGCGCAAATTTAAGGCGCGGCCAAACAAAGTTTTAATCATATTCGGTAAAGCCCTCCACCGCATCATATTCAACAAGACTGGGTAATAAAGGCGAAAACAAAGAAAAGCTTACGGTAATATCATCATTACCGACGGTTAAACTCGACATTCTCGCGGTGTCGCTTTCTGACAGTCTTGGGTGCCAAATAGACATCGTATAATCGCCGTCGGGGACTGTTATGGTCGCATTGCCTTCACTGTTGGATTGTGCGAAATAAGGTGTATCTGCAACATAAATATATCCCAACATCCAATCATGTACGTTACACCCAAGCTCCACCACACCAGGGGTATTGAATAATTGAGGTTCCACCTCTAATTCACTGTAAAGCTTTAACTCAAACGTTTTCGCAGGTGAGAACGAATAAACATGATGTTGAACATTATCGGAATTAGGAAAATCAACCTTGGTACCCTGCTGTACCACCAATGTGTGGGGAACGAACTCTCTATTTATTTGATCCATGATTGCTATCGCTGGCTCAGTCTTAGCTACCTTCGACATATCGGTACTGCGTAAAAGAGCAACGATATTAGTGAGCGGCTTTCCTTGATTGTCTGCGATATATATCGAGACTTGCGCAGCATGCAGCGAAAACGAGCAGCCAGTTAATATTAAGATAATTACACTTAGTGAGGCGGATAAGTAGGTCACACAGCTTTCCTGTTAAAATACGTTATCTATAAAGAACGGTTAAGTGCAATTTTATTTTCATTAATTAAGACCAGCTATCTTTTGCTATACATCTTCTCCGCGAAAAGAAAGCAAGGTATTCATACCGTACTACAAAAAAGCAACTTTATTCACAAAAAATAAAGTGGCGTATTAATAATAATGAACGTCTTAGACGCCAAAAAAGAAGGTGTTTTCTTGTTAATACCCAAAGTGCCTTAAGGTGGGTACGCGACTCACGAGTTCGCTCTACAAATGAACAAAATCTCGCATTAGGTAAAACTTTTGTACTTTCTATTTTTTAGAAAGTGTTCTATCTAAAGAGGTAAGTATAGTACCTAAACGTCTTTGGATAACTTATTGTATAAGTTCCTAAACACGAACACTTTTATAGAGCTCACCCAACTCTACACAATAGCTACACGCCCATTGCCATTTTTACCTCACCATCTTAGTTTTGCTTTATCGTTAAAAGACGAACTGGTCCAATCAAGCCAGATGCCTGCAATTTTTTGGGTTGTTTTGCAAAGAAATTAAAACCAGTAAATGTGACACGCTCACTTTCAGGAGCCGGTCTATTCTCGACTAACCAAGGGACCGTATCACCTGTCATTGAGTAACCACTGGTGTCTTGAAGAGCTTCATCACCAATCAGTCGATTTACCCACGTATTTGTCACTTTTATCTCTAGGCTGTTTGCACCCAGTTGCACTGCGCTTCGAATATCTAGCACAAAGGGCGGCTTCCATAATGTATCAAAAGACTGCCCGTTCACCGTTACTTCTGCAATTTGTTGAACATCCCCAAGATCAAGATAAAGAGATGACATACTGCTCAAGTACTCGCTATCCACTTGGAAAGAAGTTTGATATCTAGCAGTGCCTGAGTAATGCTTAATGCCTTCTATTTCATTGTCAGTCCAATCTATAAGTGAATCAAACGTCACCTCACCTGGCCCAGCCCACGCTTTGTCAAATTTTACATTCCATGGCTTAGCAAATGTATTAATAATATTGTGGTCACTTTTTCGTGCGTAAATATCATTAACTATTTCGCTGTGAAAGCCATTGTATTTGGGGCTTTTATCATCACGTCTAACGAGAACAAACCTCGATGCAAATGGCTCAAGCGGCAGCTTGGCTTTTAAGCCCGAGTCGGTTATTTGGTAATCTTGAACTTGTTCTATGGTTCCATCGTCCACATTCCAAATCTCCGGCGTTCCATTGCCATCACGAAGGGTGATTTCAACATTTTTGAAATCAGGATCATCGTTATAAAAATAGTAAAGATCGTTCTGTCCTATACGTCGGTGTGCAAAAAACTGTGCTGGCACGCCGTCAATTTCCATATCAGCCCTAATCCCTAACTCATTAATTGAGTCACCTAATGAGTAGCTGCTCACAATTCCTTTTTTATAACGGTTTATTTGATGTGCTTGCCCTTCTTCTGAACCCCAAAGTGCATTTACAATTTGGTCAAACTCCTTTTGCTTCGCCCACTCACTGTAACCAATAACACGTTGTGGCCTCTCTCCAATAACCGTCGCACCCGCACCCACTAATTCTTTGATTCGCTCTAGTGTTTTAAAGTGCATGAAATCTGTTCTGTGTAAATGTAACGCTTTGTATGTTGTTCCCTCGGGAAGCTCTAACAGACCGTCTTTAACACTTACACGATTAAGCAGAACATCCGTGTTCGTGTAATCGTAGCCAAAACCTTTAGGTACATTAGTGTTGTTTTTATTGCCGACTCGAAGAGGCGCAACGTCGCCTAAATGAACAAGAAAATCTGCGGCGGGAACGCCTTGCTGAAGTAAATAAGATCCCCTTGCCAAATATTTAAACCATGATTTGCCGCCGTTATTCCACCACGTTTGTGTTCTATCGATATGAGACCCAATGGAGTCCATGGTCATACCAGGCTTTACATGATTATTAGGTTGATGAGCAAACCTATGGAACATAGTTTCGTTAATTCCCCTCGCCCACATTTCGTCGCCATAATGTTTGTAAAAATAAGGATGGCCATACCAATTTACGGTGTTAATTGATGTGAATGATTCAGCCGAAACTATTTTTTTTCCATAAATATGTGCTGAAGATATGGCAGCCATAATGCGACCATTGTACTCTGTTTCCCGTACCCAAAACTCACCCATCAACCGGTCTGCCTTTCCACCCGCGGCCAGTTCATCGAAAGGGCCCCACCCATAGGGCTCAATATATGTTTCAAGTCCATACTCATTTGCAAGACGAGTAAATTCTCCAAAATAGTTCTCAACCATCAGATCAGATTGATGCTGTCTAAGCTCTTGTAGAACGGCTCCCGTATGCTCAGGAGATTCGATAACCCTTCCAGTCATTACCGGTAACCACGGAATAAGGTCGTAGCCGAATTGCTGTTGAAAGCTCTCTGCTATGTCATCAGTCCAATTTTGACCACCCACTTCGTAGCTATCAACTTCAACCGTTTTTAATGATTCGATACCAGCATCTTTGGCATCTGTTACTATTTTCCCGACAAATTGTTCAAAATGATGTCGTAATGCTTCTGCATTAAACTTATCAACTTCCAGTCCTTCACCCTCAACGGTAGCTGGTATATTGAAAGCCCCAGTACTAGTAAAACCAAAACGCAAAACTTGCCAGTCGCCTTCTGGAAGCTCTACACCCTTGGCAGGCAAGTCGCCTTGATTCAACACTAGAATATCATCGCGCTTGATTATGGCACCAGGCGCTATACTCGGTGTCAAACTCAGTTTTCCTCGCTCCATTGAATTCATTGAAAGCCAATCGTCTATGCGCGGTGTTGACCACAAATCAAAACGCTTAATGGCAATTGGCTTATCAAATACAACCCGAAAGAACTTTGCTTTAAAACCATCATTATCCTTAGAAACGAGTTGTGGGCTGAATGCCCACATCCTAGCGCCTGTTCTTGGCCTACGGAGTTTCTCTACAACGTTACGAAAATGAATACCGTCATCGGATATGAGAAGGGCGGCATCACCATGTCGGTTCGGTGTTTCAATCTGAAGGCTCCGAAGAGAAGATAGAGAATCCAATTCCACCTGTACCCAGTAAACACCTTCTTCATTTTTAGAAAATGTGAGTTCCGTATCCCAATCACTGTCCTTTAACACACTGGTATCAAGTGAACTGTCTGAAACGGTAATCTGTCCATTTTGGAAACTATTATCTGACGAAAACTTATTTCTTGGGATAGCTATGACAGCAATATCTCGGTACAGCTGCTCCGCGTATCCCGGTTGAGGAGGTATTAAAGTTTGCCCACCACTTATACTTGTTTCTGACCAAGTAAGTCGCTTCATTGATTGTTCAGGTGTTACCCATGGTCCACCGCTAGATGTCCAACCATCAGAATTGTGTATACCAAACTCAATTCCTTGTTTATCAGCTTCAGCTGCAGCATGGACCAGATGTTTATTAAACTCATCGGTTCCAAACCTTATAGGGCCTCGAGATGAAAAAGGTACGTTGCGTCTGTGCACATGAAAGAAGATAGCGCCACCGATGCCAGCTTCTCGCATAGCGTTAAAATCTTCGGTGAGTCCTTCTTTCGTTATATTTCCATTCATCGCATGCATCCATGTCTTAGGAAGATACGATGGCTCTGGCATTGCAAACTCTGATTCAAGGGTCGTCTGCGCTAATGATGATGAAGCTACTGCTATGCAGCCTATTAGCGTGAAAACATGTAGCTTCACAGTTCTTTTTAACAATTTATCAAATTGATTATGATTCATATTGACTATTTTTGTTACATTGTGATTACATATGAACGAATATACATCACCCTTGCCATTTGTTAAAGAGAGCAAAGAGGCAATGGTGAAACCTAATGAGATTAAAATCGCATGAAGACAAGAAACAAGGCTGCATCCCAAAGTTTCCCAGCCGCGGGGCTCCTCAAAAGTGCAGCTATTGGGCTTACAATAAGTTTTTTAACCATAGCATGTGCCCCAACAGAGGCAGCGAAAGAATCCATACCAGAAAACGATTTTTATAAACAAAGAGCCGCGTTTATTGCGACACACTCTAAAAACGACAACGTTTTTTCAGCATTGAAGGGACAAATCGAGCATAAAAATCCTGAGAGTGCGCAATATTGGCAGTGGCGAATTGATCAGTACATGTATGGGCAGTATCCAGAATATCAGCCAATTTATGATGCATTTAAAGCTGGAAGAGAATTTGAAGATATTTACCCTTTAGTAAAAGAAGACTTCGGCGCTAAAAAACCTTTACCTGACTCTCTTCCAGCGTTACCAGAGGGTCACTTTACTGAAAATTTACCAGGTAATCCTCATCGAGGTTGGCAATATCTCGATGGCGATACGCTATATATCACTTACCAAGGGCATCTTACCGACCCTTATATTACATCCTATAACTTAACATCGAAAAAGTGGCAAAAACCTCTCAAAGCGGCGGAAAGCACATTGTCCAAAGGCAATAGGAAGATTGATAGTCACGGACGTCCAATCATAGAAATGGATGACAAAGGTTACCTTCACATTGTTTACGGAGGACATGGCGGCGAAAGAGAAGACGGTTTAAACCCATTGTCGATTGATACTCCTCATGCAGGTGGAAGAATGCTTCACGTGGTTTCCAAAAAACCGCGTGATATAAGTGAGTTTGAATACCTTGATGATATTTCTCCTTTTGCGTCTTATACCAAAAGCTACAAAATGGGAAACGGCGACATTTACTTATTTACCCGTGCCGGAACACATAAATCTCCTTGGGTATATTACAAAATGCCAGCGGGCTCTAAACGATTTGAAGACCCCGTAGTTATTACGTGGCCCACACCGCAATCGGGCAACCCAATTAATGTTGACACTTTTTATATCAATCCACTAAAGATATCTGATACCGAAATAGCGATTAGTTTTTTATGGCATGAATGCAACTTTCTTGAATATCACGATAAAGAAACTTATGCCCGTATCAACGCTTATTACATGCGATTAGATACTTCCAGCGGACTATTCTATAACGCTCAAGATGAAACGATTGACATTCCCGTGACCATTAATATGGCGAACGAAAAAATGCTAGCGTTCGATTCAACAGACAAAGAGGAAACACCTTTCGGCACGTCCCCACTCATTTTGGAAGATGGTAAACCGGCGGTAGCTTATGAAGCCCGAACCAAGTCTTTCCGTGAGAAACGAATGGCGGTCTTTAACGATGGTCAGTGGCAACACAGTTTGCCTTTGCCTAATACGGTTAATAGAACGCTTAGCGACAAAGACAACAAGACTATTTCAGATATTCTAAGCTTGGAAACATTGAGTACAGATCCCGATAGACGCACTGGCGTTGCAATCTATCGTGATGCGGAAAAAGTAACCCACTTTGCAACTGTAGAAAGTACTAACGGAACGAACTGGAACGTATTGGAAGAGCATTTAGCGCTAAAAAACACTCGGATTCAAATGGAAGGAATAAAGGACAACAATGGGCATAATCTAGGGGTTATATTAAATATTAAAAAAGGGGCATCGCAGCGATTATACCTTTGGCATGATGGAGAGTTTCAAACGCCCGCTAAACCACGCGCAGTTGATGATAGTTTGTCTGCCACCGCCCCCCTGATTTATGAATCGTTTGAAAATGCAGGTTGGAACGCCGCTTACCCGCGTGGCTTTACACCAGGATTAGACAGCGCATTACCAAAAAACTTCATGTTTAATCAGCTACAAACGAACTCCGCATTTTCGGTGGAACAAGAGATTGTACGAAACGGGAAATACGCCGCAAAACTGCACTGGAAACACGAAAAGCCTGCAACTTATAACGGAGACCCAAAAAAGTTAGATAATGTAGACAGAAAAGCGATGTTTCATGGCTTTAAAACCAGCACGGTATTAGGCGCTGAAGCGTGGTATGGCTTTAGCTTTTATTTTCCGAGTGACGGCACAACAAGTGAGCCCAACGATTGGCTATTTTTTCAAATTCACGGTAGTGCAGATAAACGATTGCAAGAGCATTCCCGCAATCCTCCCTTTAGCCTTACACTCACAGAACAAGGAATGAGAGGCAATTGGAAATGGGATCCATATGAGTTAAGCCCTACAAGAAATGGGGACGGCACGGAGCATTTCGAAATCCTAGGTTCGAAGCAGGACTACTTAGACCGATGGGTTGACTTTGTACTGCATGTGAAAGTTGACTATACCGACGCAAGAACGGGCTTAATAGAGCTTTGGGTAGATGGCGAAAAAGTGCTGGATAAAGACAATATCCGATTTGGGTATAACGATGATAAAGGCATCTACCCTTCATGGGGTATGTACTTTAATGGCGACCTAAGCGGTATGCAAAATGACCACTATCTGTATTTGGATGAAATACGTATGACTGATTCCCATCATGCGTCATATAAGGATGTCGCTCCCAATTAAACACCAAGAATAACTACTTTAGCGACCCCACTGATTTTAGATTTTTAAGGACCAAATTGTATGCTGCAATCGTTAACATCGTTGCCAAGAGCGAAGACATTTAACCACCTCATTATGAGTGTCATTATTATTATCGGTTTGCTTGCAGCGGCCGATTCTTTTGCCGCCCAAAATAGCAGGCAATATATTGATTTCAACAATGACTGGAAATTTCATTTAAGCGATAACCGTATTTATAAAGAGCCGGCTTTCAACGACAGCGGTTGGACATTACTCAATGTTCCTCATGACTATATATTCGAGGAGGGCGTAAACAAATCGGGAACCCAAGGCCAGTCTGGCGGCTATCACGGCGGAGGAACTGCTTGGTATAGGAAGCACTTCACATTCAATAATGACTGGCAAGATAAACAAGTGTGGCTTCAATTTGAAGGCGTTTATATGAATAGCGAAGTCTGGATAAACGGACACTTTCTAGGAAAACGTCCCTATGGCTATATCAGTTTCCAATATGAGCTCACTAAATTTCTCAAGAAAGAAAACAACGTAATTAGCGTGCGCGTTGACAATGAGCTTCAACCCTCTGCGCGTTGGTACCACCCGGGCGGAATTTACGCTCCGGTTAAGCTTGCTATACTTAATCCTACACATATTGAAGATAACTCTTTATTCGTAAATACGCCATTAGTTGGAGAGCGTACAGAGGTTGAAACTAGTTTTCAGCTGAACGTGCAACCAAACGATAAAGATAATTTTTCAATTCATTATCGCGTGCATGATCAAGAAGGGACCGAGCGTTTTTCACACGAGCAGATGCTGAAAGACATAAAGAGTGATCACAACTACACATTTTCTTTTGACTTGAACAACGCACAATTGTGGCAACCTCATGACGCATATTTATACGACCTTGATATTGTACTAAAGAAAGACAATGTGCCAGTAGATACAGATAGTGTTAAGTTTGGCATCCGTCATATCGAATGGAAAACAGATACCGGTTTTTGGATAAACGGCGAAAATGTCAAGATTCAGGGCGTTGCCGAACATTATGAGGGCGGACCTGTTGGGGGTGCTTGGACAAAACCTCTTTTGCGATGGAAGCTAAGCCTTTTAAAAGAAATGGGAGTAAACGCCATCCGTACCGGCCATAACCCCTACCCCACCATGTTCTACGAACTTTGTGACGAACTGGGCATAATGGTTATGGATGAAGTGTTCGATGGCTGGAAACAAAAAGCGCGTCATGATTATGGGCGATACCACTTTGAGCAGTGGTGGGAAAAAGACTTAACCGAATGGGTAACCCGCAATAGAAATCACCCTTCAATAATCATCTATAGCGTAGGTAACGAAACCCACGGCGAAATTGTTACGGAACTCGCTGCAGCCGTTAAAAAGCACGACCCTACCCGACTGGTGACCTCCGGTTCAACGAACAAAGAAGGTTTAGACGTAGTAGGCATTAACGGAGGCTCGGAAAGTAAGAGCTTTTTTGAACGACGTTTTGATAAGCCATTTGTATCAACGGAAGCACCTCACACGTGGCAAACTCGAGGATACTATCGCACCCAGACGTGGTGGCGTGACGGTCCGAAAGACGATACGTTCGAGTTACCTAACATTACTGATAAAGAGATATTTTTCTACGATTGGAAAGACCCAAAAAACTGGTCGAATCAAAAGCAACACCTTAATTCTTCATACGATAACGCAACCGTGCGTATTAGTGCGCGTCAAAACTGGGAATTAGCCCGTGATTTACCGCATCATGCAGGACACTTTCGTTGGACAGGTTTTGATTACCATGGTGAAGCTGGCTTAGCACATGGAGGCTGGCCTTACATTGCATTTATGGGCGGCGCACTTGATCTCGCAGGCTTTAAGAAAGATCTTTTTCACTTTTATCGAAGCCAATGGCTCGATGAACCCTCACTCCATATACTTCCCAGTTGGACACATCCAACTATGAAGGAAGGCACTGAGATTCCAGTATGGGTGTATTCGAACCTCGATGAAGTCGAGTTGTTTCTCAATGGCAAATCTCTTGGTCGTGATAAGCCAGGTAAACAAGCCAATGAAATGCAAGTAGAGTGGCTCGTTCCATGGACACCAGGCTCGATAAGGGCAGTAGGTTATAAAAACGGTCAAAAAATCTTAGAGAAAGAATTTAAAACCGCTGACTCCCCTGTTGGTTTAAGACACAGCATTGACACTTATGCAGCTGAAGATGGTTTTAATACTGCGAAAGTAATCACCACTGAAACTATTGACGAAGAAAACAACTTTTATCCTTATGGAAGCCATAAAACTTATTACCATTTCAGTGAAGGCTTAAAGGTAAAAGCCCTTGAAAACGGCTCTCCTTACGAGCACACCAACCGCGTTAAATCTAATTATCGGCACTTATTTATGGGTAAAAACAGGGCGTTTATTGAAGTGACTCATCCAGATGCCAGTGAATTTGTAACGATAGGCGCAATAGTAGGTGATGAAGCTTTAAGGCTATCAAATAAAGTTGCCATTGATGTCCAAACCATTGCTATCACTGACACTGCCAACATCACTTCTCAAAAAATAGAAGTTTTTTATAGTGTAAACAGTGGCAATGAAGCCAAAATGAAAGCGTATTTAACTCCGTTCAATGTAGATGATGGAGATACGGTATACGCCAATATATTTGTAAACGGTAGACTTGAAATGCAAATGACGCAAAAATTTGGTCAAGGTGTTGGCCTTTTTTGGGGCGATGAGAACTCAGCCGACATGTGGATTGGGCGCGGATTATCATTACAAGGCGAAGACGCTGAATATGGCAAGGGTGCAGGGGCAGTGAGAGGTGCTCATGGGGTTCACGGTGGCGCTTACGGAACATTCAATAATAAAGAAGGTACGATGTATTGGTATCACGAAAACGATGGCGCTGAAGGAGAATATAAAGCTGTATTTAGGTACACGCACAACGACACAGAGTCAAAACGACCACTCGCTATTTATATCAACGATAAAAAAGCAGCAATGGTTGAATTCGAACCGACAGGAAGTTGGGACAGCAAGTGGGGACATCAAGCAGTAAGCTTCACATTGGTAAAGGGCGCCAACCATATAGAATTTAGAACAGTAGGTGAAAGCGGTCCTAATATCGACCAATTTACGCTTGAGTAAAACGAACTCCGAGCGACCATAAGCAAACTGCTGATGGTCGCTCTTGAAAGGCTGCTCGTAAGAAAAAAGAATGTGGAGTCGCTTAGAGTATTCCAACTTCCGCTATGTGCCAAAAGATATCGTTGAGTTTAAACAATTTTAACGGCAGCTATGTACGTAAAGCGGACACTTCTTCATACCTTTTTAACTTAAAGCATGTCTTGACAGTTCAGTGAGTGTTACGATGAAATCAAAGTATGCTGAGATATGCCCCAAAAGATTGAATTAATTTGAGACACTGGTAATGGATTTAAAAAAACAAGCCTTTCTAAGGGATGTGGGTAAAGAGCTACTTAATGAAAACGTAGCCGTTTTTGCTGGGGCTGGAATGTCCGCGGGATTAGGATTCGTAAACTGGTCCGAATTGTTACGACCAATCGCAGATGAACTTGGGTTAGATGTAGATAGAGAAAGTGATTTAGTAGCTCTAGCGCAGTTTCATTGCAATGATAACGCCAACAACAGAAGTCAGCTAAATCAAAGGCTTATAGAAGAGTTTTCAAGAGACGCTTCAGAAACACAAAATCATAAGATACTTTGTAGATTGCCAATTAGAACTTACTGGACAACAAATTATGACAAGATTATTGAAAGTGCTCTTGATAACTCTGGAAAAATAGCAGATGTAAAATATACAAAAGAGCACTTGTCCACTACCAAGCCGAAACGTGACGCGGTCGTTTATAAAATGCATGGTGATGTTGATCACCCAAATCAAGCTGTCCTGACTAAGGATGACTATGAGAAATATCACGTCAAGATGGATCAATATCTAGCCAATTTAAAAGGCGATCTGATATCAAAAACATTCATATTTATTGGATTTAGTTTCACAGATCCAAACTTGGATTACATACTAAGCCGAGTTCGAGTTGCTTATGAGGGAAACCAACGACGTCATTATTGCTTTATAAAAGGTATTGAAAAAGAACACTCCGAAGAAATAGCTGATTTTGAATATCGACAGAGGAAGCAAGAGTATTTTATAAAAGACTTGGAGCGGTTCAATATAAAAACAATTCTTGTTGACGATTTTTCTGAAATCACAGAGTTATTGAGACAGTTAGAAAAAAACTACAAATCTAATACTGTTTTTGTATCAGGGGCAGCCTGTGAGTATGGTGAGATGGGCGAACACGACGCCTTAAAATTTGTGTATGAGTTAAGTCGAAAACTAGTATCACAAGGTGTTCGTGTTGTTTCTGGCTTTGGGCTGGGAATTGGAAGTGCTGTGATATCTGGCGTACTGGAGGAAACCTTCACTAGCCCAAAAGCTAAAATAGAAGATCAACTTGTTTTGCGCCCTTTTCCTCAGTCTACTGAAGGAAAATCGCCTTTGCCTATTTTATGGACGAAGTATAGAGACGATATGATAAATCATGCAGGAATCGCATTATTTTTATTTGGAAATAAGTCTGCTGGAGATAGGACTGTATTGTCAAACGGTATGCGCGAAGAATATGAAATTGCTAAGAGTAAAGGACTATTTTTGATTCCAGTTGGGGCTACTGGTTACATGGCGGAAGAACTATGGAACGAGAGAAATTTAGAAGTTCAAAAATCTACTATGAACTCAGCTGAGATGAAACAACTCTTCTCAGATATTGGCAGTAGTAAAATAAAGTCTGAAGAATTAATCGAATCAGTGATTAAAATTATTAAATTGATGTAAAGGGAATAATTAATGGCTAGACACACATTCTTTAGTTTCAGGTATAAGGCTGATAACTGGCGAGCGGCAAGTATTAGAAATAGCTGGTTAACCCAAAATCGAAAGGCATCAGGTTTTTTTGATACCGCGAAATGGGAAGAGGTAAAGAAGAAGAAGGATGCGGATATCGAGAAGTGGATTTCCGAGCAGATGAAAGGGACGTCTGTTACCGTAGTTTTAATCGGTTCGGATACAGTGGGCAAAAAGTGGATTGACTACGAGATAACGGAAAGCCATAAGAAGGGAAATGGCATGTTGGGTATTTATATTCATAAGAAAAAAGACAGCAGAGGCAACACTAGTGCAAAGGGAAAAAATCCCTTTGATAAATGGACTTTCAAAAGCGCCGGAAAAACAATTACTTATCCAACATATGATTGGATTGATGATGATGGTTACAATAACATGGGTTCTTGGATAGAAAAGGCAGCAAAGGCTGCTGGACGATAGCCGTATTAGCTTAAAAACAATCCAAAAACTGATTTTGTTGAATGTCCGTTTCTTGTCTTTTGTTGCCTGAAGAGGCAATTTAGCTTGGTATGTGTGCATATGATACCAATAGTCTTGGCTTAATATGTTTCTCCTAAAATCAGGTGTATACTATCGATCTAGTTATGAGAGGTATTTATGAATACAAAAATTGAAGTTTACGGTGTTAAAGCTGTTCAACGCCCCAAAGTTCCAGCAAGAAAGAAACTTGACCTCTCTGGTGAGTTTGGGCAACAGATCGTGAAATCCGAAACTAAGCTAGTGCTAAGAACACACAAGCGTACGTTCGAAAAACTCGCTTACATGTAATGGAGCTTATTTTTTTCCCCTTCGAGCGCGTTATAGAGATTAACGCCTACATTCTCGAAAACGAGCCTGGTATGAAGGGGGCCGCTGATATCAATAAGCTTCAGGGGGCGCTAGGCAGGATTGATAATGCTATTGTTTATTTAGGCTTGAATGATGTTTTCGAAATAGCAGCAAAGTATGCTGCCTCTATTGCACTTTCTCATTCGCTTCCTGATGCAAACAAACGGACTGGTCTCGCTGTAGCTTTGGAATATTTATCTCTCAATGATTATGAATTAATTGCTGATAACGAATTATTCGCAGATGCCATCAGAGATTTGGTTGTGGGCAAAATTGGTGAAGCGGATTTTGCTGACCTTCTTTATGCTCAGTATATTTCTGAACAAAATCAAAATAGTTAAAATTTCATGCAGTTTACTTTGGCCATACCTGCGCAGGTAGGGTAAAGAAAGCACAGTATATAAGAAATCATATAGCTTCTCAGTCTGATGGTTGAGCAATGCTGAATTCCCGGTAAAAAAATCTGTCAGTACCATTATTCAAACCATAAACTTTGGCCGGACTGCCATAATTATGTTTCCTATTAAACAGGAGACAAATTATGGCAATTCAAATCCATACACCTTGGAACAAAAATCGTATTATCGGTCAGAAAAAGCCTCTTCAGATATCACATATATGGGGTATCCGGATTCGCTTAGAGCTTGAAGGACGGACGCGTGATCTCGCACTGTTCAATCTTGGTCTTGATAGCAAACTACGAGGTTGTGACCTTGTTAAACTCAAGGTCTCCGATGTCGTTTGCGGACGCTCAGCTCTTAGGCGCACGCATGTCGTTCAGCAAAAAACAGGTAGTCCTGTCCAATTTGAGATAACACCAAACACGGGAGAATCTATATTGGCTTGGGTAAAGAAAGCTGGATTAAAACCCTCTGATTATCTTTTTAAGTCCCGTATACATAGCGCTGAGCACATATCAACTAGACAATATAACCGCATTTTTCACGGATGGATTGAAAAACTTGGTCTAGATACATCTCTCTACAGCACCCATTCAATGCGCAGAACCAAGCCTTATCTGATTTACAAGAAGACTAAAAATCTCCGGGTAGTTCAACTCTTGCTGGGCCATAAAAAGTTAGAGAGCACTGTTCGCTACTTAGGCATTGAGGTGGACGACGCTTTGGAAATATCGGAATCTATAGAAGTTTAGGCTGTAAGGGGCTGCCTGTGCAGCCCTTGTGTACGTAAACCGGAAGTTGATTATTTATTACTTAATGGACCCAAAGAGCTAGTTTATGCTCAAAATATTGACATATTAAGAGTTAAATGCCTGTCCACGTATACGGTCTCGGCTGCCTTCCCCTATATTCAGGAAAACGACCCAATCGCGCGTTTTTGTCCTCTACGTATTTAGCCCTTATTAAGCGTAACCTCTGTACTCTTTGACTTTCAGTAAACTCTGAATGATGGCACTATGGATAAAAACAAGCACATGCTCGGAAGAAAAACGCGCAATTTGCGCACTACTAAATTGTTAGGTTTCTATGAAAGAGATTAATTTCAGTTATACATTCATGCTTAATAAAAATGGAATTCCATTTAGTGAGTCTGATCCCTCGGGCAAAGTTTCCTTTGATATTGCTAATGAAACTATTTACGTCACTGGCGACAAAGACGGTTTGCTAGCCTTGGCTTCGAAAATCATCGAAGTAGCTAACTGTGATATTGCTGGTTACCATAAACATTTTGATGAAGTGGAAGTTCCAAATTTGGAAGTTGTGCCAAGTAATTTAGATTTAATTATTGGCAAAATAGAGGACTAGATGAAATCGAAACCTAACAAAACAAATAAAGTCGGACGCGGTTTAGGTTTAGCTGTTGTGTTGGCATCGCAAGCGCGCCGCTTATTTGAGTGTTAGGCGTCAAGTTGCACCGCGTTGCGCAATGCGCTACACTCATGCCATGATTAAGTCATTTAAACATAAAGGCTTGAAGCTCTTTTTCGAAAAAGGGAAAACCTCAGGCATACAAACTAAGCATGCGAAAAAACTTCGTATGCAATTAGCAGCAATTCATACCGCACGAAATATTGATGACATTAATCTACCTGGCTTTTCTCTCCATCAACTCAAGGGAGAAAGATCTAACATTTGGTCAATATCAGTTAACGGTAATTGGAGAGTAACTTTTGAGTTCACGGATGGTAATGCTTACATCTTAAATTACGAGGATTATCACTAATGAATATGCATAACCCACCACATCCAGGTGAATTTATTGAGTCTATTTACATGGAGCCACATGGTATAAGCTGCAGAACACTCGCTACCCATCTTGGTGTTGCAGCTTCAACATTAAATCGTGTCGTAAAGGGTAAAAGTGCAGTAACGCCAGAAATGGCCTTAAGGCTATCAAAAGTATTGGGACGCAGCCCAGAAAGTTGGCTTAGCATGCAAGACAATTATGAACTTTGGCAAGCGAAACAAAACATTAATTTGGATAATGTGCAGCCAATAGATCTGCATGCCGCCTAACAAAAAAATAAAGTCACTCGCTGTCGCTCGTTGAGACGCTAACACGCAGGGCCGCTTCGCTTATTATACCCTACGTGCCATCGCCCCTTATTTAAAAGTTAACTTTCAAGGAGGATTATTCATGTTTAAGGTTGTCATTTTCTTTGCTTTATTAATGCCTGTAGGGATATGTACCGCAGATAGTTTAGATGAATCAAAAAAAGCAGATTTATTGGAAGCGCCGACATCTGAAAGGTGGGTGGATCTATCTTTTGACATCACTGAGCTTGGTGATGTCGCTAATATTAAGGTAATAAAATCTACTCATCAGGGAATGTTGGATAAAGCAGCTATAAGAGCTCTAGGAAAATGGAAGTATAAACCTAAGATTGTAGACGGAGTTGCAGTAGTTCAAAAAGATATGAAGGTTAGGTTGGAATTTGATATTGAAAATGAAAGTTAACAAGGAAATTTAAGCAAACATTCCCAAGAGCGGGCAACGCCGCTTAATTTGGTGTTATGTTATTGAAAGGAATCGTTAAAATGAATAGAAAATTAGCCTTATTTTGCTGCATGCTCGCGGTTACTCAGTTTCTTACCGGTACGTTGATTTACAACTTTTCGGGAATAGCGATAAACTCCTTCAGCTTTACGGCTGTATCTTATTCGGCGCTTGCAGTCATCTACCTTCCGTTTCTCATATACCAAGCATTTAAATTAAGTTTTGCTAGCTTTTCAGCTCTAGCGCTCACATCTACAGTTTCTATTTTTCTCGGGCACGTTGCGTCATTTATCATTACCGGAAGCTTGATGACATTAAGCAATTATATGTTTGACTATGCTTTAGTCATAGTATTGAGTATCTTCGTTTTGTGGCTATATCGTGCTTTGCGTAAAATATGAAAAAAATTATGACACTCGCTAGTGAAAAGTTAACAGGTAAATTCATAGCCGCGATTTAAAAACCTTAGGAGAGTATTAGAATGGATGATCTTATGAGTAAAAAAGAAAAGAGTAGTCGTCAGCACCAGTATACCAACGTGAGTGTGCTATCGGAGTATTTATGCGCATAACCCAAGCTCTTCTTCTTTCTTCCTTAATGTTTTTAAATGCTTGTGGTTCAAATAGCGACCCAGAGACCCTCATAGATGACGACACGGGAAGCAATAATAATGGTAGTGAAACTTCTCCTGAAATAGTCGAAATTAATGTGGATTTTGTGGATTCCTTTTGGTTGCCAGGGGGAAGAACCTATGTTTCTTACCAAGACTCTCTAGCAATAAGCCACAATGCAGGAGTTAGTCTTTTGAATATCAGCAGCTCCGGATTGGTAGAGACAGAAGTGCAAATTACTGCTTCTCTTGCAAATAATTTAGCGGCGCTAACAAATGACCTACTTGGAATATTAGGTCTGAATTCTGTGAGTATTCAAAGTTTAGAGGGGAGCCTATTAGATGCTGTGTATTCCACTCAACCATCACCCAATTTAAGTGCAACGATATTTGCGTCTTATGGAAATTGCGTTTATTGGGTAGACAGAGGAACTTCTGGCGAGTCTCCTGATACGCTTGAGGAATTGTGTATTAGTGAGGAAAGCGGGAGTACCGAAGTAGAAAGATATCAAACGAGCAACTACATAGATAACATCTTTCCACTTCAAAGCGGTGAATTTGTTGTATTCGAGGGAGTATCAGGAAACAGATATATCAAATTGTTTAACTCTGAATTTGAACTGAAAGACGAGTATTCTTCGACTGAAGAGATTTATGGCAGTGATATCGAGTACAGAGATGGTTTCATCTTTTTTACCGGATTTTCATCTGTGTGGAAAATGAGTGTCGACTCGAATGGTTTAGGAGAACCAGTAATTTTCCAAGAGCCAGCGAGTCCATCGGTAGTAAATGCAATCAACAGGGTCTCTGTCCACAATGAAGGTGTTTTTATCGCTAACAGCAACTTCATATACTTTTATCGACTTTCAAATGACGAAATCCAGAATACATATAAGATTGATGTAGTAGACACGGTTGAAGGGGTATTTGTCTATCAAGATTTTTTGATCGTATCTCATGAAAATAATGTTGGTATAAAAATTTATAAGATTAGTGATTTTTAAACTTAAATAGACACACATTGCAACTAACAGCTAAAGCTTAGAACAAAGGCGTTCAAGCATAATTTTGCGCAGTAAGATGTGTTACTTTAATGCGTAATTTTTGACATTTTGTGTATAGCGGTGAGCCAGTGAGATATTGAGAATACACAGATGTGTCTGGTTCTCTCCACCTTTCGTTTGCAGATGACTGAAGTGAGGACACTAGTGTTATAGTGGAGGGGGAGCCTGTGCTTAATAGCCGCCGGGCGCTGATTCTGCCCATGATGCGTTGCGGACCGTTATTTTGCTGATACTTGGTTAGGTGTTTTTCACTGCCTGCCTGTTATCTTCATCAGTGACAGGGAAACGTTCTTTGCAGACCTAATCACAGGAAAGCGAAGGTCCGGTGTTTGTCTAAAGCTGCCTTTGACATCGAGGATATAAAAGTATGATACTTTTTTGTCAATCTACATCAAGAAGTACGGTAAAATTTGATTGCCGTGGACACAGGCTCTGGTTTTTTATGCTAGCGTATGTTTATAGTTTAACCGTTTGGTAATACTAGAGTAACTAAAAACCGGAGAGGATGTTTGCCTGACGTTCTAGTTAAATCCTTTTATGAAAGTTTTATTTTTGAGTTCTGACGATATGGTTGATGTAGACTGCTTCTCACATTTTTTGATTGTTGATTTAGAGAGTACATGTTGTGAAGATGACTCGATTCCAAAGGGAGAGCATGAAGTAATTGAGATAGGAGCGGTGATGGTTGACGCAACTTCTCTCAAAGAAGTTGATTGCTTTGACATATTTGTGAGACCAGTAAGACATCCAAGTCTCACTCAGTTCTGCACAAATTTAACAACAATTACACAGAAAGACTTAGATAAAGCCCCTCACTTTCCTGAAGCTTCGGAAATTTTTGCGCAATGGCTGCATCGCTACAAAAATTATGTGTTCTGCAGCTGGGGAAATTATGATAGAAATCACCTTGAGTCAGACTCAGCGTATCACAACGTCAAAAACCCGATTTCTGCTAAGCACGTTAATCTTAAAAACGAGTTTGCAAAACAAATGAAAGTAAAAAAGGTGGGAATGCAGCGGGCACTTGAATTAGTCAATGAGCCGTTAATGGGCAGCCATCATCGAGGGATAGATGATGCAAGAAATATATGTAAGTTATTGCCCTATTGTCTGATTTAATGTGGGTTAATTTAATTTAACAACCCCCCTATTCTCACCCCTATTTTTCTTAGTTCGAGTTGTCGTAGTTCAATTGCATATTCAACCAAAACTGTTCTGATATACCCGTTACAGAATATAACTTTTTAGCAAAATCTTCATTCACACTAATTTGACCGTCAATAAAATCCTGAAGCAACGGTGCTTTTACTTTCATTAAAGCAGCGAAGCATTGAATATTATTCTCTTCTCTTTTCAGGATGTATTCATGAAAAAGCTTACCAGGGTGCTTTGTTCTTCTCATCGTTAGTAGATAACCTTATCGAAATTTTAATTACCAGAAACCCTAAGCAAAATTAAAGTTTTACTGCTTTTCGTTAAACCTCCAGCGTTTGTACATGTTCCAAATAGGCAATCCTTTGCTTCACTGGTGATAAAGCTTTTAGCGCCAGGTCAGAAAGCATAAAGCTTGTGGCATATCATCGGCTAATCCCTATACTATACACGTTACAACGATAGTGGGACGCAGATAGGACAAGATCCGACAGGAGAACAGATGCAAGCAGGCCGATGCTTGCAAATAGGCAAGCTGCGGTAGCTTCGTTACTCCAGAGCAGCCGTACAAATAAAAAGACCAACAGATTTAGTTGCTGTGCAAAGTTGAGCGTTTTCCGATTTAAGAAGAAGTTCGCCATCTATTTCTTTGTTGTATGACTCAACCTTCGTGACTTCACGCTTCACCTGAACGAACTTGCTGTTTGTTCGTTGAGGCCGAAGATCACGATGCCTGGTATAATAGGTTTGAACGTTAATCTGCTGCTGGCGACAAAACTCCACAGCAGTGAGTCCACTTTCCTTTTGTTGATCAAATAAATTGAGCCAGTCTTGCACTTCTCTTCGTTGGTGTTGCTGCATTAGCATTCTCCTTAGCAAAAAAAGAACACCATGCCGTAGCTAATTTATGATTTGAATGTGGGGATTACCGAACGCTCACACTATAGCAGTCAGTGTCTTATTTTCTTTTTGCTTCCAGAGAATTTGCCAATACACACTACACATCATTGTAATCATAAAATTTCAAATCTACGCCGAGCTCAGGAGAATACCTAATGCTGTCCTTTTGTAATAACCTTCCTTCTTCGATTAACGCAAGAATTATTGCGTTTCCATCCTCATTGGCGAGAGAGATAAGCTCCATGCCCATGCCGCCATAACCGGTAATATAAAATTGACCAGCGATATCACACGCAACATGAAGAGACTTTTGTTTCAGTCCATTTGTGAATTGACGAGACATTTATACTTCAAACCTTAATTAAATGTTATGGCTCAATAATACTGCTGTTGCGAAATCAAGAAGCTGTGTTGATTAACTAGACAAAATATTTTGGGTTCATTAGGTTACCATGGCGCACTCGAGTTGCAGGAACCTGTTTTTCACCATCTTGATACCGCCTAAATTATGACGCATTTCCAGAGGCGTCTTGCGTCCCAAATATTTTTGCTGTCTTCAATCAACGTTTACTGCGCTCTGAACTCCCATAATACTCCATCGCCCTGATATACAGACTATTCATCAACAATGCTCTTTCACAAGTTCCAAGACTTAAACCCTAATGCTATTCGGACTATTATTGTTCATTGTTGCTCATATCGAGCAATCGCTGAGCTTAGCGCATCTATCAGCAATAAATTACTCCCATAGTCTTCCAATAGCATTTCCATGGTATCTAGAGCTTTTTTATGTTCCGCTTCGTTACTTATAACGCTTAAAATCGGGAAGGCGCTCTGAAGACGTTGGCCCATTTCTCGCAGTTTTAAAAGGTCGTTGCAGCTTTTTTGCATGAGCCTTGCTGAATCTTCATCGTCAACTACTGCATCAAATATATTCTCGTAGTGAAGAACAACCTCTTTTTCATCTTGTTGTTCACGCTCATTGACTTGCTCAGTGAGCGATAAGTCCTCAACCCATTCATCTAATCCATCAATGAGCGTTTTTTCGACTATTGGCCACTGAAAAGTGCACTGGCTGAGAAGCTCTTCTAGCGTAAATTTATTTGTGTTTAGTTCACGCTTTTTGCACCAATCTCGCGCGATTACATCAAAAGATTCGCAGGGAATTTTTACCCACACTTGAGATGCCAATATTTTTATCGGCTCTAGTGTGGGGTGCGTAGCTGAGATATCCATTTGGATAATCACGTTAGTCGACTGCGTTTCGTTATGGCCAGCCGCATCTTCACATGACTGATAAAGACTCACTGCGTTGGGCGCGAGCGAAATCAAATCTTTTTTGCACATGCTATTGTCCTGAAAATTGGAGCTTAAACACATGACTCATAGAGCTTATTGCTCTTACTGAGCCGCCACGTCTTATCCGATGTCATTCAACTCAATTTATGTTTGACGTTTGACTTCACGCATCGCGTGATTCATTACATCTCTAAGCGTGATTTCAAGGCACAAGAATTCTGTCGTTCTAGTCAGAGCTTTTCTTCCTTTAACTGACAGTAAGTATTTTTACTTTTATCTCACACGCGCCAAATACTCTAAAGTTGTGTCAAGCTTGACGCAACGTGATGTCGTGATATGCGCATGACCCAATGTCTAGCGTATTAATATCGAGTCTATCGTCTTCCTAACAACAAACTGGAAAAACTAAATAGATTCCTCGCTCTGCCAGTGAAATGTGGCCACAGCAAGGACACTGTTTGCGAGGTTTTACTATTAGCTCATACCATTTGATTTTAATGTACTTCTTTGCCAATGCAGTTCGTAATCTAAAAAGTCATTATTACCGCTAACCAAGGAGAGAAATACCGTCATTATACTTATTACAGAGCTCGTTAATGAGTCCGACTTCCTCATCACTGAGCAAGTCTTGATAAAGGTATTTCATTCTATTGCGAATGTGATTAAAAAGTTCCCGTTCTCCGATTGTATCGATGTTGTAATCCCAAAAAATCAATGCAATTTCCGGGTACTGAGATAATGAAAATTCTCTTTCGGACATTGAAAACTCCTCCCCCCGACTTTGATTCGTATTCTTACGTCGCTCGCTGTACAAATAACGTTAATATCTTTCAATACTTCATCGTCAACATTTTAAATAGTACGCCAACAATACCGTTACTGCCATAAAAAAGCTCCAACACGAAATTTTTTTCACAATAAAATCATAATGTTGCATATCATATGTATGATATGCAACACCTCAAATATCAAACACTGTTAGTTCTGCATTTGCGTCTTAATATTCAACAAGGTTGAGCTTATCAAACGTTTGAAATATCGTTTCAGCATGCGCTTTCACGTTTTCCAGTCGCTCTATGACCTCATTGAGGTGCCAATCTGCTGCATGCTCAGTATCTATATCTGGGAAGCGCTCAAGAATGTTGAGGATAATGTCATAAGCAACACTCAACTCTTCCGCGATAGTCTCTATCGTAGGTTCAGCAACCATTGTTTCGTCTCATCATATGTAGAGGGAGAAGGACATTTAAAAAAGAGTAGCCTCTGCCTCAGTGTTTTGTAACTGCTCAAAGGTCTAGTTTGAGAACTGCGATTTTCAATGCATCTGTTATTATAAAAACAACGTTTTTTTCTAATCACGTTTTATGAATAGCAAGAAGTCATTACTCTTTACCTTATTTTTGATCTTGGTGGCAGGATGCGGTCAAAACTCCCTCTCTGCCAAAACACACACTAATGAAGTCAACGTTAAAAAGTCTTCATCAAATATCTGTCACGACGCGACAAGTTCGTCATATAACAGAACAAAAAATTTTACGCCTTATGAAAGCTTAACAGCATGTCTGAATTCTGGTGGTCGACTACCTAAAGGCCAGATGAACAAAGCATTACGTGAGGCTGTAAACGAAAACAGAGACTTCGTTGTATTATATGAAAGGAGTGACTGGCCTCATTGGAGTGATAGCGATGGCGACTGCCAAAATACTCGCCACGAGCTGTTACTGGCAACGTCGCTATCCGGTGTTGAGTTCATGTCTACGAAAGAATGTAACGTAATAACAGGCTCGTGGCACGACCCTTATAGTGGCGAAACCATCACAGACTCAAAAGCCCTAGATTTAGACCACATTGTACCGCTCAAATTCGCACATGGACATGGAGGGGCATCGTGGAGTAAAAGCCGAAAAAAACAATTTGCCAACGATGTTGATAATTTACTACTCGTAAAGGCATCATTAAATCGACAAAAAGGCGCTAAAGGCCCCGACGAATGGATGCCGCCTAATCATTCATTCAGATGTGATTATTTGAAAAAATTTAATACAGTTATGGACAAATATGAGCTTCGCTACATCCCCAGCGAACTGCGTATAGTTGGTAAGATGTTGAAAGCGTGCAAACGCTAGTTGTAATACTGTTATAATCACTGGGAGAGTTAGCAATCCGATTACATAGCGAGTCTGTTGAACAAAATTAGCGGTTAGAGTTCACTTTGACAATCTGATTAACAGTTAAGCGTGCAGTGTTGAAGTGCGTAACAAAATTATAGCAAACAAGCTAGCATTCGAAACTTTGCTTAAGCAGATTCCTATATAGCTCTAATGATTCAAGTATAGCTCAGCCATACTGTCTAACTGGGCTTTAACATCCGTCCAATTTGGCATGGAACGGGTCAGCAAACGCCAAAATCGCTCGCTGTGGTTGTGTTCCGCGATATGACATAGCTCATGAAGTACGACGTAGTCTATGCACTCTTTAGGCGCCTTAATGAGATGGGGGTTAAACAACAAACTGCCGCTCGCCGAGCAGCTGCCCCATTGTTTTTTCATCTCCATTATTCGAAATGACGGCGTTTCTTTTACCCACGGTGTTTTTGTCACCATTTGCGCAATCCGTTCAGTCAACAACTGCTGAGATTTGTTGGCGTACCAGCGTTTAAGCAAACCTTTCACCTTAGCTTGTCGTGACAATTCTGCGTCATACAATGCAGCACTGACCGTCACTTGAAGCTTTCCTCGAAAGAGCTTGATGTCTGAACGTTGTGAATCACTCGGACTGACCTTCAACACATAGCGACGCCCAAGGTAAAACTGAGTTTCACCACTGACATATTGCCTTGGCAGTACCATGGACTGCTGTTCGGCAAACTGCTTCAGGTTATCCCAAATCCAACGGGCACGTTTTGTGACAACCTGGTGAATATCATCATTCGATGCATCATGGGGCACGGTCGCAACAACCCTAAGGTCTGGGTGAACTTTTAAGGTTACATTTCTACGGGGAGCGGCTGAGTCCGTCGGCGTTTTTCGCCTGATGACGTCGTATTCAATACGCTCATCACCGTAATGCAATACAGCAGACTCACTGTTATTACTGCCAATACGGGCAGCGAGGTGTTTTTGTGTCACAGTGTCACTCTTTTGATAACCCAGTACGTGTTATGCGTATTATTTCCTCTACCATCACCGTGGCATTCTCTAACCCCACCTCATGAAATAAGAGCGGGAGTGTTTTATTATGAATGGCATTTTCTATCTCTGACGGGGTAATAGAAAACTCTGCCACAGCGTCCTTCACGATAGTCTCAATGTCATACGCTAGGGCAACGCGCTTGTCTTCATTCAAGTGGGGCTTATCGTTAAGTGTATCGCCTAAGACATGTGCAAAGAGACCGTAATACGCTTGGGCATGACGATTACGTTTTCCGCTGTCATCAACAAACCGGTCTGGAATGTCAGCGACCTTACGTTGTGCAACATCGTTTTCTAGCTCGGCAAACATCAGGTATTGTTTGACGGGGGAATCAAACATCGCTCGCGCGTCCTCGATGGCTTGCTTTAACAGTTTTGAGAAGTGGGCCTGTGCATGAGGATCGTCAGCGAGGTCATCTTGGATCATCTTTGTAACACGCCCGGTGATTTTGTCGGTCTGATTTCGCGCTTCATCATCGGACATCTTTTCGGATTCGCGAGTCTTACCCATCTCGCCGATAAGATAAACACCATCTGATTCTACAATATCGACGCCCGAAATATGTCTATCGAGCAATTGCCTGATGTCTTCGGCATAAGCATCATAATTGACCGTTTCTTCTGAGAGTTCTTTGACCTTTTGACGTATCTCGACAAACGCTTTCAAATCACGTTTGTATAGGTCACGGGTTTTATCAAACGACTTATCGTCAAAATACGACGCAGATTGAAGCGCGACCTTCATGCAGTTGGAAAACGCCGTTAATGCAGCATAGAAGTCTTCGCGTTTTTTTAAGTTAGTGTCCGTCAGCTGACCGTCGATATCTTCTATTTTCGGTGACAGTGCCTGACTGAGTGCGGCGGATTGTTGTTTATTTTTGACGCCATCAAATATCGCCCAGACGTCACTGTTTAACGTTGGGAGTTTTTTGTATTCGGTATCCATTGGGCTGTAAAGCCCTTGGATATCCTCTATGTCAAAGCCACCTTGGGTGCGCTCTGCCAGGTCTTGGTACTTTTCTATAGTGGTATCTAATTCTTTGAGAATGCCGCGATAATCAATGAGGTAGCCAAAGTCTTTGTCTTGATACAGACGGTTCACTCGTGCAATGGCTTGGATGAGGTTGTGCTCCTTTAAGGGCTTATCGATATACAGGACCGTGTTTTTAGGCTCGTCAAAGCCCGTCAGGAGCTTATCCACCACAATCATGATGTCAGGCCCGTCCACATGACCGTAATCCTCTATGATGGCTTTGGTGTAGGCTTTTTCATCCATCTTACCAATGTTGTCCTTCCACCAGTTTTGCACGATGTCTTTGCTTTCTTGGTCAACCGCTTCATGACCCTCGCGGGTATCGGGTGGTGACATGGCAACGACAGAGGTCACTTTGCCTTCTTTATCCAACGCTTTTTTATAGCGAATGGCTGAGGCTTTGGAGTCGCAGGCAAGCTGCCCTTTCAATCCTTTGTATTTGAAGTTCTGGAAGTGTTCAGAAATGTCGTAAGCAATTAGGCGAATCCGGTCTTCGGTTTGGTAAACCTGCCCTTTTTGAGAAAATTTCTTCTTTAAATCGGCTTTTTGCTTATCGGTTAATGTTTTCGTACTTCGTTCAAACCAGGCATCAATGGCCTTATCCTGCACAGCTAATTCAGGAATCCGTTCTTCATACAGCAAGGGCGTGACGGTTTTATCCTCTACTGCTTGCTGCATCGTGTAAGAGTGAATAATTTTACCGAATTTATTCTCTGTTTTATCGTCTTTGAGTAACGGTGTACCGGTAAAGGCGACAAATGCGGCATTGGGCAGTGTTTGTTGCATACGGATATTGTTTTCACCGTTTTGACTTCGGTGACCTTCGTCTACCAGCACAAGGATATTCGGGCTATCGTTGAAGCACTCTTCGTGCTTAATGGCAGAGCCAAATTTATTGATAATGGAGAATATAACGCGCTCGTTGCCTTGACCGATTTGTTGGGCCAATCGTTTACCCGATGTGGCCATGGCGTCTTTTTTATCTCTGTCAGTTAACACGCCACCAGAGGCAAAGGTGCGACTCAGCTGGTCTTCCAAGTCCACGCGGTCTGTGACAATGATTACGCGACATTGCGCAAGGGCTTCAAGCCATATCAGCGCTTTAGATAAAAACACCATAGTGAATGACTTACCGCTACCCGTAGTATGCCAAATAACACCGCCTTCACGAGAGCCGGACTTATCAAACGAACTGATGCGCTCTATGAGCGCTTTGATACCAAATATCTGTTGGTATCGCGCCACAATCTTTCCGGCTTTTTTATCGAAAAGCGTGAATAAGCGACTCATTTCGAGAAGACGGTCTGGTCGTAATAAGCTGACTAACAACCGGTCTTGGTCCGTTACCGCGAGCTCTCCTGCATTCAATAATGACAAGAACTCAGTTTTTACGTTTACAGGGCGATGGTTAAGCAGTAAATCGAGCTTGTCTTGAGAAAGTGGTTTATTGATTAATGCGCTAAATTCAGCCTCGGTTATCAGTTCTTCTTTCCACTTTGCCCAGAACTTTTCTTTCGTTCCGGTGGTGCCATACAAGCCGTCATATCCATTAATGGAAAGCAGCAATTGGCTGTACGCAAATAAATGCGGAATTTCATCGTGCCCCTGATTACGCAAATGCTGGGAGATACCCGCTGAAGTGGTGAGCTTTCCTGTTCTCGCATCATTTGGGCGCTTTGCTTCAATCACCGCAAGCGGTAAACCATTTACAAAACACACGATATCGGGAATGCGTCGCCCGGTAGCAGGGGCGGTTTGCACCACATACTCTTCCGTGAAGTGAAATGCGGTTTTTTTTAGCGTATTCCAATCAATTAACTTTATTGTGGGCGAGGCTTTTTTGCCGTCGATAAATTCTGTGACACTCACCCCATACATGAGGGCGTCATAGATTTTTTCGTTAGCTGTCAATAGCCCCAGATTCATAGCAGGACTTAGTTGGTGGATGACTTTATCGATAGCCGCTTCAGATAAAGGATACGTTTTTCCCTGAAAAGAAAAGGTTTGCTTTGCTAAAAATTGACGCAAGATGGGAAGCAGGATGACTTGCTGGGTACTTTTGTTAACATCCCCCGTTAAGTTACCTCTGAGCGTCTCGCATTCAGCAGGAGGAATGAAGGTATAGCCCAAATTTGTCAGCAGCGTTAGTGCGGGAAGTTTTGCACTAAACTCTTCGTTGAAGTTAGCTGCCATTCTGCGGTTGTCTTCCATTGCCTTTACTCTCTCCATTTACTCGCATGTCAGGGCGTATGATGATTTAAGCCTAAAGATACCAAGTCCTTGCTATGAAGGCGAGTACATTACCGACGATGATATACCGAAGGAACCTCTGCTTGCTTGCGCCTATTTTTATAGCTCTGCCAAGGAAAGCGTTCTGCCCTCATACTCATGCAACGTAATGCCTTGCTCCGTTTTCCAGTCAACCCAACCGTTCGAGGAACCCAGTAGCAGAAAGCCCGATGCACCGCTGGGGGTTTTGAACAAGTAATCACGCTCAAACACAATGTGACTGCCTGACAGTGAGATAACGCCCTTGCTTAATAAGTTATCGCGAATTTCTATCATGCGCATATCGGTTTTACGCTTGGTCTAATAAGGCGATGCAGAGTCTTTCAACACCACCATGCCCTCATTGGTATGAATCCCCTTCGCATTGACTGATGCACGGTTACATACACAGACCTGTTCAGCTTGGGTAGGAGATTGGTCAGTCAGTGGTTCAAACAGCGGATAACCCAGTGTAGCTAACAATAAACTGCCAATCTCATGGATTTCATCACAGTCAGCTTTAAGCGGAATGGGCGTGTGGGGCTTTTGGCCGCCATTTCCGTTGAGTAACTCGTAACGCTGGCATTGACGGGCTTTTTCTATCGACAGCGATTCCAAATACAGCGCATGGGTTTGCGTTAAGTTATTGGTGAGCGACACCAAAACTAATGCTCGTTCCCAGTCTTTCTTCTCATCTTTGTGATGTTGAGTGAGTCTTGCGCCTACATCGCCCGATTGCCCGACATAGAGTTCGTCTTTGCTATCGCCAGACACTAAGAAATACAGGCCAACCTGTTTGGCTTCCGGCATTTTTACAAACTCAGCGATATCGCTTCTAGGCACTTCAATTACACGAATAATCGACGTAGTTTTTTCTGCTATGCGAATACCTGCAGGGTCGCCCGTCGGCAAAAAGATTTGGATGGTGCGAGGTCGCTTTTGCGAAATCATGCGACCGCCTCATCGTCCACCTTGACTCTACGCTTGCCAGTTAACAATTGTTGCATCAGTGCTTTTTTCTCTTGCTTTAAGTCAGCAAGCTGTTGTTCTAATAGTTCAATTTCTTTGTCTGCGTTAAAAAGAGCAGTAGATATCTTTTCCTGCTCTTCAAGTGACGGCAGTAATATTGTTAAACCATTCACATCCTTTAGGCTTAAGTTTGGTTGAGCAGCCTTTGCCGTTAGCCCCTTAATAACAGAGGCTATTCTTGGAGAGTTTAGGAAATAAATAATGTATCGGTGTACAGTTCGCGTTCTGTTGAGCCTGACAATCGCTAAAGCTTGGTTGGTATTAGCTGGAAGAATTGTTTCATCAACTAACGCTGTGCGACCTAATGCGCCTGCGATAGAAAATAAAATGTCATCCTTTTCTAATTGGGAGCGTTTAAATGATTCGTAGCAATCGTTATCAATATATGCAAACTTAGACCTATCAAATCGCCCTGACGAAGAAATCGATTCAACCTTTACAAAATTAATTCCGTCTTGTTGAAAGCTGAATCCATTTGTCGATGGTGTTGTTCCTTTAGTAACCTTTGACGACAAGTCACCAAGTTTAACCTCCTCCCACTCACCCTCAAACGGTTTACCCGAATCATCAAGTAGGCGCTTTTTGCCAGTGAGCAGTTGTTGCATTAGGGCTTTTTTCTGCTGTTTGCTGTTGTCGATTAGGCGCTCAGTGGTGCTAACCGCTTTATCCCATGTAGATAGGATTTTGGCGATTTTACGTTGTTCAGCGACTGGGGGAATTGGGACATGAATACCTTTAATAATTCCAGCGCTCAAATTCTGCTGGCCGCCACTGTTAGCTAATTCTCTAATGTTTTCATATTGACTGACTAAATATTGATAGTAATAGTCAACTTCAAAGCCATCATTGAGTAATAATGCTGCACACGCTTGATTTGTTGAAGCTTCAATTCCTAGTTTCGCAACTTGACCACGTGTTTTTCCTTGGCCATACATGGCCATTAAAATAGTGTCTTTTGGAAAAAGTTTCGCTGATGAATTTTTAAGTCCTTCCTCAGTTATTTTTTGCTCTGTTTCGTTGATAATACCAAACTGTACCTCAGTTGTTGTTACCCAAGGTATTTGACCGTCAAGCCAAAAGGAATCATTTTGCCTACTAGGGGTTCCACCAGAAGAAACTTTAGCAATATCTTCTATTACACCTTTTTCCCATCCATTAGGCACCATAACCCAACTCCTTTAAGTAGCCTTCCATTTCTGCTTCAAGAGTTTGCATCTCACTTTTTAGCTGGAGACGCTCAGTGCGCACTGCCACTAAATCAATCTCCGCTTCTTCTTCAAAGGTATTAACGTAACGGGGGATGTTGAGGTTAAAGTCGTTCTCTTTTATTTCGTCAAAACTGGCAAGGTAGGCGTATTTATCAACGCTCTCACGTGCCTTGTAGGTGTCGATTACCTTTTGAATATTATCGTCAGTTAACTGATTTTGGTTTTTGCCTGATTTAAACTCACGGCTGGCATCAATAAACAAAACATTGTTGTCTGTTTTATGCTTTTTGAATACCAAAATTGCGGCGGGAATGCCTGTGCCGAAGAACAGCTTCTCTGGCAAACCGATTACGGTGTCTAGCAAGTTTTCTTCAATCAGTTGTTGACGAATTTTGCCTTCGCTCGATGCTCTGAATAGTACGCCATGCGGCACAACTACCGCCATTCTGCCGGTTTCAGGCTTGAGCGTTTCAATCATATGAGTGATGAACGCGTAGTCGCCTTTGGTTTTTGGTGGCACACCACGGCGGAAACGGCCATATGGGTCATTACTGGCGTCATCATGGCCCCACTTATCCAAAGAGAAAGGGGGATTAGCGGTTACCACATCAAAGTGCAATAAGCCTTTGCCGTCTTTATCTAGCAGTAGTGGGTTACGAATAGTATCGGCCCATTCGATTTTGTGGTTGTCCTCGCCGTGTAGGAACATGTTCATCTTAGCCAATGCCCATGTAGAGCCAATAGCTTCCTGTCCATACAACGCATACTTCTTCGAACCTGAGTTTTTGCGTACCATAGCGCCGCATTTTAAAAGCAATGAGCCACTACCTGTGCAAGGGTCACAAATATCATCACCCTCAACTGGCGCCAAAACGGTTGCTAAAAGTGTCGAGACTTCTGGGGGCGTGTAGTATTCGCCAGCAGTGGCGCCACTGCCAGCCGCAAAGTGTTTAATAAGGTATTCGTAGGCATTACCGATAATATCTAAGCTACCTACACGCTCTGTGCTTAGGTTTAAAATGTCTTTACCAAAGTCTTCTAACAAGTGGCGCAGTAAGTCGTTTTTTTGCTTTTCTTGGCCTAGGCGGTCGGTGTTAAAGCTGATGTCTTGGAATACGTTTTTAAGCTTGCTTCCGTTAACTTCTTCAATGGCATGCAAGGCCTTGTCGATACGCTCACCATTACCGGGCTCATAGCGTTTTTCATACAAATCCCAAAAGCTTGCACCTTCTGGTAACACAAAACGTTGCTTCGACACCATAGCGTTAATGAGTTCAGGATTATCACCGTATTGTCCTACCAAACGGTTGTAATCGTCCTTATACACGTCCGAGATATACTTTAAGAAAAGCATGGTGAGTATAAAGTCTTTATAGGTATCGGCACTGATAACGCCGCGAAACGTGTCACAAGCGGACCATACTGCTTTGTTTATATCGTCCTGATTGATTCGCATAGAGGAACTCATGATCTAATTGCATTCCTTATTTTAAGTAATCCGCATAGCGGTTCATTGAGGTAATAAATTATTCGATGATAGCAGAAGAAAGCGTTCCATTTTCAAGAAATAGGTAACAGTGAGCTTTTTGCTTTGACGCTTAGATGCTAGCCAAAACGATAAAAAGCTTTCTTGTAATTATCTATGGCGTCAATGGCGGCTTTAGGCTGCAGCATGCCCTGATTAGCAAGCTCAGATTGTATCAATGTATTTATCTCTTTAAACTTTTCAAGTTCACTTTGTTCTATCCATTCTTCAT
The DNA here is from genome assembly GCF_000753865.1 of Alteromonas sp. LOR. Classification (GTDB taxonomy): domain Bacteria; phylum Pseudomonadota; class Gammaproteobacteria; order Enterobacterales; family Alteromonadaceae; genus Alteromonas. Next base: position 158,611 of record NZ_JQFW01000010.1, on the reverse strand, counting down.
TATAAATTTTTGTTCTTCCTGCATTTTTAACCAATCTTTCTTCAAAACTCGAGTAAGCACCCGTTAAATCAAGCTTTGTTAGTTGCTTTCTTTTCGCTTCTATTTCTTGGTTGTGTTGTGCGAGATAATCGCTTAATAAGCTTCTTAAAGAATGCTCTAGCTTATGTTCATACATTTCACTAAACGTAATTCTTATGTTAGTAACATGTGGCAGTGACTTCCAAAACTGTAAGCATTGCAACAAATCCACTTCTATGGATTGTGTTTCGTCGAGCGTTACAGGCTCAAGGTCAAACAATCCAAACTCATCAAATTGAAGCGACTCTGCGAGCGAGCTTCCTTTGCTTGGAGCACTTATTGGATGATAGCAAGTCCGTTTTAATCCTTTTTTCATAAAATCGACTTCCCAATGCCCGACGTCATCTTGTAAAAAATCTGCAGATAGGTGATCACAATATCTCCACCAAATGGGTTCTGCGAACATTAGAATTGAATTATTCCGAAGGTCAAATTTACGTTGCAACCAGACCGAAACTTCTGGCCAAAGAATTTTGAAATGTTTGAAAAATATACCTTCCCGTCGAAGTATTGCTGCTCTTGGCGATTCAGCGAGATACTTCAAAGGACTATTCAAGTTGTCAGTAAACCAATAAAGTTTACATTCTCCGTCTAGTGGACAATTGGTTTCAAATTTAAATATATTTCTCACATTTGTTACTGAAAGTTCATTGAAAGATGCGGCTATTAACAAGATATCTTGCTCAACATGTTTCGGGAGTTCCTGAATCAAGTTCTTGATAATAGCGGCAACGTGGCATCTGAAATGAAAAGAGAAAGGCAAATAGTATCGTCTCGATTTATTGACGGAGACAATCTGTTCCCAGTTTTTGTAACCAAAACTTTTAGCAAAAGAGTTTAAAAGATCTTTTTCTGCAAGTCTTATTGAGGATAGCTGGTTATAAACTTCACAGACTGCTGAAACTTCTTTTCTTATTGTTTTCAGATTGAGATTGTCGAATGGTTTTTTTTTAATCGAATTATGCATACACTGATCCTACGAGGTGATTCTGTCTTACCCAGCCGCTGGATTCAGTAAGCCACGAGAATAGAAGGTCAGTTCATAAATATTAAATTATTAAATTGTGCTGACGCGGCGCGCACTTCTAGGATCTTATCCTACAGAGACTTCTAAAGGAAGATAATGAATCATCATCTCCAAAATCGACAAGTTCATGCCTCCTAAAAATGCCGCTAATAAAAACTTATTTTAGTATTCATCCAGATATTCACTGTTTCTGCCTAAGAACGTGAGAAGTAATCTTTAGTTTGAAGAGGTCCAGCCGATTACCTTCTCGATTTCGAATGTTTAAAACAGTTTTTTCAGAAAATATTAAGTCCAAAAACACTCTTAATATCGAAAAGTACTTTTTCTGTTTTATCTCTAGAGATTTGACTTCCTTCGACTAAAATATCAACTAGTTGAGCTTTATCGTGTAAAAACTCTGTTCTTCTCTGTCTTATTGGCCGGAGCATGTCCTGCAAACACTCTTCCAGCACTTTTTTCGTTGTACCGTCGCCAAGACCGCCACGTTGATAGTGCTCTTTTAGCTGGCTTATGTAGTCCTTATCAGTATGAAAAGCATCGAGATAGGTAAACACAACATTCCCCTCGATATTGCCGGGATCTTCGACTCTTAAGTGATTGGGGTCGGTATACATTGATTTGACCGCATAGGATATCTCTTTTTCGGTAGCCCCAAGATTAATGGCGTTGCCCATCGACTTCGACATCTTATTTTTCCCATCCACGCTGGGTAAACGTGATGAATTACTTAATAGAGGTCTACATTCATTCAAAACAATACGCCCTGCTATTAAGTTAAGCTTTCTCACTATCTCATTAGTTTGTTCAAGCATTGGTAGTTGGTCATCCCCAACAGGAATTAATGTTGCGTTAAAGCCCGTTATGTCAGCCGCTTGAGATATCGGATATGTTAAAAAACCAGCGGGGATAGACCGTTCGAAACCTTTGTTTTGGATTTCACTTTTGACAGTCGGATTTCGTTCTAACCGACTAATTGTTACAAGGTTGCTGTAATACATAGTCAATTCAGCAAGGGCTGGTAGTTGTGATTGTAGGCAAATAGTTGTTTTAGATGGTTCAATGCCAACAGCTAGGTAATCTGCAACGACATTTAAAATATTGGATGACACTTTTTTTGGATTATGAGCATTATCAGTAAGGCCTTGCATATCAGCAACTAGAATCGTTTGCTCATGAATTTCCTGTAAAGCTACACGTTGCTTTAAAGAACCGACATAATGACCTAGATGTAACGCACCTGTGGCTCTATCACCGGTTAAGATAATCTCTTTTTTATCAGTATTTTGTATTGTATTCATGGGTATATCTCCAAGCTAAAATAAGTTACTACTGGAGATACAAGAGAAGTGACAATCTTAGCTACCTTCCAGCAGCTATAGAATGTACAAATTCAGTGCCGCTCTATTTAGAGTGCCACCAAAAGAAAAATGTGCGTGTTGAGTTGTTTTTCATAGAAGTAATCTAGCAATAATCCTTTTGATACTCAACTCTTTAAATACTAATTCGCGAATGGAAAAATTTATGTGTCCCCCCCTTGAAAAAGAGTGTCGATACTAGCCCTAGTTACCGCCCGTTACTTTGTTGTGGAGCGGAATTCGACAGAGCACTTTAAGCCAAGCAATAACGCATAGTATTTGAAAAGTATGACAACTTTCTTGAATCTACAGTTTAGTTTTGCAGTGTGGGGATAGATGTTAGCGGTATGTGTAGAGTTATCGTCGCATCCATGCGGCTTTGCTAGTTTTTTCGGTGCGTTAAGCTGAGTATATTGTCAATCTCCTGTTCCATCTTTTGTCTAGCTGAGGAATTTGGGCTATGAACCTTCACGCTTGGTGGTATGAAGCCATTGTTGTTTAACAAAAAACTATCATACTTTTAAAACCCAAAATTCTATGCTTTCAGGCAACAGACTAATCCGCTAATGACCTAATCAATCATACTACTTGTTGCGACCTGATGACTAGGCGAGTAATACGGTACAAAAAAGAACCATACTGAACGGCTCAAAAGTACGTAAACCGGAAGTTGGAGCAGTAAGATTCTAATGACGGCAATTAGCGATAACCAGACGTAGCCGACACTTAGTTTTGATTGAATTATTTACTCTAAAGCGGACATTAACGCCACGTTAAGCGGCAAATAATAGCTGGCTAAAATGTGTGAGGCACGAACAACAGCCAGCTGTTTTTTGTCCGTTTGAACGCCTTGTTAGAAGTTTTTTATAAATACTCTCGAAACCAACTAACTAATTCTTTATTTGCTTTTTCTTTGTTTTGCATTAAACCATGATTATCATCAGGATATAAAACAAGTTTGTGCGGAATATTGTTCTTTTTTAACGAAGCAGCTAAATCAATAGAATGATTGACTGATACACGCTTATCATTAGTGCCGTGTAGAAGTAAAATAGGGACATTTGGCGATAAATCAGCTGTCCAGTTTAATACTGAACGCTTTTCTAGTTCAGCTACTTTGTTTTTCTCATAATCAGGAATTCGGTGCTTGAATACTTTTTCCATTTCAGGGCGGTAAGTTAAACCTTTTAATAAATCAGAATTACCCGCAATAGTTGCTATAGCTTTTATATTTTTTACTTTTTTCACGGCTAAATGAGTTTGCATACCCCCACGACTTGCACCGTACATTCCAATACGTTGTTCATCAGCACCTTCAATACTTGGGATAAAATCTAATAATGCAGTTACATCATTGACATCATTTCCACCAAATTCATCATGGGCTGATGAGTTTTTAGTGAAAGTTCCACGATATTGACTTCCGATAATAACAAAACCTTCGTTAGCAATAGGAAATAAATTATGCATCATTGAGCCAAAAACGACACCACCAAAGTTTCCATTACCACCACGGTTATAAATTAAAACAGGCAATTTCCCTTTTGATACTTTAGGCTTAATTACATAGCCTTTTACAGTGTTTCCATCGACAAAATAATTAAAGGTAGAACAAGACAAATTACTCTGATAAAAATCGAATTTCTCTTTGCCGAAACGCGAATCAAACCGAGTCAAGGCTTGTTTAAGCTTTTCGTCTGATTTGATTTTCCTTTTGAATTTTTTCTCCATGGCATTACGCCATGAAGCGTAATCAGTAAAAATCCAAGTAAAGCAGCTTTTTTGATCTATAACTCGTTCATCATTGATTAAATTTGATGCTTGAGTGCTAAACGATGAAATAGCTAAAGAGATTATTAATAGGTATTTGTTCACATGAACTCCATGTCGGTGATTGAAACTTCTAACAATTTTGATAAGCGGTTTGGCACCGCTCTTGTGACAAATCCGTCTTCATCATTTTGTTATTTGCCCTTCCACAAATGTACAATTTGTCCTTCAATGAATTCTCCCGAAATTCCTTCAGATTCGCCCTTTCCACCAAAAAAGCTATGGGTTAGCTGCTTACTATAAGTAATCTCAAAACTCCGATGTGCGAAAACTAATAAATAGCCATTGTCACTTATTTCGCAATATCCTTCAGATTCGACCGTGTAGTCAGTTCTAGTATCTTTAACTCCAGAAACATAATCCGTGTATTTAAGAAAGGCGCTATCTGCTGTAATTCTTAATTCAAAATTCCAATGCGTTTCACTTACACTTTTATAAGTTCCGATAAGCCTTTCGCATGACCATCCACTGAATGAGACAAATAGAAGTAAAAAAAGCACAAATTTCATCATGGCAT
>NZ_JQFW01000010.1:0-153794 GCF_000753865.1 Alteromonas sp. LOR | reverse complement strand
AGGCTAGTTTTTACACCCTCGTGGTTGATTAACGAAATATGTTTCTAACCTTCTCTTGCTCTTGTCCTGCCTCATAACATTTAAGTTAAACGGCACGCTTGCTGAGCAAGATAAACCCGCCGCTGGTATTCGTGTCCGTTTGAACGGTTGGTTATACGAGCACGAGAATCGATGTAAGGTCTTTTACTTAGTTAATTCCGTGTACCTAGCAAATTATCCCTGTTACTCAGCCGCCGCGCGAGCAGTCTCTCGCAGTTTGAATGCTACACTTTTAGCGTAAGCGATGCCTTTATCAAGCCGCGTCTTATACGGCATCGCTTACGCTAAAAGCGTGACATAAAAGCTCAAACGTTACTACTGACCTTTGGGCCTGTTTACTCAGTTTTCTACGAGTCAGGTGACCTTGGGAACCTGAATGCTCGTGCCGTATAACTTTAAGCTTTGGGGCGCATACGCGGGGCTATAATCGCGAAGCGGCCCCGTGTATGCGTCCCAGCGACCGAAGGGAGTGCCAACAGCGTTTTGTTATGTGCGTGCATATTCAACCACCAAAATTAGCAAAAAGGCAGCTCCTGCCAACGTATAAAATATTGCCCCTAACTTCCCCGTGTTTACATCTTGTTTAGATTGTCGAGTGTTGGCTTTCTTACCCAAAAACAGGACTAAACCAAATACTGGGCTAATTAAATAAAACAACCCTATTAGTGGGCTGCCAAAAGAAATATCCCTAAATAATTCTTGGCATTCACCAACACAACCATTACGAACGGCTAAAGCATCCGGTGAGGCCAAAAAAGTCAATACAAATACCAATAGAAGAAAAAATCTAATGTTCTATTCCTTTAGCACATAACTTTTAAATAAGGGGCGCAGACGCGTAGGGCATAATAGCGAAGCTGCCCTGCGTGTTTGCGTCCCAGCCTGCGTTAGCAGGCGACTTAATTTTTTTGTTAGGGTAACTTGCCGAAAGATGTATCGATGCTAACGGTATAAATATACCCATTGCTGTTAAACTCAAAGGATTCTTGTTGCCCAATTATGAAGTCTCTAGCATCAGCTCCAACGTTGTATGGCTTGCCAGTAGACGTATCTTTAAGTGAAAAGTATATATTTACCTTACCATCTTCTATGACTCTATTGGTTATCGCAATCTGATATAGATTTGAGATTTTTAGAGTGTTTGAGGAATTAAAGTCCGCAAGTACACCTGTGTTATAACTTTGCAGCGAGTTTGAGCCAATTTCCTGCTTGTCAAAAACAAATCTTGCAAATAAGCCGTCTTCTGCATTGACCGCAAAGCTACAAAGAAAAAATAAAACTAGATACTTCATCTGAAAATTCCTTTTTCCGGTTACCCTAACTTTTAAATAAGGGGCGCAGGCACGCAGGGCATAATGGCGAAGCCGCCCTGCGTGTTTGCGTCCCAGCGAGCGTGAGCGAGTGACTTAATTTTTTTGTTATATGCAATTAACTAATTACATGCACATGCTTTTTGACCGTTTTCTTGAGTCCACTCTTCATATTGTCCATCAGTGCATTGCCTTTTAACGGAAGAACATTGAGCAGCATTACGCGAATATTCCTTACCTGTAACTTGCTCAAAGATTTGATCGGTGGCTTTATCCTTAAAGCTTTGAGAAGAGCAGCCTGATAAGAGCAACATAGACAGAATTGATAGATACTTCATGCTATTTCCTTTTGCATATAACAATTTAATAAGGCGCAAATTGCGCGTTTTTCTACCGAACTGCCGCTCATTTTTATCCATATTGCCATGATTAACAAGTTTATGAAAGCCGATGCAGACAATGGCTGCAAGAAAAAAAAGCTATTTAATTTTAGGATGCAAACGCGCGATTGGGTCGTTTTCTTGAATATAGGGGAAAGGCTTCTATAACTGTATATTTATACACACAAATAGAAAATCATGAAAACAAAGTCTCCTCTCTTAAATCACATCACTGAGTACATGTTGCTAAGGCAGTATTCTCCAAGGACTGTCTCTACTTATTTAAAATGGATTTCAGCATTTATTCATTTTCATGGGAAACGTCACCCTTCATCGATGGGTGATAATGAAGTTGAACAATACCTTGAACATTTGGCGTTGAATGCAAATGTGTCACCGCGCACGCAAGCCACCGCATTAAACTCGATATCGTTTCTTTATAAGCACATTATCAAGAATGAACTGTCTCTGAATTTGAATTTTGCCAGAAGTAAACGCCAACCCAAACTACCCATTGTTATGACGCAAGATGAAGTGAAGCTGCTTATGTCAAGATTGGATAAACGTTACTATCTTATTACTGGCTTGATGTATGGCAGTGGCCTAAGGAGCATGGAAGCCGTGCAACTGCGCGTGCAAGATATCGATTTCGATTACAAGTGTTTAAGGGTCTGGAATGGTAAAGGCCAAAAACACCGAGTCATTACTTTGGCAATGGAGCTAATTCCATTACTTAGAAATCAAATCGCGCAGGTTGATGAATATTTAAGGCTCGATATTCAGAATGAGCAATACGCCGGTGTTTGGATGCCTCATGCACTTGCTAAAAAGTACCCTTCAGCGAACAAGTCGCTTGCTTGGCAGTTCCTGTTTCCCTCTCATAAACTTAGCGCAGACCCAGAAACTGGTGAGATAAGAAGGCATCATTTTCATCCTACTTGCGTCCGTAAAGCGGTATTGATGTCGGGTTTGACGAAACCAATCACGCCTCATACTTTAAGGCACTCATTTGCTACCCACTTACTACAGTCTGGCGCAGATATCCGGACGGTTCAGGCCCAACTGGGACATTCTGATGTAAAAACCACTCAAATATATACTCATGTTCTTTAGCAAGGCGCTAATGGTGTAGTAAGTCCTTTGAGTCGTTTATTTTGATGGTGTATTAACACTATTGACCGCTTTGGCACCAAAAGCACCTACTCAATTTATTGCAGACTTACTCTACTCATTTCAGATTAGTAAAACGAAAAAACCAATGTCTGCTTATTGCACACAGCAAGCATTTAAACCCTGAGCGCATGCTGGCACAATTGGGAAGTTAAAAACCTAAACTCTGAAGGTCTGCTGTTTGTCTAGACCGGACTACTATAGCTAATCCGAAAATCGTCCGATTAACGCTCGAAAGAGAACACATCCACCACTTGCGTGGAGTAATTATTTCGAAAAAACGTTGATCGCGCTTTACGCTGCTCGCCGGTCGGAATATAGGCTATTCATACTTTTTCTTTTTTCCATGCCGATACGCACTACGTATGTGCCGCTTGGACTTAACGTTGCTCATATGCTTTCCCCAGTAGTAACCGTCAACTCATCCACCACTGCTTGTTATGTTTTGAGGAACGTTCGTACTGACCTTATAAGTCTGTTACCGAGATGTTGCCTTGCAGCAATTTAGCCAACAATGCCTGCCACTCAGAAGTGTCCCAGTTGGTACGCATTCCCATTGAGATAGCTTTCTCTAATAGCTCAACCGACTTCTTAAAGTCTCGCTCTTTTCGAAGTCTGTAAGATATCGAAAGCAGGTATTGGTATTCGGGGTTGAGATTTTGAGCGCTGGCGATAGTATCTAAATACTGTATTGCACCAGGCACATCAATTAACGATTCATCATCAGCGGTAAGCTTTACTTTTGCTACATGCAAGGCTGCAGCGTCATCCCCCTTCTCCGCGGCAGAAGCAAACCAGAAAAGTGCTTTTTTCTCGTCGTTAATAACCCAAGGGCTTGTAAGCAACAGTTTGCCCAATCGATACTCTGCTCTTGAGAGTCCATACTTGCTAGCCTGCACTATCCATTTAACCGCTTCCGGTATGTCCTTTTGGTGCATATACAGCTGAAAACCATATTCGTACATGGCCCCTGGGTGCCCTTTTTCAGCAAGCTGCTTGAGCAAAGTTTCCGCTTCGTTGTCTTCACTTTCCATCCAAGGGAAGATAATCATCGCCATTGCATATTGATACAATGATTCTAGTGTTGGATTGTCTTTGGCCGCTCGCAGAACACGGCGATTTTCTCTATACAATCGTGGCAAGTTTTTGTTTAAATAAAACTGGTCATCGATTGCCGCCCCCATGTAGGCGCGATGTACAAATTCTGTAGACTTGTTATCTATTTCAGGTTGTCCCAATGGAAATAGCTTATATGCATCAAGAAAACGTCTAGTGTTCCCAGATTTTTGAATTTCGCGCACGTACCTAACCGAACCGTCACTTGCAACATCGTTCTCTACAACTAAAAAGCCCGGGTTGTTAACCACTATCGCGACATCCAATGACTCCCCGCCACCTTCATCATCAAAACCGCTAACAGAATTTTGGAGCTCGTCACCGAAATTTTGGAACTCACTGAGTTCTTCGAAGTAAATTTTTTGCTCAAGCAAGGTCTTATCGCCAAAAGTAACTTCTTGGCTAATTGTATTTTGATTAACCTCGGGTAAGAGCTGTTGCTGAAACTTTTTGTGAATAGTTCGTTGCTCCTCTATCGCCTTAGTGAGAAGCGAAAGATCCTGTTCATTTAATGACGAGCGCAATTTTTCAATTATGCTTTGCGCATTATGGTAACGCTGCTCTGCTGCCAACGATAAATAGATCATAGATGATACTGCACTAGACTCAACCCCAAGCCCTTTCGAGTACATCACGCCAAGTTGATACTGCGCATGTGCATTACCTAATTTGGCGCCCTCTTCATAAAGAGAAAATGCTTGCTTATGATTCCCTTTTTTAAACTCTGTATTGGCTTTAAGAACATTTACTGCATAACTACTGTGAGATAAAAATGCAACGAGCATTACCGCAAAACATTTCTTGAGGCACATAACAATGCTTCCTTTCTAAAGTGGATAACTTGGTTGGTTAAATCTGGTAATTAATAGGGCGCATACGTCAGTACATCTGCCGCGGATAACTTTTCGTACACAGAAACATTATCGAATGGAGGTTTTTCACCCAGCAATAACGCCATTTGGTTTATTTTCGGCGCTGCAAGGTTTTGTAGTTGGTTTTCTGCACCGCCTCCTGAAATCTGCTTCCACTTCCACTTATTTTCACCCAAAATGTATGGTACTAAAAAGCTTATTGCAGTCTTAATGCTCGCACCGGTTTGGCTTTCAAACTGCAATAGATTTACAGGTGTATGGCGACGACCTAAATCAGTAATTCGCGCTAAAGCCCAAAGATTGTTAACGCTGTAGTTAACCGATTTGGTTCTCGCCAATTCCAACGGCTGACTTCCATCTGGTTCTATTTGCGCTGCGATCCGTGTTGTTTTAACGGCATTTAATTTCTCTATAGCATCACTCTTCTTGCCTAAATAGAGCATTAAACCTATCGCTTGATAATCGTAGTTTGTTCCGTGGTTGTTTTTTCTTGTTTCTTCTAACTTTCCGAAATCACTTGTTGTCAGCCATACGTAGTATTCCTCAAACCACAACCGCATTTTTGATGCTTCTATCTCCTGCCAAAGCCCAGTGCGTTTTAACAACTGCGCCACCGTGGCTACTTTGCCAATATCAGTCCAGTCGATGATAGAAAAGTTGGTGCCCCCTGTCTTACCTGGAATTGCCTTTCCGTAGTCCACGTTTGGGTTCATTTTTGTATCGTTATTTATGAACCATGTTTCAACAATGTCTTTTGCCTTTTCCAAGTAAACAGCATTTTCAGAGAAATAGAAGGCAAGAGTAAGTACTTCTAACGAGTCAAACATTGCCTTTCTTCTAAGCCAATCAGTCTCTGGCCCGTTAGAAATAGGGTTGAACTGTCCATCTTTATATATCCAGGGCAAGCCGTCTTCTTTAGTTTCATCTGGCCAGTAGTATGAGCCCAACGTATGATAATCATGGATGTCACCACTCGCTGGCAACATCGTTTTGTTCGTTACAGGGTCTACCGGTTTTTCTAATGCTTCATTAGCGATGCTAAGCACTTTTTCGTACGCATCTTGATACGGCTCTTGTCCCTCTGAGAGTCTCTGCTTTGATATAAGCAACCTCTCTTCGTTCAAGTAGATGAGTGGTTCGTTTGCATCTTTTCTCTCAGAAGCGATAACAAAGCCAAGTAAAGAAATAGCAAAAAAGAAAGCGACACTTTTAAGCAAATAATGCGGGTTATTCATTGTTTTCACTTACTCTTATAACGTAGTGCCCAGACGGCAACTCAAAGGGTTGACTAATTTGCACACCATTTGTTGGTTCGGCGTTAAGTGCTGAACCATTTACCATCACCACTCCATTCAGTTTCTTTATTTCACTTGCAGTTCCCACAATTTTTTTAACGTGGACAACCGACGGCACTTCAATTGAAGCAGTGACATTGGGCGGTATTGTTATTTCCATGCGCAGCTCATCTTGGCTCAAAAACCAATAAGACTTAATTTCGCCATGAGGTGATTGATAAGTTGCACCGGCGTGTGACAAATGGGTCGTCACAATAGGAGCAATTCGAACTTTTTTATAACCAGCGCTTAGTGGAGATATACCTGCTAACCTATCGTACATCCACTGGCCAATAGCACCATAAGCGTAGTGATTTAACGAACCCGCTTTTTTAACATAGCCTTTGTCATGCGTATATCCATCCCATCGTTCCCACATCGTTGTAGCCCCCTGAGACACTGGGAAAAGCCACGATGGGTAAGAGTCTTTGAACAAGAGCGCTAATGCAAAATCTTGCCGGCCAATTTTTTCCAACACAGGCGCTATGAGAGGTGTACCTAAAAAACCCGTTCTAAGGTGCCCGCCGGCAATTTCAAATTGCTCCATCAGATGAGCTTTAGCAGCATCTAAAACCTCATCAGAAAGCAACTCAAAGCCTATAGCCAGCAAATAGGAGGTTTGCGTGGGTTGACCTTGTTTGATATTGCCTTGTTGGTCAAAGAAAGCTTCTTGGAAGTTCGCTTTGGCTTCTTCAAATAACGCAGCGTAATACGTTGCGTCTTCACTTTCCTTCAGCACCGTAGCTGTGCGTGCAACAATATCTAGAGAGCGAGCATAAAAAGCCGTTGAAATAAGACCATGGTCAGTTTCGCCTCGGCGCGAATCCTTGCGCGTTGAATAAGGTTGCAACCAGTCCCCTACAGTGGACATTTTACTTATGCCATTTTCAAGCTCACCTTGATGATAAAGGATCCAACGCTTCATCATCGCGTAGTTTTCTCTAAGAACGCGCTCATCCCCCGTACGCCAATAGACATCCCATGGAATAGTCACTGCGGCGTCTGACCAACCCGCCTGAACTATCTCGCCTACTTCGTTAGGTACTACGACAGGAATACCGTGATCCTCAAACTGTTCTTCCCTAATAGATTGCAACCAAGCACTCCAAAAGGCATGGCTATCGGCAATAAATAGCGATGTGGGCGCGAAGGCAAGCGCATCGCCAGTCCACCCCAACCTCTCTGAGCGTTGGGGACAATCTGTGGGAATATCCAAAAAGTTTCCTTTGAGTCCCCATTCAATATTCGACTGTAACTGGTTTAATTTGGGGTCTGATGAGGTAAATTGCCCTGTTAACTCAAAGTCTGTGTACTGAACAATGCCTGTTATCCAATCAAGTTGAGGCGCTTCTTTTTCATCGAAGCCACTTACTTCAACAAAGCGAAAGCCATGAAAGGTGAATTGAGGTTGCCAGTCAACAACACCGCTTTTTGCAGCAATATAGCTATCTTCCTGAGCAGCGCTTCCCAGATTTTTTGTATATAAGCTACCGTCGCTATTAATTCCTTCAGCGAATCTTAACCGGAGTGTTTCCCCTTTGGTCATTGGCAGGTTAACGCGCGTAACCCCCACCATATTCTGCCCGAGATCAAATATAATCTTGTCATCAATTCTCTGAAGAGATACCGGCGTTAAAAATTGCTTATTCTTGGATGTAAAATGACGTTTGGGCTCAAGAAGAACGTCGCTCTCTATGTGTGAAGAGCGTACCGAGCGCCATTTTGCAGATGCGTTTTCTGTTTCATATTGGGGCTCATTCCAGCTAGCGTTATCACTTTCAAGTAAAAAGTTAGCATCAAATATTTCACCATCGTACAAACTCGATCGTCTTAATGGACCTTCCTGAGTCGCTTGCCAACTGTTATTAGTCACTACAACTTTGCGCGTACCGTCTACATATTCAATCTCTAGTTGCGCTAACGCCTTTGGAGTAACATGTTGTTTTTTGTGCCAATGACGTTTTGGGCCAAAACGCCCTGCATACCATCCTTCAGCGAGTGTAATACCGATGGCATTTTCACCAGAAGCAATCAGTTTGGTTACGTCGTAAGTAAGGGTTTCGATACGTTTGTGATATGGGGTATAGCCGGGTGTCAGTACATCGGTCCCAACGCGGTTGCCGTTGATAAATGATTCGAACAATCCTTTAGCAGTAATATACAAGCGTGCCGATTTAATACTCTTATCTGCCGTGAACGTCGTTCGCAAATATTGTGGAATATGGATAGGCGTATCGAATGAGTCTCGCAAAGGCGGGCCAGATTGTTCTATTTCAATCCACTTCCCGCTCCAGTCATTATTAGACAACAACCCGAGTTCGAACGATGCTGGTTCGCTCCAGTGGGAATCAATACTCTCTTCGTTCCAATATTTAACCTGCCAGAAGACATGTTGACGCGAGCTTAGCTCAAGCCCCTGGTATGGGATAAAATTCGTTGCGCTGCTATTTATGACGTTGCTATCCCACAAGTCTGGATTGTCAGGTAATAGTTCTGGCGACGTCGCTACCACTATTCGATATCGCGACTGTGACTTTACTGTAGCATCGGCGGGTAACTTCCATGAAAATGTAGGCTGAGCGTCATAAAATCCAACCGGTGCGGTAAAACCTTCACTTATCAAAAGCTGCTTTGGCTGAACCAACTTAGAGGTCAATCTATCATTGCTCATGCAGGAAAATAACATCAACGTTATTAAGCATATGGACGTAAAAAGTCGCCAGCTACTTACTTTAAAAAATGAAGGCCTGAGCATGTTGCTTACTCTCAATAAATATTTACTAACGTTGAGGCCTTCACTACGTTACTCAGATAGGACCCGTGGACATACAAACCTTTTACACAATTCAATACAAATGATTACATTTGACTATTTTTGAATAATATTGTTGTGAATTGCAGTAGCATCTTGCGATTAAGGTAGGTTCATAGCTGAATACTACCGATAGGGAGTATTCAGCGTTTTAATTTTCTCATTTTTGTACCAACCTATTCTTCTAATTGAAAAGTCAAAAGGCTGTGTATTTGGTTTACTCAGTAACACCCAAGTCGATGACTTGTAAATGAAGCGGGAGCGCGTTACCTGCTCCTTTCTCCATCAAATAGTAATACGCTTTGCCGTTTTCGATATGAATGGTCCCGTGATCAAATTTAACCCCTGAGGCTTGCTGATAAACGACTTCAAAATCGTTAGAACCTCCCTTTGCTTTTTCAACAAACGGATAACCATTTTTGAGCCCGATTATGAAAATACTATCACCCGACGTGTAAATAGAATCGGCCCCAGTAAAGTCAGTTGTAATCGTAAAGTCTACTGCATTGGCGGGTTTAAAGGCGTGTATCGATACTTCCTTGTAGTCACTTCGCTTAGTATCCGTAGAACGAACATGAGTTATGAAATGAACATCGTCGTTTTCAGTAACCGTCCAGTCGAATCCCGTTACAATGTGTACAGAATTAGGTGCTGTATGATCGATGTAATCACCAGGCTCAAATATTTTTATTTCATCAGAGTTAACCAAAGGCCAGGTCATGTCTTCGCCATCGACATTTTTCCAATTCCCTAAACCATCAGGATGATCAGAGTAGGCATAATAAACACCATTTTGATATTTAAAACGGTCATCATTATTTGCGCTACGCTGTTGAAACCCTACGCGCAACTTACCGTTTATATACTTCATTTGGCCATACAGTCCCCAATTGTATGCGTTGCCGTGAGTCTTTTGATCCTTGTGATTAAACGGCGTAAAGCGGGTCCATTTCTGGTTTTTTGCATCATATTTATTGAAGTAATAAGCGCCGTTGTTATTGCCACCCCAGCGCATATAGTGAAGCAGCTCGCCATCGTCACTCGTGTAAAATTTAGGATAGGTTAGCGCAGAAAAATTTTCTTTATCTTGTAAATTACCGGTCATAGTCAAGTGTTTGTAATCATCTGCGCCCTGACTCAACTCGCTAGTATCTTTAACAAATTGCTCCAGTGTAAATTCGTCGTCTGGCACATCTGCTGCGCCAGCCACAGAAAAAGAATAGCGGAAAAAATCGTCGACAAACCTTCCTTTAAATCTGCCTGTTTCATCATCATCAACATAGGCGTGCATGTCGTAAACCATATGAATGGTTCCGTTTAACGGGCTCACTGCTAAACCAATGGTGTTGTGCGATTCACCTACCAGCGGATCGCCTCTAAATCCGGTATGCCTATGAGGAAATTGAATCGTTTTAACAACCCCAGTCTTTGTGTTGAACCGCGAAAGCATAACGTTTCGCTCTTCTTTGCCCCCTTTGTACCACGTCATAAAAACAAAGTGTTTGTAAGGTTTAACAGCGTCACCGTGAGCTGAGATATTCCTGCCAAAAAAATAGTCATACGCTTGGCTTTTTGAAGGGTTTTCAAAAGTGTTGTGATTGAGTTTCTTGCCATCAAAATGGAGTGCGCCGTCAGTAATTTTTGTCTGGCTTTCCAGCAATACTCCGCTTGTATTGCTAATGTTCGAGGTTAACGACACGCTATCATTTGCTGTACAGGCTGTTAGCACTGATAGCGCAATTGCTGTTTTCAGTGTCGTACTTAGTCGGCTTACCAGTTCACGCATGCTTAGATTTATTTTCATCGGTTTTTCTCGCTATACACTTACAAGCAGTGTACATTTAATTGAAACCATTTTCACTCAATAATAACCAAATACAATCATTTTGAGGTGATTGAAAGCGATACCCGTTTTGGTACGCAGCATTACTGGTTGATACATTAGCTATACCAAATAAGGGGCAGAGTTTGTTTTCACATTCAGCGCAAGACTTACGTACGTCATTAGTCTCCATCAAACAAAATCTTGTATCTCTGTCTCTTGTTTACTCACTTTTGATCAGTATTAGTGCCAGTGCTTCCGTTAGCTTGGATACTGAGACGATAGTGACTGACAACGCCATATTTTTTAACGGTAACCAGGTAAAAGGCTCGTATTCTAAAAATAACCCGGAGGGCTACGATTACATTTTTGGCGATGCGTTGTCTCCCCATGGTGACTGCATAAAAGTTTATAAACACTTCGTTTTTATGACATGGTATCAGGGAGGTAAGGACAACCGGCATGTTATGCTTTCGCGCCTAAATACGAAAACGGGAGTACTTAAAACCATTCAGTTTCCCCACCGGCACACCGGCTTCAGAGGCAAATGGTGGTTAGGCGAGACTCACAATACCATTGCGGTGGGCATAAGCCCTGCTGACGATACTATACACTTGCTATATGACATGCATCGCAATGGAAGAGTGGAAGCGTTTTCTAATGATTACTTACGTTACTCATTTTCTATAGAAGGTGCAGCGTCCGCTCCCGACGAAGATTTTGCGCTTCCACTATTCGTTAATTCTCCTGCAGGCCACTATAAGCACCTAGAATTTACTGGTATTGAAGATGTCGATACAACAAAGCTGCTTACCTACCCTGCATTCTTCACTGGGGATAATGGCGACTTATTTATGAAAATGCGCTATGGCTTTTCAGCGAATGGAAAAATGCTTTTTGCCCGCTACGATGACAAAAAGTGGCAGGGCTATAATGACTTCAATCGGGTTCTAGCGTCAGAGCATGGTAGTGAATACAACTGGGGTTTGTACGGCGACTTCAAATATACAGGCGGTAAGTTTCGCATAGCCTTTCAGCGACGTTCTAAAAATACCTCAGATAAATATCTTTACCAAAACGGTATTTACTACGCTTATTCTGACGATCCACAAGGCATCTCGAACTGGAAGAACGCGCAAGATGCACCAATTGAAATTCCTCTCGCTATTTCTGAGCAAATCCAAATTGAAGAGCCTGGAGACTGGGCTAAAACACAGAAAAAGAACCAAGTGTCCATTGTTCATGGATTTGACTTCACGGTAACAAACAGCGGCGATGAGCACTTTGTAAGTAAAGTAGAAGACCTTGAGTTTAATGAACAGACCAACCTTCACACATTTCGTAAGGCTGGCCAGAAAGATTTCACTACAGTTCGGATACCGTTTGGCGGGCAACTCTTTAGCAATGGCGATGATGTCTATCTTACCGGCTTGAAAAATGGGCGGGTCGTAATTGCAAAAGCTAAAGGCAAGGCAGAAAACTTCACTACGATTTACGAACACAGTGAAGGACCAAACTTCGATAAGGCCGTGGTCTTTTTTAAAGATAGCAAGGCTTATTATTATCTTAAAAAAGCCGAAGGTTCTGGCGACAAGCGCAGTCTATTTCTACAGATATTTTCGTTGAAATAGTGAAACCCTAACTCGCCTGAGAGCATGCCAGAGCGTTTTATGAGAGCTTTATGAGTGCTGTAGATAGCAGGCCTTTTTCTGAAGTATAACACCATTATTTACTCTACCAGTATCGCACATATGGAAATCGCCCATTCAATTGCGCGCTGCCATTGTAAAACTAACAGAAACGACACGAGGTTTTTAAATGAAACAATCACTGTTTAGAGCACTGCTATTTACATCGCTGCTTTCGCTTTTTGTAAATAATGAAGTGCTAGCACAAGACATCAAGCATGGCCTACGTGACGACGCAGGACGACACATGATCCCACGCGGCTTTGTCGTAAACACCAATGATGCGGGTGGAGAAGTTAACTTCACGCAAGAAGACTATGTACGCATGGTAAGAATGGGCGCCAACGTACAAGTTGTCAGGCTGGAATTAGGTAAATTGAGTACTTTTGGGAACTCGACCTTTCAGCCAGAATATCTGGCACGTCTAAGAAATGCAGTTCGCCTTGGTCGCGAAGCTGGCATTAAAACTATGTTTAAACTGACGGTGTATGGCGCCAAAGGTTTTTCTTGGCCCGACTTATACTTTGACAGAAATAATACGCAAGAAACTTATATTAATGCATGGCGACATATATGGGATGCGTTTAAGGACAACGATGCAGTCATCGGCTATGACTTAGTAAACGAACCACGTAAAAAAGAACTAACACAATCTTATGATGAACTAACCAGCGACTATTTAATCCCTTTATATGAAAAAATTATTGATGCCGCACTGCCTTACAGCGATGAGAAATTGTTTTTAATTCAAACTATTTTTATGAACAAAGGTGAGGCAATCAACAAAAATCAGTACGCGGAAATTAAAAAAAGAGTGAATCGCAAAAACATTGTTTTCGCACCACACATATACCAAGAATATATCGACTACATCGCACCGACTATGGAAAGGTTTGATAAAGAAGCTGACTTACTTCAAGCGCCAATCTTAGTTGGAGAGTGGGGGTTTCCAACGTTACTTACCACTGACAACTCAGTAGAAGAACAACTGCATTATATTAAGTTTTATATTCGCACAGCAGAAGTATTCGACAAGATGGGTATTGGGTCAATTAAAGCTTGGTTTTTAGGCAATCGTAGCTATCAGAATTTTTTACCTGGGGGCGAATCAACTTGGGCGATTTTCTCTGACAAACAAGCCGACGGTACGGTCGAGAGAAAATATATTACTGACATTATCGCTCGCCCTTATCCGCAGTTTATTGCTGGAGACATAAAAAACTTTATGTTTCATTTTGCGACACGTACTTTAGATATCAATATCAAAACAGATAATAGCAAGGGCGCTTCAAGAATATTCATAGGGGCGGACCGTCACTATCCAGATGGTTTCTCGATTCATGTTGGCGAGGACTTAATTCTTACTCACAGCCCGATTAATACCGGTCTTCGCGTATATTCTTCTAAAAACAACACCAGACCCAGTGACTTTATCTGGGATGAGGACAGACAACAACTGACGGTGCTGGCATGGCCTACAAATAACACAATAATCAACATAAGAATTGAGCCAGGTGTTTACAGAGAGCCAGACCCGGCAGCTCAGAGTTAAGAATGGCATTTTGGCTTGCCTCAATTCTTTCAACATTATTAAATGTTGATGGTTGTATAGCAACCATCATAGCCCTCTTATATCTCACTTTTTCCTATAAGCTAATAGCTATCGCTTAATGAGTCAATTAAGGACATTAAATAATGAAAAGCGGCATTTCAATCAGTTGCTACCAATACCCCCTTCAGTTTTTCGGAAATAAAAAATGGGCTTTTAGTCGCTTATCTAAATCAAAGCAAGGCGAGAACGGTCGCCGCATTATCACGTCATTAGCTATAGTTTTAACCATATCTAATTGTGCGGACATTCAAACAACGCAAGCGCAAGCTAAGTTCAATGATGTTGCGCCAATGGAAATTACGTTAGCAAACCCTGCAATAGTCAAGAATGCTAAGCCAGACGCTGAAGGGTGGATAATGAAGTTTGATGATAAAGGTGAAACGCCTTGGCAAGACAACTGGTTCATGGATGGCCGCTTCAGCAAAGTAACCAATACCCATAAGGGTTTAAAAGTAGAAGCTGGCCCAGAAGCGCAGAATGATGCGCACCATACGGTTCTGTGGACAAAGCATCAATACGATGGCGATATTAAAATTGAATACGACTTTACTAAAATAGATGACGAAATCAAGATGGTTAATATCTTGTATATTCAGGCGACGGGAACCGGTGATTTTGCGCAAGATATTGCAACGTGGCGCCATCAACGACAAGTGCCATCAATGAAGTTTTACTTTGAGCGCATGAAAGCTCTGCATATTAGCTATGCAGCATTTGGCCAAACAAATGTAGAGAGTGAGCAAGACTATATAAGGGCAAGAGTTTATCCGCTCCATCCCACTAAAGGCTTTGCTGGCATGAAAATCCCCCCTAGCTACAAAGAAACAAGCCTTTTTAAGAAAGGCAGAACTTATCATATAACGGCAGTAAAAACCGAGGATAAGCTAACCTTTTCTGTGCGCCTAAAGAATACGCCGGAGACAAAAACGCAAGTTTTCAGCTGGGATCTACCTGAGCGAGGCAAAGTGGATACGGGCCGTATTGGATTAAGGCAAATGTACACGCGTAGCTCTATTTATAATAACTTCAAAATCTACACTCGAGAGTAATGACACCGAATGTAACCTATGTCGCCGTAATAGCTATTAATCTTATGATTTGATAGAAGCTGCGTTAGCCTGAAATGAGCTTTGTTTTTGATTGACGTGATGAGGCAATGTCTAGCGCCAAGCAAGACCAGGGTAAAACATGTTGTGTGCTGTCTTAATTGAAAGATAACCTAATCAATTTCGAAAGCATTATACTAAGCATTCCACGACTAAACACTATCAAAGATTCCGAAACCTTTACAGAAATCAGTAAGGTACTTAGCAGCATACACCAGTGTTTCTGGCGTTAAGACACGCCAGAAACACAAAGTATAGCTGACAACTAAAAGCTCTGATATGCACTGCTTTTAGCATTGTTAGCCGTTAAAGAAGTATTACCAATACTTAACTTACTGCCGCGACCCACATACATTTCACGCACATTACCATCGTCGTCAAGCGTGATTAGACCAAATCGCCCTTTGAAGTAAATACCTGTGTTCTCACCTTGATAAACGTCATCAATATTATCTTGCAATAAAATAACTTGCGTAAGACATTTACCTGCCACACTGACAGTCACTTTTACACCTTTGAACTTGTCGTTTGCATTGATGCGTTCTACCGACTGTACTGTAAAGTCATCGCCCTCTGTCTTTGACTCATAAACAACGGTAAATGGATTTTTCCACGCATCACCTTGACGTCTTAAAATAAAAGTCGGAGTAGTTTTCTTATGATAGGCTTTTCCAACGCCATAGGATGGTGGAGCGCTTACTTTCGTAATTTCAATACCGTTGTCAGCGGGCATCATAGCGCGCATAAAGATTTTTTTGTCGCTTAATTTAGCAGCGGTAAATAATGCTTCAATCGGTTTTTGAATTACACCGCTTGAGTGTACCTCTTGAAAATAGTGCCAGCCAGGGTGTTTATATTTGCTTTGCAATTTCCACTCAAGGCTATTTGATGCTTTATATCTATTGCTGTCTTCATTGAGAGGTAATTCGATACCGGAACTAGTGAAATTAACGCTGTCACCCACATTATGATATACGTAATCATGGAACTGTTCATCTGCATTACTTTTTGCTTGAAAAATATCTAAGTAATAACCTTGCGTTTCAGATAATTTAATTAGCGCCATGGTACGTTGATGATGAGCTGGCGCGACTAAATTATGTTCATCGTAAAAAGAAGATATTGAAAATGAATGTTTTGGTGAAACACCATCTGTGTAATAGCTCGGTTCTGCATCAACCGCTTGCACGTTATCTATACCTAAATTGATCCAGTCACCTTTTGAACCTGAAGCGCCATTGCTGATAACGGTGTTATGTCCAGCAAAAATACGGTAATAGTTTTCATGAATGTCTGTACGGTATTTGCTTTTTCCGGCAGTTACTCCTAATACATGCCCTTGGCCGTATAATTCCATATCAATGCCAGATGCGTGACCATGAATATATGAACCGCCACCTAAAAATGCCATTAAGCTATTTTTTACCGGATTTGCCGTGCTGATATTACGCTGAATATTAATGCCTGCAAATTCTAAACGCTTGGTTCTTGGCCTCGGCGGGTCAACATCCACGTCGGCGCTACTCTCGATTTTCTTGCTGTACCATAAAAGTTGTGTTGGTACGTAATAAGGAGCCGCCCCATAAACCCGCTTGTGTAGATGGCCCCGGTCGTAGTCCCCTTTATTTAGGCTTGAAACCAAATAGTTGCCAAAATTTGTCACAAGTTTATGATTTTTGTTTAGTTTGCCCAGTAGATAGGACATTTCTAGCGCAGAATATTCCACTTTATAATTTCTGTGGCCATCGCCGAAAAATGGGTACTTTTCGTTAGGAAATTGTAAGTCATAATACGACATAAATGCTGCGGGGATATTTGGATATTTATCACCTAGATTTAACGATGGGTCGTAGCGATCTAACAAGGTCATTAGATAAATCGAATATGCTGCAACATGGCGTGAGTAACCCAAAGATTCCGGCCAGATATCGCCTTCATTTTCAAACATTCTGTAAACTGTTTTAAGTGATGCCTGATTTTGGGTATCAGTATGCGTGTAATAAGTCAGGTACTTTGCCCTCTCTTTCCGATCGTCCAGTGCTAGCGTATTGTGTACTAAACTTGATGACTCTAATACGGGCCAATTTGACGGTAGTAAGCCTCTGTTCAGTGCTAACCAAATATAGGTTTTAAATGTTTCTTGGGCATCATCAAAATTAAAATCGACTAACCCGCTAGAGCCTAAATCGTAAACTTTTCCACCTTGTTTTAGGTAGCTGTAAACAAAATCGTAAATAATTGGTATTTGTGCACCAATTACTCGTGCTTCGTACAGGTGATTTGTTGGAAACATCCAGCCTGAATTCATCCCCCCATCCTTACGCACCTCTAGTTGTTTAAGCGCTTCAATGAAAGTAAACAAAATATCAGCACCACATTTTGCGTATTTTTCTTCTTGCGTCAGGTAGTAAAGCACGCCGCAATCAACACCATCTTGCAGAGATTTAACAACTGATCTTCTCTCAACATCTGTTGCACCGCCTTTAATTTTCTGTAGTGGCAAGGTTGGCGATTGAGATTTTCCGTTTTTCCAAACAAGCGGAAGCTGCTCTAACAACGCTCTTCGTTCCGTTAACTCATTTGAAGCAAGCGGCTTTACACGCTGTTTCATTACTTCGAATAATGATTTAGCCCATGCTTCAGTTCTAATTTTATCTAAGATTACTTGCCGCTCAGAATTTTTTACCCAAATTGAAGGACGCTCAATATCACTGGCTAAGGTATAAGTTGAAAAAATAGTGCTTGCGACAATAAAATATTTTGCCCACCTAAAGGGAAAGAATAAAAACTTTTTTTTGATATACATACATATCCTTTAATGAAAGGTCTCTTAGCTAACCTAAATCATGTTTATCTATGTCGCTAAAACGCGAATTCAAAGGCGAGTTACAAACTCACCTATGTTCAAATTAAGAAAACCAAAAGCCAATATCGTTAGGTTTTTTAACTAATGCTTCAGAGTAACTTTGCGAATAGGTTTAAGTTGGACAGGGCCGATCAAGCCCGACGGTTGCAGCCTAGTATCTTTAGTTATTTTACTTTCAAAAGTAATTTCCGTTTCAAACACTTTAGGCTGGTTTTGATCAGAGAACTGTTTCGGGTACTTCAAGTCACCCACCATGCGGTTGTTCCAAGTCGTTGCAACTTCTACTTTAAGTTCGTTGTTGCCTGTTTCTAGATAGTCAGTTACATCAATTTGCATTGGTCGGCTCCAAACCTCACCTAAATTATTGCTGTTAATAGTCACGC
The DNA here is from genome assembly GCF_000753865.1 of Alteromonas sp. LOR. Lineage (GTDB taxonomy): Bacteria > Pseudomonadota > Gammaproteobacteria > Enterobacterales > Alteromonadaceae > Alteromonas. The sequence goes on along the minus strand of NZ_JQFW01000010.1, from coordinate 135,284 downwards.
GCGCTACTACCCCCACTTGACCTAAATCTAATAGCCAACGTTGATCGCTACGGAGCATATCAGCAGTAACATTAAATTGATTTTGGTAAGTGGTTATGCCCGAATAGTGTTTTAAGGCCAGAGGTTTTAACTCTGATAATGAAACTAAATCGTTAAGTATTAATGATGTTTCAACATCACGTTCGGCTTCAAAAGTCAGCTGCCATGGAGTATTAAGTGTTAACGTTGCTGGTAAATCGATTAGCCTAACGTGTTGTTTTTGACCGTCAGTTAACTCGACTTTGTATTCGCCATTTTCAGGTATATCAACAGTCAGGTTGTTTTTTTTATCAATTGCTGTCGTTAGCCAAATAACTTTATCTTGCTTAGATATTTCTTTGACTGCTTTAGATTGAATTGTCGCATTTGGTGTTTTTTCAAAAACAATAAAGATCGATTCCAACCCCTGTAGGGCCATCGGTACCAGAAAACGATTATTCTTCAACTGATATTGGCCAATATTTCTAATATGACCTGTTACCGCATTCCAAGCTTGTGCTTGACCCATGTCTTTACCAAGGCGAATACTTGGTACAACTTTTACTACCTCATCTGATTGGTTGGCGATGAAATAAATCTCATGAGTGTCGCTACTGCGATGGGTCCAAATGACTTCTTTTAGTAAACCAGCAAGATCAGCCGGCTGACCAAGCTTGTTCATTATCTGACCTAAATCGACGTACTCAGCTTTACTGTAAAATACTTGTCCTTGACCAAACTGCCCTTGTGTCACTGTTTCGCCATCTACTTTTTGCCATAGCTCATTTACTATCTCGGTGATTTGCTGATCGGCTCGAGGGAAGTTTTGTAGACTGGGAGATTGTTTAGGTCTAGGGCCATAAATGGCGCCGCCACGTGCGACTAGTTGTTTGATCTTTGCTAGTACCGCTGGGCGCATCGTGGTGACATCGGGTAATACTAATAGTTTAAAGCGAGCGCCGCTTGGCAAGATAAATTGACCATCTTCAACACTTAACCCATGTAAAATCACTTCGGCATTAATAAAATCGTAAGAATAGCCAGCTGGTAGAGCAGGTTTGATTTCGCCAGTCATTTTCGGAGCGTTTTCGCCAATAAAATATAAAATATCAGCAACATAAGTACCTTGCTGCATCATATAGTTGCTACGCTTTATATAATTAAGCCAACCGCCCATGTAGTCAAACCATGTATTATGGCGATTAAATTCGGAGCCAAACCAGGCATTGACCCCTGGTTTTTTATCTTCATAACCTTGTTGAATATAAACATGCAATAATGTGTGGTTAATGCCTTCAACAAATGACCAATCACCGCGTTTTTTAAAGCTCCAAAAGTGATTTTTAAATGCATCACTGCGGCCAGCGGTGAAAGACTCTGACATCACTGTTTTATGGCCATATATGTGCGCAGCAGATGAGGCAGCTTTTAATTCAATCGCCCCCAAGTTACCTGAAGCCCAAAACTCACCGCTAACAATATCAGCTTGCCCACCGTATTGTAAAAATTCACCTGGGAAACCCCAGTGACCGTAATTTTCTAACCACAATTTTAAACCAAGCTGGTGAGCACGCTCACGTATACCGGCGGTGTATTCATACGAAACACGGTCAGCAACCATTCGCCGCATATCCCACAAAAAGCGTTCACTTTGCTCAGCACTGTTAACAATACGACCGGTATATACAGGTAGAAACTGCATTGGATCGTAGCCAAACTGTTGCTCAAAACGCCTAGCAAAACCGTCAGTCCAGTTTTGCGCGCCGCGCTCATAACTGTCGATAACAATATATTTTAACGCGGTGCGCTTTTCTGGTGCTAAACGAGCGAAGATGTCCCCCACATAAGCATCGAAATGTGCTTGCGCGATTTCTTTGCTCAGTTTGTCAATTTCTGGCCCACGTGTGGCTTTGGTTGTTGGGCCATTGGTGGTACCAGTGGTGCGCATAAAGTAATGAACAATCGTCCATTTTCCTTTAGGTGCTTGCCAATTGAGCTTGCTACCTTCAACAAATTTAGTGATATCTAATATTTGTTCAGCATTTAATGCCAAGCTTGATTTATCATCTGGTGTTGGTGCATCCCACTGATAGCTATCATGCTTGGGTTGCGGATTAGGAAATATTTTAGCGAGTTTCTTTTCCACATAACGTTCTAGTTTGTAACCACTGGATAATACCAGCTCTTTAATCCCAGGAATTGGATTACTATTTTTTTGCTTACGACCAATAACCAACGAGTCCATAGTCAGACGAAATTCACTGGCTCTTATTTTCGGGAAGTTAATAACAATTGGTGCATCATGTTCAGGCCCAATCGACGCCATATCTCGTGGACGTTGCAATTCAAAAGATTTGATTCTTTCAAACTCACCTTTGTCATTTTTAAATGACAAAGTAGCTTTTGCCGTATGAGTATCGTTTGGATAAATTTCTAAACTGCGCGCAGTTAATGTTTCATCATGAATGAAGTCGATGTTTAACTTCCCGCCTTTGGCGTTTATTAAGTCCAATGGAAACTGATAGACTGTTTGATGATTACCATCGAGTAGGCTTTTAATCTCCGCCTCTGTATTTTGATCATTGTTGATGAAGGCCGTTGCGCTAACCCTAGTTTGTTGATTGTTAAGACGAATGAGCTCATCTGCGGGTGTCTCAAACGCAATTACTTTTACATCTTCAGCGTAACCTTCAGGCTTGTTTAGAGAAAGATTCGTGTTTTGATTACCAACTAAGTGATATTCACGGTTGTCCAAATAACGCATCGATTGATGCATCTCAACCCAAGGGCCACCGGATTGACTCCAGCCTGGCGAATTGAATAAACCAATATCTACGTTGTACTCTGCGGCTTTTTCGATAGCAAATAGCAACACATTCCACCACTCGTCAGAAAAAGGATTAACCTTACCAAAACCGCCAATGCTGGGATTTAAGTGAATGATACCGATAAGCGCCGTACTAATACCTTGCTTTTGCATTTTTTTCAGATCATTCTCAACACCTTCTTTGGAAATGTGATCATTGATCCAATACCAATAAACCCAAGGTTTGACTGCATGAGGAGGATTTTTAAAGTTAACTTTTAATTCTGCCGCCGATGCATGATAAAAAGATTCCGGCATGGGACTGACAGGTCTGTATAGCTTTGAAACTGCATTCACGGGTTTAGCTTCATGTAATTGAGATGGTTTTGACGCTTTTTGATTATTGGATGTTTCTCTCAGCGAAGCTGAGCTTGCGCTCAATGACATAACAGCGAAGACAAGGGTTAATGTTAATCTGCGCAAAGAACACTTCATTTTCTTAACCTAAATCTAGATACTTACAAGTGGGGAATTTGACACTCTACTCATCGGTTTCGACTTTACCAATTTCAAAGTCATAAACGTAAATGGGGCTTGACTCACCGATTGAATCTGGTGCATGTTGCCATATAACACTTGCGATACCTTGCTTTAATAAGCTGAGATCCCACGTGATGTACCCACCTTCGATTTTACCTAACTCACTGTCTACATTGGGCATGTCGATTTTATGCCATGTTGTAAAATCGTCGGATCTATCAGAATAGTAGATATCAGCGCTCTCTCGCCCTGCAAACGCAACTAACCTGTCGTCTAGAAACTTTAACGTTACATTTGATGCCGTAAAACTAGAGACACGCTTTTGCCAAGTGCCTGTGGTACCCCGAACATAATGATGTACACGGGCCGGACCACCAGCTTCAATATTGTGACTAAGTAAAAGGTGATAGTCACCTGTTTTAGTATCGATAACAGAGTTATGCGAAACGTTAGAAGGTCTAAGCGTCGTGGGTACGTGAACAGCCTCTAATCCAGGTGTTGCAATAGACAAGACTTCGCCTTTTCGTGTATCAGCGACGAGGGTTCCAGCATTGTTATACCAAGTAAGCCCTTCGTCATCGCTATAGGTATAGTAGATACCATGATTACAATCTAAGCCGTTGGTTTTACCAGGATTACAATTGACTGGTCGCTCTCTAAAGACCCAACTAATGTGCATGCGACCATTTGAGTCAAATTTTGGTCCACCGCCGGCTAGATAAGGCCCTCTCGTTGAAGGTTCTTTGTTGCCGTTTACATTTTGAATATAAACACCTTCACTTGAAGATATGTTTCGAATAAATTCCCAATCGCTTTGCTCTGCATCATACAGCGCGAGCTGCATTTCACCTTTTGCTGCACCACCTTCTCGGTAGTACATCAGTACATTTCCACTCTCTAACGAATAAAATTTTGGATAGGTAACACGACCTACCGCATCATCAGGAAAACCGAGGTTACGCTCGAATTTAAAAATATCGTCGTTCCAATCTATAGTTTCTGGATGGTTTGCAACTCCTACAGCTGTGCGCGCATAATTAATTCGATCTAAATTATGATGGTCGAACGAAATATGAATAACGCCATCGCCCTTTGAAATCTCGATAGCTTGACGGTTGTGTGCATCATCGGACGTCAATCGGTAAACAGGTAAAGTAGAGTATTGCCAGTCATGTCCCGTAACTTTTCGACGCGCGACGACCACCTCGGCGAAAAGATCCCCATAGCCTCCTCTGTCTTTTGCCGTGTAATAAATAACATATTGAAAGCCATTATAGGTAACGGCTTGCGCTCCCATAACGCCGGAAAAGTGAGGCTTCCCATTTATTGCGCGATCTGAACCATCAGAGGTGTGAGACTTGCCGACTAAAAGACTACTGCTAAGTAGTTTTGGCTTTTGGCTCAATGATATCGACATAGAATTATGCGTTTTGCTTCGAGGTAGTAACGTTGTGTTCTCATCTGCTACGGACTGACAGCCGCAAAGATATACCATCATCATTAGTAGCAAGAGCTTATTTGTCATGTTTCGACTATCCATATATTAATTATCAATTCAAAATGTGTAATTTTTCTACCCACGTATAACACGAGTTAACATGCCGACGAGCGTTCTCTTTTCTCTAATCGTCATAAGGTGACCTAACTGACTTGCTCTCGGAAATTACCGGTGTAAATTTGCTTATAAGGGGGTCGCTTAACATTCGCATTTTTGTATTAATCGTTGTGTCTAATCTAAGTAATTCAGCCAATTGAATGTCTGAGAGTGTGCCTTCCAATAGATTACTTGTTTCATGGGGGTCGCGTTCTAAATCGTAGAATTCATCACGGCCTGTATTTTTGAAGTCCCTTACGAGTTTGTGTTTGCCGTCGCTGTACATCCTCATTCCAGTAATGGATTGGTGCAAAGTCGAATACGCAGCGAAGTAGTCTGTGCTTGTCACCACATTTTCGTCTTTAAGCGCATCGATGACACTTTGGCCTCTGATGGTGGTTTCTTCAGGAAGATCTAATCTTGCGATATCCATGATAGTTGGGTAGAAGTCTAAGTTAGATACAGTAGACAGGTTTTGCGCCCCCGCAGGGACCTTGTCAGGCCACCTGACAATCAACGGCACCTTGAGAACGGAATCATAAAGATTGGGACGCTGGCCTTTAGGTATGGTAGGGGTTCCTTCAGGGGGAGTGTTTAGCAACCAAAATCCATTCCCTTTATGCCAGATGCCGTTTTGCCCGATGGCATAACCATGATCAGAAGTAAAAATAACTACGGTATTATCAGCAAGACCTAAAGTGTCTAGGTGTGCCATCAACCTACCTACATTTCGGTCAATACCTTTAACTGATGCCAGGTAACCGCGTAATAGCATCTTTGCTCGGTGCTTATTGAGATCTGGATAGTCAGGGTGTAATAGTGCTACATCTTCAGCAATGGCACTACGATCGCTCTCAGACACGGGCTCAAATGGATAATGCGGTGCCCTGTAATGCAATGACAAAAGAAACTTTTTGTTTTTATTTCTTTCTAAAAAATCAATGGCGTGGTCAGTCAGTACGTCAACCGTTAAGCCTGTTTCACTCTTCTTTTTTCCATTCACGGTAAGATGAGGGTCAATAGGCGTAGTCCCCCCTCCTAGAAAACCAATAAACTCGTTATAGCCGAAATTATTGGGATGATATTCAGGCTTTTTACCAAGGTGCCACTTACCAATAAGGCCATTATAGTAGCCGTTGTCCTGCAGTTGCTTCGGCCAAGAGTCAAATTCAGAAGACAGCCCTAAGTCTAACTGATGGCCAGTAAGTGTTTTGCTTTTAAGGTGATCATTGATCCAATCGTCTATACCTAACTCGAAACCATATCGAGAGGTGAGTAGCCCTGCTCTGGATGGGCTGCATACGGGTGTAGTGGTGTATGCATTCGGAAAGGACATGCCTTGCTCTGCTAATCGGTTAAGGTTGGGCGTTACAGCGTTTGGATTTTTGCCCTCAATGGCCCAAGGAGCTTGATCGTCGGTGTAAATAAAAAAAATGTTTGGCGACGAGTTTTCATCATTCAACGTAAGTGTCTTAGCTAAATTCATTTCAGCCGTGGCGTGGTTACCTAAAACAAGTACCAATAAACCTAATGCCATACGTCGTAGTGGGTAACTCAACATTTTTCCAACCCTTGTGATAGTAGACTTGCTTTAACGATGCACTGTGAATGAAAAGCGGTGAGCTTTTCGGTTTTGTAAAAACTAGGCCGTTCTCAATATCGAACAGACGCCTCAACGTACTTCAATCTGCTTTAAAAATGCAATTGGCAAAACGAGTTTGAAATAAACCCAAAAATGACCGATTTTGACTATTTAAACATAGATATAGGTTTTAAACAAATACTTCACATCTTGAAACATAGCAATAGCTGTATAGAGAAAAATCGATATTTATATTTAAAATATTGATAAATATAGATAAAACTAATTTTAACACTCATAAAAACTACAGATTACCCTACCCACAAAACTGACCACCAAAGAGCATTTATGAGCAATTTTGATTGATAATGTAAATTAATTCAATGTACCATCAAGCGAAATGTTCACCAGTAACTAATTAACTCACTATCATGAAATCGTATAGTGCCAATACATAAAAGGATGGTCCATGAACGCATACTCAAGTGCAATTAATCAGTTTATAGGAAAAACCATAGTCCTATTTGCCATCGCTTTTTTGCCACAAGCGTCATTATATGCAAAGGAAATAATGTCTGATTTGCCAACGAAGACCCACGTTATGGCGCAAATGGAAAAAGTAGCAAATTGGCAGGTGGCACGTACACAGCATATGACCCATGTTGGTCGCGCAAGGAAAGGCTCAGAAACATACGGAAGATGGATCCAAGGAGCGTTTTATAAAGGGCTAACGAAATTGGCAGAACGCTCTGGTAACCCGTTTTATGAAACATGGATTGGTTATGAAGGTAAAGCTCACAACTGGAAAATGGGCAAGGTTAAATACTTCGCTGATGACCATGTCATAGGACAGACCAATCTTTGGTATTACCGAAGACATAAGAATGAACAAGCGCTAGCGTCGGTGAAAGAAACCTTTGACTGGTTAATTGAACAAGCCCCGGACAATAGTCTCGAATTTGTAGCGGGTAGGAATGAAGATAACGTACACAACTGCCAATGGCGATGGTGCTGGGCTGATGCATTGTTTATGGCCCCTCCGGTGCTCTTCGAGCTTTCTGCTATTACGGGCGACCCAAAATATGCTGACTACGCTCATAAAGAGTTTCAAGCAACCATCGATTATTTGCAGGATCCTAAAACCAAATTACTTTTCCGAGATTCTCGTTATTTTGAGAAAAAAGGCAAATTCGGTGAGCAAGTTTTTTGGTCTAGAGGAATGGGGTGGGTATATGCAGGCGTTGTACATGTTTTGGAAAATCTTCCTCACAACCATCAATATCGTTCTTACTATGAGTCTCTCTACCAAGAGCTCACATCAGTAATAGTGAAACTGCAAAAACAAGATGGTGCGTGGCCAATGTCATTGCTGGCTGGAGAAAAGTACGTTGAACCAGAAACAAGTGGAACCGCCTTTTTTACCTATGGCTTAGCTTGGGGCATCAACAATCAATTGCTCGACGAAACCACATATCTGCCTTCCGTGATAAAAGGATGGCAAGTGTTATCAGCAGCAGTTCAACCAGATGGCAGATTTGGCTGGGTTCAAGGCGTAAACGAAAAACCTGATGTGGTAAACAAAGATGATTCCCAGTTGTTCGGGGTAGGCGCATATCTGCTCGCAGGAAGTGCTGTATATGACTTGTTAGAGAAAAATTAATCTACTTTTTAACTAGTGAAAGGAATAAAAATGACAAAAAGTATAAAAAATTCACTTCGCATACTGGCCACGTGTAGCACAATTTTATGGGCGGGCCATGGACTTGCTGCAGACTGCAGTAGCACCCCAGCAAACCCGAATGGAAAAGCTTCTAAACTTCAAGACGCTCTGCAGCAGGCTACCAATACGGGAAGGCCAATCAGGCTATCTGGCACCTATTATATCGGTACGGATAAAAATGCGAACGACGGTAAAACCATTTTGAAGGGCGTTAATATTACGCTTCGTAAGAATTTAATTGTTGACGCTACTGGTGCAAGGTTTATTGCAAAAGCTGATCTAGATGGGGACCTATTTAGTTTTGACACTAAAAATAACGACAACGTGTGCAACAACCGCAACCAAAAAGCAAATTTTGAATGGACTGGCGGCGAGTTCGATATGTCTCGCGCTAAGGTCTCAACCGTTGTCCCCATCACTCGGTTAACGCCAAATGGAAGGGAAGGACTGGATAAAACTGCCGATGCTCTCTCTATTAGGGGTGTCGTAAATAGTACGAATTATCACAAGCTGAACGAGCTTTTAATTGAACGAATTACGTTTATAGGAACAAGAGGCAACAGCGATCCTTTCTATGAAGCAGGTGGTGATAGCGGCATTTTGATGACAGGAGCCCTAAAGGCAACTATCAGATATAACAGCTTCTACGGTGTTCGCGATGCCGCTGTTTATTTATCTGCAGGAGGCGATAAAGGACAGTTTGGTGACTATTTTACAATTCATGATAATTATGTGGAACGCGCGTTTGATGGCTTCACGTCGAAACGAGGTGCTGACAATATAGTCATGCGAAACAATATTCTTAAAGATGTGGTTGTTGGGCTAAGCACTAAAAGTGTTTATCAAGGCTGGCAAGCAACAAACGTAAAAATTCTAGACAACACAATTGACAATGCAATGCGTGCTATCAGCCTTGAAACAACAAACAATGTGAAAGTTGAAGATAACGAGATAAACGCACTGGGTGACATTGTTGCTGACCAGAGTTCGGCTAACAAGGCTAACTTCAACGCTTATAGCGATGCATTTGAGGGGATTTCGCTAAACGGCGTTAAAGGAAACAACACTATAAAAAATAATAAAATTAGAGGCGTTAACGCTGGTTCTCGAGAAAAACTCACTACTACATGGGGTATCGTACACCGCAGCTATGAAGGACGTAATACTGAAAATATCATCAAGTCTAATAATACATTTTCTAATCTAGACAAATGGAGCAAGTATCTGTAGTTGTTCGATACCGCACCGAACAAGTAGCTTCTTCAAGCTTTAATTCGGTGCTATGTCCGTTCTCTTCCTGTTTCATAATGAGCTTACATACTTGCACTGATAGCAGTTTGTTTCTAACACTGTCCCGTGCTAAAAAGTACGGGACAGTGATTGACCCACAGAACGCTATATTGCTTTACAGCGATTCAATGCTTGCAAATAGTAGTAATCGCCATAATTCAATGACGCATTCAATTCATCATTTGCTGGGAAGTTACCCGTAGCCTGCTTCAACAGGAAGTAACCATTTTCTCCTTTTTCAGCAAGGTATGCTGGTGACGATAGTGTTCGCAACATTTTCATAGCAGCATTGTAGTAACGCTCAGATTCAGGCCCTTCAACAAACGTAGATAGCTCCAGTAAGGCACTTGCAGCTAATGAGGCCGCTGAAGAATCTCTGTATAATGTCGTACCCTCATGTTTTGGGGCGTCATAATCAAAATACGGGACTAGATCATCGGGCATGTTAGGGTGATCTAAAATGTAATTGGCGATACCTTGCGCATGATTTAGAAACTTCTCTTCCTTAGTAAATCGGTATGACATGGTGTAACCATACAGCCCCCACCCTTGCCCACGAGACCAAGAAGAATCATCTGCAATACCTTGGAACGTTTGTTTCCAATTGGGTTTACCCGTTTCTCTACTATAATTCACCAAATGAAATGAGCTAAAATCATCACGGAAATGATGCTCCATAGTGACACTTGCATGACTGAAGGCGGCATCGCGATATACAGGGTCACCGGTTATTTCTGATGCGCGGTACAACAATTCCAAGTTCATCATATTATCGATGATAACTGGGAATTCCCACGTGCCCCAACTCCAAGAATAGGTGACTCCGATTTTTGGGTTATAACGTTCCATCAACGTTTTCGCCGCGTTTACAATAACCGTCTCATACTCTTTATTATCGGTTAAGCGAAGGCCATTACCAAAACTATCATAGATGATAAAACCGATATCATGGGTTTTACGATTGAATTGGTTTTTTTCGAGGGCCTCTGTCCATTTAGTTGCCGACTCTAACCAGCTTTGGTCTTGATTATGCTCATACAAATTCCAAAAACTACCGGCAACAAACCCTGTAGTCCAGCCCAACATCGGCTCTAACCTTGGCTTTCCTTGACTGAACGACCTAGGCACATTTTTGGGATCTGTATAGGCTTGCCGAAACCCATCGTACTGCATAGTTGCGTGGTCTAACGCAGCGCTACAAAACTCAGTGTTATTCTTTGGCCAATCAATCTTTTTAGAATAGCTGATTGTATTGGGTACTTTTTCTTTTACTGCCGGTGCACTCGCCTGCTTCTCGGTTGCGCTGCAAGCAGAAAGAGTACAAGCGGCTAAAATTGCGGCTATAGTCTGCTGGTTTTTGGTCATCTGATACTTACCGTGTTAATTAGTTTAGCTGTATAGATTAAACAATAAACCCGCCAAAATCATCAAAAACAATCATAACAGGTCACACTTAATCTTAGGCAGGTTCGTGTGTACTACTCATTTGCCCATCGCATTTCGTATTTCTGAACGGAAAAAGACGGAATAGACGCATCAATGGAAACTATTGAAGCCCGATCATTTTCTTGGGTGCTTCCCTCCATCCAGTCACTCCATTTTAGTGAGGTGACTTTTCCATAGCTTTCTTTATGTACACGAAAAGCTTTCCGCCCCGCTTCGTTTAAAGCATCGCGCAAAGATGCGGTAGAATGTGCATCGGCTTTCCGCCATCCACCTTCTCTTTCAGTGAGCATGGCTTTAGGAAAATCATTAATGAACTGCTGCTCGATATTGGTTTCGTCATCAATTTGCGCTACTCGATAGTGGTACTTAGTGCCAGATGGCTTGTCCACCCGAACACGAAGATGAAGTAATTCAGGCGTTAAAGCATCCATATTTTCGTTATTAAAATTAAAGGCAAGCACATCGATTCCATCATCAGATTCTCGCTCTGTGAATATTCCATTTACCGTGTTTCCCTGAGGTGTTTTTTTAGTGCTAACGGAATTTTCATACAGCCTATTCCCCACCATCGGAAACAGTGCGAGTTGCGTTAGCGCTTCTGGGCTATATGACCCCTCATGGAAGTTTCCCCACTGAAAAACATCTTTTATGTTGTGGGTTAACATCATTTTGGCAAGCATGGCAAAAAATGCAGAATTATGTGACGTCGCAACGCTAACGAACCCTGCCCGCTTCATTTTCACAATGAATTTATACTCATGTATTTCAAAGCGGGCTGCAGGGTTGTAATCTGCGTGCTCTAAGATAGGCGCAATCTGCTTAGCGTACACCTCATCCATATCCATTTCGTGAGGGTGTGTTATGTGCGGGTAATAGGAAATCGCTAAGAAATCATAGGGTACGTTATTTTCTTTTGCCCAAGTGACAAAATGCGGCGCATAGGCATTTTCTTTGTTACCCGTGTAATCAACATAGCGGCTTTTATGGGACGCCTCTCTGAAGTGAACTCCTACTTTTGCGCTGGGCAGCGTAGTCTTTATCGCTGATACTGTATTAAGGTAATGATCAAAAAACTCTTCTCGCGTAGCGGCCCAGTGCTGAGGTCGAGTATCTATCTCTGAGCCCACTCTAAACCGCCAATTAAGCACCCGTTCTTTACCGTAACGCTCTACAAGCTTAGTGATAAAAGCGCTTATATACTTATTCCACGCTATTGCGTTATATGGTGGTAACCCGTTGCCATACACCCCTATTTTATCTTTCAATAAATAATGCTTGCCATCGGGCTCTTCTACAAATTTGTGCCCACGCTGAAAGGCCCAGGGTGGATTGTCTAATACGATCTGAAAGATATCCCAATCGTCCTTTAGCCACCTGTCAATTCGTTCGAACGCAGGTTCGAAGTTGTAGACATATTTTTCCCCATCCCACAAATAGGTATCGCCTGCTAAGTCTTGGTTGAACCAACCCCCTAACATTCTAACGGTATTGACCTTGGGCTTACGTCCAAACGTCGCGGGTTTCGATTTTGGGCTACCTCTTTCGGTCCTTACCGCAACGTCAAAAAAGTCATAAACGTCGCCTATTTGCCCACGAGTATCAGTAAAGTCCGACATCAATGTGATAGGAATTTGCGTGTTATTAACCTCTCGCTTTTGATAAAAAGAAGGGGCACTGAGAGAAAATTTTGCGTGAAGAAGCTCACGTAACTTTTCTTCAATATTTTGATAGCTCGGTTTACCAGATTCATTGGCTCTCGCAACATCGGATACCCTGTGATCGTATAGCTCTGTGAACTGTATTTCCTGCGTGGCGGCATCTCGCCATTGCGTATATCGCCAATCACCATCTGTGACCGTCACCCCCATAATCTTTCCTCGATTAAAAAGACTATAAGCGGCTGGTTTAAAAGATTGATGAGGGTTGTCTATGAGAGATAGCATACTATCCCCATCTACGTTAGGCATAGTGAGTCCTGCAGCTTCCACTAGCGTCGGAAAAATATCGACATTTTCAACCAGTGCCGATGAAGTTTGATTCGCCACGCGCCTGCTATAAGAAAGTTCACGACTTATAATGAGAGGTACCCGAGTGTCCAGCTCCATATTGGTATGCTTATTCCACGCGCCGTACTCGCCAAGCTTGTATCCATGGTCGCTCATCAATACAACCATAGTATTTTCTCGTAGATTCATCTCGCTAAGCGCTTGCATTACTTTGCCAACCTGCGCGTCCATATAGCTTACCGACGCGAAATATCCATGCCTAAGCGTTTTAGTTAGCTCATCATTGACGTCGCCTTCCTTAGGAATACCACCATACATTCTTAACTCGCCCCACTTTGTAAGCGCAAGACGATACATGTCCTCTGGTTTATTTCGGCTTGGCACTGCAAGCTCGTTTCTGTCATATAACTCCCAATAACGTTTTGGCGCGTTGAAAGGAAGGTGGGGCTTGCTGAGGCCAACAAACATTAAAAACTTGTCGTCTTTTAAATCTCGCAGTGCACGTATGGCATCGCTGGCCACTTTGCCATCTTTATAAAAGTCGTCCTCGACATCGCCGGCTTCATATGCAAATCGCTTTTCTTTATTACCGTCAATAGCGTAAAAGTTATCGAGCTTTTTAATATGAGTAGACCAGCTTTCAGCATCGTCTGTTGTGCTGTGATAAACTTTACCGATACTAATCGTCTTGTATCCATTCGCTTTGAACAATTGCGGCAGCGACACCACATTTGGTTGATTAGGTCGAAGTCGCCCGTCTTTTCTAATGGTATACAATCCTGTTGTCTCAGGTCGTAAGCCTGTCATTATGCTCACGCGAGAAGGGCCACAAATAGCTTGTTGAGCGTACGCTCGGCTAAACTTTACGCCCTCGCTGGCCAGTTGGTCGATATTGGGGCTGTGCACCTGAGTGTGGCCATAAGCGCCCAAGTCAGGTCGAAGATCGTCAACGAGAAACACTACAATGTTAGGAGACTTATTAGCTTGACTTGCATAAGCCATCGCGCTGACAAGTAGGCCCGAAAAAACTAAGAAAAGCGTTGTGAGGTATCTAAGTACTAATTTCATTTTAATATCCCAACATTAATTAGCGTCTATTTTCCAAGCACCCGGAGCAACATCTAATAGGATATATTTCGAGTTTTCAGACACAAACCTCACACCATCCACACTGTTTTTCACTTGCCCGGTTTGCCATGCAACGTTCCCATTTACGACTATGTTACTGATATTAAAATATTCCTTAGGCACTCCTACCCGTGCTACTGTATTACTAGGTGAATTGAGTTCAAGAGTAAGACTTTCTGATGTGCGACTTATTGTAAAATCGATGTCGCCTTGCACGCTGGGCACGCGTTGTTCAATCCGCTTCATATGCACCATATTGGGCAAAACTTGATATGTTTCCCAAGCTACAGAAGTAGGGGCGATACCAGCAATATATTTACTTAATACAGTACTAGGTGCATTCCAGGCGTGATTTTCTGTTCCTCCGCCATTCATGTACTCGGTTAACGTTGATCTGGCTGGATTAGCTACCTGTTTGCCATACCGCTCTTTCATTCTCGACAGAGCATCACCGTAGCGCCCTGCTATTGCCATAGCGTTATAGACCATCCATTCAAAATGCGGGCTGGCAAAGTGGTTGGGTATCAATACATTGTCAACTATGGCGTCGTATTGGCTCTCGTCAGCTAAGCCAAACAAAATAGCAACTGCATTAGCCCTGTCGTCTTTAAACACCTTGGGATTGCTACTGTAAAAACCATCATGCCAAAATGTAGTTCTGAACGCCTTTTTCAACGCTGCTATGCGGCTATCGTAGAAAATCAGGTGAGTTTGATTATTCAGCGCTAACGCCATGTTGCGAGCTGATACTAGCGCACTGTAGTAAAGCGCATTTTGAATAACGTCATAATCAATGGTTTCTTGCGGGCCCCAGTCAGTCCATTTCCAAGCACCACTTCTAAATGTCGCTAAGCCATTCTCGCGGAGATCCCACAATGTGAGGTATTTATGTACGTACGGATAGGCAAATTCAAGCGTCTCATGATCGCCGGTATTATAGTAATAATGCCAAATACCTTGCTCGACAAACTGTAAACTCTGTGCCGGTAATTCCCTGAATCGGCCAGGCCCTAAACCTGCAAAAATACCCGTTTCGCTGTCGCTGAAGGCAAGCGTTACTTTGATCGCTTTTTTCAGTAGGTCGCGCCCGGGTTTATCCATGGAGTAGAATAAGTAGCTTGCCTGGTCGGCTACATCACCAATCCACAAACCTCGCTCTCTATCCGGCGTATCCATAAAGTTATCGCGAGCACAAATGTATAAAGTATTCTCTGCCATCTGCCAAATACGTGTAAACCAGCTATCGTCAGTCTCAAAGTGCCCAGGAGTTGAGCCCACTCCTGTCCAGCGGTATTTTAGGCCGTGCACAGTGACACCTTTTGGGAAAGTATATTCTATAGTTCGAGCGTTAAACCATGAATAAGACTCAAACTGCTGTCGGCCTTTTTTTGTCGTGTAGGTGGTCTCAATCGTGTTAAGTCGCATATTAGAGTCAATATGCACCTGCAAGCCCTGCTCAGCCTCAATATCGAAATAGGGTGTAATATTTTTATTAAAATCGAGCACGCACTTAATAGTTTCACCATTGCTCTCAAAAGGAAATTTGGATGCGGGATAGTTCTCGCAGTGCGTCAAACCATAGTTGTGTAAAATAGGGATTTCACTTGGAAAAAGCGCATTAAAAGGTGCTCTCGGCGGACGGAGTAGGCTCTTTGCGCTTGCCCAGCTAGTATCATCGTACTCGGTTTTATACCAAGCTCCATCCGTCCAATCTCCCATGCTATTTCTGGCATCGTAGTCAATGTTCCATGCCGCTACTCGATAGGGCGACTGCTTAGTGACTTTAGCGTTATAAGCCGAGTGAGGATTTACCTTCCATGAATCATCAGAAATAATTCGGGTATCACCGGCGTCAGCCTGAAAAATAAAGCCCCCTTTATTCGACGAAATATGAGTACCCTTTTGACCATTATCACCGTAATACCATACCAATGCCGCAATAGTGTTAGTACCTTCAGTCAGGTATTGACTGATATCAACTTCGTCGTAGTACTTGTTCGATGCAATAGGGAAAAAGTCGGTACGTGGCGCTGGTGTTACTGGAGACGGCCCTCCCGTATAGCTTCCCTCGAAAACAACAAGCTTGCCATTAATCCATAACCAATATTTGGTGTCAGCGCTGATATAGGCAACGCTTGCTTCTGGTTGTTCATCCAAACTGATTTTTTTACGAAATGCCATCCAACTATTTGGTTCGGTAAATCGTTCTTTTGCCCAAATCCACTCTGCAGACCACTCAACCGCAGTAGCAGGAAGCGAAAAAGTAGAAGACAGTATTACAAAGCTAGCAATTATTATTTCTCTTATGCGCATATTTTATTGTCCATGGAAGCTGTAAAAAAATGAATTTATAAACTCTGAAACACTACATAGGCATGCTGATGTCGCCCGATACATGATATGAGCCAGGCTCAAGCCACAGGTCAGTGTCAGGTAAAGATTCACCATTATGGGTCAGTGTTAGTCCAGTAAGGGACGGAAGCTTTAGTTCAGCGCGAGTATTTTTCGGTACCGTAATGCTCATTGATAATTGGTTGGCGGCAATTGACCAAGCCACTTTAATATCGCCATTAATCGTTGGCACTGTACCTTGCAAGTTGTTTAACCTAGTAGTGAACTGCGGGCTAATCTGAAATGTTTTAAATCCAGGCTCTAGTGATCGAATTCCGAGCATACCAGTGTAGAACCACTCAGCCACTGCACCGTAAGCATAATGATTAAGTGAATTCATGTTAGCTTTATTAAAGCCCTCTTCGAGAGAGTATGAGTTCCAACGCTCCCAGGTAGTCGTTGCACCGTTGTTGATGGAGTAAAACCATGACGGGTAGGTTTCCTGCAGCAAAATATCGTACATTAGTTCGCTATGACCATATTTTTGCAGCACCTGGTGTAACATTGGTGTGCCTAAAAAACCAGTACGTAAATGCCGATCACTTTTTTCTAATAAAGCTAATAGCTTTTCAACTGCTGTAGTTTGCTCATCCTCTGAAAACAATCCAAACGCCAGCGGCAACAAATAACTTGTTTGAGTAGTTTTAACATTGAGTTCGACGGTTTTTGGCGACTTGAGCCTTTTACCTTTCTCCCGTTTAATTTGCTTAGTCGTTAAGCTCACAAGATTGAGCGTGTCATCAAAAAAGAATGTTCTGAATTTTTGCTTAATGTTATTAAACAAACGTCGATATTGGTTTGCGTCGGATTCATACCCTAATATCTGTGCAGTTTTGGCCAAAATGTCCACAGAGCGCGCGTAATATGCGGTAGCAATTAAATCAGGATGCGTATCACCCGAAGCTCGTTCGTTTTCTGTAAAAGGCTGTAACCAGTCGCCGTAAGTGCCAATGTTGGAAATATAGTCAAAGCTATTAAACTCAGTGTATTTCACCCATCGCTTCATCATAGAATAATTGTCAGCGAGAACAGTGATATCTCCGGTATGTTGGTACAATTCCCACGGAACGATGGTTGCAGCATCTCCCCAAGCAGCGGCGGTTCCTTCAGTAAGAAACGGGCGAAATGGCACAAATTTGGGGATCATTCCATCAATGCCTTGCTCTTCTCTCATACTTTCTAGCCACGAAGCCCAAAAAGCATACACATCCGCTTTATATAGTGACGTACGGACAAATACTTGGGCATCGCCTGTCCAACCTAAACGCTCATCGCGTTGCGGACAGTCTGTGGGAATATCGAGGAAATTACCGCGTAATCCCCACGATACATTGCTAGACAGCGTATTGAGTTTGCTATGATTACTTGAAAAATTGTCATAGACATCGAAATCAGAGTGAAGCACCTTACCTTTCACCCACTCCAGCGCTGGTGTAGATGTTTTGTCATACCCCGAAACTTCCACATAACGATACCCATGAAACGTAAATGTTGGCTGATAGGTAATTTGGCCGTCGGATTTGGGAACGTACCAATCGGTACTTTTGGCCGAGCGAAGATTTCTTACATAGAACGTTTCTCCTTGCAACGCTTCGGAAAATCGAATTTTTACTGTTTGATCTTTTTTTACGGGTAGCGTCACTTCCGGCACGCCTACCATGTTTTGACCCATATCGAAAATTGCCACACCGTCTTTAACACTTACAAGCGTTATGGCAGGAATTGTTTTTGTTACTCTAACTGGCGCATGGCGCTTTGGCCGAAGTTTTACGTCAGGTTCATACGGCTCAGAATATACCCGCATCCAGCCATCGTTGTTAAACTCAGCGGTATTCCAGCCAGGTATTTCAAAATTGGCGTTATAGCGCTCACCATCATAATTACCCGCAGTGCGAATGGGTCCTTGATCGGTTGAAAACCAACTATCATCAGTTACAACTCGCGATAATGTGCCGTCTGCAAAGGTTACTTCAAGCTGAGCAATAAGACGAAGAGGTGTTACATAGTCCTGCTTGGTAGGATGAAAAATACGACCTTGCCACCCTTCAGCTAGTGCAGCACCGATAGCATTAGAGCCTTGATGCACTAAATTTGAAACATCGTAAGTCAGCGTCTCAATACGTTTATGATAGGGCGTCCACCCTGGAGTCATCACATCTTCACTGACTGCTTGGCCATTGATAAAAGGCTTAAATACCCCTTTGGCGGTGATATAAAGACGAGCTCGTTTAATGGGCTTATTCAGCTTAAAGGTTTTGCGTAAATATTGAGGACGAAAATACTGATTATCTGGTTGCTCAATGGAGTTGGGACTATGGACTATAGTTCGCTCATTAGTGTCTGGATGCCCTATCCACCGAGCGTGCCAATCACTGTTTGTAAGCAAACCAGTCTCAATAGCCTGCGTTTCACTCCATCGTGAACTGTTGCTCTCTACATCCCACGTTTTTACTCTCCAAAATACACGTTGCCTAGAGTCTAGAGTTAACCTCTCAGCACTAACCCACGCATTTTTGGATGACATAACTCTTCCGCTATCCCATAAAATGTGTTCTGGGTCGAATGTATCGTAGGTAGACACTTGAATTTGGTAACTATGTTGAGCCAACTGAGTAGACTCGGCGGGAACTTGCCAGCTAAACCGCGGTGAGCTCTCATAGTGACCAATTGGATTAACGAATCCTTCACCCACCGTAAGTGCTATTGGGGCGGGTAAAACCATTTTTTCGTCGTTATTGGTTTTTTCTGGCTCTGCTTGTTGGCAAGCAGTAAGGAAGATAGTGAACATGCAAAGTAGCATGTATCGGTAATAAGACATTATTGACCCAAATCAGAAGTTATATAATTAGAAAAGGCACCTAATTTGATTATTGATACCCTTAAATTTTAAATTCAATCAAATATAGTCAAACAAAGTCTTAAATGTTAACTTTACGTAAAATGTCATTGCGCTAACTATTTACGCTCCACTTGATGCTAGTGCTGTTGGGGTAGTTTGAACTAACGCTATGAAATGTCTTATCGAAGCGGAAAAGAGAGGATATGGTGTCTCAAAGCATGCCGTCGCCCCATTCTAACCATGGCTCTTTGAAACAAGCTTCAGACGCTTTTGCAACGTTGTTTGAATCAGAAAAACAGCGGCTGTACTCATACATTTATGCATTTGTCTTAGACAAAGCCGCCGCCGATGATATTTTTCAGGAAACAAGCGTTATCCTGTGGAAGGAATTTGAGACCTTTGAGCAAGGAACAAGCTTTAGAAAATGGTCAAATACCATCGTGTTTAATTGCGTAAGAACCTACCGTCGGCAACAGAAGAAATTAGTTTTAGGCTTGAGTGATGAATTATTTGAGCAGCTTATATCTTCAAGTTCCCATCAAGAAAATTCAGACGAAAAGTGGCGTATACTGCAACATTGCGTTTCCCATCTCTCTGATTCTGCATATCAACTTTATTTCGGGTTTTATATAGAAAATTTGAGCGCCCAGGCACTTGCAGACAAGACCGGTCGTTCGATTTTTGGTATTCGCAAATCTATCCACTTGCTTCGCCGCACGCTCTTCGACTGCGTTGATAAAGAGAAAGCGGAGTACGACAATTGAATCGCTCTGAAGAGTTTAGTGAAGTTCGTACCATTGCAGATGAAATCTGTGCTGGCACAGTGACTCAAATGCAGCTCAAAAAACTCGAAATCCTGTTAGCTAATGACGAGCAAGCTCGACAATTTTACCTTGATTACATCGAATTTCATGTCCATTTAAAATCAAGCACTATTCCGGATTTAGAGATAGTAAGACGCAAGACCGTCATTGATGAAGTTGTCGTTCGTCCCACATATGTGTCTAAACAGCTTCACGAACCTCCGCCTTGCGATACAGTTTCACCAAAGAAAAAGAATAAATCAAAACACATGCTTTATTTTGCAGTGTTTTTTACCTTCTTATCTTTATTATTGATATACATAAACACACAGGGAGATCCACTCGCTGATGAACATTTTGTAGCAGAATTAGTCAGTGGAAGGCTATTGGTCGACGGCAATGGCAATGTCTATAACGACTATGTTTATCCCGGTATGTATAAAAGCGAGGGCCCTGTTGAACTTAGGTTACGCTCAGGTGATAGCTTAGTATTTGCTTCACATTCACATTTCAAACTGTTCAATATTACCGATGTTAAGCTAAAGGGCGGAGAGATTAGCGTTACCTCCAATTCAAATAAGAATATCACCATTTCAACTGATGTCTTTGATATTGAGATGGATTCGGGTTACTTGACCGTCAAGATAGTGGACGATACAGCCACAGTCTCAACTGATACCGACGCTAAAATAATACCTAAAGCATGGCGACCAAGACACTTTTGGAACTTTGATGATGCAGGTGACAGAGTGATGGACTTCGCAGGAACAGCTGTCGGTGTTGCGGGTGATGGGGCTAAACGCATTGATGGGCTTATCGGGAAAGGCGCTTTTTACTTTGATAACGGTAAGGATGCAAGAATCAACGTGGGCAGCGGAGGTGGCAGTGTGCCTGCGACAGGCTCTTTCTCCGTAATTGATGGCGTTACTATTGAGGCATTGATTAGGCCACTTTATAACGGAAAAGGCCCTACCAAAGGACGATATGGAGAAATTGATGAAATTTTTCGAAAAGATCAGAGTGATAAAGATCACAGAATGCTACTTAGTTTCCAAAATGACCGCAACAAATCAATAGTAGTGCCAGCTGGCAACTATGCAGAATCTATTAGCTTTGGTTTGTACATTTTAGGTCAAGGTTACCATGAGCTAAAACTCCCTTTAGATGGCAAAAACGGACGGCCTACACTTCGACAGTTAAAAGATGGTAATTTTCACCATGTAGTAGCTACTTATGACGTTAAAAGCGGGCTCAAAGCCATCTATATCGATGGAAAAATAGGCGCACGCTTTCAATATCCACCTGGATCCAAAGTATTGAGTGGCGGCGCAGGATTAGCCAATATTGGGAATTCTCCCAATGCTCAGGGACATGCTGCTGAGGCCTATGCGGGAACCATAGACGAGGTAGCATTTTATGATTTTTCCCTTCCCCCCTTTGTAATAAATCTTCACTACAAAAATGTTGTTATGGGCCTTAACTATTTCGGCAACCAGCCATCAGCAGAAGCGCTGCCTCTAAAAAGCTATATCGAGCTTTCTCCTAATAAAACACTAACGCTAAACAACACCACCGGCTTACCTGAGCGCGCCGGTCATAACGAGCCACAGAAATAAGCTCAGCTAACAGCCACTCAAGTGCTGCACATGCCCACTGACACTTTGCAAAGCCTGTAGCTAGAAACTTATATGATTATCACCAAACTCTTACGACGTTGTTTTAACGGCTTTTTAACTATCCTACGACTTTCATATATCTGTCTGAAACAAGGATGTCAAAATAATGTTAACTCATCTGACTGATAATGATTGATTTTGGCTGGTTTTTCTAGGTACTATCAACGACATCAAATTTCACTAGCCGATATCATGAAGAGGATTACGTGGAAATTAATAGACGAATATTCTTAGGTTCTATGTTGTACGTTGTTTCAGCATCCGTTCTACCATCAGAGCTAAAAAAGTCACTTAACCTGACTGTCTTCAAATCGGACGCGGCTTTTTTCGAAGCGGATCAGTTCACGTTACTTTACGATATTGCGGATATAATGATACCTCGTACCGACACCCCCGGCAGTATGGACACTCACGCCATACAGGTACTTGATGAATTAATGATATCTTGGGCAGCACCCTCAACACAGCAACAATTCAATCAATTCTTATCCGAATTTTTGGTACGCGCAAAATCGACATTTAATACAAGCTACTTTTTACTCGGTAGGGAAAAAAGGCAGAGCTTTCTAGAACTTATCGACGAGCGGGCTTTTGACAAGGATAAAAGCGACTTTGCTATTGCATATAAACGACTCAAAGCGCTCATTTTCCATATTCACTACTCATCTGAAACAGCTAACCCTAACTTCTTTCTTGTCCCTGGTGGTTATCGGGGCAGCCTTACTCAAGATGAGTTGAACGTTATCTACGAGAGAAAATACTTATGAACAACGACTATGACGTTATTGTTGTCGGTTCAGGAATTACAGGCGGCTGGGCGGCTAAAGAATTCTGTGAACGAGGGTTTAAAACTTTGGTTGTAGAGCGCGGAAGAAATGTAGATCACCGAGGGCCTGAGTACAAAGATTTTCAAGCACCTTGGGATTTGCAAAACCGAGGAATGCCAAATGAATCGCTAGCTGAAGATGGTCACTACGCTACGCTTAGAAAAAAAGGGCACTTATATAAAACCGACGCGCTGCATTTTTTTGTTGACGATAAGAAGCACCCGTACAGTTTTCCTGAAGATAAACCTTTCATGTGGACCCGTGGATATCAATTAGGAGGACGTTCACTTACATGGGGACGCCAGGTACTACGATGGAGTCCCATGGACTTTCAGGCCAATGCGAAAGACGGCCATGGTATTGAATGGCCGATCGGGTATGAAGATTTAGCACCGTGGTATAGCTATGTTGAAAAATTTATAGGGGTTTCAGCGAATAAAGATGATTTGAAGACCCTACCTGACGGCGAGTTTCAGACGCCATGGGAAATGAGCTATGCTGAAAAATACATTTCCAATAATATTGCCAAAAAGTATACCGACAGACATCTCATTATAGGAAGAGCCGCTAATCTCACCTCACCCTCTCAAGATCAAATTGCATTGGGTAGGGGCAAGTGCTTGGCTCGCTCATACTGTAGAAGAGGATGCAGTTTTGGTGCTTACTTTAGCTCTCAGTCTGCCACACTGCCTGCAGCTAATAACACGGGAAATTTAACCGTCATTACAGATTCAATTGTAGAGCGCATTAACTACGACGACGAGAGTAAGAAAGTATCTGGCGTTACCGTCATTGATGCCAATACGAAAGAGAGGCGACAGTACAAAAGCCGCGTTGTTTTCATGTGTGCATCGGCATTAGGCACGGTTCAAATAATGTTGAACTCTAAATCAAAAACGTTTCCAAATGGTATTGCAAATAGCAGCGGAATGCTGGGTCACTACATACTTGGCCACGTCACTGGCGTAGTCGCAGATGCTGATGTGCCCGTAAGCGAAGATAAATTTGCATTCGGGCGGCGCCCTATTGCTACTTACATTCCGAATTATCGACATGAAAAACAAGCAGGTGCGAACTTTGACCGGGGGTTTGGTTTTCAAACAACTGCTCAAAATCGCACGTTTTCTCGGCCGAGTGCGAAGGAAAAAGGTATTGGTATTATTGCTAAGCAGAGTGTTGGTCAACTTGGTCCATGGCGTTTTAGAGCCTTTATGTATGGAGAGGTATTACCCTACTATGAAAACGTTGCCACGTTACACCCTGTCAAAAAAGACGATTGGGGCATGCCGTTACTCCATATCGATGCCGAGATAAAAGCCAACGAAAGAAAAATGATAAAACAAGCGGCTAAAGACATTCATGAAATACTAGAAGCCGGCGGCTGCACCAACATTAAGGTAAAAGCGACACCAGAAAACAAACATATTCCAATGGGTAAACAGGTTCACGAAATGGGCGGCGCGTGCATGGGAAACAACCCAGAATCATCGGTCCTCAATGGCTGGGGGCAGGCTCACGATATACCTAACCTATTTGTTACCGACGGAGCCTGTATGGCGTCTAGCGCTACACAAAATCCATCGTTAACGTATATGGCAATAACCACACGAGCGGCAGACTATGCATCTAAACTTCTAAAAAACGGCATTATATAAAGCAATCATGCTTCGTAATAGATTGACGATGTAGAGATTTTTCTACATCTCGATTGTAGTTTTTAATTCTGACGAGCGTTCAAATGTTCTCTCGACAAAGAAGTCAGCACGTCTCGTTATAGACTTTAGCAGTTATCATGGCGTAATGAAGAAGCAACCAATATGCGACTAGCCCGTACTCGACATATGCCAAGTGCACTAAGAGGAGAACTTCTCCTTTACAGAGGAATTTCAAATATTAGCGTTTGAATCATAGTGACAACTCAATGCCAGCTTGATCTTGCTGGGACGCAAGAATGCTACCAGTAATCATGGATAAAGCCTGCTTAAGTTCTCTAATCCACTTATCCTCTGGCAAACCTCCTTCGCAGCGATTTTCATCAAATGCATGAGCCAACTCGTTGTAGAAATCATACTTCACATCTAATTCGGCTAAACCCCCTGCATTTCTCGACCTGTAGAAATCAAAAATCAAAGTCATAGCGTTGAACCCTTCAAACTCTTGCTTTCCTTTATAGTTGAAAAAGCATGGAGTCATCTCGACAAGGCTTCCAATTGTATTAGATGAAAATAGCTCTACTAACTCTGGTGGCCACTCTTTTAGATATCTATTAGTCACAATTTGTTTTAAATGATTATCAGTAAAATCCAAAAAACTACTAGCTTCTAAGTTTTCTTTTCCCCATAACCCTTGTCCACTCCGCTGAAGGTATTCCCACTCGTTTTCATAAACAGGGAACCATTTTGCGAAATTTTTAACGTCACTAACGATGACGGTCTCTATTAGAGTTTCACCATCCTTATCAATTTTTACTATGGTGTATCCAGGTTGATAAGCTGCTAAGGAAGGCACTTGCACATTCGTAAATTCAGCGTCTGGTGACTGACTAATATCGAAGAGGTGCATGTGACCTCCAAGATGTAACTTTAAGCCAGTCGCTTCTAACACTCTGGTTGTATTATTAGAGGGTTGGCGAGTCAGCTGCATGGCAGTTTCGCCTAGAAAACTGGTAATTTTATCCGTTTGTTTGTCTGAGAAATCAGCCATGGGGAAATGACTAAAGCTAACCAACTTTTTATTATTTTCTTTTGCACGCTCGACAACTCGTTGGATCCATTTTACGAGCTGAGGTTTATATTCAATTAGTGCGTCATAACCTGCGTTACTCGACCCATCAAATTGTTTATTGCTCAAACTACCTGTTGGCTTATACACGTTTGCATCTATCGCCAACAGCCAAAGACCATCTACAGGCTCTACTAAATAGCTCATGTCAGGCATATCTACGCAAAATTCGTCGCCATCACACCATGTCCAATATCGCTTAGCTAAGTCTACCGTATTAAATGGTGTTTCGAATAACTTGTCTGCAGGCGAAGGTGAAAAACCATGTTCAGATAGTGACTGAGCAATCTCTTTATACCCCCACTCTTTAAGTAGTTCTGAGCAAAAATCACTTTTTCCAGACACGCAATCTTGATGTGCTGGGCTCATAACACTGATTTCTGCACCTTCTCGGCTCAGAAAGTCGCGTTTGCCGCCAGGACGTGTAAAAGGCCTGACCGGATCGTGATTGCCGTTGATAGCGAAGAACCGTAGTCCATACTTTTGCTGGTACTCGTCTAGTATTTCCTTTAATGCAAGAATATTTACTGGCTGACCGTCGTCAGTGAAATCACCTGGTAACGCTACTAACTTGATATTCCTTGCTACTACATCATCAAGCGCTTCTTTAAACACCATAATATTTTCATTGAACAAACGAGTAGAACTCAATTGAGAGCGCATACTTCTCAGTAATATTGGGGCGTGGCTTGAAGGATCTTTTGGCAAGGCACTTTTAGGAAGCGTTGCCGCTGCGCCTTCAGGTGAATGAAGATGGATATCAGCTATGAAGGCGATTTTTACCTGCTGAGATTCGTTTTTGGCAGCGACATTAATAGAAATAACTGCAAAGAAGTAACATATAACTAGCAACCCGCATGACAGTACATTCAATTTGCTAACGTTAAATACTCGTATCTCTTTAGTTCTTCTTCCATTTTTACTCAAAACGCAGCCCCGTTCAGTAAGTCACTAATACTAATAACAGCACTTAGCACTAAGTGGGGACAGTGGTTCACAAAAAATTTAGTAAAAAAGGTTTTGCTGTATGACACTTTTATGAAGTTTATCCCTTAGCAAAAATTTCCTGTCCCCTTTTTCAAACAACTCCGCTCTACCCTTCAAAATAGTCTTTGAATGTATACCCATGCGTTATCTTTTACTTTCTTTAACTCTGGTTTTTGGCGCCTTTTCTTACGCGAAATCACTGGATCATTATCAAATTATTGGTTCTCACAATAGCTACAAAAAAGCGCTACCACCAGAGGCTAGGCAGTTTTTAAAAGATGTATCACCGGAACTTTTAAAGAAGATTTCTTATATTCATCCTTCGCTTCAAGAACAGTTGAATTTAGGAATTCGTCAAATTGAAATTGATGTGGTTAACGATCCAAATGGGCATCAATACAACACGCCAGAAATAGAAACACTTGCCAATAGTAATTGGTTTTCAAAGAGTGAACGCCAAATTTTGGCAGAACCTGGGTTTAAGGTTCTTCATATTCCACACGTAGATGTGATGACGCATTGTTTAACCTTACAGCTTTGCGCAAAACAACTTTTAAGGTGGTCAGAAGCTAACCCTAATCACTTCCCCATTACTGTTCTTGTGAATGCGAAAGAGTCGCAGCCAACGTTTCTTAGTAAGGCGGCCCCTGTCGCTTTTTCCGTTTCAGACTATCAACACTTAGACAACGAAATTGCGCACTTATTCGGGAGCAAGTTAGTTACGCCAGATCGCGTTAGGGGTCGCCATCATACGTTAAGGGCAGCAATAACAGAGACTGGCTGGCCAAGTGTTGAGGCACTTCGAGGTAAATTCTTGTTTTTATTCGATGCTAATAAAGCTCAAAAAGAGATATATCTTCAACAGAATTCAACGCTTCAAAATAAAAGCATGTTTCTCTCTGTCCCAGAACACTCCGACGCTGCCGCAATATTCATTCGAAATGATCCAGTTAAAAGTCAGCAAGAAATTCAAGCGCTCGTCAAAGATGGTTTTCTAGTGAGAACTCGTGCTGATGCTGATTTATCGGCAACTACACAAAGCTTGCGAGCGCAAAGAGATGCAGCATTTGCCAGTGGGGCTCAGTTCATTTCTAGCGATTTCTATAACCAGTCTCCCCAATCCATACGTCGTGGTTATTCAGTTTCTTTCGAGAATGACTGCTTGAAAAGATTTAACGCTGTTAAACATCAAAATTTAATCAATTAAAAGGTAAACCCATGCATACTAACTTCAAAAAAACACTCTTAGCTACAGCTGTCTTATCTGCCACCTGCATGACGCAATTTTCTGCTCAAGCACAACAGACAGAAGATGAAATGATAGAACAGATTGTAGTGAGTGGTTTTCGAGGCTCACTTATAAAAGCTAAAGACTTAAAAAAGGACGCCCTAGGTTCACAAGATTCAATTCTTGCTGAAGATATCGCTGACTTCCCGAGCCTCAATTTAGCGGAATCTATTCAAAGAATACCAGGCGTAACCATAACCCGTGAAGCTGGTGAAGGTAGACAAATATCTCTACGAGGCCTTAACGCAGATTTTACCCAAGTGCAATTAAACGGCATGGAAGCTCTAGGTACATCCTCATCTGCAATGGACAGTAGAGGAACAACTAACCTATCTCGTTCTTTTGATTTTAACATTTTTGCGTCCGAACTATTTAACCAAATTGACGTTCAGAAGAGCTATTCTGCAGAAATGGATGAAGGCGGCATAGGCGGCACTGTAAAACTCTATACCGCGAAACCATTTAATTACGATGGATTCAAAAGTGTAATCAGTGCGCAAGCGGGCGATAATTCACTAACAGACGACGTAAGCCCGAGGGTCGCAGCCTTAGTTTCAAACACGTGGGGTGATTTTGGCGCTCTTGTCTCACTGGCACTCAGCAAGCGTGATACGGCTGAACAAGGTTATAACACCTATCGTTGGCGGCCTCGCAACGCCCAAGGCTCCGACATATCTACACTATCACAAGCAGATCAAGAAGCCGTAAATAGCGGCAATCTACGTTTCTCACGAGGCAGTAGATACTCACAATTTAATAGTGAACAAACTAGGGTTGGCGCTACAGTGGCACTTCAATACAGACCGTCTGATGCATTCTCGCTTGAACTCGATGCATTATACGGCACACTTGATAACGATAGAGGAGAGTTTCACTTACAAAGCAGAGGTTCAAGTTCTACCGCACTTGGCTGCACAGGTGCAGACTATGACGGGGCACGCAATTTTTGCTCTGGCTTGACTGACATAGAATATAACCAAAACAACGAAGTTATATATTCTTCGTGGGAAAATACCGCTCTGCACTCAGAAAGTCGCGATCAACAAGCAACAACAGACATTTCACAGTTGGTGCTAAACGCACAGTGGCGTGTGACCGATGCATTTACGGTTTCAGGCCTACTCGGCCATATGCAAAGTGAATATGAAAGTAATAGTGCAAAAGTCTACTTAGAATCTTTCGCTGATATGACCATAGATTACAGGGAGGACCGATTTTATGGCACCAATACCTACATCAATGGATTTGATCCAACAGATATCAATGAGTTTCGTTACCATGAGATAGACCTTCAGGAAGACGAGGTAGAAAATAGCTTTGATATCGCTAAGCTCGATGCGGATTACTTGCTGTCTGATAACGCTTCTTTGAAATTTGGTGGTTCCTTTAAAAAGTTCGAACACAGCAACAACAGAGAACAAGTTGGCAATGCATTAAGAAGTGCATGGCAAAGTGGCGAAGTAAGCGATGTGATTAACCCTGAATTTGTTTATGTAAACTCAATTCACAAAAAACAAGATTGGCTAAGTACTGACGTTGGCGCTGTGCTAAACGCGTTCGATGTTGAACGCGACATTATGTATAGCGATGCGCCTAATGAAGTCGTAGAAGAGACCGCGGCGCTATACGCGACTTATGAATATGACCTGCTATTGCCTGACTCTGAGCTGAGAACTAGTTTTGGTTTGCGCTATTTTGATACCGATATTCAATCTAGTGGCATAGTGAATGGTAGTGAATACGTCACTGTAGCAAGGGACTATGATGGACTGTTACCCACACTGAATGTTGCATGGTATTACACAGAGAGCCTTGTTCTGAGAGCGAGCGCAGGGAAAAACGTCACTCGACCTACACTGGGTAGTTTATCTGTATCAGGTACGGTAAATACTGACCCATTATTTGGTTCAAGTGGTTTGAGTATCAATGCCGGTAATCCTAGTCTTCAGCCTTTTGAAACAATCAATATGGAGGCGGGTGTTGAGTATTACTTTGATGAAGTCGGTTATGCCTCTGTCACTTACTTCCAAAAAGAAATTGATAACTTTATTGCTACTAATGTTTCTCCAATAGCCTATGGTGATACAGGATATCCGCTATCCTTAATCGAAGGCATGGTAGACGAAAATGGAAATACGCAAACGCCTGATACACTGTATACATTCTCTCAACCTCAAAATTTAGCAGAAAGCGACTTTTCAGGCTGGGAAATAGCGTTCCAGCGTGATTTCGATTTTCTGCCAGCACCATTCGATAATCTTGGTGCTATTGTGAACTATACGTATTCTGATGGCGAATCTTTACACAATATTTTAGTTGATGGTGAAAGTGTAGAAGTTTACCGCCCCTTTTATGGATTATCTGAGAATATCTACAATGCAACGATGTATTACGAGACAGACAATTGGGGAATGCGCGTTTCGGCAGCCTATCGTGATGATTACTTAACGCAGGTTGAAACGTCGAGCAGCGACCAAGATGAGGCAGGCTTTCATGGCACCACTTACTGGGATTTCTCAGCATTTTATAATGTAAACGATAATCTCAAGGTAACACTAGAAGGTATTAACCTTTCTGATGAACGCGAAGAGCAATACAGCGATTCGGATGACCGTTTGTACAACACGACGGTTAGTGGAAGAACCTTTTACTTAGGTCTTACTTACTCGATGTAAATGAATGTACTCGAAGGGCTACAAAAATAAGCCCTTCGAGTTTTTAATAGCGATAAGAAATGGCAAGAGAGTAATTACGACCGTTCACTGTGGTATTGTATGGACGATAAGAAGAATCGGAGTACTGAATTTCTCGCTCATCAGTGAGATTAGTTGCTTCGATCCTTAGCTCTACATTATCAGTGATTTGATAAGCTATTACTGCATCCATATATAGTGTTGATAAAAATCCTGTCTCATTTTCATCAACTAAGGTTCCTCCATCTACCCTTGCAATATACTCATCGCGATAGGTGGCTGAGAGTCGTAGGCTCAAAGCGTATCCCTCAAGATAGGCGGTAAGATTAGCCAATAGCGGAGAAAGATAAGGCGCAGCCTTTTTATCTAGGCGGTCACCGGTACTAGTGTTGTAGTACTGAACATTTCCAAACGTATAACTGGCATTTGCCACTATCCCAACGTGAAGTACGTTAAAGCGCGACATATATTCGCCCAAGGGCCATTCCAACTGCACACTTCCTTCTACGCCATATAAAAAATAAGTGCCTTGGTTCGTTGGCGTTACGACATCTATGTAAACACTTTCAAAATCACTAGAAAATAATTCAGGATAATCTCTCGCTACGTCACTCAAGGGCAAGCGTTGACTCATGGGAGCTATACTGTTTTTTATCCATTTTCCAAATACATTGGCCGAGTATCTATCGATTTCTCCCGGATATGATTCGAAGCTTAGATCGAGATTGTAAGCACTTATAGGCTTAAGCCTATCATTGGGAAGAATAACAATATTTTCATCATCGATGAGCTGAATATTTCGTGTCAAGGTATCCAATTCTTGGTGGCCCAATGTTCTGCTAATTCCGACTTTAACTACTTGCTCATCTCTTCGGTAGTTAAATTGCATTGAGGGAAGAAGCGCAATATTGCTTAGGTTATAGCGATTACTAAGACTAGACTGAAACACCGAAATAAAAGAATTATCCCGCTCAGCTCGAAGCCCTGCATTGAATGTCCAATCACTATCTTCGACAGAATATTGAGTAAAGAAAGACGTTCGGCTTTCTTTTATCACGTTGTCAATAACGCGGTCTGGAGCATAAGACAGTGATAGTGAATCTACCGAAGAAGGTTTGTTGTAAAAAGAATATACCTGTTCTGGTCTAAGAGCTAACCAATTTAAATGCTGATGACTATCAAAAACATATGCTGTGCTTTGAGGTACTGCCTCTCGTGTAGATAACCAGCGTTCTTTTAGGATGTTTTGGATATCCGTGTATTTGGACGTATTTTCAAACTGCACGATTTCAAAACCCAGCTCCCAGGCACTTCGCAGGCTTGTATTTACCTGTAATTGACCTTTCAGGTAAGTAAAATCAGACGTAGAGATAAACTGCTCAGAGTCGAGCTCGTTCATTTGCCACATATCGGGACGAGTCAATTCAGCGCTATATTTTATGCTAGGGAAGTAATAATCGTCTCTGTAGTCGATAGAAACATCACTTTCTCCTCTCATGTAAGCTCGAATACTGTGAGGCATTTTATAAGTAGCACTTTGCACACCTAGCACACCATCAAATAAAAGATCACTCGACATTCTGTGCTCGAAGTTCAGCACGGCTTGTTTAAACTGCGTTGATACTTCCTGATGACGGCTTTCTGTGCCAACACGAGCATTTTGGTAGTCCGCATAAACGAGTTCATGCTTTGAGTTAACCTCTGCCTCCGTAATAAGGGTTTCGCCCTCGATAGTTGGCGTCGATTGAAAGCCCCGTGGATAGAGGTGGTTCTCTTGTCGTTGGCTATCAAGTCGGCCGTAGATCCAGTCGATTGTGAAATGACTGATGTCAGTTTGATACTCAAGAGTCGCTCCAATACCTAGGCGGTCCATATCTCCTCGCCACACAGAATAGCGATTTCCTCTTGGAACCCTAATTTCCTGATTCTGCCAAGCTTCAACAAGTTCATAATCTAAGGCAGAGACATTTGCTCCCTCGGGAGCAAGTCGTCTCCATCTAAAGGTATTTGCACCTTGCTCTTGATACGACCTTCGTCCGTAGGCTGCTGAAATCAACATGCCCCAATATTTGTTCGTCGAAGACAAAGTAAATGAAGAACGGTTTGAAAGACCTTCAGCATATTGATTTGTGTCGACTTGATGAGAAACGTTCCATTGGAGTCCTGGTGAATCGAAAGGTTTTGCTGTGGTTAGTGCAGCAATACCAGCCACGCCGCCGCTTGGTTGCTCTACAGAGTAGCTTTTAAAAACTTTAATTTTGCTGAAAAGTTCTGACGTAAACAAGTTGAGATCAAAGGAGCGATCTCTATCCCTCTGTGTCCTGCTATCCATAGGGGAGTCATTATTTGACAGTACAGGCATTCCATTTATCGTAACCAAAGTAAGATCGGGGTCTAAGCCTCGCAGCACCACCTGACGTCCCTCACCCGCTTCTCTCGTAATGCTCATTCCAGGAATTCGTTGCATCGATTCTGCTAGATTTCTGTCTGGGTATCTTGAAATGTCTTGAGCGACTATAACGTCTGAGACCTGTTTCTCGTTGCGCTTTTCTTGTCTAGAGAGGTTTAGAGAGCCACGAATTCCGTTAACGTTTATTTCTTCTATAACAGTTTCGTCGATTACGCTTTCAGATTTTCGTATGACTACCCCACTACGTGTAATGCTAAAGGTTAATCCTGTTCCATCTAGTACATGTTTCATCGCCGTTTCGAGCGTAAACCTGCCAGAGATAGCGGGCGACATTACCCCCTTAATTAGAGAAGGGGATGTGACATAACCGACACCAAATTTTTCTACAACTAGCTCTAAGCTTTGACTCAGTGATGTAGAAGAAAGCGTTATACTTTCTAGTCTCTCATGGTCAACGGTAGAGGCATAAGCAAAAGGGCTTGTGTCACTTACAATTAACGACCAAAGCAATATCACCCTACATCTACACGAGACGCTTTTAAGCATAATGAACGACTACTTTACTTGTCTCACTATGTAATCTGAGCTCGTTTGCTCAACCGAGAACTCTTGCATTGTAGATAATAGGTCTAGAGACTCACTAATATTGCGCAAGCTAAATCGCCCTGAGATAACTACATCTGGGTCACCTATGTAGTTGAGGTGTCGTGACGAATAACGGTTCAATTTTGCTATCACCTCGTTTATGGGTGTGTCTTTAATACTTAACCACCCCATCCTCCAACTTGGAAGCTGCTGTGGCGTAAATACCGAGCTTTCTGTAATAGCACCATTTAAAAGCGTAACTTCTTGACCTCTATTTAAAAGAATTTCGCGGTCGGCATTAACTCTTACCGTACCGTCATAGACTTTTAAAATAGTCTGATTTTCTAGCCGATCAATGTCAAAAGCAGTCCCTACGACTGTGATTGTTGCTTCATCTAAATCCACGATAAACGGTCTTTCAGGCGCATGCGTAACGTCAAAATATGCCTGGCCTTTAGTGAGTTTAACCTCTCTTTTTTCCGCACTAAACGCTACGCTTATTTGACTATCACCACCTTGATAAACAATTGAGCCATCATCTAACACGTTAGACTTTTCTTCTGTTACAGACGTTGAAATAACGTTAAAAGTACTGATTTCATATTCAGCAAGAGTAGATAGCCCTTTACCAGAGTTCGCCGTTGAATCAACATTACCCGCAGTAAAATACACCACTATACATGCAATACACGCTGCTGAAGCAATTGACCAGTAAGTAGCAATACGACTTTTCTCTATCTTATTCTCTGCATTCTGATTCTTCACTGGACTATTTTTCGATCGCGGCGCTTTTCTTGCTGACATGGCTATAGCACGTGCAGCGAGTTCAGGCTGTCCCATGGCGGTTGCTATCTTTTGAAAAGCAACCTTGTTTTTCTCTACAGCAAGCCAAAGCGCGAAATCATGCTGCTCCTGTTCATTCAGTTCATCAATACGATCAACCCAATCTGCTGCTTCCTCTAACACTATCAATGTCATCTTTTCACGCCGCTAAATCTGTATAATAAAATTAAGAGATAGAATTTCATCTTTAATTGTCCTCAAGCCACCCAGCCTCTTCAAGTTTCATCGTGATTTCTACCATCGCTCTTGTTAGGTGTTTTTTGACTACCTCAACACTAACATCTAACCTTTCAGCGATGTCATCTCGCGCCAAGCCATCTACTCTTCGAAGCAGAAAAATTTCTCTTCTGATGGGTGACATGTTTAAGAGTATATTGTCTACCAGCGCCAGTTTCTGTTGATTAAAATAAGTATTACTTGGCGAATAGTCATCAGACTGAATACTTACTTCTTCAATATCGACGTAGTGCGGAACATTTTTTTTCTGAAGATCGTATAAAACGGTTTTCGACACCGTAATCATATAGGCGAGTGGAGAGTCTAATTCCGATAGTTGCTTGCTTTTCTTCGTCCTTAACACTGTCTCTTGGAAGATATCGTCAGCTTGGCTTCTATCGACTGTTAAACTTCGGATGAATGCCTTAAGCGACGTAAATAAATCTTTAACGTCGTTATTATCTAACTCATCCCAATGTAAATCTTCCGCTGGTTTCATTGTTAGTTAATTTACTAAAGTTCTGTATTTTTATCATATATCTCATGTGTGACACTATGATTTCAGGAGCTCAATAACACCCTTTAAAATCTAACACTTCGCCTCAAATACTAAATGAAATGAGGTGAAAAAATTCACCTCACTGAAAATTAATAGATATCAAGATAAAACAAATCTTTAAGCAACATGTTTTCATCTTTTAAATAAGAAGGGTTTCTATCACAAGTATTTTCTGTTCCGTCAATTATTCCAGCTAAAATCCTTCCTCCGTCAGATCTGCACACCATTCTTTCATGCGGCCTAAGATCTCTGTTTATTGGGTTTGTAGAACCAGGAAAAACACTGTTTTGTCCAATACTAGAAAGTGCTTGAACTCCAGGAGCCCATGTTTGACCTGGCCCTCTGGGATCTTTCCAATAGTAGCAGTAGTTCCCCGTTCCAAATGCCCAGCTGTCAAAGGATGCCCTACTACGCTGGTCGTGATAATTGCCGTGAGAGTACTTTCCGACATAAACCACCGGATGACTGCCATCCGTCTCAATCTCTGAAACAGGTTTTGTATATCTACCATTGTGCTGCCAGTAAGTGACATGCTTTATCGAGCCATTTACAGTGTGCACCGTTACTGGCTCCCAATCATCCGAATGACCGCTATCAAACGTGGTGCAGCCGTTTTGATTACCGTAGTAAGCCCAATAAGTGATAAGTGAATGACTATTTCCGCCTATTGATTCGGAATAGCTTTCCGCGTAAACAGAAGGAGGCGTCACCTGAAATGAGGATTTGTTATTACAGATACCAGAATTTAGCCCTTGAGCGGGCTCAGTTGGCCAGCACCGTAAGTCGCTTCTTAATTTAAAAAGAGGCCTAAAGTCCTGTACTTCTGAAGTACTAGCTAAAGATGGAAAAGATAAGCTAGCTATAATTAGTGCAGCGATAGTCTTCATAGTTTATCCATTTAGGGTAAGTTAATTTTGCAGTTGATTAAAAACTACAACTATGAAGACTAAATATTTATCAATACGGGGACGAAAATAATGCGTGGGATTTGAATCTACCTAAATCTTATATGGTCACGATTCAAATCACTTATTTTTGAACAACCCATCAAACGCATGTCGCGTTCTATTTCGGCTACCATCAACTGCATTGCCCTTTCGACGCCCGTTTGGCCAGCTGCAGCAAGTGCAAATAGATAATAACGACCTAACCCGACAGCTTTTGCTCCAAGGGCTAATGCTTTTAAGACGTGGGTGCCCCTCTGGGCGCCACTATCAAAAATAACATCTATTTTATCGCCTACTGCGTCTACAATTTCAGCTAGATGATCAAAAGAGCTTCTCGAGCCGTCTAATTGTCTGCCACCATGATTCGATATAACTATACCCGTACATCCAATATCAACAGCACGTTTGGCATCATCTACACTCATGATACCCTTTAAACAGAACTGACCGTCCCAGAACTTAACCATTTCCTCAACGTCTTTCCAGTTCATAGAGGGGTCGAGCATATTGGTAAAGTAATCACCTATCGAACTGGCGCCCCCTCCCATATCGATATGTGCATCTAGCTGAGGAAGAGAGAACTTCTCGTGGGTAAGATAATTAATACCCCACATTGGTCTTGTTGCGAACTGCCATAAGCCCTGAAGATTTAGCCTAAACGGAATTGCAAAGCCAGTTCGCAAATCCCGCTCTCTATTACCACCGGTAATAGAGTCAACGGTTAACATCATCACTTCAATATTAGACTCTTTGGCTCGCTCCATCATGGCCATATTCAAACCACGATCTTTATGGAAATAAAATTGGTACACTTGAGGGGTATCGTACTTTTTAGCTATCTCCTCCATGCTCACTGTACCCAGTGAAGAGACACCAAACATAGTGCCGAATTTCTCTGCTGCACCAGCAGTGGCTCGCTCACCTTGATGATGGAACAATCGCTGCAGTGCAGTTGGAGATAAATAGACTGGAAGGGCAAGCTTCTGCCCCATCACTTCTACACTTAAATCAATGTCCTTTACGCCTGTTAGAACGTTTGGGATAAGATCGCAATTCTGAAAAGCTTCAGAATTGCGACGCATCGTCACTTCGTCATCAGCTCCCCCATCGATATAATTAAATATAGGACCGGGCAACCGCTTCTGCGCTAACTTTCTAAAATCATGATAGTTATGACAATTACTCAACAACATATGCGTTTTCTTATTCCAATAGTTTAACAACAGCTATTTTTATTATTCTTGTTCTTTTTTATTCTTCTTCAATCGCTTTTTTGTAGAGTACAGATAGAAAGCGGCTATCTTATTTCAGGTTTAAACAATGCCAGAGCCCGTAGCGTTTGGATCCCGCGGACGCGCCTTATCCATCGACTCTCTATAGTCAAGCGAACGATAAGTTCCAATAGGGTTAATTGCTGCAGACTTACGGTAGCGAGCCATTGCAAGAATCGGTGTTACATCTATATTGAACGCTTTTTTGAGCTCCATCGAGGCCATCATTGCATCGTTATCTTGCTGGTGTCCGTAGAGGGCATCTCTGTCGACTAATAAAGCTTTCACGTAAGAGCGTTGAACTTCAATAGCGGATATCACTAAACTTTCGATAGGATCTGTTACATTGTGCGACTGGTCTAGCATATACGCAGGGTCAAAACCTTCTTGCTGACGGTGCTTCGCATCAACCAATTCATTGAAAATAAGAAACTGCTGATAGGGATGCAGTGAACCGCTATCTAAATCATCATCGCCATATTTACTATCATTGAAGTGGAAGCCACCCAACTTTTTGAATTGAATTAAACGAGACACTATCATCTCAATATTTGTATTTGGCGCATGATGCCCTAGGTCAACAAGAGACTTACACTTAGGACCTAAGTGCATTGCAGCGAGTAGGTTTGAACCCCAGTCTTGAATAACTGTTGAGTAAAACGCTGGCTCAAACATTTTATGTTCGATGTGCATTTCCCAATCACTTGGTAAGCCAGCATAGATCTTCTCCATGCTTGATAGATACCGTTCAAAAGCGCGTTGAAAATGCTGCTGTCCAGGATGATTAGAACCATCACCAACCCACACTGTTAAGCTTTTAGCTCCCAAAGCTTGCCCATATTCAATACAATCTAGATTATGCTGAATAGCAAGCTCTCGAGATGCCTCTTGCGTATTACTTAAGCTACCGTATTTGTATGATACTTCTTGACCCGGCTGATCTTGGAACGTATTTGAGTTGACTGAAACCCAACTCAGACCATATTCATCAGACGTCTGCTTTAGCTCTTTGAAATCGTCAACTTTGTCCCATGGGAAGTGAGGTGACACACTGTCTGTGCACCCTGACAACTCATTGATCACAGAGCAGTCTTCAAGCTTTTCATAAATATTGCGAGGTTCGCCTTGAAGAGGAAAACGAGCAAATCGAGTTCCACCCGTACCTGTTCCCCACGATGGTACTGCTATTTGAAACTGCTCTGCGGCTTTTGTGAACGTCTCAATATCAATACCGTCACGACCTAGCTTTTCACCTAAGGCGTCATAATCAGATTTTAAATCTTTATAAAGTTCTTCGTTTCGTTCTTTAATTAAAGATGATTCTATTCTACGTAACATAATATACTCCTAGCGTAGGAAGGCTTCGTGCAAACCGCCGTCTACACTAATAATTTGACCTGTGGTTTTGTTAAGCTGACCAGATACAAGTAGGTAGGCTGCTTCAGCTTGATCTTCAGGTGTAATTGGTGACTTTGTTAATGTTCTTTGCGCGTAAAACTCAGCCAAGTTTGTACGAAGCTTTTCAGTCGAGTCTGATTCTTGAAACGGAATGTCGTACTTCGTCAGCGAAGATATAACGCGGTCGCGCGGGAACATACTGCTACCTTGAACTACGGTGGCAGGAGCAAGAGCGTTGACATTAACGAGCGGTGACAACGTTACAGCAAGTTCACGAACTAAGTGGTTAGCAGCAGATTTGCTCGTGTCGTAAGCTAGTGAACCTTTCTTAGACACTGCACCGTTAACGCTTGTGGTGAGTACCATATTTCCTTTCATTTGCTGCTTTTCCCAGATTTTCTGCGCTTCAGAAGCCACAACATAGCCGCCTTTTACGTTCACGTTGAAGCTCAGCTCAAAGACTTCATCGTTTTTCGCTAAATCTGCGCCCTCTGCGATAAATACACCCGCAGTAACAATAACTTTATCAATGCCGCCATAAGCTAAGGTTACATTGGTAAATAATTCCTCTACGGTTTCTCTTTTGGTTATATCAACACCAAGTGCAATAGCCGGGCCACATGACGAAATACCCGTGCCAGCTACCCCAATACCCTTGCCGTAAATAGCTTCTAATTCTTCTGCAGTTGCTTTAGCGTTTTCAAGGCGAAGATCGGCACAGACAACGTGCGCGCCTTCCCGTGCAACACGATGTGCTGTTGCTTTACCAATACCGTCTCCAGCACCTATAACAACGACAACGTCTCTAGCAAGAGGAGCCTCTTTTGGCATTCTTTGCAGTTTGGCTTCTTCTAAAGCCCAGTATTCGATATCAAATGCTTCTTGGGCAGGAAGAGCAGTATATTCAGAAATTGCTTCTGCGCCTCTCATTACCTCAATAGCACAGTTGTAGAACTCAGCGGTAACACGGGATTCACTTTTGTTCTTACCCCAAGCAATCATTCCAACGCCAGGAATTAGCACTACTGTTGGGCTTGGATCGCGCATTGCTGGTGAGTCGTCACGTTTGCATGCTTCGTAATATGCCGTGTAGTCCAGTCTATATTTCTCTAACGCCGCATCAAATTTCGCAACAAGCTCTTCAAGTGCATCTGATTTAGGATCAAAGTCGATATAAAGTGGTTTAATTTTCGTTCTTAGGAAATGGTCTGGGCAGGAAGTACCAAGCTCAGCAAGACGAGGAGCATCAACACTATTGACGAACCTTAGTGTGGCCTCATCATTTTGAAGCGTGCCAATGTATTTAACATTAGAAGATAGCTTTCCTCTTGCGATAGGCATAAAGTCAGTGAGTAGGCTTCTCGCTTTATCTTGGGCAAGAGATTCTACTTTTTGTCCACCGAACGTTTTATCGCCTTTATCATGCTCTTCAATATAACGCGCCGCAGTTTCAATGACCCATAATGAGGTTTCGTAGCAACTTTTGCTTTCTGAAGACCAATTAGTGTGACCGTGCTGACCTAAAAGAATACCCCATATATCCGGATTCGCTTCATATGCATCTTCACATACTTTTGCTGCTTCCCAACCAGGGCGCATCCAAGGAACATAGGCTAATTTCCCATCCCATATTTTGGCAGTGAGTGCTTCTTGGTCTTTACATGATGCTACAGAAATTACGGCATTTGGATGTAGATGATCAACGTGCTTCTCTTCAATCATTGAGTGCAGAGGCGTATCTATTGATGAGGCGCGAGGGTTTAAGCAGAAATTACAATGCTTAAACATGCCTACCATTTTGTCTTCACCAGCGCTTTTGTACCCTTTATCCGGATATTGCTGGTAAACGTTATCTAACGCACGGAGTTTGTCAGCATAAAGGGAAGAAAAGTTCTCTTTTTTTGATGTTCTTAAATCACCGCCTGAGCCCTTAACCCATAGCACTTCTACTTGTTCGCCTGTTAAGGGATCTTCTTCGAGTAGTTTAGCAGATGTGTTTCCACCGCCAGTATTGGTGATTCGTTGGTCTTCACCTAGCTTATTTGAGCGGTATACTAAATTCTCTACAGGTGAGAGCTTATCTGCTTCTTCATCTTTCCAAAGGTACTTAACATGCTTGTAATCATCGGGTTTAAAAGCCATTACAGTGTCCTAAAATTATCAGTTAGATATGTTTCATAAATGTAAACATTGATTATTACGGTAACAATACACGCCACTTCCAATCCGTGTCAATCATTTTCAATCATAATTGGTTTCATTTTGACTGCATCATGAGTATTAAACAGCTTACAAGCTGATATGAGTCTGTTTTTGAGCGATTTTGACTAATTCAATCCATTCATCAGCATAGGAGTCTAGCCCAGAAAAATTGGAGGGCTCTACCTTTTCCAAATCTAGTGAATGCTGGTTGTGTTTTTCATAGCCTATGAGCGCTGCTGCACCTAGTACGGTGCCAGTATTGTCAGTCGAGGCGAAAACCGGCTGATGACAGCGCAATTGCGCAACTAAGCGACAGAGCAGTGGGTTTTTAAGGAACGCGCCCTCAATATAAATTGTTCCAACAGCTTCGAGGTCATTTAACCGCTGATTAATCATAAGAGCGCAATATAGGGTTGCTATGGCTTGTGGCGCGGTTGGTCTTTCAGGGCAAAGCAATTGAGGCGTCAAGTTGGGGAAAGGGCCATTGCCCTCACTAAAGTCAGGCGTAACCCGCCAATAATGACTTATAGCGTCTTGAATTTCTGATTCTGTTGGGTTCATTTTTATATTGCCACCGAGCGTAGTACAAATACGCTCGTACTCACGACCTCCCATAAATCTCGCACAAGAAACTGGGTTACCGTTGATATCTACGTTAGCTAGGGTGTCTACTTTGTCATGAAGAGTACTCACGTCTCCTCCAGACTGCATTAATATAGTCCACGTACCCGTAGACATGACAGTAAATTGCTCGCTCGATTGAGAATTGATATTTAGATATCTCAAGAAGCTCGCATTGCTATCATGTATGCCGCAATAAATATTGCATAACGTAGACAGTGAAGTCTGCTTAGATACTTCTTCGCTTATTTGTCCTATGCATTCCCATGCATTCTTCATAGGTGGGAATAGCTCCGCCAATTTCTTTTTAACTGTGAAAGAAGAAAATTGTTGCGCAGCGGGATGCCATAAATCTGTGTGGCATCCTAAAGAGGTCACCTCTGCGCTTAATTCTGCCCCCAACCTCCATGCCCAATACTGCGGATACAAAAGAATAGCATTAGCCTTTGCAAATTCTTTCGGGTACTTTTCCTGTAACCAATAGAGCTGCTTCCCAAGATTCAAACCTGCAGGCAATAGTGGGGACAAGGTTTCACTAAAGTCCGGACGTTCAACCTTGTAACGTTGCGAACATTCATCAATACCCTGATATTCATAGTCTAGTATTGGAAGTGCAAGTGCTTTAGATCTATCTGTCGCATTGCTATCAATCAGTGCCGCTGTGGCACCGTGTGTAGTTACCACAAATCCCTCAACCTCTTTTGTATATGTGCACGACTTCAAGGTTTCTACTATCCAATCCCAGATACTGTCTACGTCCGCCTGAGGGTACTGACCTGCAATTGGAGCATTT
Source organism: Alteromonas sp. LOR (assembly GCF_000753865.1). Taxonomy (GTDB): domain Bacteria; phylum Pseudomonadota; class Gammaproteobacteria; order Enterobacterales; family Alteromonadaceae; genus Alteromonas. The sequence goes on along the minus strand of NZ_JQFW01000010.1, from coordinate 93,024 downwards.
TTGCAGCTGAAACTAGCAACTTGTTCACTGCCTGAAACAAACAATAGTTTTATATGAGTTTTACCAATATCTAAAACAGCTTTCACTCTAGCATTAACTCCGAATTTTCTTGTGAATGTAATATCAAAGGAGCGTCAAGTTAGTTGTAGCTATAGCGTGAGCTCAAACGCTTATCAGCAATGCTGCTTATGACTGCTCTCGAAGATACTTCTAGATTATTAAGTCAATGTATAACAAACAATGATTGCAAATGAAAGCTTTTGATTGAAAGTAATCACTGATACGACTACTTAATGTTAAGTAGTAAATGCTGGAAGCAGCATGAGTTTTAGGAGGGTATTTAATATAAAGAGGTTTCTACGTTCTGAGAAACCTCTTTGGAGAAAACGCTAATTATTAGGCAGCTTCTAATGTCTCAACGTCAACAACAATAACTTCGATACCGTAGCTTCTGATTTCGTCTAACTGCGCTTTATCAGCACGATTGTCAGTGATTACAATGTCCACAGACTCTAAATCACAGAAAACAAGGTTACTTTGCAATCCAATTTTTGTGCTATCAGCCAATACAACCAGTTTATCCGCCTGCTTGCGTAGCTTTTTTTCTGCCAAGATAAGCAATGGATCAGATTCCATGACACCGTATTTACTGATACCTGGCGTTCCCATAAACATCATAGTGCCGCGATAGTTCTGTGTAGTATCATTCTCGAAAGAACTTAAAATGATGCTCTGCTTTCTATATACCTCACCACCTGGCAAGGTCACTTGATTCTGGCTATTTTCAACTAAATCCTGGGCCAATACGAATGAATTCGTGAGTACATTCAATCTTTTGTCTCTCAAGAACTCCGCCATCATGTATGTAGAACTGCCACCATTGATAATGATCGATTCACCGTCATTACAAAGTTCACATGCAGTTTTAGCAATGGCGCGTTTAATATCTGCATTCTTTTCTTTATCAATCAGAAATGCATTGCCAGAAAGATAGAAATTTGAGGTAGAACCACTATCGATAACTTGTGCACCGCCCCTAATCTTTTTAATCTTCTTTTGAGACGATAATTTTTTTAAATCACGTCTAATCGTTGCCTCAGATGCGCCTAATTGACTACACAATTCTGGAACACTCGCGAAGGTGGACTCTTCTAAAACTTCTAGAATTAACTGTTGTCGCTGCTTTTCAAGCATTACTTTTCTGTCCTATTTGGCGTTATAGCGTTTAATATAATCACCAAAGCAACCAAAATCAATCAAAAAACTCATCACATGATTGATTTTGATAAAACTGACCTACTTGATGGCTATTTACAGGCTAAAACTTAGCTTAAAGATGAAATCTCAATGTGGTCCATATCATCAAATTCTTGGTTTTCACCACCCATGGCCCAAATAAAGCTATAGTTTGTCGTTCCTACACCACTATGGATAGACCAACTCGGAGACGCAATTGCAACTTCAGGGGCCAGCGGTAGCGTTTTCACTTCTTTTGGCTCACCAAGCATATGAAAAACGCGTTCACTTTGGTCAATATCGAAGTACATGTAAATCTCAGTTCTACGAAAATGCGTGTGTGGAGGTTTGGTGTTCCAAACACTTCCCGTTTTTAATTCAGTAATCCCCATCACTAACTGACAGCTATCAACAATTCCTGGTCTTATAGATTGAAATATTGTTCTCTCGTTTGATGTCTCCTGAGAACCGAGGTCAATTTGTTTTGCCATCGTTTTCGGTACATGGACGGTTTTAGTTACGCGGTGCGCAGGATATGAAATCATGTAATATTTTGCAGGATTACTCGCATCCTCTGACGATAAGATAACCTCTTTACTACCTCTAGTAACATATAGGCTGTCTTTTTTAGCCATGTCAAAATTTTCACCGTCTACTGTAACTGAACCGTCACCACCGATATTAATAATTCCCAGCTCTCGGCGCTCACAAAAATAGTCAGCCGCAAGTTCTTTATGAGTAGGTAGTTCGATGGGTGACTGCGTCGGCATAGCGCCGCCGATAACTGCCCTATCGACATCTGTGTAAGTAAGCGATAAATGACCAGGTGTAAAAAGCCCCTCTGTTAAGAAAGCTTCTCTTAACTCCTCGTTGGTCATACTTGGATAACTGCGTTTATTAGTAGAAAACAAAAAATTCATAATATGCCTATTTGATGTGTTGTTCGAAAGATAGGATGGCTCGTTCTAGCGTGCCATCCAGCCGCCATCAACAAGTAGTACATGCCCGTTCACGTATGAAGATGCTCGTGAAGAAAGGAAAATAGCGGCGCCACCGAGATCATCTGGCTGGCCCCATTTTTCAGTTGGGATCCGACTGGTTATACTTTCAAAACGCGCTTGGTCTTGGCGAATATTGTAAGTATTGTCTGTTTCGAAATATCCAGGAGCTATTGCGTTAACTTGAATATTTTTATTTGCCCACTCATTTGCCAGTGCCTTCGTTAACTGAGCCACACCGCCTTTACTCGCTGCGTAAGCTGGAACTGTGATACCACCAGAGAAACTCAATAGAGAAGCAATGTTAATAATTTTGCCGCTCCCCTGTTTAAGCATTTGCTTGCCCGCTTCACGACAAAAAGTAAACACACCGTTTAAATTCACATTGATAACTTCGTTCCAATCTTCATCTGAAAACTCGTGTGCTGGAGAGCGCTTAATCGTGCCAGCATTATTTACTAAAATATCTATATGACCATGGTCTTTGATAATGTCACTCACCGTATCAATAATTTGCTTTGTTTCGGACTGGTCACAGCCATAACCTGCACATTTGATATCCTTTTCTGCCAACAACTTAAGTGTAGCCTCTACACTTTTAGTTGATGAGCCAATAGCAATTACTGTTGCCCCCGCTTCACCTAGGGCAAGAGCAATACCTTGCCCTAGCCCTCTACTAGCACCTGTAACAACAGCTACTTTACCGTGTAATCCAAATTGTCTACTTAAATAATCAGACACGTAACGTCTCCTAAGTTTTACTTAAAATTAAATGAGACCCAAAACCTTGGGCAAAAATTCGCTAATTCCGGGGAAAATAATGGTAAGGGCCAGTGCAACAAGCATTGCTGCATAGAGAGGCAAAATAGGCTTCATTATGCTGCTTATAGATACCTTACCAATGCTACACCCTACGAATAGCACGCTACCCACAGGAGGAGTACAAAGACCAATTGATAGATTCAGAATCATCATTATCCCAAAATGCAAAGGCGATATATTGAGCATCTCAGCTATGGGTAAGAAAATGGGAGTAAATATCAGTACGGCTGGCGTGACATCCATAAATGTGCCAACTGCCAACAGAATGAGGTTCATTATCAGCAAGATTATGATGGCGTTTTCAGACACCGAAAGTAATGAGTTGCTTATTGCTTGAGGTATTTCTTCGTACGACATTAACCAAGACATTGATGCTGAGGCGCCAATAAGAAACATGACGATTGCGGTAGTATTGATAGTTTTCAGTAAAATGGGATAAAGATCTTTAGTGCTAAGTTCCTTATAAAACCCTAGTGCGAGAACTAGTGAGTAGAGAACTGCGATAGCGCCAGCTTCAGTCGGAGTAAACAGACCTCCTATTATTCCACCGATTATCAATACAATCAGAAATAAACACGGCACAGCACCAAAAAGGCTTGGCCAGAATTTCCCAACCACTATAGTTTTGTCTGTTTTAATTCCCGTTTTTTTGACGTAGTAGCCCGCCCCTAACATGAGCAACGCAGTGACCAAAAGTCCGGGTAAATATCCAGCAATAAACAGCGCAGCAATGGATACACCACCACTGGCCAATGAATATATAATGAGTATATTGCTAGGGGGAATTAACATACCGGTTGTTGCAGCGGTAACTGTTACCGCGGTGCTGAAAGGTCTGCTATATCCCTCTTTTTCCATAGCAGGTACCATAAAACCACCTACCGCAGAGGTTGCAGCGACTGCTGAACCCGAAATTGAACCGAAAAGCGCACAGGAAATAATGTTTACGAACGCAAGTCCACCAGGAAGTTTTCCTACCAATACTTTTGCAAACTCAATAAGTCTTACTGCAATGCCCCCCTGCCCCATCAAATACCCCGATAAAACAAAGAACGGAATGGCCAACAGTGCGAAGCTGTCCACTCCTACCGCCAAGCGTTGCGCAAGCGTTGTTAGCGCCGGAAGCGTATCAATTGTCAGTAACATTGTTGCTAAAGTGGCAACGATGATACTTATCGCTATAGGAATATTTATTAGCAGTAGTATTAAAAATATCCCAAAGAGTACTAGTGAAGTCATAGTGCTTGCTCCCTAAGCTTATTGGTATTGTTCATTTCAAGCAGTCCCAATACACCGTAGACAACAAACAGCATTCCACTTACCGGTACAACGATATAAACGAACCCCATAGGGATGCCTAAGACAGGAGATGCTTGCTCCAGCAAGAACGTTATGTAGGTAAGATTTGCCCCACCCACTACAAGCACACCTAATGCAAACAAGATAATCAACGCGTAGCCTAATTTAGCTGCGAGTAATGCCCCTTTTTGCTTCAATTTTTTTGTAAGGTAGTCAAAGCCTAAATGACTATGGGTATGAAATGCGTAAGCGCTGCCGAGCAAACTTATCCATATGAGTAAAAATCGGGCCATCTCCTCAGTGAACGAACTGGGGTGAGGCAAAATAAAGCGAGTGATAACTTGCCATGTTACGTTCAACACTAATAACGCCAGCATTAGGGCCAAAAAAACGCGGAGATATTTATTTAACACAGCAATCGAAACTAGTAGTGATTTCATTTATTTTCTCCTAGGCCTTTTATCTGTTGAACCAACTTCTCAAGTTCCGAACCGCGAAGTTCTTCATAAATAGGGGCTACACTCTCTTGAAATTGTCGCTTGTCTGCTGCGATAACCTGAACTCCAGCTTCTTTTACAATCGCCAATGACTCTTCTGTAGACTCTGCCCACATTTCCCTTTGATAGTCCGTAGCCGCTTGCATAGCATCTTCTAACCATGTTTTTTGAGTAGCGCTAAGTTGGTCCCAGACATGAGTTCCCACAATAATGACGTCGGGAATAGAGGTGTGTTCATCTAAGATGAGAAATTGGCTAACTTCATAGTGCTTCGAGAAATAGAAACTCGGGAGGTTGTTTTCCGCGCCGTCTACCACACCTTGCTGTAGAGAAGTATAAAGCTCGCCCCAACTTACGGGTGTCGCAGATCCCCCCATAGTGTTCACCATAGATACAGCCGTTTGGCTGTTCATGACTCTGATTTTCTGGCCCTTCAAATCACCAGGCGTCTGAACTGGTTTTTTGGTGGTATAGAAGCTTCTTGAACCGGCATCAAAATACCCCAACCCTTTGAAGCGATATGGTTCACCAGCTTCAAGTAGCTTTGTTCCAACCTCTCCTTTTAATGTTTTCCAATAATGCGTTTGGTCATTAAAGAGATAAGGTAGACTAAATACTTTCATTTCCGGAACAAAGGTTTCAAGTGCGCTTGCTGATACCTTCGTCATCCCCATGCTACCGATTTGGATCAACTCAAGAACTTCTCTTTCATCACCAACTTGAGAAGAGGGGTAGATGACAATAGACATCTCGCCATTAGAGTTTCGCTCTAGTTCTTCTTTCAAGAAAACGAGGCCTTTGTGGACAGGGTGGTTTATATCAAGCTGATGGCCCAATCGAATTATGTAAGCGTCACTTTTTTCTTCTTTGCTACATCCACTCAACATTGATAGCGGTAGTAGTAAAATAAGACAAAACAATCGGTAGCATCTCATTGTTCTTCCTCAAGCAACTTTAGTTCACGAGGAACAATTGCGCCCTTATGTAGGATTACTTGAGCCGCACAGAATTGGCCAGCTCGAATGCAATTTTCTAAGTCTTCACCTTTAGCTTTTTTCGCCAGAAATGCGCCATTGAAAGAGTCGCCGGCAGCAGTTGTATCTACAGGTTCAACAACATTTGGAACATCAAACTCGTACTTTCCGTTGATATTCGCTGCAAAAACACCGTCTGGACCATTTTTCACTACGACTTCTGAAGCACCATTTTTCAACCATCGCTCTATACAATATTCAATTGAATGCTCGCCATGTAAGCTTATTTCATCTTCCATACTCAAGAGCGCTATATCCGTTAGATTCATTATTTGATTAAACGCGTTGGAAGCTTCATTAATCGAGGGCCAACTTTTCGGACGATAGTTATTATCGAAAATAACTTTTCCACCCTTAGCACGATATGTATTCAAAAAATCAAACAGCTTGGCTCTTGAGGGTTCAGAATAGATAGACAAGGTAATGCCACTGAGAAATATGGCGTCGTAATCTTCAAGCTCTTTGAAAATTTCTGGGCATTGTTCTACTAATAATTTAGCAGGTGACTGGGAGCGCCAATAATGGAAGTGTCTTTCACCATTAGCTTCATTTTCGATGAGATATAGGCCTGGAACGTTATTGGTCAGTATCTTTACGTGTTTTACACCGACACCTTCACTTTTCCAGTTCTCAAGCATTTTGTTGCTAAACACATCATCGCTCAAGGCGGTAACATACTCTACCTCGCCGCCGCAACGAGAGAGATATATAGCGGTGTTAAGAGTATCACCACCATAATTGAGTTGGTAAAGCTCATCTTCACTGTTCGATAACTCAATCATACATTCGCCAATAATTGCTAACTTCACCCGACTGCACTCCAACCTCAATGTTGCGTGAATTACATTTAAGAGCATCTTCACGCAATAAAAATCATTAAACAATTGTAAAATGATTGTATATGAACATATAACAATCATCAATACTCAAAAGCAATCATAAAATGAGAAGATAGGCAGTGAAGGACATTTTTAGGAAAGATGAAAATGTGGTATATCAAACTAGATGTTTACAAGAAAAAGCGATACTACTCACGTTAGCGCTTTGGTGAACACCAACGTGAGTAAACTGATATAGTTAATTTGATGGCAGCTTATTTACAAAATCATCTCGTTTTTTAACTTCATCGCTTCGCTCAGATTCGTACTTTTCAACATATTCATTAGCGCGTTGGAGAAGCGCCTTTGCCAGATACTTGAATTTGTCGTCGTAAGCTAAATTGTGAGTCTCTCCTGGATCGTTTTCTAAATCATAGAGCTGGATATGGTCATTTTTATAAAAATTGACTAATTTCCAGTGTGTGGTTCTAAGACCATACATTGGTGGGATAGGAGCGCGCTTAGGCTGATACATATGCTCAAAGAAGAACTCTTTTCGCCAACTCTCAACTTCATTAGACTCTACAAGTGGTATTAAACTTTTTCCTTGATAGGAATCGGGTATATCGACACCTGCAAAATCTAGGATTGTTGGCGCAATATCAATATTCAACGCGATTTCCCGCGACGCTTTTTGCTTTTTAATACGTGGATCTTTGATTATCAATGGAACACGAAGGTCCTCTTCCCACCCAAACCACTTGCCAGCTAATTGCCTTTCATTGAGTGCATAGCCGTTGTCGCCGGTATAAATGATTATTGTATTGTCATCTACACCTAGTGACTCAAGTAATTCGTTCAAAGAGCCCACCGCCTTATCAACGCTACTAATTGCTCGATAATGGCGCTTAATAATTCGTTGATACAATTCGGGGGTTGCAAACCTGTACTCCCACCTTATTCGCCCCATTGATGACTTAATAAAGTCAGGTAATTCTGCATAGATTTTATCCTCAGAATTAGCTGCTGGAGGGATAGTCGTGTCAGAGTACATGTCTTCAAATTCGCTCGGGTAGTGAAATTGATCTTCTTTATCAATGTCATGAGCGTGGGGATTCCAGAAGTTGACTGCTAAAGCCCACGGCTTATTTTTCTGTGAAGCCTGTTCAATAAACTCGCTCGCTAAATTTTGAATGTAGTATGTTTGAGGTATTTGCTTTCCTTTCCACTCATTCGTTTTCGATTGTAATAGAGGCTTAAAATAATCGAAACGCTGACTATCAGGGTTTGAAATTTTTATTTCATATTTTCCCACGAATCCAGTGCTGTAACCTGCTTTTTTGAGTAAAGCGGGGTACATATTAGACGATTCCTCTTTGCCAGTAGCAGGACGGCCAAATGTGAAATCATGCGTTCTTTCCGTTAAGCCGGTTAATATGCTGATGCGACTGGATGCACATATAGGGGTAGTGACAAACGCGTTATCAAACATAACGCCTTCACTTGCAATCTTGTCAAGGTTTGGCGTCTTCACAATGTGTGATTTGGAACCCAATAGATCCCACCTATGGTCATCGGCTAGTATAAATAAAATGTTTGGCCGAGAACGCTCTTCGTTCATGCTTTCTTTTGCATTAACACTTGCAACACCAAGGCATAAAATAATAAGAATAAGTGAAAGCAGCGTTTTCATCTGTATTTTCCCAGTTATGAAATAAAAAACCCCTCTAGCCCACGGAGACTAGAGGGGAAGCCCTACTTTGGAAACTAGCTTCCAGACACATTGACACTAGTGACTGGTTTATTCTCGACGACAGCTTTATTTGAATTAGCAAGATAAGCGTATGTCGCGGTTATAAAGTAGGTGATTGTTGCAACTAATAATGGAGTGTGGAGTTGACTGTTTTCACCATCTTGAAATGCCATAACACCAATAACTAAGCAAGCTATAAGGGAGGCAATAGCAATAAGGGAAGCTACCGATACAATAAGCGGTGTTTTGGTTTGTAGACCCGCAACGCTATCTGGCCTTAAATTTTTCAAATAACTTTTTTCATCAACTTTTCGATTAGCTTCAATTTCCTCAGCAATTACTGATTCGGGATAAGCTGTTTTAGCCCCCATTGCTATAGCTAATAGACAGTAAGTCACGGTTGAATAAAGCCAAATAGGAACAAGCAGGAAAAAGAGATGGAATACGCCAGAACGCTCTAGAACATAACTAAGCGCCAGCGCCGTGAGCCAAGTAATAATCGCGGCAAAGTTTGTCGTATTTCCTTTATAGAGCGACCAGTAACGAGTTAACCCTATTCTTGGAAATAACCAGTGCTCTGCCACTATAATTGCGCCTACTGGAGCCATCATCAGTCCCATTATCCCAACAAATCCCAGTAGCTGAGAAAATACAAAAGGAAAACACGCAATAATCGTGGTTACCACACCAACTACTATTGTAGATTTCTCTCTGCCCCATTTAGGGTTTAATGAGCTAAATGCCAAACCGGCGCGGTAAATTGTAGGGTTTGAAGTCGTCCACCCAGCAATGATTACAGCAATAATTCCGCATGTGCCTAGTGCTTGATAAGCTACAGCGCCGGGATCTAGACTGGTGATCGCTGTGCTAAGAATTATTGCTGCTCCGGCCCCCATTATCCCTGCGCATATCCATGCCATATAGTGGCCTATAAACATACCCAACGCTGAAAAGAATCCATATTTAGAATAACGCGCAAATCGGAGTAGTGTCATATCGCCCATTCCTCCATGCATTGCTAGATTAGCAACCCACGCGAACGCAGCAACATGCCAGAAACCGACTTCTTCACTCGTCTTTATCCATATCGATTCATTGGCGATAGTGTAAAAGTCTAAGAACGACGATATTGAGCTAATTCCGGGAGTAGCCTCTATCAGAGCAGGAAGAAGAAACAAGGCACCCACAATAAACATCAAGATCATCCAAGGAGCGCATACCTCAGCAAACGCCGCCAGTTTTTCAAAGCCTTTTACGGCCATAAAAACTACGACAGCGCCAACAAATAAAGCGACCAATACAAACCTAAAGTCCGAAGGAAACCAACCTACTTGCGGTGGGATGTCTAACAAAATTCTTACCGCTGACGCTGAGACCGTAATCATTGCGCCGGCAAGCACACTAAAGAGTATTCCATTGACTACGCTGTAGAGCTTGATGGTGCCCTTCCCAGCTATCTTTTCTAAGTAAGCATATAATGTCAGGCGTGTGTCAGTTGCAATTGGCGCAGTTAAAAGGCCCCATGTTAGTACAGCTAACAAGTTTCCTAGCAAAAGCCCAACTAGAATATCTCCTGCACCTACGCCCCAAGACACGAACAGTGCTCCTATGACGAACTCCGTACCGGCGACATGTTCACCAGCGTAACTACCTGCAAACGCACGCGCTGGTTGTAATTTATTAGGGCTTATCGGTTGTGATTCAAACTCATCTGAACTCGACACATTTCCTCCATTATTCTCGTTTTAGGCTTTATTTAGTGCAAGCCGCTTAAAAAGGAAGTAAAGATGATTACTTTTGAGCGATTATGACTTAAGTGTTAGTTTCAATCAACAAAATTGTTATCAGGATGTATAGTGATATTAATGAGTCAGCACACATAAAACATAAGATAAGACTAATATTGTAAGTGCGTCTTTATTTTAAATAGAAATTTTGTGGTAGTGTTTGAACTAGAAATAGAAGAAAAGATTAAGTTAGCAAATTGACCGCATGATTGGATCGAATGTCGATTTTCAATGCAAACTTTAGTTCTTTATGAATTAAACAAGTATAAAAAAAACGCCACACCCCTTAAAAAGTAAGGGCTGTGGCAGATATAAGCCATTGTGTTTCCGCGGAAACACTCAGCTTATTTGGTTAATGATTTAATTAGCTCTTTAAGTACATTTTCTAGCATTACAGGGTCTTCAAAATCTACTTTATCCCAATCGATACCTAACTCTAACTGAGTAACATCTTCCTTTAATAGACGCTTTAATGCTGAGGTTTGATTAACTTTTACTTTTGGCAGTGAAATATATTGCTTTGCTCTCCCTGCTTTTTTTACAACAGGGGCTTGAAGGTATTTTGTAAATTTCTTTTCGTCGTACAAAGCACTAAGATATTTTTCAACCTCTTCCCTGCCCTGCTCTTCGGCTTTAATAATTTCTTCGTAAAGTCCTCTTAAAGACTCCACAATTCGATATTCTAATAGTGGCATGACTAGTGTTCTATAGTCATGGAGCTTGTCATAACGATAGAAAGTAGTTCGACCAATCCCCAAATATGATGTAACAATAGAGGCCCTGCTCGATGCTAGCTTATCACTTTCAATCTGTTCTAATTCTGTAACAGCATTTGAATAGCTACTCAGTGCATCAGGTAATGTTAAATCATTACGTGAGAAGTTTTCGATGTGCCGCAAAACACTTATGTTTTTTGGCCTCTCTGCATAAATCTTAACTTTGACTTTAATTAAACCACCATAAAGATATCGGATAGCATAATACCGTCTATGACCGGCCACTATAGCGTAATCAGACATATTTTTACGCCAAACCGCTATGGGATGAATTAGTTCGCTATGTTTAAGAGTTTCTGCTAACCCCTTAATTTCTTCAATTTCCGCATTGACTGCGTCATATCTGGGATTACTTTTATCTAATCGGTTTTCAATGACATCTTTTTCACACACTACGCAATCTGTTAAAGAAGCAATGGAACCAGCATCATCACGCTTAGCAAACTTAACGGGTAAATAACGAGGGTTATCAGACTGAGGTTGAATATAATCGACCAATACCCTGTCTACCTCAGATGACGTCTTAAACAATGGGTCATCGTGAACACTGCTTTTTTTTGATTTATCTCGTTGCTTCAAATCATCAAGCATCTGTTGAGACTTCTTTGAGACCCCTTCGCCAGATTGATATTTACTTATTAGGTCTTCTTGAGATGTTGGCTTGGCAACTCTTCGACTTCTTGGCTTTCTTGCTGTCATCTCATATCTCCCCATAAGCTATTTTCAATCAACGTATAAAGTTTTTGCATTTCGCTTTTTGCGTGATGATTGTAAACATAGTTAAAATGAGTTTCATCCACCGATGGACGCTCCATTACTCGGTAGCAATTTCGCTGCTGCAACCAAAATGGACTCATATATCTACCTGTAGGACCATCTTTGTCGTAAAGCTTCGCTAGAGCGACTTCATCTTTCTGAGTTAATCGTGATTTGCTTGGTACTTTGTTAGGCACAACCCCAACAATTTCCAATGGATTAGATGCACGGTCTTCGTTAATACGATCTATCCTGTTGAGAAGCATAGGCACGCCATCGATTGAATCGTACTCGGGCTCCGTAGGAATGATAACGTGGGTTGCAGCACCGAGCATTCCTGCTGAAACTGGAGATTTACTTGGTGGATTATCGACAATTACGATGTCGTAATCATCAGCTAGGTCTTCTACAGAGAACCAATCTCGCATATGAGCAGTAATTTTGGACACCAATCTATCTGCTTCAGGAGTAAGCGCCAATACTCTGTCTACATTACCCTCTGAAGGCAAAACTTTAATATTTTCAAAAGCCGTTGGATATTCATATACCGGAGAATTAAATAAGATATCAGTGCTTGTGTTTCTACCGCTCCATTCCGGATCGTCAATATCCTCAAACTCTGGATGCAGAGGTGCGGCATATTCATCATCGCCAGGAATAGCGTCCATCTTTAAAAACGCCTTTGATGAGTCTTGCTGAGAATCGTAGTCTAATACTAAAACGCGCCGCTTCTTTCCTTTTCCGTTAGGACCTCCAGTCGCCAGAAGGTATGCAATTGTTGACGCCAAAAATGTTTTACCAACCCCACCTTTCCTATGGTAGCTGGATAGCACGCGCATTCCATTATACAGCTCTATCTTCTTCATTATTCAAACCTTATCTAAGGACACCAGTATATATTGGCATGCTAAATAGTTAATGTCTCGGATCGAATCTTTAGAACAATAGCCTAGCTGAAAAACTTAGCTTTACTAGAGCGCTGAGCGATTAACAAGAATGACTCACAGGAAATATAACTTTGAAATGTGTAGTTCTCATTGAAGAACAAGGAGTATTTAGTCGTTTAGACAAGAAGGTCTACGCAACAGGATTATTGCTGATAAGGTGTATTCACACAAATAAAGTAGCTCTTAACTTAAATTAAAATATAAATGAATTTTCGCTGAAGCCGATATATTTAAAGGGCTACGTGCTAACAGATTGAAACTGTTTCCGCGGAAACGCTATTGAAAATTTTGCCTTATGTACAATGGCGTGAGGTAATATCATTCATAGATAAAACATCTTTTCTATTTAATTAAAAAGTAAATACAATATCGCTGGAAGGCCCATCCTTGTTGACGCCTGGCGTTGTCATACTACATTGTTTCCGCGGAAACATTGATGAACTATGCAGTCACCTTCTACAAATCAAGTAAGCGACGATGGGTGAAAGGAACTCAGTTCTTGACTCCACATAAACCAAATAACGCAAAGCATGGACATAGAAATACTTCTATTATAATCTCTGGATCGAATCTACTCGATAAATAAAATCTATAGGAAGAGAATCAGCGTGCGTGAACTATTCGAGTTGTCTGAAAAATATGGATTTAAGGCCCCCTTAGTTTCAGTATCTAGTGACTTTGACTTTAAGGTTTTCATGAGACTTTGCAGCTCACTAGATATTTCAGCTACATCGAGTACTGTTGCGTCAGACATATTTATTACACTCCAAGAGATAGAAGAACTTACCGCTAGCTTAGAATTCGTAGCCAAAAGAATTAACCGTAAGTTGTCTAACGTAAGACATCACCTCGTACAGTTAGAAAAGGAAGGTTTAATCGTTAGCGAATTTATCACGACTGATCCTATAAAAAAGCGGCGGGGAAGACTCTACAAACTAGTCATGCCAAAGGGGCATTCGATTGCCTCGGCAGAATCTAATAATAAAGACCAAGAGATTGACAACTTTCAATTGGTTTCATCCAGTACTGTTGAAACAATCAACATAGAGCGTTACGACGATAAGACACGTTTTATCGAGCTTCAAATTGTTCGCTATTTGGTGAAAGCAATGCGAACGAACCGCAAAGATAAAACAAGCTCTCTTAGTATTAAACTTCGAGAGGAGGGGAGAACAAAACCCATTCTGATAACAGCGAGGGCAGAGGAGGGGAGATTAATTTATCTTCCTGACATGAGTTACTACGCAAGCGCGATTACTTGGTTAATCAATCATATTTCAGAACGAATTGAAGAGTCAGAAACCATCGGAGAAACCTTTACGTTGCCCTTAGAGCCCCTTATTTCAATGGCGAAAGATATACCAGTATCAGATGCTTCCGCGGGTGGTTACATCAGCAATGCTATTCAATCCATGCAGAGAATATCTGCAACGACATTTGATATGAGAGATTTTTATGATAATAGAAAAGATTTCATTATTGACATAGAAATGTACTATAAATTATTTCGCTTAGAAGCGATCGTAACTTATGAAGACTCTAAGAATGTAGAAAAAAAGGCGGCCGTCATACAGTTCCCCAGGTCAACTGTAAAAAATATTATTGCTGCCATAAAAGCGAAAAGAACGCTGGATGATATGTTGCTCATCGACAGTGATGTATTTGCTACAAAAAACGAAATTGAGATTCTGTTTGGGCTTTGGGCACGTGAACATCTCATAACCGGTAGGCAAGCACAGCAACTATATGCGTGGAATGAACTGCGAGAATCCGTCGCTCCCTCCTCAAGCCTCAATGAATTTAAGCGCAAGTTTTCCAATATGGTTATGGCAAACTCTGACCCATCTTACAAAGCAAAGATCCACGAAGCAGTGGCTGAAAAGATAGTCAAACAGGTAGGAACAAGTTTTCTGTCAGAACAACGTAAAGGTGAGCTAGTAGTTGAGTATGGTAGGGCTACTGTTCAAGGATATCTGATCAATATAGGTTATTCGCCAGAACAAGGCGCATCAGTGATCGCATTTAGACGTGACATGTCAGCCCTCCACATTTTAGGAAAACTTGATGATCGTCGTTAAACGATTGCGTACCTGTTAAGCCGGATCGAACCTTTAATCTAACTAAATCAGTTATTAAGCCTTGGATCGAATCTTTAGAAAGATCAACAATAGATCACGATCCAACTTGATCTCTCACACCTTTCATATAAAGATTACATACATTAAAGAAAACAACAAAAAACAATACAATCTTTAAACGCTCAGTGAAGAGCATTTTGGAAATATGGAAAGATAAGAAGCGCAAAAAACAAAACCCGTGAAGTGTTGGCGCACTGCACGGGTCTTTAGATGTAACTTTTCGAACCAGTTACACATCTAATTTTAGCGGTTTACCCGATCAGGTCAACCTCTAAAGCGTTTTTTATCAGCAAATCACGTATATTGTTGGTAAAAAGATGAACCCTAATAGTAAATTTGATGACGTACTTTTTATGTCGTCAGGGCAGTTTGAGCAATTAACAGACACAGAGTCGTTTGTGTTTTCACATATTGCCTTTTTCGCTTGTCAATTGAAACCATATAGACGTCTCTTCAAGCAGACAACTCAAGCTATTTGCAATAAAGTCGGCTACTCACCAAATGCAGTCCGTTCAGCAATCTCATCTTTAGTATCGAAAGGCTTTTTGAAAAAAGGTGAGCCTGTCGAAAGAGAGCACGGTTCTTATCACCCTTACTACGATAATATCGCGCATCATTTAAAAATAGGCGATAACGCTTACGCATTACTATTCGCAAGCGAATTAGAAAAAACACTTGTAGCGGCAAGGAGTAAAAAAATAAAAGACCAAGGACGTGCAATAACCTTCTTTAAAGTTCAGGTAGGCCAGCTCAAGCGCAACAGCGCTGTGTTATCTGGGAATAGATCTAAACATACTCACAAAGCACTAATTTTACATGGCTATCTATTAAATCAGCACAAGTGGAATATAGAAAAAAGTAGGCAAAAGGTCTGTAGAACGGTGCCGTTCCTGTCTCACTTTCTCAACTGGTCGCAAAATACAGTAAGACGCGTTTTAAATACGCTACAGAATCTAGAAATTATCGCTTTCGAGTTCGCTAACGGCGTTCTAAAGTTTTTATCTATAAATACATTTAAAGTGATAGCCAAACCATTTCACGGCCTTGTCACGAAGCTATCGGTTTTGGTATCTAAGGCTCCGTCGCTCGATAGTGTGCCAGTGAAACACAACGAACCTCGAATTCAAAAATCCCCAAGAGAAGCAGCTCAACACCTTCAACGTTTGAAGAGCCTAGGAAAAGTGTAGTCAACAACGCGCTACAGCAGACACATCTACTACTATTTATTACCAACTATTACACTCACATCAAAAATGAGTTGTTTTCTTACCCTTATAAACCGAACTAGCAGTATATAGATCAGTAAAACCTTGTATTCGATATTGTAATACGTAGATCTGTAGACTCAGCTGCATTTTTGCGACAAACCAAACTCCATTCATGCGTAGATAGAGTTCCATTGATGCGTAATAAAGACCATTCAACACTAGTAAAAGACAATCAAGTGCAATTCGACGCTTTGATGCAGACATTAGAATATACATAGAGGTTAGATAAAGGATATTTATATGGCTGCGCAATACTTAATATTTTTTATCAAAAACAAGAAAAAAGAAAAAAGACTGTTGAGTTATCAAACTCACAAGGTTGTTCTGTTGTAAGAGGCGCAGAACTTTATATCCTCATTGTGATTGAAAGTTATTGTTATTGATTAATTGTGAATATATTGTAAAGGCATCACTTAAAAAATAGGTTGTTTCAACAATGTATACCTTTCATAGAAAACTATTAGCTCGGAAATTCAAGCTTCTCGTCAGATTATCGATGCACATTAGTTTTTCAATAATGGCGCTATTAATCAGCGCTTCATTGTCAGCCAACGGTAGCGAGGGCATTGAGGCTCTAAGGAATAAAGAAAATATATTTCTCCCAGATTACTCATATGCTGGTTATCACAATGGAGAAAAGAAGATTGTTGCTAACGTTGATACCACAAATATCGATGTAGTGAATTATGGTGCACTCCCGAATGACCATAAGGATGACACAAAAGCTATCCTAAAAGCCTTAGACTTTGCACACACGGTAGAAGGGCATGTGACAGTAGCTTTTCCGAAAGGGCGCTTCATTATCAAAGATATTCTCAAGATTAATCGAAGTGATATAACAATTAGTGGAAAAGGAATGGGCTCCAGTGGTACTCAACTTTATTTTCCGATGCCGCTGTCAATTATTGACAAAACACCTACATTGAATGAACTTCGAGATTACTTAAGGTTACATAACAAAAAACAAAAAGACCCTGAAATCTATATAGATGACTATTTTTCTGAATACTCTTGGTCAGGCGGCGTGATATGGATCCAAAAGGAGAACACTCGCCCCGTTCCTTATTTAAAAGAGTTGGATAAGCAACCCCAAAAAATAGCTGTAATCTCTAAAGGAAAAAGAGGTGATTCAACCCTAGACGTTACCGACGCAGGAGGTATTTCAGAAGGGGATATACTCAGAATAGACTGGCATAATAAAGAGGGTAAACAAGGCGGCATTGTAAAAGCTATTTATGGCAATACTGACCAAGTTATTGGTTCACACCATTTTGACTTCCCAAATCGTCCGCTCGTCATGCAACCAACTCAAGTTAAGTCAGTAAAAGGCAATAAAATAGAAATAAGTGACCCTCTCTTACACGATATAAATAGTAATATACCTGCACACTTCTCATCATGGGAGCATTTAAAAGAGGTTGGGATAGAAGGACTATCTATTCACTTTCCAACGGGCGATACCTATGGCCATCATATTGAGCAGGGCTTTAACGGTATCTACTTAACTAGCGTATTCAACGGCTGGATTAGGGACGTAAGCTTTAGCAATGCAGACAGCGCTCTATTAACTGAGAATAGTGGAAATGTTACAATCTCAAATATACGCAGCGATGGAAGTCGTTTTGGACACTATGGTATCCATCTTGGGAGCGTACATAACTTCTTGGTAGAAGATGCTAAAATTCTAAATCCCACAGTACATACATTTAGTATGAACACCAAGTCAACGAAAAGTGTATTTTTGCGAGGTGTAGGTTTTACGCAACCCACGTTAGATCAGCATGCAGGAGCCAACCATCAAAACCTATACGACAACATGACTTTCCACATAGAAGCAAAGCCTAGTGAAGATGGCCCTTACTACGATTTATGGTTTGGAGGTGGGGCAGGGTACTGGCAACCCGGTCACGGGCGATATAACACGACATGGAACTCTAAAATACTTGTTGAAAGTGGCGCCGATGGTGATGAAACAGTCAGAATTTTGGGGCAGACAGAAGGACCTGATGCAAGAGTTATTGGCATGTATGGAAATAGAAAATTCGAAGTAGAACATAATCCTTCACCTTATATCGCTGACATTAATTCGAAAATGGCTATACCTTCTCTTTACGAATATCAGAAACAGCAAAGGTTAAATAAGTAGGGGTAGAATGGCCCAAGGAATAAAACCTTGGGCCATAACAATCAACGCATCCGCTTTCTAAGAAATGCTATGCCAACGATACAAAGCATTAAAAGCGTTGGTGGCGCGGGCACCGATGTTGCGCTTATATCATCCCCGTCAAAATTTTGCGCAAACATGTCAATTAACATAAGTTCAGGCGATGTCACGTTGTCTTCTAACGCAATAAAGCTGAATGTTCCTAATGTAAACGATGTACCTAGGAAGCTATCCCAATCAGCAGAAAATCCTAATTGAAGTAACAATTCATCCCCTGAGGCAAAAGCATCGTCAAAATAAGAGTTATCAAAAACACCATCAGTAATAGTAAGCATGTCAAACTCAAATAGACTGGAATCAAATTCCCATACAATCTCAAGAAAATCTATTGCTGGATTAGCTTCATTAATAAACACCTCTAGCTCTATTAAATCGCCAGTTGAGTATGACGATGAATCACTTGAAAAGGTAATGAGCGATGCCTTTGATGAAAAGGACATCATTAAACCAATAATAAGTATTAAGTTCGCAATTTTCATTTTCGTTATTCCTTTTAATTAGAACTACAGCGTGAATAAGTACAACGACGAACAAGACCTCGTGTATCTCTGTTATTTACAACGCCATCACCATTAAAGTCATAGCGGATATCCATAATTTCACCCGCTCGTAATTTTGATGTAAAAAGCCTTGTATCGGCTTTGTCTACTATTGAGTCCTTATTTAGGTCGCCCAATAAATCAATATTGATAAAAATGCTAGATTCAGACTGCTTATTGTTGGAGTCAGTGGCGACTACGCGCACTAAATGCGTACCTTCCGTCAACGATAGTAATTCAGTCGAATAAGCATCAGATCCCCATATAAACGGAGGTTCATAGATTTCTCTTATCAATTGTTCATCAATGTAAAGTGCTAGGCTGACAAGAGAAATATCGTCATCTGCTGCAGAGGCCTCTGCTGTGATAGCAAGGTTTTGATATTCAGTCAGTAGTGAGATATCACCCTCATTTATCATGACTGAGGGCCCAGGTAAGCTCAGGACAATGAGCGCCATATCAGTTTCACTTTCAAGTCCTGCGCTGTCTCGTGCTACGGCGGTAAAGGTATGTGTGCCAACGCCTAAAGGTGAAGGGTTCGGCTCATGACGGTCTAGCCAACCCATAGCACCAAACTCGTAAGGTGCAAAAGAATGTCCGAAGTTCCACACTGGGCGCGTGTCCACCCTTACTAGCTCACCGTTTCTGAAAAGGGTGACAGACTGAATGTCTCGCCCCTCCACCGGTGTTTCTGCATCGATAGTGATTGCTAATTTCTCATAGCCTTCATAAACAGTCACAGTTGAGTTTGGCCAAGTAACGATTGGCGGCTCTGGCTCTCCTTTAACGACAAGCAGCATAGAGGCTGTTGTTTCTTCACCTTCATTATCTGTCGCAACCGCTGTAAATTCGTAACTGCCCGCAGCCAACGGAGACGGATTAGGTGAGTGAGTATCAAGCCAGCCCATCGCACCTGTTTCATGAGGTTTTGAAGCATGACCAAATAAATAGGGAAGGGAGGTATCTGTCCTGACCAGTCCGCCATCAATATAAAGAGAAACCGACTCAATAGTGCGTCCTTCAACAGCACTTTCTGCGCTAATGTTGAGACTCAGCCTTTCGAATCCCTCATCTACTTCCAAACTTTCTTGGGGAAATGAAACGATGGGGGCATTTGAGTTCACATTCAGTATCATTGTTGCAGTAGAGCTGTCGCCTTCGCTATCTACAGCTACTGCTTTAAAAACGTGGCGTCCTGCTGAAAGAGGGGAGGGGTTTGGCTCGTGCCTATCAAGCCAGCCCAATGCGCCAGTCTCATGAGGCTTAGAGCCATGACCAAACAGAAACGGTAGAGAATCGTCTGTACGCACTAGCTCATCGTCAATATAAAGTGAAACAGACTGAATGCTTCTTCCTTCCACTGGACTTTCAGCAGAAATGTTCAGGCTCAATTTCTCATAACCTTGGTTTACAGTCACTGAAGGAGAAGGAAAAGATACGATAGGAGCATTCGCGTCGCTCTCTAAATCCAAATCGATAATTTGAAGGTAAAGGGGCATTGCGGTGCCTGATGTACGCTCCATGAGGTAATAGTAAACTTTACCGTCCTTGATATAGAGTGTGCCATGATCGAATACTGGTCCATCGCTCGCTTCATACACTCTAATAAAGTTGTTGGTGCCGCCTTGAGCTTTTTCAACATAGGGGCGGCCGCCCTCTAAACCTACAATATAAACATTGTCACCTGATGTATAAATCTCACTTGCACCCGGGAAATCAGTACTAATTATGAATTCTTCAGCGCCTGCGGGTTTATATGAATGAATATAAACTTCTTCGTAGTCTGCTCTGCCGCGGTCGGTTGAACGAACTTTGCTGATAATATGAATGTCACCTTTTTCAGTAACAGTCCAGTCGAAGCTTCCCACAATGTAAACTGAGTTGGCTTCGGTATGGCTTATATAGTCACCTGGCTCAAATACTTTTATCTCATCGGAATTAATAAGCGGCCATGTCATTGGTTCGCCTTTGTGATTCTTCCAATCACCGAAGCCATCCGGATGGTCTGAATACGCGTAATAGACGCCGTTTTGGTATTTATATTTATCTGAATTATCGTTGCTTCGCTGTTGAAAGCCAACACGAAGCTTTCCGTTTACATACTTCATGTTTCCGTAAAGGCCCCAGTTATACTGGTTTCCCTTAAGCTTTTGATTGTTTTCATTGAACTTTGTGAACGTCGACCAGCTTTCAGTCTCAGCGTCATAGCGATTAAAAACATAAGCGCCGTTATTATTGCCGCCTAGGCGCATATAAAGCAGCAATGTCCCGTCTACTGTAGTAAAAAATTTAGGGTAGGTGAGGCGAGCAAAGTTACCTTTATCATCTAGATCGCCTGTCATAGTAAGGTGCTTGTAATCATCGTCTCCTTGGCTAACCTCACTAGTATCCTTAACAAATTTATCTAAGGTAAATTCTGAATGGGGGAGCTCAGCAGCGCCAGCTACGCTAAATGAATATCTGAAAAAGTCATCCTTAAACTTACCGCCATGATTATTGTTGTCGTATGCGTGCATATCGAACACCATGTGAATGGTGCCATTAATAGGACTCACCGATAAGCCGATAGTATTGTGAGACTCTCCGACAAGGGGATCGCCTCTGAAACCAGTGTGCTTATGGGGGAACTCGATTGTAGATAGTTCGCCATTAAGCGTATTGTATCGAGAAAGCATTACGTTTCTTTCGTTCTTCCCGCCCTTATACCACGTCATAAAAACATAATGCCTGTATGTTTTTACTGCATCACCGTGGGCGGAGATATTCGGGCCGAAGAAATAGTCGTACTTTTCTCCCGTGTCTGGCGTCCCTACATTAGAAAAGTCGAGATTTCTACCGTCGAAATGGAGCCCTTCTTCCGTAATTTTTACTTGTTGCTCGAGTGTAACTTCTGCATTAAGCGAAAATGCAGTCAATAAAGTAGTTGAAACTAACAATGTTTTTAGACATTTCATAAGTTTATTAGCTCAGGTTAGTTATTAATCAATATGATGTAGTTCCACAAAATGCTAATACTGCAATATTTCAAAAGCATTCAGTTTCGCGCATATCCTATTACATTGAATTAACAAATGCATTACAATATGATCATTATTAATCATAAGTAGTCATGAGGGCGTAAAGTGGTAAACTTTAAAATAATTTGGTGCGCGTTCGAGGCTAATTGAAGAATTGGCTTACTTAATTTACCTGTGGTAGTAAAAAATGCTTAAGAATGTAATTTTGATAGGGACACAGCTGCTCACATTTATTGCCCTAGCAGCCTGTAGTCAAGAGCACTCTGGAAAACATGAAGTACTGCAAAAAGAAGTGCTTCAATCAAACATCGAAATATTCACTGCCGAAGACGCAGGCGGCAATTTAACTTTCACAAAAAATCAATATCTCAAGATGGCCAATCATATTGAAGCTGAACGGTACCTTTATTACCGTCCTGCATGCGTTAAAGATACCACGATGATATGTGTTCCGCGCTCATACGAGCACGGAGGCATCTTTTTGGATAAATATGAGAAGTGGACCAATGGCTTTTTTCCAGGACTAATATGGAAAATACTCTCTAACAAAGAATACGTGAAATGGAGTGGAAATGAAGAAAGACAACTATTAAGCATTGCCACACACTATCAAAGAGCTCTAGACAGTGATGCTACGCTTAAAACAACCCATGATTTAGGTTTCATGCTCTATGATTCATATGGCGAAGCCCTTAATTACGAGGACTTGAGCGATGAACTTAGATCTAAGTACGTTTCAATTTTGGCGAAAGGTAGAGAAACGCTCTCTCGCCGTTTTAACGAAGAAAAGGGAGTTATAAAATCTTGGGACTTCGTCCCTCATATGAAGGTATCTGTATCAAGAAACGGTAAGGACGTTGTTGAGCTGCATAAAATAGCCCAACCATGGACTTACCCAGTCATCATCGACAACATGATGAACCTCGAATATCTGCTAGATAGTGACTCCTTTCACTACAAAGATATTGCAATAACACATGCCAAAACAACGCTCAAAAATCATTATTTTTATGAGGATAGTGATTTAGAAAAACGTTATCCAATTGCGTACCATGTTTTTGATTATGATAAACAGAAACCGGGCAATTGGCAGGGGTTAGGCAACGTTTCAGCTTGGGCGAGAGGGCAGGGCTGGTCGTTATATGGTTATGTAACAATTGTAGACTATATGTCTGATTTAAGCTTGAGTGATACTGAACGAGCAACGTTTGAAACACATTTAAACAATGTTCTAAATAGTATTGGGCATTTATTAGAAGAAGACCTCGTTCCTTTTTGGGATTTCTGGGCAAATAGAAGTAACGCGTTTGAGTATGCTGAAAACACGTCTCAAAAAACGTCCGTCTATTCGGGAATTCTTGAGCTATGTGCGAACAGAATAGACTCCCATATACTGCCCTATAAAGGTTATCGCCCTCAAATATTAGATGCTTCGATACTAACAAGTGAGTCGCTGAACGAGCTCAAAAACCAGAAAAACTGGTACGGGTCTGACATTTTGCAAGGAGATAATCTTGTTCCTTGTGGGCGCGAGCCTTACCCTGCCACGCATACTAAAATTCCTAGAGATACGTCAGCTGCCGCTATCTATGCATCGGCTCTGTATCGCTACGCCACCATCACGGAAGATGAAAACCGAAAACAAAAGTATGGCTTGCTTGCTGACAAAATAATGGCGGAGCTGACTAATAACTATAGAACAGACAGGAATAAAAATGGGCGGGATAAGAGCTTCGAACTTGGCTTTGTGCTTAATGAGGCGACTGGAGACATGGGGAACGCTGGCGAAATTGATACTCCCATAATTTATGGAGACTTTTATTTTGTTGAGGCCAATATCAGAAAACTTGAGTTTGAGCGTTCACGCGGCGTGAAATTAAAAATTAAGTGAAAGGAATTAGGAAATGATAAGTAGAAGAGTTTTTTTACTCGGGAGCTTATTAGCTCTCGCCGCAGCTAATTCATTGGGAGCGAGCATGCCACAGGCTTCTAATAGCCATCCAAATGTTCTTATGTTGGCGATCGACGATTTAAACAGTTGGGTAGGGGCGATGAATGGTCACCCTAGTACTAAAACGCCAAATATAGATAGATTGGCCCTACAAGCCACCACGTTTACCAATGCTCACGCGCCAGCGCCTCTGTGTGGACCTTCAAGAGCAAGTATCATGACAGGGCTTCTTCCATCGACAACTGGAATATATGGCCACGTTCAAGACAACGATATTCGCTCTGCTAATATGAAGGCAGCACAATCGACATTCTTAAGTGAATATTTTAAAAAGCACGGTTATTACACAGCGGCTGTTGGTAAGGTATTTCACTATGGGGTTGCTGATGGAAGCTTCGATGTTTTCGGTGGAAGACAGGCTCAGTTTGGACCATATTCTCCCGAGCCAATTAAGTGGAATAGAAAGGGGACCAGCACTGACTGGGGGGCCTATCCTGAAAAAGACGCAATGATGCCAGACTATAATTCGGCAAAATGGCTTGCTGAACAGTTACAGCGTAAACACGATAAACCGTTTTTTATTGCTGGTGGATTCCTTAGACCACACGTGCCCTGGACCGTACCTCAAAAATGGTTTGATATGCATCCTATCGAAGATATTGAGCTCCCTCCTTATCTACCTAATGATTTTGATGACGTCCCAGAGATTGCAAAGCGCATTTCGACCTATGACATGATGCCAACCACCGACTGGGCTATAGAGTCAGGAGAATGGAAAAACATTGTGCAGGCCTATTTGGCGAGTGTTTCTTTTGTAGACTATTACGTTGGGCAGGTACTGGATGCTCTTGAGGCTAGTGAATATGCTGATAATACAATAATCGTGCTATGGGGCGATCATGGTTACGATGTGGGAGAAAAGAACCGTTTCGCTAAAATGGCGCTTTGGGAAACGTCCACCAAAACTACACTTATTATCAAGTCTCCGAGTTCGTCATCGAAACTTGTAAGTAACCGCCCAGTAAGTTTAGTGGACTTGTATCCTACGCTGTTGAAAATGGCTGGTTTGCCAGAAAATCCGCTTAATCAGGGGCACGATATCACTCCCCTTATCAAAAATCCCAATGCCGATTGGGAGCATGTTGCATTAACTACATTCGGTCCTAACAACCACGCTGTAAAAAATGAGCGATTTCGATACATTCGTTACGAAGATGGTAGTGAGGAGCTATACGACCACTCAACAGATCCAAATGAATGGAATAACCTAGCTAATAATCCTTTTTACTTTGAAGTAAAAAGTGAACTTAAAGCTAGGCTACCAAAAGAGAATGCTAGGTGGTCGCCAGTGTCTCAATTTAGAAGTAATGAGTACTTCAAAGCGCTGACAGAAAAAGCGGTGGCGGGAGAATGAGAAATAGCACGCGCCAACTAGGCTGACGCGTGCTTGTCGCATCTTATGAGCTATTGTTTGAGGGTCAGCTTAATGTCGTCCGGCGTTGCGTGCTTATTGCCACCATTATCGGCACCCGTTATCCACCAATAAATCATACCGGCATCGGAGCTATCAAATTTGCCCGCTTGAAAGGGAACAATACCGTCCTGTTCAGCATATTCGAGCATTTCGTAAATAAGCGAGATGCCGTCGTCTTTGCTATCTTTAGCCCAACTCCAAGCATTGATAGGCGTTTGCAAGCCAACGTTTTGGTCGCCTATTTGGTGTTCTTCAATACCAAAATCTAGAATTTGTTGCCATGTAAAATAGTCTCCGCTGTTGTCGTTCGCGGGGTGGTGAGATACGACTTTCACATGCTTTCGTCTGCTTTCTTCTGCTTTTTGTAGAGCGTAACCAATAACATCAGGTTCACCGGCTTCAATAATCCATAAAGGTGTTTCAGAGGACGCGCTGTTAATCGCTAACGTTAAATCTGCAATGGCGGCTTCTTGCTCCGCTCTACAATTGAACAGTTTTTGAATATTTTGAAAAGGACCAAATACATTGAGTGCGCGGTTGATTGAGTTGTCGAGCACACCCTGACGTCTGCTCTCATTTTCTGGGTCTATTTGATACCGTGCCTTATTTCTAAATGGGTCTAAATCGCAAGAATGAGAAATATGCACCAGTCTATCGGCAGCGTTGGCCTTATTGAGAAGTGCTAATAAGACTGGTGTAGCGCCGATGTCATCAGGATCAGGTGAATTACCATCTATTACTACGGCAAGTGTGCCATCTGGTAAATTAATATGCTGAAGAGGTTCAGGTTCTATTTGTTTACTCGTTGTAGATGCTGGATTACATGCAGTCAGTACAAAGCCTGCCACTATAATATTTATAAAAGATTTCACGGGGACCCCTGACATATTTCTTCACAAGAACTACCGCAATGATGCAGGTAAAAAAACTTTGTGACTGTAAATGATTGATGTTTGTCAATAGTAATCAAAATGTGTCATTATGTAAATATTGTTAAATGATAACGCCTAAGTCACTTATGAAAAGAGCGATTGAATTTTATGGACAAACTCAAGCAAATGAACGTTAAAAAATTAGCTATTGCATCCGTTTTACTAACGGTGCTTTCTGGCTGTCAGGTTGATGCTTCCAGCAAGCTCTCTGCGCAAGATGAGCCAATGGGAAAAGGTACTTCTGGAAGCTTCGGTGATCAAGGTGATGGTACTTACATCAACCCTGTATTAAACGCTGATTACCCAGACTCAGACATCGAGCAAGTGGGCGACACGTATTACATGATCACCTCCAAACAGCACATGTCCCCTGGAATGCCTATTCTAAAGTCAAAAGATATGGTGAATTGGGAAAATGTAGGGCATGCATTCTCAAGCTTATCGTGGGCACCTGAGTACAACTGGGACCGCATGAACGGTTATTCGTTTGGTGTGTGGGCAGGCGATTTAGCCTATCACGAGGGCAAATGGTATGTGTATCAGATAGATTATCAGCACGGATTAATGGTTACAACGGCGGATAACATCGAAGGGCCGTGGAGCGAGCCAATTATGATGATGCCTAAAGCCGATGTGTTGGATGACCCTGCAGTATTTTGGGACGAGGAAACACACGAAGCCTACATTATTGTGAACTCGGGCACTAAACAGAAAAGTGCAGACAACACCATTGAAGGTAATGAAAATCGAATTTACCGCATGAGTTGGGACGGTACTAAAATTCTCGATGAGGGCAAATTGGTATATACCGGCATGGGTGCTGAAGCTGCTAAAATTTATAAGAAAGACGGGTATTGGTATATCTTCATGGCACAGTGGACCATGGGTGATAAATCTACTAAACCTGGTGTTAAAAACCCTAAAAATGATAGAAAGCAGCTGGTTTTAAGATCTAAAGAAAGTATTTATGGGCCCTATGAGGTAAAAACCGTACTTGAAAAAGGCACAGAATTTGGCAATCGCAGCGCGAGCCAAGGTGGTTTGATGAAAGCCCCTGACGGTAGCTGGTGGTATATGCATCAGCTTATACAAAATGATGACATTCCTTTTCAAGGTCGTCCACAGTCTTTAGAACCAGTTACATGGGTAGATGACTGGCCAATTATCGGCGTAGATGAAGATAATGACGGAATAGGCGAGCCAGTTAAGCGATTCGAAAAACCTATAAAAGGTTTTCCCATCGCTGCACCTCGATCTGATGATGATTTTGCTAGCGGTGAATTAGGCCCTCAATGGGAGTGGAATCATAATCCAAGAGATAGCCACTGGTCGCTCACAGAGCGAGATGGCTGGCTGAGGCTTAAAGCCAGTAAAGTTTTGCCGCAAGGTGCTGAGTACGGACCTAAAATTAACGAGTGGACTAATAACGACGGTTCCGATGGTGATTTTTGGCGCGCCAATAACACCCTTAGCCAGCGTATAATGGGCATTACAACAGGCACTGCTGTAGCGAAATTCGATATTAGCGGCATTGCGGCAAATCAACTAGCAGGTTTTGTCAGATACGGCGGAACGTTTAACTTATTAGGCGTGGAAGGTCTTGAAGACGGCACTGCTCGTTTGTTCTATATGGATGGTATGAGCCAAAAAGAAATAGGTCCCATAATTGAGAGCAACACGCTATACGTAAGAACCTCAAACGCGAGAAACAAAGCCACTTACGAATACAGCTTAGATGGCAAAAGCTATCGCGCTTTCGGCCCGACTTTCACTATAAGCTTTGGTAAATGGACGGGGGATAGACTCGGGTTCTTTTCTTGGAACGAGAAAAAAGACGACGGTTACATTGATGTCGATTGGTTTAAATACGACTATGATGGCCCGAAGGGTAGAAACCAGATGGTGTTTTAACCTAATCTCTAGCAATAAGTTAAGGCTGTAGCGTAATGTTACGGCCTTTTTTATTTAGAGAAATTATTGAACCTGAATTGCCTTTCACTAATAAATGGCGTAAACCAGAAGGAGTAATATCACAACCGCGTTCGCGGTTATTGCTCGCTTTCATGAGTAGTAAAGTTTAATTTAACCGCGAACGCATACAAACACTTGCTATTTGTTTAATCTCTTATAAAATAACCGCGAACGCATATATAAGAGGTGTGGTGTGATATTTTTAGTTAAAGATGCCAAACAACTGGGTAGAGCCGCGCAGTTGGTTAGAAAGACGCAAGGTCTAGACCAGATATCTGCTGCCTCATTGTCGTCTAATGGCACAACGTTCCTGAGTGATTTTGAGAATGGCAAGCCGACGGTTGAGTTAGGCCGAGTTTTGCGAGTTTTGGATTCATTGGGGATAACGGTCACCATCGATGTTCCAATTGAAAAAGATTCACTTTCAGATGCTCAACGACAACGGTTATCACAAATCATTGACGGCATTGATTTATGAACCGAGCTCTTGATGTATATGTGGATGATTCGCTCGTTGGCCAGTTGACTGACGAGAATAACATTTGGGGATTTGAATACGCTCCAATTTGGTTGGCAAGCAAGACTCGCCACCCGCTATCTCCTCATATTCCTTTGCGAGACGGGAAGCAAATCGACGGTGGTACCTATCGACCGGTGCAGTGGTTTTTTGACAACCTGTTACCTGAAGAGAAAGCGCGTGATTTGCTGGCAAAAAACGTGAGAGTGCCAATAGACGATGCTTTTGGATTACTTCAAGTTGCCGGAGCTGAATCAGCGGGTGCCATAACCTTGTTGCCAGAAGGTGAGCAGCTGACACGAGGTGAGGTACATTCACTTACTCTCGAAGAAGTGAATCAGCGAATAAAAAATCTGCCAAAAGCCCCTTTGAACCGGGCTGAGCGTAAAAGAATGTCCGTGGCTGGGGCGCAGCACAAGATGCTCGTTATATATCGCGACGGTGAAATTCTGGAGCCTTCTGGATTTTTTCCGTCGACTCATATCCTTAAACCTGAACATTCTTCACCAGATGTTTATTACCATACAGTTAGGAATGAATGGTTTGTCATGAATCTGGCAAAACTTTGTGGTTTAGACGTCCCTTCGGTAGATATTCGTTATTTGCCAGAACCGGTATACCTTATAGAGCGATTTGACCGAGTAGGTTTATACCCTAACCAACACCGTTGCCATGTGCTAGATGGCTGTCAGTTACTGAATCTTGCACCAAATATGAAATATCCAAATAGTACAGCAGAGAGTCTAAACAAATTGGTGCAGCTCTCCAGAATGAAGGCCAAAACAACGCTGGATATCTTTCGCTGGGCTTTGTTTAATGCATTCGTTGGCAATGGCGACGCTCATCTGAAAAATCTCTCATTCTTCATCAAAGACTCTGATGTTGTTATCACTCCTCACTATGATCTACTGTCGACGGCTATATATGAACTGCCGCATAAACATATGGACCATGAATTGTCCCAGCCCATGGGGAAAGCACAATTTTTGGGAGAGTTGTCTGAAGCAAACGTTATGGCGTTTGCTGAGGAATTACGCGTCCCCACTTCTTTGGCTGCGGTTCAGTTGAGAAAGATGGCGAAAGCTATCGAGCAAAATGCTAGTCATTTGATGGATGTTGTTAAAAATGCAGAACAGCACTCTAGCAAAGCCGGAGAAGTGCGTATGGTTAATGAGATTTTTCATAACTGCATCAAAGAAACGATCACTAACCTCAGGCTTTAGCCCACGTTCTGAGCTTTGTAGAGTGAAGTTATCAAGTATAGGTTTAGTTCTGTCGAGAGCTAATTCATGTGCGAATCACATTACACGGTATAGGTGTATAAGAAGTTAGCAATTCGATTGACGTGGTTCGCTTTAGACAAGGACGTTAAGGTGTTTGTATTTTAGCTTCCGGTCTGTGCCAATTGCAGGCACTGGATTGATGTTTAGATAAATGGCAAAAAACGACCTAAAGCCGACATTAGCAAATGTAAGTTGTCAGACTTTTATGAGCGACTACCAGATCGTCACCACCGCGCTGGCGGTGGTCTGCTGAAGACAAACAGCAGACGTTCAGGGCTCTCTGCTCTTGATTCCGATATTTACCATAAGCGGAAGTTAATATGCTTTATTCTGACTGACTCTTCAGTGGCATAAAGCAGTTATTCAGACCACAATAGTCCACAGGATGCGCCTCCAAAAGCCGAATGTTGAATATTACAATTGATAACCAACCCTACAACTCCAAATTTTTATTACAAAGCGATTTACGAGCCACCTCCCCATTTTGTCAAAAGAAGTCGAATGATCGTCATGGGGGTAAGTAAATCCGGGGCATTGATTTATAAACCCAAATGCCCCAGTGCTGCTAATTCACCTTATAGTGAACGAGTCTATAGAGTACAGGTAGTACAACCAGAGTTAACAAGGTAGAGGATATGATCCCACCAATGACCACCGTTGCCAGAGGTCGCTGCACCTCTGCGCCAGTACCTACGTTAAGCGCCATGGGCACGAAACCAAGACTCGCCACTAACGCTGTCATCAGCACTGGCCGCAAGCGAGTCATTGCACCATCAATAATCGAGTTTACCAACTCGCCAGTCTCTTCCATCCTCTGCCTGATAAAAGACAGCATTACCAGACCATTCAATACAGCAATACCAGAGAGCGCGATAAAACCAATCCCTGCCGATATTGAAAGAGGCATATCTCTGATCCAAAGAGCAAAGATGCCGCCAGTTAATGCCAAAGGGACGCCTGTGAAAATTATCAAGGCGTCTTTGACTGAGCCAAATGCAATCACAAGTAATGCAAGGATCAGGAAAAGCGTTGCGGGCACAACCAAGCTCAGTCGTTGACTTGCACTTTCCAATTGCTCAAACGTTCCACCATAACTTATCCAATAACCACTCGGCAGTGCCACATTGGCTGCGATTTGCTCTTTAGCATCATTGACAAAAGAGCCTAAATCACGATCTCTCACATTTGCTGTGACGACGATACGGCGTTTTGCGTTTTCTCGACTTATTTGACTGGGTATATTGGTATATTCAAGCTCAGCCACCTCGGCGATTGGCACATACTCACCATCATTGGTCATGATGGGTATATTTCCCAGCGCTTCTAAATCATTGCGAATCTCTTCAGGATAACGAACAACAATCTCAAAGCGTCTGTCGCCTTCAAATACCAAACCAGCTTCTTTGCCGCCAACTGATGCACTTAACCACGTTTGCAAGTCAGTTACGTCTAAGTTGTAACGCGCCAGCGCATAAGGCTTCGGGTTCACCGTGAAGATGGGGATCTCATCTACTTGTTCTACTCGTGCATCAGCAGCGCCCGGAATATCTTGTAATACGGATAAAACATCACCAGCTGAATCCCGCAGCTTATCCAGATCATCACCATATATCTTGATCCCTAAATCTGCCCTAACGCCACTAATTAATTCGTTAAAGCGCATCTGTATAGGTTGCGTAAACTCATAGTTATTGCCGGGTACATTTTGAAGATCCCTCTCCAATTGCTCGACAAATTCCGTTTTCGATAATGCAGGGTTTGGCCATTCATCAATTGGTTTTAGCATTACAAAAGTGTCAGTGACGTTGGGTGGCATAGCATCAGTAGCCACCTCAGCAGTACCCGTTTTAGCAAATACGGTGTTTACCTGTGGGTATTGCATAATGACCTGTTCAAGCCGTTTTTGCATATCGACAGCTTGTTCAATTCCTGTGCCGGGCACTCTCATTGCATGAAGGGCTATGTCACCCTCATCTAGTTGCGGCACAAATTCAGAACCTAGGCGCATCCCAAACCAAACACTGATAACTACGAGTAATGTTGCTGCACCTACTACCAACCATCGTAATTTTAATGCCCACTCCAGTACAGGGCGGTAAACTGATTTAGCCCCAGTGATTATTGGACTCGCTTTTTCACTGACTTTGCCTGACATAAACATAGCAACAGCTGCGGGCACAATGGTGATTGAAAATACCATTGCCGCTAGCAATGCCAATATTACGGTAGCCGCCATTGGGTGAAACATCTTCCCTTCGACACCTGTTAAGCTAAAGATAGGAATGTACACAATCGTGATTATCATCACGCCAAATAGACTTGGGCGTATCACCTCATTCGTTGCCTCAAATACGACTTCCAGCCGTTCTTTAAGAGGCAGTATTGCACCCGTTCGCCGCTGCGATTCACTTAATCGCCTAATACAGTTCTCGACGATAATAACCGCTCCGTCAACAATCAGTCCAAAGTCTAACGCACCTAAGCTCATTAGGTTCGCGCTAACGCCCGTTTGTACCATGCCTATTATTGTGGCAAGCATGGCAAGTGGGATGACAGCGGCGGTGATAATTGCTGCCCGTATATTGCCCAGCAATAAAAATAAGACAACAATAACGAGTAGTGCGCCTTCAACAAGGTTTTTTTGTACTGTATTGATGGCTTTATCCACGAGCGTAGTGCGATCGTATACACTTTGGATAATTACGCCCTCTGGCAGGCTTGCTTGGATTTCATCCACTTTATCAGCCACGTCTAGCGCAACAGCTCGGCTATTTTCGCCTATTAGCATCATAGCTGTGCCCAACACCGTCTCTTGACCTTCTCGTGTTGCAGCGCCCGTTCTAAGCTCCTTACCGATGGCGACCTCTGCAATGTCACTTACCGTGACGGGAGATCGGTTTGTAAGCGTTACCACCACGTTACCGATGTCCTCAACGCTCGAAAGTCTCGCTTGTGAACGTACTAGTATTTGCTGGCCGTTGCGTTCAATGTACCCAGCGCCCTGATTAGCGTTATTTCGATTTAATGCCCGCAATAAATCGTCAGTACTAACGCCGTAATTAAGCATAAGTTGAGGATTAGGCTTCACATGATACTGTTTGGTAAACCCCCCAATAGCATTAACCTCTGTTACCCCTTTCACCAAGGCCAGTTGAGGTTTCACCACCCAATCGTGTAACTCTCGAAGCGCCATTGCATCAAATTTTCTGCCATCGACAGTTACTGTGCCGGGCTTCGCGCTAAGCGTGTACATGTAAATTTCACCCAAACCTGTGGCAATCGGCCCCATCTTAGGCTCAATACCATCGGGCAATTGGCTTTTGATAATGCCTAGCCGTTCGTTTATGAGGTTTCTGGCAAAATAGAGATCCGTGCCTTCTTCAAAAACGGCCGTCACTTGTGATAAGCCATAGCGCGATAGTGAACGTGTGTAGTCCAAGTTTGGTAATCCTGCCAAAGCGTTTTCTACCAAAAAGGTGATACGTTGTTCAGTTTCAAGCGGTGAATAACCTTCTGCTTGTGTGTTGATTTGTACCTGAACGTTGGTGATATCGGGTACGGCATCAATAGGCAGCTTTTGATAACTGAATAGGCCTAATCCAATCACCAAAAAGGAAAGCATCAGAAAAATACCGCGCTTTTCGATTGCGGTACGAATAATGGAAACTAGCATCTTAAACCTCCCTTAGAACTACACGCCATTTGACAGGGAAATATCAGTTGTAGTGAGGCATTAATGATCATGGCCTGCCTCCGATTTTTCCAAATCTGCTTTAATTATGTAGCTATTGGAAGCCACGACGCGTTCGCCTGCTTCAAGGCCACTGATAACCTCGATATAGTGACCATCTGAGACACCAAGCTCTACCGCTCTGGGCGCATACTCATCACCCTCAACCACAAAAACAACTTGTTTGGCTTCATACTCTTGCACAGAAGATAGAGGAACCGAATGACTTACTGACTTAGTTGACGTCGTAACTTGTGCTTTGACCAGCGTACCGAGTGGCCAATATCCAGTACTATTATCGACAGCTACATTGGCAAGAGAGTGTGGATTGCCATCAGCTGAAGGCGTAATATATGCAATCTTGGAGGTTTGGTTGAAACCTGCGTGGCTTAGTTCAACTGACTGTCCAACCTTGATGCTGCTAAGCATTTGTGAAAAAACGGTCAGCTGTGCCCATACGTTTTTATAGTTAGCTAACGAAAAAAGTACTTGCCCGTTTGATAACTCACCATTATTCGCATGTCGCGCAATCACATTGCCATCAAAAGGTGACGTGATGGAATAACTTTTTAAACTCTCATTGGACTCAACAACCGCTAAAATATCACCTTTCTTAACGGAATCGCCAATGTTGACTTTTACATCTTTAATAACACCGTCAAACCGTGCTCTTATATGACTTAATGAGGCGGGGTCTGCACTAATTCGCCCATAAAGCGTACTCGTTAACGCAATATCGCGTGCGAGCACGGGAGTTGCAGAAATACCATTCTGAATTGCTGTTTCATTGCTCATTCTTACGACTTCACCTGCGTGATTGTCTTGATCGCTGGAACTTACATCACTGTGTTTACCTCCTGCGATTGCGGTTAGGCTATAAAGGCTAAGGGTGAAGATAGAAATAAGTACTTTTTGTATTGTGAATTTATTCATAATCATGACTTCTTATCGAAATGTTAGATGACTGCTGCCAATTGCTTTTGTGACTTGGGTGAAATGAGTCATCATTGTGCTCATTCGTCAGCGCGAGACCTGTGAGTGTTTCAATTTCTGTTTTGCTTAAGTGAACTTGAGACGCTGCCTCTATTAATGTCAGCCGGGTTGTCAGAAATTCTTGTCGAGTAGTTACCCATTCCAAGTAGCTGAAACGGCCCTCCAAATAGGCGTTCTCGACTAAATCTAACGCGCCCTTTAACGGAGGAATCACCTTGCGCTGAAGTGTGTCAATCTCTAGCAATGCTCGTGTATGTTCGCCTAACGCTTGATTAACTGAATGTAATAGGCTTCGAACGTTGCTTTGTCTTTGCTGCTCTATTGCGTC
This sequence comes from Alteromonas sp. LOR, assembly GCF_000753865.1. Taxonomy (GTDB): domain Bacteria; phylum Pseudomonadota; class Gammaproteobacteria; order Enterobacterales; family Alteromonadaceae; genus Alteromonas. The sequence goes on along the minus strand of NZ_JQFW01000010.1, from coordinate 57,936 downwards.
AAGACGTGCCCTGTTTGCTTCATATTCACCAAGGTTTCGTTCTTTTTGAAACAATGGAACGCTTACTCCGGCAACCAGTGCTGTTTCATCAATACCTTGCATTCTGCGAAGCCCCGCTGACCACTCAATATCAGCGCGGTTATTCGCTTGCACTAAACGAAGCTGCGCCGCTTGCACACGGCTTTGTTTAGCGTATAGGTCAATGTGAGGGCTATTTTGGATTGCGACTGCCAGCGCATCAAACGACTCAATCTTATTAAAAGCAAAAAGATCGCCTTCCACACGCTTAAAGCTCGGTACCTGCTCCCCCCACATGATGGATAAACTGCGCAAGGCAAACGTTAGGTCCTGTTGAGCTAGATTAACATCGAGCTTTGCTTGGGCCAGCGCAGCTTGGGCACGTTTTTGTTCTAACAAGGGGGACGCGCCTGCTTCAACGCGTTTCGTTACGGCATTCAATGTATAAAGTGCAAGTGCCTCTGCATCTTTTATGACGTCTAAGTTCGCCTGCAATACGAGTACTTTGATGTAACGACGATTAAGCTCACCGAGGATATCTAAGGTGAGTATTCGCTTTTCAACATCTTGCTGTATTCTTCGTTCAGAGAGTACATTCAACCTTGCTGCTGGCTTATCATTGAGCTGTAACACTGATGATAATGTCAAGGTAACTTCAAGCTCTTTGAGACCTGATACCTCGCCAGTTCCCAAAAAGTTCTCTAATTCAACCCCTGCATTCAATGCGGGTTTAAGCGCCGCCGTTTTTGACTCTCCGTCTATAACACGTTGTTTAAATTTAAACTCATACAGACTTGGATTATTGGCAAGTGTTAGTCTAATAGCGTCCTCAAGAGTCAGCGTTTCTCGTATGGGCGCTTGGACACTTTTGTCTACAAATCTGTTGGTTTTCGCCGCATGAGCGGTCGGTGGACTGAGTAATAAGCCCAGTATGCAACTGCACACAATGGCAGATGCATGCCCGAAAATAGGAAACATTTTCATTGGAATATCCTAATAATTTATCAATATTTAGCATCGCGAGTGTTATCAGCGCGGTGCTATCGAAAAAACGTACTAGGAAGTAATTTTGGGGGGGCGAAGTAAGCGGTTAATAGGTGCGTCAATTACCGCATCTAAATAGTTGAAATTGTGGACTGAAACCACTGTTTTCAGACTGTTGATATGACTCTGACTGACCCATTGTGCATGTGTGCCATGGCAGTGGCCGCAATGGTGACAATCAGCAGGATTGTGGTGCTCTGTACTTACTTTATCACTGGTTTCATTGGCAGACAGCTCAGACTGCACTTGCTCGTGCTCAGAATGCTTATGCTCGTGTTGCAAGTGCTGAATGTCTATTGCATGAAAATCTAACGAATTCGCCACAGCAGAAAACGACTGAAAGAGTATCAGCGAGATCACGATGTAACTTATGCGTTTTAGATTTTTCATGTATGAAAGGTTACCAAACCTAATTCACTTCGTCACGACATTGTTCATTAGCAAACTCCAGCTCAACTGTCGTATGTTCAAATTTATACTTTTCTAACGAACTGTGTATGTTTTCTTTGAGTGATTGGAGGTGCTCAAGACTGACATCTTCATCAAGAACAAGATGGACCGTCATTACGTTACGCTCACCGTCTAGAGACCAAATATGAAAATGATGAAGATCACTTACCTTATCGTTTGCCAGTAAATCGCTTCGAATCTTTGAAAGCTGTTCTTCATCGGGCGTTGCTTGCAAAAACAGCATTAGGGTTTCTTTGAGATTGCGGAACACATTGAAAAGGATGAACAAAGTAAAGCCAATGGATAAGATTGGATCTAAAATAGGCCAAGGCTTAAACATTAAGACGATGGACACGATAAATACTGCTACCCAACCAAGCACATCTTCCAGCAAATGCCAGTTGAGGACTCGCTCATTTAATGAGTCTCCCTCACTCAGTTTATAAGCCGCAAAGCCGTTTACTGCCATCCCAAAGATAGACAATAAAACCATCCCTTCAACTTGGGGCATTTCAGGCTCAGCCAAACGAGGTATCGCTTCAAGCAATATCCAAATGGAGCCTACCGTCAGCACAATACCGTTAATCAATGCACCGAGTAAGGAAAATCTTTTGTAGCCGTATGAGAATGTTTGATTAGAATCTTTATCGCTAAGCTTGTTTAATCCCCACGCTGTACCAATGGAAAGACTATCACCCAAATCGTGCACTGCGTCAGCCATAATAGCGGTGCTGTTGGTAAGCCATCCACCAATGAATTCAATAACAGTGAACACCACATTTAAGAAAAACGCCCATCCAATACGTTTAGACGCGTCGGTTGAATTCTCTTGCGAGTGTGAATGGTTATGACTGTGCATTTCTAATTTTTTCCAATATGGCTTTGTTTTCGGGTGAAATAGACATTGACTTGAATGGACTCACGTTTGCCCCACCAGTATTGCCCTCAGGCAATAAGCCAATTGGAGTTTTAGTCAGCGCACCTAGCATTCTAAAAATTTGTCCAAATATCTCTTTAAGGTCGCGGCGTTCTATTCCAAATTTAAGCATTTCATAATGCACTCGTGTGTGGTGGTATGTTGAGTGCTGACCGATGACATGAGCATCCTCTAAGGCCTTAAATCCTGCTTTATTGTCATTGTTCGAAAGGGATTGATGCGCGGCGCTCAGTTTTTGAAGTATGTAAGGTTTTGCTGCTTGAGTGAAATTCATACGATCTCTCCATTCGTCGAGCTGTTTTCACGGAATTCCTGTCTGGCGTCTTTTAGAATTAAGACTGCGCCTCGTAACACAACGATAGACACAATAAAACCTATGACCAAATCAGGCCAACGAGTATCGAATAGATAAACCATCACACCCGCCAATATCACTCCTATGTTTGCAATGACGTCGTTTGCCGAGAATATCCAACTTGCTCGCATATGCACCTCGCCATTTTTTTGTTTTCTGATTATCGCCAAACATATAACGTTAGCGATAAGTGCAACACCGCCCATGCCCATCATAAGCATAGATTCAGGCCCACTTCCAAAGGTTGCGCGACGAGCTATGTCAAACAAAATTAATAGGCCTAATGCCAATTGAAAATATCCACTTACCTTTGCAGCATTGGCTTTGTGAACAATTGTTTTCCCTACTGCATATATACCAACACCGTAAACGACTGCGTCAGCCAACATATCAAGGGAGTCTGCAATAAGTGCTGTTGAGTCAGCGAGTAACCCTACACTCATTTCAATGATAAACATCACAGCATTGATGCCCAATAGCCAGTAGAGAACTGCCTTTTGTTCTTGGTCTTTTATCTCAATTTCGCACCCACAACCACTCATAAAAACACTCGCTTTACTCACCTATAACGCGAGTGTAAACTCTATACTTGGTATAGAGTCAAGCTTTAGGCAAGTTAAAATGAAAATTGGGCTTCTGGCAGCTAAGACAGGGTTAAGTATTCAGACAATTCGTTTTTATGAGCGTAAATCACTATTGGCTGCACCTGAGCGAACGGCATCGAATTATCGAAGCTACTCTGAAGATGCACTGAAGCAGTTATTGTTTATAAAGCAATGTCGCGCATTAGATATGACAATCGAGGAAATTAAATTAGTACTGGAAACCCGAGCAAACCCAGAGAATAGCTGCGAAAACGTTAATACTACAATAGATAAGCATGTTGACGATATCGAACATCGGATAGCTGAATTAAAAGTACTACAAGAAACACTGATTTCAATTCGTTCTGCTTGCGATCATGATAAGAAGGTTAAAGAGTGCGGGGTATTGCATCAATTAGATAGCATTGCAGAAGTGTGTTCTTCTAGTACGGAGAATTAGTCTCGAATTATCAGTTTTATGTTGGAGCTTTGTCATAGGTATTCGGCTAAAGCAGCCATTCAATTTTTATTAGTAGCATGACCGTTGATTACCTCATTCGTGTCATTAAAATCTTAATGAGCCAAGGTCTGCTTCACGTGCACAAGAGACTGTCAATTTTGGTCTAGCTCTATCTCTGAAAGTGTCAGGTTAAGTGACGACTAATCCAGTTTAGCGTGTTAACACCAAGCGACTTTGTCGTATCTTAATTACCAAGCGATTCTGTCGGTCATTTTTTTATGTGCCTGTTAGTGTTTTGTTTTTTGAATACTAGAAGGCATGTTGAGGATGATTGTGATGGATTCTAAAGCTCAACTCACCGTTGATATAATAGCTAAAGTGGTTGAAGGTAAAATATCGATTGCCAATGCTACCAAGTTACTCAATAAATCCCGACGTTCAATTGAACGCTATATAAAACGCTATCAAGAAGTCGGTATTCAGTTTGTGGTGCATGGTAATTGCGGTAAATCACCCCCGAATAAAACGCCTATTTCGATAAAAAAAGCCGTTCAAGCGTTAATTAAGGATAAGTATTTTGATTTGAATTTACTGCACTTAGCCGAGCAGTTGGCTGAGAATGAACACATTGTTGTTAAGCGTGAGACCTTACGTGGTTGGGCGCACGATATTCATCATGTAAAGCGAGCTAAGCGTCGTCGTAGCCATGTTCGTAAACGCAGAGAACGTATGGCCGCACCGGGCTTAATGATGCAAATGGATGGTAGTCCGCACCGTTGGTTTGGTAACAAAAAGCATTGTCTCATTGCGATGATAGATGATGCCACCAGTGAAGTTTATGCTGAATTCTTCCCATCAGAGACCACCGTTGGATGTTTGAAAGTCATGCGTGACTGCCTTGAAAAGAAAGGTGTGTTTAAAACACTTTATGTGGACAGAGCCGGAATCTATGGTGGGCCTAAGCGTTGTAACTTCTCACAAATGCAACGCGCTTGTGAGGAGCTGGGCATTGAAATTATCTTTGCCAATTCCCCACAAGGTAAAGGGCGCGTTGAACGAGCGTTCGAAACCTTCCAAGACAGGTTGGTGCCCGAACTTAGGTTGAACAATATCAACGATATCGCCGCTGCCAATGCTTACCTTAAGCATGTCTTCATTCCGCAGTTCTGGCAGTCGAAAGTCCAAGTGAAATCAAAGCAAGCACCTGAATTTACGCCTCTGTCAAAACACATCAACCTTGATGATATCTGCGTCATTAAAGACCATCGTAAAATACGTAACGACCATACCTTCAGTTATGGCAACAAATTCTACCTCATTGATTCACCGCTCAAGCACTCCATTGCCAATCAGAAAATCGAGATAAGGAACACGAGTAAAAAAGGGTTTACCGCTCACTTCGCTGGTCGCAAACTGAAGATCTCGGAAGTTAATGAGCCAAGCAAACTGGCATCAGAAGACTTGGCAGTACAGAAGAAACTTGAAGTATTAGCGTTAATCGAAAAGCTCGGAAGCGTCAGTGCTGCATCACGCCAAAGTGGCGTCTCACGAGACACTATTCATCGGCACTTAAGAATGGTTAAGCGAGGTGGCCCTGATGCGCTAAAACGGAAAGAAACGCCTAACATACGGCATAAAAACTGTGTAGATATGGAAATCGAGAAAGCGGTAATCGAGTTCTCTCTTGAACATCCTCACCTTGGTCAGCAGAAGGTGGCACATAAGCTAACAGAAGCATTAGGCATTGATGTTAGCCCAAATGGCGTGCGCAGTATGTGGTTGAGAAATGATATGAATACAACCGCACTGAGAATTGAGAGATCACTAGCTTTGCATGAATCAGCATAATAAATAGCCAGTTGTTTAACTGACTACTTTTCAATTACAACAACTGTTGCCCTCTTGAATTGGAGGGCACTTCACTGTTCCATATGAGCAATAAACGCAGCAGTCGCCGCTCAAAGGCTTTAGCAGTGTTTTACATTTAGTGCATTCATAAAAAAATTGGCATGCAGTGGTTGGCATTTCTTCTTGCTGGCTGTAATCGCAATGTGGGCAAGTAATCGTCGATGAGAGTTCTATTTTCGCCATAGTTTTGTGTTCCTCTGAGGGTTTCAATATCGTTCAACTAGCGACGGCCTTACGACTTCACTAATGAAGGATAACCAGCATTCTTTGTAGCCTTTGTTAGTGCATCAGGATTTGTTATCTCATCGTCAAATGTTACAACAGCAAGTTTATTTTCAAATGTCACTTCCACTTGTTTAACGCCTTTAACGCGCTCAAGTGCTTTTTCTACTGTTATCGGGCACGTTACACAATCCATAGACGGAACTTCTAACGTAACAGTTACATCTTTTGCAAACGTCGCCGTGCTGCTTATCAACAATAAAGTTGTAATCAATAACTTCTTCATTTTTCTCTCCAATTAGAGTTAAGTGGTAGCACCTACACGACCCATATGATCCAGTAGTTGCTGGTAACAAAAACAAACGCCAACAGTGTGGTAAACCAAAATACTGCTTTTCGTCGTGTTCTTACCTTTGGGACTGCACAAGCCTCGTCATCCGCACAGTTTTCAACAGGCTGATGTATCTTCCACCCAGCAAAGCCAAATAAAACTACAACCACGAATATAAAAATAGGACGATAAGGGTCTAAGAGTGTTAAATGACTAATCCATGAACCACTTATACCCAATAAAAGTAAAACAAGAGGCCCGGCACAGCAGGCACTTGCACCGATTGCTGCGGCAAGCCCGCCTAAGATTGATAGTTGACTACTTTTTGCCATATTTACGTTTATTACACTGTTCTTTTAAGCACAGCATAAACTCCGTATATGGGTACGGAGTCAAGTGATGAGTCATTTTACGGTTGAAGTGACTGAATGATTGGGCAATCTTTATCACTTGGATTAGTTTTACAGTCTGAAATGAGCGAGACAAGGCTGTCTTTAAGGTTAAGCAAATCTCTTAACTTATCTTCAATTACTGCAAGCTTTTGCTCAGCGAGTTGCTGAACATCTTCACAATTACTAGCACTTAATATTAATAATGATGATATTTCCGCCAATGTAAAACCTAAATACTGTGCACGCTTTATGAACAATAGTCTTGAAAGTGCTTGTTCTGTATATTGCCTGTATCCCTGTATCGGTTTGATGGGTTGTTCAAGTAAGCCTTTGCGTTCATAGAAACGAACGGTCTCTACACCAACATTTGCCTCTTTGGCGAGTTTACTGATTGTATACATTGGCTACCTTTAATATTCTGGTTAATTCAATAATATACAAAACGTCTAATTAACTCATGCTTCAAAGGAAATATTTGCATATTTATTGAAGTGGATAATACTAACTGTTACCTTAAATGCGACAAAGTCGCTCGGTAATTAGACCGACATAATCCCTTGGTAATCACACTAATCCAGTTTAGCGGACTTCTTCAAAGGCGCTACTTTACATCTTCTTCTATTGGAATAGATTCCCAATAGTTGTTCCACCAATCGAGCGGCATTAGTTTTATTGATACTTCAAAGTGCTTTTCAAACAACCGATAAGTCTTGTCAACGTATTTGCAGGATCTATACAAGTAGTCGGGGTCGAGCGGCACGTCTAGTAGAGCAGGAATCAAGTGGTGCTTATGTAGTGGATTTTTGCAACGAGTCATATTGTAAACTGAAACATGGGGCCACATGCTATGCGCCACTTGGCTAAAGGGCGTGTAAGCAAAATTATAAAGGTCTTCGCAATCTGCCTCTTGCGCCATTTTCCTACAATTTAAATTCGACCACGTTCCAACATCCACTTCGACAAAAAATTCATTGCGTTGTGAATTAATCCAATGCTCTCTAAACTCTATCATTTGTTGAAGATCTTCTTTGTCTTCTTGATATTCCTCCTTTTCTAACAGGAGCTTGTAGTGTTCGATAAGTAACTTTGCTTCACCCAGACCATGCATAATGTATTTATGGGGTCGCTCTTCCAAATCATCCATCATCCACGCAAGCGTGATATATAAATCGGTCATAGAGCGTAAGAATAATGGTGCAGAATGTCCGTTCCATGTTGAGGGAGCTTGAGCCAACTCGATGGAGAGAGTAATTTGTCGAGATAAAAGACCACCAATGGCAGATAATGCCTCCAGTTTATCCGCGGGAATTTTAACTTTAGTCCAAACTTCATCGAAACTGTCCACTAGATAATCGACGTAGCCACTTACTAATTCTTCAATATCCATTGTCGCATCCATCTAAATCAAAAGCCTCATTCCAAAAAGTCTCTGGCCAATTGTTTTCAGGAACCCCTATTTCTTTCAAAAAAGAAGCTGCTGCAAATCCGTTGATATGAGCGCGAGCAAAACTTGCAACACGCTTTGCATCATCAGACTCTGGCGCTTTGAATATTGCATTGAAGTCAGGCAAGTCGATATGAGCAGAAATTTTCATTCGCCCAGATATTATCTCTGCGTAAACCGCAGTAACCTGAACTTTGGTCGCTTTTGATGACAGTCTATCCAAAAGCGCCTCTACATCCTCTTTCAGCATTTCAATGGCATCTTCACGGTCAACACCATACTGGTGCTCAGAAAAAAGAAACGCTAATGGATAGCTCTTTAATAAGTGATACTGATGTTCGAGATTACTTAAAACGTCGTTGAAATATGGTTTCGTTCTTAATGTCTCATACAATTCATTCTTTTTTGAATCTGACAGAGTTGTATAGCTACCCATGTATTGAAGCGGCGCAATTTTTTCACCCTCAAAGCAGTTATACGCAGTATCAATAAAATCAACAATGACTTTAGTTGCATTCCTATCGCCAAGACGAAGATATAATGACGACATCCAAATTAAGCACGGAAGCCGGTCGTTTACAAACGATGTTTCTCTCATCTTGTCGATTTGCATTAAAGGGGGGATGAACTTTTTGCCCACTTTTTTATGATCTTTTAACACCTTTCCTTGGTGGTTACTTTTTTTCATTCTTTTTTTCTACTTCACTTAAGTGATTTTGCAGGGAGCGGATATCTCAGCTCTACATTCTTCGTATGAATTTCACGTTGATCTCGCCTGATATCATGAAAATACCAAATATTAAATTTTCGCTCATAGTCCCAAGTGTCGTGTTTGAGCGAGTCCCAGCCTAAATATGATGCAATATGATTCGCCATATCTCGCTTTCTATCAGAGGTTACTTTTCCTTGAAACGCGCTCATAACTGCTCCCAACAGAAAGTCAGCCAGCTGTATTTGCTGAGAATCTTTTGAGTCTTTAGTCACAACTGTTTGAATCAGAGCATCACCGCCTAATTCTTGTTTTAGGATATTGTTAGCGATTGTATGAAACGCTTCGTCAGCCTTATTGTATCGCGACGGTAATGGGTCGACTTCGACTCGAAATTCTGATAACTGATTAGGATGTGCTTTTTTAACTGCTTTTATTTTTGAAGAAATAAGAGTTGTGAAGTGTTTTCGCATTGCAAGGTCGTAGTCACCGTCATGAAATGATTTATCTACCAATCCTTTTCTAATAACTATGCAATGAAAAGCCAGCCACGCGTGTTTGAAAAATACATCGGCAAGCTCTTTGTAAAAATCAATGTTATTTTTCTGATGAGCACGTTGCCATTTAATTTCGTTTGTATATCGATACTTTTCCCTAAGATTTCTGATGATACGAACAAAATCGCCGCGACGTTGGTACTTCATCCACAAGGAACCAAAACCGTAGTATACCTGCCCATCTATACCAGATTCGTCACAGGCAATATGCCAAATTAGCTTTCCTTTTGCCATTTATACACGCCTCCGTATGCATAATCATATTAAACAATGCAACATATAGTATTAGCAAGTTTAACTTTTAGTCAGGTAGGCGATGTTGTGAAAATTTGGACCTATTGACCCGTTAAGCGCTGATTGCACCAAACATTCCTGAACGACCGGAGTACGTACGAAGCAGACCTAGAACTACAGAGAAATTGTGATTCGCTTATGGCACAAAAAAGACAAACACTAAACAAATTATTATGTCCGCTTTGTCGGATAAGCTGACGTTTGTTATCTGCTTACTAAAAGATTCCAATTTGCTCACAGCTGCCAATAAATTTGCAATAAGCTCTTAACGTCTTCGGTATTGTCTGAAGCTGAACTTCGCAAATTAAGATACGCTGCTAAGACTCAGAAGTGGCAGTAATGATCGTAAAGTCGCTGTAGTTGTGATCATTTCATTAAAAATGAAGCAATAATAATTCTGATGTAGCGAGGAAACCACCGATCGGATTCACCGAAATACCTCGATGGTAAACGCACTTCAGGCAATTCTTTTCATTGATAAATCGTCAACCATAGTTTCGGCGCTACCCGTTAAAGCGATTGTGCAGCAATCAGCTTTCTTTGTTGAGTTCACGCGTCTTTTAAATTCACAACATAGCGCCCAACTACTTGTCCGTTAAAAAAACGGTCGAGGTACTCTGGCGTATCGTGTAACGATATTTCTTGATAATAGCTTTCTAAGTTAGGCAGTTTCATGTCGGTCGCTACGCGCTTCCAGATATGTTGCTTGTCTTCAAGTGGAATATAAACCGAATCTACGCCTAATAAAGAAACTCCTCTCGTGATAAATGGGATCACACTCATCGCTATTTCAGGCGATGCAGCAAGGCCGACAGACGCTACTCCACCACTAGGTTTAACCTGCTTGAGTAGACCGGTTAAGTAATCCCCTCCAAGAGTATCAATTGCGTGAGCCCATTTGGGCTTTCCAGCAACCTCGTCTTTCACTTCCAGTACAACATCTCTATGAAGAACTTCACTGGCACCTAATGACTTCAGTTTCTCAGATTGTTCAGGTTTACCTGAAAAGGCAACAACGTCATAGCCAAGGTGAGAGAGAAGGGCAATACTAATGCTGCCAACACCTCCCGTCGCGCCTGTTACACCCACGTGGCCATCACTTGGCTTAGCCCCCATCTTTTCTAACTTTTGAATACACAGTGCCGCTGTTAATCCACCTGTGCCATAAATCATGGCTTCTTTTAGCGTTAACGAATCTGGGCAGGCGACGGCCCATTTAGCTGGGATAGCTATTTTTTGGCCAAGGCCTCCAGGTGTATTCATTCCCAAGTCGTAACCAAATACAAGAACCTTATCACCCACACTGAACGTACCCGACGTATCATTTACTACCACACCTGCCGCATCGATACCGGGCGTGTGTGGAAAGTTTTGGCTAATACGCCTGTTGCCACTGGCTGACATAGCGTCTTTGTAGTTTAAAGACGAATAATGTACATCTATCAGCAATTCATTTTGTGGAAGTTGGCTAATTTCTCGTTCTACGATTTTTTTGCTAAAAGTATTATCGCTGTGCTCTTCAACAAGCAAAGCCTTAAACGTGTTCGCATTACTCATTACTTTTCTCCATAAATACTGTAAAAACCGCCTGCCGGTGCCTTCAACTTATAGTCGCAGAGATACTAAATAAAAGTAGCAGCGCAACTACTTACGTATTTCAATTATTTACAAAGTAGTAATCGTAATGTTCCTAAAGCGCACAATATTACTTTCATCTCTGCTTTCTTTATAAGCTTTACTACCGTGGTGCTGAAATGCAATGACACCCTTGCTGTCTTTTACATCTTTAACATGGGTGGTTAGTATGCCATTAATAAAAATTTTTATGTCGGAGCCCTTGCACACGATTTTGACCTTATTCCATGCCAAGTGACTATAAGCTTCACCTTGTTCTTTGCTCCACTCACCTAAGAAGTTAGTAACAAAGTCTTCGTCAGGATAAGAACGGGTAGGGTGGACTGGGTACAACCATTTTCTGCGACCCTGATCGAAGAATCCTCCTGTCCACTTTCTTTCACTGGGGTCGATATCTACTTGATAGCCGACAATTTGTTTACCTTTGTCGGTTTCAATAATTTGTCCTCGAAAAATAATGCCCGAATTACTGTATTCAGAGGTGTCAGGCATTTTAACTTCTGCTTCAAGGATAAAGTCTTCGTAAACCTTTTGGGTTGAAAAGAACCAGTTTTTTTCGGATATCAGATGTAACTCACCATCAACAAACCTTGCTTCACCGTCATCGTATACGTTGTTGAAGTTAGATAGTGACTCATCTAACAAAGGCTGAGTTGACGAGCATGCGCTCAACATTAAAAGCGCGGTAAATACACTGAGTAATTTGGGGTATTTCATTATGAACTCTCTAGTAAGTGCGTAAATAAACTATTCATGAAACACCAGCCCGCGCCACCTGCCTCTTGCGTAAGCTGTGCCGTCATTCTCTGGTATCTTTCCATTGGTCACTGCTTTCGCTTGAACCGTGATGATGTCGCCCGGTTTCAACGTGAGTGGACCTAGGTCAAAGTAGTTTTCCTGATAATCAATCGTAGTTTCTTGGTTAGTGAAATTACCGATTTCGTTGTCATTCAATAGCACTCTGTAAGACGATTCCCCGTCAATTTCACCGACGGTTACCAATGTCACTTTTTTAAAGGTACGACTGGTTTTGTCCTTCTTTTCCCACATTTTTTTTGGCACTTCAAGTTTGGCAGTAGCCCACACATTCCTGTACTGTGTTTCTCTAGCATCAATACCTAGTGCACTATTTTTTTTGTCGTGATAGAAAGGGACGTCGCCAACTGACTTAAAGGTTTGGTGAGCGTTTAAGATGAGACTATATTCTTCTATGCCAACAAAGGTTTCTTTCAAGGACTGGGCTGAGGCATATCGCCTAGTCTCATTTGGCCCAACGCCTTTTGGCTTATAATCCGCGTGTTGAGTCAGAATAATTTTGTCTAACTCGAACCCATCTTCGCGCATAGATATTGTGACGTTGTGTATTCCACTTTCAGGTATATCTAGCCAAATCGTGTTTGGTTGTCCGCAGTGATTGTCTTTTGCTCTTTGATTAGAAGACCATGTCCATTGATGTTTGCCTTCGCATAGCTGAAGTCTTTGGCTGCTCGAGGGCCATGTGTTATTCAGCCCTACATGTAATCCATTATCTTCGCTTCCCGAGCTGAAGGCCCTCGCCCAAACGAAGTACTTACCCGGAGTGTCAAAATAGACAGGATAAGTTAAAACAGCCATCTTACCGGGTTCGCCGGAAAAGTTGGTGCCATGCACTAAAGGCTCGTTATGGTTTGTTCTCGTATCAGGCAATAGTTCAATATATGCATTGTTACTAGCACCCTCCACATGGATTTTGTCACTATCTGCAAAGCCATGGGTGCTATCGCTTTTTCGATTAAACACAATCCAGCGTCTTGTACTTGCGTTGTGTTGAGAAGAGTAATGCTCTGCTTCTATTACGGCCATTTTGTTTTCTGTGACAATAATGGAGTCGTTCACGCTTGCTAGGCTATTCGGTGTAATAAAGAGCAAGAAACATGAGCAAGCTGAAATGTGCCACTTTCTTATCAATTGGGATGTTATCACTGTGCGCCACCGTGTTTTTCATCAATAATCAGTTGGAATTGATACTGGCCAGCCTTTAGGCCCTTCCACTTTTTAATAGGCTCATTTTTTGCGTTTGTAGCCGCGACAACTGAATAATGCGCGGGTGGAACGAACTCAGCGCTAATATTAAACGGAACGGTCACCGATACATCAAAACCGTCACTCGTCATTGTCCAACTTACATCGATATCTCCGCTAGGCGTAGGTATAGAGCCTTCAGCAAAGCCGAGTTTCGATGTGAGCTGAGGTGAAATTATTGCTTTTTTAAAGCCTGGCAACTGTGGCTTTACCCCAAGAATACCCTCATAAAACCATCTTGAAATAGTGCCGTAAGCGTAATGATTTAACGAATTCATACCCTGTGGGTTAAATCCCTCTTCTAACGAGTATGAATTCCATCGTTCCCAAGTGGTGGTAGCGCCATTATTAATTGAGTAAAACCATGACGGGTAGGTTTCTTTAAACAACAACTCATAGACTAAGTCGGTACGTCCAGCCTCTTGCAGAACATCTGCAAGTAATGGCGTACCGAGAAACCCTGTTCTTAAGTGTGTGTCGGCGCTCTGAAGTAAAGAAATTAGTTTAGTTTGTGCAATGTTCACTTCGCTTTGAGGAAGTAGGTCAAATGCCAGCGCAAGCAGGTAGGCCGTTTGTGTTTCTTTGCCTTTTATTACGTTTAGATCTTCATCAAAAAATTCCGCTCTAAATGCTTTTGCTAGTGTCTTTTGCTTAACTTCATAGCGCTTTGCATCTTCATTGAATCCGAGCTCTAGTGCTGTTTTTCTCGTGAGCGCTACAGAGCGAGCAAAGAATGCTGTGGAAATAAGTGAGAAGTCAGTATCTCCCCGGTTGGCGCCTTTCCCTTCTGCTTCGGGGTAGGGTTGTAACCAATCGCCAAAGGTCATCATGCTTGAGATATTGTTTTTAGCTTGGCTGTCATGATAGTTAATCCAAGACTTCATGGATGGGTAGCTATCTTCTAAAATCTTTTGATCGCCAGTCATCATGTAGAGCTCCCAAGGCAGGATTGTGGCAGCATCCCCCCATCCCGACGACGTCCAGTTTATCCACTTTACAAAGGGCACATAAAGTGGAACAAACCCATCTTCGGTTTGCTCTTCACGCAAACTATTTAAGTAAGCAGACCAGAATCCGTAGACATCAGCCATATACATAGACGGCGCAATAAACGCGTTGGCGTCACCTGTCCAACCCAGTCTTTCGTCGCGCTGTGGGCAGTCTAAAGGAATATCAAAGAAGTTCCCTTTTAGCCCCCAGTTAATATTTTCAAACAGTTTATTTAGCTTAGGGTTGGCGCTTAAAAAGTTATTGTATAAATCAATATCAGAATGTTGAACGTTAGCGACAATCCAATTTTTTACAGGCGCTTTAGTTTCGTCAAAACCCGAAATTTCAACAAAGCGAAACCCGTGAAAAGTAAAAGTAGGAGTGTATTCAGCAATGCCATCTTTAGCAGGAAGGAAATAGTCTGTGGAATGTGCAGAGCGATAGTTATCTGTATAGAAGTCACCTTTGTGTAACGCTTCGGCAAATCGTAGCGTCACTTGTTTACCCTGTTTTACCGGTAACTTGATAGATGGCACGCCGACCATGTTTTGGCCAAAGTCAAAGATGACCGTGTCCTTACTGACTTGTTTAAATGATAGCGGTGTTAATTTGTCCACATTGCGAACCGGCAAATGACGCTTAGGACGCAAAAGTGTGCCTGGTGTTGATGCATCGGTAATGACTGTCCCCCATTCACTGTCATCATAATCTGGCATCGACCAGCCTTGCATTTCATAAGTTTCGTCGTAACGCTCGCCATCGTAATTACTGGCAAATCGGATTGGGCCAGATTGTGTTGCTTTCCATGAGTCATTCGTCGTAACGAGCCGCGTAGTATTGTCTGAATAGGTGATTTCAAGTTGGGCTAAAAATCGCGGCGGCTTCGAATGGTCGGTTTCCTTCAGATCTGCAATTCTGCCTGAGTACCAACCACCTGCGATAATTGCTCCAAGCGCATTGTCTCTCTTTGTAATCAGCGTGGTTACGTCGTAGGTGAGTGTCTCGATGCGTTTTTCGTAAGGCGTCCATCCTGGGGGCAATGCATCGTTTGCGGTTATATCTTTACCGTTTAGGTAAACCTTAAAAACGCCTTTAGCGGTTACATATAACCTTGCTTCAAGCACTTCTTTTTCTACAGAGAATTGCGTTCTCAAATATTGCGGTGTCGCCAATGTACTTTGAGAAGGGGAAAGTGAAGATTCTGTATCTTTTGCGCCTATCCACGAGGCTTTCCAGTCAAGGTTCTCGAGTAAACCCATTTCAATGTGAGCCACGTCGCTCCATTGTGATGCTATATTGTTCTCATCCCAAAACCTCACGCGCCAGAATACTTTCTCTCTAGAGGTGATTTTTTTGCCTTTATACTGCACCCAAGACATTGCCGATGATTTTATTTTTTCACTGTCCCATTTATCTGGATTTGTTAATAATCCTTCAGGTGTTGAGGATACCTGTATCTGATAGGCAGATTGTTGGGTCGATTTGCTGTTACTGATAGAGGGCTTCCACGAAAAACGGGGGGAGGCTTCGTAATACCCAAGAGGGTTAACGAACCCTTCACCTACTTTCAGTGAGGTGGGTTTATCGTTTTCAATAACAGAGTGAGAAGAGCAGGAGACTGCAAAGATAACCGTGAGTACGGCAAACCAGAATGTTCTAACAACACACATTTTTCTAATTCCTTTATTTTATTAGTCTGCATCGATAGCTAAGGATGTTGGGGCGCTTTCGATATACCCAGGCCTATGCGCGATGGCTTCTAGGATACCTTGTTTGATCGGAAGTTCTTTTTGATAGATTTGCCAGTGTGGTGATGTCTCATCGTTTTTCATACGATAAGAGATAAAAGCGCCGTTGGTTTCGCTTGTTATTGTAACTTTTCCATTTTGTACTGCTATTTTCGGCGCTTCGGTAGTTGGCTGAGACGTTTTACCGTTCCATAATTTGTCGATAAGCTGACGTTCTTTCATCGATGGTTTATCTCCGATGTCAGCTAACCATAGTTCTAAAGCATCCCCCATTTCTTCTCGCTTAGTTTTGTAGTTTTCAATATACGCAAGGTTAGATAGTTCGTGAGGATCGTTACACACATTAAAAAGTTCATGAGCATCCTTTTCTTTTCGAAACCATTGGCTCTGTGCTTTATTGAGTGCATCATCTTTCTGTAAACGAAGAAGTTCACGCATGCTTGGTATCTTCTCTCTGTAGGCGACAGGGAGATAGTAAGGCTCATTAGGTCGATAGTTTCGAATGTACTTATAACAATTATCTCTTATAGCTCTGATAGTGTCGGTGAAACCGTCAAATCGGTCTGCGGCGGCATAAATGTACTGTCGCTCATTTGATGTATCTAGGAAGGACTGGCCGTGCATATATTCGGGTATGGAAATACCCGCCATAGCTAACGTTGTTGGTGCGAAGTCGACAAATGACACGAGTCGTTCATCGATGGTCCCTGCTTTATACCCCTTGGGAAAGCGAATTATGAGTGGGACTTTCAAGCCGCTATCATAGATGAGTCGTTTTTGCCGAGGCATAGGGCCGCCATGGTCGGAGTAGAAAACAATAATGGTGTTTTCCAATAAGCCATCGTTTTTTAATGCGCTTACTATCGCGCCTATCTGCTTGTCAGTTTCAGCTAGGTTGTTGTAAACCTTCCAAAGGTCATTTTGTACTGTTGGTGTATCGGGTAGATACGGCGGTACGGGGAATCTCGTTGCCTTATCTATGTGGATAGGGGTATTTTCTTTATTCGTTTTGATTCTGTGATCATTAGGCAGAAGTGCAATTTTTTTTTCGTCGCTGGAAAAGTAGTGGCGCTGTTCTAACTTTCTAATGCCGTATGGTTCAAATAGGCCAGACTCATGTGTGGTAGTGAAATTGAAAATGGAAAAAAAAGGTTTATTACTCGGTTTGTTGCGCCAATGAGCGAAAATCCCATTTTCGTCCCAAGCCGTTCTTGGTGCTTTAAATTGGTAGTCTGTTTTATAATTATTAGTTGTGTAATATCCCGCTTCCCGCATCAACTGACTTAACATCTTCGTATTTACAGGGGGCACAGCCTCGTACTTAGGAAGTCCGGTTTCAGCGGTATTAGAAGACGTTCTCATGTTATTTGCACCAAAGCTGTTGGGGTAAAGCCCAGTTGCTAGTGCTGCTCTGCTCGGTGCACATACGCCAGATGTAGAAAAGGCATTATTATAGACAACACCCTCACTGGCTAGTTGTGAGATGTTCGGTGTACTAATGGTATTGTCACCGTACATAGGCAGTAGGGGACTCATATCTTCAATAACAAGCCACAAGATATTAGGCTGCTCAGTATTTGCCGTAACTGAATGGCTTACTATAAGCAACACAATCGCAACGACCTTGGTCAGTTTCAACTTCATGTTGTGCATTGTCGTTCCACCTTTTTACTAATTTTGCTCGAGCAAAGCCTGCGTAAGTATTACTGAAAAACACTTGCGACATCTTATTTTCAGCGTTCCGATGTTAACATTGTTTTAATCATAAATGTAAACAATAAGTCAAATCCAATCTTTATTGTGCCCGTTAGGAATATTCTTGGTTTACAAATAGCGATTACACACATTATTTATTAAATGAAATTGATGCTGTTAAACGCGTTTGAAGCCCTGTTTATGATATGTTTTTTATTCTATCTTATTGCTTTTCAATGACTTTAAAGATGGTAGGGGAATATTTTAGTTTTGCCGGTCACATCTTTTATTTTGTGAGTGAAAAAGATTGTAAATGACCGTTAATTTGTTTAGAGTTATTGAAAATATTAACGACATATTAACGTTTTGGAGTTGTTCAGTGATGCGATTGAAGTCATTGCTACTACGAGCCATTCTCGGCGGGCTCGCTATGTCCTCAGGGGGAGTGGCTGCGCAAACTTTCGATAAAACGGGCTGTTTCGAGGTTGAGGCGATTGATCGAGTTTGGTCAGGGCATCGAGTTGCGTTTGATTATGTTGGTAAAGGCGATCAGCAAATAGTGGCCTATTATGATGCTAGTAGGCAGATGAGTGTCGCTTACAAACCCTATCCAACCGGAAATTGGATTTATCAAAAGTTAGACAGCTACCTGGGGTGGGATAGCCATAATAGTGTAGTGATAGGTCTCGACGAAGAGGGATATATCCACATCGTTGGTAATTTGCACGTTAATCCGATTGTCTATTTCAAAAGCGAAAAGCCATACGATGTCAGAAGCTTAAAGCGCGTCGACTTCATGGCGGATGAAAAAACGGAAAGTCGTATGACTTATCCGGAATTCTTTAATGACGCTGAAGGAAAGTTATACTTTAAGTATAGAAATGGAAGAAGCGGAAGTGGCAATGAAATCTATAACGCCTTTAATGCCCAGTCTGAAACATGGCAAAGGCTACATGACACTCCTTTAGTAGATGGGGAAGGAGAGCGAAATGGCTATTTTTGGGGGCCAGTGCTTGGACCAGATGGATATTTTCATCTTTCATGGGTTTGGAGAGAGACACCCGTAGCAGCCTCTAATCACGATATCTCCTACGCGAAAAGCAAAGATCTCGTGAGTTGGCTGAATTCTGATGGGACTCCAGTGTCACTCCCCATGAAACTTAACAATAGCGAAGTCGCGGTGCCATTACCGCAGTTTTCTGGCATTCTCAATGGTCACACGCCCATCGGCTTCGATAGTAAATCTCGCCCTTTAATTTCATATCAAGCTTATGATGAAAATGGTAACAGCCAACTCTTCGTTGCGCGAAATAACAAAGGAAAATGGAAGAGTTATCAGGTGTCTGACTGGGAAGACTCTCGCCAAGAACTTAATTTAACGGGTGCGCTTCCAACCACTTTAACAGTTAAAAAACCAGCTGTACTTCTTGAAAATGGAGACGTTGAAGTGTACGCCGATTTAAATGGCACCTCCTATGCTTATACCCTTGAAGCAGAGTCACTAAAGGTAAAGTTAGAATCTACCGGACAACAGATTCCAAAAGAACTACTCGCATTCGATACCGCTAATAATATGCCCTTATACACGCGGGCAATGAAACAAATGAACGATAATGAAGATTTCCCAAGCGCTGGAAAACGATTCTACCTTGCATGGGAGGCGCTGCCGCCTAATCGTGATAAAGGTAGAGCTTTCATCCCCCAGCCAACAACATTAACCGCACATTGCCTAAAGTAATTCGCAGACATCAACGTAATCGGTTTAATTTTAAAATTTTATTAGGAAATACCATGAACAAATTTCGGTTTAGTCTCATAAGCGTAATTGGTGCTTTATTCACATCGCTTTCTTCTAGTGTAGTAGCACAAGACAAGCCAAACATAATCTTCATTCTTACTGATGATTTAGGCTTTAATCAGGTCGGAGCCTATGGCAATACCCCAATTAAAACGCCTAATCTCGATGAGCTAGCGTCAAATGGCATTCGCTTCGATCAAGCTTACGCAGGGAATACCGTGTGTTCACCTTCTCGGGTGTCTCTTTTCACTGGAAGAGATGGTCGCATAATGACAAACAACTCCAATACTGTGCAATTAACAGAAATGGATATAACCCTTGCGCATGTTTTAAAACATGGCGGTTACGATACAGCGCTTTTTGGCAAGTATTCTATTGGTTCACAGATGGGGGTGACCGACCCCTTAGCGATGGGTTTTGATACTTGGTACGGCATGTACTCAATTTTGGAAGGGCATCGTCAATATCCTCAAATATTGTGGAAAGACGGGCAAAAGATCCGCATTCGTGAAAATGAAGGCGGTAAAAAGGGTGCTTATGCTCAGGAGTTATTTACTAATCAAGCTATTGACTACATTAAGCAGCCGCGAGAAAACCCTTTCTTTATGATGCTTGCCTATTCTTCACCGCATGCAGAGTTAGGTGTCCCAGAAAAGTTTAGCGAGCAGTACACATTTACAGAAACGCCATATACAGGCATGAAAGGTGGTAATCCAGCTGACAAATACGCGGCTTACTACCCAGAGCCTGTTGACAAGCCTAATGCGACATTAGCGGGCATGGTATCAGCACTTGACCACTACATTGGTCAAATCGTTGAACAGTTAGACGAAATGGGTGAGCTAGATAATACGCTAATCTTCTTTACGTCTGACAATGGCCCGCATGATGAAGGTGGCGCTGATCCTCAATACTTAAAAGCATCAGAACCCTATCGTGGAATGAAGCGAGATTTGTATGATGGTGGAATACACGTCCCCATGATTGTCCATTGGCCAGAGCGTATTAAAGCTGGCCGCACTGATGACACGCCTTGGCTGTTTGCCGATGTAATGCCTACGGTTGCGGAGCTAGCAGAAGTAAATTTGAACATGGTGCCTAGAGTCAAAACTAACGGTAAGTCTATTGTGGGATTGTTGAAAACCGAACCTAATGAGATGGAAGAACGCATTCTGTATTGGGAGTTTTCGAAGCAGGTAGGCGATCCTAACTCTGGCATTATCGGTGATACTTATCAAGCAGCACGCAAAGGGGAATGGAAAGCGGTTCGCTATGGTTTCGATGCACCATTGGAACTATTTAACATTGAAGACGATCCTGCTGAGTTACGTAATCTTTCGAAGAAAAATCCAGGTGTCGCTAGTGAATTTTTAGCGCTGTTTGAAGAAAACAAAGATTAGTGTAAAGCGATGATTAGGAATGACACGATGTTAAAAGGTCAATTTGTACTTAAAAAAACGCAGATAGCACTCAGTGCAGCATTGATGGGCAGTGTATTGTTAACGGGTTGTGTTACTCAAAAGAGTAATACGGAATCTAATGGCCCTAAAGACACACAGGTCTCATATGTTGAGTATTTTGCTGATAACGCAGTGGGTAACCCCCTAGCGATTGTGCAGCACCCGGCGGCTATACATAAAAATGGAATAACTTACGTATCATATCAAGGCCCAAAAGAAGATCCATTTGTTGCTACCTACAATCACAGTACCAAAGAATGGTCAGGCCCTTTTAAAGCCGGGACTAGCGAGTTAGGCCGTCGTGATGGGGGCAAAAAGTTCGATAACCACGGTAAACCAACCATGCTTATTGATGACGAAGGCTATGTGCATATATTTTACGGGGGCCATGGTGGCCACTCATCCAATGGCAAAAATCCTCTTGGGAATACACACTTTGGCGCGAACAAACACGCGGTTTCTAAAAAACCTTACGACATTACTCAATGGGAAGACTTAGATAACATCACACCGTTTGGGACCTATAACCAAGTCGTTAAAATGGATAATGGTGACATTTATCTATTTTTCCGCCATGGCGCTCACCGCAGCGATTGGGTTTATCAAAAATCCGTGGATAACGGTCGTACTTTTTCCTCTCCAGTCTCATTTCTTAAGCATAAAAGAAGGACTGACATAGAAGCGGTTGATAGTTGGTACGCGTGGGTCGGAAAAGGTGAGGGCGATAATCTTATTGTGTCATATGACTACCACGTATGCTGGGACGGTGGTGCCGGGATCAATGGACGCGGACATACAACAGAGCGCCACGACGTCTACTTCATGAACTTCAATACCAAAACTAATCAGTGGAGCAATGTAGAAGGTGAGTCCCTAGCCTTACCGGTTACTAAAGAAGTTGCTGATGATAAAACGTTAGCAATGAAGACCGGCGCACTTTGGACGTTTAACGGCACCTCACACCTTGATAATGAAGGTCATCCACATATAGCAATTAACGCTGGTGTCGATAGGGGGGCGAAAACAGGTGGTCCCAAGCAAACAAGGCATGTGTGGTGGGATGGTAAGAAGTGGTTGGGGGGTAATAACATTATCGAAGGGTATCAAGGCGTGTCTCGTGGCGACTTTAGGGTGACAGATCCCAGCGATATTCGCTATTTAGTCACCTATGAAAAAGAGGGTGATGCCGTTTTGTCTTGGTGGGATAGCGACGAAGATGGGAATGCATTTTCAGAGGGCTCCACTGTACTTAGAAAAAACAATGCAACTTTCGCTATTTCGGCGCTTATTGAGAATGCTCATCCTGAAGCACAGATGCTGGTGGCTGAAAAAGAGAGTGATGAAAATATAAAAATTTATTTGGTGGGTGAAGATGGCCCGGTACCAAGAGCGCTGAGCAATCTTTAATCATTAAAAAATTCGGCTATGTAAATCATTATTCATATCTCTTTATCAGGAAATATGCACCTAGCCGCAATAATTAGTTGAGAACGAATATATGAATCACACAAAACTGAAATTATCTGCTGTAGCGTTGACATTGGCGTTAGGTCTAAGTGCATGCTCTGGTGAGTCACCTGAAAAACAAGTGCAGAGCGCTGAATCTGAGCAAATGAAAGCGGTAGATGTAGACAAGAGTATGCCGATGCAAAGCATTGAATCTACGGCAAAGCGAATTGGTGAAAGTGCTGCGAATTGGCAAATAGCGCAATTTGGTAACTTGGATTATATTCCTGAGTCTCATCGTGCAAAGTCAGAAAATGCGAAGTTTTGGATCCAAGCTTCATTCTATATTGGTTTAACACGGTGGATTGACGCGACAGACGACAAACAGTTAGAGAGCTTCGTCAAACAAGTTGCAGAAAAAGAAAACTATGAACTAATTCTTGAGCGACCATATCATGCAGATGACCATGCTATTGCTCAGACTTATCTTTGGTTAGCGGAACGTGCTGGTGTTCAAGAGGCCTACATGCCTACTAAAGAAGTATTCGATATGATCTTAAGTAAACCTCCTCAGGTTGGTTTGAACATGGGAGATTCTGAATCGAGCTCTGGCAAATATCACTTAGAAGGGAACTGCCAACTCCGATGGTGTTGGGCTGATGCTCTATTTATGGCTCCTCGCGCCTGGGCACAAATGACCAAGGTTACTAGTGACCCCAAATACCTTGAATATGGAAACAAAGAATTCTGGGCTGCTGCTGATTATCTATTCTCTGATGAGTATGGCTTGTTCTTCAGAGATAGTCGGTACTTCGATGCAAAAAGTGATAACGGTGAGCCAGTTTTTTGGGGGCGTGGAAACGGTTGGGTTTTCGCTGCTATCCCTATGATCATAGAAGAACTACCTGAGGGGCATCCTTCTAAAGACCGCTACATCGAGCTTTATAAAAAGCACGCTGAAGGGCTGATGGCACTTCAAAAAGAAGACGGTTATTGGCCTGCGTCACTGATGGACCCTGATAAAGTGAGAACACCTGAAGTAAGTGGTACCGGTTTTATTACCTTCGGCTTAGCGTGGGGTGTAAACAATGGGATTCTTACCGACCAGCGTTCAAAAGATGTTGTTGAAAAAGGCTGGAGTGCCATTACAAAAGCGGTGACTGACGATGGGCGGGTGAATTGGGTTCAACATGTAGGAAAGAGCCCCGACCCCGTAAAAGAATCTGATTCGCAGCTGTACGGAACAGGTGCGGTGCTATTGGCGGCCTCTGAAATGCTAATTTGGAATAAGTAAAACGATTTTACTGCTGCCTCTAGTCTAGGCCTTTTTAGCTAGGGGCTTTTTTTGCAGCATTTCTTTACTACAAGGAATTTGTCATGCGTTTTTTTCTATACGGTCTTACCTTCGTTGTTTTGATGCTTGCTGGTTGCGACGTCACTTCTCAATCAGCTATTCCCCATGCAGCTGTCTCTCATCCCACTAATTTATCAGTAGAGGGGTTGAATGAGCCACTAAATATACACGCTGCTTCTCCGTCGCTCTCTTGGCATTCAAATGTTGATGAGCAAACACATTATCAGATAGCAGTGGCAAGTTCTGTCTCCCTATTGCAAAACATGGCACCTGATTTATGGGATAGTGGAAAAGTTCCAACTTCACGTTCACTTAACATAATGTACGATGGAGAAAAGCTTAACAGTAGGCAAAAGGTATTCTGGAGAGTAAGAGTATGGTCTACGCAAGGTGTTGACGTTTCTGCGTGGAGCAAGATTGCTTCATGGGAGATGGGTCTTACCGACAATGCTGATTGGTCTGCAAAGTGGATAAAAGCGAGTCAACGTGCGACTGCAGAAGTGACTCCACAGGTTGAACAATGGGTACAATATGCAGCTAGCGCGCAAAATAAAGAGAAAAAGCGTTCAGACTATATTGTAGAACAATTAAAAAAGCAGCCAACCGCAGGTTTATATCGCCATGAGTTTGGCATTAGAAAAAAGGTTGTGAGTGCTCGCCTTCATAGCACAGCGGCTGGCTACTACGAAATGTATATTAATGGCGAGAGTGTTGACTCCCGAATCATGGATCCAGGTCAGACTGACTACGAAGAGCGTATTTTATATAATACAGATGCCGTTGAGAGCCTATTGAAGCAAGGAAATAATGTTATTTCAGCGCATCTCGGGAGCGGATGGTACAACGAAGAAATAGCCTTTTCATCTCCAACAAAAAACCTCACTTACGGCGAGCCAAAATTTATCGCTCAATTGGAAATCAAATTTGACGACGGCTCATCTCAGTTCATCTCAACGAATGAAAAATGGAAATATCATCCATCGCCCGTCTTAAAAGAAGGCCTATTTTCAGGGGAGCTGCATGACCAACGAAGACATGTTAACAAATGGCAAACAGCAAGCGATGCCGTTCTATCCTCTGACTGGCAGGACGTTGAAGTGTTATCCGTTTGGCCAACAAAAAATCTTGAGCCTCAATTAATACCGCCGGTCAGGCTTAAAGATAAACTGCAGCCGGTTCGTATACTGTCCCCAAAACCGAATGTTTGGGTGTTCGATTTCGGACAGAATTTGACAGGCGTACCCGAGCTTAATATTGAAGAGTTAAATCTTAATCCCGGCCAGGGGGTTTACTTGCGATACGCTGAGTGGATTGATTCGGAAGGAAATATCAGCCAAAAAAGCGGAGGTGCTGCACCTAAGTTAAAGCAGGCTGATGGTTATATTGCAGCAAAGAAAAACCCTCATTTGTGGCGCCCAACATTCACGTGGCATGGATTTAGATATGTAGAAATAACAGGTCTTGATAAACCGCCATCTTTAGAGTCAATGAGCGCTTACTTAGTACGAAGTGATATCCCAGTTAGCGGGCAGTTTTCAAGTTCAGACGAATTAATTAATAAAGTGCATAAAATGGCACTGTGGGGCTATCAAAGTAATCTGATTAGTGTGCCATTCGACTGCCCTATAAGAGAGCGAGCTGGCTGGACAGGTGATGCTCACGCCGCACTCATTACCGGAAACTACAACTTTAATATGGACAATTTTTGGGATAAGTATCTTGGTGACTTTAGAACTTCGCCTTTCATTGCCCCTACGGTTGTTCCTGGTAGGCGAGCCCACGGAGGCAAGTTTGACTGGGCTGTTGCAGAAGTCATCATCGCGTGGGAACACTATCGCCACCATGGAGACAGGTCTCTTCTTTTGAAACAATATGAAAGTTTAGAAGAGTATATGACTGCCGGCATTAAAGAGCTGGATAACAACATGATTAGATCTGGCTACGGAGACTGGTGCGATCCAGTCGTTAAGCTAGGAATGTCTCGCGTTGGCGGTCGCTGTAATCCACAGCACACTAGTCATATTATCACTAGTTCTGCATTGTTCGCCCATTCCGCAGATCTCATGTCTAAAATATCTGAAGCTCTTTCAATGGATGAAAATACCAAACGCTATGGTGAACTATTCGAACGTTTAAAAGAACAGTTTCATTCCGAAATGTTTAACGACACATCAGGACACTATGGGAGCCAAACTGCGGATGCGATGGCCCTGGAATTTAAATTGGTACCCAATGAATTACGTCAATCGGTCGCGGATAAATTAAATGATGATGTAGTAAATAAGTGGTCTGGTCACGCCTCTGTCGGCGCTTTAGGTCAAACATACCTTTACCGAGCGTTGAGCGACCATGGATACGTTGATACGGCCTTCAATATATTTAAAGCAGAGGGCTACCCTGGCTACTCCTATTTAATTAATGAATTGCACGCCACTACGTTGTGGGAAAGAAAGGGCGGTTTTGTTAATAAAGAAGTACTTACACTAGATGATGCGCCCGGACGTTCTCTAAATCATCCTTTCCATGCGGGATACGATGGGTGGTTTTTCGAAGGCTTGGGTGGTATTCGACCATTGAGTGACAGTGTGGGGTTTCAACACTTTATGCTTAAGCCTGTTTTTCCATCAAATTTGGAATCCGTTGATACTAGCTATACCACCGGCTATGGCGAAATTAAGAGTAAGTGGCAGCGACGGGATAAAAGCGTTATCTGGAATTTCGTCGTCCCTAAAAATACAAAGGCAACGGTGTACCTTCCAGGCGATGCTCCAAAAATCTATAAACCAGGCAACTATTCACTAGTGGTTAAGTAGTGTTATTTAGACTTTATGGTTAACAACAACAGGATTCGAAAATGCTAAAACGGAATGAGAAAACGAAGAGCCAGTTAAGTGTGGTTGTGGGCTACGTAGCTGTACTTTTATCACTTGCAGGATGTGTGAGCAAACCCGAAGAGACAGTGTTGAAAGCAGAGCCTTTAGAAAGTACTCCACCCAATATTCTGTTAATACTATCTGATGATCATGCGTGGAACGATTATAGCTTTATGGGGCACGAAATTGTTCAGACGCCAAACTTGGATAAGTTAGCACAAGATGGCGTAACGTTTACTAAAGGTTATGTACCTACCTCACTTTGTCGGCCATCATTAGCGACAATAGCCACAGGTCTTTACGCGAGTCAGCACGGTATTACAGGTAACGACCCGTCGCGAGAAATTTCTGGTGGGAAAGAGGGGAATGAGTACCTTCAGCAGCGTTCAGACATTATTGCTAAAATCGACGACGT
The DNA here is from genome assembly GCF_000753865.1 of Alteromonas sp. LOR. Lineage (GTDB taxonomy): Bacteria > Pseudomonadota > Gammaproteobacteria > Enterobacterales > Alteromonadaceae > Alteromonas. The sequence goes on along the minus strand of NZ_JQFW01000010.1, from coordinate 30,756 downwards.
ACAAACACTCCCAGACCTGTTAAGAGAGAAAGGATATGCCTCTTTACAGACAGGGAAGTGGTGGGAAGGAAGTTTTCAGCGCGGTGGATTTGATGAAGGTATGACCCGAGGCTTTCCTAGCCCAGGAGGGCGCCACGGTGATGAGGGTTTGAAAATTGGCCGCCAAGGTGTAGATACCATCACTGATTTCATCGACCGAACAAACGAGGCCGATAAGCCGTTTTTTGTTTGGTACGCTCCGTTTATGCCGCATTCCCCACATACTCCTCCAAAGCGAATACTATCGAAATACGCAAAATACGACTTACCGGAGTCCATTGCTAAATACTATGCGATGATCGAATGGTTTGACGAAACGAACGGCCAGTTATTTGACCATCTTGAGAAGCGTGGACTAACTGACAATACCTTGATTGTTTACGTTTCGGATAATGGCTGGGTAACTAATCCAAAGCAGACGGACAGATTCTTGCCGCAGTCGAAACAAAGTCCCAATGAAAGTGGTGTACGCACACCAATTATTTACTCATTACCCAACTCATTCAAATCAAAATTCAGACAGGAAAGAGTCAGTAGTATAGACATTGTGCCCACCATCTTAGGCGCAGCAGGGATTTCTGTACCTGAGAAACTGCCAGGTCTTAATCTCTACGATAATTTGACTTCTGGAGAGGAGATAGAAAGAGAGACCATCTTTGGCGAGGGCTTTGCGCACGATATGGATGATTTAGACGATATAGAGTCAACACTGCTCTATCGCTGGGCAATCAATGGGGATTGGAAGCTGATCGTGAGTTACGACGGTAAGAATGTCAGTTATCAAAAGTATCACGATAAATTCTTAGTTGGGCCAAGACTTTATAATCTCGCTGACGATGAGTTCGAGCAAGTTAATCTAGCTAAGCAGTATCCAGACAAAGTGAAAATGTTAATGAATGAAATTAAGGGTTGGTATTCATTGGAAAAGCGCAATGTCATCCAATAGGTAATTCTGTGGCTTGTAGGTGCTTACTTACAGGCCATTCTAATTCTCTTATTTAAGATCTTTTTGTAGCCGATAAATCGTGATGCTGTTCGCGATTATTACACTCACTTCAAGTAAAACCCCGCCAACAGAGCCCAAATAGACATTGTTTGTAAGCCAAAAGAATGCACCACAAATAAATAGTTTTCTCATTAGGATGCCGTCAGCATAGAAAATTGCATAGGTCCCAAAGCAAGCACCGAAAATAGGGCAGAGGTCTACAGGCTGGTGGACGTTGAATGCACCCCACACAATATTTATTACGATAAATAAAGCGCCAATATATCTGTGATTGGCTTTTATCGAGATGATAGTACGAAAAAAATTTAAAAAATTCGCTATGGTCCCAGTTACCGAGCCTAAAAAGAAAAAGTGTGCGGTTTGAAATGAAAACATCACTATCAAGCTTAGCTTTAATTTGATGTCGCTTTTGTGGGTAAAGGAATAAGTAGCCACTAAAAAGGCAAGTACGCCAAATATCTGACCGAGCAATTCATAAGACATGATAATGATGTACTCTTAGGAAGAATAAAACTGGGCTCAAAAAATACGCACGAGCCCAGAAGCTGTGTGACTTAATCGCCAAATTCTCGGATTAAGCTGTTGATTGTTTCCTTGGCGTCACCCAAAATCATGCGGGTGTTATCTTTGAAAAATAGCGGGTTGTCCACTCCGGCAAAGCCTGCATTTGCCGAACGTTTTAGCACGAATACTGTTTTGGCTCGGTATGCTTCAATAACAGGCATACCGTATATTGGACTACCTTTCATTTCTTTTGCTGCAGGGTTGACTACGTCATTAGCGCCGATGACGATAACGACATCATAATTTTCCATGCGGGGATTTACATCATCCATTTCGTAGAGCTGATCGTATGGCACGTCTGCTTCTGCAAGGAGTACGTTCATGTGGCCTGGCATGCGCCCTGCGACGGCGTGAATGGCATAGTCTACGGAACATCCATTTTCCTCTAATAACGTATGCAACTCTCGCACTGCATGCTGAGCTTGGGCAACCGCCATTCCATAGCCAGGCACTACCAGTACCGCCTGAGCTGCTTCTAGCACATAGAATGCATCTTGGGGCGATAAAACCTTAATTTCGCCCGTGATCACTTCACCTTGTTCAATGGGTTTTGAAAAGCCGGATAGTAGAACATTCATCAGCGAGCGGTTCATGGCTTTGCACATGATATTAGTTAATATTAGACCAGATGCGCCAACTAACAGGCCTGTTACTATCAAAATGGTGTTACCTACCGCTAGACCGGCTGCGGTTGCTGCAATACCTGAATAGCTATTGAGTAATGCAATAACAACCGGCATGTCAGCACCACCTATTGATATAGTGGCCCAAAGTCCGAAGCTTAATCCTATAGCAATGATTATGTATAACCATAAGGTATTAGCGGGATCGGTAACAAACATATAGCCGACGAGGACCATTGCCACTAGATGCAAGATACTGAGTTCTCTTAGCCCTGTAAAAATGAGTGCTTTTGATGATAATTTGCCAGAAAGCTTGCCCCAGGCTATTACAGAGCCGGAGAAAGTTACACCGCCGATAAGAAGTGTTAACAGTACCGTAATGAAAACAAAGCCGCTTGCAGTAACAAGCATTTGCTGTGACATGCCGCTTACTGTAGCCCATCCAAGTAATAGCGACGCCGCGCCACCAAAACCGTTGAACAAGGAGACCATTTCAGGCATCTGGGTCATCTGTACACGTTTAGCTTTCCATGCGCCATATAGTCCGCCAACAATTACTCCCAACGCTATAAAGTGGTAGCTAATGATCTGTTGGTCTAGCAAAGTGATTATCACGGCAATAAACATACCTACTGCTGAGACGAGGTTGCCTTTGCGTGCAGTCGACGGGTGACTAAGTAATTTCAATCCAAAAATGAAAAGCCCAGCAGAGACTACATAGGCAAGATTTATAAGTATTTCTAAAGTCATATTTGCCATTCTCTTAGCTATTGTCTTTTTTCTTAAACATGCCGAGCATGCGATCAGTCACAAGATAGCCACCGATGACATTGATGCTGGCCAACGTAACCGCGACTGTACCTAAAACGGTTGTTAACACGCTATTATCTGCGCCCGAAGCAATTAGCGCCCCGACTAGAGTAATTCCTGAAATAGCGTTAGAGCCTGACATTAAGGGGGTGTGCAGTGTAGCCGGCACTTTACGAATTAATTCAAAGCCGAGAAAAGCAGCGAGCAAAACTATAAAGAGTAAATAAATGATTTCCATGATTAAGCGCCTTTGTATGCGTTTATTAGTGTTTCGTTTGTAATCTTTCCGTCATGGGTTATGACAGATGAGGCGAGAATTTCATCATCAAATGACACATCAAAGCGTAAAGGGTCATTTTTTGTGAATTCGTCTAGAAGATTAAACACATTATTGGCATACATGTCGGTTGCAGCTCGTGATACTTCTTCACTCCAGTTTCCAGAACCAATAACTGTGACTTGATTGATAACTGAAATTTTACCTGGCTCTGAACCTTCGACATTGCCCCCTGAGAGTGCAGCCATATCGACCACAACGCTTCCCGGCTTCATCAATGAAAGTGTTTCTTTATTAATCAGCACCGGAGGCTTGCGTCCAAACAATTGGGCTGTTGTTATGACAATATCCGACGTGGTTATAGCGTCTTTTTGAGCGTCTGCTAAAACACGTTTTTGGTCATCAGTCAGTTCTTTTGCATAGCCGTCTTTTGTTTGTCCGGTCTCTCCAATATCGACTTTTAAGAATTTACCGCCCAATGATTCCACTTGCTCTGCAACCACGGGACGAGTGTCGTAAGCGAGCACGTTCGCTCCTAATCTTTTTGCGGTTGCAATTGCTTGCAACCCAGCAACGCCGGCACCGATTACAAAAACCTTTGCAGGCTTAATAGTGCCTGATGGAGTCATCATCATTGGTAATATTGAAGGAAGGTAGTTCGCTGCCTTCATCACCATAACGTAACCTGCGAGACTTGCTTGTGAACTAAGCGCATCCATTTTCTGTGCTCGAGAGCTGCGGGGGATCATTTCTACCGAAAGAGTCGTCAAATTGGACGCCGCCAGTTTGCTAACAAGCGGTTGTTGAAAAAACGGGTCTATATGGCCGATAACGAGTGTGTTGGCTTTTAGTGTCGAAACTACCTGTTCACTAGGGCTATTTACACATGCTAATACGTCAACTTCGCCAGCAATGTCGTTGGATGTGGCAACGACATTGGCACCTGCTTCCTCAAAATCGCTGTCTGTATAATGCGATAGTAAGCCAGCGTTACTTTCTAGGTAGACGGCAATACCTTTTCGAACGAGTTTCAAAACGGTAGCAGGGGTAGCGGCGCATCGCCGTTCAATGTGCTCGTGCGATGACGATTGCTGAGCTTCGTTTAAAATTAGGATTTTCAACTATATCTCCTTTCCTAAAACATTGAGGAGAATGAGAAATCTCATTCAGTATACTTTTCTGTCGTTTACTGATGCGTTTAAATGAAACCCTACTGGAGCGTCGAACAAGAGTATGCTGCCGGTGTCGATATTATTGTTGGATTGACACCGAAGCTACTTTCTTTACTAAAGGGGTTTTAGTCTAAGTGAAATACGCGTTTGAGATCCGTCGTCACAGGAGAATTGTCCTCATGGGTATCCATTATATCTGCCATATAGTTCCACCATTTTTTTACAATAGGCTTAACGGGTAAATCATCCATTGAATGATTGTCGTCCCGTTTCAAAACCGCAAAAAGCTTGTTTGAGCGCTCCTCATAAAAAATGCTGTAGTCTGAGACTCCGGCTTCTTTCAGCTGCACAGCGAGCTCTGGCCATATCTCATCGTGGCGTTTTTCATATTCTTTTTGGAAGCCAGGTTTCAGCGTCATTACGAATGCAATCTTTTCCATATTTTATCTACCAAAATTGCTAAGGTAAGTCTGCCATTGCGCTGTGGTTGTTATTTCACCTGCACCTTCCCAGCCATAACCTGCGTGATAATTTAATGACCCATCAGACGACGATTGCGTTACTAGCCAAATATGACTGTTGTCTTTTATTTTAGATGGGGTATGAATGATTTTTCTTACTTTAGCGGGATCTATAAGTGCGCCAGTGCCTAAACCTTGACCGTCTATTATTTCCCACGCAGCAACCCAGCCATCTTTCTCACTTTGATAAACTGTTGCGTTTTCATCGTGCGTTGCTACTCCTATTGCAATAGGAATTGAGGCAGGCTTATCGTTAAGTGAAAACGTAGAGTCGACTTGATACATCCTAGAGCCAAGCGTTAGCGAAACGCTCTTCTTTTCGTTTACCAGTCCAATGGGTGTTTCAAACTCGTAATAGAGGATGAACCGTACCTCTTCCGCGTTATTTTCAAGTATTTCATATCGCGTAAAGCTGTGGGCATAGTAAGGCGTTTCATTAATCCAAACCGCAGAACCGCCAACGCCCCGACTTATGCCCGTGTGGTATGGGTCGTAGCCTTCACCACGGTCTTCATGATAAGACTTACCTGCAAAATGCATGGCGTACCACTTGTCTATAATCGAATAATCGACTTTTTTGAGCCAAGCGTCGACGCCGCTTGCATGCCCGGCTAGTGGGGCTGCTGGTCCGTACACTCTGAATGCGACTTTATCATTTTCCCATGCAAAGTCATCACGCCTTTGTGGGACAAACTTTGCGTATGACTTTACCTTCGTTTGTTCGACATTACTTTCATTAACCTTAGCCACTGAAGTCTCAGATGAGCAGCCAATTGTCGCTAGCCCCATCAGCATTGAAAGTGCAACACACGTTTGCTTATGATTAAACATTAACATCTCCTGAAGAACTCGGTCTAAGTAGTATGACAAACCGAGTCTCTAATGAAGCGCTAGATTAACCTTAAAAGCCAATAAATTAGCGCCTTGATTGTTTGTGGTGGATATTGCACCAAAGTGACCATTAATGCAACATTATAGGTTGCAGAAAAAACCCCTTAAAATACTGATTTCAATGTAAGTAACTGAAAATAGGTTATTAGCGCAATAGTTGTCGATTAATTCATATTTCCTAATATTAACCTGTCATTAACAATTTGGTTGATAGTGATTAACTTGTGATCTATTGTGATTGCGTTTTGATTGGCAATGATTGTTTAAGGGAGAGTATGGATGTTGAAATTTACTGCTAAAAAATTGCAAGTAGCCGTTGCAGTGTCATCTGCTATTGGATGCTTATCGAGTAATGCTTACGCACAAGACATTGATTCAGCCGCCGATAATCGGAAAGAAACTGAGGTTATCGAAGTAAGAGGTATAAGGAGTGCGTTGGCCAGTGCACTTGCGGAAAAGCGTTCTGCAGATAGTATTAAGGAAGTTATTCAAGCTGAGGATATAGGTAAGCTTCCTGATCAAAACTTGGCAGAAGTATTAGAAAATATTACGGGTGTTCAGATTGATCGTACTGCTGGTGTTGGCACTGGTGTTCAAATTCGCGGTACAAGTGCAAACCGAGTAGAAATAAATGGCGTTTCGACTGTTGGAAGCGGCAACGGCCGTTCAGGTATTAGTTTTGATGACTTGCCCGCAGCACTTATTTCGTCGTTAGAAGTCATAAAAGTTCCCTCCGCGGAAACTATAGAAGGCTCTGTAGGTGGAACAATAAACTTGAGAACACTTCGTGGTTTAAGTCTCAAAGAGCAGTTAATATCTGTGCGAGCGCAGGCAGAAAACAGCGATTTAGCAGATGCGACATCGCCAAGAGTCTCGGCTACGTTTGGTGATAGCTATGATACTGATTATGGTCGAGTTGGAATTGTACTAACTGGAAGCTACGCTGAGCAGCAAGTGGCCTCTTTTGATCCCCGTTTTGATAGGGATAGAGAGGTCTTACCGGACTCTGGAAGTGGTAGTGCAGAAGCATTCCCGTTTTTACGAGCACAGTTTTTAGACCAAGTTATATCTCGGTATGAATATGAAACAAAGAATTTTACTGGCTCTATAGAATTTGAGCCTGTAGACGATCTTAAGTTCTATTTCGATGCTACGCTAAATAGACAAGAACGCGCCCAAAAAAGCTCTCGCGCATTTATCTCTGGCACCGGCGGAGCAGCTGTTGTCGATAACACAAACAATACTTCATTTGAAACAGTCAACTTAGGGACAATTGACGGACCTAATGGACCTTTAAATTTAGGTGAAGTACAGGCGGTGCTTACAGGAACATTAGGTGTGGGCGTAGATGGCAATAATAACAATATTGACCCAAACCTGAGAACGAGTGTTAATACTGGTTCACGTTTCACCGATAGCGACGTCTTCGCTACTGGGTTCACATGGCTCCGGGATAGGTTAAAGCTTTCCTCTGAAGTATCGTACTCGAGTTCAGATTCATTTTTCCCCCGTTTAAACACAACATTGGACTTCATTAATCCCAATGGACCGCAACCTAGTGAAGGGCTTAGCATAGACAACGGTGTACCGGTTGAGTTTGATGCATCTGATCGCACGTTACAATTCGGTATTGCCCAAGGAGCAGAATTCGGGCCTTCAGACCAAGATCTTCTCAATCCAGCGAACTATGCGCTAAGAGGAGTTGGTGTTGGTAGAAATACACAAGAAAACGCTGAAACTGCATTTAGAATTGATGCGGACTATGATATTTCCGACCTTAATCCCTATTTTTCAGGAATAAAAGCGGGTTATCGCTGGAATAAGAACACAGCGTTAAGCAGTGACATCAATACCGCATCAAATTTTTCAAATCCAAACACGTCGTTCTACCGACCAACTGCTGATTTATTCTCTAGCATTGTCAGCGCAGGTCCTTCTAACTTTAACGATGCTGACGGTAGAAGGTTGTACATTGAGAATTATTTGACCATTAACAGCGATTTGTCTTTTTCAGATCCAGATGCGGTTATCAACGCTCTCAATCAATCAATCGAGGAGAATAACGCGCTTCAAATTGCCAATGGTAATATAACGGAGGGCTATCCGCTGCTGTCTCAGCCTGAGCTGCAGCTAGACTCCTTTTTTGATATTGAAGAAGAAACAAGTGCATTGTATTTACAAGGCGACTATTTCTTTTACATTAACGATATTACCTTTCGTGGAAATGTGGGCTTAAGATACGTCGATACAGAAGTGACCTCTGTGGGCAACAACATAGAAAATGGAGAAGTCACCGGTCTGCGTGAGGAAACTTCTTCATACGAGTATTTCCTTCCACGATTCAATATAGTGTCTGAAGTTATTGATGATGTCGTCATACGTGCAGGTGTTGCGAAAGATATACGTAGACCGAACTTTGATAACCTTTCTACGTCGGTTAACTTCCCAGGTGGAGCCGGTGCAGCTGTTAGAGTCGGTAACCCTGCTTTAACCCCAGAAGAAGTAATATCCTATGATTTATCTGCAGAATATTACTTTTCAGAGTCTAGCTTTGTTAGCGTTGGCCTATTCCATAAAGAGCGAACAGACATCTTTGCCGCGGTTCGGGATAATCCGGAAGAGCCAATTGGTGATAATGGTCAAATTGAGCGGGACATTACGGCGCCCTGTGAAGGTGGCGGTATTTATAATCCAACGGTTACCGACCGAAATGTGTGGTCGTCAGTTCCTGGCACGGGAATATGCGTACCGCTTCAAACCACAATTAACTTGCCGAATGAAGAAACTCAAACAGGTGTTGAATTTGCGTTTCAACACGATTTATCAGCTTATGAAAAAGAGCTAGGATGGGCATCAGGTTTTGGGGTAATAGCTAATTATACCTACCAAGAATCGGGAGCAGGTATAGAAACTTTCCGTCCTGCAACGGGTGACGCTAACGCATTGAATAAGCTTTTGGGAAGAACCGATACCGATCAGTCTACTGCAACGCTCGCCGATGATATTGTAGAAGAACGCATTGAACTGGAGGATTTATCTCAAAATGCGTACAACATTACTTTGTTTTACGATAAGTATGACTTGAGTGTTCGTGCTCGATATACGTGGCGTTCAGCCTTCAGAACGGGAGAGTTGATAAGCTTTGATATGCCTCGTATAGTGGATGACAGAGCCCAGCTGAACATGAGTGTAAGTTATGATATCAATGACACATTCACAGTGGGTCTAGATGGTATCAATCTGCTACGTGAGGATAGAACGGAGTGGTGTGTAAACGAAGGGGCATTGTTATGCGCTCAGGGTCTTACCGATAGGCGTATAGTCTTAGGGATAACTGCCAGCCTTTAAATACCCTATTAACAGTCTTCATTTAAATTTGCCCCTTGCTTTATTGTAGGGGGCATTTTTTATTATTAACAAAAATTCTTTCAATACGCTCAAGTTTAGACCGCGAAAATTTAAACCTTACTATACTTTATTAATGGTAATCGGCATCAGCGAAGGTAGTAACGCGACCAATTAAGGTGATAATAATCCAAGTCAGAGTTTTTGCTTTTTATATAGATTATCTACACATCGTTCTAATAATAACGATTCGCAGCATTATGGAGCATGACGATACGATGCTTCCTTAAGTAGTCCCCCTTATTTTTTCATTAATATTCACATTTAATGGTGATTATGGTGTAATTCCATCACAGTTATCACTCTTAAAGGTTTTTCCTTCTTTTTTTAGTGGCTATATAATGATTTTTACTCTATTTATTGATGGTATCACCTTATATTGTGATTATATTCATATGAGTCTATTATGAAAGGATAATGATGGTATTCATATTTAACATTCACCATTGAGGGGTCTTTATGACTACAAAGGATGGTACTGAAGTTATTCACAAAGCTTTAGCTGCATACCAGGTTAGGTTAACTGAGGCTACTAGCACGCTAGAAAAGCACTTGAAAGCGGCGCTCAATTCAGGCGATGTAGTAGGCGGCGTTGCCAGCTTTAATAGGATTTTAGATGAGTACACCAAACAACATCAGTTAGATTTAGGTACTGTAGCTATGTTATCGGGTGTTTCTAAAAATACGATGACTCGTCTTAAAAAAACCGTCGAGAGTTCGAGGTTGGAAACGATTGGTGCTGTTCTTGATGTAATGGGACTGGAGCTTGTTATCGCAAGAAAAGGAACTAAGAGTGAGTAAAATTAATCGCCAAGGGGCGATTTATGCCAATGAGGCTTTGGCCGGTTATCTCACTGAGTTTCACAACGAAGGTAAAGTATCTTACAGATTTCAATACCGGCCTAATTATCTGGAAAGCGGAGCTCCCATAGGCTTCTGCTTTCCGTTGCAAAAAGAAGCATTTGTATTTGATTCTTTTCCGACGTTTTTTGAAAATCTATTAAGCGAAGGGTGGATAAAGATGTATCAAACCTCTAAAACGCAGTTAGATAAAAAAGATGAATTCGGTTTGTTATTACATAATGGAAAAGTCTTGATTGGTGCAATATCTGTCACAAATATGGAAAAGGACTTTATCGTATTATGAGGCCTCAATTAAGGCAAATTTCTTTAAAAGCAAATAGTACACCCTATTCTCCTTCATTCTTGAAGAAGATGTTCGGATTAAGCCATCTACCTGATACTGGATTGTTGGTTAAAGGTGATCAAGAATTCTTTAATCGAGTTGCCCCCGAGTATTTAGATGGGCAGTCCATATCGGGCGTTCAAAAAAAGCTTTTTATGGACTTAGAGGGCGACTACCTTGTGCCAGTAAAAGGGCACGGACGATTTATCGTAAAGCCAGCGCCAGAGAATCTCGCGCATTTACCGGAAAATGAACATGCAATGATGCAACTGGCTCGTTTTTGTAAGTTCAATGTTGCTGATAACGCACTGGTTCCCTTCGAAAACGGCGAGTTTTGTTATGTAACTCGAAGGTTCGATTTAATGAAGGATGGACGAAGATTGTTTGTTGAAGATGCTGCAAGTATTTGCAACGTGCATTCTTCTAACAAGGGCAGCGATAATCTCTCGTATGAAGGCATTCTAAGAGCCCTATATGAAGCCAGTGGCCGTAACATGGCTGTTATTTATAATGGAGTTAGGCAAGTCTTATTTTCTTATCTTATAGGGAATAATGATCTTCACTGTAAAAACTTCTCCATGTATCGAAATCCCGATGATATGACGATAAGAATGCGAGACTTTACTCCGATTTATGATGTATTGTCTGTAGCTCCTTACAGGGAGTATTATAACGAAGACTTAACTCTTTGCGTTCTTGAAACCGAGCTAGATGCTGTTTTTAGTCCGTCATATGAGATCGCGGGGCACTATACATTCGAATGTTTCCTCACTCTTGCGACCAATCTTGGGTTAGCTGAAAGCGCGTCAAAAAAGCTAATTACCCAGTTGTGTTTAGATGTAGGCAAGTATTTTACACCAGTTCTCGAAGCTTCCTCTAGCCCAGACAAACACATAATATCGAACCACATAAAAGAGAAGTTATCGAGGCTTGGTCGGTATATTGATTGATATCAGTTCAGCTTAAAAAAGTTGCCTCAAGCCTTTACTGAAGCCTCCAATTTAAGCTGGACTTTATGTTGTGCGATAACTAGCCTTTCATATCTTCAAGTTCTAAGCCTTTCGTTTCATAGACAAAGCGCACGACAAATATAATTGATAGCAGAGAAAACAATGCGTAAAGCCCATAAGCACCGGCAAGACCAATTCCTGCGAGCAACATTGGGAACGACCATGTTATAAGAAAATTCGTTGACCATTGAACTAATCCACTTACTGCCAGACCTGAACCACGAAGTTGGTTCGGAAACATCTCCCCCAGCATTACCCACATCACTGGGCCCCAGGAAAAATTAAAGCAAAATACGTAAAGATTAGCTGCAATCAAAGCAACAGGACCCCATTCGTTAAGGGCAAGTCTGCCATCGCTATTTTGCTCGGCATTTAAAAATGCAATTGTGAGGATCACAAGTGTGACTGACATTCCAATTGAGCCCCACTTTAGTAATGGTTTACGCCCAACCTTATCAATTATTGCTAAAGCGACTAGACAAGCAGCAATGCTTATCGCACCGCTGATAACATTGATTAACAGTGCATCCGATTCAGAAAAACCTACGGCTTGCCATAAAACAGCCCCGTAGTAGAACACTACATTGATACCAACAAGCTGCTGAAGTGCAGCTAAGCCAATGCCTACCCACACTATGGATTTTAATTTACCTGTTGTTTTATCAACTAAGTCTCTCAATTGTGGTTTATGGTCTTTTGACAAAGAAGCCTTTATTTCTGCAAGTTTATTCGCACCTTGAGTACCATACAATTTATTTAGTACAAAGCTTGCTTCATCGGTCTTCTGTTTCACCACGAGGAATCGAGGGCTTTCTGGAATGAATAGCAGCATAAAGAAGAATAGTGATGCAGGAGCAATCTCCATCCAGAACATCCAACGCCACGCTTCAAAATCTAGCCAAAGCATTTGCGTTGAGCCTGAGGCATAATCGGCAAGGAAATAATTGCTAAGGAAAGCGGTGAAAAGTCCAGCGATAATGGCTATTTGCTGAATCGAAGCGAGCATGCCTCTATATTTTGCAGGAGATACTTCTGCAATATAAGCAGGTGCCATAACAGAAGCTGCGCCAACGGCAAGTCCCCCAATAATTCGATAAATCACAAACTCGAAACCACTTGTCGCAATTCCTGAGCCACAGGCACTTATCAAAAAGAATGTTGCTGCTATTAGTAGTAGAAACTTCCGGCCATACTTGTCTGCGAGTCGTCCTGCAAAGAATGCACCCACAGCACATCCTAAAAGCATACTAGATACGTTGAATCCCGTTCCTACACTTTGTGAGTTGAACGCGGCTTGAAGACCATCAACCGTACCATTTATCACACCGCTGTCGAATCCGAAGAGGAAACCACCTATTGTGGCCACAATAGTAATAAACAGAATGAATCCATTGTTAGAGGACTCGTTTGAAAGGTCAATTGTTGTCGCTTTATCCATATTATTTTTCTCTATTGGTCACGTTCTTGTCTAGGAGTTGTTGTCATCAAACTTTTTGATTCGCTCTCAAATTTATTGAGCTTTGATGCCTGGCGGTATTCAACCGGCGTCTGGTCGAAATGCTTTCGAAATAGTGCATACATATACTGAACAGACGGATATCCACAGTGTTTAGCAATTTCGCTGCTGTGTACCTCGGTTTCTCTTAACATTCTGCAAGCACGATCCAGCTTTTCATTGTGTATTTCAGTATGAATACTATGCCCACGCTCTTCTTTAAAACGAGTTTCTAAATTCGAACGTGAAATACCTATTTGGTCTAGTACCTGATCGACTTTTATCCCTTTGCAAGCATTCATTCTTATGAAATGAGATGCCTGCATCACAAGAGGATCTTTGATGGCTTTGAAGTCGGTAGATTGCCTTTCTGCTACCGATATAGGTGGGACTAAGAGTTGCGTGACTTTTGGAGGGCTGCCGAGTAACTGCCGGTGCAGCAGCTTTGCAGCTTGAAAGCCCATTTCGAGGCAACCCTGCCTGACAGATGACAGGCTAACGCGGCTTAAAAAGCGTGTAAGTTCATCATCATCAATTCCAATTACTGCAAACCGTTCCGGAATTAATAGTCCTAAATGATCACATGCCTGAAGTAGATGCCTAGCTCGTGAATCTGTGACTGCAACTATTCCGGTAGGTGTGGGTAAACTCTTGAGCCAATCTGTAAGGCGTTTTTGAGAATATTGCCAAGTTTCGGCTCTAACGGCGTGTCCACGATAGACGTAACATTCATATCCGTGGCGCTTAGTTATAGCAAGCATGGCTTGTTCACGCTCTTGAGCCCACCTTTGCCCTTGGCTAATCGGGCTTCCATAAAACGCGAACCTCTCAATACCTTTTTGCCGCAAATGTTCGAACGCTGCTTCAACTAGCGCATAGTTATCTGTTGCAACATAAGGTATGCCTGGGTAGTTCTCTTTATTCTGATAGGAGCCTCCAACGCCCACTACAGGAACCTTAGTGTTCAACAATGTTTGCTCAATGGCGGGGTTGTCGAAATCTGCAATAACACCATCACCGTGCCATTCATCAAAATGCTCTAGTCGAGTTAAGAAATCTTCTTCTAAATATAAATCCCAGTCAGCATTAGATGTTTGAAGGTAGCGCCCAATGCCTTCAATTATTTGCCTATCAAATATCTTACTTGCATTAAGGAGCAGCGTAATACTATGCGCTTTCTCGAACATGTCAGGTTCCTACGTATAAACAAATTACGTAATAGTTATTATGTTTATTGGTTAACCGCATACTAAACCAGGATGTGGTAATTAACAAAACGATTACAAAATTTCGTAATTGATATAAACGCTTTTAATAACCAACATCAGTACATAAGTTCTTATTTGTATGAGACAAGCCGATGTATATAGGAATAGATCTAGGCACCTCCGGTGTGAAAACGGTGTTAATAAACGAAGGTGGTAAGGTTGTTACCTCGGTAACTCGACCCTTGAGCGTATCTATGCCTTATCCGCTTTGGTCAGAGCAGGATCCAAACGACTGGTGGGAAGCTACTTGCGACAGTTTAGATGAACTGAGCCGAGAGGTTGATTTGACCGAAGTTAAATCAATTGGCCTAAGCGGCCAAATGCATGGCGCTACCCTGCTTGATAATGAAGGGAATGTATTAAGACCTGCAATATTGTGGAATGACGGTCGCAGTTCGGAGGAATGCGAAGACTTAGGTAAGCTAGTTCCAGATTCGTCTATTCGCACCGGTAACCTCATAATGGCCGGCTTTACAGCCCCCAAAATTCTGTGGGTTAAAAAGAATGAACCTGAAATATTCTCTAAAATAAATAAGGTTTTGCTTCCCAAAGATTTTTTGAGATATCAACTATCGGGAGAGTTTGGCACCGATATGTCTGATGCTGCAGGGACTGTATGGTTGAATACTGAATCTCGTTGCTGGGACGAAGAGCTATTGTCAGCTTGTGGCCTTAGTGCCGATAACATGCCGATACTTTACGAAGGCAGCAGTGTTACAGGAAATTTGAAAGAGTCTCTTCAGCGTCGATGGGGAATGCACAATGTAGTACTCGCTGGTGGAGCAGGGGATAATGCTGCCGGTGCTATTGGATGCGGCATTTATGAATCTGGTCACGCCATGCTGTCGCTCGGCACATCAGGCGTTTATTTTGCGGTTACCGATCGGTTTACTGTAAACACCGCCCAAGCTGTTCATAGCTTTTGCCATGCTATCCCCAATCGATGGCATCTGATGTCAGTGATGCTGAGTGCCTCAAGTTGCTTAGATTGGTACGCTAAGCAGAGCGGTTATATCGATGTCGGTCACATGATTGATGACGTGCAATCACACACCAGCCATCTAGATACACAAACCCCAGTATTCCTTCCTTATCTGACCGGTGAAAGAACTCCCCACAACAACCCTTCGGCAAAAGCTGCTTTTTTTGGCATATCTGCATCAACTGAGCGTGTACACATGGCGCGAGCGGTTATAGAAGGGGTCTCTATGGCTCTTGCCGATGGCATAGATGCAGTGCATCAAAGTGGTATTGCTGCCACCTCTATAAGTCTTATTGGCGGTGGTGCGCGAAGCACATTTTGGCGTCAGTTACTTAGTGATATTAGTGGCTACGAGTTGGAATATCGTGAAGGAGGGGATGTTGGACCGGCTTTAGGAGCGGCGCGTTTAGCGCAATTAGCGGCTAACCCAAGTTTAGATATCTCAGATGTGTGCTTCAAGCCTACGCTAGAGGAAACTTATGTGCCGAACAGCGAGGTCCATGTTGACTACCTCAGTAAACGACAAAAATTTAGAGAACTGTACTACGCCGTTGAGCCATTCTTCTCTTGAAATCAAGTTGAGAGTAAAAATTTAGAAACGACAGCTACGTGGCCATTCAGCGCGTACAAAAAAGGAAAAATGATGAGTAACTATTTTGAAAGCATACCTTCAATTAAATATGAAGGACCGGAGTCAACTAACCCTTTGGCGTTTAAACACTATAATCCTAAAGAGGTTATTGGTGAAAAAACAATGGAAGAGCACCTTCGCTTTGCAACGTGTTACTGGCACAATTTCTGTTGGGACGGTGCTGACGTTTTTGGTGGTGGCACATTTAATAGACCGTGGCTTGCTGCCGGCGACCCAATGGAGGGAGCTAAGCAGAAAGCAGATGTGGCGTTTTCTTTTTTTGAAAAGCTGGGCACGCCGTTTTACTGCTTTCACGATATCGACGTTGCCCCTGAAGGCGATTCAATACAAGACTATATTCGAAACTTCGCTGAGATGACCGATGTTTTAGCTCGCAAACAAGAAGAAACCGGGATGAAGCTTTTGTGGGGAACTGCAAACGTATTTAGCCACCCTCGTTACATGTCTGGCGCTGCTACCAACCCTAATCCTGAGATTTTTACTCGCGCAGCGACACAAGTCTACCATGCCATGAATGCCACTAAAGCTCTCGGTGGCGCTAACTATGTGTTATGGGGTGGTCGTGAAGGCTATGAAACTCTTTTGAACACAGATTTAAAACGAGAGCGTCAGCAATTAGGGCGATTTATGAACATGGTTGTCGAGCATAAACACAAAATTGGTTTTGATGGCTTACTGCTTATTGAGCCGAAGCCGCAAGAGCCTACTAAGCATCAGTATGACTATGATACGGCCACTGTGTATGGTTTCTTAAAAGAGTTCGGTTTGGAGAAAGAGTTCGCAGTCAATATTGAAGGGAACCATGCAACTTTGTCAGGGCATTCATTTCATCACGAAGTGGCGACTGCCTTTGCACTTGATATTTTTGGTTCTATCGATGCGAATCGCGGGGATGCTCAGCTGGGTTGGGACACCGATCAGTTTCCTAATTCAGTGGAAGAAATGACGCTCATTTGTTATGAAATTTTAAAGAACGGTGGTTATACATCAGGTGGGTTTAACTTCGATACGAAGCTAAGGCGCCAAAGCTTAGACGCCGAAGATCTGTTTTTAGGTCATATAGGCGGTATGGACACGTGTGCGTTAGGCTTAAAGAAAGCTTACGAGCTTATTTCAAACGACGTGCTAGGCAGTAATGTAAAGAGTCGCTATGCAGAATGGAACTCGGTGTTCGGACGAGAAATTCTTGATGGAAATATGTCGTTGGAATCCTTAGCCGAGCATACTAAATTGAAATCCTTAGATCCTAAGCCTATTTCAGGAAAGCAAGAAGGTTTAGAGAATATTGTGAATCAGATCATTTACAAATAGAGGTTTACGATAGTCAAAAAAGCTGCAAATTTGCAGCTTTTTTTATGAGGCGAAGACAGTATTACTCCTGGCTAGAGTCTTACAAAAAATCTTCTCGCATCGGGCTAAACATATCTATAAGGATACCGCCCGTTTCTGTTGTTGTACCATGCTCAACATGTGGATCGATAGCACAGCTATCACCTGCCTTTAATACCTTTAATTCACCGCCGATGATGAAGTTAAACTCTCCCTCTTCGCAATACACTATTTGGGTATGACGGTGGCTATGAGCGTAGCCCTCTGCGCCCTTCTCAAACCATACTTTGACGGCCATAGCATCATTGTTATAAGCAAGTATTTGGCGCTTAATGCCGCCTCCCATATCTTCGACTACACCTAACTTTTCAGACATTCAGTTTCTCCCTACAATTATGTTAAATTTATCTATATCACTAGCTGCGTAAATTATTGGCGTTGCGCTTTTTCCAATTCTTTCTTAAAGTGCATGTATTCAATTCGAAGCCCTAATTTTTGAGAAAAATTTAGACCAAGTTGAAGCAATTCAAATTGATTATTCACCGCAGAAACCTTGTCTTTCAAAATTTCTATCGCACCTTTGGTGTCGCCCGCTTTGTCTAAAGCCAACATCAAAATGTACAAATAGTTACTATTGCTAGGCTCGATATTGTTGGCCTTTGTCAGGTGGATAATAGCAGTATCTATATCTTGGGCTCTTATCAAACGCATACCCTCAGCGTAATGCATTAACGAAGATTGAGGGTTAGCTTCCAGACCGTCTTTAAGTGTTGAGCCTTCTAAGTGATCCTTGCCCAATGAGCGATACAGATTGGCCAAATTAATGTGATTAGGCTCAAAGAAAGGGTCTCTTGATATGCCTGCTTTTAAGAATTCTTCTGCTTGGACAAAGTTCCCTAAGTTCGCTTGAACCAAGCTAGCGTTTAAATTGCCCTCACCTCGCCATAGTGTCTGTTGTGATGACTCTGTCATTTCACTCAAAACAGTAGATGAAACGAGCGACACCTCACCTGAAGCGATCAGTTGCTCTGCCGAGGCAATTCTGATGGCTCTGAATTGGTCTTGAAGCAGAGGTTTTAAAAGTTGGGACCTTTTGTTTCTATCAACTAGAAATGAGATGTCTGCAAAGGCAAGTCGCACCAACGGGCTGCTGTCAGATGCTAATACCTTGGCGTAACTGTAGGGTAGGGTTTGGAGAGTGTTAGGCAATAAAGATATGACGGTGGCTCGCTTAATGTCTGGAAGTGAGCTATTTTTTGCCAACGCAATGTGGCGATTTGCTGTTAAACGTTCACCACTTAGTAATCGCATATATTGCATTTCTGTAGGATGTGGAGAAGTTGAAGCGCCATGCCAGTCAATTAAGCTATCTTTAGCCCACTTTGCGCTTTTATCTTCATGGCAACCATTACATGCGTTTGGCGTATCGAATTTTTCACTTAAACTTGGTGTCGGAATATGAAAGCTGTGGTCTCGTCGTTCATCGATACCCATATATGTATTCGTCGGCATATGACAGTTCACACACTGTGAACCTGCGGTATCAGGTTCGTGACGATGGTGCTTCACATCATCAAATGTCGATGATTTATGACATTGTAAACAAAGCCCGTTTCCTTCTACTTTTACTTTGGCTGTGTGAGGATTGTGACAGTCATTGCAATTCACACCAGCCTCGAACATTTTACTTTGTAAAAAGGACCCATATACGTACACCTCATCTCGAATTTGCCCGTCTACATGATACTGAGGCGTTGACAACAAGGCAGGCTTGAATTGCGATAAAAACGGTTCAGATGGGGCGATCCCATCAGTGAGCGGCGTACGAAGCGAATGGCAAGCAAAACAGGTATCCATAAAACGGTTGTCTCTTTCGGGACCTGTCCAAGAAGCGATATCGTCATTTTCGCCTAGCAACCAGTTGCCAATATTTTTCTGTTCGTTTTTAGTAAGAGCAGAATGGGACGTTTTGCTTTTTTTGTAGTGACTGTTAGAAAGCTTACCGTGACATGATTGGCAAGAAACGTTCACTTCGTTCCAAACTGTTTTAAAGGAATCTCTTTCACTGTCGTAGTTTCTTTGTAAACCTGATGAGTGACAGTCTGCACACATCCCATTCCAATTCTGTAACGGTTGCAACCAATGTAATCTATCTTCCTGGCTAATTTCTTCGTCAGGATAAATGGGATACCACCTTTGGCCGCCAATTGATTTTTCTCTTGTATCCCATGCAAAAGGGAACACCTGCATTTTTCCGCTGTCAGTTTTGATAAGGTATTCTTGAAGAGGAAAGTGACCAAATACGTAACTCACTTCATAGTCTGTAGTGTGTTCATTTTCTTCAAACTTTATAAAGTACTTGCCGTCGCGCTTAAAAAATGTCGCTTTTTGATTGAAGTGCTCAAATACAAGGTTGTCGAAATTACCTTTTACCGTTGCTTCTGTGGCTACATCCATAGCTTTACTATGATCCGATTTTAGCCAGTCAGATAATTGCTCTTGATGACACGAACCACACTGTTCAGCCTCACTACCGAACGCGTTAAGTACAATACCTGTGAGAATAAGTAATAAGAGTTGTCGAAGCATGAATTTTTGGTGCCAAAAACGATTATATCCAATCATAAAATATCATGGTAAGAGTGATGATGCTAACAATTGATTAACCTTATCAACGAGTAATGGCACTGGCATTGTGAAATTCTTTGTAAATTAACGCTCTTAAGTGCATGATTTTATCTGGCGTGCTTATTAATGATCGTTAAAGATGTTATGATAGCCATGTCTTTCAAATTTATTCAGGAGTAGTCATGAAAATTGCATTAATGATGGAAAATAGCCAGGCGTCAAAAAATCCTGTAATTCTTAAAGAGCTAGAATCTGTAGCCGATTCACTAGGTCATAGTGTCCACAATGTAGGGATGAACAGTGAAACCGATCATCATCTTACCTACGTGCATTTGGGGATCATGGCCGGGACATTGATAAATTCTGGTGCAGTAGATTTCGTTATTGCTGGTTGTGGTACTGGGCAAGGTGCTCTGATGTCGTTGAATGCTCAACCCGGTGTGTTCTGTGGTTATTGTATCGACCCTTCAGATGCATTTTTGTTTAACCAAGTTAACAACGGTAATGCATTGGCACTTCCTTTTGCGAAAGGTTTTGGCTGGGGTGCAGAGCTTAATGCACGTTATATCTTTGAGAAAGCATTAACTGGTGAGCGAGGCGCTGGATATCCTGTTGAGAGAAAAGAGCCTCAGGTTCGCAATGCCGCCATCTTAGCAGATCTAAAAGCGGCGTTATCGAGCGATGATTACGTCGATACGTTGAAGAAAATTGACCAAGAGCTTGTGAAAGTTGCTTTATCTGGAGAACGTTTTCAGAAATGCCTTTTTGAAAATGGCAAAGATGAATCAATAACGTCATATGTTAAGTCTTTAGTCTCGTAACTTTTGATTTAATAAGAGAAAGGCGTCATCTGACGCCTTTCGATGTATCTTTTATCCCACAGGAATAGTGCTGTTTGGGTATCTAATTGTTACCTGACGAGGGCTAGCTAGGAAGTACGCAATAGTTAACGGTCCCAAGCGGCCTATAAACATCAAAAAGATAATTACGACTGCACCAGCATCAGACAAATCACCCGTTAACCCCCTAGATAACCCCACCGTGCCGAGAGCGGAAATAGCTTCAAAAACTACATCTAGGAAATCAGCTTTTTCGGTTATTGATAGAATGAATATTGCCAGCCACGATACCGCAGTTGAAAGAAGAGTCAGTGCTAGTGCTTTTCCTCTGGTCTCGGTAGATAGCGACCTTCCGAATATTGATGGCGAGGGGTCACGGCGCAAATAGCTATATGCTGACATGATTAGCACGACAAAAGTAACAAGCTTAATTCCGCTCGCTGTACTCATAGACCCTCCCCCTATAAACATAAGCAGAAGCGTTAGCCACGTTGTAGCATTTTCTAGCGCACTTATATCGATAGTGTTAAATCCAGCGGTTCGAGGCGTTACGGCTTGAAACCATGCTGCCCAAAATCTAGACGATGAGTCTAAACCACCAAGGGTATTGGGATTATCTTTTTCGATAAAGTAAATCAAAACTAGCGCGATGCCGTTGATGATAAAAGTGCTACTAATCATTAGCTTGCTATAAACAGAAAGAGGCCGCCATGCTCGCTTTTTGTTTAGATCTATCCATACGGAGAAGCCTAAACCACCAATGATAAATAAGGCAGTTATCGTGAGATTGATCACTGGATTTCCGACATACGAGGATAGGCTATTGGCGCTAAGGGCGAAACCTGCGTTGTTGAAAGCAGAAACCGTATAGAAAAATGCGTGAAACAGCGCTTCTCCGATAGGCTTAGTCTGTAACCAAAAAGTCGATAAAATAATAAAGCCTAGCAATTCGATTATTAACGCAAACAAGAGCACTGATTTAGCGGTAGAAACGAGGGTAGATAGGTCCGTTTGATTAAATGCCTCTTTAATAGCAGATTGCTGTAAAAACGATATTTTACTGCCTAGTGCAATTAAGGTTACTACTGCGAAGGTCATCAATCCAAGGCCGCCAATTTGAATCAATAGAGCAATGATAGTGAGCCCTACTTGAGTAAATACCGTTCCTGTATCAACAACGACCAATCCAGTGACAGTTACTGCCGACGTTGCAGTGAATAGGCTCTGTGAAAATGAAATAGGTTGAGTGGTCATGCCGGGAAGCAGTAGTAGCAAGGTACCGATCGCTATTACTGCTAAAAAGCTCAGCGATAAAATGAGAGGCGGTGCTGCCTGTATTTTGTAAGCGCTTTTTGCTTTTCTGGATATTGGACGTTGTTGCAAGTTCCAGCGCGTCATTACTTCAACCTTGGAGCAATTCTGACTAAGGCCTCTTTAGGGCCGTATAAAATTAGCGTATCGCATTTGCGGACAATATGAGAAGTGGACGGGGATTGTGTTACTTCTTGCTCACGTTTTAACAGTAAACAATGTATCGAATTTTCAAAACCTTTAATTAATTGGTCTATGCTAGTAGGCTGAAAAGACAATGGAAGGTGTATGTCGACTATATAATTGCCATGGCCAACGCTAAGATAATCACTCACCATGGGATAATTTAATGCCTGTGCAACACGCGCACCCATTTCTTCCTCGGGGTGTACAATTCGCGTCACACCTAATTTGGAGAGTATTGTATGGTGTGCTGCTGTGTTCGCTTTCACCCAGATGTCTTTAACGCCTAAGTTTTTAATATGCAGTGTACACAGCAAGCTGGCTTGCATATCTTCACCTATTGCAACAAGAACCGCTTCACTTTGACAAAGGTTTAATTCTTTTAGCGCCCTTTCATCAGTGACATCGCATATAAGCGTTTGAGTTAATTGTCCTGCGTATTGTTCAGCGAGCTTCTCGTCTTTATCGATCCCTGTAACAGTATGCCCCATATGTATAAGTTCAGTGCTAGCTGTTAATCCAAATCGGCCTAACCCTATTACCGTAAAATGTGCCATAAGTTTACTCCGAATGATTAAATACAAACCGGTAGCCGTGGCCCGCGGAAGTCTCTATTGAAAATTGATTTGTGCTCAGTGATGAAAGTTTTTTTCTTAAGTGGCTAACCAAAATTCTAATGTAATGGGTATCTTCGCTATTGTAGTTCCCCCAAATTGTGCGCATAAGCACTGTCTGGTTGATGAAAATCCCAACATCCCTCGTTAAAACATCCATTAACAAAAGCTCTTTGGGTGTGAGCGAAACATGCGTCTTTCCAAAGGTTAACAACCCACTATTTAAGTCGAGGTTGAGGTCATGAAAATTTCTTATGCGTTCAGCTTCAGGAATAACTGGCGTAATATCGCGTAGGAGAACCCTTATGCGAGCAATCAGTTCCTTTATACTGAACGGTTTACTCACGTAATCATTTGCTCCTGACATTAAAAGCTCGACTTTGTCATCCTCTGAATGTCGCGCTGATAAAACCAAAATGGGTACACTGCTAGTCTGTCTCACTCGCCTTAAGATTTCTTTGCCATCCCCATCAGGAAGTCCAAGATCCAATATTATTAATTCAGGCTTTTCTTTTAGGGCAAGTACTAGTCCGTCTTGCACGTTACCTGATTCTTTGGTTTTAAACCCTTCAGCTTTCAAAGCGATACTTATCATTCGGCGAATGTGAGTTTCATCTTCAACAATGAGAACGGTATTCATGAAAACTGCTCGCTTAAATTAGGGATAGAAAGAATTGCACGACAACCTTGATCCAAATTTTGAAGTATCAGCGTTCCTTTATGAGCTTCCGCTATTCCTTTGGCCACATTTAGTCCAAGACCAATACCGCCCCTTCCAACATCACCATCGCGTGAAGAAGAGAACAGGAGGAAAGGTGATTCAGTATCGCCATTTTTAAGGCCAATGCCTGAATCCTCGATAGAAAAGTATGTGTTTTTCGCGTCATTGCTAACAATCACTTTCACTGCTTGGCTGCTAAATTTAAGTGCATTGTCGATAATATTAAATAACGCTTGCTCCAAAAGCGGTCCGCTAGCAGTAACGTGCTCATTGCTGTTTTTATAGGTAACGGAAATCCGGTTGGTGCTAAACCTAGCTAAGAGGTTATCAATGATAGAGCGGATAGTGACTTTCTCTCTTCCTGCAATGAGTAAGTCACTTTGAATTTTTGTGGCTTGAAGAATATTCTCGACATAGGTGTGTAAACGCTTGCTCTCAGAGATACTGCCTTTTATTAATTCTCGCTTATCTTCTTCAGATAATGAGTGATAGTAAGAATCTAATGTTTCCATAGAGCCTATAATTGAGGAGAGTGGTGTACGTAAGTCGTGTGAAACTGAGCGAAGTACATTCGCCTGTAATTGGGCCTTTCGAAGGGCTGTTTGTTGTTTCTTATAAAACGCAGTTAATTCACTTGTCAGAATGGCGACGACAATGAAAGTTGCCATATTAACGACATCGTCGGCATTGCTCATTCGAACTGAATACAAAGGTTCGGTGAAGAAAAAGTTGAAGCTCACGGCGCCAAACAGAGCCGCTAAAATACCGTTAAAGCGAGAAAATATAATTGCAGAGGTAACAGAACCAAGCTGCAAGATGAGTAGCGTACCACCTAACGGTAAAAATGAACTGCTTAGCAGCCAACTTACCAGAACTGCAAATATCATAATGGAGCATGTAACTGCGATATCGCGCATACATTTAACTCAATTGTTCTTTGTGAAAATACTGTGTTAAATGTATCAAGGAAGGGAAGTGAAAACGCGTAAAATTTGCGTAAAATTTTGAAGGTTCTTGTGAAAACTACAAAGATGGCGAGGGCTTGCGCCCCAGCCAACCTTACTTGTTACAATTAGAATCTGTAGTTAACAGCTAATTGATAGATACGTCCTGTATACGTTAAACGGCTTACAGCACGTTCGTCTGTGCCTAAGAATTCCTCGCCAACTTCATCAGTTAAGTTGAAAGCACGTAAGAACAATTTAGTTTTGTCATTAAGCGCATATTGACCTACAAAATCCAACCGGCCTATTGCCTTTCTTGTACGGGCATTAGTACCTAAGAACGAATTAGCGCCTCTAAGCGTTTGATCGTCACGCCAGTTGTACGACAAGCGTAAGCTTATTCCGTCATTTTCCCAATAGGTAATTACGTTGAACGATTCCGGTGATACACGCGTTAACTCAATTTCACTGCCTTCTTGATCTAAGCTTGTATAGTTAAATACACCACCAAAGCCGTTCCAAGGGTAGGGAAGAAAATCAAGCTTCTGCTGGATTGCGACCTCATAGCCTGTAACGGTAATTTTATCTGAAATATTGATAGGAGCAGTGATATTTACTTCTCTCAAGTTTTCGTTACCGTCATCGTCAATGATAGGTGTCGTTTGGATACAACCAAACTCTCGGCCATTAGTTCCAGGTGTGCGCTCTATGTCGCCCAGCAAGCGGTCAACAATGGGGTTTGTACCTGGCTCAGGACAAAAGCCTTGTTCAGAATCAAATAAGTTTGTGATCTCTTTCTTAAAGTAACCTACTGAGATTGCACTACCTTCGCGGTTATACCACTCTAGTGAAATGTCGTAATTCTTCGCTTCATAAGGACGTACTGTTGCTGTCGGAAGGTCTAAACGAACCGTTTGGTTGCCGCCACGCAAAGCGGCAGTTGGACGCTGTGCAAGCAGGTTAGGACGAACGATACCTTCATAATAAGCACCTCTGAGCAACACATCATCATGAACTTCGAAAGTAATGTTCGCCATGGGAAGCGTGTGTTGATAATCGTCCTCAAAAGTAACTGCTGACGCTACTCCGTTTCTTCCTTGGTCATCCACTTGGGTTTCAAATCCATCAAAGGTGTTGTCGGTTTGAATATGGCGAACGCCAATGTTGCCGCGATAAGGAAATGATCCTAGCTCTCCGCCAAAGTCAGTCATCACATACATCGCTAAGATATCTTGGTCTGCGCCAAAATTGAAACCAAGATTGATAGGTAAACCACTATTCCTATCTTGCTGATCCCAAAATCCCGTTCTGTTTCGCTCTAACCCTGCAAATGGAGTACTAAAAGAGGTCGCAGTGGGGATATTATTGACATCGGTCTCGATGCCTTGCTGTAACATATCCAATGCTAAATCATTGTCGATGGTCAACCATCCTGATGTGTTGTCAAATGTGCCTGGGATATTACCGCCGAAGTAATCACCTTGCTCGGAAGACAAAATGTTGTCAGTTAGGAAAGCATCAGAAATATTACTTGTATCGACGCCGGCCAAACCTTGTCTCTGATCGATACTTTCAAGAGACTCTCTTGAGAATCGTCCACCAAATTTTACAGTTTCAAAGTTAAGTGAGTTACCCAAACCAAAATCAACAAAGCGTTCTGCATTAAATTCAGCACTACTTACTTCTCTAGATAAATCCCGAACGCGGCCTGTAATTCTGAATGCTAGGCGTCGACCTTGGTTAGCGTCAGACACTGAGTTAACACTTGACGAGCTTAGGTTTGGCTCTTGCCATACTAAGTTATTGTAAACATAAGGTTGATCGAACTGGCCTTGAACAAAAATGTTATCTAAGTTTCCATTGCCTGAGTTTATAGAGCCGTTAAAGCCAGTAGCAACGCTGTCTAGGTCATTTCGACGACCATCTGCGTCTGTAAAATTGAAGGAGTCGCGCCAGTCTTGGTCAGATAAAAAAGTTATGCCGACATTTTGGAATTCATTGCTTGCTTTAGAGTGTGTAAGCGTGCCGTCGAAAGCCCAATCATCTGTGAAGTAGTCAGCGTAAAGAATAATACCTTCTGTTTTTTCTCTAAAAGTGGTCTTACGATTTTCTGTTTGAAGAGAGCCATCTGTGAAGTCATAGTTAGATACTGCATACACCAAAGGAGCGCCTTCTTCGTCAGCAGTTCTATCGTAAGCAAACGGTGCAGTGTCCATATCTAGTGTTACGCGAGCATCGAAATTATCTCTGTCACGACGACGAGTATTAAAGCCTGGGCTGATGGTTGAAGCTTCTTTCGTTCCGTCAGCTAAGTCACGTTCTGAGAAGAGTAAATGCGCGCCAAGCTTAAAGTTTTCACTTACGCGGTACTCGATATTACCAGAGAACGAGATTCTATCGCCATCACTGTACTCACTTACGTTTCGAGCGCGTGCTGGTGCTGTGAGTTGTGCATCTTCAGCTAAGCCCCATTTCTCGCGATACTCGGCAATATTGGTGGCACGAACATCGCCGTCCACAGTATCTACAGATGTATAGTCGACAATATCAAAAGTATCTCGTCTAAATGTTTGTCCTGAACCCGCCAGCTTGAAAGCTACACCTAATTTCTTGTCCATAAGGTGTTTAACGCCAGAGATTCTAAAGTTTGGGTCTACATTACCCGTTAGATCCTCATAGCGTCCGCCTACACTTATTGATGCTGAACCGTCTTTCTTTGACAAGGCTTGCTGAAGCTTCTGATCGACGATACCGGCAATACCTCCAGCCTGAAGGTCTGCTGTCGGACTTTTAACAACGGTTACACCGTCGAAAATACTAGCTTCAAATGCTGCAAATGGATTTGGTTCGCCCACAGCATTAATGTTGCTTGCGCCCGAGGGCGTCGCAAACGATTGGCCCATTGCCGTTGTTTTTACGAACCCACTACCTAAACCACGAAGACTGATAGTACTTTGTCTGCCTTCTTCATCAGTGTTCAACTGAACGCCAGGAATAGCTTGAAGTGCCTCACCAAAATCTAATGCAGGCAAAGCATCGATATCAGTAGCTGATATAGCATCAACGATAGATGCGGCGTTACGTTTGGTATTAAGCGCATCTTCAAGCGAGGCTCTTACACCGGAGACTTCAATAACTTCTACGCTCTCGTCCTGTTTTTTATCAGTGTTCTGCTGTGCGCTATTAACTGCCGTGTTAACTTCTTGCGCAAGTAATGTAGGAGAACTAATGGTTAATAAAAGTGCTGCTGTGTTGCCCAACAGCTTTCTATTTATATTTGATCTTGTATTTTGCATCGACCCATTCTCTTCGTTGTGTGATTTAAGTGTGTTTCTTAAATGTATTGTTAAATCTTTGTGAACCCATATTAACCACATGAAACAGTCAAAACAAGTCATTTATCATCATTTGTAATGAAATTTAGACTATTCATTAGTCTAATACTGAATATTTTTGAGTGATATCGCTTCTGCGTTTTCTTCACTTATCTTCAAGGAGCAAATTATTAAATGATTTTATCTAAGTATTTCAGAGTGGTACAAAGAATTCTGATAATTGTAATGTCAACAAGGTTGAGGTTTTTTAAATATCATTAACAATCATAAATAGTCACTTGGTGTTCGGTTGGATTTAACTGAGAGAAGATATAGGAAACTTAAGTAACGTTACTAACAGAACTTTTATGTTATTTTTTTGTTGATCTCGAGAGCAGCGATATAATTTGAAGGACTTCCCGAACTCTATGATGTGTTATGACGAGATGAAAATGCACCGAGTAAATATTGGTAATAAAACTGTTTTAAGCCTTGCTACCAAAATAACTTCTCGCACGTAAAAATATCCAAAGGACTGGTATTGACCAAAATATGCTTCCTCCATTAGAAGTGTCAGGAATTGAGCTATTATCTGGAGTATTATTTTCTGCCTTAGGCTGTGAGACTGAAATAGTTAATGTTTCGCTGTCCGTTGTATCGCCATCAGACACAGTTAGCTTTAGTGAGGCTTCTTTCCCGGAAAATGACTTAGGTATGCTAACTCCGTAAGTACTCTGCGTTACATCCACAGCCTCATTCAGAGAAAGTGAGGCGCTTACTACTTGCAGGGAAAGTAGATCTTTATTGGTATCACTGAGTTTGTATTCAATGAACACCGAGCTACCAGCAGTGGCTGAAAGACTTTTGTAAGGTATGCGAATAGTGGGAGGGCTATTTACGGGTAGTATTTGCACAGCGATTTGCTTGCGAATTGTTTTAACGCTGTCCTGCGCAATAAATGCGAAACTGATGAATTGAGAAGTACTAACCACTGGAGCTATGAATGAAAGTCTATCTCTTGTTGCATCAACATTGATATCTGGGCCCATAAATTGTTGATAGTCTACTTGGCTCTTTCCCTCGGTGTTTAATAGCTCCCATGACAAGGTGATTTTGTCGCCAGCACTAGCCTTACGCCGCGACGCGTTGATATTAAGCGTTAATTTTGAAGACACGCGGTCCTCGGGCAATCTATATTTGCTTGCCGAGTTACCAATACTATCGAAATCAAAAGCCCCTTGTTGATAGTCTGGATTTTGTAAAGGAAGCGCTGCATCCGATAGCATAAGGTAACTTGTCAACAGACTGTCAAGTTCGTTGCGTTTATCGGTTGCTGCATTGGCCAAGTTTACCGTTTCGTCGATGTCATCAACCATGTTGTATAGGGCGTGTCGGTGAGGCTCACCTTCGCCATAAAAAAAAGTCTTTATAAGTTTCCAGCCGTCATACATTATTGTTGCTGACGGGGGGAGCCAATCAGGTATACGCGGCATTGTCGGGTAATACGTAATAATGGGCCGCATATCTATGGTGTCGCCGGTCAAAATAGGTCTTATATCAGTACCATCTATTAAGTGCTCATTAGGTAAGTCAATATTCAGTCCTCTAAGTAGCGTTGGATAAAAATCTACTGTCTGAATTGGCGTTTCGCTTATTGTATTTTTTTGCGTCAACCCCGGCCAAATTATAAAGGTAGGAACCCGATTTCCGCCTGAATACTGCGTTGCCTTACCTCCCCTTAATGGAAAGTTACTCGT
Source organism: Alteromonas sp. LOR (assembly GCF_000753865.1). Classification (GTDB taxonomy): domain Bacteria; phylum Pseudomonadota; class Gammaproteobacteria; order Enterobacterales; family Alteromonadaceae; genus Alteromonas. Next base: position 1,215 of record NZ_JQFW01000010.1, on the reverse strand, counting down.
TGGGTGTATTTCACCTAATACATCATACATATTTCCACCATTATCAGAGGTGAAAACGATTATGGTGTCTTTCTCTATACCAGCATTTACCAATGCGCTATATAAAATACCAATAGCGTCATCAAAATGTTTGATCATCGCTGCGTAGGTCGCACTGCGCTGACTATTAAATGGTGAGCGCTTCTCTCTAAAATACGTGACGTAATCAGCTTTGGCACTAAATGGAGCGTGAACGGAAAATGGCCAGAAGTTAACGAAGAACGGACCGTTTGCATGAGTCTCAGCAATCCACTGCTTTGCTTCTTTGGCCAGGCGCATATCGATATGTTCTAGCGGTATATCTGGCTCAAGGTTGGGAGCAAATGACCAAGGTGCAAGGTATCCTCCAGTAGGGCTTGGACCGCTAAAATGAGGAATATCAATATCAAAGCCGTGTTCTAACGCGCTGTATGGAGAAGCACCAAGGTGCCATTTGCCGAAATGTGCAGTTTGGTAGTTTTTTGTTTTTAAAACCTTCGCGAGGGTTGGCAGTGATGTATCTAACCGCGTGGCGGTTAACGGGGTGGTGGCAGGTTGCTCACTTGGCCCCGCGGACTGTTCTAATGCGGTTAGTCTAACGGCTGTATTGTTTATATTGGGATTTAAAATATTATGGCGTGCTGGTGTTTGTCCAGTGAGTATTGACGCTCTAGTGGGTGAGCATAACGGACTATTACTAAAGGCATGCGTGAAGGTCATGCCCTTCTGAGCTAGAGCATCAATATTAGGTGTTTCATAAAATTTATTTGGTTGATAAATTGATGTGTCGTTCCATCCAAGATCGTCCGCGAGAATGAAAATGACATTTTTGGGTTGTTGGGAAAGAGCTGGCATACACAGCACTAACAATCCAAAAAATATAAAAGCTTTGTGCATATTCACTCCGTTGATGCATTACTGAAAGCTGTGCGACTCCTAACAATATAACCTATTTTGAATAATGGTGAGCAAAAAAGTAGCTCACGTTTTTGTTTGAGGCGTTAAGGATAGCCCAGTAAATTCGCGGTGTGCAGTGATTTACGTTTTATTGGTCCATTTGAGGCGTTGAGGTTAGCCCAGTAAATTCGTGGTGTGCAGGGATTTACGTTTTATTGGTCTATTTGAGGCGTTGAGCATAGCCCAGTAAATTCGCGGTGTGCAGTGATTTATGTTTTATTGGTCCATTTGAGGCGTTGA
>NZ_JQFW01000009.1 GCF_000753865.1 Alteromonas sp. LOR | reverse complement strand
TTGGGTGTTGTATGGTTAAGCCTCTCGGGCAATTAGTACAGGTTAGCTTAACGCCTTACAACGCTTCCACACCCTGCCTATCAACGTCATCGTCTATAACAACCCTTCCAGACCTTAAAGGTCAGGGATGACTCATCTCTGGGCCGGCTTCCCGCTTAGATGCTTTCAGCGGTTATCCGTTCCGAACGTAGCTACCGGGCAATGCCATTGGCATGACAACCCGAACACCAGCGGTTCGTCCACTCCGGTCCTCTCGTACTAGGAGCAGCTCCCATCAATCATCCAACGCCCACACCAGATAGGGACCGAACTGTCTCACGACGTTCTAAACCCAGCTCGCGTACCACTTTAAATGGCGAACAGCCATACCCTTGGGACCGACTTCAGCCCCAGGATGTGATGAGCCGACATCGAGGTGCCAAACACCGCCGTCGATATGAACTCTTGGGCGGTATCAGCCTGTTATCCCCGGAGTACCTTTTATCCGTTGAGCGATGGCCCTTCCATACAGAACCACCGGATCACTATGACCTACTTTCGTACCTGCTCGACGTGTCTGTCTCGCAGTTAAGCTAGCTTATGCCATTGCACTAACCTCACGATGTCCGACCGTGATTAGCTAACCTTCGTGCTCCTCCGTTACTATTTGGGAGGAGACCGCCCCAGTCAAACTACCCACCAGACACTGTCCACAACCCCGATAAGGGGCCAATGTTAGAACATCAAACGTACAAGGGTGGTATTTCAAGGACGGCTCCACACAATCTAGCGACTGTGCTTCGAAGCCTCCCACCTATCCTACACATGTAGGTTCAATGTTCAGTGCCAAGCTGTAGTAAAGGTTCACGGGGTCTTTCCGTCTAGGTGCGGGTACACAGCATCTTCACTGCGATTTCAATTTCACTGAGTCTCGGGTGGAGACAGCGTGGCCATGGTTACACCATTCGTGCAGGTCGGAACTTACCCGACAAGGAATTTCGCTACCTTAGGACCGTTATAGTTACGGCCGCCGTTTACCGGGGCTTCGATCAAGAGCTTCGCTTACGCTAACCCCATCAATTAACCTTCCGGCACCGGGCAGGTGTCACACCCTATACGTCCTCTTGCGAGTTTGCAGAGTGCTGTGTTTTTAATAAACAGTCCCAGCCACCTGGTCACTGCGGCCCTCATTCGCTCAAGGAGCAAGTCCTATCACAAGCAAGGGCGTACCTTCTCCCGAAGTTACGGTACAATTTTGCCGAGTTCCTTCACCCGAGTTCTCTCAAGCGCCTTAGTATTCTCTACCTGACCACCTGTGTCGGTTTGGGGTACGGTTCATATAATCATAAGTTTAGAAGCTTTTCCTGGAAGCAGGGCATCAACAACTTCACTCCCTTGGGAGCTCGTCTCGTGTCTCGGCCTTAGAACTCCGGATTTACCTAAAATTCCAGCCTACACACTTTCACTTGGACTACCAACGCCAAGCTTGCCTAGCCTTCTCCGTCCCTCCATCACTGATTATACAAGTACGGAAATATTAATCCGTTTCCCATCGACTACGCATTTCTGCCTCGCCTTAGGGGCCGACTTACCCTGCCCTGATTAGCATGGGACAGGAAACCTTGGTCTTCCGGCGTGGGAGTTTTTCACTCCCATTATCGTTACTCATGTCAGCATTCGCACTTGTGATATGTCCAGCAAGCTTTACAACTCACCTTCATCCACTTACACAACGCTCCCCTACCCAGCACAGTAAACTGTGCTGCCGCAGCTTCGGTATATTGCTTAGCCCCGTTACATCTTCCGCGCAGGCCGACTCGACTAGTGAGCTATTACGCTTTCTTTAAAGGGTGGCTGCTTCTAAGCCAACCTCCTAGCTGTCTATGCCTTCCCACATCGTTTCCCACTTAGCAATATTTTGGGACCTTAGCTGGCGGTCTGGGTTGTTTCCCTCTCCACGACGGACGTTAGCACCCGCCGTGTGTCTCCCGGATAGTTCTCATTGGTATTCGGAGTTTGCAAAGGGTTGGTAAGTCGGGATGACCCCCTAGCCTTAACAGTGCTCTACCCCCAATGGAATTCGTCCGAGGCTCTACCTAAATAGATTTCGGGGAGAACCAGCTATCTCCCGGTTTGATTGGCCTTTCACCCCCAGCCACAAGTCATCCGCTAACTTTTCAACGTTAGTCGGTTCGGTCCTCCAGTTGATGTTACTCAACCTTCAACCTGCCCATGGCTAGATCACCGGGTTTCGGGTCTATACCTAGCAACTCAACGCGCAGTTAACACTCGCTTTCGCTACGGCTCCGCTATTCGCTTAACCTTGCTACTAAATATAAGTCGCTGACCCATTATACAAAAGGTACGCAGTCACACCACGAAGGTGCTCCTACTGCTTGTACGTATACGGTTTCAGGTTCTATTTCACTCCCCTCACAGGGGTTCTTTTCGCCTTTCCCTCACGGTACTGGTTCACTATCGGTCAGTTAGGAGTATTTAGCCTTGGAGGATGGTCCCCCCATATTCAGTCAAGATAACACGTGTCCCGACCTACTCGATTTCACTGTAAAGCACGCTTTGTGTACGGGGCTATCACCCTGTATCGCTCCTCTTCCCAAAGGATTCCACTACACACTAAACAGCTTAAGGGCTGCTCCCCGTTCGCTCGCCGCTACTAGGGGAATCTCAATTGATTTCTTTTCCTAAGGGTACTTAGATGTTTCAGTTCCCCTCGTTCGCCTCGTTACACTATGTATTCATGTAACGATACCTGTAAACAGGTGGGTTTCCCCATTCGGACATCTGTGGCTCAAATGCATTTTGTCGGCTCACCACAGCTTTTCGCAGACTTACACGTCCTTCATCGCCTCTAACTGCCAAGGCATCCACCGTATACGCTTCGTCACTTAACCATACAACCCTAAAAAGCCTTGA
>NZ_JQFW01000008.1 GCF_000753865.1 Alteromonas sp. LOR | reverse complement strand
TAATGCCGATCAGTTAAGAAATATTTTAGCGATCGGTTGACCGATCTTTTATAGATGCAAAAATCCGATGAGCATTCGCCATCGGATTTTTTTATGAATTTTAAAACAGCTTTAGACACCGCGTTTAATGCCAGTACTCAGTTTCACTCATTTGACAAGCTTTCAACCTTCTTAGACCCAACTATCATTGATGAAGCTTTTGTCGAAGCAGGTGTGGCAACGGTCAGAAAGCGTCGCTTACCGCTTGAATCGGTGATGTGGTGTGTCATGGGAATGAGCCTTTTT
>NZ_JQFW01000007.1:49296-99632 GCF_000753865.1 Alteromonas sp. LOR | reverse complement strand
ATGCTCATCGGATTTTTGCATCTATAAAAGATCGGTCAACCGATCGCTAAAATATTTCTTAACTGATCGGCATTAGGCGCAACGCCTGCTTTTTTGTGTGTACTTTTAGGTGAAATATATCCTAGCAATCGCCTTTCCACCTCCCTCGGTAAAACATTGTCACCAATGTGCAACATTTTCCTCTATTTCTTCTTGATTTTTTCGCTTTGAATTTTATAACGCTATGAAAATAATAGATTTTTTGAAGTTGGCTTAATTATTGATAACTAGATATTGATATGCACAGTCGTGCAAGCACGCGTGACGAATAAGCGCGGTGCAAATGCAGTTAATTGATATGTACGGGTAGATTAGCGCAAGTGTAATTCGCTAGCTCAACTCGCTAACGCTATCCGTACACTACCGCTTTGCGTGCAAAGGAGTGTGCGCCTTTTATTGTAGGCCGAGCTGGTAAATTTCACCGCTCGGCTTTTTTTATGTTGGTGAGCCTATAACCTTGTTTATTGGTCGACACCGGTGAGCTCTATCTCTTTAAAAGTTGTTCTTAGTTAATAGATACATTTTACAAGCAGCGACAAAAAGGAAAAGCAATGTCAGTATCTGATAATTACACCCCTCCTAAAATATGGGCGCAGGACAAAGACGACGGTAATAAGTGGGCTAGCATTAATCGCCCTGTGTCTGGTGCGACCCATGAAAAGGCCCGTGAACAAGGTGAGCATGGATTTCAGCTTCATTCTTTAGCCACACCAAACGGGCAAAAAGTCACCATCATGCTAGAAGAGTTGTTGGCCGCAGGCGTGGATGAGGCTGAATATGACGCTTGGTTGGTGAATATCGGAGAGGGCGATCAATTTTCTTCAGGCTTTGTGGATGTAAACCCAAATAGTAAAATACCCGCGATGGTGGATACTACAACCACGCCGGAAACAAAGCTGTTTGAGTCGGGCTCCATCCTGATGTACTTAGCTGAAAAGTTCGATAAATTTATTCCCAAAGATGCTCATGCTAAAGCAGAATGCATGAACTGGTTATTCTGGCAGGTGGGCAGTGCGCCTTATCTCGGTGGTGGTTTTGGCCATTTTTACAGTTACGCGCCATACCCAATGGAGTACCCCATTAACCGCTTTACTATGGAAACGAAACGTCAATTAGATGTTTTAGATAAACATTTGGCGAAGAATACATTCATGGCGGGCGATGAGTACAGCATAGCGGATATCGCCATATGGCCATGGTACGGCAACCTCGTGCTAGGTAATTTGTATGACGCCGCTACGTTTTTACAAGTAGAAGATTATACCCATCTGCTTGAATGGGCCCAGCGTGTTGAAAAGCGCAAAGGTGTGCAGCGCGGCCGTATCGTTAATAAAACGTGGGGCGAAGACGGACAGTTGGAGAACCGACACAGCGCTGCTGATATTGATAACGCCCTAGCGAATAGCTAAAGACGTTTGAAATAAGAGGAAGATGACTGTGTAAAGCGCCATCATTGACGTTGTCGGTGGTGGCGACACAGCTGTTTTTCGTGATGCTAGTGACATTAACTAATGCAGTTAATTATTGCAGTTAACCAACGCAGTTAACTAAGCACAGTTAACTAAGCACAGTTAATTAAGCGCAGTTAAACAAGCATAGCTAAATAAGCACGGCTCGGCTTTTATAGTAGGCTTTTTGCAACGGTTTAAGATCCCAATCTTCAAGTGATACTGAAAAACGAAAGTCGCCAACGTTTCCTTCCCACCGTGTTTCTGGAGGTGTTGCCCACGACTTCATAAACACCAATTTTCCTTGAATACAGTGCAGCACATCAATATTTTGCTCACCGTCGGCACCATAGTATTTAGTTTCTGTAATAGCGGAACCTTCTTCGCAGGGTTCGTCAAAGAATACAAAACCTCGATAACGGCCATTATCGCTAATGGTTAAAAGGGCTGCATAATTTTCATCTACGTATACCTTACGCAAAGCAGGTAAATCCCCTTCAACTCTCTTTATTTGAACACGCCGCTTTTCGTCAAACCATGACCAACCTTTGCTGCCCATAAAATTAAGTTCTTCTCGTTTCAAGGCGTGTTTACTCATACTTTTATATGAAAAAAGGGCGCCCGCGCCTATGGTGAGAAGCACAAAGACAATAGCAACAGTGAGTAGTCGTGATGTATGCAGCGCCATATCGATAAAGAAAAATGAGTGATAGTACGATTACATAAATATACGTAGATAAAGTGGTAAACGTTTGTTTATCTCATCCAATTAACCGGAATTTAATGTATCAGGGTTGGGTGTTTGCTCAATATGATCTAGCCGATAAAAACTACGGCGCTCAAGTAAGAGAGGCTGTGTTATCTCGTTCGGCTAGTTAAATAGTGGGGGAGTAAAACGATAAAAGCCGTGGCGAAAGTCACGACTTTTTACTCTGTACTAAGCAACACTATCAAAGTACTCAGTTACTTTAGGCCAAAGGTGTTGGCACTTGCGTGAGAAGAATTTCATGTGACCAATGTCCTTCACGTTGTGCTCGGCAGGGTCGAGCTGCTCCACTTCAGCCTTCATATTGGGAAACACACTTATCATGTCATGCACATTTTTTATGTTAGCTATGTCATCATCAGTGGCAAGAAACCATTTTGAGGGAATACGGATATCGTCAAAATAATGGTTTTTTACTTCCTTCCCAAAAGCCGTTTTTATGTATCCACTGCCGTTACACCATTGTTGCCACTGGCGAGCAACCTTTTTTGGCAATGGCTCACCCATACCAACCCATTGTGAGTTCGTGCAGCCAAACAAAAAGTTACTTAAGGGAATAAAGCCATTCATAAAAAAATGCGCTTTGATTAAATATCTCTTACGCATATTGCGCAAACTACCGGATGAACTACCAAAGTTGCAAAACGCACTCAGGTCGTGAACATTATGCATGAGACCTAGCAATTGCCCACCTGCGCTATGGCCCACTAAAAAATAATGACAGTGTGAAAAATGAGATTTGAGCGTTGATAGTACGGCAGGCATGTCTTGCTCGCCCCAGCTTACTAGCGACGCATTGCTGTGCTTTAACGGAACGTTACACGATTCTCCAATACCACGATTATCGAATGTGATGACACCGTAGCCTTGTTCGCACAAATACGTGGCGAAGGCGCGATAAAATTGACGTTTTATGCCCGTAGCAGGGCCCACCATGATAGCCGCTTTCGGTGGGGTACTAGGTGTAAATAAAGTGGCTTTTAGCTGGGTTTTGTCTTCGCAGGTTACAAAGATATCGTCGGTTTTTATGTCTGTCACAAATAGGCCCGCTCGCAGTTTCTGGTCTTACCAGTAAAGAGAGTTTGCCGTTAATTTGCAACAAAGAGGGTATTTATTTTGATGATAAATGCCCATGCCAAAGCGGCCTTTAGAGCCTTTTGGCACAGGAGAAAAGGTTACTCTACGTTTAGTGTAAACACCTTCGAATTACGCTGGAAGTTGTACAGTTCTTTTTTCACTTCTGGCAAAGCGCTGATATCTGCAGGCTGAAATCCCTGCTCTAAAAACCAGTGAGCCGTCACTGTGGTCAGTACAAATATACGATTGATACACGCTTCTTTAGCACGCCTGCATACTTCTTCTAGTATACGTTCCCCGCGGTTTTTGCCGCGGTAATCTTGATGTGTTGCCACACACGCGAGCTCGGCACAGTCATCCTCGGGATACAGATAAAGTGCTGCGCAAGCGATGATCATTCCATCACGTACAATAATAATAAATTGATTAATTTCACTCTCAAGGCGTTCGCGAGAGCGTTTGACCAATACGCCACTGTCTTCTAAAGGCTTAATAAGATTCAGTATGCCGCCCACATCGTCAATGGTAGCAGCTCGCAATTGCTCGTAATGATGTTCCATCACTAATGAGCCTGTGCCATCGCGAGTGAACAGCTCTTGAAGCAGTGCACCGTCGTTTTCATAACTAATGCAGTGTGCTCGTGGCACGCCAGCAGATACGCTGGTGGTGAGAGCACGCAGTACAGTGTGTTCCGTGGTAATGCTGCCGCCCATTATCATTTTCTCTAACTGAGGGCGCTCGATGGTGCGAAGCAGTTTTCCATCGCTGTTATACACGCCATCGTAATTTGAAAATACAATGAGCTTGTCGGCTTTAAGTGTAATTGCAGCTTGGGTGGCCACATCTTCATGAGACAGGTTGAACACCTCTCCTGTCGCTGAATACCCCATGGGCGAAAGCAAAACGATTGAACCGTCATTTAAATGATCGTTAATGCCCGTTATATCAATGCGTCTCACTAAACCGGTATTTTCAAAATCAATACCGTTGCGCACTCCCATGGGTTTTGCGACAACTAAATTTCCAGAACAAACGCGAATTTGTGCGCCGTGCATTGGAGAGTTTGGAAGGCCCATGGTTAACAAGGCTTCTACTTGAGAACGCACCGAGCCAGCGGCGTCTTTTACGCACTCAAGAGTTTGCTTGTCGGTAATTCTTACGCCGTCTTCAAAGCGTCCTTCAATATTGCGAAGGGCCACTCTTGAGTCTATTTGCGGCCTCGCACCGTGCACAATAACTACGCGCACGCCAAGCGTATTCAGCAATGCGATATCGTGAATAATATTAGGGAAATTGGGATGTTCAATGGCTTCGCCACCGAACATCAATACAAAGGTCTTTCCCTGGTGGGCATTAATATAAGGCAGCGAGCTGCGAAATAATTTAATGCCATCGTGATGCGCTAATACCATGCGAGTATGTCCCTACCGCTACCCTTGTTTATCTAAGCTTTCCAGCTCTTGATCCAAGCTTTCCAGTTCTTGATACAGCGCTTTAGTCACTGTTTCTTTACTGGTTCCGCCAAGTATATTTCGTTGATTAACGCCAAACTCAAGCTGCAGCACCGGATACACATCGTCTTCAATCTTGTCGCAAATAGACTGCAGCTGGCTAAGGGGCAAATCTTCAATGGCACAGCCACTATCAATAGCCTGCAGCACCACGCGACCTGCAATATCGTGACCGGTTCTAAACGGAATGCCTTTGCCCACCAAGTAGTCAGCAAGTTCAGTGGCATTGGAATACCCTTGCGCTGCAGCAACGCGGCAGCGCTCCTCGTTTAGTTGCAACGAGTCGAGCACTTCACTGGCGATGCACAAACAAATATGCCATTGATTGACAGCGTCAATAGCACCTTCTTTGTCTTCCTGCATATCTTTGTTGTACGCAAGAGGCAGCCCTTTCATGGTGACTAGCAGTGCTTGTAGTGAACCGAAGACTCGGCCGCATTTCCCGCGCATTAACTCTAGTGCATCCGGGTTTTTCTTCTGAGGCATAAGTGAAGAGCCCGATGTCACGCTATCACCTAGCTGAAGAAAGCCAGCTTCGCCAGAGTTGTAAAAAATCATATCTTCAGCCAGGCGAGATAAGTGCATCATGCTTGTGCTTGCGGTGAATAAAAGCTCAAGCACGAAGTCGCGATCTGAAACTGCATCTAAGCTGTTTAGGCAAGGAGAATCAAACCCTAACTCATCGGCAATGGCATGGCGGTCAACAGGGAATGTTGTACCAGCTAATGCACCAGAGCCCAGTGGACACTGGTTCATTCTTGCTTTTAGGTCATCAAGTCGACTCAGATCGCGCTTTAGCATTTCAACGTATGCCAAGCACCAATGTGCAAAGTGAATAGGTTGAGCGCGCTGTAAGTGGGTATAACCAGGAATGATAGCTTCCTGATGGCGACTTGCAGCGTTTAGCAGCGATTTAATGACGCCAAGAACGTCGCTGCGAAGTGAAGCAATATGTTCGCGAACCCACAGCCTAAAATCGGTTGCAACTTGATCGTTACGGCTTCTACCCGTGTGCAGTTTTCTGCCAATATCACCCAGCTTTTCGATAAGCGCAGCTTCTACAAAGCTGTGAATATCTTCTTCGCTAGAGGCATCAAAATCTAACTCGCCGGCATCAGCTTGCGCTTTAAGCTCGCTCAGTGCTGCTTCTAGCTGCTGCTGTTCGTCAACAGTGAGCACGCCCGCTTTTTGCAGCGCGCGCGACCAACTTATTGAGCCTTGTATATCTTGGCTCGCCATAACACGGTCAAACGGTAAAGAGTCGTTAACCTGCTTAAACATACTACTTGCACCGGATTCAAACCGGCCACCCCACAACGCCATGTGATACTCCTTTAACCCTTGTGATTAGCCTTGGTTTTTTAATGCTTCAATACGACTAGACAGGCTGAATAAACGGATAAATCCTTCAGCGTGTTTTTGGTCGTATACATCATCGGCGCCAAATGTGGCGAAGTCTTCAGAATACAAGCTGTTAGGCGAGCGACGCTGGGTTACAGTTGCCTGACCTTTATAAAGTTTAACCACGATATCACCCGTCACTTTTTTCGCGAAGGATGCCGCACCAGCAAGCAGTGAATCGTTTAGCGCAGTAAACCAACGTCCGTCATACATAACGTGGGAAAACTCTAAGCCAATTTGCTCGCGGTATTTAAGCGCTGCTTTATCAAGTACCATTGTCTCAAGTGCTTTGTATGCTTTTAGCAGCACTGTGCCGCCAGGAGTTTCATAACAGCCACGAGACTTCATGCCCACTAAACGGTTTTCAACAATATCGATACGACCCACGCCGTGTGCCGCCGCAACCGTGTTTAGCTTCACTAACGCTTGATATGGCGATAATGCTTCGCCGTCAATGTGAGTGAGTCTACCTTCGTTAAATGACAAATTTATGCGCTCTGGTGTGTTTGGCGCATCTTCTGGGTCTACCGTCATAGTCCAGACTTCTTTCGTCGGCTCTTGCCATGGATCTTCAAGCTCACCGCCTTCGTGAGAAATATGCCATGCGTTGGCGTCACGGCTGTATATCTTTGTTGCTGAGGCCGTAGTGGCAATGTTGCGCTCGGCCAAATAGGCCAATAAGTCTTCACGGCTTACCATATCCCACTCACGCCATGGTGCGATAACCGTTAAATCTGGTGCTAGTGCCGCAAAGGTACTTTCAAAGCGTACTTGGTCATTACCTTTACCGGTACAGCCGTGACACAGTGCATCAGCACCTACTTTTCTTGCCACTTCTACTTGCGCTTTTGCGATAACCGGGCGGGCCATTGAAGTACCTAATAGATACTCGCCTTCATATACAGCGCCTGTGGTAATTGTTGGAAAGATGTAGTCGTTAACGAACTCTTCTTTCAAATCGATGATGTGGCACTCGCTAGCACCTGAAGCGATCGCTTTTTCATGAAGGCCTTCAAGCTCTTCATCCCCTTGACCTACATCAGCGGCAAACGCCACTACTTCACAGTCATAGTTTTCTTTAAGCCATGGAATGATAGCTGAGGTATCAAGCCCGCCGGAGTAGGCCAACACGATTTTTTTAACGTTTTGCATCTAAGTAGTTCCTCTTAGGCACTGAGTAATTGAGTAAGGATGGCGTTTTGGCCATGCATTCTGTTTTCGGCTTGCTGCATTAATAGCGACTTGTCACTATCAATCAGTGAGCCAGTAATTTCTAAGTCACGATGGGCCGGCTGGCAGTGCATTACAAAGCTTGCACCCGATGCCTCCATTAGCGCTTCGTTCACTTGATACGGCATAAACGTTGCCTTAATAGTTTCAAGCGGAGTGTCATCACCCATTGAAAGCCAAGTGTCGGTATAGATGACATCGGTACCATTTGCGGCTTCTAACTCGTTACTTTCAACAATGGTTGCGCCGGTCTTCTCAGCTAACGCTTTTGCATGAGCGACAATGCTGGCATCTGCTTCGTGACCTTTCGGGGTAATCACAACTTGGTTGCAACCTAACAGGGCACCAACAATCAATAGCGAATGGGTTACGTTGTTGCCATCGCCGATATAGGTCATAGTCAAACCTGTGGTTTTACCAAAACGCTCGAACATGGTGAGGTAGTCGGCCAAGCCTTGGCACGGGTGGTATTTATCGCACAATGCGTTAACCACAGGTACATTTGCCGCTTCAGCATAGGTCTCTAATGTCGAGTGAGAAAATACGCGAGCAACAATGGCATCCGCCCAGCACGAAAGGTTTGCTGCGGTATCTACCGAGTCTTCACGACCGGCCAGCTTGCCCGATTGTACATCAAGATACACCATGTGGCCGCCAAGCTTGTTAATACCAATATCAAAGCTCACGCGTGTGCGCAGAGACGGTTTTTCAAATAGCGCAACAATCGACTTTCCTTTTAGCACATTGCTATAACTTGCCGGTGCTTGCTTTATTTCAACCGCAAGTTTAAGTAATGCTTCCATTGCCTCTGGGGTCCAGTTGGCAAATGTTAATAAATCCTGTTTCATTCGTTGTCTCCCAAGACGCCATTTAGTGACGAGGTCTCGCAGGGTATAATTTGTGTACCCGTGTTTTTATTAAGTATGTCAGTGATATCTGCAGTCCAGCTGGCAATATAGACCGCACGCGATAGAGTGTTTGCTGACTGAAGAGCTGCGTCGACCTTTACCTTCATGCCATCAATAATAACGCCCGCAGCAGAGTATTCTTCTATGCGCGTTGCGTCTAACTCGCCAATAAGCGCTTTGTTGCCATCGAGCACGCCATCAACGTTGGAAAGCAGCAATAGTTCGGCATCCAGTAATTCAGCAATTACCGTTGCTGCTTGGTCGGCGTTGATGTTGAGCAATCTGCCTTGTGCGCTTGAGCCAATAGAGCTGATAACCGGCAGCACTGACTGGGCTAATACGCTTTTTAAAAAGCTTGCGTCGGCAGTGGCAGGCGTACCAACGGCACCGTATTTGTCTGCCAGTGGTTCACAAACTACCATGTTTCCATCAAGTAGTGATAAGCCCACGGGCGTTAATCCCGACGCTATTGCCGCAGCACAAAGCTGTTTGTTTGCCGAGCCCGCTAGCGCACCACAAATGTAAGGCATATGTTCATCTGGGGTTACCCTTAGCCCATCTATCTTAGTACTCTTAAGTCCTAAGCTCGCCATTAAGGTTTCCACCAATGGCCCACCGCCATGCACAACCACAACAGGACGGCTTTTTTGTACTTCTTTAACGCTTAAAAATAACTGGGTCATCGCAGCGGCGTCATCGAGTAACGCGCCACCTACCTTTATGACAATGGGGGAACGGCTCATAGTACTAACCCTGTTTCTATTGGCTGTTTAGTCATAATGTTTACGCATTGAATGGCCTGCGATGCTGCGCCTTTCATAACGTTATCAATTGCTGATGTGACAACGGCATAACCTGATGACTCATCAAGCTTCCAGTAAAGATCAACAAATGGCGTGTGCGCTACATCATCTATTTTAGGGAAGCTGCTGCGCAAACGAACAATAGGCTTATCAGCATAGGCAGCTTTATAGGCTTCATCAAGTTGCTCTTGAGTGACACCTGATTTTAATTTCACCGTTACCGTAGCTAAGATCCCGCGTTTAAAATTACCTAAATGAGGCGTGAAGATAACGGGGGTGCCTAGGTATGCCTCAATTTCCGGCGTATGGCGGTGGCCTAAAACACCATAGGCATGCAGGCTAACTTCGAAAAAGCTGGTGGTAAGGCTTGCTTTTCTACCGGCTCCAGAGACACCGGACACCGCATTAATGACGGGGCGAACAGCGTTATCTAACAAGTTGTTTTCACCTAGCGGCTTAAGTGCACTTAGGCTGGCGGTGGGGTAGCAGCCCGGTACAGCAATAATTTTGGCTTGCTCAATAGACGAGGAATACCACTCAGCCAGTCCATAAACCGCATTGTCTAAACTTTCTTGCTGCATGTGAGGAAAACCATAAAACGCCTCGAATACCTCAGTGTCTTTTAGCCTAAATGCGCCAGACAGATCGAGTACTTTTGCTGAGCCTGAGGTAAGCACTGGCATCCAGTCGTGGCTTGCTTCATGAGGCGTTGCTAAGAATATAAAGTCAACGTCATGCGCTAACGACTCTAAGATGCTGTCGCTAATGGGGATAAGTGTTGCATCAACGTGAGCTAACTTTCCGTGAAGCTCGCCAATGGGTTTATTGGCATCGGCGCTGTTCGATGACACATAGGTTCCAGACAGCGTCAATGCAGGATGCTGTTGAACTAACTCTACAAGCTGTGCCCCGGTGTAACCACTGGCACCAATAATTGATACGTTATACATAATAAGTCTATTTTGAATAAAGAAAAAAAATCACTTTTTACCTTTGTAAACTGATTGGACTCTATTGCCTAACCGCTACCACATTACAAAGGTAAAAAGTGTGCTACTGCAACAGCATAGATGAACGCGAGCGTCGTCGCACACTATGCAAAGTGTAGCTAGCCAGGGGAGTGGTAAACATGGTTACGTTGCTATTAAATTCAGCAGCGTAAATCGATGTTGTCATTATGCGTTCCTGTATCGTGTCATCCTCACAATGGACGACTGTTTTGACCGTGGATAAGTCTACCAATTTTGAATTTATATGCAATATTAATGTATAAATATTTTAAATTGAGTGGTCTTTATCGCTTTTTGCTGTGATATATTCGTTAACTAATATAGTACATTAGTATCTGTTACATAAATTTGACACGGACTTCGCTGATATTGAATATTTATACATGCAGTTTTGGCGAGGATGGCTATGTAAACAGCGTAAGACGCTGTACACTTTCCCTGTTGTCATAATTGGTTATTATTATTGGTTGTCATAATCGTATTTATCGGTTTACACATAAAAAGGCACATTCAGCAATGAGCAAGCTTACTTTGGCCCTAGTTGCCCACGACCACAAAAAACCTGAGTTGTTAGCGTGGGCGAATCAGCATAAAAAAATATTAGAACAGTGCAACCTCGTAGCCACTGGAACAACAGGGGGGCTGGTTGCTGATGAAATTGGACTTCCGGTACAGCGCTTTAAAAGCGGCCCGTTAGGTGGTGACCAGCAAATTGGGGCACTGATTGCTGAAAATAAGTTAGATGCCTTATTCTTTTTCTGGGACCCGTTAAATGCCGCTCCTCACGACCCCGATGTTAAAGCGCTGCTGCGCTTGTGTTCTGTATGGAACGTACCTGTGGCTTGCACACCGGCAACCGCCGATTTAGTTGTGACGTCACCGCTATTTTTGTCGCCAGAATATAAGCCAGTTAAGCCCCACTTTTAAACGTTGAGACGAATTGGCGTAGAATCATTGCCCTAATTCTTACTGGCCCAGAGCATCAAACCCAAAAGAGCGCGGGCCAAAACAAAAAGCCGAGAGTAATGTCTCGGCTTTGAATCAACGATAAATGGTATCGATGCTATTAAAATTAAGGGCTATTAAGATTAAGTGCTAACTAGGTAAGAGCCCTACTTAATTAGATCCATCAACCCTCGCATTTCTCTTTTCCTGCTTTTAAGCTCTTCTTGTTGCTCGTCGGTAAGCACGGCCATTAATGTACTTCTGAATTTAACCTTTTCAACGCCAGCAGCGATAAGGTCATCTTCATACTTCGCGCTAAGGGCGATAAAAGCATCCTCAGAGAACGCATCACTTCTCACTAAATCGCGCTGTGCCTGTTTGAATGTTTTCACTGTTTCGCGATGAGACTCTGCACTCTCTTTCTGTGAATCAATCAATTGCGCAATCTCGGCCTTTTGTTCATCAGACAAAGACAGGCCAGCAAACTGTTTCATCTCTCTTTTTCCACGCTGCTGTTTGTCGCCTCTGCTATCTTTGTGCGACTGCATGGCCTGCTCTCTGCGTTCATGTTTGCGTTCACGCTTCTCTTCAAACTTAGAGTGGCGCTCATCGAGTTCTGCTTGCTGCTCTGTGGTTAACACGGCAAACACATCATGGCGTAATGTTGCAAATTCAAGCTGCTTCGACGATTGCTTTGCAACACGCTGTGTCACCATCTCAGTAATTTCAGCGTCCGTCGCTGTGGCCAAGTCTACTCTTGGCGTTGAGTCAGCATTCCTGCGCTCTTCTCTTGAATAGCCCTTGGTTTCATTAGAGTTGGCTTCTTTAAATTGAGTGACTAGCGCTTTAATTTCACTTTTTTGTACTTCACTAAGAGAAAGGCCGCGAAGCTGTTTAACCATCTGTTTAACTGAAAATTTCGCTGATTGATGGTGACGCATTTCTGTGTCGTGATGCTTGGCATAAGCAAAACCACTGATACCTACAGTCGCTACAATTGCGGTGGTAATAAGTAATCGTTTCATTTTCGTCTCCTTTTAATTGACACTGATAGATTAGTACCAATCGTCTAGCTATACAGTCAGCAAACTGTAAAGCTTGTGTAAAGGCGATACGATATCAAGACTAGAAAGAGTGGAAGCGATATAGTAGCTATATAGAAATTATATAGAAGTTATATAGACGCTGTGCAGTCCAGTAATAGCATTGCTTAGCAGCGTGCAGTTTCAATCAATGGGCACAGTGGGTATGGGAATAAATCATAGAAAGGTGAGTGTGTTTTCATGAACAAGGAGTTCCATCTACAGTCTGTATTAGTCATCGATGATGACATTGAACTAACAGATATGTTGTCGACTTATCTCTCTGGTATGGGATATAGCGTTAACGTGAAAAACGACGGTGAAGCCGGATTGTCTGAAGCAATATCCGGCCATCATTACGACCTTATTCTTCTCGATGTAATGATGCCAAAAATGGACGGTTTCGACGTGCTCCAAAAACTTCGCGCTAGCCATACTACACCAGTGCTTATGTTGACGGCTCGCGGTGATGACTACGACAGGATCTTAGGTCTTGAATTGGGAGCCGATGATTATTTGCCAAAGCCCTTTAACCACAGAGAGCTAGTAGCGCGAATTAAAGCCATAGTGCGGCGCTACACCTTGTCTGCCGGTGGCGGCGGCACAGAGCAAGACCTTCTTATTAATGACATCTTTCTTAGCCCTAGTAGTCAGCAGGTTAAGGTGAGCGATATAGCGCTAGAGCTGACAACCACGGAGTTTATGGTGCTCAGGCTTCTAATGCTGAATGCCGCACAACGGGTTACAAAAGAGCAAATTAGCCTAAAAGTACTGGGCAAGCCCTTACAAGCTTTTGATAGAAGTATCGATATGCATGTGAGTAATTTACGCAAGAAAATTTCTGCAGTGGCGCCTGGTGATAAGATAAAAACCCTGCGCGGTGTGGGTTATATGCTGCTGCCGGAGTAATGCAGATGTTTAAAAAGTTAAATCCCACACGCAAAATTATGGGGCGCATTTTTTTGTGGTTTTGGGCTACATTTCTTGTAACAGCAGCGCTGGCCGTTGTGGGGACACGGTTTTTCTTCGAAGAGTTAGAAGTTGTTGATATTAAACCCCAGGATGTGCGCGCACTGTCCGTTTCTGTCTCGCGAATTCAGCGTAACAATGTGCAGCAAGTGCCTCTCGTTAAACTGCTTAACCGCTTCGAGCGAGAAAGACGGTGGCGTTTAATCGCTGTGAATACCAACAGCAAACAAGTCATTGCGCCTTCCGGGCCGCCCCTTCGAGATGTTGATGTTCGGGCGCTGCAAAATTTAATTGGGCAAGAGTCTGCCATTGCAATTAAACGCGGAGCCGTAAAGTTTTCTGGGCCTGTGTTTTTTAACCATGATGAAGAGCGTTATGCGCTCTTCTCAGCAAAGTTTGATCGCGCTCAGGAAAATAAGCCATCGTTTTTATTGCTGTTTTTTATCGCCATCCTTACTACTACCATACTGAGTTGGTTGTTTGCACGCTCGTTAACTTCACCCATTCTTGATATACAAAGTTCTGCCAAGAAGCTTGCCAGCGGGCAGTGGGATACGCGAGTAGGCTTCGCATCGAATCGCCATGATGAATTAGGTGAGCTAGCCCGAGACTTCAATACAATGGCAGCACGATTACAAGCCATGTGGGGCTCACAGAAGCGCCTCTTAGCTGATGTATCTCATGAGTTGAGGTCGCCACTGGCTAGGCTACAAATGGCATTAGGACTGGCGTATCAACAAAACGTAGACCCTGACACGTTAAGCCGAGTTGAGCGAGAAGCTGAACGCATGGAAGCCTTGGTGGCACAGCTACTTACGCTAAGTCGTGTTGAGGCTGGTCATGTGTCGCTTACCAAGCAGCCCCTAACCGAAGTGCTCAACGATGTATTTACTGACGCTAACTTTGAGGCACAAAATAAAAATAAGCAGCTGCGTATTGCACAAGTACCACAAATAACCGTTGAGGTTGATAGCAACATGCTCTGCAGGGCGGTGGAAAACGTGATACGAAATGCTATTCGCCACAGTAAAGCACTTACCTCGGTTGCTTTTGAGCATGACGATACACAGTGGCATATCTCTATTTCAGATGATGGTGATGGTTTGTCACAAAAAGAGTGCGAGCAAATATTTTCTCCGTTCTATCGAGCATCTCTGGCCAGAGAGCGTGAGTCTGGCGGAGTTGGGCTTGGACTCTCTATTGCCAAGGCCGCTGTAGAGTTACATAACGGAGTTATCTGCGCTGAACCTCAAAGTGATAAAGGGTTAAAGGTGACTTTATCCTTTCCCCGGTAGTGCATGGTGTTACCCTAGGGCGTGTTGATCTTTGCTGTACATTTAGCCCAAAACTCGCACAACAAACATTAACATGCCCTAATCTGCTATTAAATAAATAAAACTTTGTGAGTATGTTGGTAAAGTACCTAGGTTTTTAGGTATCATTTCGATATAACAACTTTATAACAAGGCAAAACACATGGAATGGACGTTCACGTCTGAAAATGACCTGGCGACGACGTTTGCTACGGCAATAAACCCATTCTGGCAAGAGCACGTCACTGAAGGGGCTTTTAAAGGCCAAGAAGGTTTCAGTGTTCGGTACGCGTTTTGTATTCCAAAGAACCCGCGTTCTACGGTGGTGATCAGTTCTGGCAGAATTGAGTCTTACTTAAAGTATAAAGAGCTTATTTTTGACCTATACCAAAATGGGTTTACTGTCTTCATTCTTGATCATCGAGGACAAGGGCTGTCCGATAGGCTGACTCACGACCCTCAGCATGGCTATGTAAGCAGCTTCGATGATTACGTGGACGACCTGATCACCTTCGTTAAAGAGATAGTAAAGCCAAAACAGTGTGGCGAGTTACAGCTTGTGTGTCACTCAATGGGTGGAGCAATTGGTGCCCTCACTCTGCTACGGGTGCCTACTTTATTTGACAAAGCCGTATTGGCTTCGCCTATGTTTGGTATCAAGCCAGCCTTGCCTGACTGGGTGGCCAACGGACTTATTCGTACGGGCCTGGCCGTAAATAGAATGAGAAAGCAGCAGTCGGGGTACTTTTTTGGCCAAACGCCTTACATCGCATTCCCCTATTCATTGAATAAACTCACTCACAGCAAATCCCGCTATGCGCTATTTCGTTCGCTGTATGATGAAGAGCAAGAAATACAGCTGGGTGGCGTGACCACAGAATGGCTAGCTGCTGCACATGAAGCTATGCACCGAATAGAAGATAGTGCTAGGGCCGTCACTACACCTATGATAATTTTTAGTGCCGATGGTGACAGCATTATTGATAATACTCGTCAGCGCCGAGTGGCAAAGAAAATGCCAAATGCAGAGTTAGAAGTCATACCCAGGGCCTATCACGAGTTATTTACCGAGTCGGACTCCATACGCGAGCCCGTGCTAAATCGACTATGTGATTACCTTTCTAGCTAAACGCATTGGAAGTGTCGCAACTCATTCCATAGCCCTTAACTTTATAGCAGTAAGCAGAAGTCACAGCATGTTTGATATTGTACTTTACCAACCTGAAATTCCACCTAATACAGGTAACATTATTCGTTTATGCGCCAATAGTGGTTTCGCGCTACACCTCATTGAGCCGCTTGGCTTTGAATGGGACGATAAACGAGTACGACGGGCTGGCCTCGATTATCACGAGTTTGCCCATGTGACACGACATGCAAATTTGGACGCCTACATTGAAGATGCAAAACCCACGCGAATTTTTGCATGCACCACAAAAGGAAAAGCCTTTCATAGCGATGTCAGCTATAAAAAAGGTGATGCGTTAATATTTGGCCCTGAGACGAGAGGACTACCTGATGAATTTATTCAGTCTCTTCCTGAAGGGCAGCGAGTAAGAATTCCTATGCTGCCAGACAGTCGCAGTATGAACCTATCTAATGCCGTGTCTGTGTTTGTTTATGAGAGCTGGCGTCAAATGGGATACGAAGGAGCAAGATAGCCTTTAGCACTAAAAGCCTTTCGCATTGAAACCATTTCGCGTTGAGGCCATTTCGCGTTGAGACTCCCTCACGCTGACTACCTTCTTAAAAGCATAAAAAAAAGCGCAGCGCGATAAAACGCTGCGCTTTTTTAGTGTTACATTTGCGCTTTTACAATGCTTGGGCAAACGAAGTTTCAGTCACTGAAAGCGACTAGCCCTCAGTTCGAAGGTCGCGTCCTAAAAGCGCTAAAGCGGCCTCTTTAGGGTTTTTATCGTGATACAGAACGGCATAAATTTGCTCACAAATCGGCATTTCTACACCCACCTTGTTCGACAATATATGCACTTCTTCGGTATTTCTGTAACCTTCAACCACTTGCCCAATTTCTTCTATGGCAACGTCAACGGATTTACCTTGACCTAGTGCCAAGCCAAAGCGGCGGTTTCGAGACTGATTATCTGTGCAGGTAAGCACTAAGTCGCCAAGTCCAGCCATGCCCATAAAGGTTTCAGGGTTGGAGCCAAGCTTTACGCCTAAGCGGGTTAGTTCGGCAAGACCACGGGTTATCAGCGCAGTACGAGCATTTGCACCAAAGCCTAAACCGTCGGCCAATCCCGCACCAATCGCGATAACGTTTTTCACTGCACCACCAAGCTGTACGCCGGTAAAATCTGAGTTTTTATACACTCTGAATGATTTTGCACAGTGAAGCTTTGCCGAAAACTCATCAGCGAAAGTATCGTCAGTAGAAGACAGTGATATAGCCGTGGGCAATCCCGCTACCATTTCTTTGGCGAAGGTTGGGCCGGATAGTACCGCTAGAGGGTAATCAAGACCTAGAATCTCTTCTGCTACTTCTCGCAACAAACGCCCTGTTTTTGGTTCAAGACCTTTTGTCGCCCAAATAACTCTGTGATGAGGTTTTAGCAAGGGCTTTAAGCTTGTCAGCATGGCCGCAAAAGCATGGCTTGGAACCACGACTAATATGTCTGCGCTCGCTGCAACAACGCTTTCTAAATCAGCATCTACCTGCAGCGCATCGGGAAACGTTGCTCCTGGTAAGTATCGAGCATTCTCTCGAGACTCTGCGAGAGCTTGTATATGCTTCTCGTCCCGCCCCCACAACAGTGTTGGATTACCATTTCTGGCAAGACAAAAAGCAAGAGCAGTGCCGTAAGACCCTGCTCCTAACACCGAGGTAGACGGTACCGAGGTAGAAGGTACCGAGGTAGACGCAGTAGAAACCGAAGGTTCACAAGCCGTCTTAGTGTTCACGTTATTTACGCGTCCATCTTAGGCGCTTGGCCCTGTGCTTGTTGCGCACGTTTTTGCACATAAGCTGCAAAAATTGCATCAAAGTTTACAGGTGCAAGGTTAAGCGGAGGGAAAGTCCCGCGGTTAACCAAGTTAGAGATGGTTTCACGCGCATAAGGGAAAAGCATATTCGGGCAGAACGAACCAAGAGTATGTGCTTTGTTCTGATCTGGCATTTCGCCAATAGCAAAGATACCTGCTTGCTGAACTTCACAAAGGAACGCTGTTTCTTCGCCAAGAGACGCAGTAACGGTAACCGAAAGTACCACTTCGTATACGTTCTCTTCTAGCTTGTTTGTGCTAGTGTCGATATCCAGCTTAATTTCAGGCTTCCACTCTTTTGTGTAGATAGCCGGCGCATTGGGTGATTCAAAAGAAATATCTTTGGTGTAAATGCGTTGAATATTAAACTGTGGTCCCTGCTGAGCCTGTTCGCCTGCAGCCTCGCCGTTATTTGTCTGATTTTCGTCAGCCATGATAGTTCCTATTTATTTGTTGTTTTATTTTAAATTTAGAGCGTTGCTGTCGTGCTGACGCTTTATGCTAAACCCAGCATTGGGTCGAGTTTACTCGCGGCTTCTAAAGCCATCATCTCGTCACAGCCGCCAACGTGCTGATCATTGATAAAAATCTGCGGTACTGTCCAGCCACCGTTGGCACGCTCAATCATAACGTCGCGCAATTCAGGCTGCACGTCGATGGGATATTCAGTAAATTCCACACCTTTTTGCGTGAGTAGTGCTTTTGCACGATGGCAATATGGGCAGTGGCCCTTGGTGTAAAGTTCAACGTTGCTCATAAAAGGTTACCTATTATTTTGAAACGGGAAGGCTGGCGCTTTGCCATGCATTCATACCGCCTTTCAATACATTCACATTTGCGAAGCCGTCTTTTTGCATCGCACTTGCTGTACCACGAGCCTGATTACCCATAGCGCATACTACGATAATGGGTTTGTCTTTGCTGTTTTCAAGCTTCTTGAAGTTTTTCTCGCGAAGCTCTTCTGGTTTTATTTGTCTAGCACCGAGTATGTGTCCGGTTTTAAAGTCTTTTGCGGGACGAGTATCAAATATCACCGCGTCTTCTTTATTGATTAAAAGCGTTGCTTCATGGGTGCTTAATTCTTTTACCGACGAGGTGAGCCCGCTGACATAACTAAATATCAACATTGCCACTAACGCCACCCACACACCAGCAAGAACAATATTGTTGCTGGCAAATTCAATTAGTTGATCCATTACTGCTAACCCTGTCTACAGACCTTGAAAAGAGTGCAAAGTATATAGAAAAATCGGCGAGAAACCAGCCTGCCGTTAGCAGTAGCTCGCATCAGCATTCCCATTTGCTTCAGATGGTTGATATTACGGCGAAATTGAACTGGGATTATGGCAAAGCCTCAGATACACTGATTTTGGAACGAATACCCGCGCTTTGTCGTTAAATGCGCGCTATTTTAGTTAAGGTTCGTTATTTTTAGATGCTCGATGCGTTCATCATTTCAAATTTATGCACAGCCATGCTTGTTAACAGGATATCTTCACCGCTTTTATGTTTTTAAAAACCGCGCTTTCTCTGCTGTCTTTTTGCTTGCTAATGCTTGTTTCGCCCCTTGCGTGCAGTCAGGACTCTGACCAAGAATCTGGACAAGCACAACAAAAAGAGCAGTTGGCACAACTACAGGCCGAATTAGTCGCTAGGCAGCAAGTGCTTAAAAATAATAAAGCAAGTGCAGAGGAGCTTGAGGGTGCGCTTAAGCAGTCTGAGCTGGAAATAGCCAAGGTCGCAAAAGCATTGAGTAGCACCAAGCAGTCTTTAGATAAGATAAAAGACGAGCAACAGGCACTCCAAAAAGAGCAGAGCGAATTGAAAACTGCGATTCGTCAGCAACAGTCGTTACTTGCCAGTCAGCTTAAAAGCGCCTTTATGGCAGGGCACTACGACTATGCAAAAATGCTGTTTTATCAAGAAGACGCAAAGTCCTTCGAACGCGTCATTACCTATTACAAGTATGTTGCGAAAGCACGTCAAAAAGAGATAGAAACGTTTAGAGATAATGTGGCTCGCTTAGAAGCAGTTAAAGCGGAATTGATTGAAAAAGCAGAATCGTTAGCGCGCCTTCAAGATGAGCAAGAAAATCAGCGGGCTATCTTGCTGACTCGCCAGAACGATCGCAAAGCCACATTGAATAAGCTCAATCAAACGATTGCGTCAGAAAGCCAACGAATTGCTTCCCTGCAAGCAAACGAAAAAGCCTTAGTGGATGCTATCGAAAAAGCGCGCATTGCGGCTGAGCGAGCGGCAAGAGAAGCGACAATTACGCTAGACGGATTAGCCAAGCTGAAAGGTCAGCTCGATTCGCCAGTGAAAGGTCGCATACGCAAGCTGTTTGGAAACAGAAGGCAGGGGCAGGTACGATGGAAAGGCATTGTCATTGATGGCGCAGAGGGCGACCCGGTAAATAGTATTGCACAGGGTAAGGTGCTGTATGCTGACTGGCTACGCGGTTTTGGGTTGGTCTCTATTGTCGACCACGGTGACGGCTACATGAGTGTGTATGGGCACAATCAAGCGCTTTTAAAGCAGGCGGGTGATGAGGTGCGAAGGGGAGAGCGTATCGCTTTGGTAGGGCGAAGCGGGGGGCAAGAGTTTCCGAACCTCTACTTTGAAATTCGTCATAAAGGCAAAGCGGTTAACCCGACGATTTTTATAAACTAGCTAGGGTTTGTATTGAGTGGCCGTGTATTAAATAGCCAGGTATTGAGTGGCTGTGTATTAAGTGACCGTGTATTAAGTAGCTATTTATCAAGGCCGTGTATTGAGTGCCCATGTATCGAGTAGCTAGGCTGCACGGCGTGTTGTGTCAAATTCATTACTTGGTATGCTAGGTCATCACCTCTTAGCACTTTGATTAGCTGACTTGGTGTTAAAAATAAGCGCTGGTGAATACCAGGAACAAATAATAATAAATAAATGGATATTGTTAGGTGCACGTGCGTCGTTTTTTAATTAGCGTAACTATAGCGATGAGTGCTGCTGTTAGTAGCCTCACAAGCTTATCTGCTTTTGCAAAGCCTAATATCATTGTTATTCTCGATGACCTTGGCTACAGACCTACTGACGTGGCCGCATTTTCACTTCCTAAAGAGGTGGCGTTTTCTATTCTTCCGCAAACGCCGCTGTCAAAAAGCATTGCCCAACGCGCTGAAAATGAAGGTCGCCCTGTGATGTTGCATATGCCGATGCAAGCCACAAATCACAAGTCCATGGGGCCCCTAGGTTTGAGTACAGATATGTTTCCTGGTGCCATTACCCACACATTGCGAAAAGCCATCAAAAGTGTTCCTAATGCAATTGGGGTAAATAACCACATGGGGAGCGCCTTTACCGGGCAAGAAGACTCAATGAAAGCGCTTATGGAAGAAATTAAGCGCCAAGGTTTGTTTTTTGTAGACAGCAGGACAACCGTCTTAACCAAAGCTCAAGAAGTTGCTGAACGGGTGGGGGTGCCAAATGCCAGCCGGCAGATTTTTTTAGATCATCAGCGCAACACGGCATTCTTCGAACACCAATTTAAGAGAATGAAAGATATAGCAAAAGCCAAAGGCTATGTGGTTGTTATCGGTCATCCCCACCCTGAAACCATCGCCTTTTTAAAGCAGCAGTTACCTTCTTTAGAATCTGAGGGATTCAACCTGTTATCCATTGCAGATTATTTCGCAGAAGACGAGCAAAGCGACCCGTTGCTCGCCACTTATTCCACCGATAGCGGCGCATCCTCTCCAAACGAGTAGCACGATAGAGTGCAATCGGACATAAACTGCGCGAATTCGATATAAAGTTTAATGCGAAGAAATTTTTCATTTCTCCCAATTTGTTATATTATAACGTCTCTGACACGTTTTAATGTAAGGTATCCATGGCTCCTCTTGATGACAATCCAGCGAAATTAGACAAATTAGGCATTTGGGTGTCTGGTCTGTGTGCGCTGCATTGCCTTGCGCTGCCAGTACTTATTCCTCTGCTGCCATTAATTGGCTCAACCTTTTTTGCCCAGGTGTGGTTCGAGCGCACCATCTTGTCATTTTCTTTATTGGTTGGCGCAGTAGCCCTCATTAGCGGTGCAACCCGTTATCACGGTCGGTATTATCCACTTGCGTTGCTGTTAACCGGCGGCGTAATTTATTGGAATAAAGATATATTTGGCGAGTCCTACGAGCCCTTCACTATCGCGACGGGGGCATTTTTGATTGTAGCGGGGCATTGGGTAAACATGCGTCTTTGCCGTCAATGTAAGTGCTGCAAAAACTCTGTATTGTCGAATCACTTATCGACAGAGGCAAAGTAGTCAGATTTCGCAAATTTTGAATCTACCTCAAGCTTTCTAGTCTACTTCAGTATCTCCAACTTACCTTAAAACCTCTATGGCTTTATTCGGTACGTTGGTAAATATACCTGTTACTCCCCACGCGGCTAATTGCTGCATATCTCTTGGTTCATCCACCGTGTACACATACACTTCAAAGCCTTTAGAGCGTACTTCTTCCACAAAGTCTTTTTCTACTGCATCTAATGCAATGTTCACAGAGTAAGCGTTAAGTGCTCTTGCACTTGCTGTGCAGTCCAGTTCGTAGCTTGCGGTTAATGCACCTATTTTTACCTCGGGCCACCGAGCGACAATACCAGCAAGCCAATGGTGGTTAAATGACGATATAAGCACCTGCTCTTCTGCAACCGCACTTTGTGCGATGGCCTGTTTAGTTTGAGTTACCCAGGTGTCGATACACTGAAGATGCTTTATTTCAATATTGCACCAGCGCCCTTTAGGTACCGTAGCTAGGGTGCTGTCCAACGTAGGAATGCACTCACCTTCACCAATATCTAAGTGGCGCAAGGTAGACCACGGCGTATCTAATAAATAACCAGGAGTACGGGCTCGTCGAAGCAGCAGTCTGTCGTGAAAAACAATAATGCCGCTGTCGTGTTGATAAGTATCAAACTCAATGCCATCAGTACCCTGCTCAAAAGCCAAATGAAAGGCTTTGAGTGTATTTTCGGGAGCGGCTTTACTGGCACCTCTGTGGGCAAAAATACGCATGGCTATTCCTACTCATCTTGTACGTTTGATTGATGGAGTTTGTGTGTATTTAGCGTTTCGTAAACCGATGCCGATGTAATAAGAATACCGCCAATGAGGGTGCGAAACGTTGGGCTTTCATCAAGCACAATTATAGCAAGTGCGACGCCGTATAGGGGCTGCATGCAAGCGATGAGAGAAAAGGTTTTTGCGCGCAAATGGCGTAAAGTTGCAGCAATAAGGGCGTGTGGCAGCGCAGTAAAAACAGTACCTAATAGCAATAGCATGAGCCAATCGCGGGTTGTTGCTTCGCCAATGCTGCTACTTATGGTTGGCAGCAGCACCGCAATGATCACTAGTGTTTGCCAGGCCATGGCTTTTGCACCGCTATACTGCTTGAAATGCTTGCGATGAATAATATTTCTAAACGCGTACAAAATAGCCGAGCCAATGCCGATCAATACGCCAAGCGTGACTTCATTTTCCAGCGAAGACTCGGGCACAATAAGATAAACGCCTACAATAACAGTGAGGGCCGACACAATGTCTTGCCATACCAATCCTGTTTTTTCGAAAAATGGCTCAATGAGCACGGTGATAACAGGAAAAGTAAAAAGGGCAATCATTCCTACCGATACGCCAGCGTACTGCATGGCCGCAAAATATGAAATCCAATGCAGTGCCATAAGCACGCCTAGTCCGATAGCAATAAGGTAATCACGGCGAGAACGAAGTGATAGCTTGTCTTTCGTTAAGGTTAGAAATGCAAATAGGGCGATACACGCAAAAACAGAGCGTATAAGCGTGATATCGCTAGCACTTAACGGGATAAGACGAGAAAAAAGCGCCGTACCACCAAGCAGAACAACAGTAAAATGCAGCGATATCAGGCTTTTTTTAACAGCATCCATAAATTAAGTGTCAGTGGTATCGGCACTGCGTTTTGCTGCCATTGGCTCACCGAGACGGGTGACCATACCCGGCACAAGATCTTCAAAATCTATGGTGTCTTTCTCGAAACACACCACAATAGTAGAGCCCAGTTTGAAGCGGCCTAATTCGGCACCTTTTTCTAACTTAACGGCAGCCTCACTGTCTTGCTCGTAAGTCCAGTGCTGCACATTTTGCCCCGCTGGTGGTGTAACCGTGCCCGCCCAGACCGTCTCAATACTGGCCACAATGGTGGCACCAACAAGTACCATTGCCATTTTGCCTACAGGCGTATCAAAAATAGCGACGACCCGCTCGTTGCGAGCGAATAATCCAGGTATGTTTTCTGCGGTCAGTGGATTAACTGAGAATAGATCGCCTGGAACATAAATCATATCCGTAAGGGTACCTTCAACAGGCATGTGAATACGGTGGTAGTCTCGCGGAGCTAGATAAATAGTGGCAAACTTACCGTTCTTGTAGGGCGCGGCAATATCAGGCTTGCCACCAAGTAGCGTGGTTAAGCTAAAGTCGTGTCCTTTGGCTTGAAAGATACTGTCGCTTTCTATATCGCCAAACTGACTGACGGTTCCATCTACAGCATGGATTAGCACATCGTCGTTGTCGTCGATGGTGCGAGCCTCAGGTTTTAAAGGGCGCGTGAAAAAAGCATTAAAGCTTCGATAATGAGAAGGGTCTTCGTGCAAGGCTTCTGACATATCCACATTGTACTGCTTTATAAATAGCTTGATTAACGATGTGGTTACGCTACCCATTTCTGCTTCAGCAAGCTTTCCCACCAAGCGCGATATGAGGTGCTTCGGGGTTACGTACTGTAAATTAACTTTAAGCCAATCTAACACTAAAAATTCTCCATTTTTCTAACAAGGCCCTTTCAACGGGAGGGATTGTACCTTATGTTGCGCAACGACAAACTACTTAAAGATTATGGATGCTTCCAAGTCGATATAAGTACGCGACTAAAGGTTTTTACGCTAGGGCTTTTTAAGCCCCCGGAGGCTGACTGTGGCTCGGCCTATTTTCTTCCATCGAGACTAAAATTCGATGATAACTATCAAAGCGTTCTTTGCTAATTTCGTTTTCTTCGACCGCTTTTTTAATTAAACACCCAGGGTCGTTAAGGTGCTTACAGTCTCTAAACTTACATCCGCCAAGGTAATCTCTAAATTCAATAAAACCCCAAGTGATACGCTCGCTGGGAATATGCCAAAGCCCAAATTCTCGCACGCCGGGAGAGTCTATTAAGTCTCCTCCCGCAGGAAGGTGTAGCAGTTTTGCTGTTGTGGTGGTGTGCTGGCCTAACCCAGAGTTATTTGAAATTTCGCCCGTGAGTTCATCCGCGTCAGGCAATACCTGATTAATTAGGCTCGACTTGCCCACGCCAGACTGGCCAACAAATACGCTTATACTATTATTCAAGTAGTCGTTAAGCGCTTCGATGCCTTCGCCAGTTGCACAGCTGGTGTAGAGCACTTCATAACCCAGTTTTTCATAGGTGGTAAGCTGATTTGCTACCGCAGTTCGTTCTTCGTCGCTAAGTAGCTCAACCTTATTAATCACTATCAGCGGTGTTATGCCTATGTCTTCACAGGCAACAAGATAGCGGTCAATGATATTGGTTGAAAGCGAGGGCAGAATAGCACTCACTACGATGATTCTATCTATGTTCGCGGCGATGGGTTTTACGCCGTCATAAAAGTCGGGACGGGTAAGTACAGAGTGTCTGTCTTTGACAATTTCAATAACACCGTTTACGCCGGTGTCAGTGGTATCACCTTTACTAAAAAAGACTTTGTCTCCACACACTACAGATTCCACCGTGCGGCGAATGTGACAACGTGAAATAGTGCCGCTAGTGTCCTCTACATCAGCATGCTTGCCAAATCGACCCACGACGGTGCCGCTCAGCAGTGCGCTCTCATCCGGTGTTGAGGATGATGAGTTCGCGTGTTTTTCTTGTAAGCGTTTGCTACGGTTAGTTGCAACTTGACGCTTTTGTCTTTGAGTAAGTTTTGGTTTTTTCGCCACGATTATTTTCTAGTTTCACGTATACTAATACAATAATAACGTTTGTAGGGCATGGTTGCCATGTCTGTAACGCATAGAGGAATGATATGAGTAAAGATAACAGTAACCTTGTTTGGATAGACATGGAGATGACAGGGTTAGATCCCGAAACGTGTGTGGTAATGGAGATTGCTACCATTGTGACTGACGCACAGTTAAACATCCTTGCCGAAGGACCTGTTATTGCCGTTCATCAAAGTGATAGCGTGTTAGATACCATGGACGAGTGGTGCACGCGAGTGCACGGCGAAAGCGGCTTAACAAAGCGTTGTCGGGAAAGTACAGTGAGCGAGAGCGAAGCTGCTGAGCAAACTATCGCGTTTTTGCAGCAGTGGGTTGATGCTGGCAAATCGCCACTATGCGGAAACACTATAGGGCAAGACAGACGCTTTATGGTGAAATATATGCCAGAACTCGAAGACTACTTTCACTACCGCAGTATTGATGTCAGTACAATTAAAGAGCTAACTCGTCGTTGGAAGCCTGAAATATTATCTGGTTTTGACAAAAAAGGCGTTCACCTTGCACTCGACGATATTCGCGAGTCTATCGAAGAGATGCGCTATTACAGAGAGAAAGTGTTTACGATTTAAGCACTCAAGGGCAAAGGTACTAAAAAAGTGGAATAAAAGGTTGCGTTACCCCAAAATTTTTGTAAAATGCGCACCACTTCAAACGAAGTGCCTTTTTGTTGCGGGAATAGCTCAGTTGGTAGAGCACGACCTTGCCAAGGTCGGGGTCGCGAGTTCGAATCTCGTTTCCCGCTCCAAATTCAAATCTAACTAACGCGTCAAACGTCAGTTAGTGAGTGCGAAAAGCGCGACCCCTTAGGGGACCGCGACAGAGTGTCGGCCAGTTGGCAAATCTCGTTTCCCGCTCCAAATTCAAATCTAACTTACTTTTAGTAAGTACCAAAAGATGCATCAGCATCGACTCTATGCGGGAATAGCTCAGTTGGTAGAGCACGACCTTGCCAAGGTCGGGGTCGCGAGTTCGAATCTCGTTTCCCGCTCCAATTTTTACACCTCAAATCATATTTTTATATTTGCAATCCTATTCTATGCGACCCTTGTGGACCCGCGACCGAGCGTCGGCCATTGTTTCGCAACGAGTTCAAATCTGTTTCCCGCACCAGCCTGTTTGCCACATTTTCATAAGTTAATGATTAGTGCATTCATACTGATTGCATCAATATGCATCGTGACTTGTCTTTTATTGGTGCGCTAAAAATACGGTGTTCGCTATTCTTCGCGTTTTCTCTGCACTCCATCTCTACTTAATGCCGATTTAAAATGGCTTAAATCCACTTGATTGCACAAAAATAGTGCGGTCGATGGTTTTCTTGCTTGATCATTTGCATATTAAATAGATTTTTATAAATAAGTATGCATAATCCCCAGCCTTTATGAGCTGTCGCAGTGCAAAAGTGAACATATACTGGGCACAGTGCTTGCTAAAACATAAATGTTAAAAGTCTATAAATATAAATTTCTGGGTAAAACCAGAAAAAAATACCAGACAAAAAATACCAAAAAAATAGTACCCCACGTGAGCACCTTAATGTTGCTCATTGTAGAGGTACGCATAATCAGTCTTACTGCCGGTAGCTATCACTAAGAATAGTGGCTTAAACAGACAAGAAAATATTCGGAGAAACACACATGGCTTTTGATTTATCAAAGCGCAATAACATTTCTGTACTAGCATTTGCCGTATCGTCGGCATTGGCCGTAAGTGCAGGAGCAGTTCAGGCTCAGGAAGAGACTGAAGTTAAAGAACGGGAAGTCGAAAAAGTAGTGGTAACCGGTTCTCGTGTTGCGCAAGATTCATCATTAAGTGCCGCAAGTCCAGTCCTTGCAATTAACGCGGGCGACATTAAAACCTCAGGTCAAATCGACCTTGGTGCCATGTTGCGTGAGTCTCCACAGCTACAGGCTTCACTTCCTGGCTCATTTTCAGCGTTCAGCGGTACGCCACTAGGTGCAAGTTTATTAGACTTACGTAACCTAGGTAGTGAAAGAACTCTAGTCATGGAAAATGGCCGCCGCCACGTTTCCGGTATTGAAGGAACAGGCTCAGTTGACGTTAATGCTCTTTCTACTGCACTGCTTCGCAATGTAGAGGTATTAACGGGTGGTGCGTCAGCGGTATACGGCGCCGATGCGGTTACCGGTGTTGTTAACTTCAATATGCGCGACGGCGCGTCGTTTGATGGCTTAGAAGTTCGTACACAAACCGGTGTTACTGATGATGGCGATGCCAATGAATTCTTCTTATCATTAGCAAACGGCTTTACCAGCGATCGCGGTGACCTTGTTTTTGCCGTTGAATATCAAGAAACCAGCCCCGTATTTGCTCGCGACAGAGACTTTGCTGGTTCAGGTTTATTCTCTCAAGTCGCTAACTCAGCGGCTACTCAGGAAGCTTTTGGTGTAGATGCTCGCTTTGACAACACATGGGTGCCTAATTATCGCCTGCCTATCTCAAGTGATCGCGGTGTAATCTCACTCACTGGCAGTGCATTTGTTGACGTACTTGATTCCGGCGGTGCTGCAGGTTGTGCCACTATCGGCTCACAAATGATCCCAACCTGTCAGGTAATTGGTGAAGACGGTAATTTACGTGCTTATAACCCAGGTGATGTGTATATAGGTGCCTTTGATGCAAGCGGCGGTGACGGCGTTCCAGCTTCCCCTGATAGCGAATTAATTCTGCCTGAATCTAAGCGTTTGTTAGTTCAAGCGGTGTCTAACTATGAAGTAAATGATTTTATAAACTTTTTTGTTGATGCTAAGTTTGTTTCAAGTGAAACCAAAGAAACCAACCAAGTAAACGGCTTTAACGATGATATTCCAATCTCGTTAGACAACCCATTTGTACCTAGTGCGCTACTTGCTCAAATCAACCAGCTTAATGGCGAGGGAGAAAGCGTAAGTTTGGTAATGTCTCGCGACGTTCTAGATTTCAATGCAACCTCAAACCCTGAAGCCGAGCGCAAAACGTTCCGTATAGTCACTGGCTTCGACGGTTACATCCCCAATACCGAATTAGAATACGAAGTATTTTATAACTACGGTCGTACGGATGCTGATATTACATCCAGAGTTCGCTTAGAAGACCGCTACTTCGCAGCTATTGATGCGGTAACAGACCCAACAACTGGTGAAGCCGTGTGTCGTTCAGATTTAGACGGTTCTGCTCTGCCACCAACGTCACCATTCCCCACGGTTAATGGCAACTTTGGTTTTAATACTTTCCAACCTGGCGACGGATCGTGCGTTCCCGTTAACTTGTTTGGAAAAGATTCAGTAAGCGCCGAAGCTGCGGCGTTTATTTTCCAGCCGGCGACGTCGGAAAACGAAATTGAACAAGAGAACTTCCTTGCTGTTATTTCAGGTAACTCGTCTGATTTATTTGAACTACCAGCCGGTCCAGTATCGTTTGCGTTAGGTTACGAATGGCGTCGTGAAACAAGTAATTTTACACCAGACCCTTATTCAGCATCTGGCCTGACATTTGGCACACTAGATTCACGCAGTGGACCAACGAACGCATCAAATGGTCAATACGATGTTTCAGAATATTTTGTAGAAGCCACTATTCCACTATTAGAGGGAATGGATTTCGCCGAGCGTCTTGAACTTCGTACCGCGTATCGTAGTTCAGACTACGACCCATACGGCACTCATGATGCGTGGACAGTGGGTTCAGTATGGTCTCCTGTAGAAACGTTTAGTGTGCGTACTACGTACTCTGAAGCGGTTCGTGTTCCAAATATAAACGAAGCATTTGCGCCAACGTTTGCTGCAACATTGGGTGCAGGCGACGACCCATGTAACCAAAACTTTATTGAAGCAGGTTCTGAATTCCGCGAAGCAAACTGTATTGCATTAATCGGCGATAGCGTTGCCGATGGCTCATATGATTCAACTAACTTCTTGTCGGCCTTCGTCGCTGGAACCACAGGTGGTAATCCAGACCTAGAACCAGAAGAAGCGGAAACCATTACGATAGGTACAGTGTGGATGCCCTCTGGCGAGCTGGACGGTTTGTTTGATGGCCTAGTATTCACGCTAGATTATTACAACATCCAGATTGATGGTCTTATCGATAGCCTAAGTGGTTTTGATATTGCGTCTAACTGTGTTGATGCACCAACGATCAACAACCAGTTCTGTGATGCGGTAGACCGAAATGCAACAAACGGTTCTATTTCTAACTTCCGCTCAGGGTTTATAAACCTGGCAGCAGTGGAAACCTCGGGAATCGATTTCCGTGTTGATTATGGTTTTGATTTAGCAGAATTAACCGGCACAGACTCTCGTTTAAACTTTACTCTTAACGGCACAAACTTCCTTAAAAATGATGAAGTTCGCGACGTATCGGCACCGGATGAAGTGACTGATGTGCTCGGCACATTTAGCCGTCCAGAGTGGATTGTGAACATGAACGTCGATTATTTAATTGGCGATTTTGTTATCGGATGGCAAGGGCGTTACGAAAGTTCGCAACTACTTCCGGGGTTAGAGAACCAAGATATTGAAAACAACCCTGACTTCGTCAGCATTACATCAACAGGTTCTGCGCTAGTTCACGACTTTTCTGTATCTTATACCTTCGACGATTCACTAGAAGTGTATGGTGGTGTGAATAATGCGTTCGAAGAAGACCCGTATTTAGGTACGCTTTCTCGTCCAGCAGGCCCTCGAGGACGTTTCTTCTTCCTTGGTTTGAATTACAACATGTAATCTAGGTGAGATGAATAACAGCCCCGCCACGAAAGTGCGCGGGGCTTTTTTTTGTCTCATTGCTTTTAACCGAATCAAACGCTACTCTTACTGGTCTAACCAGATAAGTGCTTGCTGTTACAAGATGCCAGCTCAATTTTTAACATACGCGTATACCGTTGCTGTGGAACACTGAATACTATGTCCAATAACTACGTACTAAACACCTACAATAAATTTCTAAAACTGCCTTTCGGTAAAAAGCTGTTCAGTTGGTACTCTGCGCGTAGAGCGCCTTATTTCTCTACCGTGTCGCCTTTAATTACCGACGTCAGACCGAATTATTGTGAAGTCTATCTTAAGAAGCGCAAAGCAATAGAAAACCATATCGGCACGGTGCATGTTATTGCAATTTGTAACGGGCTAGAAATGGCAATGGGGTTTATGTGCGAGGCATCTATTCCAAAACATTTGCGGTGGATACCTAAAGGTATGGAAGTGAAGTACCCAGCAAAAGCGGACTCCGATATACGTTGTGTTGCCGAAGTGCCAGAAGATGCATGGAAGCCCGGTAACCTGCCTATTTCAGTAAAAGCATATAATAAAGAAGGCACAGTAGTGGTTGATGGAACTATTACAGTGTGGGTAAGTGAAAAGCGATAAAAAACATTTCCTCAATCGTAATTTAAGGGGCCGCATTTGCGGCCTTTTCTGTCTTTAAACCACGTTAATATATTAAGTTTTTACTACCGTGTATTTTCGGTTTGACAGCCGCTATAAACCAAACTAAACCTATCGATAGATGTCGGGTAAAAAGTCTATTGCATAGCTGGTACATGTGCCAGCTACCACCAAGCTAACATGTGTTGAACGGGGTGAATATGGCGGTTATGACGAAAGCGCAGGTAGTGGGTAAACTGTTTGTGGATAAAAAAAATTACCCATATGGCTTTGCCCGTTCTGGTGATTTCTCTATTTCAGAGAGCAAGCTTCTGCAGTCTACAGGGGGGTTATTTGCAGCCCTTGTCGATGGCCACATTACGCCTGAAAATGATGAAGAACAATCCTATCTCGAATCAGCACTAGGCCATCGCGAGCCAGCAACGCCTCAAGAGAGGGTGTGGTTAAAATACCAACGACGCATAAATCGACCAAAAGCAGCGAGTATTTACGGTTCTCAAAAACCCATTCTTGAGGATGGCGATGATGATAGTGATACAACCATAAGTGATAATAGCGACCTTGATGTAGACATATCAGATTGAGAGGTGTCTACCTTTGCTCTATATAAGTGCACGAAATGTATTGATCCTAATAAATGTTAAATCAATGTAAAACTTCATCCTAATTTACGTTGCTAGCTAGCTTTATTCGAAATATCCATCCTAATAATCTTCATTATTGGGATATATATCTCACTTTTCCTCAATTTGGTGTTTTATCTTCCTAATAGCTTCGATATAGTCCGGACATGGTCAACGAAAGCTGACAATACACAACCTTTTATGGGAGATACAACAGTGAAAATGATGTCGGGCGCAGCCATGGTGGTTGAAGCGCTAAAAGATGTAGGAGTGACTCATGTGTTCGGCTACCCAGGTGGAGCCGTACTAGACATTTACGATGCGTTATATGCGCAAGAAGATGTCAAACATGTCCTCGTGCGTCATGAACAGGCAGCCGCACATATGGCGGATGGGTATGCACGTTCAACTGGCAAAACCGGCACCGTTCTCGTCACCTCAGGTCCAGGGGCAACAAACACGATCACCGGTATAGCTACAGCTTATATGGATTCAATCCCTATGGTTGTGCTGTCAGGGCAAGTGCCGTCTATGCACATTGGTGAAGACGCATTCCAAGAGACTGACATGGTAGGGTGCTCGCGCCCTATCGTTAAGCACAGTTTTCTTGTAAAGCGTTCGGTGGATATCCCAGAGGCGATTGCTAAAGCTTATTATATTGCAAACACTGGCCGTCCTGGCCCTGTTGTGGTTGATTTACCAAAAGACTTGGTGAGTGTTGCAGATGAACATCCTTATGTATTCCCAAGCGATGTCACTATGCGTTCATATAACCCCACTGAAAAAGGCCACCCAAAGCAGGTTAAAAAAGCGGTAGAGTCACTACTTAAGGCCGAGCGCCCTATACTTTATGTTGGCGGCGGTGCAGTAGCATGCGATGCATCAAGTAAAGTGATTGAATTGGCGGAAAAGCTAAATGCCCCTGTAACTTGCACGCTTATGGGTTTAGGTGCAATGCCGGGTACGCACAAGCAGTTTATCGGTATGCTGGGCATGCATGGCACCCTTGAAGCCAACAAGTCGATGCACAATGCTGATTGTATTATTGCATTGGGCGCGCGATTTGATGACCGCGTGACAAACAATGTGGACAAGTTCTGTCCCCATGCAGACATTATTCATGTAGATATTGACCCAGCGTCAATCTCAAAAACCGTAAACGCACACATTCCTGTAGTGGGCTCGGTAGATAAAGTATTAGATCAAATTCTTAGCCAAGTAGATAAGAAAGACTTATCACATCAGCCAGAGAAGCTTGCCGATTGGTGGGAACAAATTGCAACATGGCGTGCAAAGACGTGTTTGAATTACGAGCAAGGCGAGGAAGTCATAAAGCCTCAGCGCGTTATCGAGACCTTGTACAAACATACCGATGGAAAAGCGTTTGTGAGTTCAGATGTTGGCCAGCATCAAATGTTTGCGGCACTGTACTATCAATACGACAAACCTCGTCAGTGGATAAATTCAGGTGGCCTTGGCACCATGGGCTTTGGCTTGCCAGCGGCCATGGGCGTTCAGTTTGCTCACCCTAAAGCCACATCGGTTGTAGTTACAGGTGACGGTAGTATTCAAATGAATATTCAAGAGTTGTCTACCTGCTTGCAGTACAACCTACCTATTAAGATTATTTCGTTGAACAACCGTGCCCTTGGAATGGTTCGCCAATGGCAAGACATGATTTATAAAGGTCGCCACTCGCATTCCTACATGGATTCTATGCCCGACTTCGTTAAGCTTGCTGAGGCCTATGGGCATGTTGGTATTAAGGTCGACAAGTTAGAAGACCTAGATGCAGCGATGGAGAAATGCTTTAGCTATACAGATAGACTTGTATTTATGGACATTGCCATCGATCAAAACGAACACGTATATCCAATGCAAATTAAGTACGGCGCCATGGATGACATGCGCTTGAGCAAGACGGAGCGAACCTGATGAAACGCATTATTTCAGTATTAATGGAAAACGCCCCTGGCGCACTATCACGTATTGTTGGTGTCTTCTCACAGCGTGGATATAACGTTGATTCGTTATGTGTAGCGCCTACAGACGATTCCAGCTTGTCTCGCTTAACGATTATCACCCACGGGGATGATAAGGTGATAGAACAGATCACCAAGCAGGTGAACAAGCTTATCGATGTACTTAAAGTGGCCGATTTAACGGAAAATACGCACATTGAACGTGAATTGATGTTAATCAAGGTTGCTACTCGCACAGAGTCAGTGCGCGCGGAAGTGAAGCGTAACTCGGATATATTTCGTGGCCGCATTCTCGATGTGAATGCCAACAACTACACCATTGAGATTACCGGTACTACCGACAAGCTCGACGCGTTTGCCGCTACAATGGGGCAATGTGCTGAGGTAATTGAATCTTCTAGAACCGGCGTGTGCGGTTTGGCCCGAGGTGATAGAGCACTTCGTCCTTAGTATTCATTGGCTCTCGCTGCTAATTACCGGCAGCACAGCAACGATAAAAGAAAGAAGGCCAGTTGATAAAGACTGGCCTTTTTATTTGCCAATCAAAAAAGTCCTACCTCATTAATTGCCTGAGTTGCCGCCGTAGTAAGCTTCTACTCTAAGGGCCACACCTAAAGACGCTGAAAAGTTTTCTTCGCGAAGTAACAGCACGAAGGGCTCTACATCGAAATACAACCAGTCTCTAATCGTGTTAGAGCGCCATCTCAAGCCGCCATACACCTCCTCTACGCGATAATTTGGCTGACTCAGTCCTTCCACCATAAAGTGAGGAATTAACGCATTGTGGCTGTTTATGGAGTAAAGGTGCTGAATTTCATGTCGCCAAAACCAGTCGTTGGTTTCATCGCGATAGAAAAAGCGATTGTTTTGTCTCACAAGGTGTCGTGGACTAATATCGTACTGAAAGGCAGCGCCTATCTCCGCACCAAGTCTGTCTCTGGTAAAGTAATACAACTCAGCATCATACAGCATGGCCAATTTATTAGTGAAAGCTAGGGCATCCCGATACCTTGCTCGGGTATACAGTTGGTCACGTCGTCCGGCTCCCACTCTAAAAGAGTAGTGTGAATTCTGATCTGGGCGAAAGCGCAGAGCAATGGTGGTCTGGTCGCGATTGTTATTGGCGGTATCTCTGGCGGCTCGAATCGATGAGTCTTGGGTTTCATCTTCATTATCACTTAACAAAAGGTCAACGCGCTCTTCAAGTGCCGGAAGCTTTACGCGGATCCTAAAACGCAAATCTGTGTCAGCAAAATCCCCAGAACGAGGTTCCCAAGCAAGCTGAATACGCCCCTCTGCACGCGCTTGTTCACCGAGTTGTTTTGCACCCGAGTCGTTACTGTGAAACCAACCATCAAACTGCTTTACAGTAAAATCCATGGAGTCAGTAAAACTGCGCTGCCAAATATCAAACCACTGCTCGTCAAAATGATGTTCATGAACATTGTTGGGATCATTGGACTGATGAGTTTGCAGGCTGGCGCTGCTTTGTGATTGCTCATGGTTACTGACCGCATCTACATCACGTTTGGCCGTCTCTATGTTGGTTTGTAGCGGCGAAAAGTTGACAAGCATAAAGTGACATAACACAGTTACCGCACAGGTCATTAATGACTAACCCCTTGTTAGCAATCGTGATGTTAGGTGCTTAAATTAGCAATCCTTTGTAATACAAAGAATGAAACGGGAAGTACAAAACGTCAATGATTATTCGATAAGATAAATATTCAGGTGAAAGGAACGGCTCGCGGTGGCATACTGGTGCCATTGACGTTGGGGAGATAAATTTTATGGGTGGAATTAGTATTTGGCAGTTGCTGATAATACTGGTTATTGTTGTGTTACTTTTTGGTACAAAGCGCCTTAAAGGTATCGGCACCGACTTAGGTAGTGCCATCAAAGGTTTCAAAAAAGAAATCACTGAAGACGATAAAGATGCAGACTTCGACCAAAAAAAACAGGTTGAAGAGCAGCGCTCGACTGACTCAGTATCCACAAAAACAGAAAGCGACGTTAAAGATAAGTCCTAATGTTTGATATTGGCTTTTGGGAGTTATTGGTCATTGGCGTTCTGGCCCTGCTAGTGTTAGGTCCAGAACGGTTGCCCGGTGCCATGCGTTCCACTATTAATACTATTCGCGGCGTGCGTAATATGGCAACTGGCTTTAAGCAAGAAGTTGAGCATCAGTTGCGCGTGCACGAATTGCATGAAAATCTTAAGAAAGCGGAACAGCAAGGGCTTAAAGATCTCTCACCAGAACTTGAACAAAGTGTTGATGAGTTGAAAAAAGCGGCTGAGTCGGTTCAAGAACCATATAAAAAGCAGTAGATGTCTGACGCTAACAACTTACTATCTCATTTAATTGAATTACGCAGCAGAATTCTAAAGGCGCTATTGAGCGTGCTGGTGGTTTTCCTGTGCTTGGCTGCGTTTGCGCAAGATTTGTATCAGCTTTTGGCTATGCCGCTTTTAAATGCAATGCCAGAAAATGCCACAATGATTGCCACTGACGTTGCCTCACCGTTTTTCGCGCCGTTTAAACTTACCTTGGTGCTATCCTTTTTTATCGCCATTCCTTACGTGCTTTATCAAGTGTGGGGCTTCGTGGCGCCAGGTCTTTATCGCAATGAAAAGCGTTTGGTGGCGCCACTGCTGCTATCAAGCACATTACTCTTTTATGCGGGTATGGCGTTTGCGTATTTTGTGGTTTTCCCCATTGCCTTTGCCTTTTTCACGAGTGTAGCCCCCGAGGGCGTTACGGTAAGCACTGATATTTCAAGCTACCTGAACTTCGTGTTAAAGCTGTTTTTCGCTTTTGGCGTGTCTTTTGAAATACCCATCGCTATTATTTTATTGTGTTGGACCGGCGTTACAGACGCCAAATCACTACGTGCTAAACGCCCATTTGTGGTGGTTGGTGCGTTTGTTGTCGGCATGCTGCTTACCCCGCCAGACATTATCTCGCAAACTTTATTGGCAATCCCTATGTGGTTTCTGTTTGAAGTGGGCGTGATCATAGGCGGGCTATACGCTGGAAAGGCCAAGGACGCAGATGAACCCGAGCAAGACGAAGCAGAAAACAAAATTTCAGACGACGTTTAATTCATTAATAACAAAAGGGATAAAAATGAAATCACGAGCCATTACTTTGATCTCAATGCTAGCAGCGTTAGGCACATTTTCTGTGCAGGCTGAAAGTATAAGCAAAGCAATCGAAAAATGTCGCGGCACTGAAAACAGCTTAAAGCGCCTTATGTGCTACGACCGTATGGCAAAATCTATCAGCCAGTACGACGACGTTGATATGCAAATAAGTGACGTACCGGCTATTCCTAGGGCAACTCCAAAGCCAGCCGTCACCAAAGTACCGGCGGTTCGTCCTACCGTTGCTGCTGCGCCTCAACAAATGGAAGAGCAAGACCCTGAAGCGTCTTTCGGCTTAGATAAAAAGCGCACTCCAGCCGACGACGTATCTGAAGTTGCACTAACGATTGCTGAGGTGTCAAAAGGCGCCCGTGGAAAGCAAGTGATCACATTTAACGACGGCTCACAGTGGCAACAAGTAGATAATACCTATTTGAAATTAGAAACAGGACAGGGCGTTACTATCGAAAAGGGCCTATTCGGCGCATTCTTTTTAGGCGTTGACGGTATAAATAAGCGTTTAAAAGTAAAACGACTTAAGTAAATGACTCTATTTGATGCTGGTGTCAATCTGCTAGACAGGCGCTTCGATGCCAGCGAAGTCATTCAACGTGCCGTTGAGGCAGGCGTTGAGAAGTTATGTGTAATTACCACTCACCCAGATGAATGGGAGCCTGCTTATCAACTGTATCTCAAGTATCCTGATATTCTGTGTTACACCATCGGCGTTCATCCGCACCATGCAAAGGACGTTACTGACCAATCATTAATTCAACTTGAGCAGTTAGCGCAGCGCGAAGGCTGTGTAGCCATAGGCGAGTGCGGCTTAGACTTTAATCGCAACTTTTCTGCACAAGACACTCAGTTATCGGTGTTTGAGGCACAGCTTGCTATCGCAGTTAAACTGCAAAAGCCCGTTTATCTGCACGAGCGCGATGCGTTTGAACCACAGATGGGGCTGTTAACTCACTATATTCCTCAGTTGCCAGGTGGCATTGCTCACTGTTTTACTGGCACGGTGGAACAGGTTAATACCTATTTGTCTCTCGGTTTGTACATTGGGATCACGGGGTGGGTCTGTGATGAAAAGCGGGGCGAAGCGCTAAGAGACGCGGTAAAAAATATTCCTAAAGACAGGCTTATTTTTGAAACTGACGCTCCCTATCTTTTCCCAAAAACATTAAGACCAAGAAAGCGAAATAACGAGCCAGCCTTTTTGCCTCACATTGTAAAGCAGGTTAGCGAGATGCTAGCACTATCTGAAGAGCAGCTAAGCGAATACAGTTTTGCTAACAGCTGCACTTTGTTTTCCATAGGCTGAGAACGATTGATGCAAATTCACACAGACAAGCTACGTAATTATGATGTAGGTTTGTTGGTAACTGCCATCGTTGCTGTTGTGCTTTTTATATCGCTGTTTTTAAATATATCCCCCAACTCGTCGCAGCCCCCGCATTACTCACAATTAAAATATCGTTTTGCCTCATCTGACGAGCTAAATTTTGAGAATGTGGACCAAGTACCATCCAACCAATGGATGCCCGCTACATCACCCGTCAATTTGGGAATGAGTGACAAAACTGTGTGGTTTTCAATGGTCATTGAGCCCACTCAAAGCCCAGATAGCAAATATTTGCTGCATATCGACTATGCCTTATTAGATGAACTCGACGTAGGCATATATGAGAATATTAGTTCGGCGCCCCTTGTTACTTACTCTGCTGGAGATACACAAACGGCAGAAAACCGTCCGTTTAAGCACGTAAAGCCACTTTTTCCATTGCCGTCTAGCCAGTTTTCACAGCAGGTTTTTATTAAAGTAAAAACGTCGGGAACCATCCGATTACCCATTCGTATTTGGAAAGAAAGTGAGTTCATTCAGTTCACAGCCAATCGAAATGCTGCACTAGGTGTCTTCTTTGGAATACTGATTGCGATGGGAATAAGCAATTTATTCCTCACTGTCACTACAGGGAGTAAGTCATTTTTTCTCTACTCCGGCTACGTTTTTTGCTTAGCCCTCACCATTGCCACACTTCAAGGTTATGGTTTTACTTATCTTTGGTCGAGTAGCCCATGGTTTCAAGGTAAAGCCGCCGTTATTTTTGCCAGTGCCACCATTATGTTTGGCAGCATGTTTACTCGTAGCTTATTGCCCATAAAGAAACACAGTATTCTGTTGGACAAAATAATGCGCGGTATTGGTTGGCTATGTGGGGCAAGCATCGTTGCCAGTGTGTTACTGCCTTATTCAATTATGATCAAAATTTTCTTAGTGGCC
Organism: Alteromonas sp. LOR; assembly: GCF_000753865.1. Lineage (GTDB taxonomy): Bacteria > Pseudomonadota > Gammaproteobacteria > Enterobacterales > Alteromonadaceae > Alteromonas. Next base: position 60,641 of record NZ_JQFW01000007.1, on the reverse strand, counting down.
TTGAGCATAATCGTCTCTTTCACGTTGCTATTAGGCGCGTGGATGGCCACTAAAGGCGAGGTGATTGCTCGATACTTTACTATTGCTTGGGGCTTTTTACTGATAAGCGCCTTAGCGGCGAGTTTTGACAATTTAAACCTATTCCACTTGCCATTAACGTCTAATACGTTACTCATTATTGGTGGTGCGGTTGAAACGCTTATCCTGGCGTTAATCTTGGCTATTAATTTTAGCCACAGCAGAGATACACTGATAAACGCTAAGCAATTTGCATTAGAGCAAGAGAAGCAGGCTAATATTGCCAAAGAACACTTGTTAACCATGCAACAACGACATCAAGAAGATTTGGAGTACAAAGTTGAAGAGCGTACCCTAGAGCTTGAGGTTACGTTGCGAGAGCTCTCTGAAGTGAACCAAGAGCTAGAGCGACTCAACGCAGTAGACCCGCTTACAGGCGCTCACAACCGCCGTCACTTTGATAAAAGCCTGCGCGCACAGGGGCGACGAAGTCGCAGAGAGCAAATACCGCTCTCGTTGATCATTCTCGATATTGATCACTTTAAGCAAATTAACGATAAGTTTGGTCATGATGCCGGTGACGAGTGTTTAAAGCATATGACACACCTCTTTCAAAAACATATTCATCGCCCTAGCGATGATTTATGTCGAATTGGGGGCGAAGAGTTTGCTGTTATCTTACCTAATACCGATCTTCGAGGCGGTGAATTCATTGCCGAAACTCTGCTAACCGCGTTGGCATCTGAACCACTGAGTTATGAGGGCGATGAAATAAACCTTACTGCCAGTGCCGGCGTAGCAACTGCTATTATGCATGATGAAGATCAGGCTCAACATTTATTCAGACTTGCCGACTCACTGTTGTATAAAGCAAAGCAGGGTGGGCGAAACAAAGTAATATCTCAACAATTGCAGGACCAACTATGACCACTTCGTTTCCAAATCGCCGAATGCGCAGACTTCGAGCTAAAGATGCTCTGCGTGGACTCGTTGCTGAGAACGCACTTTGCGTAGATGATTTAATTTACCCCGTATTCGTATTGCCTGGGCAAGACTCACGAGAGGCCGTCCCCTCAATGCCAGGCGTAGAGCGTCTTTCTCTCGACCTTTTATTGGTAGAAATGAAAAAGTGGGTTGCGCTGGGTATTCGAACATTTGCGCTTTTTCCCGTCACGCCAATGACCTTAAAAACAGACTGTGCAAAAGAAGCGTTTAACCCTGATGGCTTAACGCAAACGGCACTTCGTGCGATTAAAAAAGCGTACCCAGACATCATGCTAATGTCTGATGTTGCTCTCGACCCATTTACGTCCCACGGCCAAGATGGCCTTATTGATGCCATGGGCTATGTGGTTAACGATGAGACGGTTGAGGTGTTAGTAAAGCAGGCCTTATCCCATGCTGAAGCAGGTGCTGATATTGTTGCGCCATCGGATATGATGGATGGACGCATAGGTCAAATTCGCCAGGCGCTAGAAAGCAACGGATATGTAAACACGTGTATTATGGCCTACTCAGCCAAGTACGCTTCTTCTTACTACGGGCCCTTTAGAGATGCCGTCGGCTCAGCTGCCAATATTAAAGGCGGCAATAAAAAAACCTATCAAATGGACCCTGCAAATTCCGATGAAGCCATTCATGAAATTGCCCTAGATATCGAAGAAGGTGCAGACATGGTAATGGTGAAGCCAGGCATGCCATATTTAGATATTGTGCGTCGCTGTAAAGATGAATGCAAAGTGCCTACGTTTGCTTATCAGGTAAGCGGCGAGTACGCCATGCACCAAGCAGCTTTTGCCAACGGTTGGTTAAACGAAGATGAGGTGGTACTGGAATCGTTATTGGCATTTAAGCGTGCTGGTGCCGATGGTATTTTGACTTACTTCGCCCCCAAAGCAGCAGAGCTATTGCGCAATAGCAATAAATAACACGTTGGGCATGAGTACAAACAAAAAGAGCTGCTTCAAAGCAGCTCTTTTTTTATGAAATGATTTTTTTCTTATGTAGCGGCCTTACCTAAAAGCGCCTATTACAAACAAACCAGCTCACATCCTGCTTTGTGCTGCAGCCAGCATTCATTGGCTAGTTCGGCATTAATTAAAGGGTGAGACTTTAACCAACCTTCTGGAAAGGTAAGCGTCCACTTATCATCTTCACACAACAGTTTTACATCGGGAATATGCTTGTTTTGTCTGCGTAAACACAGCACCACGGCAATGCGTAAAACCCGAAGTAACCCTTTAAGCATAGGACGATAATCTTGGTGATAATTATCAAATATATTACTGGCAACATTTAACCGATGCTGAGACACAAGCTCTCTAATTGCTGAGCGCTGCAAACGAGTAAAGCCTGGCAAATCGATATAACTGAGTATATATGCACCGTGTTCATGATGGCGTTTGTACTCAATATGCAGGCCAATTTCGTGAAGCTCTGCGGCTGCGCCTAAAATTGTCTCGGTATCGAGGTGACAAATATTCTGTTGACCACACAGTTGATAGCATAGCGACAGCGCCACTTGTTTTACCGTAGCTGCATGAGCCGTGTCGATGTGGTAACGCTGTTTGGCTTGGTTTAGCGTCTGCTGGCGGCGGTCGTTATCGGTGACATTGTCCAACATGCCATAGATTAAACCCTCTCGTAGGGCGCCACCAGAAATGTTCATGTGCTTAATATCGAGAGCTTCAAATAAGCTAATGAGAATGGCCAGTCCCGATGGAAATATTGCTTTGCGGTTTTCTTCTAACCCTTCAATAGTGAGTTGGTCGATAGAGCCGCATTCAATACACTGCTTTTGCAAGTGGTAGAGGTAATCGAGTCGAATAGCATCGCTGATCCCTTGAGCCACTAATATTTCAGTTATTGCCTGTGGCGTACCTGAAGCACCAAGACAGTTTTCCCAGTCAAAGCATAAAAAGGCGTTAGACACTTCACTAATAAGTGCGTGTGCAGCTTTTTTTGCCTTATCAAAGTTCTCATCGGTTATGCTTCCTCCTTGGAAATAGCGTTCCATAAAGGTGACACAACCCATGTCTAAACTTTTCAAATGAATGGGCTGCATATCATTACCAATAATGATTTCAGTGCTAGCACCACCAATATCAATAACAAGGCTGTTGCCTTGATTGGCCGATGTATAGGCTACGCCGAGGTATATCTGTCTGGCCTCTTCTTCGCCGCTGATAACATTAAGCTTATGATTAAGAATTTCTTCGGCTTTGCGCACAAAAACGTGTGCATTGGTGGCAAGGCGCAGTGTCGCGGTTGCAACCACCTTGATATTTGAAGGGGGGATATCTTGTAATCTTTCAGAGAATACTTGCAGGCATTTCCAACCGCGCTCCATGCTTGTGTCATCAAGCAATAATTGTTCATCAAGCCCGGCCGCTAATCGCACCTTCTGCTTAATTTTACCAATAATTTGAACGCTTCCATTGACCACATGGACAATCACCATGTGAAAACTATTAGAGCCTAGGTCAACGGCGGCATAATACTCGCCGTAGGTCTGGGCATCGTGCTGGAGTTCTGCCTGCATAGTGTCTCGTGTTCTATTTACTATTATTTCGCTGCTGAGGCTTGCCGCGCCCACGGCTATTGCCTCTACGAGAAGAGTTTCGATTATTAGGCACACGCTTTCTGCGTGGCTTAGGAGGTGTTACCTCGTCTAATAATGCGGTTCTATCGTAGTCTGTAACCGGAATAGTTGTATGAATGTACTTTTCAATTGCCGGTAGGTTAAGCGCGTATTTTTCGCACGCAAAACTTATTGCAATACCGCTTCTTCCCGCTCGACCGGTACGACCAATACGGTGCACATAATCTTCGGCATCGTCTGGCAAGTCGTAGTTAAATACGTGCGTTACCGCATCGATATGTAAACCACGAGCCGCCACGTCAGTCGCAACTAATATGTCTAATGCACCCTTGGTAAAGTCTTCTAAAATACCAAGACGTTTCTTTTGCGGAACATCGCCACTTAATAAACCAACGCGGTGTCCGTCTGCGGTTAGCCAATCTGTGACTTTCTCACAGCTGTGCTTGGTGTTGGCAAACACAATGGCCTTTTCTGGCCACTCTTCTTCTAAGAGCGTGAGAAGCAGCAACATTTTATCGTCATCTGACGGATAAAAGAGTTCTTGGCTTACGCGGCTTGCAGTCGTTTGTTCAGGGGCAACTTGCACATGAGTAGGGTTATTCATGTGTTCATAGGCCAACTCCTGTACGCGATAACTCAACGTGGCTGAAAACAGCATGCTAAGTCTCTCGTTTGCAGGTGGCATACGACGGAATAAAAAGCGGATGTCTTTAATAAAGCCCAAATCGAACATACGATCGGCTTCATCAAGCACGGCAACCTGAATATTTTTCAGCGAGAATACATCCTGTTTATAGTAATCCAGTATGCGTCCTGTCGTGCCAATAATTATATCCACCCCTTCTTCTAGGGTTTCACGTTGACTTTGGTAACCTTCGCCCCCATAAATCAACCCTAACGATATTCCAGTGTGCTCACTGAGCAACTTGGCATCGTTATAAATTTGCACAGCAAGTTCTCGTGTAGGTGCCATAATGATGGCACGAGGACCGTCTAATTTGCTGTTACTTGAGTTTTCTGCTTTGCTTAGCAGGTAATGGAATGTAGCGACCAAAAACGCAATGGTTTTTCCCGTGCCCGTTTGAGCTTGGCCAGCAATATCGAGGCCTTCTAATAACGGAGGCAGTGCAAGTGCCTGAATTGGTGTACAATGCGAAAAATTCTCTGCCGTCAAGGCGTCAACGACTTTGCTGTTGATCGGCAGGTCAGAAAAATGAGTTTCAGTTAAATGAGTAGGCATAGCTTATAGCTTATCAGTGCTTGCATTAAAAAACAGTTTCTATATAACACTTATGGTAAGGCTGAGAAGACTCAGCGACAGACCAACAATGGAGAAAAGAATGAGCGACAAAATTATCCAGTTATCTGACGATAAATTCGAAGCAGATGTTATCAATGCTGACAGTCCTGTACTAGTTGACTTTTGGGCCGAGTGGTGTGGCCCCTGTAAAATGATCGCACCTATCTTAGAAGAAGTTGCGACCGAGTTTGATGGCAAGTTAACAGTTGGCAAGTTGAATGTCGATGAAAATAACGAAACTCCGCCTAAATACGGTATCCGTGGCATCCCAACGTTGTTACTTTTCAAAAACGGTAACGTTGCAGCGACAAAAGTGGGTGCGTTATCAAAAACTCAGTTAACAGAATTTCTCAACGAAAACCTGTAATTGATACAGAAAAGCCGGTGTAGGTAACTCCTACATCGGCTTTTTTCATTACACTAGGCAGCATTACACTTTAGGATAGTGAGCCCAATTTAATTAACATTTAGTGACCAAATCGCTGGACGTTGGTTAAATATAGTGCTAACTTTTCCCTCAGCGCTCATCCGAGCAGCATTCTGCAACTGTCCAAATCCGGGCGATACCAAATCTAAACGAGAACAGAGTGACCAAAAGTCCTGTAAGCGAAGCTCAAGCACAAAGACCCACCAGTATGAATTTAACCGAATTAAAGAATAAACCAATTAGCGAATTGGTTAACATGGCCGAGAAAATGGGCCTTGAGAATATGGCTCGCGCCAGAAAACAAGACATCATATTCTCTATCTTGAAGACGCACGCTAAAAGTGGCGAAGATATCTTCGGAGATGGAGTTTTAGAAATTTTACAGGACGGTTTCGGCTTCTTACGCTCAGCTGATTCTTCTTACCTTGCAGGTCCAGATGATATTTATGTATCGCCTAGCCAGATTCGTCGCTTTAATTTGCGCACTGGTGACACCATTGCAGGAAAAATTCGTCCTCCTAAAGACAGCGAACGTTACTTTGCGCTATTAAAAATTCGCGAAGTAAACTTCGACAAGCCTGAAAACTCGCGAAACAAAATCTTGTTTGAAAACCTGACTCCATTGCATGCTGCAGATCGTTTGCGCATGGAACGTGGTAATGGTTCAACAGAAGATATTACTGCGCGTGTTCTCGATTTAGCATCGCCTATTGGTCGCGGTCAGCGCGGACTCATAGTTGCGCCGCCTAAAGCCGGTAAAACGTTGCTTCTACAGAATATTGCACAGTCTATTGCTGCCAATCACCCAGAATGTGAATTGATGGTACTACTTATCGACGAACGTCCAGAAGAAGTAACTGAAATGCATCGCCTAGTACAAGGTGAAGTGGTTGCCTCTACGTTCGACGAGCCAGCAAGCCGTCACGTACAAGTGGCAGAGATGGTTATCGAGAAAGCGAAACGCTTAGTAGAGCACAAAAAAGATGTGGTTATTCTTCTCGATTCAATCACTCGTCTTGCTCGTGCCTATAACACGGTTATTCCATCATCAGGTAAAGTTTTAACCGGTGGTGTAGATGCAAACGCACTTCATAAGCCAAAGCGTTTCTTTGGTGCTGCCCGTAACGTTGAAGAGGGTGGTAGTTTAACTATTATCGCTACAGCACTTATCGATACCGGCTCTAAAATGGATGAAGTTATCTACGAAGAGTTTAAAGGTACGGGTAACATGGAACTTCACCTTAATCGCAAAATTGCGGAGAAGCGTGTATTCCCAGCTATCGACTTTAATCGTTCTGGCACACGTCGTGAAGAGCTACTTACAAAACAAGATGAACTACAGAAAATGTGGATCTTGCGTAAAATTGTTCATGAAATGTCAGAAATCGACGCGATGGAGTTCTTAATTAGTAAGCTCTCTATGACGAAGACGAACGATGAATTCTTCGATGCAATGCGAAGACAAAGAAGCTAGCACTCGCTAAGAATCTGATAAAGGCGCCTTTGAAGGCGCCTTTTTTGTATCTGTTTATGTCTACAGGCTCATATATTGAGGGTATTAGACTTCCGTATAATGTTTTTGTATTTAGCTATGCGTTATTTTTCCTCCTCGATTCTGTTTGGTGGTGTGTTCTTTTACCAGATGATCTATTCTGGCTAAAACAACAAAGGAAAAACATGATGATTAGGAAGTTAGCAACGTTAACCTTCGCAAGTTTAGCAGTGTCAACCAGCGTATTTGCGGCATCTGTCGATGTTGACAGTTTGGCCACCAATGTAGAGCCAGATGTCATTAAATGGCGTCACCACTTTCACCAGTTCCCCGAGCTTTCTAACCGCGAATTCAAAACCGCAGACTATATTGCGAATTACCTCACCTCCCTAGGCTTAGAGGTACAAACCGGCGTCGCAAAAACTGGCGTAGTGGCCATTCTCGACTCTGGAAAGCCAGGTCCTGTGGTAGCGCTTCGCGCCGATATGGATGGGCTGCCTGTTAAAGAGCAAAACCAATTATCCTATCGCTCTGAACAAATGGGCGAATACAATGGAAATGACGTGCCCGTTATGCACGCATGCGGTCACGACACTCATATGGCCATGCTGATGGGCGCAGCTAAAATCTTAACCGGTATAAAAAGCGAACTTACTGGCAAAGTAAAGTTCATCTTTCAGCCAGCAGAAGAGGGCGCACCCGCGGGAGAAACCGGTGGTGCCGAAGTAATGGTAAAGGAAGGGGTACTTAAAAACCCTGATGTGGATGTGATTTTTGGTTTGCACATTAATGCCAACACTGATGTGGGCAAAGTGCGCTATAAACCTGGTGGCACCATGGCTGCCGTAGATCCGTTTAAAATCGTTATTCACGGTAAACAGGCGCATGGCGCTTACCCGTGGAAAAGCGTCGATCCCGTGGTCACCGCTGCACAAATGATCATGTCTATTCAAACCATTGTGAGCAGAGAATTAAAGCTGATTGACGACGCTGCTGTAGTTTCAATCGGTTCAATACACGGTGGTAACAGGTCTAACATTATTCCTAATGAAGTTGAGCTTGTTGGTACTATTAGAACGTTGAACAAGGCAGCCCGTGAGCATATTTATGAGGCACTGCCTCGCAAGGTAAACGCCATCGCTGAAAGTATGGGAGCCAAAGCAGAGCTAACGTTACCGTTAGATTATTCTTACCCTATTACGTATAACGACCCCGCATTAACGCAGGCCATGTTGCCAACAATGCAGCGCACCGCCGGCGTTGAAAACACCTTGTTATCTAACCCTGTTACCGGTGCTGAAGACTTCTCTTTCTTCCAAGAGCAAGTGCCTGGCCTTTACGTGTGGGTTGGCGGAAAGCCTCTAGGTGTGTCTGAAGAAGATAGCCCCGCTCATCATACCCCAGAATTTTATGTGGACGATGAAGGCATGAAGTTGGGCGTTAAATTACTGACTAACTTTACACTCGACTACATGGAGCAAAACTAAACATGGCGCTGGGGATTTTTTTTGGGTAAAACTCGTTTTGTTTTTAGCTGGTCTCTAGCGCTTGAAGCTTTTTTAGTGTGCTTAGTGGGGGTGGGTATTAATGTATTGCCAGCCCCTTTTGATAGTTCAGGTATTGCCGTGTTTGGCTACGGCGCAGCGGTATACGCAGCACTTCGCTTTACTCCATACCTGTCGATACCCATTGCGCTACTTATCAGTGCACCTGTGTGGTTTGGCGATGGAAGTATCGTAGGAAAAGAAAGCCTCACTCTTCTTCCTATCGTTATAAGTCTGTTTGGGTATCACAAGTCACTGAAACAGGTGATTAAGATAGGTGCGGGCTTTTGGTCTGTTGTTTTTGTGCCTATTTTGGTACTAGAGCATTATTTCAATAACGGCGCCGATAACAGCGAAAGCCTCAATATAATAATGTCTGGGGTGCTGGTTACCTGGATAAGCGGTGCTTTTGGGTTGGTCACAGGCCATTTCGTTTATCTGGCCACTCATGGTTTAAGGCGAAATATTGCTTATGAGCCGGAGAAGGTTAAGCTTAATTTTCTTTTTAGCTACTTCTTTTCTGGCTGTTTCTTTGTCGGCTCCATGGCCGTAATTTACTTGTCGGTCGCGCTGTTTCAGCAACAGCAGGAGCGCCAAATTCAACAATATATGGTTCAACGGGTTGCGGTAATGCAGCAACAGCTATCCGATTTCATTGAACAGCACCAAAGCGTTGTATCGGCCACGGCAAAAACGCTTTCAGGCAACATGGCTCAAAAAGCATTAGACACTGCATCCTCAAAACAGCTGTCGATAATGGCCGCGTATTACCCTAACTTCATTACGTTTCTTATCGCTGATGAAGATGGTGACATTACCCACACTTACCCCACCAATTTAATTGATAAAGTAAAAGATGGCGTGCGCTCAAATGTCGCTTATCGCCCCTATTTTTCTGAAGTAATGGAATCTGGCGAGCCTTATTTATCCGATGTATTTCAAGGGCGTGGCTTTGGGAACGACCCTATCATCGCCATTTCCGCTCCTATTAAAACAAGCAGCGACAACACCGTTGGTATTGTTGAAGGCTCACTGTCTCTTAAAAGCTTTACTGCCTTCGATGAGCTCAGTTTACAAGGCTTTTCCTTATTAATAGAGGACAGAAAAGGGGATGTGATATTTGCATCAAGCGCGCTTAACTTAGAGCCGTTAAGCAAAGCGCCGTTTTATGAGTGCGAGCCAAAGTGTGATGTTGAAATAGATAATGGCGTAGGCGGAAAAAACTGGCTGCGGTTTAAGGGTGATATACCAAAGGTTAACTGGACGTTAAGCTATTACTTCAACCGGGAATACCTGCAAGCCTCTATGGGCAGCTACCTGATGAAGGACTTGCTCTTACTATTGTTGTTATCCGTCCTTGGTACATTAATTGGCTATTTAGTCGCTCGGATGATCAGCATGCCTCTTAGACGACTCATTCGTTATATTGCCAAATTTGACCCAAAAAGTACGCAGGGAAATAATCTCCCCAGTCGTGCATTTCACATTCAAGAGCTCACTGCATTAAACAATGAGTTTATAAGTTTAGAGCAGCGCTTACTAACAGCCTTTGATGAACTAGACAAGGCAAGGGCAAACGAGAAGCAGTTGAACGTAGAGTTAGGTGAGCTTAATCAGTCACTGGAAGCGCGCATAGAAGAAAAAACGCATCATTTAGAGAGCGCATTAAAATCTGCAGAAGCGGCGAATATTTCGAAAACCCAGTTTCTTGCCAACATGAGCCACGAAATTCGCACCCCAATGAATGGCATTATTGGTTCGTGTGAACTCATGTCAGAGTACGAGCTGCCTGGTCATATAGCGTCACGAGCCAATACCATTTCGCGCTCGGCCACAAATTTGCTGCATATATTAGACAGTATCCTCGACTGGTCTAAAATCGAGTCTGGCAAGATGGCAGTGGATTACCAAGATACGCAGGTACGCGAACTGTTGTTAGGTGCCAAGGAACTTTACGCCTACACGGCCAATGTAAAGGAAGTGGAGATTGACCTTCATGTAGATGACTCAGTTCCTAGCGTACTAGCCCTTGATGCTGGCAAAGTTGGTCAAGTGGTGAATAACTTACTGAGCAATGCGATTAAATTTACTAATGGCGGCACCGTTACAATAACGGCAAGTTATGCCGACAATTCCCTTAATATTAAGATCACCGACACCGGAATTGGCATTTCAAAAGATAAGTTACATACTATTTTTGAGAAGTTTGAGCAGGCCGATGCCTCCACCACTCGCGACTATGGAGGCACGGGATTAGGTTTGCCAATAAGTAAAGGTCTTGTGGAGCTTCTCGGTGGTGAAATGAGTGTAGAGAGCGTGCTGGATAATGGCTCTACGTTTACATTTTATGTTCCCTGTAAAGAAAGTAAGCATGCAGTAGTGGCTAAAGGAACCGATGCTAAGCATAGCATCGCAACTATCCCCAGTAACACCCATATTCTATTAGCAGAAGATAACGATATTAACGCCGAAATCGTCATGGATATGTTGTCTAGCGCTAACGTCCGCTGTATACGTGCTAAAAATGGACAAGATACGTTAGAGGCAGCGAAGAAATACCCGTTTGATGTCATTCTCATGGATTGCCAAATGCCGGTAATGGATGGCCTGACTGCCGCATCGCAAATTCGCAAGCACGGCATAAACAAAGACACCGTGCGTATTATTGCGCTAACGGCGAATGCTTTTGAGGAAGACAGAATAGCGTGTCTCAACGCGGGTATGGATGCGTACTTAAGTAAGCCTATTCGAAAGCGTGTTCTATTTAACTGTATTGCCAACGAACTCGCCGCTGTCTAGATATCTTGTCACAAGTCATTTAACGCGCAATTTGAAACGCCTTTCTACGGGCAATTGAAGTGGGAATTTTGCGCAAGTTACGCTACAATCGCGTGCTTTCCAAACTTGTCTATTTTACCTAACCTGAATCCTGTTTAAAGAATGGTGCAAGCATTTGTTCTATA
>NZ_JQFW01000007.1:0-49151 GCF_000753865.1 Alteromonas sp. LOR | reverse complement strand
CTATTACTTACTTTTGCAACGCAGTAATTCGCGTTTCTAGTGGTGCTGAGCGCCTTTTCTTAAACAGGATTCAGGTTACCTACTCCGAGGATCATTAGATGGCGAAAGTCGCGATTGTAATGGGTTCAACTTCAGACTGGCCTACCATGCAGCAGGCTGCAAAAATGCTGAAGTCGTTCAACGTCGAATTTGACGCGAAAGTCGTGTCGGCGCACAGAACACCAAACTTACTAGTGGAGTTCGCAGAGAGCGCTGCAGATGAAGGCTTTAGCGCCATTATTGCAGGTGCCGGCGGTGCTGCTCATTTGCCTGGCATGATTGCAGCGCATACTCATTTGCCAGTATTTGGGTGTCCGGTAAAATCAAAAGCACTTAGCGGTTTAGACTCATTGTTATCAATTGTGCAAATGCCTAAGGGCGTTGCCGTTGGTACGCTCGCCATTGGCGAAGCTGGCGCAGCCAATGCTGGGCTATTGGCCGCTCAAGTTGTTGCGTTGCAAGACGAGACAGTGCGAGACGCGATTATTGCCTTTAGAAAAACTCAAACCGAGACAGTGCTAGCGTCAAGTAACACATTGGAGCTAGATGAATGAGAGTCGTCGTTTACGGTGCAGGTCAATTAGCACAAATGATGTACCTTGCGGGTAGTCCGTTAGGTATTGATGTACAGGCCGTTGACGTAAATAACGACACGGTTGTTCATCCGGTAAGTAAAACCCCTCTAGATATCCCTCTTGATGAAGCGTTAGTCGGTGCTGATGCGCTAACCGTTGAATTTGAGCACGTTCCAGAGCGCCTGCTTGAAGTTGCCGCGCAAACCAATAAGTTAATGCCGAATATTCAAAGTATTTTGGTGGGTGCAGATCGTGTTCGTGAAAAGCACTTGTTGCAGACTATGGGTGTGGCAAATTGCGAGCACAAAATTGTTACGCACTTAGACCAGTTAGATGAATGTGTTGATGCGCTTGGCAGCAAGTTAATTTTAAAAGCCAGTCGCGATGGTTACGATGGTTACGGCCAATGGCGTTTGTCAGACGACGCCGAATTACCAGAGTTAAAGCAGTCTCTTCAGGGCCTAGATTTAGAAAATGTGCCTCTAGTTGTTGAGAAAATAGTTGCCTTCGACCGCGAGCTTTCACTCATTGGTGTGAGAAATGCCAAAGGTGATATTCGCACTTATCCACTTGCGGAAAACTTGCACCATCAGGGCCAGCTACATGTGTCTGTTGCGCCTGCAACAAACGTCGATGAGGCGCTACAGCAACAAGCACACGATATCTTTACCACCTTGGCCGACGGTATGGACTATGTGGGTGTACTTGCGGTGGAGCTATTCCAAGTTAACGATACCTTATTGGTGAATGAGTTAGCGCCCCGGGTTCACAATTCAGGTCACTGGAGTCAATCTGGCGCGGTAACCAGTCAGTTCGAGAATCATCTCAGAGCGGTGTGTGGACTGCCATTAGGCGATACATCAGCGTTGGGACCCAGTGCCATGGTGAATATTATTGGGTGCAGCAGTTTCTCTCGAGAGCTTTTGAGTATTGATGGCAGTCATTTGCATTGGTACGGTAAATCGGTAAGAGACAAGCGCAAGATGGGCCACATTAATGTGACGACTGATAGCTACCATCAGCTTGGTGAAAAGCTGATGGCCCTTAGTCAATATCTTCCCCTTGAGTACTTCCCCAAATTAGTTGCTGAGGCAACGCGATTAAAAGGTTGACAGTAACCATTTAATCGCTAGAATACGCATCCGCTGTCTAGGCAGCGGTTTTAAATAGTGTGCCGACTTAGCTCAGTTGGTAGAGCAACTGACTTGTAATCAGTAGGTCGCCAGTTCGATTCCGGCAGTCGGCACCATTTATCTTTGTTATTACGCATTTCTTACGTAATATAGTTCCGTTAACCACAACGGAGCAATTTCTCAATGTCATTATCTTCCTATGTTCGCCAATTTCATGGCAAAGCGTTTAGCTGTCTGCTAGCCCTGTCTTGTTTTACTTCGGCTACTGTTTTTGCTCACGGTGAGCACAGCCATGAGAATGAGCACGGCAAAAGCCATGAGCACGACAAAAGCCATGAGCATCATAAAAACCATGGGCACATGACAGACTCCCAATCGCCCGTTGTTCTTAACGATGGCTATGCCCGCGCAACCTTCCCAATGGCTAAAACTGCAGCCGCTTATTTTACACTGCACAATCATAGCGAAGACGACCTTCAACTAAGTGGTGTTACTGTTGACGCCAAAGTGGCAGACGAGGCGCAAATTCACACCACGAAAATGGAAGGCGACGTTATGCGTATGCGTCACTTAACTGATGGTGTGACTATAGGCGCTCACGAACATGTCACTTTCACATCGGGTGGTTACCACGTAATGCTTTTAGGTTTAAAAAATGGTTTAAGCGAGGGAGAAGAAGTGCAGCTCACTCTTCACTTTGATGGGCAAGAGCCATTGCATACGGTTCTACCTGTAAAAGCCGATAAACAAGCTGTGCACAAGCACGGGCATTAAGCACTGTGACGTGTTTATGATGGCGGACAATACCCGTATCTTTCACGTTGAAACTTAAGGGGCTAGCATCTATAAAATAGATGGCTGCAATCAACTTAATGCGAGTTCTATCTGCGTTAGGTTGATATATAATATTTAGATTCGTTAGCGTTACTGCTAATTAGTTTTAACATTATGTTGAGGAGCGGAACATGAGTAAAATTGATATTGGAATTTCAGAAAGCGATCGTAATGAAGTGGCCCATGGTTTAAAGAAACTATTGGCAGACTCGTACACGTTATACCTTCAAACTCATAATTTTCACTGGAATGTTGAAGGCCCACAGTTTCGCGAACTACACCTAATGTTTGAAGAGCACTACACCGAACTGGCATTAGCGGTAGATGAAATCGCAGAGCGTATTCGTACTTTAGGCGTGGCGGCTCCAGGAACGTACAAAGCATTTGCCGAGCTAAGTGCAATTGAAGAAGTGGATGGTGTGCCAGAGGCTACCGAAATGGTACGTTTACTTACCCATGGCCACGAGCAGGTGGTAAAAACGTGCAGAGAGTCTTTGAAATTAGCCCAAGGTGCGGATGATGAATCGTCTGCTGCACTTATTGGCGACAGAATGCGCGTTCATGAAAAAACCGCTTGGATGCTTCGCGCGACGTTACCGAAGTAGACGTCAAAAGGCAGCGTTTAAGAAAGCTTTTTAAAAAGAGAACTCTGTAAAAAGAGGTCTCTGTCCGATATCTCGGGACAAATAAAGTAAAGGGTACAGCTATGCTGTACCCTTTTTTGTATAATTGTTACTTCACTTAGCTATATTCGCCTTATTTGGATATAGAAAGCCGGATATAGAAAGCCGGATATAGAAAGCTGGATATAGAAGGCTAAATACATAAAGCCGGATACAGAAGACTAGATACAGAGCACTAATTACAGATAACTAGATACAAAAGATTCTATACACAGCAAAAGATGTATCTACGATAGCGCATTAAAAAATGCGGCATTCAAAAAACGACATCGATAAGAGCAATAGCGGACATTGAGGCACAGATGAAAAAATTTACAGCGGGGTTACTTGGCCTTTGTAGTATCAGTTTGGCAGTGAGCCAAGGCGTGATGGCAAATAGTCACAACGACTCAGACAAGGTCATTAGCACTAAAAATGACGGGATAAAAGTAACGACACTAGCACAAGGGCTTGAGCATCCGTGGGGAATGGCGTTTCTACCTAACGGAGATATGCTAGTAACTGAACGCTCTGGTGGTATTCGTAGGTTGTCACAAAGCGGCGAGCTATCAGACAGGCTAGCAAACGTGCCAGAGGTTGTTGCAAACAACCAAGGCGGAATGCTAGATATTACTATCGACCCTGATTTCAGCGAAAACAATACGGTGTATTTTTGCTACAGCAAACCCTCTGATGATGGCAAGCCTGGCAGCAGCAGTAGTGTGGCGAAGGCGACACTGATAGACAATGGGCTCGAGAATGTAGAAGTAATATTCAGCGCTTCGCCTGTTATCGACAGTGGTTTTCACTTTGGATGTCGTTTGGTATTTGATGCTGAAAAGTCACTGTATATCACCCTTGGCGATCGCTACAAATACATGAAAGAGGCACAAAATACGGATAATCACTTCGGTACTATAGTGCGCATAAATCGCGATGGCAGCGTACCTGAAAGTAATTCCTTCACTGACGGTGATGCGCCGGAAGTATTCAGTTTTGGTCATCGAAACGTTCAGGGCGTAACGGTTCACCCCGATACTGGTGTAGTGTGGGCAATGGAGCATGGGCCTAAAGGCGGTGATGAAATAAACCTTATCAAAAATGGCGCCAACTATGGCTGGCCTGAAATTACCTATGGCATTGATTACAGTGGAGAGATCATCAGCGATAAAACGCACATGGACGGCATGGAGCAACCTTGGCTCTATTGGGACCCTTCTATCGCTCCTAGTGGACTCGTATTTTATAGCGGTGATATGTTCAAAGAATGGCAGGGCGACATTCTTGTGGGGTCGTTGAAGTTTACTCATCTTCGTCGTATCGATGTGGTAGATGGAAAACCCGCAGAGCAGTACGAGTACCTACGAGATAACGGCGCTCGCATCAGAGATGTTGAGGTTGACGAAGCAGGTGCAATTTATCTGTTAACGGATGCGCCAAATGGCAAGGTGCTAAAGCTGACCAAATAGTGTCAACTCTAATGCCAACACCAATGTCAATACGGGTGACGCGATAGGTCAGTCGACGCTCTTATCATCAACGGTAAGACAAGGCTTGGCAAAAAAGGCAAGCAAAAAAGCCGAGCTAGCGAATTGCGCTAGCTCGGCTTTTTATTTGAAGCGCGTAGCTTATTTATCTTCACCTTCGGATGTGGTTTTGTAGCGCTCGAACCACGCAAGAATATTCCCCACCTTTTGAATAAGGCGAGATGGCTTGCTTGCAATCCCATGCGAAGCGCCAGGTATTCTCACCATGGCTGCATCAATATCCTGAAGCTTTAGCGCCTGGTAATACTGTTCAGACTCACTAATCGGTGTGCGGTAATCAGACTCACCGGTTAACAGCATAGTGGGTGTCGTCACGTTGCCAACTAATGAAAGTGGGCTGCGTTTCCACAGCTTGTCGGCAATATTCCACGGCATATCAGACATCCAATATTGACTGAAAAACGGATATGCATCGGCGGTCAAAGCAAAGCTCATCCAGTTAATCACGGGCTTAGCAACCACGGCCGCAGCAAAGCGGTCGGTCTTTCCGATTGACCAAGCAGTGAGCACACCACCCCCTGAGCCGCCTGTAATAAATAGGTTGTCGGTATCAACATAACCCTTGTCGATGACAGCATCTACGACATCCATAAGGTCGTTATAATCCTCAGACGGGTAGTTATGGTGAATAAGGTTGCCAAAATCTTCGCCATAAGAGCTACTGCCTCTTGGGTTAGACCAAGCCACTACATAACCTTGCGCCGCCATTAACTGTATTTCCATGGCGAAGTGGGGGCCGTAGGCAGCGTGCGGACCACCGTGGATTTCTAAGATAAACGGGTATTTTTTACTGCTATCAAAACCTGGTGGCAGTGCTATCCAAGCATCGATGTTTCGCTCATCAACGCTAGAGGTTACCGATAAATCGATCACCTCTGCGAGTGCCTTATGACCCAGTGTATCGTCGTTAAGGTGTGTTAAGGTTCTATCTTCATCGCGGGTGCGATACAACGTAAGATCCCCCGGCATGTTTCGAGCTGCGCTGGTATACACAATGGTACCTTCATCGCTCATGGCGAAGGCCCCCGATGTATATGGTCTACCTAGCGATTGACCACCTATGGCAACGTCCAATGGCTTCACGTCGCCTTTGAGGTTAACTGCTGCTAGCTTATTGTCACCTTCATCAAGGTATGAAAAAAGAAGCCCTCGACTATTCTTACGCCAAGTAAAGTCGCCGATAGCACGGTCAAGGGAAGAGGTGAGACGGGTTATTTCGCCGTCACTTAGCTTCATTACAAGCAGGTCGTTGTTTTGATAAGACAATTTTCTATCGTTAACATGGGTAAACGCGAGATATTTACCATCTGGGCTTAGGGCGGGTGAGCCCTCAGGTCCTTCCATACTGGTCACTTGCTCACTTTCAGCGGTAGCGACGTTGACTCTGTAGATATCACTAAAGTAAGGATGCAGGGCATAGTCCTCTCGATGAGGCGTGGCAAAGTATATCCAATCTCCATCCCGCGAAAATGAAAGCGAACCACCGCTGGGAAACTTTCCATCCGTTAATTGTCTCGGCGTGCCGCCTTCAACAGGAAGAACATAGATTTGGTTATACCCTTCCCGTAAATAGCCCCGTCCGTCGCCGCGGTATTGCGTGGTATCAATATAGGTGGCTTGTTCTGCCCATTTGGCTCCCTCTGGCTTTGTCGGCATTCCGGTAAATATTGGGGCGTTTTTTTCTTCGGTAAAAAGACTAAAGGCAAGCGACTTGCCATCTGGAGACCACGTTAAGTTAGATGGCGCTTCGTCGCTGTTGGTAAGGCGTACAGATTGCTTTGAATCAAGGTAATACAAGTGCAGCTGAGCGCGTCCATCAACGGCTTTGGTATAGGCGATAGCTGTGCCGTCGGGGGACAGTGTGGCTTGAGAAATATTTTCATCTTGCGCAATGAATGGACGATGTTTACCTGAGCTTATATCAACCTGCCATAGCCTGCTTTGCTTGCTGTCAGACATAATGTCTAAGCTCTGACGGCTATAAATAACGGTGTCATCATTGATGAACTGCGGATTAGAAACAAACTCTAAATTGAAGGTGTCGTTGTAGGTTAGCACGTTGGGTGCGTTATCAGTCGAGCTGGCAACACCACCGCTATCAGCAGCAGATGCTGGCGTTAGGGCAGCGCATATAGCCGTCATCGCAGCACATAACGCGAAGTTACGTTTGCGATTTACCAAGCGGTAAGCAGACATAGGTTTTCCTTTTTATTTTTAATGCAGAGAATGATTCGGTAACGATCATTTCTCCTACCATAGCCTGTTGCTTTAAATTGTGTAAAGCCTGTGCGGCAAACTTACCCTTTAGTGTGACAAACAGCGCACTGCCTTTGTGTTAGGTCGCGCGCAGAAACTACTTATTGAGGCTAATTGTTAAGGCTAGTTTCTAAGACTAATCCGGCCTACCAAAATATCTTTAAACATTACCCAGTCGCCTATAAAGCTGTAGAGGGGGTATTTAAAGGTAGCGGGTTTGTTTTTTTCAAAGAAAAAGTGACCCACCCAGGCAAATCCATATCCCACTAGAGGAATCAACCAAAGGTAAACCAACACGTTAGTGAATATGGCTGTGGCGATAATACCCAGAACAAGCCATGAGCCAATAAAGTGCAGCGTGCGGCAGGTGGCGTCGCTGTGTTCTTTTAAGTAAAACGGATAAAACTCTGCAAAAGAGCTAAAGCGGGAATCAGACGATATTTCATTGCTCATAACTTGTTGCCTTATTTATACACGTCATCGCTTACTTAGGCGAAGCGCTTGTTCTTACTATTTACACTAATTTAACATGGGTCTTTGTCAAATAATGTCATAAATACGACAATGTTTTTTCTATTTTGTCTGCCATTACTACCTATAAATAGGATATGCGCTTAGCCTTGTATTTTGTGTCTAACTACCCCATATTCCTTTGCATATAATGATTAAACAAAAGGCACCCGTTATGGAAAATATGATTGCTAATACTCAGGCAACCATTGTTGATATTACCGTCGAGAACTTTCAACAAATTATCGTTGAAGCGTCGCAAGAGAAAGTGGTGCTTATCGATTTTTGGGCTCCTTGGTGCGAGCCATGCAAAGACTTACAGCCAATTTTAGAGAAACTTGCCGGTGAATACAGTGAGCACATGATACTGGCGAAGGTTGATTGTGAAGCACAACAAGAGGTGGCTGCCCAGTTTGGAATTCGCAATCTGCCCACGGTGATGGTAGTGCAAAACGGTCAGCCTGTAGATGGTTTTGCCGGTGTGCAGGGCGAGCCGCAAATACGCGAAATGTTGAGTAAATACCTGCCTAATCCTGAAGACGAACTGCTTGCCACTGCGGGTAAAGCAATTCAGCAGGGCGATTATGCCGCAGCATTACCTGCTGCAAAAGAGGCGCTGGCACTTAACGAAAGCAATGTGAATGCTAAATACATGCTTATCGACTGTTTTATAGAAACAGGTTCAATCGATGTGGCCAAGCAGCTATTGTCAGAAATTAAGCTAGTGGATCAAGACTCCCGCTACCAAACCTTAAATGGCAAGATAGAGCTGGCGGAGCAAGCGGCCGATACCCCTGAAATACGACAGCTGCAGTCGGTGGTTGAATCGAACCCAAATGATTTACAAGCAAAGGTGGATTTGGCCGTTCAGTTACAGCAGGCCAATAAAGCGCAAGATGCACTTGCACTGCTCTATGCGGTGTTAAAGAAAGAGCTTGGTTTCGGCAATGCTCGTAAACTGATGATGGATATGATGAACGCGCTGCCAGATGGTGACCCGCTTAAATCTGAATACCGCAGAAAGGTATACAGCCTGCTTTACTAAACTGCACAAGGCATAGTCTTAACCGCGGTTGTTAAGGCTATGCTTTCCAATACCAAGTCTTTAAGACGTTGGCCTTCAAGGTTTTGTTAGAATGGGTGAAAATCCCTCCTGATTAAGCCAGTTAAGCGCTTCAAAATACTTTTTAAAATACTGTCGTTCGTAGTGAGGAAACTCTAAATCCCTTTGTTTAGACGGGTGAGTTCGTTCGAGGTGTGCCTTTTTAACCATGCCGCTGTCTAGTACGTAAGCCGAGCGGCACAGCCCCATAGCAATGTTAGTCTTAATCGCTTCTGACAGGTACGCCTGACAATCTGGTGTAGCCAGTACCCAGCGCCTACCATCCATCAACGCTGCCCACGGTTCACCGTCAAAGCGCTTAATCAACGAATGCATCTCTTCAACAAATAGCTGGGTGGTCTTTAAATTCCATGCGCCCAAGGCAAACACTTCAAGCACATTGCCAGAAATGTCTACAGAGTAATTGCCGTAAGGAGGGAACTGCATTTCTTTTTTACTACCGCCGTGATTTTTAAAAGTCTGTGCTTCACGAGAACCAGTGTGACGCGTATGATTTTTTATACTGTTACTTAATTTTATAGCATATATTATGGGTTTTAAAACTTGCATAGGTATAAATATCCATACGGTGGATTAAACTTTTTACACTTAGGGAGAGTTTAGTTTGCTGTTTGCATGTCAGCGCTGATAGGTTTTGGTAAATTAAGTCGCGTCAAAATAAGAGTATTTCATCATGTCCTATCAGCATTTTTATACCCGATTTCTTGAAGCAAATGAGGGCAAGCAACATTACGCGTGCCACAGTCATTACTTTTGGCCAGACTGCACTCGCGATGCCATGCTTCAATACTGGGATGATAGCGCCCGCTACGTTGATGCAAAATGGGGCTATTTTTTTGAAACACTCGTTCCCGAATTACAAAGCAAGATAAGTGAAATCATCGGTACTAGCGCACCAGAACAGCTGGTGTTTGCATCTAATACCCATGAGTTACTCTATCGCATAATGAGCTGCTTAGATTACTCTCGCGAAGTGACCATTGTATCCACAGATAGCGAATTTCATAGCTTTCAGCGACAAGTCACCCGCATGAATGAACAAGCCAATATTAATCTTATCAGCGTGCCCACGCAGCCCTTCGATACCTTTAGCGCGCGTTTTAAAGCTGCTATTAGTAAGCATCAGCCAGATTTGGTGTTCTTTAGTCATGTGTTTTTTAATTCAGGCTACGTGGTAGATGACGTAGACAGTATCGTTGCTAGTGTCACTAATGACGATACGTTAATCGTGGTAGACGGTTATCATGGCTTTATGGCAAAGCCTACAAACCTTAAACATATAGAAGACAGAGTTTTTTATCTATCAGGAAGCTACAAATATGCGCAGGCAGGAGAGGGGGCGTGTTTTGCTCACATTCCTACAGGCTGTACGTTGCGCCCAGTCTACACCGGGTGGTTTGCCGAATTTGGTACGTTAGATAAGCCTCGTTCGGGGGAGGTTCAGTACAGCACCGACGGCATGCGGTTTGCCGGCGCCACGATGGACTTTACTGCGCTGTACCGTCTGCGTGCAGTACTAGAGTTGTTTGAAGCGCATCACCTCAGTGTCGAGAAAATTGACGAGCACGTTATGGGCATGCAGCGTCACTTTTTAGCTCAGCTAGATGCAAGCGACCACACGCAGATTAACCGACAGGCGTTAGTGGTTAAAGATGACAAAGCACGGGGGCATTTTCTGACCTTTGAATTTGATAGTGCTGATGAAACCCAGCAGTTAGCGAATGCTTTAAAAGCGCAGAATATACTCACCGATTACCGGGGTAATCGATTGCGTTTCGGATTTGGCTTATACCATACGACAGACTATGTAGATTTGAGCGCCCTTGGCAGGGTGTAACGCACTATTTGATAGCGTCCTTTTCCCTCAACGGTTACCCTTATAAACTTATCCAAAGTTTGTCAACGAAGGCTGCTAGCTGAATTCGCTAAAGAAAGGAGAGGGAAATGTCATGGTTTTTACCTGCACTGGCGATGGTGCTTATTATTGAGGGAATAGGGCCATTGCTATTTCCCAACAAATGGCGCAATTACTTGCTGCAAATAAGCCAGCAGCCCAGTAATCAACTTCGTCAAATAGGTGGTGTGTTGGTTATTTTTGGTACACTGTTACTCCTGTTTTTTTCGTAGATGAATAAGCACTCTAATAAAAGCATAAGAAAGACGGTTTTAATTCTATTGACCGTTTGTTCAGTTTATCCCGCTCGCGAATAAAAAACGTTACCCGTTAACCCTTTATAAAATATAGGGTTAGTGGGTTTTGCTCCTTGCTTTATGAGTGCGTTGACAAAATATCTTCACACCAAAGGGCGTTCTGTGGCGCATTTTTGTTCGAAAAATAGATGATCCTTTGCGTAGAATTTTGTAGAATCCCCGCCTAATTTTTTAACACATATGATTCATGGCAAAGAACGTTGTGGTACTCGGCACTCAATGGGGTGACGAGGGTAAAGGAAAGGTCGTAGACCTACTCACTGATCGCGCAAAATATGTTGTTCGCTACCAAGGCGGGCACAACGCAGGTCACACTCTAGTAATCGACGGTGAAAAAACCGTTCTTCACTTAATCCCATCAGGCATCTTACGTGACAACGTTACCTGCATAATTGGTAATGGTGTTGTATTAAGCCCAGACGCACTTATGAAAGAAGTCACTATGCTAGAAGAGCGTGGTGTACCTGTGCGTGAGCGTTTGAAAATTAGTGAAGCTTGTCCTCTGATCCTTCCTTATCACGTAGCACTCGATGTTGCTCGTGAAAAGGCGCGAGGCGCTAAAGCCATCGGTACAACCGGTCGCGGCATTGGTCCAGCCTATGAAGACAAAGTGGCTCGTCGCGGTCTTCGCGTGGGCGATTTGTTTAATGCTGAAGACTTTGCAGCCAAGCTAAAAGAAGTGCTTGATGTGCATAACTTTACGCTGACTCAATATTACGGTGAAGAAGCTGTCGATTTCGACGAAACGTTGAAAGGCGCGATGGAAGTTGCCGATATTCTTAAAGCAATGGTTATTGATGTTACCGATGAACTTGATAAAGCCGACAAAAACGGTTTGCCAATCATGTTTGAAGGCGCTCAAGGTACGCTGCTTGATATCGACCACGGTACCTATCCTTACGTTACCTCGTCGAACACTACCGTAGGCGGTGTGGCAACAGGTGCAGGCTTTGGTCCGTTGAAGCTTGATTACGTGCTAGGTATTGTAAAAGCCTACACGACACGAGTTGGTTCTGGCCCATTCCCTACAGAGCTTGATTGTGAAGTAGGTCAGCACTTAGGTGTTAAAGGTCATGAGTTCGGTGCAACGACAGGTCGTAAGCGTCGCACAGGTTGGTTTGACGCTGTGGCCATGAAACGCGCAGTGCAGATTAACTCTATCACAGGTTTCTGCCTGACCAAGCTTGATGTACTTGACGGTTTGGAGTCGCTTCAAATTTGTGTAGGCTACAAAGACGCTGACGGTAATGTGAAAGACGTACCGCCTATGGCAGCTGATGGCTACGATAAGATAACACCGGTATACGAAGAAATGCCGGGTTGGTCTGACAACACCTATGGTGTGACAGAGTTTGAAGGCTTGCCACAAGCCGCGAAAAACTACATCAAACGCTTAGAAGCGTTAACAGGTGTGCCAATCGATATCGTATCAACAGGCCCAGACAGAAACGAGACTATCGTGCTACGTCATCCTTATGATGCCTAATGCAACGAAACGTTAGCTTAAGTATGCAGCAGCCGCTGTATACTTAAGCCGATACACCAAAAAACCTAGCCTGTGCTAGGTTTTTTTATGCGCGAAACAAAGTAGACAACATTGACATAGTTGTCTAAGCAGCCCTAAAACCGCTATAAAAATGCGCTGCAAAGGGCAATAAGCGCTAATCACGCGCTAATAAAATACGGCAACGAGCGAATATTAATAAACAATTTAGTTGCGTTGCAGCAGAACATACCTATTAATAGAATATAGAAAGTCGACTTTTTTCGAGCTGACAACGCCAGCGGAGCCTTCATATGCCAACTAGACCTACTCTTCATGCTATCGAACCGGGTATTTGTTTTATCGACAATGTTAAAAAGCTAAACGCTAGCTATCGCACCGGAAAGACACAGTCTCTCGACTGGCGGAAAAATCAGTTGTTGGCATTAAAGCGCATGTTAGAAGACAATCAAGAGGCGTTGTTAGAGGCTCTTAAAGCGGATTTGGGCAAATGTGAAACCGAGGCCATGGTTGCCGAACAAGGTTTTTTGTTATCCGATATCGATCACACCCTTAAGCATTTAGACAAATGGGTTAAGCCTCGCAAGGTGTCTACTCCCATGGTGGCGTGGCCAGGTAAAAGCTTTCAGCAGCCTGAGTCGCTAGGTACAGTGCTAATCATTGGGGCCTGGAACTATCCTTTACAGCTATTGCTAGCGCCTTATATTGCCGCACTAGCGGCGGGTAACTGCGCCGTATTGAAGCCCTCAGAGCTCTCAGCAGAAACCTCAGCGCTGGTGGCAAAGCTCATCCCTCAATACATGGATGTGTCTTGTGTAGAGGTGATAGAAGGCGGTAAAGAAGAGGCAACTGCGTTACTTGCTTGTAAATGGGATCATATCTTCTACACCGGCGGCGAAGCCGTTGGTAAAATTGTGATGAGTGCAGCGGCCCGTTATCTTACTCCGGTTACCCTTGAACTTGGCGGCAAAAGTCCGTGCTTTGTCGATAAAAATACAAATTTGAAGGTTACTGCTAGGCGCATTGTCTGGGGTAAGTGGATGAACGCAGGACAAACCTGCGTGGCCCCAGATTACATTATTGTAGAAAAGGGTTTTGAGCAGCCGCTCATTGATGCCATTAGAAAAGAGCTTAAAAAGCAATATGGTAAATCGGCACTCACCTCGCCAGATTACGGCAACATTATCAATAAACGCCATTTAAGTCGTTTACGCAGTTATTTAGATAACGTGAATGTGGTTTATGGCGGTGAGTTTGATGAGGAGCGCCCAGCAATGGTGCCCACCTTAGTACTGGAGCCGGGTCTTGATAGTGCTATTATGCAAGAAGAGATCTTTGGGCCTATTTTACCCATAGTCACGGTACCGTCGTTAGATGATGGTATTGCGCTAGTGAATGATGGTGCTAAACCCCTTGCCCTATATGCATTTAGCGACAGCGACGAGGTGCTCGACCGCATTATAAGTGCCACTAGCTCCGGTAGCGTATGTACAAACGACACCATGTTATTTATGACCAACCCCGAACTTCCCTTTGGCGGTGTTGGTAATAGCGGTATGGGCAGTTATCATGGTCGTGCAGGGTTTGATACCTTCAGCCATTTGAAGACAGTAATGAAGCGGTCATTTGCGCTAGATGTTCCCTTTAGATACGCGCCGTTTTCTAAATTTAAACTGTCGCTACTCAAGAAATTTTTATAATAGGACGTTTGATGACACAGCCTTTTCACTTAGCTATTCCAGTAACAAACTTAGACGATGCCAATCGATTTTATGGCGAACTGCTTGGCTGTGAGAAGGGGCGTAGCGATACCCAGTGGATAGATTGGAATTTCTTTGGTCATCAGCTAGTTACTCACTGCGTAAATGAAATGCCCTCGCCACCTTCCTATAATGGCGTAGACGATCACGCAGTGCCTGTGCCTCATTTTGGCGTGGTGCTAACAATGGGGGTATGGCAGGAACTAGCAGAAAAGGTAGAGGCGGCCAATATTGACTTTATTGTTGCTCCTTACATTCGTTTTAAGGGAAAGCCTGGAGAGCAGGCCACTATGTTTTTTAAAGACCCTTTCGGCAATGCGCTAGAATTTAAAGCGTTTGCCGACATCAATCAGCTGTTTGCCTCGTAGCTTAAAGTTCAGGTTCGTGGCCTGACGCTCAAAGCGCTACACTCAACGCTCTAGCAGCACACCCTCAGTGTAGTGACATTACCTAGGTAATGTCATTCTCATTTCGTTTTCTCATAGCTAGTCAAAATCAGGTCAGTCAAAATCAGGTCAGTCAAAATCAGGCGAGTCTAAACCAGACGAGTAAAAAACAAGCGAGTATAAATAATCGTGCAGAAAGTTCTTATTTTAGTCGATGTGCAAAATGTCTATTACACCTGCCGTCAGGCGTACAAACGCAACTTTAACTACAATCGCTTTTGGCAGCGAATTAACGCCAATAGCGATATTGTCAATGCTTTCGCCTATGCAATAGATAAGGGCGATAACAAACAGCGGGAATTTCAAAATATACTTCGCGCTATTGGCTTTGATGTAAAGCTAAAGCCTTTTATTCAACGTGCCGATGGGTCAGCAAAAGGTGATTGGGATGTTGGCATTACCGTTGATGCATTGCAATACGCCGACAATGCCGATGAAGTGGTGCTGGTATCTGGCGATGGCGACTTCGATATACTCGTGGAGGCATTAAAGGCCAAGGGCAAAAAAGTCTCTGTATATGGTGTGCCGGCGCTAACGGCAGAAAGCCTGCAAAAAGCGGCATCGGAGTATATACCCATCGATGCCGCACTTTTACTCTAGCACTCTCGCTATTTCACCGCGCTCCTAATACTGGGTTTACACGCCCTAGTTATGGGCAGCAACAATGCTTTTTCCTCTGCCGCTGGCCTCTGATGCTGCATCAATGCCCGCGTCAGTTCGTTTGATAAGGTGTACATCACCAAAGCGTCGGTTATCAATGATATACCCCATGCTTTCAAGGTTTTTCAACGTGTCAGTGTTGAAACCATCGTGCATTCTAATGGTGTCTTTCGGAAATAGTTGGTGGTGAAAACGGGGCGCATTAACGGCATCTTCGGCGCTCATGTCGTAAAGCAACACATTCAATAACGACTGCGCTACCGATGAAATGATGGTGGTTCCCCCTGGAGAGCCAGTCACCAGCACCACGTCATTGCCTTTTTTCACCAAGGTTGGCGTCATCGAAGACAACATACGCTTGTAAGGTTCAATAGCATTAGCCTCACCGCCTACTGCGCCAAAAAAGTTAGGCACGCCTGGCTTGGCACTAAAGTCATCCATTTCGTCATTAAGTAAGAAGCCAGCCCCGCTAACCACCACACCGCTACCAAAGGTCAGGTTAATGGTGGTGGTATTGGCAATAGCATTGCCCCATTTATCCATAATAGAAAAGTGGGTGGTATCTTCGCTTTCAGGAAGGCCAGGCTTAATCGCGATGGTTTCTGAAATGGTATCTGATTGAATATCCTTTGCCCGCGCCGCAATATATTGTGGCTGGGTAAGGGCGGCAACAGGCACGCTTACAAAGTCTGGATCGCCCAAGTATTCAGCTCTATCGGCAAATACACGCTTACCAATTTCCGACATGATGTGAATGTATTCGCTGCTGTTGTGGGCTGGCAGTTCGTGTTGCGCCGTGTAGGCCTCAAGCATACCAATCCACTGCGCTACAGCGACACCGCCTGAGCTTGGCGGCGGGGCAGTCACTAACTCATATCCCTGCCAGCTCAATTGCAGTGGTTTTCTCCACACTGCTTTATAGGCCGCTAGGTCGTCGTGGGTAATTAAACCCTTATTCTGCTTCATAAAGTCCACAATAAGGTTAGCCACTTCGCCTGAGTAAAAGCCCTCTTTGCCTTCTAATTGTATGGTTTTTAACGTGGCCGCCAATTCAGGTTGTTTGAATACGGTATTGGCTTTGGCCTGTTGAAAATAGTCTGCAAAGTTGCTGTTAATACCGTTATTTTGAGTTCGGCGAATGTAGTTTGAAATATTATTAGCTAGCTTGTCGTGCACAACAAAACCGTCTTCAGCTAATTGCACTGCAGGGGCGAGTAAGCGTTCCCAGCTTAGCGTGCCATACTTTTTATGGGCGGCCCACATTCCTGCAACCGTGCCCGGAATACCGGAGGCTTTTGCACCAAAAAGCGATTCGTAAGGTTTTACGTCGCCGTTATCGTCTAAATACATATCGCGGTGAGCCTGTTGAGGCGCCATTTCCCGATAGTCGAGAAAGTCGGTAGTGTCTTCAAACTTAATGGTCATAAAGCCACCGCCACCAATGTTGCCTGCCTCAGGCAAGGTGACTGCCAATACAAATTGTGCAGTAATCGCGGCGTCAATGGCGTTACCGCCTTCTTGTAATACTGCCATTGCAGCATCGGCACTGTAGCTATCTGGCATGGCAACAGCCTGCTGCGCCATTGGGCTTTTAACAATATCATTTTCATACTGACCAGCATCAGAAGAAGCCGTATAAGTGCAGCCTGCTCCTAGTGCTATGACGCCAAAAAGCATTGCCGCTTTTAGCATCCAGGCATTAAATATTATCCGTCCAGTCATGTATAGCTCCTTTGTAATGCAAAAATGGGGGTTACCCAATCATAATGACGCTAGCAATGAAGTATGCAATTAGCGTAAGTACACCGGCGAAAAGCGCATAGGGTATTTGTGTTTTAACATGTGTAAGTACATCGCACCCTGCTGCCAGAGAAGAAACCGCTGTTGTATCTGAAATAGGCGAGCAATGATCGCCAAATATACCGCCTCCCAAAATAGCCGCAATAACCAGCGATGGGGGGAGCCCTAAACTTTGTATTAGCGGTACGCCAATAGGAATAAGAATAGCAAAAGTGCCCCACGAGGTGCCCGTGGTAAAAGACATCACGCCACCGGCAATAAATAGCATTGGCACAATAAACACAATAGGAAGGTATTCGCCCACTACGCCAGCAACAAACACCCCTGTTCCTAAGTCTTTTAAGCTATTACCAAGGGTAAGAGAAAGCAATACAATGGTAACCAAGGGCAGAAGCTCGCCCATGCCTTTAAAGCCAATTTCTACCGCTTCTTTGTGGGTGAATCGTTTGTGAAACAACAGCAAGAAATACGCAAGAGCAGTAGCGAGCGCTGTGGCGTAGAGTACAGATTTACTGCCGCTTCCTTGTGAAAGCGTGCCGTTACCAGTCCAGAACATAAAGCCCACCATGCTAAATACCATCACCAGTAAAGGCGCTATCATAAAGCGCGCTTTGGTAGCCGGTTCAGAGTGCTGCGTTACATCGGTGTGAGAAAGCGCGTTTTCTTCTTCTAGCATTGGGCCGTGTACTTTGTCGGCAGATATTGTGTAGGCGACAATAAGAAGAGTAAAAATGGCGTAGAAATTAAATACAACGCTGCCCCATAAAATTGAGGCAGAAGAGGCGGGCAGTTCGTAGGCGTCTAGCAGACTTAATATAAACGCGCCCCAACCGTTAAGGAGTATTAGTATACAAACTGGCGCACTGGTAGAGTCAATAACGTAGGCAAGGCGAGCACGGCTCATTCCAAAACGGTCGTATAAACCTCTGGCAAATATACCCGCAGTCAGCACGCTTAAATTCGATTCGATAAACACCGCAATACCGGTAAACATAGTCAGTCCGCCCACCTGTTTACGGGTTTTGGCTACGCCTTTGCCAACCAGAAAGTTAACGGTAGCGGTAACACCGCCAGAATCGCGAATAAAGGCTAGCAGTGCACCAACCAATACGGAAAATAATAATACCCTTGTATTACCCGGGCTAGAGGCTGTGCCAACCACTCTTTCAATCGCATTTATCGGCGCAAGGTAAGTGCCGCTTAAATCCGTATTGACCAATATCAGCGTTTCCGCGCAAAGCACAGCAAGGGCGAGTGCGAGAATGACTTCTTTTTTCCAAAATACAACGGCAATAGCCACAATTGGGGGGATGACTGACATCCAATCCATACTACTTTCCAAATCTAAACGTATTGACTTAGCGCCAGGGGAGCGCTCATTAACGTGACTAACTCGCAGAGAAACTGCGGGTTTAGCGGTGATCAGAGCAGTTCGCGTTCTGCTAGCTTCCTGATTTATAGTAGCGTACCGTATTGTGTGCGTTGTTACCAAGGATTAGATAAACATTGTCGTTCTTCACATTTAAGAAAACTAAAACCCCCGTTATAACATCAAGTCGTTCAGTGCTCTCTGCGTTAACGCT
Source organism: Alteromonas sp. LOR (assembly GCF_000753865.1). Lineage (GTDB taxonomy): Bacteria > Pseudomonadota > Gammaproteobacteria > Enterobacterales > Alteromonadaceae > Alteromonas. The sequence continues at coordinate 30,508 of NZ_JQFW01000007.1, read as the reverse complement.
CTACAGAAACAGCCTATTTATTACTGGGCTTTTTATTGCTGTAGCTGTGCCTTGTTTCGCATCTGATTTTAGCGCTAGTTTTACACCTGGCGGCACGAATACTGAAGCCAGTGACGCCCAGCTTAAAAAAGCCAAGTTAATGATAGGGCAAAAAATGATGTTGGATTTTCGTTATTTTTGCCAAGACGGTACCTTATCCAAGCAATGCAGAACTCCTGTTACGACCATGCCACAGCCATTACTAAATTTACTCAGTAGTGAAAATATTGGCGGCGTAATACTCTTTAGTGAAAATATCCATAGCGCCAAGCAGCTTGTAACAATGAATTACGAGCTACAGGCCAACATGCGACAGGCGGGAAAAGAAGCCCTCTTTATTGCTGTTGACCAAGAAGGTGGGCGGGTGGCTCGGTTACCTACTACTATATTACCTGCTTTTGCGGGTAACCTGGCTATTGGGGCGTCTGCGCATCAACATGGTAATGCGTTTGCTAGCAACATTGGTGAGCACATAGGTAGAACATTGCTGCCGCTGGGAATAAATACTAACTTCGCCCCTTCGGTTGATATTAATAGCGAACCTAACAACCCCGTTATTAACGTTCGTAGCTTTGGTGAAAGTCCTGAACAAACCGCAGAACTTGGTGAAGCCTTTGTGTCGGCTATGCAGAAAGCAGGGGTATTAAGCGCGCTTAAACATTTTCCTGGTCATGGAGATACTCGCGTAGACAGTCATTCGGGACTACCGCGAGTTGACCATTCGCTTAAACAAGCACAATCTGGCGACTTGCTTCCATTCGCTAATATTATTAATAGCGACACACCGCCAGCCATGGTGATGAGTGCACATATTCAATATCCATCCCTAGATAATACCACTATCAAAAACAAACAAGGCGAACTGCAAATTGTGCCGGCCACCTTATCAAAGCGTATCTTAACCGACATTTTGCGCAATCGTTTAGGCTTCGATGGACTCATTGTAACCGACGCGTTGGATATGGCGGGCATATCACAATTTTTTACAGAAGAAGAGGCGGTGATGATGGCCTTTGACGCGGGTGCAGACATTGCGCTTATGCCATATACCATTCGCAATCTACAAGATATAGAGGCATTTAAAGCCATGCTAAATAGCCTTGCAATGCGAACGGTGAAAGATAAGCAAAAGATGGGACGGTTAACAGCATCACACCAACGGGTGTTGCGCATGAAGTTACATCATCAGCTAGGCCGGTACGTGAGTAAACCTATGTCGTGGTGGCTTAATGAAGCACAGGCGAACACCGGTGAGACTACTCCACGCAGTGACAAGGTTATCCCAGAATCGAAAGGTAAAGCAGCAGGCTACTTAAAAGGGAATGCGGAAGAGGGCGCAAAAGAGAGCGCAAAAGAGAATACAGCAGAGAGCGCAGCAAAGAACGCAGATAAAAACGCAAAAGACAATTCAAAAATCGCTGCAAAAACTCACGCTAATGCGCCCAAAAACGAAAATGCTAGTGCGCTGTATTTAAAGGGGAAACAAATTGAGAAAGCGCTTTCTGAGGCGTCTGTCACCTTACTGTTTGGAAACAATAAACTTCCCGTAAAAGCAGTGAAGTGGGTAGCGCTCATGCCAGACGCAGCGAGATGCTTAGCCCTTGAAGACGCCGTACTTTCTGTCGACGCTAATGCGCAGTACGCGTGTTTGCCGCTCATCGAGCTGCCGAATAAAGGGTTAGTATCGCGGTTAATCAAGCAATCTGATGCACTCATTGTGGGTGATATTACGCCGCTTCACGCCAACTATGAGCTTGGTGGGTTAGATCGAGCCTCGCAACTCGCAAATAGGGCCAGTGGAGCGCAGTTAAACGCCTTTGGCGCGTATGCAATGAAGCTGGCAAGATCGCAAGGCAAAACAGTAATTTTTGCTGCAATGAGAATGCCTTACACCGCCAAGGCGGCAATGGACTATGCAGACATTGGCATTGCAACTTATGACTATGCACTGGAGAAAAGTGCGCTAATCGATACCAACAGCGACGAACCTAGCCAAAAGGTGTCTAGTCAGAGTCTTCAAACCTTGATGAAAGTGCTAAGTGGAAAACTTGTCCCAAAGGGAAAATCTCCAGTTAGCTGGCAACAATAGTTACGCTGCTATTTTTAATGTTACGTGCCAAAGCAATATAAATAAGGGGCTAATATTGGGTTTAATATTTGGTGGTGATGAAGGAGCAAATCAGGGTAAAAAAGAGGTCGGAAGCAAGGTGAAAACTAGGTGAAAAACAAGGCGTGTGTTAGATCAAATATGTAGGAAAGAAGACCTGTAAATTGCTACTCAAATACTAAGCCAAACACCAAGCCAAACACTAATAAAAATACATAAAAAAAACGCGCTGAAAATAGTAGAGAAGAAGCGGTATGTTAGTACTCACTAATTAGACTTTTAGAGAGTCTAAAATGTTATCTCAAGCTGAAAAATTAGCAGGGTTTTTAGTGAAAGCTTTATCAGTAACTTGCGCTATTTTCGTCTACTTTTTTGTGTACTGATAGACATCGAATAAAGCTGAAAATAAGATAAAAAACGAAGGAAGTAACCAAGCTCTCACTGTCAGTTTATGCCACCTAGTAGTATGGCACCTAACATGGTGTGTTGTTATGCACCAACCTGCTAATAATTGTGAACTGTAAAAACCTGGGTAAGTGCTGATTCTCTCAACCTGTTCCTTAAGTTAAGTCCCAATTTACAATTACAATACACGTCAGCAATTCTCAACGAATATTTAAATAACATTCAAAACATCCCTTTAGCCAGCATTCAAATTAACACTCTTTAAAGTTAAGTGTGAGTGCTTACTAATCTCTATGCATACATTCAGTAGGCATGCTTGTTGCCGATTTATACATGGCGTTAAACGTCCACGCTTTTACAGGCGCTCACGCTGTAGCAGATATAAGCCCATTACTGTTGAAGATAACCGCTTGTCATAAATGGTTTGCTGGGCAATATCTAAGTGGATATTATTAATAGTTTGTAAGCGGTTACTAACGTTATTTTGCAGTGTGTTGAGTGTGCTCTGAATAAAGTAGATAGGGGGCTCGCTGCGCTTTAAATTTTACAATGTCTGCTAGCCAAGATTCATAAATTTCATCTGCTTTCTTGCCGGCCACTATGGCTTCTCTCAAAGACGAACTTCCGGCTAATTTATCGAAAAAATTTGGGCGAGTAAAAAAAGTCTCATCAGCCAGTTTTACAGCGTTAAATGTATCTAGCAACGTTTGAATATCTAGCCCGCTTATTGGGCTTAATCTTGCATTTTTGGCCGCTGGTTTTCGCGCTTTTGTTCTGGTGTTTGTTCTTAAATTTGGTGTTGTCGACTCCTCTATTATTTGTGGCTCTAATATTTGCTTCTGTGCTTCAGAATCTTGTGCGCTAGAAAGCTCAGAAATAGAAGAGTCAGCCACAAGAGTCTGGGCAAACAATGTTGTGCCTTTGTGCTTCGGATTTGACGATCCATGGTTTGCATTTACCTTAATACGGCTGTTGCCTAAATTGGCAACAGGGTGACCTATAAGTTGAAAAGGAAGGTCAGTTCCGCGACCAATGCTTACCGATGTGCCCTCAAAAAAACACAGTGTGGGGTAAAGCCGAATAGCATTATCGTTGGGAAGGTTTGGACTCGGCGCTATGGGAAGCGAGTAGGGCGTGGTTCGGGTATAGTTTGCTACTGGCACAACCGTTAGGTTTGCGCGTTTATCTGTGTCTAGCCAACCTTCTCCCACTATCATCTTGGCAAGTTCACCTAGTGTCATACCATGAAGTACGGGAATGGGATGCATGCCAATAAATGATTTAAAGGGTGGTGTAAGTAACGGCCCGTCAACGTAGGCTATATTAGGGTTCGGCCTATCAAGCACAATCACATCAACACCTTGTTCAAACGCGGCTTCAATAACGTAATGCAGGGTACTCAAATAGGTATAAAAGCGCACGCCCACATCCTGTATGTCGAAAATAACGGTGTCGATATTTTCTAACATCGCCACAGAGGGCTTTTTGGTTTTACCGTAAAGAGAGTGAATGGGTAAGCCGGTTTGAATGTCGATGTTGCTGTCTATCTTTTCTCCGGCATCTTTATCTCCTCGAAAACCATGCTCGGGAGACATAATACTGACCACATTGATGTTGCGAGCGAGCAATGCATCAAGCAGATGCTGTTTGGTTGCTGAAGGAGCGCCAGTTGAATTACCTTCACCATCAACATCAACATCAACATCAACGCTAGGCTCCGGTTCGCTATTCGCAACCAGAGCACTTTGGTTAACAACCAGAGCAACACGTTTTCCAGATAACAAAGGCACATAGCTATCAAATTGCTCAGCGCCAACTTTAATTTGTGAGGCACTAGCGGTTGGTGTATTTAACGCTGCCATAGCGCCTAATGGAATGACCATTCCTAAGCCTAAACTCAGGAACAATCTCAAGCACAATCTCAAAAGCCATTTCAGGCACAAACCCAAGCTTGCCCTCAAACTTACTTTGAAGAACATTAAGCTGTATCGCACTGCCGGGATAAAAGACGGTAAAAGGCATTTTGATGATCTATGTGTTTTCATATTGCTTCCCCTGTTAAAGCTTTGCTGCATGCCTTTTACCAATGTATTGCACCCTTGTTGACCCTTATAACCTTTTACAGCCTCTTATAGCCAAGGCCCCATCTCTTTCGTCTCTATTTTCTATTTATTTATTAGCTAGTTACCTATTCGCTAGTTATCAGCTTTTGGCATTGGCTTGTCCGCAGCGCCTGTTTTGACTGCTTTTCTTAAGTATCCGTTATGATTGCTCAGGCTTTTAGCCGCCTGCTCTGCATTGGTGTTAGTCAGTACCATCAATATGGCGACCTTTGCCTTATTATCGCAGGCGTCGAGTGCCTCCATGGCGGTGGCCTCATCACACTCGGTGGCTTGCATTACAATGCGACATGCACGGGCTTTCAATTTCTCATTCGTGGCGTTCACGTCTACCATCAGGTTTTCGTAAGTTTTACCCAATTTCACCATGGTGGTGGTGCTTATCATATTGAGGATCATTTTTTGCGCCGTGCCCGACTTCATTCGGGTACTGCCTGTTAATGCTTCTGGGCCAACTACTGGGCATATTGTAATAGCGGCGGGTTCAAATATGGCTGCGTCAGGGCTACAGGCAATAGCGGCGGTGGTGCAGCCTAGCTCACTTGCATAGGTTAACGCGCCACTGACATAAGGCGTGCGGCCACTTGCTGAAATGCCCACTACGGTGTCGTTTTTAGTCAGTGATAGGGCAACCAAATCGTCTTTGCCTGCCTCACGATTATCTTCAGCGCCTTCTACTGCGTGCACTATGGCATCGTCACCTCCTGCAATAACTCCCACTACCAATGAGTCGGGCACGCTGAAAGTGGGTCTGCATTCCACCGCATCTAAAATACCTAACCTGCCGCTGGTACCGGCTCCAATATAGATAAGTCTGCCGCCCGCTTTAATGCTTTGCGTTGCTGCATCAACGGTTTGTGCAATTGCTGCAATTTGCGTGGCTACGCTTGCCGCCACTTTTGCATCTTCAGCATTAATTTTTGAGAGTACGTCTACGGTGGAAAGTGTATCAATGTCGAGAGTGTCTGGATTTCTGCCCTCCGAAACAATACGCGCTAAATCGTTGATAAGAGAATGAGAAGATGAAGGCTGTGACAACGGCATGAGAGATACTCTAGTGATTGGTTAATAACAAGCTAGAAGCAAAGCGCTAGTAGTGCCGTGCTTACTGTAGGCTCTTTGCTAGTAGCAAAGGTGCTAATAGCAAAGGTGCTATTGGTAAAGAGCTAAGAATAACGGCATTTGTCTAAAGGTGAAAGGCCACAAACCACAGGTAAAGACAAACGCGGTCAGGTTTAACTCATGATATAATCTGCGTCATTAGATATGGTCACACGGTGATTGTATTGTGATTAGCAACTTTTTTATGCAGTGAGAGTTAACCTGTGAGCCGTCAAACTCAAGCCATCATCCACGCAGATGCCGTACTTCAAAATTTCAGAACATTGTCGTCTATGGCAAAGCACAGCCAGTCTATGGCCGTGATTAAAGCCGACGCCTATGGTCACGGTGCAATTAATGTTGCGCGCATACTTCAGCATGTGTCGCCGCGCTTTGCAGTGGCTATTATTGAAGAAGCGGTGGCATTAAGAGAAGCGGGTATCACAGTGCCAATAGTGGTGCTTGAAGGGGCGCATCAAGCCAAAGAGTGCGCAATGGCGGCGCAATACGACTGTATCTTGGTGATGCATTCTTATGAACAACTACAGTGGATGCAAAAGTGTGAGGTATCTAAACGCCCGCATATTTGGTTAAAAGTAGATAGTGGTATGCATCGACTGGGTTTTTCTACCGACGACATTGTTCAGGTTGTGGCTAAAAACCAAAGCCTGCTTACCAACGAGACCACTTTGGTAACGCATTTCGCCAGCGCCGACGATCCAGATAACGATTTTACAGCCACTCAAATAGCCGCCTTTGAAACCAAGGTAGCGTCTTTGTCGTTACCAGTTAGCCTAGCAAACTCGCCAGCATGCGTGAACTGGCCACAATCTCAAGCACAGTGGAATCGGTTAGGGCTCGGTGTTTATGGTGGAAAGGTTTCTACTCAATCTATCACCAGCACGTCGGTGCAGTTGTTCCCTGCAATGACCTTGCGCTCTAGCGTTATTGCACTTAGAGACATCGCTGAGGGTGAAGGGGTAGGCTACGGGCAAACCTGGCGGGCACAAAAGCCAAGTAAAATAGCGACAGTGGGAATAGGTTATGCCGATGGTTATCCACGACACTGCCCTAACGGCACGCCCGTAATGATAAGAGGGCAGCGCGCGTCGCTTGTAGGTCGGGTGTCTATGGACATGATAACCATTGACGTAACTCACATTAATAATGTTACCACTGGCGACACGGTAGAGCTGTGGGGAGAAAACATCTCCATCAGCGAAGTGGCCTCTTGTGCGGGCACCATCGATTATGAGCTGATGACACGCGTGTCCAGTCGCGTCCCTCGTATCGTGAGATATGCCTAAACTTTTATGTAGAGTGTTTCCCACTCAGAAACTGCACTACACGGCGAATCGCTAAAATTTTATTAACAACTATTCGACAAAAGAATGAGGCGCTTTGGCCTACCTTGTGTCTATACTGTTGTTGGTTGACGTGTGTGTGAGGTGAATGTTTCATCATCGACAGCGTTGCCAATACTCATAAGTGAGGTTTGTATGCGTACTTCGTTTTCAAGACCGAGAGTGAACCGTGGCGCAGTAAGTCGTCCACCAACGCCTGTTAAAAAAGAAGCAGTAGCTAAAGTAGACGCCAACGTACCTAAGCGGTAAAAATACAAATAAGCAATTCAAAAAAGCCCGATTAATGTGAGTCAATCGGGCTTTTCTTTTGCGCGCCACGTCAATTTGGCTGGAGTTGTGTGGCCAACGGATAGCACACCAGACGTTTAAAGTTGCATCAGCTATTTTGAGGGTGTAATCCGTTGTCTAAATGTTCGTTCTGTTCGCCTGTGAGTGTGGTGTTGTTAGCGTCAGCACTACTCACGCTTTTACTGTTGTTCTTGTTTTTTGATACCGGCGCGTAACGCTCTGGGCGGTGATTAAGCGATATCACCATGTTAAGGCAAAGCGCTGCAAGAATAGAAATTAACACAAGATGCCATTCTATAAACTGTAAGGCGCATAACAATATGACGCTATCTACCGATAGCTGGAAAAAACCGGCTCGTATATTAAAGCGCTGTTGTAAGAAGAACGCCATAATGCCGATACCACCTAAGCTAGAGCTATGACGAAACATCATTAGCATACCCACACCAATGAGAATGCCACCAAATACCGCGGCAAAAAATGGGTTCACGTGGCTTATATCAACAAAGGCTGGTATTTGTTCGGTAAGCACCGATACCGTGGTAACAGAGATAAAAGTATTGATAGTGAAACGCTTACTAATTTGCGTCCACGCTAAGGCGTAAAAGGGAATGTTAATGAGAAAGAAGAGTACGCCAAAGTCTATATCCACTGCGTAGGTACCAAGCAATGCTAAACCTGCAGCACCCCCTACCATTAAGTCTTGAGACTGGAATAAGAACACGCCAAACGCAACAAATAAACCCGCACTAACTAAAGCGAATACATCTTCGATGACACTGTGATTTGGTTTTTGCATGATAAAGAACTTGCGTTAAGAATACACAGTGTAATTGTACGTTTACAACATGCGGGAATATAGGGGGGAGCGGCTAACTTAAAGTCGGCAAATCAGCGAATGGTATGCATGCCTTTACGACTCTTATCTCTTCCGTAAACAAGGTGTTGCCGCTATGTAAACGTTGCACCAAATTGTGACAACCACTTCAGTACAAGGCATAAAATGACCGCGTTCAATCACGCACTAACAGGTTGTTGCCTAATCGAGAGTGGCACTCCAAACGATGTCTTGTTTATTAAAACTAATATTGCACTGCATAATGCCAAAATGGAGCGGACTGGACGCTTCTATTCTGCTGCCGTTAGCGACAAATTCCGTATGCCACGTTAAAAGCTCAGCGGTGTTCAACTGACGCTCTACATTGGCTTTTGATATACCAGGATAGAAATTGTCGCATAAAATGATGACTTCTCTTCGCGCTTCAATCCAGTAAAAAGTCACGGCAATGAGCGCCGCAATAGCAGCGATTGCAGCAATATCCGCAAGAATTGAACGTTTCATAGCATGCATTGTTTTACCTCTATCATTGCGCGGTGGCAGACTACATCGAGAAGTTTCAGACACTATAATGAGTTAAAAGTGCGTTTGCAGGTTAATAAAAAAAGATACGGTTCCTACTTAAGCGCATAAACATATCATGACCACGTGTGGGATATAAAGAATGCAAAATAGGGAAATGTGCTGTCGTAACGCGGTTGTTTTCTAGTTAGAAAACCTGTTGGGAGCTTATGTAGCAAAAGGCCGCATTACACAAGCCTGTGTTGCACACGCAAAGGCGAACGTATTAACTGTCAATGTCATACGTTATATTTTTGTAAGGTTTGCGCTGGGCTGATACCATTACTGCAAATCTATCGGCGTAGAATTATTTTTTGAAAGCTAGGTAATCAAACACCTTTCGTAAGCCTTCTTCTTCTCTTGTGTCGCCAATTTACTTGTAGGAACTGCAATGAAAAAACTCCCCATCGCGCTATCGCTGCTTGTCGGTAGTGGCATCGGTTGCTCTATCGGAGCTATTGGCTTTAGCAAATCAGCGATAGCTGACGAATTACCTTTTACTCTTTCTGGTCATGCACGTGTTAACTACGGGCATCAAGACTGGCTTATCCCTGATTTTAGAGACGGCTTTGAATTTGAATCCTTTAAACTGGGTGTGGCTGGCGAATCTGATCAATTTAGCTATAAAGCGGAGTACCGTTGGTATGAAAATGTCGACTTCAATACGGTTCGTTTTGCCGATCTAACCTATCACTTTAACGATCGTACAGAGATTACCGGTGGTATTACGCAAACGCCTTTTGGCTTACAGCCCTTCGCCAGTAACAGTTTCTGGTTTTCAGTCAATTACTACCTAGGGTTTGAAGACGACTACGATGCTGGCGTTAAAATAAATCATACGCGAGGCAACTGGGATTTTCAGGCGGCCTACTTCATGAACGATGAATATAACGACGCTGCGAAGTTTAGTCGTTATTCCTTCGATGTTGCTGACGATGGTGAGTTTAGAAACTCAGAAGATGGACAGTATAACTTGCGTGCAAATTACACTGGCCGTTTTATTAGAGGTGCTACCACTGAGATTGGTGCGTCTTATCAGTATGGTAATATTCTCAACTTAGATACCTCTAGCAGTGGCGATATGAATGCCTATGCCCTGCACATGCGTCATACCCAAAATGACTTTAAGGTAGAACTTCAGTATATCAATTACGAATACAACTTAGCTGCGCCTGAAGGTCAGGCTGACGATCGTTTAGCGCTATCTTCGTTTACCTTTCCTTTTTTGGCAGCGGCAGACGGACAAACCTACTCGGCCAACCTCATCTACTCGGTGCCATACGACTTTGACAATATATCGTCAATGACATGCTACTCAGAGTTCAGTCTTGCTAAGGGTGATGATGCCTCAGGTAAAAACTCATCTCAGTGGGTGAATGGCTGTAGCGTGGGATGGGATAAATTATTCATGTATGTGGATAGCATTCGAGGCAAAAATATGTGGTTTAGCGGTGGCCCGGGAATTGGCTTAGACATCGGCGGCCTGCAAGACACCACGCACAGGCTTAATATTAACCTTGGAATTTATTTCTAAGCGCTTAGGGGAATGATTATGAAAACAGTATTTACCATTATATGTTTACTTGCCTTTATACCATCGGTGAGCCACGGGCATGCGTGGTTAAAGTTAAAAATAGCCACCGCTGAGTATGCGCCTTATACCTCATCGAATATGCAGCATGGCGGCTATATAAACCATATCATTACTGATGCGCTGTTAGAAACTGGAGTGCAGGTTGAGTATGTATCAATGCCATGGGATGAAGCGTTAGAAGCTACCTTGGCCGGTGAGTATGATGCGCTATCTTACGGCAATTTTGTTCGCTCCAGAGAAAATGAGTTTTTTCACAGCAAGCCAATTAGCGCTGAAAGTTTAGTCTTTTATGTGAACAGCGAAAATGAAATACGTACGTGGTCTGAGTTAAGCGATATTGCCGATTTGAAAATGGGTATTACAGAGGGATACCTCTACAACGATGAGATTGCTGCTTTTATAGAGAACAATGAGAATGTAGTAAAACGCGAAAGCGATCAGGAAAACTTTGAAGCACTAATCAATGGCGATATTGATATTTTCCCTATTGATGAATTAACGGGTTGGTATCTATTAGAGCGAGAATTCACTGACACTGAGCGAGATAACGTGGCCCTTATTTCTCCTAATATTTCTACCGTCACTACCCACCTTCTTGTGCCTAAGGATAAGCAAAATAGTCAGCTAGTGCTTTCACTATTCAATAAAGGTATTGATGAGCTCACATTAGAAGGCAAGCTGACACGGTTTAAGCGCTTGTTAAAAGAGGGCTACTACCAGCATCCTCAGAAAAAAGTGCACTACGATAGACGATAGCCCAATACAAATAACGCGCTACACGTAAACAGATAGTGCGTTATGAGTAGCTCTGCGTATAATTACAACCCATAATTTTTTAGGTCTTTATGGGTTGTTAATGCGTTCTTTTTATAGTCGGTTACCTTTACTCTTCGCTTTTCCTTTCTTTCTTTTCTCTATAGCGCTGATTATAGTGTCGCCACTTGTGGCTAATAATGCGTTAGCGGATACAGCGATACACAACGACAACCAAGTGCATGTGGACGTATCAGGCTCACTAAGAGTGCGCTATGAGTCGCTGCACAACCCTATTTTTCCTACTACGCGTGAGCAGCGCGAGCAAAACAATGAGCGTATTTCTACCCGAATCATTGTTAACACTACGGTAAGCTACAACAATATTAGCGCGACTTTAGACGTAAGAGACTCCAGAGCATTTCTTGATGATAACGACCCCACATTGGGTGCCAATCAGGTCAATACACTGGAGCCTGTGCAGTTCTATGTCTCTTATGCGCCAACCTCACTAGCCAATATAGACGCCATCAAAGTAGGGCGTATGGAGCTTGATTACGGCAGCCGTCGCCTGCTAGCAAAAACCATCTATCGCAATGCTACAAACAGTTACGACGGGGTAGTGGTAGACGCCACATTCTCACAGTGGAATGTCAGTGGTATATATATTCAGCCTGTGGTGCGTTTTCCTCTTGATGCAGCAAGTGTTGATGCAAATGAGCGAGCATTTGATAAAAGCTACAGCGAGAGACGGTTATTCGGCGCATACATCGCCTCTCCCGATGACAATGTAAAGTTACAAAGCTACTGGCTAAAAGAAGATGACGGCGACCAGTTAGCCACGAATAACAGAGATTTGTATACCTTATCCGTAGATTATACCAAAGCGTTTAGTCATGGTTGGAAGGGCAACGTAGAGATAGTCGGTCAAACTGGAACCGCAAGAGAAACCAGAGCCGCCGATGACACTCTAGATAAAGACGTTCGCGCCTACATGCTTTTTGGCTATCTAGGCAAAAAGATTACTGCCAATACCTTTTTACGCGCCGAGGTAGATTACATCAGTGGTGATAACGATACGTCAGACAACAGAATTGAGAATTTCGACAGTTTATTTGGTGTTAGGCGTTTTGATTTTGGGCCAACGGATGTGTATCAAGCCATGCCCCGTAGAAACTTGAAAACGGTAGGGTTGCGCAGCATTAGCAAACCTGCAGGCGCCCACCATGTACTGCTTGGCTATAAAGCCATGTGGTATCAAAAAGCCCCTGAAAGTGTGGATGATTTTATCGGCCATCAAGTAGAGGCTAGATGGCGCTATAACGTATTACCTAATTTGCGCTTGGCTATTGGCGGTGCGTATTTGTTTAAAGGGCGGGGCTTTGAGCGCGGCGACTATAGCGATAACAGTGCGTTTGTTTTCACAGGTGCAATGTACAGCTTTTAACCGCCGTTTACTGATACCTGATGCGTCTCGCTAGTAGAAATGAGTTAACCTTTTCCCTGTGTAATTAACCTGTTATCTTTGCTCATCGTTTGCTAATAGTTAAGAGAGCACCTTGCCATTTATGTCGCTAATTTCCCGTTTTCGGGCACTCTTATCGCTCCTTGGGCCCGGAGTGCTCATGGCCACAGCGGCCGTTGGAGGAAGTCACCTTGTAGCGTCAACGCAGGCAGGGGCTAAGTTTGGCTGGCAGCTGGCCATACTCATTCTTGTGGTAAATATACTGAAGTACCCTTTTTTTAGGGCCGGGGTAAGCTACACCATAAGCACTCAGAACACCCTGCAGCAGGGGTATCTTAGTATGGGTAAGCGCTATTTAGCGTCGGCGCTGTGCTTAAATATGCTCGCCTCTGTGGTGAATGCCGCCGCACTTTTACTGTTCGCCGCCAGTTTACTTTCATATTTTGTGCCTTTCGATATCGCGATCACACTCTCCTCATCCTTGGTATTGGGCCTTATTTTAATCATTTTGTTAGCAGGGCATTTTGAAGGCCTAGACAATATTGCTAAGGGCATAATGGGCATCTTGGTGTTAGCGACTATTGTGGTGTTTGTTGTTGCCCTAGTGGGGTACGCCCCGGTTACGCCCAAAGAGACACCTCCTTCTCCATGGACGTTAGCAACCCTCGGATTTTTAGTTGTTACCATGGGCTGGATGCCTGCGCCTATCGAAATATCGTCAATTACGTCGCTGTGGCTAAAGCGCCAGTGCAAAGACAAAGCGGTTACTCCTAAAAGCGCGCTGTTCGATTTCAACCTTGGCTACGGCGTAACGGTGTTGCTTGCCATGCTGTTTTTAGGGCTAGGTGCGTTGGTACTCTATTCAAGCGGCACGCCTCTGGCCACAAGCGGCATAGGGTTTTCTCATCAGCTTATTAGCATGTATTCAGCCACCATTGGTGAATGGGCCCATGGGCTTATAGCGCTGGTGGCCTTTCTGTGTATTTTCGGCTCGGCGCTGACCGTTTACGATGGTTATGCGCGAGTGGTCGCAGAGGGTATTTCGCTGCTTTTACCGAAAAAAGCGGGCGAAGCAGCAAACAGTGAAAAAGGCTCTCAGAACGCTCTGGTTACAATAGTGCTGCTTGTTATGGCAGCGATAAGTTTTGCCATAGTGCTATTTTTTAAATCAGCGCTGTTAGCCATGCTAGGGTTTGCGATGACCCTCGCTTTTGTGACAACCCCAGTTTTTGCGTGGCTTAACCATAGATTAGTGGCCCGAAGTCAGCTGCATGAAGACGCCGCCCCAAGCAAATGGGTAACGGCAATAAGCTATATGGGGCTTATATATTTATTCGGATTTTTGCTGGTCTTTGTTTGGTGGAAATGGTTGGCATAATGCGAACTAACACACACATTAGTCTCTAAAGCGAATAATATCGCCCACGGAGCAAATAAATTTCACCAGCTTATCGTGCTCATACAATTCGCTCATTAAGGTAATGGGTTTTTGTCGTAATGAGTCGCTTGCAATAATGTTTTGCCAATTAAGCGGTGTTACCGATTCATTGGGCCGGGCGTTTTGTATTTCTTTGAGAAATGCGTCGGCAATGATGCCTTGCCCTATCGCTGTAGGGTGCACCCCGTCTAGGCTAAAAATACCGCCAGATAAAATGTCGCCTTCAGTCGATGTATCGTAATACTTGGTGTCGATGGGAGGATAAATAAACTGTAAAGCCTCGGGCAGTGGGTAGGTAGGCTCTCCAAAATTACGTTTCCACGCCATTTCAGTTAAGTCATTACCAATATCAACAATATGAAAGCGCTCGCTACCTAAAGCGTCATTTTTAGCGGCCACCAACGCTTTAATACTGCGATTAAACTCGACGATAGTTTTATCGATGAATACCGCATCTCTAAACGGGAGGTATTTACCACAACCCTTTGCAGCTGATTCTGACAGCGGAAAATAAGAATAAAACTCATAATAAAGGGCCTTTTTATCAGGCCGAGAAGGATCGGTTATTACCCGCTTTTCGCCCATTCCTTTGGCAATAGGCGCAATAGTGACCAAAGGAACCGTGCCAACGAAAACTTTCCAGTCACTTTCCTTATTGTCTGCCATAGCGTCAACAACCTTGTTTAACAGCATGTCGTATTCGGCGTGAAAGTCGTTGGGGTGCCATAAATTCCATTGGCTACGCTCCTTGCGCGAAGCCTGTAGCACTCGTTCGGGGTCGTTTGGTGTTTGGGCTATATTGAGGCTTAACACCGTGCCTAGCGCGTTATTGGCGCCAAGCCACAGGCAGAGATTTTCAACGCCTTCTTCTCTCGCGCAATGCTTAAGCCAGTCAACGGCGGTAAAGTTGCCGAAGGTGTCTAATCCTTTATCGCCTAATGGGTTAAGTACGCGATAGGCATTTCTGGAAAAAGGCGTACTCACGGCTTGAAGGTAGCCATCGCCGGTGGCGGTGCTGTTTGCTATCACATCTAGGCATGAGCGGGGAGTGACCATAAAGGCATCGCCCACATCCATCCCTTCTACGGCCACATTGTGAAAACCTTGCGAGTCGAAATCGCTACCCACGGGTTTACCCGGCATGCCGTCACCACGCTCGAAAAAGTCTTCAGCCTGATCGAGCACGCTATTAATCACTGAAAATGCATTTAGCCATTCGAGGCCACGAATGTTAGCGCCGAACTTCCTTTCCAGCGCCCTAAAAATGCGTTCTAAATCGATTTTTGTTTTATAGCGCTCGTCCCAGCGAAGGTAACGGTAGTTGGGTTCGCCAAGCGCATCGGCAAGCAGTGTGCTGTAACTGAGTCGCGTGTTAGCGGCACTGCCTGACATAAAGCCTTGGGAAATGCTGTCGCCTATAGTAAATATTTTGGTCATTGAGGTACGTCCGTGCTGGGTAAGTGAGGACCCCACTCCAATAACATCAGCGCAATGACACCAGCGCAGTAGAATTTGTGTCCGTTTACTTAATTCAAGAGTGGTTAATGTAAAATAGACTGGTTAAATTTTCAACAGTTAAAGTGTCAGGCAGCTTAGACCTCAAAAAGCAAAGGTCTCAAACAGCTAAGACCTCGAACAGCCAAGACCTCAAAAAGCTATAAACCGATCTGCAAACTAAACTGCTATTAAACCCGAGATAAAATCTCTGATTAAGCCTATGCTCAAACAGGTGCTCAAGCTGTTGCTCAAATTGGCAAGCAAACCGGTGGCCGCAGAGTGATGCACTAAAATTTTTGCTTTCTTCTTTTTATTGGGAAAAGCCCTAACCAAAACCCTGCCTCAAAGATAAAGCCAAGTACGACAAGAGCAAACAGACCCGTTTCAAAGCCCATGCTGTATGAGAATAACGCAGCAAATAGAAATAATAACGCAATGGTGATACGAATAAATGGGGGCATCAGAATACTCCATATTGGTATGCCGAATTGTAATTATAGTGCATTTAGTAAAGCCATTAGCTAAAACAACGTAAGCGTATGTGTCTGAGCCTTAAGTTTCATTGCTGCGAGAGCCAACGAGCCTTTGCTTGGTTCGACTGAAACATACGCTTGTTGCCCTCAAAGCTATTAAATAGGTGTTCATGAGCCGCTTTTGAAAATGTGTCAGTGCGTTCGGTGTATTGCGAAATCCAGTGTATAAGCATATCTAAGTTGGCGTCTTGGGCGTCCTTACTCTCGTATTTATGTGGCTCCCAAGGCCTGTTTTTGGCATTTTGTATACAGTCATTAGCGGATAAATTGAGAAAAAGCACGTTACTGGCCAAAGGAGTAACAAGCGCTAATAAATCAGAATAACATCCTTCAATTACCCAGTGAGTATGTGTATTTACAAACGCATCTATCAACGCTTTAGACTCTGCCATGGGCATTCGCGCTGGTGGCGATTGCGGTTGCCACGCTATGGTGTCTAAGTCTAAATGGGCGACACCGTATGTATTCGCAAGCCCTTTGGCGAGGGTTGATTTTCCAGACGCAGAGTTTCCAAAAATCAGAGTGTTAGTTAACATGGCGTTTCTCGTGACCCGCTTTCAAAGGCGGTGACTCCCCAATACTGGCTTGATTTGCAAGTTTGCTTTAAGCCGCAATTGCGAAAGTGTTTTCTCATATGTAAATTTAAGTAACCGTGGGCAAATACAATTACCTTACCTTCTTTTTGCGCAATGGTGATTAATTCTTGTGCTGCAGTTTTAGCGCGCATTTTTGCTTGTCGATAAGATTCGAACGGGCCCATTTTTCCTACCGTCCATAAAGCTCGGTTTACATAAACCCAGGTCCACGCGTTTAGGGTAAAAGGTAATTTGAAGCGCGGAATATCCATCTCTCGATATAGCGCCGATGTGAGGTCTGGAGATTTGTTGAGTGCAATTTCACAGCTATGAACAGCACGAGGCAAATCGCTAGACACCACGTAGTAATCATTAAAGCTTTCAGTAAATACAATGTTTGGGCGACTAGTCTTAGCCACCATCGAGTGATTGTAATTCCTTACCCAGTTTGCGAAGCCCGCGCTTCCCAATCGAGTATTTTGGGATTTTTCTGGTTTTCCGTGTCGTACTAGCACTATTTGCATATTATCTAGTTTCACTTCCGTGTTATCACTACTATTGAAGGGCAACGCTTATTAAATGAAAAACCCTATTAAATGACAAACCCTATTCAATGACAAACCCATGTTACCTATATATGGCTGTTAAACTTCGCTGCTTTTCAACAAGGTTACGCCCAGCCAAGCAAACCATACTATCTGACTTACGCCAAAGATTTCGGTCAATACGTCGGCAGGGTACACAGTGAGTACACCAACAGATCCAACAAATAATCCAACAACGTTAAACGCTTTTGGCAGCGTTTGGCTTTGTAACGCCGCAATGCTTATCAGTAAAACCCATAGTCCACCTACCACTTCGTTTCCGCCACCCAACCCTTCTACTACGGTGTAAACGGTGCGCCACATTATCATTGCTTGTTGTGGCTCTGTGGTAGCAAGGTCTATGGCTGCGGCTAAGCCAATATTCGCTATCATACCGCTGGCAATCACTAAGCCTACCCAAACCACACCAAATACAGCGGCGAGTGAAGAAAGTGTTGGAGCCCCTTTTTTTAAACGTTCGTGAAGTGCCAGTACTAATACCGCTAATACAATGCCAAAAAGGACATACATAACGAAGTTAACAATGGATAGCACTGTTTTGTTTTCGGCGAGAAAGGCAAATTGTTGCGCTGCATCGGCGCCACCGGGTGAGCTCCAAAACGCACCAAAGAACACAAACGCCGAAACATAAATAACGGCTTCAAATAATGCAGCTACGCCGCCTGTTTTTTGTAAGTTACTCAAGCTGTATATTCCCAAGGGTTAAACATCGCTATACACCACTACACACCAATGGGGTCAACACCAGCGCCAATCACTATGTCCCATTGTCTTACCGTCCAGTTTGTTACTAGACCATTAACCACGTAGGGGTCGTTTTTAGCAAACTGCTTTGCCACTTCGTCGCTATCGCCTTTAAAAAGCAACACCGCTGAGTCTGTGGGGGCAGATAACGCTCCACCTAAACAGAGCTCACCCCGTTGAGCCGCCTCGTTAGCCAATTGAATGTGCTGTTGTCGATACTGCTGCCTTGCTTCTAGATAGCCAGGAATAACCGTGTAGGTAAGTAAGAAAAACATACTAATTTCTCGGTGGGTAAAACGCGAAAGCTCAATGTCAAATTGGAGCATACAGCATTGTAAATACTAGTTTTCGATATAATAAATTTATTGTGTGCGCTGACACTATAAATAATCGGCTTGTTCAAATTTATGAAAGCCTGCTCGAGTAAGGGCTGTTAATTCATCAATAAGAGTGTCGTCGAACGTTTTAAAATTGAAGCAAGACTTGCCCTGCATTCGTTTTTTAAGTTCAGGAGACACCTTGTCGAGTAATTCAGGAAAGACATAAACTGGCATCAGGTGAAAGCTAACGTAATTCTTATTGACCTTGGCTGAGGCGAAATACATTGGCTGTTTATTTTTCATAACATGATGGGTATTTAGATAAAAGTGGTCGGGTTCGTTGATGGCAACCACCATATCCTGTTTATAATTCATCAGAATGTTTTTTAAATAATCAAAGATGATGTCAAAGTCTTTCAATTATAATCTCCCTAAACCGAGCTTTAAATATAGCGCTGTTAAGTGAGACATCAAATAGTATTAAAGAGCGTTCTAAAAAGTGCTGTAAAAGGCATTTTAAAAAGACGGCAAAAAGGCCGAACAACGAAACCGTACGATTGTGGCGCTCAATCGTGCTTATAAGCCTGTTATTCTAGCACCTTTCCGTTTTCTTCATTTTTCCGCGCAACTCAGTACAAGGATATTCTTATGTTTGCGGTCGACCACATTATTTTACTCAGCGCTGTTCTTGCTATACTTGGTGTATTAGCCAGCAAATTGTCGCCGCGATTTGGCGTGCCGGTGCTCGTTCTCTTTTTAGGTGTTGGCATGCTCGCCGGAGAAGATGGCATTGGCAGAATTCTTTTTGATAACGTGGATGTGGCTCATTCAATTGGCACGTTTGCGCTTATTCTTATCTTGTTTGATGGTGGCTTACAAACCTCGAAAAGGTCGATAAAGCGAGCATGGAAACCTGCGGCACTTTTAGCCACCCTTGGTGTGGTGGGAACCGCTACGGTCACAGGCATAGCGGCCATGTATATTCTGAACTTGCCGCTGTATATGGGGCTGCTGCTTGGCGCTATTGTAGGGTCGACAGATGCTGCTGCGGTATTTTCT
This sequence comes from Alteromonas sp. LOR, assembly GCF_000753865.1. GTDB lineage: Bacteria > Pseudomonadota > Gammaproteobacteria > Enterobacterales > Alteromonadaceae > Alteromonas. The sequence goes on along the minus strand of NZ_JQFW01000007.1, from coordinate 11,102 downwards.
GTACTGAGAAATGCAGGCATTACGATACCTGCAAAAATTAAGGCCACGCTAGAATTAGAAAGCGCATCAAACGATCCCATGGCCATATTTCTCACCGTTGGGTTAATTACACTCATAAAAGACACCTCTACCCAGCCTATCGAGCTGGCGTCGCTATTTGTAAGTCAAATGGGAGTAGGGGCCTTGGTGGGGGCCGGTATTGGGGGTGTTGCGGTATGGATTTTTAGAAGGATTACCCTAATGGCTATTGGTTTATACCCGGTGTTTGTCATGCTGTTCGGGGTGTTAGCGTTTGGCTTGGCCGCAAATTTAAACGGCAGCGGCTTTCTAGCGACCTTTATAACGGGCGTTATTGTGGGAAATAGTCGTTTTTCTTATCAACGGAACACCTTTGTGTTTCTCGACGGGCTTGCGTGGCTTGGGCAAATCGCCATGTTCGTTATCTTAGGCCTATTAGTTACACCTACCGATCTCTTTCAAACCTGGAAAGAAGGGTTAATCATAGCTTTCGTGCTTATATTTGTTGCGCGGCCGTTAATCGTCATGCCGCTAATGATGCTAAGTCGTTTTTCGTTTAAAGCATCACTATTAATATCATGGGTTGGGCTTCGCGGCTCAGTGCCTATTATCTTGGCTATATTCCCACTGATATTTGAGCTACCGAATGCCGACCTCATATTCAACGTAGTGTTTTTTATCGTACTTATATCTGCCTTACTGCAAGGCTCTAGTTTACCCTTTGCAGCGAAAAAGCTGGGGCTAGTGCTGAATGCAAAGGCGAAAGAATCAAGCACTATCGAAATAGTAAAGGTGGCCAAGAGCAAGCGAGAGTTAATAGAAATAGAGTTGATAGAAGACTCACCAGCAATAGGGCTGTCGATTGGTGAGCTGGTGCTGCCTGCGCAAACGATTATTGCGGTAGTTGCGCGAGGGGAGGCTACGTTAATCCCTAAAGGCAGTACACGCTTAGAGGTAGGCGATCACGTATTTATTATTACCAAGCTGCTTGATAAACAAGCCGTTGAAAGCTGCTTTTATCACGATAGTTAAATGGCACTAAATGGGGTGAAAACGCATTAACATTCACCCTCCTAATGTTTAATATTTAATGCCTAGCGCCTAGCGCCTAGCGCCCAGTGCCTATCGCAGAGTATATAGTTGTGCCTCTACAATACGGCCATCTTCTAGGGTTACGTGTGAAACAACACGTAAGTATGCATCGCCTTCGAATTCGTCGAGACTAGCCCAATGTTGGGCTAGGTTTGCAGAGGTAAATACAAAGCCTTTAACCTCTTCACCGCGTTCATCCAGCGTTAAACCAGGAAACCCCATTTCGGCGCCCCAGCCTACATTTTTGAGAACGCCTTTCACGCTTCCTTTATCCCAGGTGCCACCAATATTACTTAAAATGTGTTCATTAGGTCGACCGCGGCCTAGTGTTCCATACACAAATAATTTATCGCTCATCAAAAACTGCTTCCCAATATTTTATTTTTCGATAATTACGTTACTTAAGCAAAGCACCACGCCAAAAGAGCGCATTGCGCGTTAAAAAGTTTATGCATTTGGGTTACGTGCAAATTCACGTATTTGAATATGGTTGCCCTCGTTGTCTACAATATTAGCCACTATAAACATGGGGTTTGCCCATTCACCGTCTAGTGCCTCACCACCTAACTTTATCGCTAGTGATTTGGCATTTTCAATACTTGTCACAGCAAAAAACAATTTTACAGCGCTTACGCTACTATGGGGAATAGCAAAAGGCGGTATGTGAATAATCAGGTTAAAGCCATCTTTATCTAGACTGATAAAATCAGCGGTTTCCCTGACCACTTTCATACTAAAAAGCTGCACATAAAACGCAGATAAATTTTTTAGATTGTTAGAGTAAATAATTGCTCCATGATGAGCGGGACCAGCCATGTGTAATTCCTTACTGTGTAATTAGATAGAAAATCAACTTGCTTTGATACTCTATGCTAAACCGCTAATGCCTTTTTTATGAAGTAGGTTGCTTAGCTCTTGTTTGCTTTGTTCTGGGGTCTTGCCGGCAGTGTCTAGAATGATGCTAGCTGATTTCCAAGGTTCATATTCTCTTGAAATCACGCTGTCCCATGAGGGAAGAGCAAGATTTGGAATGTCACACTGCCTGTTTTCCATACGCTGTTTATGCTCGACTTTGTCGGAGCAAATAACTTCTATCTCTATATAAGGTGAAGCAGCTTTGCTGGCTACTTCTATCCATTCCTGGCGTGATTCTAAAACCGGATTCGTGGAGTCTGCAATTACAGAGAGGCCGTTTTTTAAATTGTCTAAAGCAAGTGCGAAAGCTACGTTATAACCCTCGTCATAGAGTGCATTAAAGCCACAGTTTTTTAATTCTTGTTCGATGGTGTCGATACGAATATAAACGGCGCTTAACGATGTGGCTAAATACTTTGAAAGTTCGGTTTTACCCGAGGCTGGTAAACCACCAAAAATATACAGCATAGTATTGTAATGATTCCTCTCTCGCACTGCTTAAACCTTGGCTTGCTAGTTTATTATATCTATTATTACTCTGAACCTTCGATTTGAATTAACGGAAGCTTTTGCCCTTTCAAGTCAACTCTATAAACCGCATGGTTTTCAATTAACAATGCTTCGCTTGCCCCCGCGGCATGGTCAACATCAACTCGAATTACGTTATCATTAAAGTCGAAACTAATGTGGTTTGTCAGCGTGTGACCTATGGCTATTTTTTTCGCGTCATATATTGTCAATATTTGTTCGATATGGCTTTCACTTGCTTTCTTGCCTAACCCATAGTGACTCATATCCTTAGCTAAGCCTCTATAAAACAGTAAACCTTCTGAGCTATGTAGGATGTGCCCTTCGATATTTTTCACAATGGTTCCTGTTGTTACAAAAGACTCTTTTGCTAAATTATCGATGAATTTTAACGTTGGCTTTTTATCCAATACCTCGGGGGATATACCACCGTGAACGTATAGAACATCGTTTATCTTCAATAAAACCGGTTTAGTCCTCAGCCAGCGGCCTAGCACAGTTTCTTCCGACCACAACTGGCGTTGCGTCATGTTGGTCGCGCGGTATGTACCAAAATACTTTTTTGCTACAGATTTTGTTCTGCCATCCAATAAGTAACGTTCATGATTCCCAAGAATATAATGAAGATTGCCACCGGCCTTTCTTGCCTCAGCTTCAAGTTTGTATAATAGCCAAAGTGTTGGCACAACATTCGTGCCTCGGTCTACCATATCGCCAACTAACACCAGATGCCCTTTACCAAAGCTCCAATTTAAGGAGGTGTCTATCACACCATTGGCGGCGAGAATATTCACGGTTGCGTCAAAGTTTCCTTCGATATCAGAAATAGCTAACACACTTTCGGTTGTGGAATAGTTCAACTTGGAGCGAGGGTATGAGTATCGCAAAGGTACTTTAAATTGGGTTTGATTTTTATTGTCTACAGTGACTAAAAGCTCACCATGAACAGGTGACTTTGTAACGTTGTTAATTGACTGCTCGTTACTTTCAACTCTCAACGCTAACGGTTTATTTGAATTGACAAAAACATAAGGTCCGTCATGCTCGACGCGTTTATTTTGATATCCAATAAATAGCCATTCGTCGGTACTTTCAGAGTACCCCAAGTAGCGTCCGTCCGTGACTCTAATGCCCGTTCCGCTATACCTGCTAACTACTGCAAGTGATATAAACAGAATAAGGATTACTGTAGTCACAATATACAAAAACTTTTTCAAACTAAAACTTCCTTGTTTTAAAACTTTTACGACGGTCTGAATGCACACAACAGCCAAATGTGACGTAACACTCCAATAAGTGAATGTGCAATGGCTAAGCCGCTCTGCTTGTATGCGCCCCAGCGAACGAAGATATTGAGTGTATTGGGTTGTAATGTGTGCTCACGCTAAAACGCCATTTAGTAGCATGCCAGGCATAAAAAAGTAAAAAGCCCATAAACCTGAACTTGTAAAAAGAAGCGCAATTGCACAAAAAGAGGCTTGAACAAAAAAGACAGATGGCTTGGCTGAAGCACTCAGCTTGAAAGCGATAACGGAGGTCTGCAAACATTCTTTAATAGCCTTGTATTTAATGGCTACCCAAGAAATGAGTGGTGCTAAGCTGGCAAAGACGAGAGCAAACGCGACTTCCACGCCGCCTAGTTGCACTAAAAAGGCAATTTCTGGCAATAATGCCGCCGCCACGACCATCGAAATGCCGATAATAGCGCGTTGTAAATTGGTTAATTCATTCCATGACTTCATGATTTTCTTTTTAGTACATAGCTTTTCAATAACAGCCGGTGATTCATGAGGCTATTTCGAGAAGGTTATTAACAATCTCTGAGGTTCCAATCACGTTTCATATTTTATAAAAGGTGAAATTATTCACATTCTGCTAGTTTAAACCACAGAACCTTTTAAACATGCCTACTGTTGAAATCATTGGTTGGGTTCCTAGCGTGTCCACGTTTTTAAATGCTGGGTCGTCTAATGAGTCTGTTTCGGGTAATACGATAGTAACTATGTCGCCACTATTATCCGTATAGATTGAAGACCAGTATTCAGCACCTCTTTCCAATGCAAGCTCTGTGTAAACGCACATCATCCAGCGAGAAGCGCTAGCAGAGCGTTCTTGAAAGTTTGGAATGTTTAACACTGATACAGCTTCATTTCTTTCAACTTCAGTCACAACAAAGTCGAAAGCGGTAATATCTCTGTCTTTAGATGATACAGAGAACAGTGTTTCTCCATGCAAGTTGAAATGCATGAAGGCTAAAGTGATAAAGCTTGTTAAAAAAATACGTTTCATTATTTTTAAGTCCTTTTAGGTAAATAACCGCCACATTAATAAGCCAAAAATTGTTGTATAAAATCAGTGATGAAGTAGCAAAAGCCAATGGTTATTTGTCTTGCTTTACCGATTTGTTAGGCATTTTGTCGTCAATTTTCGACGCTATAGAGACTAAAGCCGCAATCAAGCAACTGGAAAATAGGATAAATAATCCTAGTACTAATTCTTTCCAATATTTCGAAAAAGCAAAAATACCATATCCTCTTTCGACTTTTTGTCCTGCGTCTGACCAAGCTACCTTGACTACAGCATAAAACATATCATAGAAAGCGTGGTATAAGTTCATACAAATGAACAGGCATCCGATTAAGAATCCTATGCGTGAAACTAATAAAACTAAAGTTAGATCTTCGGTCACCACTTTTTTAAAAGGAACTAAGAATAACGCTTTGGTCATAACTTTTTTAAATTGTACTAAGGATAAAACTTTGGTCATAACTTGATCTAATGGACTGAAATACAATAGATACTCCTTGTTTGACTAACTTTCCAATAACGGGCAAAAATACGTAGGCTATAATAATGAGCGAAGCGAGTCTGCGTGTTTTGTGCCTAGCGAGTTTATTGAGTTGTTCTATTTCAATCACTCAAAGGCTAAAGTATAGAAACACCTTCGGTTTGCAGTACTGTTCGGGCATCAGCACGCTCAATTACTTTTAACAAGGTAGTTTGAATAGTTTCATCTTTTCTCGCATCTCCTTCACTCGAAAATTTTTGCTCTTGTAGAGGAGCACCTTCTTCAGCCGTAAAGCCAACGATAATTTCTGTTGCAAGCTCTGCCGTCTGACCGAAATAAGAAATTGAAATTTGAGGGTACCCCTGAAATCCTTTTTTGACTCTCTTTGCTATACGTTTTGTAGATTTATCTAAATTCATAACAGATATCCGATGAAATTGGTCTTACCCACTAAAAGTGGAAATCCATAATGTCCCACTAAGGGGCAAAAATATGAAGGTCAGAATAACAAGCGAAGCGCGAGGAGCCTACGTGTTTTTATCCTAGCGAGCTTGCGAGCGAGTTAATGCATTTGTTAGTTGCCGTAAATCCAATGGGTGTGCTAACGTTTGTGCGTACATTGAGTAAGGAATTTACTATGGATACTCGCATACAATTTAGAGTAGACGAAGAAACTAAACGGCTAGCTCAGAAAATGGCCGAAAGCCAAGGGCGCACTTTAAGCGACGCTTGTAGAGAGCTTACGGAAGAGCTTGCTGAACAGCAACGCAAAATAATTACCCATGAGCAGTGGCTTACTGAAGAGGTGAATGCTGCGTTTAATAAATTAGAAAGTGGGCAAAGTAAGTTTGTCAGTCATGAAGAGGCAAACTTGGACATGGAAGCTCGAAAAATGAAAATTAGGAATAAAGCCAAAAAATGATCGTGTGGGAAAAGAGTTCGTTGGACGATCGTGAGGCTATTTTCGAGTTTTTATACGAATTTAATCCATTAGCAGCAGAAAAAACTGATGCAATAATTGAGAAAAAAGTTGAAAACTTGAACCAGCAACCTCTTATGGGAGTGGAGAGAGAGGGTATACCGGGAAGATTGTTAATAATTCCAGAGGTCTCAATGATCGTTTCATATTTCATGAAAGATGACATTATTCACATTCTTCGAGTTTTACACCAAAAGCAAAAATTTCCTGTAGGCAACTAACTTTTAAATAAGGGGCGCAGACATGTGGGGCATAATGGCGAAGCCGCGCAACGTAATCGCCCCAGTAAACGACTTAAGCGTTTTTTATGTAACTTCCCTAAAACAACCACCTGTTGAATTCGAAACTCACTGGCTTGGTGGTGGTATTAGCAATGCTAAAACGGTGTAAATTATTAGACCAGCGCCACCGGTAATATAAGATTGCACCGATATTCAGAAGTAAAAACGCCCCAGCGAGCAGCGCGAGTGCCTTTAGTGTTTTGTTCGGTTTTTCACAGTTCCCATGCGAGCAATATAAACGATACGAAAAAAAAGAGTAAATATGGTAATGGTCTGCCGATACCTTTTACAAAGATTGAAGTCCTAAACCAAATAGACAAAAAAAGAAGTATTAGAGTGATTACTGCCCACAAATAGACTTTTGCTCCATTTGGGTTTCTTAATACTCTGACCTCGAACTTTCTAAACAAAGAAACATTTTCGCTGGCGCGAATTGTCAATGTAACTCCTTTAGGGAACTCTTTGTTGAATGTGCCATAGTTAAGCGTCCCATAATACCGTTTTGTTTGCCCTGAGTAGCTTGCTGCTCTTGGGTTTAAGACTAATGACCAGTTTTCTGTACTGCCTTCCGTTAGAAGTAACTTGATAGTTACCTTTTCTTGACTTGTTTTGCGTGAGCCACCGTAACTTACGGTGGCTCTGAAGCGTTCAGAATCCATTCTATTTATTAAGCAAATAGACTCTTTTTTAGTCACTAAGTCTGCACTGCACACGACGTCAGGATTTGAAAGTTCACTTTGGAAGACGATTAAAAACCATATAAAACTTAACCCAGAGAGAGAAAAGAGAACTTTTGAACGGGTGAATAATTTCACAAGAAACCTAGCGCCCTGTTAACAGGCAAAAAATAGTCGGTTAAAATTAGCGATGAAGGAGTAAAACCAACTGTTTTTTGTCATTGTTTAACAGCTTGTTATATGCAATTAATTACACGCACAACCGGTTTGCCCATTTTTTAAAGGCCACTCTTCATAATTACCATCAGAGCATTGGCTTTTAATAAGCGGACATTGTGCGGCATTTCTGGAAAAATCCTTCCCTGTCACACTTTCTAAAACTTGGTCTTCCACTCCATCTGAAAAGCTTTGAGATGAACAACCCGAGATGACGACTAATAGGATAATTGAAAAATATTTCATGCTGCTTCCTTTTGCATATAACTTTTAAATATGGGGCACAAACAGGCAGGCTATAATGGCGAAGCGGCCCCGTGCTAGCGTCCCAGGAGAGTTCACCCATAAAAGTGGACACTGGTTTTAATTGTTAATTTAACCCTTATAACAGCTGATAGTAGCAACAGCTTCTAATATTGAAGATTGATTATCGTGCCAGCCTTCTGAGGGTGAAGAATTTGAAATGCCTTTAAGACTGATGTTTTCTCCAAATTTAGACCTACTAAATTCGTAATATCTAGAACGGCACGCTTTTCTAGCTGCAAGATGTATCTTATTTTTGACTGCAACTTTCCCTTCCGATATTGGGCCTTGCGCAGTAATGCGATAAGAGTTTTCTGATAGTTGTTCTACAACTGGCTCCTGTTGTACCGCGCAACTTAGCAGAGTAAGAAAAGCAAATGTTAGAAAAGTAAATCTCACCTAAAATCCTTCTTTGGCATATAACGTCCTACTTTGGCGGCACAATCGCGTGGGCTATACTGCGAAGCAGAGCCCGCGTGTTTGTGTCCCCAACATTTTATTGTTAGGCGGCATGCAGATCTATTGGCTGCACGTTATCCAAGTTAATGCTCTGCTTTGCTTGCCAAAGATCATAATTGTTTTGCATGCTAAGCCAACTTTCAGGGCTTCGCCCTAATACTTTTGATAGCCTCAATGCCATTTCTGGTGTTACTGCACTTTTGCCCTTAACGACACGATTTAGTGTTGAAGCGGCGACACCAAGATGGGTAGCGAGCGCCCTGCAACTTATGCCGTGTGGCTTCATGTAAATGGATTCAATAAATTCACCAGGATGTGGTGGATTGTGCATATTCATTAGTGATAATCCTCGTAATTTAAGATGTAAGCATTACCATCCGTGAACTCGAACGTTACTCTCCAATTACCGTTAACTGATATTGACCAAATATTAGACCTTTCTCCCTTGAGTTGATGGAGAGAGAAACCTGGTAGATTAATGTCATCGATATCTTGTGCGGTATGAATAGCTGCTAACTGCATACGAAGCTTTTTCGCGTGCTTAGTCTGGATGCCTGAAGTTTTCCCTTTTTCGAAAAATAGCTTCAGATCTTTATGCTTAAATGACTTAATTATGGGGTAAAGTGTAGCGCATTGCGCAACGCGGTGCAACTTGCCGCCTAACACCAAATTAAGCGGCGTTGCCCGCTCTTGCCAATGACCGCTTCAATTTCCTTGTTATGTGCTGCAACCTCTCTCATATACTTCCTTATATGCAACTATTTGAGACGAACAACTCTCGGTATTTAAAAAATTAATGTAGCAAGACTTAGTTATTGTGGTCTTACCATCAAACAATTCAGGTTTATTCCAGGTCGGACATAACTTAGGATTATGCATTTCAGTAAACACTTCATAAGTTACCCCTAAGATCGAGTGTTGCTGTGAAGACTTTCCAGTTTTTAAATCTAAGGTCGTCGTTACCTTTTCTAAATAAGGCGCGGTTATCAACACAACGCTCAATACTAAAGCAATGAGTAGAATCTTCTTCATTCAAACTCCAATATACTCGGGCACATAACTTTAAAATATGGGGCGCAAATACGTGTGCAATAATGGCGAAGCCGCGCACGTGTTTGCGTCCCAGCGAGTGCCATAATTTGTTTGTTATATGACATAAAGCTCACGGTTTACTCAATGCTGAATGATGAATAAGCCAATAGACAGCGGCTACAAAGACACCACCAACCAAGACAGCTAGTGTCCAAATTACTGGCCCCACGAACGCTAGTTGATGATTTTCGTCGTGCAATTTACTTGAGTCATTAAATATAGCGGCACTAAATGCGAGGTGCACAATTATAGTTGCTATAACTGGCAACATTGCCCACATAGACATTGACGAAAAGAAATGAGAATTAAAATCCATTTATTATGTTTCCTTTTTTATTTAAACCTAATTGGCATATAACTTTCCAATAACGGGCGCAGACGCGTGGGACATAATGGCGAAGCCGCCCCGCGTGTGTTGATTGGGTAGTTATGTGCGTAGCTTTATAAGAGCAAAGCGCTCTTGCTTTTCTAAAGCAAATCCGAGCGTAAGTACCATAAAAGCCCCCATTGGTAGCCAAGTTTTACCTGCGAACAAAACCGGTAAAAAACCACATGAAAAAGCAAACAGCCACTTTACAGGGCGGGGTACTCGAAAATATAAAACTGTAAACAGTGTCGGCTTGTTAACGTAAAAAGCAATAAGACCAATTAATAGGACCGTGAAGAGAAGATAACCAATAACTACAAAATCCATTCGCTGAGTTTCCAAAGCTGGTTTTAACCTAATTCTAGTTTAATCTGATTATCATCAAATGTTCAATAGCACATAACGCTTCAATAACGGACGCAGGCACGTAGGGCATAATGGCGAAGCCGCGCGCGTGTTTGCGTCCCAGGAGAGTTCCAGTGAGCGCGAGCGAACGACAACAGTTGTTTGTTAGTAGCGGACCTATTTAAAACCTAAATAAAGTACAAAAACAGCCATAGAAAAAGGGAGTACTAAAAAGTTAAATGTAGTTTCAACATCCCTTTTGAATACTGCCCTGATGCCAATATAGCTATTAAACAGTGTTACTGCTACCGATAAAAAGCCAACGATGATTAGCTTAACAGAGTAGTCCATATTCGGATGAAATAAATAAGCAACTATTGCCGGTGGGATTAGAAGTGGTATCTCCGCCACGATCCAAGAAACTTGATTTAAATATTTAAGGTATTTTTCTGTAAAACTCATTGAAGGCTGCTAACGCCCAAATTCATCGCGGAAAGCCGCGCAGCTGGTTGACGTCACAGTCAGCGCTTTTTGCTGGCGGTAATATTTGCTTGTTAGCAACTTGATTAGTAAAAGCCGGATACACCAATAATACCTACAAGTAAAAAACAAAGGGCATACGATTCAGCAAAACCAATACTTCTAAAATTAAATAAATCCGAAATAAGTCTGTTCCAGATTTCCATAAAAAGCTTACTTACTGTAGACACAACCAACAGACTACAGAAAAACAACACACATAGAGCAATGATTGGGTTTTCTATCGTATCGAAAAGCGTCTCGCTCTCGCGTGGCCCCGCAGTGTAGTTGAATATCCAGTAGTCCACGGTATAAACAAGAAAAATTATAGCAGTCCATAAAACATTAAATTTTGTATCAATTTTCTTCATGTGATTGAGCTCCTTATCAGGCTAACTTTCCAATAACGGGCGCAGGCACGCAGGGAATAAGGGCGAAGCCGCCGTGCGTGTTTGCGTCCCAGCCCGCACAGCGGGCGTGCTTAATTTTTTTGTTATATGACATTTCTCAATCAGCCACTAAG
>NZ_JQFW01000006.1 GCF_000753865.1 Alteromonas sp. LOR | reverse complement strand
AAAAGGCCTGAGTCCGATACAATATCGAAATCAGGCCTTGGTTGCCGCTTAGAAATGAGTCCAACTTAATGGGGTCACTTCAATTTAGGGGCTTTTCCTTTTGCATAATCAGTATAAAAGAGAATGTATTATTTTACAGTTAGTCCTAAGTGCCTATCTTCTACCGCCTCACGCCATCCACCTAACCACTGTGAACGGGTTTCGTTCTGCTGAAATGGACAATTTTCCTTCGCACGACCACTAATACCAGCTTGATAGCCTTTAGAATGTGCACGTGTCATTTTATCTCTTTTTTGTCTTTTCATTGACTAGCCTCTTCTGTTTGTTGAAAGTACAACAACGTCAGTTCGCGGGCGCTCTACATCATATTTATTAAAAGTGCCGGAAAATCTTTTGCGTACATTACTTAGATAGTGCACTTAGCCAATTGGTTCAAGAGAATTTTGAAATTAAAATTCTTGACATTTAATAAATGAATGAAGTTTATATGAAATTATTTTTACAGTTTTGTGAATTTTTTTCGCACATATTTTTTGTGAACGAATGAACGTTTGATTTATGAACAGACATAAAAAAGGCCACTCAACAAGAGTAGCCTTTAACGTCATTTACTTTCAAGGAAGTGCGCAACTAGGTAATCACTATTACGTGTAAGTACTAATGAGTAATTAATAAGAACCTTAGCGTTTAATTCTGCGTCTAAATAATCCAGCTAACAACATACCACCTAATGCTAATAGCCCTGTCGATGCGGCCTGTCTTTCATAGGGTTGCTCATCTTCTGGTACTTCACAGTCGTCTATTGTGCCGTTTGATAGCGGTGATAGTTTAACCGCAACAATAGAATCAACGGCGTTAGTTTCACCTGCGCTGTCTAAAATTTCTACGCCAGTAATATACTTACTGGTAGTTCTTAGGCGTGCGTTAGCAATTATTTCATTGTTATCGTTAATATCTACGGCCTCAACAAGCTCGTAGGTGTTATCACAAGACACTAAATCGTTTAAATCAATTAACTCTCCAGTTTCAATGTTGTACATGAAAGCCGTTGTTTGACGCTGGGTTTCATTCGTCGCTGTCACATCTGCGCTACCCACAACAATATTATTATTGTTAATCGCATTTGGCGTTACGCCACCGCTAGTGAAAAATCCCTCTGGGTATGCTTTCTCTTCAGTTTCTAAGTTGTAGACAAAGAGACGAGAGCGTGAAGCCGTACTTGATGGCGGCAACACTGCACCGGTTACCCAGTTGTTATCATTAATACCAATGGCTTGGCTGATGATATTTTCATCACGAGGAAGTAACTCAATAGTTTCACCGTCTCTAAATACGGTAGCTACACGTTCACTTTCCGCTCTTGCCGATGAATTTGGGCGAGTAATAGCAACAAAATCTCCGGTTAAGCTTTCACCTACTGCAATACCTTGCTCATTAATATCGAAGGCGTAGGTGTAAAGGTAAAAGGTATTGTCCTCGGCAGGCTCTTCTACTAGTGGATACGTCTGTGTGTCAATGACATCGCCGTTTACATCGAGTTGCCAGATAGTAGCGTTAACTTCTGACAGGCTCACAAAGGCTGGAATCGGAGGATTTTGTGCTGTCACAAAAAGCGTAGATACGCGAGGGGCAGTAAATTCGCCCGTGTATAAATTGAATAAACAGCGGTCAACAGAAATATCACCGCGCTCTTCATCATCGTCGCAGCGCGCTACCGCATCATCAACAGCGGTTTGAAAGCTTACCGTACTAAATCCAGCTACTTGTAGGTTATTGTTGATAGCTCGCGCTGAAGCAAAACCGCCAAGGGTATCATCTACAGGAGGAAGTACTTTGGTCGTTCCAGATACTTGCACAAAAGCCTGCTGTGAAGACTCTGGGTACGTATAATTAATGGTATCACCGTCAGTATTCTCATAGGCATCTAAAACAACTAAACCGCCAGAGTCGCCGACAATATAATTGCCGCTAAGGCTGTCTCTGCCCGATACCCGAACTGATTGAGTGTAATCATCAAATTTATCGGTAATTTCGTCTAACCCAGGTACTAATTCCGCATCTACTGTATCGGTAATGTAGGTTCTAAACTGTGTCAGCTTTTGAATCTGAGGAAACGTTTGGTTGCTAATTATATAGCTGACAATAGTGGAGTAATCTGAGTCAGTGAACACCCCTTCTCTCGCACTATCTTCATCTTCCAGCGAAGGACCAAAAGTTTCGAAGAAAACGGTGCCATCGATCAGTTGGTCAACGTCGATGGGAGGATTGTATTCAAGCTGCGCTATCGTTAGCATTTGTCCTGCTTCATCAATAGAGCGACCAAAATTGCTTCTTGCAGAATCCTGTAGCGGAAGAGGTGTCACTGAATAAGTCGCGGCATAAGCCGAAACACTTCCTGTTGCCAACAGAACGGCGGCGGCAAGCTGAGTTCGTTTCATCTAAAATCCTATTTACTGCTGATTATCTTCCAGCATACTTTCTAATTCATCCCAGCGCGCATACTTCTGGGACAACAATAATTCTTGGTCTGCCAAAAGCGCTAATGCTTTTGCAGTGGTGTCACTGTCTTTTTTGAAGAATTCAGGATCATTTACCTGTTCTTGCATTACTTCTAGCTCGGCCTCAAGACTTTCTAGCTCTGCGGGAAGTGATTCCAGTTCACGTTGGTCTTTGTATGATAACTTTTTCGCCTTGCGGGGTGAAGGCTTAGCACTAGGACTATCTGAACTTGAATTAGTTTCATTCCTAGACTTAGCTTTTTCTTCTTTTTCAATCTGAAGGCGTTTTTCCTGCTGCCCTTTATACCAGCTTTCAACGTCAGTGAAACCCCCAATAAATTCTCGGAGTCTTCCCTCACCTTCAAATACTAAGCTGCTATTTGCTACATTATCCACAAATTCCCTATCGTGGCTCACAAGTAACACAGTACCTGTATATTCGTTAAGCAGGGTTTCTAACATTTCCAGTGTTTCAACATCCAGATCGTTAGTCGGTTCATCGAGAACCAACAGGTTGCTGGGTTTAAGCATAAGCTTAGCCAGCATAAGGCGATTTTTTTCTCCGCCAGAAAGTGACTTCACCGGCGCATTTACACGCTCTGGTGTAAAGAGATAATCTTGCAAATAACTGATGACATGTCTGGGGTGGCCGTTAACCATTAAATCTCGTTTGCCATCGCCCACAGCGTCAATCACTGTCTGCTCTAAATCAAGACCATGCCTGTGCTGGTCGAAGTACGCGACTTCTAAATTTGTACCTCGCTTGCAGTTACCACTGTTTGCTTCTAGCTCGCCTAGCAGCAATTTGATGAGCGTACTTTTACCACTGCCGTTAGGGCCGATAAGCGCTAGCTTGTCGCCTCTTAGTACATTCAGGCTCAAATCTTTAACAATGCAAAGCTCACCAATGTTGTATGAAAGGTTTTCAACTTCGAAGACCATTTTGCCAGAGCGTGCACCTTGGTGCTGGTTTACCACTGCACTTCCTTGCACTGCGCGGCGCGCCTTGCGTTCATCACGTAATTTTTTAAGCGCTCTTACGCGACCTTCGTTTCTTGTGCGACGCGCTTTAATACCCTGACGAATCCACACTTCTTCTTGAGCCAGTTTTTTATCAAACTCAGCGTTTTGCGAAGCTTCGACTTCAAGGTCGTGCTGTTTTTTCTCTAAATAGGTTTCGTAATTGCCAGGGTAGCTGGTAATGCCGCCGCGGTCTAAATCAATAATACGGGTGGCCATAGAACGAATAAATGCTCGATCATGACTCACAAACACAATGGCACCATTGTAATTGCTCAAGCTTGATTCTAGCCACTTGATCATTTCAATGTCTAAGTGGTTTGTCGGCTCATCAAGGAGCAATAGATCAGGCGAACGTACAAGTGCTCGTGCCAGCGCCGCTTTTCTTCTCCAACCACCGGAAAGCGTCGATAACGACGTTTCTGGCTCAAGTTTAAGCATGGTAAGGGTTTGTTCAATTTGTTGTTCAAATTGCCAAGCATCACGTGCTTCTAAGGTTTCTTGTAAACGCTGTAATTTGTTGAGATTGGCTTCGCTGGGATCTTCACCAACCAATCGGGTTTGATGAAAATAGTCTTTAAGCGTCTCGCCAATGTCAGATAATCCCTCTGCCACGTAATCAAACAAGGTGACGTCTGTGGTTTGCGGCGGGTCTTGCTCTAAACGAGCGATTACTGTGTTGTTCTCAATAATTCGCTGGCCATCGTCGGCAATGATGTCACCAGAGATAACCTTCATTAACGTTGATTTCCCACTGCCATTTCGACCCACAAGGCACACCCTTTCCTTCGGCTGTACAACAAGTTCGATACCGTCTAGTAGCGGCGGGTTTCCATAAATAACCGTAATATTTTTTAACTGCAAAATACTCACTGCAGAAATGCCTCCAGGTCGGCACTGTCAAAAGGCCAACCGATTTCTTTGTTTGTGTCTTCCCGTTTTAATACGGGAATGCGTGCACCATAGTGATGATAAAGGTCGGTGCTGTCTCTTATATTTACTTTCTCTACTGTTAGCGACGAAAACACGCTGGTTTTCGAAAGCTCGACGTCAGCTAAGTCACATAAACTGCACTGGGGGCCGGTATAAAACACTATCTTCACGACTGTAATGTCCAGCACTGATGAATTTTACCCTTTCTGGCAAAGTCTTCAGGAA
This sequence comes from Alteromonas sp. LOR, assembly GCF_000753865.1. Taxonomy (GTDB): domain Bacteria; phylum Pseudomonadota; class Gammaproteobacteria; order Enterobacterales; family Alteromonadaceae; genus Alteromonas. The sequence continues at coordinate 225,102 of NZ_JQFW01000006.1, read as the reverse complement.
TGGTCTTTGACGTAATATTCTCAATACCAAAACCAAGGGCTTCAAGGGCTTGGGTATCAAGTTTAAACCCGCGCTTGTTGTTAGAAAAGATAACTGTACCGTTTTCATTTAAACAGGCTTTTGCCCGTGTCAGCATATCCACATGGTCGCGCTGAACGTCCCATGTATTGCTCATGCGCTTGGAATTAGAAAACGAAGGTGGGTCGATAAATATCAGGTCGTACTTACCTTTGTGATCGGCCAACCAGGTTGTACAGTCAGCCTGAACAAACGCGTGAGGCCCATCAAGCTTATTAAGCGCTACATTTTTCTTCGCCCAATCCAGATAGGTATTCGACATATCCACGGTGGTGACTGATTTCGCGCCCCCCTTTGCCGCAAATACAGACACGCTGCCCGTATAAGAAAACAGATTAAGCACGTCTTTGCCCTTGGCCATATTCATAACAATCTGGCGGGTATCGCGATGGTCTAAGAACAAACCGGTATCTAAGTAATCCGTCAGGTTTACCAAGAAACGTGCGCCGTTCTCATACACTTCCATCATATCGCCAGACTGATTGAATTTTTCGTATTGCTTAGTGCCTTTTTGCTGGCTACGCACTTTTAACACAATGTTTTTAGGCGCAATGCCCGTTACTGCGGGTAAATGCAATAGCACTTCTTGAAGGCGTCTGCGCGCCTTATCTTCTGATACTGTCTTAGGGGGAGCGTACTCTTGTACCACTAACCAATCGCCATACTTATCCACGGCCACGTTGTAGTCAGGCAAGTCAGCGTCATAAATGCGATAGCAGTTTGTATCTGCGTTTTTAAGCCACGGCTTAAGCTTTTTAAGGTTTTTCTTAAGGCGATTTGCAAATTCATGGTTACCGGTGTCTTCGCTAAACTGAACGGTATTTTCTTCGTTTAACACATAGTTAGCTAAACGACACTCTAGCTTACCGTTATTCATTGCGTAGTCTTTGCTCGCGCGCAGCTTAAGTACTCGCAACAAGTCTCGGTTACTGCTTAAAAGAGACACATGCCAGCCTTTCCACGCTTCTTTAAAGCGCTTGCCCCATTCACTGAATAACGGAATAAGAGACGTCAGTTCCCCTAATCGCTCACCGTAGGGCGGGTTTGACACAATGTACCCTGGTGTAGCGATAGGTGGTGATGATTTGGTGGCATCTTGCTGACTAAAGCCAATATCGTTGTAAACCCCCGCAAAATCAGCATTGGCTTTTGCAATTGAAATCATTTTACGGCTAAAATCGGCAGCATAGATACCGCTAGTAGAAGGCTTTTGATTGTCTAAGGCGTCATCAACAAGGTTGTCCCACGTACTCTCTTCGTGACCTAACCACTTGGTGAAACCCCAGTATGAACGTTTGATCCCCGGGGCGATATTGCGCGCGATATACGCAGCCTCAATAGCGATAGTGCCCGAGCCGCACATTAAATCGACTAATGGCGCATCGGTGTTTTCAGTCCATCCGCTTCGCATCAGCATGGCGCAAGCAATATGCTCTTTAAGTGGCGCATCACCCGCTTCTTGTCGGTATGCACGTTGATGCAAGCTCGCCCCCGCTAAATCTATGCCGATAATAACGTTGTCACGTTGCAAGCGGGCGTAAACGGAAATGTCAGGGTGTCTGCGCTCAACAGATGGCCTTGCCAAGCCTTCTTCAACAAACGTATCAACTATGGCATCTTTAATACGAACAGCCCCAAACTGGGTGTTTTTGATCGCAAAGTTGGTTCCCACAAATTGGACAGACAGCGTATGCCTGGAGTCCATTTGCATCTGCCAATCTACAGTCATTGCCGTATCGTAAAGGCTTTCGGCATTATTTGCTTTACCCGATGCCAAAACCCAAATTACTCGGTTAGCCAGTCGCGACCATAAGCAAAGTTTATAGGCGTCTTCTTTAGAGCCCTCGAGCTGAAGCATACCAGGAGCCTGCTTTATTTGTGCCTCAGGGCACAAAGTGAGCACTTCTTGTTTAAGTAGTTCGTCGAGACCGCGGCTGGTTGTAACCAGAATTGTATTCATTCATTTACCTGTAACTGGCGCACGACATTAGCACGTGCGCACTTTATGAGAGATCGGGGGTATTATAACGCGTTTACGATACGTTTAACGAGCGATGGACCTTGATAAATAAAGGCCGAATATAATTGAACCAGTGATGCACCAGCATCTAAACGTGCCTGGGCTGACTCAGGAGAGTCTATCCCTCCAACGCCGATAATAGGCATAGATTTATCTAATGCTTTATCTAATTTCTTCGTCACTTGTAAACTCATGTCAGTCATCACTGAACCGCTGAGGCCACCCATTTCATCAGCATGGGCTAAACCTTGCACTGCATCACGAGAAAGCGTTGTATTAGTGGCAATGACGCCATCCATTTTGCTGTTCATCAAAGACACCGCAATACTGCTTATTTCATCATCGCTTAAATCAGGGGCGATTTTAATGAACATGGGCACGTATTTACTGTGTGTCTGCGTTAGCGTTTCTTGAGCGGCTTTAAGACCTACAAGCAGTGAGTCTAATGCTTCGCCGTACTGCAGATTTCGTAGCCCTGGTGTATTAGGCGACGAAATATTGATTGTGATATAGCTGGCGTACGGATAAACCTTGTTTAGGCAAATAAGGTAATCTTCTAAAGCCTTGGCGTCTTCGGTATCTTTATTTTTACCAATATTGATGCCGATGGGCCCTTTGAATTTCGCTTCTTTCACTTGTTCAACAAGGTGATCAACACCTTTGTTGTTAAAACCCATGCGATTGATAATAGCTTGCTTTTCAGGTAGACGAAACAAGCGAGGCTTAGGGTTACCCGGCTGTGGACGAGGCGTAACGGTGCCAATCTCAACAAAGCCAAAGCCCATGCTTGAGAATGCATCTATACAATCACCGTTTTTGTCTAACCCTGCAGCAAGACCCACTGGGTTATCAAACTTAATTCCTGCTACCGTCACTGGTTTTGCAATAGGCGTGGTGCTGTACATCCATTTCAGCGGTGTATGTTGCGTTTTGTTCAGCCAGTTAATAGTAAGATCGTGGCTTTTTTCAGGTTCACACTGAAGGAGCAGCTTTTGCACTAAAGATTGCATGGGTATTCTAACGCTCGCTAATATAAAAAAGCCCTGATGAACAGGGCTTAAATCATTAAGGTGCGTGTATTCTAATGGTTAGACTTCACGCTTAAAAGCATCAATTCACGTAAAGCGACAGAAAACTTTGCAAATTCGTGGGTTGTGCTTGTTTTAAACTCAGACATCATGTGATACCAGCGCTTTAACAACACTTGGTTGCTGTCTATCCAATCATCAAGAATTTGATCCGCATCTGCAACATCGGTGCGTGATTGCAGCAAGTTAGCGGCAATAGAACGCTGCTGCCAATCCAACTCTTCTCTATAAGATGCACGAGCAAGAGCTTGCCAATGGTTGCTTACTGCCTGATTATTGATTTGGTCAAGGAACCAATGCAGTTCTAATCTAGACCCTAGTTGGTAATAAAGCTTGGCGACTACATCAGTCTCATGTTTATCTGCATCAACAATTTGCGCCAAATCGAAACTAGAGAACATGTTTGAGAAGCTAGCCACTTGATAGGCAATATCATGGGGCACGTCTTGCTCGATATATTTCTGCGTAGTAGCCTCAAGTTGCGAATATTCACTTTCCACCAAATAGTGCTGAAGGTTCTTTGACAAGGTATCGAACGTACCGCGATAGCTTGCGATGGCGTCTTCTATAGACTGAGCTTTATCGCCGTGTCGAATATACCAACGAGCGCCTCTGCGCATAATACGCCTTGCTTCATCAAGCATCGTAAGTTGAAGCTTGGCACAAATGACATTGTCTAAATCTTCGATACGGCTCCATAGGCTATCCATATTAAAAATACCGTGAACAATTGCATAGGCATCTGCAATTTCGCTCACGCTGGCGCCGGTTTCTTCCTGTAAGCGGAAAACAAAATTTAAGCCCATGTCGTTAACCATATTATTGGTTAATTTAGTGGCAATAATTTCACTACGCAGTGGATGCTGCTGCATATGTTCGTTAAAGCGGCTGCGAAGCACTTCAGGGAATGCCTCTAATAACAGACGAGCATGACATGGGTTATCGGTAACTTCAGGAATATTGAGCGCATCTTTCATCACCATTTTGCCGTAGGCAATTAACACACTCAGTTCAGGGCGCGTTAAACCTTGGTCTGTGGCAACGCGATCTGAAATTTCATCATCGCTTGGAATAAACTCCAACTCTCTGTTTAACTGCCCTTCTCTTTCTAAACCATGGATAAAGCGAAGTTGTTCTTTAAGCTGTTTTACACCAGCTAATTCGGTAATCGAAATAGACTGGGTTTGACGATAGCAATCTTTAAGCACAATAGCCGACACGTCATCCGTCATTTCGTAAAGCAGCTTGTTACGTTGTTTAACAGTCAGTTCGCCATCGTTAACTAAGCTGTTAAGCAGTATTTTGATGTTGACTTCGTTATCAGAGCAATCAACACCGCCCACATTGTCGATAAAGTCAGTGTTGACTCTGCCGCCGTTGGCTGCGTATTCAATACGACCTAGTTGGGTAACACCGAGGTTACCCCCCTCACCTACAATTTTCGCCTGAACGTCTTTACCGTTTACCCGTAAATCGTCGTTAGCGCGATCGCCCACCGCAGAATGTGATTCTTTAGAGCTCTTAATGTAAGTACCAATACCGCCATTCCACATTAAATCCACAGGCATCTTCAATACATTATGAATAAGCTCGTTGGGTGTCATGGTTTGTTGTCTAGTGCCTAACCATTTTTTCATTTCTGGGGTTAGCTTAATAGACTTAGCTGAGCGGTTAAATATACCACCGCCTTTTGAAATCAATTTGCTGTCGTAGTCTTCCCACGACAACCTTGGGTTTTCAAACAAGCGCTGACGCTCTTTATAACTGTCTGCTGCATTTGGATTAGGGTCGAAGAATATATGCAGGTGGTTAAATGCACAGATAAGCCTTGTATGCTCAGATAACAACATACCGTTACCAAATACATCACCCGCCATGTCACCCACACCGATACAGGTGAAATCGGTAGTTTGACAATTCACGCCCATTTCGCGGAAGTGACGCTTAACAGATTCCCAACCGCCTCTGGCTGTAATACCCATTTTCTTATGGTCGTAGCCAATGCTGCCACCTGAGGCAAACGCGTCGCCTAACCAAAAGTTAAATTCTTCTGCTATGCCATTGGCAATGTCAGAGAAAGTCGCGGTTCCTTTATCTGCGGCAACAACAAGATAAGGGTCGTCGTCATCCAATCGCACTACATCTTTGGGCGGTACGATTTCTCCGTTCACGATGTTGTCAGTAATATCCAGCAAGCTGGTTATGAAGGTGCGATAGCACGCTTGCCCTTCTGCTTGGATTGCTTCTCGGCCTTGCTCTACAGGGGCTTTCTTACAAACAAAACCACCTTTTGCACCAACCGGAACAATAACCGTATTTTTAACTTGCTGAGCTTTAACTAGGCCGAGCACTTCTGTACGGAAATCTTCTTGACGGTCTGACCAACGCAAACCACCGCGGGCTACTTTACCGCCTCGAAGGTGCACACCTTCAACCCGAGGACTGTATACAAAAATTTCGTACTTAGGCAGCGGAAGCGGCATGTCAGGAATAAGCTCAGGGAGCATTTTGAACGACACGTAAGACTTTTCGTTATCCGACTCATCAAGCTGATAGAAATTAGTACGCAGTGTGGCCGACATCATGTCTAAGTAACGACGGATAATTCTGTCATCATCAAGGTTGCTTACACCGTCTAGTTGAGACTTAATATCGGCAAGTATTGCGTCTTCTTTTTTCTTGTTGCGCTTTTTCTTCGGATTAAAGCGCTGGTCAAAGAAGTCTACTAATAAGCGAGCAATGTCAGTGTAGTTGGCTAACGTATTTGCAATGTAATCGTGGCTAAATGAGCTGCCTGTTTGACGCATGTATTTTGCATAGGCACGTAAAATAGTCACTCGGCGACCGGTGAGATTTGCACCGAGAATTAAGCGGTTAAACGCATCGTCTTCTAAGGTGTTATACCACACTTTAGCAAACGCATCTTGGAACAGTATTTGGGCGTTTTCCATGTCGAAATGCTGCCCGCTTTTGTGCAGCATTTTGAAATCCATGATCCAGTTATGCTCACCACCTGAACACGTTATTTTATATGGGCTCTCGTCAATTACGCGTAACCCAAAGTTTTCCAGCATTGGCAGTACATCCGACAGATGAATGGGCTCTGCTCGGTGGAACAATTTAAGTTTAACAATTTGACTCTCAGAGTCTTCTTCTTGGGGGCGATAGAACAACATATCTAAGGTATGTTTATCGTCTAGCATCTCCAATTTACCCATGTCTACCAACGCTGCTGATGGCAGGTTGTGTTCCATGTAGCTGCGAGAGAATGCATTGCTATATTTACGCTCTAATGACTTTCCAGACGCCTCGCCGTGAGATGCTGAAATAGCCGACGCAAGCCTGTCATTCCATGTTTTGGTAAGCTCGATGATATTTTGTTCTATTTCCTTCACATCAAATTCCGCATTGTTATCGTTAACTCGCGCTATGTAGTGTGTTCTTGCATAAACAGATTCAGAGAAGAAGGTTGTAAACTCCACCTCTTCTGATGCGTTAAGCGACACCTTTAATAGTTCTTGCGTCTCTTTACGCAACTGCGTGTTGTAGCGCTCTCTTGGTACAAACACCATGCACGAGAAAAAGCGACCAAAGGTATCTTTGCGTATGAATAAGCGAGAAATCCCTCGCTCCTGCATTTGGAAAATACCCATGACAATTTGAGCTAACTCCTGTGCTGGTGTTTGCAATAGCTCGTCTCTTGGGTAAGTTTCTACAATGTTAACAAACGCTTTGTAGGCGTGAGTACCCGGCTCGAAGCCTGATAAGGCACAGATAAGCTGAATCTTTTCGCTTAAAATTGGCAACTCAATAACGCTTTGGTTATAAAACGATGCCGAATACAGCCCTAGGAAGCGGTGCTCACCGACCACTTGACCATTATCGTTGAAAACTTTGACGCCGATATAGTCCATATACGCAGGGCGATGAACGCGAGCCCGAGTATTGGTCTTGGTTAAGATGAGGGGATTTTCACTTAACGCTTCACTGCGTGCTGAGGCTGGCAGCTTCGATAAAAGACGCTCGCGGTTGTTAACGGAGTTCTTTAGTAATCCTAGGCTGCTATCGTTTTTAGGGATCCAGCGATGGTCGCCTTCTATGGCTTTTACATCGTAATAACGGTAGCCCATCATGGTGAAGTTATGATCGCCCAACCAGTTTAGAAAGCGATTTACCTGGTCTTTTTGCTCAACGGACACGGGCCAGTTAAACGACTCGCTGGTTTTAATTACCGTGTGCAATGTGCTGGTCATATCTTGCCAATCAGCCACGGCAAGTGATACTTCATCGACCACTGAGTGAAGCTCTTTCGTCAGTATGTCGATATCTTTTTTGGAAGTTTGACGGTCAACTTCTATAAAAATAACGGTTTCTTTTTTCGCACCTTCCAGGGTTTTGCCCTGCTCAGAAAAGCTTTCCACTTTGTTGCTGGTGTCACGCTTAATGCCTATGGGGCTGTGCAAAAATAAATGTGCGGTTATGTTCAGTCTATTCAGCGACATTCGAACCGAATCAACGAGGAACGGCATGTCAGACACAATCACTTCAACAATAGTGTGGCTTGAGTGCCAACCGTGTTTTGCAATTTCTGGATTAAAGACGCGTATATGGGGCGCAGAGTTATCGAATCGAGAAAGTGCATTCCATAAACTCAGAGTTGCACCGTAAAGATCGCTGTCGTTGCGATTTTCTAAATCATCGCTTGATATGTTTTTATACAACAGACGTCCGAATTGCTGCACAAGAGACTTCTGCTTCGTATCTACTTTTTTATCGATAAGTGCGAATACATTATCTAGCAGTACTGAGTGTCGCTGTGAGGTGACTGTCATTTGTTAACCTTTTAGTAATATCGTAAGTGCTGAAAACCTTTGTATTTTCTCTAATAAAGCGGCTTATTAAAAGCCCCTTTTTAACCTTATATTAACAGCATAGATAACTATGCAGAAAACACCTAAAAAAAGGGCCTAAAGGCCCTTTTTTTTGATTAGCTATGCAAAAATAATTTATGCACCAGGGTCATTTTTGTTCCACCAGAGGAACCTAGCTAACGCTGGTAGTACAATTATTGCACCAAGCATGTTAACAACGAACATAAACGTGAGCAGTATTCCCATATCCATTTGGAATTTGAGCGATGAGAATACCCATGTGCTGACGCCAATTGCTAACGTTACTCCGGTAAATAACACCGCACTGCCGCGCTCTTTAAGCGCTGCGAAATAGGCTTCTTGTACCGTTGCACCCTGCTTCAACATAAGGCTCTTGGTCGATAGTATATAAATACCATAGTCCACCCCTATTCCCACACCCAGTGCGATAACTGGTAAGGTAGAGACGGTGAGACCAATTTGCAGATAGGTCATCAATGCTTGGGCCAGCACAGACACTACGTAAAGCGGTATAACAACCACTAATGTAGCGCGTATTGAACGGAAGCTGATTAAGCATAAAGCGATGACCGCACCGAATACATAGAGCATCATTGGATCTTGTGCTTCGCTAACCGCTTCGTTCGTTGCTGCCATAACACCCACCGGACCAGACGCTAAGCTAAACTTCATATCGTCAGTTTCATATTCGGTACGATAATCTTTAACCGCATCAACAACGCGAGAGATAGTTTCTGCCTTGTGATCTTCCATAAATAGAATGATAGGCATTACAGAGCAATCGCCGTTTAGAAGACCTGATGATGTAGGTACACGAGATATAGCTTGAACCAATGTTTGTTGGTTTCGTGGAATAACCTGCCACTTCACATTGCCTTCGTTGTAACCCGCATTCACAATTTTAGCGACTGACGCTAGAGACACTGCAGACTGAACGCCTTTGGTATTCTCCATTTTCCACTGGAAGTCGTCCATGGCTTTCATGACATTGTGTGATGTACACGCTTCAGGCGTGGTTTCTACCAAAATAGAAATGTAGTCAACGGTCACTTCGTATTTATCGGTAATTAAGAAGGTGTCTTGGTTATACCGAGAGTCTTCGTGAAGCGCTGGTGCACCGGCATGTAAATCACCGATTTTCATTTTTTGCGCTTGGAAGTGACCAAACACAAATAAGATAGCGGTAATAGTTAATATAATTGCAGCGGGTTTCTTACGTGAACAAGCAGCAATCATATCCCAGAACTTACTGTTCTCCTTTTCCTTGCCAGCAAATTTTTCTACATAGCGTTCGTCAAGCTTCAAGAAGCTCATCAATACAGGTAGTAACAGTAAGTTAGTTAAAATAATAACCGCTACACCCATACTCGCTGTAATCGCTAGCTCTCGGATGATACCAATATCGATAACCAGTAGGGTCATGAAACCAACGGTGTCAGAGAGCAGTGCAATACCGCCTGGCACAAGTAAGCTTCTAAATGCTGCCATGGATGCTTTTTTAGCACCAATACCCGTTACCGCCTGCTTCTCTACCGCATTTATCATTTGCACACCATGGCTTACGCCGATGGCAAACACTAAAAACGGGACAAGTATAGACATAGGATCCATACCAAAGCCGATAGAGGTGAGTAGACCAAGCTGCCAGATAACGGCAATCACAGAACACAGTAGTGGCAATACTGTTAACATTATGCTGCGAGAGAAGAAATACACCATGATGGCAGTAATACCAATGGCGATAGCAAAGAATACCAGTACGTCTTTGGCACCATCGGCTACGTCACCAATCATTTTGGCAAAGCCAATAATATGAATCGACGTATCTTCGTTTTCATATTGGCCGCGAAGCTGCTCTTCTAGCTCTGCCGCAAGGGCCAGTGTATCAAGGGGTTCGCCGGTTTGAGGGTCAATATCTAGCAGTTGCGCAGTTACCATTGCACAGCTGTAATCGCTTGCAACCTGTCGTCCAACAATATTGGCTTTTTCAATATTTGCCGCAACCAGCTCCAACGCTTCTGGGTTAGACGAGTTAAAGTCTGCAGGAATAACTGGCCCGCCAGCAAATCCGCCCTCAACGATTTCGGTAAATCGAGTGGACGGCGAAAACAGCGATATCACCAATGAGCGATTGACGCCGTTGATAAAGAAAAGTTGGTCGTGCACATTTTTTAATGTGCCGAAAAAATTCTTGTTAAAAATATCATCGTTTTTGTCGCATACAGACACGAGGATATTGTTTGCACCACCAAAATCTTGGCGATGTTCAATATAGGTCTGCATGTATTCATGATTAAGAGGAATGTTTTTTTCAAAACCAGCGTCTAAACGCATTTGAGAAGCTTGATAGCCCAGAAACACCGTTGCGATAGCGAATAGTGCTACCACAAGCTTTCGGTTACTGAAGACTAATTTTTCGAGAAAATGGGTCATTGCTTTTATTCTGCCCTATTTTAAATTCAACGTTTTAACGCCATTCGCTGATACCGCGAGATTCAGGCCTTTGAACTGCTTAGCATTAAGAATTGCAGCTTTATCTTCAATCTGAGATACCGAAATACCTTCCCCTGGCTTGCAATCAACAGGGTTTGCATATGGGTCGCGCATACTCGTCGGTATTGGTCTGTTGGCCTTCACCATTTTGCCGTTATTGCCAAGGGCATAAACAACAGAGTCTGAGCTAACAAGAATGGAATTTAGCGTACTGGTTGAACACGTTTGAATATATTCCCACGACGATTCATTGTGATTAATGAACATATTGCCGCGCAAACCAACCGCTAGCACTGAATTATCGTCAAGTGGCTTGATATCAAAAAACGAACCGGTGTAATCAACGCTGTAGCGTTCCCACGACTTGCCCATGTCGGTGCTTTTAGCCAATAGACCGGCTTCACCAGCAAGATATAGGGTATTGCCATCAAGCGTGATGCGATTGATATGGGGAAGAATAGATTCCAACTCTTGTTGATAAAAGGCTTCATCTTCTTTTCGGATGTCTTCCAAATATTCTCTATCATATGGGTCTAGCAAGGTTGCATGGCGTTCTGCATTCCACGTTTTCCCGCCATCTTCAGTGCGGTAAAACAAGCCATATGCCCCTGCGGCGACGCCCTGCATTTCGTCAAAAAAGAGCACGTCGAGAAAAGGACGCTGTAAATCAGGTTGGTACTGCTGCACCTCCCACGATTCACCTTTATCTGATGAATGAATAATAACGGCGTCGTGACCTACCGCCCATATATTGTCACCGACTACAGTAGTAGCGGTAAGCGTTGACTGAGTTGGAACTCGTTTTTGTTCGAAAACGTCTCCGTTTTCAGAAATAAGTACATGACCACGTTCACCGACAATAACAACAAACTGATCAGCGTCAATATCGAGCAGAACAGACTGTTCTACCAATGGTGCCATGAATACTTCTTCAGCGATTGCAGTGCTTACGTTATTCACTGCAAAGGCGGCGGCAATGCACGCTGCAATGGTTTTTTTCATATTGAACCATTCCCCCTAAAAATAATTGTCTGCAAACAAAAACGGTTGGCAAGTGCCAACCGTTTGGTGTGTAAGCCGATTAGCGCATACCTTCTCGTCGCAATGCTTGCGGCGTAAACTCAACATCTCGAGGACGTACAGTAAAGTCGTACATTTGCTCTTCGTTGTCTAAGCCGATGGCTAGATATCTACGAGAGTTCAAGTCATGGTACGAATCAAGTGTAGACCATTGAGTTGGTACTTCGTAGTAGTTTACACCATACGCTACTGCAACACGATATAGTTCGCCACGATTATCATACATATCAGCAACTTGAATCTGCCAGCTGTCTTCATCAATGAAGAACACACGTTTTTGATAGATATGGCGGAAGCCTTCTTTCAATGTAGCTTCAACCACCCAAACACGGTGTTTTTCCCAGCGTGTCAAATCAGGGTTAACATGATTTGGCGTAAGAATGTTTTCATAACTTGCGTTATCAGAATGTAATGCATAGTTGTTATACGCTACGTACATTTCTTGCTTACCAACCAAGTTCCAGTCATAACGGTTTGGTGAGCCGTTAAACATATCGAAATCATCGGTGGTACGCAGGCCATCAGCCGCAGTTCCCGGTGTATCATAAGCAATGTTTGGTGCTAGACGAACACGACGCTGTCCGGTGTTGTACGTCCATGCTTTACGCGGCTCTTTAACTTGATCAACGGTCTCGTGAACAAGCAAGGCTGTACCTGCCAAACGGGCTGGCTGAGTTACTTTTTGCTTGAACATAAACAACACGTTGTCTTCTGTTAGCTGTTCAGGCGTCGCATTATCTTCTGCGTACTTAATAAGCAGCTGCTCATCAAATCCGATAACGTTATAGTCACCGCCAGTGGTTACCGCTGCTTGTCCGCCGTTACGCTGAACTGCAGCACCACGATAACGCAAAATGTGGTTCCATATTGCCTCTAACCCATTTTGTGGAATAGGAAATGGAATACCAATCGCTGCGCCCTTAATACCATTACCACCGTCTAAAAGCTCTGCACGAGTCGCATTTGCTTTAGTCGCGTCATAAATAGCCTGCGGGTTTGAAGCAGAGCGACGTGTCGGATATACCGGCATGCGGAACGTCTCTGGATAGGTTTCAAACATTTTCATCTGCCCTTCAGACAGATGCTCAGAATACTCTTTGTAGTTCTTAGCGCTAATTTCAAATAACACTTTGTCTTCAGGGAACGGATCAGGATGATGGTCGCCGACTGAGTATCCTGCTGGCACAGAGGTAATACCCCCTGTCCACGCTGGGATGCTGCCGTCTGCATTAGCGGCAACTTCACCACCGAGTGGTGTCAAATCTTTACCCAGTTTACCGGCTTCGGCATCTGAGACTTTCGCCATGGCGCTTGCACCAGACAACGCTAGTGACAAGGCGGCTGCGATAATTCCTACTTTTCTAATCATAAGTACCACTCTTTAGATTGCATATTTGATGTTAAATGACAAAAAGTCTCTGTCTGCAAGAGCATTAGTTGTTCCAATGCCTCCCCAGAACGCGCTGTATGACGCCGTAGCAGACCACTTACTTAAGTAGTCAAATGTCATTGATAAAGCAGCAGACTTAACATCTTCTGTGAAAAGGAATAGAGGATCAGGCGTGGTGCCCTCTACGTCATGTGAAAACGTTGCGCGAACACGCAGGTTCATACCGGCATAAATTGAATTATAATCGGCAACAGCAAGTAATCGATAGCCCCATGCATCATCAGTGGCGAACGGATTAGTTTCCGGTCCGTCTGACAATCCTTGGTGAAGGCCTTGACGCAGGTTACCCGTTGCCGTTGGCTCTAAAGATGGCGTTCTTGCCGTACCAGGTGCATTCAGTCTCACCACGTTTGGATCTGGCATATCAACAATGTTTACGTAACCGGCTTCACCGAGTAATACAAAGTTATCTGCACCAAATTTAGGGCCAAATACGTGAGACGCAGTAAACTGCATCTGCCATGTATCAGAGAAAATAAAGCCTTGGGCTGTTTCACCCGGACCTACTGCTCTTCCGATATTATTTAGCTGAGAAATTCCTGCAAGGTCAGGACGCAAACCAGCATTGGCAAGCTGTTCTGGCATGCCCATGTAAAGTAGTTCAACGTCGTCTATTTGAAGCGGCTCATCAACACGGTAAGCAAATTCACCGGCCAATGCCGTTGTGCCAATGTTTGTGTTGAAGCTCATACCATACAGTTTGATATCTTCAGGGTAGAAAAACTCTGATTTTGTAAACGCACGTAAGTCTGTGATGTTATCGCGCGTTATTTCATTACCTGCAAGAAACGCAAGGTCAGCACCAATACCAGCTTGTGTAAAGTCTGACGTAATACCTGAAATAAGTGGACGCTGACTATGGTAGTTAATGTGATAGAAGCTGAATTCAGTCTCGTTAATCTCTGGTGAAAACACGGTTAAACGCAAGCCGTACTGACCTTGATCATCTGCTTCGTTGTGCGGGTCATCGCCAAAACCACGAACGGCAACCTTAGTTGGATACGCTAGATAGGCTTGAGAAATATCTGCTGCGTCCGCACCAGAACGCAACAAGTCGCCATAGCCGTTTAGTGCAGATAGCAAGTGCTCTAAATCAATATCTGGGTTACCACTGAAACCTAGTTGGATATTCTGGCGTTGACCGCCGTCTCCCGCAAAGTCGTTACCGGCAAAATAACTGCCTGAAACAGGTAGCCAACTGCGCTGGAACTCGTATTGATAATAGCCCGATACACTCACGTCAGGCGTTAAGCCTAATGACGCGTAGACCATACCAACAGGTAAAAATACTTCTCTTAGCTCGGCGCCAGGTGCGCGAGCACGAGTTACGTCAACAGGGTTGGTGGTGTTTATACCATGCTGGATAAACGTACTTTCACCCCAGCTGATCACCTGACGTCCAACACGCAAGGTAAGTGGCTTATCGCCTACCCACCAATCGCCGTAGAAAAAGGCATCGTACAAACGTACATCAGTACACAGTAAGTCTTCTGCTTCTGGATCCTGACATAAGTCGTATTGGTTGCCCGTTATAGGGTTTGAATATGGGCGGTCACCGTCCATTTGCTCAAAGTCATAGAACCAAAATCCGCGAGCAAAGAAGCCGTAATCACCGAAGTTAATGTCTAGTTCGTGAGTACCTGAAATCTGTGTTGCGAATGCGTCGCCTGGATCGTGTGCTAAGTTACCTAAATCACCGTTGGTAGAGTAACCACCATCGGCTAAGCCCCATACATCACCACTAGAATAAAGTGGGTTGAATGCAGCGTGGTAGCCAGTCCAGTTAAATTGAGGATGATTACTGTTACCGATTAAATCATAATCTCTAGCTTCCGTACGAATACTTGTTGCAAGCGAGAACGTTGAATCTAACGTAATGCTTACATCACCTACTTGCCAATTAGCGGCGTGAGCAGGTACTGCAGCAGCACCTAGCAGAGTGAGAACCCCTGCAGCAATTGGTGATATTTTAAAAGCGCTAGGCCTGTTTTTCATATTTTTATACTCCCAAGTCGACGCGTGTGCATGCCCGACATCATGACCAACCATAACGATTAACAAAATCATTACATCATTTTACCAGAACCGCAAGAACTAATCCTACCAGTTAACAACTTTTACAACATTAATCGTATCAAATAGTTATTGCTTTATGCTGAGTATAAAAGCCATTTATGCGGTTGTACAAAATTCTGCTTGAAAGTGCGCAAAAATCGCTCACTTGTGAGTGTTTTGTGATAGCGGGGTTATGCGCCCTCGCTTACTTAATTATCTAAGGCGTTCTATAGCCCTTATTTTATTGTGCTGATCTACAATCATACGGAAACGCCCTTTCACCCCGTCCGAGGTGATAAACTGGCGCAAACGATTGGTGGGAACCTGCACCCGAACGCCAGATTCTGCCATCATGACAACGCTCGGTACCCCAGGTGAATATAATGCCTCACACTGGGTGTAAGGCACACTTATAGAGAAATAAAATACGCTATCTGTTGGTTCAATCTGCGCCATAAGCAAGGCTCTTGCTCACTTTTTCAAAAACATCTTTGCTCAGTCCTTTGTGGTTAAGCAAGCGACCTAGCTGTTCTTTCATTAGCGTTTGATGTTCAACTGCAAACCCCTGCCATTGGGTTAATGGCGTTACGATGCGAGCAGCAACTTGTGGATTCAATGTATCGAGTTTAAGTAAATAATCAGTAACAAATTTATAGCCACTACCGTCTAGCGCATGAAACATCTCGCTATTATAAAACGCGAAGCTACCAATGACTGAGCGAACTCGATTGGGATTACTCATAGTAAACTGAGGGTGTTCACACAACATCGTTATTGTAGCGAAGATATCCTTAGATGCTTGCGTAGCGTGTAGCGCAAACCATTTGTCCAGAACAAGCGGGTCGTTACTCCACTTTTGCTCGAACTTCGCCATGAGCGAATCAAAGGTGTCACGCTGACAAAACTGTGCGCCTCGCAACGCTCCGAGCGCGTCGGTCATGTTATCTGCTTGATCAAATTGCTCAATAACAAGGCTTTCGTGCTGCGGTAACCGCGCCAAGTGTGCAAGAACAACATTCTTACAACGTCGCTGATTCACTGCATTCTGGTTGTAAGCATACGGGACACTTTCAATGCTATTAAATACATCAAGCAATGATGACTCGAGATGCTGTGCAAATTGAGAACAAAATGCCTTTCGAGCAGCACTTAAGATTTCAACATTTATCGATGTTCTAGACTGGCAGAGCGTTTCAAATGAAGGAATAACCAGACATTCGCTGAGTAGTTCAACATTATCCTGCTCACGTGCAATGGCTTCTCTTATGCCCGCCCAAATATCGTCATCGATAGATTTGGTAGGAACACTTTCTAATTCACTGATACAGCGATTGTAGATAGACTGCATTGCATCCCAGCGATTAAATGCATCTTTGCCATATTTGAAAATGGTTAATAAGGAGGTAGTTGGTAACTCGTTATTCACTTTTGCAGGGGCTGAGAAGTTGCCTAATACCACCGGGGTCAATGTCTTGTCTGGAGCATCGATGGTGAAGGACACCGATTCTTTATCTAAAATGACCATTCCATCATTAATAATGGCTTCATTGTCGGTGTACTGCACTCCGTCTTCGTCCATCACTTCCATTTTGATGGGCATGTATAACGGATGCTTTTCACTCTGCTCAGAGGTAGCCGGCGTATGCTGAGATAATGTAATGGAATGTTTGCCATCGTCGAGCTTACTCTGCTTAACACTGATAATGGGCGTACCAGATTGACTATACCAACGTGCAAACTGGCTGAGATCTAACGACGTTGCCGATTGCATAGCAGAGACGAAGTCATCACAGGTTACAGCTTGCCCATCATGGCGTTTAAAGTATTCATCCATACCTTTTCTAAACCCACCTGGGCCAAGCAGTGTGTGGAACATACGAATAACTTCAGCACCTTTATCATACACCGTTACCGTGTAGAAATTGTTCATCTCTATCACTTCATCGGGTCGTATGGGATGGCTCATTGCACTTGCGTCTTCGGCAAACTGGTGTTCGCGCATCACGCGCACATGCTTAATACGATTGCTAAGTTCTGACGTCATATCAGCGCTAAACTGCTGATCTCTAAATACCGTAAGCCCCTCTTTCAAACTAAGCTGAAACCAATCCCGACAGGTGACTCGGTTCCCGGTCCAGTTATGAAAATATTCATGGGCAATAACCGCTTCCACATTAAAGAAGTCATCGTCGGTAGCCGTGTTTTGGTCGGCCAAAACAAACTTACTGTTAAATACATTGAGGCCCTTGTTTTCCATTGCTCCCATATTGAAAAAGTCTACCGCAACTATCATGTAAATATCGAGGTCGTATTCTAGACCGAAGACCTCTTCATCCCATTTCATTGCGCGTTTTAACGATTCAAGGGCGAACGTACCTTGGCTTTGTTTCCCCTTATCCACATAAAGTTCAAGCGCAACCTCTTTACCGCTAGCTGTGGTAAACGTATCAGAGAGCATGTCAAAGTCGCCTGCCACTAGGGCAAAGAGATAACACGGCTTCGGATGTGGGTCGTGCCATTTAACAAAATGTTGGCCGTTACTTAACTGCCCTTTGTCAATGGGGTTACCGTTGGAAAGTAACATAGGAAACGATGTATCCCCCACCACGGTTACCGTATAAACCGACAGCACATCAGGGCGGTCCATAAAGAAGGTAATACGCCTGAACCCTTCTGCCTCACACTGCGTGCAGTAAGCACCGCCAGAAAGATATAAGCCCTCTAATGCTTTGTTGTGATCAGGGGCTATAGTGGTTTCAATCTCGAGTGTAAATTCATCGCTCTCAACAGGAATTGTCAGAGAGGATTCGTCAAGTACATAGCCTGGGCTGTTATCACTTTTATGTGACAGTTCGATACCGTCAATGGTGAGTTTGTTGACAGGAAGGTTGTCGCCGTCTAATACCAAGGCGTCTTGATGACTACCCTGTCTTTTTATACGCAATGAACTGAATACGCGAGTTTCAGTTGGATGAAGTGTGATGTGTAAATCTACGGTAGAGATAGCAAAGGCCGGCGGCATGTAATCCGCTCGGCGTTTAATTTGAACTGACATAGAACTCCTCAATGAAGCGTCTATATAATGTTTATACGGACCCTTCGCTTTTCGTTTCAAATGTTGGCGGCGTTATACGCAAAATTTTAATTCCCAAATAGGCGTAAACGATAGCAAGAAATGGATTAATTAAGTTAAAGAACGCATAGAAAATGTAATCAAAAGGATTCACTAGCAGCACGCTATGCATATAGGCACCGCAAGTGTTCCAAGGAATAAGTGGTGATGTAAGCGTACCGCCATCTTCTAAACTGCGTGATAGGTTTAGTTGGTCTAACCCTCTTTTAGCATATTCTTCTTTATACATGCGGCCAGGCATTACAATAGCAATATACTGGTCGGCAGTGACTAAGTTTGTCGCGAAGCACGTCATAATGGTTCGGCTTACCATATCACCAGCAGATTTTGCGCCTAGCAAAATAGTGGCTACAGCTCGCTTGAGCAGTCCGACTCGCTCTAACACAGCACCAAAAGACATGGCACATATTATCAGCCATATTGTATTGAGCATTGAGGACATCCCGCCTCGAGATAATAAGCTATTTAAATTCTCATCAGGTGTTGAAAAGCTCACTCCATCAAACAAAGCTGTCCATACTACTTTTAATGCACCTATACTTGCAGTGTCATTGGAGCTTGCCATTGCAGCGACGACATCCCATTGGAATATAATGGCCCAAATACCGCCGAGTAACGCGCCGATAAACACGGCTGGAAACGCCGGCATTTTTTTAATCGCTAAAGTAAGGAGCACAACAAGTGGCACAAGAAGGTGCCATCCAAGATTAAAAGACTCACTGAGAAGTTGCTGCATTTGCTCAATACGCTCGGCCTTCGCTTCACCTACTTCACTAAACCCGATAACAGTAAACAGAATAAGCGCAATAACAAAGCTTGGGATTGTGGTCCAGAGCATGTAGCGAATGTGGTCGAAAAGATCGGTTCCTGCTACTGCTGGCGCTAAATTAGTGGTTTCAGACAGTGGCGAAATTTTATCACCAAAATAGGCACCAGACACCACTGCCCCCGCGGTAATAGCCGCTGACATTTCCATACCTGCTGAAACGCCCATTAGCGCAACACCCACAGTCGCTGCTGTCGTCCACGAACTGCCTATGCTCATGGCAACCACTGCGCATATTAAACAGGTCGCGGCGTAGAAAAACGAAGGATTAAGAAGTTCGAGGCCAAAATAAATCAACGTAGGCACTGTTCCAGACAGCATCCACGTGCCAATTAAAGAGCCAACCGCAAGCAATATAAGACATGCTCCCAATGACATTGAAATGCCATCGACTATGCCTTTTTCTATTGTTTTCCAGCTATAG
Organism: Alteromonas sp. LOR; assembly: GCF_000753865.1. Classification (GTDB taxonomy): domain Bacteria; phylum Pseudomonadota; class Gammaproteobacteria; order Enterobacterales; family Alteromonadaceae; genus Alteromonas. The sequence continues at coordinate 205,563 of NZ_JQFW01000006.1, read as the reverse complement.
CCGTTTTTCATTCCAATAATGGCTGCCATACCCATTGCTAACAACAAGGCTATTTGATTAGGGCCGTATGACGAATTATCTTCAAACAGATAAACGGCAGTTCCCATCATAAGAACCAGTGCAACAATCGGAATTAAGGCATCTAAAAGTGACGGTGTTTTTAACTCTTTATTAGTCATTGTTATTATTTTATAAAACCTTTTTTGAAAGCTATTTATTTTTGCGAGCTTCTTAAATCAACAGTTCCTTCGATCAAGAGCTCTTGAATTAAGCGCTTTTAAAATTGAGAGCACTGATTTTAAAAGCCGCTTACATTCAAACGCGTCGCTGAAAAATTTGCGTTTAATATTACCTAAAAAACAGAGCGATAGAACATGAGCGCGATAATAACAGGACAAACAAAACGCACGTACCACGGCCAAATTTTCCAAAATAATCCGTGCTCTACGTTTTCGTTGCCCTCTTTAAGCTCAGCAAGTATGGCATCTCTGCGCCACACCCAACCAGCGAAAATACACAGCACTAAACCTAGCAGTGGCTGGCTGTATTCTGTAGTTAACGCAATAACGAACCCAAACAACATATCGAAATTAAGAATTATGATACAGCTGAGAATGAAAATTAACGCAGTCATGAATACCACGGCCTTGCCGCGCTGCAAACCTTTACTCTCTACCATGAACGCGACCGGTACTTCTAACATGGAAATAGAAGAGGTCACCGCCGCAATGGCCATAAGCGCAAAGAAAGTGAACGACACGAAAACACCTACAGTGCCAATAGTGTCAAACAACGCGGGAAGTACTTTAAAAATAAGTGTGTCGCCTTGAATTAAGGCACCATCAGGGGTGAATATTTCTACGCCGTTGTTCAATGCAACGTACATCGATGGAATGATAAGCATACCTGCTATTACCGCTACACCAATGTCAACCAGCGCCACCGAGGCTCCAATCGTTGGCAGGTTTTCTTTTTTACTCAAGTATGAGCCATACACTAACATTGTGCCCACACCCAAAGACATTGAGAAGAAAGCTTGCCCCATGGCATTAATTAATAAGTCAGGGTCGAGTACTCGTGAGAAATCAGGGACTAAATACGCACTCCATCCTTCACCTGCACCGGGCTGCATACTGACATATACGATAAGCGCTAGTATGAGAATGACTAAGGTTGGCATCAATCTAACTGACCATTTTTCAATACCGGCTTTAACACCACCGACTACGATAAATGCAGTTAACATCATGAATAAGGCGCAGAAAATAACGTTACGCGTAACGGAAGAGGTAAGAAGCCAATCGCTTGCAGACTGCAGTCCTACTAGCCTTACCGCTGAGTCAGCAAAGTAGACCAGCATCCAGCCACCGACTATGGCATAGAAGGCTAAAATGAGAGAAACGGTAACACAGCCCCAAATGCCGGTTGCTCTACCTACATAACTGCCTGATATTTTGCCAAGCGCGTCGACCATATTTGAGCGTGTACTACGACCAATGATCAACTCGGCCATTAGGACAGGATAAGCTAGGACAAAGGCCAGTAATAGATAAACGAGTACAAATGCAGCACCGCCGTTACTTGCTACTTTTGTGGGGAAACCCCAGATATTTCCAAGCCCAACCGCTGAGCCTGCAGCCGCCAGCACGAATCCTATTCGAGAAGAAAACTCGCCTCGTATCGCCATGTTATTTGCCTTTATTATTGTTGTAATATTTGTATAGACACAAAAAAAGGGCTGGCCCTAGACCAGCCCTTTTCCGACAGCGCTTAATGTGTAGTGATAGCGTATCGGCCTGTTTCAATCATATCGAAAGTAATATTTGCCGCCTCGTCTAAAAACGGGTCCAACTCTTCCATGTCTTCTGGAAGGTCATCAAGCGTCGTTACCGGCTCTAAACCAAGACGCTGCAGGCGTTCGTTAGCGCGTGCTAATGATTTTACCTCAGCTTCTTTTTTCTTGGCTTCTCTTTCAGCCTTTACAAGTGATATGAAATCTTTGTCTTTATTCTTTTTGTATTCCTCGATGTCATCATTGATGTATGAAAACTCGGGGTTTTGCATAATTCGTTTACTGTGCTTCGCGGATAATACGTCTAACGCGGATTGGCCGTCAGCAAACGTAGTGTAGTTGGCCCTGTTAATGCTATCCCATGGAAGCGCGTTATCGGCCTGACTTTCGCCCCACTCTGCAGGTTCGATAGCCGAGGGATACAAAATATCGGGAATAACACCTTTATGCTGTGTGCTGCCGCCATCAATTCGATAGAATTTAGCAATAGTAAACTGCACGCTGCCTAACGGGTTGTCGTACAGATCGTAAATTTTACCTAGGCCACGATGCTGCTGAACCGTACCTTTACCGAAGGTTTGCTCACCAACAATTAAGGCGCGATTGTAGTCTTGCATTGCTGCTGCAAAAATTTCTGAGGCTGATGCGCTGTAACGGTCAACAAGCACAGTCAGTGGGCCGTCATAAGATACTTTCCCATCGGTGTCACGATTAACGCTAATCTTAGATTGTCCGTATCGAATTTGAACCACGGGACCTTTTTCAATGAAAAGTCCAGACAGCAATGTTGCTTCTGTTAACGAACCGCCGCCATTTCCGCGAAGGTCGACAATAACGCCTTTCACGTTTTGTGACTTTAACGCTTCAATTTCTTTTGCAACGTCAACACTTAGGTTATTGTAAAAACTGGGAATGGTAATAACGCCTAAGGGCTGCCCTGAATGCGGACCTTCGTCAGGTACATACACTTCAGACTTTGCCGCTCTATCTTCCAGTTTTATCTTATCTCGGGTTAGTTTTACTACTGATGTTGTTTTTGATTCTGTTGCGCCCTTCTCTACTTGCAAGCGCACCATGCTTCCCTTTGGACCTTTAATCAACTCGACGACTTCGTCGAGTCTCCATCCAATAACATCAACAAACTCTTCATCGTCTTGAGCTACACCAACAATTTTGTCTTCTGGCTTGATTGCCCCAGACTGGTCTGCTGGACCACCTGGCACTACACTCTTAATAATGGTGTAGTCATCTTCGCTTTGCAGTACCGCACCTATACCTTCAAATGATAAGTTCATTTCCATTTGGAAACGGTCTGCATTTCGAGGAGAAAGGTAACTCGTATGTGCTTCGATGGTTCTTGCAAACGCGTTCATGGCAGTTTGAAAAACATCTTCGCTTTTCGCCTGCTTTGTACGTTTTATTGCACGGGTATAACGCTTAGTAAGTAGCTCTTTCGCTTCTTCCCACGTTTTATCCGCCAATATCAGGTTCAGCGCATCGTATTTAACTCGCTGACGCCAAATTTCGTCAAGTTCGGCAGTGTCTTTCGCCCAATCGGCGTCTTCTCTGTCGTAATAGAACTTGTCGTTTTCTTTAGCAAAATCAAAAGGGCCATTATCGAGCAATGCGAGTGCATATTCATAACGCTCGACCCTGCGCTTAGCAGTAACATTGTACATGTCATAAGCAATGGATAAATTACCTTTGCCCAACGCATCGTCAAACAAATCACGGTATTTTTCAAAGCTTACGACATCGTCTAATAAAAGCACTTGTTTGTTGTGGTCAAGTGACTCTATGAAACGTTGATAAACGCGGGCTGAAAGAAAATTATCCAACGAAATTTCTTTGTAGTGGGCGCGAGTGAATAATGCACTTACTCTTTTAGCTGCCACACTGTGCTGGGATTCCTGTTGAAGAATAGGAAGCTCATCAACGTCTGGTGTTGACGTAACTGCACCAGCGCCGACGCCTACCGTCAAAAATGCGCTAGCAATAGAAATTCGAAGGATATCTTTCATATTTACGACCTCTTGGAACGTGCCAAACGTAAAGCATCTGCTTTTACTTTTACCACCATACCTGTATCAAGCTGAACATGAATACCGTCTTTAGCAATCTCGGTGATAGCCGCTGGCATAGGTTCTTTACCCAGCTTAACGGTAACGCGAGTGCCTTGCTTCATGTCATCTTCAGTTAACTTAGCAGGTGGCGTAGTATTTGGTCTGTTATTCTTCGGTTTAGTTCCGCGCTTTGCCTCAGGTTGCGCAGAATTAGCCGGTTTTTCGCCTTTAGGACGATTGAACTGACGCTTTTCTGAACGCTTAGGCTGCTGTGCTAGCTTTGCCTTACGTTTTTCTGCAGCCTTAGCTTTACTCTCTTCGAGTTGCTTTTGCGCGTGATCTGAATGTTCTTTCTCAATTGCTTCGCCCTTTTCACCATCAAGGTCAACGCGGTGAGCGCCTTCTTTAATGCTGTATAAGTAACGCCAACTGTTTGTGTAATGACGAAGGGTTGAGCGCAATAGCGTTTTACTCACGCGCTCTTCATCGTCTAACCGTTGAGCAAGATCTTGAAAAATACCAATCTTAAGTGGGAGGGCCTCGCCTTCAATGCTAAAACATTTTGGGAAGGTCTCTGCAAGGAAAGCAATAACTTCCTTACTCGTAGTAAACTTCTCTGTTGATTCCATTAACTTTCTAAATTATTCAGGAGATTTCATCGTTATTTGCATCATCCCAAGTTGCCAGCGTGTGGTCAACCCAATCGAGCAATTCGTCGTCATCAATTTCTAATAAATGTGCATCTTGTTGCCAAGACTCCCAAGCGTAGTGCAAAATTTGCTCTAAACGCTGTGTTTCTATATCTTCTTCAGCAGCATCATATATCCCGTGAAGAATGAAGTTTAAACGTTCAGATGCCTCATCTGGGTCATCATGAACGTCTTCCATGTCCTCGAATGTAGATAATACTACATGAATATCGACGTTTGATTTCATAGTGCTTGCTGAGATTCAATCAATATATTCGCAATTTCGACAAGGCCATCCTCATCATCTTGCGTGAAGCGAGCGTGATTTGGACTGTCTATATCCAATACACCGATTAATGCGTTGTTAACCACAATGGGTACAACAATTTCAGAATTTGACGCCGCATCGCATGCAATGTGACCATCGAACCCGTGAACATCGTCAATTCGCTGAACGGTTTGTGTGGACGCACTGGTACCACATACGCCTTTTCCCATTGGAATTCGAATACAAGCAGGCTGACCTTGAAAAGGCCCAAGAACCAGCTGTTCGTCTTTGTACAGGTAAAAACCAGCCCAGTTTACATCTTCGAGACCATTAAACAGCAGTGCACTGATGTTTGCCATATTGGCAATTAAGTCCTGCTCGCCCGATACCAAGCTTTTCGCTTGGCTTATTAGCTGGCTATAGTGTTGTTGTTTCAAACGGTAACCCTGTTATTGATTAATGTTAAACGTCACATTCACACGGGCGTTCACACTCTCTTGCCCTGGCAAAGACAGCGACATTTCTTTGGAAAACGTGTCGGCACGCATGACTGGTATCGGCATATTGCCACCAGATTCAGATATTGCAACCACTTCACCCACTTCCACACCTAATTCTTTTGCTAGCAACTGTGCTCTATTCTTTGCATCAGCGACCGCTGTTACCAACGCTTTCTGATAGACAGAGGCTTCACCCATGTTTACAAAATTGAATTGTTGGATACGATCAACACCTCTTTTGAGCACGCCATCAAGCACACGATCGTAATTCTCTAAATCTGTTGAGGTAATGGCGATTTCTCTAGACAGTGTAAAACCATCTTGTTCTCTACCCTGCGGCGTATTGTTGTATCGGGGCGAAAGACGTACTTGCATACTTTGAATGTAACGCTCTTCGATACCCTCTTCTAATAAAAAACTAACAATAGATGTTAAGTCGTTTTCAAGCTGCCCATTGAGCTTTGTTACCGTTGTGCCTTGTTCATCAACGATAAAGGTAACGGAGTAAGCATTAGGTGTAACATCGATGGCTCCTACTCCTTGTACACTAATTGTCCCTAATGACCTTTCATTGGCTTGCGATTCTTTTTCCTTAACAGCATCCTTACTCGCCTCAGTATGTGCATGGCTTTGTGCAGTGTATAAAGGTGCGGTAAACAAGGTAAGGAGTATAAGTGTCTTGGTAAATGTAAGCACGTTTTGCATATCAGTTCCTTTAATCGATATTAAGGTTAATTATAGCGCGTCCAGTCTATGCCATCCTATATGAACCCTGAGTGAACAAATAACAAGGCTTTAGTTTTAAAATAAAAAAGCTGGCTGCATATTTATTTCTGCCTCCAGCTTTAGGTTAATCTCTATTTGTAATTTAGTATTTGTATATAATTACTTAAGTACAGTTTTAAGCGACGCGATACAGTGATCGATGTTGCGCTGTTTACAGGCATATCCCATGAGACCGATACGCCATACCTTTCCAGCATGTTCTCCTAAACCAGCACCAATTTCTAAATTAAACTCATTGAGTAACTGACTGCGCACCGCGGCGTCATCAACACCATCGGGTATTTGTACAACGTTGAGCTGAGGCAATCTAAAATCGCTATTTACTGTAAGCTTTAGACCTATCTCTTCAAGGCCTTGTGCTAACTTTGCGTGTCCGCTTGCGTGTCTATCCCACGCATTCTCAAGACCTTCCTCTTTCAATACGAGAAGCGATTCGTACATCGCGTACATACTGTTAACCGGTGCGGTATGGTGATAAGCACGTTTAGCGCCCTTGCCCCAATACCCTACGATCAAATTCATATCGAGAAACCAGCTTTGCACTTTTGTTTGTCTGTTTTGAATCACTGAAACAGCTTTATCACTGAAAGACACTGGCGCTATGCCGGGTACGCAACTGAGACACTTTTGCGAACCTGAGTAGATGGCGTCTATTCCCCAGCCGTCAACCTCGAGTTCGATACCGCCAAGAGAGGTAACAGCATCAACAATAGTTAAGCAATTGTGTTTCTGAGCAAGCTCACACAGTAATTTGGCTTCGTTTCTCACCCCTGTTGAGGTTTCTGCATGCACAAATGCCACTACCTTTACATCTGGATTGGCGTTCAGTGCGTCTTCCACTGCATTAAGGTCGGTCTGCTCTCCCCACGTGTTGTGAATGGTAATGGCAGTGCCGCCGCAGCGTTCTACATTTTCAACCATGCGCAAACCGAAAACGCCGTTAACGCAAACAATGACTTTATCACCAGGTTCAACAAGATTCACAAAACATGCTTCCATGCCGGCAGAGCCAGGGGCAGATATGGGCATTGTTAGCGCATTTTCAGTTTTAAACGCGTATTGCAGTAAGTTTTTGGTTTCATCCATCAATTCAATGAACAAAGGGTCGAGGTGCCCTAGTGTAGGACGCGCCATGGCGTTAAGAATACGAGGGCTTACATCAGAGGGGCCCGGTCCCATTAAAGTGCGCTCTGGTGGAATAAATGTTGATAGTGATTTTGTAGATGCCGTTGTAAATGCCGTTGTAGATGCTTTCATATTAGCCCCTCTTACATTCAGGAGTTTTAATTCATAGCCACATACTACAAGGTTCGTCATGTGGTACAACCATCTGTATTCAACATAAATCTTGTGAATACGGTTTTAGCTAAACATTTTCAAAATATGGAGGTGCTTCAGGCTCAATGGAGGAAGATTTTGACGATACCTAACGGGATTTCTATACATTACGCACTGATAACTTGGTGAGTTATGTGCAAAAAATAGGGTTATTTAATGGTCGAACCAGAGGTGTTAGTTCGTAAGGCATTGTTATGAAGAAATAAATTTTTAAAATAACGGTGTCACAAAAAATTAACTGTTAATTTGTTTATAAAATGCACAAAGCTATTCTATACTTATCGTTCAACGTTAATACATACATTATCTCTCCCTGTAAAAGTTAGCGCACGGCTCAGAGATGAGCCATTCCCCTAGGCCCAGAACGATTGTTCTGGGCGTTTTTTATTGGGCTAACTGTTTGTGAATTAAAGCCTTCATGCGTCTGAACTGTTATTGATTTAAATTTTATAGATCTATTTTTATCGAGATGAAGTTAACGCGCGGGAACTGAGCGGCATCACAAAGCAGTTAGGTGCTTCAAATAGTGTTGCGCATTGCCTCGATAATGGGCAGCGGAAGCTTCTAGCTTTGACGCGACGCTTTCATCAAGTGTTTTCACCACTTTTCCAGGTGAACCAACTACCAAGCTATAATCCGGTATTTCCATGTTCTCGGTGATTAAAGCGTTTGCACCAATAATGCAATACTTTCCAATATTTGCCCCATTTAAAACAACTGCATTAATACCAATTAACGAGTAATCACCAATGGTGCAACCATGAAGCATTACTTTATGACCAACGGTAACACCTGTGCCAAGAGTAAGAGGAACACCAGCATCGGTGTGCAGGACACTACCATCTTGGATATTGGTATCTTTTCCTACCGTAATAGTGTCCATATCGCCACGAATAACTGCGTTAAACCACACGCTGCTTCCATGCTGAAGGCTCACGTTACCGATGACATGAGCGCCAGGTGCGATATACGCACTTTCGTCAACCGTTGGCGTTAATTCGCCTAATGAATAGTGCATGTTTTTCTCCTTCAAGTGTCCTTTTTAATGGCCGTTCTAAAAACCCTTTTACAAACAATGCTGGCCTCGAATCAGGCTCTGTATTTTTTTGTGTCGATTGACTGATAGACGATACGCAAATAGTGAATGTAATTTTGCCATATAAAATTACACGTCTACCTGACGCATCAACCCTTCCTGAGACGTTGAGGCGACAAGTTCGCCTTGCTGAGTAAAAATTTGACCTCTTACTAAACCACGAGCACCGCCACTAAAAGGGCTGTCCATGGCATAAAGTAACCATTCATTTAAGTTCACAGGGCGATGAAACCACATTGCATGGTCAATGGTTGCCATCCTCAATGATTTGTCGGTGACTGCGACGCCATGCGGTTGTAGTGATGTACTTAAAAAATGGTAGTCAGACGCGTAAGCAACAGCAGCTTGATGAACGGACAAAGACCCAACAAGGGGATCCCTCGCCTTCATCCATATATAGCGCGTTGGGTCACGCTTTACTGGTTGATAAGAGTTAGCCGCATTAATAGTGCGTATATCTACCGGTTTGTGATAGCTCAGAGCCTCTCTCATTGGCCTCGCTATTTTACTAAAATTCTCTTGGTAAAAATCGATGTCTGACTGCACCTCTTCAGGTGGCGGCACGTTAGGCATTTCGGGGGCCTGATGATGCATGCCTTCTTGAGGTACTTGAAACGATGCCGTCATATAAAAAATGTTTCGACCGTCTTGAATAGCCTTCACCCTTCTCGCGGAGAAGCTGCGGCCATCACGGACAATTTCAACATCATAAACTACCGGTTTTTTCGCATCGCCAGGTAATAAAAAATAGGTGTGAAACGAATGGGCAACGCGGTCTTTATCAACAGTTTCATAGGCTGCTGCGAGGGCCTGACCAAGCACTTGGCCACCAAAAAGCGCTCTAAATCCTAGGTCCCAGCTTTGTCCTCGGTAAAGGCCTGCTTCTACAGTTTCTAACTCAAATAGCGAGGATAGTTTTATGTCAGACATGTTGTTCTTTCTCTTGGTTTAATGCTTTGGGATTTCTTGGATAATACTTTTCAGGCAGTGATGCCTTATGCTCAAAAAAGCGAGTATCTTTATAGGGTAACTTCATAAACCCTGAAATACCTAACCCTTTTATAAGCGGAATTTGCGCCACTAAGTTTTCAAGAAGTGCCTTAAAGGTATCTTCTTGACTGTGATCGAGTAGCGTATAGTAATTATGAATTTTCAAGTGCATAGGCAAAGCCTCAAAAATAATGCATCCCGTATGATGAATCGCATTGAGGGCCTTGATAGTGTCGATGATAGTTTCAGGCAGCTTAAGTAACTCATCGGGATCATCACCATCTTCGAAATAAGAATGGGTTCTACTGTCGTCTTTTGACAATGATACTTTTGATAACTCGTACGGAATGTGTAGCGCCTTAGACGGAATAAAGTCTTGTTGCTCATTATCACGTTCAATGTGTACGGTGTTTTTCGCATTGAACATACAGCATTTAAATACTGCTGGCTTGTGAATGGCCCTCGCTAGAGTAATCACATTATTGACGGCCTGTTCAAAGGCACGGCGTAAACTTGGGTCGTGCAGGTTCAAACTAGAGTCTACATAGATACCCTCAGGCTCCCACCTGACAGCCATTCCCCCAACCACGGGATAGCGACCTAAACGACTGATAGCAGAAACAAACGCTTTTTCAGTATCTCCCATACCTTGAAGGTAGTTTTTGTAATATCGATCAAACTGGGCGTCATCAATATACCGCAACTCTTCACTTTCAAGCGCAGCTTGCTGGCGAAGGTATGATTTTCTTGAGCTGTAAACCACCGTCTCGATATCTTGGCTCGTTTGGTGGACCCAGGTAGGAATAAGCGCCGTGTAAGCAGTGTCTTTATCCTCTGAAAACACCATATTTTTCAGCACATGAAGGTGCTTAAAAAAATAGTCTCCCCCCTGCCTTCTTTTGGTCGCATCTTCATCTAACATGTAGGTGAGTATATCAGCCAGCATTTTGGGCAGGCCTAAGGAAGAAGGCGTAATAACTTTACTGCCATAACGGCAAGATTGCCCTGATGCCAGTGCATATAGCGTGCTGGCTAGCCCCTGCTCATCAAAGCGAGGGGTGGATAAAGCGCCGTTAAGTTGCTCTTCACCGATAAAATACACATCGCCAAGACGAGCGTTAGTTTGTTGAAGCTCCCCCGACATTAAATCCATAACGTTATTGGTAATGAATTGCCCTGACGCGTCAGTTTGGGCGAACACCGACGAGCCCCAGTCGATAAGACCAATACACTCGTTTTCAGCGTCCCATACCAAGTTTGACGGCTTAATGTCGCCATGTACGATGGGTTTTTCCAGCCCCTTGTCGACAAAATGCCTAAACTGAAACAGCAGCTGACCAACTTGCACCGCAATTTTAACAATCACTCGAGGCGGTAAGGGGCCTAATCGAAGGCTCACCTTTTCAAGGTCCTCTCCTGGTGCTTGGGCCATGACCAGAATGGACTGTTTTTTAATCTGCTGATATTCAATAAAGCGAGGGACATATTCATGCTTTACATGAGACAACATGAACGCTTCTTCTTCTAACCGCTCTCGAATATGTTGGGGAAGCGTGATTCGTGAGAATTTAAATACCCGTTGTTCGCCGTTGGGCGATGTACCAGAGAAAGCAAAACCAAAGGCACCTTTTCCTAGCAGTTCAATATTGATATATCCTAGGCTCTTAAGCTCGGCCATACACAGACTCACCCAGTCTTTTAACTTTTTAGCGTCCGCATGGGACAGCAAGTAAATAGACTGTTCGTCGGGTATATAAAAGTGCTTAAGACCTTTGAGTTGGGACATGATTAATTATCTTCGTTAACCCAAACAAGTCTACATGTGCTGTTTTCACCAATGTAGCCTGTTACCTCATTCATAGCCGCACTCAGTGTGGTATCAAGCTGCCATGGTGGGTTTATCACCATTATCCCTGAACCATACATACCTGCATCATGGGTATTTTCAGCTACCTGCATTTCAGCTTTAAAACAGGGTGCTCCCAATGCACTGAGTGCTTCGCACATACGTTCACTGGCCCCGTGTTTTGCCCCTGCACGCTCAGACAGTAGCGGATACCACACAACTATTTGGGCTTGTTGCCATCGCTTTAAAACGCCCTCGATACCACTTACCACATCGTCGTATTCGTTAACTCTTTCGTAAGGCGGGTCTATTAATATCGCCCCTCTGTTTGGCTTTGGAGGGGTAAGCGCTATTAAGCCTTCGAATCCATCTCGCTTGTGACAATGTGAGTGATGCCCGGCATAGGCAGCAAAATTAGCCTCAAGCTTGGCATACTCTGCGGGATGAAGTTCCATAGCATGAAGTACGTCGTGCTCCCGCTTTAATTCGGCACTGATGATGGGAGAGCCTGGGTAGGCATCTTTGTCTACAAATCGTTGGCATAGCGTAATGTAATCATTGAGTAGTTCACAACTTGCTGACACATTGCTTAAACTCGACACGCCAGTTTCGTACTCTTTATTCTTTGCAGATAGCGAATCGGTAAAGTCATATAAACCGGCTCCTGCATGGGAGTCATAAAGGGTAAAGGGCTTGTCTTTTTTCTTAAGCGCTTTTATTACGCCTAACCAGCACAAGTGTTTAATAACGTCGGCGTGATTGCCCGCGTGAAATGCATGTTGATAACTTAACACAAAACCTCTACATCGATTTTTGATAACTCTGTAACGCCATAATAACCTCTCGTGTTAACCGAGTACATTCCTAAGCCAACGGGGGTTAAAAAAAGGGCTAGAAAATAGGGCAATAAAAAAGGGCTAATTGTCATACCAATTAGCCCTTTTAAGACGCTACTTTCTAGGCGCTCCGTTAGTCACGCTGTGTTAGCTCTTTCAAACTTTGCCTATTTCAAATGCATGAGCATCTTTTCAGGCGAAGTAAGGTAGCTCATCCATAGGTTATTAAAACGAACCATGGTTGCGCCATCAATTATGCGATGATCCCCTGACCAATTAACCGCCATAATATGCTGAGCAATCACGTTATCGTCGGCATCAAATCGTGGCAATTTTTGGGTTTTGCCCAAGGCAACAATGGCGGCTTCCGGTTTGTTAATCACAGGAGTCGCTGTGATCCCACCAATCGCACCGATATTTGAGATACTGATGGTACCTCCTTTAAGGTGCTCACCAGATACTCGCCCTGCTCTTGCTTGGTCAATAATATGCTGCATTTGCACAGCAATATCGAGTAGCGACAGATGCTGAACCCCTTTAATATTGGGCACTAACAACCCTATCTTGGAGTCCACAGCAAATCCAATATTGTGGTCATCGAAATAGGTGAGCTCAGTACCTTCATCATTGAGCTGACTATTGATGACTGGAAACTCGGTAAGCGCTAGCGACATGGCCTTGACGAAAAACGGCATGAAGCTAAGTTTAACCTCTTTTTTCTCAAACTCGGGCTTGAGATTTGTGCGAAGTGCAATGAGATTATCCATTACCACCTCATCACTCACCGTAAAGTGTGGAATGGTATACACAGAGGCCGCCATTTGTTTCGCCATTGCAGATTGGATACCGCGCACTTTTTCCACGCGAGTTGAGCCTGTAACAGTATTTTGAACTGCGCTCGTTGAAGACTCTTTCGCTGATGCTGCTGTAGACGTTGCATCTTTACCTGACACCGATTGGCTTGACTCAGAAGAAGACGCAGAAGCAGACGCAGAAACAGATGTAAGTACGTCAGATTTTAAAATACGCCCCTTTTTCCCCGAACCCGATACGTTGAGCAAATCAATATCTTTCTCTCTGGCGATACGACGCACCGCAGGACTTGCTAGCACTTTACCTGGAATAGAAATAGGTGGTTCAAAGTCACCGTCTTTCCATTTGGTATCGTTTTCCCGTTCGACTGCTTTACTGCCGCTTTGTGCATTAGCATTCGAAGACGTCGGTTTGGCGCTAGCTGCACTGTTAGAATCTGATGCTTTGGCATTGGCTGGTGCTTGCTCTCGAACTTCAGCGCCCTCAACAGAAAGCGCGAAAAGTGGGCTGTGTACTGCAGCAATTTCACCCTGTGCATAATAAAGTTTGTGAACGATACCCGCATTTTTGGCAGGAATTTCCACTACAGCTTTATCGGTCATCACCTCAACAACGGCCTGATCTTCTTCAATGCTGTCGCCTTCTTGCACATTCCATTTAACAATTTCACATTCAACAATCCCCTCACCAATATCGGGAAGAATAAAGTCTTCGATAGTCGATGAATGAGATGACGCATTTGAAGTTGTTGAATTGCTACTGTTAGTCTGAGATGCGCCTTGTTCAGCCGTATCTCTTTCAGCTGCTTCTGAAATGGAAGCTTCTGCATCAGAAGCGTCTGGCTTCATGGAGAATAGCGGCTCGTGCACTTTTGCTATTTCACCTACAGCATAGTGCAGCTTTTCTACTACGCCTGCATGCATGGCAGGAATTTGTACTGTCGCTTTATCCGTCATGACTTCGGCTACTGGCTGGTCTTCTTCAATGTGTTCGCCTTCGCTAACCAACCATTCCAACAACTCACATTCAACAATGCCTTCACCAATGTCGGGTAAAATAAATTCAATTGTCATTGCTACTTCTCCCGTCATTAATAATGAAGCGTACGCTTAATAGCTTCGTACGTTTTAATTTCGTCTGGCATGTATTCTTTTTCATGAGCTAGTGGATAAGGTGTATCTAAACCACACACTCGAGCAATGGGCGCTTCAAGATATAAAAAACAACGCTCTTGAATACTTGCTGCAATTTCACTGGCAAAACCGCCCGTGAGTGGTGCTTCGTGGTTAATCAGCAAACGTCCCGTCTTCATGACTGACTGCATAACTGTGTCCACATCCCAAGGTAATATACTTCTCAAGTCTACAATTTCACATGACACACCGTCTTCAAGTGCCATATCTGCCGCTTTTTGCAAAATCTCTATTTGAGCACCCCATCCCAGCAACGTAATGTCGTTACCTTCTTGCACAATATCGGCTTTACCCAGAGGCAGTTCATAATCTTCCTCAGGAACATCGGCCACAGAAGCTCTGTAAAGACGCTTAGGCTCCATGAACAGAACTGGATTTTTATCTCTTATAGAAGCAAGCAATAACCCTTTTGCATGGTATGGGTCTCTCGGTACCACTATTTTTAGGCCTGGGCAGTGAGCAAAAAAGGCTTCCGGAGATTGGCTATGATACAGGCCGCCCGCAATGCCGCCGCCGTAGGGAGTGCGAATGGTCAACGAACCAACATCGAATTGACTACCTGAGCGGTATCGCCACTTCGCTGTTTCATTCACAATTTGATCAAATGCGGGGAAAATATAATCGCCAAATTGAATTTCCGCTACCGGTACTGAGCCCTGTGACGCTAATCCATTCGCAAATCCGATAATCCCTTGCTCGGTTAGAGGGGTGTTGAAACATCTACCTTTACCGAACTTTTCTTGTAAGTGGCTTGTCGCGCGAAAAACACCGCCAAAATGGCCAACATCTTCACCAAACACCATCACTTTTTCATCTTCGGTCATGGCAGTAATGAGGGCGTTATTAATTGCTTGTAGTAAATTCATTTTAGCCATTACTTCACTCTCCCCGCTGTTTTAGGATATCTCTGAGGATATTTCTTAATATGTGCCTTTAATGAGGCTAACTGTTCTTTTAAATGCCAAGGTGGGGTATCGTATACGTCTTCGATGATGTCGTCGATATCACACACATCTGTTTTTTCACACGCCTTCATAGCTGCAAGCACATCTTGTCTCGCTTTTTCCACGCGCTTGTCATTTTCTTTTTCATCAAACCATCCCTTCCCTTCAAGCCAATTGGCCATTCGGGTAATTGGGTCTTTGGCGCGCCATTTATCTTCTTCGTCTCTTGAGCGATAACCCGTTGGATCGTCAGACGTGGAGTGTGCAGCAAGGCGATATGTCATCGCTTCAATGAGCACGGGACACTTTTCTGCAATAGCAAGGGCCCTGGCTTCTTTTGTTGCAGCGTAAACTGCCAGCGGGTCGTTACCATCAACGCGAATAGTCTTAATGCCATAGCCTAGACCACGAGACGCTATCCCGTCACCGGCAAATTGTTCTTCAGCTGGCGTCGATATGGCGTATCCATTATTACGGCAGAAAAATATAACTGGGCAGTTTAAGACCGCAGCCATATTCAAACCGGCGTGGAAATCACCCTCAGATGCAGCACCTTCACCAAAATAGCAGATGGTAACAACGTCTTTTCCAGACATCTTTTGGCCGTAAGCATAACCCGATGCCTGTGGGATCTGGGTACCAAGGGGTGATGAGATAGTCATGAAATTCAGCGCTTTGTCACCATAGTGAATGGGCATTTGACGGCCTTTGTTTGGGTCGTCTTTGTTGCTGAACATTTGGTTCATGAATTGGTTTGTTGTGTAACCACGGTAGGCTAATGCGCCCTGCTCTCTGTACTGCGACATGATCATATCGTCTGGTGACAGCGCTGCCGCGCTTGCTACCGATGCAGCTTCCTCGCCGGTGCTGGCAAGATAGAAACTAATACGACCCTGGCGCTGCGCACCGACCATTCTCTCGTCTAAGACACGAATATATTCCATCGTGTCATAAATTTTTAGTGATTCTTCTTTTGTCAGTGTGGGTTCCACTGCGCCATCAATGACACTTCCTTCAGCAGACAAGATCTGAAGCATTGGGATGTCGACCACACCATTTTTTATTATTTGTACGTTGGATACGGTTTTTACATCTGCGAGATGATTTCTATCTTTCACAATTTTTCCTCTTATATTTGAGGGCTAATAGCAATATCTATCGTTGTAAAAGATGGTAGTAGAAACAATGAGGAAGTGTATTCCTCATTAGAAATGAATTTGTTTGCAAGATGAAGAGCATGAACTACTAAACCTGCTCAAGATAGGATATCTATCCTACAAAGGTAAATTCGTTGTAAAAATTGTGACATTAATGAGAAATATAATTCTATTTAATGAACAGCTAGCCGTCGGAAAAGAAACATTTGCCAAAGCCGAAATGTGTAATTTAGTTACGAAATTTGCGTATCTCACAGCGAAAACATCGCAAAATCTTTTTGTTTTATTCCAAATTCATACCCGATGTAAATGTAACAAAATATGTAATGTATTTAATTTTGAAACACTCATGACATTCATGTGACAAGTGTGCTAATAATTGTAGGGTCTTGGTGAAAAAGGCAATGTGGAATGTGCCAGCTTAAAAATAATAAAAGCATATTCACTGAGGCGCCGGGGAATAAAACCACAAGAGATTAACTATGAAAAAAACAACTTTAAGCGCTGCAATATTGGTGGCTTTGTCTGCCACAACTGCTGCAGCGAATGACAGATTCGATATAGAAACCCTCACTAAGAGGTTCGAAAAAAATGCAACTGTTGAACAGTCTGCAATTGCCAAGTCGGCAACAACATGGCTCGTTAAAGCGAAAAGTTCTTCTGCCGTATCGGTAGCAGACGTGGCGCTGGCGAATCGCACTGGATTGTCTAACTTTTCTGCCCCAACAGATGCCGTTTTCGATGCAAACACGGGGCTTGATGCACTGCAGTCACAAATCGAATCTTTAGGCCTTAACGTCTCGTTTAAATCGAGAACGACTAACTTAGTTGCAGGTTTGGTTATTGATGGTTCTTCACAGGACATCGCAAAAATCAAAACCCTTAGCGGCGTAGAAAGTGTTTTGCCTGTTGTAAATTCAGAACTTCACATTGCCGATAGTGCGGAGTACATAAACGCAACAAGCTTAGTGACTGCTAATATTGCAAGTGGTCAAGGAATTCGTGTTGCCATTCTCGATTCAGGCCTAGATTATACGCATGCTGCCGTTGGCGGCCCGGGTACTATCGAAGCGTATGAAGAAGCTACGGCTGACCTTGCTGATACGCCTGCGTGGCCTATCGGTAATGTTATAGGGGGTTTCGACTTCTTTAACGGCGACCCTGATCCAATGGATAACAACAACCACGGAACGCACGTAGCGCATTCTGTTTTAGGGGTTTCTCCTGACGCACAGGTTTACGCATACACAGTATGTGACCAAAGCTGTCCAGGTGCGGCTCAATTAGCCGGCCTTGAAGCGGCAATGGATCCAAATGGCGACGGCGACATTTCAGACCGCGTAGACGTTATTAATATGTCACTTGGTGGTGATTTCGGTACCAACCGTGGTAGTGCTGTTGGCGAGCTAATCGACAAAGCGGTCGAGCTTGGTGTTGTAGTTGCCATTTCTGCTGGTAACGATGGCCCTACTCCATTTATTGTTGGCGGTCCAAGCACAACTGCCAATGCACTTTCTGTAGGCGCGATGACTCACCCTACAGTTGAAACTGCAGAAATTACTGCAACATTAGGCGAAACTGCTATTGTTGCTGTTGGCGCGGCATTTAACCCTGAGCCAGAGTTTTCAATCGATAGCACAACGCCTATCGTATACGCAGAGCCAGAAACTAATGCAACAGGTTGTGTTGAATATGCGACAGACCTTACCGACCAAGTTGTATTAATTGATCGCGGTGCGTGTGGGTTTACTACTAAAGTAGCCAATGCTGAAGCTGCTGGCGCTGCGTTTGTTATTGTAGCAAACAACATTGAAGGCGATGGCGCTTTCGTTATGGGCGGTACGCCTGCTGAGCCAATCGGCATCAACTCGGTAATGATTTCAAAAGAAGATGGCGACGCGCTTAAAGCATCAATTGAAGCCGGCAATGCAATGTTTGCTTTCGATTCAGTTCTTGTCGCCAAGCCTGGCGCGATTGCGACCTTTACTTCTCGTGGCCCTTCACTAGATGGTCTGTTAAAGCCTGAAATTACTGCACCAGGTACAGCGATTGATACAGCGGCAGTTGGTACAGGCGACGGTACGTCTCCGATAAGTGGTACTTCATTCTCAAGCCCAATTACGGCTGGAGCTTTAGCTATGCTAGCGGAAGTGTTCCCTAACCGTAATGCGTTTGAGCTTAAAGCAACGCTGATGAACTATGCGAACCTTGACGTTACGCTAGAGCCACGTTCAACTAACCCAGACGCTGAACTTGCTCCAATTAGCTATATCGGTGCAGGTCTTGTTGATGTTGAAAAAGCGTCGAAGTCTGCTACCGCAGCATGGGACTCGTCAACTAAGCAAGCTGCGCTTGCGTTTGGTCTACTTGGTCTTAACGAGACAGCGTCTATTACTAAAACAGTGACGGTTAAAAACTTCTCCGGCGAGTCTAAAACCTACACATTGTCAGATGAAGCTCGCTTCGCCAATGATGCAGAGACTGGCGCGCTTACGATGGAATACCCAAGTACATTAACTGTACCTGCGGGCCAAACAGTTACGTTTGATGTTGTGGCGACTATTGATCCATCTAAGCTTCCAGAATGGACACTTGATAGCACGGTGATGGATACACCTTTAGGCACTCCTGCACTTACATCTGTTGAATTTGATGGTGCGCTAGTGCTTACTGATGAATCTGATGCAACAATGCACCTCGTTTATCACGTATTGCCAAAAGCGTACGGCTCGGTGGAACTAGGCACTGAACTAACCGAAGACGGTGTTTTGCGTACCGTAACTAACACGGGATCTGTTGACTTTGACACGGCTCTTGTGGCTACCATGATTGATAGCGGCGTAGACGCTGACAAGCAATTTGATATTGTTAGCACCTCACTTGAGTATGCATCAACTGATACGTGTGCAGCAGGTGCGGTGGTGATTGCGAATATTACCATGCGCGACCCAATTCCATCACTTCACACAGCCGCTTTCTTTATGGATTTAGATGTTGATGGCGATGGCACTTTCGATTTTACTGCACAGACGATCAATGAGTCAGCATTTGGTAGAGAATCTACAGCCTTTATCACTTTCTCACGTCCATTCAGTGCATTATCTGGTCAATTAAATGCAACACTTTTTGAGCCGGGTTCAAATGTAGTGAGTATGGTAAGTTGTTTAGATGGATTAGGCCTATCAATTGCTGACCTTGGTAATGCGGATGCAACTGTTGCTTTCCGTGTTGAGAACAGTGCTTTTGACTTCTTCCCATCTGTAGCATACGACGAAGACTTAGTAGTTTCTAATTACTCGTTCCCACTTCTTGGCGCACCTACAGTAGTAGATGCAAGCGGTGAGGCGGTACCCACTCTAGAGCCAGGCCAATCAGCGTTCCTAAGTGGTGTAGGAACAGGCGGTTTCACGTTCCTAGGTGCTGACGGTGCTGTTGCAACAACAATTCCTGTAGACGGTGGAAATGCACCAACGATTGAAGCTCAGTCTTTTGACGTTGATGAAAACACGGAAACAGGTACGGTGGTTGGTACTATCGAAGCGTCAGACGAAGATGGTATTACAAGCCCAGTATCAGAGTTCTTCGTTCAGTCTTCTAGCTCGATTGCACTGTCTGTTTCTCGTGATGGTATCATCACGGTAGCGGATAGTTCTCTGTTAGATTTTGATGCCGGATTCGAGAGCGTTACTATGGAAGTAGTGGCAATTGATACATCTGGAAATATCTCTGAGCCGGCTGAAATTACAGTAGCAGTTAACAACCTAGCTGACGAAGTGAGTGAGCAACCTGCTCCACCACCGCCTGCTCCAGAACCTCGTTCTACTGGTGGCGGTTCTACGGGTTGGTTGAGCTTGTTACTTCTACCAGCAATCTACCTACGTAGACGCTTTAAGTAGTCTTAAGTAGCTGAAATTACAAAGCCCCTTATTTAAGGGGCTTTTTTATTGGCGCAAACTCTACAAACAAAAGTACAAATACAGGTCAATGTTTGAGTTGATGTTTAATGAGCACAATCTTAATCCTGTTTATCGTCGCTAGATAAACCATGCTGATTCACATCTAATCGCTTACTAGGCTGTACTCCCAACTCTCTAAAGTTTTCTATTTGGCGAACAATGTTTCCTCTACCACGGGTTAACTTGTTCATAGCCTGCTCAAAGCTGCCTTGTGCATTTTCTAACGACTTGCCTACTTTTTCCATATCGTTAATAAAGCCTACAAATTTGTCGTAAAGCTTTCCGGCCTGCTCTGCTATTTTTTGCGCGTTTTGATTTTGATATTCGTACTGCCAAATGTTGTTTATTGTACGCAGGGCAACAAGTAAATTAGTGGGGCTTACCAACATGATATTGTGATTTAGCGCCAAAGTGACTAGCTCTGGCTCTTCTTCTACAGCCAATAAAAATGCGGGCTCAATAGGGATAAATAGCAGCACATAGTCAAGGGTTCTTAATCCTTTGAGGTTTTGATAGTCTTTTGCTCCTAACCCCTTGATATGTCCTTTGATAGAAGTCACATGCTGGCTTAAATACAGCGCTTTTTGCGATTCATCCTCACAGTTGTAAAAACGCTCATAGGCCGCAAGACTAACTTTTGAATCTATGATGACATCTTTATCGTTAGGTAAATGGACGACAACATCCGGTTGTAAACGCCTGCCACTATCAGATTTGGCAGATACTTGGGTCTCAAATTCATGCCCCTCTCTTAGGCCCGACTCTTTTAATATGCGCTCTAAAACCACTTCGCCCCAATTTCCTTGTTTCTTATTATCTCCTTTGAGTGCGCTTGTCAGCGCAGAAGCTTCTTCTGTTATTTTTTGATTCAGCGCTTTAAGGCTTAATATCTCTGTTTTAAGAGACGCTCGTTCTTGTCCTTCTCTTATATGCTGCTCTGATATTTGTCGCTTGAAGCCTTCAAGTTCGTTCTTAAACGGCGCGAGCACTGCCTCAATATTTTGTTTAGTTTGCGTTGTGTATCGCTGCTGCTTTTCCTCAAAGATTCTATTGGCTAGATTTTCAAACTGAGTTTGCAGCCGTTGTTCAGAGGCAGCCATGTTAGCCAATTTTTCTTCATGGTTTTCATGAAGCGCATCTATTCGCCCTTGCTGGGCCTCGTTTTGCGCTTTAACTCTAGCTAGCGTGATGCGCTCTTCATGTAGCGACTGCACTAGAGATTGATTCGTAATTTCTAGTTGCTCGACTCGTTCAGATTTTGCGCTAACCACCGCGAAGTGTTGTCTTAGCGATGTTAGTTCATTGGATATCTCGTCATAACTGCTTTCTTTGTTTCGTAGTTGAGCGTTTAAATGTAAAGAACGAGCAACAAAGCCGACAAGAAGAAATAAGGTGATGACAGCAATGATGAATAATACAAGGGAGTGTGAGGATAAGTATTGGATAAACATAGTGCGCTTTTGTACTGTTATTTTGTACAGCACTATAAACAAAAACAGGCGCCATTGGCACCTGTTTTTTTCTAGTGACTACCCAACACTCATCATGCGTGTTGGGCGAAGTCATATAGAATGCGTTTATTTACTTAGTGACGAATCTAAATCTTCGATTTTTGCCTTCCAAATAGCAGGTCCCGTTTTGTGGGCATTAGCACCTGTGCTATCAACTGCTACCGTTACCGGCATATCTTCAACGTCAAACTCGTAAATAGCTTCCATACCAAGCTCTTCAAAGGCCACAACTCGAGACTTCTTGATGGCTTTTGACACTAAGTAAGCAGCACCGCCCACAGCCATTAAATATACGGCTTTGTGTTTAGCGATTGAGTCTACTGTAGCAGGACCGCGTTCAGCTTTACCAATCATGCCGATAAGGCCTGTTTTTTCAAGCATCATATCGGTGAACTTATCCATACGTGTTGCGGTTGTTGGGCCTGCTGGGCCAACCACTTCATCGCCAACCGCATCAACCGGTCCTACGTAATAAATGAATCGATTAGTAAGGTCAACGCCTTCTGGAAGTCCTTCACCATTATCCATCATGGTTTGAATGCGCTTATGGGCAGCATCTCGCCCGGTTAGCATTTTTCCAGAAAGTAGTACTGTTTCGCCTACTTTCCAGTCTTGTATGTCTTCTTTAGTCACATCGTTTAAATTTACGCGGCGAGTATTTTCACCAACTTCCCAGGTCACTTCTGGCCAGTCTTCTAGACGTGGTGGCGTGAAATCTGCAGGACCCGAACCATCAAGGTAGAAATGAGCGTGGCGTGTGGCCGCGCAGTTAGGGATCATAGCAACTGGTTTAGATGCAGCGTGAGTAGGCAATGATTTAATCTTTACATCAACAACGGTAGTCAAACCGCCTAAGCCTTGCGCCCCAATACCTAGCTTATTAACTCGCTCAAAAATCTCAAGACGCAATTTTTCATCGGTATTTTGCGGGCCGCGTTCAATCAATTCCTGAATGTCCACAGGGTCCATCAAACTCTCTTTCGCCAAGACCGCTGCTTTTTCAGCAGTACCACCTATGCCTATGCCAAGCATACCTGGTGGACACCATCCGGCTCCCATGGTCGGCAATGTTTTTACTACCCAATCGGCAATATCGTCACTCGGGTTAAGCATTACCATTTTTGATTTATTTTCAGAGCCACCGCCTTTAGCAGCGATCATCACTTCAATTTTAGTACCTGGCACCATGTCGATATGGACAACTGCTGGTGTGTTGTCTTTAGTATTCTGCCTTGCCCCTGCTGGGTCTGACACAATAGAAGCTCTTAGGGGATTATCTGGGTTGAGGTAGGCACGGCGCGTCCCCTCATCTACCATTTCCTGCACTGTCATGTCGGTCTTATCCCAAGACACGCCCATTCCTACTTTTACAAAACAGGTTACTATCCCGGTGTCTTGGCACAAGGGACGTTTGCCCTCTGCCGACATACGAGAATTAATAAGAATCTGAGCCATGGCGTCTTTGGCCGCTTGGCTTTGCTCTTTGTTATAGGCTTCCTCGACTGCTTTTACATAGTCTAATGGATGGTAGTAAGAAATGAACTGCAGGGAATCTTCAATACTATCAATGAAGTCTTGTTGACGGATAACGGTCATGACATCCTCTTTTTATTTGGCTTTCGTGGTCTTAGCTAGCTAAAAGAGCGTATACTAGCGCATCTATTATCATCGCACCATGCAAAAGCGTGTGCCATGCAATTTTTATCATTATCAGCCGCGTAATCGATGCATCACCCGCTTATATTTATGCAAAGAAATGCAACGAATATGCCTAAAATAGAAAGAACAAAGCGCAAATACCATTTATGTCTTTTATTGCAGATATCACCAACGTTTCCATCACCCCGTTCACACAGCAACAAATTGCACACTTTTTGGGTGTAGATAACACGGCTGCTTCAACCACATTCTTAAACTTGTTTAGTCAGGTTTCTCACTGTGAGTGGTCTATTTTACTCGACACTGCGGGTTCAAAGAAAAGTGATGGCCGTTTTAACATCATGGCGTGGAACCCGTCATTGATGATTAGAGCGGCAAAAGGACAAACCGAATTTATTGATGCCATCAGTAATACGTCGCGTAAAGTGAAAGAGGCGCCCTTCGAAGCAACTGAAAAGTATCTTCACAAGCAGGTTGCACACCTCAAAGCTACACTTGATAAACAATATGCCCATTTGCCTTTTCTCATAGGGGTTGCCGGAATGGCGGGTTATGATGCAGGCAGGTTCTACGAGAGCCTACCTTCTAACGCGATAGATGACTACGATACGCCTGACTTTGCTGCAGGCTTATATTTGCAGTCTATTATTGAAGATACAGAAACGGGGATTTTCTATTATTGCTCGGCGAATGGCAGCACTCAGCCTGATTTTTTCCAGCCCGAATTTTCCCAGACCGACTTTTCCCAGACTGATTTTTCAGGAACGCATCCGTCAGAGTCGGTAGAATCAAATTCAATCAATCAGAATACCAGTGTGCATGGCGAATGTAGAAAGCCTGATAAGCGTAAAAGTCGCAATGATTTCACCCTAACCACGCCCTTTGCGTCGAATCTCACCAAAGAGGAATATTGTCAGCGACTTGCAACAATCCACGGGTATCTTACTGCTGGTGACTGTTATCAAGTGAACATGGCTCAGCGTTTCACAGCCCAATATCGTGGCGACTTTTGGACAGCATATCGTCAATTGCGCGATACCAATCAAGCACCATTTTCAGCGTATTTTCATTTACCCGAAGGAACGATAGCGAGCATTTCGCCTGAACGTTTTCTGAGTGTAAAGAATGGCATTGTAGAAACCAAACCTATTAAAGGCACACGTCCCCGTTTTACGGATAAAAAACGTGATGAAGAAAGTGCAAACTCGTTACTTAATGCAGAAAAAGATCGCTCTGAAAATTTGATGATTGTGGACTTGCTTCGCAATGATATTTCAAAGCACTGCAGCCCTGGGACGGTGAATGTTCCTGCCTTATTTGCTCTTGAAAGCTATGAGGCGGTGCACCACCTTGTAAGTACAGTCACAGGAAAGTTAGCGAGCGAATCAACACCACTAGACCTTTTGGCATCAGCATTTCCTGGGGGCTCAATAACAGGCGCTCCTAAAATTAGGTCGATGGAAATTATTGATGAGTTAGAGCCGCATAGGCGCAATATTTATTGTGGCAGCATATTTTACATGGGCTATCGTGAGGATATGGACTCAAGTATCTGTATACGCACGGTATTAGCAGAAAACAATAAGCTGCATTGCTGGGCTGGCGGTGGTATTGTTTTGGACTCACAGGCGCCAGACGAATACCAAGAAACATTAGATAAAGTATCGAAAATAATCCCTGTGTTAGCTGCTTTTAACGAGGGTAATGAATGACAAAAGCCGAGTTTTTGAATCAGTTTCACCATTTGCGATTGCCGCATTTAGAGCCTGACTTTCCTCTTACTAAAACGGGACGGCCCGCGGCGGTTCTTATTCCTCTGATAGACTACGGTACATCGCTTAACGTTCTTCTCACAGAGCGTGCACATCATTTACGCCATCACCCAGGCCAAATTAGCTTTCCCGGCGGTGCAGTAGAAAAGTCCGATAACACCCTTTTTGACGCTGCAATGCGAGAAGCCGATGAGGAAATTGGATTGCCGCCAAACCATGTGGATATAGTTGGTGTACTACCACGATATCGCACCGTCAGTGGTTATGAAATTGCGCCCGTAGTAGGCTTTGTTAACCCAAGCTTTGAACTCAAGCTTGATCCCAATGAAGTTGAAAGCGCTTTTGAAGTACCGTTAGCACACGTTTTAAACCGAAAAAATCATTTAATTCATAAAACTCATCTTAATAAACGGTCATTTCCCATTTATTTCATACCATGGCAAGAGCGTATGATTTGGGGTGCTACCGCAGCCATTCTGCGTAATCTTTCACACCATATTCATCCGTAAGCAACTGAAAATTAATGGCATTTGAGCTTTCGAATACATAGGTTTGGCACTTTGGCCGCGTGCTGGCCGTCGAGCCTATCAATTTATCTTTACAGTCTATTAGCAAAACTAATCACATTATTAGCATTTCTGTATTGTAGTTAATGTTTGCTGAATGCATGATCGTTGTCATTACTAAATAACATTTTGAAGTTTATGATAAGTGTATTTGACATGTTTAGCGTGGGTATTGGTCCTTCGAGCTCACATACTGTTGGTCCAATGAAAGCAGGTGCTGAATTTGCTGCTTTTCTAGCAAAATCCGAAGGCGCGAAATCAGAATCGCTTTTATCGAGCGTAGACACAATAAAAATTGAGCTTTTTGGTTCATTGGGCCAAACAGGTATAGGCCATGGAACCGGTAAAGCCGTTATCCTCGGTCTTTTAGGTCACACCCCTGAATTTGTCGACGTTGATAAGATTGACGCCATGCTTGAGCATGTGCGCTTAACAGAAACACTGTGTTTAAACGGTGAAAAAGAAATCGCGTTTCCTAACAAGAACGCCATTGTCTTTCATCGCAGAAAGACATTGCCTAAACACGCAAATGCATTAACGTTTTTCGCCATGAATGGCGCGACGGTTGTCGCTCAGCAAACCTATTACAGCATTGGTGGTGGCTTTATTATCAAAGATGAAGACTTTGATGAAACGAAAGCACACGCAGCGTCGCTACAGGCTGAAGTTCCCCTACCCTTTAAGACCGCGGAAGAGCTGTTACTACTGTGTAAAAACAATGGTTTAAGCATCAGTTCATTAATGCTCAACAATGAGTCGACATTCAGGCCTAAACATGAAGTAAAGCAAACTTTGTATAACATTTGGCTTGTTATGAAAGCGTGTATTCAGCGTGGGATAGAAAGCGA
The DNA here is from genome assembly GCF_000753865.1 of Alteromonas sp. LOR. Taxonomy (GTDB): domain Bacteria; phylum Pseudomonadota; class Gammaproteobacteria; order Enterobacterales; family Alteromonadaceae; genus Alteromonas. The sequence continues at coordinate 178,940 of NZ_JQFW01000006.1, read as the reverse complement.
AGGCATTTTACCTGGTGGGTTAAAAGTGGTGCGCCGAGCCCCGGGACTATACCGTCGACTTCAAACCGAACACACCACCGATCCTATGCAAACCATGGACTGGGTGAATTTATTTGCGTTGGCCGTTAACGAAGAAAATGCTGCGGGAGGTCGTGTAGTCACTGCGCCGACCAATGGCGCTGCAGGCATCATTCCAGCGGTTTTACAGTACGTTGATAAATTTATCCGACCAGTGGATGAAGAAGTAGCAAGTCGATTTCTACTTACCGCTGGCGCAATAGGCATACTGTATAAAGAAAACGCATCCATCTCTGGCGCCGAAGTAGGCTGTCAGGGTGAAGTGGGCGTGGCGTGTTCAATGGCAGCAGGCGCACTTGCAGAAATTATGGGCGGAACGGCTTCATCGGTAGAAAACGCAGCGGAAATTGGAATGGAGCACAACTTAGGGCTTACCTGCGACCCCGTTGGCGGTTTAGTTCAAGTGCCTTGCATTGAGCGTAATGCGATGGGTGCGATAAAAGCAATTAACGCCTCGAGACTCGCTCTTCGCGGTACCGGCGAGCACAAGGTATCGTTAGACAAGGTGATTAAAACCATGCGCGATACTGGAAACGATATGAAAACGAAGTACAAAGAAACCGCTCGCGGAGGCTTAGCGGTTAACATTATTGAGTGTTAGCGTTACATAAACTCTTTATATAAGCAAAAGGGGCCAGCAGGCCCCTTTCTTGTTTGTACGCCTAAATTCGGTAACTGGCATCGCGTCTTTTTTGTTGACCTTGTTATTTTACGGGCAACGTAACGCCCTTAAACATCTTCTCAACTTCATCATTATTTTTTAGCATCATGGCCTTTTCGACTTTATCTTTCGTTAAATGGGGAGCAAAGCGCTCAATAAAGTCGTACATATAACTGCGTAGGAATGAGCCTTTTCTAAAGCCGATTTTCGTGGTGCTATAATCGAATAAATGACTGGCATCAATTTTAACCAAGTCAGAATCTAACTCTTCATTTACCGCCATGGAAGCAATTACGCCAATACCAACACCAAGGCGCACATAGGTTTTAATCACATCTGCATCGGTGGCGGTGAATACGATTTTAGGGGTAAGACCTGCCCGTTCAAACGCTTGGTCTAGTTCAGAGCGCCCGGTAAACCCGAAAACGTAAGTCACAAGCGGATATTTCGCAATATCACTGATGTCGATTGAGCCCTTTTTCGACAGCGGATGGTCTTTGTTTACGATGACGCTTCTATTCCAGTGATAGCAAGGCAGCATAACGAGGTCGTTGTACAGATGAAGTGCTTCAGTTGCTATTGCAAAATCCGCCTCTCCTTTTGCCGCTAAATCACTTATTTGCGAAGGCGTACCTTGGTGCATGTGCAGTGATACCTTAGGGTATTTTGTCATGAAACCTTGAATAACATCAGGTAATGCATAGCGCGCTTGAGTGTGAGTTGTGGCTATGTTGAGTTTACCTTGGTCGGGTAACGTGTGTTCTCTAGCAACCGCTTTTATGCTTTCTACTTTGGCCAGTATTTCCCGAGCAATATTAATAACATCACCGCCGGCATCCGTTACGTGAGTAAGATGCTTTCCACTGCGACCAAAAATTTGAACGCCAAGCTCATCTTCCAACATACGAACCTGCTTGCTTATGCCAGGCTGAGAGGTGTACAAACTCTCTGCAGTTGCAGATACGTTCAGGTTATTGTTAACGACTTCTACTATGTATCGAAGTTGCTGTAGTTTCATTGGTTATACCGCTTCATTGCTCTTTATATACACTATACTCCTATACTTATAACCAAAACTACATTTTTTTAAAGGTTGATATTACTAAATAGCCATAATACAGTTCAAATAGTGATTAAAATGAATAAAATTCAAAAACATGTGTTCATTTTGCTTTGTTTTATTCTACATTATGAATAGATTGTCGCCGCCTTATTGACTGAGACACAATGACATCGAACAAACAAATATCCACCAACATCGACTTTTCTTCGGTGTTAGCCGCTGCTGTGCACGATATGAAAAATTCCTTGTTTCTACTTATTCAGTCAATTGAAGGGCTAAGAGACGCGTTGCCTAAGGAAAATAGCGGTGCCAGAGAGCAAGTCGCAAACGTGCATTACGAAGCTTCACGACTGAACACGAATTTGGTTCAAATACTTTCACTGTATCGATCGGAATTAGAAAGTATTCCCATCAGTGCTGATGAGTGCTTTGTTGCCGATTTGATTGACGATGTTGTAGGGTCAAATGCATTTTATATAGAACAAAAAAACATCGAACTCAGTGTGAATGTTGATGAAGACGTAAGTTGGTATTTAGACAGCGAACTTATTTATCTCTTAATAAACGATGTCATTGTTAATGCATTGCGCTACGGCACATCTCGCATCGCCATACAGGCAAGCATCGCCGATGATTATCTGTCGATAAAAATTGAAGACGACGGGAACGGTTACCCAGAGGAAATGCTCTCTAAAAGTCATTCAACCTTAAGTAACTTTGAACTGAGTCAGGGCCGAACGGGACTGGGGTTGTTTTTTGCTAAATTGATAGCAGACGCTCATTCGCACAATGACAAAGCGGGTATCATTTCGCTGTCTAACGGCGGAAGTCTCGGCGGAAGTGTATTTGAAGTAAAAATACCGTAGTATTAGCAATTAACGTATTGAACGATATGAAAAGCACGAAGCAATATGGCAACTGAGCCCCTATTTTTTAAAAGACAGTGTTTTTAAGATAGCGTTTCTTAAATAGTGTATTTAAAAATGATGTTTCGGAGATAATGAACTGATGGAACCACACGCATGTACGTGATAATAATTATTCTAATTGTTGTATTGCTCATTGCCGCGATTTTTATAAACGCCATTCAGCAACATAGACAAAAACAAGAAGCTGAGCGCAGAGCCGAATTAGCAAAGCAAAAAACCATTGTCGATGAAACGGAAAATGTGCTTACGGCTTGTACCAACATGCCAGTTTCCTCACGAATTATCGGTATTTTGCATAACCGCATGGCAAACGCGCTTAAAGCGATTGACAGTATTGCCCCTACGCGTGATGTAAAGCAACGCATTGAAAGTAGCAAACAAGCTGCAGACGCGTCACTTCAAACCGACGGCAGTGATAATGTCGATTTTGTACTGCCAGACAATGACAAAACCATCATTCAATATATTCAAGCGGTTAAAAAGCTTCGTGTTTTGTTGCGCTCTGAACACAGCAAAGGCCAAGTGGGTTCAAAGCTTTTTTCTGAAGAAGACAAACAGTTAGAAAGACTACAAGTTAAGGTGAATGTGGAGACTCTGATTAAGCGAGGGCGAACCGCTCAATCTTCAAATATGCTAGGCTCTGCCCGTCAATACTTCGAAAAAGCAAAAATCGCATTAGAGAATCAGACCAATCATGATGAATACGTTTCATCAAAACTTGCTACGCTTAACGCATGGCTAAACGAAATTCAGTCTGACCTCAAAAGCGTTAACGAAAAAGACCGTGCGAGAAAGCAAGAGGAAGAACGAGACGAGCTCGACGAACTCTTTGCACCTAAGAAAAAATGGTAACGCTTTACATTCATTTAATACTCCCGTGTGCTTAGCTTAATCACGGCCTAATCAGCAAACATCTTATTAACTAGCATAGCGCTCTGTGGTTAGCTGCCACAGAGTTTGCGCTGATACCGATAGCCCTCGTCGCTCGTTTCTTAATAATCCCACTCGTTTACATAATAAGCCTTTATCGAAAGGTGCCTTGTCAGAGGGTTCTCTCTCACAGGGCTCTTTATCACAGGGCTTTGTATCAGAAGACGCTTCTGAAGAATATGCCTCTGAAAAAGGAAGCGCGATAAGGCCCAACGCTTCCATCTGCTGTTGACAAATTGATGGCATGATAGAAATTCCCAAACCGCTTTTGATCAGTTTACCTAACGTAGCCAACTGTCCGGTTTCTGCCACAATATTGGGTTCGCCGTACTGTAACAACTCTGCTTCAGTCCACTTTCTTACCGCTGAACCACGATTCGTCATCACCAGAGGAAAATTAAGGCACTGCTGCCAGCTCGCCTTATTATTGAATTTTGCAGCCTGCTCTACTGATGCTACAACGACAAAATGATCAGTGAATAAGCTCTCAAACTCTAAGCCTTCTTTTTGTTCAGGTTCAAAGGTAAAGCCAATTTCTGCACGGCCGTTTCTTATTTCCTGAACGACTTGCTCCATCACTACGTCTACAACGCGAAGGTTAATATTGGGCGCTTTGTGATGGAAGTCGTGCAGCAGACTCGGTAAATGTGACTCTGCGAATGAGGGCATTGCGGCAATGGTAAGCTGACCTTTTGCCATTGCGAATAAATTCTGAATATCCGAAAACGTATTATCCCAGTCTCTACTTAAGCGAAGTGCGTTGGGTAGCAGAGCCTCTCCCTCCGGTGTTAAACTGACATTTCGTGTGTTTCTCTTGAATAACCTTCCACCTAATTCAGCTTCCATTTTCTTTATTGAAGAAGACAGCGCAGGCTGAGTGAGGAAAAGCTTAGCAGCCGCCTCTGCGAACGTTGTAGAGTGAGCAACTTCGATGAATGCACGCAGGTGACGATAGGAAATGTTCATGGCAATTAATAACTTTATTTTATTAATAATAAGATAAATTCAATTTTACATAAGTTGCTACAGAACAGATACTATTTGTTAACAATCCATTGGTGGAGAATTAAATGGCTGGATTTAATAAAGTAGTTAATACATATGAAGAGGCACTCTCGGGGTTATCGGACTCAATGACGGTGATAGCCGGAGGATTTGGCCTTTGTGGTATTCCTGAAGGTTTGATTGCACATATAAAAACCATGGGCGTAAAAGATCTTACTGTCGTATCGAACAACTGTGGCGTCGATGGATTCGGATTAGGCTTACTCCTAGAAGACAAGCAAATTTCTAAAATGGTGTCGTCTTATGTCGGCGAAAATGCATTATTCGAGAAACAGTTGTTAAACGGTGAACTTGAGGTAGAACTGACGCCTCAAGGTACCCTGGCCGAGAAAATGCGCGCAGGTGGTGCGGGTATTCCAGCGTTCTATACCGCTACTGGCTATGGAACCCCTGTGGGCGAAGGCAAAGAAGTTAAAGAATTTGATGGTCGGCCTTATATTTTAGAACACGCCATTACTGGCGATTTTGCCATTGTGAAAGCCTGGAAAGCCGACAAGTTTGGGAACTGTGTATTTAGACACACAGCGCAAAACTTTAACCCTATGGCAGCGACAGCAGGCAAAATTACGGTAGTGGAAGTAGAAGAGATCGTAGAGCCTGGAACCTTGTCACCTAGCGAAATTCATACGCCGGGGATCTACGTTAACCGCATTATCAAAGGCGAATTTGAAAAACGTATAGAGCGCCGTGTAGTAGCAAAGGAGGACGTGTAATGGCTTTAACTAGAGACCAAATTGCAATGCGAGTTGCACAAGAGTTTAAAGACGGTGACTACGTAAACCTCGGTATCGGGATTCCTACCCTTGCAGCCAATTATGTGCCTGGTGACATCAGCGTTATGCTTCAATCAGAAAACGGCTTATTAGGAATGGGACGCTACCCAACCGAGGCCGAAGTTGACGCAGACATGATTAATGCAGGTAAAGAGACCGTGACGGCGACCACTGGCGCATCCATCTTTAACAGTGCAGAAAGTTTTGCCATGATCCGTGGTGGCCATGTGGACTTTACGGTGCTTGGTGCCTTTGAGGTTGATGTATCTGGCAATATTGCGTCTTGGATGATCCCTGGAAAGCTTGTAAAGGGTATGGGCGGTGCAATGGATTTGGTAGCAGGCGCTAAAAATATCATTGTGACTATGACTCACACAGATAAACACGGTAACTCAAAACTTCTACCAGCGTGTACGCTCCCCCTAACAGGCGTAAACTGTATAACACGTATTATCACTGACCTCGCCGTTTTATCCGTAGAGGACGGTGCTTTTGTATTGCAGGAAAAAGCGCCTGGTGTATCTGTAGAAGAGATTAAAGAGAAAACCCTTGGTAAGCTTATTGTGCCAGACGATGTAGCAGAAATGGTGTTCTAACTTTTCCTGCATTTAACAAAGCCAGCAAATACAACGCTTAAAAGAGCAAGAGAATACCGTTCTCTCTTCAAATGAAGTATTTTCTGGCTTTCTTGTTTTTAAATACCATGTTTAAGAGACTATGTTTAACAGAGCATGTTTAATAGAGCATGTTTTCAAAGATTAGAAATCGCCTGCTTTCAAATCGGTGACCTTTGAGGGATAATGCGCGGGAATATTCATATAGAGGCTCTACCTTGCTAGTTACTGACTTACCGGTTCATCATAAAATTATCTCCAAACTTGAAAGTAAGAACATCACCACCCTTACGGAAATTCAGGAGCGGACAATGCTACCCGGTATTCAGGGTAAGGACATTATCGCGTCCTCAAAGACAGGATCAGGTAAGACGTTTGCCTTTTTGGTGCCTGCAATTAATCGACTTATGTCGCAAAAAGCACTTAGTCGACAAGACCCTCGTGCGCTTATACTTGCGCCAACCAGAGAACTGGCAAAGCAAGTTTTTATTGAAGCAAAGTCAATGTGTAGTGGCCTAAGTTTGTCCTGCGAATTGATTGTTGGCGGCGAGAACTTCAACGACCAAGTAAAAGGTTTGCGACGCAATCCACATATTATTGTTGGTACAGCCGGACGTATAGCCGACCACTTGATTGGCAAGAGTATGTATTTAAACGGCTTAGAACTACTCATTTTTGATGAAGCTGACCGTATGCTTGATTTGGGTTTTGCCGCTCAGCTTAAGCTGATTAATACCTACGCCGACCACAGAAAGCGTCAAACCATGTTGTTTTCCGCCACCCTCGATAACATTGAGCTTAAGCACATGACAACGCAGCTCACACATTCAGCGGTAAGAGTGGCTGTGGGTAGCTCTACGGGCGAGCATGGCGATATAGAACAAACCTGTTTTTTTGCCGATAATGTGAGTAACAAAGACGAAATTCTTCGGTTTGAACTCGCTAAACGAGAGTACAACCAAGCGATTGTGTTCACCGCTACCCGCGAAGATACCGATAGGATTGCTGCAATACTCAACGAAGATAACCTTGAGGCTATCGCCTTAAGAGGCGATTTAGCTCAACATCAACGTGCTTCTATCATGAGCAGTTTTTCTAGAGGCCAGCAAAGTGTTCTGGTAACGACGGATTTAGCTTCTCGTGGTCTAGACTTATCAAAAGTAGGTTTAGTAGTTAACTTCGACCTTCCCAAAAATGCCGATGAATATATTCACCGAATTGGACGTACCGGCCGAGCAGGACAGAAAGGCGAAGCTTTCTCTCTTGTTGGTCCAAGAGACTGGAACAGTTTCGAGGCGCTTAAAATTCATCTTCAATACGCCCTTGAGTGTAAACCTCATGATGAATTTAGTGCAAAGTTTGAAGGTTTCACTAAGAAGAAGAGTACGCAGAGTAAAGGAAAACCAACAACAGATAAAAACCGTGATGCTAAGCCTGTTAGAGCAAAGCCTGTAAGACGTGTTGACCCTATGGAAGGTGCGGATATTGGAATGGTTCCTGTGAAGCGCAAGCCCCGTAATACCAGCGCGCCTGATCCTGAGGAAGAATAGTTGATAAACATTAACTAGTACTCATAAAGAAAAAAGCGAGCTTATGCTCGCTTTTTTGTTCGTGTTTGAAATGGTCGTTATTGCAAACGCATTAGTATTCCCACCAACACTCTTGCCACCATTCTAAAAACTCTTCGAAGTCTATATAACCGTCGTCATTGCCGTCGATTAATTTAAAGCCTTCTTCAACGTGACTCGCCTTTGTTTTTGGCGAAATAATGGTTAAAAGCTCAATAAACTCTGTTATATCTATCTGACCATTTCCGTCACGGTCAAAAAAACTGAAGTCTTTTCTTATCTCTTCAATTTTTGCATCTGAAAGTTGAGTGCTCACTCTCATTCCTTAAAACTTTACAACGATGTAGTGAGTGTATCGTCTCTCCTTTCTAGTGTCTATGCCTCTTTTTATTTTGCTTTTTCATTAGCTTTTAAGGCTCGCTCGCGCTGCGCCTGAGCTTTCTCCAAACGCTTCTGTTCCATGGTAAGCCTAGCGTCTGTTCCTACATGCTCTTGCTGTCTCGCTTTAGCTAGCTGCACTTGTTTTTCGCGCTCTCTGAAGCGGGAAATTTGATCTTCAGTATGGGTACCATGGCAATGGGGGCAGCTTACCCCTGGCTCGTATACATCGCTCTTTTTGTCTTCTTCGGTTATTGGCAGCCGACACGCATAGCACTGTTCGTAGTGACTCTTTTCTAAATCGTGGTTTACCGCAACCCGATTATCAAAAACGAAACAGTCACCTTCCCACAGAGACTCCTCTTTGGGCACATCTTCTAAATATTGAAGAATTCCGCCTTCCAAATGATAAACGTCTTCAAAGCCTTGTTCTTTGAGATAGGCAGTAGATTTTTCGCAGCGTATTCCGCCTGTGCAAAACATGGCAACTTTCTTGTTTTTAGCTGGGTCGAGTGACTTAGCGACGTACTCAGGAAACTCCCTGAAGGTGTCGGTTTTTGGGTCTATCGCGTTTTTAAACGTACCAATTTCTATTTCATAGCCATTACGTGTGTCGATAACGGTAACATCTGGGTCGCTTATTAAGTCATTCCATTCACTGGGCTTTACGTAGGTACCTACGGTTTGTCGAGGGTCTATCCCTTCAACACCCATGGTGACAATTTCTTTTTTAAGTTTTACTTTAGTGCGATAGAAAGGCTGCTCATCGTGAAGAGACTCTTTACAGGAAATGGGGTTAATCCGCTTGTCACTGTTTAAGTAACTGATTAACGCATCGATACCATCTCTGGGACCAGAAACGGTTCCGTTTATCCCTTCATGAGCGAGTAGAAGCGTGCCCCTGATGCCATTTTTTTCCATGACGTCAGTAAGTGGTTGGCGCATCGCCTTAAAGTTTTCAAGCGCGACGAACTTGTACATCGCGCATACAATATATTTTGATTCAGATTGTGTAGACATTATTTAAACCTTTGCTGATTGGAGCGTAAGACCAGTGCAAAATGCGGCGAGCAATATACCAAAATGCATCGCAAAAGCCAATCAGCTTAGGGGTAATAGCAAAAACGAGACTAAACGGCCATTCTTACTGAGTCTTCAGAGAATGCGTTCTGTTTATTATTTTGGGGATTGGCGTTAGGGTTGATGCTGCTATATTCACCACTGATAATGTCATACAACATGGTGTTATCTTCTTTAATATCACTTCTGTAGAGATTCGCTAAACGCTTTTGTGTGCCTAAGCTACAGTTATTTTTTACATCATCAGGTATGCGTGAAGCGTCGTCAGATTGGGCAAGCGGTGAAGGGTTCATCGATAAGAATAAGCGAGCAGAGGCTAAATCAGATGACATGAGTGAGGCTAACGTAGCCATATTCGCCCAGTCTTTATCTGCAGCTTGTAATGCGGGCTGCCTGTAGTGACTCAGGTTACTTATTTCGTTTTGATAGGGTGAGTCTTCGCTCTTTGCATGTGGCGTTAAATGTATAGGATGGGCTAACGCATTTTGATGCATGGCTAGATACAGAGCAAACAAGCGACCTTGTGAGGAGGCTTTTGCCAATGTACCGTCAAACTCCCAGCGGTAACTAGGGTCTAATTCAACAGTGCTGTTTGAACTGACTTGCTCAACGCTCATGATGAAAAACTGTAGTGATATTCATACGTTAGTTGTCGGCTGAATAAGAATATTCTGAAGGATCAAATTGCTCATTACGCATTTTTAAACCATCATTATGTTTTCTTGCTCTGCAAATCTTTGAGGATGCAGTGAAATACAGTGATAAAAGAGTACTGATTGTTGAAGATCAGCGACCATTTCTGCTTATGCTGAAAGGATTATTGCAATCGATGGGCGCGACCAACATCGTGACCAAATCCTCGGCGGAACAAGCTATTTCTGAAGCCAAACGCACAAAGTTCGATATTGTGGTTTGCGATCTGCATTTAGGTGCAGATTATAAAAATGGCTATGAGTTAGTAGAAGAGCTGAGAGTCAAGCGACTGATAAAAACGACCTCTGTATTTATTTTGATAAGTGCGGATAGCACTCGCTCTATGGTTCTTGGTTCTATCGATAGAAGGCCTGACGATTTTTTAGTTAAGCCCTTTTCTCAGGTTCAATTGAAGAGCAGAATAAGCAGAGCATGGCAAAAACGACAGTTTTTGCAGCAAGCCTATGAGTTCATTGAGAAAGAGCAATTTACTGATGCAATCACTGTACTCAACACACTGTATAAGGAACCCTCTCATTACAAAGGCCATTGTGAACAGCTATTAGTTGAAACCTATTGTCGTAAAAACGACTGTAAAAGGGCGTTGGCTATCTTAGCCCCCTACACTAGCGGCAAGCCTGTATTGTGGGCTCAAATTGCATTGGGAAAAACCTACATTCAAAACGCCGACTACGACAAGGCTATCACTATCGCGATGAAAACCCTTAAGCGGAATCGTTTTAGCGCTGATGCAAACGACGTATTAGCGCTCGCTCATCAGGGGTTAGAAAATCGAGAAGCCGCCTTAAACGCAATTAAAGAAGCCATAAAACTATCGCCCTACTCTGTTTCTCGTCATTTACAAGCCTGCGAAATAGCAAAGCAAAATCTTGATTTCGTCACTGCGTCGCTCTCGTGCAGCGCTATTTGGAATTTATCTAAACGTACCGTGCATAAAAACAGTCTGCATTGGTGTACGTTAATACGCAGCCTTTTAGATGTTGCCGAGCATTCAGAAGACCAAAAACAGCGAAACAAATATCAACAAGAGGCATTGCTAGCACTTCAAAGGGGCAAGTTTGACGAGCATCTTTTAAAAATGGATCGAAATTTTGATGTGGACATTTTTGGAAATATTGTCAACGCTCGGGTGAGCGCAATAGACGGCAAGTTGATTGATGCTAAAAAGCACTTGGTTAACTCTCAAGTTGCCATTGAGGAAAAGTACCCCGAGCACCCCACTGCCTATCTCCCCGATAGTATTAACGTGATGTACACATTGGGAGAGTACGATGATGCCCTTGCGCTGTCGAAAATTGTGGCAACCAGAAAAGATGAATTAGATCAAAACAGCGCTTCAATGCTTGAACAAAAGGCAGAAAAAGCAAAAACCAACTTGGCAAATTATCAGCAATTTAACCGCGAAGGTATTCAGCACTATCAGCAGAACTCATTTGAGCGAGCAAAAGCGTCGTTTGCTCTGGCCCAAAATTATGCCCCAGTGAATATTGGCGTTGCTTTAAACCTGCTTCAGTGCCTTCTTCAGCTATTTAAAATAATAGACAAAGCAGACTCGCAGATGGCTGGTGAGTGCAGGCGCCTTTATAAATTATTGGACAATATCCCACTCAAAGACGCCTACAGCGAAAAGTACTCGAACTTACGTGATGACTTGTCGCTTTTTCTTGGCTTATAGCGACATTTCATAGGCTTTCAATAGCCAGTTGACTACCTCTTTATCAACCTCTGTCACTTGCTGCAACTGGATCCTGTGCGTGCACATGGAGCCAAAAGGCCCAGAATTTTCTAAGCGCCCCTGTATATCCACCCCTTTTAGTTTTAATCCCAGGTCAATTCTTTTCTTTGTCGCAGGCTTGATCAGCGCAAATTGATTTTTTCGAATTACACTCACACTCCCTTTTTTCGGCACGACCACAACGTCATCACCCAATTTTGTCATTGTCGCTATCAACAAATCGTATATGGGTTTAAGTGATTCTTTACCCTCATACTGAGTGGCTACCAAATCGGGAGAATCACTCTCTTCTTTAGAAAGAGTGACTATTGTGTTGGCAAATCCATGTGTAACCCCATAAGTTGTTTTTAAAAATGCGACTGCCTCTGAATGTTTATTGAAGTTTTCTTGCCTCAACAGCACAGTCCATTCTTCAAGGTTTTTACCCGTTTTTGCGGGCATATTTGCAATCATCGTCTCTAGTGCTTGATCCATATTTTTTCTCTTTTACTTGGATTAGCTGCATTATAGCTTATAGAGTAACGCTAGAAGCTCTATGAATAACGTGGCTTAGCTTAATTAGAAGCTACTTCTGAAACTTGTCTATCGTTGTAATAAATTCATCAATATTCTCGACCAGGGTTTTCTTTTGGGAATCGCTGAGTGTGGATGCAACTTCCACAATCATGGTTGCTCCCACTTTCATATTATGGGCGCTAGCTTGCTGATAGTCCTCGCTTCGGTATTTATCTGGGTTTTGCATTAAATAAGTTAAGTCTTGGACAAAATTTGGATTCGTGGTTTTGGTAATGAATAGTCGACGGGCTGCATTTTGAATTTTTCTGCGATACTGCAACCATTCGTCAGACGTTGACACAAACTGTGCGTTGTAGGTAGCAATAATTTGTTTTTGCTCCTCAGACAAATCACCAATTCGCTCTTCCACGTTGTCAGTCATCCGCTCAATACGCTTTTCACTGCGCTCTGCCTCTGACTGTTCGAGAAACTCTTGCCGCTCCTCTTCTTCTTCCTTGTTGTCTTTTTCTAGTGTGGCGAATAAGGACACTATTTGTTGGTCAGTAAGGTCGACGGCAAGCTCAGCAAGTTCCGGGCTAATCTGTGCCCTCACCCTTTCCCAATGCGTTCTCACGTCGTTAATATGCGCATAAACCGTGTCGTAATCTAACTCGCGGTTTAGTACTTGCTGTTTCAGCGTTTTAAGCTGATTTTCATAGCGTTTCAATTCACTTCGTTTATGCCATTGAAGCCAATTGGTTAAGTAGTCATCAAACCGTTCTTCTTGTTCATCGTTAAGCTCTACATAGTCATCTAGATACCAGTATACCCACCAATCTAAATTGTCATAAGCGAGCTTAGAGGTACACGCTGTAAGAGAAAGTAGCAGAACAAAGATAATAGCAACGCGCATTTTGATTAGCCTTCAATATGTTATGTGCAAAGAGCGTAATACTGTATAGACCGCTCAGACGGAAAAAGTGCAAAATAAATGGCTTTACCTTCTAAACAGTCTGCTCTACTTTTCATACTATAAGAACGAAACCTACTGAGAAGGATTTTATTGTGTCAAAACGTGTCGCAGTATTAACGTCGGGTGGTGATGCACCGGGTATGAATGCATGTATTAGGGCAATTGTGATTGCCTGCAAAAAGCGGAATTACGATTTAATAGGTTATCTTCATGGCTACAATGGATTAATTAAACAAGAATCTATTTCTCTTTCACTAGACTCTACTCACAACCTTATTCAGCAAGGGGGTACCGTATTGCACAGCGCTCGGTGCAAAGCTTTCACCGAGGAAGCGGGCTTGAAGCAAGCGGCAGCTAATTTATCAGAGGCAGGCGTAGATGCTCTTCTTGTTATTGGTGGTGACGGTTCATTTCGCGGGGCCACGCATCTGGCCGACCATTACCATGGCCAAATTATCGGTATTCCAGGCACGATAGACAATGATATAGCCGGCACCGATGCCACCATTGGTTATTACACTGCTATAGATACTGCAATGAACTCAATTGATAAGGTACGAGATACTGCAGATGCATTTGAACGCATATTTTTAGTTGAGGTGATGGGAAGACACGCCGGTTTCTTAGCGCTGAACGCAGCGCTCTCGTCAGCAGCAGATTATGTGATTTTACCTGAATTCTTTGAATCGCCAGAAAGTGAGATAAAGAAAATTCTCACACAAATTCATGCTCAGCGCCGCGTGAGAGGCTCGGTAAGCTTTATTGTGGTAGTGGCAGAAAACGTATGGCCCCAAGGCCTAGAGGCCCTTACCAAGGCGCTTAACGACAGTGAAATTAGTGATGTCAGACCGGTAACCCTCGGACATGTGCAACGAGGAGGTACTCCGGTAAGCAACGACAGGCTACTTGCTACTTCATTAGGCGAGTACGCGGTAAGTCTTGTGGGTACAGATACAAGCAATGTCATGGTAGGAGAAGTGAACAGAGAACCCACTACTGTGCCGCTCACCACAACCAGTGACAATAAACCGTTAAACAGCGCGCAAGTGGCCTTAATGAAATCAATAATGAATGAAAGGTATGGTTAATACCACATAACCTCTTCTATTGAATAATTTACATAAATTGTGACCTATCGATAAAGCGACGGACAATCAATAAAAGGGCTTAAAGAGTTTATGTTTTGAGGTAGTGAGAATTTCGGGTATGAGTTGAAAAGCTGATTGATGAAAATACAGAGAAGCGCCCTTGTAGGCGCTTTTCTTGTTTTTTGCCAAGTTAAAACCACAAGGCTAACTTTGTCCAGCGTTGCTCAAGATAATAAGACGCAAGGACATATACCTTGCTGTTAACTTAAGAGTGAGCTTAAGCGCAGGACTCAACTACATCTTCATTGCAGCTTTCACCTTATCGCGATGACTTCTGCTCACCTTCAGCTCGGTATCATTTTGTAAAATGAGGTGGTATTCGCCGCTAATATGACTCACTAGTTTTTTCACAAAACGAATATTAGCAATAGCGGAACGGTGAACTCTGACAAAGAACTGAGGGTTCAATTCCTGCTCCAACTCTTTCATGGTTTTACGCATGATGTGCATACCGTCTAGCGCGTGAACACACATGTAATCGCCAGCCGCATCTATCCACTGAATATCTTGAACATTGACTCGTGTCACTTCAGAGCCATCTTTTATAGCAAGTACGTCTGGATAAGGGTTGGTTTCTACCGGTTCACCATTCGCTAGCTTGCGTAAAATTTCTTCACAATCGTCGCCCGTTAATTCTGCAACTAAACTCACTAGTCTTTGTGACTGTTCGTCTTGGTGTGCCGTGCTGGTGTATTCTCTTACCTTATCGAGGGCTGCGCCAAGTCGTTCGTCATCTGCTGGTTTCAATAGATAATCCAACGCATGCACGTCAAACGCTTTAATCGCATAGCTGTCGTATGCGGTGACAAAAACAATCATTGGAATTGGCTGTTTCAATTCACGAAGTTTGTGAATGACTTGAAATCCATTGAGCCCTGGCATTTGAATATCGAGAAAAACGAGGTCCGGGCGATGTTGAGAAATACTGCTTACCGCCTCAAGACCATTTTGGCACTCGGCCAGCACTTGAATATCGCTATGACGTTCAAGCCTCGCACGTAGCCCTCTACGAGCAAGAGGCTCATCGTCTACCACAATGGTTTTAATCATTTGCTTGGTCATATCATACGTCCTTTACGTCATAGGGAATACGAATTCGTACTCGTACACCCGAGGGCTGATTGTGCTCAATAGAAAATGCAAAGTTGCGTTGGTAAAGCGATTGTAAGCGCTCTTTTATGTTCACAAGTCCTACGCCATTTTTACGGCTTAATTTGCCATCTTTTATATCAGCACCAGGGCCATTATCGGCCACGTCCATCAGTAAGTCATTGCCGAAGGTACGGGCTGTTATCGCAATTTGGCCACCATTTTCCATTTTAGAAATGGCATGTTTAATGGCATTTTCGATTATGGGTTGAAGTATCATGCTCGGTACCAGTGCCGATTCGCATTTGGTATCGATATCCCAGATGACTTCTAAGCGATCGTCGAATCGCACTTTTTCGATTTCAAGATACAGGCGAAGTGCCTTTATTTCCTGACCTAGCGGAACTCGCTTAATGGGATCGTTATCAAGTGAGTAACGCAAAAAGTTGCTTAATTTAGACACCATGGCTTCGGCAGTGTCATTCTCTTTCAACAGGATTAAGGTTGAGATAGCGTTAAGCGTGTTGAATAGAAAGTGAGGGTTCAATTGATATCGCAACATCTTGATATGGGCTTGATGTGCCATGGTGCTGGCTTTGAGCGCATTCTGCTTCTCTTTTTGCAGCATTTGAAAGTTTTTGATACCAAAATAAACACCACTCCAACAACCAACCATAATCAACGAGTTAATGGTGTTGGTGAAGTACATGTACCATTCGTCTGGGCGATAACCGTGCTTGTATATCTCCCAATAGTTAATGTTTTTTACCACAGCCCACACCAGCGCCACGATATAGCACGATGCGATAACAATAAGGATCATCTTTAAAGGAGAGCGCTTTCGAGCCCACCGATAGACATAGCGCAACGGAATAGTCAGTAACCAACCTGCGTATGCATTAAGCATGATAATGAAAACCCAAATGGATCTTACATCATGTAGAAAAGAGCCTATGTAGTAAATTAGCGCAAATCCTGCCCACCCTGCACTGTGCAAAGTCCAAAATAAACGCTCATTACTTTCGATTACTCGCTGGAAGCGACTCACTGTAACACCAACTTATTATTACCAAATATAGAGCTTGTAGTGAGATTATACGCTTGGAATTTAATGACCCAAGCAGCTTGGTCGTGTAGGTAGTGCGTCTGGTCGCAGCTAGGAGCGAGTTGACGTTTACTGTATATTTTCGCAGTAATAAGCGCTTTGTAACGACAAAACGAATAGATTAACGTCAACACGCCGTGCTAATTGTGTAACTGCTTTAATAGCTAATGTTCATTCGTTTAAGCCAGTGAACCCACCACCATGCAGGCCCAACGAGCAGAAAACGAAGATCTTCGAAAAATGAGGGCTTTTTCCCCTCTATTTTGTGGCCAACAAATTGTAAAATCCACATAACCACAAACAGCGCTAAGCTGAATTGCCAAACAGAAATATCCAAGTGAACCAACAGATTTACCACACCAAAACACGCGATAGTAAGTAATGTCATAGCCGCACCAATAGGACCAGACAAAGAAAAATAGTAATACAGTACTGGAATAGCGATGATGTGCGCCCATGTAATATCAAAATGCGCGATAGCGTCTGGGGTAGGAATACTCCAAAGCAAGCCAAGGGTTACCAAATAAATACTCGGCACTGCAATAGCGTGAATTATCACGTTAGTCTTATTTTGATGGCTTTCACCGTACTGCATAAGCAGCCTTTCAATACTTCTCATTGTCCCTCACCTTATTATTTGAATTATGAGTTTGTTAGGTTTTTACTTAGCTCACAGAGCTTACTAGCGCATAAAACAATTACATTAAGCGCAAAATTTGTACAGTAGATGACAATATATACTTTTGCCCGCTTTGTGTTGCCACTGCCTGTTTTGATGGCAGTACACTTTTTAATGACAGTATACTTTTTGATGTCAGTTCACTTTTTAAAGACAATACATAGGGTCAGTTTAAAAAAAGCTACGACACCAAAGTATGTCTTGCGAGTAGCTCGCCAATCATTGCATCACCAGATTGAAATTTGAGCCCGTAATAGACTATTCGATTATCTAACTTATGATTTTTAACCATGGCTTTAATTTCAACCGCTTCACCATTAAGCATATATACAAGTGTTATTTCGGTATTGTCAATTAGTATGGGCCACCCAGGTTTCACCTGAAGCCCGACTTTGCACCCGTGTTTTGATAAGTCGACGATGATGCCTGACGCATCTTCATCGCCCTCGAAAACCTCTGACTTGATGTTTATGGCAACGCCAGGCTGTGAGCGTGTTGAGGCTCGAAGCCCTATTCGCTGTATGCGTGAAGGAAAGCTGGTAATTAATATGCCAGCGGGTTTAGAAAGTAGTTTTAGCACTTTTACCCGATAAGCAATGACTTGCCCGGTGCTACCCTCGACTATCGAGCGAACCACAATATCATTATCAACCGTTAACGCATCTCTTACCGTTATCCATTTTGATGAAGTTGGGATATGAAACATCATGCAGTCGTTGGTATGCATACCTAAATATTCAGTTTTGACCCGTTTCGATGCCGCAGGCATGGTGATCTCAAGATCGACAACATCCCCAGGCTGAAACGCATTGAGCGCCTCAAAATCTTCTTCGCTTATTGTTGTAGTGCTAGTTCTTTCAACCATAGGTTTACTACTCAGCCCTTCTCATCCTGTTAGAAGCAATATCGGTCGCGCTATCGCTAATTAGAAACACGTTTGCTTCGACAATATTTCAAATAGTGTCTAGCGCGTTTGATGCTTAAGTACGCTCACTTCAGTATTCACTTATAGTACACTAGTTCTTAACTACGTAAATAAAATGAGTTTTTATGTCTGATAACACGTTGCATTTTTCACTTAATTTATCTCAGTGGCAGGCTCATCAGTTCGATGTTCAGCTATCAATTCCTGCTCATAGCGCCTCTTCGCTAACGCTTTCCTTACCCAGTTGGATACCGGGTAGTTATATGGTTCGCGATTTCGCAAAAAACATTGTCTCGCTGTCTGCAAAGAAAACAGCGGCGAATACATTAGCAGCAGAAGCCTTTGCTCAATCATCCGTTAGCATTGAGAAGTTAGACAAACAAACATGGTCAATACAGACTGATGGTGATGCCTGCATTATCGATTACACGATTTATGCTAATGACTTATCCATTCGGTCCGCCTTCATCAATCATGAATATGCGTTTATTAATGGAACCAGTGCATTTTTACAAATTGCAGAATTTGAAAACTCACAGCATTATCTTGAAATAACACTAGGCGATACTATTCCGTCTAACTGGAATGCGCATACGTCGATGGAAACGCGAGAGCCCTGTTCTTTAGATAGTGTGATAGACGCCAATGCTAATGCTAATGCTAGGGCATGGTATTTTGAAGCGAAAAACTATGATGAGTTTATCGACCATCCCATTTATGTGGGCGTGGCCGACACGTACGAGTTTAAAGTAGATAACGTGAACTTCACGCTACTATTTTCAGGCAACAACAACATTGATTATGCGAGAATTGCGAAAGATTTAGCCCCTATTTGCCAACACCACCTTTCACTATTTGGCACGCCCTATCCAGTGAAAGATTACCTGTTTATGACCCTGCTAGCCGATAATGGTTTTGGAGGTTTGGAGCACAAATATTCTACGGCATTGCTTTACCCTCGCTTTGAGCTTCCTCTCGTTGGCGACGGCGAAGAAAAAACAGACGGATACGTCACGTTTTTAAGTCTTTGTAGTCATGAGTTTTTTCATACATGGCACGTGAAACGCATTAAACCTAATGTGATGGTAAAACCGGATTTATCCAAAGAAAGCTATACCAACCAACTGTGGATATACGAAGGGTTTACAAGTTTCTATGACGACGTCACCCTTGCTCGTGTTGGCACAATACCACCGCAAAAGTACCTCGATATTGTTGCTCAAAATATAAGTAGGCTTTTGCAAAATGCTGGACGATTTAAGCAAAGTGCGGCTGAAAGTAGTTTTGATGCATGGACAAAGTTTTACAAGCAAGACGCCAGTGCCACTAACAATATTGTTAGCTATTACACCAAGGGCGGTATCATCGCGTTGGGGCTCGATTTACTATTGCGAGAGCAATCTGGCGATACGGTGTGCCTCGACGATGTCATGCGCGTTTTATGGCAGCAGTACGGCAAAGATGAGAGCGGAACGCCGGATAATGTCATACAGACGTTATGTAAAGAGCACTTTGATATTGATGTATCAGATTATTTAAATAGCGTTGTATACCACACAGACGACGTTGAATTAGAAACATTAGTTCAACGAATTGGTGTTGCACTTCGCACTCGGGCAAAGGTATCTAGCGAAGATAAAGGCGGCCTATCATTGAAGTCGCCAATGAAACGACAGCTTGGCGCGACACTTAAACCTGCCCCATTGGGACTGACTGTTGCTCAACTATTTGAGGGGCTTGCCGCCATGCGTGCGGGGATCCTATTGAACGATAATATTATCGCTATAAATGGGCATGTGGTTTCTCAAGGCAAGTTACAACGTATTTTAGATACAACGTTAGAGTCAACAGCAGAAGTCAGCGTAATTCGAGACGGCCAACTGTTAAACGTGACCTTACCTATTATGGAAGCGAGAAAAGACATGGCGTTTTTTGATATAAACGACGCCGACGTGTTTGGTCATTGGCTTGGCGTTAGGTAATTTGTCAAAAGGCGGTGCGTCGAAGCGCCGCCCTTTGTCATAAAAACCTTGATTGAACGAGGCTTTTTATTCCGGAGTACCAGTTACAATAGTTTGCGGGTCTAAGCGCATTTTACCAAGGTTGATACGCCAGTCTAAGTGTGGACCCGTGGCCCGCCCCGTTTCACCGATGGTACCTATTTGCTCGCCTTTTTTAACCCTATCCCCAACATTAACGGTCATACTGTTCAAATGAAGAAAGGTAGAGAAAACCCGCATTCCATGGTCGAGAATAAGAGTATTGCCTGAATAATATAAATCCTCTGCCATGGTGACAATGCCATCAACAGGGGCATAAACAGGAGTTCCCGTTGGAGCGCCTACATCTACGCCGTAGTGTGGCCACTTAGGCACGCCGTTCAACACCCGCTGACTGCCATATACGCCGGTGATGGGGCCTTTAGCGGGCCAGGAAAAACGAGTAAATAGCGCGTCTAAATCGCTGTTAGTGCTTCTCGCTTTTGCCACGTTTATGTTGTCTTGCTTAATACGCTGAGTGACCGATGCCGGCGGCGTTACCATCTTTTGTTCTAAACCGTCGATACGCTGAATATTGTATTCACGCTTTTCTAACGTAATGTGGCGCACTGTTTCGCTGCCATCAGCAAGGGTTACTGTAAGGGTATGTTCAAGCGGTGCAGTTCGATCGAAACCAATAACAAACTTTCCATCAAGATTTGTTGGCACAGCCGAATCATTTAGGGTCACAGTTGCGTTTTTAGGTACTTCACCGCGTAACAACGCACCTTGTGTAAATACTCCGTTTAACACGAGTGGTGCTGGTTGCTTGTCATCGCTGTGCTTGGTATCCATTTTACTGCTTGGAAGTGAGCTATCTGGAAGTGAGCTATCTGAAAAAGCGCCAGTGGAATACAGGTTTGTAGCATAAGCGTTTATAGAAAAGCTCCCGATAACAAATGCAGCTAGCACAGAGGTGAAGTGCGTGGTGCTATTTCTAGTATTCAGTGAAAACTTCATGAGGTCGAAATCCTTTACCAACAAAAATGTGTGTTTTACGGAGACTCTAATAATAGTAAGTGGCCATGTCTTTACGACACATCAATAAGCCGAGTAAAAAGCATTACTCTACTTAGGGCGTGTTGAACTTTGTTGTACGAGTTCTGGGCTAAATGGATGCACCTTAACCGCGAACCAGTCCTGTAGGCCTAGTGGGCTAAGTCCAAGGACAGTAGCTAGGATACAGACGCTTAGCCTGCATCCAAACTTTTCGGTTACGCGTTACCCAGAAACTAATGCGCCCTTGCCAACGCCCTCGTACGCAACCACTTTGCATTCGCCGTTTGGCGTTCTTTTCTTTTGTTCCACTAATAAGTACTGCGCTAGACACTCTACCGTGGAATCTGTCTCAATCACTTCACACACTGCTTTAGCAATCAGTAGCTCAAAATATCCTTGCGAAGACTCATAACCAAAACACAAATAGTCTTCAGGTGCGTCAACAGAGCCCGATAACTTTCTGTCAGCGTACTTTATTTCGTCTTCGCGAGTGGCAACGTAAATATCTTCCCAACGTTTTGCCCAATAGGTTTGGCTTTCCTCACATATCTTGCCATCGAGATAAATGTCGATACGAGACCGGTGACCGTGAGCAATACGTTGACAGTTGCCGTCGTGCTTTTTAAGTCCGTGGGTATAGTGATAAAAAGGGGAACTTATCACTTCCGTTCGTAGATTCAATGTCAAATTATCTACGTTTTCGGGAAGATGCGTCGCAAGCACCTCTTTAAGATACACCCCTACCGAGTCCATAGTGATCACATCGGAATATAAAATGGCGTAGGCTTCAGCCGGGCAATAAAGCATTATTTTCTCGCCGTTTTCACGACTAAAGCGCACTTCAACTTGCTCGCTGTCTTCATCGTGAATAACCTCTGACCCACTATATTCTGCGGGCACTAGAAGTTTGTGATCGACATATTCGTCTATCAATCGCTTGAGGTTTTTCTTCACGTGTCCGAAATCTTGGACCATGCTCTCTTCGTTCAGCTCGCCGTCCAATACTACATCGACAATCCAACTTTCCCCTACCATTCCGCGCTTCGGACACAGGTAAGAAAAGTCCATTACTGTCAAATCATTTACAAATAATTGCATAACACCCTTTAATCGAGTTTATTTTCTGTTGCTAGTATACTTTTTTTATCACTTGAGCGCAGTCATTAGTCCATAGAGGACTGACGATTGAGCTGATCTTTTAAATTCGGTGGAATTCCGCGAATAGTTAGGGTATCTGTGGCAGGGTCATAAAACACTCTATCCCCCATCAGTTTGCGCTCGAAGCTCACCGACACGCCTCCGCCTTGGCCTGTAAATTTCGCCAGCTGTTTAAGCGCAGCCGGATCAGGCTGAATCTCTTTTTCCAGCGGTACTTCAAGTGAATCAGTAAATGCGGCAAAATTGTTCTTCGTTTCTTCATTTGAAGGCAAGCGGTTGGCTAATTCATCTACCGATAAACTCTCGCCGGCATCAATTTGCTCTTTAAAATAGGATTTTACTTCTTCTCGATGTTGGTGCTGCTCTTGTGGGTCGAGAGATTCGCTTGCCAAATAAGCATCAACCGAGGAGATGAGCTGTTTATTCTGCTGTTTTACATCAACAAGCTCTTCACAGCCAACAAACTGCATGAAAAAGTCTGATACCTTGCGGCCCATTCGCCCTTTAATAAAGCTCACGTAGCGCTGTTGCTCAGGCTGAATATCCCACTGCGTTAAATCGAAACGGACGGCTAACTGCATTCTCGCTAAATCAAGATGCTCTCTTGATGATAAGTCCAGAGAATTGGTAACCTCAACGTGGGAGCGCGTGTTAAGTAACGCAATCATAAGAAACTGCGTAGATAGATACTCATACTGGCAAAATATTAAAAAGCCAGTTTCAACCGTCCCGGTGTCTGTGAGGGTTTTAACGAGGCGATGAGTGGCATCAACAGAGAAATCGTGAAATGCGTCTTCCACATTGTCACCCCCTGCTTTGTGTGCGCTTAGGTAATTTTTTAAACCCTCAGCGAAACCTGATACGTTTTGTACACTATTCTCTTGCGAGCTGTCTTCGTCGCTATTGCTAGCATCGGCGCTGCGAGGCACTTCTGAAACAAAATGGCCAACGCCCTTGCCAGGTTTAGTATTAAAACTGTGATTAATTTGATGAGCGAGTGACTCTATTTCTGGGGTAACCGCTAAACATTTATCGCGAGGGATCGCTTCTATTCTTTCTTCTTTGTTAACGATTAAACGATGAACAACAAAGTGGTGAATCAGTGCACTCATAATTGATCGGGTGTCCTGTTGCTTAAAAAGTGTATGAAATGCCCA
This sequence comes from Alteromonas sp. LOR, assembly GCF_000753865.1. GTDB lineage: Bacteria > Pseudomonadota > Gammaproteobacteria > Enterobacterales > Alteromonadaceae > Alteromonas. Next base: position 155,585 of record NZ_JQFW01000006.1, on the reverse strand, counting down.
AAGAATTGTGGGTTTTTAGAATGAATGATTGTACTCACTCAAACAACGATTATAATCATTTTACGAGTAAAACCATTCTTTTTATCAAAGAAAACATAAAAAAGAGGCGTAGCAATGCCCCAAAATAGCCGTTACAGCAACGACGAATTCGAAGCGCTGATGAACAAGGTAATATTAACACTTGAAGAAAGTGGTGCAAATCGCGATCTTTCACTTATGGTGTTAGGCAATGTCATTACCCATATCTTGAATACGCAAGTTAAGCCAGATAACCGCGAAGCGATGGCTTCTCAGTTTGCCGACGTGTTGAAGAAAAGTGTCAAAGCGTAATAAGGTAGTTCTATGATACTTGCCGAATCTCCTCGCCGCCAGCGCGTTACAAAGCTAGTGAACTGGGGGCATTGGTTTGCCCTAGCGAATATAATCATTGCTATTGTAATCGCCTCTATTTTCGTCTTTTCTTCTCCAATGCCCGGCACTGGTGTGGGAACGATATTTTTGCTGGCAAACTGGTTTGGTCATATTAGTTTTATGACCTTTTTCGGCTTTGTCATTTTTATACTCCCCTTGTGTTATCTCGTGAGTAATTCCCGGATTATTAAGGCTAGTGCGTCTGTTATTGCCGCCGTAGGCCTTGCCTTACTAGCGTTTGACGCGCTGCTGTTCAATCGCACGGGCTTCCACATTAGCTTTCACGCGGCAGACTTACTGCGCAGCGAAGCCCAGTCTCAAATAGCGATAGAGAATTGGCAGCAGTGGGGATTCTTGTTTTTGCTCTTTATTGTGTGGCTTGGCTTTCAATTAGTATTAGCAAACGCCATTTATAAACGCGTAGAACGTTTTACAAAATACAAAATAGGTGTGCCGGTTACTACCTTCTTTGTAGCCTGTTTTGTCACAAGCCATGCTGTGCATGTGTGGGCGGATGCTAAGCTTTATCAGCCCATCATCAAACAAGACAATATGTTTCCGCTGTCTTATCCAGCGACGGCAAAAACCACCATGTCTCGCTATGGGTTATTAGACCTTGCCGCTTACGAAGAGCGTAAGCAGCTGCAGTTTAACCCCGAGTTTCACAGCACAACTTATCCAGCACAGCCGGTTTATTGTTCTGTAGACACCAGCAAGAACTTGACGGTGGTAGTGCAAACTGATGACGTGGCGATAAATGATTTAAGCACATCATTGCGACTAAATCGGCTTGATAATTACTACTCGACAGCGAGCAGTTTAGAAGGCTTGATGACCACGGCCCTATTCGGTGTGCCAGAAATTTATCAAGACGCGCTGTCGCAAAAACGCCCCGTCATGTTAGCGCTACCTCTAGGCTCTGGCATGCCTGTATCGGTTCACAGTGATAGTCCCCTTCCAATGTCGCAACTATCCGGTTACCAGCAGCCTCAATCAAATGAACATGACGGCCTGCATATCGCCTTTATGAATGGTGCTGATATTGAGAATTACATTGAGAAAGCGAGACAAAGCCAACACGATGTGATTGTTGCTACTGGCTATGGAAGTGATGACAGTAAAGGTGTGCTCTATAGTAACCTGCCACTGCGTGCGAACGTTGCGAGCACTGAGGACCTGGCACCCACCATCTTAAATGCATTAGGCTGCAATGCTCCCAGCACCTTTTATTCAACGGGACAAAGCTTACTTTCGCCAACACGACCTTGGTTAGTCAGTACATCTGGAGAGCGCATTGTCGTTTTCCATGCGGGAAAACGTACAGACGTATTGAGTAATGGTAGTTACGAAATAACAGAAATGGCTACCGGTAAGCGTAGCAATGATGCATTGAATGTAGACCTGCTTAGCCAAGCGATTAAGCACCTGTCTCGCTTTTCTACACGGAATTGAGTAAGCCGTTTTAAGTGAGCAGTTTACGTTAAAATAAAACCACAATAAGGTGGAAAATAAGTTACGCATAACTTATTTTCCACCTTACCCGCTCTCTTCACTCGCTCATTCTATTGCAGTAAGCTGTCGTAAGGATTGAATTTTACGCACACCTTCTAAAGTAGCGCCAGCGGGTATGGCATTTTCAGAAAAGTAGATACTTTTCTTTAGGCCTGCTGCGTGCGCTGCCTCAATATCTCTCCAGCTATCACCAATAAGTACGCTATCATTAAGTGCTATGCCAAGCTCTTGTGACGCTTGCAACAACATTCCAGGCTTTGGCTTTCTGCATGCGCAGTTAATGGCATACTCTGGTACGCTGCCCTCAACGTGATGAGGACAAAAATACACAGCAACCTCGGGCACGCCCTTATCAGCAAAATCCTGTTTTACCCTATCCATCAACACATGAAAGTCGGCTTCGGTATAGCGTCCTCTCGCGATGCCGCTTTGATTGGTGACAATAACAATTTTATACTTTGCTAAGGCATACATTCTTACCACGTCAAATATACCTTCAACGTAATCAAAGTTGTCGTAATGACCCACGTAGCCATGGTCGACGTTTATCACGCCGTCTCTGTCTAAAAACAACGCTTTATGCTGAGTGTGCTTCTGATGAGTGTTCTTCTGATGAGTATTCTTCTGATGAGTATTAGGGCCTTTAAGCTTGCTCATACACACTTTTCCCACACTTGAATGTGAAAATGGGCGGTCACAGTGGTCAGTGCATTTACCATGTCGGTGATACTGTCTTGAGGTAACTTCCAATAAAAAGGCGTCATTTTCACTAGCGATAATGCATGCTCGTTGTTTAAAAGCGATATTTCAAAGCGCAGTGTCTCGCGAGTCACTAGCGAAAACCCTTCACGATCACTCACGTCGAGCTGATGTTTTTCTGGAGCATCATAAACCCGCTGCTTTATTTCATATAAATGATCTTCCGCTGGGTCTACTGTGATCAACAAGCCGTGTTCTGGTGTGAGGATGCGTTGGTATTCGTCGTTGCTGCCAGGTGCAAATACTTGAAGCACTACATCTTGGCTGTTAGCTTCCAGTGGAAGGTCGAAACTGCTGGCTACAACAAAGGTGTGTTGTTTATACGCCTTGGCGGCAAGCTCTACGGCGATTTTGGAAATGTCACTGCCTGCACCAGTAACTTCAATAGGTTGTGCTTGTGAGTCTTGCTCGCTTAACCTCTGATTTTGTAGCGTGTGCTCTTTCAAACTTTTGTCTTTTAGGCCTTTTTCTTTTAAACCAGCTACAACAGCATTTAAATAACTGCCCTCGCCGCATCCCGCATCGTAGATATTGACATGTCCACGCTCTTTTATTTTTGGGTTTAGGTGAGCGCCGATAAGTTCACACATTCTGTCTTTTAACGGTTTATACGCGTTTCGCTGATGAAATTCTCTTCTTGCCCTTACCATTGCTTTGTCATCGCCTGGCATTTTTGACTTTTTAAATTGAACGGGTAATAAGTTCACGTAGCCTGCTTTCGCTTTATCAAAGCTATGGTTATTAATGCAGCGAATTGGGGTTTCGTTTAGCGAGACAGGTGTTTTGCAAAGTGGGCATAGCCACATAGTGGAGGTCTTAAGGTCGGTTGCGATAAGATTAAGTTTATCAAATTGAATGCACTGACAGCAATCGCATGTTTGCTGTCAGTGATTTTCACACCTAATTAGCCGAAAGTTGCGTGACTATCAAACTAGGGCGTGTTGATTATTTTCCTAAAGACGCTAGAGGATGAGCTTCCTCTGTCCATGGTGAACTAAAAAAATGCTCAACAACCTCTGTGGGCACTTTGTCTACAGATGCATATTTCCATTTGGGTGACATATCTTTATCTATCAACAACGCGCGAACCCCCTCTTGAAACTCGCCACTTTCCCCGCAGCGGCATGACATGTTGACCTCCATTTTAAAACACTCAGCGAGGGTCATAGATGCACCACGACGACACTGCTCGAACACCAAGTGCATCGTAATAGGCGAGCCTTTTTGTAGCGTAGATTGAGCGCGGCTAAGCCATTTATCGCCCTGCATATCGCAATTCAATATAGCGTTAACCACTTCTTCTGCGCTATCGCCTTGGCAAAGTGAGTTTATGAGGTCACTGTGTTTTTCTATGTTGCCTTGAGGCAGCTCTTCGGGCTGCTTCAACGCACCTAGCAGCGTAGAAACCTGACCCATCAAATCGTTTGGCTGCCATGAGTGCTGTAACAGGCTATCAACCATCGTGTCTTTTTCAGTTGAAGCCACCAGCACATCAGCTAGCCCAACAAATCGAGCGTCCGCACCATTCATCTGTCCGCCAGTTAGCCCTAAAAATAGCCCCGTCTTTTCAGGTAGTCTGGGTAGAAAGTAACTCCCCCCTACATCTGGATAAAGACCAATGCTTATCTCCGGCATAGCTAGGCGTGATGTTTCGGTGACAACACGGTGGCTCGCGCCGCTTAGCAGCCCCATTCCGCCGCCCATCACGATACCAGCACCCCACACTATGATGGGTTTGCTATAGTTGTGAATGGTGTAATCAAGGGTGTATTCTGTTTTAAAGAACGTTTCCAAAAACTCTGGAACTCCACCTTCGGCTTCGACCATAGAGCGATACATAGATACTATATCGCCACCCGCGCAAAAGGCTTTATCACCTGCTGCATCAATAACAACGGCGACTACGTCATCTCTGCTCTGCCACGACAATAGTGCATCCAGCATTATGGTTGCCATGTCTAAATCAAGCGCATTCAGTGCCTTTGGTTTGTTCAGCGTTAGCCGACCAATAACATGGCTTCCATTTTTAGCCGAAAGTTCTTCTTTGATAACAACCGAGTCCATATTACGACTTCCTTAACCTGATTTTCTATTTCTGATTTTTGAGTAAAGGCTAGAGAATGCTGCGTTCATCTGCTAACAAACGTCTACCAATAATAACGCGCATGATTTCATTCGTGCCCTCTAAAATTTGATGCACTCGCACGTCACGGAAGTGTCTCTCTAATGGATACTCTTTAATATATCCATAACCACCGTGCAGCTGCAGTGCATCATTGCACACACTAAAGCCAACGTCAGTAGCAAATCGTTTAGCCATTGCACAATAGGTGGTTTTATCCACGTCGTTATTATCAAGCTTGCATGCGGCCATGCGTACCATTTGACGAGCGGCTACAAGTTCTGTTGCCATATCTGCTAGTTTAAACTGCAGCGCTTGGAAACCAGCAATAGCTTTGCCGAACTGCTCTCGTTCGTTCATATAGTCTCTTGCTACATTCAGGGCCTGTTGCGCAGTACCGACTGAGCAGGTTGCTATGTTGATACGACCGCCGTCAAGACCCTGCATCGCCATTTTAAACCCTTCACCTTCGTCGCCAAGTCGCCATGCGTCTTGAAGTTTTACGTTATCAAAGGTGATCATTCGTGTTGGCTGAGCATTCCAGCCCATTTTTTCTTCGGCTTTTCCGTAAATTATACCGTCGCTATCTGCCGGTACGGCAAATGCAGATACGCCTGACGGGCCGTCGCCACCCGTTCGCGCCATAACAACCAATACATCAGTGCTACCCGCGCCTGAAATGAATACTTTAGCGCCATTAAGCACATAACCATCGTCTGTTTTTGTGGCTTTGGTTTTAAGTGATGCGGCATCAGAACCTGCGCCTGGCTCAGTTAAACAGTAAGACGCTAACTTATCGCCTGTGACTAATTCATCACACCATTGGGCTTTTACGTCCTCGCTGCCCCATAGCGCAATCATCCACGTGGCCATGTTGTGTATGGTGAGCATCGCAGTGGTAGTCGTACAGCCCATCGATAGCTGCTCAAAGATAATTGACGCGTCTAAACGTGATAGCCCTAGGCCACCCGCTTCCTCTGGAGTATATAATCCGCAGAAACCAAGCTCGCCCGCTTTTTTGATAGCGTCAACTGGGAAGTGGTGCTCTCTGTCCCACATAGCAGCATGTGGTGCTAATTCTTGTTGTGCGAACTGACGTGCTGTTTCTTCAAACGCCAATTGATCATCATTTAATTCAAAGTTCATGTGGATTGCCTTTCATTATTGTGACTTTACACTGTATTAACACGATAACTAAAAGTTACCCCTTACGTAAACGTAAAGGTAAAACATTAATTAAATTATAATTGCGATGACGTAAATAAAATGTGACGAAAATGCTGTCCAATGTGTTCCGTTCTTTGTAATGCGTTTCTGTAAAGCCCGTCACGTTTCAACGACTCGTTTTAGCTGTAGTTTTAGCTGTAGTTTTATTTGTGTTTGGATTAGTTGTTAAATTAGTCGCTTTTTTAACAAACAGATACCAGATAATAAGCTGCTGATAGCGTGTAACTAAAATTATGGCGAATGTACATGCTAAGGTTTTTTATTGTTTCGTGCAGTTTTGAGCCTTCGCTGGTAAGCTAGTTACAGAGTTATCACTAACCTTGGTTTTTGTGGAATTACGAGCAGCTATTGTTGAAGACAACGCCACCGCCCGCACAGCATTGCGCGGTCACGTTATGTCTATCGCGAATTTATCGGTTAGTAGCTACACCTCGGGGGTAGAGCTCAAAGCCGCCTTGCGAAAACAAAACTTTGAATTGCTCATCATGGATTATCATCTGGGCGAGGGGAAAACGGGCGTAGAGTGGCTGCAAAGTTTAAAAGAAGCTGACTTTATCAAACCCAGTACTGGCGTAATTTTTCTTACATCAGATCGTTCTCCACAGGTCATCGGTCGAATTATGGACCTGCAGCCCGATGTGTTGCTTATTAAGCCCTATACCATTGCATCACTTTCCCGTCAGATAAAACATTATCTCTACTATCGCGATTTCGTGAAAAACGTTTTAGAAGCGCTTGATAACAAGCAGCTTGAAAGAGCAATAGGTGTTATAAGAACTAAGATTAAAGAAGGCATTCCCCCTCGCCTAGTTTCAGATATTCGCAAGCTGTACGCCCGATTGTTATTCAATAATGGTGAGGTTCAGCGAGCGCTTAATATTTACGACGACATTCTAAGTCGCTCAGATAAAGTATTGTGGGCACAGTGGGGAAAAATAAAATGCCAGTATGCAGCTGGTCAATGGCCGCAGTGCAAAGAACAGCTAAGCTCAATGGTAAACTCCAGCTTAGCCAGAGACGAAGCGTTTGAATGGCTGGCGTCTCTGTCTTTTGAGCAACACTCTTATGAGGATGTTGAAAAGTACTTAGAACAAATCAAGTTTAGTGAATTGAGTTTACCTGCGGCCAAACTCAAAAGCCTAGCATTTCAAAAGCAAGATAAGGTGGTAGAAGCCATCGACCTGCTGCAGAAAAAACGAGCTCTGCATAGGTCTGCCAAAGATAGATTCAACGATTTCACTTTTGAGCTAGCGGAGTTTTATTTACTGCTTGCAGAGGATTCGCCGCAGACTAATCGGAAAGAAAGTTTATCCCAAGCTCGCAAGCTGGTTGGCATTGCCGGTCGAAACCAGGCAGACGCCCAAACGTTACAAAAGCGAGACTACCTTCTCGCCTTTTCATCGGTACTTGATGGGGATTTGGACAAAGCGGCGTATTTCCTTGAGCCTGACTATATGGATAATCACCTCAGAACCGAGCCTTCTATGCTGGTAATCGCGGCGAAAGTCCATCACAGTTTGGGAGATGAGCGTCGCGCCGGTGAATTGTTACTGATGGCAAAACAAAAGAACAGCGACATTCAGGGCATTTCTGAGCAGGTGATGAACGAAGAGTCTATTTTTTCAGGAGGTGAACGCCTCGGGCTTAATCATGAGCATGCGGTAGCGATAAACGATACTGGCACCCAACTTTTCATTGACGGTTTATACGCTCAGGCGATGAAGCACTTTTATGATGCATTTCAACTGTCTCCCGCTACTGCTGCATTCGGCCTCAACCTACTACAGTGTATGATTGAAGCCGATACTGCCGTATACCGACGATTTAATATTCATCAATTGCTAGATACGCTTTCTGAGCTAGCCCTTAGCGAGTCAAACACAGCGCGACTCGCTCAGCTCACCTTGTCTGTGAGGGCAAACAGCTAGCTATCTCACGTACAGTGATTATGTAATTTTACTTCAGGCGCGTTAACAAGCTAGAAGTGTCCCATCTACTGCCACCCAGTTTTTGTACATCGGCGTAATATTGATCTACCAATGCGGTTAGCGCGAGAGTCGAGCCATTGCGTTTTGCTTCATCTAACGCTATGCCTAAATCTTTACGCATCCAGTCAACGGCAAAACCAAAATCGTAAGTGTTAGATAACATAGTGCTAGCGCGATTTTCCATTTGCCACGACTGTGCCGCGCCTTTGCTAATAACATCGATAACCGCATTACAGTCGAGACCGGCCTTTTGGCCAAAATGTAACGCTTCAGATAGCCCCTGAACAATACCGGCGATACAAATTTGGTTCATCATTTTTGCAAGTTGACCGCTACCACACTTTCCAAGAAGCTGACTGTGGCGAGCATAATTATTGATTACTGGTTGAATGCGATGAAAGCTTGCTTCTTCTCCACCCACCATGATGGTGAGTTGTCCATTTTCAGCCCCTGCCTGCCCACCAGAAACCGGCGCATCCAAAAAGTGTACCTTTTCCTTTCGGCATTCGGCGTCTAGCTCTCTCGCAATATCAGCTGAGGCGGTAGTATGGTCTACTAACACCGCATCAGGTTTCATTCTGCTAAGTGCACGGGTACCTATTTCTCTAACGTCGTTGTCGTCACCCACACACATAAAAACAATATCTGCACCTTCGGCAGCTTCCTCAGGGGTTTTTTCTATCGTACTTGTTGGCGCAACGCCTGAATAGGTTGATAACCACTGCTGTGCTTTTGATGACGTTCGATTGTAAACTGTGACCTTGTAGCCTGCATTTGCCAAGTGTCCGGCCATAGGAAATCCCATAACACCTAGCCCTAAAAAGCTTACGTTTAAATCTGACATGCAAAATACTCTCTTGTTGTTTACAGTAGAAGCTAAGCTTCTTTTGGCTAATAGAATATCAGAATTCACACTAACAAAAATATAAAGGAAAGAAATTGACTATTTATCAGCACACTGTGACAAGTAATACCGGAAACGCTGTTCCACTTGCGCACTATTCGGGCAAAACATTGCTTATTGTTAACACCGCTAGCAAATGCGGTTTTACCCCACAGTATAAAGGTCTCGAGTCACTGTATAAAAAATACAAAGACAAAGGTTTTGAAGTACTGGGTTTTCCATGTGATCAGTTTGGCCATCAAGAGCCAGGTAGCGATGATGAAATTGCGCAGTTTTGCGAAATGAACTTTGGTGTGTCGTTTTCGTTATTCAAGAAAGTTGACGTAAATGGCGCCGATGAAGACCCACTTTTCACCGAATTAAAGAATAGAGCGCCCGGATTACTTGGCAGTAAACGCATTAAATGGAATTTCACTAAGTTTTTGGTAAACGATAAAGGCGATGTGATAAAGCGCTACGCGCCAACCATGAAGCCTGAAGATATCGAAAAAGATATCGTAACGTTGCTTCCCTAGCTCTTTTAAAAAAGAGCGCCTTTAAAAAGAGCTCCTCTTAAAAAGAGCTCCGTTTTAAAAAAACTGTGATGAATAGCGCCCAAATATCGCTAAGGGAGACGCATGAAAGATAACGAAACAATACGCGTCGCGTGTTTCAGCACGCAAGAGTATGACAAAGCGGTATTTGAACGCGCATTAAATAGTGTTGGAAATTGTGCTGAAAACAGCGCCGAGCCGTCCTATAGCCGCGCTGTCACTATAACGTACTTTACTCACAGGCTAACAGCATCAACGGCACGTTTGTGTGACGGATACGATGTGGTTATTGCCTTTGTCAATGATGATATTGGCGCTGAAACAATCAAAGCACTTGCGCAATGCAAGGTTAAACATATTGCACTGCGCTGCGCTGGTTTTAACAACGTAGATATAAAAGCGGCACATGACTATGGCATTCAAGTAAGTAGAGTGCCGGCATATAGCCCGCAAACCGTTGCCGAGCATACTCTCGCCCTAATCCTTACGCTAAATAGACAAACTCATAAAGCCTACAATAGAGTGAGAGAGGGTAACTTTGCGCTAAATGGCCTTTTGGGATTTACGCTACACAACAAGACCGTAGGCGTAGTCGGTACGGGTAAGATTGGTTGTTCGGTTATTCGCATTTTAAATGGTTTTGGCTGCCGCGTTCTTTGCTACGATCCTTATGAAAACCAGGAAGCAAGAGACTTAGGCGCACAGTATGTAGATTTAGATACCCTCTTTGGTGAAAGTACGATTGTATCTTTACACTGTCCACTCAATGAGAACAGCCATCACATGATAAATAGCGAGTCGCTTCACAAAATGCAGAATGGAGTCATGCTAATCAATACCTCGCGAGGTGGTCTTGTGGACGATCAAGCAATAATAGACGGGCTCAAAAGTAAGAAAATAGGCTACCTTGGATTAGACGTATATGAGCGGGAATCGGAGCTGTTCTTTACCGACCACTCCCAAGATATTATTCAAGATGACAACTTTCAGCGCTTGACCACCTTTCCCAATGTATTGATTACAGGTCATCAAGGCTTTTTTACCGCTGAGGCACTTAATGAGATAGCCCACGTGACAATAGATAATATTATTAATAACAACAATATCGTTGAAATATGAATAAAACAGATTGCTGAGAATTTGTGAGCCGCGCGTTACCATCACCTGTGGTTCAACATTTAATCGTCGGTATATCACTCCATCGGGTGGTCGCTCGTTGAGTGATAAACTGTCGTTTCATTTCATGAGCTTTAGTGAAACCCTTTGATGCAATTTGGAGCGTGCTTTTACCATACCTATCATTGACAGCGTCAAGCACATTCATCAATTTAGGGTTATCTTTGTTTTCGGAAAACAGGTCAGCTTGATAATTAGCTGCGGATAAAATCTCGACAAGGCCCACGCCACAGCGATAAAAACAAATACCCGGCTTGTGAATTTTATCTATAACGGCAGGAATAGCGTTAGTAACTAAACGGGTGTCCATAGTGGGTACGGCAAACTGGTGATACACCGACTTCCTGTAATAGCGCGCGTCATCATGGGGCGAGTTAGATGCAAAGACAGTGATAGCCTTTGTTAACCCACGCTGCTTACGCAGTTTACGCATTGCGCTTTCGCAATGCCCTGTAATCGCCTTGTGTAATTCTGCTTTCGTTGTCACTCGTGCACCAAAAGTACGTGTACTGTAAATCTGTTGTTTGTCAGGCCTCACATCATCCCAGTGAATACGAAGTTCGCCATTGAGTTCTCTGACCGTGTTTTCTAATAAAATTGAAAATTGCTTTCTTATCCGCGCCGGTGACTGCTGGGACAGTTGAAGCGCGTTATTAATTCCAAGGGCTGTCAGCTTTTGTCCTAAACGGCGACCTACCCCCCACACATCCGTGACATCCATCTGCTCTAAGATATTGACGCGCTCTTGCTCGCTGTGAATAACTGCAACACCATTATACCCAGGAAGTCGCTTACCAGCGTGGCTGGCTGCTTTGGCTAACGTAGGGGTTAATCCTCCTCCTGCGCCTACAGGTAATCTCACCTCTTTCCATACCGTTTGTCTGATTTCACGGCCTAGCGCCATCCAACTTTCGTGAGAAAGCGCAGTGTTAAAGCGCGCAAACACTTCGTCTATAGAATACACATAGATGTCATCGGCGAATTGGCCGATGGTGTCCATCATTTTGGTACTCAGAGAATGATACAGTTCATAGTTTGAACTCGTTACCGTTACGCCGTATTTTTCGACAACGTCTTTTACCTGAAAATAAGGTACGAATTTATTAATGCCTAATCGTTTCGCTATGGGACACACTGCCACCACACAGCCATCGTTATTGCTAAGGGTAATCACTGGCTTTTTACGCAGGTCTGGCCGCATCACTTTTTCTGCAGATGAATAAAACCCCGACGCATCGCACAAAAAGAACACTAGGCGCCTACCTTCTTGTTAAGCGGCACGTGAATTCTCACTGAACGTGTCACTACCCCTTCAAGTGAAAAGTCATCGCCCTCTTGTATAAAGTACGGTAAGGCGTCAGATTGCGCAGAAAGTAACGCACGACGCTCCATGTCTAGCCGTTTACAGCAAAACACGCCGTTAAGCACCGCAACGATAATAGACATGTGTTTGACCTGTTCCGCGCGTGAAATGATGAGCACATCACCATCAAAGATGCCGTCCAGTTCCATTGAGGTGCCCTGAGCGACACCAATCCACGTAGCGGAGGGTTTATCGATGAGCAACTCGTCCAAGCTTAACTCCATCTCTATGTATTCTGCAGCAGGGCTTTCGAACCCCACTAATCCTGCTTGTGCTTTGATAGGTATAACTTTCATAAAAACCACAATACTGTACACATATACAGTATTATATTTTTAAACTTGGATTGCCGTCAAATTACATTTTTAATCGGAAAGTTAAAGACCTGATTTTCTGGCAACTATAGTCTGATAAAGAACAAAAACCCGGATGATCCGTTATCCCTCAGATAAAGTTTAAATGACACGCTGTTAACTATCTTTGATGCCAATATCAATTCGCTTTACATGCGCCGTCCATATTGTACGAGAATGTTATTCGAGAATATTGTACAAGCATGTTCTATTCGAAGATGGACATCGACAGCGCGAGCGGGCTGTATATTCAAGCGGAGTGATTGTCAAACTATGTCGGACGAAACAGAACAACGTAAAAGCGCTGAAAGCAAAAACTCAAAGAGTAATAACTCCGAGAGCAATGACACTGAGAGCAAAAAAATGGCTCGTGAAGTAGAAGATTTGTCACAGCCAAAATCCCGTATTGTTTATGAAGCCATAAAACAAGCAGGGCAAGAGGAACTCACCAGGCCGACTCAAAGCTTGTTATGGTCGGGAATAGCCGCCGGTATCTTAATTTCATTTTCAGTGCTCGGGGAAGCAATTCTTCGCACGTATCTGCCCGATGCGCCTTATGGTTATTTAATTGAAAACATTGGTTATAGCCTTGGTTTCATGCTGGTGATATTGGGCCGCATGCAATTATTCACCGAAAATACAATAACGACCGTACTCCCACTCATAGAAGATTTTAAGAAGAAAAACATGTTCTGCGTGGCAAAGCTGTGGAGCATTGTGTTGGCAGCAAATGTGATTGGCGCTTTTTTGATAACGGCGTTGTATGTGTTTACACCAGCATTACCTGAAGATCTGGCGCCAGCTATGCTCTCTCTAAGCGAACACGCTGTGTTTATGCCCCCCTTAGATAGTTTTTACAAGGCCATTCCCGCAGGGATCCTTATCGCTGCGATCGTTTGGATGATCCCCCAATCCGAATCGTCGGCCTTTATGATTATTCTGGTATTCACATGGTTAATCGCTGCGGGAGACTTTACCCATATTGTGGCAGGCTCCGTTGAGATGGCCTATCTCATGTGGCTGGGGGAACTTGGGTTGATGGAGGCCACATTTGGATTTTTTCTTCCCGTATTTTTTGGCAATGTAGTGGGTGGCACATTAATATTCTCATTTTTAGTCTGGGGACAGGTGAAAAATGAAATTGAATAAAATCGGCTAATGGCTAGCTTCTAGTGGTTAGCGGTCAGTGATTGCTAGTTAGTGATAGGCAAAGCGCAATATCACTTTCTTACAATGAGCTGAAAGTATTTGCCCAGCCACATGTAGGGGTCGGATTTGTGGTACTTCCTCTCCAAGGCCAGCAAGTCATCATACTTAGTGGCTTGGTGAGAGATGTCGCGCATATAGTCATGAAAGCATCGAATACCCGCTTTATCCAATACAGTAAAACCGAGTGAATCGCAGTAGTTAAGTACTTTCACTGCAGAAAGAGGCTGCTTTGGATTTAATCGAACCTGCTTTTTAGCCTTCATGCCTTTTTCAATGTAATCAAAATTGCCATAAATCGCATTGGCGAATAAATTAGCGTCATGATTAAAGAAGCTCAAACTCATTATCGCCCCAGGCTTCATGCGTGCGTAGATAGAGGATAACGCCTCATAGGGATTATCTAACCACTCCAATACGGCATGGCAAATAACAACATTGAAGCGTTCAAAGTCGGTTATCTCCTGAAGAAACTCTTGCCTTATCTCAATGTTATCTCTAATGTTCTCATTGCTACTGTGAGAAAGTAGGTCTGCTGCTTGTTGAAGTACATCGTTTGAGGCATCGGTTAGCACAACGCTATGCCCTATTGAGGCTAAGTGCGCTGCCATTACACCCGTGCCACCGCCTATTTCAAGTACTGTACTGTTGGCAGTAAGATGACTATCTAATACATCACAAAGCAAGGTATGGCGAAGCTTTCCCTTGGTAGTACCGTAAATATTTTTGGCAAACTTATCAGCGATGCCATCAAAAATATGGTCTTCTTTCATAGTGAGAGTTCACATCCTGTAACGAGATAATTAGGCTGGATTATCTATATCAACGAACTCTACGGCTACATCGAAATGAGATTCGATGTGTTCTCCTAGTGCCTTTGCACCGTATCGCTCTGTAGCGTGGTGCCCGGCAGCAAAAAAGGCAATATCCATCTCTCGTGCAGTATGGATAGTTTGTTCGGACACTTCTCCGGTAATAAATGCATCAACACCTAATTCCACGGCTTGCTCTATAAAGCCCTGCCCGCCACCAGTGCACCAGGCTAGCGTTTTTATCGGTTTTGCTTCACTGCCCTCAAGCAAAATAGTCCGTGATAACAGTGAGCCCAATGCATCACGTAACTCTCCTGATGAAAGCGCGTTCTCAAATTCCCCCTGCATTAAAACACCAGTAGGCTTAACTGACGACACAGCTGCAATATTTTTTATCCCCAATAGGTCCGCTAGCTGACGATTATTGCCAAGTTCGGGGTGAACGTCTAAGGGTAAATGGTAGGCATACAGGTTAATGTCGTTTTCAATCAACGCCTTTAATCGCTGCTTTTTCATGCCGGTAATGGTTTGAGATTCGCCTTTCCAAAAATAGCCGTGGTGCACCACAATGGCATCGGCATTTCGCTTGATCGCTTCATCAATTAGCGCCTTCGATGCAGTAACTCCCGTGACTAATTTTGTAATTTCTGTAGCGCCCTCAACTTGAAGGCCGTTTGGGCAGTAATCGCTTATCTCATGAGCTCTAAGCAACCCGTCTAGATATGTTTTAAGCGCTTGATTAGTAACCGACACGTGAACTCCTTTAAAGCATTAGCTTGAAAATTAGACAGAATGTAAAAAAAACGTTATAAAAGCCATGAGCATTTTTTATACTTTGTGTTGGAAGTTTTGCCGCTAAGTTCTATATCGGCAAAGACGAAGGCAAAGGCACAAAGCAACGCCTCGAACAGGGCAGCACAATAACAAAATATGAATAACAAAATAAGCGAAACAAAATAAGAACGGGGAAATCATGGCAAAACCTGATAAAAACGACGTTATAGAAGAATTTACTCACGCCTACACTAGTGTGAACGGTAAACGACCGGATATTCAAGCCAAAAGTGGCTGGTACAGTATCGATGGTGGCAAAAATGTGAGGCTGGCACAGATTCAGGAAATGACTGCAGCATTACTAGAAGATGGTAGTAAAACACCCTCCACATCGAAAGCGACGAAAGAGGCTATGTCTGAAACCCCTCCTAAAACTACTTCTAAAACTAAACCTAAGAATGAAGCTAAGACAAAACCGCAAAAAAGCGGCTTCTCAGTAAAACAGTATTGGGCAGACAAACTCAACACTGAGGCACCGGGCTCTACACAACCTCGCTAGATTTCGGCTACCTGCCGGCTAGACCTTGCGCTACGAAGGGTACTAAATGCGCAATAACTTCGCTGATATCAACGTGCTTTTGAAAATCAGATTCGGCGATTTCGGTGAGTGCTTGGCTTGATGCCATGGAAAAGACGAAGCTACCTATGGCGAAATGCAAGCGCCAAAATAGCTCTTCTTCTGGCACATGTGGTAAGCAGTGTTGAATTGCCCTAACCAGTGCTCGTACCGTTGCGCCATAGTCTTTCATAATAAAACGTCGTAAATGGCCTTGAGTCTCGTTGTATCCTCTACCAAGAAGTTTAACGAAGTTAGCTGTGCCATGTTCAGTGACGGTATTAAGCTCAAGCATAGGTGGAATAAGTGTGTAAAGCAGCTTTTCGACGCCTTGGGCGCCTTTTGAAGATTCAAAAGAGGCTAGGCAGATGTCGATATGGGGCATAAGTTGGTCAAAATAGCGTTTGAAAACAGCCTGAATAAGATTTTTTTTACTGCCGTAATGGTAGTTGACCGACGCAAGGTTAACCCCTGCCCGCGTGGTGATTTCTCGCATTGAAGTGTGTGAAAAGCCATTTTGGGAGAACAAACACTCTGCTGCATCGAGAATGTCGTTTTTCGTTTGCCGTGCCATTTTTTCTTTCTTATTTTGCTCGTAAAGTGGGGCAATCACTGCCCCGCTTTCACATGTAGATTAAAACCAGTGTCTGGCTTTACTCCACGATTTCATGATTACACGTTCAACCACTGACGCTGCCGACATACCAAGTTTTTCAGCCACATTCTTTTTCACTGAATACTTAACACTAAAAATTTCTCGTTTAGGGTAATGAGATAAGATGTAGTCGTCAGAGGTTGTAATATCATCGATTAAACCAAGCTCTTTGGCTTTGGTACCAGGCCAATACTCACCTGTCGCTACACGGTCGATGTTCATATCTGGTCGCTGGCTATGGACAAAGTCTTTGAACAACACATGAATTTCTTCAATTTCTTCTTTGAACTTAGCGCGGCCTTCATCGTTATTTTCACCAAACACCGTAAGGGTTCTTTTAAACTCACCCGCGGTATGTTGCTCAAACTCTATGTCGTTTTTCTTTAATAGCTTATGAAAGTTTGGAAGCTGCGCCAACACACCAATGCTGCCAATATAAGCAAACTGAGAGGCGAGAAGCTTATCAGCAACACAGGCCATCATATAACCGCCGCTTGCTGCTACTTTATCAACCGACACGGTCAATTTAAGCCCTTTTTGTTTTATGCGCTGAAGCTGAGAAGCAGCAAGACCGTAACCATGAACAACACCGCCGCCACTTTCAAGACGCACTAGGACTTCATCATCTTTATCTGCAACACACAAAATTGCGGTAATTTCTTCTCTTAGGTTATCCACCTCGCCTGCATCCATCGAACCTTTAAAGTCGATGACATACAATCTAGGCGGCTTCGGATCGTCATTCTTCTGCTTGCCTTTCGCTTTTTCTTCTTTCTTTTGCTCTTTCGCTAGTTTTTTCGCCGAGTTTTTGTCTAGCAGTACCTGCTTAGCGTATTGCGTAATGTCCTTTAGCTGATCTGAGATTGAGGTAATCTCTAATTGCCCTTTACCGTGTTTTTGCTTATTTGCTACGCCAACAATGGTTGCAACAACAACCACAAACGCAACCACCAAGGTAACCGCTTTGGCTACAAACAAGCCATATTCGTACAAAAACTCCAAATCTTACTCCTAGTAAAAAAATAAAGGGTTTGAACACTTCAAACCCTTACAAGCAAAAATAGAATGGGTACGCATACTTAAACTACAAGTGCGCTACCCCATTCTTCCTATCGATTATTGGTATTATGTAACGTGTACTACGTTATTTGTCATACATGTTAGCGCAACATAATACCAGCCCTCGTTCATTCTGACGATAGCCTTATTCTGTCGATAGCCTTATTGTGACGATAGCGTAATCTTCTCAATGGTATTTGCTTCAATATCTTCATCTGTGAAATAAATATCTCTCAGCGTAGGTTGGTCAGAATACAATCTGGTTTGATCTAAGAAGTGTTCACTGTCGAATTGGCGAGATTGTGAATACGTTAATATTCCTCGTCCCTGTGGCCCTTCTTCAGTAAAACTGATCACCATAGCCCAGCTTGTTCCATAGTTAATGTGATACCCGCCAGCCTCTGCACTCATGATGGTGTTGTTGCTCACCGGCTCATAACGGTGTCTTGGCAGCAAGGTCTCATCACGGCCTCGAATGCTATCAAACACATTGAAACCACCTTCAATATTGTGTGCACCACCCCAAGGCAGTTTTTCACCACTTGCAGCACCATTAGGTAAGCTTCGCTCAACAAACTGTACGTCACCTAGGGTAGCATCAAATTCAACACCCGCTTGTTCAATAACCTGAACCGCTTTTGCTAATTGTTGCATGGTGGTGTCGTTTTGAACTAAGCCTGTTGGCGTTGTAACAGGAGACTCAAGAGAGAAAGGCACTTCCCACTGTGGGTTTTGATTAAACTGGAATGCAAATTCTCTAAACACATGTGCGCCAACACTAGAGGTGTTCATTGTACTATCCCATGCGCCAAGGGCATCACAGGCGGCCGAGATATCTACATCTGTACCGTCAACGTTTACTGGCGTATCACCTTGTTCAGTACATGCTTGTAGCAGACTCGGTAAAATGTCTTCAGCAAGATAACTGCGATTATTTAGTAAAAGCTCCTCAACTTCTTCAGGCGTGAAGGTCTCATCGCTTCCAGCCTCAGTCTCGATAAACTTCTGGCCCATTCTAGAGCGTAGAGATTGTTGATTCTCAGTATTGCCATAAAGTGGATTAACACCCGTTATTGGTGAAGACAGGTTCGTTAGCCAAAAGCTATCGTTAGAGTTTTGTACCGAATCTGCCCCCTCGTATTTTGGCGCTTCCTCATAAGGTACGGGGCCATCAAAATCGAATTGTGAAATAAACCCAGGCAACACGGTAAAGCCCGCTGCGGCTTTAGTTTGTATCAGCAGTGGGTTTGTCGTTAATTCATTGATAGCTGTTTCGGTAAGGTTTGGCACAGTAGAGTCATCAATGTAAAACACTTGGCCATCACTTGAGGCTGCCATCGTATTATTAAAGATAACACCATCATAATCTTTAAACGCTTGCTTGAACTCGTCCATCGATGAAGCCATATTCATGGCTAACCAGTGATCGACAACATCAAAATTAGGCAGGTTGGCATCTTTAATCGCAAATGCATTTACATTATCCCAGCCAAAGTTTCCAGGCACTTCTATCATTGGCCCATAGTTGGTGTAATAAGACGTTTTATTAAGCGCAATAGTCTGTCCACCGCCAACAGCAACTTCTATCTGTAGTGGTTTCTCATAAATAATGCGCTTATTGCCATCGACTATATGGCTCATTCCAGACGCATCATCTTCATCTAAACTAAGTTGATAAACCACAAAGTGCTCTGCTGTAGAGAACGTGTGTGTCCAGGCTACATTTTCGTTAAACCCAATATTGACTGCACCTGGCAGGCCCATTAAGGAACTCCCAGTGACATTTAAATAATCGGGAATTTGCGCATGGAAGTTCCAAAAGCGTAAATTACCGGTGTGAGGGAAATGGGGGTTACCTAAAACAATCCCTTTACCATTAGTGGTTTTATCGCTACCTAGCCCCCACCCGTTTGATCCCATTTCCTGTGGGTTTCTTTCAGGTAAGGTGATGGATGGGTTCATTTTAAATGGTGTCGTTGGCGTATTTTTAGCACTTGAAGGTGTTTGCGCTTGAGCACTTGCAGTTTGACCTGATGCAGCAGTTGGCGCTGGGGTTGGAAGGTAATTTTCACCTTCAGGCGCGGCTAAGAACATGGGGCCTAAAAAGTTTGCAGCTCCTGGCAATAACGCCACACCTAAAGAATAGGTCAGTAAATCTACGCTATCAATGGGTTGTACCCAAGGCTGACCTGCACAACTTTGATCCTGCTCTGCTACAGGCGTTTCGTCTAAATAACGGTTATAGCCCGCTGTGTAGCCCTGAAACATGGCTCGGGAATTGGCAGATAACCGAGGCAAATTGTCTTCAGCTAGCTCACGAATACCTAATGTAAGAAAGCCAAAGTCGTTGATAAGGTGCTCTGAATCACCACTACCTGGCTGCATATCGGGGCCAAAATACTTGGCTCGCTCAGAATTGTATTTCAAAATTTGATCTGCCAGCACGCACATATTGTCTCTGGCGAATGCATAGCCAACACCATAGGCCATGCTTTCAAGATTATCTGCTTTAACGTGAGGTACACCATAAGTAGTCCACGTAATGTCAGCCGTTAATGAACCATCGGTGTCAAACGCAGGAACAGGTGTAGGTGCGGTTACTACGGGTGGCGGTGACACTGGAGTGCTGCCGTCTTGCACATCTGAAAAGTCGTTGTCATTGTCACCGCATCCTGCTAAACAGGCGGCAACAGATAGTGCAATTAAAGTCCGTGTAGGGTGAATATTTTTAGTTATTGTCATTGATAGTTTCCTTGTGAATAAATGCAAATATGGCGAGCTAACACCCCAAAGCGTTTTGCTTGCTGCCACAACACATCCGACCAATTCACATTACATTAACAAAACACAACATTCAAATAACAGTCACACTTAGAAACAAAAAAGCCGGCTTTCGCCGGCTTCTTAAATGGAACATTTGTAACGCTTAGTTTGCGACGACAGACTCATCACTGATTGGCAGAAGGCCTGCATCAGAAGAGACGTACGTTGCAACCTGACGCTGCATTTCTGCGGTCACTGCGGCATTTGAAGCCGGGCTCAAGCTAGATGCATGAGCACCACTGTTAAACAGTACCAGTCCACTGATAGGGTCTGCTTGAGGCCCTACTGTCGTTGATACCTGCTCAAGTCCAATGATGTTAGCTAGTGGAAGCTGACCAGACAACGGCAACGCAGTAGAAACAGGGATAACTTGGTCAGGCAGGTTTTCTGCACTGCCATCACCCACTACTGTCATCATGTGCACAGGGGTATTACTACCTAGAGTTTGTGCATAGTTCGTTGGGTCACCTGAATCCATTACGGTTTGTGCAGCAAAGGCAAACTCAGCAAAAACAGCGTTAACCGCGGCTGCTTGTGCTTCAGTAAGGTTTGCTTCAAACAAGGCGACCGCTTCAACTAGCTGAGCTTCGTTGACATCAGTTGTTTCAAACAACTGGTTCAATAGCGCAACGAAGTCATCTGATGCTTGAGAAAGCAGAAGTCCTTTAATCAGCGGTCCAAACGACGGTGATTCAATTAAGAATTGAGCTGCACCGCCTCCAGGAGACTCAAGAGACGCTTGTTTGATTGCAAACATGCCGTCAAGTGCAGCTAAATCGCCGCCCATGGACGTATTTGCTAAGGCTGCAAAATTACCACCTGTAATAGCACCTAACGATACACCCATGATTGATACACGACTTGTATCAAACTTAACACCCTGTGTAGCTGTGGTATCGACTACCGCATTAAGGCCAAGACGCAAACCAAGTAAATCAGACACGCTTTGACGCAGGTTGTCTCTTGCAGTAGGCAAACTAGCAAGGTTCATATAGTGCGTTGCACTTACCGACGTTGCATTAAGGTCATCCATTCCGTCGCCATCAAGGTCGAATCCACGGCTACCGTGAATGGGCTGATCGATTGCAACCGAGGCTACACCTGCTAGCGCTAGTGTACCGGTAATAGCTAACATGTCTTCTTTTTGACTAGTGATACCGTGAGCAAGGATAACTACAGGCCAACCTGCTTCAGGCATACTGATAGGGAAACCTATAGCACCTGCAATGGCTGGGTCTGGAATAGTTACCTGAACATCTAGCGCTTCAGTGCCCATATTACCGCCAGTAGGCTGTGGATATGGGTTGAATTTAGTAATGTTACGAGCACTATCTAATTTTTCACCGTTAACGCGAAGATCGGCAAGACCTAGCGCAGAACACGTTTGCGCATTAGGACCTGGCGTCGCCGCTGCTAACGCTTCCTGTGGAGCGCCTGCTAGCACGATACCGCTGTCACAGGCTGCAGTCCAAAACTGGTTAACCGGTGCAAGTGGGTTTTCAGCAGATGGAACACCCAAGAAATAGGGAAGGTTAATATTTCCTTCATAACGCTGGGCCGCGCAGAATGGACCGACTTGGGTTAGGATTGCAGTAGAAACACCTACCGCGAACTCATTCAGCGGGCCCCACTGTGCAGAAAGCTGACCAGACACTGTACCTGCTAAACCAGCACACGTTTCTAATGCACTAAAATCCGTTGCATCAATAAATGCTTGGGTTTGAGCCGGTAAGCCTTCTTTACCTGTATTCACTGCTCCTGCTACTACTTCGGTAGTAACGAGATTGAGTGCTTCCATTGCGGTAGGATCTTCATCGGCATCACCCACTACAATTGCAGGTAACGCTTGTCCTGCCGTAGGGTCGCCAGCACCTGCGCGGGCAGCAAATTCGCTAATCATCACCTTCTTGATGGTATCAAGAGAGTTAGCAATAGACTGAGTAGTAAACGCAGACACGTAGGTCAGCTCTTCACGTTCGTACCCAGCACTAATCAGTGGATTAACCAGTGAGTTAACTAGACCTTGAAGCTGCAGCTGGTCGTCCGTCGCTAGTGGGTTTGTATTGATATCTAGCCTTGCTAAATCCCAAGTTGTAGAACCTTGCACCGACTTACCCGATGAATCTTTAAGGTCGGTCGTCATTACAAGCATGTAACCCTGCGCTGGTTTAAGCGGCTTTAGAGGTACAAATGAAACCGTGTTGTTGTCTGCCAAGCTCAACACATAATCTACGCCGAAAGTAAGCTGTTCACCTAACTTACAGCCTGCTGATGGCGTTGAAACTTGTGCGCAATCTGGATCAGATTGGTCAAGACCTAAGGTTGCTTCAAACAACAAAATACCTGAAGACAGTGATGACTCATCCAGTGACGTATTCACCGGCGTTTCAACATTAATCACAAATGGATGTTGTGTCGACCAGCCGTCTAATACGTTTAATGCGTTTTGCGGGTCGCCAAAATCAGTGGGATCGGCAACCGGTATGTTTAATGTGTAATCGAAAAAGCCATCATCGCCTGGCAGCATTAATAAGTCGTTGGGAATGTTAAGATTCCCTGCTGCTGGATCAAATACTATTCGCGAAAATGGGGTTTGTACTTCTGTTTCGGCCTGAATGTCGGAAAGGGTTTCATCGGAGCCACCACAGCCTGCTAGACCCAGTGCAAGGGCCACACTGGAACTTAATACGAGTTTTCTCATCTCTACTCCCTACAAGCATTGTTGTTATTCTGTGTCTAAAATTCGGTTTTATTAAAATAGCTTGGTCTATCCTGCTTTAACAGGCATAGAAGATCGTTTCAAACATGTTAGACCAGTTGTATCTTCCTCAATCTTATTGACTTTGTTGCAACTTTGCAAAGTTTTGTTAACTAGTTTGGTGAACTTTTTTTACGTTTGGCAGGTTTTTAACGGGATTGTTTTACTTAGCGGTCAGGTTGAGTATCATCACACCACTTGTAAAACGCCCAGCAAAGCCTCTTTGCACGATGTAATTGAAGGACAATCATGAACGACTATAATGCGCCCAGCAATTTATTAAACGATAAAGTAATTCTTATTACTGGCGCCGGTGATGGTATTGGTGCGCAAGCGGCTAAAACCTTCGCGGCACATGGTGCAACATGTATATTGCTTGGTAGAACTGTCGCCAAGCTTGAAGCTGTGTATGACGACATAGTTGCAGCGAAAGGCGCAGAACCAGCCATTGTTCCCCTTGATTTAAAGGGCGCTACTCCTAGTCATTATCAACAGATGACACAGACGATTATAGACCAGTTCGGTCGTTTAGATGGGGTGCTACACAACGCTTCTATTCTTGGCCACTTAAGTGCATTTAAAGATATTGACGCTCAAGAATGGCAAGATGTCATGCAAATAAACCTAAACGGTATGGTGTACATGACTCAAGCCTTGCTCCCTGCTCTTTTGAAAGCTGAAAACGCCTCAGTGATTTTCACCACCTCAAGTGTAGGTAGAAAGGGTCGCGCGTTTTGGGGAACCTATGCGGTCTCCAAGTTTGCTACCGAAGGGGTTATGCAAACTCTGGCAGACGAATATCAGAACAAATCTATCCGCTTTAACTGCATCAACCCTGGCGCAACGCGAACAAGCATGCGCGCCCAAGCATTTCCGGCAGAAACCCCTGAAACATTAAAAACGCCAGAAGACATTATGCCTACCTATTTGTACTTGATGGGCAATGATAGCGCGGATGTTAACGGTGAATCCTTAGATTGCCAGCCAAAGTAACCTAAACAGGTAAACAAAAAGCAAAAAGCCGCGTTAACGCGGCTTTTTGATCATTAGACGAAGCGCTATATTAGCCTTCCATTTTTGCCCAAGTATCTCGCAGACCTACCGTGCGATTAAATACAGGCTTTTCAGCAGTACTGTCGTTATCTAAACAGAAATAACCGGTACGCTCAAATTGCCATGCACCAACTTCAGGTACATTATCTACCAAGCCAGCTTCAGCCCAGCCTTGTTTTACGTCAAGAGATTCTGGATTGATAGCATCGGTAAAGTCTTCTTCGGCAGCAGGATTAGGTACATTGAACAAGCGGTCGTATAAACGGAACTCTGCCGCTTTGGCCGTTGCTGCATCTACCCAATGAATAACCCCTTTCACCTTGCGGCCATCAGCTGGATCTTTACCTAACGTATCCGGATCGTAGGTACAATATACGGTAGTTACATTGCCCTCTTCGTCTTTCTCTACGCGGTTTGCTTTCACTACATAGGCGTTGCGAAGGCGAACTTCTTTTTCAAGTACCAGTCGCTTGAACTTTTTATTTGCTGATTCACGGAAATCCTCTGCTTCAATCCAGACTTCACGACTAAACGTGATGTCTCGAGTACCCATTGCCTCATCATTCGGATGATTAGGAGCCGCCAAGGTTTCAGAAGCGCCTTCTTCGTAATTTTCAATAACCACTTTTATAGGGTCAAGTACGGCCATTGCACGAGGTGCATTCACGTTTAAGTCATCGCGAATACAGGCTTCTAGCATGGACATTTCAACCATATTGTCCATTTTAGTCACGCCGATGCGCTTACAAAACTCAACAATAGAGCCTGGCGTATATCCGCGACGACGCAGGCCAGCTACCGTTGGCATGCGTGGGTCATCCCAGCCATGAACGTGTTTTTCATCAACCAACTGAATAAGACGGCGTTTACTTAGCACCGTGTATTCCAAGTTTAGTCGAGAGAATTCATACTGCTTAGGGCTGCAATCGATAGAGATATTCTCAATCACCCAGTCGTATAAACGGCGGTTGTCTTGAAATTCTAACGTACACAATGAATGCGTAATGCCCTCAATGGCATCTGATATACAGTGCGTAAAATCGTACATTGGATACACACACCATTTATCACCAGTTTGATGATGGTGGGCGTGCTTCACTCTGTAAATAACCGGGTCGCGCATGCACATAAACGGCGAAGTCATGTCGATTTTGGCGCGCAGGCTGCATTCGCCTTCGGCATAGTCACCGGCGGTCATCTTAGCGAATTCACGTTTATTGGTTTCTACATCGGTGTCGCGATAGGCGCTATTTTTACCCGGCTCTTTCAAGGTACCGCGCAATTCACGCATGACTTCCTGGCTAGAAAAATCGACATAAGCTAAGCCTTTATCAATCAATTCGTTTGCAAAGCCGTGTAGCTGGTCGAAGTAGTTAGAGGAATAACGCTCATCACCGCTCCATGTAAAACCGAGCCATTTAACGTCTTCCTTAATCGAATTAACAAAAGAAATATCTTCTTTTGCTGGATTCGTGTCGTCAAAACGCAGATTACAGGTTCCCGTGTAATCTTTTGCAATACCGAAGTTCAAGCAAATGGATTTGGCATGACCAATGTGAAGAAAGCCATTTGGCTCCGGCGGAAACCGCGTTTTTATTGAGTCATGCAAACCACTGGCAAGATCTTTATCAATGATTTGACGGATAAAATTGGTCGGACGATGCTCAGTCTCGGCCATTCGCATGTTCCCCTTATGCACAAGTAATTATATTAATAACGTGAGTATACCACTGACACAAATGCTTCAACCACGTTTTATTCATTTAACGCTGACAACTGGTTGAATAACCGACGACAGAGGCCGATATTACTACCTTTCACATTAAACACCGCACTATAGATGATAGCGAAATAAAGGGCGCAAGCTGTTTTGTAAAAGGATGCGTCGATAATTCACTATCGGGCTTCATAGTTCAAAAACAAGACTTAAGGGAAAAATGTGTTAATCTGATTTTGATGGCAACGATGTCGTTGTAGCGAGAAATGATGTTTATGAAAGAAAAAGCGACCTCTTTTGATATTGCTCACTTGGCCGGTGTTTCACAATCAACCGTTTCAAGAGCACTAAACAATAGCCCTCTTGTTAATTTAGAAACAAGAGAGCGCGTGCAGCGAATCGCACAAGAACTCAATTATAAAGTCGATAAAAATGCGAGCAATTTGAGAAAGCAAAAAAGCAGTACGATTGCCCTTTTACTTTTTGAGGACCCCACCTCAGACGACTCAATGATAAACCCTTTTTTCCTTGCCATGCTAGGCAGCATCACACGTGCCTGTGCAAAAGCGAATTACGATCTTTTAGTCTCTTTTCAAAATTTAGAAGACGATTGGCATGCGGAATATGAAGACTCAAATAAAGCAGACGGCATTATCTTATTAGGGTATGGCAACTACACCGACTATCAAACCAAAGTGGCGCAGCTTGAGTCGCAGGGCACGCATTTTGTTCGTTGGGGCGCCCCTGATAAGGACCACCCTGGAGTCAGTATTGGCTGCGATAATTATCAAGGCGGACAAAGTATTACCGAGCACTTAATCGCGTTAGGTAAAAAAACCTTTGCCTTTATTGGCGACAATGGCGTTCATGCGCCTGAATTTATGGCGCGATATCGCGGTTATACCGACACATTAGAAAAACATAACCTTACCGCTAAAAGTGTTCAGCGAAACGCCATTTCCACAGAAGATGATGGCTCAGACGCTGTTCGCTCATTAATAGAATGTAACGAGCTGCCTGAAGCAATTGTATGCGCCTCAGATTTAATCGCAATGGGCGCACTGCGTGCCTTACGACGGGCCAACATCAATGTGCCACAGGATGTGGCAGTGGTTGGCTATGACAATATTGCGGTTTCTGCGTACACCACCCCTGCATTATCTACTGTGCAACAAAATACCAATCTTGCGGGAGAGTTATTGGTCGACACCTTATTAAGGGCCATTAACAACGAGAAAGTAGAAGACTATCTAATGCCTGCTGATATCATCATACGCCAGTCCTGCGGTAGCGAGTAAAGCGTTAAAAACCAAAAAGGGTGCGTGATGAACGCACCCTTTTTTGACTTGGTTAAGCTAGGTTTGCAGCCTCGCGCTTTACTGCCTTTTCATTTGGTCAGCCAGGGTAGCCATTAGTTCATCGTTCGTAATAGCGCCATCACGCACCCATACTTGAACACCGTTAGCCGCCACAGTACTTAAGAGCGAACCGCCCTCTCGTATCTGCTGGCTTTCACCGCCTAACTGCTCCTGCCACTGCCCCTCTTGCATAAACTGCGACACATTAAACGAGGCAGGTTTATTGGACTTATTCAACAACACTAGCGCGGTTTGCTGATTTTCTTTATCTTGTAACACGCGATAGAACACCGCTTTGTGCTCTTTTAATTCAACATTTAACTGAAGCCCACGCTGCAAGGCCGGCGTTGCTTTTCGCACGTTAGCAATATCGCTAAGCGCTTGCTGAATTGGGTTGGCTTTTGCGCTGTCGATACGCTCTTGCCCTAGATAATTGCGATTACCAGCATGCTCTGCAGTGCCGCGCATAAAGCCAATTTCAGACCCCATATATACAACCGGAATTCCTCTTACCGTAAATAACCAGTTATGAGCATTGATAAACCCATCATCTGTGGCATTCATGCGGGCCATGTCATGATTATCGTAAAACGTCGTTAAATCATACACGTTTTCATAAGGCCCATGGGTAAGGTGTAACACCTCTTTCATATCCGCAAAATCACTGTCCAGTGGTTTTTCAAACACTGACAACATGGCTTTTTGCATAGGGAAGTCGAGCACACTGATGTTGCCGTTTTTATCTAGTGTGTGCTGCGCAATATTATTCGCCTCGTAATCGAAGCTTTCTCCGAACATAAAAAAGTCAGGGTTTTCTTCACGCACACGGTCGGACATTTCTCGCCAAAACGCATGAGGCACATGGCGAATAGTGTCTATTCGAAACGCATCAGCCCCCTGAGAAATCCAATAAAGATAACTGTTGATCAAGTAATCTCTTAGGGCTGGGTTTTCGTCATCTAAGTTAGAAAGCTTCACTAAGTCTGGATAGTTGTGAAAAAAGGCATGCAGAGGATTGTTTTTTGGATCTAAATCCTCAGGCGCTAAATTTTGATGGTCTGCCACCAAAAGCCCGCTTTTATCGTATAGCTCACCGTATCCTGGTAAATCATTAGTCATGGTGAAACTGGGTGAACCATGATTAGCCACAATATCAAACACTGACTTTAAACCCTGCTCGCGCATTTGTGCGGTATATTGCTTAACGGTCAGGTCTTCACTCACCAAATGCTCGTCGGGTTGATAAAAATTCGACGCCCAATACCCGTGATAACCAGTTTTACCACCGTCTTTAAATGCGCCGCCATAGGTGATTTGTTCGTCGCCATTAAACGCATAATCAGGGTTGTCATGAACCGGTGTCATCCACACTGCGGTAAAGCCCATCTCTGTAATGTAGTCGGCGTTTTGTAAAATACCTTTTAAGTCGCCGCCCATATACCCTACGTAGGCTTTTTTGCCTTCAGGCCCCTCTAGTGGCAGCCTCCAAGTAGGATAGTCTCCACCTTGGTCCTCAAAATTATTCGACTTGTCACCATCAACGAATCTATCGGTCACTACAAAGTAAATAGCTTCCCTCGCAAAGGGTGTGGTTGTGCCTACTATTGTTTGATTATTCAGCGACTCAACATTAGCTCCCTGGTGATTAACATCTGCCTTGCTTGTGGCGTTATTCGAGTTTGTGCAGGAGGCTGTTAATAATGTCGCTATGGCCATCGCGATTGCTGTGCGTTTAGACACCATCTTGAATAACTCCTTTTTCTTCAACAATTTCACTGGTATCAGCTTCTTTTACAAAAAATACTGCTATAGCACCAATCACCATGGACACACCCGCAACGACAATGATGTATTTAGCGTCGTTATCGAAAACGCTACTTAAGATCCAACCTGCTGTTAGGCCTGATACAATTTGTGGTGCCGCAACGGTAAAGTTAAATATGCCCATGTACACGCCAGTTTTATCAGCAGGAAGTGCACCAGCCAACATAGCGTAAGGCATTGCAAGAATAGCGGCCCACGCAATACCCACGCCTATCATGGGTATGAGTAATTTAACGGCACCAAGAGGTACGGTAACTTCTGTGATGAGAAGGTTGACGTTTACCATGGTTAAATCTTGGAAGAATAAAAAGCTCACGTAACTCAGGCCGCCCAGTGCCAACGCGCCAGAATAAATGGTTTTGCGACCAAATTTGTCCGCTAGCTTTGCAAGAAAGATAGAGAAAATAGCGGCAAACACAGAATAAGCGGCAAATAGAATGCCCACCCAGTCGCCGGCGGCACCTTTGGCCATAATGATAGCCTCTGGAACCATAGGAGCAGCTGCGATAAATGCAGGGTCAAACCATTGCTTATCTACGTTCCATATATGTTGGGTAATAGCGGGCGTGGTGTATACCCACATGATAAAGAGTGCAAACCATGAGAAAAATTGCACAACCGCTAACTGTTTCATGGTTTTAGGCATAGTTGCCACTAACGCAAAGAACTCTTTTAAACGCTGTGCTAGTGGAGCCTTCTTTTCTTTTTTCTCTGAGTTAAGGGAAGCGCCCTGTTCAGGACTCAACCCTTTATATCGACTGTATTCTTCAGGCGAATATTCTTTCGTTCTAAACACGGTCCAAATAACGGTACCCAACAACACTGAAGCACCGATATAGAATGCCCACATTACTGAAGGTGCAACCTCCCCCATTTGCGCCGTGTTCTCTAAACCCACAACGTTGGTGAGCACAAAGGGAAGGATAGAGCCAATAACAGCACCGATATTAATAAGAAGAGACTGAATAGAATAGCCCACATTGCGCTGCGATGGCGGAACCATGTCTGAAACTAATGAGCGAAACGGCTGAAAGCACACATTAAACGAGGCATCCATGAGCGCAACCATGAGCGCCCCCATTACCATTGGCGCTAAAAACGCCACAAAAATAGGCGCATTAGGTAGCAATATCATACCCACAACGGCAGCCACGGCACCGGCTAAAATAAACGGTCTTCTGCGGCCCAGTCTATTCCACGTTCTGTCCGACGCAGAACCTACAATCGGTTGCACGATTAAGCCCATAATTGGGGCGACAAGCCAAAACAATGACAAAGAGTGAAGATCGGCGCCCAGATCTGAAAGAATACGGCTCACATTTGCGTTTTGCAGGGCAAAACCAAATTGAACGCCAAGGAAGCCAAAACTGACATTCCAAATTTGCCAAAATGAGAGGCGGGGTTGAGTTGCTTGCATAATTAGCTCTATTTATTGTTTTTAAATTAATTTACAACGAATACCGTTGCAGACATTGGTGGCAACGTTAACGTGTCGTCAACGCCAAATACGGTTTTATCGCTTAGGCGAGTGGCTTGCGTGTATTTTGATAGCATGGTCGAATAACGAGCAAGAGATACCTTCGCCTCTTGTTTATTCATTATTACCATTATCATGCTACCGTCATCCTCTTCAGCGCGGCGGAAATACGTATAAACGCCATCATGAGGGGCATAATGCTTCATTTCTCCCATAAACACGTTGGGATAATTTTGTCGCAAAGCTAATAATGTTTTCACCCGTTGCTGCGCCCAACGTTCATCTTGTGACAATCCTTCGCCTGTAAATGCATTTACTGCTGAATCGCTATTCTGTTTGAAGCCGCCTAGAAAATCGGACCTGATAATTCCGTGATCTGAACTGTCAGGGTTGGCCATGAGAATTTCTGTTCCATAGAATACTTGAGGAATACCACGGGTGGTTAGGAAAAACGTCATAGCCATATTCCATTTGTCTATATCGTGACCAAGCTGAGTAAAAATACGGCTCATGTCATGATTATCAGGAAATATCACTAGGTTGTTAGGATCACCATATAGGAAGTCGGTCGCCAGCGTTTCATAAATATTCCCTAGCCCTGTGTTCCATGACTCTTCTTGTGTAAGTGCAGATGTCAGCGCGGCCTGTAGTGGAAAATCCATTACAGATGGCAATGCACTAACGTACTCATCATGACGATGGCTTCCCGCCTGCCAGTAAGCGGTAATGGCTGGGTTAATCGTCCACTCTTCTCCCACAATGTTAAGGCTTGGATATTCTGACATAAGACGGGCTGTCCACTTTGACAAAAACCCTTTATCGGAATAGGAATAGGTATCTACACGAATGCCGCTTAAACCGGCAAACTCCACCCACCAAATAGCGTTTTGAATTAAGTAATTCGCTAAATGAGGATTTTTTTGATTGAGATCTGGCATGGTAGGAACGAACCAACCATCGCTAAAGCCTTCAATATCGCTTTCTATAACATGAGGGTCGTGAAGTGATTCTCGCTTGTGCGTGGTGCCAACGAAATTCCCCTCGTTATTTATCCAATCATCTGAAGGTGTATCCTCCATCCACAGGTGACCACTGCCTATGTGATTAAGCACCATATCCATGATAATGCCAACGCCCTGCTCGTTTGCTTTTTCACTGAGCGTGACATAATCGGCATTGGTACCGAAGCGAGGGTCTATTTGATAAAAGTCAGTTGTGGAATACCCGTGGTAACTGTATTTGGCCATTGCATTTTCAAGCATTGGCATTGTCCAAATTTGCGTAAAGCCCATGTCTGCGATGTAACCAAGGTTATCTATAATGCCCTTGATATCACCGCCATGTCGGCCACCCTTGTTCGACCTATCAACAATATCTCGGTAACCAGCGACATCATCGTTACTGGAGTCGCCATTAGCAAACCTATCTGGCGTAATGAGATAAATTGCATCTTTAGCAGAGTACCCTTCACGACTTTTACTCTCACTGTCTCGAGGCTGCAGTTCATAAGAAAACTCATAAGAAAGTAAGTTGGAGGACGAGTTAGAAGACGAATGAGAGACTTTTGCCGAGCCAGCTTCGTTGTTTGCGTTAATATTACTCGTATTTTTTGCGTCATCAGTTAACGTAAATATCAGCTCGCCGCTTGCTGCATTTGAAATGTCCAAGGTAACAAATAGATAGTTGGGGCTATCTAATGCCGTTACTGCATTAATAACGACCCCCTCTCTATTTACCGAAACTTTTTTATTAGCAATATTGTCACCATGAAGCATCAATTCAACCAATGGCGATTCCATACCTACCCACCAATTTGGTGGATAAACATCAATACTGCCTTTGGCGGCATACACAGGAAGCGTGCTTGCTAAAACTGTGAACAATGCTGCAGTGGCTATTTGTAAAGAACTTGGTTGTAAAAAGCGTGTTCGCAAAAGGCCAGCTCGCGAAGCGCCTATTCTAAAAAGACTTGTTCCCACAGTCTTTCGTGGTAAAGCAAACCTGAGAAGAGACGACTGGAGAAAATTTAAAACTGGAGACGTCACTAAGACCACCTCATGTTAAAAAGACGTTAAGTAAAAAGCGAAAGAAGATAGTACCTGTGTAACACTAAGATACCAATTCACTGCATACGTATTCACTACCTGGGAACTAGGACCTGTAAACAAAAAAGCCACTTGGCTTGCTTAATACAAACAAAGTGGCTTTTACCGGATGCTTTTATTAGAGGCTGCTTATCAAGCGCTTACCTGGGCTCTTAATAAAAGTCACGAAAAAGACAGTGCTATTAACTCTTATAGTTCAAAAACCAGTGTCTCTAGGCCCTCAAGCGAAACTGATGTCATCACAGTGCCGTCTTTAGCGTCTAATGCGAGTTGCTTTTCGCCGACCAGAGGCTTAAGCAACGACGGTATTTCTGACTCTGTAAACAAAGACGTGGGGAAAATAAGCTGCATGTCTTTTACAGGCTGTTCTGAGAAATTAGTAACAACAATAAACCCATCATCTTGTGAGCGCCTTGCAAACGCAAACTGCTGCTCACTGTAATTATTACTTGGCAGGCGTTGAGAGGTGCGTTTATTTGAGTTACGGCTATTTGAGTTTTGGATTTGTGAAGGCGAATTATCATTCTGCGCATTACTCAAATTGATATCGTGCAGACTGATAAAATCGCCGTTCACTGCGCCATGGTTGGCAGCAATAGCCATTATGGACTCATAGAAATTCCGTAAAGACTTTTCTTGCTCTGTGGATGCACCGCCATCAAACTTTCCATTGTTCATAAAACGCTGATGGGCAGGCACGCCGGCATAATCAAAAATAGAGGTCCGAGTAGGGTCGCCAAATCCCATGTCTTCACTTCCGTCCTCCCCCACGTCTTGGCCAAAGTAAAGTAGCGTTGGAGAGCTGCTAATCAGCGCGCTAACGGCAAGTGCTGGTTTGCCCTTCTCTGCACTGCCTGCAAAATCCTCACTAGCAATGCGTTGTTCGTCGTGGTTTTCTAAAAAGTGAAGCATATGGGGTGCAATATCAGAAATTTGATTGTGAACAGATACCAGATCACTGACTTTCCCTGAGCCCTGCATAATGGTCTTAAGCGTATCGTAAAATCCAACTTTATCGTACAGATAGTCCATCTTGCCTAGGTGTATATAATCTCGGTATTTAGACGGTTGATATACCTCTGCCAATAAAAACGCGTCAGGCGAGCGTTGTTTAATACTGCTGTTTAAAAATGACCAAAATTCGACAGGTACCATTTCTGCCATGTCGTAACGAAAACCGTCGACACCTTTATCTAACCAATAATGGGCAATGCTCTGAAACTTATACCAGGAATCAGGTAGGGATTTGTCTTTCCAAAAATCTACATGTTCGCTATATGACTTCTCTGCGTATTGTGCAGGTAACGTGGGGAAGTCATAGGTGCCATCAGGCTTCACACCGTAGTTTATTTTAACGGTTTCATACCAGTCGTTAATGTCGGGCTTAGCAGCTCTTGCTCCATTTCCGGTCCATTTTGCTGGGTACTCTTTAAATTCACCATCAGCTAAGGGATGTTCGTCTCCGCCAAGGGTCTCATAGCCTTGTGCGGTAGGCACTTCAAATGCTTTATCTACAACGTAGTAAAAATTATTGTCTCTTGCATACACCACTGAAGTATCGTCGTTGTGACCAAAGTTGGTTTGTCCCTCGGGCAATGATAACGATTGATAGCTGCGAGCAACATGGTTTGGAACGATATCGATAATCACCTTCATGCCACTTTCATGTGTACGCTTTATGAGGGCTTCAAACTCTTCCAATCTGTTTGCTGGGTTTAGCGCGAGGTCAGGATTTACGTTGTAGTAATCTTTCACTGCGTAGGGGGAGCCTGCACGGCCTTTTACTACATCGGGGTCGTCGTGTGATATTCCATATTCGCTGTAGTCGTTGATAACTGCGTGATGTGGCACACCTGTATACCACACATGGCTGGTACCTAGCGCTTTAATGCTAGAAAGTGCAGCATCATTAATATCGGCGAACTTACCTACGCCATTGTCTTCAATGCTACCCCATGGAATATTTGCTGTATTCGTATTTCCATAAAGGCGAGTAAAAAGCTGGTATACCAACGGCTTGCCCTGAACTAATGATAGGTGTTCAGTGGAGAGCGCTTTAGTAGACGGCGCTTTACTAGGAGAGGACTGGCCATTCTCAGTAGGGTTTGAACCCTGAGATTGTTGATTACTCATTGTATCGTTGTCTGAACAGGCTAGAAGACTTGAGACCACGATAGCAACCGCGATAGGTTTTCGAAACGAAGAAATAGTAAAAGAAGACATATTTTTAACTGGCATCGTATTGATTACTTCAATTTTTCTGAATGCCAACAGGATACGCGTTAACGTATTGTTAAAAAACATGCATACGTATTCAACCCCAAAAAACCTATTACTATGCTGCTACTGAAACCCTTTCCTCACGCTTTGTAACAAACGGAACGTTAGCGGTAGAGGTGAAAGCATCAACACTCATTTTATTCAAACTAGGCTGAATGCTCTGATGCACCTCTTGTTGAAAACGCTTTAAAGTGTTTGAGAGTTCGCTCACTAAAGTAGTTGGTGAAAGGCGGTAAGGCACTCGCTGCCCTTTAAAGCTGATAGCTTCGCCAACTTCATTAAAGTGAATGCCAAACGCCTTCATTCGTCTAGCCAACTTTGGCTCCATTAGCACATAGGCGTGAGACATATTTAAATGCAAACAGACACTGGTGGCCATTAAATAGAGCGCAATCGATAAATAAGGTAATTGTTCAATATTGAACTTTAGGTTTTTGTTTTGCTTTACTTTCGCCAGTTTTTCACTTGGTAACACTTTTGTTTTAAACTGCCTAACTCGAAACTCTCTGGGCACAGCGAGACGAGAAATTTCACATACGCCGTCAGACACTAAATTAGAAGGCAAAAGTGACGAACAAGAAAATGCATCGGAAAACTTGTCTTCCAGAGGTAGAGCGCCACTGCCATGCTGGGGTAATACTAGACGTATTGTACCTGCGCACTCTCCGGTAGGAAGGTGCTTAATGTAGCAGTTCACTGCCCTATCGTCGTACTTGTCTACCTCAAGAGACGACGCTCTTGTCTGTTCAAACTTCATTTCTTCACAATAGACTTTATGACGTGTTTTAAAACTGACGTCTTTATCCTTTTCATCGTTGGCAACAACCAGTTGATAACGGCTAAAAAAGAAACGAACAATTTCTTCGTCGATGGCGGGTTGTTTGGCAAACATACTTGGTAGCAATGCTGGTAAATTGTTAAATTTCTGAGAAACCACATGGTTAAACTTACTCATCGCTTTTCTTGTTCTTATAATCAACGCAAAACTCCCAAATTTTCATCATTTTGGTAAGCGTCCTAGCTCACATGAAACACGCACAATCGATTAGATTTTCGTTGTGTTATTTGTGTCTCTACTGCTCCGTATTAGCGCATCCCCGCTAACAAAATCAGACTTTGATAATCTATCGTACAACAGCACATTCGCTGTGGCGGCCAAGTTCATACATGAATATGTTGGTATGTACACAACATGGTCACACCAGGTAATAACGTCACTTGGCACACTTCCGTCCTCAGGACCGAGTATATAAAACGCATTTTCTGGGTGTTCGAAGTGCGGTAATGGCACAGCACCTTCTACTAACTCAACACACACTACTTTTGCACCTTTAGGCACAACATCTTTTAAATTATCGACACCAACAGTTGGAATAATTTTGTGAAACGCTTTTGTATCTGCGTTAAATTCCTTTGCCAATCTGTATCGCTGGCCGGTATAAAAAACCGACGCTACACCATAGCAGCCGGCAGCCCGTAAAATAGAGGCAACATTCACCGGATTTTTTGGATTTATTAAGCCAATTGAGGCCTTTTGTTTTGCCAGTTCCATACTTCAGCTCAATTCACTGTTTTTATTGTTAGCGGATACTGCCACTTATTCTTACCACCTACCACACGCAGCAACGTAAATTAGGCTAAGGTATAAGTTTTAAGCCCTTTTACTCGTCACTTAGAGGTCAATTACATGTATAAATACCGAGAACACATCAGTAAATTGAACCTTAATTGTGTGACCTGCTTTATTATTTTGTTTAGTTAAAGCAATTTATGAACCAGAAGTGCGTAAAAATTACAGTGCGCAATGCGAATATCTTACAAGAGTATGTAAAGAGTACAAGGAAAGTATGGTTAAACCATTTACACTTAAGAAATTGAGTCAGAGCGAGGCGATAAAATCAATGTATTCAATACTTTAAACAAAACCTGCTGGTCAAATGGCCTTTAAAATTAAAAGTAATATTTGTTCTTTTACCTTTTTTAATTGGATTTCTGAGCGGGATAAAAGGAAGGCGTTTTTGGAACAAGTGCATTTCGCTCATTTAGATGTATGCAATCGGGTACAGTGTAAGGCGCTGATTTTGCGTTCTTATACATCGTCACACTCTTAGAGTGAGTGAATTTTGAGCTGCAACAGCGTTATGTATCAAAAAAGATACGCTGCTACAGCTTGTAATAAATATGTTTATTCTAATTGAACGCGAAACCCCATCAATTAAATGAGGCGTGTTAGCCTTGTAAGCTAAGGCAGTGCGTTAGGATAAAACGTGCTGCATATTCTAAGCACGTGAAATAAGGCTTAACCGGACTTACTGTTTCAGGCCACATCCTTCATTTGACCGGATAAAAAACGTCTTCCCATCCTTCTGCCTTGGGCATAGCCTCTTAAAAGCTTCTTTTTGTCCATAGTTAAACGCTTTACGCCAAAAGAGGCGTCTGGAGCAATGATGTGTATTTTGCAGTCTGCTGGAGGGTTAGTCAGAAAGTGTAAGGTTTCGTTATAGGTTTTCGACCGATTAATCAGCGTACGGAGCAATTCCGGTTGATCGCGATACATTTTCTCTAACAACCAAGGAGATTTCAGCTCAGGTTTTGTAAATCCCGGTGGCTGAGACAAAATAACGGTGATGTCTCTCGCCCCCATCGCATAAGCCTGCCTTGCAGGTATGGCATCGGCAACGCCACCGTCCACATAGCGCCGGCCATCGATAACTGGCTGCTCTCGAAAAGCCGTCGGTAAAGCGCAAGAGGCAACCATAAGATCATCAACGTTATCTTCGTTCGCTTGAAAATATTCACATAATCCAGAATTAACATTGGTGACACCCACAAATAAATCGATGTCAGTACCAGTATGAGGTGCTCGTATGCCAAGAGACTGTTTTGAGTGATGCCACAACCAATGAACATCGGTCATATGGCCACCTTTAACAAACCGAAGTGGACTAAAAAACTCTCGCTTGGTCGCATACTGTAAAATAATTTTTTTGCTTAACCCCTGCATATGAGTGACATAGGTAGATAGGTTAGTCGCCCCCGCAGAAACACCAATTGCAAAGTCAAAGGCAAAATACTGCTCATCCATAAGCTTGTCTAACACACCTGCGGCAAATACACCTCGCATGGCGCCACCTTCAACCACTAATGCTCGTTTCATACATTTATCCTTCCCTGTTATCGCCATCGTGTGTAAATGCCATTAATAGAGCTGGTGATACAAAATTCGCGCCATTAGGGCGTATTGAACTACCTTAGATAATTCACTGAAAATAACGGGTTTATAAAAGGCGCAGCATAGGTAAAGAGAGAATAAAAAACCGCAATATCGTCGATATTGCGGTTTATACCTTGTTTCGTCGGATACACGCTAAGCGTGTTAAGAATTTACTTCATGGAAACAGTCAGCGTTGGCATTGCACCATCAGGACCTGAAACTTTGAATTCATACAGCCCAGCTTCAGCCACATCTATCATCAGGTTGCTATTACTACTACCCAGAATTTTTGGTGTACCTACACTTACCGCATTGGTCGCTGAGTCATTAGGGTTGCCTAAGTTTACCGTTGACCAATCTTCTGAGGCAACTTTGAACTCAACTGCTCCAGCACTCAACTCTACCTCAGCTACATATTCACCAGCACCTAAATAAGAGAACTTATCAACGGCCTCCCAACCATTCATGCCACCGCGAACAAATACATCGGTTTCACCCCAGAAATCCTCTTTGTACACACCAATAGTAAGAGCATCCTTATTTGACACATTGAAAACAAATACATAGCGATCGGCATTTTCAATAGTAAGGATAAGGTTATCATTGGTCGCTGCTAATCCAACAGACTGTCCGACAACCACATTTCTATCACTGTCGTCGCTACTAAGCGCTCCGAAATTAACGGTACTCCAGTCTTCAGAGGCGACTTTAAATTCATAGGTACCAGGCTCTATATCTCGAGCAAACGTATAGATACGGCTTCCTTGGTACTGGAATTCTTCAGCGGTTCCCCAGTCGTTCATTGCACCACGAAGATACACTGGTGTGCCAACATAGGGCTCCTCATTCTCTACCGTCAACACTGGCGCTTCGTTGTCACTGGCATTAATAGTAAATAGATAGGTATCATCAATTGAGGGCGTGAACGCAAGGTTTGTATTGGTTCTACCTAATACTTTTTCAACGCCATCCGTTACCGTACCATCATCACCGTCAACGGCTCCAAAGTTCACCGTATCCCAGTCTTCAGATGCAAACTTAAACCCATAGGTCGTCCCGCCAACAAGGGGCACCGCAACGGAATAAACCCCGTCACCTTGATAGGTAAATGCATTATCTAAAGACCATCCATTCATATCGCCACGTAGATAGGCCGTAGTATCGCCATAAGGCACCACATCAGGAGCGCCTGATGTCGCAAACGCACTTAGTCCATAACCTTGTGCACCCGATTGAGGCTTAACAAAAACGGCAATGGTTAACGCCGGTACAGAAAAAGTGCCA
Organism: Alteromonas sp. LOR; assembly: GCF_000753865.1. Classification (GTDB taxonomy): domain Bacteria; phylum Pseudomonadota; class Gammaproteobacteria; order Enterobacterales; family Alteromonadaceae; genus Alteromonas. Next base: position 116,222 of record NZ_JQFW01000006.1, on the reverse strand, counting down.
TTACCATCATCACCTTCTGTAAACGTTGCGCCTCGCACGCTGCTGTCAACTGAATTTGCATGAGTAGCATGTAACATAAAGCCTGTGGCAGTATTTACTGTAATGGTTTTCTCATCATAGCCCGTGTTTATCAGAACCATAATCGCGTCGTTCATCATATCGATATCGGCACGAACAGTATCATCAGTTTGGACAGCACCATCGTCGATGCTCATGGCAATTAAGCCTTTTTGCTGATTACTGCCAATATTATGAAAACCAATGCGATCGATTATATCGTTAGCGTTAGTTAACCTAAATAAGGGGCTGGACATACGAATTGAAAGTAGCTCTGCAAACACATCAGAAGCAAACATTATGTCGGCTGTCGATGCGGCGCGCTCTGGATCGTAAATAAACTCGCCCATTTCTTCCCAGCGTGCCTCATTGTCTTGCGCAAGTGGTAAACCTACATTCCAGTTGTTGGTGCCATAGGTAAAGTCGACATAGTTAAACCAGTCACCGGAATCGTAGGTATTGCGGTCCATAGACTTAGAGCGCAGCATGTCGCCACCCATTTGCAAAAATGGAATACCTTGAGCGACTAAGTTAATCCCCATGGCCACATTTTGCGCTCGAACGCGCTCTTGCAAGCTGATGTCTTGCGGCAATGTGTAGTTCAATTGGTCCCACAGGGTTTCATTATCGTGCTTAGACACATAGTTAATGATGTCTGCAGGATCTTCAGCGTAACCGCCTAAATTACTGGTGGCCCCCGCACTACCCGATGAAGTCTCAAGAACGTAGTCTTTCAATGTTCCAATCAAGCTCATTTTTACGCGGTCTTGGTCGCTAAGCAGCGCATCTGAATCAGGAGAAAAAATGTTTCCCTGACGGATGGCCTCGCGAATACGATCGTTAAACGTGCCAATTTCAGAACCTGCCATATTTAGCTGATTAGCCTGCTCATAACCCCGCTCTATTTTGGTCCACCCCTCGCCATAGAAATAATTATCTTCATCAACTGTCTGCACCGCTTCACGCAAACGCAGCATAGTGTCTTTAGTTGCCTGGCTCATAATGTCAAAACGGAAAGAGTCATATTTGTAATGCTCAGCCCACATGAGCAAAGAGTCCTCCATGAACTTTTCCATCATCACATTACGCGGCTCTGTATCATCACAGCATGTTTCGCGAACAATCGCTCCAGTATCTACCTCGTAACGGTGGTAATACCCTGGTACCGTTTTATCGAGTACAGACTTTGAAAATACACCCGACGCGTTGGTATGGTTGTATACAACATCGAGCGCAACGCGAAGCCCCATTTCGTGCAGCGCTTGCACCATTGCCCGCATTTCTATAATGCGCTCTACACCTTCAGCACTTGTCGCATAGCTTCCTTCAGGCGCATTAAAATGATGAGGATCGTATCCCCAGTTAAATGTGTCTATACCGCGAAGATCATTAGTAAGCTGTTGCGCTTTTGCTGCTTCAGCAAGAGGGTCGTAGCTGTTATACACGTCTATCAGCAGCGTATTTTCATTCTCTTCTTCGCATACTGCAGCCTCATCGTTTAAACGACACAGCTCACCCACGGTGTCATATAAATCAACCGTATTTGTGGGGTCTTCATCGATGGTGGCAATATCATTTGCAGGTAAAATGTGAAAGTAGTTCAGTCCTGCGTCAACGAGCTTTTGAAGATGCGCAACAGGTGCTGTGCCCTCCTCCGTAAAGGCGAGGTACTTGCCGCGATTTTCTTCAGACGTAGATTCGTCCAATACACTAAAATCCCGTATATGCCCTTCGTAAATCACGGCATCTTCAGGGTTTTGGATAGTTGGAATTGTGTGAGAATCCCACCCTTCGGGTTTTAAGTCTTCATCTGCAAGATTCACAAAGCGTGAGAATCGTCCATTGGTGCTTAGCGACACTGAATAAGGGTCGGTGACCATTAATGTTTCTATATTGCCCGTATTAGGATGAAATACCGTTATTTCATAACGATATAGTTGTCTATCTAACGTGCTATCACCCTCGTACTTCCAAATGCCTGAATCGTTATCACGCACCATCTCAATACGCTCTGATACACTCTTATTGTCGTTGTAAATAAGCAAATCCACATTAGACGCAGTAGGAGCCCACACGGCCGCAGTTATGCCGCTGTCGTGATAAATTCCACCTAATTGAGCTTCATCTGCATCATTTTCACCACGAGTGAACAATGCATCAATCGCATTAGCAAGCTGAAGTCCGGTTGCAGCAACAAGATTACCTTCGCTGTCATACCCGCCAAGCGCAGTTTGTGTGGTGATAACGGTTTTTGCATCATCAACAGACCAATTACCCTCCCAAGCAGTTAGTTCACTCAAATGAGGAGCCAGTGCCGTCTGCTCTTCAGTTAGGGTTGAAGGCATCAGTTCTACAATCGTTCCATTGATGCCATTTTCTAACGTACTTTCTAAATCTGCTGTGGCCGAGTAATGTAATTTAACTGTGGCTACTGACTCAGGTACGTCCCACAATATGGTATTAGCATCTAACCAGTGGGCGCCAAAGCCCTCAATATCAACTGCCTGAGGACCCAAAGACATAATAGGGAATTCGAACAGCGTGGGCTCACCTGATAGCGTAAAGTTCATGCGCACAAATGTTTCGTCATCCTGAACAAGAGACGCTTGAAAATCGCCGCCGCCCAGTTCTTTACCCGCATCATCTGTTCCTTTATGGATGATAAAGTTGTGACAATCGCCATAGCCTTCTTTGAGTTCTAAAATCCAATACGCGCCATAGTTTGCGTCTACCCCATTATGCACACGTCCGTTAGCCCAATCTGTATCGGCGTCGGCATACGCATCGCAGGTATCATTATTCCAAGTATGTAAACGCCAGCCTTCGTAGGCCGCATCATTACTGCTATTGTCTGCATCGACTGCTGCCCGGTTGTAATACAACACCGCTTGATTTTCACCAGGGGTAAACACTGGCATAGGCAGAGACGGATCGGCGCCGACGACACAAGCATCATTGGTTTCGTTAGGTACGGTTGGTGATTCACACGCAATAGGCGGAGGCGCAACGCACTCGGTTCCCGTTTCATCGGGTACGTTAGGCACCTCACAAGTTAGTAATTGATTGGTGCCAGACTCAACATCCGAGCCCCCACACCCTGTTATTATAAAAGCGCCTACTATCAGCACGGCTAACCGCCATACTCTTAAGCGAGTAAACATAGTGTTCTCCTGATTTGTTCTTATATTTGTTGCTTTTATTTTGGCTTTAATTAATGGGATAACGTTGCCCAAGGCTAGAGATTTCATAATCGGTATGTCATCCCTAAGAAGTACTGAGTGCCAAAGTATTGAATAGTGCCGGTTTGTTCTTGTGACGAGAAATAGCTGCGAGTGGGCTCATCGGTAAGGTTGTTTACCTGAAATAATACGCTCCAATTCTCGTTCAATTCGTAAGACGCTTGATAGTCAACGACAAGCTCAGAATCGAAGTTTACTACCTGGTCATTAACCGCGACTTGTTGAGAAACAAACGAATCTCTAAAGCGTGTGGAAAGACGAGTTTCAAACCCTTCGTATTCCCAAAATGCGGTAAGAGTGGCTACGTTTTCAGACAAGCCAGGCAGGCTCGTTGCGTAAATGCCATCGCCAAGTGTGCGCTGAATCTCACTTTCTGTGTATGAGTAGCTTGCGCTTATGCCTAGGCCAGACCAAAAGCCAGGCAACATGCTGTAAATTTGCGTATAGGCAATTTCGATACCACGAATATAACCACCTTCTGCGTTGTTAACCGCTGTACTGTAACTTCCGTTTTCTGTCGGCACAGTTACAAATAGCGGGTCGCCGTTAGCATCTACGGCTAATTCTGATTCTTGGCCGGTGAACTCTGGGGTTAAATACACCGGAACTTGCACAGAATCTGGCGTAACAATGCCATTTCCTTCAAAGTCGTATGGATCTATTTCTATGTCTTCGACAAACGACTCAATATCCTTGTAAAAGCCTGCTATAACTAATGCCCCCTCGGTTTCGCTAAAATAGTACTCCCAAGACACATCGTATTGCGTGGCATAAAATGGCTCTAAATACGGACTATTACGGGCGTTGCCATTGACTCGAGCTGTCGGCGTAGATAGGGTTATTTCCCCAGAGTCTCGGTCTTGGAACGCGGTAACCACCTCCACGTTTGTAGAGGCGTTGGCAGCAAAACGATTTATTGGTGCCCGTCCCATAACTTTTGCAGCAGCGACACGGAATTGCATATCGTCGTTGAGCTGAAAATTTAGGTTAATTGACGGCAGCACATCGCTGTATTCGTGGCTAAGTAACGCAGGGCGATAAAAGTTATTAATAAGACCTACATCATCGGTAATATTTTGCGCACCGGCAGTTGGGTCGCTTACCTCTTCGGTTGCGCCGGTTTCTAAATCAGAAATTAACTGTGTGGCACGCTGAAGGGTGGTTGAACGTTGTTTACTTTTTACGTAACGTACCCCCACGTTACCGGTTACAGGTAAACTCCCAATTTCCGTATTTATTGCCGCCATTAAATAGGCTGAATTCACCGTTTCAAAAACGTCACCACTTTCCTGTAACGTCCATGCAGTGGCCGGCCCTGTGCCAGGACCATTAATTACCCCTGCTGCTCCTGGCCCCCAAGTTTGAACCGGTACAGGTCTGCCGTCTGGAAACCACGCGTTAAGTGCACTGTCTAAATCTACTGACAGATAACTTGGAAAATAGCCAAAGTCTCCGCTCCAGTCTACCTGTTCCACCATATCTGAGGTCAGTTTTAGCGGCGGTTGGCTGACTGAGAAAGCGCTGTCGTTTCCATACTCAAACACAGAGCGATCGTTGTTATATTCTCTGTCTGAATAGCGGTAGCCAAATTCCAAGCCGGATATAACGGGCGAATCTATAAAATATTGAAAATCAATTCTGTAGGCATCTAATTCGTCTTTATTTTCAAAAGGGTAAATACCATACTTGCTTACCATCACTCGATCGGTGTCGGTGAAGGCGCTCATTTGATTAAAACCTAAGTCAGGTAGGTCTAATCCATTGAGCAAATACGATATTTGAACATTCTCATCAAAAACAGGGTTGGCTGCATTGGCATCCTCCCCCACTAAAGACCATAACAAACCGTTTCTAAAATCGCTCTCGGCGGTAGAACGAGAAATATCGAACTGAACCGCTAGGTCGGCACTGATTTCCCAATTGGCATTTACACCAAAGTTTGCAACGCTATCAAAATCTTGATTGTCATCGTTTACCAGCTCTACACGAGTAAAGCTATTGTCTGTGCGTGAAAATGTGCCGCCAATCACGCTATTGTTTACCACAGTAGGGTTAGTAATGCCTGCATTAATCCCGCCCAGTTTCACCCGGAAACCTCGCGCGAAGGCTTCAGAGTCAAACTTTGAAATAAACGCGTCGGCTTTTAGCGTAAAGGTGTCGATTGGTGCCCATTCAATGGCAGCCACATAACCATCGCGAGTTTCCTCCCCCCCTTTGTGCTGCATTTCAAACCCTTCGGATATGTACTCACACTCCACACATGAGTCAGGCCCATCAGCGTCACCTTCAATGCCGTCTACATCCACCAGTCCGTTATAAGCAAGACCTATAAACTGAGTTGAAACACTCGGTTGAAATAAGCGGGCATACCCTAATGACACGCCTACCGTGTCATCTAAAAACTTACCTTGATAGGAAAAGCTAAGACGATGGCCGAATTCCTCTGCGTCAGAAACTTCTGATGCCCTATCGTTATACATCCCTCGCATATTGGCGCTGAATTTATGTTGCTCCTGCATTTTAAGAGGAGATGCTGTCTTTAATTCAACCGTTCCGGCAATACCACCCTCAATAAGGGAGGCTTTCGGTGATTTATACACCGCAGCTTCACTGATGAGCTCCGAAGGATATTGGTCAAATTCAATAGCGCGGCTACCGCTTGTAGAAACCTGTTCGCGGCCATTTAATGTTGAAAATACAAAGTCACCAGAAAGCCCCCGAATGTTTATCTGTGCAGCTTGGCCACCGGTGCGAACTGCTGAAATACCCGGGAGCCGAGTTAGCGCGTCAGCCATTGATACATCCGGAAGACCGCCTAAGTCATCCGCTGAAATTTGTTCTGACACTGTGTCTGAAAAACGCTTTTGGTTTAAAGACTGAATTAAGCTAGTACTAAATCCTCGTACTTCAATGCGCTCAAGTTCTTCCCGTGGGGGAACTTCAACCGCTTGTGTTGAATTAGCTTCTGTGGTGGTTTTCGCTTGTGGATTGTCGGCCTCTTCCTGTGCATAGAGGGGCAAAGACATAAAGGCCACCCCGCTGCTTATCAGGGCTGCCATTATTGTGCTGGGTTTAAATGTTTGCATGGGTGTCCCATTCTTTGTTTATTATCGACAAGTTAGGACTACAACAGCTAATCCGGATCTTAACTTGCCTCTTTTGTTCCAGTAATGAATCTTACTGTTTTGTACAAAAAGGGAGCAATGCTATGCATACGTATTCATTTACATATCTGCAACATATGTTTCAAATACAAGGAATTTGTAAACATTTAAGTTACAAGTTACGTAAATTAGCGACGGGTTTAAAATAGGCTTAATGAGAACATGTTAAAAATCAGGATGCTAATAAGCGTATTTAAAACGGCAAGGTTAAGCTTAGGATGTAGAAAAACACAGGGATATTAAAAGAGAAATATAAGGTAGATAGTTGAAAATAAGTCATAAAAGTATGAAAAAAGATAACGCGCGGGATTAGTATAGGAGATTGCTTTACTTAACCTACGTTCCCTTTTTACAACCAATAGAGTGATTGAACAAAGATAGAGGCAAAGGAAAAAGGGATAAACACAGAGCCTTTGGCAGCAAAGCGCGCTGGCTCTGTGTTAAATCGATGGTAGCTAATTTTTTATACAACCTGATTGGGAGCGTCGGATTTATGGATAAATATGCAAAAGCGTTTTATAAGCCGCAAAACTGTTTAATAAACATATCGTGAGTCGCAATTTTTCCCACGGGTTCATTTTTGATATTTTTAATATTACGCATTAACTCTAAGAGTTTCTCATCCGACATGGCGTTCGCCAGTGGGTGGTAATCGTTAGCGTCAATTCCCTGGCCCATCATCACCTGTAGCCATGAACTCTCTAAGAAAAGGTCGTTTTGCTCTCTAAAAATATTTCCCGACGCCTTAAACAATTCTATTTTATGGGTGAGACTGTTTGGTACTTCCATGTTTCTCACGTCACGCCAAAACTGGCTATCGTTACGTTCGTTTACATGATAATGCAATATTATAAAGTCGCGAATTTGCTCGTATTCCAATTTAGACTGCTGATTGTACTCATCAATCTGTTCTTGCCTAATTCCATTGTGAGGAAACAGGTGAATTAAACGTACCACGGCTGATTGAATAAGATGAATACTGGTAGATTCCAACGGCTCAAGGAAGCCGCTAGCCAGCCCTACCGCAATGACGTTTTTGTTCCATTGCTTACGTCTACGACCAGTTTTAAAACGTATAAAATTAGGATCGGCCAGTGGCTTGGTATCGATATTATTAGATAAAATATTTAGCGCCTGATCGTCACTGTAATAGTTACTGCTGTAAACAAGGCCGTTGCCGTTACGATGCTGCAACGGAATACGCCACTGCCACCCAGCGCTGTGCGCAATTGAGCGAGTAAAAGGGCTTGTGTTTTCATGACGTTCTGAGGGCATTGCCACAGCGCGATCGCATGGCAGCCAATGTGACCAATCTTCATAGCCCGTATTGAGGGTTTGTTGGGTAAGCAAACCTTTAAACCCTGAGCAGTCGATGAAAAGATCACCGCTTATTGAAGTGCCATCCTTTAACGTGACGGCTTTTATAAAGCCGTTTTCGGTATGCTGCTCTACCCGCTCTATAATCCCCTCTTCACGAACAACCCCCATTTCTTCGCATTTCTTACGAAGAAATCGAGCGTACAACGAAGCATCAAAGTGATACGCATAAGGCATTTCAATGATGGGATCAGGAGATTTTATGTGGGCAAATTTTCCCGCCTCGCAGGCAAGATAGTTGAGGTCGTATTCCCAAATAGAGTCTTTGAGACCCAATTTTTGCGCACGTTTAAAATAATGATGAAAATGGCAAAACGCAAAACTTTTACCCGGTGCACCAAAGGTATGGTAATAACTATCACCCTGCTCTTTCCAATTCTCGAAACGAATAGCGAGCTTCATAGTAGCTTTCGTTTCTCTGAGAAATTCTTTCTCATCCAAACCCAGCATCTTATTGAGCAGTATAATAGGTGGTATAGTCGCCTCGCCTACGCCTACGGTGCCAATATCTTCTGATTCCACCAATGTAACGTTAACTCGAGAACCTAATAGACGTTTGACAACCGCAGCTGAAATCCAGCCAGCTGTTCCACCACCCACAATTACTACATCTTTTACTGCTGTGTTTGTCATATTTTTGCCACTGCCGCTTGTAAACTTCACCTTTTTATTAACGCTTGAGCGTACTGCTTTTTGCTTTTGCTTCTGCTTTAACGATAATAAAAAGAAGGGGTTTACGATAAAAGGCCCCAATCAGCATGACTATTTGGGGCCTTCATTTTTATCTTTCTAACTCTGTTTATACCACTCCCAATAAGAGCGGCACAAGTTTAGCGTTATCAAACATTAGAACGTGTAGTTAACACCGAGTAGGAAGTTGCGTCCATACTGTTGGAATTCAGTAATTTGACGTGCGTCGCCTGGGTTAGTACGGATAGTTGGCTCATCTGTTAGGTTTTGACCTTGCAGAGTAACGCGTAAGCCGTAAAGTGCCTCAATGCCAGACTCGCTAAAGTCATAACCGATTTGCGCATCCCACTGTTCAACACCAGCATCCTGTATTTGTGCTAGTGAAAGACTTACCGCTCTTGTTTCTGTGCTAAAGGCATCACGCTTGGTGCCAGAAACACGTACTTCAAATCCATTGCTTTCATAAAACGCGGTAAGTGAGTAAGTTTCATCTGATAGTCCTGGTACTGCATCGCCGTTGTCTAACTCACCGTCTAGGAAAGTTGCACTTGCGAACATACCGAAACCTTCAAGAGATTCGTGGAACAAGTCAAACGGAATACTACCTTGTACTTCCCAGCCTCTAACGAAACCTTCAAGGCCGTCTTCACGGAAACTCACAACACCGTTAAATGTAGCTGGTGGAACAATATCGTTCTCGTCTAACACGTCATCGCCGTTGATATCGGTTTGACCTGAAGTCTGATGGAAGCCTTCAATGAATGACTCAGAAAAATCACCAATTGTTTGGCCGCTAACGTGCCAGTTAGTTAGGTCTTTATAGAAGAAGCTAACAGCGACGTAACCAGAATCTGCAAAGTAATTCTCATAAGCAATGTCAAATTGGTTTGCTTGAAGCGGTCTAAGTTGTGCATTACCCGAGCTTGCAGACCAAGGCCCGTTAGCCACGTTTTGAGAAATAATTTGCTGGTCGTTAAACGTGAAGCTAACCGTGTTGTTAGGTCTCATGTCATCCATACGTGGACGGCTCAACACTTTACCCATCGCGGTACGGATAAACTGGTTCTCAGCAACCTCAAAGCTTAAGTTAAGCGTCGGTAGAATATCGTGGTACGACGAACCATCAGAGACTGGCGTTACAGCTGTGAAGCCTGTTGGACCGGTTGTTGTATTAAATCCAGTACCCGTTTGGTCTACATCGATAATTTGAAGCCCTAAGTTACCTGTGATGAAAATACCACGTAACTCAGTATCAATGCTTAACTTGGCGTATGCAGTCAACAAATCTTCGGTAATGGTATAAGTGTCACCGATACGACCGTTTTCAAACAGTTCAGCTTCAGTTTCAATGTAGTAGCCACTTCGGTAAAGAGCTAGACTGTCGTAGGCTACAACACCTTCCACACCAATGTGGCTTAAGTCAGCTACGCCAATAGGGTTTGGAATAGATTCTGAACTTGGCCATAGTGGAGAGGTTAAGAAAGCACCATTGTTGTCTTTTGCTTTTTCACGCTCTTGATAATTTACACCAGCGGTAAATTTAGAGAACATGCCCCAATCAACAAAACCTTCAATATCAAGTCTTACTGCATCTAGAGTTTCATCAAAAATTGGCTCATTCACAAAACCATCTTGCGCAGTATCTGGACCAAAGCCTTCAACGCCTTGGAATTGCTCAACAGGTGCTAATGAACCGCCCCATGCTTGAGGTCCAGCGAGTTGAATTAAAGATGGGTCGGTTAAATCAACACCGTCAAGAGTTGGGTGATCGCTGTAAACCGCACCTGTAGATGTCATTGTCCACGAACGCGGAGTAAGTGGGCGACCGTCAACACCGGCACGTCCTACACCTGAATAACTTTCGATATCAGTGATAGTCTTATCAACTTCACCCATTGAAACGTCTAAAGTTGCCGTCCAGTTGTCGTTAATGTTGTATTCAACATTAAGACCAAAAGTAGTTAGCTCCGCCTGTTGCTGACGCGAATCGTTACGGATTACAGAGTGGAAACCATCGTAGTATCCTGATGTTACAAGACCATCTTCAATACCTGTGATTGTGTACTCGCTTGTACCCCACTCAGCACCACCTTCTTCGACCCCTCTTCGAACATCGTTTTCTTCAAAATCGATGTATAGAGCGTCAAATTGAATAGTTAAATCGTCGGTTGGCGCGTATTCTATGACACCGGCAATTGACGTACGCTCTAGCATGGCAGAACGAGTAAATGAGTCGTTACCGCCTAAAATCACGGTACCATCCGGAACCTCGACTGTATCCTGGCCATCAAATCGTCTTGGATTCCATAAAGGATTGCCATTGTCATCAAATGTACCCTCTGGCGTTGTATTGACATTGGCATATCCCCAACCACGGAAATACTTTTCTTGTCGTGGCGATTCCATATCAGCAACAACAAGCGCAACACCTAATGTGTCGTTTGCAAACTGATCAACGTAGTTAAACGATATTCTGTGACCCTTGTTGTCAAAATCTGGGTTACCAGAATCTTCACCGTTCATCTCAAAGCTGCCGTTTATTGCAAACGTTTCTTTTGCTGTTAACGGGCTTACTGTTTGAATGTCGATGGTACCACCGATGCCCTGAGTCATAAGACCGGCTTCAGGTGTTTTATAAACAAGTATGTTAGAAACGATTTCAGTAGGATACAAATCGAACTCAACCCCACGGTTATCACCCATACCTAATAGTTCGCGTCCATTAAGCGTTGTACCCACGTAGTTTTCATTAAAACCACGCACTGAGAGACCACTTGTTCTGCCGTTTCTACGCTCACCGGCTAGACCTGGAAGGCGGGCTAGTGATTCAGCAATAGAGGTATCTGGTAATTTACCAATATCTTCTGCAGAAAGTGCCTCTACAATTGAGGTGTTGTCCATTTTTATCGCTTGCGCGCGTTGTAAACTTCCGCGGATGCCACTAACTTCAATGACTTCCACTGCCGTTTCATCAACTGCGTCTGTATCTGACTGCTGAGCTAGTGCAGGAGCACTACCAAAAGCAACGCCGCCAGCGATAAGCGCTGTCTTAATTAGGTTTGGTTTAAAGTGTTTCATAAAACAGGTGTCCCGTAAGGTTTCAATTTTTGCCTATTTAATTGTTATTGTGACAAAGAAATGACAATAGATTACATGGCGTAATGCTATAGAGGTGTGAGTTATTGCACAATTGCTTGCATACGTATTCAATCCACTTTTTCAACAATACGTTAACATTAGCAGCAAATGTAATTTTGTAAGTTAATTACGCAAAAGGCATAAAAACGGGGCTTTCAGGGTGTTTTGTTGTTCTTTTGTTTCATCAAGGCAAAATAAAATGTAAATAGAAGTTTGTGCATTAAGCCTAGTAAAAAATGATTAGCCATAAAAAAACCCGCTATAAGCGGGTTTTTTATAACTATTTAAAGTGGCTATTTTAGATAGCTACTTGGCAAGTCTATCGCTTACCAACCAGTGGTTTCGCGAAGTGCTTTGCCGATGTCAGCAAGAGAGCGCACGGTTTTAACACCCGCATCTTCTAGTGCTTTAAATTTCTCGTCAGCTGTACCTTTACCGCCGGCAATGATTGCTCCAGCGTGACCCATACGCTTACCTTCAGGTGCAGTTACACCCGCAATGTAAGAAACAACAGGCTTAGTTACGTTAGCTTTGATGAATTCAGCAGCTTCTTCTTCTGCTGTACCACCAATCTCACCAATCATAACGATAGCTTCTGTTTGAGGATCGTCTTGGAACAACTGAAGGATGTCGATGAAGTTAGAACCCGGAATAGGGTCACCACCAATACCAACACAGCTAGACTGACCGAAACCTTCGTCAGTAGTTTGCTTAACCGCTTCGTACGTAAGTGTACCAGAGCGAGAAACAATACCTACTTTACCAGGCTTGTGGATGTGTCCAGGCATGATACCAATCTTACACTCTCCAGGAGTAATCACACCTGGGCAGTTTGGACCAATCATGCGAACGCCTTTAGCATTTACGTATTCTTTAACGTAAAGCATATCTAGCGTAGGAATACCTTCAGTAATACAAACGATAAGCTCGATGCCAGCATCAGCAGCTTCAACGATTGAATCTTTACAGAATGCAGCTGGTACATAGATAACAGTTGCCGTTGCGCCTGTTGCTTCTACCGCTTCACGTACTGTATTGAATACTGGAAGACCCAGGTGCTCAGTGCCGCCTTTGCCTGGTGTAACACCACCAACCATTTGCGTACCGTAAGCAATCGCTTGCTCAGAGTGGAAAGTACCTTGACCACCAGTGAAACCCTGACAGATTACTTTGGTATCTTTGTTAATTAATACAGACATTATTTGCCCTCCGCTGCAGCTACAACTTTCTGTGCTGCATCAGTTAGCGACTCAGCAGCAATGATATCTAAACCAGAGTTCGCTAGAACCTCACGGCCAAGCTCTGCGTTTGTACCTTCAAGACGTACAACAACAGGAACATTAACACCCACTTCTTTAACTGCACCAATGATACCTTCGGCAATCATGTCACAACGAACGATACCACCAAAGATGTTAACTAAAACCGCTTTAACGTTATCGTCAGATAAGATGATTTTGAATGCTTCTGCAACACGCTCTTTAGTCGCGCCGCCACCAACGTCTAGGAAGTTAGCTGGCTTGCCACCGTGTAGGTTTACGATGTCCATTGTACCCATTGCTAGGCCGGCACCGTTAACCATACAACCTACGTTACCGTCTAGAGCAACATAGTTAAGTTCGAACTCAGCAGCATGCGCTTCACGTGCATCTTCTTGAGTAGGATCTTGCATAGCTTTAACTTTAGGCTGGCGATATAACGCGTTGCCATCGATAGCTAGCTTAGCGTCAAGACAGTGAAGGTCACCATCTTCTTTGATTACAAGCGGGTTAATTTCAATCAATGCAACATCAAGATCTTCAAACATCTTAGCTAGGCCAAGGAAAATCTTAGTAAATTGTTTGATTTGAACGCCAGAAAGGCCAAGTTTAAACGCCATTTCGCGTGCTTGGTAAGGCTGAGCACCAACAATTGGGTCGATTTCAGCTTTAAGAATTTTCTCTGGTGTTTCTTCAGCAACAGTTTCAATCTCAACGCCACCTTCAGTAGAAGCCATAAACACAACACGACGGGTTGTGCGGTCAACTACTGCACCAAGGTACAATTCGTTAGCGATATCTGTGCAAGTTTCAACAAGGATTTTGCTCACAGGCTGACCATTTTCGTCAGTCTGGAAAGTCACCAAATTTTTGCCAAGCCAGTTTTCTGCGAAAGCTTTAATTGCGTCAGTATCTTTTACTAACTTAACGCCGCCTGCTTTACCGCGTCCACCTGCGTGGACCTGACATTTTACTACCCACTCACTACCGCCAATGCGGTTAGCGGCCTCTACAGCACTTTCAGGAGTGTCTGCTGCGTATCCTTCAGAAACAGGTAGACCGTATTCTTTGAATAGCTGCTTACCTTGGTATTCATGCAAATTCATGGTGTTTCTATCCGATTTTTAGTAAGACAAAAGTCGCAAATGCGACTTGATTAGTTTGGCTGATATTATCACATCAAATATCAGCGTTGCGTTAGAAGCAAACACAGCATAGACCATATTTGCCACTAACCACAATTGCGTGAGACGGAAGTCTTATACGTCTAGTAATAGACGTGTCGGATCTTCAAGCATCTCTTTTACGGTTACCAAGAAGCCTACTGACTCTTTACCATCAACAATTCTGTGATCGTAAGAGAGTGCAAGATACATCATTGGCAAAATTTCTACTTTCCCATTAACCGCCATTGGACGATCTTGGATTTTATGCATACCCAAGATAGCGCTTTGAGGAGGATTAATGATTGGTGTAGACATTAGTGAACCAAAAACACCGCCGTTCGTGATGGTGAAGTTACCACCTTGTAGATCAGCCATTGCTAGCTTACCGTCACGACCTTTCAATGCTAATTCTTTAATACCCTTCTCAACACCGGCCATACCTAACGTATCGGTATCTTTAAGAATTGGTGTTACCAATCCACGTGGCGTTGATACTGCAATAGAGATATCGAAGTAGTTGTGATAAACAATATCATCACCGTCAATAGACGCATTCACTTCAGGGAAGCGCTTAAGGGCTTCAGTCACTGCTTTCACATAGAAAGACATGAAGCCAAGGCGAATACCGTGACGTTTTTCGAAACTCTCTTGGTACTGCTTACGCAATTCCATAATAGGCTTCATATTTACTTCGTTAAACGTAGTAAGCATGGCCGTAGAATTTTTCGCTTCTAACAAACGGTTCGCGATTGTCTTGCGAAGACGTGTCATTGGAACGCGTTTTTCAGTGCGATTTCCAACCGGTAAGTCTGGTGTTGCTTCGCTTGATGAAGAAGCTGCCGCAGGTGCCTTATTGCCACCTTTCAGGTGCTTTTCAACATCTTCTTTAGTGATGCGACCATTTTTACCTGTGCCTTTAACACTAGATGCATCGACACCTTTCTCTGCAAGTAAACGACGAACTGATGGGCTTAATGCATCGCTGCTATCATCGCTCTCGTCACTATCATCTGCAGGAGCAGACGCAGCAGCGCCGCCAGAAGCGCCTTCTACAAACTTAGCAATCACTTCTTCAGCGGTTACCGTTGCACCCTCTTCGGCAACAATTTCTGACAGTGAACCATCAGCAGGAGCTACCACTTCAAGTACCACTTTATCCGTCTCAATATCTACTAGATTTTGATCGCGCGATACCGCTTCGCCAACACCTACGTGCCAAGTAGCGATAGTAGCGTCAGCAACAGACTCTGGTAATACTGGCACTTTTACGTCAGAAGCTTTACCAGCAGGTGCGCTTTCAGACTTATCAGCTTTTGCTGGTCTAGACTCTTTTTCAGAGTCAGACGAGTCTGATTTAGCCGGAGCAGCAGCGCCGCCCTCTTCAAGTTTCGCGATAACCTGCTCACCTAAAACCGTTGCACCCTCTTCGTTCAAGATCTCACCGATTGTACCGTCCGCTGGCGCTACAACTTCTAGAACTACTTTATCAGTTTCAATATCAACCAGATTCTGGTCTCGTTTAACTGCATCACCGGCTTTAACGTGCCAGGTTGCAATGGAGGCATCGGCAACTGACTCAGGTAGAACCGGAACTTTTATCTCAATTGTCATTTCTGTTCCTTATTTAATAGTGAGAGCGTCTTCAATCAGTGCTTTTTGCTGCTGATTGTGAACGGATACATAACCTACTGCAGGCGACGAGGATGCTTCACGACCCGCATATGTTAACTTTGCACCTTCTGGAATTGCTTGCCAGAAATGGTGTTGGCTACAGTACCAAGCGCCCTGATTTTGAGGCTCTTCTTGGCACCAAACCCAATCTTTTACGTGACTGTACTGTGCCACAATTTTTGCGCATTCTTCTTGCGGGAAAGGATAAAGCTGCTCTAAACGAACAATAGCAACATCGCTTTGTTCGTTCTTACGGCGTTGGTCCAGCAAATCGTAATACACTTTGCCCGAACACATTACCACGCGCTTGACGTCTTTCGGATCTATGTCGTCAATTTCACCGATAACGTTGTGGAACTTACCTTCACTGAGTTCTTCAAGAGAAGATACAGCCAGCGGGTGACGTAATAGTGACTTAGGCGACATAACAATAAGTGGCTTACGCATAGGGCGAACCACCTGACGACGCAGCATGTTATATACCTGCGCTGGCGTTGACGGAACACACACTTGCCAGTTGTGATCGGCGCACATTTGTAAGAAACGCTCTAGTCGCGCTGAACTATGCTCTGGACCCTGACCTTCGTAGCCATGTGGTAACAAAACAGTTAAACCACACAAGCGGCCCCATTTTGCTTCACCTGAACTTAGGAATTGGTCAAACACAACCTGTGCACCGTTGGCGAAGTCACCAAACTGGGCTTCCCAAATGGTTAAACAAGTCGGTTCGGCAGTCGCGTAACCATATTCGAACGCCATTACCGCTTCTTCAGACAACACGGAATCGTAAATTTCTATTTCGCCTTGGCCTTCTCTTATATGTTGCAGAGGAAGGTAAGTCGAACCGTCTGTCTGATTGTGAAGTACCGCGTGGCGGTGGAAGAACGTACCGCGACCACTGTCTTGGCCTGTAATACGAATATCTTCGCCCGCATCAACAAGGGTAGCGTAAGCTAAATTTTCTGCCATACCCCAGTCGAGAAGCTTTTCGCCAGCGACCATAGCTTTTCTGTCTTGATATAACTTGTTTACACGAGACTGAAGCTTGTGGTCTTCAGGGAAAGTCGTAATAGACTCACCCAATTCTTTAAGTTTTTCTACACTTACGCTGCCGTCGTACGGCGTATCCCAGTCGTGACCTAGATACGGAGACCAGTCAACGCTGTGCTCTGTCATCGGGCGCCACTCTTCTACAACACAAGCTCCGTGATCAAGCGCTTCGCGATACTCTTGTAGATAGCGGTCCGCATCACGCTGCTCAATAACGCCTTCAGCAATGAGCTGATCGGCATATATAGCACGTGGAACAGGATGCTTCTTGATTTTTTGATACATTAACGGCTGTGTTGCGTTAGGCTCATCAGCTTCGTTATGACCGTGACGGCGATAACAAACCAAATCGATAACCACATCTCGCTTAAACTTCTGACGATATTCAAGCGCTAGTTGGGTTACAAACGCAACGGCTTCAGGGTCGTCAGAATTTACATGGAAGATAGGAGCCTGAACCATTTTCGCAATATCAGTACAGTATTGCGTAGAGCGGGTATCTTCCGTTTTTGACGTAGTGAAACCAACTTGGTTATTGACTACGATACGCACAGTCCCGCCGACAGCAAAGCCTCGGGTTTGTGACATATTGAAAGTTTCTTGTACAACGCCCTGACCTGCTACAGCCGAATCACCGTGAATGGTGATAGGCAATACCGTATTGGTATCGTTTTCGCGGCGAACAAGACGTGCTCGCACAGAACCGATAACCACAGGGTTAACAATTTCCAAGTGAGATGGGTTAAATGCTAACGCTAAATGAACGTTGCCGCCTGGGGTGGCAAAGTCAGAAGAGAAACCAGCGTGGTATTTAACGTCACCTGCACCAAGTGAATCGTCGTGCTTTCCTGAGAACTCGTCAAACAATACTGACGGGTTCTTACCTAGCACGTTAACCAACACATTTAATCGGCCGCGGTGGGCCATACCAATAACCACTTCTTTAGTGCCAGCCGCGCCGGCTTTGGTTATTAGCCCTTTTAGCATGGGTACTAACGCGTCGCCACCTTCAAGAGAGAAGCGTTTTGCGCCAGGGAATTTCGCACCAAGGTACTTTTCCATGCCGTCAGCAGCAGTAAGCCCTTTAAGAATGCTTAATTTCTCGTCACGAGAAATTTCTGGCTTAGCCTGCACCGATTCAAACTTTTGCTGTAACCAACGTTTTTGGTCGGTATCGGTAATGTGCATATACTCAGCACCGATAGAACCACAATACGTTCTGTTTAGCGATTTGACTAATTCACCTAACGGAAGCGACTCTTTACCAATGGCATATGAGCCTACGTTGTAAACAGAATCGAAATCTTCTTCAGAGAGGTTATGGTGAGAAAGTTCTAGGTCGCGCACTCTAGCTTGTTTCCAAAGCCCTAGCGGGTCAAGGTTAGCGTGCTGATGTCCGCGAAAACGGAATGCATTAATAAGCTGGAGAACTTTAACTTGCTTGCCGTCTGAACCACTTGCAGAGGGTGCCGTGGAGCTAGACATTCGTGCAGTTGGACCTAACGCAGCAAGTTTCCTAAATTGATTTTTAATTGCTGTATGATTAGTTTCTAATGCTACGCCATCAAGATTGGGGAGGTTATCGAAGATTTGGCGCCATGTTTCGGAGACGCTTTGAGGGTCTTCCAAATAGGCTTCATACAACTCTTCAACATAGGCAGCGTTGGCACCTGCCATGTGCGAGGAATCCCACCACGCTTTCATCACGCTTTCTTGCATTTAATTTGCCTTGCTACGTTTTATAAAATCTAGTTAACAATCAAGTACTATTATAAGGCTATTCTCAACAGAACCAAGTGTTATCACTATGAATACATAAAAAAATAGCCATCCTAACTGGATGGCTATTTAGAGCATCAAAAATCTGTGACTAACTTAGTTAGTAAAGATTCGAACTAAACAGCCCGAGACAGAAGCATAGACTTTATTTGTCCAATTGCTTTTGTTGGGTTTAATCCTTTCGGGCATACGCTTACACAGTTCATAATACCATGACAGCGGAATACGCTAAAGGCGTCGTCCAGCTCGTTCAAACGCTCGTCTGTCGCCGTATCACGGCTATCGATTAGGAAGCGATAAGCATGTAACAACCCTGCTGGGCCGATGAACTTATCTGGATTCCACCAAAATGACGGACAAGATGTTGAACAACAAGCACATAAAATACACTCATACAGACCATCTAACTTCGCACGCTCTTCAGGAGACTGCAAGTGCTCTCGAGCAGGTGGCTGTTTTCCATCGTTGATCAAGAAAGGCTTAATCTTCTCGTACTGAGTGTAAAATTGCGTCATATCAACAACTAGGTCACGCACTACGGGTAGACCTGGAAGTGGACGTACAACAATTTTGCCCTTTCCTAACGCTGACAGTGGGGTAATACAAGCAAGACCGTTCTTGCCGTTCATATTCACACCATCTGAACCACATACACCTTCACGGCATGAACGACGGAAGGACAACGAGGCATCTTCTTCTTTCAATGCAATCAGTGCGTCTAGTACCATCATGTCTTGACCTTCCTCTACTTCTAGAGTGTAGTCTTGCATGCGTGGTTTAGCGTCAACATCTGGGTTATAACGGTATATCGAAAATTCTAATTTCATTATCGTTACCTCTCTTAATACGAACGCGCTTTAGGAGGGAATGCCTCTCTAAGTTTCGGCGCCATATTGACATCACGTTTGAGCATTTTTTCAGTGTTCGGATCGTAAATGCTGTGGCATAGCCAGTTGTCATCATCACGATCTGGGAAATCGAAGCGGCTGTGCGCGCCACGGCTTTCCGTTCTGAAATTCGCTGCTACTGCTGTGCTATACGCGGTTTCCATCAGGTTATCAAGTTCTAGGCATTCAATACGCTGTGTATTAAAGTCTGAGCTCTTATCGTCAAGGCGGGCATTCTGCAAGCGCTCGCGAATTTCGCCAAGCTCTTTCAGGCCGTCAGCCATTGCATCACCTTCACGGAATACTGAGAAGTTAAGCTGCATGCATTTTTGCATGTCTTTCTTGATCTGAACTGGGTCTTCGCCCTTGCCAGTCTCTGAACTTTCCCAGCGGTTAAATCTAGCCATTGCTGCATCTAGGTCAGACTCTGATGCGTCGCGACTTGGTGCCATATCAGATAGTGTCTTGCCAAGGTGCATACCCGTTGCGCGACCAAATACAACCAAATCAAGTAGTGAGTTACCACCTAGGCGGTTTGCACCGTGTACTGATACACAAGCAATCTCACCACAAGCAAATAAACCATTCACAACTTTATCGTTGCCGTTTTCGTCCACTGCTAAGCACTGACCGTCTACGTTAGTAGGAATACCGCCCATCATGTAGTGACACGTTGGTATTACTGGAATTGGCTCTTTAACAGGGTCAACGTGAGCAAAGGTACGAGACAACTCAAGAATACCAGGCAGACGTGATTCAAGTACGTCTTTACCAAGGTGGTCAAGCTTAAGTTTGATGTGTGTGCCCCAAGGACCCTCACAACCACGACCTTCTCTAATCTCAGTCATCATTGAACGAGCAACAACGTCACGGCCTGCTAAGTCTTTCGCATTAGGTGCATAACGTTCCATGAAACGCTCGCCGTCTTTGTTGAGTAGATAACCACCTTCACCACGACAACCTTCAGTAACTAATGTTCCTGCACCAGCGATACCCGTTGGGTGGAACTGCCACATTTCCATATCTTGAACCGCAACACCAGCACGTAGTGCCATACCAACACCGTCACCAGTATTGATGTGGGCATTAGTGGTAGATGCGTAAATACGACCTGCGCCACCTGTTGCTAGTACGACTGCGCGAGACTTAAAGTAAACGACTTCGCCAGACTCGATGTCGATTGCTGTACAACCAACAACGTCACCGTCTTGGTTTTTCACTAAATCAAGGGCATACCATTCAGAAAATACTTTTGTTTTATTTTTTACGTTCTGTTGGTAAAGAAGGTGAAGAAGCGCATGACCTGTACGGTCAGCAGCAGCTGCTGTACGTGCCGCTTGCTCGCCACCAAAGTTTCTTGATTGTCCACCAAAAGGACGTTGATATACTTTTCCGTTTTCAAAACGAGAGAACGGTAGACCCATATTTTCCATTTCTATAATGGCTTCAGGACCTTCCTTACACATGTATTCGATTGCATCTTGGTCGCCGATGTAATCTGACCCTTTTACAGTGTCATACATGTGCCATTCCCAGTTGTCTTCATGTGAATTACCTAGCGCAACAGTAATACCACCCTGTGCAGACACAGTATGAGAACGGGTTGGAAAAACTTTTGATAACAGTGCACATGACTTACCAGACTGTGAAATCTGTAGCGCGGCACGCATACCTGCGCCACCAGCCCCAATTACTACTGCATCAAACTCGTGTACGGGTAAACTCATCTTACACTCCCCACAATACAAATAGGCCGACAGCTACGTAGCCAAAAGCGATGATATTTAGTATATATTGTAATCCCGCGCGCAGACTTGTTGACTTAACATAGTCTGATAGTACCTGCCAAAGGCCGATACGTACGTGGATCATCACTGCGATTAGTGCTGCCAATGTGAAAACTTTCATAGCTAAACCAGAGAATAACCCACGCCATTCGACGTAACTTAAGCTACCGCTGGTTATAAAGTACCACGCCATGAAAATCGAGTACGCGAAAATAATTGCTGCTGTCGCACGAAGTGATACGTAATCTTGTACACCATCGCGCTTCATACTTGCTTGGTTGGTTACCATAATGCAACTCCCAATACTACGGTCAGTACAATCCATAGTGCGATTGTTGCTTTTGCACTATTGTTGCCTGACTCTAATTCTTCCCAGTGACCTAAATCCATAACAACATGTCTTAGGCCGCCTAGAATGTGATACGTCAGCGCTGAAGCTGTGCCTATTGCGACAAATTTTCCAAAGAAACCGTCCATTATTGCTTGAACATTCGCGAAGCCTTCAGGCGACTGAACAGATACTGCCCATGCCCAAATAACGAAAAGTAACGCGAAGAACATTGCAACACCGGTTACGCGGTGGAGAATTGACGAAATAGCAGAGGGCGGAAATTTAATAGTATTGAGTTCTAAATTTACTGGTCTTTGCTTTTTCACAATGTATGCCTGTTTAATCCGTAGGGATAAGAATTACTTGTATTTATTATGTCCTGAACAAGTGAATTCGCTTTTAACCTGTTAATTGCCTCATCCATTGAGTTGTTAACAATTTGTGAACTTATCTTTAATGCTTTTAACAGAATAATTATTCTAGTATTCAAGCACCGCCGAGTATATCCAGCGTAGTATATAATTACAATTTTTTGTGTCGTAGTAAGACTTTAGTCTGAATTAACACTTTATTGGTAACTATTTTAAATAAAAAGAGATCACAATTGCTCCAAACCCGCCGCTTCTAACGTACAAACGCGTGATTTAGGTTATCAGTGCTGGGTTTGTGTGACCACATTATATCGAGCAAGTTAATGTCTTTTAATGTAACCGGTTAATTATTCTGCATGAAGTATATAAGCTTGTAACGCAACGCATCACAAAAACATCGATTAATGATTTACCTTTTCCCAAAAGTAATTAAAAATATTGGGGTATAAAGGAAAGTGGTGTTTTCATTTAGTAAATAGTGAGTAACAAAGTTGCTAATACAAATCTCGGTGATAGAGAATATTTATTATACATATATGCAATAAAATTGACTTATTGGTGCATAATAAAGTACAAATACGCCCACTTTTCCCAATTAAGCGGACATTTTCGTCCGTTTTGCTGCAAACAGAACCATTCTGAGGAGAGCAATATATGGCAGATCAAAAAGCCATTCTTAAAGCCGGCGACAAGGAAATCGAGCTTCCTATTTTGTCTGGCACAGAAGGACAAGATGTAATCGACGTCCGTTCAGTTGGACAACACGGTTATTTTACTTACGACCCTGGTTTTATGGCTACAGGATCTTGCGAGTCTAGCATCACTTACATTGACGGCGCTGCCGGCGTACTTCTTCACCGTGGCTTCCCCATCGAAGAACTAGCGCGCGACGCTGACTACCTAGAAGTATGCTACATGCTGTTACACGGTGACGCACCGTCTACAGAGCAATACGAGGAATTTAAAGAAACAATTACTCGTCATACAATGGTTCACGAGCAAATTAACATGTTCTTCCATGGTTTCCGCAACGACGCCCACCCTATGGCGATGTTGTGCGGTACTGTTGGTGCAATGTCATCGTTCTATCACAGCGACCTTGACGTTTCTAACGAAGAACAGCGTGTACGCAGTGCACACCGTTTAATCGCGAAAATGCCTACACTTGTTGCTATGTGTTACAAGTACAATGTAGGTCAACCGTTCGTATATCCTCGTAACGACTTAAGCTATGCAGCTAACTTCTTAAACATGATGTTTTCTGTACCTGCTGAAGAACATAAGATTAGCCC
Organism: Alteromonas sp. LOR; assembly: GCF_000753865.1. Taxonomy (GTDB): domain Bacteria; phylum Pseudomonadota; class Gammaproteobacteria; order Enterobacterales; family Alteromonadaceae; genus Alteromonas. The sequence goes on along the minus strand of NZ_JQFW01000006.1, from coordinate 92,964 downwards.
TGCAGTTGAGCGTGCAATGGACCGTATCTTTACGCTTCATGCTGACCACGAGCAAAATGCATCTACCTCTACCGTTCGTCTAGCTGGTTCATCTGGTGCTAACCCTTATGCGTGTATCGCTGCAGGTGTTGCGTCTTTGTGGGGTCCTGCTCACGGTGGTGCAAACGAAGCATGCCTTAACATGCTAGAAGAAATCGGTACTGTTGACCGCATTCCAGAGTTTATCGCCAGAGCGAAAGACAAGTCTGACCCATTCCGCCTAATGGGCTTCGGTCACCGTGTTTATAAAAACCACGATCCCCGTGCCACCGTTATGCGTGAAAGCTGTCATGAAGTACTCAGTGAACTTAACGTAAAAGATCCACTGCTTGAAGTAGCAATGGAACTTGAAAAGATTGCGTTGAGCGACCCGTACTTTGCAGAGAAGAAGTTATTCCCTAACGTGGATTTCTATTCTGGTATCGTACTTAAAGCGATTGGTATTCCAACTAACATGTTTACATGTATCTTTGCGTTATCGCGCACAGTGGGTTGGATTTCACACTGGCATGAGATGATGAGCGATCCAAAACAAAAAATTGGTCGTCCTCGTCAGCTATACACCGGTCACAGCCAAAGAAAATATACCCCTATAAAGTAGTTATGAACTAACTGCCTTTTTAGGTTGTAAAAATAGCGCCACGATTGGCGCTATTTTTGTTTATGGCGTATTTTTTTAAAGGAGTACAAATGCCCTATTCTGCACTTGGTCTTGGTTTAGCAGGTTTAATACCGTTTATTGCTATGCCGCTGGCCTACGTATTTAATATTTTATCCATTACGCAAAGCGCAACGTACTTCGTACAGTATTCCGCAGTGTTACTTTCTTTCTTTGGTGGCGTTCACTGGTGGGATGCAATTAGCAATCAGCGCTACGACAAGCAAATGTATTTGGCCATGTTGCCTACTATTGTGGGATGGCTGTGTCTTGTCTTCGCCAGTGATGTAAAGGTTCTCGGTGTGCTGTCGTTGAGCTACGTTGCCGTTATGCTTTACGATAAATTCACTCTCAGCCTACCAAAAGACCAGATTGTGAGTTACATCGGATTACGCATGGGATTAACCACCGTTGCGGTAGTCAGTCATGCCTGGATGATATTTCTATTATCATAAATATAACGATGTAAAAAAGCAGACCGCCACAGCTCGTTTGAGCTGTGGTGCGGTCTCGTCACTCTTACTTAGTGGCTCTCATAATTAGCGTCTCTCTTACATTGCCACAGTGTTTCTTGGCGAGTCTCTTATGTTGCAAGTGTCCCATTTTTATACGCCTCAAACGCCTCCATTATTTCTTGCTGCGTATTCATAACGAAGGGTCCGTATTGAACAATGGGCTCATTAATCGGCTCACCAAATACCACAATACACTTGCATTCACCCTTGGCAAGAAGCGTTAGTTGTGAGTTTTCAGTACTTGTGGACGACAGTACCCCGAGTTCTGTTGCGCTGAGCGTATTTTCCAATGCTGCTGATTCTGGGTTTACCGTCAACGCCCCCTCATAAACATAAATAAACCCCTCTTGCATTCCCTTAATATTAATAGAAAGAAGAGAGGGCTCATCCTCGGTGGGTGTAAGATGAATATCAAAAAACGACGGTGCAACAGCGGTGGTTTTTACAGGTCCAGTAACACCGTCAAATTCACCAGCAAGCACCTTCACTGTGGCTCCGTGACTATTTACAACCGGTACGTCTGACGGTTGAATGTCTTGGTAGTTTGGCGATGACATTTTTTCATGAGACGGAAGATTCACCCATAATTGAAAGCCTTGAAGCAGGCCCTCTTCTTGCTCTGGCATTTCTTCATGGATAATACCTTTACCTGCATTCATCCACTGGATCCCGCCTGCCTCTATAACCCCCTCGTTCCCCACGGAATCTTTATGGCGCATCTTCCCTGCCAACATATAAGTTACCGTTTGGAACCCCCTATGGGGGTGAGCAGGAAAGCCAGACAAGTATTCATCCGGTTTATCGGAACCAAAAAAATCGAGCATCAAGAATGGGTCAAGCCTAGGGAGCATTGGCTGACCGATGATACGTGTTAAAGAGACACCGGCCCCGTCACTCGTGGCTACTCCTTTGACCCGTTTTGTGACCGAGCGTTGAGTAACAGCATTTTTTTGATCATTAGTGTTTGAATTCATAACAGGTGCTCTCGCTCATTTACCGATGTTTTCTCTGCCATGGGCAGACATCAAATCTTGAGGTGGTCCCACTGGAATAACCTGGGTTGGGTTAATCATGGTATGACTAAAATAATAGTGACGCTTTATATGGTCAAAATTGACGGTTTCTGCCACGCCAGGTACTTGGTAAAGCTCTTTCATATACCCGAATGTATTGGGATAATCGGCTATTTGCTTTTTATTACATTTAAAGTGTCCGTGATACACGGGGTCGAAGCGTATTAAGGTGGTAAATAGACGCCAGTCTGCCTCGGTTAGCGTGTCTCCCACTAAATAACGCGATGAGGAAAGACGAGTTTCAACCTCTTCAAGGGCATCGAACAACGCATTGACGGCTTCTTCATACGCCTCTTGTGTAGTGGCAAAACCAGACTTGTACACACCATTATTAATACTGTGATAAACCAATTCGTTAATTTCGTCGATGTCAGAGCGTAATAATTCAGGGTAATAATCATCATCGTTTCCTGTTAGCGCATTAAAGTCGCTATTGAGAATTCGAATGATGTCTGCTGACTCGTTGTTAACAATGGTGTTGAGTTTTTTATCCCACAAAATTGGCACAGTAACTCTTGTCGTAATATCAGGGTCAACCTTGGTGTATAGCTGGTGAGCAAACTCAAAGTTAAAAAGTGTATCGCCAGTTGCACCAGGATAATCTCCAAATTCCCATCCGTTATCGAGCATTTCTGGATGCACGACAGACACGTCGATGTGGGATTCTAGCTTTTTAAGCTTGCGAAAAATCAGTGTTCTGTGGGCCCATGGGCACGCTAAAGATACATACAGGTGATAGCGCCCGCTTTCAGGGGCAAACTTACCGTCACTGTCCCCTATTCGATGACGGAACTTACTTGCCTGCCGTTCAAATTTGCCGCCACTTTTATCAGTGTCGTACCATTTATCTTGCCACTTTCCATCAACTAATAAACCCATAACCATACCTCTTTGATAAGGCCGCGCTGACCGTTGCCGTACATTGCAATCGACGTTCTTTTTAAAAAAGGTCAACGCGCCTAAATGTTGAACGCCTTAATTTCGATAGATTAATTAAAACATGTAATTTATAGAACGTATGTTGACTTAATACGGATTTATCATTCTAAAAAAGCTAAAGAAACTAGGGCGTGTTTATCTTTGTTGTACGAGTTTTGGGCTAAATGGAAGCATTTTAATCACGAAACAGTCCTGTAGGCCTAGTGGGCTAAGTCAAAGGGCCCAAATAATTAGTGACCGGTTATGAGTACAAAAAACGTATCGTCGATGTTACATGTTGAGTCCACTGATGATTCTGGCAATGATTTTTGCGGTGATTTCTGAGAAAATACTCCCCGTTCCAATTTAGGTACAGCGAAGGTTGGTAAAAAGTGTAGCTAGGGCGCTAATAGAGTGCTGATAAAGTGCTGATAAAATGCAGAACAAAGCGCCGAACTATTAATTGAGCTATACACTGATTTTGTCATTGAGCTATTTACGAAGCTAGCCACTGAATTGGCCGCAAAGCTTTTGCCTATTATTTACCGTGCTGTGCGAAATACTAAACGCCAAATAAAATGCGAATTAAATTACGAAAGAAAGTGCGATAAAGATGTTTAGCGCGCAACAAGCCATTCGCAGAGATAAACAACACTATTTGAACACGCTTATTTCATTGAGCGAGTCATAACGAACTGAGTAGAATTACCATGTCTGAAGACCCACGGTTAGGTGGCATAGTGCGCCTGTACGGCGCAGAACAAACCCATGCACTAGCAAATAGCCATGTTGCCGTTATTGGCATAGGTGGCGTGGGCAGTTGGACCGCAGAGGCTCTTGCGCGCTCGGGTGTAGGCAAAATCACCCTAGTAGACTTAGATGATGTGTGTGTCACTAACACGAATCGCCAAATCCACGCACTCAATAACACAATAGGCGAGCCGAAGGTCGAGGTAATGGCATCTCGCATAGCGCAAATCAATCCTGCGTGTGACGTTGCAGTGATTGAAGATTTCATTACTCCTGAAAATACAAAAAACTTGCTAACAACTGAGATGGACATGGTTGTGGATGCTACTGACAGTATTCGCGCTAAAGCAGCCATGATTGCCCACTGTAAACGCAATAAAATTCATATTGTTACTGTTGGCGGCGCAGGCGGTCAGATAGACCCTACCCAGGTGACTCGGGGCGACTTGTCAAAGACAACCCAAGACCCTCTTGCAGCAAAGCTTCGAAGTGAATTACGACGTTTTTACAATTTCAGTAAAAACCCTAAACGCCGTTTTGGCGTTGAGTGTATCTACTCCACTGAACAGCTTCGCTACCCTCAGCCAGATGGCTCTGTGTGTTTTAGCAAATCAGCAATGGAAGGTGGAACCCGACTAGATTGCGCTGGAGGCTTTGGTGCCGTTGTCACAGTAACGGCTACATTTGGCATGTTCGCAGCAGCAAGTGTTATAAACCGATTAACGGGTAACAAGTAATTTAAACGCGCTTTCATATTACCTTAGGGCAAACAACCTGTTATATTTCAATGTCTATTGTGTTGTCATGCCCGCTGTATTGTACTGAATAGCACGTGTAAATCTTAATTTACCGCTGTATCGCCTAACAAAGGAGAAGACTGTGTCACCAGAAGAGCTCAATAAATTAATGGCCGATTGTGCATCCGACGCAAAGGTTGTCGCATCTAAAGAGTTCGACATCACTCTTGATGATTCACCGCAAAGCATTGCAACGGTAGATGACGTTTTACTTAGCTTTATCGATAAGTTTCATGACCAAGCTCTAGAAGATGAGGCGGTTTTTACTATTTGTAATATTTTTGGCGCCTACGTGGGTGAAATATTAAAAAATCAAATTGGCGGCGAGTGGATTTACGATCAGTCAAACCCGAAAGCCCCAACTGTCTTTTTAGGTGTTGGCGGCAATACGTATGCATTAGCTGGCATTTGCTACGAGCGATTGGTCAACGACAGTCAAGTGAGTGTTTATGCCTACTATGAACAAGCCTTGCTCAACCATAAGCACTAATGCTGCTATGACTAACAAGAATAAGGGTTAGCTCCCTTAGCTTTTGTTAATTCCTTCATCCGGCTGTTCACCCTTATCTTCAGCATCGTTTTTTGAGGCGTTTTGATTTTTGCATTGCTCTTTGTTTTGCTCGTCAGGCGTCTCAGCGGTCTCCACGAAGGGTGTTGCCCAATCGTAAATCATCCACTTTAAGTGGCGACTACGGGTTACCACATAGAGTGTCACTGAATAGAGTAAAATCTTTACTGCCGTAACCACCTCAAAACCCCATTGATGATGCATGAGATAATAGATTTGAGACGTGAGTAGAATAAGCACCCCTATTTGTATGAATGGCAAAATACAATGACGCCAACTTACAAGGTCGTGCTTCCATAAGCGCTCTCTTTGACTGATCAATACAAGAGTGAGCAATACTGGCAAGCTCGCTACTAAATTAAGGCCTAAGGCTTCCTTTTGAGGATAGAAAAAGGCAAGCAGATCAGTTGTTTGTGTACGAGATGCAACGGAAAAAATAAACACAAGCCAATCTATACAAAGCAGTAGCAATAGCGAATACAACCAGACAGGCGGCAGTATTCGTCCAGATTCATCATAGTACTTTAAGGGTAGTTTTAGCATTGGGTCAGCTTTGTCATAATCGATTTCATTTTAGTTTTTGTTTTAGTGCTAGTCTGATTAATGGGGCTGTGAATATAAAATTAAAGCGCACCAGCTAAAAATACCGTTAATTAAAAGCTGCCTCTTTGTAACATCAACACGCCCTACTTTAGTCAAAGCCTCTGCAAAAACGTATAGCAACGAACAGCACGCCTTTTTTACTCGTGATTTAAAACGTCCAATTTGAAACTCCTGATTTAAAACGCCTGATTTAATGAAAAATGAGCAGCTATGTACTGTGTTATTGTGCCACTTACTGTATACTTTGCGCCCTTTTTAAGTCGCGCCCAATGTCCGTTGAGTCATTGGGACATCGTCATTGGCTAGGTGATATTTTAGATGACAGTAGAAACGTTTAATCCTAACAAAGTAACCAACAACACAACGACGTTAGAAACGCCGGTAAAAGTGTTGAATGAGACTAAATCGAACAACGCCAGCAACGGCAGTCGTATCGGCTTTGTTTCGTTAGGCTGCCCCAAAAACTTAGTGGATTCTGAGCGTATTCTTACTCAACTTCGCACCGAAGGCTACGATGTCGTACCGACCTATAACGATGCCGATCTAGTCATTGTTAACACCTGTGGGTTCATTGATGCCGCTGTTGAGGAGTCACTAGATACCATTGGCGAAGCACTTAAAGAAAACGGTAAAGTTATTGTCACCGGTTGTCTTGGCATTAAAGAAGACGAAATTCGCGAGGTGCACCCTAACGTTCTCGCTATTACAGGTCCTCATGCGTATGAAACCGTGGTAGAGCAAGTGCATGAGCATTTGCCAAAACCGTCTCACAACCCGTTTGCCGACCTTGTTCCAGACCACGGTGTAAAGCTTACACCAAGACACTATGCTTATTTAAAGATATCGGAAGGCTGTAATCACAGATGCACATTCTGCATTATCCCTTCTATGCGTGGCGACCTAGTGAGTCGACCCGTGGGCAATGTGCTTGATGAAGCTAAGCGCCTAAAAGATGCTGGAGTGAAAGAGCTTCTTGTCATATCACAAGATACTAGTGCTTATGGTGTTGATGTAAAACACAGAACAGGCTTTTGGAACGGCATGCCTGTTAAAACCCATATGCAGCAGCTGTGTGAAAAGCTAGGTGAAATTGGAATTTGGGTACGTTTACATTACGTGTACCCCTACCCGCATGTTGACGATCTTATTCCTTTGATGAACGAAGGTAAGATTTTGCCTTACCTCGATATTCCGTTTCAGCACGCGAGTAAACGTATTCTGCGTCTAATGAAACGCCCTGGCAGCTCAGAGCGAGTACTAGAACGAGTGAAGAAATGGCGTGAAGCCTGTCCGTCACTTGTCATTCGCTCTACATTTATTGTTGGCTTTCCTGGTGAAACAGAAGAAGAGTTTGAAGAGCTTCTCGAATTCCTACGAGAAGCGCAGCTTGACCGTGTTGGCGCGTTTGCTTATTCACCCGTTGAAGGTGCAAGGGCTAACGATCTGCCTGATCCTGTTCCAGAAGACGTTAAGCAGCAGCGCCTAACTCGCTTTATGGAAGTGCAGGGAGAAATAAGCGCGGCTCGCCTTCAAGCGCGAATTGGCAACGAATACCAAGTGGTCATTGATTACGTAGACAGCGAAGGTGCAGTAGGTAGAACGTACGCTGATGCGCCAGAAGTTGACGGCCTTGTTCATCTAAATGGCGTTTATGATGTGAAGCCTGGCGAGCGTGTTTGGGCTGAAGTAATTCACGCTAACGAACACGACGTTTGGGCTGTGCTGTCTGATGAGCAAGACGACGGTTAGTACTAATAGCATAAAGTACGTAGCACGTAATACGTACAAAAGGCGCTAATCGTAGCGCCTTTTTTGGTTCTTGGTTTTTAGTTTTTGCTTTTTACCAGGGCAACATTTCACCATTGGAATGAACAAACTGCCCGCTAGAGTCGATATTCAATTCAGAAATTCGCTCTACCAAACGCTCTGCACACGTTGTGGTATCGATATCACCAGCACCGCCCACCATTTCGGTTTGCACAAAGCCAGGATGAAACAAGCCAACCGCTATGCCTTTTGGCTTAAGATCGTTAGCTAGCGATACACCTGCGGCATTTAGCGCTGCCTTTGACATACGGTAGCCGTAATAATTACCAGAGCCGTTGTCAGTCATAGAGCCCATCCGACTTGTTATTAAGGCAACCTTGCTGCCTGAAGATAAGCGCGGCAGTAACAGTTGGGTAACGAGTAATGGGCCTAATGCATTTACTCTAAATTGATAATCAATGGTATTTGGATCCCAGTCGTCAATAGACTCTTTACCCAACACACCAGCATTATTAATGAGCACATCAATATTGATATTAGACAGCGGCGCTAATTGTTCGCCGAGTGTATCGGGCCGAGACACATCTACGCCCTGAATCACATTAATACCGGTACTGTTTAATTCGTCACAGCTATTTCGGCATGTTGCATACACTTTTGCGCCTTGCTGTTGATATTGCTTGGCCAGTGCGAGTCCGATCCCGCGATTGCCTCCCGTTATAACAACATTCATAACGCCTCCCTTTGTGTGTATTCTCTTATATGGTTAAGTTGATAAAGTTGATTTAGATGTTTTAAATTTAACTGTGTTGTCTCAGTGCAACTAACAAACGATCCAAGTCTTCAGGTGTATCGATACCTATAGGCGGTGGCGCTTTGGCCTGCTGGCAATGAATGCTATCGCCGTACCACAAGGCTCTCAATTGCTCTAGCGATTCTATTTGCTCTAAAGCGCTAGGTTCATAATTCACATATTGCTCGATATATCTTGCTCGATACGCATAAATGCCGATGTGGCGATGATAGAGCGCCGTATTTGCATCACGCTTATCAGCCATCATTCTATCCCGTTCAAAGGGAATGGGTGAGCGTGAAAAGTATATCGCTTCGTTATTCTTGTTAACCACAACCTTAACAATATTAGGGTTAAACACATCATCGGTACTGGTAACCGGTGTGGTTAACGTAGCCATCTCACACTCTTTAGCGTGTGCCAAATTAAGCGCAACTTGGCGAATATTTTCTGCGGGAATAAAAGGCTCATCGCCCTGCACATTCACCACAATGTCGTCTGCGCCGAGCGCCATTTTGCGAACCACTTCGGCAATGCGCTCAGTACCAGACTGATGGTCTGACGACGTCATGCAGACCGAGCAGAATTGACTTGCTACTTCTTCAATTCTATCGTCGTCGGTGGCCACTATAATGCGCTCTGCACCGGCTTCTTTAGCACGCTCAACAACATGCTGAATCATTGGCTTTTTGTTAATGGATGCTAAAGGCTTGCCAGGAAAACGACTGGAACCAAAACGTGCGGGTATAACAACTGTAAATGCCATAGCTTGAAGTACCATTTATAAGGGCAAAAGTCTTACTTGTTATTGTTTGAATTGCGATTGCAGAAAAACAATAGCGCTTGGTGAAAATCGCTATTGTTTTAGCGAGTCGCGTCCACTTGCTCTAACGACAAGGTCGTTGCCTTGGCTTCTATCAACACAGGAATGCCGTCTTTAATGTCATAAGCAAGACGGTCAAAACGACAAACTAAACTGTTGTTAGACTCACCTAAGACAAGTTTTCCTTTGCATACTGGGCATGCTAATACTTCTAATAGCTTTTTATCAAACGCCATCTTCTTTTTCCTTTTCGCTTTCTATAACTAACCCCGTAGAGGCTAGCTTATTATTTACTTCATTAAAAAACGCATCACTAATACGTGCACTAACTGGCAAAAACCAGCAGTCGTCGTGGGCATATGGAGCTACCTTTACCGCGTCTTTTTCTGTCATGATCACAGTACCATTAGGAATATCATCGCGAGTAAAATGATAGTGATCGGGAAACGGTAAGGACGCAACAAGATTTAGCCCCATCGCTTTTAACTGATTAAAAAAACGCTGGGGAGAACCAATGCCTGCCAGTGCGCTTACAGGCTTTTCACGAAACGAGGCTACGCTAGCCTGCTGTTTTTTATCTTGAATATTGGTGAGTTTCTCTGGCTGTAACGACATAGAAAACTGCTTTGAAACGTCGTGGCGAAATTGGGGAATGACGTCACTGTTATGAATGATTGCATCCACAGTCGCTAAACGCCACTTTCCTTCTCTTAATGGCCCCATGGGCAACAAAAAGCCGCTACCAACTTCTCTATCGTCCATTACCACTAATTCAACGTCTCGATAGAGAGCGTAATGCTGAAGGCCATCATCGCAAATAATGAGTTGGCAACCTAACTCATCAACTAAATAGCGAGCACCACGAGCACGTACTGGGTCAATTACTACAGTACAACCGCTTCGACTGGCTAACAGCCTAGGTTCATCACCTACCTCTTCGGCGTTGTCATTCTCATTCACGCTTCGCGGGTAAAAACTTGAGTTGCCGCCATAGCCACGACTTAGAATACCCACTTTAATGCCACGTCGGGTGTAATACTCTGCAAGGGCCAATACGACTGGCGTCTTTCCATTACCACCCACAGATATATTGCCCACAACGATGACGGGCGCATTCACTTTTATGGCTTTCTTAACGCCTAGTTTAAATAGCAGTCTTCTACCTGCAGAAACGCAGTAAAAAAGCAGCGTGAGGGGCGCTAACAACCACACCAATGGGTGTCCGCCATACCACTTTTTTACCAAATTACTCACTTAGCATCACCAAACTGCAGTGCATGAAGTTGTGCGTAATGACCATTTTTCTCGAGCAGTTCGTGATGGCTGCCTTTTTCGATAATCTGCCCCTGCTCGACCACCATAATAGCATCGGCACTTTCAATGGTAGACAGTCTGTGTGCCACCACAATACTCGTGCAGCGTTTTTGCAGTGTTTCTAATGCATCTTGAATTAACTTCTCAGACTCTGTGTCTAACGCCGACGTTGCCTCATCAAGAATCAGAATAGGCGCCTGGGCTAAAATAGCCCGTGCGATAGCAATGCGCTGGCGCTGGCCTCCCGATAGCATCAAGCCGTTTTCACCAATGACGGTGTCCAGGCCATCTGGCAGATTAGCGAGAAACTCTTCTACATGAGCCATTTTTGCTGCGTGTTCAATCTGGCTACGGGTGACATTTTCCCGCGCACCATAGGCGATGTTGTTAGCGATGCTTTCATTAAACAGGGTAACGTTTTGAGACACTACTGCAAACTGAGCACGTAAGTCTTTAAGGTCTATGGAATTGAGCGCCTTGTCATCAATGCGAATTTCACCCTGTTGGGGTACATAGAACCGCGTTAACAAGGACGATATCGTAGACTTTCCACTACCTGAGCGCCCTACTAAAGCAATGGACTGGCCAGGGTTTGCAGTAAACGAAACATTAGACAGTGCAGGCGTTTGTTTACCGGGGTAACAAAAAGTGACGTCATCAAATTCAAGCTTTCCTGCTGCGCGCTCAAGAGGTAATGCTCCAGTATCATCTTCATCACTTTGATCTAGAATTTCAAAGATACTCGCACAAGCGGCCATACCTTTTTGGAACTGATTGTTGATGGTGGTGAGCTGTTTAAGGGGTTTTAGCAGCATGACCATACAGAACACGACATTAATAAATACCCCAGCGGTGAGTTGTTCTAACATGCCTGGCGTACTGGCAATATATAACACTACTGCCAAGGCGATGGAGGCAATAACCTGAATTGATGACACGCTGAGAATTTGAGTTACAGACAGCTTCATAGTTTGCTGACGATTGTGGTTATTCTTTTCTTTAAACTTATCCTGCTCTATTTTCTGCCCACCGAACATGATAACCACTTTATGACCGCGAACCGCCTGCTCTACTGATGAGGTAAGGTTACCCATAGAGTGCTGAATATTTTTACTTACCACCCTGAAACGCTTGCTGACAAAGGCGACAATAATGGCAACTAATGGGCCTATCAGCAGGAAAATAAGAGACAGCTGCCACGAGTAATAGAACATTACCCCTAAAAGGCCTATTACTAATGCACCCTCTCGAATAAGGGTAAGCAGTGCTTTTCCTGATGCATTGGCAACTTGCTCAGTGTCGTAGGTAACTTTACTAATAAGCCCGCCAACGGCGTTGTTATCGTGAAAAGACACCGGCAGGTGAATATACTTTTCAAATAGCTGCTGACGCATACGCATAACCACTTGAGCACCAATCCAGCTCAATGTGTAGGTACCTAAGAAATTGAATATGCCTCGCAACAAAAACAAAGGGACAATGGCATAAGCGGCAAGGCGCAAGTATTCGTGATCATTTTTTCCCAATGACTCATCAATCATGGGTTGAAGCTGCGCAAAAACAAAAGTGTCCACCGCCGAATAGCCAATCATACCAATGATGGCAAATACGAAAGGCACCTTGTACACCTTTAGGTAGCTAAGAAAGCGCTTAATTTGAAAATCCGAGGTGTCGGCTTGCTGCATGAATTATTTTCACCCGTCTTGTCGTTTGCTAATTTTTTAAATGCGTAATTAAATAAGGTATTAAATACGGTATTCGGTAACTTCTTCGATAAATTGCCTGATAAATTATCCGATAATTAAAGCCCAACGCATTGTTGTGTCTTTAACTAGGTTTTTTGACCTTTGCTGCCCCTTTACTGCCCCCTTTTACTGCCAAATAAATGCAGCGGCATGTGCTGCCTAAACAAGGGTGATGTTTTAAGACTTGCTAGCCTGAATAGAAAAACATCTAACACGGAATAAACGGTACTAAAACCTTTGCTTTATTGTACTCGTTATTCATTCAATTCACTAATTTCACTCCTTATTTGCTTAAAATGCCACCGACACTTTCAGTATCAGGTCAATGAGGTTCACGACTTGATGAGAGATGAGTCGGATATCGAGCGTCGAGATACCAACGCTTATTCAAGTCAAACCGCTGAGAATGAACAGTGAAACCTGTGGTGTTTTGATTGAAATAAGTGCGGCTATCTGCGGGAAATGAAACGGTTAAATAACCATGGTAGCTTGTCATAAAGTAGGGAATATTAAGTGCCTCATAACCCGAGATAACTTCCTTTGCAGGAAACTGCCATCGGTTCTCAAAACCTTGAGTGAAAATTGCCGCTTTAGGCGCCACGTATTTCAAAAACACGTCAGTAGAAGAAGTATTGCTGCCATGATGCGGTGCAATAAGAACATCAGCTTTTAGGTTTGCCTGTGAATTAGGCAAGGTTAGAATGGCGTATTCAGTAGTGCGCTCGATATCACCCGGAAACAAAACACTGCGCTGGCCGTCGGTTATTTTTAACACGCAAGAATGGTCATTATTGTTTATTGTATTGCCCACCTTTGGCCATAAAAAATGAATGGCCAGTCCCTGCCATCGCTCTACTCGCCCACGCTCACAGTTTTTTGTGGGTGAAAACCACAATGCATTTTGAGCTAGTGGCGAAGATGCTAGCGCCGCTTTGCCTCCGGCATGATCGTTGTCTTTATGTGTATGAACAATAATGTCTATCGACTCCACGCCTTCTCTTTTAAGTAAAGGTAGCAACACCGAGCTCGCCGTATAGGCTAGGTTACGATAGCTAGCGCCCGAGTCGATAACCATGGCTCTTTCGTCTTTAATTACCACTATTGCACTGGCCTGCCCTGCATCTAACACATGCACCTTCCATTGGTCAGGATTTGAGGGGATATAAAAGGCTAAAAGCGGAGTGATTAGCACAAACAGCGCATGTCGCTTGTAACGCCATGGGGGAGCGATGATGACCATCATAAAAACTAAAAGACAGGCTGCTACTTTCGAATCAATGTGAATATTAATTGCTGCCCAGTCATAGTGGGCAATGTAGCGTAAAACACTAAGTAACCACGATAGAGCACTATCTAAATAGATGAAAAGACACTCAGCCATTTGATAAACATTATCTACTGCGCTTCCATCTACAGCGTCTTCTTTCGAGGGTTGTACTAGGGTAAGTACCAGTAAGATAATGAGAGCGGGAGGCAGTAATAATGTAATTACCGGAATAGCAATAATATTGGCAATCAACCCCGCTACCGACAGTGAATTAAAGAAAATAATGGTTAAAGGCGCCATAAATACGCCCAGTAAAAGCTGTAAAATCAATAGGGTTTTAAACCGTGACCCATTTTCTGTGCGAAACCGTGTGGTAAGAAACCAAATATAAAAGACGGCACACACGCTTAAATAGAAACTAGCGCTTAAGATAGACAATGGAAAAAGTACAATACTCATTGCCACCATAGCGGTGGCTAAGTGTATGGGTCGGTAGGCAATAAAAAGCAGTGAGAACACACTGGCAATAGTGAGTAGCACGAACGCTCTAACAACAGGGAGTGCCAGACCACTTAACGCAGCATAGAACCCGCAGACCACCCACACGGCCCCGATAATCAGTATTCGGTATTTTATGGCAAACACTGGGGTTAATGTATGGGACTCTTGTAGAGATAACAGCAAAGAAGCGAACCAATGAGGGAGACGCGTCATTGAAATCAAAGCCTGCACCACTCTCTTTATGTAACTTGCAATGAGCAGAAACCCGGCGCTGAGTAATAACGTGTACGCTGCGACGACACCTAAATGCATTCCCGAAATACTAAAAAGGTGCCCAGTGCCGGTAACCTGCAAAAGCTGCCAATGAGATTTGTCGAAATTAACACGTATTCCTACTAATAACGCTTGCCACCAAATGCGGTTTTGAATGTCGATAGTATGTAATACCGCAGCCATTCGTAATCGGAAGCTGTGTTTATGGGTAACAGACGCCGAATACAAAGTTTTGATGTATCCAGTTACATGAACGTTATCTACCAGTAGCTGCTTTTGTTTATTAAACCCAACGGGATTTTGAGTGCTGTATCTCGGTTTTAGCTTTACCACCGCTGTAAATTCATCGCCGTTGTGTAGGCAGTGCTCCGCATCCGCACCTTTTACAAATGTATAAGTAGACATAGTTAACAGCCCTTTCTTACCCATCAATAACTCGGTAGCTCTTTCTATTTCGCTTTCTGTTTCCCCTTCTGTTTCGGTTTCTGTCTGGTTTTTTAAGCTGCTCTCTTTCTCAATCTCTGTCGTTCTATCTAGTCTCCTGCGTTGGTTTTCACTTCTATCATGTGCGTTGGTTCGTATTTCAGTCTGGGCGCGATTATACGGCGACACCGTTGGTTCAAAGGCAATAAATTTTACCAAGTATTTATAGCTTTTTTCGCATGTAGAAAGGTGATCAGACTGGAGATTGTCAGATGGGATACACCCGCCCTTAAGTACACGAGCTCGAATTGTGATCTCTTTTTGAATTTTGTCGTTTGGTAGTTGCCAAGCATAGTGTAAATACCCTACACTCGCTTCCATCAGTGCTCCGGCAACACAACCGTTCAATACTAATATACAAAAGCAGATGCCTTTACCGGCTTTAACTTTTAAAGTGTCCAACGTATTGTTGAAGTGTTTGCCATACAGGGATAGAAGTATGGGCAGCAGGCATAAAGTACACAGAATCGCTAACTCGATTTTGCTAGGTAGCCGAGGCCAAAAGACGGCACTTAACGTACCTAGGCAAAAACTGATTAGCCAAATTGTGATACTATTTACCATGTGACTACGTAGTCATTAATGCGGATTGCGTGGTGTGTGGCAAGTGAAGCACGTTCAGCGGAACATATTTTCTTTTTTATTAGTAATGGATTGCGAGCTATCATGTTCTATTTGACTCTAATTTTAAGACGCATCGAAGTTTATGCCTAAGAAATTCATACGACGCTTTTTGCCTGATCATCAAAGCATTAAGAAAAACAAAGCACTCAAAATATTTGGCCATGTGCTTCATGAGCCAAATCTGTGGCATTTGAATCGTCGTTCTGCGTCGGGCGCTTTCGGCATAGGACTTTTCTTTGCATTCTGGCCAGTGCCCTTTCAAATGTGGCTGTCTGCGGGCGTTGCCATTCCTTTTAGAGCGAACATTCCACTTTCAGTCGCCACCGTATGGATAACGAACCCCTTCACTATTCCGCCTATATTTTATGGCGCATACAAGGTGGGTACTACTGTACTGGGGACTAAGCCTGAGCATTTTGAATTTCAGTTTAGTTGGCAATGGGTGGTGGAAAGCATAAACACCATTGGGCCTGCGTTTTTGGTTGGCTGTGGTATCTGTTCAGTAGTATTTGGTCTGCTAGGTTACTTATCGCTTAACTGGATATGGCGCTTTCAAGTGAGTAAAGCGTGGGAGCGCAGAAAGCAGAGACGGAATATGAAGGCGAATTCGCTGTAATATAGCCCTGCCCCCCTTCAATCACATTGCTATCGCGATGAAGAGTGTTGTTAACACAATGAACAACGGCGCCGTATGTGATTGATATACTTTCTAGCGCCGCTATCCACTTTTTAAAGCATCTCTAACCTTCGTGTTCATCAAGAAATGCAATTAGTGCAGCTTCGTCCCACACTGCAACATCAAGCTCTTGAGCCTTGGTTAACTTAGAGCCTGCCTTTTCACCTGCAACCAAAAAGTCCGTATTTTTTGAAACTGACCCAGCAACCTTTGCACCTAGTAACTGAAGTCGCGATTTAGCATCTGTTCGGCCCATTTCATTGAGCGTTCCGGTGATAACGCAAGTTTTACCTTTTAGCGGCAGGCTGTCCTCTCGAGGCTTCTCTACGGTAGGCCAATGGATGCCTTCACTTAACAAGGCGGCAATTACATCAGTGTTGTGCGCTTCATTAAAGAAATTGAAAATATGCTCGGCCACAATAGCGCCTACATCTTGCACCTCAATTAGTGACTCAATGGACGCCTCTTGAATAGCCTCAAGCGTGGTAAAATGCATTGCAAGGTTTGCAGCCGTGGCTTCACCTACCTCACGAATACCTAACGCATATAAGAATTTCGCTAATGTGGTTTGCTTAGATGCCTCAAGTGAGTCTAACAATTTAGACGCCGACTTCTCAGCCATTCGTTCTAAGCCAATTAAGCCACCAAGCGACAAGGTAAAGAAATCTGCCGGACTGTGCACTAAATCAGCATCGACGAGCTGATCCACAAGCTTATCGCCAAGTCCGTCAATATCAAACGCCTTACGAGAAGCGAAATGCTTCAGTGCCTGCTTGCGCTGTGCAGGGCAAATCAGCCCTCCTGTGCAGCGCGCAACAGCTTCGTCTTCTAATTTCTCTGCCTTCGAGTCACACACAGGACAATGGGCTGGAAAATTAATATCTACCTCATCACCAGTACGGTTAGCTTCTACCACAGACACCACTTGAGGAATAACGTCGCCGGCCCGTCTTATCACAACGGTATCGCCAATTTTTACGCCCAAGCGCTCTATTTCATCTTGATTGTGAAGCGTTGCGTTCGATACGGTTACGCCGCCTACAAAAACAGGCTCGAGTCTAGCCACAGGCGTTACTGCAAAGTGTCACCAGAGCAACCTAATTTCAATTAGAGAACATCCGGTTATATTAGACTTTATATCAAAAATAAAATAGCTTCACCTATTTGAAAACATACAGGTAGGAAATGCAAATGGATACGACAATGAGCTTAGATGAAAAATATGCCTTTATCAAAATCCATTATGGAGAGTCTATACACGGTGGCACGGTTGAACTGTTCAAAGAAATAAGCTACTCCCAAGTCATGAAAATATCAAAAAATCTTGTTGCATATAGCAATATCCTCTGCCCTGTATTGCTATCTAGTGGTAGAAAGGACTTAACTTATTGTTTGAAACTTGTAGCTATAGATTTAAGCCAGCGACTTGCTAAACCTACTGCATATTCAAACTTTATATCACTAAAAACACATATTATTAAATTGATAGAGCGTGGCGATATAACTTGGGTACCTTATTCTACAGAACATCTCTCTTTTCTCAGTGTTGCTATCCCCAAAATGACTTATGAAGAACTTAAAAAGCAAGCAATCCCTAGAAAAATTCAATTAGGATTCAAGCATGTAAATCCTAAAATTGGAGTATTTAAAGAAGTCCTGAATAAAACATGTAGCCCTGAAATCTCTGGCGCTTTGATAAATCACGCGATGGCATACAAGAAGAAAACGAAGCAGAGGATAATAGCTCAATTAACAGATTTTCTTAACGGTATAACTACAGATAAGCCTGATTGGTATAATCATCCACTGGTTTTACAAAGTGAATTAATTAAGTTCCGGGCGAACCTGCTTGACCGGTATCAAAGAAATACAGCTTATTTGCATTTCCATATTATTAGTAAAGCAATAAGAACACTAATGGAACAAGGACTACTAGACAGCCAAATAGACCTGCCTGACAACTATAAGGGGTCATGGCGTGATCAAACATTGCATGCAAACAATCCCTTAGTATCTAGCTTAGATTTATACGATTTAAAAAGTATATCTTCTAATAAAGATACGCCACGATTTCTCGAACTGTTGAAAAAAGAAATCCATACGAACCTTGCCTGCTTGACGGATGTAGCAAAAGATATTGTTTGGAAAGGTTATCAAGATTATTTATTAGGATCCGAAGTTGTTACTCAATATAAAAATTTCATTGTACAACATACAGATAAAAACATTGATATCGAAGCTGAGCTTGCTCCCAAGTTTCAAGCTAAATTAAGCGCGATTTGGCCAGAAAACAACATATCTGACTTTTTAACATCTAAGCGCGTTGCGTATTATGACAGCAACTATGAGTTTTATATCGCAGGTGGGACCAATGACCCAAATAGCCCTTACAAAGTAAGTAATTCTGTAAACAGATATTTGGGACTGACCATAGAAGTAGCTTCAGCTATGCAAACGATAATCGTGGAAGAAATTGGCATCAATCCATTTTCTCTCTACGATATCTCGATATCATCTGACGGGGTTGGTAGAGAGTTTGTTCAAATTACTGATGAAGGGTCTGTCCGACTTCGCGCTTTAAAAAAACGCGCAAAACAATCAAAAACAAGGAAAGCTAAAGGAGGCCCCGTCTTACTCTCACAGATACAAAAATCAGATATAGATGCTGCTACTTGTCTGAAAATGGCTTTAGAAATGACAAGTAGAGCCAGAAATTCGAGCGAAATTAGAAAGCTTTGGATAATTCGGACAGCAAATGGGGTGCAACATGTTTCAGACACTGCATTTCAACATAACTTTAACAAAATGAAAGCGAGCCTACCTAGTGAAAATAATGCCTTACAACACTCAACATTAAAAAAAATAAGAGGTTCCAAAGGGGTGTTAATATTTCTTCAATCAAGAGGGGATGCATTGAGAACCGCAAATTACTTAGGTAATAAAGTCGAAACAACCTTAAATAGATACATTCCCCCTTATCTATCAGAGCTAATCTATAGAAATAAAATTAGAGCGTTTCAAAATATATTGCTATACATGGCGATTGGTTTGGAAGATTCGCCCTCAGACGCGCTTAATATGAGTGAGGAGGAATTAAAGTCTCAGCTTGAAGTTGCTTTTAACAATGAAGATATGGGTGGTAATTTTTACGACAAACTTAAAAACCCGAATGATGAAAATACCCAGAATAAAGAGGTGTATTTTTGTGTTTCTATCGACAATATAAAAACAGCTCTTATCTATATTAAAACTGGTAGTGATCCGATACTTAAGGAGCAATGTGTCAATGCTGTTTCAGCAATATCTGAAAGCACTGTCATAATGAAACAAATGCTCCGAACTGCTCAACTTGCAGTGCAAAAAAGCGAGGTTAAATAAAACATGAGTGAAAGTGCAAATTTAATAGACGATGATTTTGTTGACTTTTCCAAATTGATTGATTCCGCAGGAAAGTTTGAATACGAAATGCCCAGATGGCTATTAAATGACAATATTTACGACCAAGAATGGTTAGCTTCAAAAGTGGCTATAGATATTGACTACTATCGTAAGAACAAAAACAAAGCACTAAAGATAAATTTTAAAAGAAAGATTTCTGACGTGGAGTATTTGACTGACGGAAATAATGAACCTTTATTGAAAGACATTATGCATAGCTTATTATACTTGGACGCACGAGGAAAAATAACACGACCATTAAGAGCTAAAGCCATTCTGGTCGCCATTACAGACTTAATTAAACATGCTAATGAGGTTCGGCAAAAAAAATCAAGATTGCTTGTACGGGGACTAGATCAAATAAAATTAAACGAGCTTAAAGATTTTATTATGGATTATAATACACAGCCTCATGTATTTGCTGCCGCCCTTAAAATCATAGATTTGAACTATGGTTCATCTTCACGAATCGACTGGATTAAGATAAAAAATGAGCTTAATTTAACAACAAGATCACTAATGTCATTGCAGCACTCTTTGAAAAAACACTATAAGAGTAACCCACCTAAAAACGATAAGAGTTCTTATCAAGAAGACCACTCAGTGACAAAGAAATGGAACCAACCCAATAAGGTTCGTGAATTTCAACCTGCGAATACAATGGATTTCGATATAGACACAGATTTACAACCTTCAGAAAAGACAATATCAAATATAGTATCTTTGCTTGAGGCGGTCTACACAGCAAGGGCATCTCAAAAGTATAAATTTGCTCACTCGCCCGCAGCATTATTTAGCAATGGTGAAACTCTGTTTGATAGCATGAGACAATCAATAAAAACCCCCATAATGCCTACTTCTAATTACCTGCATTCTATTTCAACAAGCCTTAAATTTGCTAGGAAGTATGGTTATGCTATCCGCCAGCATTTATCCGTTCTTGCGAAAAATGAGCTTAAAAAAGTAGATAACAGCGACGTTTACCGCTCAAGCTCATCATTACAAGAGGAAGTGTTTAAAGAAACACCTTTGCCAGACGTATTAAAAGAACTGAATATTACGTCGTGGTGTGACGACAATTTGGTGTGCTTCAGCCAATTTAGACGAGAAATGTCCATGGCCGTTGCGATAAGGTTATATTTAGCCTCAATTTACATACTAGTAGCAGGTTTTGTTGCTAGTAGAGTTATGTCTATGAGAAGTTTAAAACGGAACTGCTTTGTTCAATCGCCTATTGATGGACTTTTCGATTTAGTCTTAAGAATTCCAAAAACTTCTGAACGTATTGAACTTGAAGATGTTCACCGCCCAATACCAGACTTGATATTCGATTATGGCTTAGAGTTTGCACTTTTAAATAATGTTCTAGAAGAGAGAAGAGGCTTTATTGTAGATGAAAACGAACAGTTCTTATTTGGTGGTTTTTTGTCACACACGTCTTTTAAAGCCTATACATCAGAATTTGCTCAATCGCGTGTTACCCCTCTCAGCGATGATTATATAAATGGTTGCCTAGACTTGTTTGCAGACTGGAGTTTCTCTCCCTTAATTAATGGAAAACGATGGTATCCAAGAAGTCACCAATACCGACGAACGTTTGCTGTACTGTATTTCAACATGACTGA
Organism: Alteromonas sp. LOR; assembly: GCF_000753865.1. Lineage (GTDB taxonomy): Bacteria > Pseudomonadota > Gammaproteobacteria > Enterobacterales > Alteromonadaceae > Alteromonas. The sequence goes on along the minus strand of NZ_JQFW01000006.1, from coordinate 71,714 downwards.
CAATACGGGGTTAGAAGAATTGTCCTGGTTTTTGGGGCACGCTGACCTAGAGCAAACTTTTCACTACGCAGAAGTATCTCCAAGTTCCGAGTGGATTGACGAAGCAGAAGTTACAATTGCAAGGATTGGTGCTTCTCTTGGTAAGGCGATACTGGGTGATTCAAGCGTAACAAATATTGTAAATACAGCTCGTAAAAAAGCAAAAACATCTCTGGTAATTGAACCTTTAGTAAGAGATTTGATCGATGAGCATAAAAAAAATACTGGTGAGACAGTTCGATTTCATCGAATTGAAGGAAATGCTGTGTTTTTTTATTTTCAGAAAAAAGAGGCATATTGACGTGGCGAGATTTCAAAAAGGGCAAACTTCTCAATCTGTAATTTTGAAAAAAAAAATGATCACTGAATCAATGATTCGTAAAAGTGAAATCCTCAATAGCATAAAGCATTATGATGAGATTCCCGATAGCTTAACGACCAGTAAATCCACCATCACTAAGACAATGGTAAATAAGTGGCACGACGACTCATTAGGCGTAATAAGGTATTCTTACAACTCTTCAATGACAGAACACAACGCATTAGCTTTACGCGAATTATCAGTTGCTATTGAAGACCTTAATGTAAGGCTTAAAAAATCAGAAGCAAACAAAAATAAAAACGTTGCGATAAAAAAGACTCGGTTAACAACCCATGATATTAATGAGTTGAAAAGAGAAAATGAAGACTTAAAATCTGCACTTGCAGAAGTTTACAGGGCATACATGCAACTTTTAGATAATTGTAGAGAGGACGAACAAATAGACAAAGCTTATAGAAAACTGATTTTGGATCAGGCTCGTATTTTAGGAAATAACAGATTGGCTTTGATAAAATAATGTCATATGTCATGACGGCTAAATCACCCTGCCTTGATTTCCTTATAACCAGTCAGCGCAGAAATGAAAAACATGATTGCTCACTGTCTTTAATAATGAAGAAAGGCGGTGGCATAGATTGGCACGCCAATGCTTACCTAACCAAATTGGGCGGAGGCGCTCAAATATTTAATATTAGGCCGTTAGCACCGACGGTTACAAAGAAAGCTTATAGCCTAAATATATTTTGTTCTTTCCTTGAAGATAAAAAAATTTCTCTATCCGACATCAATGATTCGGCTTTATATCAATTCATAGGCGTATTAAAAGATCGAAAGATTGCCGATGAAACAGTATTAACGCACGCCAGAGTCGCTTTGGGTTACGTTATATTTTTATCTGATGAAAATCCCCACTGGAAACTAGCAACTGAAGAAAAAGACACGGTGAGAGCATACAGTGTTCATTACTCTGAAAAGAAGTTTAAAGCAGGTAATAGAGAAATAACTTATGTAGATCATGTATCATTTGCGGGGTTGATTAGCATTGCCGTGGACGTAGAGTATATTCACGATCATGAATTTGTTTTATGGTTGGACGCCATTAATGAAAGCACGTATCACCCAGAGCTTAATGAATTTTTAATATACAGATGGCAAGCCTTCTCCACACTACTTGAGATTACTGGGGCAAGAATAAGTGAAGTTCACCAGATAACAAAATCTTCAGTTGAAAACGCTTCTAAGTCGCTCCTGAATTCCAAGAAGTGTGTATTAAGAGATATTCCGATTCTAAAGGGTAAATATAAAGGTAAAAAAAGAGAAGTAGAAGTCACAGGTGATGACCTACAGATCATAATGTATTACCTAAAGTTAGTCGAAAACACATTTCCCAACCAAAACCATGACGCCATTTTTGTTGATGCACGAAGTGGCAAACCATTGGCAAAATCATATCTAAAAAACTATGCAAAAAAAGTAATTAATGCCAGTAAGTATAAGGAAGAGTTGCGCCATGTCACAAATCACTCTTTCCGACACAGATTTATTACAATGAATGTAGCTAAGGCGATTAAGAAACTAGCAGCATCAGGAAGCTTTAATAATATTTTGAGTGTTGCTGCTACAGCATGCCGAAAAGTCACAATGCATGCTTCAAATGCAACTATGGCAAGATATGTCCATTTGGCGTCTGAACTGAATCATCAATCAACTCAGCTAGATAGTGTTTTACTTGCAATGTCGTCTCAGGTCAGAATTAGAATGATTAGAATGATAAATATCAGTAAGTCCTTGAAAGCGAAAAAAATCGATGAGACTGAGGCGATTCAATCGTTATTGACTAACATTGACGAGATTGCAAAATTCGATTTATAAGTTGTCTTAGTGTGGTTGCCAGATCAAGTCTGAGCTAGTACAAGTTACTAGTACAAGTTACCGCACTTTACGCTCAATAATCTTTCCACTAAGACCACTACAATCGTTCCCTGTAGTGGCAGAATAAACCCGTACACCTTCTTATAATTCGGCTACCAATAGATAACAGTCACAAAGTTAATTAAACACCGGCAAATATTTATTTGGTTTAAATAAGGTAACTGTATATTATTCAATATAATCGGGACAAAATAATTGAGCCGAAGATATTTGGGAATTAATATGACCGTCAGCTCTTATGAAAAAGACCTCGCTATATGTGAACATGTATTTAATCATTTTATTTTAAGTGACCAATTCTTTGGATTTGTCACCATTGGTATCCTTGCAAAGTATGCTAACAAAAATAATGTTTATTCTAGTGATTTTAAATTATTGGTTCGCGAACGAGGTTTTGATTTAAAATCAAAATGTAACGAAAGAGGCGTATACTTCTCTCGCTCGTGCTCCAAGGCTCTCGCAAACAAACATCCAGTTAAATTATTACGATGTGCTGAAATACAATCAGTGATTGCTGAAAGCGGTATAAAGGGGGCTTTATCGCAGTTAAAAATTAAAAGGAGCATAATCGACCAACTCTTTTACGAAATGCTAGGGTCGGTGCAGTACCGAACCAATTTTTTAGAGCTTGGATGGGATATTGCCGACTTACCCCACCTTACCACTCCTCTTTATAAACAGATGGTCAAATACATAGTAAACAATCAGGTTACCGATAAGCATGCATTACGCAATGCAATTGTGAGAGATATGAATGATGGAAAAAAATGGTGGTTGCACGAACATTTAGTGAATACTGACAAGCCTGGCTTCATTTACGTAGCTATGCTGTCAGAGGAAAACAATTTGTATCGGGTTAAAATAGGCCAGACTGAGCGTGAAATAAAAAAACGCCACAGTGAACATCTCAGAGCAAAAAAAGTAAATATCGATACCACGTTTTTGTGTAAATATGTCGAGTCTCCTGTTAAAGAAGAATCCGCTATTTTGTCTTATTTCAGGGAGCATGGGCAGCTGATTAGTGGCAGAGAAGAATTTATCATTAATAATAAGTTGGCAGCGACACTCAAGGACTATTTAGTCAGCGATGTTAGCTTTGCTACTTTCGTTTCTCAAGCACAATAATAGCCTAAAGATGTCCATAAAAGGCGTAGCAGTCCAAATTACAATGGCAAGTTGGCAACTAATCTCTTAGCATGAACGATATTCCCTAATTTCGGGACATAAGGTTTCACTGTCATAATGCAGTGATGATTAAATCTCTTGCACATCCCGATTATTTAGCCCTTACAAGTTGGCTTAAAAATTCCCGTAAACAGAAAGGGTTAACTTTGAGAGATGTTGCTGAAAGAATTGACGAACCATTTCAAACAGTGAGCAAGATTGAAAATGCACAGCGCAATTTAACGATCTTAGAGTACGTAGAGTATTGCAGAGCAATAGAAGTAGATCCGGCAATTGGCTTAGATTTGATCATTAAACTATCGTCAAAGAGAAGATATTGATAGTACACCTTGAGATGGTTTTATCGGTTGCTGCAACAAGGCCTTCTTTTCATAGAATCGAATAGTATCTACACCCACATTTGCTTCCTTTGCGAGTTTACTTATTGTGTACATATAAAGCCCTAAATAGTTTGACTCACTTACTAAACGAAAAATAGCATCAAGTCATAATTTATACCGAGTTTGCATAAATTCATCACGAGCATCAACAATAACTGATGATGGCAATTCGACAAAATCGAACGGTAAAAACAACACAACCCCTTGGTCGTCATGCTCAGTCACACCCTAAAGTCGTCTATAAAGAGCCTGATATCACAGAGTTAGCATGGCAGATGTCTTTTTTAAAGAAATCTGCCGTTCACTTCTCCTTTATTTAAGTTTTCTGCCGTGCACAAGTCGATATAAAACAGGCAAGACTATCAATGTCAGCAAAGTAGAAGAAATTATTCCGCCAATGACCACTGTTGCCAAAGGTCGCTGCACTTCTGCTCCCGTTCCCACATTAAGCGCCATTGGCACAAAACCAAGGCTAGCAACCAATGCCGTCATCAGTACCGGCCGCAAACGCGTTAAAGCACCATCAACAATAGAGTTAATTAACTCACCTGTCTCTTCCAGCCTTTGACGGATAAACGACAACATAACCAAACCGTTAAGCACAGCAATGCCAGACAGTGCAATAAAACCAACGCCTGCTGATATAGACAAGGGCATGTCTCTCACCCATAGCGCAAAAACGCCACCTGTTAATGCTAAAGGCACACCGGTGAAAATTATCAATGCATCTTTCACCGAGCCAAAGGCAATGACTAGCAATGCAAGAATTAAGAAAAGCGTCGCTGGGACAACAAGGCTCAATCGCTGACTCGCACTTTCTAACTGCTCGAACGTACCGCCATAATCAACCCAATAACCACTTGGCAATACGACATTTTCTGCTATTTGCATTTTTGCTTCAGTAACAAACGAGCCTAGGTCGCGCTCTCTTACATTCGCCGTTACCACAATACGGCGCTTGGCGTTTTCTCGGCTGATTTGACTGGGTATACTGGCATATTTAAGCGTTGCAACCTCTGCTATAGGCACATAATCACCATCCCCTGTCATAATGGGTATGGTGCCTAGCGTATCAAGATTATTGCGAATATCCTCTGAGTAGCGCACGACTATCTCGAATCGCCTGTCGCCCTCGAATATCAAGCCAGCTTCTTTGCCGCCAATCGATGCGCTTAACCAAGTTTGCAAATCAGTGACATCCAAATTATAACGCGCTAAAGCATAAGGCTTGGGGTTCACAGTAAAGATAGGAATTTCATCAACTTGCTCAACGCGTGCATCCGCAGCGCCGGGTATATCTTGCAGTACCGCTAATATATCACCGGCTGAATCGCGCAGTTTATTTAAATCATCCCCATAAATTTTTATACCTAAGTCGGCTCTAACGCCACTAATTAATTCGTTAAACCGCATTTGGATAGGTTGAGTAAACTCGTAATTATTGCCGGGCACGTTTTGAAGCTCACGCTCCATTTGCTCGACAAATTCGGCTTTAGATAAAGTAGGATCTGGCCATTGGTCGATAGGTTTCAACATCACAAACGTATCGGTAACATTTGGCGGCATCGCATCTGTGGCAACTTCTGCCGTGCCGGTTTTAGCAAAGACAGTGCTCACTTGTGGGTACTGCATAATGACGTCTTCCAGCCTTTTTTGCATATCCACGGCTTGCTCTATGCCAGTGCCGGGCACTCGCATAGCGTGCAAGGCAATATCCCCCTCATCAAGTTGAGGAATAAATTCAGAGCCAAGTCGCATGCTTAGCCAAACGCTTACAACAACCAATAATGTCGCTGAGCCTATTACCAACCAACGTAGTTTAAGCGACCATAAAAGAACCGGACGATACACCGATTTCGCCCCAACTATAATTGGGCTCTCTTTTTCACTGACTTTACCCGACATAAACATCGCAACGGCTGCTGGCACAATAGTGATTGAGAACACCATCGCAGCAAGTAATGCCAAGATAACGGTGGCCGCCATCGGGTGAAACATCTTCCCTTCTACCCCTGTTAAACTAAAAATAGGGATATATACAATGGTAATAATCATCACGCCAAAAAGACTAGGTCGTATTACTTCGTTGGTTGCTTCATATACAACTTCAAGTCTTTCCTTGATGAGCAGCACTGAGCCGGTTCGCCGCTGCGCTTCACTTAAGCGCCTGATACAGTTTTCAACGATGATAACCGCACCATCTACAATTAACCCGAAGTCTAACGCTCCTAAGCTCATTAAGTTTGCGCTTACTCCTGTTTGCACCATCCCTGTTATTGTGGCGAGCATAGCGAGCGGTATCACAGCGGCGGTAATAATAGCTGCTCTTATATTCCCAAGCAGAAGAAACAACACCACAATCACCAGTAATGCGCCCTCAACGAGGTTTTTACGCACGGTATTGATGGCTTTATCTACCAGTGCGGTCCTATCGTAAACGGTTTCTATTATCACACCTTCGGGCAAGCTAGCTTGGATTTCATCCACTTTGTCAGCCACTGCCAAGGCCACAGCACGACTATTTTCACCAATGAGCATCATGGCAGTGCCTAAGACGGTTTCCTTACCCTCTCGTGTCGCAGCCCCCGTTCGAAGCTCTTTACCAATAGCCACTTCGGCAATATCGTTAACGGTCACTGGAGATTGGTTAGTGAGTGTCACCACGACATTACCAATATCTTCAATTGTGGCCAGCTGCGCTTGAGAGCGCACCAGTATTTGTTGACCGTTACGTTCGATATATCCGGCACCTTGATTGGCATTATTTCGCTCCAATGCCCTCAGCAGATCGTCAGTGCTCACACCATAATTAAGCATACGTTGAGGATCAGGATTCACATGATATTGCTTGGTAAAGCCGCCAATAGCGTTTACTTCGGTGATACCTTTTACTAAAGCGAGTTGAGGTTTTACCACCCAGTCATGCAGTTCTCGTAGTGCCATCGCATCAAAGTCTCTGCCGTCAGCCGTCAATGTGCCCGGCTCAGCGCTGAGCGTGTACATGTAGATTTCACCCAGACCCGTGGCAATCGGCCCCATTTCTGGCTCGATACCCTCAGGTAGCTGACTTTTAATAATGCCTATCCGCTCATTAATGAGGTTTCTGGCAAAGTACAGGTCGGTGCCTTCTTCAAATACGGCGGTCACTTGAGACAAGCCATAACGAGATAGTGAACGGGTATAATCCAAGTTTGGCAAACCCGCTAAAGCGTTTTCTACCAAAAAGGTGATGCGCTGCTCAGTTTCAAGCGGCGAATAACCAGTTGCTTGTGTATTGATTTGAACTTGGATATTGGTGATATCGGGTACGGCGTCAATAGGCAGCTTTTGATAACTAAATAAGCCAAAACCAATGACTAAAAAACTCAGCATCAAAAATATACCGCGCCTGTCGATTGCAGTGCGAATAATGGAAGCTAGCATGTTAAGCCTCCCTTAGAGCCTTGCAGTAGCAAACATGTATATTCAGGTTGTATTGAGGCATTAATGATCATGACCGGCCTCCGATTTTTCTAGATCTGCTTTGATCAGGTAACTATTTGTAGCCACCACACGCTCACCTATTTCAATGCCGCTTATGACTTCAATATAGCGACCATCAGTTACACCGAGCTGCACGGGTCGTGGTTTATATTCATTATCATGGTTAACAAATACCACTTGCTTTTCTTCATACTCTTGCACGGCAGTCACAGGCACCATATGACTCACGGCCTTGGTGGTTGTCGTTACCTGCGCTTTTACCAAGGTGCCTAATGGCCAATAGCCACTGCTATTGTCAACAGTGACATTAGCAAGCGAATGCGGACTACTATCAGCAGATGGTGTCAGGTAAGCAATTTCAGATAGCTGCTCAAAGTTTGCATGCCTTAATTCAACAGCTTGTCCGACCTTAATTTTGCCGAGGTGCTGCGAGAACACGGTTAATTGTGCCCACACATCCTTGTAGTTGGCTAAGGAAAAAAGTACTTGTCCGTTTGATAACTCACCATTGTTGGCATGCCGAGCTATTACGTTGCCATCAAATGGAGATGTAATTGAGTAGCTTTTTAAACTCTCATTTGATTCTACGACCGCTAAAATATCTCCTTTTTTAACGGTGTCGCCAATGTTGACTTTGACATCGTTGATCACACCGTCAAAACGCGCTCTGATATGACTCAAAGAAGCAGGATCTGCACTTATTCGGCCATAAAGTGTGGTCGAGAGTGCAATGTCGCCAGCAATAACATTTGTGGTAGTAATGCCATTTTGCAAAGCAGTCTCGTCGCTCATCGCAACGACTTCACCAGCGTGTTTATCATCCTCATGAGAATCACCGTCTGCGTGTTTGTCTCCCGCGCTCACCGCCCCATGTATCATCATTAGCGTGATGCTTAAAACGAGTACTTTTAATATTGTGAATGTTTTTAATAGAGTAAATTTATTCATGATAGTTACTTCTTATCGAAATGTTTGATGGCTGCTGCATAGTGATGTCGTGCGCTAGCTTTTTGGAAGCGTTGCTCTTTGCAGTATCCGTTTTTGCAGTGCTGCTTTGTGAAGCCTTAAGTGCGAGACCGGTAAGCGTTTCAATTTCTGTTTTGCTTAGGTGCACTTGAGACGCCGCCTCAATTAATGTCAGGCGCGTATTTAAGAACTCTTGTCGAGTAGATACCCACTCCAAATAGCTAAACCGGCCATCTAAATAGGCGCTTTCGACTAACTCCAAGGCTTCTGTAAGAGGCGGTATGACAGTTTGTTGGATAGCGTCAACCTCTAATAATGCGCGGGTGTGCTCACCTAAGGCTTGATTAACTGAATGTAAAAGACTGCGCACATTACTCTGTTTTTGCACCTCTATTGCATCAAGGCGAGCTTTTTGCGCCTCGTATTCACCTAAGTTTCGTTTTTGTTGAAACAATGGCACGCTGATCCCGGCTATTAAAGCAGTTTCATCAATACCTTGTATTCGTCGAATACCCGCCGACCACTCAATGTCAGCTCGATTATTGGCTTGCACTAATCTGAGCTGTGCTGCTTGAACACGGCTTTGTTTTGCAAACAAGTCTATATGCGGACTGCTTTGGATAGCGGCAGAAAGCATCTCGAATGACCCAATGTCTTGAAACGCAAAAAGCTTACCTTCCACACGCTTAAAAGTGGGCGTTTGTTCGCCCCACATGGTGGCAAGACTGCGCAGTGCAAATTGAAGACCTTCTTGAGCTAATTTAACATCGAGTTTTGCTTGGGCTAGCGCTGCTTGGGCGCGTTTTTGCTCTAGCAATGGTGACGCGCCTGCATCAACGCGCTTAGAAACTGCGTTATAGGTATAGAGTGCAAGTGTCTCTGCATCGTTTTGCACGTCTAAGGTGGCTTGCAATACAAGTGCATCGATGTACCGACGATTCAGCTCGCCAAGGACATCCAATGTGCGTATTTTCTTTTCCACCTCTTGTTGTATTTTACGCTCAGAGAGTACGTCCAATCTTGCGCTAGGCTTGTCGTTGAGCTGTAGTACAGATGACAAGGTCAAACTGACTTCGAGCTCCTTAATGCCCGACACCTCGCCGGTTCCCATAAAGTTTTCTAGTTCAATCCCAGCATTCAGTGCGGGTTTAAGCGCGGCAGTTTTTGATTCACCGTCAATCACTCGCTGTCTAAATTCAAACTCATACAAACTTGGATTATTGGCAAGTGTAAGTCTGATTGTATCTTCAAGGCTCAGCGTTTCTCGTACGGGCGCTTGAACACCTTCATCTAAATAGCGACTAGTTTGCACCGCTTGTGCGGCAATTGGACTCAATGTTAAGCCCAGCATGCAAGCAAACGCAATGGCGCGTGCATGCACAAAAATATGAAACATTTTCATTAGAATATCCTAATAATTTATCAATATTCAGTGACGCGCTTTTTCTCAGCGAGACACTATCGAAAGCGATATTAGGATAGTGTTTTGGGTGGGCGTAGTAATCGGTTGATGGGTGCGTCGATAATCGCATCCAAATAATTAAAGTTGTGGGTAGACACCACAGATTGTAGATTGTTGATGTCGTGCTGGCCTAACCACTGCGCATGCGTACCGTGGCAGTGGCCACAATGATGGCAATCGGCAGGGTTATGGTGATCTGCTTTTGCTGACTCACCAAGCACTTTAGTTGGCATATCATTTGAAGCTTGATTGTGCTCTGAATGCTGATGTTCATGTTGCAAATGTTGTGTGTCTATTGCATGAAAATCTAACGAATTGGCCACAGCAGAAAACGACTGAAAGAGTATCAGCGAGATCATGATGTAACTTATTCGTTTTAAATTTTTCATAAGTGCCAGTCTACCAAGCCTATTTCACTTCGTCACGACATTGTTCGTCAGCAAATTCCAGCTCTACTGTGGTATGTTCAAAATGATACTTTGCTAATGAGCTTTGTATGCCCTCTTTCAATGACTGTATGTGCTCAACACTGACTTCACCTTCCAACACAAGGTGGACAGTCATCACATTGCGCTCTCCGTCTAAAGACCAAATATGAAAATGATGGAGGTCGCTTATCTTATCGTTTGCAAGCAAGTCGTTTCGGATTTTTGACATTTGCTCTTCATCTGGCGTTGCCTGTAAAAATAGCATCAGGGTTTCTTTTAGGTTACGAAACACATTGAAGAGGATGAACAAAGTAAAGCCAATGGACAGGATGGGATCTAAAATCGCCCAAGGCTTAAACATTAAGACGATGGATACAATAAATACGGCAACCCAACCGAGAACATCTTCTAGCAAATGCCAATTAAGCACGCGCTCATTTAATGACGTTCCTTCGCTTAGTTTATAAGCGGCGAAACCGTTTACTGCCATACCAAAAATAGATAAGGCTAACATCCCCTCTACTTGTGGCATTTCAGGCACAGCCAAACGTGGGATTGCTTCAAACAATATCCAAATAGAACCTACCGTGAGCACTAAACCGTTAATCAACGCGCCCAATAAAGAAAAGCGCTTATATCCATATGAGAAGGTTTTATTAGCTGATTTATCGCTAAGTTTGTTCAATCCCCAAGCTGTGCCAATTGACAAACTATCGCCGAGGTCATGCACCGCGTCTGCCATGATAGCGGTGCTGTTGGTTAGCCAACCACCGATAAACTCGATGATGGTGAACACCACATTTAAAAAGAACGCCCAGCCAATGCGCCTTGATGCATCGTCTGAATTTCCATCTGAGTGCGTATGGCTATGTGAATGATTATGACTGTGCATGTTTGATCTTATCCAAGATTACTTTATTTGCAGGTGAAAGCGGCATGAGTTTGAACGGGCTTACACTTGCCCCGCCCGTATTGCCCTCCGGCAACAAGCCAATAGCCGTTTTGGTAACAGCACCAATCAGCCTGAAGAGCTGCCCGAAGACTTCTATAAAGTCCTTACGTTTTAATCCAAACTTGAGCATTTCATAGTGTACTCGGGTATGGTGATAAGTTGAATGTTGCCCAATCACATGTGCATCTTCCAATGCTGTAAATCCAGCCTCATCATCTTTGTCAGTAAATAATTTATGTGCTTCATTCAATTTCTGGGTTACGTAAGGCTTTGCTGCTTGCGTAAAATTCATAAAACTTCTCCATTAGATGCGCTGTTATTACGAAGTTCTTGCTTGGCATCTTTTAAGATTAAGATTGCACCCCGCAAGACGATAATTGAAACAATAAAGCCAATCACTAAATCAGGCCAGCGAGTGTCAAATAGATAAACCGTCACTCCCGCTACAATTACGCCCACGTTGGCAATAACGTCATTCGCCGAGAAAATCCAACTCGCTCGCATATGTACTTCGCCACTCTTCTGTTTTCTAATGATTGCTAAACATATAACGTTAGCGATTAAGGCAACAAACCCCATCCCCATCATTAACAATGACTCGGGGTCACTGCCTAATATCGAACGACGAGCAATATCTAATAAAATAATAAGGCCTAGAATCAATTGAAAATATCCGCTAATTTTTGCGGCATTTGCTTTGTGAATGATGGTTTTACCCACTGCATAAATACCAATGCCATACACCACCGCATCCGCAAGCATATCCAATGAATCAGCAATAAGCGCTGTTGAGTCAGCCAATAACCCTACACTCATTTCAACAACGAACATAACGGCATTAATGCCTAATAACCAATACAACACCCTTTTTTGTTCTTGGTCTTTGATTTCAATGTCGCACCCACAGCCGCTCATAAAAACACTCGCTTTACTGACTTATGACACAAGTGTAAACTCTATACTTGGTATAGAGTCAAGCGCATTAGGTAAAGTAAAATGAAAATAGGACAGTTAGCAGATAAAACGGGCTTAAGTATTCAAACTATTCGCTTTTATGAACGAAAGGCGTTGTTAGCAGCACCACAGCGCACGCAATCGAATTATCGAAGTTATTCGGACGAAGCACTAAAGCAGTTGCTGTTTATTAAGCAATGCCGTTCGCTAGATATGACGATTGAAGAAATTAGTTTAGTACTAGAAACACGAACTAACCCAGAAAGCAGTTGCGAAAACGTCAATGCTACAATGGACAAACATATTGATGATATTAAGCATCGAATATCTGAGCTAAACGCTCTACAGAAAACACTTAAATCCATGCGAGCCGCTTGTAACGACGATAAGAAAATCAAGGAATGCGGTGTTTTGCACAGAATAGACAGCATTGTAGATTCGCACTGCCCTGCAAAACGTAACGACTGAGCCTCAATGACTCGTTCGCTAGCGAACGGTATAACAAGTTGTTGCCTCACAATAAATAGTATTTCCAATGAAACGCTAGTTTTACCGATTGGGTTATAAAATTAAATATCCTGAAATCTATTTAATCCTTGAGCCATCCGCACAATTTCTTGATTTTCCAGTGCCAGTAAGTTGTCCAAAAGTTCTTTATGATGAGGGATTACAGCCTGCTCTCTTAGATAAGAATAAAGTGCTATCACTTCTTGATGTTGTTCAATTACGATTGCTGCAATCTCTGAGTCTGCCTTTTGTTCAAATGCGCCGTCGCAATGTTCGTGTAAAACTATTGGATTCTTTTCCAAATATTCTATAAAGAGCGTTTCCAACTCTCCAGATTCCGCTTTCACTGAAAATGATTTAATAAGCGCTGCTAAATGCTCCTCATGAGCAATCAAGTATTGCATTGCCATTTTTGAGCGCTCAGAATTATTTGGTTCGCAATGCGTGAGGCAGCTTGCTAGTTGTTTATGGAAATCCATGGTCCACTCTAAAATATCTCTTACACTTTCTATTTTCATACTAACTCTCGATATCCCGCACAGATTAAAAAGGCTCCAGACAGAAATTTAAAGTAAATACCGCTTAAAATCATAACGGCTAGATTACAGTTGCATTACAAATTTGTCAGATCCGCTCGTTTATGTGTCGTTTCACGTTGGGTCACTTTAAATTAAAAATTAAGCCATGAATACGTCACCACTTATTCGCTTATTTCAATTAAGAAAGAGGCTAAAACTCTCATCTAGGCTTGACTAGTCATAGTCGGACTGCTTTTTGCACTACTCTCAAATATGACTAGGAGAGAGTGACTATATGGACATTAAGTTGTGCTCTACTTCCCAAGACTTAGGGCGTTTTGACTTGATTTGTTGTAGAAGAGCGATTTTTTATTTCTGTAAGGTTGATTGCATTATTTACCTACATATGTGAACTTTTTACCCGATATTGACGGGGTTTGAGCAACATTATGAACGCAAATAAAACAGATAAAGGATTACTTGATGCATTTGTAAAATGCGCTGCGTGCCTCGCTTTGCTTGTTTTATCATTGTCTAGTGTTGCATGTGAGCCTTCAAACAAAAATGACGCAACTGCCAACTTCATTGAGTCCGCAACGACTCAGCATCATTCTGACAATACGCAACATTTGGAACATTCGCAACACTCGGAACATCAAGATCATACAGAGTGCGACGGTAAGTGTTGTGACGGTGTTTGTGAGTGTAAATTAGGCTCGAGCTCTAACCTTTCATCAATGGTTGCACCTGTTTTGAAATCAATCAATGCACCATCTTTTTCAAACTTTTATTTCTTCAATTTTTATCATTTCTACTCGGGGTTTAGCCTCCTGAGGCCGCCTAAAATCAACTTCAATTCTTAAGCAGTTTGTCAGGTTACTACCTTACAAACATGTAAACAGTGCAGCGTATCGCACATATCGCTAAAGAAGTGAGGTTCTTATGAATAATCGAATGAAGCAACATAGGCGCATTTTTTTGAGAAACGCGGCTTATGCCACTGGTGGCTTTGCCCTGCTAGGTCAGATGAGAGCACCTTGGGCTTTCGCAGAGGGTTATAGCAATAGCAAAAATGACAACAGTATTGCAGAGGTAAACTACGGGGATGCAGTAGTAAGTGGGAAAAACATCAACATGACTATTTCTCGCCAGCAAAAGAAAATTGCCGGCGATGTTGCAAGCCCTATTACCATCAACGACATATCACCTGGCCCATTGCTCCGGTTAAGAGAAGGTCAGCAAGTTAAGATTCATGTTACCAACGAATTACCAGACAGCACGTCTATTCATTGGCATGGTTTTATTCTCCCATTTAACATGGATGGAGTACCTGGCGTTTCATTTCCTGGTATCGACCCGAACTCTACGTTTACCTATGAATTTGATATAAAACAAAACGGCACCTATTGGTATCACAGCCACTCGGGACTGCAAGAGCAACTGGGGCACTTAGGCCCGGTCATCATTGACCCTTCCGACGGTGACATAGGTGCAGACAGGGAGCATGTCATTCAGTTAAGCGATTGGACCTTTGAAGATCCACACGATGTGTTCAGGCATTTGAAAGTGGCAGAGGGTTACTACAACTATCAACAACGCACCATAAGCGACACTGTTAACGATATTAAAAAGCAAGGTTTTTTTAATACAGTAAAAGAAAGAGCTATGTGGGCCAATATGCGGATGAATCCCAGAGATATTCTCGATGTAACAGGCTCCACATATACATATTTAATAAATGGCAGAGATGCTCAAACCAACTGGACCGCGCTCTATAAGCCCAATGAAAGCATTCGATTAAGGCTCATAAATGGCTCCGCCATGACGTATTTTGATTTTCGTATTCCGGGCCTCGAAATGACGGTAGTGGCTGCTGATGGACAACCAATAAAACCCGTTAAAGTCGATGAACTTCGAATCGCGGTTGCTGAAACCTATGATGTAATTGTAAGGCCAATCGGCACGACTACATACACTCTTTTTGCAGAAAGCATGGACAGAAGTGGCTTTGTTCGTGGAACGCTTAGTACTGAACTTGGGAAAGAAGCGCCTGTGCCGACATTGCGTGAAATGCCAGAGCGTGGCATGGCGGCCATGGGGATGAATTCAGATATGGCCGGGATGGAAGGCATGAACAAGCAATCTAATAAGCCAATGAATAAAGAAGAGTCTTCTGAGTCATCAATGGACACAATGAATGACCATTCATCGATGCATATGCGAGCACTCCCGGTAGATAATATTAATATTGAGCATGATGAGGAGGGTCATGGACCCGGTGCAAGTATGCTTGCAACAAACCCTACCAGTCGACTTGATGAGCCAGGCATTGGCTTAGAGGACGCAAAACATCGGGTACTATTATATAGCGACTTGACCGGCGCTGAGGAATGGCCCGACACCAGAGAGCCGACCCAAACTATTGAATTACATCTTACTGGCAATATGGAACGTTATATGTGGTCGTTTGATGGACTCAAATTTAACGAAGTCGATGGCCCTATTCATTTTAGGTATGGCGAACGAATTCGTTTGATTTTAGTGAACGATTCTATGATGAACCATCCAATCCACTTACACGGTATGTGGATGGAGTTAGAAAACGGGAATTATCCGCCCCCCCGAAAACATACGATAAGTTTAAAACCCAGCGAAAAAGTGTCGCTCTTGATAAGCGCAGATGCCCCCGGAAATTGGGCATTCCATTGTCACCTGCTCTATCACATGGATGCGGGCATGTTCAGAATCGTATCGGTCTCGTAGGGGAAATTATATGAAAAACACGTCTAAAATTTTCAGTACTTTACTAATTGGTCTTTGCGCATCGTCTAATGCGCAAGAGATTCCATCAGATTGGCCAAAACCAGTCGAACAGTACAACACGGGCATGATTTTATTTGACCGTTTTGAATATACACGCACAAACGATGAAGAAAACATCGGAGTGTGGGACATGATCGGATGGTACGGCGGTGATACCTATCGCCTTTACTTCAAAAGTGAAGGCGAAAACAAGCAAGATGATGGCGAACCAACAGATTTAGAGCGAGCTGAGCTCCTTGCTAGTAAATTAATTGCGCCATTTTGGGAATTTCAAGTCGGTATTGGCACAAGAGGACTGCTAAGTAGCGATACGAGTATGGAGAACTATGCCGTCATTAGCTTGTATGGGGTTGCTCCTTATCAATTCGAAATGGATAACTCCATTGTGATTAATGAGGATGGTGATGTCAGTTTCTCAGTAGAAGCCGAATATGAAATAAGAGTAACCCAAACGTCATTCTTACAACCGAGACTTGCCCTTGCTGGTTCGCTTTCAGAATCTGAAAGGTTTGACCGCCCCTCTGGCCTCAATTCGATACGTTTAGGTTTGCGATATCGCTATGAGTTTGCAAGAGAGTTTGCACCATACGCAGGCATTTATTGGAGTCGGAGTCTCGTTAATAGCGCTGATATTGCTCGAAACAAGGGTGAGTCGGTAAGTGAAACTGGTTTCGTGGTGGGTGCTCGATTCTGGTTTTAAGCGCTTTTAAAAGGAGCAATCAATGGAAGTAATTATTCAGTTGATGATAGCTTTAGTGGCAATAGGCCTCGCTACGACGAGTCATTTTTTAAGCCTCAGAGCGTTAAAAAATTACGTTGTTAGCTCAGACCTTTCTGCATACTTAAAGCTCATTGCAGTAGTTTATGGCATAACCTTTAGCCAGTTGATAGCTGCCTTTTGGTTCGCCGTAGGGTTTCTGTTATCTATAGAGATCGGTCTAGGCGATTTGCAGGGATCAAGTTCTCTTTATTTTATTGAAATTTATTACTTCTCACTCATTAACTTAACCACCTTAGGATTAGCTCAACTAGAGCCAATTGGGCATTTAAATTTCTTATCAGGTTTGGAGGCAATGACGGGCTTTTTGCTTGTTAGCTGTTCGGCCTCTCTAATATTTAAAACAATGAATCAGTCCTAGAAGGACAGACAGGATAACGTGATGACTAAATATACAAAATTTTTAGCAATGATCTTTACATCAACTGCGGCCATGCTGTTAATGATGTATTTCAATACATATGCATTTGACCACATTTTTTTTAGCGAAACGCGGTTTTACATGGCTATCTATATGGGCTCAATAATGGCAATCATTATGTTGCTATTTATGCTTAACATGTATGAGAACAAAGCCAAGAATTGGACAATTTTGCTAGGTAGCGGACTCATCTTTGTGATCTCACTGTACCTAGTCCGCTCTCAATCAACCATCGCTGATGAAGCGTGGATGAAAGCAATGATACCGCATCACTCTATTGCGATTTTAACTAGCGAGCGAGCCAATATCTCAGATAAGCGAGTCCTCAAGCTAGCAAACGAAATCATTGCGGCGCAAGAGCGAGAAATCAAGGAAATGAAATGGTTACTAGAGGACATAGAGAAGAATGGTGAAGTAAAAACTGAAGCTGAAGTTGAAAGTCGTCAAGTACCGGATTTCAGTCAAAAATAGACACGCCATTGGAAAATTACAAATTACTTATAATTAGGAGAAGACCATGGAATTAAGAGCAAAATTATATCGAATGCATACAGATGAACACATTTGTCCCTATGGCTTGCGATCTAAAGACCTACTGGAACGAGAAGGGTATCAAGTAGAGGACCACAAGCTAGCAAGTCGTGAAGAAACCGATAAGTTCAAAAACGAACACGAAGTAGAAACAACCCCTCAAACGTTTATCAATGGAGAAAGAATCGGAGGGTATGACGATCTACGTGAATATTTTGATTTAGGGGAAGCAGGACAAACGGGCACCACCTATACACCTGTCATTGCAATATTTTCAGTTGCATTGTTAATGGCACTAGCAATCGCATATGCCTTTGTTCAAAGCAATTTTTTCATTCAAGTTATAGAATTATTTGTTGCATTTAGCATGAGCTTATTAGCGATTCAAAAGCTTAAAGATCTCTATAGTTTTACGAACTCCTTCATCACCTATGACTTACTCGCTATGAGGAATATACGCTACGGCTACATTTACCCCTTTGCCGAAGCGTTCGCTGGAATCGGAATGCTCGCAGGCCTGTCTGGTTATCTCGTTGGCCCTGTCTCTCTATTTATCGGGACAGTAGGCGCGGTTTCAGTATTCAAAGCGGTGTATATTGATAAGCGTGAACTCAAATGTGCATGCGTGGGCGGTGATAGTAACGTACCGCTTGGCTTTGTATCACTCACAGAAAATCTCTTTATGATTGCCGCAGGGTTATGGATGCTCTCAACCGCAATGATTTAAAGACGGTGGAGACATATTTAAAGCTTTAAAAACAAAATAGATTTGTGTCTCCACAAAATAGTCTTTCTTAAACCGCATTTTAAGGAATATTTACAATGAGTTCTCACAACGAAGATTATGAAAAAGGAAGCTTAAGTTTAACCGGTACAATAGCGATGGGCACTGGTGTAATGATTGGAGCAGGAATATTTGCGCTCACCGGTCAAGTCGCGGAATATGCAGGTTCGCTTTTCCCGCTTGCATTCATCATAGCCGCCATCATTAGTGGATTTAGTGCCTACAGTTACATCAAGGTTTCAAACAAATATCCATCTGCGGGCGGGATCGCAATGATATTAAAAAAGGCCTATGGACCAAGTGCCGTGACCGGAGGTGCCGCATTATTAATGGCACTTTCAATGATTATCAATGAAAGTCTGGTGGCCCGAACGTTTGGCACATACACCCTTCAGTTATTTGATGTGCAAGAAAATAGCATATTAGTCCCGATACTAGCTATCGGACTCATCATTTTTGCATTTGTTGTAAATGTTGCGGGTAACAAGGTAATTGGAAGTGTATCTAAGGTTACAGCCGTCTTGAAAATTGGTGGCATATTAATTTTCGCCCTTGTAGCACTCTGGGCAGCAGGGTTTGCTTTTCAAGCCGCTAGTGCTGATGTAAGTGAAAATTCCTCTGCTAGTGGATTTTTAGCTGGGACCGCTTTGGCGATTTTAGCCTACAAAGGATTTACAACTATCACCAATAGCGGCGACGAGGTGGTCGACCCAAACAAAAATGTTGGGCGAGCCATTATAGTGTCTTTATTAATTTGTTTGGTTATCTATTTATTAGTCTGCTATGCCGTAGGCTCCACATTAACGGTCAAACAGATAGTTGCAGCTAAAGACTATGCACTCGCTGAAGCGGCTCGTCCCGCTATCGGACAGTATGGTGTTTGGTTTACGGTGGGTATTGCAATAATAGCGACCGCATCGGGTCTACTAGCCAGCGTTTTTGCGGTTTCGCGTATGTTGGCAATGTTGACAGATATGAATTTGATCCCCCATCGGCACTTTGGTATGCCCGGTAATATTCAAAAACATACTTTGGTCTTTACTGTAGTTGCTGCCGGACTACTTGCCGCTTTTTTTGATCTTTCAAGGATCGCATCTTTAGGAGCCATTTTTTACTTAGTAATGGATATTATCATTCATTGGGGCGTATTAAAGGTACTTAGAAAAGAGGTTGGAGCAAACCCACTGGTGGTGATCACCGCAATTATATTAGATGCTGTTGTTCTTCTCGCATTCATTTGGATCAAAGGCAGTGATGATTTACAGATTATCATCATTGCTGGCATTGGCATTGTTGCCGTTTTTGCCTATGAGCGCTTTTTCCTCAGGCATAAGCGCAAAGATGATGACGATGAAGGACATGCCCATGATGGCTAGAATAAAAAAACTTTGAGGATATAGTGCGGGAAATGCACGTTTATCGGCCTGAACATTCTATAAAATTGAATCAGTCCGATAGACGTGTAGATATGAGCTCTACTAGTTACACCTTCACAGATATTGATTGCTTAATTTCACTCGGCTCGGTCTGGTTATTACCGTTCACTTTATTCGCCTCCGCAATGGCGCTTTCTCCAGCTTCTTTCTTTTTACAGTTGGATGTTTCTGCTTCTGCTGTTTGATGATTTTTTTCCAATTTGTCACTCACAATCGGTCGATAAACTGGCGTGTTGTTAGAAATCTGCATTGATAATGTCTCCTTAAGATTAAAAAGGTTTTGAACGATGTTTTAAGTCTTTTTATTTAGAGCGCTTGCCCAGATCAGTTGTATGGCAGCTCCATGGCTTATGTTTGGCATTTTCGCGAATATTTTCGTCAACAAATTGATAATAGCCTTCTTTGAAATGCGTCCACCAATCGTCCGAAATGTCGGCTCTGTGCGTTCGAACTATATTCTCGATGCCATCCAGTTCACAATGCGTCGCATCATAACCAATATGAAGCGTGTTGGATGACTCTTCAAAGGACACTGCATCAACGCCGATGGTTGAATCTATATCTCGGACAATTAAGTCTAAATTGTCCGCAGTCACACCCGTCAGTCGAAGGTGACGAATTACTAAATTTAATTCATTTACACCAACTCTATGATGTTTGTTACTCATTGTTTTTTCCTGCCTATAAATATGTTGATACCTTCGACCATCGCGTTTTACAAAAACGTTAATTGCCATATTGTAGATTTGAACTGCTTAATTTAGGGAGCCAAGCAGGCGTGTTATCTTTGTATGCTAAATAACGCTCCCCAAATTCGGCTATCGCAGCCTTTTCTTCACGTTTCGCTAAGCGAATATAGACTAGTGTCAATATTGGAAACATGATCAATGTCGGGATGGTGGGCCATTGCAATAAAAAGCCAAACATTATGATAATAAAAGCTAAATACTGTGGATGGCGACATCTTGCATACCAACCTGTATTGGCAAGCGAATGGTTTTTCTGCGCATGATGTAAAACGTTCCACGCAGAAGATAAAATAAAGAAACCAGCAACGATGAGTACATTGCTAGTAATGTGCAATATGCTCCAATGGGCATCCCCCTCAAGACCTAAAATCGTTTGGAGCAAATGTCCATTTTCATGTGCAAAAAAATCTGTGTTTGGGTAAAGCTCTGTTAACCAGCCTGACAAAAAATAGATGGTGAGTGGAAACCCATACATTTCTGTGAACAAAGCAAGTATAAAAGCGGAAAAAGCACCCAAGCTTCTCCAATCGGTCTTTGATTGTGGTTTTACAAAGCTAAATGCAAAAAATATAAAAATGGCCGAATTTATGAAAACTAAGCCCCATAGGCCATAGTCGGATTCACCGTGCATCGTTTTCTCTCTTTTCTTCGATGTTTGTAGTTGTTTTTTGTTGAGGCCTTTCTTTGAACGTCATTTGGTCTTCTTCTGTCTCTTTTTGCTCGTTATTATGACGATCGTGCCCGTGACTCCCATGCATAAAAAAATGCATAAAGGGGCAAAGTAACAGAATCAGGTAAGGCAAATATGACCACACATGCTCGCCATGCTCAAAAAATAAAAAGTAACTCGCAGCAGCAATGAGTCCCAGTGCAGCCCACCCAGAAGGCGTTTTCCAAAATGATAAATTTGAATTGCTCATATTTATTCTCCTTTTTGAAAGCTAACGAATCATTGAACCGTTATCTTCCCTTTATACATTTGCATTTGACAGTGAAACGCGTACTCACCTGATGGTAGCGCTGGAAGAGATATAACTGTCTTCTTATTTAAAGGTAGCCGTTCTGAAATATCTAAATCGGGTATTGATAGCATTTCTGCGCAAGGAGTCGCATCAGCTCGATGAAATACTATTTGTCTTTCTTCATTCGCTCTGATTTTGATGTGTGCTGGTTGGTAAATACCGTCTTTTACCAAGACCTCTAACGAGCCTTCAGCGATACTAATATTGTGCTCTTTGTACAACCAAAACCACCAGACGATTAGAACAATAAGCGCAATTCCTACAAGGTTGATCCATAGCATCATCACAATCTCCTAATGCTCTTTTGCTTTAAACAATCGCAAACGATTGGCGTTGGTGACGACTGTTAGTGATGAAAACGCCATCGCAGCACCAGCTATTACTGGACTTAATAAAAGACCGAAAAATGGATATAAAACACCGGCAGCGAATGGAATACCCGCAACGTTGTAAATAAATGCTCCGAATAGGTTTTGCTTAATATTGGTTAGAGTGGCTTTACTCACCGCAATTGCGTCAGCAAGACCATGAAGAGAGCCCCGCATTAGCGTAATGTCAGCGCTTTCAATGGCTACGTCAGTACCTGTACCTATTGCAAAGCCTACATCTGCGTGAGCTAGGGCGGGTGCGTCATTAATACCGTCACCTGTCATACCCACAATTTCTCCCATCGTTTGATACTCAGCTACTTTATTTGCTTTTTCCTCAGGCATAACTTCAGCCACAAACTCTGTGATACCTGCTTTTTCAGCTACTGCCTTTGCCGTTGAACGATTATCGCCAGTTAGCATTACTACCCGAATTCCATTGTTCTGAAGGCGCTTTATTGCATCAATAGAATCAGTTTTAATTGGGTCGGCAACTGCAATTACTGCAACAAGTAATGAATTAACCGCAAAATACATTGGGGTTTTAGCTTCAGAGGCTAAGCCTTGGGCTTTTTCGACGTAGTCGCTAATGTCAATATTTCGCTCTTTCATTAGCTTTTCGTTACCGAACAAAAGCGTGTCACCCTTAAGCTGTGCTTCAACGCCCTGCCCAGCAATCGAGGAGAACTGAGTGACTTTTTTAGGTAATATGTTTTTTGATTTGGCACTTTCAACTATCGCCATCGCTAAAGGATGTTCTGAGCCTGCTTCGATACTCGACGCGAGCATTAGCACTTGTTTTTCATCTTGACCGGGTGCTAACAATACATCGGTTACCTTAGGTGCTCCCTCAGTAATAGTGCCTGTCTTATCTAAAATCATCGTAGTAATTTTACTGGCTGTTTGCAGCGCCTCGCCGTTTCTTATCAACACACCAGCTTCTGCGGCTTTGCCTACTCCTACCATTACTGACATCGGTGTCGCTAAACCAAGTGCACATGGACAAGCGATGATGAGAACTGTTGTTGCCGACACAATTGCGTAAGCAATAGCTGGAGACGGCCCAAAGTTTAGCCAAACTAGAGCGCTTATTACGGCGATGATCATAACAACGGGCACGAAGTAAGCTGAAATGATATCGGCTAAACGTCCTATCGGAGGCTTTGAATTTTGAGCGCGTTTTACCATGTTGATAATTTGAGCAAGCGCCGTATTTTTGCCTACGCGCGTTGCCTTAAAAATAATTGAGCCTGATTTATTAATCGTACCAGCGACGACTTCTACCCCCTCTGTTTTTTCTACAGGCATCGGCTCACCGGTCAACATAGATTCGTCAACTGTGGAGTGTCCTTCTACCACCACGCCGTCTACTGATATTTTTTCACCTGGCCTGACTCGAATAAGCTCATCGAGCAATACTTGTTCTATTGGAATGTCTTCATCTTTATCGTTTCTAATAACACGGGCTGTTTTAGCTTGCAGGCCAATTAAACGCTTAATCGCTTCTGAAGTCTTACCTCGCGCTTTAATCTCAAGAGCTAAGCCAAGATTGATTAAACCAATAATCATTGCAGTCGCTTCAAAATATACGTGTCTTGCCATTAGGGGAACCACATCAGGAGCAAACACAACCACCATTGAGTAAAGCCAAGCAGTTCCTGTTCCGAGAGCTATTAATGTGTCCATATTCGCAGAATGATTTTTAAATGAATTCCAAGCGCCCACATAAAAGTGTTTACCCGCAAAAACCATTACGCCAAGAGTCAGCAATCCGACGGTTAACCAAACGAGTCTTTCTGTAGTAGTTGTTACTGTCATTTCGCCAAAGACCAGACTGTAAATCATCAATGGCACACCAAGCGACAACGCAACGGCCATTTCGCGCATTAATTTTTTGTAGTATTGCCAGTCGGCTTTTTCTTTTTCGTCCAGAGCTTCTTGCTCAGAGTCGCTGTCGTCTAATTTTGCTTTGTATCCGGCTTTTTCCACCGCTTCTATAATATTTGAAACCGATGTATCTCCAGTTACCGTGACAACACGCTGAGCGAAGTTCATCTCCGCTCGTTCAACCCCAGGCAGATTGTTTAATGCCGCCTCAATTTTGTTGACGCAGCTGGCACAACTGGCTCCTTCAATTATAAATCGATTTTCTGATAGATTATTGGGCTCTTGGTTGGTTATGTCTTTGACCGCAGGAGTTTCGCTCGCTGATTGGGCTTGCTTGTTACAACAACAGTTATTCGCTGTCTTTTGGGTAACTTTTTCAGTTGCTGTCATTTAGACTCCGTCGTGTTATTGGCGCGTTTAACTTTTTTCTGTGCTCTGTATTTGCATAGATTCATATTTTTTTGACTCTAATTGCATAGTAATTAGGGGCAATACGGGAACAAGACAAAAAGCAATAAGGTTGCTTTTATATTAAACATAATTTTAACGGTGTAAGATGTTAGGAACACGGCACTGGCATTACAGTTTGATTACTTTTCTGTCATTTATGAGATAAATAATTGGTATGCGCAAAAACGACAATGTGAACGGCTACTAATTGACTAGAAGACTTTTAGCTAGAAATTGGACTCACCCAACATTATGAACATCTTTAGGCTATTATTCGCGAGAAACGAGGTCATCAGTAATCAATGATGTAGCCCTGAATTTTAAATTAAATTACCACTGACTACGCACAACTTTTTGCGCTTCGAGATAAATATTGATAAGTGAAGATTCACAAAAATGTATCATACTTTGTGGACGTTTCGACTGGCTGGATTGCCCAAGATAGCGGACGGATCTGTTTAGATGAATTTAATCCCTTCAGAGCGATAAACAGACATCAGATGGTCAGCTCGGGAGAATAGACCCCTAAAGACAAATATTAGAAATTCAGATTTGAAAATTCGGGGCTGGCCACACTTCGTAAAGCAGAAGCTCTAGACTCAATCAGATTTGGCCTGATGAGGCGTAAATTTCTTGATTAAAGTTAATTATGCACAAAATATAGGATCTGTAATTGCGATTGTTGATATTGCCCCAACTGTATTAGTAATCCGAATTGTAGGTGAAAAATAGTTTGAATAGTAATATTGAACATTTGGAAAAAACTCTTCCAGAGGACTTGACCATTTCACTCAGGCAGTTTGAGAGTGAAGAGTTTGCAAAAAAATTTGGAGAAACTTGCATATATATTTTGAGCGAGCTCTCCAAACGTTTCAACTTGTCTAATTTGGACGGAGTAACGATTGCTTATGATTATTCGAGTGAGGTCGCGGCAATAGATCGAGGTTCTAATGGTTTTGGTGAATTAAAACCAAGCACAGGTGATGTAGAAGGAATCGCAATGGCTCCCGCAGTTATGCGAGACGGTAAAATCAAATCTCATCTTATATTAAATGCTAATTATCTAGTTCCTATGCTAGATTTTAACGGAGAGCATATAGAAAAAGGTATAAACGTAATCGCACACGAGTGTGCGCATGTAGAATCAAATCACGCATTTTACGAGTGCTTTCCAGAATATTCATACGGTAAGATAATTCATAGCGTAACCGAATATCTAAGAATACTTGCTGGTCAGGCATCTTGGGATGAGTATTTTGCAACAAAGCTTTCCGCCACGATCGGAGACAGTGATCCAAAAGCTTTTCAAGAGACTTTTTTGCGTGTTCTAGATACATCCGAAAAGTCCATCTACTCAGTTCTTATTGACTACCAGCACCATCATGATGTAACTAAAGGTATCGAAGAAGTGGGAAACGCAGTTATTGAATTAATGAAGTTTGCTTCATATATGATTGGTGACTGCATAGGTAGAAAAGAAAGCCCTTCAGAAATACCAAATGTAAGAGCAGCATTGGATAAAAGCTGGTTCACACCTTATTTTTTCGAGTTGGTTAACTCTCTTAACGCACTTGATGAAGACTATCCTAATTGGCCTTCGTTTGAACCTTTCGAACGAGTTATGAGGCTTTACGATAGCGTTTTAGCCCACTATGGTGTAGTTGTTGAAAGTAGCGAT
Organism: Alteromonas sp. LOR; assembly: GCF_000753865.1. Classification (GTDB taxonomy): domain Bacteria; phylum Pseudomonadota; class Gammaproteobacteria; order Enterobacterales; family Alteromonadaceae; genus Alteromonas. The sequence continues at coordinate 45,659 of NZ_JQFW01000006.1, read as the reverse complement.
TCAGATTCACCTTACGTTCATTTTTATAAAATGCCATTTTATGATGACTACTTTTAACAATACGTTTAATTTTTTAACTGACCGAGAAAAGAATGCTGAACGTCATTCCATTGATAACATATTAAGCTCAAACAAACCTGAGTCCTCTATAGGCAAACAATGGACATTAAACGCCTTAATAATCGACATCCGGTATGGCTGTCCTGCGTCGTACAAGCTATTGATTGACTTATTAAGCATAAATTCCCGGATATACCAAATTAATTGCTTCACGCACATCATCTGTATAGTTGTCTTCCACAGAATCTAGATACCTGTGAAACTCATCCCAGTTTCCTACAGAAAATATCTTTGTATCATAAGGTTCTAAAAGCATTGATTCAGGGTTCTCGCACCATTGCTTCATGGCCCTGTCTATAAAAATTGCATCGCTGTAAGGACCGAAAACAGAAATGCACTCAGAATCATAGAATAGTCCAGCCAGTTTCCGGCGTGCATTGATGGGGTTAGTGTATGCTCCGTTCTTGACCATCTTTCGTAAAACCGCAAAGATTCCACACGAAACCTTTATATTTGGAATGCTTGTAAAATAATGCGATGAAAAAAATGCGCTTATTCTTCTTAATCGCTCATCAATTTTCATGGTTGTTCTATCACAATGAAGTAGCGATTCTACGTACATCGTGTCCATTGGGGCATCCATATAACTCATCAGGTTTCCAGTTCCAACATTGGCAACCATCTGCAAATACTGATTAAGCAAAGATATCCCGTATCCTCTGGCCTCCATACTTACATCTTCTTCGAAGGAAGTTGTCAGTTTTGCCCAGTCCGGGAACAGATTTACCAGACCTTCGATTGCAGCAGCCTTTCCTTGTCGCATAGCCTCTAAGTCTCCCAAGTAGGGACGTAAATCGATCCAAATATAATCATCCCATCCATGGATTTCATCGCGAAATGCATCGCGCTCTTCGATAGGTTGAATAATTTCTGAATTGGACCTAAATGCGTCAAATAATCGATGCATTTGTTCCAGCTTGATCTCGTAGGCTTCTCTAAATTTATAGCCGCGTGCAGTTTGCTTTATGAATTTATAGAGGTTTTCTTGTTGCTCGTGTCTCCACAAGTGCGTTTCGTCTGTATGAACGGATGAATATGGACATACAACTAATTGCCTAGCAGCCATGTCTTTTATGCGATTGGCCGCATCTATAAATGATCGCTCTTGATCCCTAAAAGCATGAGACAGAAAAAACTGATCAAGATAAATTATCTTTTTTCGAATATCTGGGAGAGGGAACATTGTCCGTTCTCCACAACTATTACACCCTCTATTTAGGATGTTTCTACTGACATTGACGTTCCCATACTTTCCTGTAACACCGCACTTGGGGCATGGTTCATCAAGATATCTGGATATCAGCACGCTTTTTTCCTTGTGAGCTTAACAACTTAATATCGAACCCATGGGTCATTTATATAATTTGTTGGTTTTAATATATTAACTGCCGTGTTGCCAAAGATATATTTTTAATCATTAATTAATTTTTTAAGAAGATAAAACGATCATAGGAACGTTTTTTTGAATATAGGAGTAAGTCATTGAAACGTCTGTTTTACGCACTTTGTAGTCTATCAGTCATCTTTGACTGGCATCAATAGACAAGGATCAGGCTTTCCAAAGGCAGGCTCCAAACTGCTGTTTCAGATAAGAGAAGAGCCGCCGGTCGGAGTATATCAATAATCAAAAAGTAGTATGATACTCTTTTGTAAAGCATGACACTTTCGGTGTTTGTCAGCCTACACCGAGCTACACTATTGTAAGCTTCCCAGAATACACATTCATCGCGCTATAAAACTCATACTCGCCTGGCGGATAAGCAGAAAAGTTCACCGATACTTGTTTATTAAGTTTGAGTCTTATCGATAATCCTAGCTCCGGAAAAAGTAGGTATTCAGAGCATAAATTTGAATCCGTTCTCAGAAAAACAATTTGATTAGCTTTACGAGCTTTCAATTTAACCCTTGCGGGTTGATAGTGTAAGTCTTTTACCTCGACTAAGATGCTGTCGTGTCGATGTCGCTTTTTAATGTACTCGCGAAAACTTAGTATTAGTAGTAAACATATTAAAAACAATGCGCCGCTAATCCATGGCATTTTAGAATCCTTTTATACAGTTCGCTGAACAGCTACTTTTTGATTATAAAGAAATGCTCGTTCGAGCGATATTTAAGTTAGCTGGTACGTCTTGATTAATCAGGAGAGCGAATGAAAAAATAGGGCAGCAATTGCTACCCTTTATTGGTTTGAGCAATGTTTAATTATTTATCGAACTCCACCATATCATGTTGGTATATTTCTCCTGTGACCACACTAGCGCTTGCAAAGTGTTCATCCTGCTTTTCTCCGAGCCTCACTTTTCCCACAAACTCACGAGAATAGCCAGTTTCACCCTCATTTATAACAAGCTTATCCATTACCGTTCTGTAAACGTTAAATACATCGCCTGTTTCGAGGCTTTCTGTGTTTGCAACGCAAATAAGAAGAGTGTTGTCACCTTTAACACTAGCAACTTGGCCGCTCATTACATAATCATGGTATAAACTGTTGGCACAACCGCTTAGAAGCGCAGTTGCGATTAATATCAGTGTCGCTAATTTAAGTGTTTTATTCATTTCAAATTCCCTTAATACGTTTATCCTTAGCTCAAAACGCAACTACCTTGCTATTAAGCGGCGCAAACCAGCATGCATATTAGTTGCTTGATATCTATTTGTGTTCATGCACCTTTTTGGATTTTTCTACGGTATGCTCCATCATTTTTTCCATCATCTGAAGGCGCTTTTCCATCATGGACATTTTCATTTCAGCAGACATTTCCTTGCCATGCATCATGCTTGAATCACCTTTAGAGTGATGCATCGTGCCCATCATGTCTTGCATGCTTTTAGCATGCTCATTGAGCATTTGTTCTCGTTTCGCTGGGTCGTTTTCTTGTTTTATTTTCTCTAAGGCACTGTTCATTTTTGTAATGTGTTCATTCATCTTTTCTATCGATGCATCATCCATCATATTCATCGGCATATGCGATTTATCGCTGTGTTGATGCGCACTGGTGATACTTAATGGGGAAAACATCAAAAGTGAGGAAAAAGCGATTATAAGTAGGTTTTCATATTCAATTTCCTTGTTGTTGAGTTAATGATTTCTGTCTTTCGATGCAAACAAAATCTGCTTATTGCATCAAATTTTGAAATGTAACTGTAATTCAAAATAAACGTTGTTTCACGGCAGAAGCATTACAATTTAATTACCTTTTGGTAATCAAACTTTGTGTAGTAATTAACTTGCAGGAGCGTTAAGCGGACTAGCATGAAAATGCGAAAGGTGGAAAAAAATTTGGCAATAAGATAAACGCTGCCGCCCCATTAATAACAAGAAGTCGACAGCGCGGTGTTTTTAATTAGACCAATGAATATGCGTGATTTTCCAATCATCATTCAACTTTTCTAAACCTATGGTTTCGTTCCCAATATGGTTTACTTCTTTTCCTTTGTATTGCCCTTTCACCAAGCTTCTCGACAAAGATATTGCATATGTGCCGTTTTCTTTTACATGATGCTCTATAAGCTCAATTTGCATTTGTGACAAATACTTCATATCAGAGAGCATATGATGACTTGCATACTCTTGGGCGCTTCGCTCCACACCCTTTCCTTCAAAAATTAAAACATCATCTGCCAAAAGGCTTGCAGCTAAGTCGCCATTCCCTGTTTCTAAAGCTTTATGAAATTTAAGCACTAACGTCGCTGCATCAGAATCTGTTCCGCTAAAGTACTGTGATTCTTCGTTGTGTTTCTCATCTCCATGAGCACTAACTACTGCACTAAATGACAATAGAAATGCAAAAACAGTCAAGGGTCTTAAAGCAGTCATTTTCATAAACATTTTCCTTTTCTTATTTTGGCGAAAACGCCGATTATTTATGTTAAAGGTTCGGGCTCAGCGCAGTAGTTAACAGCGCTGTAAGAGACAAAATGAAAAGCCCAATAATGAACTCAAATTTGATTGATTTGAGTAATTTAAAGCGCACATTTTGATCCTTAGGTAGCCTAGGTACCCAAAAAAGCTTATGCCCAGCTGCTAACGTGAGCATTAGAGCAACTGCAAAAAGTTTGGATAAAAAGGCAAGTCCATATTCAGTGAATATAAGGGTCGATGGGGAAGACAGTAGCTGTATCAACATTACTACACCAACTGTGACTAAGATAAACACCAACACTATGGCAATGTTACCGTAACGTTTCATGACGAAAGCTAATTCGGAGTGATTGAGTAATCTACAAGCAGTAATCAGTGGGTATAACGAGCCTACCCATGTCAAACCAATGAGGGAATGGATAAAAATTTGAATTTCGCCCAACGTGACAAACTGACTAGCATGTCCGGTCAGGGAAAAAGTAAACGCTAGCGGCAATGAAAACATTGCGGTGCTTGTTAGCAGTAGCTTGGATGACACTAAACTCTGGTCACGTTTGAGTTTTTGTAATAGAAACCACGTAAGCAACGCGAACAAAACAAAGATAGCGCTACGAATTGCGGCAATAGTTCCTACCTGTGAGTGCCACATCATCTCCACCATGAAAGGAGAAAACATACCCGCTAATCCTTTCTCCGCCATATAGCCAGTCTGAAGAAAAAAACCAGCGACACTAGCAAAAAAGCCAACAACTGAAAGGCGAACAGAATAGTTTAAGGTAACCAGTTGCCAGCTTTTATGAGCCTTGAATGCTACGCGCTGCTTGCTGCCTTTTAAAAGTAACAAAGTAGCGCTAGAGCCCATAACACCCATCATACCTAAATAGACTAGGAATTTGCCTAACACTAAAAATGCGGTCCACCATTCTGGCAACATATCGATTTACCTATTTAACTCTTAATAACTAATGAGTCATACCTGAATGATCCATCGAAGTATTTTTCATGTCTTTGTGCTTCATTCCTTTCATTTTTTTGCTCACATGCACCATAAATGAAAGCTGTCCCTTCATTTTATGACCGTCATCTCCCATAATGGTCCATGAGACTACGTAAGTATCCACAGCAAGCAAAGGTAAGCTGAAACTATAGTTTTTGTTTGCGTCCATCGAAGGTTCAAAGCCAACATCCACAAGCTCACCTTTTTTACTTTTAACCTTTAAGTCAACAAGACGCACATCATCTGCAAAATTGAGATCCAGGTTGTCTGGACTTTCCATCAACATAGCATTGTCTTTCGGCATTGATGAGGCCAACGATGTATGAGCATATGCTTGTATGCTTAAGCTCAGACTTAAAACGAAAAGTGCGATGATTATTGATTTCATATTATTTCCTTAATAGATAGTTTGTTTAAATAATGTAGTTGTTCTTGTTTGTTGTCGTAAAAAGTGAATCGTTGGTGATAGGCCGAATGTCACGGACGCATAGTCGCGGGCGAAAAAGTTCGCCACGCTACTACATGTCAATAGTCCTCTTATGAAATGTCGTTCCTTGCTTGAAGCTAGCATCAGAAAGTATCCAGCAAGTGTTGAATTTGCCTTCTCTTCCACAGAAAATAAATTGCGGGTAAAACCAACAAGGTCAGTAGTAAAGCGCTAACCATGCCACCAACCATCGGAGCAGCAATACGACTCATGACTTCAGACCCAGTGCCTGAGCCGTAAAGTACGGGTAATAAGCCAAATATTATGGTCGCTGTGGTCATCATAACCGGTCGGACACGTAATCCAGAGCCATGAATAACCGCTTCAGTTAACATGTTTATGGTGGGTTTGACGCCCTCAGATTTACATTTTTCGATTAAGGCTTGATACTCCTGATTTAAGTAAACAAGCATAATTACGCCAATTTCTACGGCAACACCTGCAAGTGCAATGAAGCCGACGCCGACGGCAACTGAAAAGTTAAAACCCTCTATGTACATCAGCCAGATACTTCCCACCATAGACAGTGGTAAAGTCCCCATAATGATCGCTACTTCGATGAAGTTGCGAAAATTGAGATACAGTAGAATAACGATGATAGCTATGGTCAAAGGAACCACATAGGTTAATTTCTCTTTAGCCCGCAACATATACTCATATTGTCCAGACCACTTCACCGAATAACCTGCCGGTAAGACTAATTGCTCGCTCACTGCTTTTTGGGCTGAAACCACATAGGAACCAATATCTACACCATCGATATCCACATACACCCAGCCATTAAGCCGTGCATTTTCACTTTTAATACCTGGAGGACCATCTTCAATATACACATCCGCCACATCGGCCAAAGCAATTCGTTTACCCTGTGGTGTAACGATAGGTAATAAAGATAAGGACTCAGGCGATGAACGATAAGACTGAGGATAACGAACATTTACAGGGTAACGCTCTAAACCTTCAACACTCTGAGTCACATTCATCCCGCCGATAGCACTTGAGACAACTTGTTGGACGTCAGCGATGTTTAGACCATATCGTGCTGCCTTTTCGCGCTGAATATCTACTTTGACATAACGTCCTCCTGCGACACGCTCAGAATAAACAGAAGCAGTGCCGTTAACATCGGAAAGTATGGTTTCAATTTGCTGTCCGATTTTCTGAATTTCCTTGAGATCAGGGCCACCAATTTTAATACCAACGGGCGTCTTTATACCTGTTGCCAACATGTCAATTCTAGTCTTAATTGGCATTACCCAAGCATTCGTTAGGCCCGGCAATTTGACCACTGAGTCAAACTCCTTTATTAAATCATCAGTTGTTAAGCCTTCTCGCCACTCCTCTTTAGGTTTTAATTGAATGAAGGTTTCTATCATCGTTAAAGGAGCCGGATCGGTTGCGGTATCAGCGCGACCTACTTTCCCAAACACGGTTTCGACTTCTGGGACCGTTTTGATCAGCTTATTGGTTTGTTGCAACAACTCTCGGGCTTTGCCAATCGATATACCCGCATAGGTTGTTGGCATGTACATCAAATCCCCCTCATCCAAAGGTGGGATAAACTCGCTGCCAATCTTGTTCACAGGCCACAAACCTATCGCTAGTACTAAAGCCGCAGCTAACATCGTTACCTTAGGGAAACGCAGAACAGTTCTAAGCGTCGGCATGTACAAAAAAGTTAAGAAACGATTGACTGGATTTTTGCTTTCAGCAAGTATTTTACCGCGCACAAAATATCCCATAAGAACGGGCACAAGCGTAATTGCAAGAGCTGCTGAGGCTGCCATTGCATAGGTTTTGGTAAAAGCAAGCGGTGAAAACATGCGCCCCTCTTGTGCCTCAAGCGTAAACACAGGCACAAAACTGACTGTTATAATTAGAAGACTGAAAAACAATGCAGGGCCCACCTCAGATGCTGAATCCACAACTATTTGCCATCTATTCTCTTTGGTTAAGGGGGTGCGCTCCATGTGTTTATGCATATTCTCAATCATCACAATCGCCCCGTCGCTCATCGCACCAATAGCAATAGCAATTCCACCCAATGACATGATGTTGGCATTAATACCTTGCATGTACATCACGATAATTGCTGTGATAATCCCTACTGGAATACTAATGATCGCAACAAGTGACGAACGTACATGAAACAAGAATGCAATACACACCAGTGCAACGACGATAAACTCTTCCACTAATTTCGATGCAAGGTTGTCTACCGCTCTTTCTATTAGTGCAGAGCGATCGTAAACCGTGACAATTTCGACCCCATCGGGTAAGCCTTTTTTAAGGTCTTCAAGTTTTGCTTTGACGCCGTCAATCGTTTTTTGCGCATTTTCACCAAAGCGCATAACAACGACACCGCCAACGGTTTCCCCTTCACCGTTTAACTCAGCTACCCCCCTTCGCATCTGTGGACCAAGACGAACATCAGCAATGTCTTTTACCAAAAGCGGCGTTCCATTTTCGTTTACACCCAAAGGAATGAGCTCAATATCCCTTTTACTCTCTATGTAACCTGTGGCACGGACCATGTATTCAGCTTCAGCCATTTCGATGACCGATGCGCCTACTTCCTGATTTCCGCGCTTAATCGCCGTTTGAATGTGAGAAAGCGGAATGCCATATGCTCGCAACTTCTCCGGATCGACCTGCACTTGATATTGCTTTACCATGCCTCCAATAACTGAAACTTCAGAAACGCCTGGCACCGTTTGAAGCTCATACTTAAGGAACCAATCCTGTAAGCTTCGTAGTTGGCTGATATCGTTTTGTCCCGTTTTATCAACAAGTGCATAGAGATAAACCCAACCCACGCCGGTAGCATCTGGCCCCAATTGTGGTCTTGCGTTTTCGGGTAGATTAGGAGCAACTTGCGATAAATATTCAAGCACTCGACTACGCGCCCAGTACAAGTCGGTGTCGTCATCAAAGATGATATAGACATAAGAATCGCCAAAAAACGAATATCCTCTCACTGTTTGTGCCCCGGGCACTGACAGCATTGCGGTAGTCAAAGGATAGGTAACTTGATCTTCTACCACTTGAGGCGCTTGTCCTGGATAACTAGTTTTTATAATTACCTGTACGTCCGACAAATCGGGTAATGCATCAACCGGCGTGTTTTTAATGGCAAACAACCCACCACCCACGAGAATAAGCGTAGCCAGTAGAACAAAAAATCGGTTATTGACCGACCATCTAATTATGGCAGCTATCATTGATGAGCTCCTTGATGGTCTGAATGATTAGAATGATCCATGTCTTGGGTATCGTTCATGTCTGTCATCGAGCCCATGATGTGGACAGTTGCCACTTCAAAACTTCCAGAGTCGGTTTTGACAATTTCCATGTGCAGTGACATACCGGCTTTCAATTCTTCAATAGCAACGCTATCGGCAACATCGAAATCCATTGTCATACTCGGCCATTCCCACTCATCAATAGGACCGTGATCAACGTTGATTTTTCTGCTCTCCATCATCACGTTATTTATGGTTGCCTCTGTCCAAACCGACATAATAGGCTCTTCCATACTGTGCATTGCGTCATGACCTGAATCAGTGCTCTCCTCAGAGCTATCCATGTCATTCATCGAATCCATGATATGAACGGTGGTTACTTCGAAACTTCCAGAGTCAGTTTTAGTGATTTCCATATGAAGTGACATGCCGGCTTTCAACTCATTAATGTCGACGCTTTCGGCAACGGTGAAATCCATTGTCATGCTCGGCCATTCCCACTCTTCAATAGCGCCATGATCAACATTTATCATTCTATGATCTGTCATCACACTGTTTACGGTCGCCTCGGTATATACCGACTGCGCAGTCGCTTCAGGCTCCTCCATCCTTTTGAAATCAGAACTAATGCTGCTTTCTGAATCGAGTAAGAATTGTGCTGACGTAACGATTTTGTCGTTGAGTCTCAAGCCTGATAAGATCTCTGTATATTCATCAACTACCTGTCCTACTTCTACTGACACCGACTTAAACTTACCGTCTCCAAGTGCTAAAACCACTCTATCTTGGCTACCAGTTCTAATTACCGCCTCAGAGGGCACGAGTAAATTCTCACCTGTTAAATCGGAATGGATCGTTACCTGAGCGAACATGTTAGGTTTTAGTGCATAATCATCATTGGTAAATCTCAGTCTGACTTTAAGCGTCCTAGTCGTTTCATCTAGGGTTGGATAGATATAATCAACCTCTCCTGTCCACTCTTTACCTGGGAGATATTCTAAAGTCATAGTCACAGGCAAACCCTCTTGAATTTGAGCAGACTGTCGCTCAAACACCTCAGCATCGACCCAAACTTTATCCAAGGCACCAATTGATAAAATTGTCAGTCCTGGCTTTACGTAAAACCCTTGACGCACATTCAAGTTATCAACAAAGCCAGTTTGGGGTGCATAGAAGGTTATTGTTTGCTGAACTTTACCAGTTGAGATAAGCGATTGAATCTCAGATTCTGGCATTTGCAGCGCTTTTAACCTTGTTTTTGAAGCCTCTATCAGCTCCTTATTTGAGCGTTTTAAGGCAATAAGATATTCTTCTTGAGCATTTACAAGTTCGGGAGAATAAAGCGCGTATAGTGGCTCGCCCTTTTTGACATATTCGCCCGCTGCTTTTACGTATAGCTCATCTATCCAACCCTCTACCCTTGGGTGAATATGAACGAGTGTGTCCTCATTATATTGGATATAACCTACTGTTTTTATAGGTACGTGCAAAGACCGCTTTTCCACTTTAGCAGTACGCACACCTAGATTGTTCACTACAGTTGGCGAAATCTTCACCGTACCTGGGCTATCGCCAGCGCCTTGTTCATCTTCGTAAACAGGTACTAAATCCATGCCCATAGGGGACTTCCCAGGCTCATCTCTTCTATAGTTTGGATCCATTGGCGCAACCCAATACAAAGGCTGCTTTTCTCCAGCATCCGCCGCACTATCATGTGAGTCATTTGAGCTTGGTAATATTGAGTAGGTAAGAGCTGTCATTACAGCGCCTGCTATCACGCCTATAGCGATTGCGTTAACAGTTTTCATTGGTTTGCTCCAAATTCAGATACAGCTTTAAGACTCTGCTCAGAAAAAAAGTAATTTAGTTGAATGTTTGTTTTAAGTAGTTCGACTTCGATTTCTAATGCGTCAATACGAGCATTTAGATCAGCAATCCTAGCTCTCACAACTTCAGCAAAATCACCGTCATCATTGGTATAAGCTGTTAACGAGGCTTCGGCTTGTTCGCTTGATTGCTGGAGAATATTCGTGCGATATAAGGTCTGTCTCTCCAACAGCCGTTCTCTTGCTGCAAAAATGGATTGCATTTGAGCAAGCATGCCTCTAAGCACTAATCGTTTTTCAGTTTTAATTGCTTCTGATTCGTTAACGGCGGCGCTTACTTCTTTATCTTGTTTATTTTCTGTAAACAAAGGGAGGTCAAAGCTAACGCCGATTGAAAGAAAATCTGCTCGGCTTCTGTCCATTTGGTCATCTGCTCGATATGCATAACTGGCATTTACTCCCCATTGCGGCTTGTATTGTTGTTTCGCTAGTTTAATGCCAGTCTGACTAGACTTTATTCGGCTTTCAACAGCTCTTATTAGAGGATGCGAGATGAGTATATTTGCCAACATTTGTTGATTATTAGCTTTTAATATCTTGTAGTAGGCGTTCTCTATTCCTTCAATTTCTGGCAACGTTTTTGGTAGTTCAAGAGAGGCAACATTTACCGAGTTATTGAACGCGCCTGAATCGCCGCCGGTCAACCATTCTAAAAGTTCGGCCGAGGCTCTTTCTTTTTGAGAAGATAGCTTTGTGAGTCTGTCTTCAAGTCGCGCTAGTTCCAACTGCGCTCGGATAATATCTTGTTGCCTGACTTTACCGACGGCAGAGGAGTAATTCGCTTCTGCAATTTCACTGAGTTGTTCAAACAAAGATCTGTCTTTCTCAATTAGCGAAATGCTTTGCTGCGCTAGATAAACGTCTAACCACTTCATAGAAACGGCAACTTGTGTTTTGGCTATTCTGTCCAATCGCATAAATGGATGCTGCGTTGCCAATTCTTCGAGTTGCTTGCGTCTAATACTCAAGCTTTCTCCACGAGGAAACATCTGTGAAATGCCAGCTTTAATTTGAGTCATAGGCTCTTGGTCGAATGCGAAACCATCAGTAGGGACGTTTGCCAACCCTAATGACACAACTGGATCAGGCAAAGTATCTGCGGCGATACTTGAAGAAATAGTTGCGTTTTCCCGATATTGGCTACCTTCCAACCACGGGTCCTTTTGAATAGCTTGGGCAACAGCCTGCTGCAAAGTAAGGGGGGTCTTTTGTTCTGCTGATATTTGACTACTTGTTGTAACAAGCAAAATTAGGCATGCAAGGCCTTTAAAAGCACTCATCAGAATTGCTCCTCATACGAATTCACCTCTGCAAAAACCTCTGCTGTACCGTCATCTTTGAGCAATAACACTTGATATGGTCTGAATTGATCGCCGTTCTCCATTCCTGGACTGCCAACAGGCATACCCGGCACCGAGAGGCCGATTGTGCCTTGCGGAACATTATCTAAGTATTTAACAATAAATTTGACGGGTATATGACCTTCGAAAACATACCCTTCAGTTGACACCGATGTATGGCAGGAGCGGTACATTGGCTCGATTCCGAGATCTTGTTTTTTAGTAGTGAGAAAAACAATATCATCTACATCGGTTTGGATGCCTTGAGATTCAGCATGATCAATCCATCCCTGACAACATCCACACGACTCGCGTTTAAAAACGTCCAACTTTAAACTTGGCTCAATATCTTGGGAATTGGTCTTGTTTTGTTCAGTAGTAATTGATTCATTTGTGCATGCAACGACGATAGTCACTGAAATAAGCAGCACTAATTTAGTAAAAAGCAATTTTATTGGCTTCATTTGATTTCTCTTTCTAACAATTTAAATGTCGGCCACAGCCTTCATTGGGCGGCGTTCGATATTGGAATTTTGACGAGCTTCGCCAAATTTTTGGAGTTAGGCTAAAGAGCGTTTTGGGGGACGTTGCAAGCGACCAAGGACAGCATCATCTGCATCCGTGATAAAAGTGTTGGGCTTAAGGGATTTGAAGTCGATTGGAGTTAAAATGTCAAAATTCACGAGCATCGCGATGGACACGATGCCTAGTGGACAAGCACACCCGTCGCCACAGCAATCCGCGTCCATCTGACTCGTCTCATGGCTATTTTGTGATGAATTATGGTCGTTATCCATAAGGTGTTGCTCATGCATATCGTTTTGCATGTCGCAGCCAGGGCTGGACATCGCAAACGAATCTGCAACTTGAGTGCTTAAAAATATTATAAGCAAAACAGTTTTAATGCATTTACTGACCAAACCGACCCTTAATGAATAATCTAATACGACTTTACTATTCTTGAAATACCTTTGATAAGGTATTCTAAATATAGTTCCAGTTGAAGAGTATAGTTAAGCAACATGGCAGTGCGATTACCTGCTCATTACAATGTTGTAATCTAGTCAGAGCAATCGTTGGTTATTTTTATGCATTGGAATATATTGCTTGTGAGTGAGGTACGTTTTGTTGGCCCGAGTTGCAACATCCAATCTCGAACACCCACTTGTTAAACATTTAGCAACACTAAGTACCGAAATCGCATTAAACATGACGTGAGTGAACTATGAAAATTTTGGTAGTCGAGGATGAAAAGAAAATCGGTGACTATATAAAGCAAGGACTAACAGAGTCTGGATTTGTCATTGAACTCGTGCGCAATGGTTTAGACGGTCATCATAAAGCGATGACAGGCGAGTTTAATCTAATAATATTAGACGTCATGCTCCCAGATATTAATGGTTGGCGGATTTTAGAGTCATTACGTCAATCTGGCAATCAAACGCCGGTATTGTTTTTGACAGCGAGAGATAGTGTAAATGACAGAGTAAAGGGTCTAGAGCTGGGCGCTGACGATTATCTAGTCAAGCCTTTTGCTTTTGCAGAATTGTTGGCTAGAGTCAGAACCCTTTTTCGAAGAGGAAATACAGTAGCTGCCAACCTGCTACAAGTCGCAGACTTACAAATGGACATCCCGTCTCGTGTTGTAAAACGCGCTGGCCAATCCATTAACTTGACAACAAAAGAGTTTTCGCTTTTAGAACTCATGGTCAGAAGACAAGGAGAGGTGCTTCCTCGCTCCTTGATTGCGTCTCAAGTATGGGATATTAATTTCGACAGCGATACAAACGTCATCGATGTAGCGATACGCCGCTTAAGAGCTAAAATTGATGATGCATTTTCCCCTAAATTGATTCAAACGGTTCGTGGTATGGGATACAAGTTAACAACTGATGAAGAGCAAAATTAAAAGGCAAAAGCCGTATTCAATTTCCTTTCGAACAATGGTATTTGTGGGAATAGCTATCTTTGTGTGTTTGGGCGTTATGGGCACACTCGTAGTCACCTCCATCGAAGATCATTTTCAAGAACAAGATGCCGATGAGCTTGATGAGGTGTTTCATGCCATTAAGTTAAAGCTCGAAAAGTCACATAATCAGTCAGTACAACCCAGTAAGCTTTTATTTCAGGCGGTTTCAGGACATCATGGTGTGTACTATTATGTTGAGGATGCCGAAGGAGATACAATATTTTCAAGCGAAGGAGCCGACTTTTCTTTCTTTCCTAAAACAGCCAAAACATACACATCAATTAATCCCGCAGACATGCTGTTATTTAGCGATGAAAACCATATGCATAGAGCCATTAAATTAGGTTTTAATACGCATGATACTAGCTATACCATCATCGTTGCTTCAAACATGGAATTTCATATGACATTTATGAACAGCCTTTTGAAATCGATTATTGGCATCATTATTTGTTCGGGCATTATTACAGTCTTAGCTGCGCGTTTTGCGATTTACAGAAGCCTATCACCATTGAGAAAGCTTACGCGAAAAATTGAAACCATCACCGCCGATAATCTTGATATACGACTAAACCCAGATGTGGTACCGGAAGAATTAATCACTCTAGTAAGTTCTTTCAATACCATGATTGAGCGGCTTGAGGATGGATTTGAAAAACTATCCCACTTCTCAGCCGATATCGCGCATGAATTACGAACCCCAATAACTAGCTTAACTACCCAAACCCAAGTGATGTTGGGACAAGCTCGGTCAAATGACGAATATGCTGAAATACTTTATTCGAATTTAGAAGAATATGAGCGTATGACGAAAATGGTAAGTGATATGCTGCTATTAGCTAAAACCGAGCACGGTCTTATAAAGCCATCAATTGAACCTTTAGATATTCAACAGGAAATATCAAGCCTACTCGATTACTTTAATTTACTCGCTGACGAAAAGCATATAAACATCCAAGTCACCGCATCCGCCCTTACTATTCAATGCGATAAAACCATGTTCCGACAGGCAATAGGAAATCTGATTTCAAATGCGATTAGACACGCTCCTAGTAATAGTACGGTAGAGATCAAAACGGAGTCCAAAGGAAAAAAGCAGAAAATAATGGTGTTAAATAACGGGGAGAAAATTGAGCCTCAGCATATTCCCAAATTGTTCAATCGTTTCTATCGAGTTGACCCATCTCGACAAAGAGATGGGCAAGGTACAGGCCTTGGATTGACTATTGCTAAATCTGTGATGAAAATCAATGGAGCCGATATGTACGTCGAATCAGATGAAAGTAAGACGGTTTTTATTATCGAGTTTAGCGATACTTAAAAATAAGATGATGACGACGGGTAATCATGTTTGGAAAATTGCTAATTTATCGGGCTATTTATTGAGGTCGCAATATGAATTAAATTAAGACTTATGAACATGTTAATTAGAGCATGTTCAAATATTAATAAAATAAATGAAAATTATTTTGAACATGCTGCATTACATGAGCCCAATTTGTCGTTAGATTATTTATTGGTCTGACTAACGGGAAAACCTATTTTAATTATCGTGTATTCTTACAACCGTGTTACCCATTTCGCCAAATCAATAAAGGAGCTTTACCTAATAAAGTCAAGATACTGCTGCTCAGACAAAACTTTTACTCCTTTGTCTTTTGCTGCGTTAATTTTAGTTTCGCCAACTTTATCGCCTGTCACAAGATAAGTTGTCTTTGAAGTTACCGATTTTCCAACTTTTGCGCCTAGGGCTTTAGCCTTCTTTTCCATATCTGATCGGGAACCTTCAATCATAGTGCCTGTAAAAACGATTATAGCTCCAGATATCGGTGATGACAATTTTTCAGTATTTTCTATAGCTGTTGGTCTTAATGCAAAGCCTAAATCATAAACCTTAAAAAATTCTTCCCTTATATTTTCTAAACCCTCTTTAATAGCCTCAGCGCTAATTTCAGCGAATCCATCAATTTGGATCATGTCAGAAACTGTGAGTTCAAATAAACTAACTAATGAATGATGTTCTAGAAGTTTTTCGCAATTCCCTGAACCTAACCGGCTAACCCCAAACGCAGATAGGAATCGCCAGTCTTCAATCTCAATACTTCTGCTCGCTTGGAGTTGATTAAATAAATTTATCGCCGTCTTCTCACCAAAGCCAATCCTTAAGAAATCGTCAACTTCTAAGCCATATATTTCATGGATATATTTAACTCCAAAGCTGGTCAGCTTTTCAATCGTCTTAGACCCAAACCCATCATTATTACCAAGAGTTTTGAAAAAATGAACTAAGGTGTTTTCAGTTTGCGCGGGGCAGTCTATTTTATTAGGACAAATTAAATTATCTGATTCCCACAACAAATGAGATCCGCAACTGGGGCATGAATCAGGAATATCAGGTGCAACCTTCGTTAAGACCTCTTCAATTTTGGGAATTACTAAACCACTTCTCACCAACCTAATTATAGCGCCAGCTCCAACGCCATTTGTTTTGACCATATTGTAATGGTGAACTGTCACTCTGCTTATAGTGACTCCACTTAATTTCGTTGGCACAAGTTCGGCTACAGGTGCTATCCTTCCAGTTCTTGATGTTTGTGGTATAACCCTAACTACTTCGACATTTGCAGATTCTTCATTTACTTTAAATGCTATTTGCCACCTATGGTTACGTCTTGTCGCGCCCATATACTTTTTAATAGTCTCATTTGTAGTCTCTAAAATTACACCATCCACATCAAAGTCTACCGAACTCCAAATACCCTCAACGATTGATTCAAACTCATCCATCAACACCGAAATTTTGACTGTATTATTTTTAAGAAGAGCGAAGGGATAAAATACACATGCGCCATCTTTTATAGCCTTCTGGATTCTGTTATCAACCTTCTTTTCAGCTATAATAGCGGCTTGGATATTTCTAGAATTTTCAAAATAACTACTGAGTACCTCAGTGAAATAACTTTTTTTAATGACTATTTCACCGGGCCCCAAACCACGCTCTCCGGAGTTGGCTACCTTCAATCCGCGTTTAAATGCTCTTGTTACATCTTGTCCTCTATAACCATCCCCTCTGGTATATAGAGTATCACCGTCATCAAAGGCTGCATAACCATCGAGTTTAGGTGTCACCCTAATATCAATCTCTTCTTCAGGTACATTCGTCTCTTGAGCTGCTTTTTGTATTCTCTTTACCCACTTCTCGATATCTTGAAGTGAATATGCTTTTTCCGTTGACAACATTCTTTCTGGAAGTTCGACTGTTTTAGACTCAATTAAAGGCTCTGGCTCAACAGTGTTAAGGTATGGATGAAGATGATTTTGATCTCGCAATAATGAAATGTATATATCATATTGCTTATCTGACAGAATCGGACTACCCGCCCGATAAAGGGCGTTGGATGCTTTTAGAATAAATACTAACTCTTCAGTATTTAAGTCTGACCGAGAGAACAACGATACTAATTTTTCTGGCTTAAATTCTTCACCTATCTCATTCAATATTTCCAATTGTTCTTTGGTAAAGTCAATATTCAGCATATCAAAGCCCTCCATTTAAACGAACAACTAAGGTGGTATTGTTATATCCTAATGATGGCTGATAAATATCCGTTTGGAAAAACGATGTAAGGGTATCGTTGAGACCTTTTGTGAAGACATTAATTAAATAATGTAACTTGAGTATTTGAACAAATCTATTTGAAACAATTTTGTCCATGGTGACACCCATCGCGCCAGTACGCCCCACTTGGAACTCTACATCGACTAATGTAGTTACCTCTTCCTGGGCTGGGAATTTTTGTGCAATAGCCCAACGCGGTGCTCTAGCAACAAAGCCCAGTGTGCGTTGAATGGAAATATCATCAACCTTAAACACAACACCGTCGATGTCGTAAGGAAGTGCATCCCGTTTGTTTAAGATAAGGTTGTAGTAGTCTAAGCAGCCGGTTCCGCCTTCGGCAGTACTGATATCAGGGCACAAAGGAAGGCCCCAAGAGGCAAGCTTATTGAGGCGCTCACTGTGCGTATTAGGAAGGTCGAACGACTCCGGCTCAACCACGCCTAGTGAGTACGAATAAAACATTAGCGGGCGTTTAGCGGTAATTTTAGAGTCTAATTGCCTCAAACTTCCTGCCGCTGCATTTCGAGGGTTAGCAAAAACCTTCGCACTTTTTTCACGCTGGGTATTATTGAGCTTTTCAAACCCCTCTTTAGGCATGAAAACTTCGCCACGCACTTCTACACGGGCTGGCAGATTATCGCCGCGAAGCGATAAAGGTACGTTGGCAATGGTTCTAACGTTGGCAGTAATATTTTCGCCAACCTGCCCATCGCCGCGGGTGGCCGCTCGCACAAGCTCTCCATTTTCATAAAGAATACTTACAGCCAGTCCATCAAGCTTAGGCTCACAGCTAAAAGCGAGGGTTGTCGTATCTTTTAAGCGGTCTTTTAAGCGCTTTTCAAAGGCCAGTAACGACGCATCATCAAAGGCATTATCTAGAGATAGCATAGGTACATCGTGAGTCACTTGCTCGAAGGACGACAGCGCCGCGCCGCCCACCTTTTGACTTGGTGAGTTGGCACTGTATAAATCTGGAAACTGCTTCTCTAATGCAATAAGCGACTGCATGTCGCGATCGTACTGTGCGTCTGGCACAGAAGGGTCGTCCAGAACGTAGTACTGATAGTTATACTCGTTCAAACGTTTGCGAAGTGTCGCAACATCATTTTTTGCTTGCTCTAAGGTATCGGACATAGAGTCGGTATCACGCCATAATAAAAGTGAAAAACGTTAAACAGGTATCATGAGTTTCTCTACAGACATCTGTTTAAATGAAAAAAGGACTTGATAGGCAAGTCCTTATAAATTAACTAAGCGGTTCTAGATAGCTCTGTTCTAGATGCTCTGTTCTAGTTAGCTCTGTTCTAGTTAGCTCTGTTCTAGCTAAATCTCTACTCGTTGAGTATCAACTCGCTAAGCCTCTACTGGCTAGCCCTCTACAAGAACTGGCTCTTCTTGAAAGCTAGCGGATAAAGCAACAGGCAAGCTAAATTTACCCCTTCGCCCCACCGCTAACACAAAGCTTTTACCTAGCTACGCGAAATCATTCGTTTGCGCTCAAATTCTCGAATTTTCTCAACGTACTGCTGCAGCCCTTGTTTTGTTAACACACTGCGACGACCATCGAGTACTTGTGCGTCAAACTCATCCGCTAATTTGCGAGCCGCATTATGCATCATATTAAACACCTGATGCGGATCGCCCTCAATGGGTAGGATCATAAACAACGAGATGCCTTGGGTATCAAAGTTCTCTAAATTGTCTATATCGAACACGCCAGGCTTGAACATGTTTGCAAGGCTAAACAGCACAGGTCCCTTACCGTTTGAGTTAACGTGGCGGTGAAAAATATCCTGATCGCCAAATTTGAAACCCAACGTCAGTAGCATAGGCAATAATGCCGCTCCCGATATAGGCAAGTCATTCTTTGCTCGCACATTCAGCACTAACACTTCCTGTGCGGCTGCGTCAGAGGTTTCGTTTGATGCGGCCTGATTAGCAGACTGATTATCGTTATCGTCGAAATCGATACGCATTTGATCGTCACCAAAGTTTGGCTCTTCCCGTTTCCTTGCCGCGGGTTTGGTACGTTTGGTTTTAGAGAATCGTTTTCTCTCACCAGCAAGCTCATCGTGATGACTGGCCACACGTTCGTTTTCGCCCTTCTCTCGCAATGAGCCAGAAAAAGTAGGTTCTACCCGCTGCGGTGCAGCTGTTTTATCAAACTGCCCTTCTACAACTTTAGACTCCGAATCGCTATTTTCTAAAATGCCGTTTTCTAGAGTACTCGTTTCGGAAGTCTCTTCTTTAGTCGCATCTACATAAAGCGTTGAGGTGGCTTTCGGTACTTCAGAACGCTGGTATTTTTTCGACTCACTCGCTATGTTGCCAGCGTCGGCTGTATGGTCTGCCGACTCTGATGGATTATGCTGTGCACTGGTATTTGCACTGCTGGTTGAATCAGAAAGAGACACAGAACTCTCGTTTTCACCGTCGCTTTGTTCATTCGCTTGAGACCCATGAGAAGACGCTTCAGATTCTTTCAATAAGAAACCAGGGGGCTCTGGAAAATCCGCAATGTTGTCATTTTGAACCGGCGCAGTGTCGCTAGAAGAGCGGCTCTGGCCTTGCAAATGGGGTTTTGGATTGGTAATGACTGAACCATAAAGCGTAGAACGCTGCTCTTGGGCATCATCATCTTCCTGCTCGATATTGACCGAGTTTGCGCTTTCAGAAGCGTTGCCGGAAGCGTCGCCAGAAGGGTAATCGGCACCTTGCGCTCTATTTTCCGCTAATGACTTTCTATCAGCGTCATCGGCAAACGTGCTGGAATCGTCGCTACTGGGATCACCGCCTGACAACGTGTGCTCGTCATCTGAATTAAAGCGGGTCTCATCAGCGTCATCACCATGATACGAACGGTTGCCGCCAATAACACGAACACTGCCTACACCGAGTTCGTCGAACCCACCGTTTTCTGATGATTCATCACTTTCAACATCGCTATCTTGGCTTTCGTTCCACTGTCGTGGCTCTAAACGTTCCTTGCGCTCTGGCTTACTATTTTTTCTGATTTTCCATATACCATGGGCTAAAACACCGATGATAAAAACAGAACCACCTAACAGTAAAAATAGACGTAATTCATCTTCCATTTAATTCTTTCGCCCTTTGTTATGCTTCTGCGAATGCAACGGCTTCGTCAACATCAACGGCTACCATCCGTGACACGCCCGGCTCCGCCATTGTGACACCAGTAAGGTGACTTGCCATTTCCATCGCTATCTTATTATGGGTTATATAAATAAACTGCACTGTTTGCGACATTTCCGACACCAAATTACAAAAACGCCCAACGTTTGCATCATCTAATGGTGCATCAACTTCATCAAGAAGGCAGAACGGCGCCGGATTTAATCTAAAGATTGCAAAAACCAATGATAAAGCGGTTAACGCTTTTTCTCCACCGCTTAAAAGATGAATTGTGCTATTTTTCTTGCCCGGTGGCCGAGCCATTATGGTTACCCCAGTTTCTAACAAGTCCTCATCGGTCAGTGCAAGGTAGGCAGAGCCGCCGCCAAACACCTTTGGAAATAAGGTTTTCAAATCCTCATTGACCTGTTCGAAGGTATTCGAAAAACGCGTTCTTGTTTCTTTATCAATTTTACGAATAGCAGATTGAAGGGTTTCGAGCGCGTCGGTTAAATCATTATTTTGCTCATCAAGATGGGCCTTTCGCTGCGATTGAGTTTCAAACTCTTCCACTGCGGCCAAGTTCACCGCGCCTAAACGCTGCAAACTCGCTTGTGTTTTTTCCAACTCTTGTTGCCATTGCGTTTCATCAGCATCAGTAGGCAACTCAGCTAAAAGCATTTTGAGAGATTGCTTTGATTCGTCAAGCTGTTCTAATACTGTATTGGCACGAACACGAAAGCCTTCAATTTCTATGTTCAAAGAATCAATGTGTGCTTGCCTAGCTTGAATGTCTTTCGCTAATGACTGCTGCCCTTTTTCGGCTTCCCGCAGCCATTGCTCTACCTCTTCTAAGCGCACAAGTGCTTCACTGCGCGATTGTTCAAGCTCCGATTTAGTGTGCAATAGGTGCTGTAGCTCTTCGTGCTGAAGTTCTTGTGGTGAAGTAAGTTTTGACAGCTCGTCTTTAAGTCTGGCGGTGGTTTCAGCGTACTCGCTCATCTGACTTTTATTACGCGTAACCTGTTCGCGATACAGCTGCTGGTGGTTATCTAACTGCTGTTTCTTTAATGCAAGTTCATGTTTTGTAGACGTTAGCATCTCAACTTGTCCGCGAAGCTCGTTGAGATTACGCTCTGCTAACTCGCGCTTTTCAACCACGCCGCTCATGTAATCCTCAGACTCAATAAGCTGAGCCTCGTGCACGGCGAGATCTTCAGAAAGCTGTTCTAACTGTGCTTCCTCGTCTTTGTGCAATACTTGCTGAGATGAGAGCTCGTCGTATAATTTTTTGCTTCTGGCTTGTTGCTGCTGTTGCTGCATATCAATTAATGAGCGGGCGTTTTTTAGTTGCTGCAAGGCACTTTCGCTTTCCATTATTGATGATTGTAGACGCTGCTTTGCCTCTCGTAACTGATTGAGGTTTTGCTCTTCTCTTTCCACTGCATCAATACAAACGCTTTTAGCCTGCTCTAATTCAACGAGTTCAAGTTCAAGTTGTGAGAGTTTATTTGCTCGTTGCAATACACCGTCTTCAATATCACCTGGCTTCAATATCCAGTTGGCACCACACCATAAACCCGTTAATGAGATAGCACTTTTGCCTGTGTCTTTTAACTTCTGCTGGGTGTTCGCGCTAAATAGCTCGCTATCTGTCTCGCAAAGAAAAATATCGTTTAAAAAGCCAGGTACTTTTTCGTTCTGTTTCTGCTCAAGAAGTGCATGCGCTAATGTGCCCGTATGAGCATTGGTAATGAAAACGTCATGTGTATAAATTCGCACGCCATTGGGTAACGCACTGCTTGCGTCATAAAGTGCGGATATATCGTTTTGATTTGCGAGTAAAGGCTGGTTGAACTGATTGAGGATAACTTCGATACACGGGGCAAGGCGCTCAGGTGCACTCATTGATTGCCACAGAGTTTCCGCTATTTTCTCTTTACTATCATGGTTATCTTTACTGTCATGACTATCTTTACCGCCGTCGTCCTCACTGTCATCACTGCCGAACTGTCGCGAAGCGTCACTTTGCAGCGCTGACAACGCCGTGTAGCTAGACTGTATGGATTGCCATTTATTTTTCACGCTATCAAGTTCAGAAGCACGCTGCTTCAACGTATTTAACGCCAGTAATTCATCCTGCTCTATATCGTGAATAGCATCTTTTTGTTCACTTTGATTAATTTCAGCTTCTTCTAGCTGCGCGTCTAATAACGCACTTTGCTCTTCGTAATCTTCATTCTCAGCTTGTGCTAATTCTTGCTGAATGTCAGAAATTCGCTGTGACGTTCTTAGCTGCACGCTCATCAAAGATTGAATTTGACTATGGCATTGCTGCACTTTGCTTTTTACTTGATTATAAGTGGATTCTTGCTCTCGTGCCCTTGCATTAAAGTCACGCAGTGCTTGCTCAGCGTCTTCAAATCGCTCCTTTACGCTATACAGCTCCGCTTCTTTAAGCTCAATTTCCGGCTCAATATCGACTAAGGCAGCATTAGAACTAGATAGCGAGGATTGTGCTTCACTCAAGGAGGTACTTAATAGGCTTTGTTGCTGTGCTAACCGCGCAATTTCCTGCTCTACTTGCGATACCCTTTGCTTGGCGTGCAGCGCGTTTTGCTCTAAACGGGTTATGGCAGTGCTTGTTGAGAAGAGTGACTGTTGCAAATCATCTATAGACTGTTTTAACTCTGCTTGCTGCTCTTTATAGGCCATTGCGCCCGCTTCATCACCTTGCTGGCGAGCAATTAACCCTTCCATCTCAGCGGTGAGCCCACTTTTGTTTTGTTCTAACTTGTCTATGTGTTCGCTGTTTTTCAAAAACCGAATGGCTGCCAACTGCCCTTTAAGATCTCTCGCTTGCGCTCTCAACGCTTTATATTTTGTTGCTGCTGCGGCTTGTCTTTGCAGTTTTTCTAGCTGCCTACCCAATTCATCCCTTACATCGGTAAGGCGCTCTAAATTGTCTTGGGTATGCTTTATTCTGTTTTCTGTTTCTCGTCTGCGCTCTTTGTACTTAGAAATACCTGCCGCTTCTTCAATGAATACTCTTAACTCTTGCGGCTTAGACTCTATCAAGCGCGATATCATACCTTGCTCGATAATAGCGTAAGAGCGCGGCCCTAGCCCGGTTCCCAAAAATAGATCGGTGACGTCCCGTCGACGACATTTCGCTCCATTAAGGAAATAAGTCGATTGCGCTTCTCGAGTAACTAGACGTTTAACAGACAGCTCATTGTAATTAGCATACTCGCCAGATATGCGCCCAGAGCTATTGTCGAATATCAATTCAACGCTACATTGGCCAACGGGCTTTCGCGATGATGAACCATTAAAGATAACGTCGGTCATGGCGTCGCCGCGCAAGTTCTTAGCTGAACTCTCGCCGAGCACCCAACGAACTGCATCAATAACGTTAGATTTTCCGCAACCGTTTGGCCCAACTACCGCCGTCATTTCACCGGGAAATGGTATCGAGGTAGGCTCAACGAAAGATTTAAAGCCCGCCAGCTTTATCTTTTTAAGTCGCACACACATTCCTCAGTGGATGGCTGGTATCTATATGCACAGCTCCACTCGAACTCACAGTGCCAGACATACGCACAGTGCCATTCATATGCGCAGTGCCATTCATTCGCGCAGTGCTAGCCATGAATAAAAAGCCACGAGTATTAGAGCAAAAGTGAGGCGCCCCTGTTGAACACAGTTGTCGATACTTGGGATGATTCTTAGCTAAATAGCTAAGCGGATAGCCAACTAGGATGTTAACTATGCAGTGAAGTAAATAGCTAGGCGGAGAATTAAGGGTAATCACGTTAGTTGCGTATACCAGTTAAAATACCATTACACGTACAATGCAATAGCACTTTGTTTTAGTTGTTATTATTTCAAAGACTCTACCAAAACATACAGCTTGTAACAATTAACATTTAAGTCTGACGCCCTTAGGGCGTGTTGATCTTTGCTCTACGAGTTTTGGGCTAAATGGAAGCATTTTAATCGCGAAGCAGTCCTGTAGGCCTAGTGGGCTAAGTCAAAGGGCTGCGACAAAGAGTAAAATGCTTCCATAACGCCCCCTTCGGGCAGCGCCTGTGAGCTATTTACTCTGCGTTGAATGGTTTCGATTTAGCCCGCTATACCTTCAACCATTCGCCTTGACTAAATAGCTCACAGACCGCTGCAAAAATGTACAACAAAGATCAACACGCCCTCGATATTAAGATGTTACTATTATTTTTATGACGTTTTATATCACCGAAGCAGCTGATTTATCAAAGGAGAGCGAATGAGTTCTGGCGGCGTACACTATTTTTTTATGGGTTTTTCGCTTATTAAAACCAAAGGGCTAAAGCGGTTCGTTTTTGTTCCCTTCAGCATTAACCTTATTTTGTTTTCGTTGGCCTTTTATTTCTTATTCGGCCAAATTGAAACCGGTATCTCCTATGTGATTAATTTAGTCCCAGAATGGTTAGGATGGGTCAAAACAGCAATTACCTTTTTATTGTGGCCACTGGCAGTAATAAGCGTTTTATTAATATTTGCGCTTATTTTTGGCACCCTTGCAAATTGGATTGCCGCACCTTTTAACGGCGTTTTGTCAGAAAAAGTAGAGCGCCATTTATCCGGTGAGGCATTAGGCGATGAAGGTGTAATGGCATTGGTTAAAGACATACCGCGCACTATTGGTCGAGAATTGACTAAGCTCGCATGGTATTTACCTCGCGCTATTGGTTTCCTTATTCTCTTTTTTCTACTACCCGTTATTGGCCAAGTACTGTGGTTCCTCTTTAACGCTTGGATGATGGCGATTCAGTACTGTGATTATCCTTACGACAACCATAAAGTGTCCTTTACACGCATGCGCCTTCATTTATCAGAACACAAAGGCAAAGCGCTAACATTTGGCATGATGGTGAATGTATTTTCACTTATTCCCGTGGTTAACTTTATTATTATGCCCGTAGCCATTTGTGGCGCGACAGCAATGTGGGTAAATGAACTGAAACAAGACACACAAACGTCGCTGGGAAACTAGATAGTTTGAAGGGTCTTTATTTTATTAAGAGGTTTTACCAACAAAAGCTTCGTATTTGGCAAGCCAGTGTGCGGCCTCTTTTTGGTCGCCCTGGTGGTGAAATGCTTGGAAAAAATTCATCGATATAGGACGTTGAGCCTGCTGTTTCTCTAGCTGCTGTTGCCATAGCACCAAGTAAAGTGGCGGTACGGCTCCTGTATCGTGGTGTTCCATAAAGGTAATGCGCCTGCTTGGCTTATAGCTATTTTTAGATACGCCTTCACAGGTTTTGGCTTTCGCCACTATTGTGTTGGGGTCTATTTTCGCCCACCGGGACACGGTATCGACAGGGGCGTAATAGTGCGGGCTATCAATCACGAGGTTTGGCGGAGAGAAGTCACTGATACGCTGAATATCACATATCTTTCTGGCCATACTTCTGGCAATGGGATATTCATCGGCAAAACCTGCAAAATGCGCTAACTCGTGCACAAACACCGAATACGTATCACCAATGTCTAAAAACATCACCCCATTTTGAACGTTCGCCTTTCCTTGCTTAGCAACCACTACCGCATGACTAAACTGCCTCTTTTTCGCGATATTAGCTAATGGCTTTACGTCGCATCCCAGCACGTTTCTATTATTGTAATCGTCGCTGCATGACAACGCGTCTTTTGGTAACCAAATTGGCGGGGCAACACACAGCGACAGCGACGCTAGCCGCTCGTCATCATTGAATTGGCGATAAAAACTATCGGCACGGATCATGGTAGCCAGCGAGGCCGCAAATGGCTGAATTCGTTGCAAACACTGATTGCCACCAGCCCAGTCAAACGGCTTTACATCGCCAAGCGCTGTTACGCTGTAACGCTGTGTAATGGCAAGCGCATCTTTAGCCTGTTGCTGACCGAGGTTAGCGGCTTTCGTTAAGTAAATTTTTGCTTCATCAATGTTGCCCTCATCCCATAACAACCGGCCATATTTAAATGCGCTTTGCATATCTAATGATGCCGTGGCAGCAAGTAAAGGCTTGGCTTTCTTGTTTTGATCATGCAGCAAGTACCAGTCGGCCAGCGCCGCTTGGGCAGGCAAATATTCCTGTTCGGCAGCGCGAATTAACCACTTCTCACGTTTTTTAGGAGACTGCGACGACATGGCGTACGCCAATTGCGCTTCAGCAACATTGCCTTTAGCGGCAAGTGCCATAAAACGTTCTGAAGCACTCTCCTCACCTATAAGCTGGTATAGCAACCACGCTGCGTCTGCATTATCTAACGACACCAGGTTCTCAAGCCAATAGATGGGATCTAGCTTACTTACTTGAGCTGATGGGGTGACGGCTGTTTGTTCGTTTACCCGCTGTTGGGATA
This sequence comes from Alteromonas sp. LOR, assembly GCF_000753865.1. Classification (GTDB taxonomy): domain Bacteria; phylum Pseudomonadota; class Gammaproteobacteria; order Enterobacterales; family Alteromonadaceae; genus Alteromonas. The sequence goes on along the minus strand of NZ_JQFW01000006.1, from coordinate 18,618 downwards.
GCTCATCTGAATCGTCAGATTCCCCTGGCGGGCTTGGAAAATTTGACTCTGGCTTTAACTGATTAGACGTAATCTCTTCAATAGACGTCATTAATGTTTGCTGTGCTTCATCGCTATTTAATTGTGCTGCGTGCCATAGTAAGGCAAATGCAGCTCGCACCCGATAGGTGTTTTCAGCAGTCAATTCGGATGGTAGCTTTAGCTGTGCTTGGGGTTGTTTTTGGAGCTGTGCCTGATCTTGGGACTGTGCGCTAGGCTCAACGTGAGACGCGGCTTGCTCTCGTACATATGAGAGTGCGTTTGTCGCATTAGCCACAAGCTGAGGTGCGTAGCGACCAGTGTCGCCCACTACAATGAGCAGTGCGAACACTGCTAGGAATAAACCGCGCATGGGCTAGGCTTATTTATTCATCATCAGTGGACACTTCAGCTGTGCGCTGACGCAGTCGGCTCAACTCTATACGAGCGTAGCGGTGTTCAACGTAGTCATAAACATTCGTGCTAAGCGCCAATTTGAAGTAATTTGACGCTATTCCCCTATTGCCATTTTGACTGTGGAACTTACCTAGGTAAAAGTACGCTTCGCAAAGTCTGTCCGTAAGCGCTTTTTGACTGGTAATGCCCTGTAGCAACGAGTTCAGTACGGTGTTCTCGTCAACAACACCAAGAAACAAATCGATTAACGAAGTGGCCCAATGCTCGTTATCGAGTAACGGCCTAACCGACGCCAAATACTCTGCGCCTTGCTGTGGTGAAATAGCGTAATTAGCAAAATACGACCATAACGCTCTAAACGGGTCTTTTTCGTCCTTTTTAAAGAAGGTATCTAAATCGCCTGTGGCGAGTTCTGCCCTGCCGCCGTAGTAAAGTGCAATACCGCGATTTAAAAAGGCAAAATCTAGATCTGGGTTAATTTCTAACGTTGAATCGAACGCTTCATACGCTTGAATGAAGTCGTTTTGTTGAATGTAGTGAATGCCAATTGAATTATAAGCTTCAGCAAGGTCGGGCTTTAAATTTATCGCTTGGCTATAGTCAAACTGAGCTAAACCGTTTAGCCCTACGCTGTCGTACAACATACCGCGCTGGAAGTGAAGTTCTGCTTTGTCGTCATCTGATAATGCGGTACTCGTGAGCACTTGATTATAGCGGGCAATGGCCATTTGCGAACGTGGATTCGCGGGTGCTGGCTCTGCTAAAAGCAAGTTCCCCATTTGACTGCGTTGCTCGACAGGCTGCGTTTGTGCGCAACCGGTTAAAATACAAACTAATAAAGAAAAAAAGATGAGACTAACGTTTCTGCGCATGGTAAAAAAGCATTCTGTAGAAAAAGAAAAAACCGCCAGTATAAGAAGCATACACTTGAAGCGGCGCTGATGCCGCCAACCTTCTCGCATTTGATAGGAAAAGTAAAGTGCATTAGGCGGGTAACAAAGGTACCCATGAAGAAAAATAACCTAGAACAACTTTCACAACTTGCATTTAATGCACAGCAACACTCACATTCCCCCTACTCTAACTTTAAAGTTGGCGCCGCCATCGAAACAAGTACTGGGGAGACTTTCGCAGGCTGTAATGTTGAAAGCGCTGCGTTTCCGTTAGGGCAATGTGCTGAGGCCACTGCAATTGGCAATATGGTGTCAAACGGACACAAACGCATTGGTCACATTGTTATTGCGAGCCCAAATGAAGAACTGTGTTTTCCGTGCGGAGGCTGTCGACAAAAAATTGCAGAATTCGCCAGCGATGATACGCCGGTTACTATGGTAACAAAGAGTGGAGATTCGCACGAAACCACTATTGGTGAATTACTGCCCAATGCGTTTCGTGCTCACGATCTCGACAAGTAATGTTGCGTCCCAAACGCAAAGTTAAAGCACTTATACTAAGCGCTCAAACAAAATAGCCCAAGGCTTTCACACCTTGGGCTGTTTTGTTTTACGAAGTCATTAACCGAATAAAGGTCGTTAACCCTGTAATAGCCATTCAGGCTTTATAGGTTAACAACGCTTATTTCTAATCATCGCTGTTGCTGTCATGGCGCTTGTTTAACTTTACCGCTGCCATAAAGCCAATGAAAAATAGCGCAAAAATAACAACACCAACCCAAATTAACACGTTAAGCAAAAAATCCATGTTTCGTTTTCCTTTCTTTTATCGATGTTGCTCTTTGCTACTTTGCACAACCGCAAAGCAATCATTTACCGACAGCAATACCTTCTCTACGAGGGTCTGCGCCGCCAATTAATTTTCCAGATTTGAACTGAATGCCATGTAGCCCGCTGTTTAAATCAATAACCTTAACATTATGCCCTAGCGCTTTAAGCGGCTCCTCTAATTCAGCAATAGGCGTACCCTTTTCTAACGCAGTGTAGTCGTTTCTATTGGTGATCTTAGGAAGGTTTATCGCCTCTTGAATATTAAGATCAAAATCAATCATACCTATGAGCGTTTGCGCAACATAGCTGACAATTCTTGAGCCACCTGGTGAGCCTACTACCACTTCTAACTCACCTTCTTCATCAAACACCATGGTTGGGCTCATAGCACTTCGTGGACGTTTACCAGGTTCAACGCGGTTAGGAACTGGGAAACGGTTCTTTGTTGGCGAGAAAGAAAAGTCGGTTAGCTGGTTATTAAGTAAGAAGCCACCGACCATAATACCTGAGCCAAACATGAATTCGATGCTGGTTGTCATAGAAACCGCATTTCCTTCTTTATCGACAATAGAAACATGGGACGTGTTAGGTAACTCCATTGATGTGCCCATGGCTATTTCGGTGCCAGCGTAGGGATTGCCTGCTCTCGCTCGATGCCACTTTTCATCCAAGCTAATGCCCTGGGCTCTGCGCTGTAAATAGGCTGTATTGATCATGGCTGCAAATGGCAAGTTAGTATAGTCACTATCTGCTATGTATTTTTCTCTGTCGGCATAGGAAAGCGCACTTGCTTGAGTGTATAAATGAGCGAACTCTGCCGAGTCTGGTGAGTATGCACCAATGTTTTTATCTTCAAGCATCTTTAAGATTTGAAACACATTGACGCCACCTGAACTTGGTGGAGGCATGCCGCAAATTCGTTTTTCGTGATAGTTACCACACACGGCATTACGCTTGATGGCTTCATAACTTTCCAAGTCTTCAAGAGACATGCTTCCAGGGTTTATTTCTGCAGAATTTACTGCGTCCACAATTTCCTGTGCCAGCTCGCCTTTAAGCAAATAATCACTGCCATTATCGGCAATGCCTTTCAGGGTTTTGGCTAATTTTCTATTTTTCTTGGTTGTCCCTTCTTTTAACGGCATACCTGCCGGGAAAAAATAGGTAGAGCTAGCAGGAAACTTTTTTAGACCTGGGTGATAGTCTAAAGCAACCAATTTGGCTAAACGGGGTGAAACTTTAAAGCCGTTTTTGGCCGTATTAATGGCGTCGTCGAACAAGGTATTCCACGGTAGCGTACCAAACTCAGCATGGGCTAGTTCAAGGGCTTTTACGGCGCCTGGCACGCCCACCGATTTACCGCCAACTACAGCATCAATCCAACGCATTGGCTTATTACTTTTGATAAACCAATGCGAGTTGACAGCTTTCGGCGCAGACTCTCTGCCATCAAAAGTGTGCAGCACTTTGTTTTTGTTATCCCAGTAAAGAATGAACGCACCGCCACCAATGCCTGAAGATTGAGGTTCTACCAAAGTAAGCATAGATTGTATGGCTATTGCGGCGTCTATTGCACTGCCGCCTTTTTCAATGACGTTCTTTCCCGCCCATGATGCATAGGGGTTAGCAGCAACCACCATGTATTCGTCGGCCTCAAATGCTTTCTTTTCAACATACCCAGTGGCCGCTTCGGGCTCGCCGACTTCGCGAGCCTGTTTACCGTGTACATTGGAAAGTAAACTGCCGGTTAATGCAAAAGCCAATACTGACGTGCTTAACAAAGAACTGAACCTCAAAATCGTGTTTCCTCTTATTTAAATTTCTCTGGGTTAATGGGACGCTTTTTCAAGAACGCATCAAATGCTTCTTGTGCAGCAGGAGTACGCAGCGCTTCTAGAAAAATATCAAATTCGGCATTCATTTGCTGATTGACATAATCTGCCTCACCTTTGAGTAGCGCTTTTGTCTGCAATAAGGCAAAGCTGGGTTTACTTATCAATTTTTGAACGGTTGCTGAAACTGCATCATCGATGGTTTGTGACGACACCACCTCAGTAAGCATGCCAAATTGATATGCGTCATCGGCTGTGAATGGTTCGCCTAGCATCAACCACTGAGCAGCTTTCACGTGTCCCGCCACTTTGGGTAAAAGATAACTTGATGCATATTCAGGAACAAGCCCTAAATTGATGAAAGGGAGAACAAATCGGCTGTCTTGTGTGGCATAAACAAAATCACAATGTAATAGCAACGTGGTTCCTATTCCTACTGCTAACCCGTGCACTTGTGCAATAACGGGCACAGGACAGGTCATCAGTGAACGCATGAACGCCGCCGTTTCGGGCACCTGAGCCCCTTCTTTTTGTGCGGCAAAATCGTTGATATCGTTACCCGCGGTAAAACAGTCGCCGTTTCCTTTAATTACAACGGCTTTTGTTACGCCATCATTTTTAATGCTTAAAAGCGCATCTGCCATTAGCTGATACATTTCTCGGGTTAATGCGTTCTTTTTGTCCGGTCTGTTTATAGTAATGGTAAGGGTATGGTTACTTTGCGAAGTTAAAACTAAGGACATTATCTTTCCTTCTCTGTCGACATTTTTATGGTATCGGGCGCATATCTATTTTCACCCGTAGGGTAATTTTCTGTATCATAGCGAGCAAATTCAAAATAAAAAAATAACTAACGCTGATGATTTCACTGCCGTTTTCGTTTAAGTACAGTGCAGGCCCTTTAATAATAGCGCTCTGCGCTTTGATTGCCTTTTTCTTTGAACCACAAGCAAGCGAATGGCTTGCTTACGACCGTTACGCCATACAAGGGCTGGATACGTGGCGCTTGATCACGGGTAATTTTGTGCATACCAATGGGTATCATTTATTGCTTAATATCGTTGGGCTAATTTTACTCTGGGCCCTACATGGCGAGCACTACCTGCCAGCTCGATTTTTAAAAGTGTTTATATGGTGCTGTATAGCCACCAGCGCAGGCCTCTATTTCTTTTCAGAAAACCTGATTTGGTATGCGGGTTTATCGGGTGCGTTACACGGCTTATTTGTATGGGGAGCCTGTATGGATATCAAAGAAAAAATGACATCGGGGTGGCTATTGCTCATAGGCATTGCGATTAAAGTAGGTTACGAACAATACAATGGCAGTAGCTCTCAGGTTGCTGAGCTTATTGATGCAAAAGTAGCCGTTGATGCCCATATGTTTGGCGCAATAGGCGGATTGATTATATTTCTACTCATGATAAGTACTGCAAAGCGGGCGTAGCCTTTTATAGCTTATATTTTAATAAGCTTCGCTTGTCATAGCTTCAAAGTTTCGCTTTATTGCCTACATTGTTGCTCGCCCGCTGTTTGCTTAAATATGCGGGCGTTTCCTAGTTAACTCACTTTTTAACCTTTTTTTCTACTACGCCACGTTTTTCCTAACTACGTCTTACACCGGTTACAAGGCACCTACTGGCAGTATTTTTTGGCTTAAGATTGGCTACTTAAGATTGCCTAAAGGTTAGCTAAACTTTGCCAAAGATTGGCCAACGAGTGGTTATCTTCTGAACAATTAAAGCCCAAACACCGCCTCAAAAATTTCTCAATATCAAAGCTCACTAACCTAATAAATGAAAAAATAGTTTGCATTTATGTAACCTTAGGGTATCATTGATACCTAGAGGTTACATTTGGTGTGTTTAGGTATCACATGTAATGTCAAATACAGTGTGCAAGCAGCGGCACCTTTATCGCAAACAAAGAGTTCGTCGCATATAAAAAGTTCGTCGTTCAAAAAAGGATTATAAAAATGGCAAGATCAATAGCAGTATTACCAGAAACGGAACATCAATATTTAAGCATTACGGGAAAAATCAGTGTTGTTTTAGCGGTTTTTCTGTTCGCCCAATTGTGTTCAGAAACAGTTACTGGCACTGATTCAATTGTTAATTGGATTTTGGATTTAACGCTATTTGTAAGCGTTATTTATTGCATCGTGCTGTCAGTAAAGTCGATGAAATTTGCAAAACACATAACGCGCATGGGTTTTTGGACGCTAAAATTTAACGATGAGTATGTGGATCATGTTAGTTCGGCTAGTCTTCGCGCTACGTGTCACATCATGGTTATTGGCGCAATTTTTCTCGCTTATAGCGGTGACAATAAGTGGTTTGTCGAACTCATTGCTCCCTTTGGACTGACAGATGCAATTCAGACGTTGCTTGGCTTGGCTGCGGCCACCCATGGCGCGTTGATTTTATGGAGCCTTCGTGAAGAAGAGCATTTTGATGAGGAACGTGGCGAGGAAGTGGTTGATGAATGAAGATTTAGATAACCACATACACAAGCTTAGATTACAGCATAAGATTTCTCAGCAAGAGCTCGCCGACGCTATTGGCGTATCTCGAAAGACCATTAGCACTGTTGAGACTGGACGCTTCACTCCATCGGTGGTCATCGCGTTAAGAATTGCGGCTTATTTTGCAATTCCAGTAGAGCAAGTTTTTGTGTTGAAGTGAGGGTTTGTTTGAATAAATGTCTTGCCCGAAAAAAAGCCTGCTTGTAAAAATGGCTCATAAAAAAGGGCTCATTGATTATGAGTCCCTTTTGTTCGAGTAAAACGTTATTTGTAATAGCTCAACTAATACCCAAAGAAAGCCCAACGAATGTTGGGCTTTTTTTATGAATCTTGAATACGACTACAGATTTTCTTCAAATAACTTATAGATCCTACGGTATTCATCTAACCATGAACTTGGCTGAACGAAGCCGTGTGGCTCTACAGGGTATATTGCCGTTTCAAAATCTTCTTTTTCTAGTTCAATTAACCGTTGTACCAAACGAACGGTATCGTGGAAAAAGACGTTATCATCAACCATAGGCGCATTTATCAGCAGTGGTTTTTCTAACCCTTCTGCAAAATAAATAGGTGAACTGCGCTCGTAGGCAATGGGGTCCACATCAGGCGTATTGAGGATATTAGATGTATACGGCGTATTGTAATGCGCCCAATCGGTAACCGGTCTTAATGCGGCACCAGCAGCAAATAAATCTGGCGCTGTGAACATAGACATAAAGGTTAAGAACCCACCGTATGAACCGCCATATGTGCCAATGCGCTCTCTGTCTACGTTAGCATTGTCCACTAAATAATTGATGCCATCGCGTAAATCCTGCACCTCTGGCGTGCCCATTTGACGATAAATAGCCGTTCGCCAATCTCTGCCATAGCCAGCAGAGGCACGGTAATCCATATCTAGCACCACATAACCTTGTTGTACCAACATGCTATGGAACATGTACTCGCGAAAATAGCCCGACCACCCCATGTGGGCATTTTGTAAATAGCCCGCGCCATGATTAAACACAACCGCTTTGTTTTTCTTTGTGCTGTCATACCCTTCAGGCAAGTATACACGAGCATAAATTGGCGCGTCGGTATGTGAAGATTCAATGGCAACAATTTGCGGCACAGCCCACGGCAGCGAAGCGAAATCCTCGCTGGTGCTAGACGTGATTTGTTGCGCCTTTTGTTGGCTAGCAGACGATTTCACGTAAAGTTCAGCTGGCTGATTTACCTTACTGTGGCTTAAAAGCAAAGTAGCATCATCTGGACTGAGCGTGTAATCGGTGATGCCGTTAAGATCGGTTAGGGTTTCAATGGCCTTTGTTTGCGTATTAACACGGTAAATTTCATAAATACCTGGGTGTTCGCTGTTTGCTTTGTAGTAGATGTATTGATCATCAGCGGTTAACGTAAGGTCATCAACAATATAGTTGCCGCTAGTTAGCGCAACGGGCGCTTCGCCAGGTGTTTGTAAATATAGGTGCGAATAGCCTGTATGTTCAGATTGAAAGTACAACGTCTCGCTGTTATTTAACCAATCAAAAGAGTTAAAGCGATAGTTTACCCATGCGTCATCATGAAGGCGGTGTTGGTTTTCAAGCGTTTTGCTGTTTAAGTCGACAGTGGCAATCCATCTGTCTTTGTTGTCCCACGCTTCTAACATAACAGCCACTGCGTTGCCGTTTTTATGCCAGCGTATAGATGGCTTGGTCCAGTACCAGCTTTGTAATAATGTTATTGGGCGAGGCAACCTGTTTACTTCGTAGGTTTCACCATTTGCCTTTGCATTTTCGGTTTTCACATCGGCCAATACGTCGTCGTTATACCCAGGCAAGTCGAAATAATTTAACGCTTGTTTTTCACCGGTAGATAAATTGAGAAGCCACAGTTCGTGGTTTACAGGCTCGGCATCGGCCACACGTTGTCTTACTGATTTAGCCGCAATACGGCTATCTTCTTGAATATAATGGGGCATGATGTCGCTATCATCACGGGTAGGCTTGCTTTCAGTGGTTGCCACTACAGCAAAATTTCCAGCAGGTGATACGCTAATGCCAGCTAAGCGATGTGATTTGTCGAAATAAAACGGTTCTGGAGCTACCGCTTTATTGGCAGCCGCAAGTTGCGCACTGGCGCTATCACGCTCTTCGCTTATTTGTCTTTGTAACTTAATATACTCAATGAGAGATTGCTGCTCTTCGGCAATATAGTCTTTTGCTGGCTTTACCGGCTCTGGCTTATCATCGAATACCCAGCTTACTAATTCTTCTCTTACGCCATTGGTTAGGTCGATAGCAATAAACTTGTTTCCGCTTAACGCCATTAAGCGCCCATCGGTCATAAACGTGAGTGTAGATAGTGCATTTCCACCGCGCGTAATCTGCACCGTGTTCCCATTGGTAAATTGCACGTACACGCTATCTTCAAACGTGTAAGCAACAACGCCATCATCCCTCACTACCCTCTCATCGAACCGATACTTATGCATGTCGGCTAATGGGACTTTCGCTTCGTTTTTGAGGGTACTCGCCTTTACAGCAAATACATCGGTGAGCGTACTATTTTGTTTTTCACGCTCAAAAACAATGGCGCTGCCATCAACCGACCACCCCATGTTAGTGGGCAATGCACCTATCCACTGCGGGTCGGACATAATTCTTTCTAGGGTAATTTCACCCTCACTAGCTGCAGACATCTCTGCCGTTTGTGGCGTAACCATCGACTGAATATTATTCGATGGTGTAACTGTATTTGTGTCTTTCTTATCGTTAGTGCTTACACAACCACCTAGTGCAACCGTTACGCTGGCGGCGATAAGCAATGCTTTATATTTTTTCATTTTTTTCATCATTGTTATGTGAAACCCACTGGCATTATACGCAAAGCTACATTCATGTAGTCAACACTCATCGTTATCGTTAGTGCAACAAACGCATAACAAACACGGTTATTAATGTTCCTTTTTACAAACCGGAACCGTATAACTTCGCAAGTAGCGTTTTATTTTGCCAATAGCGCTTTAAAAAAACCATGTCCACATGTTATGTCAGAGGGTACGAACAATGAAATTGAAAGGAATTACTGCGGGTGTTGTCACCATAGCTGCTTTGCTTTTCCAGCCGGTGATGGCAAACGAATGTCCTAGTGTATTAAAGTTTATGAAGCGTAAACTGAATTCTCAAGAAACCGTTAATTTATGCGATGAGTATGCTGGCAAGGCCGTTCTTGTTGTTAACACGGCAAGCTATTGTGGTTTCACACCTCAATTTGAAGGACTAGAAGCCCTATACAGCGAATATAAAGACGATGACTTTGTGGTATTAGGCTTTCCATCTCACGACTTTAACCAAGAAGCAAAAGACGAAGGCAAAACGGCGGAACTATGCGAGCTAACCTATGGCGTGAAATTTCCAATGTTTGAACCAACGTCAGTGCGCGGCGACGATGCAGACCCAATGTATCGCATGTTGAAAGCAGCCACAGGTAAGTCACCGTCGTGGAACTTTAATAAGTACCTGATTGATAAAACGGGCACTAAGATAACGCACTACCCAAGCTCTACAAAGCCAACGGATGCAAGCTTTGTGGCAGATGTAGAAGCATTAATTAACGACTAACCCAGCGTTTAAACCAGTCAATTGAACCATTGCCAATCAGGCATAAAAAAGCCCCGCTACACAGGCGGGGCAAGAAACACACTCAACTTGGAACACACATTTTGCAGAAAACACATTAATCTGTTTTCAATCACTACACTTTGTTAGTCCACAGCTTTTCCGTTAAGTTCACCCACATCGAAATTTTTTTAACATTTATTTTCATTTCACAATTCAACACAACAATAGCCCAATCTTTCTGCCTTTCGACAATGCCCTTGCAACAATTCGTAACCACCTGTTTTTTATATCAATTACATTATTTTAGGCGTCAACAAAAAAGACATTAAAGTAATATCATTATACGAAAGTATTACACTTACTTAATGTTAATGAGGTTAATGATCCGTAAATAAAATGGTGGCGTAATTTTGATGGTCTCACAACATTTAGAGGAAACAACGATGAGAAGGACTAAGTCGCTACTGGCATGTTCGATTTTACCCCTATTTTTAGTAGGGTGTTCCGATGATGACGATGATTTTGTTGAACAACCGGCCCCCGCCCCTGAATTTGCCAACGTACGTGTAGTGCATGCTGCTTCCGACGCCCCCATGGTAAATATTACGGCGAACGATGCCATTTTAAATAATTTAGAAAACGTAGATTACCAAGTAGCTTCTTCGCGATTTGAAGTTGAAACGGGAACCTACGATATTGGCGTTACAGGTATTTTACCTGGCGATAACGCAGAAGTTTTACAGGCAGATCTTACGTTAGAAGCTGACACAAATTATGACGTGTTTGCGGTAGGCAACGTAGGCGATAGTTCACTGGCGTTACTACCTGTTACCAGCACAGAAACTGCAGTAGAAGCAGGTAACGCACAAGTACAGATAGTTCATGCCGCATCATTAGCACCCACGGTCGACGTTTACGTTACTGCACCGGGTACCGACATTACGTCAGAGCAACCTCTTGTAACCGCAGAATACACCGACGCCACAGGCCTTACGCAAGTACCGGCAGGTGATTATCAAATTCGTATTACGCCTGCTGGTGAAACCACGGTTGTTTACGATTCTGGTACGGTAGAGCTTACCGACGGCGCAGACTTACTTATCGCAGCGACAAACAATGTAGGAACAGGCGACTCTCCTGTTACATTGCTGGTCGCTGATGGCGATGGAAGCTTTAAGGTATGGGATGCAGCAACTCCCTCTGACGTTCGCGTTGTACACGGCATTAGTGATGCACCGGCTGTAGACGTTATCGCGAACAATGAAGTAGTGCTAGTTGATGGTATTCAATTTCCTCGTACCACAGACTACCTATCGGTTGCTCCTGGCGACTATTTAATTGACGTAGTAGCAGATGCTGACAACAGTATTGTGGCTGTTGATGATGCCGAACTTACCCTTGAGATTGGCATGTCGTATACGGCTATTGCTAATAACACATTAGCGGCACCAGAATTGGACGTACTGGTAGATGTACCACGTTCAGTTGCCACTGAAGCTAGAGTACGTATTGTGCATTCTTCACCAAGCGCTGGTAACGTAGATATTTATGTAACAGCTGACGGCGAAATTGATGCAGTAGACCCAGCGTTTAGCGATATTGCCTATTCTACTGGCGATTTATCTGAAACAGGTTACGTGAGCTTGGCAGAAGGCGATTACGTCGTAACCGTAACCCCTACTGGTACAAAAACAGCGGCAATTGAAACCGGTGTGCTTAGCTTAGAAAATGGTAGCATTTATACAGCTATCGCTTTAGACGGCAACATGGAAGGCGACCTTCCTCAACTAGCTTTGTTAGATGGTTTAGCACCACCGCCACCAGCATTTAATGCTGACATGACCTATAACGTTAGTTTAAGCGGTTCACAAGAAGTGCCAGCAGTTGACACAATGTCTGAAGCTACGGCGGTAGTTGAAATTGACGAAGACTTACCGGCATTTAGCGTGAGCGTTGATGTATCGGGCTTAACTGATGTTACAGGTGTGCACGTACACGATGGCGGTTTAGGTATGAACGGACCTGTTGCCTTTCCTCTAACTGATGCGGGCGACGGTACGTACGAACTTGCACAAACCAATATTTCACCCAGTAATTTAGACGCATTAACTAGCGGTGAATGGTATTTAAATGTGCATACAGAAGCGAACCCTAGCGGCGAAGTACGAGGACAAATTGTTCCGGATACCACTGCAGTAGTTACATTTGCACTAAGCGGTAATCAGTCTGTTCCAGCAGTAGATACAATGGCTTCAGGTTCTGGCTACGCCCTTTTTGATACTACATCAGATTCTGTATACCTAGTGGCTGCAACCACGATAGATAATGCAACCATGGCGCATATTCACAGTGGTTTTGCGGGCGAAAACGGCGGCGTTGTTGTTACGTTAGTAGAAAACGAAATGACTGCTGGCACGTGGATGACTGATGGCTATGTTGAATTAGAAGAAGCGGTAGCAGCGCAACTGCTTTCTGGTGGACATTATGTAAATGTGCATACGGAAGCGTTTCCAAGCGGTGAAATTCGTGGCCAAATTACACCAGATAACATTCAGGTGTTCGGTATTGTTGCCACCGGTGGTCAAGAAGTGCCAGCGGTTGAAACGTCAGCGTCTGGTGCAGGTGCATTTACGTTGAACACAACCACAGGTGCGTTATCAGGTAGTGTTACCATTACCGGTATGACGGCCAATATGGCGCACATTCACGAAGGCGAAGCGGGTGCAAACGGTGGTGTGATACTGGGTCTTGAAGGTATGGACGGCGTATGGTCTGTGCCAAGCAGCACTATGCTTAGCGCTGAACAAATGATGACCATGCAGGCTGCAGGCTATTACACAAACTTCCACTCAGATGCATTTCCATCTGGAGAGATTCGTGGTCAAGTGACGCTTGGTTTCGAATAGCAGCGGCTTTGAATAGCAGTTGTTTCGAATAGCAGAGGTTTCAAGTAAGCTCAATCAACGGTGATTGGCCACCGTTTATTGTAAATTTATTTGAATACAAGATTTACGAAATTGCATGAATAAAAAAGGGGCTTACGCCCCTTTTTTGAATGTGTTGTGTTACCTAACTACTAGCTAGCTACTGCATGTAGCGCATTTCTAAAGTCGGCAATAAGGTCGTCGGTATCTTCAATACCCACTGAAATGCGAAGCATGTTGTCTGATACACCCATCTTCTCTCGCTCTGCAGCGGTATTTTCAAAGTAGATAGTAGGCGCTACTGGTAACGCCAGTGTTCTATTGTCACCCAAATGCGTAGCGCAAATCACCAGTTCCATTTCGTTTAAAAACGCTACTGGGTCGATATTATCCACCAAATTAAAACTTAAGATGGCACCGTAGCCATTACTCAACTGCTCTCGAGCCATAAAGTGCTGTGGATGGTCAGCTAGACCAGGGTAAAAAACCTCACTCACGCTATGGTGGTTATCGAGAAATGTGGCTAACTTTAACGCGTTCTGCTGACTGCGCTGAAGGCGAAGCCCAAGGGTTTCCATGCCTACTGCAATAGCGGTGGCCGATTCTGGCGCAAGTGTAGCGCCTAAATCTCTCAGGCCCTTTTTCTTAATTTGTGTAATTCCCCACTGCGCCGTGTCGGCTACCTTGTAAGCGGGTTTGATATTGCTGTATTTTTCCCAGTGAAAATGACCGGTATCGGTAACAGCACCACCAAGCACGTTGCCGTGACCTGCAATGTATTTGGTTAACGAACAAAATATCAGTGACGCTTTGTAGTCTTTTGCGTAACAAAGCGGAGGCGGTGTCATTGTATTATCAACCATAAAGAGAATGTGCTTCTCTTCACAAAACTGCCCTATTGCATGCAAATCTGAAACTTGGGTAACCGGGTTGGCCACGGTTTCACAGTAAACCCCTTTAGTATTGGGCTGGTATGCATCCACAACCTGTTCAATATCGGTCACATCGGTGTAAGTCACGTGAATACCGAAGTCTTTCAAGGTTTCGAAAAAACTACGGGTATTACCAAACAGATACTGACTAACAATAAGATGATCGCCTGCCTTAAGCAGCGCAAACAAGGTGCTACTGATGGCTGCCATTCCCGTGCTAAAGCAAAGTGTGCCCACTCCCCCTTCTAGCTGATTAAGCATGTTTTGCAACGCAGCCACAGATGGTGACGAAGAGCGAGAATAAACATGCGCGGCACGTTTACCCTGAAAGGCATCGATAATGCCTTGAGCATCTTTAAATTCAAACAGCACAGAATTTGATGTACTAGTATGGACACCGCCGTGTTCTGGCGTGTTAAGCATGCGATCGGCATGGACTTGTCGGGTAGTGAATCCCTGTTTTGTCACGGGTAAAACTCCGGTAGTAAAGTTACGCGCCAACCTCAAAATTTACCAGGTAGCAAATCGATGCTGTGCGCATAGAAAAAGCCGTGGTGGTTTTCAAGTGGACTATTGAGGCCGTGTTATGCATTTTTCTGGGTATTTTGGGCAAACATTATCATAAAATGTATAGATAGTTTGCATTTGTTCATCAATGTTTTCGACCTTTTGAATGATGGGGCCAAAACGGATTATTTTAGTGCGATAATCTAGCGAAAGCAGCTGAATGGGTATATCCGCCTCTCTCGCAATGTGCAGAAATCCGGTTTTCCAAGGAAAGATGGGGCTACGCGTACCCTCAGGTGCCAGAGCCAATACTAATTCATCAGATTGTTTAATCTTTTCAACAATACTGGTTACCACCCCGTGAGCCTTACTGCGCTTAATGGGAATGCCGCCCAATTTTTTAATGATGTACCCGAGTGGCTGAACAAAAATGGTGTGTTTGCCGAAAAAATTCAATTTTAAACGCAGCGAAAACACCACAAACAACCCAATGAAAAAATCCCAATTGGTTGTGTGAGGCGCAACCGCCAGTATGGCTTTCTTTTGATTGATAAAGGCCCCTTCTACACGCCAGCCCCGTTTGGTAAGCAAAAAGGCAGCAAATGACGATAACCAGTGCGGCCACTGCCGTGGTATATGCTCGTGTATCTCAAGCTCATTGATTTTTAAATTGGTTTTTATGCTGGCGCTTGTGTTGGAAGCGCTTTTTGCCTCGTCTTCTTTCTTGTTGAGAGTTTTATTGCTATTCATTTTTATTATTCTCATACTGCTCAAGGCGTTAAGAGTAATGAAAATCAAAACGCAAATCTACGATTAACGGCAAGCGCACAGTAAAGCATAGGCTAGAACAACTCGATTACAGCGCGATAGTACGCACAGACAGGCGTTACTCGCATACCGAATAAGGTGTAAATATGTGTATTTTATTTATTGCTCGGCAGCAGCATCCTCGCTACCCGCTTATTATTGCGGCGAATAGAGATGAATTTTATGCAAGACCAACTGCTCCTGCTGCATTTTGGGACGATGCCCCCTCTATACTGGCGGGCAGAGATTTGGAAGCAAACGGTACATGGATGGGCGTTACACGAAGCGGAAAAATTGCGGCAATCACCAACGTACGTGCCCCGTCTGAAGTGCGCACAGACGCGACTTCCCGAGGTGAGTTAGTAACTAACTGGCTGAAAGACGATAAAGCTCAAGTTAATGGCCAGGTTACGGAGCAATTAACGGAGCAGTATTTACAAACGCTGAGAGACACTCGACACCGCTATAACGGCTATAACCTGGTGTTTGGTAACGCAAGTGCACTTAATGTTTACAATAACGTGAACAACTCTGTACACCCTTTACAGCAGGGTGTGTTTGGACTTTCAAATGCCGACATTATTACCCCATGGCCAAAGGTTACCCAAGGTGTAACAAGCTTAAATAAGTACGTATCTTCGCACGACACTATAAACACCGAAGATTTGTTTGCGCTATTGCGTAATGAGGACAAAGCAGACGACCAACACCTTCCCAGTACGGGTATTGGTTACGAATGGGAAAAAGCGCTGTCTTCCATTTTTATTAATATATCCAGCTACGGTACGCGAACATCCACTATTTTGTTGGTTGATAGCAGCGGCGAACTCAGCTTCAAAGAACGAACCTTTACTGAAAAGGGAGAATCAACGCAAACTCGAGAATTTTCCTTCAAAATTTAACGTATTTGTAGAATAAATCTTTCGAGGTTTACAAAATTCGATATTAAATTGAAATATTTTCAACGAATAGGTGTCGTTTTTTGTATCAGCAATGGCATAATGCGTGCCTGCTAGCTTTAGCTTTCCATTATTTGCAGACCACTATTTGCATACCAAAGTGAGGACATATCGTGTTTGAAGTATTACCCTATCTTGCCCCAGATCCAATTCTTGGCCTTTCTGCTTCTTATAAAGAAGACACCAACCCGAGTAAAATAGACTTAGGCGTTGGCGTATATAAAGATGAGCAAGGTAATACCCCTATTCTTTCGAGTGTGGCAAAAGCACAACAACTGTTACTAGAGCGCGAAACCAGTAAAACCTATATTACTCCTCAGGGTAACCAAGGTTTTATCGATGGCATGCTTTCGCTACTACTTGGTAAAAACAGCCCGGTACTTATGGCCGATCGCGTTGCTGCGGTTCAGGCTCCAGGTGGTTGTGGTGCCCTTCGCATTCTTTCCGAGCTTTTAGTGCGTTGTAACGACAAAGCAAAAGTATGGGTAAGCGACCCAACATGGGCGAACCATATTCCGCTTATTGGCTCTGCGGGTTTAGAAATAGAAACGTACCCGTACTTCGACAAAGCATCTGCAAGCATTCGCTTTGACGCCATGATGGACACCCTTCGCAACGTAAATAAAGGCGATATAGTGTTACTTCATGGCTGCTGCCACAACCCAACCGGTGCAGACTTAACCAATGCACAATGGGATGAAGTATTAGCGGTTGCTAAAGAACGTGAATTTTTACCGTTTATCGATGTGGCCTACTTGGGCTTTGGTGAAGGGTTAGAAGAAGATGCCTACGGTATGCGCCTTCTTGTTGAAAACCTTCCTGAGGTTATTGTTGCTGCATCGTGCTCTAAAAACTTCGGTTTGTATCGCGAACGTGTTGGTCTTGCTGCTATTGTTACCCAAGACACGGCAACCCGCAAAATTGCGCAGGGACAAATACAGTCTATTGCTCGCGCTATTTACTCAATGCCACCAAGCTACGGCGGCGCACTTGTTGACCTAATTTTAGCTGACGAAGCCCTTAACAACGAATGGGTGTCTGAAGTGAACGAAATGCGCGACCGCATGAAAACGCTACGTGCGATGCTGGTACAAAACCTTCATGACAACGGTTCACCAAAAGATTTTAGCTTTGTAAATGACCAAAAAGGTATGTTCTCGTTTTTGTGTATTACGCCTGAGCAAGTGCGTGAAGTAAGAGAAAAGCACAGCGTATACTTTGTAGATTCAAGCCGCGTAAACATTGCTGGAATCAACAAAAACAATGTTGAAACCCTAGCAAAAGCATTGGTTTCTGTTCTTTAGCCCAAGGCTATTGAAGCATACACTTAAAACTGCAGCTTAAGCTAAATGAAAAGCCGCCGCGTTTAATAACGCCGCGGCTTTTTTTATCTCCCGCCCTCGCCTACTTATTGACTACTCCACATTTAAATCACGCCTCAGTGGGTTTCATTTATTACATAGCGCTTCATCAATATGTGGTTGTATAAAATGGTTAAGAAATTAGACCGCGTACATAATCAAAAACAAAAACAAAAACAGCGTATATAAAGCCTTTCAGAAACATAACTGACTACAAGCATAGTTTTTACTGGCAATGCGTGAAGTACACCTCTCCCACCTAACACACCATTTTGGTACTTTTAACTCATGAGTAAAATACACCATTCTAATTTATTGTTTAATTAAGAGAAGTTAGAGGGTAATCTGACAATATTGATAAAATATTAACCCCACAATGGGATGTTTAGACAGACCGTTTTGGGGTCTAGTAAATTGTTATGTTTCAGGAGTAGAAATTAAATGAGATGGATGTTCTTAATATTATTAATACCTTTTCAAGCCCTTTCTTCGACCTGCATTGACACCGAAGATAAGAGCTTTATTTGGAATCAAAAGTATTCACATCTCGTTAGTGTAACTGCTTATTCATTGCCAGAAAGCTACACTGTCGAGATCGAAGCACCTTTAGAGATAGAAAGCTTTCCCTTTAAAATGATTGGGTTATTTATCGACAGTATGGATGATCCAACATTATTTACTATGCTCTATGCCAATCAAGTGGACGGAAAATATGTAGCTTGGTATTCGGTAAAACGAGAATTAATTAGAAAACAATATATTTTAGTAGATTATAGTGGTGAAGGTTGTGATGCCGTCGCGGTAACAAAGCAGGTTGTTTTTAGCTAAAAACATAACAAAAAAATTAAGTCACTCACTGCGTTCGCTGGGACGCAAACACGTGGGTTGCTTCGCATTTTAGCGCACGTGTTTGCGCCCCATATTTGGAAGTTATATATGACAAGGATGTATTAATGAAAAGTTTAATTTTAGCGTTTGTAGCTACACTCCCATTATTAGGTTGTTCTGGTG
>NZ_JQFW01000005.1 GCF_000753865.1 Alteromonas sp. LOR | reverse complement strand
TGACTACGCTTAGTTGTTGATTGCATTACACTCTCCAAAATAAGTTTAAAAAGTGTCAACGCTATTTAGGACGGGTCAAGATAAAGAAAAAGGGCATGCTGCCCTTTTTCACTTTTACTATTTTTTGCGTTTCTTGAGTCTAACTCGCGCTTTGTTGACTTACTCGAGTTACTCGGCTTTATTTGCGCTTAGTAGCGCGGCCCACTCTATTTTTAAGCCCTTGCTGCTTGCGCACTTTGTGCTTTTTCACCGAGCGACGCATGCGGCTTAACCTAACGTGATCCAGCTTGCCCTGTTGGTTCACATTCACCATGGTCTGGGTTTCGTCAGTTAATTGAACATGCTTTCTCAGCGCGTTAACATCTGATAGTTCAAGTTCCACCCACGCACCTTGAGGCAAGCGTTTTTGCAGTTCGATAGGACCGTATTTTACGCGGATAAGACGGCTTACCTGAACGCCTTGAGACTCCCATAATCGACGAACTTCTCGGTTACGCCCCTCTTTAAGGGTAACGTTGTACCAGCGGTTCATACTTTCGTCTTCGGATAGTTGCGGTGTAGGAGCGCCAGATACCGTGAGGAACTTGGCTTCACCATCTTCTAGCTGAACCCCTTTTTTAAGGGTGCTGATAGTTTTGCCAGTAACTTCACCAAATACACGTACTGCGTATTCCCGTTCAACTTCGCACTTAGGGTGCATCAGTCGGTTGGCGAGCTCACCGTCGTTGGTGAATAGCAATAAACCACTGGTGTTCATATCTAAGCGGCCTACCGTTATCCAACGCCCTAGGCGTATTGCAGGTAGACGGTCAAACACCGTATCTCGGCCTTCTGGATCGTGTCTGCTACACAACTCACCTTCGGGTTTGTTGTACATAAGAACACGGCACACAGGCTGTTCGGTTTGGCGGGATAACAAATGGCCATCAACGCGAATGTTCGCGGTGTTGTCAACGCGATCGCCAAGGGTTGCAACGGTACCATCTACCGATACTCTACCGTCGTCAATCCAACGTTCCATTTCTCGTCGCGAGCCTAGCCCTTGGTTAGCTAGTACTTTTTGCAACTTTTCAGTCATGGGTAACTTCACTCTTTATTTGCTTGTTTACGGTCGCACGGTCTATGTTGACGGTGCCTCATTTAACACCTTAAGCGTCGAGTCAGATTCAATACTTTCTGCCATATTTTCAAAAGCATCTGCATTTGGCAAATCGGCCAGTGATGACATAGAAAAATAATCTAGAAAACCTTTGGTTGTAGCATAAAGCGCTGGACGCCCAGGCACTTCTTTGTGCCCTACAACTTTAATCCAATCTCGTTCTGTGAGTGTTTTTATAATATTGCTGCTTACCGCCACTCCCCTAACCTGCTCAATTTCGCCGCGGGTGATGGGTTGACGATACGCAATAAGCGCCAATGTTTCTAACATTGCGCGCGAATACTTTGGTGCACTTTCTTGCCATAGCTTGCTCAACCACGGGCTAAGTGCGTCAAGTGACTGAAATCGAAAGCCACTTGCTACTTCAATTAGCTGAATTCCGCGGGGCTGATAATCTAACATTAGCTCGTTAATTACCTTGCTTAAGGTTCTGTCTGCCACGGTAAATTCGCTCAGCACTGACTCTTTCAACTGCTGCTTGGTAATGGGTTTGTCTGCTACAAATATAGCAGCTTCCACCAGCTGCTTAAGCTGTGCGGTATTAATTTTCTTCATGTGAGCCCAATTTTACATGAATTTTGGCGTAAGGACCTGCCTGTATGCAAAAAATAAGTTGTTCTTTCATTAGCTCTAAAATGGCTAAGAATGACACCACCACACCAGCGCGCCCCTCCTCCACAGTGAATAGCGCCTCAAGAGGCGAGTAATCTGTGCTATTGAGCAGACTCAATATCAATGACATGCGCTCTCGCGTGCTCAGCGCCTCTCTTGCAATAGTGTGATGCTCAAAGGCTTGAGCCCGCTTCATTGCTTGGCTAAATGCCAATACCACCTCAGCAAGAGACACATCGGGCTCAACCCTTATAGGCACTACGTTAGAGCTTGTTGAAACAGTAACGATGAACACATCACGCTCTAAGCGCGGCTGCTCATCTAAATCTTCCGCGGCTTGCTTTACCAGTTCATACTCTTTCAGGCGCCTTATAAGCTCGGCGCGAGGGTCTTCCTCATCATCGCTTTCATCACTTCTTTTAGGCAGTAACAGGCGAGATTTTATCTCAGCTAAAATCGCCGCCATCAAAAGATATTCTGCGGCAAGTTCAAGCTTTAGCGCCATCATGGCATCCACATACTCCATGTACTGCTTAGTGACATCAGCAATGGGCAATACGGTAATATCAAACTTTTGTTTTCTAATGAGATAAAGCAGTAAGTCTAGCGGTCCCTCAAAAGTTTCTAGAATCACCTCGAGAGCATCGGGAGGAATGAACAAGTCCTCTGGCTTTTCAATCAACGCCTCACCGTTGATAAACGCCAGTGGCAATGGCTGCTGAACAGGCACCTGCGACTGCTTTTCGCCGTTAGTAAGTTCTGCGTTTATAAGCTTGGCACCTTTAGACCCATTGCTGGGCATGTCGGTAGTGCCCGGCACAGCGCCCGCTTCTTCAGTGTTTAGGTCATTGTTCAACGTAAGTTTTCGCTGCAAAGACTATCGTTACTGAAACGGCGTAATGTCACCGGTACCTTCACGTAATATAACTGGCGTATCTTCTGACAAATCCACTACCGTAGTAAGATGCTCGCCAATATAACCACCGTGGATAATTAACCCAACTTGCTTCTCGAGATTCTCGCGAATAACGTCTGGATCAGATTCAGCTTCTGTTTTACCTGGCAAAATAAGCGATGTAGACATCAATGGTTCGCCCAGCTCTTCTAGCAGTGCTAGCGCAATGGCGTTGTCCGGCACGCGAATACCAATTGTTTTACGCTTTGGGTTTTGTAAGCGCTTCGGCACTTCTCGCGTAGCTTTTAACACAAAGGTATAGCGCCCTGGCGTGTTGTTTTTGATTTGGCGAAAAGCCGTGTTGTCTACTTTTGCGTAAATCGACAGCTCAGACATGTCGCGACACATTAACGTGAAGTTGTGATCTTTGTTTATCTGACGAATGCGGCACAATTGCTCTAAGGCTTTTTTGTCCTCGATTTGACAGCCGATGGCGTAACCAGAGTCGGTAGGATAGACCACTACAGCACCGTCGCGAATCAACTCACAGGCTTGAGTGATAAGTCGTTTTTGAGGGTTATCTGGGTGAACGTAAAAAAATTGGCTCATGGTGTCTCTTCATCCCATCAGTTAAGTAAGTTGTTAGGCCGTGTTAATATTTGTTGTACGAGTTTTGGGCTAAATGTCAGCATTTTAATCGTGAAACAGTCCTGTAGGCCTAGTGGGCTAAGTCAAAGGGCCCAAATAAAAGATCGGCGACAAAGAGTAAAATGCTTCCATAACGCCCTAGATATGCTGCCAATTTTGCCAGACAGGTGTCAACTTACTATTTATGCCTAAATTCTTTCCAAGTTCGGTCCAACGAGACGGAAAATGGAAATCAGAGCCTGCAGAGGCAAATAAACCGTGATTTTCTGCCAGCTCGTTAATTAGCTCTTGCTTAGTTTTATTGATGCCAGGAAACGCGGTTTCCATGGCGTCTCCACCAGATTGATCAAAAAACGCGACGAGCCTGCGAAGCCATTTCGCGGTCATGTCGTAATGAGCAGGATGCGCCAATACCGCTTGCCCGCCTGATTCTTGAATCCAGGTTATGGCAGTATCAATACTTGGCCATTGTGCCTTTACTGCCGCCCGTTTGCCCTTGCCTAAATACTTTTTAAATGCTGCATTCATGGTAGGCACACCGTAATTATTCACTAGCACTCTGGCGAAGTGAGCACGGGTTACCTGCCCTACTCCAGCAAGCGCCTTGGCCCGTGCTAACACGCCCTCAAACCCGCATTTTTCTAGTTTTTCGGCAATTAACGCAGCACGTTCTTCTCGCGCATTTGCTTGCTCTTGCAAGCGAGCAAGAAACGTAGGGCACTCTCGATTCACATTAAGCCCTACCACATGAATATCGAAACCATGCCACAGGGTAGAAATTTCAACACCGTCGATGAGCGTAAGTTGGCGTTTTTGCTGCGCTTGCGTGGCATGCGCTTCATCGAGCCCAGCGACAGTATCGTGGTCTGTGATTGCGAGCACATCCACCTGCATAGTATGAGCGCGCAGCACCAGTTCAGTGGGCGTAAGATGACCGTCTGAGAATTTTGTATGGCTATGTAGATCTATTTTCAATGTCTTATGCAAATTTAAGGTTGACACAAAAGGCGTTTTGTTTTCTTCTATAGGCACAGATTATACGTTTTTACAGCTTCAATGCCTATTGAAGTTTAAACCAAATAGCGAGTTATTCATGCGTTTATCGACAATTTCAACAGCAATGAAAATTGCAGCTTGGTGGTGGCACTCCCTAGTTTAACGGGCGGTGTGCACGGTAGTGCGTGAATGAATACACAAAAGGCCCGTTAGTACGGGCCTTTTTTTTATCTTTTTGCAGTTGGAGAGTAGCAAAAATGAGTTTAGCAGAACTGGGGACATCTCCAGGCAAGGTAGAAACCATAGAACAAGCGGGTCATTACATAGACGATCCCCTTGCCGCATTTGCCCACATTTGCGGTAAAAAAAGTAATGCCTTACTGCTCGAGTCTGCGGAAATAGACTCGAAAGACGACTTGCAGAGCTTATTAATGGTAGACGCTGCGTTAAGACTGGAATGCAGAAGCAGCACTGTTGTTATTACCGCGCTAACAGGCAACGGCAAATCAGTGCTTCCGCTTTTTCAAACAGAGCGTCCAGAAGGCCTTAATGTTACGCACAGCGACGAGACTTCCATCACCCTTGAATGCGATATAGCGTCAAGTGAACTTGATGAGGACAGCAGATTAAAAGCGGCAAGCGTGATGGACGCGCTTCGCATTGTGGTAAATAAGATTGTGCCCATTCGAAAGCACCCCCACGCTGTATTTCTTGGTGGTGTCTTCGCTTACGATATGCTGGCGGGCTTTGAAACATTGCCTGATGTGGTTGACGGTGAAAATGACTGCCCTGACTTTGTTTTTTATTTAGCAGAAACCTTAATTACCGTTGATCATAAAACGCGAGAAACTCACCTAGTGGGCAGTGTATTTAGTGGTGAAGATGTGGCTCAGCAATACTTCGCGGTGGCCCAACGGTTAGAAGCTCTGCACCAGCAGCTTCACGCCATGCCACAGGCACCTGAGTTGATGAACGAAGCCGCCGCTGGCGATATGGCCTCTTCCCTTAGCAGTGCAGTTAGAAGCGCAGTTAAAAGCGCAGTTAAAAGCGGACAGACACTCGTCAACACAGACATGAGCGACGAGGTTTACTGTAATCACGTTCTTGATTTAAAGCAGCATATTCTGGCAGGTGATATTTTTCAGGTCGTGCCATCCCGCACCTTCTCTTTGCCCTGTCCGTCGCCGCTTCTTGCGTATGCCAAATTAAAAGAGCAGAACCCAAGCCCTTACATGTTTTTCATGCAAGACGCTGAATTTGCGATATTCGGCGCCTCTCCAGAGTCTGCTCTTAAATACGACAGCGAAACCAACCAAGTTGAGATTTATCCTATTGCAGGTACTCGTCCTCGCGGAAAACGTGCAGATGGTAGCATCGATCACGACCTAGACAGTCGAATTGAATTAAACTTGCGTGAAGATACCAAAGAAAAGTCTGAACATATTATGCTCGTAGATTTGGCCCGCAACGATGTGGCTAAAGTCAGTCGTCCAGGCACTCGATTTGTAAAAGATTTATTGAAAGTAGACCGCTATTCCCACGTGATGCATCTAGTGTCGCGAGTGGTTGGCCAACTTCGTGATGACTTAGACGCGCTCAATGCATACCAAGCCTGTATGAACATGGGCACCCTAGTGGGGGCGCCAAAAGTCAGCGCGGCCACCCTTATTCGCCACGTTGAGAAAAAGCGCCGCGGTAGCTACGGCGGTGCGGTAGGTTATTTGAACGGTCAAGGCGATATGGATACGTGTATTGTTATCCGCTCAGCTTTCGTCAAAAACAATACTGCCTATATTCAAGCTGGCGCTGGCGTTGTTCACGACTCAATTCCTCAGGCCGAAGCCGACGAGACTAAAGCGAAAGCTCAGGCGGTTATCGGTGCTGTGCGAGCTGCGCTTGAAGAAGAATTTAAGTCGTCAAGTCTCGAGAGTAAGAGCAGTGAGGAAGCGCGATGAGCACTGAAATTAACGTAGACGCAAATGCAGGCACAGATTCGGGTATGAACAAGCAACAAACCACCTTATTTTTGCTAGATAACGTAGACTCTTTTACCTACAACTTGGTGGACGAGCTCAGAACATTGAATCTAGATATCAAAGTTTACCGTAATACCGTGTCTGCCGACTTATTGTTTGAGCGAATGCAGGAGCAAGCGCAGAAAAGCTCGGTGTTACTGATGCTTTCTCCAGGGCCTGGTGCGCCAAGCGATGCAGGCTGCATGCCTGCCCTTTTAGAGAAGGTGGCAGGTACATTCCCTGTAATTGGGATCTGTTTGGGACATCAAGCCATTGTAGAATACTACGGCGGTGTTGTAGGTCGCGCTACGCAGGTGATGCATGGGAAATCCTCTGCTATAACGCATTCTGAAAAAGGCATGTTTGAAGGGTTGCAACAACCGCTGCACGTGGCGAGATATCATTCACTAGTAGCGCACTCTTTACCAGATAACCTGACGGCGTGTGCGTCTTGTGTGAACGACGATGGTAGCGAAGCCATTATGGCAGTGTACAACGATACTGATCACATGCTTGGTTTTCAATTTCACCCAGAATCAATACTGACAGCACAGGGAAGTTTGTTATTAAAACAAAGTATCGATTACTTAACCTCACAAGGAACTGCTCATGCTTAATGCTGCCAAACTACTTGAGCAACTAATGCTGCGAGAATCGCTGTCTCAAACTGAATCATTTAGTTTGTTTAACAGCATAATGCACGGTGAGCAAAGCGATGCCATGATTGCAGCTGTTCTCACTTCGCTTAAAATGAAAAAAGAGTCGCCTGGAGAAATTGCAGGCGCCGCCAGTGCAATGGTAGCAAACGCATTGCCCTTCCCTTCGCCCGATTATGAATTTGCCGATATTGTTGGAACGGGTGGCGACGGACACAACACAATTAACATATCGAGTGCGGCGGGCGTTGTTGCTGCTGCGTGTGGCGTAAAAGTAGCAAAACACGGTAATAAGAGCGTGTCGAGCAAATCTGGATCCGCCGATCTTTTTCGCCAGTTTGGCTTGAATTTAGAGATAAGCCCTGAGCTGTCTCGCAAATGTTTAGATGAAGCAAATTTCACATTTCTTTTTGCCCCCGTCTATCACGCTGGCATGAGATACGCAGCCCCCGTGCGCGCTGCCCTTAAGACACGAACTCTGTTCAATATTTTAGGCCCTTTGGCTAACCCTGCGGGTCCAACTCACGGCGTTTTCGGAGTATACTCTCCCGAGTTGCTTGAACCGTATGCAAAAACCCTTATGCTGCTCGGTCAGCATAGAGCGATGATCGTTCACGGCGACGGATTAGACGAATTAGCGCTTCATGGTGAATCAATTATTTACGACCTTGAGCATGGCGACATTAGAGAACTAACCGTGACAGCAAAAGACTTTGGTCTTTCAAGCTACCCGCTCTCTGCCATCGAAGGTGGAGAGCCTGAAGAAAACAGAGAATATATTCAAGCAGCGTTAAACGGTGAAGGCAAAGAAGCCCACCGCGCTGCAATTGCCATGAATTGCGGAGCATTA
Organism: Alteromonas sp. LOR; assembly: GCF_000753865.1. GTDB lineage: Bacteria > Pseudomonadota > Gammaproteobacteria > Enterobacterales > Alteromonadaceae > Alteromonas. The sequence continues at coordinate 21,999 of NZ_JQFW01000005.1, read as the reverse complement.
CTTAAAGTAACCGGAAAGGTTAATAACTTTAAGGATGGCGCAGAAATGGCAATGGAAGCAATGAAAAAAGGTGCGCCCATGCAGGTGTTATCACACGTAGCAAAAATTACTCAGGAGGTAGGCACGAATGGCTAATGTGCTTGAGAAAATAGTTGCCGATAAAAGAGAGGAAGTGGAGGCACGAAAAATTGCGCTGCCACTTGAGTCGTTCAAAGCACAGCTAACGCCGTCGCAAAAAAGTCTTTTTGCTGCGCTTAGCGAGCCAAACGCGGGCTTTATTTTCGAATGCAAAAAAGCGTCCCCGTCTAAAGGGCTCATTAGAGAGAACTTCGATTTAGACGAAATTCTTGAAGCTTACACCCCTTATGCTGCGGGCATCTCGGTACTGACCGATGAAAAATACTTTCAAGGTACATTTGAATACCTGTCTTACGTGACTGAGCGCGTTGCGCAACCGGTGCTTAATAAAGACTTTTTTGTTGACACCTACCAAGTGCATCTTGCTCGTCACTACAATGCCGATGCCGTGCTGTTAATGCTAAGCGTGCTTGACGACACCAGTTACAGAGAGCTTGCTGATGTTGCTGATTCACTAGGGTTGGATATTCTTACCGAAGTAAGCAACGAAGAAGAGATGGAGCGAGCTATCGCTCTTGAAGCGGGCATTATTGGTATAAACAATCGCGACTTGCGAGATTTATCAACCGACTTGGCCACTACCGAGCGTTTGGTTCCTATGCTTGAAAGTGCTACCCACGATTTTGTAGTTATCTCTGAATCTGGCATTTACACCCACGAAGATGTATTGCGGTTAGCCTCTGTCTCTCAAGGGTTTCTTGTTGGTAGCGCACTAATGGCCCAAGCTGATCTCCCTCGCGCGGTGAAAACCTTGCTTAATGGTGCAGTGAAAGTATGCGGCCTTACTAGCGAAGAACAAGCTGCCATGGCCTTTGAGAAAGGGGCGAGCTTTGGTGGATTAATCTTTGCTGAGAAATCACCACGATGCGTAAGTAAAGACACAGCGCTAGCGATAACGCAGTCTGTGCCAGGCGCTTACGTTGGCGTAGTTGTTAATCACGCTATTGATGACGTTGTCGACCTTGCCGTTTCACTGAATCTATTTGCTGTTCAGCTTCATGGTAATGAAGATAGCGCCTATATCGCAGAACTCGCGAGTAAGTTACCAAAGACATGTGAAATTTGGGTAGCAGTAGGTGTGACCGATAGCATTCCTAACAGTGTGGACAGTCACTTAAATAACGACGCCGTTCATCGCGTACTTTTAGACTGCCAAGTGGGCAAAGCAAAAGGCGGTACGGGTGAGTCGTTTGATTGGTCGTTACTTGACGATATTCAACAAAAGCAAAAAATTATACTTGCAGGCGGTATTAGCCCTGACAACGTTGAAGATGCTATAGCCACAGGCTGCGGCGTACTTGACGTAAACTCTGGTGTAGAAAACGCGCCGGGCGATAAGTCAGCAGAAAAGCTGACCGAATTATTCACGGTTTGCCGCCGCTACTAATATTAAAAACAGGACAACGTATGAACCAATTAGATACAAAATTTGGCGAATTTGGTGGCATGTACGTGCCCGAATTGCTAATACCAGCGCTTGACCAGCTGGAAAAAGAATTCTTAGACGCAAAAGAAGATCCTAGCTTTAACAAAGAGTTTCTATCTCTGCTCAAAGACTATGCGGGTCGCCCAACTGCGATGACGCTAACTCGTAATTTAGTGAGCAACCCTAAGGTAAAGCTTTACCTAAAACGTGAAGATTTACTTCACGGTGGTGCGCATAAAACTAATCAGGTGCTAGGACAGGCTTTACTAACTAAGCGCATGGGTAAAAAAGAAGTAATCGCTGAAACAGGTGCTGGACAGCACGGTGTTGCGACAGCCCTAGCATGCGCGTTGCTTGGCCTTAAAGCACGTATTTATATGGGTGCTAAAGATGTTGAACGCCAAGCACCTAACGTATTTAGAATGAAGCTAATGGGCGCTGAAGTTATTCCTGTAAATGCGGGCTCTGGTACGCTTAAAGATGCCGTGAATGAGGCTATGCGTGACTGGTCTGCAAACTACGATACTGCGCATTACCTGTTAGGTACCGCCGCAGGACCGCACCCTTTCCCAACAATTGTTCGCGAATATCACCGCATGATGGGTGAAGAAACTCGTGCACAAATTATGGAAAAAGAAGGTCGACTACCTGACGCAGTTGTAGCCTGTGTAGGCGGTGGTTCAAACGCTATTGGTATGTTTGCTGACTTTATTGATGAACCTTCAGTTCGTTTAGTAGGCGTAGAGCCTGCTGGTAAAGGCATTCACACTAAAGACCACGGCGCGACTATTGTAACGGGCACAAAAGGTATATTGCACGGTGCTTACACCTTTATCATGCAAGATAATGAAGGTCAGATTGAAGAGAGTTATTCTGTATCGGCTGGCCTAGACTACCCAGCTGTTGGCCCTCAGCATGCTTATTTGCATGATATTGGCCGCGCAGAATATGTTGCAGCTACCGATGAAGAAGCGCTTAATGCCTTTAAATTGCTGGCCCGTAAAGAAGGTATTATTCCAGCACTGGAGCCATCTCACGCACTAGCTCACGCCTTAAACATGGCGGATGAGGCTGAAGAAGAAACCATTATCGTTGTTAACCTTTCGGGTCGTGGCGATAAAGATTTAGAGCATGTAATCAGAGTGTTAGGAGACGATATATAATGGATATATATGCAGACATGTTCTCTCGTCTTGACGAGAAAAACCAAGGCGCTTTTGTTCCGTTTGTTATGGTGGCAGACCCTGATTTAGCTCAATCTGAAGCCATTATTTGCCAGCTTGTAGAAAGTGGCGCCGATGCACTAGAGCTAGGTATTCCATACTCAGACCCAATTGCAGATGGCCCGACAATACAGGCGGCGAGTATTCGCGCGCTGAGCCACAAAACGAAGGTTGCTGACTGTATGGCGCTAATTTCTCGCGTAAGAGCCAAGTACCCCGACGTACCAATTGGGTTACTGCTTTACAGCAACCTTGTTATGGCAAAAGGTATTAGCAACTTTTACGAAAACGCTCGCGATGCAGGTGTCGACTCTATTTTGGTTGCTGATGTGCCAATTCGCGAAGCAAAACCATTTCAAGAAGCGGCAGAGCAAACGGGTGTTTCTCAGATTCTTATTGCACCACCTAATGCAACTGATGAGACTATGGAGAAAATTGGCGAGTACTCAAAAGGCTATACCTATTTACTAGGTCGCGCAGGGGTAACTGGCGCCGAGACGGCTGCTAATGTGCCGGCTTCTGAGCTAATTGAGCGCCTTAATAAGCATAATGCTGCGCCTGCGCTGTTAGGTTTTGGTATTTCAACACCAGAGCAGGTGAAAACCGCTATTGATGCTGGCGCTGCAGGTGCCATCTCTGGTTCAGCCACAGTGAATATCATTGCTGCAAACTTAGATGATAATGAAAAGATGCTCAGTGAGCTAGGTAGCTTTGTATCGGCAATGAAAGCCGCAACAACGAAGGGCTAACCACTATGCTATATATGATTTGCGCAACTGATGTGGCAAACAGTTTAGATAAGCGACTTGCTGCAAGGCCGGCGCATTTAGAAAGATTGAATGCGCTGAAAGATGAAGGGCGCTTAGTGATGGCTGGCCCCTTCCCTGCTATCGACAGTGCTGATCCTGGCCCTGCAGGGTTTACAGGGTCATTAGTTGTGGCAGAGTTTGATTCGCTGGAACACGCGCAGACCTGGGCAGATGCTGACCCGTATGTTGAGGCTGGCGTTTACGAAAGCGTTATTGTAAAGCCTTATAAGAAAGTATTGCCGTAGAGCTGGATATTTTCACTGTGTTTGTATGAATGCAGTGATGCAATACTTATAAGCTTGTAGCGTTCTTAATGAAAAAAGCTTGGTGCTTAAGAGTGAATGTTGAAAAACATGTCTTTCTTTTCACCAAGCTTTTTTGTTTCTGCTTTTGGTAAGTGCGCTTTACGTAAATGCGCTTTGGGCTTTTTAAGCCCTAACACATCACAAATTTACTGTGTCGTGGTTGCCCATTTCTTCGGGCTGTACGTTTTTTCCTGTTAGCATTTTAAATACGCCCTTCAAAGATGGGTCTGCATCCCAAATCTCCGCGTCATTGAGTTCGAACCTAAGCATCAGAAGGTGTGGATCTTCTTTACCTTTTTCGTACCACGCTTCAACAGGGTTAGACCAATATTTATCAATAATTTCTGGCCGATCTTCAGTTACTAATGTACCGCGAATACAGGCAAACACATCATGGCCTTTAGATGCAAAGTGGATCATTGCCTTTCCGCCCTTCGCTATTCTATTTTCCTTAGTGGTGTAAAACCAAAACATGCCGTTGGCCTCACTATCTAGCTGGGCATACATTGGCTCTGCATGCATGTCCTCATTCACAAGGCTCACCATAACTTTTGGGCTTTCTGACATTGCCTTCCACATTTTCGTTGTAATATCGCTAGACATATTCCCTCCTAAAGGATGTGTGTAGTGGCGCTAACTCATTCAGATAGTGATGCTAGTTAGCCATTACGCTTAATGTATTTACTGAATTAATAAAGTAATACAAAGCATGTGCCATGCCACCACGCAAAATCTAGTACTTAAACACCCCTATTAATTTTTTCTTTAAATCAATATCACAACAAAGAAAAACACAGCTTACGCTGTGAAGACCCATTGCATAGAACCGACTACGAAGCCCGCGCTATGGGAGTATGACTGGCATATATAGCCAGATTGATTGTGGACAGACACTCAAATTAACTGTGGAGGTTGATAGTGGACAGACACTCGTTTCTAGCGAAGTGTTTTTCGCAGACAGACTCTTGAGATTACTTGTGTTTTCACTAAACGGACAGACACTCAAAGGTCAACTCCTACAGGCAAGCTAGTCTCCCGCGTAAATTTTTCAGGCTTGTCAGTCTTTGGAAGTCTTAGGCCTTGTAAGTGGAAAACGTGGACAATCACTCAAAGTCTCGTATCGAGTGTCTGTCCATTGTTAATATAGAACCGTCCTTTAAGTGACTGTCCGCTTTCGCCACAGTTTCACAACCTGACGAAACAAAGTGTCTGTCCTCTTTCCATTCTATTGTCGACTAGATCGGTGCTTAATAGGCAACTTGTGTACAGTCTTCCCATCACGAGGTAAACTCATTATAGATTCAGGATAGGTTCATCATTGTCTTTTATAATCAGATAAATTAGTGAGCCTGAGTACATCTTTTCATAGTGAGGTTTTATGTGGTTATCGCTTAGAGCAGCAATGTTTAGCGTTATATTTTCACTGTTGAGTGTAAATAGCGCCTATGCTCAGCAAAGTACAAGCGGTGAACTGTCAAAGAGCCAAGCCGCTTCACGAGCCAGTAGTGCCGAAAATGGTCGCGTATTGAAGATTGAGCAAACCTCAACAAAATACCGCGTAAAGGTACTAAAAAAGTCTGGCCGAGTTGTTTCTGTGGAAGTTGATAAACGCTCAGGTAAAGTTAAAAAGTCTAAAGACAAGGGTTAACATGCGAATTTTAATAGCTGAGGATGATAGTAGACTTCTAACGCAACTTGATGCTCTCTTACAGCAAAACGGATACAGTGTTGACCTTGCAGATAATGGGGAGCACGCCCTATTTCTCATAAAGGAATACACGTACGATCTAGCAATAATCGATATCGGTATGCCAAAACTAGATGGCTTTGAAGTAATTCGCCAAGCCCGCAAAGATAATATAGCCTGCCCTATTCTTATATTAACAGCTCGTGACAGATGGCAAGAAAAAGTAGAGGGCCTTGATGCTGGCGCTGACGACTATTTAACTAAACCGTTTCATAACGAAGAACTCCTCGCACGGGCTAAAGCCCTCATTCGCAGAGCTTCCGGCCAAGCCAACCCCACAATACAGTTTGGCCCACTTTCCTTAAATACAGTATCGGAAGAGCTTTGCGTTAATGATAAATCTTTTGTTCTTACTGCTTACGAATATAAGGTTATGGAGTATTTGATGATGAATCCGCAAAAGGTTGTCTCAAAAACCGAGCTTACCGAACATATTTACGATCAGGATTTTGATTTAGACAGCAATGTCATTGAAGTATTTATTGGTCGACTTCGCAAAAAGCTCGATCCTGACGGAAGTTTAAAGCCTATTGAGACCTTAAGAGGCCGAGGTTATCGGATAAACCGTAGCTTATGAGGCAACTATCACTTCGCGTAAGAAGTGTATTATTGGCAATAACCCTTCTTGCGTTGTTCGCGCCTTTTACCGTGTTCATTTTAGAAGAAGCATTTACTGAAAGTCTCACTGAAGCCAAGATGAGCGAATTGCGTCTAATGAATTTGGGGTTGCTGTCAGCTTTCGAGTTAGAGGGTGATGCCCCCTTTATGCCCGATTTGCTTTTTGAAGAGCAACTCAACTTACCCGGCTCAGGGTACTTGGGTATCATTGTTTTTCGCGACCGCGTTATCTGGCAATCGGCATCTGCCTTAGAATACTTTTTCACACCGCCAAATTTTGATGTGCCCGTTGGCAATGAACTTTTTACTGACACTTACCATCCTAGCTTTGATAAAGATGAGGAGTATTTTGTTTACGCCTTCACTGCTGAATTTTTATCGAGCAAAGATTTCGAACCCGTCCACTTTTATATATTCAACGACAAGCTACTGTTCGAAAAGGAACGCAAAACCTTTTTAGCGACTACTTGGCAATGGATAAGCACCTTATGCATTGCCCTCCTGATTTTTATTGTCACAGGTATCAGCGTGTTATTAGTCCCCGTTAGAAAACTAATCGAGGAAATTTCACTCGCCTCTAAAGGTAACAAAAATGAGCTCGACGACCACTACCCTGTAGAATTTGACTCACTTAAACACTCTATCAACGAGCTTTTATATTTTGAGGCCGCTCAGCGAAAACGCTATAAGAATAGCTTGGGAGATTTAGCCCACAGTTTAAAAACGCCCCTTGCCGTTGCTTCAAGTAGCAAAGGCCTACAGCCAGAAGTAAAAGAATCACTAGCGCAAATTGATAAGATAATTCAGCGACAGCTAAAACGCGCCAGCGCTGGCAAAGTGGGATGGCAAGCGTCTATCGCTATTGAGCCAATACTGTTAAAAATAGCTGACGCCATGGACAAGGTTTACCATCACAAACAACTTTCAATTGACATTGATGTGGCTGACTCGTATCTATTCAAGGGAGACGACACCGACCTATTAGAGCTGTGTGGGAATCTATTAGATAATGCCTGTAAAGCGGCTCAGTCTCGAATTCGTGTGCAGGTAACGTCTGATACCCATTGGCTGACACTATTGTTTGACGATGATGGCCCTGGTATTGCTGATGATAAAAAACAGTTTTTATTGGAAAGAGGTACACGTTTAGACACTTACACAGAGGGCCAAGGTATTGGTTTAGCACTAGTGAGCGATTTGGTGTCTATTTATGAGGGTAAATTGCGCATTGAGGACAGTGACCTTGGCGGCGCCCGCATCATCATTCAATTCCCTAACCACTAATTCTTTAGGTTGAAATAGCGCGGACAAACTCCTAAGTAAAAATGAGTGTCTGTCCGCTTTTGGTTTCTTTTGATTCAGCCTTGAATTAAGTGTCTGTCCAGTTTTGGGTTCACTTTTGGGTTTCAGCATGCTTCTCTAACGACTATGCGTTTTTTTCGTTCCCTTCGCTTGAAAGCAACACTGCAAGCCATTTACTTTCTTCTCTCGACTCGAGCGCAATTTTAACAACCATGGTGAGCGGAACGGACAGCAACATACCAACGGTTCCTAATAGCCAGCCCCAAAAAATCAAGGAGAGAAAAACTACCAAGGTAGAGAGCCCCATTCCTTTGCCCATCAGTCGCGGCTCGACCATATTTCCCATGATGGTATTCACCAGTAAAAAGCCGAGTGCGGCAAAACCAGCAGAGGCAATACCATACTGTACAAATGCAATAAGCACGGCAGGCACTGCGGCAATGATAGAGCCAATGTTAGGGATGAAATTAAGCATAAAGGCGAGCACTGCCCACAGCATGAAGTGATCTACGCCCATCACGTAAAGCCATGTACCGATAATGATACCCGTCCCTAAACTTACAACGGTCTTAATGGCTAAGTAACTGTTTACTGAGCGAATAAAACGGTCTATGTGCTGTAGCTTCATATCCGGGTCTGATAGAGCAATATGCAAGCGTCTCGGTATACTATCAGCCTCAAACAGCATAAAAATAACCGTAAGAAGTATGAGGAAAAGGTTAGACAGCACGCCTCCCATGCCACTAATAAAGTTCGTCGCGACAGACATCGCTGTAGCAGGGTCGAGATGATTAGCAATAAGCTCACTGTTAATGTGAATATTGAAATCGGCTAATTTAGCAACAACCCATTCAAACTCAGAATCGAGCTTGCTTCTATATTGAGGCAGGTTTTCTCTGAACTCCGCCATCGATTGACCAACCAGGCCAGCCAAGAGGAATCCAAAAACGACAATAAGTAGTATAACAAAGGAGATAGACAACCATTTTGGAACGCCAAAACGCGACGTCCAGTGAATGATTGGACCGCATGCTATTGCAATAAAAACGGATAAGAAAAAAGGCACCATAATGGCACTTGCTGATTTAACACCAGCCATAACAACAACTAAGCACGCTAACACAACGAGACTTTTTGCTGTTGACGATCGTAGTTCCATAGACATTTTGTGCTACATTCCCAAATAAAACAGCAACACTTTACAACGACTTATAATCAACTACAAACAAGAGACTGCAATGAATTTCAACCTTGCCACTATTAAAATCAAAAATTTACGTCTTCGCACCTACATCGGTATTAACGAAGACGAAATAAAAAACAAACAGGACGTTGTGGTAAACGTAAAGATTGATTACGACGCTGCAAAAGCTACCGACACTGATGATATGAGTGACGCGCTTAATTATAAGATCATCACCAAAGCGATAATAAAGCTTGTTGAAGACAATCGCTTTTCACTTTTGGAAAAGCTTACCGCTGATGTACTAAGCATCGCGTCAGAACACAGTTCCGTGCGTTATGCTCAAGTTGAAGTCGATAAGCCCCACGCATTGCGATTCTCTGACTCAGTGTCGCTAACACTTTCTTGCAACAAATCTGAATAGGCAATTCAGCAGGGAGTTATGTCTTGAACATTCTTATTACCGGCGGCACTGGATTAATTGGCAGCACGCTTATCAAAAAGCTTGGCGATGAGCATAGCTTTACCGTTATCTCTCGCAACGAAGCAAACGCCAAACAAACACTGGGCGCTCACACCAATGTGCTTGGCAGCGTGGCTGATATAAAAGATATTGGCGTGTATGATGCTGTGATCAATCTTGCAGGTGAGCCTATAGCCGACAAACGGTGGACAGACACTCAAAAGAACATTATTTGCGACAGCCGCTGGGACATAACGACTCAGCTTGTCGCCAAAATTAATAGTAGCGATAATCCGCCAAAGACGTTTATCTCTGGCTCCGCCATTGGTTTTTATGGCAGACAGGGAGAAAAGGTCGTTACCGAAGATACCTCGCCACATAAAGAATTCACGCACGATTTGTGTGAGAAATGGGAAAGTATTGCTACTGACGTAAATAGCGAAAAAACCCGTGTAGCCATTTTGCGCACTGGCGTTGTGTTGGCAGAGAATGGCGGCGCGCTTGAGAAAATGGCGCTGCCGTTTAAACTAGGTGTGGGTGGAAGTTTAGGAAGCGGACGTCAATATTTATCGTGGATCCACCTTGACGACATGGTCAACGCAATAGAGTTTCTACTCAATAATAAAAACTGTTCTGGCCCGTTTAATCTCACCGCACCTGAGCCAGTAACGAACAAAACGTTTTCTAAGCAACTTGCCAAAGCATTGTCTAGACCTTGTTTGTTTTTCGTTCCCAGCTTTGTGATGAAAATTGCCATGGGTGAATCATCAACAATGTTACTAGAGGGGCAAAATGTAATACCTGATAAGCTGATTAAAGCTGGGTACTCATTTACCTACCCTACCGTATCCAGCGCCCTCAGCGCTATCTATCGATAACTGACAAACACGGTAATATTAAACGCTGACAGTTTTGTAGAGCTTCCTAGGTTTAAAAAGAAAGCTTTCGCTGGACTCCATAGAGAATTAATAGTGGACAGTCACTTAAAGCTTAATCTTTTAGCCCCAAAATTATCGAATACTTAAGAAGCGAAAAACGGACAGTCACTCAAATTCATTTGAGTGACTGTCCGTTTTTCATGTCTCAATTTAAATGTCCGTCCGCTCTATTTTACGGTTTTGTTTCGAGTGTCTGTCCGATTTACTTTCTAATTAATTACCCGACTACTATTCGTGCTATTCGCACTAAGAACATCCCTGTCCTTAGAGTAACCAAAAACTAAACCATTTTACGTAGCATTTCACCGGTATTAAGCGTAAGCAAACGCCAGCAGCCTATAGCTCCAAGAATACCTACAACCAGGGCACCAACAGCAGGTGCAACCAACCAATACTCTAAGTGCAAACTGGCCGTCATTTGAAACACGCTTGTTTGCAGCATATATAGGCTCAGCTCGTTAGCCAGTGCTGCCATAAAGCCCGCTACGGTGCCAATAATAAGGAATTCAAAGACCACGCTTTTGCGAATTAAGCTGCCTTTAGCGCCTAATGTTCGCAATATTGCAATCTCCTGCCGGCGCTCATCCATGCTTGCCTGTACTTGAGCTATGAGCACTAAACTTCCCGCCATAAGCACTAGCACTAGAATGAACTCAACTGCCACAGAGACTTGCTCCACGATATCTCTCAGTTGATTAATGCGAGCATCCACATCAAACATCGTTACAGACGCAAATGGCTTGAGCAATTTGGTAAGCTCTTCCTTTCGCTCTGTTGGTAAGTAAAAGCTAGTAATATAGGTAGGACTAAACGCTTCCATTGCATCGGGGTGTATCACAAAGAAAAAATTAGGCTGCATCGTTTGCCAATTCACCTTGCGAACGCTAGTTACTTTCGTTTCAACTATCTCGCTACCCACGTTAAAGCTTAGCAAGTCGCCCATTTTAATATCTAATCTTTCGGCAACGCCCTCTTCCACCGATACTGGAAACCAGCCTTCAGAGTATGTAGTGTCTACGTTGCCATGCCAAATACCTTCTATAACCTCGTTTTCTTTTTGCAGCGTGTTGCCCCATGTGAGGTTTGCCTCTCGGCCAAGTCCTCTTCGCCCTTCGTTAGATGACTCTTCTTCTTTAGAGACTTCGGTATTAACCCCTTCGCCGTTTACCGAAACAAAACGGCCTCGAGTAACTGGGAAAAACTCATTGATATCAACATTTTGATCAGCGAAGTGTCTGTCCAACCTAGCTTGATTATCGGGCGTAATATTAGTTAAGAAGTAGTTAGGCGTTCCCTCAGGCAGCTGTGCGCGCCACTGAGATACCATGTCATTTCGCATCACAAGTACAACCAGCAGCAGCATGATAGTGATTGAGAAGCTGATAAGCTGCACACTATTGTCCATGGCTCTGCGCTTAATACGCGCCCAAGCAAGCTGCCACGGTCCCATTTTGCCACTCCCTAATTTTCGACCTAATGCAATAAGGAAATAGGTGGCAACTAAGAGCCCCGCCACTAAAGCCGCGCCAGAGGCAAAAAGAATAACGCTGATTTTCAGGTCTTGGCTATACATCCACATAAGAGCAAAAATAGCGCCGCCAGAAGCCACAAATTGAATACTTCTGGAACGTAAACTGGCATCGAGATCTTTTCGCAATACGCGTAAAGGCGGCACGGAAAAAAGCTGAAGCAGCGGATATAAAGAAAACAAGATGGCACAGGTCGCCCCTGTAGCAATGGCGATAACCACCGGGCGCCAGTGCCATACGTTTAACGACACGTCTACCCTATCGGCAACTAAAGACACAACAATGTGTTGGCCAATAAAGCCAATAATCAAACCAATGGCGATTCCTAACAACGTGATAAAGAGTATTTGAATTAAATACACCTTGCGGATTGTTTGCTTTGTTGCGCCTAGGGTTTTCATGATTGCAACAGGGTCAAAATGACGCTGTGCATATCGCTGAGCAGCAACGGCAATCGACACTGCCGCTAAAACAATAGCGAGTAGACTGGCAAGCAAAAAATACCGTTCAGCACTGGCCACCGAGCGACCAATAGCTGATTCGTCGTCTTCAACGGTGCGCCATGAATGTAGGTCGTCGTTTAGTTGAGGAAGAAGCCACGAGATATAACTTTTGACGTTACTGGTATCGCCCGCAAAATAGCTGACGTACCGAGCTCGGCTTCCTGGCCCTGTTATCTCAGTGGCTTCCAAATCATCTAAATTCATCAATACTATCGGATCGGTGTTAAACACACTAAATCCAGCATCTGGGATATCAGACAGCACCCGGGTTACGGTAAGCTTTACCTCGCCAATATCAATAGCGTCGCCCACATTGAGTTTGAGCGTTTGAAAGAGCCTAGACTGCACCCAGGCTTCGCCGGAGGCCGGTAATGCGTCTATATCCTTTTTTGCGCCAAAAGGGGCGTCTGCCACGCTCACCATTCCTTTTAGCGGGTAGTTGCTATTCACAGCACGTAAGTCTACAAGGGACATTGCATCGCCTTTAAAAACCATAGAGCGTGTTGAAACTTGTTTGGCGGTATCAAGCCCCTCATCTTTCGCCTTTAATAGCCACGTTTCATCAACCGGTTTATCGGAGCGAAGCTGGGCATCGGCGGCGATAAACGCTGCTGAGCGGGATTTCAATGCGCCTTGTAAACGTTCACTAAAAAGAGACAGAGAAAGGACCGCACCTACTGACAGCACTATGGCAAGCAAAATAATAGTGAGTTCGCCCCGTCGCGCCTCATGCTTAAAGAGTCGCCAAGCGAGATTAAACGTCATAGGCATTTAGCTCACCTCACTAGGCGATGTGGATGAGGGCGTCGTTTCTTTTAGCTCACCGGCGTGCATGGTGAGCTGCCTATCACAGTGCGCCGCCAAATCATTATCATGCGTTACCAATACCAGCGTAGTACCCGTATTTCGATTTAATTCAAAAAGTAGTTCTTCAATTTTATCGCTATTTTTAGCGTCTAGATTGCCGGTGGGCTCATCGGCAAATAAAATCTTTGGTGATGTGATAAAGGCTCGTGCAATAGCAACGCGCTGCTGCTCTCCACCAGAAAGCTGATTAGGAAAATGATGAGCACGATGGGCTAGTCCTACTTGCTCTAGTATTTCCATTGCCAATCCTTTTGGATTATCAAGGTTTGAGATTTCTGCAGGTAACATCACATTTTCGAGCGCCGTTAAACTTTGAACCAGCATGAAGCTTTGGAAGATAAAGCCTACTTTACTGCCTCTTAAAACTGCACGCTGCTCCTCATCCATCGTATGAAGTGCTTCATTATCGAGATAGATTTCGCCACTCGTCACTTCATCCAGGCCAGCTAACAGACCAAGAAGCGTTGATTTTCCGGAGCCTGACGCACCAATAATTGCAACGGACTCACCAGACTTGACTTCAAAAGAGATTGGCTGAAGGATCTGTAGCGAACCTTCACTCGTATTTACTGTTTTCGTTACCGTGCTTGTTTTTATCATAAGGGGTCATCAATTTGTTCGTAAGTTATCGTCAAATTATCGCGATTTTATTCATTGTTTTAATACCGTTTCAGGCGCTTTCAGATCAAGAAAGCCCATCACAGAATGCAGATGAAGCGACTTTGCTCATTGTTGGAGACAGTTTGTCGGCAGCCTACGGTCTTCAACAAGAACAAGGCTGGGTTAGTTTGTTACAAAAACGCTGGCAAGACGACAACATTCCGATTGATATTGTAAATGCTGCGGTGAGCGGTGAAACGACAGATGGCGGACTTGCCAGGTTGCCACGTCTTATTGAGCAGCATAAGCCAACTCACATTTTTATCGAGCTTGGAGGAAATGATGGGCTTCAAGGTCACAATATAACGAAGATCAGGAATAACTTGGACGCGCTAGTTCAGGTTGCTCAGCAAAGTGACGCCACCGTTTTTTTACAGCAAATGCAGATACCGTCGAACTACGGCAAGCGATATACCACTATGTTTATGGAAAGCTTTGACACTATTGCAAACAAATACTCGATACAATTAATACCGTTTTTTCTTGAGACTATCGCACTTAACGAGTCAATGATGCAAAACGATGGGATCCATCCAAATGCTGAGGCACAGCCGAAAATAGCTGAGCTTATGGACAGTAATTTACGAAGTTTAATAATAGCTGAGTAATATTTGTGCTATTTTCAATAAACAGAACTAACTAACAAAGAGACAGTATGGACATTTCATCAGTTAATTCGGCGCCAGTGTCTACTATTTTAGAATCGACGCCACAAGTACCACAGCGCCAAGAGCAGCGCAGTGAGCAGACCAATCAGGTTAGTGAATCTAGACCTTCTAACGAGACATCCTCAAATAGCAGCGATAGTCGTTTAGGCAGCCGCGTTGATGTGTTTGCGTAATTAAATTTGCAGCACATTCAAACCTACAGTGAAAGACTACAGTGGACAGACACTCGTTTTACAATGAGTGTCTGTCCATTGTGATTCATTGTGATTTGAATGTCTGTCCGCTGTGTTTACACTTTTTAATAGCAATGCTCCAATAGCGCTCTCTACTTGGTTCTTCCCGACACACTTTCTGAAACACAATAAAACACGATAATACTGCTCTAAAGCTCAGTTCACATCCCACACTTTTTATTCATAATACCAAGAAAATATTGGGATATGGATATGCCTTTACCACGCTACAAGCAAATCAACACAGACATTACTCCTTATTATCATTGCACCTCACGTTGCGTAAGGCAGTCGTTTTTGTGCGGTAGAGATAAGCGTACGGGAGCCAACTATGAGCACAGGAGAAAGTGGATAACAAATAGATTGCATAAATTATCTCAAGCGTTTGCCATCGATTTATGTGCTTATGCCGTTATGCACAATCACATTCATGTAGTGCTACACATCGCAAAAGGACGTGCTGATGGCTGGTCGATGGATGAAGTGTTTTTACGATGGAGAATGTTTTATAAATGTCCACCGATTGTTCAGCGATATTTAGATGATCAACATCAGGCGTTCACTGAAAAAGAGAGTGATGAAATTAAATCACTGTCAGTTCAGTACAGAGAAAGACTACAAAGCATTAGTTGGTTCATGCGGCTATTGAACGAATACATCGCAAGAAGAGCGAACAAAGAAGATGAGTGTACTGGTTACTTTTGGGAACGGCGATTTCGCTCTCAGGCTATACTAGATGAAAAAGCGCTCGCTGCGGTCATGGCCTATGTCGACCTAAATCCAATTCGAGCGAATATCGCAACATCTCTTCAGACCTCTAAACATACCAGTATTCATTATCGAATGAACGCGCAAAGAGTGGGCAAAACGCCAAAGTACCTGATGGTATTCAACGATCAGGCAATAAAAACACGGCCACATCTACCATTCAACTATCACGATTACATATCACTGGTAGAAGCAACATTTAAAGCTCATAAAGATAAATGCACACAAAAACTACCTAAATTGCCTCATGGATTACTATCTAAAATAGGGATGGACCAAGAGAAATGGCGCTTATTAACCAGTCGCTTTGAAACATTCTTTTCAGGCCCGGTGGGCAATGAAAGCAAAATGCGTAAATTTGCGGACGAATGTAAGAGAGGCTCAAGGCCAAATGTAAAAAACGCTATAAAATATCTGTCTTAAAATGAAAAGCCGCACTTAGAGTAAATAAATATAAGTGCGGCTTTCCATACAAGTTTATACAATATTACTCAACACGCTCATACTGCGACGGGGTGGCATGTTTCTTTTGTTGCAGCGACATATACCTATCACGCAACTTCGTTTGCCTAGATTCCATTTTTATGGCTTTACCGCCAATGAAAACCGACTCAGCCGCTTCTGTTACCTCTAGTGGATCACCAGACCAAATAACAACATCTGCTCTTGCTCCTTGGCGAAGACTTCCTACTTCCTTTTCAAGACCCAGAATTTTCGCTGGTACGCTTGTTAGGCTTGCTAATCCAGTCTCATGAGGCAAACCATTTGCAACGGCATTACCGGCATGTTGCGCCGCCAAACGAATATTATGCGTATCCATGCCTATCGCGACTTCTACACCAGCTTCATGGAGCCGAGCAGCATTAGTTAAGGTTGCGCCCATTTGGTCAAACCCACCTGGTAAGTTGTATTCTGGGTCGATAATAACCGGAATGTTAGCACCAGCAAGTTCCTTCGCCACCCTCCATGCTTCTACACCGTGCACAAGCACTACGTTAATCGACGAGTGTCTGTCTTTAAAGGCAATAACCTGTCGAATATCGGCAGCCCTATCAGCTCGCATAAACAACGGCATGTCTCCAGCAACCACTCTTTTCAGCACTGCCACGTCTAAGCGCGAGTTTATGCCATACCATGATTTTTCAGGCGAGAGGTTATCACTTGCTTGCTTCGCTTCTTCAAAAACTTTATCAAGCATTACCCATAGTGACGCTCTAGAGCCCCCTGACATTTCCGCACCATCGCTGCCCGCATCCACTGTCATAAACGCGCCAGATTTTAAAACGGGTGTCTGTCCGCTTTCATATTCACTTTTATATTTGTTAGCATTTGCGCTCTCACCATCCAGGCGATGACCCTCAAGATTGATCACCGCGCCTTGACCGCCAAACAAATAGTCGCTTCTATTCATGGTGGTGGCAGCTGAGGTAATCCCCTCTAAACGGGTTATCGCGATAAGCGAACTGTCTGGGTTTATTGCGTATTGAACATCAAATGCAGCGCCGGTTTTTGATATAGGTGTAATCTCAACGCTTGCATCCACTACACCAGATGATGAAGACACTTCAACCAGACCTAACGATGTTAAGGCACCAATGAAACCAGGGGTAACTACTTTACCGCTTGCATCAATGACTCGGTAGCCATCAGGTACATCACCGTTAGCTAACACTGCATTTATGCGACCATTTGACAGCAACACAGTGCCATTTTCTATCACACCTTGAGATGTCATGGTGTGTACTTTACCGCCGACAATGGCAATATTTTCAGCATGAACATAAGACGTCATTGTGAGCGCGACTAATAATACTATTAACTTGTTCATTTATTATCTCCCTCACCTACTTGACCTAACTCGAAGTCACTTACCGGCCATGAAGTACTATCGCTAAGTGAATACGCAAGCCCGCCGTCTACATAAACATGCTCAGCTTTGGCATAAGTCGAAAATGGGTTATCGTTCCATAACACTACGTCGGCTTGTTTGCCCTTTTCTAACGAGCCCGTCTTATCAAATATTCCTAACGATTTGGCAGGGTTAGCTGAAAGCCAAGTCCACGCATCTTTCATCGGAATATCAAGACCAGCTCGTTTGCCGTCAGACCACGCTTTGGCTGCTTCTTGATTCAATCTCTGTATACCTAAATCACTATCAGAATGAACAATGGCACAAGCACCTGCTGCATGCACTGCGGGAATGTTTTCCCTAATGCCGTCATACGCTTCCATTTTAAAGCCCCACCAGTCTGCCCACATCGCTGAGCACACATCATTTTCTTTCAGCTTGTCAGCAATTTTATAAGCCTCGACAGCGTGATGAAAGGTACCTATCTGATAATCAAACTCCTGCATTACGTCCATCATTACCGTCATCTCATCAGCTCGATAACAATGCATGTGCACACGAATATCGCCATTGAGTACGCCCGCTAACGTTTCAAGCTTTAAATCTCGTTTCGGCGCTTTAGCATCTTTGCCCGCCTCATAGTCGGTTTCATACTTGTCCCATTTTCGCATGTAGTCTTGTGCATCAGACCAGGCCTGTCGATAACCTGCAACGTTCCCCATGCGAGTCATGGGGCCGCCTTTTTGGCCATAAACCCGCTTGGGGTTTTCGCCACACGCCATCTTCATGCCATAGGGAGCATCGGGAAATTTCATATCTTGCATCGTTCTATTGGGAACGTTTTTTAATACTACTGAACGGCCACCAAAAAGGTTGGCTGAGCCGGGTAGAATTTGTAGTGACGTCACACCGCCAGCCAATGCGCGCCCAAAACCTGGGTCTTGAGGCCATACCGAATGCTCTGCCCATACTTGTGCGGTCACTGGGTTTGTCATTTCATTGCCGTCGGAGTGCGAGCGTGTAGATGGCGAAGGGTATACGCCCAAATGACTGTGGTTGTCGATAATGCCAGGAGTAACCCACTTACCAGTACCGTCGATGATAGCTGTTTCATCAGGCACTTCGAGTGTCTGTCCGCTTTCAGCTAGTGCTTGAATTTTACCGTCTGCAAAATAGATGCTGCCGTTTTCTATGCGATTACCTACACCATCTAATATGGTGACATTGGTTATAAGCGTTGGCTGGCCTTCTATAGGCGAATAAGTACTTGGATAAGGGTTTGGGTCTATGGTGACCTTTGGCGCTTTAGCGCTATCGTTGTCGGCTTGTTTACTGCATCCTGCTGTTAGCAAAGACATAGTACAAGCCAACAGAAGCGTCAGCTTCGTTGGTGTTAGTTTCATGTATACCCCAGAGCAATTATTATGATTTTATAGATTATGGTTTTATAGATAAGGACATAACGTTTGCGTTATGTCGCTTTCTGAGAGTAGACAATTGAGTCACTAAAACCAAGTCGCTCTGGGATAAACCCTCTGTTTACTGGGAAGACTGACTAGCTAGCACGTCAACAATATCTTGGGAATTTGTAAGACGTCTTATGTCATTGAAAAGAATGTCTGCTTCAGGGTACTGCCTTTTTAAATAGCCACACCACTGTTTAATTCTATTTGGGTAATACCGTCCCTTATCGCCAAAGATTTCATAACCCGAATATTGAATAAGCAACGCGGCCAATTCCGGCCACGGCATAGGGGTATCGCCAAATTTTATCGCTCGTGCAAGGTTAGGCATAGCGAGAGCGCCCCGGCCAACCATTAGGTTGATACAATCAGATTGTGCTTGGCATTTTTGGGCGTCATCAGCATTCCATATTTCACCATTTGCGACCAACGGAATATCGGTGTGCTGCTTAATTTTCGCTATCCAATCCCAGTACGCAGGTGGTTTATAGCCTTCTGTTTTGGTACGGGCATGCACCACCAATTCTGAAGCGCCGGCTTCTGCTATCGCTATGGCATTATCAACCGCTAGTGACTTGTCTTCGAACCCTAAACGAATTTTTGCCGACACCGGAATATGCTGTGGAACGGCGTCTCGCACTGCTTTTACAATGTCATATAGCGTTTGAGTTTCTTTTAATAAAACTGCTCCGCCCTTGCTTTTGTTGACGGTTTTAGCAGGGCATCCAAAATTAAGATCCACTCCGGGAGAACCAAGTTCGACAGCAGTTTCAGCGTTTTCAGCTAACCATTGGGCGTGCTGCCCTAATAGCTGAACACGCACAGGCACACCTGAGGCAGTCTTGCCGTCGGTATGAAGCTCTGGACAGATTTTATAAAAGGTCTTTTTAGGTAGCTTTTGATCAACAACGCGAACAAATTCCGTCACACATTGATCAAATCCGCCAACGCGGGTCAACATGTCTCTCATTAGATGGTCGACTACCCCTTCCATCGGGGCCAGCATTATTTTCATTCGGAATTGAGCTCAAGAAAAGTAAGAAAAATCAGCGGGAGTTTATCAAAAAGGTTGGCTGGTCGCTATGCGGCTAAAGTTAATAATATTATCCCCGGCAGAGGTAAACCTGAGAGGTGCCCAAGGAGTGGCTTACATATACCGATTCTAAGCGTTTGAGGAAAAAGATGAGCGTTTTAAATAAAACGAGTGTCTGTCCGCTTTGAGATACGCACTTTAGGAAGTGTCTGTCCACTTTAGAATACGCGCTTTAATCTCCGAGTGTGTGTCCACTTTAAGCTATGTGTCCACTTTAAGCTCACTTAAGCTTAATCAGTATCTTCGAGGGTGTTGAGTCGCTGGAATACCGCATTTTTTTGCTCGGGGGTGTATGACGCCCAATTTACAATCTCATCTATAGTTCTATTGCAGCCAATACAGATATCGTCATTGGTGAGTTTACACTGCGCTTTACAGGGAGATATGGGGTTATTCATTCTACTACTTTATTTAATATGGTTACTGTAACTTTTTTGTTGCCGCTATATTCGCTAGCGTGTTCTCTGATAGCTCTTTATTCGACCATAGACAAACATAACAACCGTAGCGCGCCTCGAGGTATGCAGAAAACTCTGAGTCGGTTTTACAATTATGTCTTACTAAAGACTGTTTATTACCGTCATAAATGACTGCTGAAAAAGTAAACACAATGAGCCTCCTCTGAAAGAAGGCTCAATATACATCTAGACGTCTAAACGTTCAAGCGTCCAAATGTAAATATGCGCGTTACTGTAACGTGAAAGCTACATTATAAAATCAAGTGCAGCGCATACCGCCGCCACTTGCGCATCGTTACAATTTTCTGGCGTAGCATTATCACTGTCTGGATACACTTCGGTTGTGGTAACAAAGTTTGCATCTGTCATTCCACCGCAAAGAAAAAGAGATTTCTTGTCGTAACAAATAACCCCTTCACTCACGACGTCAGCACCTATAATTTTTCCACTTTCATCAGGTGGCGCTATGTGAGTAACGCCTTTAACAGCCTCGATGACGGCCTGTTGGAAAGCAAGCTGTGGGTTTGGTGTATTCGCTACCGTATAGAACCCATCTGGTATGTTCCAGTTGTCGTGGTCAGTTCCATCGCGAGCTGCTAACGCGGGCCTAAATTCACTATTATCTGTATCAGTAGTCTCATGTAGATCAATATGCAATGAGAGATCTGTCTTTAACGACGTCACAAACTGCATCAACTGCTGAGATTCAGGAGCTGGTGAATCAGGATAAAAAGAACGATTCGGATCGATAGCTAGCGGGTTCCATCTGTTGATTGTCTCATAGGCCCACGGACTAACGCAGGGCACTATAACAATGTTAACGCTGCTGGCATAACTTGATAGTTTAGTCTCAATAAACTTCAGCGCGCCTTGCACACCACTCGTTTCGTAGCCATGTACACCGCCTGTGACTAATGCAGATGGTTTAGAACTGTCAAATGATATAGGCACTACTGCATACAGCGGGTAGCGCGCTTCATCATAGGGCAATGCGCCGTATTGCTGTAATCTGAAACCTTCGGGAATAATGCTTTGTAACTTAGTAAACACTTCTTCTTTTACACTGCGCTTTACGCTTTGCTGTTCATACCACTGTGCTTTTTCTTTCTCGCCCCACGGCTTTCCCGCAGTGCCGATTGAGTAATTTTGCATAATAGCCTCTTTATTCTTCATTTTATCAATAACGTTATGATATCACCTGTATTTCCTAAAGTATGCGATAGAGCCCACCCAACAGGGCTCTGGCAGTAACTCTGACTGTACACCGAATACATTTTTGTGCACTTAACGTTACCTTCCTCAAAGTGCTCTCCGTTAAATAAGGCACAATGTAAGCTTAAATAAAAGCGTAAATAAAAGCGGACAGACACTCGTTTAAAAATGCGCGTTTAAAAATGGACAGACACTTTCTTTTCCTTTGAGATAGCGGGAGCGAACCAGAGTGGACAGACACTTAATATATTCAAACGCCTTCATCCAGAAGCAAGAGCATTACTCCCGTTAATGTAAGGTTAATGTAGATTAGAAGCGTCAAATAAAAAGCAGAAATGGATGGAATTGAGGGGTAATGCTATTGAAAACGGTAAACGAAGATAAAGCGGTTTAACACTTAAGGGATGCACGCTCACAAAATTTAAGTGTTAAAACAAAAAAACCAGCCGATTGGCTGGTTTTTTCGATATGGCGTCCCCTAGGGGATTCGAACCCCTGTTACCGCCGTGAAAGGGCGGTGTCCTAGGCCTCTAGACGAAGGGGA
>NZ_JQFW01000004.1 GCF_000753865.1 Alteromonas sp. LOR | reverse complement strand
ATGCTCATCGGATTTTTGCATCTATAAAAGATCGGTCAACCGATCGCTAAAATATTTCTTAACTGATCGGCATTAAGCTTACGCTCGCTTTTTCTGCTGTATTACTGAGTAACTCAAGGACGCTAAGGCTAAGAGTAGGTTAGTACTCGAACATCGCTGAAATTGACTCTTCATTGCTGATACGACGAATGGTTTCGGCCAGCATTTCAGATAACGTAAGCTGCTTCACTTTACCCATTTTGCGCATTTCAGTGCTTAACGGGATAGAGTCGGTAACTATAATCTCATCAATAACAGATTCGCGTAAATTCGTCACCGCATTACCTGAGAAGATAGCGTGAGTAGCATAAGCATACACTTTACGAGCACCATGAGCTTTTAGCGCCTCTGCAGCTTTTGCAAGCGTACCGCCAGTATCAATCATGTCATCCACAATAATACAGTCGCGGTCTTTAACATCACCAATAATATTCATTACCTGAGCAACGTTCGCTTTAGGGCGGCGTTTATCAATAATGGCTAAGTCAGTGTCGTTAAGCAGTTTTGCTGTTGCACGAGCTCTTACTACACCACCAATATCCGGAGATACTACAACGGGGTCAGCAAAATCACGTCTTACCATGTCTGCAAGTAAGATAGGTGTACCAAACGCATTGTCTACTGGTACATCAAAGAACCCTTGAATTTGCTCGGCGTGAAGATCGATAGTAAGAACACGGTCAACACCCACGTTTGACAAGAAATCTGCCACAACTTTTGCAGTGATTGGTACTCTTGCTGAACGAACTCGACGGTCTTGACGAGCGTAACCAAAGTAAGGAATTACCGCAGTGATACGGCCTGCAGATGCGCGGCGCAGTGCGTCGATCATCACAATAAGTTCCATCAGGTTATCGTTGGTAGGGGCACACGTAGACTGGATAATAAAAACGTCCGAGCCACGGACGTTTTCATGAATTTCTACGCTAATCTCACCGTCGCTGAAACGGCCAACTTTGGCATTTCCTAGCTTGGTGTAGAGACGGTCGGCGACTTTCTGGGCAAGTTCTGGTACGGCATTACCTGCAAAGAGCTTCATATCTGGCACAAGTGGTTTCCTCAGTGCGTTGATAAAAGAGATTTGGCTGGGATAGCAGGACTCGAACCTACGAATGGCGGGATCAAAACCCGCTGCCTTACCAACTTGGCTATACCCCAATTTTTAAGTTCTGTCCGATGTGGCGTTCACGCTATTATTATTGTTCTATTTTATTCAATAGTGGTGAGCTATTTACGCCCTTTGCAACAAACCCTTGCCAAGCGTTAGGCAATTTCGCCATAACCTGCTCTGCTGAAGTTTTGTCGGAAAAAGTAGCAAATACGCATGCACCTGTGCCCGTCATTCTCGACGGAGCGTAGTGTAACAACCACTGTAATAAATTTGCAACTTCCGGATGGCAATTCGCGACTAATTGCTGACAATCATTTCGAGTTTCTTCAAATTTATAGTCTTTCCACTGAATTGGCGGCGTATTTCTAGGCAGGTCAGGGTGGGTAAACACCGCACCAGTGCTCACGTGTACATTAGGGTTTGCAACCAAATACCACTTTTCTTCTTGAGGAGCTGGCATGATGTCTTCGCCAACACCGCCAGCAAATGCTGTTTTGCCTCGTACAAATATGGGTACATCAGAGCCAAGGGCTAAGCCTAATTGCGCCAGTTCGTCTTCATTGAGCCCGGTTTTCCATAGGTGATTAAGGGCTACTAAGGCGGTAGCTGCATTTGATGAGCCCCCGCCAATACCGCCACCCATAGGCAAACGCTTATTCAAAGAGATGCTAACACCGAGTGGTGTTTTCGTTTTATCAGCGAGTAATTTAGCCGCTCGAATAATGAGATTTTCTTCGTCAGGTACGCCTTCAAGGGGCGTCGCCATGGTTATTTTTCCATCATTAGTAACGTCAAAAGCAAGTTCATCACCATAATCGAGCATTTGAAACAGACTTTGCAGCTGATGATACCCATTATCAAAACGGCCAAGTATATGTAAAAAGATATTCAGCTTTGCCGGTGATGGCCACCACTGTAGCTTTTGTTCGCTGTCCTGGGGTGTGCCATTAGCGTTAACGTTTTCTGTATTGGCGTTGCCCTTTACAGAACGAGTGATGGAAGAATCAGGTGTTGAAGAGTCTTTGATTTGCGAATCTTTCATTAAAGAATCAGCCATTCATAAATTTTTATTTTAAGTTGGGTCTGCGGCGCCAGTGGCGTTTCTGCTTGGGTAAGCGTGATGCTGTGAGGAAGCCATGCTCCGTTTTCTTCGTTGCCTTTATCGACCCCCTTACTGGCCTCATCGGTATATACTTTGCCGTATTGGCCATATTTTACAGACCAATTGCTACAGCCCGTACAGCCACTTTCAAGGGTATTAACAAGTCCCTTGTCGGTAAGGGTAAAAGTATCATCTTTAAGAGGGAGCCCTTTTACCCAAGAAAGCAACGGCGCAACGGGTATGACAATGCCGGTTGTTTTGTGGATGAGTAATTCAGGATCTGCATCGTAGTAAGTTTCGCCATCGGCAGTTAATGAGGACTGTTTACTGGTTACATTTAAGTCAACCATGCTTACGCCAAGAAAATTACTTAATCTAAAATCAAAATCACCTGAATCGTTTTTCCAGACTAAATTTAAACTCGCCGCCTCGTTGCCTTGCCTAAATGCGATTTTTCCACGCATTTGCCAGTGGCGAATTTCTGCCACTTTTTCTAATTGAGAAGTGAGGTTTACTGCGTGCTCTGGGCCTTTTGGAGCAGTTGTACAGGCACTTAAAAATACGCCCGTTAAAATTATTAAAGTAATTGCACGCCACATGGTGTGAAAAATTTCCCTGAGAGTTAGAGCGAAAACAACGCATATATTATGTGAACACAGTTTCACGAGCACTTTCAATCATTTTGGCTTTTTCGTACAATGCGCGTCCGACGTTGCCAGCATAGATTTTATGACTTTACTTGCCCTTGGCATAAACCACAAGACAGCACCAGTAGCACTTCGCGAAAAAGTGGCTTTTACACCAGATTCTCTGGTGGAGGCGCTTGCGAGCTTAAAAGCTGTGGACGGGGTTGATGAAACTGTCATTGTGTCAACATGCAACCGAACCGAACTTTACGTCAACACGCAGGATGAGAGCGGCGAAAAAATCTTGCAGTGGCTCAGCGACTTTCATCATCTAGATGTAAAAGAAATTGAGAATAACAGTTACCTACTTACAAAAGATGACGCCGTTAAGCATATTATGCGCGTGGCAAGTGGCTTAGACTCGCTTATTCTTGGTGAGCCGCAAATTCTAGGGCAAATTAAGCAAGCGTTTGGTGATGCTAGGCATTCAGGGATGGTTAGCAGCGAGTTCGATAAGCTATTCCAGCATACCTTTAACGTGGCTAAACGCGTTCGAAGTGAAACCGATATTGGTGCAAATGCTGTAAGCGTTGCCTATGCCGCAGTGCAGTTAGCGAAACACATTTTTGCTGAATTGCCCAAACGCTCTGTACTTTTGGTGGGAGCAGGTGAAACCATCGAGTTGGTAGCTCAACACTTAAAAGAGCAAGGTGTGAAGCATTTGGCCGTGGCCAATCGCACAGTGGCAAGAGCAGAAGCATTGGCACAAAAGCTTGATGCCACCGTGTATACGCTATCTCAAGTGCCTGAACATTTAAAAGAATTTGATATTGTTATTAGTTCAACCGCCAGTCAGCTTCCGTTAATAGGGAAGGGCATGGTGGAAAAAGCGCTAAAACAGCGTAAAAATATGCCTATGTTTCTCGTTGACCTCGCAGTACCCAGAGATATTGAGTCTGAAGTTAACGAATTAGGCGATGCATACCTTTATACCGTTGATGATCTTCAGCATATTGTTCAGAAAAATTTAGAAAACAGAGAACAAGCCGCGCAAGAAGCACAAAAGCTCATCGATAAACAAGCTAGCGACTACATGGCCTGGAAACAGTCTCAGCAGTCTATAGATTTAGTTAAGCAATACCGTCAAAAAGGGCTACTGCACCGGGACGATATTGTTGAAAAAGCAAAAGCACAGCTTGAAGAAGGCAAAAGCGCAGACCTTGTATTAGAGGAAATGGCGTATAAGCTAACCAATACATTGCTGCATCCAACAACCTTGGCACTGCGTGAAGCTGCTAAGCATGACGACCCGTCGTTAAGTCGTTGGATGGGACAGGCATTAGATTTATCTGATAACTCATCAGATGAAAATAAATAAGGTAATAAGAAGAATATGAAAGAGTCGGTCGTTAGAAAACTCGAACACCTCGTTGAGCGTTTCGAAGAAGTTCAGGCTTTACTTGGAGATCCTGACGTTATCGGCAATCAGGACAAGTTTCGCAATTTGTCAAAAGAGTTCAGTCAGCTTGAAGGTGTTGTAGATGGCTTTAATGCTTATCAAAAGGCACAGGAAGACCTTGCCTCAGCACAAGAGATGATGAACGAAGATGATGCCGAGATGCGTGAAATGGCGCAGGAAGAATACAAAGACGCAAAAGCTGAAATAGAGCGCCTTGAAACCGATCTTCAATTGCTACTGCTGCCAAAAGACCCTAACGACGACAACAACTGCTTTTTAGAAGTGCGAGCAGGTGCGGGTGGTGACGAAGCGGGTATTTTTGCCGGCGATCTGTTCCGCATGTATAGCCGTTATGCAGAAGCCAAAGGTTGGCGTGTAGAATTAATTAACGCCAACGAAGGTGAGCACGGCGGATACAAAGAAGTGGTTGCTAATATTAGCGGTGAAGGCGTTTACGGTAATTTGAAATTTGAGTCTGGCGGGCACCGTGTTCAGCGCGTACCGGAAACTGAGTCTCAAGGCCGCATTCACACATCAGCGTGTACGGTGGCTATATTGCCTGAAATTCCTGAATCTGAAGCCATTGACATTAACCCCGCTGATTTGCGAATAGACACTTTCCGCGCCTCGGGAGCGGGTGGTCAGCACGTTAACAAAACCGATTCTGCTATTCGAATTACCCACTTGCCCTCAGGACTTGTTGTAGAGTGTCAAGATGAGCGTTCTCAGCATAAAAACCGTGCGAAGGCCATGTCAGTATTGCAGGCTAGATTAAACCAGATTGAAGAAGAGAAGCGTGCGGCAGAAGAAGCGTCTACGCGTAAGAGTTTGGTAGGAAGTGGCGATCGTTCAGAGCGCATCAGAACCTACAATTTCCCACAAGGACGAGTGACTGATCATAGAATCAACCTGACTATCTATCGTTTAGATGAGGTTATTGCTGGTGATTTAAGTCAACTTATCAATCCTATTTTGCAGGAACATCAAGCAGACTTACTTGCGTCTTTATCTGACGAATAGCATGCGTATTGATGAAGCCCTGAAATGGGCTGTTGCGTTGTTAGAGGGCGGGGAATCGCCCTCTGTCGATGCTAAAGTACTGCTAGCCAATGCCCTTAACGTAAATCAAACCTATTTGTTTACCTGGCCCGATAAAGTGCTGGATAGCCAAACGCTTCACACGTTTCAAAAAGCGGTAGAGCACAGGCGTCTTGGCGAACCCGTGGCCTATATCATTGGCGAGCGGGATTTTTGGACGCTTAAGTTAGCCACATCTCCCCATACTCTTATACCTCGGCCTGATACAGAAGTACTGGTAGAGCAAGTGCTCAAGCGCATACCCAGCGACGTTAATGAACAATCGGCCTCTTCTTTTTCTATATGTGATTTGGGAACTGGTACGGGGGCTATAGCGCTAGCGCTGGCATCGGAGCTGCCTCGTATACAGGTGACTGGGGTAGATTTTAAGGCGCAGGCTGTAGCGCTAGCCCAACAAAATGCCGTAAACAATGGCATAGAGAACGTCACATTTTTACAAAGCGATTGGTTTAGTGAACTCAAAGCCAAGCAGTTTAATATTATTGTCTCTAACCCGCCTTATATTGAAGACTCCAGTGCTTATCTATTACAAGGGGATGTAAGGTTTGAGCCTAAAACGGCCCTCACATCTGGTGAAGATGGTCTTCGCGATATTCGACACATTATTAGCGTGTCCAAAGAGCATCTATTAGCGGGTGGATTACTGGCTTTTGAGCATGGTTTCAATCAGGGCGCTGCGGTGGCTGAGTTGCTGAGTGAGGCTGGCTTTAGTGATATCGAAACAATTAAAGACTACGGTGGTAACGATAGGGTAACCCTTGGCCGCTGTTACTAAAAGTTTTTACACGGGCCGATGAAAGAATGTACATTAAGGGCTACTCTCTTTCGGTAGCGATAATAAAAATATAAAGGAAATATGCCCGATGAATGACGACTTTCTTTTTGCAGAGGATGAAAAAGATACCAGTACTGAAAATCTTGGCAGTTGGAAAATACTGATCGTCGACGACGAACCTGAGGTTCATACCGTCACAAAGCTTGTACTCAATGACTTCATCTTGAACGGAAAAACCATAGAGTTTATCAGTGCTAACAGCGGCGAAGAAGCAAAAGCCATGTTCCGCGAGCACAACGACATTGCTGTGGTGTTACTTGATGTGGTTATGGAAACAGATGACGCTGGTCTTCAAGTAGCAAATTACGTTCGCAATGAATTGGATAATCATTTCACTCGCATCATTTTGCGCACTGGACAGCCTGGTCAAGCGCCAGAAAAAGACGTCATCATTAACTACGATATTAACGATTATAAGTCGAAAACGGAACTCACAGCGCAAAAGCTCTTCACTGTTATCATTGCTGCCCTGCGCTCGTACCGCGATATTATGGTGATTGAAGAAAACAGAGCAGGCCTTGAGAAAATCATCGATGCGTCTGTGGATTTGTTTTCTTCCCAGTCTTTAGAAAAATTTATGCAGGGAATAATCCAACAGCTAGCGTCTATCCTTGGATGTTCAAAGGATGCGGCCTACATTACAACAGCGGTGGCCACTACATCGCGCACTCTCGACGTAGACAATAATAAAATGGACGATGACGAGCTTTATGTTTTTGCCGGTAATGGTGAATACTCGTCAAAGGAAGGGTTACTGCTTAAAAATGCAATCAACGATAAAGAATATGCGTTGTGCGTGAAGGCGATGCAGGACAAACAGATAGTCTATGCAGAAGATCACGTTGTGGCGTATTGCAACAGCAAGTCGCACAAGGGTGCGTTGCTCTATCTTTCTGGGCTGCCTCGGCGGTTATGTGAAAGTGATAAGCACCTTATCAAACGTTTCTCTAACAGCGTTCAGTTGGCTTTTGATAACGTATTAAAAACCGTAGACTTAGAAGGTACCCAAAGAGAAATTATTGAGCGTTTAGGCCACGCACTAGAGCATGAGTCTAGCGATGCAAACCATATTAAGCGCATGGCTGAAATGGCAGGACTGATGGCGAACATACTGTCTATGCCTGAGCAAGAAATTGATACGTTTAAACTTGCTGTATCGCTGCACGATGTTGGCACTTCACGCGTACCGAAATCTATATTGCACAAAACGACAGCGTTAACCGACGATGATATTTTTGCTATCCGTCAGCATGCTGAGTTTGGCTACCAAATTCTCAATGACTCTTCTCGTCCTTCTATTCAGCTAGCGGCTACCTTAGCGCGTCAGCATCACGAGAGATGGGATGGGGAGGGATATCCTGAAGGGTTAAAAGGCGAAGAAATTGATCAAAAAAGTCGTATTGCAACGCTGATTGATGTGTTCGACGCTTTGCTGAATGAACGACCTTACAAGCCAGCCTGGAGCATTGAAAAGGTGGTTAGTACATTAAAAGAAGAAAGTGGGCGGCACTTTGAGCCAATATTGGTTACTCGCTTTCTTAATAATTTACCTGCGTTTCTGGCTATTCAGACGCAGTATCCCAATAAAAATCTATAACAGGAATATTCAATATGTACATGATGGCGAAACACCTCCACTTAACCGCAGTAGTGCTAAGCATTCTTTTCTTTATCTTTCGGTTTGTGTGGGCGCAATTTGATGCCACCGTATTGGCCAAAAAGTGGATAAAAATCTTACCTCATATTATTGATACCATATTGCTTGGCAGTGCGCTGTGGCTCTGTGTCATTTTATCTCAATACCCGTTTGTTAATGCATGGCTCACCTTCAAACTATTTGGCGTTGTTCTGTACATCGTGTTTGGTTTGTTTGCGCTTAAAAAAGCAAAAACGGCTGCAGGCCGCTGGGGCTTTTTCATAGCAGCATTGGCTGTGCTTATGGCAACGGCAATGGTTGCGGTCACCAAGCAACCACTTTTCTAGAATTCGTTATCGGAAGTCATAATGTCTGAATCTAAACAAGTAATTCGCGTTGGTAATGTTGACGTTGCCAACCATCTTCCCTTCGTGCTTTTTGGCGGAATGAATGTATTGGAGTCGAGAGACTTAGCAATGCGTATAGCTGAACACTATGTTGAAGTAACGCAAAAACTCAATATTCCCTACGTGTTCAAGGCGTCTTTTGATAAGGCAAATCGCTCTTCGGTTTCCTCGTACCGCGGCCCGGGTATGGAAGAGGGCCTGCGTATTTTTGAAGAGATTAAATCGACCTTCAATGTACCGCTTATCACCGACGTACATGAACCTCATCAAGCAGCGCCAGTGGCAGAAGTGGTGGACGTTATTCAGCTACCGGCCTTCCTAGCTCGCCAGACCGATTTAGTGGTCGCTATGGCGAAAACCGGTAACGTGATTAACGTTAAAAAGCCTCAGTTTTTAGCACCCCATGAAATGCGTCACATCATAGGCAAGCTCAGTGAAGCAGGTAACGACAAAGTTATTCTGTGCGAACGAGGCAGCAGTTTTGGCTATAACAACTTGGTGGTTGATATGCTGGGTATGGATGCAATGAAAGCCTATGCACCGGTAATATTTGATGCGACCCATGCGCTTCAAATGCCAGGCGGCAGAGCAACATCGGCGGACGGTCGTCGTGCGCAAGCTGCACAATTGGCAAGAAGTGGAATGGCGTTAGGTTTGGGCGGTTTGTTTATTGAAGCCCATCCTAATCCCGATGAAGCAAAATGCGATGGCCCGTGTGCGTTGCCACTGTCTAAACTTGAGCCTTACTTGCAGCAGATGCAAGCATTAGACGAACTCGTGAAGGGCTTTGATACCTTAGACACAAGTAATTCTTAATGGGGTAAGTAATTTGGGGGTAGGCTGATGACGTATGCCGGTGAATTACACCGGCATCCGGATCAGGTGTGAAGAGGTGTTATTCGCCGTTTGCGACGTCAGTTAACTTATTACCTTTAGACTCTTCAACTTTAGACTCTGCATCGTTATAAAATGCTAACAAGCTGTTGTGCAGCGAGATTTGAGTTTCTTCAGATAGTATTGCTTTAGACTGCTTTTTAACAACAATGTGCGCGTCATTCGCTGGTAATACGTCTGCCATTTTCACATTGGTCATTGCAGTATTAATCAAAGAGGAAAGATTGATCTTTTCTGGTTGTACGTTAGCATTCGCAGCAGCGCTGACAAACGCCATAACTGATACACTTGCAAGAAGTAATTTTTTCATTTTCACACCTAATAAAAATAATTTAACAAAATGTGTTTAATTGTTAATTCGGTTAACAAATAAACATCATAAAAGACTGAAATTAAAGATTCTTTTCAAATTTCGAGTAAATTGTAGTCAGTTTTTGTAAAGAGTGAAAACGATTAAAAGTATGGCTTGTCATTAGTTTATCTAATGCTATTGTCATGTACAGGTAACATTGGATTAAGAATACGGTATGCATCGACGTCTCCCCCCGCTAAATGCACTAAAAGCCTTCGAGGCTGCAGCTCGACACCTGAGTTTTACCAATGCTGCAGATGAACTATTTGTCACGCAGGCAGCAGTAAGCCATCAAATAAAAGCCCTTGAAGAATACTTATCAATGAAACTATTTCTCAGGCGCAATAGAACTTTGCTTCTTACTGAAGAGGGGCAGGCCTATTTTCTTGAGTTAA
Source organism: Alteromonas sp. LOR (assembly GCF_000753865.1). GTDB lineage: Bacteria > Pseudomonadota > Gammaproteobacteria > Enterobacterales > Alteromonadaceae > Alteromonas. Next base: position 139,905 of record NZ_JQFW01000004.1, on the reverse strand, counting down.
AGGATATTTTTAAGCACCTACAAGACGCTACTGAGCGATTGCTTGCTAAGGGCAGTAAGGGGGCAATTACGGTGGCAATGCCACCAAGTTTTGCCAGTCAATGGTTAGTGCCCCGTATTAGTAAATTTAGCCTCGCGCACCCAGATATTGATGTGCGTATAAAAGCCGTTGATTTTGACGAGGGCTTTTTGGCTGACGATGTTGACGTAGCTATCTATTATGGCAAAGGGCGCTGGACTGGATTGCAGGCCGACCAGCTTCATCGTGAGTTTTTAACACCACTTTGCTCACCCATGTTATTTCAGGGGCCAAAGCCGCTTTCTACTTTATCCGACTTACGTCACCATGTACTGCTTCATGATATGAGCCGCGCCGCATGGAAAAACTGGTTAAAGCACGTGGATGTACTTGGGGTGAATGTAAATCAAGGGCCGGTGTTCAGCCACTCAATGTTAGTGCTGCAAGCCGCTGCGCTGGGACAGGGAATAGCGCTAGGTAATACTATACTCGCGCGCCCAGAAATTGAGGCAGGGCGATTAGTTATGCCTTTTGAAGAGCGCGTTGAGAGTAAAGATGCGTTTTATCTGGTATGTGAAGAGACGCAGGCAGAGCTTGGCAAAATTGCTGCTTTTAGAGAATGGATCCTCGCACTGGTAGAAGAGGAGATGGACAATGTTTGATATTGAAATAAAACGCTCAGGCTCTCCAATAGCTCAATTGATATTAGGCCATGGCGCTGGCGCAGGGAAAGAGCACGAGTTTATGCAGACCATGTCAGCGCTTTTTGTAGAGCGAAATATTGATGTGGTTTTATTTAACTTTCCCTACATGCAAACCATCAAAGAAACAGGTAAACGCCGGCCTCCAGATAAAGCTGAAAAATTGCTTCAGCACTTTCATGACGTAGTGGCGCATATTGAAACTAGCTGTGTTGAAACCAGCGCGCTAAAACAAACCGATACAGAGAATAAGCACGCTTCGCTTCCGATTTTCATTGGGGGCAAGTCTATGGGAGGGCGCATGGCAACTATGAGCATAGAAGACATGCCATCAGTAAAAGGGGCCATTGCCTTTGGCTATCCTTTTCATCCACCGGGAAAACCGGAGAAAACCCGTACTGACCATCTACAAGCAGTGAACAAGCCGCTACTCATTGTGCAGGGGGAGAGAGACACCTTTGGTACTAAAAGCGAAGTGGCGGAGTATGCCTTGTGTCCATCTATCGAAATCACTTTTCTCGCCGATGGCGATCACAGCTTTAAACCGCGAAAAATCAGTGGATTTACCCAAGAGGCTCATATAGAGGCGGCTGTGGATATGGCATGTGACTTTATCACTAAGACTTTACAAGGACAGGTGGATGACTAACCCAGAGCCGGTTATAAAATCTCACTTAGAAGCGGACACTACCGTGGCTAAGGTGTACATCATTATTGGCGCTGTAGCTGCCGGTTTAGCGGTAGTGCTAGGCGCTTTTGCTGCACATGGACTTAAAGCGGTATTGTCTCCAAGTGAGCTAATCATCTTTGAAACCGGTGTTCGCTATCAGATGTATCATGGCATTGCACTGCTGTGCTTACCAGGCCTTGCCGCACTGTTATCTGCTAAATGGGCAAACCGCGTTGCCAGGTGTTTTGTCATTGGTTGTGTTTTGTTCAGCGGTAGCCTTTATGTGTTAGCAACAACAGGCATTAAATGGTTTGGGCCAATTACACCACTAGGCGGTGTGTTTTTTATCGTTGGCTGGATTTTGCTTATTGTCGCTTTGGTTAAAGGCAAGAAATAACACAAGCTGGGCTTGCTGCTTAAAAGCAAACGCCAGATTAGCAAAAGCATCAAAAGTGTAAAAATAAGAAACTAGCAACAGATAAATACTATTAATGGCTAAGCGCTATTAATAGGTGAAAATAAGCAATGGGTAAAAACGAGCAATGAGTAATAAAAGCGTACTGGCGTACTGTCGGCCCGGATATGAAAACGATACCGCTAATGAAATGACCACTCGCTACGGTGAGGTGGGTCTTTACGGCTATCCGGTATCAAAGAAAAACAGCGGCTTTGTGCTGTATCATTTATACGATGAAGGGCAGTTAGGTCAAGCAGCTAGCCAATTCGCGGTAAAAGAAACGGTATTTCCACGCCAACTTATCGCCGTTCTTGCTTCACTTGAAGACATAGAAAAAGAAGACCGAGTAGGCCAAGTATTAGAATGCCTTGAAGATATCGAAAAGCCGTTTTCTCTTTTTGGCGCTATTGATGTGGAATACCCTGATACGGAAGACGGTAAAACCCTCGCTAAGTTTTGTAAGAAGTTTACTGTGCCGCTGCGTCAGGCTTTGCGTAAGGCGGGTTGGCTTACCGCTAAAGAAAACACAGGTAAAGCGAAGCTACATATATTCTTTGAGTCTTTTGAAACCTGTTATATCGGGTATTCATTGCCAACTCATGCAAGTAAAGATCACTTGGGTATATGCCGCCTTAAATTTCCAAGCGATGCCCCGAGTCGTTCCACGCTGAAACTTGAAGACGCGCTGGTTAATATGTTGAGTGCGGAGCAACAACAAAAAGTACTGCGCACCGGCGGGCGAGCAGTAGACCTTGGCGCGTGTCCTGGTGGCTGGACTTATCAGCTTGTTAAGCGGGGTATGTATGTGGAGGCCATTGACAACGGTTTAGTGGCCGATACGTTAATGCAAACCGGTCTGGTTGAGCACCATGCTGTTGACGGCTTTGCATATAAACCACAATTTGGTCGCGTCGATTTACTAGTGTGTGATATGATAGAGCAACCCGATCGGGTAGCAAAGTTAATGGGCGATTGGCTAGTTAAGCACTGGGCAACACACGCAATTTTTAATTTAAAGCTCCCGATGAAACGGCGCTTTGAGACAGTCGAAGAGGCTGTAGCGTTGATTAAGACGCGATTGAACGCATTGGAAGATGGGTTCTCGGTCAAGGTGAGGCATCTCTACCACGATAGAGATGAGGTTACAGTAACAATAGTGCGCACTTCAAAAGATGAGGTGTGATTTTGTTATTTTTAAGAAAAGGTCAGCAGTTTTTAAATTGTTGATTTCAAAGAAAAAGAATTAATGGTGGCTTGATTTCGTGCAGCCGATTTATCGGTTTGTACTAAAAAAGGTATAAATTTGGTACAGAAATCCTTATAATCCAGCCGATTTTTTACTCTGAACCAATTGAAAGTGAACTAATGTCAGACTTATCTCATTACAGAAACATTGGTATTTTCGCCCACGTAGACGCGGGTAAAACTACCACAACAGAACGTATTTTGAAGCTAACTGGTAAGATCCATAAAACCGGTGAGGTTCACGATGGTGAATCTACTACCGACTTCATGGAACAAGAAGCCGAGCGTGGTATTACTATCCAGTCTGCAGCAGTAAGCTGTTTCTGGAAGGATCACCGTTTCAACGTTATCGATACTCCTGGACACGTTGACTTCACAGTTGAAGTTTACCGTTCACTTAAAGTACTCGACGGCGGTATCGGTGTATTCTGTGGTTCTGGTGGTGTTGAGCCACAATCAGAAACTAACTGGCGTTATGCTAACGAATCAGAAGTTGCACGTATCATTTTCGTTAACAAACTAGACCGTATGGGCGCTGATTTCTTCCGCGTTAAAGAGCAAGTACGTAAAGTACTTGGTGCGGTTCCACTCGTTATGACGTTACCTATCGGTATCGAAGATGACTTCGTTGGTGTTGTAGACGTTCTTGAGAAGAAAGCATACGTTTGGGATGACACTGGTCTTCCAGAAAACTACGAAATTAAAGACGTTCCAGAAGACATGGTAGACCTTTTAGAAGAGTACCATGAGCAACTTATCGAAACTGCAGTAGAGCAAGACGATGACCTAATGGAAGCGTACATGGAAGGTGAAACTCCTTCTGTAGAAGATATCAAGCGTTGTATCCGTAAAGGTACTCGTGACCTTGCGTTCTTCCCAACGTATTGTGGTTCAGCATTCAAAAACAAAGGTGTTCAATTAGTACTTGACGCTGTTGTTGACTACCTACCATCTCCAACAGAAGTTGACCCTCAGCCTCTAATGGACGAAGAAGGTAATGAAAACGGTAAGCACGCGATTGTTTCTCCAGAAGAAACATTCAAAGCGTTAGCATTCAAAATTATGGATGACCGTTTCGGTGCACTAACATTCGTACGTATTTACTCTGGTAAACTGAACAAGGGTGACACCATCCTTAACTCGTTTACAGGTAAAACTGAACGTGTTGGCCGCATGGTTGAAATGCAAGCTGACGAACGTATTGAACTATCTAGCGCTCAAGCGGGTGACATCATCGCTATCGTTGGTATGAAGAACGTTCAAACTGGTCACACGTTGTGCGACCCTAAAGATCCAGTAACTCTTGAGCCAATGGTTTTCCCAACTCCAGTAATCTCGATTGCTGTTCAGCCTAAAGATAAAGGCGGAAACGAGAAGATGGGTATCGCTATCGGTAAAATGATTGCAGAAGATCCGTCTTTCCAAGTTGAAACTGATGAAGATTCAGGCGAAACCATCCTTAAAGGTATGGGTGAGCTTCACTTAGATATCAAAGTAGACATTCTTAAGCGTACTTACGGCGTTGACCTTATTGTTGGTCAGCCACAGGTTGCTTACCGTGAAACTATCACGCAAGCCGTTGAAGATAGCTACACGCACAAGAAACAGTCTGGTGGTTCTGGTCAGTTTGGTAAAATTGACTACCGCATTAAGCCTGGTGAGCAAGGTTCTGGCTTTACGTTCAACTCAACAGTTGTTGGTGGTAACGTACCTAAAGAATTCTGGCCTGCAGTAGAGAAAGGCTTCAAGTCAATGATGGGTGAAGGTGTTCTTGCCGGCTTCCCAGTACTAGACGTTGAAGTTGAACTTTACGACGGTGGATTCCACGCAGTAGATTCATCTGCTATCGCATTTGAAATTGCAGCGAAAGGCGCATTCCGTCAGTCTATTCCAAAAGCAGGTGCACAACTTCTTGAGCCAATCATGAAAGTTGACGTATTTACTCCGGAAGATCACGTTGGTGACGTAATCGGTGACCTTAACCGTCGTCGTGGTATGCTAAGTGACCAAGAAGCTGGTTTAACTGGCGTTCGCATTAAAGCAGACGTACCGTTATCAGAAATGTTTGGTTACATCGGTTCACTACGTACAATGACTTCAGGTCGTGGTCAGTTCTCTATGGAATTCAGCCACTACGCTCCATGTCCAGGTAACGTATCTGACAAAGTTATCGAAGAAGCGAAAGCACGTAAAGCCGCTAAGTAATTAGCGCTTTACCCCCACCTATTATCGGTGGCTTCAATAACATCAAAAGCCAGTCTTTATGACTGGCTTTTTTGTGCCTTAATTTTAGTGCGTGTTAATTTTCGCTTTACGAATTTTGGGCCTAGTTTAAGCATTTTGCTGGCGAAGGGATTTTTTCACGGTATCAAAGTGCTGTTTCATCATTGATGTTAAATGTGATTTATCAAGGTTGTCACTTTCAGCACTGTATACGCTTTCATTAAAAAGTGCTGTCATAGAGTGAAGCGACGCTTTTGTATCATGTGTTAAGTAGCTGTCTACTTGCTTAAGGTATTGCTGAGGAGATAAGTGATGCCGATTAACGCCTGTGTGATTTTCAACTAGGGCGAGAGCATTTCTATAAATTCGTTGGTGTTTAGGTAGGTTGGATTGACGTTTTACTGGAAAAAAGTACACCAACAAAATGACTCCTACAATACTTAAACTACTAAGGAAAACGGCAGTCAGCTTTTTCGTGGTAATCTGGCCCAACAAGTCTTCCAGTAAATCTTTTTGCTTATTGGCATCAAAGCCTAAAATCCATTTGCTCCACTGGTAATCCATTTGTCTCATCCAGTTTTGCAGGGTCATAAAGAGTGCACCTTCACTGAGGTCGCCCAATAAACCGCTTGTTCTTTTCTCGCCAAAATCAGCTAGCGCTTGCTCTAACCCAAAGCTTAAGCGAGACGGCGCAACCATACTTGTGGGGTCGTAACGTTGCCATTTGTCATCAATGAGTGCCTCAACCCAAGCGTGAGCATCGTATTGTCTAACTTGCAGTACCTTGTCATCGAGTTGTTCGCCACCTTGATAGCCGGTAACCATGCGAGCGGGAATGCCTGCAGCGCGAAGCGCAAAGGTCATTGCACTGGCATAGTGAGCGCAAAAGCCCGCTTTCTCTTCAAACAAGAATGTGTCTATGGCGTCAACGGGCATGGCGTTTGGTTCAAGGGTGTAAGTAAACCCTTGCTCTTTGAAGTAGCTCATTACGGCATTTGCTAATTCTGCAGGTGATGTATGCTGCTGTTTTAATGCCAATGCCCACGCTCGAGTTTCCTCGTTCGTTGTTGCGGGTAGCAGGCTGTTTAACTGACGCTCGAAATCTCCAGCCGCATTCTCAACCGTGGCACTCGGCACATAGGTAAAATAAAACGATTTTTTACTCATCAAGGGGGTTGATGAGCGCAGCGTGTAGTCAAACTGCGCGTTCACAAAAATCGTGTTTTTTGTATTGTCTGGCTCAGACAGCGCTAATGAAAATAACCAATTTTGCTTAGTTGGTTCAACAATCATTTCATATGCGGTGGTGCTGGCGGGGGAAGAGGCTAAAAGCTGGGTTAAAGGTGGTGTTTTTTGCAATAAAGACAGCTGACGCTCTGCCTGCTTGCGTCTGTCGCTTATCGACCATGTTTTGCCATTAAAGTCTTCCATAACTAACGCTCGCCAATAGCGCTGTTGAGGTAACGGGATATCATCATTCGACTGAAACGTGGCTGTAAAGGCAAGGTCTGATGATTTAGCTAAAGACGCAATGTCGCCTGGCGTGACGGTATCAGAAAGACCCGTTTGCTGAGATTTAGACGTGGGCATTTGCCAAAGGGGAGGCAATTGTGGCATCACCAAAAAAAGTAGTGCAGTGATGGGGATGGCTTGAACGACCAAAGTAGCGACAAACTTTGCACTACTGCTAAAGGGCGTAACTGGGCCATGATAGTAGGCTAGGGCAAGCAGTAAAAATATAAGCACACCAAGATATCCCACCCATGCAACCATGCTAAGCGCAGAAATAAATCCGCAGCCAATGAGGAAAAGGCTGGTACAAAAAAGTAGGTGAAAATCTCGCTTACTGTCTAGCAATATGAGTTTGAGTGCAAAGGCCACTGCCAGCAAATTTATCATGCTGTTGAGTAAGCCGATTGAGAAGCCAAACCAGGTTAGGGCAAAAAGCGATAGCACCGCCAAAAGGTTTATGGTTCGAGAGTGGGGCAGCTGACTGCTTTTCAAAAATACAAGCACCCGCACAACTAGGGCGCACATGCCTAACACTATCACCCACGCCATGAGTTCATCGGTGAGCGTAAAAAGCAATACGCCATAGGCAATGGCGAGCATCAGATACGAGGTGGACTTGTGAGATGACATGAGGCTATGAGATGACAGAGGTCTGCTAGTTGAATGCGACGGATTGAAGAATGCGCCCTGGCGTTTAAGAAAAGCTATCATAACCTTGCAGCCTTACTCGTGTTGCTAGTCTTTTTAGCCTGGCTAGTCTTTTTATCATGGTTAGCCTCTTGGGCATTATCGCCAGTTCTGTTGATATTAGCATTGTTTTCAAAGGGAGAGCTTATATTGCGCAAACAAGCTAGCGCTGTTAAGCATTGGTGGGTGTGTGTCTCACCGCTTGAAGGTTCAATATCGATAGACTGATATTTCAACCCGAAATGGTTGCCTTGTTGACTTTGTTCCAATACTTGAAAGGTAAGCAGACTTATGGCAGTTTCTGTTTCCACGTTTGCATCAACAGACAGCAACTGCTTAAGCTGCACTGGATCTGCAAATTCTTTTACTACCCAGTCGCCATTTTTTGCAACTTGTTTCCATACCACTCGATTTAGAGGTTGGCCTTCTTTATAGTCGGTTAAACTGTGAAAGTCTGAACTACTTTGAGCAGACGTTGCTGCATTGTTTGTGTTTTGCTCTGAGTCATCGTTAGAAGCGGTAACCTTGATCACCTCACCTTTAAGGGGCTTAGCATACACCACAACCTCGGCGCTAAAATCGAGGTGAGTCCAGCATTTGTATAGGCCAAGTGGAAAGTCGCAGGCCAGAGTGAGTCTTGGCAGCTTATACACGCCACGGGTTCTGTGCGTAATAGGAATGGGAAGTCGCTGTGTTGTATTGTGAGCATCGCCGTTCTCTGTCGCACCAAGAATGAATGGATATTGGGTTTTGTGACCAAACCAGCTGGCCACAATATTTCCTCTGCACGGTTTGTTTTGTGTATCTTGGCTCAGATTGTCTTTGCCACCCGACATATCCTGTTGAACAATCGCTAGATAAAAAGTGCCTGACTGATGGCAATGAAATGGCACTAACGGCGTCGATTTTACCGCTAACCGCGCAAAATTTTGATGTGTATAGAACAATGTAAGCAGCATGACACTCAAGAGTATATAGCTAAGAAGAACCATTAAATTGTTTTGGTAATTCGTACCGAGTAAAAATAAACACAAAGACATTATAATAAATGCCCACCCAAAGCCGGTAGGCAGTACAAAAATATTATTCATGGTTAAACGGTGCTGAGAAGCGGGCGGGATACGCTTGTCTAACCATCGCGTGACTAAGAATAACCAACGGTGGGAAAAACGCTGTTTTACAGTTCGTTTGAATATCGATATCACGTCGACAATGCTCTATTAGGCAGCAAGAGGATCAACACTTTCGAGTAACTGCTTACTCAATAAAAGTGATGTAGCATTGTCACCAAAGGTTGCACCCTCATTGTGTTGTGATGATGAAAGACGATGGGCCGTTATCGCTATAAATACAGCCTGTACATCTTCTGGCGTGGCAAAGGCTTTGTTTGAAATAAACGCCCATGCCTTGGCGCCTTGTAATAAAGCGCGGCTAGCTCTAGGTGATAGCGGGTTAGGATAAGCCCCGTTGTTGCGACTTTCATTTACCAACATAAGGATATAATGAATAAGCGCATCACTTGCGTGTATGTTATTCACTTCCTGCTGCATGGCTTTTAAACGTGTTTCATCAATGATTTGCTCAAGCGGAGTTGTTGAGTTTGTTTGTTTTAGCATTGCCTTTTCTGCATCCCACTGAGGGTAACCAAGGGATATACGCATAAAAAATCTATCGAGCTGCGATTCTGGCAGTGGATAGGTGCCCGACTGTGAACTGGGGTTCTGTGTAGCAATAACAAAAAACGGCGATGGCAGCGAGTGAGTCGTCCCATCAATACTCACCTGACGTTCTTCCATTGCCTCTAGCAGCGCACTTTGTGTTTTAGGGCTGGCTCTATTCAGTTCATCGGCAAGAACGACTTGACTAAAAATGGGGCCGTGACGAAACGAAAACTGTTTATCGGTGTTGGTTTCACCGCTGTGAAAAATGTTAACCCCGAGCATATCTGAAGGCAGTAGATCGGAGGTGAATTGAATACGCGAGTACTGCAAACCAAACACCTGAGAAAGCGCATGTGATAGCGTTGTTTTCCCCATGCCTGGCAAATCTTCTATCAGCAAATGTCCGTTTGAAAGTAAGCAGGTCAGCGCCAGTTTCAGTTGGTGCTCCTTGCCGAGAATTTTCTCTCCTAAAGCATGTAAACTCTTTTCAATTTCTGAACGCATAACGTGTCACTATTAGTTGGTTATTGTGGGTAAAAAGCGCCTGTGCGTTAAAAACGCGAATACAGTAATAGATTGTTACGGCTTTCCCTTTATTTAGGCGCATTGAAAATTTCTTTCATGAGCATAGTAGCAATGTCGTGTATTTGCTTTCTGCTGTGCTTTAATACCAAGGTATATTCTCTGATTACCCAAATGCTTATCAATTAGCGCAAATCAAGTGTCATTTTGTGCTGCGTAGTCAATCTGGGTTGTCTATAATGGTGCATCTAAAAAAGGAAGTAGTTATGAAAAGCATTGATATAGATGATGATTTATATGCCTTCATCGCCAGTCAAACAAAGCATATTGGTGAAAGTGCATCACAAATTTTAAGACGGTTGCTGTTGCCAGAAGATGGCGAGGTACTACATGCCGCAAAAAGCGCTTCTGACGCTCCTGATCTAACCGTTGTGTCTACAAGCGATAAGCCTGCAGGGGGCGCCTCTACCGCTAGCCCAGTCTCGCCTAATAGCTCAGCTTCTAAAAAAGACGAGCCGCAGCAGACCAACGCTAATCACTCAGAAGAAAAAATGTCTCCAGTAGCTGCACAGCATAGCGCAGTAAAAAGCAACAGCGCAGCACAAGGCAATAGCGCAGCAAAGGCGAAGCCTTCGGTAAAAGCACCAGCCAAGCCTGCTGTTTCAAAAGCACCAGCTTCCAAAGCGACGGCAGTAAAAACGGCTGCAAATAAGCAATCGAGTTCCACTAGTCAGACTCAACGTGCTGCTGGGGCGAATGCGGATGCTTTATCTCACGATAAAAACGATATTTTAGACTTAGTGTCTACAAGTGCATTATCGACATTTACCAAACGGGTAGATCAGTTTTTGTTCGTTTTAAGTGCAGCGCACAAACTTAATGCAGACAGCTTCGAGCGTGTTGAATCAATAAAAGGTAAAAACCGAACATATTTTGCAACAAGTAAAGAGGCATTGCTTGAAAACGGAAGCAGCACCAACCCCAAGGCTATACCGGATAGCGCTTATTGGGTAGTGACTAACAACAATACTGCAAAGAAAGTCAGTATGTTGGAACAGGTTTTGCGTCAACTGGGTTATACCCCAGAAGTTATTGCTAGCGTTGTTGCGCGTTTTTCTTCTGAAGGCAAATAATCGACTCTATTTCATAAAGGACTAATTCATGGCACTACATCCTCAAGCTGGACAACCTGCGGCGAAAGAGCAGCTCATAAACGTTGCGGAACTTGTTAGTCAGTATTACAGCTACAAACCCGATATTCGTGATGAGGGGCACGCTGTGTCGTTTGGTACATCGGGCCACAGAGGTACAGCCTCTAACTGCACGTTCACAGACACTCATATAAGTGCAATTTGCCAAGCGTTGGTAGAGTACAGGCAGCAAGAGGGGATAGCAGGGCCGTTGTACATAGGGAAGGATACCCATGCGCTATCGGAACCCGCCATGGTTACCGCAATAGAGGTACTGTGTGCGAATGGGGTAGACGTTGTCATTCAGCGCAGCGATAACGAAAGCTTAGGCTACACGCCAACACCGGTTATTTCACGAACCATCATTCGATACAACAGAGAGAATGTGGAGCAAAAAGCAGACGGTATTGTTATTACTCCTTCTCATAATCCACCATCAGACGGTGGGTTTAAGTACAACCCTCCTCACGGCGGGCCGGCAGATAGCGATGTCACTAAGCAAATTCAAGACAGAGCGAATACCTTTATTGCTGACGGTAATAAAGACGTCAAAAGAATGGATATTCTTCAGGCTCGCGAGCGCAAGCTCGTGCGTGAAGCAGATTTTATGGAACCCTACATCGACGACCTAGCCAAGGTTATTGATATGGAGGCGATAGCAAAAGCTAATTTAACACTGGGCACCGATCCACTTGGCGGCGCTGGGGTAGGCTATTGGTCGCGTATCAGTGAGAAATACGGCATTACGATTAAGGTAGTCAATGACAAGGTAGACCCTCAGTTTGGGTTTATGCGCAGAGACAAAGACGGCAAGCTGCGAATGGATTGTTCGTCGGCCTATGCAATGGCGGGGCTTATAGAGCTTAAAGACAACTTTGACCTTGCATGGGGCAATGATCCAGATTTCGACAGACACGGCATTGTGTGCAAGAGCGTTGGGTTGATGAATCCTAACCACTACCTAGCGGTCGCCATCAACTATCTATACACTTATCGCACCGAGTGGCCAAATACGCTTAAGATTGGTAAAACGCTGGTCTCAAGCAGCATGATAGACCGCGTAGCCAAAAGTCTTAAAAAGCCTCTTGCGGAAATGCCCGTTGGTTTTAAATGGTTTGTAGACGGACTGGCAAATAGCGAAATAGGCTTTGCGGGTGAAGAGAGCGCTGGTGGTATTTTCCTAGAAAGAAATGGCGATACATGGGCTACCGACAAAGACGGCTTTATCCTGTGTCTACTTGCCGCAGAAATTTTAGCGGTAACCGGCAAAGATCCAGGGGAACACTATATTGCACTGACTGAGAAGTTTGCTTCTCCTGTTTATAACCGCGTGGACGTGGCCGCTACGCTAGAGCAAAAACAGAAGCTCTCAGCAATGGATGCCTCTGTAGTGACTAGCGACACGTTGGCCGGTGAGCCTATCACGGCCATACAAACCCATGCGCCCGGCAATAATGCGGCGATAGGCGGCGTAAAGGTATCGACTGAAAATGGATGGTTTGCAGCGCGCCCCTCAGGCACAGAGCAAATTTATAAAATTTATGCTGAAAGCTTTAAAGGTGAAACTCACTTACAAGATTTAATTCAAGAGGCAGAGGCGTTAGTAGGTAAGATTATCGGATAAAGCCTAAAAAACAAACAGCTTTTCGCTCGTTTTGTAATAATAATGTTAAAAAGCGCATGAATGCATACGAATTCATGCGCTTTTTCGTTATTTTAACAAAACAATAACAACATAATCGTTTAAGTGTTGTTATATTAATGCACTATTGTTGACGTATGTTGTAATTAAATTACGTTTTAGAGGGTGCATCCGCACCGTTTAACCTAAGAGCGAGACGCTACATGAACGCAAAAGCGGCAAAAACGCCAACCTCTCCAAAGATCGACAAGGCCGAATTCAAGGCTGCTGTTATCAATCATCTTCATTGTTCGTTGGGTACCGACGAAAACAAAGCAAATAGCCATGCCTGGTGGAAAGCCACGTGTGCAGCTATGCAGCAACAAGTTTTAGAAGGGCTGCGCAAGACGCAAAAGACCCACTATCTAAACGATACTCGTGCAGTGCACTATTTCTCGGCTGAATTCCTTATGGGTCGCCTGTTATCAAATAACCTTCAAAATTTTGGTTTATTTGAAGTGGCTAGTGAAGCGCTGAAAGAGCTTGGTGTAGAAATTTCAGATGTGCTTGAGGAAGAGCCCGACATGGCCCTAGGTAATGGTGGTTTAGGCCGTCTTGCCGCGTGTTTCATCGACTCTTTAGCCACTATGGAAATGCCTGCAATTGGCTATGGTATTCATTACGAGCACGGCCTTTTCCGTCAGGAAATAAGAAGCGGTGCGCAAATTGAGCGTCCAGACAGCTGGCGCGATTACGGCAACCCTTGGGAAATTTGTCGCCCAGAATCTACGCAGGAAATATCGCTTTACGGTTACGTAGAAACGAAATACGGCGAAAACGGACGCGTAGTGAAAGAATGGCACCCTGGCTCGATTGTTAAAGGTGTGCCTTGGGATATTCCTGTAGTTGGATACGAAGGTAAAACCGTAAACGTACTGCGTTTGTGGCAGTCTGAAGCATCAGGTTATTTCAACTGGGATGTATTTAACGCCGGTGGCTATGTGGATGCTCAACGTGAAAACGTACAGGCTGAAACCATATCGAAAGTACTGTATCCAAATGATGAGACCGAGGCGGGTAAAGAACTTCGCCTTATTCAGCAGTACTTCTTCTCATCGTGCTCGTTAAAAGACATTATCCGTCGATATAAGCGTGCTCATGGTGATGATTGGAGCCGTTTTGCAGACCAAGTGGTTATTCAGCTAAACGACACCCACCCGGCTATTTCTATTCCTGAATTGATGCGTATTCTTGTTGACCGCGCAGAGCTTAATTGGGATGACGCATGGGCTATCTGTACGAAAGTATTTGCCTACACAAATCACACCTTATTACCTGAAGCACTAGAAAAGTGGCCTGCACGAATGATTGAAAAAATCCTTCCTCGTCACTTAGAAATCATATATGAAATCAACCACCGCTTTATGGCTGAAGTTGATAAGCAGTGGCCTGGCGACAATGCGATGAAAGAAAAGCTTTCTATTATCGAAGAAGGCAGCGAGAAAATGGTAAGAATGGGTAACCTATCAGTTATCGGTTCATTCGCTGTGAACGGCGTGGCTGAAATGCATTCTCGTCTTGTTAAAACCACATTGTTCCCAGAATTTGATGAGCTTTACCCTGGCAAGCTGACGAACGTAACCAACGGAATTACTCCACGCCGTTGGCTTAAAGCGTGTAACCCTGGGCTTTCTAAGCTTATCGATAAGAAAATTGGTGAAGATTGGCCAAAAGATCTCGATAAGTTACAGGGCTTAACAAAGTTTGCTAAAAACAAGACTTTCCAAAAGCAATTCATGAAAGTGAAATTGGAAAATAAAGAGTTATTAGCAGAAGAAATTCGTAAATCTTTGGATATTGAAGTTGATGTTAACGCCATTTTCGATGTGCAAATTAAACGTCTACACGAATATAAGCGTCAGCATCTTGCCCTTATTTATATCATGGCGCTTTATCGCAGAATGCTTGAAAACCCAGATTACGATATGCATCCGCGCGTGTTTATTTTTGGTGCTAAAGCAGCACCGGGTTATAAGCTTGCGAAAGATATTATCTTTGCCATCAATAAGGTTGCAGATAAAATCAATAACGATCCTCGTGTAAACGACAAGCTTAAAATTGCGTTTTTACCAAACTACCGAGTGTCGCTAGCTGAGAAAATGATCCCTGCAGCAGATGTCTCTGAGCAAATAAGTACTGCCGGTAAAGAAGCGTCTGGTACAGGTAACATGAAGCTAGCACTCAACGGCGCGGTAACCATTGGTACGCTGGATGGCGCGAACGTTGAAATTGCTGAAGAAGTGGGTGATGACAACATCTTTATCTTTGGTCTTACAGTAGAAGAAGTAAACGAGCGTAAAGCTGCGGGTTACAACCCATACGATTACTACTATAAAGATGCAGAGATTAAAGCAGTGCTTGACTGGTTGGAAACAGATTACTTCACGCCAGGCAAACCCGGAGCCCTTGTTTCCATCAAGCAAAGCTTGCTTGATCATGGCGACCCGTACATGGTGCTAGCAGATTTCAGAGCATACTCTGATGCGCAAATTAAAGTTGATGCCGCATACAGAGACAAAGAGCGCTGGGCTGAAATGGCTATTATCAATACGGCGAAAATGGGTAAATTCACCTCAGATCGCTCGATAAAAGACTATGTTGAGCGCGTATGGAAACTTTCACCGTGTAAGATCGAAAGCTAATCGCAATCTAACTCGCAAAAAAGCCCGAAAATGGTATCGTTTTCGGGCTTTTTTTATTGGAATTTGTTATTGCAGTAATTCCACTATAATTAAGCAAAGCGGGCATCGTTTAAACACTTAGCTGTTCGGTTTAACGGTAATGAAAGCGCAAGCAGTGCGTGAATGCTATGCATTTATATAACTGGGTATGCTTTTTTATACGCCTGCGTTATTGCTACATTGGGTCCTGAGTGTTTCTATAGACCTAGTAGTTGTTTTAATACCTCGTAGCTATAGAGCGCAAGGAAACACATGAGTCGACCCCACACTTCACTGGCCACCATTCCCAACCGATTTGCATTTATCGATAGTGTATCTAAAGTTGCGTCCCAGTGTTCAGAGCTTTCCCTCATGTTGGTTGATGTAGTGAGATTCTCTGATGTCACCACAAGTTTAGGAATAAACGTAGGCGATGAGTTCCTCCTAGAGATTGCCAATAGAATACAAACGCTTTTTGGTAACGAGGTGGCGCTTGGCCGCATCAGTGGCGATGTGTTTGGTGTTGTATTTCCCAGTGTAAGTAATGAGGCAACGCTTCGCAGTTCCTTTGATCATTTGGTAGAGCACTTCAAAGTGCCCATGTACCATGAAGACAATGCCTTTATGGCAGACTTTAATGTAGGCGTAGTGTGTAGCAACGAAACTCACTGGGTAAGTAACGTCACTGATAAGCCTAGTTTTGATATTACCGCCTTCGTTTCCCGCGCTGAGGCCGCATTAAAGCAAGCCAAAGAAAATAAATATGAAAATTACTTCTCCCTTGCTCTAAAAGATAAAACCGATACAGGCAGAAGTTTAGCGTTAAAGGCCGACCTTAAGCGGGCGCTGGCGCAAAATGAGTTAGAGCTTTACTACCAACCTAAAGTGAATTTAGATAATTTGAGTGTCGTTGGCGCCGAATGTTTGCTGAGATGGAACCATCCTCTTGATGGCATACTGTTCCCCGGCCCGCTTATTGAAGCGGCTGAGTCTTACAACATGATGAACGAGTTAGGCTACTGGACACTAGAGCAAGCATTTAGAACCCTTGCCGAGTTCGATGCTCGGCGTCTTTCACTATCACTATCGGTAAATATTTCACCCACTCAGCTTTACGATAATCAGCTTATTCCTACGCTGCATATGCTTAGTCAGTCGTACTCAATTCCCATGACGCGTCTTGAATTAGAGCTGACAGAGGATATTGCTCTGTCAAATTCACTGATGGTGAAAAAGCAGTTAGACGAGCTAAGAAGCCTTGGTATCTCAATATCGGTGGATGATTTTGGTAAAGGCTACTCCAACCTTGCATACATACGCGACCTGCATCTTGATGCGCTTAAAATAGATAAGGCGTTTGTGATGGAGTTAGAAAGTGGCGATATAAACAGAGCCATTATCGAAGCGGTTAAGATTATTGGTGTGGCAAAGGGCTGTAGCGTAGTGGCAGAGGGCGTTGAAACTGTTGAGCAGCTGCATATCTTAAGAGAAATCGGCATTAGTGAAGGGCAGGGGTATTTGTTCTCTAAAGCAGTGCCTTTTGAAGACTTTGTATCATTGGCGCAACAAGAAATTATTATAGGCAGTTCCCCAACCCGCAAACAGGCGTAGCATCTAGACAAGCACTTATATAAGCTCTTATATCAGCACCTATATAAGCGCTTAGATTAGCACTCATATACGAACTCACGAAATCACTCACAAGTGAATCTCCTAGTGAGCTAGCAAAATCGTTAACAAAAAAGCATTAACAAGCGCATCGATGCGTATATTTATAGGCACATAGATAACAATTCCATTCGATGAGGTTATTGATAAGTGCTGGCAAATCAAATTTCTATACACTTTTTGTAACCATTTTTTGATTACCTCTTTTTCCGCAATTTAAAAACACACGTAAGTTCTGTGGTATAACAATTATTATTGTGTTGTGCATCTGAATGACTAAAGGGTTAAAAATATGGATATTGCGTTAAATTACTTGTTTTCGTATCAGGCGTTTTTGCTAATACTGGTTGTTGTATTGCTAAAGACGTCTATTAAATTTGTGCCTCAAAACAGGGCATACATTATTTCACGCTTCGGAAAGTACAATACAACATTAGAAGCCGGTCTTAATTTTATATTCCCTTTTATCGATACTGTGGCAGCTGATCGCTCTTTAAAAGAGCAGGCTGAAGATGTACCAGAGCAATCTGCAATTACAAAAGACAACATTACTCTAAGTGTTGATGGCGTATTGTATTTTCGTGTTGTAGACCCTTACAAAGCCACTTATGGCGTAGAAAATTATACCTTTGCGGTAAAGCAGTTAGCGCAAACCACCATGCGTTCTGAACTAGGTAAAATGGAGCTAGATAAAACCTTCGAAGAGCGTGATTTGTTAAACACCAATATTGTATCGGCGCTAAACGATGCAGCGGCTCCTTGGGGGGTTCAAGTTCTGCGCTACGAGCTTAAAGACATCAACCCGCCAAACTCTGTGCTAGATGCCATGGAGCAGCAGATGAAAGCTGAGCGTTTGAAGCGTGCGCAAATATTAGAATCGGAAGGTGACAGACAAGCTGCAATCAACCGCGCAGAAGGTGAAAAGCAGTCAATTGTACTGGCCGCTCAGGCTGAAAAAGAAGAACAAATTTTAAAAGCCCAAGGTGAGGCAGAAGCGATTATTCAAGTGGCAAAAGCCGATGCCGAGGCCATCGAAACGGTGGGTAAAGCGGCGGCGACTGAAGATGGACAAAAAGCCGTACAGTTAGACCTAGCTAAGAGCGCTATTAAAGCCAAAGAGCAAATTGCCAAGGAAAGCTCACTCATATTGTTGCCAGACGGTTCAACTGAAATTGGAAATGTGGTTGCCCAGGCCATGGCCATAGCAAATAAGATAGGGCAAAAGGTCGATTAATATGATGGCGAGCTTAGAAAATATCGAGAATATTGAAAGTTATCTGCTTGCGTTAGGCTTGGTCTTAATGATTGCTGAGCTGCTCCTTGGCTTTTCAATTATTTTACTATTCACTTTGGGCGTATCTTTGTTGATAACCTCAGGGTTGGTATTTTTAAACGTCTTTGAGCCGAGCTTATTGAATCTATTTATTGCGGTGTCTGTCCTAGATACTCTGTTAATGGTACTGCTATGGAAGCCAATGAAGTACCTTCAGCGAGACAAGGCCCCACAATCGGTAAAAAGCGACCTTGTGGGCAATGTCATTGAGCTCACCCAAGATACTGGGCCAACTCACCCATCAACCGTGCAATACTCTGGGGTAACGTGGAAGGTAAAGTGCAGCGAGCCGCTACACGCTGGCACTCAGGTGGTTATTGAAGATGTGGAAGTGGGAAGCTTGATCGTAAAAATAAATAGGTAAAATCAAATACAGTAAAACCGAATACAGTAAAATTAAACACGTAAGCTAATAGCAATAAACAGCACACCTTGCGCTTATTAGTGGTTATTACATAAAAACTAATTGCCAATTGATAGCGCTTGGCGTGCTTTACGCTCTTCATTAACCAAATGCGGGGTTTTATCCTTGAAAACGTGCTTTTAAACTAACGGATAGTTAAACTATATCCATTCTTGAACAGCACGGTTGAACTATGCAACAACTCATCGATAGTGGAAATTTTCTCGCGTTATCCAGACGCTCTCCTTCGTTATTTTCAACACCAATCACGTTTGAACTGCAAAACACCAGCGGTGTTGTACGCGTTGTTATTGCAGCGCCAGGGATCATTAGCTTTTATCCTGAAACGGACACGCCTAATAAGAAAAACGTCGTTTTATCCTGCGGTGTTCACGGCAACGAAACCGCGCCTATCGAAATTTGCGATGAGCTGGTACAGCATATTCTAACGGGCAAACTCACTCTGTCACATAATGTATTGTTCTTGTTCGGCAACTTACCTGCTATGGATATTGCAGAGCGCTTTGTTGAAGAAAACATGAACCGCTTGTTTAGCGGTGCACACTCTAAAGGTGAAGGATTAGTAAACAGTGAGCGCAAACGAGCTAAAGCGCTAGAAGATGCCGTTGCCAATTTCTTTAATGAGAACAGTGGCGAGCGCCTTCATTACGACCTGCACACCGCTATAAGAGCCTCGAAAAACGAAAAGTTTGCGGTATATCCGTTTTTGCATGAACGCAAGCACAGTAAGGGCCAGCTTGCTTTTTTAGCGGCGTGCGGCGTGAAAACCATACTGCTGTCTGAAAGTGCTACGACGACATTTAGCTATTACTCTTCGTATTACCATAATGCTCACGCTTTCACCGTGGAACTTGGAAAGGTTCAGCCGTTTGGGCACAACGATATGGCTCGCTTTGCTGACGCTAAAGCCGCGTTCATAAGCCTTATTACGGAAGAGAATTATGCACCAACGGTTGAGATTGAAGAGCTTGATATCTATCGGGTAAACCAAGTTATTAACCGACAGGAAGAGCAGTTTAGTCTGCATTTTGATGACGACACGCCAAATTTTACTGATTATGCAAAAGGCACGGTGTTGGCGTCTGAGCCAAATACGCAGTACATCGCCCAAGAAGACGGCGAAGCCATTGTATTTCCTAATGCAAAGGTGGCTATTGGACAACGAGCGCTACTTACCGTAGTGCCAACCACTTTAGAAAACCTTGATGCATAGGAAAAGCAGGATGTTTGAGTTAGACAGCCGTTTACACAATGATACATATTTTGTCTGTGATTTAACGCTTTGTCGTGTACTGTTAATGAATGATAAGCAGTTTCCGTGGCTTATTTTAGTGCCCATGCGCAACAACATCGCTGAAATAATTGATTTACCGGAGCATGATCAGCAGACGTTGCTTGCAGAATCAGCCAAGGTGTCGACAGTGCTACAGCAGGTATTTACGCCTTATAAACTGAATGTAGGGGCTTTAGGCAATGTGGTTAGGCAGCTTCATGTTCATCATGTAGCGCGCTTTGAAAATGATGTAGCTTGGCCCAAACCCGTTTGGGGTAATCAAGCGCCTGTGGCCTACGACGATGCCGAGGCGAGTACGATATTATCAACATTAAAACAGGCGCTAAGCGAATAACAATTAGCAAAAAGCGCCATCTATAAAACAACACACTTAAATGGAGTTATTATGATCATCTCTACTACGCCGACACTTGAAGGCCACAAAATTGAAGGCTACTACGGCATCGTTGTTGGCGAAGCTGTTATGGGAGCCAATGTTTTTAAAGACCTATTTGCTTCTATCAGAGATATTGTGGGTGGGCGCTCTGGTTCATACGAAGAAGAGCTAACGACTGCGCGAAAGCTTGCGTTTAGTGAACTTGAGCATGAGGCTCGTGCAATGGGCGCAAATGCGGTAGTGGGTATAGATTTAGACTATCAGGTCATTGGCGATAAAGGCAGTATGCTGATGGTGAGCATCAGCGGCACTGCGGTAAAAACAACTCCGCTTTAAACTGAAAATTAACACGTTAGTTTGAAAAAACGCTGCTTGCTAAGCAGCGTTTTTGCTACCAGTCGTCGTCTTCATCATCAAATCCATTAGACGTTTTCTTACCCTCTGATTTACCAGCTGGCCCTTTACTGGTTTTGTCATCATCAACAGGCTTAGGCGGTGTTGGGAATTTAAATTTAGCGCTGTACTTTAATAACGTAATATTGCCAACCACCACCCCTAATACCAATACAACGATAACGATTACCCAAATTGTGTCCATACTAGCTCTCAGTTATGTAGTGAATGTGAAATTGGAAAGTGCTTGTATCAGCAATGAGATGCTTCACATCGTTATGAACCGTTATTAAGCACATAGCGATTATATAAATAAGGTAAATTAGCTAATACCGTATCTTTACCTAGCATGTCGCTTTGTTCTAGGGCGCTAGCGAAAGCTTCAATGCTTCTTGACTGCTCAAAGTCAGTCGCAACAGCTTTGTGACTTAAATGCCAAGGCTCTCGCGCAACACCTCCTTTATTTTCGCTAAAAGGTCGAAAAAAGCCAAACTCAGCCATATTACCCTCAAGCCAGCAGGCAAGTGCATAACATGGCCCTTGTGGCAGGTATTCTTGTTCCACTAACTCGAAGGAGCCGTTCCATTGATGAACCGACTCTCTATCGTAGACATCTAAATCGGTACCCCAATGATGGCGACTGGCGCCGGGTAATGCTGACCATGTCAAAATAGCGTGCAGCTTATCGGTACTTGATAACGAAGTGTTATCGAGTACTTCGCCGATTGCATCGCGCAATATTGTCTCACCACGCCACTTTTTATTAAATATAGCAAGCTGGCGCTCAAAGCTGCGAAAGCTGCTGACTATTTGTAGGTCGATACCGTCGCTATGGGCTTTTTGCTGCATAGCGGTAAAAGCTAATTTCACGGTAGGGTGAAGCAAATGGCCATGACCAGCATCAACCAAGTCTTGGTTTTGCTGGCCTAGCCACTGTTGGTCTGTGATGTTGCGAGTCATTAGTTGGCAAGCAGGCGTTCGAGAATGCCAAAATACATATCAGCGAGTTGCTCAAGGTCAGACATTTTTACGCACTCATCTATCTTATGGATAGTGGCGTTAACGGGGCCTAGCTCAATCACTTGAGCGCCAGTTGGCGCAATAAATCGGCCGTCTGATGTGCCGCCTGCAGTTGATAACACCGTGGGGCTCCCTTTTACTGATTCAATAGCGCCTTCAGTGGCTTCAAGTAGGGCACCTGAGTCGGTAAGGAATGGCTGTCCGTTAAAGGTCCACTTGATGTCATAGTCTAACTCGTGTTTGTCCAATATGGCTTTGGTACGCTCAATGAGTATGTCGTTTGTCACTTCTGTAGAAAAACGGAAGTTAAAACAAACGTGAAGCTCACCAGGTATCACATTACCGGCGCCTGTACCGCCGTGGATATTGGAGATTTGAAAGCTAGTGGGCGGAAAAAATGCATTGCCGTTATCCCAATGGGACTTAGCCAGTTCATCAAGCGCCGCCGCCGCTAGGTGCACTGGGTTTTTCGCAAGGTGAGGGTAAGCTACGTGGCCTTGAATACCTTTTACGATAAGATCGCCAGTGAGAGAACCACGGCGTCCGTTTTTCACGATATCACCCACATGATCGGTAGAGGATGGCTCGCCGACTAAACACCAGTCAATTTTTTCATTGCGGGCTTCAAGGGTATCAATGACGCGGGTTGTGCCGTTGATAAAAGGGCCTTCTTCATCACTGGTAATTAAAAACGCAATACTTCCCTTGTGATCAGGATACTTGTTAACAAACTCCCTAGTGGCAACAAGCATAGCCGCAAGACTTCCTTTCATGTCTGCCGCGCCGCGCCCGTGAAGGTAGCCATCTATTTCAGTGGCAACAAAGGGCGATGTTTTCCACGCGCTTTCAGGTCCGCTTGGCACCACATCGGTATGTCCTGCAAAGCAAAATAGCGGCCCCTCAGAGTTGCGTCTCGACCACAAATTAGTGGTGTCGTCGAACACCATAGTTTCATTGTCAAAACCAAGTTCGCCCAAAAATGCTTTCATTGCGTCCTGACAGCCTGCGTCATCTGGTGTAACCGAGCGCCGATTAATCAGGTTTTTAGCGATATCAATAACGGAGTCGTTTAGCAAAATATTTCCTCGTACTGAGCAGGTTTAAAACCAATATGAAACGTATTGTTCTTAACTAAAATAGGGCGCTTAATCATTGCGGGATGAAGTTCTAAAAGCGCCAGCGCCTTATCTTTGTCGATAGTCGCTTTCTCTGCCTCATCTAGCTGTCTGTAAGTCGTGCCGCGTTTGTTGACCATCACTTCCCAACCCAGGTGGGACTCAGCAAGAGCCAAGAACTCTGCATCAACACCGTCTTTTCGGTAATCGTGAAAAGTAAAGTCGATGTCCTTTTCAGCTAACCATTTTTTCGCTTTTTTAATGGTGTCGCAGTTAGCAATACCATACATAACTGTGCTCATAATATTAATTCCGTACTTCTGAATATAATGGATGGACTGAGACCGTCACTAAGCCCATTGATAAGAGCGAAGTAAAATAACTCATCACACAAATAAGGTGAGTAATGGGTCTTCAACAGCTTCTACATATTTTCTTGTGGTGGGCATAACACCTAGCAACGCATTCGCGTTGAGCAACGTCATAATACAAACATTGTTTACGCCCTGCTGCTTAAGCCAACCCGTATTGACGGTAAATAATACCGCACCTGCTTTAAATGTTGAACCGCGCTTTACGTGACAATTAAATTGAGCACCGTGAAGATGCTGGGTGCTTTCTCCGAACTTTATCAAGCACTTCAACCCTACGTTTGATTTAATTTCAATGGCGTAATCTAGGGGCGTAACGCGCGTGCAGATACCATTAAAAGGCGCTTTAATACTCGATGACGGTGCATTGATTACGGCGCCGGGCCCAAAGTAACCCTGCGTATAAAGCGTACCATCAATAGAGTTGAGTGGTTGTACTTGTCCGCTCACTGGAGAAGCAATGTCGAACGACTTTTTAAACGTGTCGGGGGGAGAAGAAAGTAGCTGACCTTTCTTCACGGTTATTGAGTTCCGTTTACGGTATAGCCTGCTTTCTTTAATGCTTTTACCGCATCATTAAGTTTGTTGTCTTTTACTAAAAAGAAGTCGGTGTCGAAGGTAGAAACAACAAAAATAGCAACTTTTACAGCCGCCAACACGTGTCCCAACTCAGCCATAATACCTACCATTGAAAGGTGAAGTGGGCCGAGTAACTCGAGTGCACGCCAATTTTCATCGCTATCGACGGAGTCAACTTCCACCGATTCAGGAACAACAATAGACAGTTCGTCTTCGGTCTTTCCAAGAAAGAATAATGGGCTATTTAGCACGGAAGACGGAATGCTCGTGTCGGGATCTAAGCTGTGAATAGTGAATAAGGAGTCGTGTACTAAAAGTGTTTGTTTAGGCATGAATAATCAAAAAACGTGAATGCTTCCAACATATCCACATTAAACCATTAACTGTGATTAAGTGTCACGTGTTATCCACTTAATCTGTGGATAAGTTTGTTGAGTAGTTTGGGGTCTTGTCTTAACTTGTTGATTATAAATAATAAAATAAACTGTACAAACAATGTGCAGTGGATAACATTATAGGTTTCACAAGCATTTTCCACAGGCTGTGTCTACAAGCAAAATCAAAAATGTTTATATATTTTGCAATTTCTTAGCTTGACATTGTCCCTCTTCATTATGATTTTGTGTGGTTTTCATCAGGTACCTCATTAATGATCATTGTTGAAAACACGCGCTAAAAACGGCATAACTAAGCTACACTTATTGATAAGTATTTAGACCTCGTCGCTAGGCTTCTACTTCCAAAAGGCAGCGTTCTAAAAAGCACTGCCCTCAAAAGCAGTGTCCTAAAAAAGCGGCGTTAATGCATAAGGAACAACTATGTCTAGTTGGTGTGATATTACAACAGAGCACGCAGAGAATTTAGTGAGTTTTTACGAATCAGTAATGGGATGGAAAAAAGAGCCTATTGATATGGGCGGGTACAATGACTACGTTATGATGAGTGCCGACGGTACGCCCATTGGCGGTATTTGCCACAAGAAAGGGGTGAATAGCGACTTACCCGGAGGCTGGATAAACTACTTTACGGTGGATGATTTAACACAGTCGTTAGCTAGCGTTGAAACAAAAGGTGGCAAGCAAGTAGGAGAGATAAAGCATCACGGAGAGGATCGGTTTTGCACAATTCTAGACCCTTCAGGCGCAGCTTGTGCACTTTATGAAAAAAACGGCGAATGAAATTTCTTCAGTCGCCGTTTTAAAAGTCACCTAATGCATGTGTTTAACACATGCTTTTTAATGTGAGCATTGAGCCTTTATTTGATTATATGTCGCTCGCCCACTTATTTATTGTTGTTCTTTTACACTTCTTTCTTGCTGTTTAACCGCTCTTATTTACTAAGCGCACCGCGACTAACTTGGTCGCGCTCAATAGACTCAAAGAGTGCTTTGAAGTTACCTTCGCCAAAGCCGTCGTCTTCTTTTCGTTGAATAAACTCAAAGAACACAGGCCCAAATACGGTCTCTGAGAATATTTGCAGTAACAGGCGAGGCTCACCATCTTTTGTGGTACCGTCGAGTAAGATACCGCGCTTTTGCAGTTCTTCTACGTTTTCACCGTGGCCGGGTAGACGCTCTTCTAGCATATCGTAGTACGTGTTGGGCGGAGGCGTCATAAATTTCATGCCTCGCGCTTTTAGCCTATCAAGGCACACTTCAAGATCGTCACACGCAAAAGCAATATGCTGAATGCCTTCGCCGTTGTACTTCATCAAGAATTCTTCAATTTGACCGCCGCCGCCAACGGCTTCTTCGTTTAACGGAATACGAATTTTACCGTCTGGAGCCGTCATGGCTTTAGATAACAACCCTGTGTATTCACCTTTAATGTCGAAGTAACGGATTTCACGGAAGTTAAATAACTTCTCGTAGAAGTTTGCCCAAAAGTCCATACGGCCCCGATATACGTTGTGGGTAAGGTGATCCAGCGTATGGAAGCCACAACCAACTGGATGGCGATCGACGCCTTCAATCCAGTTGAAGTCGATGTCGTAAATTGTGTTCTCGCCTTTATAGCGGTCTATGAGGTACAACATGGCGCCGCCGATGCCTTTAATGGCTGGAAGCTTCAATTCCATGGGGCCTGTGTATGTATTCATAGGCTGCGCACCGCGCTCTAGCACTTCGTTGTATGCTACTTGTGAGTCTTTCACTCTAAAGGCCATTCCGCATGCTGATGGGCCATGCTCTTCAGCATAATAAGCCGCGTGGCAGTCTTTTTCGTAGTTGCTTAAAAGGTTAATGTCACCCTGGCGCCACAACTCAACGTCTTTTGACTTGTGGCGAGCGACAAGGGTGAAGCCCATTGCTTCAAACATTGGTTCCAGAATACCTTTCTCTGGCGCGGTGAATTCTAAAAATTCGAACCCGTCTAAACCAATTGGGTTTTCAAATAAATCTGCCATGGGTATTTTCCTTAAGCAAAGTGTTTTTGTAATTGTGACTCGATTGTAAGCGCGACGTTAAAAGACAAGCAATAGTGAGGAGATACACGCGTATTCCAATTGGAAAGCATGGTTGTAACGATAAGTTTTCAGTTGTGTCTAATCAAACGCTTAGCGGCAGAAAATAGTAATTAATACCTTGATTTTATTGGATAAGTTAAACTAAGAATATAGGCTGGTGGTGTTCACTTTTTGATACAGCGTATCAAGTTCAAGAAAGTCACACCACACTGTTGCCGAACTCTTTGCAACTAAATGGTTTTACCTCGATGTTTCAAACTAAATGGTTTTTAGCGTGTGCCATCAAAGTATTTCTTTAACCCCTTCCAGCACCCTATGTAGTCTTTTTGACGTAGAGGAGTTTGCATCGCATAGGCCGAGGGCGCTATGGGGAATCGAGATTCGAACATAAATGCCAATGTATCTTTATATTGTTGGGGTAACAAATCAGTATTAGAGGCTTTTTCGAACACTTCTGCCTCAGGACCATGAGGTGTCATACAGTTGTGAAGACTCATACCTCCAGGCACAAAACCATGTTCTTTCGCGTCGTAGGTGCCCTCAATTAACCCCATAAATTCACTCATCACGTTTCTATGGTAATAAGGGGGTCTGAAAGTGTGCTCTGCCACCATCCAGCGCGGTGGAAAGATAACGAAATCTACATTTGCCGTGCCCTCTAATTCAGAGGGTGAGGTAAGCACGGTAAAAATAGACGGGTCTGGATGATCGAAACTTACCGTGTTCATCACGTTGAAATTAGCAAGGTCGTACTTATAGGGGGCAGAGTTGCCAACCCAGGCAACCACATCAAAGGGAGAATGGTCGAGCTCGGCAGCAAATAAGTTACCGCAAAACTTATTGATCACAGTATGCGGTGTGTCTTTATCTTCAAACCATGCAGTTGGATATAAGAAGTCTCGTTGGTTTGAATATCCATTTGCGCCCACCGGTCCACGCTCAGGCAATACAAACGGGTGCCCGTAGTTTTCGCAAATGTAGCCACGAACCGGGTCGTTTTCGGCAACGTCCACCGAAAAACGCACCCCGCGAGGGATAACCATTATCTCACCCGGAGCCGCGGTTAGCCTACCAAACTCAGTCTTTACATACAGAATGCCCTGTTGAGGAACAAACAACATTTCGCCGTCTGAAGAGTAGAAGACGCGATTTCCCATAGATGCATTGGCACAATAGCAGTGGATACCCATGCCGGTTTGCACCTTTGCATCGCCATTAGTGCCTACGGTAATAAGCCCGTCGATAAAGTCGGTCTGTGTTTCTGGTAGCGGAAGTGGATCCCATCGCAATACGTTTGGCGGACAGGGAATGTCTGTTTCGGGGCCGGTTTTAATTAATGATTGAGAGTAGGGTAGGAAGTCGCCCATCGCAATAGAGGGGCGAATTCTGTAAGTCCAACTACGTCTATTAGAGTGGCGTGGCGCTGTAAAAGCCGTACTGCTGAACTGCTCTGTATAAAGATTATAACTTACCTTTTGCGGGCTAAATTGACCTTTTGGCAGCGCATCAGCGAGCGCTTCGGTTTCGTGCTCGTTATTAAACCCACTCATGTATTCTAGATTTTGCATCAATTCTTGCACCAATAATACTCCTTGCCCTTTTTCTCTAATCAAAAGCGCTTAAAAAAAGGCTTTGCCGTTAATTTTTTGCGCTTAACGCTTGCTAAAGAAACTGTTTACGAAAGTAGTTACAAATGAAACTAATTTGTTTAGGCTAGAACGTACAACTATGTAAATCAAATGTGAATGCAGATTAGCGCCTGAACTTAACCGCAAATTGTGCCGATTAGTTTACATGTTAGATGCGCTATTTATGTACCCAGACAGCTTTTATAAGAAGCGATAAATGTAAGGAAGTTACCCGTGCAGTTAAACGATATGCTCGCCTATAAGGTCGCTATGTTATCCAGTGATTTAAGTGAATCACTCGCTACGGTATACAAGCCCTATGGGTTAACTATGCCAGAATGGCGCGTGCTCGCTACGCTAGGTAATGCGATGTCGTTAACATCAAAGCATATTGCAGTTGCCACTCGTTTAGACAAAGTCAAAACCAGTAGAGCGCTTCAGCAATTGGAGAGTAAGCAGCTGATTGTTCGCGAAACGAATGAAAATGATAAGCGAGCTATCAACATATCGTTGTCTGCAGAAGGAGTGCGTACTTACAACGCGCTTACGCCATTAGTTGCGAAGTGGCAAACAGACAGATTAGAAAATATCACTGACGATGAGTACCACATATTTTTAAAAGTGATAAATAGCTTAACCCAACAAAAGTAAAGGCTTGGTGCCGAAATAGCGTGGTAGGACAAGTGACATTCTGTGAGGTAAAACGGTTACTTTTAACAGGTTAACTGGTAATTTGTGTTCAAAATGCAGTAAAGCACAAAATACAGCACAGCACTCACTAAACACGGCAAAAAGCGCAGCACGGAACACAGTAAAAAGCGCAGCACAAAACACGGTGCGGTAGCTGTAAAAATCAGAACAGGAAAACCAGTGGCACCATTAGAAGTATATGCAGGTAAAAAAGCACACGAAACAATTTTAAAAAATGGTTTCCGCCCTGAATTGTTTAGTTACTTTTTAGGCGCTTCAGGCGGCCCGAAATGGTTTTCGCTAGCTGGTTTAGACAGAGTTTTATTCCCTGAATGGTTTGCCAATGTTCAGCATCAAATTCATGTTATAGGTTCGTCGGCAGGTGCGTTTCGCGCAATCTGCGCAGTACAAAACGATCCGCTTGCTGCCATAAACAGGCTGGCACAGTCATACTCTACCACTACCTACAGCAGCAATAAGCCAACGGCGCGAGAGATTACGGCGAAAGCAGAAGATCTTTTAAAAGAAATGGTCAGCGACAAGGGCAAGCAAGAAGTGCTGGCCAATGAGCGATTCAAAGCCCACTTAATTGTGGCTAAATGCTTGGGTGCCACACGGTTTGAAAGTAAATTGCAACAGCTCTCGGGTCTTGCCATGAGCGCAGCGGCCAATACGGTCAGCCGCAAGAACTTAGCAAAGCTTTACGAGCGGTACGTGTTTTCTTCGCCCAACAGCCAATTAACCATTACCGACCCATACGGTATGCCATCTCATTTCCATTCTCTTACTGAAGGGAATATTCATAGCGCACTCTTAGCTTCAGGGTCTATCCCCATTGTCATTGAAGGGGTGAGAGAAATTGAGGGCGCGCCAGTAGGCATGTACAGAGACGGCGGTATAATCGACTATCATTTTGACGTGTCTTTTGGCCCCGATGAAGGCTTGGTTTTATATCCTCACTTTTACAACAAACCTATACCTGGATGGTTCGATAAGGGCTTAAAGCGCAGGGTACCTCACCGTTCAAGCTACGATAATGTAGTAATGCTAGTGCCCTCACCATCGTTTGTTGCAAAACTGCCGTACGGCAAGATACCTGATAGGAAAGACTTTGAAGTGCTCGATGCGCCTACGCGCATAAAATACTGGCAAACTGTACTAAGCGAAACCGATAGGTTGGGGGAGTACTTTATGGAAGCGGTGAACGATGGAAGATTGGTAGACAGTATTAAACCCCTTCCTTTCAATCAACGTTAGATGAAGTTGCTGGTAAAATAAACACTTAAGCGCGATTTGTTAAGTTTTTCTTGCAGCTTTCATTCTGCCTCAGTATTATACGCGCCGTTGAGCAAACAAATGCCCATTTGTTATTTATCAACGCCTAGATACACAATGCGTCTATAGCTCAGTTGGTTAGAGCGCTACCTTGACATGGTAGAGGTCCCCTGTTCGAATCAGGGTAGACGCACCACCACACAAGCCCTGCAGCGTAAGTATAGACTCACAAAAAACTTTAAAAATAAAAGTGGGAACGAATCGGGAACACTGTTTAAAAAGGGCAGTTCCATTGCTGAAACTACCCATGTTTTCGTTGTCTGATTTAGATTGGCCTTACTGAAACACTTTGAATTATCCGTTTGAGTCGTCTTGGTTGCCGCTCTATTGCTGATAAGATGTCATCACTACTTCCTTGTATCATGTTGCTAATTGAAATAGTTGTATTGTTAGTGTTAGTTGAACCGCTTTTAACGGTCTGCAAGCTTTGCGCTTTCTGCTTATCTAAATCGATAATCATTTCATTAGGGTGAACGGTAACAGGTATACCACCTCTACCATCTATGCCGCCAACTCTTGCACCCCTGCCCGTATAGCCACCACCCTCAAAAGAACCAGCGCTTTTAAAGCCAGATAAGGCCGCGAATGATTCCGCGGTTGCCAGGGCTATAGCTGGGATATTGGCAGGGAACGGAGCGGATGCAACTGCTTCCGATATTGCTTTGAACTTATTCATAATAAGTTGCTTAAGCTTTATAGCTCTTTGTATGGCGGCTACTTTCTTTGATTGCCCTATTTCAAGATTCGCTACCCTTTCAAGGTATGAACGCTTTTTAGCTATCTTCTCTTCATCGCTGGTTTCTTCTTTAGAGCCTTTTTCTGGTTCAGTCACCGGTTCTTCAACGGTTGGACTAACGCCCAGTGTTTTTTCTAGTTGATCCTTTACGTCTTGTGCTTTTTTTAATGCGTTCTCGTTAGCAGTTTCGAAAACTTCATCAATCTTTGCTTTCATTGCAACTGAGGGAATCGTTTTCATCATCGCATTTTGTAAATCGACTCTAGAACTTTCTAAAGATTCTTTCATCGAATCTGCAAAGTTTGTTATACCGTCTACATTTTTTACACCCTCGAAACTAGAAAGCTCGTTAAGCATTTGTTTCGCGGTATCGCTATACTCTGAAGCGAATGACAATACATCTTTAATTGGACCTAAAGCATATTCGTTTATTTTATTCGCAAATGGTATTAGTCCTTGATTTACGACTGTGTCAAGAACTGTTGCCCAAACCGTACCAAACCCTTTAACGGCAAGTTCGACGGTTTTTAAGATTATGCTGATGCCATGTATTCCATCGGCAAAAACACCAACGACTTTCGAGCTTCCTGTTATTACATTCTTTACTGTCTCACCAAAATTATTCCCTTGTGTTGCGGACTCCGTGAAAGCAGTTGCAACGGCTTCAATTAGTGGTGAAAGCTGGGAACTCGCTTGTAACGATACGCCTTTAATTGCTTTCTGCGCTCTCAATATCGCATCATTAGCGGCCTCAATCTTTGCGGCATCAACTCGATTCAATGCGAGGCCTAAAGACTCAACTTCATTTTTAGCGGCTTCGAAACCTTCGCGGCCCTGGTCAAGTGTGTTTATCAACTTGATACCAGACCTACCGAAAATATCTGACGCATAACTCGCTTGGAGTGATTTATCTCCTACGCCCTTTATCGCTTCAGCAATGGTTAAGAAACGTTCTTCAGCATTAAGGCCTTGGAGCTGGTTGATAGAAATTCCAAGTTCTTCGAATGCTTTTTTACCGGTACCTATTCCGCGGGATGCTTCACCGATTGAGCGTGACATTTTCTCGATTGATTTGTCGAGCCCTTCGATAGATTCGCCATTAAGTTCAGCCATGTGTTGGAGTGCTGAAAGGCTTTCTGTACTTATTCCAACTCTGTCTGATAACTTAGCAATTGAATCACCAGCTTTAAGGCTGCCTGATATCATCGCGCCAAAACCTGCAACACCTACTAGGCCAGCTATTCGTGCCTGCATGCCGC
Organism: Alteromonas sp. LOR; assembly: GCF_000753865.1. Classification (GTDB taxonomy): domain Bacteria; phylum Pseudomonadota; class Gammaproteobacteria; order Enterobacterales; family Alteromonadaceae; genus Alteromonas. The sequence goes on along the minus strand of NZ_JQFW01000004.1, from coordinate 107,993 downwards.
CGATAGATTTTACAGCGGTATTGGCTCTATTTCTGAATGTGGTTAAGTTAGCCGTAGCTTTTTTAAGGCTGGCCTCAAATTTCTGTGAAGCCAGTCTTAAATCAACTGTTAAGCGTCCGATGTTACTCGCCATAATTGCCCCTTAGCATTACAAGCCGTATTTTTTGAGAGGATCATCATCTTCAGCAATGCTTAATTTAGCTTTGCGGCGGCTCTCTGGCGTGAGGTATAGATCGTTTGCTAGCCCTCTCAACTGAGCGTGTAATGATGCAGTAAATTCGCTTGGTTGCTCTCTCAATTGCGCCATAAGAAAGCAATATTGTTCAAGAATAGCCTTATCAGCGCCCGTTATTAGTTCAAAAACTTCCATTTCCTTTCGAACTTCGCTCCATACTTTTTTCTCAGCACCTTTAATGTGCCGGGGGCATGATGGAAAGCTGTAAGCCTTATCTGTCTTACTCTTCAATGGATCTGTCTGTTGCTTGGCTGCGTCTTCTCTGATCCTGTCGAGGGTTCTAATTGTTTTATTCATATTGCTAATTCCAAATTTTGAACGCCAGGCGTGTAAAAAAACCTATTGCGGCGGTACTGTGTAAATCGAACCTAGTCTTGAAAATACCCCCGTACCCCTTGCCCAAAGTGATACCTAATCCTGCGTCGGTTCTGCTGCTTTCGCTTGTTGCAACCAGCTTTGACTGTATTGATCACCACCTTCTCTCGGCTCCATGTTCTCGGCTCGTCTACATTGATTAGGATTCATCAATCCATTTCTAATCGCTATGTCATATAGTTCAAAGCGTTCCCTAGCAGTAGTTCTCATTATATCTTTTGTCTCGAACTGAATAGATGTTGTGCTCTGTGCTCTATCTGGTATCAGGTTCATCAGTAAAGAGGCTTCTATGTTAGTAAGCCAGGGCTTTAACGTTTGCTGAAGGAAAGCTTTAGAGGCCTCGGCAAAGTTGCTGTAAGTACTGTTACTGTAATCCTGTAAGAATATAGGGCTTATCTTAAACATACGTGCTATCTCAGCAATGCCGAACTTCTTAGACTCCAGCCACTCTGCATCATGGTTACTCATGGTTAAGTTGGTGAACTCTCCGCCCTCAGTCATGATCAGGGGCTTGCCTGAGTTCTTGTTGCCAGTGTAGTTCTTGGTAATGTAGTCTAAGGTAGTCCTCATCGTCTCGGCGCTCATTTTATTGGGCCAGGTAAACACACCTGAAGGAGCACACTTATTTTTAAAAAGGCTAGAGCCGTGTTCTTGCGTGGCCATTTCAGCGCCTAATGATTCTCTACAAACAGTAATAGGGCTTTTACCTATGATTCCATCATCAGAGTTAACTCGAATATGAAGCATTTCTTCTTGCTGCAACGAACGATACTTACCCTTTCTAGTGACGTGATAACCCAAACGGTAATTAGGTAATTCTTTTACTGTTACCTCGTTAGGGTGAAGCGGTATTATTTTTTGAACTCTACCCGCATTATCATAAATAATTTCAGCGTAAGAGTTACCAGTGAGTAGAGCGCTGCGCATCAATGCAACTTTGAAGTCGAAAGCAGTTTGGTAGCCGTTTGGCGAAATGTTTAATAGCCTTTCAAGAACATTACTGCGCTGGCGCTCTTTGTCGCCGCTCTCGTTTTTTTTGTAAACATGAACAGGCATCGACGCGATAGCTTCACTAATAGTATTTACCGCGCAATAAACAGCGGGTAAGTTCTGGGCCGTGTCACTACTCACTACTGAGCCGGAAGCGGTTTCGTGAGTGGTAGACAAAAGATTTAAAAGTTGGTCTGTCGATGTTATCGAGGCTGACCGCTTGAAGAACTTCAACGGGTTTAGCATCCTAGTACCTCTGTTTTGTACTTAGCCAAGTCGAGCTCATAACCTAGCGAATTAAGTGCGCTTGAGTTCTTGTAATTTTCCAAGTGTCTCATTGCGACTTGAACGTTAGTTGCCCTGTAAGCTGGCATACTAGTAATGGTTATCTCGTGAAGCACGGCGCTTGTTACCGTTCTAAGTGCGGGGTCTTCGTCAAAGTTCCATTCTGCACCCTGGTCATTAACGGTAAAACCGAAACTCATTCCAGTAATATCACGGCGTTCAATGCTCTCTAAAAGATCTGCTCTTGTATTGGGCGGGTCTATCTCCACTAATAGCCCCTCCCGATCTTCCTTGATGCGCATCGTATTAGACTCAGTTCGACCAATTAGCATTTTGGAGTCGTGTTCAACCAATGCGCGTATATCACCATTGATTGAATCACCAAACGCACCAGGGGAAATGATTTCCACGAATCCGCCTAAATTTTCTGAGCGTGAGTTGTAAACAACTGGTCGCCCGATGATCTTCTTACCTTGAAGGCTTAAACCAGCCGCCGCTCTTACTTCTAGTTTCATTGAATAACCTCGAAAAAAGGGGCCGCGGCCCCTCTATGAATTAAGCTGCTGCGATTGTTAGTGATTTAATAGCATTTGAATCAACTAGGCCGCCGCCGACATAACGAGTCGTGAACATCTTCACAAAACCTTTTGAGGTAATATTGTCTCGAATCATTTGGATACCGCTTGTATGGTCTAAAACCGTGTAAGCCTTAGCTAAGTCACCATATACAATTTGGTCGTCTGGAATAGCTTCTGCTATCTCAACCGCTTTACCTAAAAGCGTACTAGGTGAGCCTTCTGCGATGCCTGGTCTCCAAAGATAATTATCATCAGAGTCTTTGAGTTTGCGAACTCGTTCTAACATTGCATCATTCATATAGAACTTAGCGCCGGCTCTATAGCCCTGGCGTAACTTGTGAACAAAGGTAATCAGGTCATCACCGGTAAGTGTGTTCGCGGCTGCGGTTTCAATTGCTTGGATAGTACCGAATGCTCGTGTTGAATCGTCAGTTGCAGCCGTGGGATAAGTTAACAATCCTTTTGGCTTTTTAACGGCATCTCCATTCCAAAATGATGCTTCTTCTACCACTCCGGTTTGCTCCGCTACTTCTGAAGTTAACCAGCCGGCAATGTCAAAGTCTGACCAGTCAAGCAATTCTTGTGTAGTGCTCGGATAGGCGAAAAGACTATTAAGTCTGATTTCTATGCTTTCTAAATTGCTTGTGCTTGTCTCGCCTCGTGTATCACCTTCAGCGGCCCATGAAGCTGTAGTACCGCCGGTACTTACTAGCAATTCATGTGATTTACTTGAGGTGGTTTTAACAGTGGCGTTGGAACGAAAAACTGAGTTGTCTCGAAGTAATTTGTAAATAGCTCTATCGAGTGTCGGAACTACTGCGAAACCGCCATCTGAATCAACGGCGCTTGTCAGTGAGCGAACATCACCAGTTTTGATAAACGTTCTAAGCTCTGCGTTGCTAGGGGCTTTATCTTCTGGAGTTGACTCGGGGCCAGTAATTAAACTGCGTTCATTGTCTGCAAGAACTTCCGCTCGCTGAATGCTTGCGTTCGTTTCTTCAATTGATTCTTGAAGCGCTTTGAATTTTGCGTCTTCGTCTTTGGATAAACTGCGCTTTTCACTTTCGGCAGTTTCAACCATCTTCTTCATTTGGGCATGAAGGTCTGCCTTTTTCGATCTTAACTCTAATAATAATTTCATATTGTTACCTGTTTTAGTTTTTAACTTCAGGCAACTATTAGAGTAAGCGGGGCGATAGTGAGCGCGGTATCTAAACTTTAATAAGGCAAAAGACTTGAAACCAAACCGCCCCGCTTGGTAGTTGCCCGCTGCTTAAGCATTGAGCAACTCAATAATACTGTATATAAATACAATATCAATAATAAATTGCGCAAATATTGATCTTCACAGCATTAAATGCTTAATTTAAGTCTATTTTTAGTTTTAAATTCTAAATATTTGGTATTTGGCGACTACACCAATCAGTTAACTTTCTTCAACCGATTGGTTGATTGGTCAATAATCCCGATATCAGGACAGAACAGTCCCGAAATCAGGACAGGCATGACTCTTTGCGTTTTCCTCTATAGAAAACCCACAAAACCTTGTAACCCTATGATTCAGCTATGAAATGTGCGCTTTATGGTTTTTTCCGTGACATGTATATGACAAGTAATGTGTATTCCACAATGGAAAACGCCAAAAATCATTTACATTATTGAATTGCTTAGCTTTTTGATGTTTATAGCTTTTAGCTGTGGACGGGATATGGACGGTTTTTATAAAGAGAGGGTAACAGAACGTTACCCCCTTCGAACTCTATCAAGCTTTGGGTAACCACTCGTTACAGGTCTCTTGTATCTTATCTAGGAGGGCGTGAACGACTAACTCATGTTTACCTAAGTCTATGGTGTTTTCAAATATTTGTTGTTGGCATGTCGAGCTAAGCGCTTTTATTTGCTCCATGCTATCAACTAACGCTTTATCTGTGTGTGTCATGGCTTATACCTTCCTTAATGTGTTTTCAATTTGCTGGTGAACTATTCTTACGTTTCTCTCTGCTAACTCTTGTTGAAAATCTGTTTGAGCCTCTCTTGCCTCGAATAAAAGATCGCCAGCGGCCCACAATGCTCTAGAGACTGTTTCTTGATTCACTCCGTGTTCTTCGACTCCAAGCTGTACAAGACTCAATATCGCCTCAGCCTTATCGATTGCAGCGGTTCGTTTATCTTCAACATCTAATGCTCTTTTTTCCATTTCTGAGTTCATGGTAGTTCCTCTAGTTAAATAAACTTTCTTTTCTAATGGCTAGGCCGATATTACCGCCTAGTTCCTTCTCAGCCTGTGCCAGCGCTTTTCTCGCTTCGCCTAATGACTCAAGGCCTGTCTTAATAATTCGGTAAGGCAGCTTGTTCTCAATCACTGAAAAAATTGTTTCTTCGTTTTCCACAACTATTCTCCATTGTTTGCTAACTGACGTTGTTGTATATTGATTGGTACACACCCATTAATATAAGAGTGGTACACACCCAATGCAAGAAAAAAATAATAATTCTTCAAAAAGGTCTGATGAACGAAAAGGTTCTACCAGGAAAAACATTCGTTTCGAAGATGGTCTGCTCGAGAGAATTGAGACTGATCGAGCCAAACTTAATCAACCGTTTTCCGAGTGGGTAAAGGATGCCTGCGAGCAAAAGTTAAAACCTAAATCCACCAGCTAGTCGTATTTGACTTTTTTTAAGTCGGATTCGACTTGTTTTTAGCCCAAATTTTTCTACTTGTCCTTTCCCCCTTATTTCTATGTTTAGTTGTTGTTTGTTTAGTGCGTTAAATAACTCTATGTATGGCTTACTATTAAGGGGTACAGAATCTGTACACTGGGTAAGGTTTTCCAATATTCGTAAGTTATTGTTTTAATTGCTTACTAAACTTGAGCCAGTGTACGGAATGTGTACCGCTAAATTGAGCCAGTGTACGGAATGTGTACCGCTAATCATGTTTGCTGTACACATTTTGATACCTGGCTTTTTTAAGCACTGCGCCTTTTATCTACATCATCAATGAAAGTTCTTAGGGCCTTACTAGTTGGCTTTATATCCATGTCAAAGCCTCTAATCTCGTCCACGCTCTCATAGGTTAATGCGTAGTAGTTAGGCGTTCGTCCGTTCTTACATAAGCCTGAGCCTTTACTGAGCTCAATGAACCCTTTAGTAAGCAGCTCCTTTAAAGCAGCACTAAGCGTAGACTTCGACTTAAACCCTTTGTCGTGTAGCTGCGAGTGAACGGCGCATAACTTGCCATTATTGTTACCTTTGTATTGGTAAGCGAACCAGAGTAATAAGCGCACTGAGTTAGCACTTAAAGCATGAAAATCAGGATGCTCGATAACTCTGTTAGGTATACCAGCAAAAGGTCTTGGTTTGCTCTTTGCCATAATATCCCCTCGGTACTTCTTACCCTGTTATGGGTAAGAAGTTACCCGAAAAAGGGTAACCACAAGGGCTACACTGGTTTACTAGTGGGTTGATATATAGCGCTAAGCTTTAGAGATGGGGCGTTCCTCTGCTTTCGATAAAAATTCAGCAACGTTAACGCTCTGTTAGCTTGAACAATATCGGGTAGCCAATAACGAGAAAAAGGCTTCTGGCGCTTGTGTACTATTGATTGTTTATCAGACCGTCTCATTATTTTGATATCGTGCTGATTCTGTAGCGCTGAAATAGTTGAATGCAAGCACGATTCACGGTAGACGGAATAGGCCTCCGGCTGGGTAATACCGTTTGGACCTACCTTTAAAAGCATCTCAAGTGTATATTCGCTCTTGATACGCGGGCCGATTTCTGTAACATAAGAATTGCCGTTCTTGATGTTGTCGCCCTTCGGGGTGGCTTCATTCTTTTTCATTTCTTCACCTTTGCTTCAAGTTCTTCTACTTTTTCATTTAGGCCGTCGATGGTCATACTTAGTCCAGTTTCGACTTCAAGAAAGTGCCTAAGCATTTCTTCTGCTTCGCCTAACTTATCCAGGTTCTCTTTGCGCTCCTTACCGAACGACAACAGCATCGACCTGTAGAACTTCACTTTCTTTTTATCGCTTAGGTGGGAATATCGAGCGTGTAGCTCTTCAAGCTGTTTGTTTACCAACTCCTTTATTGTTTCCATTACATGCCCTCCTTGCCATTCTGATCTAAGCCTTCAAGCCAGTCTTGAATGTCTGCGAGCCGGTAACGTACAGATTTACCGAATTTTATGTGGTGTGGTGCGGGTACTCCTAGGATATAACCTGTCATTCGTGATTTGCGCCATGAACTTGCAGGTATGCCCGTTAACTCATTTAACTGAGTATCTTTGAGCAAGAGCATATTTGGTTTGTAGTTTTCTAAACTTTCGGAAGTTGCGGTCTTCATTTGTGCCTGAACTGTCATTTTGTTTCCTTAGTTGTTACTGACAGTTCCATATTGTTGCTTTTCGCTAATTGTTTTTACCTAACAAAGGATCACGACCTTTTTTTTACTTCATTAACATGTTTCTTAGCTTTCTCTTCATATAATTTTTTGTATTGCTCTGCTCGTTTTTCTCCAACTGCTTCTTTTTCTCCTGCAAGTCTTAATGCCTCTTCATATGAAGTGCCAGAGCTGCGCAGTTCATTAAAAGTAATCGCGATACTCATGCCTTTTCTATATTCTTCTGCAGGGTTTGGCTGCTTGTGTGGGGTGCGATTTGCTTTAAGGTACTTCGCAGAAAGGTTTCTAATTTCCTTAGCCTGGGTTTTTTCACCGTTGCACAATTCATCTTCAAGCATGGGTTTGAGTATTTCGTATAAGTTATCGAGGGTTAATTCATTAATTTTGCCTGCTTCATATTCAGAGCAAAAGTCAGCAAAAACAGCAAAGCCGCCAGCAGATTTCCGTAACTCTTTTTTCAGTACGTCCGTGCTGTCGTTATTTTTTTTAATTTCCATTAGAAACCACTCCACTATTAAAGTCGGATGATATAGCTTCAAGCGCCTCGGCGGCGTGATGGGGGGAAAGATGCCCGTAATGTTCTTCTATCATCTTTGTTGACTTGTGGCCTGATAACTTCGCCACTGTAAAGAGTGGAACTCCTTTGGCCACAAGTTTACTTATGTAATGATGTCTTAAAGAATAAAAGTCCAGCTTGGCTTCTACACCTCCAAGCATCAAAATATTATTCCATGGCTTTTCGTGCGCGTCTCTGGATAACTCCTTGCCAGTAACAGGGGAGGTAAAGACAAGATTTTCTTCTGAAGGGTTTCCGTTCTGCTCTTTCCATTGTCGCATTACATGCGTTATTGATTCACTCAATGGTATATCGAGTTTAGCCGGTGATTTATGGTGTCGTGTTTTGTTTGGTACTTTCACCAAGCGCTTAAAATTAAGGTTAAGCTGATGCCAATGAAGGTTATAGAGATCACCTGGGCGCATACCTGTATAAGCGGCTAACTTAAAAAAAGGAAAAAACCAATTTGGAAAAGCAACATCGTTAAAAGAGGGTAGGTGTGATTTACCATGTTGCCGACTATTTTCACGGCCTTGTATTATCTGCTCTCTATACTTCTCCAATCCATCATTAAGTTGATCAATTTCTAAATCAGAAAGCAATCTTCTTTTATTGTCTGCTTTGTTGTGAAGTTTTTCTTTTTCGGTATCAGTCATATCCAATAGCGAAACCTCAGCTAATGGAAAAGAGCTTATAACCTCATTTCGATACGCATGCCTTACCATTGTTTTTAAAGCTGCGTATGAGCGGCTCACGGTGTCATGTGAACGAGGTTTAATTTCTTTAGTCTTTTTATCAACTCTTGAATTGGTATATTCAACTTGCCATTGATGTATGAGACTCTTGTTTAATTCATCCATTGGATGATCAAGGTATTCAGCAAAAGCCCTACGAATCATGTCGAGCGTATGCTTACCATTGTTTGACTTGCGCGACTGATGCAACTTATAGGGGCCGTCTAAATATGCGCCTATGGTTCTTTTGCTTCGCGTGAGCTCATTGAGCCTATACTCTTCCTTTTTAGCTTCTACCTCTTTTACCGGGTCTGTTCCTTTGTTTAAGCTACTACGATATTCAATTGCTTGCTCCGCTGCATCAATTCTATCTTTTGAGCCATCAACAAATTTACCTAAGCTGGTTTTTCTGCGTTTGCCAGCAAAGTCGGTGTAACGCAATCGCCAGGTTCCACCTCTTTGTGTTTTTCTTAAGTGAAAGCCGATGATCTTTTCACAAGGCAATTCAGCTTCATGCTTCGCTGTTTTAATGAAATTAGCGGCGGTGGTTTTGGTGATAGAAGTAGGGCTGAAATTTGCCATAACTTTCCCTTAAATTAAAAAGTGGGAACAAAGTGGGAACATTATGGGAGAAAAAAGGGGAACAATCAAGAACAATCAGGAAAGGGTAGAGGTCTCTAGTTAACTTGTATTTTTAATTAAGCGTATGAATTTAAATGATTTATTTGTTTTTGGTTGTTCTTTATGGTTCTTGGTGGTGAGATGGTAAAAGTGCTTGACATGGTAGAGGTCCCCTGTTCGAATCAGGGTAGACGCACCATCTATTTTTCTACTTAAATACCGTTAAAGCTTCTTTAAAAACCACGACTTTAAAGTGACGCGAATTGTGCCTGTAAGCTCGCTAATAGCAAATCAGAATGTGATCAAATACCTTATCGAACAATCCTAAGTATATTTACTAATTTAATTTTGAGGGCTAAATAGTCTTATAGCGTATGCTCTTGACGCATGTTCGGCCACGATGACAATCCCTTTCCTATCGTTAATTGCACCTTCATAGTCAAAAGGGAAGGTTCCATAGGCCAAAAGGCCCTCATACGTAAAGTCTTCAAAACATGTATCAACTTCGACCGTTATGTTAAAAAGCGTATTAACATCTGCGATAGGTTCGACATTATCTGAGTAAATACAGCCTGCAGTGTCAGAGCCACTTATTACACCCTCGTTGTCTATAGCAAAAGAGCGAGTGAAAGTGTTATCTGAAGATGAGTCAGAATAATTTCCAGCAACATCAGTAAGGGTAATGATGTCTTGTGACGTCACTGTCGTAGCAGAAAACTCAATGACGCTGCCCGATACCGTTGCCGTCCCTTCAAGCATGTCGCTTGTTGCACTTGCCTGCATTGAGCCATATCGCGTCATATTATCTTTGGGATAGTACATAGTATCTTCAGAAGTGATGACGTTTGTGCCAACCACATCATTCGCAATAAGCACATTGCTAGAGTTTTCTGCAAACAGAATTGCCTTTCCCTCTGAGGAAACGGCTACTACAACGCTTTCTTGTTCGTTATCTATAGTTGTCGCATCGCCAAACCAAATGCCAATAGCTGAATCAACTTCCTCAACAGCGTCGATGTCACTTGCGTCATTATTATCGCTGCAAGCAGTTAGGTGCAAAGCGCTTAGGGTTACGCCGATGATTGTGTAAGAGCGATAAAAAGCGGTGTTTTTTACGCTTGTGCTTTTTAAGCGGGAGTGAAAGAGTTTCATCATTTACCTGTCCTTGTAAATCAGTCTTATAAACCAGAATCCTTGTCCAAAAATATCATCAATTATTTGTGTTGAATAGGCAAAGGCGCCTTAAAATTAACACTGCAAATCTGGCTATATGCCTAAATTATTTCAAATTCTTTTTTTAGACGAAGATCTAGTGCTCAAGTGATTGAACTATTGGTACAGAGACAACAGTTCATGTTTTAAGGGGTAAGTAAAAAGCACAAGTAAAATTTTCAGCCATCTCTGTATTTCGCTTACATTTTACGTAAAAGCGTTAGCGCTGTCTGGCGAATATAATTTCCAAAGTCCATGCATGGTAGGGGCTGGAGCAAAGCCAGGCGGTTGGCAGAACACTTGCAACGCTTTTGTCTTGTAATCAAGCCAAGTGGTTCGATTGAAAATAACTGGGTTTGAAGCACGACAGTTATTGGAGCTTGGTTTGGCAAAAGTGCGAACACCAGATAAGGATAGATGAAATGACAATAGTAAAATCAGGTAGCGCAATTTATCAACCGTTAGGAAAAGACGGGAAAGGCAGTGTTTCTACAGAAACGGGTGCCTTGTCTAACCACCCTTACGGTTTTAATACCCGTTTTGAAGATGGAAAAGGGACTAACCCAGAAGAACTCATTGGTGCAGCCCATGCAAGCTGTTTCACTATGGCTCTTTCTTTTGCACTGTCAGATGCTGGTTTTGATGACGGTGAATTAAATACCACAGCAAAAATCAGCTTAGAGAAAAGTGATGATGGATTTGAAATTACGCAATCAGCATTGATTTTAGACGCTAGCGTAAGAGGGATCACTGAGGATAAATTTGAGGAAATTGCTCAGGGAGCAAAAGAAAATTGCCCAGTGTCACAGCTTTTAAACACTAAGATTACGCTGGAGTATAAGCTGTCGAATTAATGCAGTTAAATGGTCAATGGTTAGAAGTTAAGTAACAATCATTGACTAAAAAAGCATACAAGAAGAAGCGGCATTATGCCGCTTCTTCTTGTATGTAAACAGTACCTAAACACTTGGCACTTTATTTACTGATTTTACTTACTACTCTTATTCACTAATGACACCGCAGGCCACGCGTTCGCCACCGCCGCCGAGCTTTTTGGGGGTATCTGAATAGTTATCACCTTGTGCGTGAATCATTAACGCTCGACCTTTAATGTCTTCAAATTCCAGTTCTGGCGCGAAAATAGGTTGGTCGGCATATCCGTTTTCGTCAACGTAGATAACTGGAAGGTCGCCTTCGTGACCCTTTTCAGACCAAGGGGTTCTGTGTTTGCCTGTATCTTCGGGGTCAAAGTGTCCACCAGCTGCGCCGCCCAATACCTTTTTGCCATCTTTCATTGAAGGTGAGCAATCGCCATTCTGATGCACGTGAAAACCATGCACCCCTGGTGTTAATCCTGAAAGGCTGGGCGTAAACACAACGCCGTCATCGTCATAACTGCTCACCATTACGCTGCCAATACTCTTGCCAGTTTCTAGGTTTTTCATCATAACCTCTTTGCCATCTTCTTGGTGATGGCCCGCGAAACAACCAGCGCTTAGTAGTAATGACATTGACCCTGCAAGGGTAAATTGTAAACGTTTCTTCATGATGTTCTCCTTATCTTCATATCCAACGTTATTAGCATTTATTGCTAGGTACAAAGATTAGGAGCACGAAACAAGCCAGTTTAATTCAATGATTCGTAAAAGCGCTACAGCCCTTATTGAAAGGAGCTTTTACGCTATGTTGAAGCCAAAGATTCACTGCGAACATCACCGTCTGCTCGTATGATTCGGGCGTTATTATGAAAAAATTACCGAAACTCTTCACTTAAACACATACCTTTTTAAAGGCTCATTACTGGGTTTCTGTTAACCGTCAGGTTATTGAAAACCAATACGAGAGGTAAATGTAAGGCGTAAATATAAGGGGTAGATGGCAATGAACAGCGTTTAGCCTAAGCGCACTAATGCTTTAGTCCATGGGTTTTTTAGCTAGGAAAATAGTGTGCTTACTTCCTTTTCCTTTGCGAGCTCTGGCAATACGTGTAGACACTTTGTAGCCTGCATTTTTTAAGCGAACGGAAAATAAATAATCAGGCCCAGCAGACCATATGGCAAGCATGCCACCAGGTTTAAGCACATTATAAATTTCTTCTAAACCGTCTATTGAATAAATCCAGTTATTGTCAGAGTGTGTTAGGCCTTCTGGTCCATTGTCCACATCGAGTAATATTGCATCAAAAGTTGGCTTTCCGGTATTTAAAAGGTGTTTAACATCACCAACCACAACATTTGTTCTAGGATCTTGAAGTGGGTTTTTAGCGCAGTTGCCAAGTGGGCCTTTATTCCACTCTACAACTTCAGGAATGAGTTCGGCAACGGTAACCTTTGAGCTTGGCGTAACTTCATTGAGTGCGGCTCTTAGTGTGTATCCCATGCCTAAACCGCCCACTAAAACGTGTGCGTTAGGTGTCGTTTTGAGATGCGCACACCCCATTTGAGACAACTCTTTTTCTGAATTGAATACTCGGCTATTCATCAATTCGCCACGAATTCCAGAAAGTCTAATACTAAACTCCTGATCTCGCTGAGAAAAGGTTAATTCACCACCATTGTTTGGAATTTTAGCTGTACCCAATTTAACCCATGGAACCATGTGAAGACGTGTCCTTTTAACCGTATATATTGCGTGAATTGAATGTCGGCGCGCAGAGTAGCACAGAAATAAATGGGGTCAGAACCAAATTTACTGCCCCAGTCAACACATCGACATGCAAGCCCTGTTTCCAGCGATTATAAAAAGCTCGCAATATCACTTAGGGATTTTTTCTGTGTGGCGTGAGCCGGTATAGTCGCATTAATCGCAGGGTATCCCGCAATTATTAGCATGTATGCCCTTTCGTTATCGGGTCTACCACACACGTCGGTTAAAAAGTTCATAGGCTTAGGCGTATGAGTAAGCGTCGCTAATCCGGCGTTGTGCAGGGCGGTAATCAGCATACCCACGGCAATGCCTACCGACTCATGCACGTAGTAATTTTGCTGTTTTTCTCCACCTTCGGTTTCCCCGAACTTTTGACTAAAAACAGCAATAAGCCAGGGCGCTATTTCCAAATACGGTTTAGCGGCGTCTGTCCCTAAGGGTTTCAAGTCGTTTAGCCATTGTTGCCCAGCGCGCCCTTCATAAAAGCCACGTTCATGGGCTTCGGCGTGCTCACGTATCTTTTGTTTCATCGATGGAGTGTTTATGGCAGCAAAGTGCCAAGGCTGATGATTAGCGCCGCTTGGTGCTGTGCCTGCTGTTAATAAGCAGTTCTCTATAACGTGTTTGTCCACCGGGCGGTCGCTAAAATGGCGAATACTGTGTCGTCGCTGCATGGCTTTTAAAAAGTCAGCGCTTCGCGACTTCATGGTGGGTTCTGGATACTCTATAAAGTCATGTAAGGGCAATTGGTCATGAGGCTGCATTTTTTATCCGTCCGTGTTTATGTCACGATTTTTGTATTTTATTAGCCTTAGAGTAAAGGGATTAGCGCTTACTATCAAAAAAAGAGTGAGCATAATAATGTGCCTGTGTCGAAGTGCGTCAGTTTTTGACGTACGGGTAATGCATGCTTAACGTCCTTTTTAACCCCACTTACGCCAATGATGACATTGAGGGGCACAGCATGCACAACGTAATACTCAAAGATACAGAATCTAAAGATATCAATATTCACGTAATAGGCGTAGGCGGTTGTGGCGGCAATGCCATCACTACTATGGCCGGTTTATGTCAGCACACCAATATTCGATTTACCTCTATTAATACCGATATATCTGCGCTGCACCAATGTGATAATCATGAAGTTCTTCTTATAGGAGAGGCCACCACAAAAGGGTATGGAGCGGGTGCCGACCCTCAAGTGGCACATAGTGCTGCCCGTCAAAGTGAAGAGGTGTTAAGTACGCTAATAGAAGACGACAGTATTATTATCGTTATTGCAGGACTAGGCGGAGGCACTGGCAGTGGGGCTACGCCTGTACTTTTAGACATGGCGAAGAAAAAGGGCATAAACGCGATGTGCTTTGTGACTTTGCCGTTCAAGTCGGAAGGCAGTAAGCGCCACCAAATTGCCCTCGATGCACTTCAAGCGATAAAAGCAGTCGCAAATGCCACCTTAGTATTGTCGAATGATTCGCTGGTGTCGGCGCTTAATGAAACGGTTGGGCTACTGTCGGCATTTCGTCATTGCGATACGCAGATGCACCGAATTGTCGAAGCTATTATTACCATGCTGACCAAAACCGGTTATATCAATGTGGATATTAATGACTTTAGCCATATTCTGTCGTTAGAAGGCAATACGGCATTAGGCGTTGGTATTGCCGAAGATGGGAGCTTGCTGTGTGATGCATTAACCCATGCTCTTAATAACCCCTTGGTTGATGATCAAAGCATTGTTGGAGCTCAGGGCGTTATTGTGCAACTTACGTGCAAGGAAGAGCCTAGCTTAGTGATGTATGAGGAAATGCTAGCGACACTGCAAAATTTGATTGAGAGTGCTCGTGCGCTAATAATAACCGGCGTAACGGTATCCCCAGAGCTATCTCATTTCGGTGAAGTGCTAGTTATCGCAACGGGCATTCCTGTTCCCCAAAAACATAGTGAAAAAGAGCAACATAGTGAAAAAGAAAAGGGTGGCGAATTTGAAAACAGTACTGAGCCAGACGAATACAGCAAGTTAGAGCAATACAGCCTGTTAGATGAAATCGATATGATAGAACAAAGCAGAGAATTAGAAGAATACCGTGAAATAATGGGAGAGATGGTGCCAATGAAGATTAATGGCTCCCGTATTAGCTCAAACCTTGAGTCGAAGTATTTTAATATTCCTGCATTTATTCGCCAGCAAATGAAGCAATGACTCATTAGCCGCCAGTAACGTAGGGCGCGCAAGGCTACAGCCACCATCTGTGATGTAGCCTTTTATTGGCTATATGTTGCGAATAATTTCTGCGACATTGCCAAAAAGTAGTCTCTTAACTTTTTGGGCTCAATAACTTCAATATTGTCGCCAAGCCCTCTCAAAAAGGCTCTTAGCTTATTCGTATCTTTCACGGTTGCCATTAAAAACGATTTGTCGGTGTGTGCAGACGGGCTAATGATCTGATCCTCAGAAAGCTTATAACCGTGGAGCAGGAAGAGCGCGTTGTTTTTAACCAGTAGTTTCAGTTCAATATTTTGCTTTCTATTGTTGTTGAGTAACTGAACGCTTTCAAGTTCGCCAAAGCTCTGCTGACAGTCATCCTCGGTTACCTGCACGTTTCTGATAAAATGTAAGGGTAGCGCGTAGCGTCTTTTGTGTAGCTCCCCAAACGAACAGACAAACAATTGGCGACCATCCTGTTTAACCAACCCCATGGGGTTTATTCGGTCGTAGTGTTTCCATACCATTTGATTACCACCATTAAAAATACGTTTTATATCAGCCGATATTTGTTTTTTAAAATAGATGGCGTTTTTCAGCCTTTCAAAAGACACTGCATCTATTTCTGGCGGCAGAAGAGGTTGAGAAATGTGCGAGTCTGCTACCGACTTTAACCAGTTGCTAAGCAGAGAGTCGCTGTCTTGTTGAAGTATTTGTGTTGCCTTGGTGAAGTAGGGCTGCAATTCGTTAAGCGTGGTATTGGGCAGTGTAGCGCCAGATTGTTCGAGCACTTTAAATGCAAGGGCGGTATTGCCATCCATCAAGCTAAGATTCAGCTTTTTAAAGTTGGCATTGATAAACCAGCCGTAGGGTTTAGAGCGTTTGTCTACTTCAAGACCAAAGAGCCCAACGGTTTCTAGATTAACCAAATCCCGTTGTATCGTTCGCATATCAATGTGGTGATGGCCGCAGTTCTGTAGGTTATCAAATATTTGGCGGCTTGATACCTTTCGCGGTGCCGTAGGCACAAACTGTAAAATGTCTAATTTGCGTTGAAATGCGCTCATAGGACTAAATAACCTGAATCCTTTACGTGTAAGCACAATAGCATACCCACAACATGCGACAAAAACTGTCGCATGTAGCCGCTGAGTAAATAGTAAACGTAAGCTTTTAGCATGCTCTTTAGGCGAGAGTTTTAGGCGAGGGCTTTAAGCAAGAACTTGAGGCGAGAGCATCTGGCAAAAAAATCAGGCATAAACATCAGTCGTGCTCATCAGGCGAAAGCATTAGGTATAAACTTCAGGCGGTATCTGCCGTAAAAACAGCTGTATGCTTGTGTGATTGATTATGGTAACTTTGTTGAAAGTGATTGTTTATGGACTCTTTTTAAAAAGTGTTGATAAACGGTTACCCGAGTGCACGTATGCACTCTGAAGAAGGTAGTATTGCATATGTATAAAAATACAGGCAATCTAATTTTAGAGGGTTTATCACTCGACCTTTCAGCAAAACTCATTACAACGAGAGCGGCTAATGGACACGATTAAACAGCGGGCGGCAGTGATCACTGGAGATATTGCCAACTCACAGCACTTAAGTGGTGAAGACTTAAAGCATGTGCTGGCAGTACTCACCACAACGCTTAAAGCGCAAACGGAAATGTATCATGGCGAGTATGATGTGTTTCGTGGCGATGCGTTTCAGGCCGTAATACCCTCGCCGCAAAATGCCATGCAAACTGCGATATGCATAAGGCTTGCTTTAAAAGCTTGCACGCCCTCAACCGATATTCGTATTAGCGTAGGGCTTGGCGAGGTTAACGTTACTGATGGACAGGTAAAAACAGGGAGTGGGGATGCCTTCGTTCGTTCGGGTAGGGCATTAGATACTCTGAAATCGCAATACTTGGTGTTTACTAGCGATGATGAAGCTTTAAATAAGCATGCAGCACTGCTAACCGCATTTTTAGATAGCCATATTACGGCGTTAACTCAAACTCAATCAGAAACCCTGCTTGCCTATATTTGTGCAAAAGATAAAGCCCATGAACACATTGCGAATACGCTGGGTAAAACGAGAAGCAACGTTACCCGAATTTTAAATGCCAGTGGATATCACTTGGTGAATGAATATCTTGAGCACATGGCAACTGAAGTTAGCTCGTGATAGCAGACCTAGGAGATTTAGTATGGAAGCTATTGGTATAGAGGTGTTGAGCATAGGAGTGCTGAGTATGGGTGGAATAGGTGCAGAGCAGCTGCAGTTACAACAGCTAGCCCTGCTAGCCGGACTCTTGGTAGCCCACGTGTTGGGAGACTTCTATTTTCAGCCTACCGGCTGGGTAAAAAGTCGCAATACTAAACATCTGCTGTCTCCGGCATTGTACTTACATGCTTTACTTCACGGCGTGCTGGCATTTTTTGCTCTATTGATTTTATCTTTATTTGCCACACTTGCGACAAAAGAGACTGGCGCTGCTGCAACAGGTGTTTCTATAACAGGTATTTCTACAACAGGTCTATCTGCATCAAGTGTAACGGCAATAGAGCTTATACCCTTATTTTTAGTGGCTATTGGCGTAACGGTGACTCATTTTATCATTGACGCAATTAAGTCTTACACTAGCCCAACCACCTTTGCTTTTGTTATCGATCAAGCTGCGCATATTACCGTTGCTATCATCTTGTGGGCGCTGTTAACACAACAGTTCGCGCCATTACTGCAGCATATTTACGCCATAAACTATCAGCATTTGGTACTGCTGCTCGCTTATTTAATCATTTTAAGTCCTACTTCTATTGTTATAAAACAGCTGCTTTCGCCATGGACCCAAGAGCTAGAGGAGCTGACTAACCCTAAACGCACCAGCGAATTAGTGCAGCTTCCAGTGCAGCGCACCTTAGCCATGGCGGGTCAGCGTATTGGCTATTTAGAGCGACTACTTATTCTTACTTTTGTGTTGTTGAATCAATTTGCTGCAATTGGCTTTTTAATTGCTGCAAAGTCCATCTTTAGGTTTGGCGATTTAACAAAGAGCGAAGACAAAAAGCTTACCGAGTATGTGTTGCTAGGCACGCTGACCAGTGTGGTTATTACAATCGCGACGGGCCTTGTAGCAAAATGGTGTATGGGCAAGCTGTGACCTTATATGCTTCAAAACTATGCTTCAAAACTAGACGATTAAACCAAGCTTCTAAACTAATGCGACTAAACCAGGCTACTAAACCAGACTACTAAAACGCTGCCTGATAGAAATGACTGGATATAATGACAGTGGTTATTTAATATGACGATAGACATAATAAAGTACTCGTTAAACGAGTTTTCATGTGAGTAGTTACAGGTAGTTGAACGCAGTTACATATAGCTACAGAAAAAGATTCAGATGAAGCCTCGAAAACAGCTTCTATACAAAGCCTCCACATGTAGTCAAACATGCACCATCCACTCAAAATAATATGCTAAATAGAGCCGATGAAGTTATACATTGCCGAGAAACCTAGCCTAGGAAGAGCCATCGCAGAGGCCTTACCTAAACCTCAAAAAAAGCACCAAGGTTATATCGAAACAGCTGGTGGCGATGTAGTTACGTGGTGTGTGGGCCATATTCTCGAGCAAGCAGACCCCGATAGTTACGATGAAAAGTTTAAGAAATGGCAGTTAGAACACTTACCTATTATCCCTAACCAGTGGCAGCTAAAACCAAAATATAAAACAAAAAGCCAGCTAGCGATTATCCGTAAATTTGTGAAGCAGTGTAGCCAAATTATTCATGCTGGCGACCCAGACAGGGAAGGGCAACTTCTGGTTGATGAGGTTATCGATTATCTCAACGTAACTCCGCAAAAGCGCGACAGCATGCAGCGCTTACTTATCAGCGATTTAAACTTACCCGCGGTAAAGCGTTCATTAAATCAGCTGCAACCTAATAAGCATTTTATTCCTCTTTCGGTATCAGCATTGGCAAGAAGCCGCGCCGACTGGCTATACGGTATTAACCTAACGCGAGCCTATACTATTCAAGGTGGTAAAGTTGGTTATCAAGGGGTGCTTTCTGTAGGGCGAGTGCAAACACCCGTATTGGGGCTGGTGGTAAATAGAGATAAGGAAATTAGCAATTTCGTATCGAAGCCTTTTTATGAGGTGTTGGCCCATATTACAACGCCTTCACAGCAACCGTTTACTGCAAAGTGGCAGCCTAGCGAGGCGTGTCAGGCTTATATGGATGATGAGGGGCGTGTACTTTCAAGAGGGCTAGCTGAAAATGTGGTAGGAAGGATATCGAATCAACCTGCAACCATTGATGATATTAAAAAGCAGCAGAAAAAGCTGAATGCACCTTTACCTTTCAATCTTTCAACCCTACAAATTGATGCGGCTAAGCAATTTGGTATGAACGCCAAGCTGGTGCTCGATGTGTGTCAGTCGCTGTACGAAAAACACAAGCTCATTACCTATCCTCGCTCAGACTGCCGATACCTTCCCAGCGAGCAATTCTCCTTAGCGAAGTCCATTGTGGCTATGCTTGCCAAAGCAGAGTTACCGTTTTCTAGTGCGGCTCAACAAGCAGATACTTCTATTAAGTCCAAAGCGTGGAATAATGCGAAAGTTAGCGCTCACCATGCCATTATCCCTACAGAAAAGTCACCTTTAGGGCTTTCCTTAAGTCAGCTAGAACGAAACGTGTATGGCCTTATTGTTAGGCAGTATCTTGCTCAGTTTTATCCTGCCTTTATTTATCAACAAACCCACATAGCACTAACCATTGCAGGTGGCAAGTTTGCTACAACTGCCAATTTAACCGAGCAACTGGGATGGAAGGCGCTCTTTGAAAAAATCAGTGATAATGAAAGCGAAAAAAATAGCAAAAAAGGCGGAGAAAGTAATTCGAACTCTGATAGCCCATGGCAAAAAGGCTCGCTGCCAGAACTGAACAAAAACGACAGCCTGCATTGCGAGAAAGGAGAGTTGCTAGAAAAGCAGACTCAACCTCCCAAACATTTTACCGATGCCACACTGCTAGCTGCCATGACGGGGATAAACCGCTTTGTTAAAGACCGAACCTTAAAAGCAATATTAAAAGATACTGACGGTCTGGGCACTGAGGCCACGCGAGCCGGAATTATAGAACTGTTGTTTAAGCGTGGCTTTTTGAAGCGGCAAGGCAAAATTATTAATGCTACACCCGCAGGAATTGGCTTGGTAGAAGCCCTTCCTGAAATGTGCACAACACCCGATATGACGGCTAAATGGGAGTCAACGTTAAACGGCATTGCCGAGCAACAGACAAACTATAAAAGTTTTATGCAGCCACTAGAAAACACCCTACACGAGCTTATCGACATTGCGTCAAACAACGTGCCTGTGTCGCTGAAAGGCATAAAATCAACGGTGAAGCCTGCCTATAAAAAGCGTAGGCGAACCAAAAAGAAGGAGTCGTAAAACAGCACTATGTGTTGTCACAACAAGACTTTATCGTTGCATCGTGCTAATACTATCTCAAACCTTTTACTTTACTATTTTTGGGTAAATAAATAATGAAAAAGTCCCGAATTCAGATAATAGCTGGCTTATTGTCAGTCGTTCTTGTTCTTAGCATAGTGTTGTACGTGAATACGTTACTGAGTTTTGAAGACACTCAGCTACAGGTAGACAGTCCGCTGCCTAAAGCTCCGCTTAACGAAGACGCCGCGGTAGCGCGATTTGCGAAAGCGATTCAGTTTGAAACCATTTCATATGATGATCCGTCAAGGCTAAACCCTCAGGCATTTTTAGGGTTACATGAACACATACGCGCTAGTTTTCCCCTTGTTCATCAGCAGGCCGAACATTACACCATTAACCAGTACAGCTTAGTTTATCATGTAAAAGGCAGCAACCCTGCTCTTAAGCCAGCATTGTTTATGGGGCATATGGATGTAGTACCTGTAGATGAAGGTACAGCAGAGCAGTGGAAGCAGGCACCTTTTAGTGGCGCCATTGTAGACGATGTTGTTTGGGGTAGAGGAACGATTGACGACAAAGTAACGGTAATGGCTTTGCTTGAGGCAATGGAAACTCGTTTAAGAGAGGGCTTTTCTCCACAGCGAAGTATATATTTTGCATTTGGTCACGATGAGGAAATTGGTGGTAAGCAGGGCGCCGCAAAAATTGCAGAACATTTTGCACAACAAGGCCTTAGCTTTGAGTTTGTGCTTGATGAAGGCGGGGCAATTACTCAAGGGTTGATGAAAGGCGTCGATCAGCCAGTTGCCATGGTGGGTGTGGCTGAAAAAGGCTTTGTAAACCTGCGGCTTACTGTAGCCTCAGAGGGTGGGCATTCTTCTCAGCCTCCTGATCACACAGCAGCAGGCGTGTTAAGCAAGGCCATTGTTAATATAGAAAATAGCCAGTTTGATACTAATTTAAGCTACAGCTACAACACATTTTCTCATGTAGCAGCTTATGCGCCGCTGTCTTTGCAGTTGCCCATGGCAAATTTATGGTTGTTCTCGCCCATTGTAGAGCAGTCTATGCTGTCAGCGCCAAGCAGCGCTGCTGGTATTCGCACTACCATCGCAGCCACCATGCTGGAGGGTAGCAGTAAGTCGAACATACTACCTACAGTAGCCAGTGCAGTGGTGAACGTACGTATTCTGCCCGGTGATAGCATAGCCAGTGTGAAGCAGCACATTGTTGAGGCAATTGATGATTCTAGAGTGAGCGTTGAGACGTTTATGGAAAATGAACCATCACAACTTTCGCCGCTTAACAGTACTGGGTATAAGCTCATCGAGTCTAACATTCGTCGCATGGACGACAACGTGTTAGTTGCGCCATATCTGGTTATGGGAGGCACGGATGCAAAGCATTTTTATGGCTTATCCGATAACGTATATCGATTCATGATGGTAAGGCTAGATAAAGAAAGCCTGAAGCGATTCCACGGTGTTAACGAACAGCTGGCGGTAAGTGATTACCTGCAAGCGGTGAGTTACTTTTACAGTTTGCTTGCAGATGCTGGTGAATAAAGGCCAGAAGCTACTTAGCTAATTTGCTACTTATCGAAAGAGCATTAAGGCGTATTTTGCTGCTGTAAAAAGCGCTTGGGCGTGAGCCCCGTCCAGCGCTTAAATGCTCTGAGAAAGCTGGCAGGCTCGGCGTAGCCGAGTTGGCTGGCTATTGCGGTAATGGGTAAACGCTGTGATGACAGCATATCAAGAGCCCGTTTTTGCTGCTGCGCATCAATTATATTGCGATAGCTAGAGCCTGCCGCATCAAGTTTTCGCCGAAGGGTTCTCTCACTTACGCCAATAATGTTTGCCAATTCTGACGCAGAAGGGTAGCCCGACTGGTAACCGGCAATTAGGGTTTTTACTTGGGTTACTACGTCCTGCTGAGCGGGGTAAAAGGTGTTAAGCAACTCATAGGCCTGGGCTTTATATAGTTTATGGGCCCAAACATTACTGTGCTGTTGGCTTAGCCTAAGCATGGATGCAGGAATGCGAAACCAATTGTAGGGTTGGTCAAAGCTCACATCAAAATTCAAATATTTTTTATACGTTGCTAAATGATGTCGTTCTGGCTTCGAACGCACCGTACCTCCCACTAACACATGTGGCGCCTCTGCCAAAAACTCCCGCATAAAGATATAGGTGCCCATAAGATCTCTATCGGCAATAAAGTCTCTTAATTTTGGAGGTGCATCGGGCACGGTATAGCGCACTTCAACACCGTGAGAGTCGAAGTGCAACGTCATGTGGGAAAAGAGCAGAGAAAGGTGCTGGAATTGTGCGCCAACGCGAGCCGATTCCAAAAACGTATCGGCTGTCATTAGCAACATGGCGTACGTGCCATATGAGGTAAACGACACTTGGCTACCCACTTTTACGCCTAAAATAGGATCGTTGAGCAATTCAATCGCATCGCCCACAATGTCTAGTTCTAAATTGGTATCGATCATTGCGGCGCCTGTCAGGTTATCTAAAGATAACCCGCGAGCAGCCAGAATTGATTGTGGGCTGCGCCCTTGTTCTTCCAATGCTTTAAAAAGAGGAAGTAATCCCAAAATAGAGCGCTTTCGCTTAAACGGCTGATTAGCACCGGAAGGGTGCTTATCTTTGAATATATTCTCAGATTCAATTAGTTGAGATGTGTTGGCCGTCATAACGTTTTCAGCTTTGCCTATTTCTTCATATACACATATTGCCAGAATGGCCGTTTAGGTCAATGATTGACAGCCTGTGTCATAGTTTATGTTGTCACTGCTCTTTATTGTGGTGACAGTCGATAATAATAAAATCTGGTGACACGTGATGAAAGCAAGCGAAGAACAACACATTGAGTATGAAGCACTCGACGTACTTATTGTTGGGGCTGGGATCTCTGGCTTAGGAATGAGCTATACACTCAAGAAAAAGCGCCCACATAATTCGTTTGCTGTTATCGAAAGTCGTGAGAATTTTGGTGGCACCTGGGACTTATTTAAATATCCGGGTATACGCTCAGACTCTGATATGTACACATTTGCGTTCTCCTTTAAGCCATGGACTGACAGAGAGTACATTGCCACTGCCGAACGAATTCAACATTACCTAGGGGAATTGGTGCGAGATGAAGGTCTTAACCAGTACATCCGTTTTCAACAAAAAGTAAAAGCTGCCAATTGGGATTCAACTAAAAATCGCTGGTTGGTTACCATTTCCCGTGCAGATGGTTCTGAGTACCATATTGCCGCAAAGTTTTTTACCTGTTGCTCAGGCTATTATAATTACGATAAAGGCTACCTACCTGACTTTGAAGGCTTTGATGATTTCAAAGGCACCATTGCTCACCCTCAAAAATGGCCACAAGAGTTAGATTATAGTGGTAAGAAAGTGATTGTTATTGGGAGTGGAGCCACTGCGGTTACCATAGTACCTGCCATGGCAAAAAAGGCAGCGCATGTAACTATGCTGCAGCGTTCTCCTAGCTATATCGTGTCTCGCCCTGCCTCTGACGTGCTGTTTCGCGTGCTATCTCGAGTGTTGCCTGCTGGGTTAACCAACCGAATAATGCGTCTGAAATACACGACCTTACAGCAGATGTCCTTTGTGCTATCGAAAAAATTTCCAGACTTCGTACGTAAAATAGTGCGCAAAATGAATGTTAAAGCCCTTGATGGCGCGGCAGATGTAGACACGCATTTTAACCCCGATTACCAACCTTGGGATCAGCGTATGGCGCTGGTGCCCGATGCAGACCTGTTTAATTCGGTGCGTACAGGTAAAAGCACCATCGTCACCGATCATATCGAGCGTTTCACACAAACCGGCGTGTTAACTAAAAATGGCACGCATATCGATGCGGATATTATAGTGCCAGCCACCGGCCTCGATTTGCAGCTATGGGGCAATATCAACTTATCTGTGGATGGGCATAAAGTACACGGCAACAAGCTTACCAATTACAAAGGCATGATGTTCAGTCAGCTTCCTAATTTTGTCTGGGTGTTTGGGTATACCAACTCATCGTGGACCCTTAAAGCTGAGCTAACTTTTGATTATGTGTGTCGATTACTTGATTACATGGAGCAACACGGCCACGACAGCGTTTATCCATACCGCAACCCAGACGCGCCAAGAGAGAATATTGTGGGGCTCAAGTCTGGCTATATTCTGCGTAAGCTGGACGAATTACCCTCTCAAGGTTCAGAGTTTCCATGGTGTAACAAAGATTTATACGTAAAAGATTTACTTGCCATAAAGCACAGTAAGCTGGCCGACAACGTATTGCGGTTTGACGATAATAAACCTCTTGCCGATTTTCATAAACCGGCTGCTGACGTACACAGCTCGTGATGTCTAGGCCTTTTACACAAGAGCTCATATGTAAAGAGCGCAAACTATGAAGCACCCTAATCTGCAGCAATCCAGTAGTTCGCCTGAGGTTGTGCTTATTCACGGCATGTGGAGCACACCAGAGACGCTGATAGAATTGAAAGCGCAGTTTGAACAATACGGTTACCGAGTGTATTCACCCCGTTTGCCCTTTCATTTTTCAAAAGCCGAGCTTAATGATAAGGCAAAGCAAAATGCGCTTGCCCAAGCTAGTATCAACGACTACGTTGAGTCTCTTTTGTCGTTTATTAACACATTAGACGCGCCTCCTATTTTGGTCGGTCATTCTATGGGAGGACTACTGGCACAGCTTGTTGCAGCGCGCACTGGCGTTAATAAAATGGTCTTAATTTCAAGCGCCTCGCCAGCTGGCATAAACAGTTGGTCGTGGTCGGTAATACGCACGTTCGGTCATAACCTATTTAAGTTTCCGCTGTGGAAGAAAACGACTCACTTACTGCTTAAGAACGTAAAGTACGGCATTGCTAACACCCAGACACCCCAGATTCAGCACGATATTTTACGCAAAGCGACATTTGAATCGGGCAGGGCATCGATGGAAATTGGCATGTGGTTCTTGTTTCGTCATCCGCCAACATTTGTCAATGCCAAAGATATACATTGCCCCATACTGTTAGTGTGTGGCGCACAAGACCGTATTACACCCGTTTCAGTGCAGCGAAAAATCGCAAAGAAATACAGCACTCATCGTACGCTAAAAGACTCTTCTCAAGAGGCCGTAAACGTCACATTAAAGGTTATTGATGAGGCGTGCCATTGGACTATTGGTGGAAGTCATTTACCTGCAGTAAGCAACCACATTTTTAGATGGTTAGAGAAAATATAATGAAGCAATCTCAAGCACTGACGTGGAAAAATAAACGTATTCTTATTACTGGAGCTGGCTCGGGCATAGGCCATGCCTTGGCAACGCTATTGGCTAAATTGGGTGCCAGTCTTATCCTTACTGATATAAATAAAGAAAACCTGTCAGCAATCACTGATGAACTGGGAAATTCAGTGCTCATTGCTCAAGTCGCTGATGTAAGCACTAAAGCAGATTGGCAAAAGCTTGCGCAGCTTATTGAGAAAGATATTGGTAGTCTCGATGTGCTTGTGAACAATGC
The DNA here is from genome assembly GCF_000753865.1 of Alteromonas sp. LOR. Taxonomy (GTDB): domain Bacteria; phylum Pseudomonadota; class Gammaproteobacteria; order Enterobacterales; family Alteromonadaceae; genus Alteromonas. The sequence continues at coordinate 82,165 of NZ_JQFW01000004.1, read as the reverse complement.
AGGGATCAGCACATTTGGCTACTTTGATGAAACGTCTGAGGCGCACTTTAACAAAGTGTTAGACGTGAATTTACATGGCGCCATAACGGGTTGCAGAGAAATGATGCCGTTATTAGAAAAGTCGCAGCGAGGCCTCATTGTTAATGTGGCATCTATTTTTGGGTTGATAACAATTCCTATGCTGACTCCATATCACACGTCTAAATTTGCTATTCGTGGGTTTAGTGAGGCATTGCGTCAGGATATGGCGTATCAAAAGAAAACTATTGAAGTGTTGTGTGTATTACCTGGGGGAATTAAAACGAATATCGCTAAGTCCAGCGAAGTGTTATCAGCCCATAGCGAAAAGCAGGCTTTAGACAAACATGTGAACACCGGCGAAGCCCATGTCAGTAATCAGGATACTAAAGACAGAATTGTGGCGCATTTTGACGCTGTGGCCCGTACCTCAGCCTCAGAGGCGGCTAAGGTTATTGAAAGAGGAATGAGAAAAAAGACCCCTCGCATTTTAATTGGTTCTGATGCCAAGCTAGTCCACTGGCTATATAAGTTCTTCCCAAGTAGCTATGACAAACTATTTAACCCGTTGCTGGGCATTAAGAAGCTTTTAGGCTGAGAGCTTCTTTGTGTTATTTACAATGACATTATTCTTTCGCTATTTTAGATAAACATCCAACGTGCCGAGAATTCTAGAGAGTGATTCGTCGTCGAGGCAAAAAATCACCCGCATACTGAACGATGAAATTGTAATTAAAAATTGTACTTCCATTGCCAGGCTATGCTGCCACGGAAGTCCGTCAAAACTGGCTTTGTCTGGCTGAAACAATAACGGCATGTTCAAGTTTGTAGTGAGTTTAAGCTGTTCAGACAGCCCCGATAAACAGGCACCCGCCAGGATATTGGAAAGCTCTAAGATAATCTCTTGTGTGTCTTCTTCACTAAGTGGCTGATCATAATCCATCAACGCCCCAATTTCTGATAGGCCAGAATAGGATATGATTGATATGACTTCCCCGTGAATATCCCGCATAAAAGATTGACGAGTATAGGAAAGATCACCCGTTTCAAAGAGTAAGTCATAGAGCTGATTTGGTGTAACCGCGGAAATTTCAGGAATGGAAATGTCAATGCGGGTGTCTAGCATCAAGGCTAGGGAGTTCGCAGCCTGACCCATTGAGATGTTGAGTAACTCTTGCAATACATCTCTTTGTTCTTCGCTTAGCTGTGAGGATGTGGTCATAAATAGCCGAGCTCTGATAACACCGCCGTTAAATCCTCTTTCTTTAACGGCTTTCGAAGAAAGAATTTTGCACCTAGCTCTTTCACTACCCGCTGCTTTTCAGGTTGAAAGTCGGCGCTTATCACTACCACATTCGGCATGTTTTCAAGAGCTTGTAACCGCTCGAGCACATCGATGCCATCGAGTTTCGGCATGGTTAAATCAAGCAATACAAGGCTATAGGTATTATCTGCAAGTAAACTAACGGCTTCTTGTCCATTGGTAACTTCAGTTACAGCAAAGTCTACTTCTAGCGGTAACGAGCGAACCACATTCCGCCTTGCCAATTTAGAGTCATCGGCAATGAGTACAGATAACGACATATAAATCCTCCGTGAGTAGGAAAGTGCTCAATATGTACACATTGTTATATTAAGCATTGTTTATTTTTTGTTTGCACTGCAATGATACGACAAATATGACATTTGAGTATATTAAACTTTAAGTTAATATAAACTTTTATTCTCGCTTCTGCCTAAGTGAAACTTGATGCCTTCCCTAGCATTTAATTAGGCAAATAATTAGTGCCCATTTAGGCACCTAACTATGTACCAGAGCAGGCGCTTATTTAGATACCTAATTCGATATTGGCCTTATACTTTATATAAGTTAGACCGCAATTTCTGAATGCGCAATTTAACGGCCCTTGAACTTGACTGCCCCTGCGAATGTATTCCGATACGTATTGATGTGTGTACTCTTGTGTTCTATCCGTTTTGGATGGGTTAAAAATATCAATAAACCCGAGGTACCATTCTTTCGTATATCAAAGCTAACGTATATCCAACTTAGCGTATATCCAAGTTGGCGTATATCCAAGTTGGCGTATATCCAAGTTGGCATGTTGTGTTTTGTGAACAAGTTACAAAAAGAGCCAGTGCGCATTGAAGTGTGCTTAGCTGAAATTTATACACCAATAATACTTGAGTGTTTTAGTAGGCTATTTACCTGAGTAATTTACTCGGGTATTATTGAGGTGCTTTATTGAGGTAATAATAACGGGTAAATCAAAGTGCATACTTGTGCATGCATTCACGAGTTTAAAAAGCAGTAGAAGAAAGCCTGTTATGCGCAGAATTATTGCTCGTAGGGCTTAAACACAGAAAGTCATATATTGGGGAGAAAATGCGAAACTTAACATCAGAAACAGTTACCCATGTCCATCACTGGAATGAATCACTATTTTCTATCAAGACTACCCGTAGCCCAAGCTATACTTTTGAAAATGGGCAGTTTGTTATGCTGGGTTTAGAAGTTGATAATAAGCCGTTAATGCGTGCTTACAGCATTGCCAGTGCCAATTACGAAGAAGAGCTTGAGTTCTTCAGTATAAAAGTACCTGACGGTGCACTTACCTCTCGCCTCAAAGATATAAAAGTAGGGGAGCAGTTGCTTTTGTCCACCAGACCAGCGGGTACCCTTGTTGCCGACTTTTTAATTGAAGGGAAAAACCTCTTTCTTCTAGCAACAGGCACCGGCCTTGCGCCTTTTATGTCGATCATCAAAGATCCGGACATTTACGAGCGGTACGACAATGTTATTTTAGTTCATAGCGTGCGCTACAAAAGTGAGCTGGCTTATCAAGAGCAAATTTGTAATGAGCTTCCGACAAATGAGTACTTCGGCGACCTTGTGTCAGAGAAATTGTTGTATTTTCCTATTGTAACCCGAGAGCCGTTTAAAGGTGATATTCATCAGCGCAGATTAACCGAGCTACTTAAAAGTGGCGAATTATGCGCTCACTTCAATCTTCCAGCGCTCAATATTGAAGAAGATCGTTTTATGCTGTGTGGTAACCAGTCTATGTTAGATGACACTATGGAGATTCTTTCCGGTCTTGGATTTAAAAAAGCGACGTCAAGAGAGAAAGGGCACTTTGTTATCGAGCACGCCTTTTTAGAGTAAGGTAGTGCTCGTGGTAGCCGCTGTAACCTCTAGCGTTCAGTGATGGCTTTTATCGACGCTTTTAGTCGAAGTTCCTAAGCTATGTTCTTAAGTGACGGTCTTAACCAGTAGCGTTGAAACATCTCTTGTAATCAATTTGTGGTCGGGCGGCGACATAGGCATACTGGTTATTCAACGATAATAACGAGGAACGTCCATGAGAGCCGCTACCACTGCTTTTTCACTCCTTGCCACTTTGGCATTTAGTCCACTTACTTTGGCCCAAGCGCCTATTTCTATTTCTGCTGAGCTTGAGCAAAAAGTTATCGAGTGGCGCCGAGACCTTCATCAACATCCCGAGCTAAGCAACCGAGAATTTAGAACGTCAAAAGTCCTTGCCGAACATCTTAATGCGTTAGGTATGAAGGTAGAAACTGGTGTAGCTCATACGGGAGTCATCGGGGTGTTAGAAGGTGGACAGCCTGGCCCTGTCATTGCAATGCGCGCTGACATGGACGCATTGCCTGTTGTAGAAAAAGCCGACGTACCGTTTAAATCTGAAGCCAAATCGGAATACCGAGGCAAAGAAGTCGGGGTAATGCATGCCTGCGGCCATGATCTACATATGTCAATGCTGATGGGAGCGGCAGAGAAGCTTGCTAGCATGAAAGACGAGCTTAAAGGCACCGTTGTATTTATCTTCCAGCCTGCCGAAGAGGGCGCGCCTAAGGGCGAAGAAGGCGGCGCAGAGCTGATGTTAAAAGAGGGGCTCTTTGAGCGTTATAAACCGGAAGCTGTTTTTGGTATACACGTGTGGTCGGCAGGTACTGCAGGACATATTGGTTACCGAGAAGGGCCGCTTATGGCATCGTCAGATCGATTTGAAATAACCGTGAAAGGTAAGCAAACTCATGGCTCTAGACCTTGGGGCGGCGTAGATCCTATTGTAGCCGCAGGTCAGATTATTGGCAGTACTCAAACGGTTATTAGTCGGCAAGTTAATATAACTAAAGCGCCAGCGGTGGTGAGTTTTGGTATTGTAGATGGAGGAATTCGCAACAATATTATTCCTGATGAAGTTTACTTAGAGGGCACTATTCGTAATTTCGATATGGATAACCGCGCTCAAATCTTCGAAAACTTAACCACCACAGCAGAAATGACAGCAAAAGCCACTGGCGCCGAAGCACACGTGCACATTGATGAAGGCTATCCGGTTACCATTAATAATGTTGAACTTACCAAACAAATGCTGCCCACTATGGAGCGTGTTGCAGGTAAAGATAAGGTGCATGTGAACGACCTTGTTACCGGTGCAGAGGATTTTTCTTTCTTTGCCCTAGAGGTACCGGGTTTATTTGTATTTTTAGGCGTTACGCCTGAGGGACAGGATGCAAAGTCGGCACCTAGTAACCACTCTCCGTATTTTTATGCTGATGAATCTTCACTCAAAGTCGGTACCGAGCTCTACGTTAACTGGGCGTTAGACTACAGCAACTTGTAAAACGATATTGTTTATAACGCGGGTGCAGCCCGCGTTAATGTTGCATTACTAAGACAATTATATTTTTTCAACTACACTTAAATTAGGGCCGATTCGTGATTAATACGCCCCAGGCAAGGTAAACTGCTTATCGACAAGGTTTGGCTAATCATAAGGAAGTAGAATGGCTTTGAATAAAAACCACGTAAATACATTAGGCACAGACTGCGCATCTGCTGAGGCTCGTTTTCTTAATCTCATTAGTGCGTTACCTAAAGTATCGGTTCAAGGCTATGACAAAGAGCGGCGCGTTATTTACTGGAATGCGTCTAGCGAAGATATTTATGGCTACACTCAAGAAGAGGCGCTTGGAAAGCGTCTTGAAGAACTTATTATTCCCGCATTGATGCGAGACGAAGTGGTATCCGCTCATGAGAAATGGCTGTTAGAAGGCGTTTCTATTCCCAGCGGTGAACTTGCACTTCAACGTAAAAGCGGCGACACCGTTCACGTTTTCTCATCCCACGTTATGCTCAGTGAACACACCGATTCACCAGAAATGTATTGCGTTGATATTGATTTAAGCGAACAGCACGCCATACGCAGCGAGCTAGAAAAACTTGCCACAACTGACTTACTCACCGGTCTTCCCAATAGACGCTATCTTGAGATGGCATTAAAAGAACGAGTCGAAAAAGCCGAGCGTGATTCAACATCATTGGCAGTCTTTTTTATCGACCTCGATATGTTTAAAGATATCAATGATACCTTAGGCCACACGTGGGGCGACAAGCTGCTACGCTCCTTTGCCGATAGACTCAAAGAGTGTGTGGGTGAAGCGTCTTTCTTGGCCCGTTTTGGTGGTGATGAATTTGTCGTGCTTATCGACGATATTGACGATGATAAATCGTTAGAGGATTTGGCTGAAGAAATTGTTGATTGCTGCAAAGAAAGCTTTTCTTTGGGCACAGAAAACGTATTTGTCACGTCCAGCGTCGGTGTGTGCCTTTTTCCTAATGACGGCACAGAGGTTGATACATTACTTAAAAATGCCGACGCGGCTATGTATGAAGCAAAAGAGCAGGGTAGAAACCGCTACAGCACCTTCAGTAACGACTTAAGCGTACTGCTGCATCAACAAAGAAACATCGCATCTCGATTGAGAGAGTCTGTGGAAAACGATGAGTTTACCCTGCTTTATCAGCCGCAAGTAGACCTGAGAAATGGCAATATCATTTCCTGTGAAGCGCTGCTTCGCTGGACTCCTGAGATTGCTGAGCATAGCGTTCCGCCAGATATATTTATCCCTATTGCCGAGCGTACAGACTTAATTATCTCTATTGGATCTTGGGTAATGGAGAAAGCCTGTGAACAAGCACGAGTATGGCGCAATATGGGTATCGAGATTTGTATTCACATTAATGTGTCGGGCAGAGAGTTAGAGCAAGATGATTTTTTTGAGCGCCTTGCTCGATGTCGAGAAAAATACGCTTTACCCCCTGAAGCCATTGGACTCGAGCTAACTGAAAATATGCTAATAAAATCAGATGAACAAGTGCTATTAGGCTTACAAAACCAGCGAGCAATGGGTGTAGAAGTGTCTATCGACGATTTCGGAACGGGTTATTCGTCGTTAAGCTACCTAAAGCGTTTTCCGGTAAGCCACTTAAAAATTGACCGCAGTTTTCTTGAAAATGCGCCTGAGAGTGATTACGACGGTGCATTGATGGAGGCTATCGTACATTTGGGGCACAAACTCAATCTTAAAATTGTTGTAGAGGGTATAGAAACGCAAACTCAACTTACCTACTGTCAGCGCTTAGGAGTGGAGTGCGCTCAAGGCTACCTCTTTGCCAAACCGCTTGCCGCTTCTGTTATCCAAAAGCGGCTAGAGTGTCAGTAATAGCTCTACAAGCGCTAGTAGACAGTCCAAAGAGCGGGTTTAGAAAAGTAATAACCTTGCTGATGAATAATATCTAAGTTGTTTAACGCCACCGATTCGGCCTCATTTTCAACTTTCTCTGCAATAACTTTTATGTTCAAGCTGCGAGCAATATTTAAGAGGCTGCTTACGAATAGCTGGTTGTCTTTATTGGTGTGAATACTTTCGGTAAGGCGCCCAGATAATTTTACATACGCGGGCTGGATGGCGCGTAAACCAGACAAAGAAGCAAAGTTGTCACCAAAGTGCTCAACGGTTATACGACAGCCCAACTGTGTTACCCGCTTACAAAATGAAATGGCTTCTTCGTTATAATGAATAAGGGCTGCATCTTGAATTTCGAAAATAATGCGGTGGCAAAGCGCCTCATGTTCAGATAGCTGCTGTATTAACCACTCTCGAAATTCTGTATTTGCTATGGAGGCATTTGAAATATTAATAGCAACTTGGTGTGACGTTACTTTAAGCTTTTTAAATACAATACTGGTTACCAGCTTATCTACCTGAGGGATAAGGTCGAGGCGTTCAGAGGCTGGAATAAGCTGTGACATGGGAATAACATCGTTAGTCTGCTTGTCTTTAAAGCGAGCAAATGTTTCGTAGTACGACGGCGTATTGCGCTCCAAATTCATAACCGGTTGAATCAATATGTCGGCGTACTGCTGTGAAACTACATACTCAAGGCGCTGACGCCATTGCGCATTGCTGTGAACTTGCGCGATATCTGAAGCAAACTGCCACCCCTGAGGCCTTTTTGTTGCGGCCATAAGGGCACTGTCTGCACTTTCCATAATTTCTTTCATCGACATACTATTAGTAAATCGTGCTACACCAATCCATGCGGCTTTGTTGCCGTCGCGAAGCGGGTTGATGGTAGTAAAGCTTTTACTTATCAATGCCAAGTTCTCTTCGTGCACCTCTTTGGATTGCACTTCGCTAATAATGGCAAAGTCGCCGCCCGAAATTCTAAAAACAAAGGCTCCTTTAAAATCATCTTGGCCGGCTTTCTTCAAAACATCAGCAACACCACACACATAATTGTCGCCCGCCAACATGCCAAGCTTATGATTAATAGTGGTAAGCTGAGCTAGCCTCACAAGTGTTAGTGCGTGCTCTTTCGGGCCTGAAATACCACCAATAAGGGCCTTCATATGCCTGTCGAATGCATTTCTATTAGCGATTTTAGTCAGCGTGTCTCTACTGGCCACAGATTTGAACTGCTCTGCTTGACGGGTCAATTCTTGAAACTTACTTTCTAATGCTAGGGACAGGTTGTTGGCCGCACTGACAAGATACCGAAAGTCAGCAGTGGCAGATTTTATTGAAGATGGCGTGAAATCGTTGTTTTGTATTTCATTGAGCTTTTTAGTGACTTTACTCAGTGGGCGAGTGGCGAGGTTTGCTATAACGATGACAGCGATTAAAGAGAGCAGATAAATTGCCACACAAAAAACTGCAATTTTAAGTAGCTGTTGCCACAGAAAGTGATAGTGCGTTTTAGGGCTGCTTGTTACTTTAACAACCGTTGACGTTGAACCAATAGCTTCTTGCGACTGTGCAACAGAGAGTTCGATAACATTGGATAATATACTGTTTGAAGATGGCTCACTTGCGCTTTCTTTTTTAACCAGCTCGATGCCTTCAGTGTTCTCTATGCTAATAGTGGAGAGTTTATCGTTGGTTAATGCAGTAGTTAAAATAGAAGATACTAGGTTGTCTTCTGAAAGCTGATTTTCACCCAGTTCAGAACGCTGCTGCGGGCTCTGCCGTGAAAGTAACGCGGACAGCTGGGCAGCAAGTTGTGATGCTGTTTTTTGTGCCAAGGCATTTGCAGAACGCTCAACCTGAGCTTTGGTTTGATATACTTCAATTGACCCTGCGCCAGCGCCGGCCAACAGAATAATAAAGAAAAGGCCCAAATTAATTTGAGTAGATAATTTCATTTTATTTTGTGCACTCCCTATTGCTTACCGGCCCCACCGCATATTTGGATAGAAGCTTATTCGGTGCTCGACGCTCCATGGCTCGAATCGTTCACTACCATCAGGATTGTCAATCGCTGACTATCAGCTATTAACTTTAGCCTTGTATTAAAAAGACCGCATATCTCTTTGATTATATTAGCATGATATCAGTAAGAAGCCCCATCAGGTAGTTTATTTATTGTTCAGCTGTGAAACGCAAAATAGTGACTGTCATCTGTTGTTTACTCTTATCTGTTGTTTCCGAGAATCGTGCGAACCTATCAAATTCAATCATCTTTTATTTCGGGGTGCTTTTCTGCATCGCTTTTTCTCAGATTTCTATCAATATCCCCAGCTCTTTCCTTATCCACATCTGAAACTGCTTCTGCACTAGAGAATGAATCGGCATGATCTTTGGGCGGTGGTGTCCAGCCTTTCATTTTTGAATGCGTATCGTGAAGGCCAGTATTTAGGGCTTCACCTATCAAAGATTCTAGTTCAACGAAAAGCTTTAGGTAATTATTGTCGATACGTTCGCCGCTGGCATCATCAAGCCATGCATTGTAAAGCACGTCATTTTGCCGATCTTCAATATCTTTATAGGCCATTTTTTGTCGCTCAACCTGAAACGGATGAGAGTGAAGAGAGCGAAGTGCATGAGCCCCCATTTCAAGCGCAGAGTGGTAAGTTTCAGATACCACGTAGTGTGCTCCTAACTGACGTAATCGGTAGCCGTGACCACGGTCAAAAGCCCGAGCTAAAATTTGCATGTTCGGGTAAGCGTGCTTTGCATATTTCACCATCTCTGCTGCGGTTTCTCTATTATCAATAGCAACAATGAGCAGCGAGGCGTCTTCTGCTCCGGCAGTGTGTAAGATATCCGGTTTTGAGGCGTCCCCGAAATACGCTTTTGTACCTATCTTACGAATAAGTTCTACCTGCTCGGCACGTATATCTAGTACCACGGTGTGAACATCATTTGCCACGAGCAGTCGATTGATGATTTGCCCGAAGCGACCAATGCCTGCAATGATCACGGTTCCTTTATCGTCTATAGTGTCTTCTTTATTTTGCGTGCCCCGACGCTGATAACGAGGGAGAATGACTTTGTCAAAGAAGATAAATAACCCCGGCGTTAAGAACATGGAAAGGGCTACCACTAGAGATAAAATAGCAATAATATCTTGGGGTAATACGTAGTTTTGAGATGCAAAACTAAGGAGTACAAAGCCAAACTCACCGGCTTGAGCTAGGCTAAGTGTTAGCAGCCATTTGCTGCTGCCTTTAAAAGTAAATATAAGCGAGATGGCAAACAGTACTGCTGCTTTTAAAACAATCACCGATAAGGTTAGTGCAATAATTAATACGGTATTTGATGCTAACACTGAAAAATTAATGCCAGCGCCTACGGTAATAAAAAACAAACCAAGAAGCAGCCCTTTGAATGGCTCGATATTGGCCTCTAACTCGTGGCGAAACTCACTATTAGCCAGTACTACACCGGCCAAAAAGGCTCCTAAGGCTGGCGATAACCCTACCAAGCCCATCAACGCTGCAATACCGATAACAAGCATTAACGCTGTTGCAGTAAATATCTCCCGCAAACCCGATGAGGAAACAAACTTAAATAACGGACGGCTAAGGTAATGGCCCCCTACGGTCACAAAAGCCACCGAGCCAATAATAACTAAGCCATATGCCCAAGGTGCTAATTCACTCACAAGATTAAAGCTGTCTGAGTGCGCGGCATCGCCGGAAGCATCTGCCGCACTAGCAACTAATTCCGGCAGCGCTAGCAAAGGAATAAGCGCCAGCATAGGAATTACAGCAATATCTTGAAATAGCAAAACGGAAAAGGCGCCTTTCCCACCTTCGGTTTTTTGCAATCCCTTTTCTTGAAACGTCTGTAAGACAATGGCGGTGGATGACAGGGCAAAAATGAGACCTATGGTAAGGGAAATACTAAAGGGTTGCTCAAACAGCATGGCAATAATGGTAATAAGCGCCGTAGTGATACCTAGCTGAAGGCCGCCAAGTCCGATAAGCCGAGACTTCATTGCCCACAGCGATTTAGGCTCAAGCTCTAACCCGACAAGAAATAGCATCATAACGACACCGAATTCGGCAAAATGCTGAATGGTAGTGGTTTCATCGCCTACCAGCCCAAGTGTAGGTCCGATAATGAGCCCGGCTATCAAATAACCTAATACACTGCCTAACCCTAGACGCTTTGCAATAGGGACAGCAATAACGGCGGCAGCTAAATAAATGAAAATATAAAGAAAATAGGCGGTCATTTATTCATTGGCCCCATTTATGGTTAAATCAGCGAGATTTTCTATATTTTTTGCTCGGTCCAAATCAATGTGCTCTGTAGCAAGGGCATTTAACAGTGTTGTCCATTTTTCCCTGTGCGTCGATATTCTGTCCTCTCGAGATGCGGAACGAGAGCCAAAAAGCGCAAAGGGCGCTAGATAAGTCATATTGGTAATACTCGCCATTTGTTCTAGAGGTTGCAGCAGCTGACGTATAGTAAAATGATTAAACCCATCGGTTTGATAGGCTTCTTCTTTTCCTCCGGCGCTGATGGCACAAAAAAAGAGTTTATCTTTTAATGCAGTACCACCCTTACCATAAGCAAACCCGTATTCAAGCACCAAATCTTGATACTCCTTTAATATAGATGGTGTGGAATACCAGTACAGCGGGTACTGAAAAATAATGACATCGTGATTTACCAGTCGCTCCTGCTCTTTAATCACGTTGATATTAAAGTCGGGATATTCGGCGTAAACATCAACAGCCGTTACGTTTGGTAACAGCTGCGCGTCTTCAAATAAAAAAATGTTAACTTCAGATTGCTGGGGTACAGGATGAGCAAACAGCACAAGAATACGTTTAGTGTTATTCGCTATGGTTGATGTTGGATAACTATCGTTTTTCATTTACTCATTCCTGTGCTCATTCCATTACTCCAGTTAAGTCGGCCACATTAAGAGGCAACTCAAACGGACTCAACTATAAAGTTGCCATAGCAAGCTATTTGAACTGTCTACATACATACCGCTAATGTCTAAAATACTGGGATAGCAGCTTTAACCCTTTATTAAAACTACAAGACACTAATGAAAATTAACATGCCCCAAATTAAGATAATAAGCGCATCAATTTAAGAGTGTTGCTTCTTGAATTTTAGGTAGCGGGTAATCCAATTAAATTAATTTTGATACTTCCCACAAAATTGCTAATTTAGACTAAGGTTTAACTAAACCCTAATATTTTTATAAAGGACTATTTTACAAGGCTATCTTTATAAAGTTAATTTATAAGTAGTCAATTTCAAAAAAGCTAATTTAAATAAGCCAATTAAAAAAAAGCTAACACTAGAGGGCAAGGAATGCATTTTTTTATAGTGAGGGAAGCACATGATCGATAAAACCTTTGAATTTTGTGCTGTGGGGTTGGCTCATGTGAGTCCGCATGGAACCTTTATCAAAGTAAACCAGAAGCTTTGTGATTTTTTAGGTTATGAGCGACATATACTCAAAAATATGACGTTCCAAGAAATAACGGTTGCCGAATATCTTAACACAGATCTATCCAACCTAGAGCAACTACTTGCTGGAAAAGTCGGTAGTTACTCTATGGAGAAGCAATACCTTCGAAAAGACGGCGTGGCGGTATGGGGAAAGTTAACGGTCTCCTTAGTAAGAGATGCTAACGACAATCCTGATTTTTTTATCTCAGTTGTTGAAGACATCGATGATAAAAAGCGAATAGAGGGTGAGTTATTTCAGGTTGAGGCGCTGTTCAGTAAAATTGTTAATGAATTTTCTTCCCGCACGTTTATTTGGGTTGCTAGCCCAGATTTTAAAACAATGCATTATCTCAACGATGGTTATCAGAGCATTTTCGGGCGCAGTGAATATGAGCTGTACGCTAAGCCGTTAGCATTCATCGACCACGTGCATGAAGATGATAAAGCCAAAGTTCGCGAGGTATTTAACCAGCGCCCTCTAAAAAGTTGGGAGCTCCAATACCGTATTTATGATGTAAGCGGCCAAATTCGTTATCTACACGATAGAGGCAGCCTCATTTATGATTCGAAAGAACAACAAACCCTTATTTTGGGGGCGGCAGACGATATCACCAAAGAAAAAGAGCAGCAGCAGGCACTAGAGCAAGCGGTCAATGAACTCGCTTTTCTGTCTCAGACCGACCCGTTAACGGGTCTTATAAATCGCCGAGAAATATTTGAGCAACTTTCTAAAGAAGTTGAGCGGATGAAAAGAGATCGCCACGTTTCCACTTTGGTGTACATCGATTTAAACGAGTTTAAACAAATAAACGATAACTACGGCCACAAAGTGGGTGACAAAGCGCTACAAGTTTTTTCTGAAAAAATGCAGGCATTGTTACGAGACACCGACAGAATGGGTCGTATTGGCGGTGATGAGTTTGTTGTGCTTCTTTACGGCACTAAAGAGAAGGAAGTAGAGCGCTTTTTTGCTCGAATTGATGAACTCGCGTTTGTTGTTTTAGCGGAGGACAATATTTCTATTCCTATTCGTTATACCGTAGGCTGGAAAGAGTGGAGCAACGAGTTATCGTCGGTACAGGAATGGCTTGATGCAGCAGATCACGCTATGTACACCATAAAGAAAAAGCCCCATGGGAATGAGGTCGTGCGAATAAACAAACAGTCTTAGAAGTGGTAGCGCAAATTTATTTCTTCACTACGTAACACTGTTCTTATCAGCTATTGACGTAGTGAAGAAGTGCATGGCGCTTAAATTGTTAGCGCTGTGCAAACCAGCGCGCAATGTCTTGGCGCTCTTTTTCAGTCATGCCCGTTTTATTCATAAAGGGCATATCTTTTGTTACCGATGTTCGTCTCACTATTTGCGGGGCATAGCGCTCTATATCTTGCCATGTATCTAGTATGACCCCCACAGGCGCAACGTTAAAAATATCATCGGTTGGGTTACGCGAATGACAGCTAACGCAGTGTTTATTAATTAGGCCCTGCACGTGCTCGTTACTTATCGCTGCGGTTGCTGTTGGTAACGAGTCACTGCCTGTATTTGAAGCGGCTTGATTTAAAACAGCTTTATTTGAAACAGCTTCGTCTGTATTGATAGACGATGTTTGCTGTGATCCAGCAGAGCTTTCAGGGCTTAAACCAGAGCTTGCAGCAGGGTTCACGGCAGCGGCTTGAGGCCATGAAATCCAAAGGGTTATGGCCAGCATAGCGATAGTGCCGGTAACGAGTATGCTAGGTTTGGTTTGCCCTTTATGACGTAAATTGAAGAAGTGTCTTATCCACGCTGCCGCTATCATAATAGCAATAAGCACTAGGTAGTTGTGCTGATGTTGATAGGTCATGGGGTAATGGTTAGAAATCATGATAAACAGCAAGGGAAGCGTAAAGTAGTTGTTGTGCAATGAACGTAGCTTTGCACTTGCTCCCCACTGTGGGTCGATGTCTTTTTTTGCTGCAACGGCAGCGACCATTTTGCGCTGATTAGGCATAATGTTGAGAAATACATTACCAGCCATGATGGTGCCAATAAGCGCACCCACGTGAATGTAAGCGCCTCGGCCGCTAAACCACTGGGTAGCGAAAAAGGTAACAACACAAATGAGTGTAACAAGGCAAACACCAAAGGCAACGGGATAGTTTGCAAGTCGGCTTCGACAGGCAAGTTCATATAGCGCTAAGCCGCCAAAGATAAGCCCTAAACCTAGGCCGATGGCGACAGTCGGTGAAATGGCATTTACCCGCGGGTCGATAAGGTACGCTGATGCGCCAAAGTAATACACTATAATCAATAGGGCAAAGCCAGAAAGCCAGGTTGTATAGGCTTCCCACTTAAACCAATGCAGGGTAGTAGGCATTTGCTCAGGGCCATAGGCATACTTAGCCACTTCGTAAAACCCGCCTCCGTGTATCGCCCACAAATCACCTTTTATGCCTTTATCTACTTTCCATTGGGCAGGTGCGCGAAGGTTATTATCTAGCCAGATAAAATAGAAAGACGCACCAATCCACGCTACGCCAGCGATAACGTGAAACCATCGAACAAATAAACTAAGCCAGTCAAGCCAAGGCATGTTGATTCTCCTTTTTATTGTAACAACATTGACCGTTGATCCAGGTTTGCTCAATCATGCGGTCATCGCCAAGAATACTGAGAGCGAAAAACACATCTTCAAAAGTGGCGTTTTCACTAATACGCAATGCGGTAAGTTCGTCATACCGTGGTTCAACAATAATAAAATCTGCCGTAGTGTTGGGGTTTAAATTTCCAATCTCGTCATCTAACTGGTGGGCAGCCGCAGCGCCCTGAGTCATTAGGTAAAAGCCTTCGAAGGGGCTCATTGGGGCGTTGCGAAGTTGACTCACTTTGTAGGCATCACCATAGGTTTTAAACATATTAAATGTGGTGCCTGCGCCCACATCGGTGGCTAAGGCAACATGCACGTTATTCGCTTTTGCCTGCTCCATGTTAAAAAGGCCACTGCCTAAAAATAGGTTTGAGGTAGGGCAAAACGCCAATGTGGCATTTGCTTCGCCTAACCTCACCCATTCGTCTTGATTAAGGTGAATACCGTGCCCAAAAACCGAACGCTCTCTTACAAGGTGATGTTTGTCGTAAACATCCAAATAGCCATCGGCATGCGGAAAAAGCGAATTTACCCATGCAATTTCATCGCGGTTTTCTGAAAGATGAGTTTGTATAAAAACGTCTTTATATTGCGTTGCTAATTCGCCAAGCGCCGCTAACTGAGCATCACTACTTGTTGGTGCAAACCGCGGCGTGAGCGCATATTTATTGCGTCCCTTATTGTGCCACTGGTCAATTAAGTCGGCACTTTCACGCTGTGCTAGTTCAGGGGTATCTTGCAACTGTGCAGGGCAGTTGCGATCCATGCACACTTTGCCCGCCACAATCGCCATGTTGATGTCGCTGGCTGCGCTAAATAACGCCTGGCAACTCGACGCATGCACGGTGGTAAAAACAAACCCAGTAGTTGTGCCGTTTTTAAGGAGCTGATTGATAAATACCTTAGCTATATTTTTTGCGTGCTCTTCATCGGCAAAGGCCATTTCTGCCGGGAATGTATAGTTTTCTAGCCAGCTAAGAAGCTGATCGCCATAGTTGGCGATGCTCTGTGTTTGCGGGTAATGCAGGTGACTGTCTATCAACCCAGGTAATATCCATTTGCCCGAATAATCACTGATAGCAGCATCGGGGTGCTTTTGAACGACAGTGTCGTAGTCACCGATATCTCGAATTATGCTGTCTTCTATTACTAGCGCACCGTCGGTGAATATCTCGATGTTCTTTTGATATAAGCTTTCACAAGAGCGCTCATCAGCACTCTTGTTGTCAGGCTTACTATTCGGGTAATGCGCAATACTTGCGCGAAGTAACTGCTTTTTCTTTGGCATTACGGTATTTGATGCAGTCGCTTTAGAAGAAACAGCTTCTGAAATTAAAGAATTTAACGGCATTAAATCTAGCTGCCCCTGTAACTGCTGAAACCAAACGGTGATATAAGAAGGGGAACGTGGTAGTGCCCACCTTCCTGCTCTAGCTCAAAGGTAATATCGATATGAGGATAAAAACTTTTGCCGTGATTCTCCTTGAGAAACGGCTGGCAGTGAAAACGCAACGTATAGATCCCAGGCGTAAAACCTGATGCGCCATTCTCTGCCCAGCCATTAAAGCGGCCATCGTCATTAGTTACTCCCTCAGCCTTATCGCCATTTGGGTAAGTAAGGGTTAATGGTATGCCCTTGGCGGGTTTTCCCAATGTGGTATCGAGTACATGACTTGATAGTGTATTCATAATTAATCCTGTTTAGCTCAGCGCTTTGTTTAGTCGAAGAAGCGTGATCTTTAATTGTTCGTCGGCGGCAATGCTGATCTCTTCTTTTGTGCTGTTGGGAAGACGTTTTTTGAGCGCATTCAACATAGTTTCCGCCGCTAGCCCGGTAGCGCAAATGATGAAAATAAAGCCGTGTTTATTGAGGTACGCAATATTCTCATTTTTTAATTCATGAAGGGTTTCTTCAGAGGCTGTGTGCGCACCAGATTGTTCACCTGCGGCTATGGCTTTTGTATTTTCAAACTTCTTACGAAGCGACTCTATATTGCCAATCATGGGATGCGCTTTGAATGCGGCTAATACATCGTCTCTATCACAGGCAGCCCAGGCTTTTTTTGCCTGACGCTCGACAGCATTGATATCTGCATACGGACGAGCACCTACCATGCTATTAACCCATGTAGTAGAGGCGCAGCATTGTTCAAACCACTTAGCTGCTTTTCCATCTTCTAGACTATTTAGCTCATCGAATGTCATTAGTTTCCCTTTCTTCGCCGGCGTTATTTTCTGCGCTGGCTGTTGCAGTGGCCTTTGGACCGGCACTTGTATTGGCTCTTGTACCGGCACTTAAATTAGTGGCTGCCCTGACAGTTGAGAGCGTAGATGCCCTATCAGCTGTTTGAGTACTGTCTTTGTCAGATTGGCAGTGTAGCAGCGCAATTAATTGGGCGCTTATAGAAACTGCCACCTCAATAGGCCGTTTTCCCGGAATCGATGGGTTGCCAATTGGAGTATAAAGCCGCGCCAAAGCTGCATCGTCAAAACCACGATGGGACAGCTTAGTGATAAATCGTTTGGCTTTAGTTTGTGACCCAATAAGACCAACAAACGGAAGCGACGGATATTTTAGTGCTTGCTCCGTGATTCGATAATCTAATTGGTGGTCATGGGTAAGGATAACCAGCCATGTACCGGGGGCTAATTGGGCAACCTCAGTTTCAGGCTCTTGCTCAACAACAATGTTCACGTTGTCTGGCAAACCGCTGGAATTAAGCGCTGAAGTATTAGTATTGTCCGTTCCAGAGTGAATCGTTCCAGTGTTGCTGAAAAGTGATTCACGGCTGTCTATCCACGTAATTTTCACAGGTAGCTGCGAAAGTATAGGCACCAGCGCTTTTGCAACGTGACCCGCGCCAAATACGGCGATGTGCTGCTGGTAGCTATTACACACATCAAATAGCACTTTTACCGCGCCCCCGCAGCATTGCCCCAATTTACTGCTTAGTGGGTAGCTGCGCAGCTCAGTGAGAGGTTGATTGCTTAAAAGAAACTCTCGCGCCGTTGCAATGGCGTGGTGCTCTAAGTGCCCACCGCCAATAGTATCGATGCTCTCAGAGGCGGTAACTACCATTTTGCTGCCAGTCTCCCTTGGCGCTGAGCCTGCAACGCTGACAACGGTAACCAATACATACGACACATTGTGCTGTTGGCATTGGGCTATCCCTTCGTGCCACGTTTTTGCGCGCCAAGTAAAATTCTGCATTACGCCTCCGACGCTTTGTTTAATTCAGCAACCAAATCTGTGGGTGACGTTACAGCGTGCCTTCGCATTTCATTAATTGCATTAAGCACTCTTTCTGGTGTGGCTGGAGTATCAAGCTGCGGGTCAATAGCGTAATCAGATAAGCTAGCAATGGCGTCTTTAAGTGCACACCATACTGAAATTGCCAACATAAAAGGGGGTTCGCCAACCGCTTTAGAATGATAAATACTGTCCTCGGCGTTTTCTTTGCCATACAGCTCAACGTTAAATGTTGCAGGCGTGTCGCCGATAGCCGGTATCTTATAGGTGGCCATATTTTCGCTAATAAGCTTTCCGCTCTCGTTCCATTTTAAGTCTTCGGTGGTGAGCCAGCCCATTCCCTGAATAAACGCACCTTCTATCTGTCCAATATCGATAGCCGGATTAAGGCTATTTCCTACGTCGTGAATAATATCTACCTGATCTACGGTGTATTCGCCGGTTAAGGTATCAACGGATACCTCAGACATAGAGACGCCATAGGCAAAATAGAAAAAGGGACGGCCTTCGCCCGTATCTCGGTTGTAGGCAAGTTTTGGGGTTTGATAAAAACCGCTTGTCGATAGCGATACGCGCTCAAAGTAGGCGGCTTGAATAAGGTCGGGGAACGTTATCTTTTCATCGACCAACACCACGTACCCGTCTTCAAAAGTCACTTGCTCAGCAGATTCATCTTGCCCTAGTTTTTTCGCAAAACATGCTGCTAAGCGTTCTTTAAGCGTAATACAGGCGTTTTGTACTGCTTTTCCGTTAAGGTCTGTGCCACTTGATGCCGCGGTAGGCGATGTATTCGGTACTTTATCAGTACGTGTAGAGGTCACCTCAATCATGGACAAGTCGATACCAAACTCGTTGGCTGCAATTTGGCCAATCTTGGTATGCAGGCCTTGGCCCATCTCTGTACCACCGTGATTAACTTGAATGCTGCCATCGGTGTAAATATGCACGAGTGCGCCGGCCTGATTAAGGTGCTTGGCGGTAAAGGAAATACCAAACTTCACTGGCGTTAATGCAAGCCCTTTTTTAACGATTGGGCTGTTGCGATTAAACGTAGCGGTATCTTCTCGTCGCTGCCAGTAGTTTGCTTTGCGCTCAAGGGCGTCAATCATTTCAGGAAGCAGGTTGTGTTCTACTTCCATACCGTAAGGTGTTTTGGTACCCGTTGATGCACCATAAAGGTTTCTTTTGCGCACTAACAGAGGGTCTACACCGGCATGACGAGCAATTTTATCCATCATAGCTTCTGCCATGATCATCCCTTGCGGCCCACCAAAACCGCGATAGGCTGTATGAGAAACCATATTGGTTTGCAGTCGATGGCCAATAATATCGCTATCGCCTAAAAAGTAGCCGTTATCAGCGTGAAACATGGCTCTATCTACAATAGCGTCTGAAAGGTCAGGAGAGTGCCCACAAATGCCGTTGATTTCCATGCGTGTCGCCATAATTTTACCACTGTCGTCAAACGCTACGTCAAAGGCGTTACTAAATGGATGGCGCTTACCCGTTACATGCATATCAACAAAACGGGGTAGCCTTAATTTTACCGCCCGCTGATTTCTGTGTGCTAATAGCGCGGCAATACAGGCCCATTGAGCAGCCTGTGTTTCTTTACCGCCGAATCCACCACCCATTCTGCGCATATCTACCATGACATGGTGAAGGCGCACATCAAGCACTTCAGCAACAAGCTTTTGCACTTCACTAGGGTGCTGACTTGAGGTGTAAATATTCATGCGGTTTTCTTCGCAAGGTACGGCAAGGCTCACTTGCCCCTCAAGGTACATATGCTCTTGACCGCCTATATCTAACGTACCGCTTACGAAGTTTTCAGCATTCTGAATGATGTTGTCAGGGTTACCCTGGCCAAAACGGTGTGAAGGGCGTACAAATGCACTGTGTTGGTGAGCCTCTTCTGCTTTAAGAATAGCCGTTTCGCCGTCTACCGTCACAACGCCTTTAAGGGCGGCTTGGCGGGCTGCAAATACTGAGGTGGCTAACACTGCAAACACAGGCTGCCCATAGAATTTTATTTCGCCATCGGCAAGTAACGGGTCGCCTTTAAAAACGGGTCCAATATCTTTATGGCCTGGCACGTCGTCTATGGTTACTACGTCTATAACGCCTAGGCTTGCGCGAACAGCGCTTAAGTCTATTGCTGTAATTTTACCCCTTGCGCACTGGCTAAGCCCAACCGCGGCATAGAGGGTACCTTGGGGTTCAGTAATATCATCAACGTAATTTGCAGAGCCTTGCACTTGGCGAATGGCGCTCTCATGTTTTTGAGACGTGTGAACACGGCCTGATGGCTGGCCCGTTGACGACAAGGCTTGAGACGACTGTTCAAGAGAAAGTGAATCGATGAGTTTACGCATGGTTCACCACCCGTGTCGTTATTGTTGTGTCTGATTGATTTTCTAACCAAAACCGATGCCATAAATTTGCCAGCACAGTCTTGCGGTACTCTGCTGTAGCGCGAACATCATCAATAGGCGTAAACGCATTCATCAACACTGTTTTTCCTAGGTCTACGCATGCTTTACTTGAGAAGTTCTTACCCACTAGCGCATCATGCAATGCGTTACAGCCTGCGGGAGTTGCAGCTACGCCGCCAAACCCCGCATCGACTTGCTCAATAATGCCGTGGTTAATAGTGATGTTAAAAACGGCGCATACTGCTGAAATGTCATCTTCAAAACGTTTCGATATTTTGTACGCGGCAAGGCGCTGATTTGTGTTCAGAAAGGGAATTTCAATGGCAGCAATCCATTCATCACTTTTTAGAGCGGTTTCTCTGTAGCCCACAAAAAACTCTGATACAGGGATTGAACGTTTTTGTATTCCATTATCGACCAAAATTGCTGCGTTAAGCGCAATCAATGCTGGCGGCATATCGCCAATAGGAGATGCGTTAGCGACGTTACCACCCAAAGTTGCCTGATTTCTGATTGGCAGCGAAGCAAAGCGAGTGATCAATTCCGCTAACTGCGGAAAGTGTTTTAACAGCGCCGGCGTGATGTCCTTGATGGGATTGGCTGCACCAATAATGAGAGAATGCGACGTTGTGGTGCAAACTTTCAATTCATCCATGTGCGATAAACTTATTAGCGTATCGATACTTTTTAACTGCTGGGTGAAAGTTAAACTTAAATCTGTACTGCCAGAAACTAACATAGCCGCTGGGTTGTCTTTTATCGCCTTTGCTAATGATTCGCGGTTTCGAGGCATGATCAGGTTTCTAGTACCCACATAATCACCGCCTGCGCTATCTCTAGTAACTATCGCCTTTAAGATGCTTAATGTCGAAGACGTATTGCGCGTAAACCCATCATCGGCTTGCTGTTCACAAACTGCTAGCGTAGCGTCAATAATAGGGCGATAGCCGGTGCAGCGACATAAATTACCCGATAGGGCATGTAGCACATCGTCTCTATTTGGTGAGCTGTTTGTATGATAAAGCGCGAACATTGACATAATAAAGCCGGGTGTACAAAAACCACATTGTGAGCCGTGATGATCAACAAGGGCCTGTTGCACCGGGTGCAGAGCAGTGCCATTGCTTAGGTGTTCAACAAAAATAAGCTGTTTAGCATGCACCGCGCTCATAAGCGTTATACAGCTATTTACGGTTCTGTAATTGAGCGATGAAAAATCGGCGTTGGGCTCGGCAAGAACAACGGTGCACGCACCGCAATCACCAGCGGCGCAGCCTTCTTTTGTACCGGTTTTATGTCGGTATTCACGTATGAATTGAAGCAGCGTAAGATCGGCTCTAACGTCCTCTATCTCAACACTTTCTTGGTTAATGAGGAAGCGAATCATACGTACACCTTGTTATTGTTTTCATAATATTTTCCCACTAGCTGTATTTATCGCAAACACGGCTTCTTATAAGCTTTTTAGTAAGGCCGGCTTTTCAACAAAAACTGCCTTTTAATACAGCTTCCCTTAATATAGCTGTCTTTTTAGTAAAAAAGTAGACCATGTGGTCAATTTTTTGCTTATAAAAAAAGCCAGACTAAGGCGCTCTAGTCATTGGCTATTGTTGTTCGGTTAAAGGCAATTTTTAATTAGTAATATCTGCGCTTAACGCTTTTCGACAAGTGCTCGATAAAAGCGTAGCTATGAATGCAGGGTGAACACAGCAAGATTCATGCTAGTTTGGTGTTAGCTTAAAGAGAATGGTCGATACGGCACTCAAATAGTGGGCGCTCCAACATAAAGCGACAGGCTACAAACAGTAAGCGGGTTAATACACTGGCAGCTATATAGGGCTATTTCTGTTTGGAGCTGTCAAGATTTATAGCGGGCTGTGTTTGTTTATGTTGGTCTACAAGGTGCTTTTTGGGCTGATATTTGCTTAGGACTAACGTTAATTCATGCTAACGTAAGCCTATTAAAGTACAAAAATTCACAGTAACATTTATATCGTTTGGGTACGTGCGTTATCGGAACATATGCTAGTGGTGTACATTGACGACGTAAATTGCGCTTGCATAATTTTTTGCAAAGGAAATAAATAATAATGATAAAGGTAAGAAGCTCCGAAGCGGGAGTTGGGGCTGCGAATAGAAGAAAAATACTTCAGGCTGCTGAAAAGTGCTTCGCTCAATTTGGTTTTAAAGGTACTGCTGTACAGAAAATAGCTGATGAAGCAGGCTTACCGAAGACCAACGTTCTCTACTATTTTAAAACTAAGCAAGAACTCTATGTAGCGGTATTAGAAGAAACACTGTCGCTGTGGAACTCTCATTTCGATAAGGCAACTGTAGAGGACGATCCGGCTGATGTGTTGTCAGTATACATCGCTGAAAAGATGGAAGTTTCTCGTATCCATCCATTGGCCTCAAAAATATTTGCAATGGAAATTATCAACGGCGCTCAAAACCTAAGCGGCTATTTTGATGAAGAGCATGCGCGTTGGATGGAAGGGCGAGTAGAGCTTATTAACGCATGGATAAATGCTGGAAAGCTTAGAAAGTTGAACCCCGAGTATTTACTCTACAGTATCTGGGCGAGTACTCAGCACTATGCTGATTTTTCTGCGCAAATTACTCGCTTGCGAGGTAAAAAAATGAATAAAGCCGATTTTGAGCAAGCGACAAAAGAGGTCGTGCATCTCGTGCTTGGCGGTTGTGGTTTGTCAGTACCTAAAGAGTTTACACACTAGCCTATGACAACATCTAATTACCCTCGAGATCTCATTGGTTATGGGCAGCACACACCCAAAGCAAACTGGCCAGGCGATGCCAAAATTGCCCTTCAGTTTGTCATTAACTATGAAGAAGGCGGTGAAAACTGTGTGCTTCATGGGGACGAATCATCTGAAGTGTTTCTATCGGAAATAATTGGTGCTCAAGCGTATCAAGACCGCCATCTTAGTATGGAATCCATATATGAATACGGAAGCAGGGCAGGGTTTTGGCGTTTGCATCGATTGTTTACTCAGCATGATATACCTGTAACGGTGTTTGGCGTTACCATGGCAATGCAGCGTCACCCCGAAGCGGTTAAAGCAATGCTAGACGCTGGCTGGGAAATTGCCAGTCACGGAATGCGCTGGATTCATTATCAGGATATGAGCGAAGAGCAAGAGCGCAAGGAAATTGACGACGCGATTGTTTTGCACGAGCAATTAACTGGCAAAAAGCCTGTTGGTTGGTATACCGGTCGTACAAGTCCTAATACGCTAAAGCTCATTGCTGAGCGGGACGACATCCTTTACTGCGCCGATTCTTACGCCGATGACTTACCGTATTTCGACCACCACTACAGCAAACCCTTGCTGATGGTGCCATACACGTTAGATACCAATGACATGCGCTTTGCATCACCCCAGGGCTTTAACAGCGGCGAGCAGTTTTTTACCTATCTAAAAGATGCGTTCGACGTGTTGTGGGAAGAGGGCAGTGAATCCCCCAAAATGCTGTCTATTGGTTTGCACAATCGAATTATCGGTCGTCCAGCTAGACTGGCGGCGTTGAAACGGTTTATTGAATACGTGAAATCTCATGACAAAGTATGGATTGCCACCAGAGAGGATATTGCAAAGCACTGGCTCAGTGAGCATCCAGATACCTCTGGGTAAGCAAACTCATAGAGTTGACCAAACACCACATGACGGTGAGTGATTCGGCAAAAACTGTCTTAACAGAAACTCTGTGACAAGAATCCTTATGACAGAAAGTGGCATTAGATATACCGGGGGGCATAAAAGCCGCTACTAGGCTTTACGAATAGCGCTTTTACGCTATCTTTAATAAAAGAGGACACCATTATGAAACTTAGAACGATAGCTTTGGTTGTAGGTATGCTCGCTCTCACTGCGTGCTCTAAACTGTCGAAAGAGAACTACGACAGATTAGAAATGGGTATGACGCAAAAAGAAGTTGAAAGCATCATAGGCTCTGCGGATAAATGCGGTAAAACCATGGGTACTATGGCATGTACCTGGGGAAATGAGGAATCTAGCTACATTAAAATTGTATTTATGGCAGATAAAGCAGTGACATTTAATTATAGCGGCTTGAAGTAACACGTACTTCTCGCCGCTGTTTTCTGCGCTCAAGCTGTTTTCTGCGCTCAGGCTGTTTTTCAAGCTGGGGCTATTTCAAATCTAACACGTATCTCAGTACAAAAACCGCCGCAAGACAATAGGTGAGCCAAGTCACTTCTTTAAACTTGCCCGTACCTATTTTTATCCCCACATAGGTGATAAACCCTAGTGCTATCCCCTCGCTGATGCTAAAGGTAAGAGGCATCGCGATAAGTGCTACCGACGCTGTCGCCAAATCCCCGAGGTCGTCAAAATCTAGCTGTCGAATCGACTCCATCATAAGAATGCCCACCATGAGAAGCGCAGGGGTAGTCGCCATCAGGGGAATAACCTTCATCAATGGCGTAAGAAATAGCGACAGTACAAAACAGGCCGACACAACCACGGCAGTCAACCCCGTACGACCGCCAGCAGAAACACCGGTGGCAGACTCCACATAGCTTGTCACCGGTGAAGTGCCTACCATGGCACCAACGACACTGGCAGATGCATCCGCTGTCATTGCGGGCCCTATTTTAGGGAGTCTTCCATCGTCGGTAAGCAGGTTTGCTTTGCGCGACACGCCAATGAGCGTTCCGATGGTATCAAACATGTTGACGAACATAAGTGCAAAAATAAGATCCCATGTTTGCGCAAAATGGTCGATGGGATACCAAAGATCCATGGCGAAAAACGTGTTTGAGATTGGTTCGGGCATACCCACAATAGCTGAAGGTGTTTGAGTCAGGGTGCCAGATTCAGTGGGAATAAACGCACCAATAACGGTCAATGTGATAATGGAAATAAGTATGCCGCCCGTGACTTTTTTAATCATTAGCACAATGGTGAAAATAATGCCCACTAACGCCAACAATACAGCGGGGTTTGATAAGTCGCCGAGTTGCACAAAGGTGGCGGGGTTATCAACAATAAGCTCTGCATTTTTCAAACCGATAAAGGCGATAAAAAGCCCAATGCCGCATTGAACACCAATTTTAAGTGCTGGCGGAATAGATTCGGCAATTTTTGTTCGTACCCCAGTTAGCGATAATATTAAAAACAGTATACCGTTGTAAAAAACTATACCGAGGGCAGCCTCCCAGGGAACCTCTCTACCTAGGCAAATAGTAAAGGCAAAAAACGCATTTAAGCCCATCCCTGGTGCTAAGGCGATAGGGTAATTGGTCATTAGCGCCATTAGCAAAGTACCTAGGCAGGCCGCTATTGCCGTAACGGTAATCAGCCCTTCTACCGGCATGCCGCTTAGGCCTAAAATACCCGGATTAACCACTAATATATAAGACATTGCGGCAAAGGTGGTGAGGCCAGCAATGACTTCTGTTCTAATAGTTGTGCCATGCTGCTGAAGTTTGAAGAGCCGCTCTAGGAGTTGATTGAACATCTAATAATCTCTGTGTTGTGTCTGTTATTATTTTCTCTGTTGATATCACATGCACAAGCAATTAACTGACCAACTAGTCAATGTGTTGGTGCGTTTCGTGCTAGCTTCTATTTATGTAGCCCTGTTTTTCATCAAAAACGATGGTGAGAAAATGAATTGAACAAATGATAAACAATATGGAGCTTGAGTAACGCTGATACAGAGGTTTAGCGCTATCAAAAACCTGAATTTGTTAATAAATTTCTACAGAGACACAATCAGATATAAACTATAATGCACCATTATTGTTAGTTTGCATTTATTTGGTGCGGTAAAGTGAGGTGCCATGTCGTTAATCGATACTATAAAAAAGATCCCCAAGGCAGAATTACACCTTCATATAGAAGGAAGTTTAACGCCAGAACTGATGTGGAATCTTGCTGCTAAGCACAGTGTATCACTTCCCTACAATAGCGTGGAAGAGATAGCGGCGGCAT
The DNA here is from genome assembly GCF_000753865.1 of Alteromonas sp. LOR. Taxonomy (GTDB): domain Bacteria; phylum Pseudomonadota; class Gammaproteobacteria; order Enterobacterales; family Alteromonadaceae; genus Alteromonas. The sequence continues at coordinate 55,782 of NZ_JQFW01000004.1, read as the reverse complement.
ACAATTTCTCCGATTTGCAGAGTTTCCTAAACCTCTATTACGCTGGTGCGGGCGTATTGATTGATGAAGATGATTTTTATCAGCTGATGTGGGCCTACCTATCTCGCTGCCATGAAGAAAATATCGTTCATACCGAAATAATGTTCGACCCTCAAACTCACACAGAGCGCGGAATAGAGTTCGCGACTTTCATGGCGGGCTTTCTGCGCGCTATGCGGGATGCTGAGCAACAATTTGGCATCTCTAGTTACCTTATTATGTCTTTCTTGCGTCATTTGCCAGAGTCCTCGGCGTTTGAAACCTTAGAGCAGGCAAAGCCGTATTTTTCGGATATTCACGCCGTTGGGCTCGATAGTTCTGAATTAGGCCATCCGCCATCAAAGTTTGAGCGCGTTTTTAAGCAGGCCAAGCAACATGGCTTTAAAATAGTGGCTCATGCGGGTGAAGAAGGGCCTGCTTCCTATATCTGGGAAGCCATTAATTTGCTTGAGGTGGATAGAATAGATCACGGCGTAAGGTGTCAAGAAGACGCAGAGTTGATGACTTACTTAAAAGAAAATCAAATACCGCTTACTGTTTGTCCTTTAAGTAATCTTAAACTGTGCGTGATTGATGATATGAAGCAGCACAATATACTTACGCTGCTTGAAGAAGGGTTGCTAGTTACTGTGAACTCAGATGACCCTACTTATTTTGGCGGGTTCTTAAACGATAATTTTATCGCCCTTAGCGAATCTCTCGATGTTAATGAAGAGCATGTGAAAGCACTGGCGAAAAATAGCTTTACCGCTAGCTTTTTACCAGAGGATAAAAAGCGTCAGTATATTAATCAGATTGATGATGACGATTTTAGAAAATAAGCAGGTTTTTTATACCAGTCCGTTTAGATAAATGCTCACTCAGTGGGTAACTATCTATGCGGACTGGTATTACAGGCCCTTTTCCATTTTCGCAATGGTTGCTTTTATTACCGCGTCGAGGTTATCAGCTTCGCTAGCCACTTTATCCATAGCATTATCCTTGGCAAATAGCTCGATGTTGGATGCTTTTTCTCGCACGGCATCCGCGCCCACATCACCGGATAAACCTTTTAGGGAGTGGCTTTGCAAACGAACTTCATCCAAATTCATTGCGTTGATGGCGGCTAAAAGCTGCTGTTGTTTCAGATTTACTTGTTCTAAATACATACCAACGATACGGTTTAGGAGTGTTTCATTGCCTCCCAATCTGGCTAAGGCCTCTTCTGCGTTCCATAAATTTGCTTGAGTATCTGCGGTCATTGCAAAACCTTTCCTATGTTTAGATGAAATGACGATAGCAAAAAAAAGAGGAAATTGCAGTGGCTTTAAAAATGTACAGTAAAGATCAACACGCCCTAGCTTATAAATAAAAGTGGGAATATCTTTCGAGAGTATCTATTATTTAGACACAACAAGAGACTGCTGCTTGCTCAGCACTTTAAATGAGAGCGTCACGATAGGTACGTTAAAATGAGCACATCAAGATAAGTACGTGAGTGTTTGTCGCAATTTTTTTGGTTATCTCCTGTGATACCCTTCACGGTCTTTCATTATTTTTCATAGGGTAATGATGCATTACGATGAAAGTAGGGTAAATATAGATGAGTTCTACCATGCTAGCCGAGCATTATTGTTAGACTTATGTATAATGAAAATCAATTTTATTTAATTCTTCATTATCAAAACAGGGCTTTTTGTGACGCATTGTATTTCTTCTATTTTTTTAACGTTCAGCAGTTTGTCATAAATCATGTTAGCAAAAATAAAACCCTTCTCAGAGTGCAAAGTCTTAATCGTAGATGATGAGATTGCTAGTCGTATATTGCTTGAGTCTATTCTTGAAAGTTTTGTAGTGTGTCAAACCGCAAGTAGTGGTCGCGAGGCAATACAAAAATGCCGACAAGACGTGCCAGACCTAGTGCTACTAGATATGAACATGCCGGATAAAAATGGTTTGGAAGTATGCCAAGCGCTCAGAGTCTTTCCTGAAACGGCCTCTATCCCTATTATTTTCGTTACCGCGACTATGGACGTACAAGTTGAAAATGCGTGCTGGGAAGTAGGCGCTTCTGATTTTGTGATGAAGCCAGTAAATGCATCAACGTTGACTCACCGCATTAAAACTCACCTAGAGAATAAAACTCGGACTGAATTTTTGGAAAGTATGGTTTATCACGACCAACTTACTGGGCTGTATAATCGTTCGTACTTAGCAAAAGAAATTCCGAAAACAATCAAACAAGTGGCAAGAGACAAAGACAGTGTTGGTGCTATCGTTATCGATATCGACCGTTTTAAGCTGTTCAACGATAACTACGGTCACCTTGAAGGCGATACTTGCTTGCAAGGGGTTGCCTCTATCATTGAAAACACGGTTAAACGACCTAAAGATGCGGTTATACGTTTTGGCGGTGAAGAGTTCTTGGTGATATTGCCCTATGTAGATGAAATCGGCGCTGGTATTGTTGCTGAGCAAATCGTGAACGCTGTAAACGAAGCTAAAATTACCCATGAATATGGCCTTGATGGCATAGTGACAGTCAGTGCTGGATATTCCACAAAACCCGCCCGTGAACTCATCGATTCAAGTGCAACCTCCTTAATTAAAGAGGCCGATGTGGCGCTATTTGAAGCTAAAGATACGGGTAGAAACCAAGCGAAAGGTTTTTCACATTAGCCTTGAAACCATGGGGTATTTACAAATATAAATATCCCTGCTTTCGCCCCTCATCATGCTTTGCTTCTTATCATCCGTATCATCTGTATCATCTGTATCATCCGTATCATCCGTCATCTGAACCGATCACTTTGGTTTCATCCAAGACTTCGTTTTCATCCAACGCTCTGTTTTCACCCAAGACTTTGTCTTCACTAAAATGTTCCCGCCTGTGAATTAATGTAATAAGCTGTGTTGCGCCATCTAAAAAGCATTATATCTATCCTATTGTTTAATATTCACGATGGGGATTTGCGGGTAATCTAGGTTAATGTTTGAAATATTATTTGGTCACCTGACAAAGGACAATGTCATTGCGCGGATTTTTGCGTTGCGGGTGTTTAACGAGCGGTTTCAAGGTTTACTTAAATGATTTTTTACGACGAGCAATCTAATCTAAACGCATTGTTAGGGGAGCAGTTAAAAGAAACGTTCCAGCGAATTGTTAAAAGCGCAGCGAAAACAATGAATGTCTTTCAGTGCGCAATAGTGTGTTTAGATAAAGATACGGTAGAGATTGTTGCAAAAGCCTCATCAGCCCACGCACCCTCGTTTTCGGTTATTCCCTCATTTGCAGGTGACTTCTCGCCAAACAGCCGTTTTCCATTAGACAGTAATTTCCCTTCGTCCAGTATAGAGGCCACTATTGCATTTAAGCAGTGGGTAAAAACCTACTTCGACGCGAATACGTTCATTCGCGGTAAAGCACACGTATTAGATGATAAATGTATTTTTGTTGTGGCAATAAACGTCGATCCCAAACGTAAGGATGACGCTGATAAGCTCTTGCTTCTTGATGAATGGTTAAGCACCGAACTGTCTAAATTTGATATCGAAAAGACAGAAAATAAACAAAATACCTTATATGAAAAACTTCAAAGCGTTGCCAATATCGGCACGTGGGAAGTTGAGTTTGCGACTAATATACTCACCTGGTCGTCTCAAACAAGAAAGATCCACGAAGTTGACAGTGACTTTGAACCCTCATTAGGTTCTGCCATCGAGTTTTATAGAGAAGGTTTCGACCGGGACGAAATATCTCGTATTGTGGCTCATACCGCAGAAACCGGTGAACCTTGGAGCTCTACCTTGAGGCTGGTTACTGCAAAGGGAAATACAGTGTGGATTGAAACCCACGGTATGGCCGAAATGCAAAATGGCGAGTGCCTGCGATTATTTGGAACTTGCCAGAACGTGAATAAAGCAGTGGAACTGCGACTTGCATTAGACCAAAAGCGCAAAGAAGCAGAGGCCGTTGCAGCTGAGAAAGGCGCACTGCTTGCCAGAGTCAGCCACGAGTTGAAAACGCCATTAAACGGCATTGTCGGTATGCTAGAAGCGCTGAAGCACGAGCAGCATGATGGTCGACGCGAGAAAAAAGCAGACTTTGCCCTTCGCAGTGCAGACCGATTAGGTAGCCTAATTAATGATGTGGTGGATTATACTGCCATCATCAATCAGGACTTCACGCTAGAGACTACTCCGTTTTGTATAAAAGCGCTTCTTGATGACGTGGTAGGTATACTTGAAATGCGTTGCGAAGAGCGGGGCATAAGCTTTAATACGTCTCTAGAATTTGGGGCAGAAACCTACATTCAGGGTGATGCGGCGCGAATGGCACAAGTGGTCAAAAATGTTGCCTCATTTATCATCAAGCGCTCAGAGCTTAATGGCCTCACCATACACGTAGCCTTATTGCACAAAAAAGATAACGCGGTTTTTCACGCCTCTATTGAAGGTTCAGGGCCGGCAATGAGCGAACCTGCAATGCGGGAACTCTTTAAACCCCTTATGAGCGCCCCCCAGGAATCATCAGAATCGCGTAATGACAATGGTTTGGCATTATCCACGGCTAAGCAATTGGTAAGTAAAATGGAAGGCGAACTTACCGTTAGCTCAGTTGAACACCGGGGTACGTGTTTCGATATTGTTATGCCTGTTCAAGTTGTGCAAAACACCCATGATGTTATTGACTCAGAAGTCGTGTTCTCTTCAGATTTGTTGCGCACTACGATTAACGTGCTCATTGTTGACGACAACGATATTAACAGGCTTGTGCTGTCATCTATGTTTGAAGACTTTCAATTTGTTGTAGATATGGCTGAAAATGGGCAAATTGCGCTTGAGAAGGCTAGAGACAAGCAGTACGACCTCATATTGATGGACTTAGCCATGCCAGTGCTTGATGGCTATGGCGCAACTAGCGGGATCCTTGCTGAAAAGTTGCTGTCTGAAGTTGGTCGTATTGTAGCGGTAACCGCCCATACAGCACCTGATGATAAAAAAGCGTGTTTTGAGGCTGGAATGACTGGCTTCTTGAGCAAGCCAGTTGCCAAAAACGACGTGTTATCTCATGTGAAACAAACGCTAATTAGCAAATCGACTTTTGCCTAAATCGTTGTGTAAGCGGTTATTAGCTTAGAGGCTGCAGCCTTTAAGCTAGTAACCGCGACCGTTTTCTAACCCTTCATTCCACTTGCGAACAAATTCATCTGACCACGCATCCCAGCCGATAGTTGTCAGTGTCCAAATGGTAACGCCAAGAATGATCACATTGAGTACTAAACCAATAATGGCGATGATTTTTGCTTTGTTAACTTTACCAATGTTGTTGTATTCATTAGAGGCTTGCGCATAAGTCCGTTGAGACTTTATCGATAGGAGCAAAGCAGCAAGTGCCAACACCACAGTGAATCCACCGAAAATAAAAAGAAAACAGCTCAGCATGGCAAGCCAGTAGGTAAGGCCGCTATAGGGTAATTTGTTCATTTAGTGTCTCAACGATTATTATTGTCTTTCCTTGATGATTTATTTTTAATCGATTGATAGGGCAGTGTAAAGCGAAAAGTGGGCAAGGTGCTGCTTTCTTCTATCAGGACTATTACCGCAGGCTACAGCTTACTGCCTATCAAGCGATGGCGGTTCAGTCTTCACTTCATCCCAATGGTCAAGAATATAGTCGCTGAATTGGCTTCCCACTAAATAGGCTGATTCGATGGCACTTCTCATTGCTGCATACCCATCGCCAGAGCTTTCTGTTTCTAAATTTTCTGCGGCGGAAAGCCCTGGTGGTTGCATAGTAAAGTTACTAGCCGTACGCAATATGACTAAACGATTTTTGTCTACCAGACCTGCATTGTGTAAATAGGTCATACTCTGCAGTGTTGCCGAGTCTTCCATGCCTGACGTCATGAAGTTTCCCTTTGAACGAGTCCAGTAAGAAACCCAGTCATTAGCCCAGGTATTTAGCTTTTTGCCATGCCAAAACGTAGATGCTGATAGGTGAGAACCATAGGTAACAACAGGTTGTTGCAGCGCGTTGGGAAACCCTTGGTACTTAGAGCGCAATGCATCCATAGCAGGGGTATTAGGTAACTCGGTATTTTTAGTAAGAGAATATGCCCACTTTGCTAAGCTTTCGTTGAGCTGATAAACCTCGCCATTTGGGCTGTCTTCAACATTAACACTTTCGGCATTTGCGTATGGTGCGTGGGTGAATAGAGGAAAGTAACCCGTGTTCCAGCTATCCGGAATTTCCCGCGCATCAATGTGATGAGCAAGGTCGCCGTCTACCACATAGTCAGTCCAAACGGCACTGCCAATAGTGCTATCAAATGGGTCGATACCGGCAATGCCCGCCACTATCCAATACGCTTGTGATAAGTCAAAACGCTGGTCTAACCCTAACGCCATAATGGCAGCAGACGCTCTGGCAATACCCATTCCTGTTACAATACCAATCATGCCTTTTTGTTCATTTGCGAACACATCATGATGAGCATGGGGCATAGGGTAAACCGTATCTAATGACTCCCGTTCACGCCAAAGCTGGAACTCTCCCGGAGCGTCACCCGTGTCCTCGCCAATTTCAAACATGCTTACAACGACCACTTTTACCTTCAACTTCGTTTGTTCATGAGCCGGTGCTGCTGTAGAACTCGATGATGTCAACGATACAGAATTAGCTTGGGAGTTTGTGTCCTGTGCAAATGATGAAAAGCTCATTGCGCTTAAGATGCTCACAGCAATTGAAACGCTCAATGACAAAGTGGGCCGCAATAGGGATAAAACGCGTAAATACATAAATAAATGTCTCCAATAAAAAAGGTAAACCCAGAGAACTGGGTTTATACCAGTCCGCATAGATAATTATCCACTCAGCGAGACTTAAAATGTTCGGAATCGCGGCGTGTTACCGCAGGTGCAGTTGTTCTACATCAAGGTGACACAACAAAGAGTACGGGCATTTTAAACTCGCCCTTCGGGAAGGTCTGGCAAATTCCCCAGCGTCATTCTGGGAATTTGAAAGGGAACAGCCATTCCTGCATTCCCATGCTTTGCTAGGAAACTTGCCAGTGCCTTCTGAGTGGGCAATTATCTATGCGAACTGGTATCACCTTGGCTTGTCGCTTAAATAACAGGATTAAAATTTATAAGCGAAAGTAGCGTTCCAGTGACGTGGTAATTCCGGCAATACAATTTGACTACCAAACAAGTCCGGGAAGTTAGCACGGAAATAACGTTCATCGGTTAAGTTCTTAACCGTCACATTAACCGTCCAATCTTCAGCTTCATAAGACAGACCAGCATTCACTAAGGTGTAAGCAGGAAGTGTAACGGCAGCAGAAAAGCCAGAGGCGACCTCTTCTACATCAACAACACTTACATTGGCTGCGTATCCATTCTGGAAGTCGTAAGTGGCCGTCAGGGTATAAATATTTTCAGGAATACCCGCCTTACGACCGTCTGAATTGGCAAATCCTTCACCAATAAGGTTAAGCCCAATAACATTTCCGCCAAACACGAGAGACGGATCCGTAAGGTTGACCAAATCTTCAGCGCCCAAGAAACCAAACTGATTGCCGTTACTTAATGCAGTAAGGTTAATCACTTCAATGTTAGTGTAGCCTGCTGAAACCACAAGGTTTTCGTTAACCACCCAGCGAAGCTCAAACTCAATACCTTCGTTATTAGTCGTGTTATTGGTGACAACATTTTGCGTGTTGAAATCGGTGCGCTCTTGCTCAAAGGCAGATAGGGCAAAGTAAAGGGTGTCGTCTAATAGCGAGCCTTTAACACCGTACTCAATAAGTTCTGAAGTATCAAAAGCGCCGCTAGAGCCGGGTTGGTTTAACTGGCCTACACCAATCTCTGCACCTTGACCGGCAACGAGCGTTGCCTGTTCGGCAGCGGTGAAGTAAGGAATAAGGCCAAAATCGAACTCGTAGGAAATACTGGCATTCCAAGACCAACCGTCTACGGTTTCTTCTGCGTAAACCGGCGTCTCATCACCCGTAGCAAAAAGTAGTAAATCGCTGCGAGAAGTACTTTCAATGTCTATGGTGTCGTAACGTAAACCTAAAACGAGGTTAAGCCCCCAATCCCATGTTAAATCGGTCATGGCAGCGATGCCTAAATCTAGGTAGTTACCTACATCGTAGTTATCGTAATTTTTACCAGAGCGAGTTGACAATAAGCGGCGGTCTAATGGCGATGACGCCATAGTGAGGTCGCGGCGGTTAAAGTACTCAAACGTAAAGTCATCACCGTGTTCAAAGTCGGTGTAGCGTATAGATGGCGAGAATTGGAACTGCGCGAGTAAACTGTCTTTTTCGTATTCGGTAGCGAAAATGAGCTTATCTTCTACTACCCAGCTTTCATGAAACTGAGAAAATCCATAGGCGTTTTCATTGATGTTATCGTAATAATCGTAGAAAAGCTGGTTGCGAATTTCCCACTCATCAGCGTAAAAAATGGTATCAAAATAAAGGGTAATAGCTTCGTTACCGAGCTGATCATCAGGTGCAACAAGCACTTGGTTACCGCTTAATGTTGTTGTACCTACATTTTGAAGCTTCATTAAGTCGGTTGCTTCATCGTCGGTAAATGCTGCGCCAGGCACGTAGAAAAAGCTATTGCCCGCAATGTTAACAGCACCATATTCTTCATGGCTTATTTGTCCGTCACCATCGGTATCTAATGGCAGTGCTGTACCGGTAATGTAGGTTCCGTCGTCAACGAGGTCTTGAGTTAAACGGTTCCAACCAGCCACCTGGTTACCATCAAAGTCATGATACATTCCACCGAACTCAAAGCGCAGGTTATCGGTAATATCGATATTGAACGAGGCTTGTAAAATGGTTTGGTCGGTTTGCGTATTGTCGTAGTAGCTATCTGAGTTTTCTACTTCGCCGTAAAGATAGTAACCCATTTCTTTACCACCCACCTCAGCAGGGCCGCCCACTTCAGCGGTAAGAATACTCTTATCCCACGAACCTGCGGTGTAAGAAAGTCTACCTGTAGGAGAATCTAAGTATTGACCGGACGATGCGCGAGCAGATTTAGGGTTAAAGTTAAGGTAACCCCCAATCTTAGATGGGCCGTAAATAGGAGACGCGGGGCCACGTACAATATCTATTCGGCTAGATGCACCAATAGGGGTAGGGTAGTTGCCTGGGTTATCAAGACGCTTAACCCCTCTAAAATAGTTTTCACCTGGCGTTCCTCGAACATCCAAAGAGCCTGCCACACCAAAGAAAGATTGTGTAAATGTACCCGGTGCAAAGGCAACCAGTTCGTCTATATCCGTGACGTTAAATCGTTCCATTTGCTCTTGTGAAATGGTTGAAGCAGAGCGAGGGGTCTCCAAGATAGACTTTCCGAACCCAAAAACAGATTCAACGTCTTGCCCTGGTAAGCTGCCCAGCGAGCCTGTGACTTCAATTTTTTCAACATCAGCTTCTTTAGGCGTTTCCTCTTGCGCAATCGCACTTGTAGATATTGATGCCATAGCACCAATACCTACAATGAGAGCCCGAGATAGGGGGGATAGAGCGAACGTAGTGTGTTTCATGGCTTCCTCTTTTTATTTTATTTAGCTCTTTTGTGGAGCTTTTTTAACGCTGTTCTTGCTTGCTGCACAACATAATGCATAAAAACTAAAGAGCAGAAAAAGTGCCAACTTCCTGTCCACTTAGTCTGCATTTTTGAAATATTTAACGTGTTGATAAATATGGGCTTATTTTCGATCCTCGATAAATATAATGTTATATTTATGTAACGCTTTTTCTACATGATATCGAGCGCACCATTAATGGGAGTTTTGCCCGCTATTTGCACCAATAAGTGCTGCCCGATTTTCATGTGCAACTGGCTGATTTTCGTCGCTCTTTGAAAGATCACCACGCATTAGTACAGATGAATCTGTATCAGTCATTTTGGGCAGGGTTAAATCTAAGGCTATTGCGGTTAATCCCGCAGAGGTGACAGGAGAGGACAGTACGTTTTTAAGCCAAACGGGCAGTTGGGCAAGCGCTTCGGGAACCATCATCACGCCAATAGCCATACCAAGTGAGCAAGCGGTTACCAAACTGCTTCGTCTATCTAACGCGTGACTGGCTAATAGCTTAAGCCCGCCAACCGCAACCATGGCAAACATAACCAGTGTTGCTCCTCCTAATACAGGCTTTGGGATGGCTTGAAGTATGCCGCCAACAACAGGAAAAAACCCTACAGCAACAAACAGACCAGCCACATAAAACCCTACCTTTCTGCTGGCGATCCCGGTTAGTTGAATAACCCCATTATTTTGACCAAATGTAGTATTTGGGAATGTGTTAAATGAGCCTGCTAGTAATGAGTTTATGCCGTCACCGAGAATCCCACCCTTAATTCGAGAAAGGTAAAGCGGCCCGCTTGTCGGTTGCTTACAAAAAAGACTATTGGCAGTGAGATCGCCCGCGGTTTCGATAGCACTAAAGAGATAAATGAGTGCGATAGGCAAAAATAGTGAAATGTCGAAGTCGATACCAAATGCGAAGGGTTGTGGAATGGCGATAACAGGCAGAACCGATAAATGTTGAAGGTTTATACCGCCGGTGAACGCAACATAGATAGTGCCCAAAAACATACCGATAAAAATAGCTGACAATCTAAGCCAATGATTAGACGAGGCGTTTAAAAAAACAATAACAAGTAAGACGGCAACACCAGTTCCCAAATTTGATACATCAGCAAACCCTTTTGCATTAAAACCACCTGCCAAGTCTGTCATACCCACGTTGATTAATGACAACCCAATTGCCGTTATGACAATACCCGTGGTGAGTGGCGTGATAATGCGCTTTAGCTGGGCAATGAATAGGCTAAATACAATTTCAACCACAGCACCGGCCATGGTAAGTCCGAACAAAAGGGCAAGAATATCCTCAGGCGAGCCGCCATTATTTTTCACTTGATTGCCAGCAAGTAACAGTGCGCTGATAAATGCAAAACTAGTTCCCTGAATAGCCACGAGACCACTGCCAATAGGGCCGATTCGTTTGGTTTGAACCGCCGTACCAATACCACTTACAAACAAAGCCATACTAATGAGATAGGGAGTGTATTCTGCTAACTCTAATGTTGAAGCGATAATAAGCGTAGGTGTAATTACGCCTACAAAGCTGGCTAACATATGTTGAAAGGCAGCGATAAGTGACGTGAGTGCATTAGGCTTGTCGTGAAGATTAAAAAGTAGATCGCTATTGTGCATTATATTTCCAAATGAATCGTGCTTCGTACTCGCGCTTCGTACTCATGCTTCGTGCTCAAGAGCGAGCAACAAAAAGCGAGCAACAAAAAGTGAGCAACAAAAAAGTAAGCAGAATAAAAAGTAAATAAAGCAATTAGCTGACCAATTGGTCATTGTTATTCTCGAATTCAGTTTTATTTAAGTGACTGAAAAATAAATATAAAAATAAGATGTGAGAAGTGCTGTGAAAACAGGGAGGGAAATGTGCACTTTAGCTGTGCAACTGAGTGGTAATAGTGCAAAAAAAAATGACCCTAAGGTCATTGTAAAAGTGTCTGTATTAGGTCGAACATCTCAAAACGTAGTGTCATCGTCTAGGGTGACAAAGATAGAATGCCGTACTTCATCGAATAACGCTTTTGAGCAATGCCCTTGTCCTTCAGTATCCTCAAGAAGCAATACGTCGCCCGCTCCTAATACTCTGCTTTCTCCATTTGAAACGGTGAATTCAGCGCGACCTTTAATGATAAACAATAGCTGTCGGGCGGGGGCAGGGTGCCATTTAAAGTCATAGTCGGCAGGCGTTTCTCGAAATATTATTTTATCAACCCCAAATTTTTCAGAAAGCAGCCCAATGGGGCCGCCGTCTTTTAAATCGATATGGGCTTCACCAAAGTGGCTTTTCCCCTCATCATCGTTATAAATTCTGCTTATTTTCATTAGCTCTTTCCCTTTTATCTTTTGAACTATTAATTTCTATTTTTGAAACCTGTGAGTGCTACAACTTTGAAGTCCGAAGCCCGGCCCTGAAGAACGGTTCTTAAGAACGACCCTGATCAATGGTTCTCAAGAACTGCTCTGAAGAACGGCTACGAAATACAGCACTAAAGTGCACAAGCGCCACAGGGGGCGCTAGACATGCTGAAGGTTCTCGATGCTTTTGAATAACACCGATAAACTTGCTTCTACGTCACTTTCCTTTATTGACTCGCCAGGGTGATGGCTAATGCCACCTTTACAGCGCGTAAATAGCATAGCCACTGGGCATATATCAGCCATTGCCATAGCGTCATGCCCCGCGCCGGATGCCAATATTCTTGGCTTTATGTCGCTCAGTTCAACCCCACGCACTAAGGCTTGTTTTAGGTCTTCGTCGCACTGCACTGCAGGAGCAGCGTGAGTTTGCTCTACACTTAGCTTTACATTTCGCTTCGCGCCAATCTCGCCAAATTGCTGCATTATTTCTGCCAACGCCGCATCTCGCAGTGCGTCATCTTCGCTTCTTACGTCCAGTGAAAAACGGGTTTTACCCGATATCACGTTTACGCCGTTTGGCATGTTATCTATCTTGCCCACGGTTGCGACAACACCTGGTCGCTGATGGCTTGTGCGCTCTACCGCCAATATCATTTCTGCGCTGGCAGCAAGGGCATCGTAGCGCATAGACATAGGTACGGTTCCAGCGTGACCGGCCATTCCTTCAATGGTGATAGTAAAGCGCTTTGCGCCGGCAATGGCACTCACCACGCCTACAGGCAGATTTTCTTGTTCAAGAACCGGGCCTTGCTCTATGTGAAGTTCTAAATAGCCCAATATATCAGTAGGTGAAATACTGGCGCTGGACACTTCATCAAAATGAAGTCCAAATTGCTCCATTGCTTCGGCCAAACTCATGCCGTTTTCATCTTTTAAATGACGCCAGCTATCTTGCCAATTTCCTGTCAGGGCGCGACTGCCTAAAAGCGTTGTGCCAAAGCGTGTGCCTTCCTCATCGCAAAAGCCCACAATATCAATGTGAAAAGGAAATTTGCGCTGTAGACCGTCGAACATGGCAACCATTGAAATAGCGGCAATCACACCCAGCATACCGTCGTATTTTCCGCCGTTTGGTACGGTATCTAAATGGCTGCCTAAAATAAGGCGAGGGGCATTCGGCACTGTTGACGTATAGCGGCCCCAAATATTGCCAACGGCATCTTGCCAGGTTGTCATTCCCGCTTCAATCATCCAACCAGAAGCGAGTTGATTGGCAAGCCTGTGTTGCTCACTGAGGTAGCGCCTATCTAGGCAGTTGGGATTTTGACTTAGCGTGCCTAGTATTTCACATCGCGCCATTACCTGTGTAGCTAGTTCAGCGAACTCACTCATTCGCGCTACCCGCCTTGTTAACTGCATTCTTTGCTTGGGTATACACGTTAAGTGCGGCTTCAACGCCCGCACCAGCAGGGCAGTGATGCCCCTGCATGCGAAGTACGGTTTCTAGTGACTGCAAAGTATGAAGCACGGCGTCTTCGCGGGCGTTGTAGCCCATTGTGCCAATACGCCAAATTTTCCCTTTTAATGGCCCAAAGCTGGTGCCAATTTCAATGTTAAAACGCAGCAATAGGGTTTCTCGAACCTCTTCACCTTCAACATCATCTGGAATATACACACCTACCACGTTGTACATCTTGTGCTTTAAATCGCCAAAAGGCGCAAGCCCCATTGCTTGAATGCCCGCAAGCATGGCGTCGCCAGCCACTTTATGACGTGCAATAACCTGTTGCTGCCCCTCTTCCAAGTGCACTCGTGCGCATTCTCTTGCGCAGTACAGCATGCTGGCGGCTTCTGTGTGATGATTGAGGCGCTCATCACCCCAATAATCCATGATCATTGGCAAGTCGAAGTAGTTAGAGCGAATTTTAGGGCCTGTTGCCGCCTGGTGGTGGGCATCGCGAATGCCCGCTTCAACGTGATGACGAGTGCGAACGGTTTTGACAAACTTATCGCTAAGGGTAATAGGCGCACTGCCAGATGGGCCGCCTAAACACTTTTGTAGTCCCACTGATACTGCATCCAGTTTCCAAGCGTCTACCTCTAGCGGGTTTCCGCCAATTGAGGCAGTGGCGTCACAGTAAAAAAGCACGTCGTGGGCTTCACAAATTGCGCCAATATCAGCCAGAGGCTGCAGCATGGTGGTGGAAGTATCACCTTGCACAGTGGCAAGCAATTTGGGTTTAACCGCTTTAATTGCCGTTTCTATTTGTTCAGGGGTAAAGACTTCTCCCCAGGGCACTTCAATAGTATGTACTTCGGCATCGGCACGTTCAGCAATCTCAGCCAATAGGTGGCCAAAGCGGCCAAAAATAGGAATAAGTACTTTATCACCGGGCTCAATAGCCGACACAAGCACGGCTTCAATACCTGCACGTGAGGTGCCGTCTACCAAAAACGTCTGCTGATTTTTGGTATTAAAAACATCGCGATACAAGGCCATGGTTTCGTTCATGTAGCCTGTCATTACAGGGTCGTATTGGCCCACTAGCTGTGTTGCCATTGCCGATAGCACCCGCGGGTAACAGTTAATGGGCCCTGGACCCATAAGAAGGCGAGGTGGAGGAGAAAGCGGTGTAAAACCTTGCATAAAAGAAAACTCCTAAATGAGTACCTGCGCAAGCATGCGCAGGCCTGTAATAATAAGAACGACGGCAAATATTTTTTTGAGCAGTCCAGCATCTAGCTTGCTGGCAATGTTTGCACCAATAGGCGCAAAAAGAACGGTAAGTGGCACAATACAGGCAAATCCAAGCAGGTTAACGTAACCGTAGGTTGCAAATGGTGCATCAGGTGGTGTTGTGCCCACAAACAGCAGCGTAATAGCCGCTGGCAATGAAATGATCAGCCCCACAGCGGCGGCAGTGCCCACGGCCTTGTGCGCGGGGTAATTACAAAAGGTAAGGGTTGGTACGGTAAGTGTTCCACCGCCAATGCCCACCATAGAGCTAAATAAGCCGATGCAGGTGGCCATGACCGATTGCCCGCCCTTATTTGGTAGGCTGTTGAACAAGGCTTCTTTTCGGCCAATTAGCATGTTTATGGCCGATAACGTAGCGATAACGCCAAACATTAGCGTTAATAACGTGGGGTTAACTGCGGTAACGGCATAGCTTCCCACAAGAACACCAACAAGTATAAACAGCGCCCATGATTTAAGCAGGGCAAAGTCTACATTGCCCTTGCCATGGTGGGCTTTAATTGAGCTCAGCGAGGTGGGCACTATGGTGGCTAACGAGGTAGCGGTAGCAATAACCATGGCGCTTTCTGAGGATACTCCAAGTGCCTGAAATAAGAAAAAGAGTACAGGCACAATAACGATGCCGCCCCCAACGCCGAGCAACCCTGCTAGTAATCCGGCAAAAACGCCGGTGCCAATTAACGATAAAATTACCGTTATGTTTTCCATTAAAAACTGCATGTTTGTGTTATCTCTTATTAATCTAAATTTTATGCGCTAAAGCCGATGTGCGTTTGTCTCTGAGCTATACCGGGTTCTTGTAGATGACCAGGTAAAAGGCCACTGTTAAAAGCCCGCACAACACAAGCCGCTATTAGTAACAGCCTTGAAAAACGGAATTAAGTAGCGGTTATGAATAACTGCTAAAAATAACCGCTAACACTAACTGCTATAAATCGCCCAGATAGACTTTGCCGTCGCTGCGCGGATCGCTCGCCCCAGTAACATCACCTGTTTCTTGGCGAATAATAGCGCCAGCATGGCCCATTAATTCATTGCAAGGGTCTACGGTTACTAAGTCGTGGCCGCGAGCCACTAAACTTTCACCTACGTATTCAACAAGATCACGCTCGGCTTTTAAATTATGGCTCTCATCACCCCAGGTGCGGCCTAACAACCATCGACCCAGCCATATCGCTTTGTCGATTGGCTGATTGTGATACACATGGCGGGCAAAAAGCGCGGCTTGAGTTTGTGGCTGACCTTCACCTCCCATAGTGCCGTAACTCATGCGACGACCGTCGCTAAGCTCTGCAAACGCAGGGTTTAGTGTATGAAATGGCTTAAGCCCTGGCGCTAAATATTGATTGCTAGAGGAGTCGAGCGAAAACGACGTTCCGCGGTTATTCCACACAATGCCGGTTTGCGGGCTCACTATGCCTGAACCAAACTCCCAATAAAGCGACTGTATGTAGCTCACCATGCGGCCTTCACTATCACAGCAACCCATCCAGATTGTATCTCCAGGCTTAGCCACATGAGGCCAAGGTTGTGCTGTATCTAACGAAATATGTTGTGCCATTTCATTTAGCGACTCGTCTGTAAGTAGCTGTTGTAAGTCAACTGGCGTTCGAGATGGGTCGGTCACATTGTTGTTGCGTGCAATAAACGCTTGCTTGGTACATTCGATAAGTAGGTGCACCATGTCAGCATCGCTGCTGCCCAAGTGCTGTACTTTATCGTAAAGCGCTAAAATAATAAGCGATGCCACACCTTGGGTTGGAGCCGGTAAATTATAGAGTTTACCTTTTGACGTAGTAACGTGAAGTGGAGTTACCCGCTGCGCCTTATAGTTCTCAAAGTCTTCTAAGCGAATAGGAGAGCCTGCTGCTTCTAAATCAGCGGCTAACTTTTGCGCCAATTCACCGTGATAAAAGTCGTCTAGGCCTTTTTCTGCCAAATGAGCGAGGGTTTTTGATAAGGCCGTTAGCTTAAGGATTTTTCCCTTTTTAAGTGCTTTGCCTTTAATTAAAAATTGATCAAAATTTTCATTACCGGCGAGGTCATCAAAGGTTTTATTACTTGCATCGGTTAAGCTTTGGGTAACTTCAATTCCCCAGTTAGCTTGGCTTATGGCTGTATCTAATAAAGTGGTAAGCGGAAGACCTTCTTTGCCACCTTGCCACTCTTTACTTATTTTTAGTGCTTCGCTCCAGCCCGCTACCGCGCCTGCCATTGTGAGTGCAGACATACCGCCGCGACTTGGAATAGCATCATAGTCTTTGTAAAATGATGGGGTGGCTCCTTTTGCTGCAACACCTGACGCATCAATACCCACCGGCGCTTTACCCGGCTCGCTGATAAGCCAAAAGCCGTCACCGCCAAGGCCGTTCATATGGGGGTATTCCACAGCAATGGACGCCGCCGCAGCAACCATAGCTTCAATGGCCGTGCCGCCTTTTTCCAAAATATTCAAACCTACCTGAGATGCCGCAAAATGCGGGGCGGTAAATGCAATATTAGATTTTTTTGTCATCATTCTTTCCTTTGATTTCAGGCATCGCGTGCTTCGACATTCACATAGTGAGATTTTTATTGTGCATGCACTTGTTGCTATGTGTTGTAGCTGTTGTGTTAGCAAAGCGAGTTTTTATGGAGTAATGCTTTTGCTAATACTTTTCTAATTGTTTCGCTAATGGCTCTTTAGTTTTCCCGCTAACAGCTTCCTAATTTTCTCGCTAATGGCTCTCTAATCTCCTAGCTAACGCTAGGAGCGCAAGGTCGTTGCCTTTTTTGCCTACAAACGATAATCCGCAGGGGGCATTGTTTAGCGCAAATAACGGCAAATGAAGCTGTGGTAACCCGGCTAGCCCTGTAAGAGAGGTTAACGCGAGTAGTGAATTTCTATCATTTGCCAATGTGGTACTGTCGGCATCACATCGAGGTGCAATGCCTGGCGTAGTGGGTATTACCAATACATCGATATCTTGAAACAGTACTTCAAGGTGTGTAACAAGGTTGTGTTGCTGCAGTTTTGCAAAGGCCACTTCCTCGGCCGTTATGGTTTTACACCACAACAAGCGAGACATAATATCTTCTGCAATATCTGGTTTTTCCTCTTCTATCCACTGACCGTGCTGCTGCCAAATTTCATTGCCTTGCAATACTCTAAATGTGGCAGCGGTATTCATAGCAGCTAGGTCGAACTTGTCAGAAAAGATATCCTTGGTGTTAACGTGTGGACGAAGGTTTTCTTCTATCCATGCACTGCAATGCTCTTTGTGAAGGGCACTGTCAAACAAATTGTGGGCAATACCAAAGCGAGGCTCGCCTGTAATATCGCGTTGGGTATGTGCTGGAATACACACTTCGCTTACCAATTCGAAGGTGGCTAAGTCTCTCGTCATCCAGCCCACGGTATCAAAAGAGGGCGCTAAGGCCACCATATTGTCGCATTCAATAATGCCGTGGGTTGTTCTCATGCCCCACAGCCCTTGATAACTGGCAGGAACTCGAATAGAGCCGCCGGTGTCGGTGCCTAAACCGATGTCTGCTAGTCTGCTGCTAACCGCAACGGCAGAGCCAGATGATGACCCGCCGGGAATATGCTCGGGAGCCGCAGGGTTGGTAAGCGCAGGAAAGTGCTTGTTTTGCCCGTGTAGGCTATAGGCAAGCTCATCGGTAATTGTTTTCCCTTTAAACACTGCACCAGCGTTTAGCAGTGCCTTTACTGTGCTGTTCGTCTCAATTGCATTACTTTTATGAACATTTACATGCGACTTCAAATAGTCAGGATTGCCTGCACCTGTTGGCAGGTTAGTCATGTGAAATAAGTCTTTCACCGCCAGCCCTAAATGTTCAAGGAGACCTTTAGGGGAACCCTCTAGGGCGAACTGGGATTTTTCTTCATTAATAGGTGGCGTTAATACAAAAGGAGAGTTCACTGCGTGTTTTGTTATAGTCATTATAATTTTTCAATACCCTATGAAACAATCGTTTCAAAATAATGTCAAGAGAAACAATTGTTCCTTTTGTCTCATGCATCTTTATATTAATGAGGCTATTAAACGAAAGTATTTTTTAAGGGGTTCGAAAATGCCTTGTTGATTAGACTTTTACAAGCAACAAAATAATGCTGGATAAATGCACTCACATAAGGGACTTAAAAGAAATGAGGCTTGATTATCGTTCGGAGTCCTCCAATTCATCCATTTGCTTGTAAATTTCAGTAATGGCATCAACACGCGTAGAGGCCGTTAAGCCAAGTTTGGTATACGTTAAGTTACACAGCGTAGCAACTAGGCTCATTGGTGCAGCGTAGCTGTCAAAGGGGGCATCACTGCCGATATGCGATACCAAAAGGTGGTCGACAAGGCGTTTATAGCCCTGACCGGTGGGATCGGTAATTAACACGGTTTTACAGTGCTTGATGTTTTCGAGCACAAACTTAAATTGGCGAGTGCGACGGCGAAAGCCAAACAAAACCACTACGTCTTTATCAGTAAGGTCGATAATATCCTCACTGAGTGTCTGTCCGGGCTGAGGAAGCACTCGAACCGACGCTCGTATTTGCTTTAACTGTTGGCGAAAGTGAAGGGCAATAGGGTAGGCGTTTCGAAATCCAATAAGGGTTACTTGCCCAGCATTGGCCAGCAATGTAGCAATAGAGGTTAGCTCTTCAACAGCTATACCATCAAAACTTGCCGCTAGGTTTTGTACTTCACTATCAAAATGGTGTTTTTCATTATTGTCTGAGGCAATAGGCACGCCCTGTTCCCGCAGTGTGGTGAGTGAGGCTCTTGCTTGCTGGTGAGATTCAAAGCCAACCTGGCGAAAGAACCGGCTTACCGTGGCCTTAGATGTACCTACATTTTCCGCAATCAGCGATGTTGACTGCGATAGCACTGCAATTGGATTTTTTTGAAGGTAGTGCGCTATTGCCTTGCCCGCAGGAGACAGCGTTGCATAATGCTGTGCTATTTGCTCTAAAACGTCGTTTGGGCTTTTATTCGCTCTTTTTTTAGTCATGGTCTTTTTTGCAACAGCTCATCAGCGCTAACGCCATTTTTAGAAATAGTGATTTGATAAGAGTATTCCATGATTCCAATTGCTTATGCAATTTATTACAGAATGTGACGGTACATTTACGCCACCGGTGATAAATTACAGCGACCTAAAAACTGCTGCCACATAGAAACATGTTCCTGCATGGCATTGCTGTATGTAGCAAATCCTATGTTAGCTTGTTGGTTAATATAGCGCTTAAATGAACTGTGAAGCGCCGGGTTGTCTTGCCACTTTTCCCATAACGGCATCAGTTTGTAGTGGTAGTTGTTTACCAAACTGCCCACGGGCTGAATTTCTTCAATAAAAAACAAATAAAACACATTACGAAGAATTTTAGCGGTATCACTCGCGCGACCCTCTGGGCAAGCAATGGCATTGAGTTGGGGGGCAAGAGACTCTGTGAGCTTTGGTAAAGTAGTAGCAAGGGTTTGCTGCGTTTGCCATAAACTCGCCGGCAGTCGCGAAGAAAGAATTATCTTAAGCTGTGCTTCTAACTCGCTGCTATCAATACTTTTGCTTAACGCCGCGGGGGCTAATAGCTCATCCAGAAAGTATAAGCTATTAATACTGGCTAACGCATCTTTGTTGTTCTCAGTGGCAAGGAGGCGCTCAGGGCTATTTAAACCTAGGCGCAACTCTTTGCTGGTTTGAATAAGGTTAGCCCAGCTTTGCGTGTAGTCAGCCTCTTTTGCTTCTTTCCAAGCGGCCAGCGTATCGGCTAGCTTTGTGTCAGTTTCTCTCAGTGAGTTTTCACAGGCTGAAAACACCGACAGCAGCTTACTTTCATACACTAAGCGCTGAGATGGCAACTGGCTTTTGCCAAGGGACGTATTGCGTTCGGCAACAACTCGTCCTAACTCGCAGTCTAATATGGCATAAAACTCTCGTAAGTTTATGCTCAACCCTTCAATGTTGTACTTTAATTGCGAGCCGTCTGTCAGTTTTGGCAACGGTTTCACAACCGTCTCCGGTAATGGAGTGTCTAATACTCGAGAAAGCCGCCCCTGATAATTATCAAGACTATCTTTTACCGTTTCTTGCCCAAAACACCCCGATAGCAAAATGATGGCGATTGCAGCGAACACGTACCGCGAAGCCGGTGCGAATGTTGGCGTGTAAGGCAAGTCGCGTGTAAAAAGCATAGCGCGTGTAAAAGGCATAGCGAATGTAAAACGTTGAAACTTCATCATAGATTGTGCGTCTCTTTTTAATTGAGCTCTTTCGCTTTATATTTCAGCGCTGGTATAAAGGCTTCGGCCGCCATCCACATAGATAATTTGCCCCGTTATATAAGGCGCAGAAACAAGAAACATCAGCGTTTCTGCAATATCTTCTGGGTTTCCAAGTTGGCGAAGTGGAACGCTGTCGAGTAAACGCTTTTTGTCTTGCTCGTTCATCTCCCGCTCTGGCCATAGTATAGCGCCGGGGGCAATACCGTTTACTCTAACCTCTGGTGCAAGGTCTATCGCCATAGAGCGCGTGAGTGATGCTAACCCTGCTTTTGCCAATAAATACACGCTGTGTTTAGGCAACGGTCTATCAATGTGCATATCTATCATATTGATAACGCTGCCTTTACTGTTTGTCAGTGCTGGCGTTAATGCTTGAGACAAAAACAACGGGCCTTTCACATTGCTACCCACTAATGACGACCAGTCGTCTTCGGTAATTTCGCCGAGGGGCGTGGGATAAAAACTCGATGCATTGTTGACCAGTAAGTCTAATCGCCCCCAGATAGCCACTGACTGTTCAGCTAATCTTTGTACGCTGTCTTTATCGCATAGATCGCCCTGAAGGCAGGCAGCAGAATTTTCGCGAGATTGATTGAGTTCGTTAACTAAGCCATTTGCCTCATTTGAAGACGTGGAGAAATGAATGATGACTGCATATCCACTTGCGTGAAGTCGACGAGCTATTGTCGCGCCGATGCGCTTTGCAGCGCCAGTTACCAATACGACAGGCGTTACGCTTTCCTTGTAAACATTGTTGGCTGCAAACGCATTAAGGCCGTTGTCTTCCATAAAAACTCACTTTTGTATTTACGCTATGCGTATTTCGTACGCTGAATATCGCTAATAATGTCTTTTGCTTGAACGATATAATGAGCGCCGAATAATAACCCGTGGTTTAAAATATGGTAAAGCTGATAGATTGGTTTTCTTTGAATGTAATTTTTTTCAATGGGTGAGGCATTGTTATAGCCTTTAAAAAAAATATCGGGGAAGCCACCAAACAACTCGGCCATGGCCAGATCTGTTTCTGCATCACCCACATATACAGCAGGGTCGTAAATTACCGGGCCTTTCGCAGTAAAGCCTATATTGCCCTGCCACAAGTCTCCATGCAGTAGCGAAGGGTGGGGCTGGTGTAAGCTAAGCACATTGCGAGCGTATTCAACAATATCATCGGCATTACCATCACTTTTTTGCCATACATTACTGGCAATTAAGCGCTCAAGCATGCTTCCTATTCGCCGTTCAGCAAAAAAATCTGCCCAAGACGCCGCGCGCCCATTGGTTTGAATACTTAAACCAATAAAATTATCGTGTGGCCAGCCATAGCTCGTATAGGCATTTACGCTATGCAGCTGCGCAAGTTTTTCTCCCATCACAAAATAGCTGTTCAAATCAGGCGTAACAAAACGGCAGTGGCATAACACTAAATATTCCATATTGGGTGTTTCGTTTTTGGTAACTCCGTGGCAGATAACCTTGGGCACCAAAATTGTGTTGGTTTGTGATAGCGCTTCTAACCCTTCAGCCTCATGAAATAGTTGCTGGGTATCATCGTACAGCCGTGTTTTGACAAAGTATCGATGGCTTTCATCCTTGATAATAAAGCATGCGTGAGTATGGCCACCTGTTACGGGCTCTGCGCGCTGGCAATTAAAAAATTGACCTGTTGCTTCAGAAATATGTTCGCTGATGAAATGCCACATAACACACCTGTGGTTAAATTTTGAACAGAGTTAAAGTATGGAGCAAATCACAAAAAATGCACGGTTAATGGCAAGTGTCTTTAAGGAAAAGCATTCAAATTAAGCGATTGAATGCCAATTAGTTGATGAAACCTGCTTTCATCATTGAAGTTGTGCATACACTCGTTATAATCGCCCATCGAAAACATATTAATAATTCAACGTTGTGCATTATTTTGTACTTTGTTTTTACCCTTTGCTTTAATTCTTTGGCGCTACGGTTTTTGAGTGACAACGCCTGCCGTAAAATTAATGGTGTAAGCGGGATAAACACGAACGTTGGAGAAATACGAATAGCGTATTCCACGCTCAAACTTTAAATATGCAAGTGGCGCAGAGTAGGCGTCACCACTGTAAAGGAACATTCATGCCTGTAATTACCCTTCCTGATGGAAGCCAACGCGCTTTCGACAACGCTGTTTCTGTACTTGACGTTGCAAACGACATTGGCCCTGGTTTAGCCAAAGCAACGATTGCCGGAAAAGTAAACGGCGAGCTTGTTGACGCTGTTGACATGATTGATGCTGACGCAAAGCTTCAAATTATTACCGCAAAAGACGACGACGGCCTAGATATTCTTCGCCACAGCTGTGCTCACTTGTTAGGCCACGCAATAAAGCAGCTATGGCCAAACACGAAAATGGCCATTGGACCTATTATCGACAACGGGTTTTACTACGATGTTGATATGGAAGAAAGCCTGACTCAGGAAGATTTAACCAAGCTTGAAAAACGTATGCTAGAGCTTGCCAAAACAAACTATAACGTTGTAAAAAACAAAGTAAGTTGGCAAGAAGCTCGCGATGCCTTTGCAGAGCGTGGTGAAGACTACAAAATTGAAATTCTTGATGAAAACATCAGCAAGGATGACCGCCCAGCACTGTATATTCACGAAGAATATACCGACATGTGCCGTGGCCCTCATGTACCAAACATGAAGTTTTGCCATCACTTTAAGCTAATGAAGGTGGCTGGTGCTTACTGGCGCGGCGACAGCGATAACAAAATGCTGCAGCGTATTTACGGCACAGCATGGGCAGATAAGAAACAATTGAAGTCGTATTTACAACGACTTGAAGAAGCTGAAAAGCGTGACCACCGTAAAATTGGTAAAGCACTAAACTTATTCCATTGGCAAGAAGAAGCGCCAGGTATGGTGTTTTGGCACAATGACGGTTGGTCTATATACACAGAGCTAGAAAGCTTCATTCGCACAAAACTTCGCCAATACAACTACGACGAAGTGAAAGGCCCATTAATGATGGACCGCAGCTTGTGGGAAAAAAGTGGACACTGGGACAAGTACGCAGAAAACATGTTTACTACCGAGTCGGAAAAGCGCGAGTACGCGGTTAAACCGATGAACTGCCCAGGTCACGTTCAAATATTTAACCAAGGCCTTAAGTCTTACCGCGATTTACCGCTGCGTATGGCTGAATTCGGCTGTTGCCACCGCAATGAGCCCTCAGGCGCACTACACGGTTTAATGCGAGTTCGTGGGTTTACTCAAGACGATGCCCATATTTTTTGTACAGAAGAGCAGATCTTAGAAGAGGTTAGCGGCTGTATAAGAATGGTGTATGAGACTTATGCAGCATTTGGCTTCGACAAAGTGGCAGTGAAATTGTCTACTCGACCTGAAAAGCGAGTAGGGGCTGATGAAATTTGGGATAAGTCGGAAGCAGCACTAGCTGAAGCATTAAAAGCCAATGATATTGAATTTGAATATCAACCGGGTGAAGGTGCGTTCTACGGCCCTAAAATTGAATTTACTTTACACGATTGTCTAGACAGAGCATGGCAATGTGGTACTGTGCAGCTCGATTTCTCGATGCCTGGTCGTTTAGGGTCTACTTACGTTGCTGAAGATGGCGAACGAAAAGTACCTGTAATGATCCACAGAGCGATTTTGGGTTCGTTAGAGCGTTTCATCGGTATACTTACCGAAGAGTTTGCCGGTTTCTACCCGTTATGGTTAGCACCACAACAGGTGGTAGTAATGAATATTACTGACAAACAGGCAGATTACGCGAAAGATTGTGTAAAAAAACTGCACGATTTAGGGTTTAGAGCAAAGTCTGACTTGAGAAATGAGAAGATTGGCTTTAAAATCCGTGAGCACACGCTTAAGCGTATCCCGTATATGCTAGTAGTAGGCGATAAAGAAATGGAATCGGGCGAAGTAGCAGTACGCTCACGTCGCGGCGATGACCTAGGCAAAATGAGCCTGGAAGACTTTATTGCCATGTCTCAACAAGAAGTTATGGCAAAGACCATTAAGTAGTTGAGCAAAATTTGTGTATAATGCACACCGGAGTTTGTTTTTGACTCAAATTTCATGCTGAATACGGCATCACAAAAACAAACGAAAGAATTAAATGTTTGGAGGAATACCACATTAAAGGCGCTAACAATAAGGCTCAGGGCGACAAAGCCCGCATTAACGATGAGATTAAAGCCAAAGAAGTACGTTTAATTGGCAAAGACGGAGAACAGGTTGGCGTAGTTTCACTCGCTGAAGCAACGCAGCTAGCGGAAGAAGCTACCTTAGATCTTGTAGAAATCAGTCCGAATGCTGAGCCGCCAGTCTGTAAAGTTATGGACTATGGCAAGTTCGTCTTCGAAAAGAGTAAAGCTCAGAAAGAGCAGAAGAAAAAACAAAAGCAAATTCAGGTCAAGGAGATTAAATTTCGCCCTGGCACTGATGAAGGCGATTACCAGGTAAAACTGCGCAACCTGCGTCGCTTTCTCGAAGGTGGTGATAAAGCCAAAGTCACAATCCGCTTCCGCGGACGTGAAATGGCGCACCAAGACATCGGTATAGACCTACTAAATCGCGTTAAAAACGATTTAGAAGAGATCGCAAATTGCGAATCTTTTCCACGTCGCGTGGAAGGCCGCCAGATGATTATGGTGCTAGCCCCAACTAAGAAGTAGTAACGGTCTAAAGTTTTCAGGAATCTGCACCCTGAAACACCTTGCTGCAAACATTAACCGACAATTAAGCGACTGCACGCTGAACATGTCGATACAAAACAATGCGGAGTTTTAGCAATGCCTAAAATGAAATCTGTAAGCGGTGCCGCCAAGCGTTTCAAGAAAACGGGCTCTGGTCGCTTTAAAAGCAAGCAGTCTCACTTACGTCACATTCTGACTAAGAAGAGTACTAAGCGTAAACGCCAGTTACGTGGCAAAAAATTGGTTCATGATTCTGATACTAAATTAGTTCAGCGCATGTTGCCGTACGTTTAAGACTTAGGAGACTAAAGAATGGCTAGAGTAAAACGCGGTACGGTTGCACGTGCTCGTCACAAAAAAGTCCTCAAGCAGGCAAAAGGGTATTACGGCGCTCGTTCACGAGTTTATCGCGTAGCGGTACAAGCTGTAACTAAAGCTGGTCAATATGCTTACCGCGACCGTCGTCAGCGTAAACGTCAATTCCGTCAGTTATGGATTGCACGTATCAATGCTGCGTCACGTCAAAATGGTTTGTCATACAGCCGTTTCATTAACGGTTTGAAGAAAGCGTCTGTTGAAATCGATCGTAAGATCCTTGCCGACATCGCAGTTCATGACAAAGCAGCTTTTAGCGCATTAGTCGAAGCGGCTAAAGGCGCATTAGCTTAATTATTAACTAATTAAGTTTAAGTTCTTTCGGGGAAAGGCGAGCAGGATGCTCGCCTTTTTCTTTTCTATTTTTCAAAGATCGCTCTAAATTAACTAATTCCATCTTTCACTCCCCCAAATACCTACAGCAAAATCCCCGATATCTTTTTTTTAGCGCTCTGTTTCTATCAATTTTTCGCATTTCTACGGAAAATATTGAGAATATCAGGCGCGTAGGGTAGCCCTTATATTAGACACTCGTGTAAACTATCTTTTTTTATTTCAAGCAAGCCTTTGCCCGTAGATTTATTCTACTTATGCGAGGGCCATGCAGTCATCATGCACATTGAGGAAACCATGGAGCTTGACGCTATTATCAATCAGGCGCAGAGCCAGATTGACGCTGCCGAAGATGCAGCTACATTAGACCAAGTTAGGGTCGAATTTATGGGTAAGAAAGGTAAACTTACCGACTTACTTAAAGGCTTAGGAAAGTTGTCTAACGAAGAACGTCCTGCCGCTGGCCAAAAAATTAACCAAGCGAAACAGGTTATTCAGCAGGCTATTTCTGCCAAAGGCGAACATTTACGCACTGAAGAGCTTAATAAAAAGCTTTCGGAAGAAGCGGTAGACGTTACGCTACCTGGGCGTACTGAAAAGCCAGGTAATTTGCACCCGGTTAGCCGCACCATTGCGCGCATAGAGTCGTTTTTTGGTGAGTTAGGCTTTTCGGTCAAAACAGGCCCTGAAATCGAAGATGGTTTCCACAACTTTGATGCGTTAAATATTCCGGCTAATCACCCTGCGCGCGCCGACCACGATACGTTTTACTTTAACCCAGATATGATGCTTCGTACGCAAACTTCTGGCGTTCAAATTCGTACTATGGAAGCAGAAAAGCCGCCGCTACGTATTATCTCACCTGGGCGCGTGTATCGTAACGATTACGATCAAACTCACACGCCAATGTTCCACCAAGTGGAAGGCTTGATGGTTGATAAAAACGTGAGCTTTACCGAACTTAAAGGTATTTTGCACGACTTCTTACATCACTTCTTTGAAGAATCTTTAGAAGTGCGTTTCCGTCCGTCTTACTTCCCGTTTACAGAGCCTTCAGCTGAAGTAGACGTAATGGGTAAAAACGGTCAGTGGCTAGAAGTGCTTGGCTGCGGCATGGTGCACCCTAATGTACTCAAGTCGGTTGGAATAGACCCAGAAGAATACACTGGTTTTGCCTTTGGTATGGGCGTAGAGCGTTTAACTATGCTGCGTTATGGCGTTAACGACTTACGCGCGTTCTTTGAAAACGATCTTCGTTTCCTCAAGCAGTTCAATTAAGGCAGAGAGTACACATGAAATTCAGTGAAAAATGGTTAAGAGAGTGGGTTAACCCGTCGCTGTCGGCACATGAGCTGTCTGAACAGTTGAGCATGGCTGGCCTAGAAGTAGACGGCGTAGAGCCTGTTGCAGGCGAGTTCACCGGCGTACTAGTAGGTGAAGTGGTAGAGTGCGGTCAGCACCCTAATGCCGATAAGCTTCGCGTTACCAAAATCAATGTAGGTGGCGATGAGCTACTAGATATCGTTTGTGGCGCACCTAACTGCCGCCTAGGCATAAAAGTCGCGGTAGCCTGTGTTGGTGCGGTATTGCCTGGCAACTTTAAAATTAAAAAAGCCAAGCTTCGCGGCGAGCCGTCATTCGGTATGCTGTGCAGTTTTTCTGAGCTGGGCATAAGCGATGATCACGACGGTATTATCGAGCTTCCTGCAGATGCGCCAATAGGTACAGACATTCGCGATTACCTTGGACTTGATGATAACGCCATTGAAGTAGATTTAACGCCAAACCGCGCAGACTGTTTGGGTATTCGCGGTATTGCCCGTGAAGTAGGCGTACTTAATAACCTTGACGTTTGCGAGCCTGAAGTCGCTGCCCTAGACGCAACTATTGAAGATAAATTATCAATTACGTTAAGCGCGGATGACGCATGCCCACGTTATTTGGGCCGTGTGGTTAAGGGCGTTAACGTAAAAGCAGCATCGCCACTGTGGTTGGTTGAAAAGCTACGTCGTTGCGGTATTCGCAGCATCGACCCCATTGTTGATGTTACTAACTTTGTGTTGCTAGAGCTTGGCCAGCCAATGCACGCGTTTAACCTTGCCAGTATTGAAGGCAACGTAAATGTACGCATGGCAAAAGAGGGCGAAAAGCTTACTCTGCTTGACGAAACAGAAGCAACACTTAACGAAAACACGCTGGTAATTGCTGACGATAACAAACCGTTAGCCATGGCCGGTATTTTCGGTGGCTTGCATTCAGGTGTTACCACTGAAACTAAAGACATTTTGCTTGAAAGCGCGTTTTTCAGTCGTGACGTGATTATGGGCCGTGCCCGTCAGTACGGTTTGCACACCGATGCATCACATCGTTACGAGCGTGGCGTGGATCCACAGCTACAGCGCAAAGCAATGGAACGCGCTACCGCGCTTGTTCTTGAAATTTGTGGTGGTGAAGCGGGCCCAGTTGTTGAAGCGGTTTCAGAAGATAAACTGCCTAAACAAGCTACGGTTACACTTCGTCGCGACCGCTTAACTCGCGTGCTCGGTATTAGTATTGATGATGCAAAGGTAAGCGAGATGCTTTCTCGTTTAGGCTTAGACGTTACCGCTACCATTGAGGGTTGGAAAGCCGTTGCACCTAGCTATCGTTTTGATATTTCAATTGAAGAAGATTTAATTGAAGAGATTGCCCGCGTTTACGGCTACAACAACATTCCTAATGTTGCGCCTGCCGCAACGCTTGCCATGTTGCCTTCCCAAGAAGCGCAGCTGCCGCTAGGCACAATGAAGTCGTTGTTATTAAGTAGAGGCTATAACGAAGCTATTACGTATTCGTTTGTCGACCCGAAAATACAAAACGCATTGTTCCCTGATGTAAAAGGCATGGTGTTACCGCACCCAATATCATCTGATATGTCGGTAATGCGCGTAAGTTTATGGCCAGGTCTGTTAGGCGCTTCGGCGTACAATCAGAAGCGTCAGCAACAGCGAATTCGACTGTTTGAAACCGGATTACGCTTTATACCTCAACAAGATGCGCCAAATGGTGTATTGCAACAGCAGGTAATTGGTGGTGTAGTAGCAGGGCGTCGTAACGAAGAGCACTGGGACTTAGGCGATAGCCCAGTAGATTTCTTTGATGCAAAAGCAGATGTGGAAGCGTTATTGGCACTTACCGGTAAGCACGGTGAGTTTCGATTTGTTACTGGCGAACACAGCGCGTTGCATCCTGGTATGACTGCAAAAATTTTGCTTAACGATGAAGAAGTTGGCTATATTGGTGCTGTTCACCCACAATTTACAAAATTGTTGGGCGTAAACGGTCGTGTATTTGTGTTTGAACTAGCGGTAGACGCTATTAGTGAACGTAAATTACCGTCTGCTGCACCTGTATCGCGTTTTCCATCTAATCGTCGTGATATAGCTATTACAGTGAAAGATGAAGTGCGTGTAGGAAATGTTCTTTCTTACATAGAAAAAATTGGCGTAAATCAACTAGTTGCTCTAAACTTGTTTGATGAATACAAAGGCAAGGGAATTGAACCTGGGTACAAGAGCCTTGCATTGTCACTTCATTTACAAGATCCAGAAAAAACCTTAGAAGAAGCTGAGATTCAGCACGCTGTCGATACTGTGGTGAAAGGTTTGGAATCTGAGTTTGGGGCCGCGTTAAGAGAGTAAACTATGGCATTGACCAAAGCCGAGATGGCTGAACACCTATTCGAGAAACTAGGCATTAACAAGCGTGATGCTAAAGATCTGGTAGAGCTTTTTTTCGAAGAAATTAAAGGCGCTCTGGAATCTGGTGAGCAAGTAAAACTGTCAGGTTTTGGCAATTTCGACCTGCGTGATAAGAATGAACGTCCTGGACGTAACCCTAAAACGGGTGAAGATATTCCTATCAAAGCGCGCAGGGTGGTGACATTCCGCCCTGGTCAAAAACTTAAAAGCCGAGTTGAAAACTCAGCACCTGTCGACGAATAATTCGCACACTGCTGCAATTATAACGTTGTAAAACATGAAAAGAGCGGGGAGCACCCTCGCTCTTTTGTGTTTCTTCTTTTTACAGTGCACCCGCACTGGATTTCTTATGTTATTTTTTCGGAGGATGGTGTGAAAAAAGCACTTGTCGTTCTTTCTATTGTGTTCATCGCCATAGCGGCATGGTTTGTTTTCTTGTCTGTTGATGCTGATAACCGCGATCAAGAAGCGTCGAGCGTACCCGTTATTACCGTAATGGAAATATTGCATGCAAGCGACTTGCAAGAGGGCGTTAAGCAGGCAGTAAATCAAAACAACGATGAAGAAATTCAATACTGGCTTCAGCAAGCTTCAGAGGTTGGTGAAGCGGCTAACTTAGCGGCTGACGACCTTGAGTACTTACGCTCTCGCGCAGCGAAAGACTACGTGGTTTTTAATGCTAAGCGCCAGCTTTTTAACGAAGAATTTGAAGCCCATTACTATGCATTAAAGAGCATAGAGAGTCTTAAGGCTAAATACCCGGAAGCGCAGGACTTATTCGCCCGTGCTGATGCGCTGCTTGAAAAGCGAGATGCTATCATTCAACAAATTGCTGTTACCATTGCGGGTAACGACTCACCCAGTGATGCGGTAATAAAAGAGGCGAGAGAGCAGTGGCTTCAACAGGCCAATGCAGTGCCAGTTAGTACTCGTTAGTACTCATTGGTAAGTACTGGGTAAAGCAGGCTCTTAAACACTCACATCGATAGTTTGTACCGAGTACTCATATAAATAGCTCACGTCGAGCGCTTATATGGCTAGCCTATCTCGAGCGCTCATACCAAAAGCTCATATTTATAGCTTATACTGATAGCTCATACAGGTAGCTCATACTGATATGTCGGCAAATTTTGCATTAGTGAGTGCACCGAGGTCGGTTGCACTTAGCGCGACCTCTAAGCCACGCTTACCTGCACTTACATGAATGAGTTCGAGTTGCAGGGCACTTTCGTGAATAACGGTAACAAGTCGTTTTTTTTGTCCCAAAGGGCTTACCCCACCAAGTACATAACCTGTTGATGCGATTACTGCATCGGCACTGGCCATGGTCACTTTCTTTGTGCCTAGCACTTTTGCCATTTTCTTTTCGCTGAGTTTGGTAGTAACCGGTACAACGGCTACAGCTAACTCTTTGTGTTCTTTATTTTCCTTGTTCTCCTTATTCACATAACTCACTACCAATGTTTTAAACACGCTTTCAGCAGGCAATCCTAATTTTTCAACGGCCTCTAACCCATAAGATGAAGCGTTGGGTTCGTGTTCGTACTTGAGCACGCTGTGCTTTATTCGCTTTTTGGAAAGCAGCGTAATGGCTGGCGTCATTCTTCTTCTTTCTTATAAAATGTACGTGAATAAATAATTTCGCCAGGCAAAAGAGGCGTAGCTGCTTGAGTGGCATAGTCATTAAAACCTGCTGTAAAAAATTCTGACAGTGGGTGGCCAGACTGCCCGCCAGGTAAGGTGAGAATAGCATTGTCTAAATGCCCTGGGCTTACAAAGAAACGTTCTGATGCTCCAAACCCAGTAGACTGCACGGCGGGCATGTAGGTATCACCAAAACCTGCAACTGGGGCCATGTTTAACTTATCGCCTATTAACGGTATTTGTGCTGAGAAAGGGTGTTTCACTGTTAACGTGTTTACACTTCCCCAGTTAAGCATGTCCATATTCGCTTCAAGAGGAGAATATTTATCAAGAAGCTTATGCTTGGCTCGCCTGTAGGCATCTACCAACAACTCATCGAAAGTATCGGTTCCATCGGGTAGCCAGCTGTTTGGCTGGCTTTGTATGAGTTGCCACGTGGCAGGCTCAATGCCACGTAGCAGCGTGCGGCTTTGTACGCCTTGTTTATCAAGGGATGATAAAATTTCACCAAACAGCGTTTGTACTACTTCACGACGAAAATGCTTTACCAGGGTGTACCCCACGGAGTCGTCACATGCACAGGCTCCCCATGTGTTTAAATAGGTTAGATCTGGCTTAAACTCGACATTTTGCATGGTTAGTAAGCCACTGAGTAAATTATGCCAAGGAATAAGGAACTGAGCATGGTTGTCTAACTGGATGGCGTAAAAATCAGTTTCGGTGAACGTGTCTTTTTCAAATAAGCGGTCTCTTATCTGTCTGCCTCTTGCCCCAAGCGCGTATCCACCATCGCCTAGTCGAGATAAGTCTTTCGCTGCAATAACTCGAGCATTGGCGGTCCATAGTCTATTTGAAACAGGGTTTTTTACCAAAGGCAGAATGGTTGCAGGGCGAGTGGGATTGTTTCGCATTTCTTGTTCAGATATTGCGGTGTACGATGCGTTTTCTCTGTGAAGCACTGCGCCGCCTGGCATCCACGCCGTATTACCTTCGATATCAACCATCACCAAGTTTTGCGTTGGATTGGCAATTCGCTTTCCTATATCGATAGCCTCATCCACAGACTTAGCATTGCCAAAATCTACAATAGCTAAGTTGGCAGCAAATTCGTGATGGGCAACCCAATTAAGGGCATAGCGTTTTCCGTTGAGTATTTTAACGGGGCCAAATTCACTGACTTCAATCGTGTATTCGTGACTGCCTGAGGGAAGGGGAATTGTTTCTGTTACTGCCGTGGTTTCCGTATCGCTATTAAGCGCTACCCAATCTACGTTGTCTAAGTTAGCGTTAGTAAAGCCCCAGGCTATATTGCCATTGGTACCCACAACAATGCCGGGTAAACCAGGTAGCGACACGCCTGTAATAGAAACGTCTTGACCTGCGTCACTGTAATTAAGCTGGGTGCGATACCAGATAACGGGTACACGAAGGCTTAGATGCATATCGTTCGCCAGCAGCCCCGCGCCTGTAGGCGTAATAGCGCCCGACACCGCATAACTATTACTGCCTAGATCGGGAAGTTCGGTGCCCCTATAGTTATAACGAGCGTGGCTGTAACGAGCGCGGTTATGACGAGGATGCGTATAACGAGGGGCGGTATAACGAGCTAAGTCATCAGGCAATACGCTATTAATGCTACGGTTGTTATAAGCTTGAGTATCTGCGTTTTCACTTCCATTTTTACTTTCGACTGCGGCTTTAAACTGGCTAGGGTATTCAGGAATAGGGGCGTCGGATAAAGGCAGCTCGCCGCCTTCAAGGGCGGCCTGAAAATGACTTTGCTGGGTTATAAAGTGATAAATGTCATCGCCAAAGGTGTCTTTAAGAGCGGTTCTTGCAAGATCTAGCTTTACCTGCCCGTCCTGCAAATCTAGATACATGCTGTAAATAACCAAAATACTGTCGGTAGGGCGCCACTGCGTTATCTCCATACTGGCTGCAATGTATTCTAAGGGAAGAGTGGTGTATTCATTAATGGCTTCATTTACGCCATGAGCATAGCGAATAAGCAGTTCTTGTTGTTTACTGGGTAAGTTTTCGAAAACGGCCTGTGCTCGTTGTTCAAATTGATGGAAACGGGCGTTTTTATCTATGTCTAATGCTGCACTTCCTACCCAGGCTGACAAATTGCCTGAGGCTGCTCTGCGCTGTAAGTCCATTTGAAAAAAGCGATCTTGACCGTGAGCAAACCCCAATGCATAGGCGGCATCAAATAGGTTATCAGCGTTTACGACGGCATGGCCTAGCGAGTCTCTCGAAAGCTGGGTCGGCTGGGTTACGTGATAAGTGGCACTGTTACCCTCTAATTTGGGTAAACTTAAATATAATGTGGTGTACACAGCAGCTGCGGCAATCGACAACAACAGTACAGCACCAACAACAAGCCACTTGATCCAATTTATCACGTGAATTACTCCGCTTTTTTCTCTATCCTACCCCAACAAACTCAACAATGAGAAGTGATGTTTTATGAGACTAATTAAACGCACAATTCTTGATAAAAATAAGGATGTGCTGTGGGCCCATTAATGCTCGATTGTCAGGCCGAAGAGTTGCTGCCTGAGGAAAAAGAAAAGCTGGCGCATCCAGTCGTCGGCGGGGTTATTTTATTTTCTCGTAATTACCATGATAAACCTCAACTTTCGGCATTGATAAAAGATATTCGCCGGTATGCGAATAAGCCTTTGCTTATCGCAGTTGACCACGAAGGGGGGCGAGTGCAGCGCTTTCGTGAAGGGTTTACCGCCATTCCTGCAATGGGCGATATCTTGCGCCATACAAAAAGCGAAGGCGAAAGCGCTGCTCTTGCTCACGCGTGCGGGCTTGCGTTGGCAGTAGAGCTTAAAACACTTGATATCGACTTTAGCTTTGCCCCTGTATTAGATATAAACGGCGTGTCTAAGGTAATAGGTGACCGCGCTTTTGCTGATAACGCCACTGATGTAGTGCGGTTAGCCGCGTCTCTTATCGACGGGCTTAAAACGGCAAACATGCCTGCTATTGGTAAGCATTTCCCTGGTCATGGCAGCGTTGCCCCAGACTCACATGTTGCATTACCTCTTGATGAGCGCGATTTTGACGAGATAAAACACACCGATATGGTGGTGTTTGAACGGTTAATAGAGCGGGAGTTGCTAGATGGCGTTATGCCTGCCCACGTAATTTATAATAAGGTATGTGCTGAGCCTGCCGGATTTTCTTCCCGTTGGCTTAAGCTGATATTAAAGAAAGACTTGGGTTTTAGCGGCGCTGTTTTTTCTGATGACTTGTCTATGCACGGAGCGTCTGTTGCCGGCGGCTATGTCGAGCGGGCAGATGCGGCATTAAGTGCAGGCTGCGATATGGTATTGGCTTGTAACAATGCTAAAGGGGCCGAGCAAATCCTAGATGGGCTAGAAGGGCGTATTGCACAGCAGTCTCAGGAAGATAGTCAAAAACGAGAGCGCGTGATGAATTTACACGGGCGAGTATTGCCTGCGGGCCTGCGTGAGCAGTACGAAAGCGCAGTGGCGCTTATAGAGAAGCTACTGCACGTATAGAAACTGAGCTTTACAGAGATACTGCGGTGCTTATAGCGCCGCAGCAGTTATACAGTCGCCGCAGCGGTTATAAAGCCGCTAGCGCTAAACGGAATTTAAACCGCTACTTCGTCTACACCAGCTTCAATATTTAAAAAGCGTGCAAAGGTGAATAAGAAATCACTTAAGCGGTTCAGGTAAGCATGAACCACCTCGGGCACGTCGTAGTGCTTGGCCAAGCTTATTACTGCGCGCTCTGCACGCCTACAAACTGCACGACAAACATGAGCTTGCGCCGCATCTTCACTGCCACCTGGCAATACAAACGACGTGTTCGGCGGCATTTGATTGGTTAACTCATCGATAAGGCTTTCAAGTGATTCAATGTCTGACAGCGTTAACGTTGAGCTGGCCGATATGGCAAAGCCTGCCTGAAAGAGATTGCGCTGAATGGTGTGAAGCTGTGCGCGATGTTGCTTAGGCACAGAGGAGGCCAGCAAACCAATGTGACTATTGAGTTCGTCAATGTCACCGTAACTTTGTACCACTAAATCATCTTTATCTACGCGGATAGCTTTGTCGGCGTATATTTGCGTGCTGCCTTTGTCGCCAGTACGAGTATAAATTTTCATTTAACAGCAATCCTATTTTTGGGTGTCGTTTTGTTTGTCGTTTTGTGTATCGGCCTGTAAAGGGCGCTCATAGCGACGAATTTGTACAATAAATCCATACAGCGGATGGTCAAAATAGTGCAGTTGCTTACTGATCACGCGGCGTTGCTCGGCAAGAGGTATGGATACTAGCTGATATTCTACTGTTTGCGCGCTGGTCTCTGATAAGCTATTTTCCAATACGCTGTTTTCACCTTCATCATTCACAAATGCGCCACTGTTTGATGAAGCAAGCTCTGTGCTGAGGTCGCTAGCAGTGAAATACTGTGTAGGTACCTGATGTCGATAAAACATCTCACTGTCGATATGTAGGTAGGGCACTCGGTTAATGTATTTGAGAAATACCTTCATTCGGCCATCAATTTCCCAAATAGGCTCGCGGAAAGCACCACTATCGTTTGTGGTCTCGTCGCTTAAATCGCCCTCTGTTTCTAAGCGCTGGAGGGTTTTAAACGAGACAGGCTCTGGTTGTGACAAACGCTGCTCTAGCGACGTGAAAAAAGCGTCGCTAACGATGGCCGTCTGTTCATCCTCATTGATAACACCTATTGTTGCTTCTTTCGATGCTTGCATCGTGTCTGTGGTGTCGGTAACTGCAGGGCGTTTATCTTGAATTTGTTCGCCATCTTTATTAAAGCGACTTGCGTAATTAGTGCCACCAAAGAGACGCACGTTAAACGCCTTACTTTTGCCAAACTTAACCGGCTGTCGCCACGCTACATGTAGCAGGCGCTCTAACTGGCGATTAGAGCGTATTTGACGAGAGATAGAGGTTAGTTCTTGCAGATCGCTAGATAGCAAGTGAGTTTTTGTTGCTAATGGCCAGTCATTGCCTTCTATAACAACGGGAAGCTGTGCTGGCGCAGGCATACTGTTATCAACGCTATGTCGCACCCACTTAATACCATTGGGTTGTTGGTTAACGCTAAGCCAAGGCTTCTCGGTTTCACAGTAGGTAAATTGAGGTGTTGTGACTGTTGGCGTTGAGTGAGTACCAAAAAAATCAGTCCAATTTGCGTCTACCCAATACGATGTAATGGTTTCTAG
This sequence comes from Alteromonas sp. LOR, assembly GCF_000753865.1. Lineage (GTDB taxonomy): Bacteria > Pseudomonadota > Gammaproteobacteria > Enterobacterales > Alteromonadaceae > Alteromonas. The sequence continues at coordinate 18,711 of NZ_JQFW01000004.1, read as the reverse complement.
AGAAGGTGCTAGGGCATCGCCAGTAGGCTCACTACGCTCACTCTTTGTTTCAAAGTCATTCTCTTTAAAGTCAGTCCCTTCAACGTCGCTGCCGTTATAAGTCGTCTCTTCAAGAACAGTGCCTTCAAAATCGCGGCTTTTATCATCTTCATCAAAAGCATTGCCAGTAGATTCTGACGACCCTTTGCTTTCGACATAAGCTGAGTTATCAAGCTGGCTTGTCTGATTAAGCGCGAGTTCGTTAAGCGCGTTAGGCGTATTTAATGCTAAAAAGTCAGTATCAAAAGCGGGTACAAGCAAACTCAGGTCGTTGGGCCAGGCAGGTAAGGGCTTCTTTTTCGGCAAGCGGTTGACATCGCAAGTGGCCAAGTTTTGCTTGATGAATCGAATGTCAGGCATTATTACCGCACTGATCACATCCGCTTCACTCTGGGGGACCGCGAAAGACTCAGCCAAATTAAACTGCTCTTCTAGCTCAGTCAGTGCCTTGTTGCGTTTAAATGCGATAACCTCTACATCAAACCACCAGTCGTCGTTGGCATTTGCTTTGGCCAACAACGATGAAGCTATAAAAGCGGCCAACACAGCAGTTAATGTGCACCTGCGAAATAACGTCATGTTATCGCGACTCCTTTGCAAAATCGGCAATGATATCGCTAATAAACGCAATGCGCTCTTTAGCTGTTTCGGTTTTCTTCACCAAGCGAAGCTTTTGGCTACCTTCAAACTTAAAGGTGTTTGGCTTGGTTTGAACCTGCTTAATAATGTAGGCAGGGTTAACCGTGGTGGTCTCTTTAAACTCCATGGTACCGCCTGTAGCAGACAAGTCCACTTTAAGTATGCCTATAGCGGCGGCTCTTATCTTTATTTCAGCCACATCCACGAGGTTTTTAGCAGGCTCTGGCAAAAGACCAAAGCGGTCGATACATTCCACTTGGAACTCGTCAATATCATCCTGGGTCATGCAGCTGGCAAGACGCTTATAAAGCGACAGTCGAGTATTTACATCGGCAATGTAATCTTCTGGCAGTAGCGCTGGAATTCGCAATTCTACTTCGGTGTGCCCAGACAACGCATCGTCAAGCGACGGCTCTCTGCCATCTTTTAACGCATTTACTGCTTTATCCAGCATATCCATGTAAAGACTGAAACCAATGCTCGCTATTTGCCCAGACTGATCGTCGCCAAGCAACTCACCTGCACCGCGAATTTCCAAATCGTGAGTCGCGAGTGCAAAACCCGCACCCAAATCTTCTAACTGCGCAATGGCGTCTAGGCGCTTGCCGGCGTCTTTGGTCATACGCTTAGGATGCGGCGTTAACAAGTATGCGTAAGCCTGGTGGTGAGAGCGACCCACTCGGCCCCGTAACTGATGCAGCTGCGCTAAGCCTAAGTGATCGGCTCTATCCATAATAATGGTGTTAGCACTTGGCACATCTATACCGGTTTCGATAATGGTAGTACACACCAGTACATTATAACGCTGGTGATAGAAGTCGCTCATTACGCCTTCCAAGTCCCGTTCGCGCATTTGCCCATGACCTACGGCAATACGGGCTTCAGGCACAATTTCAGCTATTTCCTCGGCGGTGCGCGCAATACTGTCTACCTCATTGTGCAGGAAGTAAACCTGACCACCCCGTAAAATTTCACGCATAATGGCTTCGCGAATAGTGGCTTTATTACGCTGTTGCACAAAGGTTTTTATGGAAAGACGTCGGGCTGGCGGTGTAGCAATAATAGACAAATCGCGCATGCCAGAAAGTGCCATATTCAGCGTGCGGGGAATAGGGGTGGCGGTAAGGGTGAGTATATCCACATCGGCGCGAAGCGATTTTAGCTTTTCTTTTTGACGAACGCCGAACCGGTGCTCCTCATCGATAATGACTAAGCCCAAGTCTTTGTATTTTATATCGCTTGATAGCAGTTTGTGAGTTCCCACCACAATATCGACCTTGCCTTCGCCAATGCGCTGGGTGACGTCTTTTTGTGCTTTACCGCTTACAAAGCGGCTCATGACTTCTATTTCAAAGGCCCAGTCGGCAAAACGGTCTTTAAAGTTTTCATAGTGCTGTTGAGCAAGTAGGGTAGTAGGCACCAAAATAGCCACTTGCTTACCGTGGTTGGCCGCCAAGAAGGCTGCTCGCATAGCCACTTCTGTTTTACCAAAGCCCACGTCACCACACACTAAACGGTCCATGGCTAATGGGTTGCCCATATCATACATTACAGCGGCAATGGCCTGTGCTTGATCTGGTGTTTCTTCAAAGGGGAAGCTATCAGAGAATTTTTGGTAGTCATCCCAGTTTATGTTGTAAGCAAAGCCCGGTTTAGCGGCGCGGCGGGCATACACATCGAGAAGCTCGGCGGCTACATCGCGCACTTTTTCAGCGGCTTTTTGCTTGGCTCGCGACCATGCATCAGAGCCCAGGTAGTTAACCGGGGCGCTATCCGCATCGCCGCCAGTGTAGCGAGAAATTAAATGCAGCGAGGCAACGGGTACGTACAGCTTCGACTGTTTAGCATACTCAATACATAAATATTCGGTAGTGACGCCACCGGCATCGAGGGTTTGCATGCCAAGGTAACGGCCAACACCGTGGTCGAGGTGCACCACCGGTTGCCCAACAGACAGCTCAGCTAGGTTGCGTATAATGGCGCTTTCGTCGGTTGCAGTGCGCTTATCGCGCAGACGGCGCTGACTTACCTTGTGCCCGAGAAGCTCGGTTTCAGTAATAAAAAGCAGCTCGCCTTCTTTGCTTTTCCAACGAAAGCTATGTTCTACCAAGCCTACGGTAATGCCAATGGCATCGTGATTTGACAGAAATTCGTTAAATGAGTTAGCTGGCTTAGGCTTAATGCCTGCTTTTGCCAGTACGGTCATTAAGCCTTCACGTCGGCCTTGAGTTTCTGCGCAAAACAGTACTTTTGCGCCTTGCTTGGTTGCCTCATTAACGGTGGCAATTAAGCGTTCGGCAGGCACTTTTTTCTGCGAGTTAATGGCAATGTCGTCTAGTTTTTCGCACAGCATATTAGTGCTGCCCGCTTTATCTTCTAGTACTTCACTGCGCATAGAGGCGCGAGGCCACTGCTTTATTTGGCCAAACAATTCATTAATAGGCAGAAATAAATCATCGGGTGCTAGCAATGGGCGAGCTAGGTTATACCGGTATTGTTCGTAACGCTCTTTTACATCGGCCCAGAAAAACTCACTGGCATCTTGCACATCGCCATGAAGCAGTAGCATGCTTTTAGGGTGAAGGTAATCGAATAGCGTGGCCGTTTTTTCGAAAAACAGCGGTAAGTAATATTCTACGCCGCTAGGCATGGTGCCTTTACTCACTTGAGAGAAAATACTCTCTGAGGCGTTGTTGGCATCAAACTTTTCAAGAAACTGCTGTCGAAACAGCGTGATCGCGTCTTTGTCCGTTGGAAATTCACGAGCAGGGAGCAGGCGAATCTTATCAACGGCATCGCCCGAGCGCTGGGTTTCAGTGTCGAAATAGCGAATAGAGTCTATTTCGTCATCGAATAAATCTATTCTAAACGGCTGTTCACTACCCATTGGGAATAGGTCTATGATGCTGCCGCGCACCGAAAATTCGCTGTGACTCATTACCTGGCTAACGTGTAAGTAGCCGGCCTGCTCTAAATTGCGTCTGAACTGATCTCTGTCTAGGGTTTCGCCTTTATTTAGCATTAATAGATATTTGGCGAGATAATCTGTAGGCGCCAGACGCTGCATCAAGGTGTTAACGGGAACAATAAAAATACCGTCAACTTGCTGGGTAAATCTAAATAGGGTTTCTAATCGCTGAGAAACAATGTCTTGATGAGGAGAAAATGAGTCGTAGGGCAGGGTTTCCCAATCAGGAAATAACGTAATAGGGACATCTTTGGCCGAGGGCTTGTTTGCCATAAAGAACGCGAGTTCTTTTTCTAACTTCATCGCCGATGGCGTATCGGCAGTAATCAGCACTATTGGGCCGTTGTACTGTTCCTGAGCTTGGCTAATACAAAGCGCAGTACTGCTACCCTGTAATTGCCCCCATTGCTTATGATCCTGAGACGATGCGTCTTTCTTCTGCGCCGGAAGAGGCAGCGATAATAAGGTGGCTGTCATGACGTCCTATAACTGTTTAATACAATTTATACCAATGTAAGATGGCAATGAGTACTGCTTATGGTGCCAATTAGGATCCAGATTTTTTCTCTTTCGCGCGTTTTCTAAGCTGCTGGGTTTGAACATGCAGGCTAGCTCGCACCAGTAATTCTTGATCTTGCTCTCTAATGGCACTGAAAATAAAGGCTATATGGTAGCTATCTTCCACGCTCTCGCAAGTAATAACTTCACCGTAGCAGAATATGGCTGCCGCTTCGGCGTCTAGAAAAAGTTTTAGTTCAGCGGTGGTGCCAATGTCTAACGGCGATGCTGACTCAATAATAACGCCTCCGCCTCCATATTTTACTGAGCGATAGCGCTGCGCTTCTTCGTCTTGCTGATGCAGCACAAAAGACATCATAAGATCTATTTTTCTAGATTGATGGTTAAGAAAGTCGGCTAACGATTCGGCGTGATCGCCTAAATTGCGTAGTGGCCTAATTGCCTGCGCCTCGATGGTTGCCATTTCACTAGCAATACGAAATGCATAGGGCATTGCTTCTTCAATACCTTCTTCATCTGGAACGGCTTCATTGTCCTCTAGCGGCCTAACATTGACGTTAATGCCAGAGGCAATTGAAAAGTATTCGTCGAATTGGGCTTTCTTTTCATCTAGGCTAAGTTTACTCACGACATTCCCCTGCCACTAATTCTTGTGCAGCCAGTAGCTTACACGTAGTATACCCACTTTACTATTTTGGGTGTATCTCGTCATCTCACCTTTTGACTAATTAAAGCCTGGTCCTCGCTAATGGGAGACCACGCTAAAGAGGTGGCCACGCCAATGGGGTGCGAGACGTTAATTTCTTTTTTTAAAGCAAGGCGCCATGTCCTATCCTCTCTCAGCATCAATAGCCTATCGATATGCCAAATCTAGCAAGGCCAACCAAACCAGCTTTGTGTCTTTTATCAATCGCTTTTCAGTTGCAGGTATTGCCTTAGGGCTTACGGCGCTCATCATTGTTGTGTCGGTAATGAATGGCTTAGAAGGGCAGCTTAAACAGCGTATTTTAGGCATTGTTCCCCATATTGAAATAACCTCAGAAGCCGCAAACGGTATAAAGAGCGCGCTCGCAACATCGCCCATTAATGATGTGATTGCGGTTATGCCGTACCGAGAAACGGAAGCGGTGGTGCAGTCTAAGCGAGATTTAAGAGGTGTGCAGGTTCACGGAATTCATCCTGACCAAATGAAGCAACACACCATGGTAGCGAACAACATGGAGCAGGGACGTTTTACCGATTTAGAAGCGGGAAGCTTTAGAGTCATCATAGGTCGGGCATTAGCGCAAAAGTTAGATGTGCGCGTAGGCAATCGACTTCGCATCATGGTAGCCGGTGCTAGCGTTTATACTCCATTTGGCAGAATGCCGAGCCAACGCCTGGTAACAGTATCAGGGGTTTTTGATATGGGCTCGCAAATGGACGATAAAGTGATGTACATGAATATCAACGACGTTAATCGCTTGCTTCGCGACACTAAAGGGCAGGGCGAATCGGTACGGCTGTTTTTAAACGACGCATTCGATTATTTAACCACGGTTAATACTCTGCAAAATGAATTGGGTATTGATATTGCCTATATAAAGACATGGCGAGAGCGGCAAGGGCCTTTGTTTGATGCGGTAAAAATGGAAAAGAACATGATGATGTTAATGCTGCTGCTTATTATTGCAGTGGCGGCGTTTAATATTATCTCTGCCCTTGTGATGGTGGTGTCTGAAAAACAGGGCGATATTGCCGTATTGCAAACCCAAGGCATGATGCCTAAAACGGTCATGTGGATTTTTGTCTTAAATGGCCTGTTTAACGGAATTAAAGGCGCGGGAATTGGACTAGTCTTGGGTTGTATTATAACCAGTCAGCTTAATAACGTGTTAGCGCTGGTTAACTCTCCACTTGCTCTGGCGGCCGATGGAAGCGGGCTGCCAATTGACATGGACATCATGCAAATTGTCAGCATAACCGGTATTTCTGTGTTGCTATGCGTATTGGCCAGTATTTACCCTGCCTTCAAGGCCATGAAAACCCAGCCTTCTCAAGTGCTGCAAAATGAATGACTTACTGACCAAGCCTCCAGCAAAGTAAGTGAATAACAAATCGAAAGAAACCGTGTGTGGTTAAGTAAGTCACACAGGAATAAACCGAGTTTTCCGTGCAAAACACCGTGAAGTTCACTATACTCGCGGTCTTTTAAATTTCGCCGAATGAGACGTTATGAACAAGAATTTTATCACTTCGCAATCCCTATTACAGGACTCCTTTCGTTTAGCTGCAAAGGTATATGACGATGGTTTCCGTCCAGATTTTATTATAGGTATTTGGCGTGGTGGTGCACCGATAGGTATCGCCGTGCAGGAGTTCTTTGAATTCAAAGATACGTCAACCGATCACATTGCCGTGCGCACGTCGTCTTATTACGGCATTAATCAGCAGGCAAAAGAAATTCGTGTGCATGGTTTGCACTACTTAGTAGAAAAAGCCAATGCGGGCGACAAGCTTCTTATTGTTGATGATGTGTTTGATTCAGGTCGCAGCGTTGATGCACTGATTAAACAAATCAACAAGCTGATGCGTTTAAACACACCTACAGACATTCGCATTGCCTGTCCTTGGTACAAGCCGCAAAACAACAAAACAGACATAGTGCCTGACTACCATATTAACGAAAGTGACGAATGGCTTGTGTTCCCGCATGAGATTGCAGGTTTATCGGAAGAAGAAATTCGTGCTGGGAAAGGCGAGTTGTCTGAAGTGATGGATATTCTTTTCAAGAAATAAAGCGTCAACATTCTGCTTTTTAGTAAATACCAAAGCCGTATTGATCATTACATCGATGCGGCTTTTTTGTTTAAGGCGCTTTATTAGTGTTAGCGCTATCAGCATTGCCATTGTCGGTTTTAATATTACCGGTTTCAATATCGCCAGTTTCACTATCACCAGTTTCACTATCACCGTTTGCAACAGGAAGTTGAAGCGTGAAGGTAGTGCCTACATTGACTTCGCTACTTACCTCTATTTTTCCGCCCATAGATTCGATGATTGAAAACGAAATATATAGGCCCAGACCTGTGCCTTTGCCTGTGGGTTTTGTTGTATAAAAGGGGTCGAATAGTTTTTCTAAATCGTCTTTTTCAATACCACTACCTGTGTCTTGCACGGTCACTATCACTATTTCATTATCATCTAGATAGTCGCATTGTGTTGAAACGGTAAGCGTGTCGCCGTTGTCCATAGCCTGCGCTGCGTTAACGAACAAGTTCACTAACACCTGATTTACTTTACCGGTTTTCCCCCGAATTAAGGGGATATCTGCAAGCTCGGTATTGATGGTCACTTTGTGTTTAAGTTCGCTATTAACCAGTCTAAGGCCGTTAGTGATGCAGTCGTTTATATTGACGGTATCGTCGTCTAACACATCTGAGCTGTGTGAAAATGAGCGCAGGCTAGTGATAATTTCAGTAACGCGATTTAACCCTTCTCCAGACTCCTCACAGATATCTGCAATTTCATCCACAATGGGGCCTATTTTGTTGTTGCTTGTCCACTGCTTCGCTTTTTCAGCCACAGCAGCGCGCTCTTCATCAGTTGCGGCCTCCGCAAGCTCTTGCACAATATCTTGCATGCTTGTTAACGACGGTAATATCTCTTTAATAAACATCATGTTGCTATTTACAAACGCGATGGGGTTATTAATTTCGTGGGCGACACCCGCGGCTAACAGGCCAAGAGACGCCATCTTTTCTGATGAGATGAGGCTCTTTTCAACTTGGGCTTTTTCTTCTTTTAATTTAATGGTTTCAAGGGCCATTAGTTTGGCCTGAACGCTCATAGACATTTGTTGAGTAAAGGTGCGGTAGCGGTTTGCCATATCCACATACTCTTGGGTATAGAATCCCAAGGTTTGATGACAAAACACCATAACCGCCTGCTGGTGGTGCACTCTAAATGGGCACAGTAATGCAGAGGTTACTGGAGTATCAAAAAGGTGAAGGTGCTCGCGCCATGTTGGCTGTAGCTTTACATTAAAAAGCGCCACTGGAGAGCTTTTTATGGCCCGAGAAAGTGTTTCGTCCACGTCCCACATGGTATCTAATAACGCAGGGTGTGTGGTATTGGTGCAGCGCATTTTGCCTTTGCTGTCGTTTTCTAATACAAAGCAAACGTCGTAACTGTAAAGGCTGCGAAAAATACCAAACATTTTGGTATACAGCTCTTGTTCGTTTCTTGCAGTAAGCAAAGCCCGTGTGCCAGCGAGCAGCGCATCACTTTCTTTTTTGTGGGCTTCTGCCTGCTCTTTCAGCCGATAAACCAGGGCTAAGTCTTCAAGAACGTTTTCGTAATCCTTACTCATCTAAACGCTGCCATTAAAAACGGTTATTAAAAAACCCAGGCTAAAAAACCTATTATCAAGAAAAGCGTTCATTGAGAAAAAACGACCGCTGATATCATTAAATTACCATGCCGGCTTTTACCGTCTAAAAATCGACCTTGTTCACCGAAGGTGTAAGTGCCGCAAATAGGCAGGCTCTCAAATTTTTCTTGAAGGGATGTCAGCATGGGGTGAATTTCATCGCCAACCGTTAATCGACAGCCTGCACAGTAGACCAACAGCACGCCAACAGGCTTGCTATCATCTGGCAGTAGCATGATGGCATTGTTGATAACCCGCTCTGCTCGCGCCGTTAAACTAGCAATGCTTCCTTCCATCAACACCAGTTCTTCCCCTTCAATAACCTCAGAGAACACGTTAAGGCCGCCATCGTTACATACCTCATCGGGGTGACACAAAAGATAATTGAGTGCGCCATTTTCTAGCTGCACTGGCTTGCCTAATGGGACTGTAGAGGTAAGTCCTAGAATTTGACCTCCAGCCAATTCTTTAGCTATCAACCCATTTGTAGCCTCGTTATACGCCTTTGCAGCAGGCACGCCATCAAGCTCTAGTATGTGCCTGTTTTGCGCACTCGACGCTTTAAAAACGGTTTCAGTTGGTTTGTAACCCGAGCTGTAGCTAAGCCCTAGCGGCGAGGAAGGATACATCACTGCCACTGCTAAGCAATTGGCGCCGCTGTGTGATGACGTACTGATATACCAGTTGCCCTCTACGGTATTGTCTGCGGCCGAGCCGCCAAAAATAGGTACTTGCTCGCCTACAACGCTGGTAAAACCATTGAGTATGGCTTCTTCCTCACCGGGTGGAAGCGCGCACCATATAAGAGAGGGGCTTTCAAACGGACGGCCTGCACTCATAAGCGCATTCTCAAGGGCGCTAGCACCTGCACTAAAGGCGTCAGTTTCTGAGCAATCGGCGCTTCCAACACCAAATGCGCCAGCTTCATCAAAAATTGACAGCACACTTAAACCTGAGTCTGCCTGTGCGCGTGACTCATCGCACAATAAGCTTCCCAAGCACGAGGTGGCCAATAGATAAGGGGCGCCAGATTCGTTGAGTGACGCTACCAGGGAATTGGCATCGTGCTCTGCATTAGTAAACGCAATCACTAATGAGGTTGGTCCATCGTTTTGAAGTGCATCGCACACTTCTTTTGCGGCCGCTACTGTGTCTTTTTCATCTGATGAATAGGTTTTTATGCGCATAAAATTAACTACTTAATGGCTGTTAGACATAGTGTAGATTAAAAATAATTAAAATCTCATTAACAATTAGTTATAGATATTCGGCTGCCAGAGCATGTTTATCTATTCTCAGTTATCGAGGTAAAACTTATCGTGGAAGGTATAAACCCATGTGGGCTGATAAATAACAAGTAAAGTAATTGCCATGCCGTTAAGCAATGCCTCAGGAAAAATAAGCAGTGGAATAAGCACCACGTAGTTTGAGAAAACAATATCCCAGGAGTAGACGCCTTCAATAAAGAAATAACCGCCTAAGGCAAAGGTTTTTAGCGCAATACCCACTGCGGCTGGGAAAAAAGCGCATACAAATATGTAAACAAAGAGCTGCCTTGGAATACGGTGAAACGACAGCATAAAGAAAAAGTACGTAACGGCGATGGGAAGTACGGTGCCGAGCAGGCCATTTACCCCAAAACTCTGCCAGGTTGCGTATCCAATGATGTGAGCGCCAATAAGTGCAATAAAAGATGAAATAACCGCGTAGCGAAAGCCGAGCATGAGCGTGAGTACAGACAGGCCAAGGAAGTGTACGTCTAACCCTTCAAAGATACCTGCCTTTAGCAACCACAGCACAAAAAGTGCAGCAGCAGTACCAAACACCAGATGTTGCTGATGTTTAGTCTTTGCGAAATGAACGAGGTCTATATTTTTAAGCGAGCCTAAAACAAAAAGCCCGTAAACAACCATCGCCAACGTTTGCAATGTACTCACTGTTTCTCCTGCGTGTAATGTTATCTAAGCGCTACGCGTTTGTGCACTTAAGAGCGTTTAACGTTTACCAATGAGTATGAGTCACTAATTTACTCATACGTTGCCCAAATGGGGGCGTGATCAGAGGGCTTTTCAATTCCCCGTAATTCGTAATCTATACCTGCGTCTTTAAGCGCGCTGTGTAACGATGGCGTAGCAAGGATCAAATCTATTCGCAAGCCGCGGTTATCGTTAAACCCTTTAGAGCGGTAGTCGAACCACGAATACTCATCGTCTCTTTGTGGGTTTAGGCTTCGGTAACTGTCCTCAAAACCCCAAGACATAAGTGTATTTAGCCACTCACGCTCTTCTGGTAGGAAGCTACATTTTCCCGTTCTTAACCAGCGCTTTTTGTTTTCTTCGCCAATACCAATGTCTAAATCGGTGTGCGACACGTTAACGTCTCCCATAACAATCACTTTCTCGTCAGGCGTATGGTTGTCGTTAAGGTAGGTCATTAAATCTTGATAATATTTTTTCTTAGCGGGGTATTTGGTTTCGTGCTTTTGATTCTCACCCTGCGGAAAGTATCCGTTCAAAATGGTAACGGGGTCGCCTGCATCGTCGGTGGTTTTGAGAATTATCATGCGGCGTTGGGCATCTTCATCGTCTGTAGGGAAGCCCTTGATGACAGCCGTTGGCGATTTTTTCGCTAAGAAGGCCACACCATAATGGCTTTTTTGGCCGTGAAAAAAGACCTCATACCCCATGTCCTCAACAGCTTTCACAGGAAACTGTTCATCGTGAACCTTTATTTCCTGCAAACCAATAACGTCGGGTTGGTGAGCATCTATTAATGCTTGCAGCTGATGAAGACGGGCACGGATCCCATTTATGTTAAACGATACAACTTTCATATTTTCTTTTCTAACAATTCAATGATGGGCTTAGAATACCAGAAACTTGCGACACGCTTAACGGGCTTGTTGCATATTGGCGCTATTGTTCGGCGCTTGCCGCTATTTATAAATTCTTAAAGAATAATATACCAACAAGCAGAGAGGGTTGATTAAGATAATTTATACGTTGGAGAATAAAAAGAGGGATTCAGGGCTTACTTACCTGTCTGGGCCTTGCCTAGGGAGATTAAAAATGAAAACCACGAGTTTGCATCTTCCACAATATCTCGAATACCCTTGTCATCATCAAGCTTTAATTCAGCCAATATATGTTCAGCGGTTTGCTTAAACGGGACCCACGCTTTAGCGCATCCTGCCATTGCTGAATAATACGCTGTTGGAATATCGTTATTGAGCTTTTCAAGACGTCTGCTAATCATGTTGGCTCCCATGGAAGAGCCTAGCCACACATATATAGCTGCGATAGCCGCTGAGTTTTGCCCGCTAAAGCTGAGTTGGTTCTCAAGCGCATTGACTGTCTGACTATCTAGGTTTTGGCTAGTTAGTGCCTGAGTCTCAACGTTTGTCTGAGTATCAGCGTTTGTCTCAGTATCAAAGCTTTTGGCAAAATTACAATGCAATGCGTTGGTATCGCGATGTAGTGCAGCAGAAACTTCATCAGTGTTTAACATCTCTGCAAGCCTATTAAGACTCGGTGTTTCGTTTAGCGCTTTTGAAACATGAGACGATGTCGTGCTATGAAATACTGACATTACGCTAAGAACATCGCTATACGTTGAAATATTAAACTCGGATAGGTTGTGAAATACCGAAAAAGGGGGCGTTTCTTCTAATGTGGTGTGTTTATCGAGGGTATCTTGTTTTAACGCCGTAAATAGTTTGTGCATGGAGGTAATCTTTTGTCCTGTCTCATCATTTGTATGTGTTCTGGGCAATTTATTTAGACTCGGATAACACTTAAAAGCACGTTAAAGATACCTGACTAGAGACAAACAAAACGATTTGGTAAAACGCCGTAAATGCTGTCATAAATAGACCACGTGTAAATGGTATCACAGACGTTTGAAAAGCGGCATCTCAACATTGGTCTAATTGCCGTTGCACACACAACTGGCACAGGTATACTTGCCGAAAATTTTAAGACGAGAACCGCCGTGTTTCCAAATACTATTAGTGAAAAATTAAGTGATACAGTAATAGACCAAGCAATGAAGTTGTCTGCAGAAGAAAGACAGATGTTGGTTATCAGTTATGTGAGTAAAGCCAAAGAGGTGTGGTTAGTACAAGGCTCTGAAGGTTTCGTGATGCTTGAAGATGATGGTGCAGTGCGTCTTCCTATTTTCCCCCATCGCGACTTGGCGAATGCCTTTGTTACGTCAAATGGCCTTGACGGTATGTGTGTTAGCAGGCCGTTAAACGAATTTGTATCTACATGGCTGCCTGGTCTGGAAACAAATGGCGTTGAACTGGTTATGTTTCCAACGCAAAGCGACGTAGAAAACTTGGTGATGACGGCGTCAGAGCTGAGTGAAGAACTAGGCTCAGAGCTAAATGATCAGCCAAGTGAGGATAAAACTTCAGAGCTCGGTGATGACGAAAGTAAGTAGTTAACTAAACAGTGAAGCGGGTTTAAAGAAATGACACTGGCGAATATGCAATTACTTCCTCTTGCACAGCAGCTATCACAGGCTAAAAGTTGGGATGAGTTTACTCGAACCATAATGCTTGCAGGTAAAAAATTACCGGCAATGCCTGAGCATTTGCAGCGCGATGCTAACTCAGTAGAGGGCTGTGAGAGCCCGGTGTGGTTGGCGTTACTTGATACTGAGAACAGCGAGAGCAGGGAGAGCAGGGAGAGCAGTGAGCGCGCTGGGCTCAACACCAAATTTGTCGCCTATTCACCCAGTAAAGTCATTCGAGGCGTGCTCGCGGTTCTGCTTGAAAAAGCCAATAGTTTAGAACACCAAGAGCGCGCTAATTTTGATTTTGGGGCTTACTTAAATGAGTGCCAGCTGCAGCGTTACATGAGCGAGTCTCGAGGAAACGGAATAAAATCAGTGGTGCACCAATTAAAAGAGCTTTAAATCCCTTAACCCTCTTTTATTCTTTTTAATCTCTTTAATCTAGGCCTTTACGCTATAGCCCGCTATTTATTCTTTTCTTCTATCCACTGCGACATATACTTTGTCGCATTCAAACTCTGGTGCCACAGCAAGCTTTGTAAAAAGAGCGATTCTCGATGGGTTTTTAGCCCGTTGAATAGCAACTGCAGCTGTTCAGGTAGCGTCATGTCGTCAGCCTGTGCTCTGTAAGCCTTAAGCATCTCTTCGCACTGCAAGCTCGCTTTCTGCCACTTTGCTTCGTTTTGATAAAGTGATACTGCATGCTCAACAAAGTTATCGACAGCAGTCTTATCCATAATGGGTGAGCAAATAGCGCCCGGCCACTGGGTAGATATTGGCGTTACTTCTTTTTCGTTCTTGGTGTGTGTATCTAGCAAATCGCCTTTTGAGCTTTTATCTTCCGAGCTTATATCTTCTGAGCTTATACCTTCCGAGCTTATACCTTCGGAGCCTAGCCAAGTAGTCACGCTGGGGGTGTGTGTACGCATGGCATCAAGCAGTTTTCCTTTAATACCTGCGCCAAATCGAATGGGAGCGATGAGGACGCGAGCGCTTGAAATCACTTCCTCTGCATTATCTGCCCAGCCTTTTACAATAAACCCTTGTGCAACGTTGTGTAGTTGAGAGGCTTTCTTCGGCAGATAGGCGCCGTAAATGTGTAGTTGGGCATCAGGAATTCTTTTGCGAATAGCTGGCCAAATATGCTGCTTTAACTGCAGCACAGCGTCCCAATTTGGCGCATGACGAAAGTTACCAATGTGCACAAAGTGTTGACGCTGTGAGTAGTCTAATGTGCTTGTGGATGCGTCCTCAACAAAAAGGGGATGTAATCGAAGTTGAGCACGCGGCACGTTGTAGTGGTTTTCCAGCAATTGCTTTTCATATTGTGAAATAACCAACGTTAAGTCGCTACGCAAAATAGAGGCAATTTCTCGTAGCGCTAGCTCAGTGTTGAGCTGTGCATTAGATGCGTCACCTGAGCTTTTTACCGCATCGTGACGCGCCTGTCGAAGGCTATGTAAGTCTTCCGTATTCAACACTCTCAATGCATGTGGGCATGCGTCTTTTACCCGCCAGGAAAATTGTTCTTCTGTCATGTAGCGGTCAAAGATAACCACGTCTGGGCTTATTTCACGAATACGTTCATCGAAACTGCTGCAGTTAAGGGCAATCGCCTCGCTTGTAACATCAAGTTTTGCCAGATCAGCCTTGTGAATACTGTCGGCAGCAGCGGTAAGAAAGGTTACTTTATTGCCAGCGTCGCAATGTTGTCTTATCAACGAAAGCATGTTCTGCCCCGCAGCAGACGAATTAGGCTCAGGCCATACGTAACCAATCACCACTATGTTAAGCATATTAAAATTTCTTCTTACAACGAATGTGCGCGGACTATACCAAAACAATCAGGTGATGTTGAGAATTACAGGGCTGAACGAGGCGTATAAGCTCGTCACTGCTGCATCAAAGTGGGTTGAACAAAAAGAGTAGGGGAAAACGCTTCTTTTTATAAAAAAGTATTAATCAAAGAGGATTGGAAAGTATTTAAGCTCGTACAGCGCTATAATGAACGCAATACGCTTTGCTAAGTCTGTGAAAGGTATTAACTTATTTAGCAGAGCGCTTTATCTTTTAGTCTATTTTTGTAATTTTAAGCTTTTGATATAAAAAGAAATCATACTTTTTGATGATGCGGCGTCTGTTGACCAGCAAGATAAATACGCCTATACCTACAGTATTGACCGAGAATCGGACCTCTCTAACAACACAAACACCACATTGGTTGCATTGGAGTGAGTGCACACATGAACATAGATGAATTAGTTTCGACCGCCGAAGACTTATTCGTATTGCCAGATTCAGTATTACGCTTGAAAAGCTGTATGGATGATGAAGCGTCAAGCATAGATGACATCAGTGAGATTATCGCTTTCGACCCGTCCTTAGCCACGCAGCTGTTGCGTGTAGCAAACTCTGCGCTGTATCAATTCCCTAACAAGATAGATACGGTAACCAGAGCGGTCCAAGTGGTTGGTACACGCTCAACCTACGACCTCGCATTAGCCTATGGCGTGAGTCAAGCATTCGGCAAAGTCGATGCCCAAATTATTGATTTAGATAAATTTTGGGAGCACAGCGTATCCTGCGGATTGCTAGCGAAATATTTTGCTGAAATTAAAGGGATTAGAGAGCCTGAGCGATTTTTTGTTGCAGGATTACTGCACAATATCGGCGAGCTTGTTGTAGTGTCTACATTGCCAGATGCCGCCAAGCGCTGTTTAAACTTTAGCCAGCAGGTTACACCTGCTGAACTTCAGTACGGCGTGTTAGGCTATACGTACAGCCAAGTGTCTGCTGGCCTTATAAAGAAATGGGGTATACCAGATAGTATTTCAGAGCCAATAGCGAACATTCATAATGTACAAGATGAGCCGCAATCAGACTCAAACCGCATACTTCAACTTTCTTACGTTCTGTCACTGGATAATGTCAATCCTGAAATTTACCCTAGCTATCATAATTTAAAACCAGAGCTGCACGAGCAACTGACATTGAAAAGAGACGACTTGGAGGATGCCTTAGATATCACCAATCTTCAGTGTATTTCAGTAATATCGTTGTTTAACCCCAACGCATTTATGCTTTATTGAGGTTGTGAGAAACAACAGCGGCCAGCATGGCGCTGGCCCTTAAATCTCAGGCGCCAAACCTCAGGTGTTAAAAAAGCTTGGTGCCAAAAGACTAGTCGAACACCGCCACAGTCTGTCTGCTTATTGCAATAACCTCGTTATCTTTGTCCCAAATGGTTGCCTCTGTGTGCCCATACCCATCTGCAGCTTGACGTGTATGTGCCTTATAGGCAAACCAATCACTGGGTGATACTGGTTTATGCGGATGAATAAACTCTAAGTTCCAGCTTACGGTACTTGCTGGGGCAGGGAGCTTCATCATTTGCAGTAGCGTAGGTGGCCAAGCATCGATCATTGTGATGATATGAGCGTCAGTTATTTGCGCTGGTGGCTGCTTAAAGCGCATAAACCCGTGATAAATGCTGGTTTTCTTGCGAGTAAACGGAATACCGCCATCTTCTATCGCTAGATCGAAATAGCGTAAAAACTTCGGCGTTATTTTAGGAATTTGAGGAATAAACTTCGCTTTGTTAGGCGTAGACATCTGATGCGTTTCGGTATTTTCAACCCGTATGCCTGATTCTCGGCCAATGCCAAAACACGCTTGAGAAAACACACAGCTTTTACCATCTTGCATTGCGTGCGCTGTGTATTGAGACACGTTTTTTCCCATTCTCAACAAGGTAACTTCAATTGAAAAGGGCGTGTCGAGCATGAGAGGTCCAACAAAGTTGGTGGTGAATGAGCGTAATACCCTGTCATCGGTAATCTGTTGCTTTACCGCGGTGTACAACATGCCTGCCGAAATACCGCCGAATGCGGTTCTACCTTGTCCCCATGTTTTCGGAATAACAAGGTTTTCTACCTTCCAGGTATTTTCAGAAGTTTGGGTTAGGGAAGGGATATCTAACAGTTCATCTACTGTCATAACTGCCTATCTGGTCTGATGAGTCTTAGGCTAAATATCCTACCCTAAGCCGTATGGAACAAAAAGCCTCAGTTACAAATTTTCGTTATGTTTACAAATAAGTAACAATTAGTTGCCAAATAATTTACCTCATGCCTAGACTGTCCTATCTTCATTTAAAAGGACTGTTATGGCCCACACAAGCGTTGAAGGTTTACCCGCACAAGAAGCGGGTGTATCTCGAAGTTACCGCAACTACGTACTCTTTATTCTCACACTTGTCTATGCATTCAATTTTATTGACCGTCAGATAATAGGTATTCTCTCTCCCTTCATAAAAGCCGACTTGGGTCTTGATGATGCGCAATTAGGATGGCTCAAAGGTATATACTTTGCTTTGCTGTACACCGTGATGGGAATTCCTATCGCTTGGCTTGCCGACCGATATAGCAGGGTCAACATCATTGCCATTTCACTTACCCTATGGAGCGGTTTTACGGCAGCTTCAGGGCTTGCAGGCAATTATGTTCAGTTGGCAATAGCTCGCATTGGGGTAGGTATTGGAGAAGCCGGCGGAAGCCCGCCGTCGCACAGTATTATCTCTGACTTGTTCCCAAAAGAAAAACGAGCAGGTGCGTTGTCTATTTACTCACTGGGGATCCCGTTTGGCATAATGCTCGCGTTTTTTGCCTCGGCGTTTTTCTTACAAGGCGGCTCGGCCGATTGGCGAACGGTTATGTACAGCGTAGGCATACCTGGCGTTTTGCTTGCCTTACTGCTTAAATTTACGGTTAAAGAGCCCACTCGCTCTGTTACCGCTCCTTCGCAAACAGAAAGTGCTAATAAGCCAAGCGTTAAGAAGTCGTTGAAGCAGTTGCTCAAAATTCCTACGTGGTGGGGAATGGCCTTGGGTATTTCCTTTGGCTCTTTCGGTAACTACGCAATTTCGACCTGGATCATTGATTACTATGTGCGTGCCTTTGCTGGATTAGACATTACCCAACTGCTGGTAGTCTTCGGCATCATTAACGGTACTGCTTATGCACTAGGCGTATGGTTAGGCGGCTACATCGCTGATAGATGGGGCAAACACAATAAAAAAGCCTATGCTCTGTTGCCAGCTATTATGCTTATTGTGGGTTTACCCGCGTTTTACATCTCTTTACAAGTACAAGATTTATGGTTATCGGTAGGATTGATGGCGCTTCTTTTGTTCACCAGTGGTTCCTATTTAGGCCCAAGCTTCGCAATGGCGCAGACGCTAGCACCTATCAACGTGCGAGCAATGTCTACCGCCTTGTTCTTCTTCGTGCTTAACATTATTGCTCTTGGTGGCGGACCAACGCTAACCGGTATCATCAGTCAAGCCCTCGTGCCAACACTAGGTGAGACGGAAGCATTAAGACAAGCACTGCTTTATCTCGTTGTACCGTACGCATTGTCAATTGCGGTATTCTTGTGGACAAGCACAAAGATTGTAAAAGACTGGGAAATGGCAGAATCGAGAGGGTTATAGTACTATCTCGCCAACGATCACAATACTGTATGATTAAGGGGCTGTAGGCTAATGCCGATCAGTTAAGAAATATTTTAGCGATCGGTTGACCGATCTTTTATAGATGCAAAAATCCGATGAGCATTC
>NZ_JQFW01000003.1 GCF_000753865.1 Alteromonas sp. LOR | reverse complement strand
CGAGGGCTTTTTTGATTCTGGTGATTGTAAAAGCTCAGGAACACGCTGGCGTATCCCTGCGGATGCTCCGCGCGTTGCGACCCCGGGTCGAGGCACCATCATCAAGGCCCTTGCAGAAATGCGAGGGCTTTTCGTTAAATTAAGCTGCTATATCAATTTAGATGAAAGCGCTGAAATGTCCGATGCGATGCATTCAACGTTACTACTGCTAATTACGAGTAAAATTTTAATTCCTTAGTCTTTCCTAATATTACCTTCCCACTATCGACCACGTTCTTGCTATCCAAGCTCTTGTATCTTTCGAAAATGTTTTTAAGTCAGTCTTTAATCAATTCATCTAAAAATGTCGTTATTGTCATAATTGACATAAAACAACTAAGTTACACAAATGTGAACAAAAGTATAATGGTAGAAGTTGTATTTTATATCCATACTTCGATCGTTATTTAAACAAACCGCCTGAAATGGTGAGTAGTGAGGTATTGATGTGGCTGCTATCGCTTATAGTTTTTTTGATTCAATGATGTCAAAAAAGAGTACCGCCTTTGTAACATCGTTCTTGTTGATGCTCGCAAGTTGGGGTCTTGAATTCTCACAGATAAATCATCTTGGCTTAGTGTTCAGTTCATGCTGTGTGATTTACCTTTTAATGGTGCTTCAGCAATCTGATGCAGCACCTAAAAATAGGAGCGCAGGAAGTCAGGTAGCGAATACCAGCGATGAGTCAACGGCCGCTGAATTTGAAGAGAAGCGCCATGGGAAGAGTAGCCATCAATTACAAGACACGCTTTATGATGTGAAAGACACCTTATCGGTGACGTCTTCAAACATCACTGACATTCTCACTACACAAAACGACGCGGTTACTACCTTAAGTGATGCGTTTCTGAGCCTACAATCACTGCTCTCGCAACAAGAATCCAGTATTCACAAATTGTTAAAAGATGATCAAAGCAGCGACCTTCCATATGCAGAGAAAATGCGTTCTTTTGCCAGTGATACAGATAATACGTTGACTAGCTTCATAGAATCCACAGAAGCCATGACTCAGTCTACGAAGTCACTTGAAAGCCAGGTTCAAACTATTCAACAAGCAATGCCTACTGTAATCGACGCCCTAGGGGGTATTGATGGCATTGCAGCACAAACAAATCTTCTTGCGCTAAATGCTGCGATTGAAGCCGCTCGTGCGGGAGAAGCCGGACGAGGGTTTGCGGTGGTAGCAGACGAGGTAAGAGCGCTATCAACTCGCTCAACCCAGTTTAGCGACGTGATCAAAAAGCAAATCGAGAACATCAAATCATTGATTGACCAGCTTACTGAGACAGCTGAGTTCGTAGCATCGCAAGATATTTCCCACGTTGTTAAAGCAAAAGACGGCATAAGTTTAGAGCTTAGCGGGATCATTCGAAAAGCAGAGTCCGACATTCAAAATGCCGATGGACTAGAAACAATCAGGCAGAAGTTGGCCGATGCAACAAACAGCGCCATTCGGGGTATGCAGTTCGGTGATATCAACAGCCAGAATTTAATTTATACGCAAGAAATTATCAGTTTTGTTACTGAACAGCTTGATTTGCTGTCTGCTGACAACGTCGAAGAAGTTCGAAATAGATTAATAAACTATAAAGACTCTTTGGCGCAGAGGGGGCAGGCTGACCACAACCCCGTATCAGCCACATCCATAGATGCAGGCGATATCGAGCTGTTTTAAAAGTGGACCCCCGGTTAGTTGTTATATCGCGATAAGATTTTTTACAAGCAGTAACGGCATTCTCAGCATGCCTATTCAATGAAAAACAGTGCAAAGGTGAATACACAATGAGTAAAAATATATTGGTTGTCGATGATTCTGTTTCTATTCGTCAAATGGTTGAAATGACGCTTAAGTCAGCAAATTATCAAGTCACCACTGCGCAAGATGGACAAGACGCTTTGGAGAAGTGTAGAGGGGCAAGCTTTGATTTTGTGCTAACCGATCAAAATATGCCCCGTATGGATGGTTTGTCTTTAGTGAAGTCGCTGCGAGGGTTAACTAATTTTAGGTCTACTCCCATTGTCATGCTCACTACTGAGGCGGGCGATGAAATGAAAGCAAAAGGAAAAGCTGCGGGTGCCACAGGATGGATGGTCAAACCGTTTGATCCAAACAAGCTACTTGATGTGATGAAACGAGTTCTTGGTTAAGCGATATTTTTCTTTTCAACGTCGTTAGGAGCAATCTCTCATGACAATAGATGTAACCCAGTTTCATGACGTATTTTTTGAAGAAAGTGATGAACATCTTCAAGACATGGAGCAGTTGTTAATGACGCTTGACGTAGACTGTCCTGACCAAGAGCAGCTTAACAGTATATTCAGAGCGGCCCACTCTATTAAAGGTGGCAGTGGTATTTTTAATTTCGACGCCTTAATGAATCTCACTCATGTGATGGAGAATCTATTAGATAAGGCGAGAAATCAGGAAATCCACGTTACCACCGGCATAGTAGATGTATTTTTACAAACGCTGGACGTTTTGAAAGACACCTTATCGGCCTATAAAGAAAAGACTGATCTCCCGCAAGCGCAGATAGATGCAAGCATCAAAGTGCTAGAAGACACATTGGCACAAGCATCACAAAGCAGTGTATCAGACCATAGTGACGTTCTCGAATGCACCAGTGACACTAATACTGACGAGATTGATGGATTTGGCTTCTTTGATGATGACGACGATTACGGCGTTATTAATAAAGTGTCTGAGGATGATTTAGATATAGATGCTGAAATAGCTGGCTTTGGTTTTTTTGATGATGAACCTAGTGAAGCCGAAGGGCAGCTGGAGGTTTCGGATAGAGAAATTAATGAACCAGAGCAGGTTGAAAAAAACGAAGTCGTTGATGAAGGGTTTGGTTTTTTTGAGCCAGAGAATCTCCCCGTTGCCCCCCCTATAAAAATCGAGGAGGCGAAAACCCCTTCGCAACCTATTGTTAAACCTGTGAAGCCAAAACCTAAAGCTGCTGCAAAAGAGGCGGCATCGATACGTGTAGATACTACCAAAATTGACGCTATGGTTAACTTAGTCGGTGAGTTAGTTATTACTCAGTCAATGCTTTCAAATGTGGGGCAAGAAGTAGAAGGTCAGATAGGCGAGCGACTGCAGCTAGCGATAGATGAGCTTCAGCGTAATACTCGAGAAATTCAAGAGTCGGTGATGTCTATGCGGATGTTACCAATAAACATGACGTTTAATCGTTTCCCAAGAGTGGTACGAGATTTATCAACCAAGCTTGGTAAGCAGGTTGATTTAGTTATCCAAGGTGGCAACACCGAAATTGATAAAAGCTTAATTGAAAAGCTGGTCGACCCACTCACTCATTTAGTTCGAAACAGTATCGATCACGGAATTGAAACTCCTGAAAAACGTATTGCTAGCGGAAAATCCGAGAAAGGTACTGTGATCCTTAGTGCAGAGCAAAAAGGCAGTAGCATCATCATAGGTATCATCGACGACGGGGCCGGTTTAGACAAAGAACGTATATTACAAAAAGCTTCGCAGAATGGATTACCTGTATCTCCCGATATGCCCGACAGCGAGATATGGCAACTTATCTTCCAGGCCGGCTTCTCTACAGCCGAAGAAGTAACTGATGTGTCAGGCCGCGGTGTGGGTATGGACGTGGTACGCCGAAACATTGAGTCCATCGGTGGTCGGATAGAAATAGAATCATCAAAGGGCGAGGGCTCTGCTTTTTACATCCATTTGCCGCTAACGCTAGCCATAGTCGATGGCATGTGTGTGTCAGTAGGTCAGCAAATATTTGTTATACCACTTCTAAATGTTATTGAGTCATTTCAACCTACATCATCGCAACTGAAGACACTTGGAAATGAGCAAGTGCTGTGGATTCGAGATCGTTATTGGCCCTTAGTTTCCCTAACCCAATTAATGGAAGTCGATGATGGCGTTACTGAGCCTACTCAAGGCATTGTTGTGCTACTTGAGAGCAGTAAAAAGCGCTACGGCGTTCTGGTTGACTCTCTTGTCGGACAGCAACAGGTGGTGATTAAAAGCCTAGAACAGCATTACAAAAAAGTCGCAGGTATTGCCGGCGCAACCATTATGGGCGACGGCAAAGTTGCCATGATCATCGATGCCGATTCAGTGGCAGTTAATTGCGCCACTGTAAAAAATAGCGAGGTTTCAGTATGAGTGAAGCAGTACTTCAACAGGCAGTAAGTGCGTCTAAAGAAAGCGAGTTTTTGAGTTTCATATTAGGCGAAGAACACTATGCACTGGACATTACAACGGTTAAAGAAATACGCGGTTATGAGCAGGTAACAAAAATTGCTAATGCACCCTCTTTTATCAAGGGCGTGATTAATTTGCGAGGCGATATTGTTCCAATAGTAGATTTACGTTTGAAATTTAACGTGGGTGAAGCGACTTATAATCAATTCACTATCGTCATTATGTTGAACGTACATGACCGCATTGTGGGAATAGTAGTAGACGGCGTCTCAGATGTAATAAGACTCTCTGAAGGGGACATACTTCCTCCGCCGGAATTTGGTGTTTCTTTTGATAGTAAATACTTACACGGGTTGGCTGACATCGATGAAAATATGGTGATTTTAGTCAATATAGAAAGCCTTATCACCAGTAATGAATTGGGTCTAGTTGAGACAAAAACAGCATCGGTAGAGGAAGAATAAAATGGGAATCATGACGTGGATAGAAGACTTTACTAGGTCGACTGAATTTACACAGGCTCTTTGCAACAAACTGGCTTTAGACGCTACCTCAAGTAGCATCATTATGACGAATGCAGAAGGCAATATCGTTTATGCGAATGGTTCGATGAAGCAGCTTATAAATCAGAATGAGCACGTTTTTACCACTGCATTTCCGTCCATATCGGTCAGTAATATTGAAGGGATGGATGTAGAACTTTTCTTTAAACATTCCCCTTTGCTGTGCAAAAAATTTAACGATCTCACTTCAAAGACATCTTCCGAGATGAAGATTGGGCCCCTGACGTTTGAACTTACGTTTACGCCGTTTTTTGATGAGAGCAATAATCAAATTGGTACGATGATCGAGTGGGTCGATCTATCAAAAAAGCTTATTAAAGACACGATGCTAAATGCACTGGATAAGGCGCAGGCGGTCATTGAATTTACGCCTGAAGGCATCATCGTGGCTGCCAATGACAATTTCTTAAATGCACTAGGCTACTCGTTAGACGAGATAGTAGGCAATCACCATAAAATGTTTTGTGATGCCAGTTACGTGAAGTCTTCGGAATATAGCGAATTTTGGCGAACGCTCAAAAGTGGCAAGCTTCACAGCGGCGAATTCTGTCGGCTTGATAAGCAGGGTAAAGAGATATGGATCCAGGCTTCATATAACCCAGTCCTTGACGGCGATGGCAATGTAATACGCGTTGTGAAATTTGCTACCGATATCACAGCGACCAAACTAAAGAACTCTTATTATGAAGGGCAAATCAATGCCATCAACAAAGCTCAGGCTGTTATTGAGTTTGACTTAGACGGTTACATATTAACGGCCAACGAAAACTTCTTAAACACGGTAGGTTATAGGTTAGAAGAGGTGCAAGGTAAGCACCACAGTATGTTTGTGAAAGATGATTACAAACGTTCTACTGAATACGCACAGTTTTGGGAACAGTTGCGACAGGGCTCCATGTTTAACGACGAGTTTGAGCGAGTGGGGAAAGACGGCAATTCAGTGTGGATCCAAGCATCTTATAACCCAATAATTGATCAAAATGGTCGCCCATACAAAGTGGTGAAATTTGCTTTAGATATTACAGGCCGCAAGCAAGCCATTAGTGATATCAGACATGCGATGAACGAACTGGCTCAGGGTAATTTAGATTGCAAAATTGAACATGAATTTGAGGATGAGTTCCAAGACTTAGGCAATTCGATTAACCGTTTTATCGGTGATATGCGCCGTATTATAGGTACAATCAATGATGTGATGAGCAGGCTGTCTAATGGCGACCTTACCGCGGTTATCGAAGACGAATTTGAAGGTGAATTCCAAGTTTTAGGTGACGCGATTAATCAATTCGTTAATCAAATGTCAGGCACCATCGGCTCTATTTACGAGGCGGTAGAAACAATAACAACAGCATCTTCTGAAATTGCTACCGGCAACTCTGATTTGTCTAGTCGCACCGAACAGCAAGCGTCAAGTTTAGAAGAAACCGCATCGAGCATGGAGGAGCTCACAGGTACCGTGAAGCTTAATGCTGAAAATGCTGAGCAGGCAAATGCGCTTGCGTCGCAAAGTTGTGATATTGCGACCAAAGGCGGCGACCTTATCCGACAGGTAGTTGATACCATGTCATCTATCAATGCATCTGCTCAAGAAATTTCAGACATCATAGGTGTTATCGACGGTATAGCGTTTCAAACCAACATACTTGCGCTAAATGCGGCGGTTGAAGCCGCAAGAGCGGGAGAGCAAGGAAGAGGTTTCGCAGTTGTTGCCTCAGAAGTAAGAAGCTTAGCGCAACGTTCAGCAGAAGCAGCTAAAGAAATTAAGGAGCTTATTTCAGGCTCGGTAAGCAAAATTGATGGTGGCAATAAGTTAGTCAATCAGTCTGGCGACACCATGGAAGAAGTTGTCACCTCGATTAAACGCGTAAACGATATTATGTCTGAAATTGCTGCTGCAAGCTCAGAACAAGCCTCTGGTATTGAAGAGGTGAGTAAAGCAGTAGTACAAATGGATGAAATGACTCAGCAAAACGCTGCGTTAGTGGAGGAGGCCGCTGCGGCAGCTGAAAGCTTGCAACAGCAGGCGAGTGGATTATCAGAGCGTGTAGCCACGTTCAAAATAGGTGAATCCCATAAGACACAGCAACAGCCTGTGCCTACAGCAAGGCTCTCTCACCAATCCCACAGAACGGCATCGGTTGCCTCGCTGACTAATCACAGAGCGCTACAACCTAAAGTACCTAGCAGCGATGAGTGGGAATCGTTCTAAAACATAAAGCGGCTGTCCTTCGGGGAGTCGCTTTTTTATTGTGTTTATCGAAATAAATTAATAAGGCTAAATTATGGGTGTTTTTAATCTTTTTCAAAATGACGAACTCATCGCTGCACAAAGTTTAACTAGATTCCAAGAGCAAGCGTTAAGTGAAAGTAGCGCGTGTTTGATGTTGGTAGACGGGAGTGGGGCGATAACGTTTGCGAACAAGGCATTTTTTAAATTGGCAGAAGAATACGCTGCTAAGTTTAGAGAGCATTTGCCCTCAATTAACTTCCACTCATTAAACGGAATGGCTTTGTGTTCATTTTTTGCTAACCATAAAGAGTTGAGCTCTCGCTTTGAACATTGCCAAACAAAAGACACCTTTCTGCTGCCTATTGGAGAGCTGATATTTACATTGAATGTCTCTGTTATTAACAGCGCAGAAGGAGAGATGCTCGGTTATATGGTTGAGTGGGTCAACGATCAAGAGCTTCAGTATAAAACTGGGCTATTAAATGGACTGGACAGAAGCCAAGCCATAATTGCTTTTACTCCCGATGGGATAGTGGAAGATGTTAACGATAACTTCTTGCAAGCGACTGGATATACAAAAGACGAGCTAATAGGCCGGCACCATCGACTATTCGTTACTACCGAGTATGGTGTGTCTGAGGAATATAAGCACTTTTGGGCACAGCTTCGAAGTGGCGAAAAAAATACCGGTGAATATTGTCGAGTTGCGAAAAGTGGTGAAAAAATCTGGATCCAAGCATCTTACAATCCTATTTATGACAAGCTGGGTAACATTGTTCGAGTAGTTAAGTTTGCAACCGTCATAACAGAGCAAAAACGCAAAAATGCGAATTACGAAGGGCAAATCAATGCAATAGGTAAGTCACTAGCAGTTATTGAATTTGATCTTCAAGGTAATATCCTTTTTGCCAATGAAAACTTCTGTTCAACCACAGGGTATGACCTGGGTGAAATAAAAGGCCAGCACCACAGTATCTTTGTTGAGCCTAACTATAGAATGAGCCCAGAATATGCTGCATTTTGGCGAGACTTAAAAAAAGGGGATTATAAGGCTGGCGAGTTTAAGCGAATAAGAAAAGACGGCAGCGAGCTTTGGATCCAAGCGTCTTACAACCCAATATTCGATGAATTTGGTCACCCAGTTAAAGTAGTAAAATACGCGTCAGATGTGACAGAGCAAAAAATGCAAAATGCGTTTAATTTGGGACAAATTAACGCTATAGGCAAATCTCAGGCCGTCATCGAGTTCGATACGCACGGCAATATTATTACTGCAAACGATAATTTCCTCGCAACCGTTGGTTATACCCTCGAGGATATCGTAGGCAAGCATCATTCTATCTTTGTTACCGAGACTGAGCGTGATTCTGAAGACTATCGCACCTTTTGGGAAAAGCTAGCTCAGGGGCAGTTCTATTCCGGCGAGTTTCATCGCGTTGCCAAGGATGGTTCAGACATATGGATTCAAGCAACATATAATCCGATTTTAGACGTTAATGGTAAGCCGATTAAGGTTGTTAAGTACGCGAGTAACATTACGGAACAAAAAGTACAAAACGCTTATTTCGAGGGGCAGTTGGAGGCTATTGGAAAGTCTCAGGCAGTAATAGAATTCAATATGGATGGAATTATTCAAACTGCTAACAAAAACTTCCTTCAAACCGTTGGTTACACCCTGGATGAAATAAAAGGTAAACATCACAGTATGTTTGTTGATGCTAGCTATCGTTCAACCCATGAGTATGCAGCATTCTGGGAGTCGCTGAGAGAAGGCACATTTTCAAGTGGAGAGTACAAGCGAATAGGTAAAAACGGAAAGGAGATCTATATTCAAGCAACCTACAACCCAATCCTTGATCACAATGGAAAGCCTTTCAGGGTAGTCAAGTTTGCGACAGATATTACTGGCAGAACTCAGGCGATAGATGAAATTAAGCACGTAATGGAACGATTGACGGAAGGCGATTTGACGGTAAGTATCGAGCATGCGCTTGAGGGCGAGTTTAAAGTGCTTGGAGGTTCAATAAACCAGTTTATCGAAGAAATGCGAGGCACCATACTAAACATCAATTCTGCTGTTGAGACAATTAATACCGCTTCAAGTGAAATTGCCTTAGGTAACTCAGACCTCTCGTCACGCACAGAGCAACAGGCTTCAAGTTTGGAAGAAACCGCATCCAGTATGGAAGAGTTGACTAGCACGGTTAAGCTAAACGCAGAAAATGCTGAGCAAGCTAATGCACTAGCGGCACAAGCAAGCCAAATTGCGACTGAGGGCGGAGATGTCATTGGCAAAGTAGTTAATACAATGACGCTTATCAATGATTCAGCTCAGGAAATTTCAGATATCATTGGTGTGATTGACGGCATTGCATTTCAAACAAATATATTAGCATTGAATGCAGCGGTAGAGGCCGCAAGGGCTGGAGAACAAGGCCGTGGGTTTGCTGTTGTTGCCTCCGAGGTTAGAAGCCTTGCTCAACGGTCTGCTGAAGCCGCTAAGGATATCAAGGAACTCATTTCCGATTCGGTAAGTAAAATTGCCAGCGGAAACCAGCTAGTAGTTAAATCAGGCGACACAATGGGCGAAGTCGTCACCGCTATTAAGCGCGTAAACGATATCATGTCAGAAATCGCCGCTGCGTCATCTGAACAAGCTGCAGGGATTGAGGAAGTCAGTCGAGCAGTGGTTCAAATGGACGAAATGACACAACAAAATGCAGCGTTAGTGGAAGAGGCAGCAGCTGCATCAGATAGCTTAAAGCTTCAATCCGCAGAATTGAGCGATCGTGTAGCTGTATTTGAAACAGAAAAGGGTACAAGTAAAGGGCATCAATCTAATGGTTTGGCAGGTCATCGAACGCGTTTAGGTTTAACACCAAGAGCCGTCTCTAATACGCTAAACCATCGTACGAATACGGTAAACAATAGGAAGGTATTGTCTCCTGCATTGCCAAAAGATGCTGAGTGGGAGTCTTTTTGATGGGAGCCATGCCACCTAAAATAGCATCGACACGGGAGTTCGCCTTTGAAAAGGGGGACTTCCTTAAAGTGCAACAAATGCTATTTAAAAAAGCGGGTATTAAACTAACCGATGCAAAAGAGGCAATGGTTTATAGTCGCTTAGCGAGGCGAATAAGAGCGAAGGGTTTAACAAGCTTTAGTGAATATTTAGCGGTTGTTGATAGGTCTGAGAATGAGCTAGAGCAATTTATAAATGCGCTGACGACCAACCTAACATCGTTTTTTAGAGAGCCTCACCATTTTACTGCGCTGGCTGATTACCTAAGAGATAACCCGCAGGTTACCACAATTTGGTGTGCTGCAAGCTCCACAGGCGAAGAGCCTTATTCAATTGCGATGGTTGTTGCAGAGGTCTTCGGGAGCTTTAAAACGCCTATTAAAATAATTGCGTCAGATATCGACAGCAAGGTTTTAGCCAAGGCTAAAGAGGGAGTGTATCCACTTGCGACAATTGCAAAGGTATCTGAGTCTAGGCAAAAGCAATTTTTTCATAAAGGCAAAGGCAGCTTTGAAGGTAAAGTGCGCGTGGTGGAAGAATTACGGCAAATGGTGCAGTTTAAAAAGCTCAATTTAACTGAACCTAAGTGGAGTATAAGCTCACCATTAGACGTTATTTTCTGTCGAAATGTAATGATATATTTTGATAAACCGACGCAGCTTAAAGTACTGACTAAAATGGTTGGAATGTTAAAGCCGCAAGGGCTCTATATGGCGGGGCATTCCGAAAATTTCAATATGCACACTAATCTTGTAAGGCCGGTAGGTAAAACCATATATCGTCCGGTCAAATAGGAGTGCCAGTGCACACTAGCGATTTCGATTCTCCTATTGCTTATTATGATAAACGCTTCGGCGTTCAGGCTATTAAGCTTCTTCCGGGACAGTATGCAGTGACTAAACAAGAAAAGCTGTTAGTTACAGTTTTAGGCTCTTGTGTTGCTGCGTGCATCTACGATCCCATGACGGGAGTAGGTGGAATGAATCATTTTATGTTACCCACAATAAACAAAACGGCGAATGAGCTAGAGCAAACGGAGTGCACGGCAACAAAGTATGGTGTTTATGCCATGGAAGTGTTGGTAAACGAACTTGTCAAAGCAGGTGCTGATAAGCGCAGGCTAGAAGCAAAGGTATTCGGCGGTGGACGGGTTGTTCCATCATTCATTCAGCATGATGTAGGCCGATTCAATGCAGAGTTTGTTGTCAGCTTTTTAAATACAGAACGCATTCCTATAGTGGCAAGTGATTTATGCGAAGAGTATGCCCGCAAGATTTATTTCTTTCCTGCAACGGGAAGCGTGTTCATGAAGCGAATTAATGAATTAAATAACGCCACTATTATTGAGCGGGAGAGTCAGCATCGCTGGAAACTCTCAGAGCGCAAGTTAGTTGGCAGTGTTGATATATTCTAGGAACGTAAGTGATGACAATTAAAGTGTTAGTTGTAGATGATTCGGCATTGATAAGGCAGATATTGGGCGAAATAATAAAAAGTGAGCCTGATATGCAATTAGTTGGTGCTGCGCCAGATGCTTTTGTCGCAAAAAAGTTAGTGCAAGAAACTCAACCAGACGTTATTACCCTTGATATTGAGATGCCTAAAGTTGACGGTTTACGATTTCTTGAGGTACTCATGAGTGCTCGGCCCACGCCGGTGGTAATGATATCTACCCTCACTGAAAAGGGAGCAGATGCAACGTTCCGCTCCCTAGAGTTGGGCGCAGTCGATTTTGTGGCGAAGCCCAAAATTGGAGTTGCTGAGGGCATGGCTGCCTATCATGAAATGATTGTCGAAAAAATTAGAACCGCTGCACGGGCGAGAGTCAAAAAGCCAGCGAAGAGTGCAGGCGAAGTATCGACGATAAAGCCAATCAGCTACCAAGGCACAGAAAAACTCATTGCTATTGGCGCTTCAACTGGAGGCACTGAGGCAATAAAAGAAATACTGTCAACTTTTCCAGCCAATGCACCTGCGACAATTATCACTCAACATATGCCTGCGGGATTTACAACGACTTACGCAAAGCGATTAAATTCAATATGTCATATAACCGTAAGAGAGGCTCGAGGGGGCGAAAGGCTTTTGCCAGGACAAGCCTATATTGCGCCAGGCGATAAACATATGGAAGTTGAGCGAAGCGGTGCTGATTATCGGATAAGGCTTACAGACGGTCCTCGAGTTTCGGGTCACAAGCCTTCTGTCGATACTCTTTTTTATTCGTTATGTAAAAGTGCTGGTAGCAATGCTATTGGTATATTGCTTACAGGGATGGGCAGTGATGGGGCAACGGGATTACTTGAACTGTATAACGGTGGTAGTGAAACATTTTGCCAAGATGAGGCAAGTTGTATTGTTTATGGCATGCCTAAAGTGGCGATAGAAAAAGGCGCAGCCAAAAATATTGTTTCGTTGTCTAATATGGGCAAAGAAATTTTACAAGCGGTCGATAAGATGGACGCAGGGAGCAGGTTGTAGGCACATAGGTCAGTGAGCGAGATACCACGCTTTTTATATACCTAAGTTAACTAGGGCGTATCGATCTTTGTTGTACTAGTTTAGCCCCCTTCGGGCAGCGCCTGTGAGCTATTTATCCTACGTTGAATGATTTCGATTTAGCCCGCTAGACCTTCAACCATTCGCCTTGTCTAAATAGCTCACAGACCGCTGCAAAAATGTACAGCAAAGATCAATACGCCCTTACTCTATAACCACAGTAAAAAACACTTTTAGACTAAAGAGGTCGTTGAGACTTAGCTGATAAGATGTTTAACTACGCGTGATGATTAATGTTGTTGCCATAACCTGCTGTTTTATGGCCACTACTAGGGATGGGTTAATTGTCAAAACTTGCAAAATGCTTAAATCTATACCATAACTGATGGCGTGTTGATAAGAGTCGGTAGTCTTATTCAAATGAAATGGTCGGTATAAGGGTGTGTTAAAAATAAGCAGATTTATTACTGCGTATATTTTTCAACACCTAACAAGAATAAATGACCTGCTATAGTTTTTATCAGATTTAGGGCAAATCAAACCCAGTGTAACTGGTACATAACTTATAAAAAATTATACGAGTAATCGGGGACTCTTATGAAACAGCAAACACTTATCGCACTATCGGCCATCGTATTCTCTTCCTCTGCATTAGCAAACGGTGGGTTCGAGCCTACTAAAAAAGAATGTGTAAATGTTGGCAAAGAAATTATTCGAGTGAGTAGCGAGATGAACACCGCGTCATCGGGTATTCAAAAATCTTGGCTCAAGCGTCAATTAAACGCCTTAAATACCAAGCG
Source organism: Alteromonas sp. LOR (assembly GCF_000753865.1). GTDB lineage: Bacteria > Pseudomonadota > Gammaproteobacteria > Enterobacterales > Alteromonadaceae > Alteromonas. The sequence continues at coordinate 10,460 of NZ_JQFW01000003.1, read as the reverse complement.
TAGTTCTTGCAGTACAGAAGGTTTCCAAGCGAAACGTCCGGAATTAGCAAAGCTTTAATACGCTCACTTCATACCGAATTAAAAAAAGACCTTGCCGTAAGCAATGTCTTTTTTTTGCGCTACTTAATTAAGTAGATAATCAAGCGTTAAAAACAGAAGGGATTAACTGGTCTAGCGATTCAATAGAGTAGTCAGGAGCCAGCCCTAGTGGGTACATCATTTTACCCGGGCGTTCGACAAACGCAGTATTAAGGCCTGCCGCTTTAGCGCCACTCACATCCCAGCCATGTGCCGCAACCATTAATGTATCGTCAGGTGCTACCTCAGCCTGTTGGCAGGCCCAGTGGTAAACACTTGGATAAGGTTTGTATGTGCGGATAGATTCTACGCTCAGCACAATATCAAAATACGATTTAATATTGGCATAAGACAGCTGTGCATCTAACCCTGCACTAGAAGAGTTTGATAATGCTATTAGCGTGACGCCTTTTTCCTTTAAGGCTTTTAGCGTAGCCGCAACATCGTCGTGTGGTGGCAGAGAAGTAATGTGCTGTTTAATCGTTTGCTTGGCGTGTTCTTGGGTCAATTGAATACCCTTGCTGTATGCAACCATCACCAGTGCTGCTGCCCCAATGTCTATAAAATCATGAAACTGAGAAGAAGCAACATCAACCAAACTGTGATGAAGTAAATTGGCGAACCACAGATCAACCAGGGTTTCATCGCCATTTAATACTTCAGCAAGTCCAGTTTTCATTGCATTAATATCAAGAAGTGTCTCATTAACATCAAAAATTAGCGCTTTGATCATTGTTATCGTTCCCTTATACAAATGTCATTGCACAAGACTAACGATTACTGATATTGAATGACATAAGCATCTCATCAAGAATGTCATCTAAATTAGACAGTTTCTCCGATGTAATGAATATACTCATGTTCGATTGCACCTTAATATCACCGGTAGATAGCTCTTCTTCAAAGGTATTATCCAGAGCAGTTTGCACTCGCTCTAAAAACGTTCGCGCGCTTATTTCATCAATATTATGTAGGCACAATATAAATTGCTCTGGGCCAAAACGGCCAAGAATATCGCTGCCTCTCACCACGTGTTGAAGTGTTTTGGCTATCTCTCTTAGTACGTAGTCACTTTTTGTGGAGCCAATCTTTTGATTTAGCTCGCGAAAGTTGCTCAAATCAAAAATCGCAATAGCGATAGCTCGTCCATCTTCTGGGGTATCAAGCTTGTTGATACGGCTGATAGACGTTTGTGCATTGAGTAATTGCGTTGCAGGGTCGATTGCCTTAGCGGCGAGGTGCCGTTTACGAAGATAAAAGCCTAAGCCTGCTATTAGTAATAAAACAATGGCTATTGCGGCGAAAAGCGTGTTTTTACGTAAACGCTCAGTTCTTTCTATCTCAAACTCTAAATCGTGTATTTTATTGTATAAATTTGCCGCACCGAGAATTTTAGCAGAGCTTTGGTTAGCCTTTTGCTTTTTATTAACCGACTTTGTATAAGCTTCGTGGGCAGACTTAGCTCCTTCTAAATCGTTCAAAGCAATATACAGCGCTAAGTTAAAGCTAAGGTAGTCTAGGTTCTCTCGAAACTTAGGAGGAATAATGGTCTCATTCTTTTTCATGCTATTGAGGTAATTCTCAACACAAGGAATGTCGTTTTTAAATAAGCATATCTCCGCTACATGCCATTCATATAGCGATTGATAGAATGAATTCGATATCGCAGATATTGCCTCTTTAAACTGAGGTAGGTAGTACCCTAATTTGTTGAAGTCTCTTTGTTTTCGGTAATAGAGTTGCAGCGAATATTGATACAAAAAGTTAGTGTAAGAATTGCTAATTTCTTGGTTCAGCTGCCCAAGCTCTAATATACGCTTATAAGCCTCGTCTGTTTGACCGCTTGAGGCGAGTGAAACAATAGCGCTGATCAAAATCGACACCTTGTTACTACCTTTATACACCTGTAAACCAAGTTCGTGCGCTTTAATATATTGCTCGGCAGCGAGTGCATGCTGCCCTAAGCTTCCATAAACAAGGCCTATGCTATTGCGAATATGTGCGAGTTCACCTGGGCTGCCCTTATCTGAATATCTATCTAACACGTTGAACATTTTGCCTAATCGCTCGGCAATAGAATCTGCTTCTGAGCAATAGGTAATAATAGCTAGCGAGGCACTAGTAAATATGTCGCTGTGCTCAACAGGAGATGAGAGGGTTTTGGCCCGTTCATAAAACTGGCAGCGAGCAGGGTTTTCTTTCGTATCGTAAATAAACCCTATTTGATAAATGGCTGAAGCAAACGCATAAGAGGTTGTATCAATATTAGGTTGTTCAATACTTTCAAGAAGTTTTTTTAGCGCTTCTTCATGTTTACCGCTGCAAATTAAGAAATGAGTTCGTGCAGTGGAAAGTGCGAAGCGCTGATTGCCTGTAAGAGATTCTTTTGCCAAAGTGGTGTCTAACTCAGAAAGCAAGCTAGCGTCAGGGCAGTCGTAAGATACAGTTCGCACCTTGGCTATAAAGGCTTCAATATCGCCGTTAGCTGCCAATGAAGAGCGACTAAAAAATAACGCGGTTACTGTAAAGAGTGTTATCGATAAAATAGATGCAAAATATGTCGAGCGCATATTGTTTCTTTTCTAATTTTTTTTTGCAATCATAGCTAGTTATCGCCACAACTACCACCCAACGTGCCCATAAGTCTACTTTTTACGAGCACAAAAAAGAAGACTTATGGGAAATGTAAGTTAATGAATGGTGTTATCGCCAAAGCTTACTAATATACCAACGCCCACCAAAGCGATGACCGACCACAATAAAGTCGCTTTAGTGGCTTTCTCTCCTAATACAAAGGCAACACCAAGAGACATTAATGCGCTGGTAGCGATTAGAGTTTGTACTACAGCTGCTTTCGCGTAGGCAAACGCAAACATCTGTAGATAAATTGCTGCTGTTGTACCCAGTAATGTTGCTACAACAAAGGCGGGCCATACGCGTTTGCCTTCAGTAATAACGGGTAGCCACCGAGTTTTTGTTACGGCAATAAAGGGCACAACAAACACCATACCGCCCACAAGCCGCAAAAAGGCTGCACTTGCGGCATCAACGTCGCCGCTTCCTAAAATATCGCGACTAACCACTGCGCCAACAGCCTGACATAGCGCGGCTCCAACACCATATAAATAGCCGCTGGTGGCGAATACATGAGTAGCGCTACGCTTACGAGCTTTAATAACCATATCGACAGAAAAAAGCACTACAGCCACGCCTATCCACTGCTGCCATGTAATCCACTCGCCGATAAAGGCCATGGCGAATAGGGCAGTGAATAATGGCGCAAGAGTTTCAGCAACAAGTACAGCTTGGCTGTCGCCAATGCTTTGCAGCGCTTTGAAAAAACACGTATCGCCAATGCCAATGCCAATAAAGCCACTCACCAACAGCCAGACAACGGCGTTAGTTGAAAATAAAGCAGGCTGCACCGCAATCAATACAACGCTAAGCAACGCAATGGAGATTAAGCCCTTCCAAAAGTTCATGGTAAGTGGCGAAAACGCGTTTCCTATACCGCTGAACAAACGTGCCGCAATAGCCCAGCAAAGCGCAGTTCCTAATGCTGCAAATACACCCATGAATAACCCTTCTGTGGTGAGGTATAACGAAAAAGAGCGGTTATGCTAATGCAAAGAGAGAGTTTAGGTAAGCCTGTTCTTTGATATCCATGTAAACACAAAGGTTTTTAATCTAAACGTAACGGAATACGTATGTTGTTAGTGGCATATTCATACCTAGATTTTTTAAACCTATTATTTGAGAGCGCACATGAATTTAGATGGTGTTAAAGGCGTTATATTCGACCTAGACGGTACATTAGTAGAGTCGAGTTTAGATTTTACAATAATGCGGAAAACCATTGGGTGCCCTTTAGATGAAGACATACTCACGTTTGTTGATGCGATAGACTGCGAACGAAAAAAGGCGGATGCCCACAATACTATTTTGCAGCATGAACTGGACGACGCTCGGAATGCGAAGTGGCTGAGTATAGGTCAAAAGATGGTAGAAAAGGCGCAAGAGCACAACTTGCCCATGGCCATAGTAACTAGAAACTGCAGAGAGGCCACAGCAATTAAGCTAGCGAACAACAACATCCCCATAGATTATGTGCTCACGCGAGAAGATGCCCCGGCAAAGCCTGATCCAACTGCACTACTCATGGTTGCGAAAGAATGGCAGCTACAACCTGCAGACTGCCTATATGTGGGCGACTTTATTTATGACCAGCAGGCTGCTGAGAATGCAGGTATGCAGTGGTTGATGGTTTAGACTACGACCCTTATGTCAGGCTTCTTGGGTTTCAAGGGGCCTACAGGTAAGATATTGTAGTGGTCGAACTCCATTACAAGAAAGCTCTCTCCTCCATATACTTTAGTATAGTCTTTAGCATCAAGCTCTTGTTTGTTTAAAAAATGTTCGTTATTCATAATCTTTTCCTTTGTAAAATTTAATAGACTCGATAGAGCGATATTAATTAGATAGTTAAAAAGAGATTACGGAAATGTGTATAAGGACATTATCACTCACAATTGGGTATCGGATAGGGACTGTCCCAATTTTGATGTTTTTCCTTTTGTCTTCCTTTTTTACGGATGGGGTGTATGCCGATGGCCTTGTGGGGCGAACTGTTTTTGCCGGAGTCCCAGCCGGTGTTATCCGGGACGTTGAAGTTGATGAAAGTATAGTTTACGTAGCGGCTGAAAACGGGGTGTTCCAAATCGTAGGTGCGTTGACGGAACAGTTGCTATTTAATGATACGGGTTCTGAAACCGGAATAATTTCAGACATTCATCTTGATGGTGAGTATCTTTGGATAACTGAATACGGTGTTGGTGTGTTTAAGTTAAATTTACACACGAGAGACGTTGAAAAAGTTTTTTCAGAGTATGGTTGGTCAGAATCAGTATGGTCGATGGCTACGACAGATAGAAATATCGCTTTTTCAATTATCAATAACGTTATCGTTATAGACAAAGAAACAAACACGCCTTCCACTGTAAATAGTCAATTAACGAGCTTTTCGATAAAAGACGCATATTCAATTGGTGCGTCATCTGATAATAAGTTTCTTGTTGCAACAAGAGACAGTTTTCTAACTCTATCTCCACTATCCAATCAAATAGAAAACGCCATGTTGTCAGAAGATTTTCCTGCTATTAATTACGCAACTTTCGTAAGGGAAATTGATGGAAGTATTTATTTGGGCGGAGATGGTGGCTTTTATGTAATTGAGCCTGAGATGAGCATCCCACGTTTTATTCAACAAAAAAGCGATACTTTTAACGATGTCGAGTTTGTAAATAAAAGTAATGGCGGTGAATTATGGGTATCAGATGGAACACTCTGGCAGTTAAAAGCTGGGGAGTTAGTTCGCCCCCAATTTTTGAATCCTATTGTTGGCTCCGAATCGATAAAAACAATTGTTAAAATTGTCGATGGACCAGACAACTCGTTGTTAATAGCGTCATCGCAGCTCGGGCTCTTAGCCTTATCTAACTCTCAAAAAGCTATCAACCTGGTCTCCTTTAATAGTATTCCGTTACGAGATAATATCGGTGATGTTTTCTTAGGTTCAAAGCAAGTTTTAGTTCAAACAAAAAGTGGCGTATTTGACCTTGAAAAACAAACTGGCGTAATAACAAAAATTATTGAATCAAACCAATTCGTTAATGGCTGTTTAAGTTACGAAGAGCGACTTTTCTCGCAAATTTCAAATGTTTCATCAACAAAATTCTGTTCAAGCTCATATCGTCATGTAGTTCCGGTTTCAGCGACTGAACATTATATTTACTATGATAACGGAACTAATGCTTACTATTATGCAATAAGCTCGGATGATGTTGTTGATCAGTTTGAAGCGCCTAGATTCCTCATTACTAGTTCGCAGCTCTCAAGCGGAGAGTTGGCTGGTTTTGATGCATTCGATAATCTTCACTTTCAGCTATCAAAATTTAGTTGGAGAAACGTAAAGGCAGAAGAAGCGAGGTGGCAGGGTATCCAGTGTTTGCTGGAAAAAGTAGATTTCTTTGTAGTCTGTACTTCGGGCGCAGGTCTTAAGCTTATCAATAAAAAGAGTGGAGAAATCTCTAATTTTGAGGACTTTCATCAGCATGATCTGAGGTTTATTCGCGGTGGTGTCGTGTCTTCTAACGGCAACCTTTGGGTTGCAACTAACATGGGATTATTCGTTCAATCTGCATACGGAAATAAAGCGGTAAAGCTGACCGAAACGGAAGGCATATTCGACATTGATTTCGAGTATAGAGGCGTCATTGATTTGGGGGGGAGATTGCTGGTATTGGGTGACAAGTATTCGTATATTATTGATGAAATGAGTTTTCTGAGAGAACTTCCTCAGAATGATAATTTACACGCTAATGTGATAACTACTCATGTCGAATGGAATGATGGTAAAGGAACGCATGTAAAATACTTCCCTGATAACAAGTCTCTTAAATTTCCAAATAGTTTTAGTAATGCTTCTATCGGTTTCGTATCCGATAGTTTTTTATATAATGGATTACATAAACTTGAATATAGGTTCGATAAAAAGGAGGGAGATTGGGTAGAGCATACAAAAGCAGACATGGTGATATCACTGAGCGATCTAGGCTTTGGAGAGCATTTCGTCCAAGTTAGGAGTAAGAGTCCTACTGCGTCTGCCGCGATTACTACTCTACGATTTGATATAGCGCCACCTATCTGGCTGTTATCGCAGGCAATACTTGCCTATTTTGTTATATTTATATTATTACTCACTACATGGCGAATGGGCTATTTGGGTCCTTTAATTCAGTACTGGCGTTCATCCCCTCTCTACCGCCAGCTCACCCGTTATGAAATAACCGATGGCGAATCAAAATTTGAAAAGATGCTGAAAAGTAAAGAGCGACATATCAGCGAAATAACGCATGAGCTAAAAACGCCTATTCAAATCATTCAGGGTACGCTGTCTAGCGTCAAAGAAACCACCAAAGAAAGCGATAGCGTTTTAAAAAGCATTCAACTGAACATGAAGCGGGTGGAACAGCTAGTTAATCAAATGCAAAAGGATACCCCTAGAGCATCTGCGGTCTCCGATTATTTTACTACCTATACCACAGAAAATATGGCTCATATAGTCAATGCGCTAGAGCCTTTAGCAAAAGCAAAACGACAAAATTTAGATATGCGAATAAAAGGGGGCGGCACAGTTTCCTTAATCACCGATAGCCTCGAAAAAATTGTGGTTAATTTGGTTGGAAATGCAGTCAAATACACTCCTGAGCTAGGAACCGTAAAGGTAGTGTTCGCAATTGAAGCTAAAATATTCAAGATAACGGTGACAGACAATGGTGCAGGTATTGCGCAAGAACAGCACGAACATGTATTTGAACGTTTTACCCGATTTAGCAATGATGAAAAAGGCGAGGGTTTAGGTTTATCCATCGTTAAAAATTTAGTGGAATTAAATCAAGGCGAAATCCAGCTAGACAGTAAACAAGGTGGAGGCACCAAAATTTGTGCAGTATTCCCCATTGATGATACCGAATACATTAACGCTCAATCAGACATGCAAGACACAGCGCAATGGCAAGGAGACAGAAAAACCCTGCTGATCGTGGATGATAGCAGAGAATTTCGAACCTACTTATTTGACCTTTTGTCACCAAAGTACCGTTGTTTAGTCGCGAAGAATGGTAAGCAAGCTTTTGAAGTATTGCGAACCCATATAGTGTCGTTGGTAATTTGTGATCAGCTAATGGGTAAGTTTGATGGCTTATCTCTTACTAAGGAAATAAGAGAGCATGACTCTCTAGGGTCAACGCCTATTCTTATGTTTACCGCGAGTTCAGATCCTACCGTCGAACAAATAGCATTAGAAATGAAAGTAGATTATTACTTAATGAAGCCAAGTTCGAATCAGGAAATTGAAATGCGTGTCGAGCATCTATTGGCCATGCGGGATACACATGTGCAGCTTGAGAAAAGCATCGATACCGAACTGTTCAAATATGGCTGCTTGAATATTCCAGAGTTTAAGACTGAAAAGGACATGGCGTTTTATCTTAACTTTATTGCAGTGCTTGAAAATCATTATCAAGACGAAGGCTTTAGTCGGGATCAGGCTGCACAGGCACTGCTTATAAGTCCGCGAAGTTTAAATCGTCGTATGGCAGAGCTATTTGATTACAACTTTAGCGAATTCCTTTCTCGCTATCGCATTGAAAAGTCGATACCTATTTTGCTAGAAGGAAGCAGCATATTAAATGCCTGTTTAGATGTGGGGTTTGCAACATCGGCGTACTTCTCAACTTCGTTTAAAAGAATAATGGGCATACCGCCTAAAAAATTCGTAGAGCAACGAGGCAATACGCCTATTCAATAATACGGAGTGAGAGAAAGATCAAATGTATCTCCGCCTCTCCGCTAAAAAGCCAATTAACATAAACGATGCTACAAAGCCTGCGCCTTGGTATTGCCAAGGTAAGTAGGCTATGACGTGTTTTAAAAAGGGGGCGCCGTATAAAGTGAGTGCTCCGTAGCCAAATGCACACAGCACAACAAACAGACTTATTCTGATAGTAAAGTGGTAGGGGGCTAAAATACGTTTTACGTGACCATTTATAATATCACCGTATACCACCAAAATAGTCGCCATCAGCATAATGCTCATTTCTGTATAGTATGGGCTAAGTGCCCGTGATAGCGCGCTGAATAATTCGTTCATGTAAATCTACTGCTCAATATTTATCTAATCGTGAAGCTAATAGCATGGAAATGCCATTAGCATTCACTATCTAGCTGAAACTATAATTCTACTTATAGAGTAGTAGTTCGAAAAGCTTTACCTTCCCTAAAGACAGTATCATTTTGAATGGGCTTACGAGTCACACTTTATTAGTTATCTTCAATAGGCTTTGCGATAGATGTTTTCAATATCATCAACACTTAATTGTTTAGGGTTGTTGCGTAGTAATCGGGTTACTTTGCTAGCATCTTCTGCTAGTTGAGGAATTACACTTTCTGGAATATCGAATTCTCTTAAGGTGCGTGGTATGCCTACATCACTACATAATTTCTCTACTGCGTTTAATAAAGTAGTAATCGCAATGTCTTTCTTGCTATCCGGCGGGCAAAGTTTAAGCAACAGTGACACGGCAAATAGTTTGTCGGCGCAAAAAGGTGCATTCGCTCGCAGCACATGAGGTAACATAACCGCGTTGCTCATGCCATGTGACAAGTGAAAGCGTCCGCCCAGCGGATAAGCTAAAGCGTGAACCGCACCCACGCCGGCATTTCCAAATGCAAGGCCAGCCATTAAACTGCCAGTAGCCATCTGTTCCCTAGCCACGAGATTTTCACCATTTCTGTACGCATGAGGTAAAGAATGAAATATCAGTGTCATCGCCTTTTCGGCAAGTGCGTCGGTTATGGGGCTCGCGTTTACTGAAATAAATGCTTCCAACGCATGAACAAAAGCATCAACTCCACTAGCAGCAGTAATAGATTTAGGGCATGAAAGCGTCAGCTCTGGTGCCACTATTGCTACATCAGGTAACAAGCAGTGGCTTACAATCCCTTTCTTTACCTTTTCGATAGGGTCGGCAAGTATGGCAATATTGGTAACCTCCGAACCAGTACCTGCAGTTGTTGGCAGTACAATGAGTGGTAGTGACCTTTCCTTTATCAGGTTTTCACCAAATAAATCAGAAATACTTCCTTTATAGTCGTATGTGGCTGCTACAACCTTTGCCGCATCTATTGCACTTCCGCCTCCTAGTGCAATAACACCATCTATCTTAGTGTCACGAAGTTGGCGTACTTTATTTTCTATAATGGTGACTTCGGGCTCGGCGGGAATATCATCAATAACGAGGGTTGGCTCAAACGGTAACTTGGCAAGCAACAAGTCGAATAGCCCCGCTTGAGAGACACCTTTATCAGTCACTACCGCAAATGAGCTTATAGATAGTCGATTGATTTCGTCTGCAAGTGCATTAATGGCACCAGCACCGGTAATGAGTTTGCCAGCAGTTTTGAATTCAGAAATCTTCATGTTGTCTTGGTTACTCTTTATATGGGTAGTATTCACTAATCTATAGTAGATAACGCTATATACAAATTAGTTGCGTTTATACTTTTCGACAACTCTTACATATTGCTAATTAGATATTTGGTGATACATAAGAGGCAATGAAGTAGTGAGGCTTTACCAAATTTGCACAATAAAAATCCGTTTTGTTCGAAGATTATTCAAAAAAACGAAATATGACAGTTTTTTGAAAATACTTGTTGACGTGAGCGCTCAGATCCCTAAAATTCGCATCCGCTTCGGGGGAAAAGCAAAACGACTTACCCAGCTCTTAGCAAGAGAAGCAAGTCATTACTAACCTCTAAGG
>NZ_JQFW01000002.1 GCF_000753865.1 Alteromonas sp. LOR | reverse complement strand
AAAAAGGCTCATTCCCATGACACACCACATCACCGATTCAAGCGGTAAGCGACGCTTTCTGACCGTTGCCACACCTGCATCAACAAAAGCTTCATCAATGATAGTTGGGTCTAAGAAAGTTGAAAGCTTGTCAAATGAGTGAAACTGAGTACTGGCATTAAACGCGGTGTCTAAAGCTGTTTTAAAATTCATAAAAAAATCCGATGGCGAATGCTCATCGGATTTTTGCATCTATAAAAGATCGGTCAACCGATCGCTAAAATATTTCTTAACTGATCGGCATTAGCCACGTGGGCTCTTTTTATTACTTTTTGCTAAAGCGGCTTATTAAGCTGATGTATTTGCTTATTGTGCCTGCTTTTCCCTATTCCCACTCAATAGTAGCAGGCGGTTTTCCTGAAATGTCGTATACCACACGAGAGATACCGTCTACTTCGTTGATAATACGGTTAGACACTTTACCTAGGAAATCGTAAGGCAGGTGTGCCCAATGCGCCGTCATAAAGTCGATAGTCTCAACAGCGCGAAGGCTAACTACCCAGTCGTATTTACGCGCATCGCCCATAACGCCTACAGAGCGTACCGGTAAGAATACGGTGAATGCTTGACTCACTTTTTGGTATAAGTCTGCGGCGTATAGCTCTTCAATAAAGATAGCATCGGCACGACGCAAGAGATCGCAGTACTCTTTCTTAATTTCACCAAGTACACGAACCCCTAAACCGGGTCCAGGGAAAGGATGGCGGTATAGCATGTCGTAAGGCAGGCCTAACTCAAGACCAATTTTGCGCACTTCATCTTTAAATAATTCACGCAATGGCTCAACAAGCCCGAGCGCCATATCGTCTGGGAGACCGCCTACGTTGTGGTGAGACTTAATCACGTGGGCTTTGCCTGTGGCCGACCCTGCTGATTCGATTACGTCAGGATAGATAGTGCCCTGAGCTAACCATTTAGCATTAGCAAGCTTGCCGGCTTCTTCATCAAAAACGCGAACAAATTCGTTGCCAATGGCTTTGCGTTTAAGCTCTGGATCTTCAATACCTTCAAGGCGCGCTAAGAATCTTTCTTCAGCATCGATACGAATGATATTTAAACCAAAGTGGTCGCCAAACATCTCCATAACTTGGTCGGCTTCGTTTAATCGCAACAGCCCGTTATCAACAAATACGCAGGTAAGGTTTTTGCCAATAGCGCGATGTAGCAACATGGCCGTCACAGAGGAGTCTACGCCACCAGAAAGACCGAGTATGACCTCATCATCGCCGACTTTTTGCTTAATGCGCTCAATCGCATCTTCAATTATCGCACCCGCAGTCCATAGCTTTTCACACTTACACACGTCCATAACGAAATGCGTTAATAAACGCATGCCCTGGCGAGTGTGGGTAACTTCTGGGTGAAACTGTACACCGTAGAACTGTTTTTCTTCGTTATACATAGCCGCATGAGGGCAAGACGCAGTCTGGGCGATGGTCTCAAAACCATCAGGAATAGCAGACACTTTGTCGCCGTGACTCATCCATACATCAAGACGAGCTGCTCCGTTATCGCCGATAGCATCTTCAATCTTATCTAGTAATGGACTTGGCTTAATTACCTCTACTTGAGCATAACCAAACTCACGCTTGTCTGAACCAAGCACGCCGCCGCCAAGCTGGTGAGCCATGGTCTGCATGCCATAACAAATTCCGAAAACAGGAACACCGGCCTCAAATACATAATCTGGTGCTCGCGGTGACCCTTCTTCGGTTACCGACTCTGGACCGCCTGACAATATGATCCCTTGAGGATTAAATGCGCGAATTTGCTCTTCGGTTACATCCCAAGCCCATAGTTCACAGTAAACGCCTATCTCACGTACTCGGCGTGCTATTAGCTGTGTATATTGCGAACCAAAATCCAAAATAAGTATTCGTTGAGCGTGTATGTCTGAACTCATAAAAAGCCTTTTTTTCTTTTCAACCACTAAGCCACACTGTGACGTATTACGTCATATGGCGTCATATAGCGTGGGCAAAGTGTTTGTAAACAACCTGTCCGAGGCATGGATGCCGAGGCCAAGCTCCCATGGGTGGGTTTACAGCGTGGTTGTGTTAGACACTATACCCACGCTGAACAATAACTCGCCTTAACCTAAACGGTAGTTTGGCGCTTCTTTCGTAATACTCACATCGTGCACGTGGCTTTCACCCATACCCGCTGACGTTACGCGAACAAACTGTGCTTTGGTATTAAGCTCTTCGATAGTAGCGCACCCGGTCAAGCCCATTGCTGAGCGAAGGCCGCCCATTTGCTGATGAATAATATTGGCAATCGGTCCTTTATAAGCAACGCGACCCTCAATACCTTCTGGTACTAATTTTTCAGCATTATTGGATTCTTGGAAATAACGGTCTGATGAACCATGGCTTTGGTTCATGGCGCCTAACGACCCCATACCGCGGTAAGATTTGTAGTAACGGCCTTGGAAAAGCTCAACTTCACCCGGGGCTTCTTCGGTACCTGCAAGCATGCTGCCTACCATCACGCAGCTTGCACCTGCTGCTAATGCTTTGGCGATATCACCTGAGAAACGAATACCGCCATCAGCGATAACTGGAATTCCAGTCCCTTCAAGCGCTTCTACCGCATCGGCAACGGCAGTAATCTGCGGCATACCACAACCGGTTACAATACGAGTTGTACAGATTGAACCCGGGCCTATACCTACTTTCACTGCGTCTACGCCCGCATCCGCTAGTGCTTTTGCACCTTCACGAGTGGCTACGTTACCAGCGATAATTTGTACATCAGGGTAATCTTGGCGTACTTTCTTCACGCGGTCGATAACGCCTTGGGAGTGACCATGTGAAGTATCAATTAATAGCACGTCAACACCCGCATCTACTAATAGTTTAATGCGTTCGTCAGTACCTGGGCCAACACTAACAGCCGCACCAACACGCAATCTTCCTAGTGAGTCTTTACAGGCATTTGGTTTGTTTTCTGCTTTTTGGAAATCTTTTACCGTAATAAGGCCGGTAAGTTTGAATGCGTCGTCCACAACAAGAATTTTCTCGATGCGATGCTCATGCATCAAGTCAAGAACCACGTCAGAGCTAGCGCCTTCTTTCACCGTGACAAGGTCGTCTTTGCCTGTCATCACGTTACTAATAGGAAGCTCTAAGCGCTTTTCGAAGCGAAGGTCGCGGCCTGTCACGATACCAATGAGGTTATTTTCTTCATCGGTAACAGGGAAACCTGAGTAACCTTTGCTTTTCGATAAAGCAATAACGTCGCCAATGGTGGCGTCTTTAGTTACTGTAACAGGGTCGGATACTACACCGCTCTCATACTTTTTAACTTCAAGAACGTGTTTTGCTTGCTCTTCAGGCTTCATGTTTTTATGAATAAACCCGATTCCACCTTCTTGTGCCAATGCAATGGCTAAGGGAGCTTCAGAAACCGTATCCATGGCGGCTGACACCATAGGGATATTCATTGTCACGTTGCGCGTAAGACGCGTTTGTAGACTTGCTGTGTGAGGGAGGACGGTTGAGTGGCCAGGAACTAGCAACACATCGTCAAAAGTAAGGGCTTCTTGGATGATACGTAGCATGCAACAACACCTATTCAGTTGAGGGTTAATTGCGGCGTGATTGTAGTGTTTTTTGGTTTTAAGGTAAACTCTATTTGTATTAAACCATGTGATTTTTTTTATGTTTACAAATTCGCCATCTACATCTCGACAAATTTTAACAGTAACAAAGCTAAATCGATTGGCTAGAACCGTGCTTGAAGGCGAAATTGGCCTGATTTGGCTGTCTGCTGAAATATCCAATTTTGTTTGTGCGGCATCAGGACATTGGTACTTCACGTTAAAAGACAACAAAGCACAAGTACGTGCCGCCATGTTTAAGGGCTCAAACCGCTCGGTGCGTCAGCGCCCGAAAGAAGGCGATAAAATATTAGTGAGAGCGTCGGTGGGTCTTTATGAGGCTAGAGGCGACTATCAGCTAGTTGTTGAACACATGGAAAGTGACGGTGAAGGCGCTTTAAAACAGGCCTTTGAAGCGTTAAAGCTGAAACTCAACAATGAGGGGCTGTTCGACGCGTCAATAAAACGAAGCTTACCCACCTATATTACTCGTATTGGCGTGATCACCTCATCAAGTGGCGCCGCCCTTCACGACGTACTTAGCGTTTTGAAACGTCGAAGCCCGCAAACACAGGTTATTGTGTACCCCTCAATGGTACAGGGGGAAACTGCACCGGCTCAGCTTATTCAGGCTCTTAAGAAAGCCAATGAAAGAAATGAAGTTGACGTACTGCTTTTAACCCGTGGCGGTGGTTCGCTAGAAGACTTGTGGTGCTTTAATAATGAGGCATTAGCGCGAGAAGTGTCGGCCAGTCATTTACCTATTGTGAGTGCTGTTGGCCACGAAGTCGATTTTACTATTTCTGATTTTGTAGCCGATTTGCGTGCTCCAACCCCTTCTGCTGCCGCTGAGCTTTTAAGCCAAGATTCGAACGAAATTGTGCAAAAGCTGGTACAAAAACGCCAGCGTATACATCGTGCGATTGCACAAAAGCTCATCAGCAACAAACAAAAACTGACCATTCAGCGTCAGCGATTACAAAACTTACACCCACAGAGTAAAATACAGCACCAATGGCAATCACTAGACCGGTTACAGCTGCAATTACTGCACAAAATGCAGCGAGATATAGCAGGCGCTGATAAACAACTGCAATCGCTAACTAGCCGGCTGAATAGACAAAACCCAGCACAACGCCTTGCGCAATCAAACAGTAATTTGGCCTATGTGAGAACGAGATTACTCAATAGCATGGCCGCGCTGCTTGGCACCAAAAAGCAACAGCTGGCCTCAAATGCATCATTACTTCAATCGGTAAGTCCACTGTCTACACTGGCAAGAGGTTACAGTATTACTCTCTCTGACAACGCTGCGATAACCAGTGTGGAGGCGGTGAATAATGGCGATACGATAACAACCCGAGTGACTGACGGTGAAATAACCAGTACAGTAACCAAAACGTTAAAGGAATAACTCAGCCAATTATGCCGACCTTTCGCAGCTTCGCTTTTCGAATAGCCTCCTTGTCTCTTGCTATGGTTTCAACTGGAGCACTCCTTTCTATTGGTACTTTTTCACCCATAGCACACGCCGTTGTGACCAACCCTGCTGTAAATAGTGTTTCTGCACCAGTCTCTGTGTTTTCCACTTACCCGTCGCCTGAGCTCGTGGCCTTGTGCAACGAGCCAGAGGTTCGCTGCAAAGAAGATAGTATTACTCCCGACGAATTTGTGTCTGCTCTAAAGGCAAACTCATATTTAACCTCGCTGCAGCCTTATGCAGAGAATAATGACTACGAACTGTTGATAGCCAATGTGGGGAGAGTAACCACTCAATTTGCTGAAATTACGCTGCAGTGGCGAGGAATGGAGATAAACTCCCATATTGTTAAGACAAGTACACAGAAACAGGCTGAAAGTGGAAACCTTCAACATGCCGAAACGCTAATTAGGCAGTGGGAAGACAATGCAGTCAACGAAGGAATTTTTACAGCAGAATTCCTTTATCGCGCTCTTGAGGCAAGTAATTATCAGCATGACTTAGCAGTGCCTAATTCATTTGGGCAGTTTACTAAGCTAGACACCCAACTTTTTGCAGATCCATTTAGTGGCGCCATTACCCGATATACTCACCCTGCTTATGAGGATGCCCTCGTTGATGTGATTGTTTACCCGTTTACACACAAGATAACTGAAGATGATCGCACGCTGTTAAACGAGCAACTCGATGTCGACCTAGCGAAAGCGAGTGCGGTAGCTAAAGCACAGCAACTTACTCTTACTCTCTCTAGCCCAGCAGCACCATATAAAGTAAAAGGAATTGCCGATGGGTGGCGACTCGGCATTACGGCTGAGTCTGAGAAAGCCCCCACACTTTATGCATCTACCTACGTATTTAGAAAGCACGACAAAATCATAAAAATAGCCACCACATTTCCTACCGATTTCTCAGATCCACTCGTGGATGAGCTAATACAGCGTGTTGATGTACCAAAAGAATCGTTGTTAATGAAGCGGGTTCGAAAGCTGTTATAATAGCTATCCTAAAATGCTGCTGTTCTGAAATTGTTATTAAGCACGCGACAGGTATAAAACGGTAAAACTGAGCTTTAAAACAAAAAACCGACGAGTTACTCAAAAGTAATCGTCGGTTTTTTACTATTTTGCTCGTACTATTTGTCTTTATAGAAAGACATCATGCGACGGCGTTTACGCTGCTGCGCTAGCGTTAAGTTATTTTTCTTGCCTTCAAACGGGTTGGCCCCTTCTCTAAACTCAATCTTGATGGGCGTTCCCATGATCTCAAGTGCTTTTCTAAAGTAGTTCATTAAGAAGCGCTTGTATGAGTTAGGTAAGTCATCTACCTGGTTACCGTGTATAACAATAACAGGAGGATTATACCCTCCCGCATGGGCATACTTCATTTTAACCCTTCTGCCACGAACAAGCGGTGGCTGATGGTCATCTTGAGCCATTTCCATAATCTTAGTGAGTATTGATGTGTTAATGCGTTTAGTCGCGCTTGAGTACGCTTCCTGAACCGATCCAAATAGATTACCCACACCCGAACCGTGAAGGGCCGAAATAAAGTGGATGCGTGCAAAATCGACAAAGCCTAAGCGTCTATCCATTTCACGCTTAATATCGTCTTTCACATCGCTACTTAACCCATCCCACTTATTGACCGCTAGTACTAACGAGCGACCAGAGTTTAAAACGAAACCGAGCAAGCTCAAATCCTGATCGGTGATCCCCTCACGAGCATCAATAACCAACAGTACTACGTTCGCTTCTTCAATGGCTTGTAGGGTTTTAACAATGGAAAACTTCTCAACCGCTTCGTTGATCTTCTTACGCTTTCTTACACCAGCAGTATCGATAAGAACATATTCCCGTTCATCTCGTTCCATAGGAATGTAAATACTATCGCGGGTCGTACCCGGCTGATCAAAAACCACCACCCGCTCTTCGCCTAAAATGCGATTGGTTAGCGTAGACTTTCCAACGTTCGGTTTACCCACGATGGCAAGCTTGATAGGTAAGTCTTGAAGTCGTTGACGCTGTGCTTCCGCATCTTCTTCGCCTTCAGGCTCGATATCATCCACAATTTCCATGTCGGGAAAGTCGGCTTCAAGAGGCGCTAAACCGTCTTGTAGCAATTGACTCACACCTCGACCATGGGCGGCAGCAATTTGCTTAACCTCACCTAACCCAAGCTTGTAAAACTCAGCACTCTCACTGTCGCCGTCAATACCGTCTACTTTATTAGCAACGATAAAGACTTTTTTGTTGATGCGACGAAGATGGTCGGCTATGCCTTGATCTGCTGGCAGTAACCCTGCTCGTGCATCAACCAAAAACATCACAACATCAGCTTCTTCAATGGCTAGAAGAGACTGCTGGGCCATTTCAGCGTCGATACCTTCTTCATCACCCGTAATTCCCCCGGTATCCACTACGATGAATTGACGTCTTTCGAATTTGGCTTGGCCATATTTTCGATCTCGCGTGAGACCAGGGAAATCAGCAACAAGTGCATCGCGAGTGTTTGTAAGACGATTAAATAAGGTCGATTTTCCGACATTGGGACGGCCAACCAGAGCAACAACGGGTAACATTTATCAGATCCTAGAGGTCATGAAAGCTAAAAAGCATAAACCGCAAGCGTTTAATAACGAAGTAATCAATGCTTTAGATAATAGCATCAATGGCTCGTTGACAACTTGCGGTTTTGAATGTGCGCATTATACCCTTTAAGGGGGTTAATACCAATTCGGATTCATCACCTATGAGTGATGAAGAACTAATAACAAGGCTGGAAACGAAAAAGCGCCGTTATGACGGCGCTTTTTAGGTACTCTACTTGAGGAACCTCTCTAGGGAACCTTGACCGACGCCACTACACCGTTGCGAGTAATAGCAACTATCGCGCCTTCAACAACGATGGGCTCTACGTAAATAGAGTCATCTTCGTCATCGCCACCCACGTCTAGACGGGCAACAATTTCACCACTTTCCTTTTCAATCCAGTGCAGAAAACCCCATTTATCACCCACAACCACATATTCACCCACAGGTGTTGCTGCCGTTAATGAGCGCTGCTTAAGCGTGCCTTGCGACCAAAGCTCCACACCGTTTCGTCTGTCTAAGGCATAAACGTTAGACGCGTTATCGACAACAAAAATCTGATTACCATCAATATTTAGGTTGCGATATGAAGAGTACTCACGTTTCCAGATTACACGACCTGAACGCAGTTCAACTGCCGCCAACGTACCATTGTAAGACACAGTATAAATAGTGCCGCCATACAGTACAGGAGTAGTGTCTATATCAACAATACGCTCTAATTCGGTGGCACCTGATGGCGTAGAAATAACGGTTTCCCATGCCAATACGCCAGTATCAATAAGGTTAACCTGAAGCTTGCCCGTTGGGGCACCCACAATCACACCGCCGTTTGACGCTATGGGCCCTGAAATACCGCGTAATGTTAACGGAGGCGTATCGCCTTCATGACGCCACAGCTGCTCACCGGTTCGTGTATTAAAACCGAACAAACTGCCTGCGCCGGTGTTAACTACTAAAATACCGTCATCGGCTGCAGGAGCTGCTAATACTTCACCTGGCACGGTAGCATCCCACACTAGCTCGCCACTTTCGGCGTCTAGGGCAGCAACGTAACCGTTTTCAGTGCCAACAAAAACATGTCTATCAGCAACAAAAATACCACCAATACGGGCACTTTCACCACTGCTCCACAAATTGCTAACAGAGCTCAGCATGCCTTCTGTGCGAAACGTAGCAAAGTTCTTTTCCCATACTACGTTGCCTGTTTCAGGCTCCATGGCAACGACGTTGCCGTGGCGGTCTGCAGCATAAAGTTTGTCGTACGTGTAGACCGGCTTAAGGCGTGAAAAGTAATGATTTACACCATCACCGATATCTCGCTCCCACTCTACCATTGGAGAAAACTTAGCTTCGATGGGCTTTAAACGACGAATTTCAAGCTCTTCTTCATCAGCGAACCAGTCAGAAACGGTTGAACAGCCAGACAAAGTAATTGAAACCGCCAACGCCATTGAAATGGTGCGGGCAAATCGACCCTTACGGCCACAGGTGTTGTGAAACAAATTGCGTACCTCTTTAATTTTTATCAGCCTTTCGACCCAAGCTTACTGAGCTGCCGCAACAGCTAGATTATCAAGCTTCATTTGCAGCAGTGGGTTGTTGGCATTTTTTTCTAATGCACTAGAGTATGCTAAACGCGCGTCATCGAACTTATCTTGCTGCTGATATACATCGCCTTTAAGTTCGGATACTTCTGCAGAGAATGCGTCGTTTGATACATTGCCAAGCGTAGACAACGCAGCATCGAGCTGGTTCATTTCAATTTGCACACGGGCTAAGCGAAGGGACGCTAATTCTTTCATTTGCGCATTTTCAGCAAACGTAATCACTTCGTTTAAATGAGAGGCCGCAGTGTCTAAATCACCCGAATCAGCTGCTTTTTTAGCGGCTAGTAGGTTAGCAATACTGGCATAACCGGTATCTTTATTTTCTTCGATAAACGATTTCAAACTGGCACTACTCCCCTCTTCTGCGAAGGTTTCTACTGCTGTTTGATAAGCAACAGAAGCAGCTTCTTTGCTTTCAATTTGCATATCTGAATATTGACGCCATCCAAAAAGGCCACCAAGGCCTAAGGCAGCACCCACAATGATGGCAGTGCCATGCTCTTTCCAAAAACGCTTAATCGCTTCAACTTGTTGTTCTTCTGTTGCGAACTGTTCCATGATGTCCTCTTCTTATTTTTCGCTCAGCAGTTTTAAAACCGTATCTGAAAGGCTTTCAAAACTCACTGTAACTTGCTCTTGACCATCGCGAAGGGGCTTAACGCCTACTTTGCGTGATTGCATTTCGTCCGAACCTAAAAGTAGCGCTAGACGAGCACCGGTTTTATCCGCGCGCTTTAATTGTTTTTTAAAATTTCCGCCGCCACAATGCATCATGATACGCGTATCAGGCAATTGATTTCTCAAGTGCTCTGCAACTTCAATAGCATAAGACTGGGCATCATCACCCATAGCGGTCACATAGACATCAGCGAAACTGTCGTCTTGGCCTTCATCGGTCAGCGTTGTTAACAACAACACTAAACGTTCGATACCCATTGCAAAACCAACCGCCGGAGTCGCTTTACCACCAAGTTGCTCTACCAAACCATCATAGCGGCCGCCGGCGCATATTGTACCTTGTGCGCCTAAGCTGTCTGTTACCCACTCAAACACCGTTCGATTGTAATAATCTAAGCCTCGAACTAATCGCGGATTCACTTCATAGGCAATGCCAACTTCGGTTAATCGTGCACAAAGAGTTTCAAAGTGTGTTTTCGACTCTTCGTCTAAGTGATCGATTAGAGAGGGAGCATCTGCGATGGCAGCTTGAACGTCTGGATTCTTGCTATCGAGAACGCGCAGTGGATTAGTTTCCAATCTACGAAGTGAGTCTTCATCCAGCTGATCCGCTCTAGCCTTTAAGAATTCAACGAGCGTGTCGCGGTAAGCAGCACGAGCTTCATTAGAGCCTAGCGTATTGATTTGCAGCGTAACGTGCTTTTCGATCCCAAATGATTTCCAAAAACGAGCGCTGAGTAAAATAACTTCTAGATCAATATCTGGCCCATCTATTCCGTATGTTTCTACACCAAACTGATGAAACTGACGGTAACGACCTTTTTGTGGACGTTCATGGCGAAACATTGGACCCATGTACCACAAACGTTGCTGTTGGTTATATAACAGCCCATGTTCATTTCCGGCTCTTACGCAGCTGGCAGTTCCTTCAGGACGCAGCGTTAAGCTATCGCCATTTCTGTCTTCGAACGTGTACATCTCTTTTTCAACAATATCAGTTACTTCACCGATAGAGCGTTTAAAGAGGTCGGTACTCTCGACAATGGGCGTGCGTATCTCTTGGTAACCGTAATTCGCCACAACCTGTCGAAGTACAGATTCTACTTTTTGCCATGTACCGGAAATCTCCGGTAGGCAGTCATTCATGCCTCGTATTGCCTGAATAGTCTTAGCCACTTGAAATTCTCATACTGCTAAATAGTGAAAAGCCCCGCATTATAGGGGCTTTGGGAACAAACAACAACGTTGCAGGCTTAGTCTTTTACCGATACCTGAATTTTGTTTTCTTCGCTCATTCGCATAGCTTTCGCGCGAATTTTGGCTTCTAACTTATCAACGAGGTCATCGTTAGCTAAACGCTCTTTTACGCGCTTGCCATCTTCGTACAAACCACTCATGTTACGAGCGCCGGTAAGCCCTAAATCTGACACTTCAGCTTCTCCAGGACCGTTAACAACACAGCCGATAATAGAGACGTCCATAGGCGTTAAGATATCTTCAAGACGCTCCTCTAGCGCATTCACTGTGCCTATCACATCAAACTCTTGGCGAGAGCAGCTAGGACACGCAATAAAGTTGATACCGCGAGAGCGAATACGTAAAGACTTAAGAATATCAAAGCCTACTTTTATCTCTTCTACAGGGTCGGCAGCAAGAGAGACGCGTATGGTGTCGCCAATGCCCTCGGCGAGCAACATTCCTAGCCCTACAGCGCTTTTAACCGCGCCTGCGCGCTGTCCGCCGGCTTCTGTAATACCGAGGTGCAATGGCTGATCAATTTTTTGCGCGAGCAGCCGATAGGCACCAACGGCCAAAAAGACATCTGATGCTTTCACGCTAATCTTAAATTGATCAAAATTGAGTTTGTCGAGAATGTCCACGTGACGCATGGCAGATTCAACCAGCGCTTCTGGCGTAGGCTCACCGTACTTCTCTTGTAAATCTTTTTCTAACGATCCGCCGTTAACCCCAATTCGAATAGGGATATTGTTGTCTTTAGCGCAATCTACTACAGAGCGTACGCGCTCCATGTTACCTATATTACCGGGATTAATACGCAGACAATCCACGCCATACTCGGCAACTTTTAAAGCAATGCGATAATCAAAATGAATATCTGCCACCAAGGGCACGCTTACTTGGCGCTTAATCTCTTTAAACGCTTCGGCTGCATCCATGGTTGGCACGGAGACACGCACAATATCGCCACCTACAGCCACAATTCTGTTTATCTGCGCAACAGTTGCAGCAACATCTGTAGTGAGCGTATTCGTCATCGATTGAACAGCAATGGGAGCGCCATCACCTATAGGAACATTTCCCACATTAATACGTGTGGACTTTCTGCGTTTAATAGGGCTTTCTGCAAACATCTAAATACCTATAAAGGAAGCGTGAAGCGAGCTATTTTTCCATTTTGAAACGATGAGATATCTGCTAGCTCGCCATTAACTGATATGCGCACATTATCAGGTGCGCCTAGTGTAACTGCAACAGGAGGAATACCTTGAATGTCCATAACCCGTCCCTGTTGCTTTACGCCAGTGGCGATAACCTCTCCGGTGGCATCCGCAATATTCACCCAACAATCTTCACTGAACGTAAAGGTCATGGATATAGGCGCAGCGGTCTCATTTAAACTTAAATCGGCGTCTTCCTCTTCTGTCATGCTGCTAACAAGCGCCGTGAGATTATTGCTGTCGTTAATTTCTGATGGCGGCGCTGAAATTGCACCGTTGTCTAGACCGTCGCGACTTGTAAGGTTAGAGGGAGAATTTGATAATGCTGACGAAGGAGCACTGCTAGTGTCTTGAGCATTTCGAGTTGAATTATCGCCAGACATCGATACAGCGCCTATAGAGGTTTCATCATCAGAGATTGAAGATTCAGGCTCTGGCGAACGTGCCTTCGCTATAGCTTCCTCTTTCACCGACTCGATTAATGATGAATCTGTCGCGGTGTCGTCTCCAGGCTGCTGATACCACCACAACACCACGCCACCAATAATAATTAGCAGAATAATATAAGTCACCATCATCCAGCGGTCATCATGTGTCTGTTTTGCGACACGTTTTGAAAAGCTTTGAAGCTTATCGGATGACGGTACTTCAGATTGATTATGATACTGTTCAAAGGCTTCAATAACCTCGTCTGAAGGCAACCCTAATTGCTTA
The DNA here is from genome assembly GCF_000753865.1 of Alteromonas sp. LOR. Taxonomy (GTDB): domain Bacteria; phylum Pseudomonadota; class Gammaproteobacteria; order Enterobacterales; family Alteromonadaceae; genus Alteromonas. Next base: position 192,842 of record NZ_JQFW01000002.1, on the reverse strand, counting down.
GCGTAATTTCGAACGTATCCTTTTGTAAACGTAACCGATGACTTCTCATCAATAACATCATTTTCTAAATCATTGATTTGAAATGTTTTTAAGAAAAGCTTACTGGCAATTTCTTGTTGTGAGAGACCTAACGCTTCTCTGCGCTCTTTTAATAAGGCCCCAGGACTTGGCGTACTTTTTTCTTGTTGCGATGTGACTTCTTGACTCGCGTTTTCTTCTGACACCATTAACCTTTATTCCTCCTGCATACTCGGTGGTACTAACCAAAGCTTCTGACCAGCAATAATAGCGCCAGTATTGTCTAGGTTATTCCACTTTTGCAGCGTAGACATCCTAATATTGTATAGCAACGAAATACGATATAAGTTTTCCGCCTCTTTTACTACATGGAATTTACTCGTTTGGTCGGATAAATCAGGCTTTGCAGCGACATTTTCATTATCTGCATCTCGCGCCGCGGGTTCGCCCGCTTTCATCTTGTCAGCGCCAAGCTCTGAAGCGGCTGATTGGGCCACTGTTTTTGACTTTTCATCAGAGTTCGACTCTGGATCAGATTCAGGGGCTGGCGCTGATTGAGTTGACGGCTCGTCGCTATTCACAACTAACACGGTTTGCCTTGTGGTTGGTCTTAGTATCGAGCCACTCTGATTTGCACTTACACTGTTTCCATTTCTTGAATCTTTCACCACCGTCTTAACGGTTTTAATTACCTTCGCATTTAAATTTGAGCGCTCTGCTAAATAGCGTTTCGCTAACGTACTATTAGGAAATAACGACAGTAACATATCTCCATAACCCTTTGCGGCGACGTCATCTTTCTGACCCTTCGCAATATCAAATGCTAACCACAATGAGTCAGGTGATACTTTGGCAACCCGTTCGTAACGACGAAGGGTAGATTTTGCCTTTTGCCACTGCTCAGTAGCGACGTAAAGCTCGGTAAGCAAGAATAGTGTTTTCGCGCGAGCGGGTTGATGCTTAAGCGCGTTCTCAAAATACGCAATGGCGTCTTGGATATTATTTTGTGATTGAGCGCAGAGGGCTAAATTTTCGTAAGTTTGTGCAGCATTTGAATACGAGCGATTATCGATAGCGCGTAGAAAATATGTTTTAGCTTCGTCGTACTGACTGTTCTGGCATTTAAATGCGCCAAAGCTGTTGGCGATATCACCGTTGTTAGGTTCAATATCCAGTGCGGCAATATAGTATTCCTCAGCACGCTGATTTTCCCCTACCAGTTGGTAGTAATAGGCCATTGCATATTGTACATCGGCCGAGCGCGGATCAAACTCTATGGCTTTATCAAGGTTGCGCTTCGCTTGAGTGTAATTGTTGTTTTGAAGGTAGGTAAGACCTAATGACATGCGCGTTCGAGCCGCTTCCTCAGGATCGAAATCAGCGCTGTTAATGCCTGTTTGGCTACTGCTTACACAGCCCACTATGAATAGCGATGCGCCCACTAACGCGGCGCGCATGCTGCTTTTTAATCCTTTTTGCAATCCAGTTGGCATAGTCTTACCCTAATATCTTAATGATTATTGGGCCATTTTTACTGAAATCGCTTCGCCCTTCACCTGTTTTTTTAACATTCTTTTTGTTCTATCAACAACGTCGCCTACTAATTGACCACATGCAGCATCAATATCATCGCCTCGAGTTTTACGAACAACTGTTGTAAAGCCATATTCCATTAGCACTTTAGCAAACCTATCTATTCTAGAATTACTAGAACAGGTATACGGTGAACCTGGATATGGATTAAATGGAATAAGGTTAATTTTACTTGGCGTATCTTTCAGTACTTTAGCTAGCTCGTGTGCCTGCTCGGTACTGTCGTTAATGTGAGAGAGCATAACATACTCAACCGTCACTCTGCCCTGGTTTGCCTTAGACTTTGCCAAATAACGACGTACGCCAGCTAGAAACGCTTCAATATTGTATTTTTTGTTTACCGGTACAATCTCATTGCGCAACTCATCATTCGGCGCGTGTAGTGAAATGGCTAACGCTACGTCAATCTGATCGCCCAGCATATCCAGCGCTGGCACTACACCTGATGTGCTCAATGTGACGCGACGTTTTGACAAACCAAAACCAAAATCGTCTAGCATGATGTCCATGGCTGGAACCACATTTTTAAGGTTGAGTAAGGGCTCGCCCATTCCCATCATGACCACGTTGGTAATGGGACGTTGGCTAGTATCTTTTGAAAGACCTAAAAATGTAGCTACGCGCCAAACCTGACCAATAATCTCGCTCACACTAAGATTGCGGTTAAACCCTTGCTGGGCTGTACTGCAGAATGTGCATTCAAGGGCACAACCTACTTGTGAAGATACACATAGCGTGGCTCGCTCTTCCTCAGGGATCCAAACAGACTCTACCTCTTGGCCGCCCTCAAGTGTGAGTGCGAACTTAATAGTGCCGTCGCTGGCCTCTTGAAAATAGGCAATTTCGGGCGCTTTTATCTCGCAATTTTCAATAAGCATGGCACGAAGGTTTTTATTGAGGTTACTCATTTTCTCAAAATCACTTTCGCCCTGCTGATAAATCCACTTCATTACTTGATCAGCACGAAATGGTTTCTCTCCTTTTTCCTTGAAGAAATTGCGCAAGCCTTCGCGATTTAGATTTAATAAGTTTGTTTTTGCCATGAATAAAATGACCCTTTTACCTTGCGAGGATTACTACCTCGAACTGCTTAATTAAGAGTGCTAGTACTGTATGTTGTACTGGAGAAGCGACTAAAGACAGTCACACTTTTGCGAACAAGTGTGACTGTCTTTAGTGCTGCACATAAAACATAGATGCTTACGCTTTTTACTGTATTACTTCCTAACTTTCGCTAGGTTGCGGTTAAGCCGCTTGTACACGTTTTGCTAAACCTTCACCTAACCTTTGTAGTAAGGGTTTACATTAAACATTTGCGCTTAAAATTTGTGCAAATTCTACCATGTATGCCTTCGCATAAAAAGTAATACCAGTCCGCATTACCTTCACTCACTTCAGATATAAAAAAACGAGGCCGGAGCCTCGTTTCAGAGTTTGAAAAACTCTACTTCGATTTGACTACGTACTTAGCGAGTACGTGGGCAAATTTCTTCTTCTGAAAAGAAGTATGCAATTTCACGAGCAGCAGATTCAGGTGCATCAGAACCGTGAACCGCATTTTCGTCGATTGATGCAGCGTAGTCAGAACGAAGTGTTCCAGCAGCAGCATCAGCTGGGTTAGTTGCACCCATGATTTCACGGTTAGCTAGAACAGCGTTTTCGCCTTCAAGAACCTGAACCATAACTGGACCAGATGTCATGAAATCTACCAAAGCACCAAAGAAAGGACGTTCTTTGTGTTCTGCGTAGAAACCTTCCGCTTGCTCTTTGCTCATGTGTAGCATTTTAGAAGCAACGATGCGAAGACCAGCAGATTCAAAACGGTTGTAAATTGCGCCGACTACGTTTTTTGCTACCGCATCAGGCTTGATAATCGAAAAAGTGCGCTCAAGAGCCATGTTTTTTCTCCAAACAAATAAGTGTGTTTTCAATTTTGGCGGCGAATTATAGGCAATAATGACCGCAATGACTAGTGACTATTTGTAAAGCGACTCAGTCACCTTGAGCTTTAACGTTTTGCAATGTCTCATGAGCACATTAACGCATTGCTAATTTGCTACCAAACCATTGTACTTAAAGTATAAATTGCAAGAACGAGATTCATATAAGCAAAATACTAAAAGGTTAATTTCGTCTTTAAAAAAAGCCCGCCTACACGTTCGCGCGAGCCAAATCTTGTATTTTGCCTACGATGGCTCGAAGTCCGTTACCACGGGTGGGGGTAATATGACGCTCTAAATCTAAAGCTTCAAAGTATCCGTCCACATCAAACTGTGTGATGTCTTTCGGCGATTTATTGTTATAGGCAGCAAGCACTAGCGCCAGAAGGCCTTGAACAATGACCGCGTCGCTGTCTACATCGAACGTAATTTTCCCGTTGTCGAAAGATTCGACCAACCACACACTACTCTGGCAACCTTTTACCAAATGCTCTGGTGTCTTCTCACTTTCTGGTAAGCCAGGAATGGACTTACCTAAGTCGATAATATATTGATAGCGCTGTTCCCAATCATCGAAAAACGCTAAGTCATCAATAATTTCTTCACTGCTAGGCAACTTCATCGTTTGTCCTGTTTTTAATTTAAAAGAAAAGGCCAGCTTCTAGCTGCGCTTCTTCACTCATCATTTCACGAGACCAAGGTGGATCGAATACGAGTTCAACATTCACTTCATTGACATGAGGAACCATAGCAACGCGATACTCTACGTCGCCAACCAATACCGGACCCATGCCACATCCAGGTGCGGTTAATGTCATATCAATATCCACAACCCCACTCTCTTGTTGAATATTTACGGTGTAAATAAGCCCGAGAGAAACAAGATTAATAGGAATTTCTGGGTCAAAAATGGTTTCTAGCGCGTCCCACACTTGCTGTTTGCTTATGTTTCCATCGCTAGGCTTGTCAAAACTAAGCACCATTTCTTTACGGCCAATGGCCCCAGCATCGGTACCGTCGATACGGTACATATTGCCTTTCCAAGTAATGGTATAATTGCCACCTAACTCTTGGGTAATGCTGACGAATTCGCCTTCGGGGATAACAACAGGATTCCCCGCCGGTACCAAACGCGCTTTACATTCTCGCTCAGTTACCACCATTTTTTGCTTCATAAACTGCTAGTGCTCTATTGTATTTACGTGAGATCGTATTCTTGTGAGACTGTGTACTTGTGAGAATATGTGCTTGGGAGATTAACCTACGTTAAAGCTCTCGCCACAACCACACTCATCAACTACATTTGGGTTATTGTATTTAATCACCCCGTTAACACCTTCTTGCACGTAATCAATTTCAGTGTTTTTTAGCAGTCCCGTTGCATCAGCAGCAATAGCCACGTTTAGCATAGGTGAGATCTCAATAATTTCATCATCGTCTTTTGCGCTATCTGCAAAATCCAGCACATAGGCATATCCAGTACAACCGCTCACTCGTGTTGATAGACGAATTAACTGACCAGGCTTTTCTTTAAGCTTACTTTCGAAATGCTTAACGGCACTGTCTGTTAGCGAGATGAGTTGTGTACTCGGTACAAACGTTTCAACACTCATAATGCCCCCTTAGGCCAACATCATTTTAGCTTTTTTAAGTGCAGCAAAAAGGCTGTCCACTTCTTCAAGCGTGTTATAAATTGAAAATGAGGCGCGGGCAGTTCCAGGAATACCAAAACGCTTCATTAATGGTTGCGCACAATTGTCGCCAGTGCGAATTGCAACACCTTGCCTATCGAGAATAAAGCCAATATCTGCAGGGTGTGCACCGTCGAGTAAAAAGCTTAACACGCCAATTTTATTCGGCGCGGTGCCGACTATTTTCATACCGTCGAGGGCTTCTGCTTGCTCTGTCGCATAAGATAAAAGAGCATGCTCGTGTTCATGTAACGCGACTATATCGAGTTGCTTAAACCACTCAACCGCAGCGCCCATTCCGATGGCACCGGCAATATTTGGCGTACCTGCTTCAAGTCTATTGGGCAGTGCTCCCCAAGTAGCCTCGTGGTAAGTGACGTCTTTAATCATCTCACCGCCTACTTGCCACACTGGCCAAGACTCTAAAATTTCTTTTTTACCCCACAAACAACCGATACCTGTAGGACCGAAAAGTTTGTGACCAGAAAAAACATAAAAATCACAGCCGATGTCTTGAACGTCAACACCACCATGAGCAATTCCCTGAGCGCCATCAACAAGCACCCAAGCGCCTACCTGCTTCGCTTTTTCTGTCAGCGTTTTAATCGGGTTCACTGTGCCTAACGCATTTGATACGTGAGGAAATGCCACTAGCTTAGTTTTGCTTGAAAGCAGCTTTTCAAACGCATCAACGTCAAGTTCACCACTTTCGAATATGGGCACAATATTGAGCGTAGCACCCGCTTTTCGACAGGCTTGCTGCCAGGTAACTAAATTCGCGTGATGCTCAAGCTCTGTCACCATGACTTCGTCACCCTCAGCTAAAAGCTGAGCAAGACCGTTTGCCACTATGTTGATAGCTTCGGTTGTTCCTGCGGTCCAGATAACCTCTTCACGGGCATTTGCATTGATAAAGCTTGCTACACTTGCTCTCGCGTTTTCGTAGCGACGAGTGGCCTCATCTGACAAATGATGCGCACCGCGATGGACATTAGCATTTGTGCCAGTATAAAAATCGACAATGGCGTCAATCACCGCCTGCGGCTTTTGCGTTGTCGCAGCGTTATCTAAATATACCAGCGGCTTCCCATCTACCGTTTTAGAAAGAATAGGAAACTGGGCACGAAGTGCAGCAACATCTAAGCTCATTTCACCTCCATCTGGGAAAAACGTTCACTGAGTAACGGCTGTAACCATTCGCGGATTGCGCTATTTGGCACATCGTTAACCAACTCCTGAATAAACCCAAAATTAAGCATAACCAATGCTTTGCTGCGCGGTACACCGCGAGTAAGCAGGTAATAAAGTGCTTCTTCGTCAATTTCAGCTACGGTTGCACCGTGAGCACACTTAACGTCATCAGCATAAATCTCTAGTTCAGGCTTGGTATTAATCACACCGCGGCGAGAAAGCAAAAGATTGCGGTTGTTTAGCTCTGCCAAGGTTTTTTGAGCATCGCGGTGGATATGAATTCGGCCATTAAATACAGCGCGAGCCTTATCACCCACAATACCCCGTGCATTTTCTTCCGTGGTACCGTTTGGCATTGCATGCTCAATGGTTGAGTGAAGGTCGAACAACTCACCTTCCGCCAACAAATAAATGGCATTCATTTTGGCATCGGCAAACTCACCAGCATGATGAATATCCACATCGAGGCGAGATAAATCACTTCCATAACCTACCATAGTAGAATTTAAAGTAGAGCGATTGTGTAATTTGAAGTGACTTCCACCAAGCTGCTTGGCCGCTGCCGTAAACATGGCAAAGCGGTAGTGCTCTAGATGGGCATCATCGGCAATGTCGTATTCAGCAAAAGCAGTGGTTAAACTATCGGTGTCACCCACGCCTTGCTCAATCACAGTGGCGCTGGCACCCTTTGCTACTTTTACAACAACACGGGTATGTGCATCGACGTTTTGCGTAGCCATGTTAACAATACGCACTGGTGTATCAATTTTGGCATTTTCTTCAACGCTGATAAAAATACCGTGTTCACACAATGCATCATTGACTAAACCAAACATGTGTCGAGTAGGCTTAATTTGCCCGTAAATACTCGATATTGCTTGCTGAGTTGCCTTATCGTCGTGCTTAAGCGACGTGATTCTCATGCCTTTTGGTACATCTAGCGTATTCACTTGCGTGATCAATACGCCGTCAACAAACACCAAGTCGATAGCATTTAGGTTATCGATCGCGGGTACCGGCAGAACGTCGGCCTGTGTTGTCGTTTTCGCTTCGCGCTTTTCTACAGAAGTAAGCGGCGTAAAACGCCAGCTCTCGTTTCTACGAGCTGGCCAACCATCGGCTTTTAATTGAGTTAAGGCCTGCTGACGCACGGGCGCTAAATAATCGTCGAATTGCGCCCCATCAATGACCTGTTGTAGCCATTGACTCATGCCTCTGCCTCCTCGTACGCTTTCCCTAGGAATGCGTAACCTTCTTTTTCTACCTCGTGAGCAAGTGATGCATCACCGCTTTTCACAATTTTGCCGTCGGCAAGAATGTGCACAAAATCTGGCTTGATGTAATCAAGTAAGCGCTGATAGTGCGTTACTACGATGAAGCTACGCTTACCGTCGCGCTGACTGTTTACGCCGTTGGCAACGACTTGAAGAGCATCAACGTCAAGGCCTGAATCTGATTCATCAAGAATGCACAGTGACGGCTCTAACAAAATCATTTGCATAATTTCGTTACGCTTTTTCTCACCACCTGAGAAGCCTTCGTTAACACCACGCTTAAGAAAATCTAATGGCAGCTGCACTTGTTTGCAGGCTTCTTTAGCCTTTTTCAAAAACTCAGCAGCTGTCAGAGCTTCTTCACCACGTTCTTCACGCATGGCATTTACAGACTCTTTCATAAATTCCATGTTGCTAACACCAGGAATTTCTACTGGGTATTGAAACGCTAAGAACAAGCCTTCACGGGCACGCTCTTCAACTTCAAGGTCTAGCAAATCTTTTCCATTAAGCGTTACGTCGCCTTCGCTCACTTCATAGCCATCACGACCTGACAAGACATAACCTAACGTACTTTTACCGGCACCATTGGGGCCCATGATAGCGTGTACTTCACCCGGCTTAACTTCTAGGTTAAGGCCTTTAATGATGTTTTTCTCTTCTACGCTGGCATGTAAATTCTTTATACTAAGCATTGATTACCCCACTGAACCTTCAAGACTAATTTCGAGCAGCTTGCCGGCTTCTACGGCAAATTCCATTGGCAGCTCTTTGAATACTTCTTTACAAAAACCGTTAACAATCATAGAAACGGCCTTCTCTGTGTCTAAACCTCGTTGGCGACACAAAAATAATTGTTCGTCGCTTACCTTCGATGTTGTCGCTTCGTGCTCAACTATTGCCGATGGGTTGCGACTTTCGATATACGGGAACGTATGTGCACCACACTTATCGCCAATAAGCAGCGAGTCACACTCGGTAAAGTTACGCGCGCCGTCTGCACGAGGTCCCATTTGCACGAGACCGCGATAAGCGTTGTTACTTTTACCTGCAGATATTCCTTTTGAGATGATGGTTGAGCGCGTATTTTTGCCCATATGAATCATCTTCGTACCTGTGTCGGCCTGCTGGCGTCCACGAGTAAGTGCTACAGAGTAGAATTCGCCTACGCTGTTGTCGCCTTTAAGGATACAGCTTGGATACTTCCACGTTACCGCTGACCCAGTTTCAACCTGAGTCCATGATATTTTAGCGTTGGTGTGTGCAATACCGCGCTTGGTCACAAAGTTGTAAATACCACCTTTACCGTTCTCATCACCTGGATACCAGTTTTGAACAGTGGAGTATTTAATCGTGGCGTCGTCCATTGCAACTAGCTCGACCACCGCGGCATGCAGCTGATTCTCATCGCGCTGCGGCGCAGTACAGCCTTCAAGATAACTCACATGGCTGCCTTCATCGGCAATGATTAGCGTACGCTCAAACTGACCGGTGTTCATTTCATTAATACGGAAATAGGTGGAAAGCTCCATTGGGCAACGAGTGCCTTTTGGAATGTAAACAAATGAACCGTCAGTGAACACGGCGCAGTTTAGCGCAGAAAAATAATTATCCGTACGCGGCACTACTGACCCAATGTACTTTTTAACAAGGTCTGGATACTTTTGAATCGCCTCAGAAATTGGGCAGAAAATAACACCAGCTTCTTCTAGCTTAGAGCGGAACGTTGTGACCACTGATACAGAGTCAAATACTGCATCTACCGCAACGCCTGCTAACATTTCTTGTTCGTGCAGCGGAATACCTAACTTTTCGTAAGTACGCAGTAGCTCTGGGTCTACTTCATCTAACGACTGAGGCTTGTCTTCCATACTCTTTGGTGCCGAGTAATACGAAATTGCCTGGAAATCAATTTTTGGGTATTCCACATGGGCCCAATCAGGCTCTTCCATTTCAAGCCACGCATGATAAGCCTTTAGACGCCATTCGAGCATCCACTCAGGCTCGTTTTTCATTGCGGAAATGCGACGAATAATCGACTCATCTAGGCCGCTTTCAAACGTGTCCGATTCGATCTCTGAATAAAAACCAGCATCGTACTTTCTTTCTAACGCCTGTTCGATCTGTTCACTCATGTTTGGGTCTCGCTTGTTTGCCTGCATTTGCTGCCTAAGCCTTCCATTCACCTTGGCTTGGAAAATTACCCCACGGTCTTGGTAATTTCCCTTAATTCACCGCACAAACCTCGTGCAGTAAGCATTTTACAATGGTGGCAGCCTTAAAAATTGGTGCGGTATTATATAATACCTGAGTAATCCACTCAAATATTCAGCGACGTATTTTGCGCTACTTGCTTTAAAAAATCTTAAGCTAACGCCACTTGCCGCAATCGGTTTGTTACATCTGTTACTTTATTTACTACGTAATCGATGTCGTCTTGGGTCGTAAATCGTCCCACACTAAATCGAATTCCTGCATGAGCCAGTTCATCACTTCGCCCCAATGCTTTAAGCACATACGAAGGCTCTAAACTTGCCGATGTGCATGCTGAGCCAGATGACACAGCAATATCATTCAGCCCCATCATCAAACTTTCGCCATCAACATTGGCAAAGCTGACATTTAAAATACCTGCAATGCGCTTTTCTTCATGGCCGTTTAGGTATACGCCCTCAATTTTGCTTAGCCCATTCCATAAAGCGATACGGAGCGCTTTAATACGCTCGTTCTCGGCATCCATGTCTTGACACGCCAATTCGAGTGCCTCGCCCATACCCACAATTTGGTGCGTCGCCAGCGTGCCCGAACGCATACCGCGCTCATGACCACCGCCATGAATTTGAGCTTCTAGATTAATCTTAGGACGGCGGCGAACGTAGAGTGCTCCCATTCCCTTAGGCCCGTAAAACTTGTGTGCCGACATCGACAACAGGTCTACCGGAAGCTCATTGAGGTTTATGGCAACCTTACCCACACTTTGCGCTCCATCCACATGAAATAACACACTATGTTGACGGCAAAGCTTTCCAATAGATTCGATGTCTTGGGTTACACCTAGTTCGTTGTTTACATGCATTACAGAGACTAAAATAGTGTCGTCTCTAATTGCGCCCTCTAGCTCCGATAAGTTAACTAGGCCATCGGCGCCTACCGTCAGATAAGTTACGTCAACGCCCTGTGCTTGCAAATACTCACAGGTATCAAGCACTGCTTTGTGCTCAGTATTAACGGTAATGATGTGCTTGCCTTTCGATGCATACCCATCGGCGACGCCTTTTATCGCTAAATTATTCGACTCGGTAGCACCGGAGGTAAATACAATTTCCCTTGGGTCACAATTAAGCGCATCGCTAACCTGATTACGGGCGATATCAACGGCTTCCTCTGCCATCCAACCAAAGCGATAACTTCTTGATGCAGGATTGCCAAAATTACCGTCAAGAGTTAGGCATTTCGCCATAACTTGGGCAACTCGCGGGTCTACGGGAGTTGTGGCGGCGTAATCTAAATAAATAGGAGTAGATAGCGTCATAGTCATCAATGCCTTTTTTAAAGCCTAATGCTTACTTCAATATCGTTAGCTATATTGCGAAGTGCAGTATTGTTGTCTTGGCGCCCCGCCACCTCGCGAACATCATGCTTTTCCATTAACTCGCCAAGAGTAATAGAGTGTAAAAAGCTTGAGATACGATCGCTTAAATCCTGCCATAAACTATGCGTTAGACAGCGATCGCCGCCCTGACAGTCAGCCTGACCTTGGCAACGTGTGGCATCGATTGATTCATCAACCGCTGATATCACCTCGCCGATGGCAATCTCATTAGCGCTGCGGCCAAGTAAATAACCACCGCCTGGACCACGCACACTATCTACCAACTGCTCTTTGCGCAATCGGGAGAATAGCTGCTCTAAGTAAGATAGCGATATTTCTTGTCTTTCAGATATATCGGCAAGGGGAACGGGGCCACGCTTTGAATGTAATGCAACGTCAAGCATTGCGGTTACCGCATAGCGACCTTTAGAGGTAAGTTTCATTATTGTCTCCCGCCTTTATATGTATAGCGGAATTTTCACATACCCGACTAAAATGGTCAAGTATAAGACCTAGTAATTTAGTCAGGTATTATTTCGGCTTTATTTAACCGTTTGATAAACGCGCTATTCGAAGATTGCAGCCCCTTTTTAATTTGAGAGCGATAATGTAATAAAGCTTATGTAAGAGAGAGTACTGCAGTACTTCATTTTCCATAAATAGAAAGGCGCATCAAATCGCTGGATCGAATGACTTATGGGTACTGCTATCTTGTTGAGCTTCATTTAACTCAAAGCCAGTATCAGCAAAATCTTCTGCGCTAATATTATGAAGGTTTTCTGTACACACATCGCCTCCAAGAGACTGAATAACCTTACACATCTCTTCTACTTTTGTGTCCATCTGATGCATATGCTCAAGCATAATGCCCATGGCATTGGCTACGGGATCAGGGTTATCTGGCGCTACGGCATAGGCGTCGAAGCCGTATTTCTGTGCAATTTTATCTCGCTGAGGGTTTAAAGAAGCACTGGCATCTTTTTGCTTGGTAACAATAATTCTACCTGGAATACCCACTGCCGTAGCGCCGTCGGGGATATCTTTCACGACAACAGAATTTGAGCCCACTTTGCCATTTTCGCCAATGGTAATGGGCCCAAGTACCTTTGCACCAGCACCTACCACTGCGCCGTTTTTAAGGGTTGGGTGACGCTTTCCGGCTTTCCAACTGGTGCCGCCTAACGTCACACCATGGTAAAGCGTAACGTCGTCACCAATTTCAGCGGTCTCACCAATAACCACTCCCATACCGTGGTCGATAAATACTCGTCGCCCTAAGGTAGCACCTGGATGTATTTCAATACCCGTTAACCATCGATTAAATGTAGACAAAGTGCGAGCCAGCCATTTCCACTCGGCTTTCCATAATTTGTGACTAATTCTGTGCAACCACACGGCATGCAGGCCAGGATAATTGGTCAATACTTCGAAGGTATTGCGCGCCGCCGGGTCGCGATGAAATACGCCTTGAATGTCGTCTTTTATTCGGCTAAACATGCTTTACTCATTACTGTTCTGATTAATTATTTCTCTGATCAATTACGACCCTGACTCGTCGTTTGAGCTGCTGCTTCATCTGTCGTTTCTAATGAGGACGCTTGGCTAGCATCTTCATCAGTTGCTTTAACCGATTTATCAATTGACGCTAAAATACCGCGCAAAATATTAAGCTCCTGTGATTCAGGACGAGAGCGATTGAATAATCTGCGTAACTTAGTCATAACCACCCCAGGGTGGCTCTTACGGATAAAAGAGGTTTTTTCCAGTGTAGACTCAAGGTGTACATAAAAGCGCTCTAAGTCTTCGTTAAGAGGATATACCTCTTCAACTTCAGGGTAAGTTTCTCTATTCAAGTACGCCATACGAATTTCATAACACAGAGTCTGCACCGCCGCTGCTAGGTTTAGTGAACTGTACTCAGGGTTTGCAGGAATACACATATGAAAATGACACTGCTGCAGTTCTTCATTGGAAAGCCCGCTGTTCTCTCGGCCAAACACCAATGCGACGGGGTATTTACTGACTTCTTGTACCAACTTTTCACCACAGTCTCGTGGTCCTAGCATTGGCCATGAGTGAGTGCGAGAGCGTGCAGAGGTGCCAACAACAAGTCCACAGTCTTTTACTGCTTCTTCAAGGGTGTTGACAATTTTCGCATTGGCTAGCACGTCGCCTGCACCCGCTGCTAATGCGCTTGCTTGACCATCAGGTTCATTCACTGGGTCAACTAAATATAAGCTACTCAACCCCATTGTTTTCATGGCGCGTGCAGTAGAGCCTATATTTCCTGTGTGAGAGGTGTTAACCAAAATAATGCGAATATTTTCAAGCATGCTTGCGATACCTATTTACTGAATAGTGAGTTGTTTTGTCTTATTACGGCTAGCGCTTAAAAAGCGGTGCCTTAGAAGGCGACGTTCATATGCTCTTACATACTGTGCTCTTACAAGCAAAGCTCTCAATAACTAGGTTAGTAACACCCAGTTCTAGCAACCTTAGCAGCAACAAACAGCCTGCTTTAAGAGAAAGGCAGGGACGTCTTCAATTAGCGCAAAGTGTAGCACAGCAGCGGTATAGATGGCTATTGGCTTACTTTTGACTCACTTGCTTTTAACTCAATAATTTGCGGCATTCGAATTAGTGAGTACTAGGTGTAATTTGTACCGTGTGGCAGCACATAGGTAGCACCTAAATTAAGTGATCAAAGAAGACCTGCAAAGCAAATTCATTTGCATCGTTCATTGATTCTGTTAGACTCCGCCCGTTTTCGAGTTAGGCAAGCTATTTTTTGTACAGTTTTAATGCTGTTTACAACAACATTATACAACTTGAACATTCTACAACTTGCGTAATTCATTGGTCTTTTACAATTGGTGGTTTATCTATGCATCCTATGCTGAATATTGCAGTGCGTGCTGCGCGTGCGGCTGGAACAGTTATTGTTCGTGGTTTTGAAAAACATAATGAAATTGCAACAGAGTCGAAGGGGTTGAACGACTTCGTTACTCAAGTTGACAAAGACGCAGAGCAAGCGGTTATCTATAAAATTCAGCAGTCATACCCAGATCATTGCTTTTTAGGCGAAGAGTCAGGAGAGATACTAGGCTCGGACACTGATTATCAGTGGATTATCGACCCGCTAGATGGCACCGCCAATTTTGTGAAAGGCATCCCTCATTTTGCTGTTTCTATCGCACTTCTTCATAAAGGCCGTCTAGAGCAAGGCGTTGTATTTGACCCAATCCGCAGTGAGCTATTCACAGCCAGTCGCGGACAAGGCGCTCAGCTTAATGGTTACCGTATTCGTGCATCAAAGCCTCGTGATTTAAGCGAAACCATTATTGCTACTGGTCTGCCGTTTAAAAACAAATCACAGTTTGGCGAATATGCCCTTAGCCTTAACAAAATTTTCCACGAAGTAGGTGACTTACGTCGCGCAGGAAGTGCTGCACTTGACCTAGCATACGTTGCTGCTGGCCGTCACGACGGTTATTACGAGCGCGGTGTTAAGTCTTGGGATATTGCAGCGGGCGAGCTAATTGTTCGTGAAGCAGGCGGTTTGGTAACAGACTTTAAAGGCGGTAACGATCCTTTGCACAAAGGCGAAATCGTTGCTGGAAGCGGCAAAGTCGTTCAAGGCCTTGTTAAGCACCTTAAGTAAGAAAACTTAAGTAGGCCACTTTAAAGTGCCTTATAAATAAAAAGGTCGCTGTTTACACAGCGACCTTTTTTTGTTTTTGCTTTTGTACCTACTTTTTATTCAGCCTATTCCTGACTTCCTTTTGAGTAGTCGGCGAAAGGCTAAAGCGGCTCTTGGTCAGCGCCCTCTTTCTCCACTTGTGGTGGCATGAGGTCTTCTTTGCTGATACCCAGCGCTAAAGCAACAGAACTTGCAATGTAAACCGATGAGTAAGTACCTACTATCACACCAAATAAAAGGGCTGTGGCAAAACCGTGTATTAGTGCGCCACCTTTGTAGAACAAGGCAACAAGTACTAGTACGGTGGTTAACGAGGTAATTATCGTACGGTTTAAGGTTTGAGTCAGCGATATATTGATGATATCAATTGGCTCGCCTTTGCGAATTTTACGGAAATTTTCACGAATACGGTCTGATACAACAATAGTATCGTTAAGTGAATAACCTATTACCGCAAGTACCGCAGCAAGTACCGTCAAATCAAACTCAATTTGAAGTACTGAAAACAAACCTAAGGTTAAAATAACATCGTGGGCCAAGGCCGATACCGAGCCAAGGGCGAAACGCCACTCGAAACGCATTGCCACGTAAATTAGAATACAGATAAGTGCTACTAGCATGGCAAGACCGCCCTGCTCTGTTAGCTCTTCACCAACATTTGGCCCGACAAACTCAATACGACGCATGTCAACTGTGGTACCGTCAGCACGTAACGCTGCAACAACTTGGTTACCAATAGTGACCGCTTTTACACCATCGCGAGGTGCAATGCGTATCAGTACTTCTTGGCTGCTGCCAAAGTTTTGAACAATGGCATCTTCAAAATCAGCGTTATTTAACTGAGCGCGAATTGACTCTAAATTAGCACTGTCTTCATAGCCAACTTCAATCAACGTACCGCCGGTGAAATCCAGTCCCCAATTCAGGCTATTAACGCCTAAAGAAACAAACGATCCCAAAATAAGTACAGTAGACAGCACAATCGCGGGAATGCGAAGGCGCATGAAATTGACGGTATCGGATAGTTTTAATAATTGCATGTTACGCTCCTTAAATCGCCAGTTTCTCTAAACGTTTTCCACCCCACACTGCGTTAACGATAACGCGCGTGACTAAAATAGCGGTAAACATAGAAGTGGCAATACCAATCATAAGCGTAATAGAGAACCCTTTAATTGGACCTGTACCTACTGCGAACAAAATAAGACCCGCAATAAATGTCGTGATATTCGCATCCAAAATCGTTGAGAATGCACTGTCGTAACCGTGATGTATAGCTTGTTGCGGACTTCGACCATCGCGCAGTTCTTCACGAATACGTTCAAAAATAAGCACGTTCGCATCTACCGCCATACCAACGGTAAGTACAATACCCGCCATACCAGGTAGGGTTAGTGTTGCCCCTGGGATCATCGACATAATGCCCACAATCATGACCAAGTTAGTCACCAGCGCCAAATTAGCCACAATACCGAATGCCTTGTAATACACCAGCATAAAGGCAAGCACCGCAAGTAAGCCGTAAACAATGGCTTGAGTACCCAGTTCAATATTCTCTTTACCCAAGCTTGGCCCTACTGTTCGCTCTTCAACAATTTGAATAGGTGCAATAAGTGCACCTGCGCGGAGTAATAGTGCAAGGTCGCGGGCTTCTTTTGGCGAGTCTAGCCCAGTAATTTGGAACTTGCTGCCAAGCTGTGCACGAATGGTCGCCACTGAGATAACTTGCTCTTCTTTTTCAAAAATAAGCTTATCTTCTTTAGTGCGCTCACCGGTTGCCTTGTACTCAATAAAGACGGTTGCCATCGGCTTGCCGATATTGCCACGAGTAGAGCGTGACATCTTGTTGCCGCCTTCAGAATCAAGAGAAATATTGACGTTAGGCAAGCCGTATTCGTCAACGCCGCTGTTGGCATCGATGATGTGGCTACCTGTAAGCATAATGCGCTTTTCCAAAAGCTGTGGCACACCCTGCTGGTCTTCAATAATTTGAGAACCAGGCGGTACACGGCCGTTTAGTGCGTCGCGAACGTCGTTTTTCTGATCTAGCATGCGGAATTCAAGCGTAGCCGTCGCGTTCAAAATTTCTTTTGCTCGTGCAGTATCCTGAATACCTGGAAGCTGAACCACAATACGATCGGCGCCTTGTTTTTGCACAAGAGGCTCGGCCACACCAAGTTGGTTAACACGATTACGGATTATGGTAATGTTTTGCTTAACCGCATTGTCGCGAATTTCTTGTAGCTTACTCTCGGCAAACGTCGCTCGCAACGTAAGATCATCAACGTCGTTAAACGTTAAGTCACGGCTTTGGTTACGCAGGAAAAATTTCGCTTTATCAAGCGCGTCTTCGTCGCGAAAAGTAATATCGATATGATTACCAACTTGCTTAACGCCGCGATAGCGAATGTCTTCACCGCGAAGGGATGTTCTGAATCCGCTTTCCGCGTCTTCTAACGATTTAGTGATCACCTCAGACATATCAACTTCCATAAGGAAGTGGACCCCACCGCGAAGATCTAGACCAAGCTTCATTGGCGTTCCGCCTAAACTCTCTAGCCACTCAGGGGTATCAGGCGCTAGGTTCATCGCGACAAAGTAGTCGTCGCCAAGCAGCCTCTCTAGGGTTTCACGAGCAACAAGCTGGGTATCAGAATCTGAAACGCGAACAAGTATTTGCTCATTTTCGAATTCAATGCGCTTAGGCGTAATTGATTTTTCAGCTAGTGCAGACTCAACTTGCTCTACCATTGATTGGGTAACAACCGCATCGCGGCCTGCTGAAATTTGTACGGCGTGATCTTCACCGTAAATATTGGGAAGGGCATAAAGTGCACACATTGCAACCACAAAGAGCGCACTTAATACTTTCCATATTGAATTTTTGTTTAGCACTGGATAATCCTTTCGTGCCGATGCCGAGAAGCGTCTCGGCTCCGGCGTTTTTTACTTACAGCGACTTCATTGTGCCTTTTGGCAACACAGCAGTAACTGAAGACTTCTGCACAACTATGTTGCTTGCTTCGTTAAGTGCCATTTCAATAAAATCTTTATCGTCAGACACTTTTGTGATTTTCCCTACTAAACCACCTTGGGTTAGCACTTCATCACCTTTGCCAAGTGACGATACTAAGTTCTTATGCTCTTTAACACGCTTCGCTTGTGGGCGATAAAGCAAGAAATAAAAGATAAGACCAAACACTGCCAGCATGATTATCATTTCCATGCCGCCACCTTGTGAAGCACCACCAGCTGATTGTGCGTACGCGTTTGAGATAAATAGACTCATAAAATTCCCCAAGTATTCTCGTTATTCAAATATTTTCGTTATTATTTCGTTGTTAGAGTGCCGGTACCGGCAACCCTCTTTGTTCATAGAAATTATGTACAAACTCGTCCATTGTGCCTGCTTCAATAGCATCGCGCATACCTTGCATGACACGTTGGTAGTGACGCAAGTTATGAATAGTATTCAATCGTGCGCCAAGTATCTCATTACACTTATCTAAGTGATGTAAATAAGAGCGAGAATAATTTTTACAAGTGTAACAGTCACAATTTTCATCTAATGGTGATGTATCGTTGCGATGTTTAGCGTTTCGGATCTTAATAACCCCCTCGCCCACAAACAAATGACCATTGCGCGCATTACGGGTTGGCATAACACAGTCGAACATGTCGATGCCGCGACGAACCGCTTCCACTAAGTCCTCTGGCTTACCTACGCCCATTAAGTAGCGAGGCTTGTCTTCGGGAATCTTGGGCGCTGTGTGATCGATAATGCGGATCATGTCTTCTTTAGGCTCGCCAACTGATAACCCACCAATGGCATAACCGTCAAAACCAATCGCTTCTAACCCAGCAAGAGAGACGTCACGAAGACCCTCATACATGCCGCCTTGAATAATACCGAACAATGCAGCAGGGTTGTCACCATGAGCCTCTTTGCTTCGCTCGGCCCAGCGAAGTGACATTTCCATAGACACTCGCGCTTCCTGCTCGGTGGCTGGGTAAGGCGTACATTCGTCGAAAATCATCACAATATCAGAGCCCAGGTCTCGCTGAACCTCCATCGACTTTTCAGGTGTGAGTAAGATCTTTTCGCCGTTAATTGGCGAGCGGAACGTGACGCCCTCTTCGGTGATCTTACGCAGGTCGCCAAGGCTGAATACCTGAAAACCGCCTGAATCGGTAAGAATAGGCTTATCCCAGTTCATAAAGTCGTGCAGGTCACCATGCTGGCGAATAACACCCGTGCCCGGGCGAAGCATTAAATGAAAGGTATTACCCAAACAGATATGTGCCCCACTTTCTTTCAGTTCTTCCGGGGTCATTCCTTTTACCGTGCCGTAGGTACCTACCGGCATAAACGCTGGCGTTTCGACAACACCGCGCTCAAATACAAGACGCCCGCGCCTAGCGCGACCCTCTGTTTTTAATAACTCAAATTGCATGTAAGAACTTTCCCATCTTTGCGCACTCTTCGCGTTAAGTATAAAAGTGCTTTTGATATAATCGGTCTATAACGTGCGCCTGATAAAAAACGTGCGCTGGGTATAAAACTGGGTTTGAAATCATGGGGCGGGATTATACCAGTAATTTACGCGAGATCATTCCCTGTATCTATGTTTCTATTGAAGTGAACGAATATCTGGCCGTAAAAGAGGGTAATTAAGAATGAACGGCATTTGAGAATAGATGTTTGAGAATAGTCGTTTGAAGAAAAATTGAGGGAGTTATCTAGGGAGTTGTTTAGATAGCTATTTAGGAAGCTAAGGAAAGCGCTATTTAAAAGCGCTTTCCAGAGAATCTATCCGAGAAGCCATTCCAAGAGGCTATTCTAAGAAGCTATTACAAAAACTCCGAACTAGCTTCTTTCGATAAACATGGAATCGCCATAGCTGAAGAATCGATATTCCTTATCAATGGCCTCTTGGTATGCATCCATCACATACTCTTTAGAAGCAAACGCACTAATAAGCATCATCAAGGTAGATTCTGGTAAGTGGAAATTAGTAAACATCGCATCCACTACTTTGAACTCGAACCCCGGATAAATAAAGATTTCAGTGTCATCGTAAAAAGTGCCAATGACATCACCATCGCTCCGCGAAGTACTGAATTTCGCCGCCGACTCTAAAGAGCGCACCGAGGTGGTACCTACGGCAATAACTCGCTTACCGGCTGCCTTAGTCTGCAGTACAGCATCCACCACGTTTTGTGGTACCTCAGCATATTCGGCATGCATTTTGTGCTCGGTAATATTATCTACTCGCACTGGTTGAAACGTTCCCGCCCCCACATGCAAAGTGACAAAGGCCAAGTTAACGCCCTTCTCTTTTAGCGCGTTGAGAATGTGTTCGTCAAAGTGTAAACCAGCGGTTGGCGCTGCTACCGCACCTGGCTTGTCG
This sequence comes from Alteromonas sp. LOR, assembly GCF_000753865.1. Lineage (GTDB taxonomy): Bacteria > Pseudomonadota > Gammaproteobacteria > Enterobacterales > Alteromonadaceae > Alteromonas. Next base: position 172,432 of record NZ_JQFW01000002.1, on the reverse strand, counting down.
TTGTATACCGTTTGATAGCGTTCTTTGTCTGAGTTTTCATCAGGTCTGTCTATGTAGGGCGGCAATGGCATGTGCCCGTGAGCTTCTAATAGCTGCAACACGGTTTCATCGTGGTTGAATTGCAAAATAAATAAAGCATCATCACGGCCCGTCACGGTCACATTAACGCAGTCTTCTAAAACAAGCTTTGTGCCTGGTTTAGGCGCTTTGCTCGCTCTCACGTGAGCAAGGGCGGTGTTGTCTGCGGTAATGCGTTCGATAAGCACTTCTACTTGCCCACCCGTTTCTTTCTTCCCGAGCAATCTGGCTGGGATAACTCGTGTGTCATTAAATACAAGCAGATCGCCAGGTTCAATAAGAGATAGCATATCAGCGAACATTGAGTGGGTAACGGTTCCCGTTTTTCCATCTAAACGCAAAAGGCGGCTAGCAGCACGCTGCTCAGTAGGATATTTCGCGATAAGTTTTTCAGGGAGCTCGAAGCTAAAATCAGAAAGTTTCATAACGTGGTGAGATACTCTTCTTACTTAGTTAATTTTAAGTTGCACAGTGCAGTCATTTCAAGCAGTGATTACAAGCAGTCGTGACAATAACCACAGTAAGCACAATAATAAGCCATTAAAATAAGGGCAATTAAATAACGAGAAACACGTTAAAAACAGTTAAAAACTATAAACGTCTTCGCGTAGGTATGATGTCATATAATCCGTTATGAAATTTCATACCACTTACAGCTGATTAAAATTAGTACAAACCAGCTTAATCGGTTAAGATGTAGTCCAGATAGTGATGATGTTCTCCCTGACAATTCTTTATCTTTGATACCCGGCAACGTGCTGGGTATTTTTTTGCCTGCTGCTTTTATGTCAGTCGGCGTATTGACCGTCACATTAGCCTTTGACTCTCAATTTACTGCTCGTTTATTTGTACTTGCTATTGTTCCTGCTATTTCTATTATCATACCAAGATCATGGCTGAAGGTCAGTTAAGATCTCTTCTAGCACAGCGGCGTCTAGAGGCCGAGCTTTAAGCACATAAAGAACTTGCAGCATTAAATCAGCCCCCATAATACCTTTATTCACCTTATTTCTTAAATTATCAGCACTCTGCTCGATATCAATTGCAGCGAGCCGCTGGCTTAAGTCTTGATATTTCACGCCTCGCACAGACATTTCTGACTTAATCACCCGCGCTACGGTTTGTCTCCATGCATTTTTAGCACTTAATTCTTTGTTCAACACCTGCCTCCACAACCCTTAAATTCCTCACTAAAAGCATCACTAAAAAAGACTCTTTTGTGACGTATGATTTACAAAAACACACTTTTTTACACTTAAGAAGCATATTTGTTATTGACGATTATGGCACAATGGATATACACTTCAAGTCTAGATGTTGGCGAAGATGAAAAATACTGGTTACAGTAGCAATGCCGAAGGTAACGGCACCTTTTTCATTTACGACATTATCGCTTCAATAATTTAAGGAGAACACTATGAGTTGGGAACTGGAAAGCATCGAAGCCTTACTAAAAGAGGTTGATGACTTTGTGGTAACACGAGAGGAAAATTGCTTACTCATTGCTAATCAAGATGGCATCGATGCCTGGCTAGCAATCAGTGGTGAGCAAATTTTAGTAGAAAGCCTCTTGTTTGCTGCTTCAGAAGTGAAAGACAAGCACGCGTTAGACCATGAAATACTGTCTTCTCACATGGTGTTTCCACTCACAACCGTTGGAATATCAACCATTGGTGGTGATGAGTACTACACCGCATTTGGTGCGCTAAGTGCGCAGTCTAAAGGCGAGAGTATTGTTATTGAAGTTGAAACCTTGTTTCAGAACGTTGCATCTTTCTTAGATGCTTACGAAATGCACCTTAACTAAAATTTACTTCGAAGGAGAAGCAAATGTCAGTGTGGAAAAAGTTAATTACCGCAGTAAAGGGTGGCGCTACCGAAGCAGCGCAGTCAGTGGCCGACAGTCAGGCCATCCGAATTCTGGAGCAGGAAATTAGAGAAGCGAAAGAAGAGTTACGCAAATCTGACCACGCACGTACTCAGATTCTTGCAAAATGTAAGCTGTCGCAGCAAAAAGTAGAAAGCTTTGATTCATCCATCGCAGAATATGAAGCACATGCTAGAAAAGCAGTAGATAATGATCGTCAACTTGCCCTCGACTGTGCACAAAAGGTGTCTGAGCTAAATGAAGAGCGAGCGCAAGAGCAGTCATACCTCGACCAGTTCAAGCAATCGGAAAAGCAGTTAGCGCAAAACATTCAGCAAGCTAAAGCCAACCTTCGCCGCCTTGAGCAGCAGGTTGATATGGTGAAAGCCACAGAAAGCGTGCAAAAAGCACAAGTTGCAGTGTCATCACGACACATGGGCGCAAACAGCAAAATGAAAACGGCCACAGAATCACTGTCCCGTATTCAAGATAAGCAAAAAATGCGTAATGCTGAGCTTCAAGCCGCCGAAGAGCTAGCGGGTGAAGAATCGAGTAGCGATCTTGAAAAACGACTGGCTGATGCAGGCATCAAGGGCGGAAAAACATCTGCTGACGATGAACTTGCTAGAATTTTAGGCAAGTAAAAAGATAGCCAAAAGGGGGAGCGTTTACGCTCCCCCTTTTTTTAGTTTTAGCACGGCTAGACAAGTTAAACGCTTCAAGGCACAGTTAACGCACGGAAAACACGGGTTACTTCTTTTATGTCCCCATGGATAAAACTGCGCAAAGTCATGCTGCAGTATTTCGCAGAATCTCGCTGGTATACCATTTTAGGCGTAACGGCGTTTTACGCAGTAAGTAGCTATTGGCTGCTTTATGCTGCAAATGAAAATGAGCTCATTAACAGCGTCGACTTCTTTTACTGGTTAGCAGTAACGGCCTCGACAGTGGGCTACGGCGACTTATCGCCGATAACTTCGGCGGGAAAACTCATAGTGGCGATATACGTCATTCCGCTGGGCTTAAGTATTTTTGCCATGGTTATTGGCCGATTGGCCGCGTGGGTGTCTGAACAATGGAGAAAAGGGTTATTGGGTATGACAAGCTTAGATGTTAACAACCACATACTGGTTATCGGCTGGAATGAACAGCGAACCATGCTGCTACTTAACCTCCTGTTACAGGAGCGAAATGCAATGAGCCCTAAACCTGATATTGTGCTGTGCGTAAAAGCCGATATTAGTAACCCCATGCCCGGTGTTATCGAATTTGTCAAAGTAGACTCGTTCAACAAAGATGAAGACATGGACAGAGCCTGCGTTTCCTCGGCGTCGACTATTTTGCTAGATAACCCTTACGACGACGTCACCATGACCACTGCGCTTTATTGCACGAAGAGTAACCCCGATGCACATCAAGTGGCATATTTTGAAGACGAAAGCTTAGTCGACCTGCTGCAAGACCATTGCCCTAAGGTTGAATGTACCCCCAGCGTTGCCGTTGAAATGCTGGCAAAATCAGCCTTCGACCCTGGCTCGAGCATGCTGCACCACGACCTGTTGAGTATTGATGAGGGCCAAGCCCAGTTTTCGGTAAAAATTCCAGCGTCGAGCCCTGCAATCTCAATCGCAAAGTTATTTATGAACTTGAAACGCAAGCACGACGCCATATTTATTGGTTATGCGCCACGCGGGCAAGTGAAAGACATGGTGGTGAATCCTCCATTAGAGGGCACACTGAATCCAGGTGACACCCTTTTTTATATTGCGCTAAGTCGAATCAATTCGATTGACTGGTTAACGCTGGACGCAGATTAGCCAGCAAACTAGGCTGTCAAAAAGGAACCCCATATGTTCGGTAAATTGTTTAAAAAAGCGAAACCTGCAGCACCAAAGACGCCTGAGGTGATGGGGCTGTATTTAGGCGGTTCGTTTGAACTCGATAACCTTAAAATGTCGCTGCTAGAGCCATCGCTAACCATAGAAAAAGCGGCTCGCTCGCACCTTATACAAGCTGTAGGCGAGGCACCGCTTGATACCGGCGGCACCATACTCAGATTTTATACCGATGACGATGGGTTTTTGCAGGTAATTCTCGATGGCGGAATGAGTGAAAACCACGTAACCGACGTCAAACTCTGGCATTTTTACGACACACAAACCATTGGCAGTGATGCGCAGTGGAATACGTGCTTGTCATCAATTATTAGCCAGCCAACCTATGACCTAGACGGCAACACCTTCACTCGCGTTTGGGGTGCCATTGGCGATGAGTCTCCCCCTGTGGCAGTAACAGAAACCACGTATGAGGAAGACGGTGATATTAGTAAAACAGACCAATTTATGATGCTTTACGAACGTCCAATAGATAATGAACGGGTGGAAACCCTGCTAGTCGTTGGAGAAGAGAAGCAAGTAGGTAATAATTTAGACCGATGCTTGGTAATTTCAACGGGCGTTGATATTCAACCAGCAGATATAACTATTAACGGATAGGAACAAAAAATATGACGGATACAATCATGCAATCACTTGCAGGACTAGATAACTTTGCTTTGTACTTTGGCCTTTCAATCCTGTTCTTATTTATTTTCAAATTGGTGTATGCGTTAGTCACACCGCATGACGAGTGGAAACTGGTTAAAGAAGACAAAAACGTTGCTGCAGCCATTGGTTTTGGAGGCGCTATTATCGGTTTTGCTATTGCTCTTGGAAGTGCCGCTTCAAACTCGGTTGCCGTAATCGACTTCGCCATTTGGGCCATTGTTGCCGTTATTGCTCAGTCTCTGGCTTTTGCTATTTTACGATTTAGCTTCATGCCAAAAATTGCTGAGCGCATTAACAACAACGAAATTTCTGCAGGTGTGATGCTTGCCAGTATGTCAATTGCCGTAGGCTTGCTCAACGCAGCATGCATGACCTATTAGGGAGCCGCTATGACAGACTCAACAGACAACACAAATAAACAGGGCCCGCTTGGCTCTACGTCTTTTGGTAGCAACTGCGAAAGTAGCTATAAAACCAGCTGTAAGAGTAACGTAACCAGCGAGAGCAGCTGGATGAGTACTCAAGCATTACCTGAGACGAACGCTGAGCCCGAAGCAAAAACCAAACGCAGTAAGTACATCAATTTAAGCCGGATGCGCAAAACGTTTAGCGTTAAACCCTTGGCGCTAGGCGTGGCCAGCGTAATGCTTTCTGCCTGTGGCGCCGAGCGAGAAGAAGCTAAGATTTATACATCAATTGATGACTGCAAGCAGGATTACCCTGATGCACTAGAAAAGTGTGAGGCAGCCTATAAAACCGCAGCTGATGAAGCGCTGCGCACAAGCCCACGATTTAATTCAGAATACGACTGTGAATACGAATTCGGCCCTAATCAGTGCCGCAACGTCAATACAAGTGGTGGCAGCTTTTTCATGCCGTTTATGGCAGGTTACATGGTGAGTTCACTACTCTCGCCAAACCGCTATTATTCACAACCTCTGTATACCTCATCTTCATACAACTCGCCTTTTCGCTCACGGTGGATAACGGCCGACGGACATGTGTTCGATGGCGATATTCGAAAGCGCAATTACCGAGTAAGTAAAGATCAGTTAAAACCAAAGCCTACCGTTAACCGCACTATGAAGCGAGGCGGCTTCGGCAGTAGCGTGCGCGCTAAATCGTCATGGGGTAGCAGTAGTCGCAAAGGCGGATGGGGCGGCTAGAATGTTTAGAATGCCCTGCCAGCCGCGGCCAAACTGGCAGCAGCTAGCCTCAGAGTTCGGCTTTCATTTTCATACCATGTACGGACAGCCGTATTGGGATGAAAGTGCCTATTATCAGTTTTCGCTAGCGCAAATTGAAAATGATATTGAAGCTCCCACCGCAGAGCTGCATCAGATGTGTTTAGCAGTAGTGGAGAAAGTGGTTAACAGCGAATCATTACTTCGCCGATTTGCCATACCCGAACAACACTGGGATTTGGTTCAATCAAGCTGGTTTAATGCCGACCCCAGTCTATATTCTCGTCTAGACCTCGTTTATAGCGGTTCGGGCCCTGCAAAGTTATTGGAAAACAACGCCGACACGCCCACCAGCTTATACGAATCAGGTTTTTGGCAGTGGCTGTGGCTAGAGCAGAACGTGGATAATGGGAAACTGGCTAGGCATTCAGATCAATTTAACAGCCTGCAAGAAAAACTGGTTCATCGATTCCGTGAAATCGCCAAGCATTATAATATTCAGCAACTTCACATGGCCTGTTGCAAAGATACCGATGAAGACAGAGGTACCGTGCAATACCTTCAAGATTGCGCGGCAGAAGCTGGGCTGCTCACCGACTTCGTGTTTATTGAAGACATCGGCATTGCAGATACTGGTGTGTTTACCGATTTAAACGACAGTCCCATCACAGATTGTTTTAAGCTTTATCCGTGGGAGTTTATGCTTCGGGAAGAATTCGGCGACGCACTAGCCGGTGCAGAAGTGAATTGGCTAGAGCCTGCTTGGAAATCTGTTTTATCGAACAAAGCATTGCTTCCTATGCTGTGGAAAATGTTTGAAGGCCACCCTAACCTGCTACCATCGTATTTCAGCGATGAAGCTGATAAAGCGGTTGCGGCGGGTAAATGGATTAAAAAACCATTGTATTCACGGGAGGGGGCGAACGTTTCGATTCTTCAAGATGGCAAAGAGGATGAGCTAAGCAGCGGTCCCTACGGAGAAGAAGGCTTTATTGTGCAGGCCTTTGAACCTTTGCCCACCTTTGGTGATAATTACACACTAATTGGCAGCTGGCTGGTGGATGACATGCCTGCAGGAATTTCAGTCAGGGAGGATACGTCTGCCATTACACAAGACCTCTCGCGCTATGTGCCTCACATTATTTTATAAACGAAAGGTTTTATGAACGCAAGAATCTGTAAACGAAAGATTTTATGAACCCAAGAATCTATGAACGCAGGATTTTGTGATCATGTGCGCTCTAAAACCCATATTACATGTACTACATTCTAGCACCGCAATATTAACACCGTACTACTCACAATACTTATTTAGCATTATCGTAAAGGACACGTTATGAAGTCGCTATCGATGCAGCTGCGCATCATACTTACCATAGGCGCACTGTTAATTTTAATTGAAGTGGCAAACCTTTTAACGGGTAATTCACTCAATGCCTTTGGCGTTGTGCCACGCTCTTTAAACCACTTGCCATTTATTTTTACTGCCCCTTTTCTTCATGGCACTCCTACACACTTAATGGCAAACCTGTTGCCGCTAATGCTATTCATGTGGCTAACAATGCAATGGGGCAAGCGTACTTTTATTATTGCTACTATGTGTGCGCTGCTTATTGGCGGCCTCGGCGTATGGCTGTTTGGCCGAAGCGCAACACACATTGGGGCCAGCGGTATGGTATATGGATACTTTGGCTTTTTGGTATTGGCTGGGTTTCGAAGTAATAAGATTCGATATTTGCTCATTTCCTTGGTGGTTGCTGCGCTATACGGCGGAATGTTAGTCGGCGTGCTCCCCACATCGAAATTTATTTCGTTTGAATATCATCTATTTGGCTTTCTAGGTGGGTTATTTGCCGCTTGGCACTGGGCACGGAAATAACTTTCCGTATAATCACACTACAGAATTTGAAGTTACAGATTGATATGTCAGCAGTACAACAACCTCAGCAAAAAAATCAGGGCTTTTTTGGCAACCTCGCCTTTAATATCATTATTCCCGTAGTGCTTATGAGCTATGCAAGCTCTGAGGATTATTTAGGCCCAGCGTGGAGCATAGTGGCGGCGCTAAGCTTTCCCATCGGCTACGGACTTTATGATTTAAAGCAGTCAGGTAAAGTGAATGGCTTCTCTATTCTTGGGATCATCAGCGTACTGCTTACCGGGGGATTTAGCCTATTGAAACTTCCCGCCGAGTATATTGCGATAAAAGAAGCCGCGATCCCTGGCCTTATTGGCATTGCAGTTTTAGTCACTCAATATACCGAAAAACCCTTAGTCAAGATGTTGATATTAAACGACCAAATTATCAATTGGCCTCATCTAAATCAGGTACTTGACGCCAAAGGCAAGCAGGTTGAGTTTAATAAAAAAGTGGCGGTAAGCTCGTATATTGTTGCAAGCTCTTTCTTTTTGTCTTCTGCGCTTAATTACATATTGGCAAAAATGATACTCGTCAGCGAACCTGGCACAACGGCTTACACCGAAGAGCTTGGCAGGATGACAGCGCTAAGCTACCCAGTGATCGTCATTCCCAGCATGGTGTTACTAATTGCTGCATTATGGTATCTGTTTGCTCAAATAAAGAAAATTACGGGTGAAGAGCTCGATAACTTTATTAATCAGTAGTGCTAATAAAGCGAATCTTTAGACCTGCTCGATAGGTGCCGCACCATATCTCTTGATTTATGTAGTACGGCAATTATTATCGGCTTTTCATTTGGAGGTGAATTGTAGGAGGTGAAACGTAGAAAACGAAGTGCTCTTTTACAATCGTAAATTTTACGTCGGGGAGTGTTTTAGAATAATGTTTACAGACAACAACAATTTTACCAATCTTGTCGAATTGGTTTCTCAATGCAGAGCGATATAGGTTTACTTGTGTTTCACCCCAGTTACTTAGGGTATACCTAACTATTTCGCGAATATCATTTTAAGCATCTTTTGATAGAAGATATGAAGCCAAGTTACTGATCTGCTATCTCTTCATCGCATATTTCATCGAGTGTTTTGTTTGAAATGGCACCGCTTAATGCGCTGTTGGTCCTTTTATTCAAAACGCTTTCCAACTTTTTAAATGCCTCAGATTCCTCGTGTGAAGGCAATGCACATTCTAACACATAGGTTTTTATGCTCTTGCCCTGAATAGCAGCTGCTGCTTTAAGAAACTGGTGCTGTTCTGCAGTAATATCAATTGAAAGTCTCATAGATAACTCCATAGGGGCGATGCTGAAAACGATAGTTCAGATACAACATTATGTCAATTTGTTGTTTTTTCAATTTACCTCTCTTGCCCCCATTTACCATTATTCTTATTCTTGCTATTTTTTACTGCTCCAAAAGTGGTGAGGCAACGTAATCCTATCAGTAAGACGCAATAATAGAACAAGTTAATTGTTAGATTGAGATAGAAGGCTAGCTTAAAGTTGGCGTCGGGATTGCTTTTTGAAAATCCTCCTGAGTTGCCAACCTGCGACCCTGAATGAATTGCTCTTTACTTCTATTACTCAAAACGGTCTCCCTGTCACCTATGTTAAAAATTGAAAAGTTAACAAAGTCGTTTGAAGGCGTTAGCGCACCTATTCTTTGTGATTTAGATCTTTCGGTAAATAACGGCGATTCCGTGAGTATTCAAGGGGCTTCAGGGTGTGGCAAATCAACGCTATTATCCCTTATTGCAGGCTTTGATACGCCTACCTCAGGTACCATTTCAGTTAACGATTATTGTTTGTATGAAGGCAGTAAACGCCAACCTCAGGACACCCCCTCCAATGCCCGCAACCTTCCTGCGGCCGAAAAAGGTATAGTTGGAACAGAGCCTGTTTTAAACAATGCTGTGAGAGGTAAAAGCAATGTGGATGATTTTCGTAAGAATCATTTGGGGATCGTATTTCAAAGCTATAACCTGTTTGATTGTTTTAATGCATGGGATAACATTGCGTTTACCGCGCGATTAAAAGGTAACTACAACCCGCAGTATCAGACAGAACTTATGGAACAGCTCAATATTTTGCCTCTTGCTAAAAAACCAATATCGCAATTATCGGGCGGTGAGCAACAGCGCTGTGCAATAGCAAGAGCACTGGTACACAAGCCCTCTTTAATACTCGCCGACGAACCTACCGGTAATTTAGATGAAGCCACCAGCCAAGCTGTTTCCGATATTCTCTATGACGTTTGCAGCGAGATGAACACCACATTACTGGTTGTGACACACAGCCCTGATGTGGCTCAAAAGGCGAAGTTCCCATTGTGGCTACATAAAGGCAAATTGAACGAAGAAAAATCGCAGATTAAGGAACTGCAGTGAACGCACTAATTGGCGTAAAAATGGGCGCAATAGTGATAGCAAAAGCGAGCGCAGTCGTTAATTCAACAGCTAATACAATAGTCAATGCAATAGTTAGTGCATGTGTCAAACCTGCCGATGATTTAAATGATGAAGTGTCCCTTTGCATAGAACCTTAAGCCTTACCCTTAACGCCCTTTTAGCCATGTCACGGGTAAGACCGTGGGAGCCGCTGCTCATCATGTTTGCTATCATTTTAGCAAATGCAGGCCTCATTACCGTGCTGCTCATTAACGAAGGCGCTTCACAAGGTGAGCTAGCCAGTAGCAAATCTTCTATTTTCAATGGCGGTACTATTATTTTTGTCGACAAGGCTGCTATGTCCAACAGAGCTGTGGATGAGGCTGCAAGTGAGCCTCAAATAGGTAAAGTAGGTGAAGTGGGTAAAGACTACTTCCTCAGCAAAGCTGACTATGCCAATTTGAGGATGGCAGGCTTTACCCAACTGGTAGCGTTTAGCGAGAGAGAACAAAGGTTCTCATGCGCCGAAGACGACAATAGCGACAACCAAGTAGAGACGTCACAAGCGGCTACAGAGCTGTCTCTTTTGGGAATAGATAACCAAGCCCTTTTTAGCTATCCAGTTTCTGGGGATAAAGCAGGCTCAATTTCAAATAGCATGGCTGGGTTAATGTCAACAAATGGCGGCTCCGCTCAGCCATATCATGTCGCGGGCGCCATACACCCAGCGACAAAATCAAAGCTCGGCTGCGATGTCTTGTTTTTCAGTGGCAGTCAAAAAGGCAGCCAAAAACGCAGTCAAAAAAATAGCCAACTAGCCAGTGGTGACTCACAAGACGGCGAAGCTTCTTCATCAGGAGTTTCTTCATCAGGAGCCTCTTCAGCTGCCGCTTTACCTAAGGGCCCAGCTGAAGCGGCAGGTAAAACGGCAGGTGCATTGCCGCCCTCTTCTGATATCACTTCAACGTCGTCATCCTCATCGGCCACTATTGTACAGCTAAGTGTAAGCACTGCAGTCCCTCAAGATACTGTTGTTGTGTCGCTAGCAGACTTTTATCGCCGAAATATCACTGAGGCCACTTGGCCCCTATCAGGTTTTTTGTCCTTACTTCCCCTCTCACAAAGCGATAAGCAAATCATTCAACAAAGGCTTTTAAAAACCGTTGAGTTTAAAGACATTAGTACGCAGCAAGACACCGGCTCGTTACCCGATAGTTTTAAGCTAAATTTATGGGCTATGGGCGCGTTAATGGCCGTAGTGGCGCTCTTTATTGTGTTAAACGCGCTGAACTTGATGTACCGAACTCGTTTACCCAATATTTTTAGAATGAGGCAACTGGGCGTAAGCAGCCGCCATTTAACTACTGCACTACTTGCAGAGCTTTTACTTTATTGCGTATTGAGCGTTCCCGTTGGTTGCGCCGCAGGTTTTTATGCCGCGTCAATGCTTTCACCCATCATTAGCGGCACCTTTTCTTCTCTTTTCGATGCCGTGTTTATTACCCCTGACGTCAACCTAATCAGCACACTCGCGCTCTCGGTTTTTGTTACCTTTTTATCGCTGGGCATATTTGCACTCATTCCAGCAAAACAACTCTCCACTGCATTAAGCACAAGCAAAGTAAAAGCCGCTCAGCCTATGCGAAAACGTACTGTACTTGTTTGCACGATAGCTGGCATTGCCCTTTTAGCCATTACCCAAGCGTTAATATCAACTACGCTGCACGCGCTGCTGTTTGTTGCACTATTACTGCTGGTAAGCTGTTCTCTCGTGATTATGTGGTTGCCAATACTGGCCAACGGTGTGATGAAGGTTACGCCCCCAAGTAAACCCGTTTTACACTTTATAGTGGCAAGTACTGCACAGCTTTCTTCTCGTACCCGTCTTGCCGTCTGTGCTTTTTTCATTGCGCTTACTGCTAACATTGGCATGAACGTTATGACCGATAGCTTTCGTGCGGCTACGGAAAGTTGGCTAACTCAGCGATTGTACGCCCCTGCGTATTTGTACACCGATAAAGCACTCTCTGAGCTTGTTATACCCGAAGGCGTTACCTCAACGCCATTGCTACGACTTCAAGGTAAACTCGTTGCCCAGTCTAGCGCTAATAACACCGACTCTAGTGGAAATGGCTCTAAAAGCGCGGATGCTTCTTCAATTTCAATTAGCAGTTACCCTACCCATGATAATGGTCGTAATGCCCTTGTTGTAGACTCAAGTGTTACTAATGCATGGGCGAAGTTTGAAAGTGGTGAAGGCATTTACATTAATCAACAGCTTGCGTTTTCCAATGACGTTTCACTGGGCGATACGCTTTTTCTTGAAGAGATGAAGGCCGCCAATATCGATGAGAGCTCAAACAAAAATAACCATCGTTTCTTCAATAAACCCCCCTCTTTTACCGTATTAGGCATCTACCCAGATTACGGCAATATGAAAGCGCAATTGCTGTTACCACTATCAAGCTTTAATAGAGATACCATTGGTGACGCCGCATTTTCTGGCGTGCTTGCTATCTCTTACGATCAATCTACTTTCCAGGCTGGTACACCTGAAACGCCTCAAACCTTTGAGCAGAAGGAAACAACACTCGCCACCCAGGGCAATCTCTACAGTAGAGAAGAATTACTCACGCTTTCGATGGATACCTTTGATAGAACGTTTGTCCTTACTGATGGTTTAAATATCACAACGCTGCTTGTAGCGGGAGTAGCCTTTGCAGTATCGCTAAGTATATTATCGCTCAGTAATGCATCGTCACTTACTGTACTGCGGGCGCTTGGGGTGAGTAAAACAGCAGTGAAGCTTAGCTTACTAGGACAATATATTTTTCTATGCCTACTCACCGCCTTACTTGCCGTACCGTTTGGTATTTATCTAGCGTATGTATTTATCTTCGAAGTTAATCGACTGGCCTTTAGCTGGGTGTATCCGCTAGCCGTCGACTTTGGCGTTATCGTAAGCAGCGTAACGGTTTCGCTCGTAATCATATGCTTGGTAATTGCTCTTCCATTAGGTCGGCTAAAGCCCAAAGTAGATTTACGACAGGATGCACCGCTATGAAACCTACGCTTAACCTGCTCTCGGAGATTTTTCCTACGCTCACAAAGAGAGCGGAGCCCCTCAAATTTTTCTTTCAAGTAGTATTGGCCGTTTGTGTATTAACCTGCAGTGCTTGCTCAGATGCGCCAGCGCCTTCTCGTTTCTTTGGGGATCTATCAAAAAGTAACTCTGAAGATAGCTCTGAAGAAAGCTCTGAGAATAAGTCTGAAGATGGCAGTGACACCGACTCTTCAACCGGCTCGTTTCAATCTGTGAATAAAACAACTCCTTTAGCTTTACCTAAGGATCATGGCAGCCACCCTGATTATCAGCTTGAGTGGTGGTATCTAACCTTTGTATTAGAAGATGATGATAAAAACGAATACGGCCTACAATTTACTTTGTTTCGATTTGCTACCGAAAAAGAAACTCAGATTGCAAGCTCATGGTCTACGCCACAGCAGTGGATGGGACATGCGTCACTACACGCAAAAGATGAACATTTTTTTGAAGAGCGCTTGGCTGCTGGAGGTGTAGGAAACGCCTTTGTTAAGCCAGCCCCCTTCAGCGCCGTTATTGATGACTGGTCGTGGCAATCAAAAAACGACTCTCCTTTCCCTGCAACATTACAATTCTCTATCAATAACAACGTAGATATTACTCTTTCACTCACCGCCAACGGCCCATTCGTGAAACAGGGTGATAATGGCTACAGTAAAAAAACGGAAGACGCACGCCTTCGCTCCTACTATTACAGCCAGCCATTTATAGACGCAAGCGGTACTTTTGATATCAATAACACAGCGTTTAACGTGAAGGGTTTAGGCTGGTACGATCATGAATGGACAAGTCACCTTGCTAACAGCAATGCCATGGGTTGGGACTGGTTTTCACTGCATTTAGACGACGGTAGTAAGCTGATGGCGTTTCGTATGCACGCCACTGGAGCTGGTACAAAAGGTACAAAAAATAGAGGCAATGAAATATATACAACAGCCTCTTACATCACGGCATCAGGAGATAAAGAAACACTAGCATTGAATGAAATCAGCATAATGCCTTTAGATAATGAACAAATTGCTACGTTAAACAACGAACGCGATGTGCCCACCACGTGGCAAATAACCATTCCTAGTAAAGGTGTGGATATTACTGTGTCGCCATTTAAATCTGGCCAGTGGAATAACAGCGTATTTGCGTATTATGAGGGAAGAGTAAGTGTCACCGGCACCCATAAGGGTGCTGGCTTCATGGAATTAACAGGGTATTGATATATTGAAGCTACCAAGGTTCGTAAAACGCGAGCCAATTAACGCGCTAATAAATAGACCAGTTAATTCGCTCACTTAACGAGGTTAATGCGGCCACGCCAAGTTGAGAGTTCCCGACACTGTTAAGAGCTGGCGAAAATACGCAAATGGTAAAGCGCCCTGGAACAACAGCGACAATACCGCCACCTACCCCACTTTTACCTGGCAAACCTACTTTAAACGCGAAACTACCTGCTTCATCGTACATACCGCTTGTGGCAAGCAACGCATTAACCTGCTTAGTTTGATAAGGGGTTAGCACTTGCTCATTGGCACACGCTGACATGCCCCGATTGGCAAGAAAACTGATGGAGCGCGCCAAGTCTTCACAGCTCATTTCTAAAGCGCAATTATGAAAATAGTTGTGCAACACATCTTCAACTTCATTCTCAAAATTACCGTAAGCTTTCATTAAGTAGGCCATTGCTGCATTTCTTGAGCGATGCTGAAATTCCGACTCAGCCACCACCTTGTTCACCATAATTTCGCCGTTACACGATAGACGACGAACAAAGTCCCGCATAGCGATATGAGGAGAGGCAAAACGGGACTGCACCATGTCGCTGACTACTAATGCACCAGCATTGATGAACGGATTTCTTGGCATCCCATTTTCGTATTCAAGCTGCACTAACGAGTTGAATGGCAACCCGGATGGCTCACAACCGACCCGATCCCACATGGTCTCGCCATAGTGATTAATAGCGAGTACCAAATTGAACACTTTCGAGATACTTTGAATAGAAAACGGCACACCGGCATCGCCAATCGACGTGATCTGGCCCTGAATATCGCAAATCGCAATGCCGAATTGACGTGGATTAACAGTTGCAAGGGCAGGAATATAATCAGCCACCTTACCCATACCCAGCATGGGCTCTACCTCGTCATAAATATCTTGAAGTAGCGCTCGCATGTCATCGTTCATCAAATCAATTTCTCCACCCAATCACATTTATGGCGCACTCAAGGTGCTAATACCTAATAAAGCCTAAAACCACGCTGAGTTTTTACCTCAACAAACTACTTGTTTAAAGAGCTACCGTCTAACAAGGTAAATATAGTTTTGGCAATATCCGTGTTGTCTATTTGTCCGCTAAACGACGTGGCACCTGCACCAAATGCAAACACTTCAACATCAACACCGGTATGACCTGTGGTAGTCCATCCTGTGTTTGTTTTAATATCTAAAAAGGTTTTCACTGCAGCGTATCGGGTTTCTTCATCTTGATTCGAGACACTATCTAACATAGCAAGCTCTTCACTGGTAAGCGACAGGCCTAATTGCTTTGCAGCGTATTCGCCCGGCATGTCTTCATCAACCATAGTCGCGGCTATAGTGCGTGCAGAAGCGGACATATTATGAAGATACTCTGGGCTCCAGCGGTAATCGCCACCAGCACCAATGGCCAAGCCACCCGTGCTATGGTCAGCGGTAAGCACTACCAATGTGTCTGGGTGCGTGTCTACATACTCACGTAGATACTCCATGGTTTGAGCTAAATCGTGCATTTCTGCCATGGCAGACCCCACATCATTAGCATGACCAGCCCAATCTACTTGGCTAGCTTCAACTAATAAGAAGTAACCCTTATCATTTTCAAGGTGCTTGATGGCATGTTCAGTAAGATACGCAAGGCGATCTTTGCGGTTATCGTCTAGCACCGCCGGAAGCGCGACAGGAGCGAACAAACCAATAACATCGCTTCCCGCTGGAATGGATGACAAGCCTTCGTAAGAGTCTGCGTATTCATAGCCTTCATCAACAAATTGCGATAACAGGTTTCTGTCTTCTCGCTTAAAATAAGCTGTTCCACCGCCAAGCATTACGTCAGCGACAGGCTCGCCATTTACGCGAATATCGAAAAAATCGTCGGCTATTTCGTTGTAGTTTTTGCGGCTTTCATTGTGTGCGATATAAGAGGCAGGCGTGGCGTGAACAATCTGCGAAGTAACGGCCAGCCCTGTTCTCATGCCCTTTGATTTCGCATAGTGCATAACAGAATTAACAGGCTTTTTATCAACGTCAACGCCAATAGCGCCATTATATGACTTAACGCCAGTTGCAAGTGCGGTGGCCGCGGCGGCAGAATCGGTCACGTAACCAGATACTTTAGCAGGATACGTCGATGCGTTGCCGAGAAGAATGTCATC
Source organism: Alteromonas sp. LOR (assembly GCF_000753865.1). GTDB lineage: Bacteria > Pseudomonadota > Gammaproteobacteria > Enterobacterales > Alteromonadaceae > Alteromonas. Next base: position 155,944 of record NZ_JQFW01000002.1, on the reverse strand, counting down.
AAAAACCACGCTCTCAATTTCAGGCGTAGCAGCATTATCGACATAATTGCGATAGGCAGTGGTATAGGCTGGTCCCATTCCATCTGCAACAATCATTATGATATTTTTCGGCGCGTTTGTTGGTGCGACTTGTTGAGCGTTATCGACACTTTCAGTCATTGTACAGCCGGCAATGAATGCGACAGACAAACTGCTTACTAATGAGGCACGTAATACGTGTTTAACCATGTTGAACTTCCCTGGGTAATAACATGCGCAATGTGTTTAGCAAAACGAAACGGCGCATACTGCTAAGTAATGTATTTAGAAATCATTGTTTTAGAAATCATTGTTCACGCCTGAGCGTCTTGGCGCTTGTTGCACTTTAATCAATATAATACAACGACGAGTTAGGCTTTAACTAAAGTGCCTTCATGTATAAGTCATTGTTTACTAATTTAAAGATACCCTCTTCTAAACGATATTTATTTAGAGGAGCATGTGCTTACAAGAGCGTGCACAAATAAGGTATTGCTTTTCTTTATGCAATTGTAAAGCAGACTCACCCCAACAACAAAACTAAAAGGTCGTAGGGGCGATGAAGTGAGGATAAAACAAGCAGAAAGGCAGATGCTGGCGCAAAATTTTAGCGCTAGCGTGTATTGTTAGCTCATAGTATTGAATTTTATTAGCTCGTGTTGCTGGGTCTTCTCTGAGATCACGTGCTAAAGCGCAGAGCCATGTCTATCTATCATGGAGGTGCTTTACTGTTTTTGCTCCGATAGATACTCGCGCATACGTTGCTGGGCAACATCTACCAGCATATCGGGCTGAAATTTAGAGATGAAACGGTCACAACCTACTTTTTCTACCATTGCATCATTGAAACTGCCGCTTAATGATGTATTAAGCGCAATAAACAATTTACTCATTCTTGGATCGCTACGAACCTCAGCAGTTAAGCGGTAGCCATCCATTTCTGGCATTTCGGCGTCAGTGAACATAAGCAAAATTTCGTCACAGGGGTTTTTACCCTCATCAGCCCATTGCTTTAACAATGCCAGTGCTTGTGCACCGTTTTTGCGCTCTATAATAGTAATACCCAGTTGTTTGAGGGTATCGCTTATTTGTTTTCTTGCCGTACTGGAGTCATCCACAATGAGCACTTTTTTATCAATAAAGTGGTTCACAATGTCAGTGTCGAGAATCTCTTCAGAAATTGAAATATCGTAATCAATAATTTCAGCAAGTACTTTTTCAACATCGATGATTTCTACCAGCTCGGTTTTACCTTCAACATTCACTTGCGTTATGGCGGTTAAATAGTTCGACTTGCCCATTCCGCTAGGAGGCGGCTGAATGGTATCCCACGAGGTGTTCACAATGCTTCTGACTTGACCAATGATAAAACCCTGAACACTGCGATTATACTCGGTAATGATGACGTTTCTGGCAGTTTCGTCCGTGGCAACACCACGCATTTTAATCGATTGGCGCAGATCGATAACCGGGATCGCACTGCCTCTATAATTCATCACGCCTCGTAAATTATCGTGGGAGCCTGGCATCGCATTGAGCTTAGGCATATCGATAACTTCTTTGATTTTAAATACATTCATAGCAAAAATATGACGTGTACCTAGCTGGAACATCAGTAGTTCCAACCTATTTTCACCAACTAACTTGGTTCTTTGGTCGACAGACGACAATACACTTTTACTCATACTACTCACTTTTGTTTAGTATTCAGAGGGCAATGAAACCAACGCACTCGTTATCAATGTTACAGCGTGACGGGCTAGACTATCAGCCTTAACGACTGGTATGAATAGATTTGCACTAAAGTCTAAGCCCTGACGCACTCTCTAATGCAGCATCTAACGCACCATCTAATGCACCATCTAATGCACCATCTAATGCAATCTCCAATTCCTCCCCAATGTAATACCCGATGTGATAACCAAAGTAAGAACCAACCAAAGCTACTTACCCCAAATAACGAATATTTGGTGCACTTCCCGCCATATTAAGTGGACTAGTTAGTAGATTTGCCAGTCGACTTTTTGGCAGAGTTGTCAGCCCTTCTAGATGAAATCTTATCCACGACCTTTTAAATATAGCCGTAAATGGCAGAATCTTCCTATTTTATTGGATATGGATAACTAGGATTTTGTCACCTGCGCCGCACAAATTTTAGCTTTATGACACATCGTATCGCTGCCAGGCTCAAAATAGTCATAGCTTGCTCTTGAAGCCTGTCCTAAAGCTATAGCCAATATCAAACCCAAAACCGATTTCAATTCAGTCGGACATTGGTCCTAACCATTCTTATATAGCCAGATGATTTCAACACCATTACATTCACAAGATAAATGACGGCAATGCAAAATATATATTTCTATTATTCCGATAACCACACTAGGATGAAATGGAACTCACGGAAACGCCCTACAGCTGAATAGTTACGAACGAAAGGCAAGCTACATAAAAAACGCGTTAACGTAAAAATATAATCATAGACGGGAGAGACGCTCATGTCGCAATACCAACAAGATATTGATAACTTCGCAACTTTAAAAGCATCACAAAAAGGCGCATGGGAAGGTATTAATCCAGAATTCGCCGCTCGCATGAAGCTTCAGAACCGTTTCAAGACCGGTTTGGATATCGCTCGCTATACAGCGGCCATCATGCGTCAAGATATGGCAGACTACGATGCCGATTCTTCACAATACACTCAGTCGTTAGGCTGCTGGCACGGCTTCGTTGGTCAACAAAAAATGTTGTCTGTTAAAAAGCATCAGGGTACTACAAGCAAAAGCTATTTATACTTGTCGGGCTGGATGGTTGCAGCGCTTCGCTCAGAGTTCGGTCCTCTTCCAGACCAATCAATGCATGAGAAAACATCGGTTTCATCACTTATCGAAGAGCTATACACATTTCTTCGTCAGGCAGATGCACGTGAATTAGGCGACCTTTTCCATAAACTTGATGATGCAAAAGCGAAAGGCGGCGACGTTGCAGCCATTCAAGCAGAAATTGAAAACTATGAAACTCACATCGTTCCAATTATTGCGGACATCGATGCGGGCTTTGGTAACGAAGAAGCAACTTATTTGCTTGCCAAGCAAATGATTGAAGCTGGTGCATGCTGTATTCAAATTGAAAACCAAGTATCAGACGCTAAACAATGTGGTCACCAAGACGGTAAAGTTACCGTTCCTCATGAAGACTTCTTAGCGAAAATTAACGCCGTTCGTTACGCGTTTCTTGAACTAGGTGTAGACGACGGTGTTATTGTTGCTCGTACCGATTCATTAGGTGCTGGCCTTACACAAAAAATACCGGTTTCTCAGTCTGAGGGTGACCTTGCGGCTCAGTACAACGCGTTCCTTAAAACTAGCGATGTTGGCGGTGCTGACGATGTTAATGAAGGCGACCTTATCCTTAAGCAAGGCGGAAAGCTTGTTAAGCCAGAGCGTTTACCAAACGGGTTGTTCAGATTTAAAGACGGCTCAGGTTTCGACCGCGTTGTTCTTGACTGTGTTACATCACTTCAACACGGTGCAGATCTTCTATGGATTGAAACTGAAAAACCTCACGTAGGTCAAATTGCGGAAATGGTTAACGCTATCCGTGAGCAAGTACCTAACGCGAAACTGGTTTACAACAACTCACCATCGTTCAACTGGACGCTTAACTTCCGCCAGCAAGTGTTCGACGCGTGGAGTGAAGAAGGTAAAGACGTTTCAGCTTATAACCGTGCAGGCTTAATGGCAGTAGAGTACGACGAAACAGAACTTGCTGCTGAAGCTGATGAGAAAATTAAGAGCTTCCAAGCAGACGCTGCTCGCGAAGCCGGTATTTTCCATCACCTAATAACGCTTCCGACGTACCACACCACGGCGTTGTCAACTGACAACCTAGCTAAAGGGTACTTCGGTGAAGAAGGTATGCTTGCTTATGTACGCGGTGTTCAACGCCAAGAAATTCGCCAAGGTTTAGCGTGTGTTAAACACCAAGCAATGGCAGGTTCAGATTTAGGCGATACGCATAAAGAGTACTTCTCTGGTGATGCAGCGCTTAAAGCATCAGGTGATGACAACACAATGAACCAGTTCGACGTTTAACGGAAAGTTCCCAACCTTTCCTTTACTGGGCACCTTCGGGTGCCCTTTTTTATAGTTATTCATAATATTTATGTTATATCTCGATAATTTCATCATTAAAAAATTGAATAACCTTGCTCGTTTTACGAGCCCTGCCAATTAAACAATTAGAATCAGAAACTTAAGGTAAGTAGTCAAATTTTAATTAAGACTAAACGCTTATCTGACAACAGACACAAAACGCTTTACAATACACTTCTTTAATCATCTTCAGAAAGAGCATTACAGCAATGAATATAGCGAAGGTCGATCTTAATCTATTGGTTTATTTAGATGTCTTACTACGAGAGGGCAGCGTAACAAAAGCGGCAAACCAATTGAGCATTACACAGCCGGCCATGAGTAACGGCTTAAAGCGTCTTCGCGACTTATTTAAAGATCCTCTTTTAGTGCGAACAAGCGACGGTATGACCCCCACTAAACGCGCATTAGAACTCCAGCCTATTATTCGCGACGTGCTCGGCCGGTTAGAAAGTTCCATTCAGCCAGAAACCGAATTTGATCCGCTAACCAGCGAGAGAACCTTTCGTATCATGACAAGTGATTATGCCGAAAGCACGCTATTGCTTGAACTTGTTGGACGTTTAGCCGAACTGGCGCCAAATATTACTTTAGATTTGATTACACCCAGTGACGTGACATTTCACGATGTAGAGCAAGGCAAGGTAGACATGGCGATAAACCGCTTTGACGAACTGCCCCTTTCGTTTCACCAAAAAGTGGTGTGGTATGACACCTTTAGCTGCGTAATGAGCGCCGACCATCCTTTAGTGCAAAAATGTGACTTAGAAAGTTACATTAACGCACAACATATTTGGGTAAGTAAGACAGGTTTTGGCGTGGGCGTTGGTATCGACCCAAATGAAGTTCAAAAGCTTGGTTGGGTAGACGCAGAGCTCACAAAAATAGGAAAGCAACGGGCCATTCGTGTATTTACACGCCATTATCATGCGGCGCTTCAAATAGCGAAAAAACAAAAACTTATTGCAACGTTGCCCAGTAAAGCAGCTAAGCTTTTCAAACACGACCCTGACGTAGTAATAAAAGAGCCTCCGTTTGATATTCCTCCTATTGCGCTTAAAATTGCATGGAGCGCACTACTTCATCACGATGCAGGTCATATTTGGCTACGCCGATTAATCAGTGATGTTGCGAGTGAAATGAATGCTGTTTAGTTGCAAATTACTATACTGGAACCACTAACATTCACAAAAATTATGACAGCAATACAAACCATAAATTAAAAAACTATCTCTATACGCACTACACTAGGCTAAGGCTTTACTAAAACGTACTTTACTAAAATGTACTTTACGAAAAGTACAGTGAGCACGTAGTACATGCTTACCAAGTAAAACATTTCCTAGTAACACAATGTATAGAGGTAGTTATGCAAGGATATATCACGCACGGTCGACTTCAGGTTGCAGCGCAACTTGATAGCTTTATTAACGATCAGGCCATCCCAGGCACAAAAGTTCAGCCAGAATCATTTTGGAAAGGCGCTGAAGCCCTCTTTGCAGAATTCATTCCCCAAAATCGCGCACTACTTGAAAAGCGTGAACAGCTTCAGCGCGCTATCGATGATTACCACAAAGCAGGAAACCCCGCTCCGGGTAGCGAATATACCGCTTTTTTAAAGAAAATCGGTTACCTAGTAGAGCAGCCCAATAATGTTGCGGCGGCTACCACAAATGTGGATCCTGAAATTGCCACCATGGCAGGGCCTCAGCTTGTTGTGCCAATTAACAACGCACGCTATGCGCTCAATGCGGTTAACGCACGTTGGGGTAGCCTTTATGACGCGTTATATGGCACTGATGTTATCGGGACAGAAAATGGCGCTGAACCTGGCAAAGCGTATAACCCAATTCGCGGCGCAAAAGTGGTAGAAAAAGCCAAAGCTTACCTAGACAGCATGATCCCCCTTGCAAAAGGCAGTCATGCAAATGCTGTAAAATACAAAATAGAGACGGGGAAGCTGTCGGTCCAACTTACCGATGGCGATGTGACTACGCTTGCCAATACCGAGCAGTGGCAAGGTTACCAAGGTGATATAAGCGCACCCTCTGCACTATTGTTTGCGCACAACGGCTTGCACTTTGAAATTCAAATAGACCCCACACATCCTATTGGTGAAAGTGACTCAGCCAACGTAAAAGACGTTCTCGTTGAAGCTGCACTCACCACCATTATGGATTGTGAAGACTCAGTTGCGGCAGTAGATGCTGAGGACAAAACATTAGTTTACAGCAACTGGCTTGGGCTAATGAAAGGCAGTTTACGCATTGAGATGACAAAGGGCGGCAAAAACATTGTGCGCGCTATGCATAGTGACCGTGCCTATCACCCGTCAAAGCACGTACCATCAGAAAAAACGACGTCACAAAACGAGCTTGTGCTATCAGGTAGAAGCTTGATGTTCGTTCGTAACGTAGGTCACTTAATGACAAACAACGCCATGCTGTTTGATGGCGAAGAAGTGCCTGAAGGAATAATGGACGGACTCATCACTTCTCTCATCGCAAAGCACGACTTACTCGGCAACAGCGATTATACAAATAGTCGTGAAGGCAGCGTTTATATCGTTAAACCTAAAATGCACGGGCCCGAAGAAGTGGCATTTTCCAATGTCTTGTTTGAACGTATTGAAGAGATTATCGATGTACCGCGTAATACGCTTAAAATGGGCATTATGGATGAAGAGCGCAGAACCAGCGTTAACCTTCAAGCCTGCATTGCTGAAGCACAATCGCGCGTAGTATTTATCAATACCGGCTTTTTAGATCGTACCGGCGATGAAATTCATACTTCTATGTTGGCCGGCCCGTTTGCAGAAAAAGCCTCGTTAAAAGCAATGTCGTGGATTAAAGCCTACGAAACCGCAAATGTGGCGGTTGGTTTACGCTGTGGATTGTCTGGCAAAGCCCAGATAGGGAAAGGCATGTGGCCAACTCCTGATGAAATGCAAAACATGATGGACGCGAAGATTGGACACTTAAAGGCCGGCGCGAACACCGCATGGGTCCCCTCTCCTACTGCAGCAACACTGCATGCCCTTCACTATCACGATGTGAACGTGTTTGACGTACAAAAGCAGTTAGACGAAAACTTCGACGGTTTAAACGACATTCTCACTATCCCGCTTTTAGAAGACACTTCAAGTCTTACCCGTGACGGTATTAAACGTGAGATAGATAACAATGTTCAGGGAATTTTAGGCTACGTTGTTCGCTGGGTGCACCAAGGTGTAGGGTGCTCGAAAGTACCTGATATTAATGATGTAGGATTAATGGAAGACAGAGCCACACTGCGTATTTCTTCGCAGCACATTGCCAATTGGTTAGAGCACGGCATTGTAAGCGTTGACCAGGTTAAAGAATCGCTGTCACGCATGGCTGTGCTGGTAGATGAACAAAATGCCAGCGATGCTGAATACATTCCAATGACGCCAGACTTGGAAAACTCCATTGGGTTTCAGGCCGCTAGCGACCTAATATTTAAGGGTAAGGAGCAACCATCGGGTTACACCGAGCCTCTACTGCATGCTAAAAGACGTGAAATGAAAGCAAAACTAGCGCAGTCATAATACTACTGATGCACTATGACAAACGGGTGCTTTTTAGCACCCGTTTTTTCTTTGTAAAGCAAAGGCTAATCATAAAAAAACTCAAAATATAAGTGGTGATTTATCGTCTCTACACTATGATTACTTTATGCATTAAATACTCTATAAACCTATCGCTGCACGCAATAACTATGAGAAAAGCATGCCAATAGAATCTGTACCCAATACGCGTATTGTTCCTATCTTTTCAGGGGGAGGAACTCGCCTTAGTGCACATATTGGCATCATTAAAGCGCTGCAAGACATGAACATCGAATTTTCCACCCTAGTTGGGGTATCTGGCGGCTCTATTGTTGCGTCATTATTTGCCAAGGGTTATTCCGTTGAGCAAATGCGCGAGCTAGCCCTTAACACCGACTTTAAGCAGTTTACTGCTTTCAGCCTGTTCAGATTACTTCGAGAAGGCGGTTTATCGTCGGGGGATGTTTTTCAGCAGTGGATTGATGAGCAACTAGAAGGCGCAACGTTTTCAGATATGCCAATGGCCTTGAATATATTAGCGACCGATGTAAATGGTGGTGGGCCAGTACTGTTTAATCGGGCAACTACGCCAGACATGAAAGTATCTGAAGCGGTGAGATATTCTATGTCTATCCCCCTCATATTCTCATTTAAGCCATTCAAAGAGTACTTGCTGGTAGACGGCGCCATCCTATCAGAGGACGCCCTATTTGAAGATTGGCAAGGTGACGGCACACCATCAGTATGTTTTCGCCTACAAAGCACCATGCAAAAACGCAGAATAATTAAAAAGAATGTATTACAGCTGCCCCAGTATGTGGGCATGCTTATCAGAACATTTATGACGGCGATGTCTCGGGAATACGTAAACGCCCGTTATTGGCACAACACTGTTGTAGTGAATACAGGCGAAATTTCAGCGGTGGATTTTTCGCTAACGCCAGAGATAAAAAACACTCTATTCGACCTTGGGTATTCTACCACCCGTGAGTTCTTGCCGAAAAAATACGCGGGATATATTCAAACAAATGGGAAGGGGTTTAGGCGCTAATAAAACGCCTTGTACCATTCAGCGAACCGCTTCACCCCTTCCTCGATAGACGTTTTAGGTTGATATCCTGTTAATTCTGTCAACCTAGACACATCTGCATAAGTATCTGGCACGTCTCCGGGCTGAATAGGCAGTAAATTTTTGTTCACAGCGCTACCAAACGCTTTTTCCATCAATTCAATAAAGCTAAGAAGATGCACCGGCGTTTGTGCGCCGATATTAATTACTTCATATCTATCGCCTGAAATGTTTGCGTCTGGATCTGTACAATTCACCCTATCAAGCGACCTAACGACGCCCTCTACAATGTCATCAATATAGGTAAAATCTCTTCTGTGCTCGCCATAGTTATAAACGTCAATACTTCCTTTTGATGATATCGCCTTGGCAAACTTCATCGGGGCCATATCTGGTCGCCCCCATGGACCGTACACAGTAAAAAAGCGTAACCCAGTGGTGACTAGACCATATAAGTGGCTGTAAGTATGTGCCATCAACTCGTTGGCTTTTTTGGTAGCGGCGTAAATACTTACCGGATGATCCACATTATGCTTTTCAGAAAAGGGCATTTCTTTATTTGAACCGTAAACAGAGCTTGAAGATGCATAAACTAAATGTCGAATGTTTGTATGACGACAGCCCTCAAGAATATTCATAAACCCTACAACATTACTGTCTATGTATGCGTTTGGGTTCTCAAGGGAATAACGAACTCCTGCTTGCGCAGCGAGGTGAATTACTCCGTCGAATTTATGCTCTTCAAATAGCGCGGTCATTTTATCTCGGGCTTCCACGCCCATTTCAATGAAGGAGAACAATGAAGAAGCAGGTGACGAGCTTATCTCTTTTAAACGCGCATATTTTAAGTTGGTATCGTAGTAATCGTTAATGTTATCTATGCCGACAACCTCATCGCCACGATTTATAATATGTTGAGAAACTGCGGCACCAATAAAACCGGCAGCGCCAGTGACCAAGATTTTCATTAATTTTCCTTTAATTTTTTTGCTTTTCGGAAGAAAAACTCACCAAAAATAAATTTCGCAGCATTTCTGTATACTTTGAAGAGCGCCTGCCTAACTAAAATATGGAACGGCATTTTTGATTCGTAGCCCAGCAAATAGTTCAGTAAACTCCAAAACGCACTATATTTATTAGTAATAAAAGAAGAGCGTGGCAGTAAGGACCTTGTTAGAGCTATTGCTCTTATTCTGTAATAAAGGGGGAGCTTTTTATCCGCATCGTCAAGTATATCCAGCGCAAAGTAAAACTTTAGCAATCTTGCAAGTGTAAGCCATTCGTTATAAAAACCTTCTTGTTTGAACAACGTACTCGTTCTATCCATCGCAGCTTTTGCATCAGCTTCATCGCTGAGCAATCGATAAATGTCAGTTAAATCTCGCAGACCATTATCAACATCTTCATTAATAATTAAGTGAAGCGCAGAATGAAGTACTAACCACTCTTTAGACGGCACACTGAATTTAGCGTTATCCACTGAACTCGCTACTAACTTTTCAATATCAAGAAAGCGCCCTTTTACCGGGGGCACTAAGGTATGATGGACATCAAGCACAACACCATCTTCATCATTAGTGAGCGGTGGTAATTCATGAGACCATGCTCTGTAGTACTTGTCGTCGTGCTCATCCATTTCTTTGAATGTCCACCCTTTGTCGAGTAGAACAACTTCAAGTTTATCGATAATTTCTCTGGTAACACAAATGTCGATGTCCGTCATTAACCTGCCGACACCGTTTGCGTTTTTCCCAAGCGTATATGCAGCCCCTTTTAAGAAAATAAAAGGGATATCATGCCTTCCAAGTAATGCCGTAAGTTTTTCTGCTTGCACGGAAGTCTGATGGGCTTGCGCATCTGCAAATCTTATTGCTGATATAAACACATTTTTGCAATAACCTGGAATTAGCCCGTCTAGGTCTCTTAAGCATAGTCTGTGATAATAAGAGGCTATTAGGGACTTTTGCCTCAATATTCTTATTAACGCGTTCCACTGCACTTCATTTAGATACTCTATGCCTTCTAAACGACAATAAACGCTAATAAAAACAGACCGGCTAAGCATCACTGCTCCACTAATTCAGACAGAAAGTCATTTAAATCATGCATATCGCTGTATTCTATGTAATACCCTCTGGTATTAGTAACCACGCGTGTAAGTGTGTCAAATCCAATTTTACCTAATATATTATAGTTAAAAGCGTTTCTTATTAGCATTGCGAATGTTTCTGACTGCGTAAGCTCTGTAATGGTTGTTTGCTTAAGAGGCGAGTATCTGAGGAAAGTAACGAAATCTGGTGATGTAGGCTCGAACGTATTAAATTCTTCCGTAGAGTATAGTTTTGCGTGTGCAATATCGCCTTTGTGGGTAGAAAGAGCACTTTTCGACAAGATGATACTAGGACATAAGCGCTGGATAACGTTAATCGACTCATTTTTCAGTGATGAGGGTCTATACAATGGCGTAATGTTCAAGGACTGCGTATCTATCAACGCCATTTCGTCTGAAAACATTTGCCAGCCTTTAGCTCCAAGATATGTGGCAAGAGTAGACTTTCCAGACCCTGAGGATGCTGGGAACAGAATCGCTTTATTGTTCTTTACCACAACAGAGGAATGAATACTTAATTTTGTATGCTCAAACGCGGCAACTGCCCAATTCATTGCCCATTCTAATGAAGGAACAATATGTTTAGTTGATATTGGATTAAAAGGCGTTACTCCCTCAACGTCAATTACGCACTGTTTTCTAAATAGACGCCTCACTGGGGACGTCGTTTTTACCGAAAGATGAAAATCACAAAAGCCATAAGTATTTGACTCTAGGCTGCTTCCATACATTAATCTTAATACATCGATTACATCTGGCTGAATACCGTTGAGGTCAAAACGATATGCTCCACTATTAATACGTATAGTCAACCTTGAAAAGCCCTTGAACGTTAACTTCTTCAATGACTCTGGCCTTCGACACATTCGCTGAGTTAAGGAGCGAGTAAAGCGTTGGCATTTTTTGTTCGATCGAAGACGTATATATTATGACGGTGTTAAGATCCTTCCTTAACACCGCCAAACCAGACTTGTCATCAAAGATAAAAATGTCAGAGTTTTGATCTTTGTCGAGCACTCAATTCGCGCTCAGAAAGCTTGAAGCCTCTAACGCTTTAGGAGCACTAAATCGACTAGAAACTTTGACGGTGAGGTCAGTCGCAAAGCCTGGCGAAGTTGCGTTTTCCAGCATGATCGAAACAAGATGTTCGCAATACTGCTTAACCGTATAGCCAAGTGGAACACCTGAGCTGAAGCCTGCGATTAGGTTTAAATACAGAGCCGATATTTGAAGAAGTACTGGCCCCCTTCCCGTTTTCAGCTCGTCCAAAACGTTAAAACTTGCTTGAACAGCTTTACCATTCGAGCCAACGCCAGAGACGTATGTTAACTTCTCATTAGCTAGCATCTCAAGTTTACCGCGAACGGCTAGCAACTCACTCATGTGCCAGTCGGTGCTGCTATTTAAAACACCTTTGATCAAATGAGGATCTACATTGTTGACTTTATTCTTCTTAGCACCATCCAAACTGTTCAATTTATTTTTTACTGGTGTGTTCTGAACTTGTCCATCCGCATAAATAAGATTTGTACTAGTGCCGTTACCATCATATCTAAAAACAGGAAAATCGAAATTGTTAACGCGATGCGGTACCGACGCGTCCAACCAAGAACTTTTTGTGAACATCTTACCAGCCGTTCCACGAGCAGAAAGGTTTGGTAACCCCCCTCTGTTGACAGCCGTGAACAGATTTTGGAAGTCAGAAGCAGGAAAACCGCCTAAACTGACTTTATTCTCGGGGTCATCCTGTGAACTTACTTGGCACACACTTTCTAGCGCCTGCGAACCGCCAGAAACACCGGAAGCATTGCAAGCGCCCCATACCGATTTCGACGGGATAACAGTGATACCTGCGATAGCGCCCGACGTCTTGATGAATTTACGTCTGCTGCTTGTTCTATTATCTTCCACGAATAACTCCAGCTTTTCGAGCTTTTAAATAACTATGATATTGATTAAAGCAAAAAATGCGCCAAATTAAAAACTGTTTCTTTTCAGAGTGCTACGAACTTCTTAAATATAGCTGTAAATTTTTTTGACGCTGAAATATTTAACTTCTGTAATACTAGGTTATAAACAACTTGTTGTGAAGACAAATAATTCACACCTCTCTAATATAGTATTGTTGTGTCTAAACACAGACGAAGGACGAGAATAATGACGGCGACAACCAAGCTAGATAATTTACTTCAAATTTTAGCAGAGCGCTTAGGCAGGTCAGCCGAGGTTAATTGCATCACCAGCGAAGAGCTTACTAATACAGAGTGTCTTACACTCAATGCTATCTGTATTGTAAGACCCCTTACCACAAAGGCAATACCGTTGATTTTAAATGTGGTCTCGACACTACAACGAGACTTCGAACACTTATCGATTTATCCCATAAGTACTGGAAAAAACTGGGGGTATGGTAGCGCGAACCCTAGCAGTAAAAATGAAAATGCGATTTTACTTGATATGAGTTTACTGAATGAAGTAACGTTTTTTGATTCTGAAAGCGGCATAGCATCTATTCAGCCAGGCGTTACCCAACAGCAACTGTATGACTTTCTGCAAGAACTAAATGCCCCCTTTATGGTGCCAGTGACTGGCGCCGGCCCTACTACAAGTATACTTGGAAATGCGCTTGAAAGAGGCTATGGCATTACCCCTATCGCAGACCACTTTACTGCTGTCACTGCCATAAAAGGCTATTTGGCGGACAGTAGCTTCTACGAATCATCGTTACAAGCGATGAGCAATGCCAGTAATTCAAATGGTGAAGAGTGTTACGTAGACAAAACCTTTAAATGGAAGCATGGCCCCTACCTCGATGGCATTTTTACCCAGTCTGGCAATATGGTGGTAACCGAAGTAACAATCGCTCTAGCAAGAAAAAAACCTGCTTTTGATTCGTTTTATATGCGCTTTTTTGATGAAGACAGTTTCGAAACCGCTTACGGCGTAGTTCAAGATATTTTCCAAAATTTAGAGGGCGTAGTAGGTTCAATAAACTTAATGGATAAACGCCGCGTAGCCGCAATGGTGGCAGATAACCCTCAGGGCGCAGGTAATCACGCTGTTATGACCTCTGAACAAGTTAACAGCATTGCTAAAAAGTACGATGTTCCAGAATGGACGGTAGTAGGCACTATCTACGGTACTAAGGCGGTGGCAAAGGCTGCCAAGAAAGACATAAAAAGAATCGCTGCTAAGAAAGCAGACCAGCTCCTTTTTTCAAATAGTTTGCTGGTTAGCCTGGGTAAAGTTGTAACTGAAAATACAAACCTACCCTTATTGTCGAGTGCAAAAGAACAGCTAGAAAAGTTATCGGCAGGTATAGAAGTGATGCAAGGTAAGCCAAGTCAAGTCGCCTTACCACTGGCATACTGGAGAAACCCTCGAGTCAAGCCAGACAAAACGCGAATAATGAACCCGGCCGAAGACGGCTGCGGCCTACTGTGGTATGCCCCTCTTGTGCCAGCAAAGGCGGGTGCAATGAAACAGTTTGTTGATATGGTTAGAACTATTGCACCTAAGTACAATATTGAGCCGATGATTACCTTTACAAACTTAAGCGGCATTTCTACTGATAGCACTATTCCCATTGTATTTGATAAAGAAAACCCGCAAGCAGTAGAAGACGCTCACAACTGTCTTGATGCGTTGTATCATGAAGGCCTTAAACAAGGTTTTGTACCTTACAGGCTGAACATTAAACAACAACAAGAGCTTGACCCTGATAGTACGTTTTGGAAGACTGCAGGCAAGATTGCCCACGCTTTAGATCCAAACGGTATTATTAGTCCAGACCGATACAACCCATATAAAATAGAAAGCAATTAGCTTTAATATTGAATGTGTTGCCCTATAGATTCCGTTTTCTCAAAAGGGCGTTAACATGCTTCACCGGTATAGCATAGCTAATTCCGCTAGGGGCAGATAGAGCAGACTCTTTACCCTGACTAACAAATACTTTATTGATAACGCCCACAACTTCGCCCTTTTCAACGCTATACACCGGACTACCAGAGTTTCCCGGATACGCGGTAGCATCTAGCTGGTACACCATCTCTGGTTTATTTAACCGATTGAGCATGGCCGAAGTTAACTGGTTCGCATTCTGTGCTGGTATCGCGTCAGGTGTTATTGCTGATATCATGCCCCTGTGTGTTGCAGGGTAAATGCCTATTGCAGCTCCAATTGGAAAGCCTGTAAATGCGACATCGGTGCCGGGCTTAAGCATTGTGTTTACCGCTAGTGTGGCACTTGGTAAAGACCCGTTAAATTCAAGAAGCGCTAGGTCGTGCAGCGGATCAATTTCTAGAACTGTTGCTTTAAATGCCTGGATGTTCCGTCCTTTTCCTGTAATAACAACATAGTGCTGAACAATTTGAGGGTCGAGAATTTTAGACACCACATGATAGTTA
The DNA here is from genome assembly GCF_000753865.1 of Alteromonas sp. LOR. Taxonomy (GTDB): domain Bacteria; phylum Pseudomonadota; class Gammaproteobacteria; order Enterobacterales; family Alteromonadaceae; genus Alteromonas. The sequence goes on along the minus strand of NZ_JQFW01000002.1, from coordinate 140,619 downwards.
GTTACAGCGTGCTTTCCATCAGCAACTACAAAACCTGTTCCTAATACCTGGTTTCCGCTGTTTTCTATAGGTGTGTATAGACCTATTGCAACAACGGCAGGTGTTACATTTTCTACAACATCGGTAAATTCCGTAGCTATCGTTTGATATGAATTAAGCACAAGCAACAGGAATGTAAGTCGCATACTTTTTATAAATAACGTAGTCTTACACATTATGGACACTCCATTTAACTTTGTACTGGTAAGGATATGGATTTTCTCAAGCTTATAGCCCTGCAGCTCATAACACCACTGAAGCTGTCACTGGTACTTCTGGCTCTCGCTCTATTGTTTCAAGCCATATCGAAACAACGTATCGCAACATTAACAAAAAGAGTAGCGTTATTTTGGGTGTTATTGTGGTCGCAACCATACGCAAGTGATGTACTGCTACATTTCATCGAATACAAACCTGAGTCTAAAAGTGAACACGCCAAGCATAGTCCTGATTACATTCTCGTTCTAGCTTGTTACTACAGCACACAAGGTGACGTACCTGAAATTAGCCGATGGGCGGAATGCTCGTTGCAAAGAAACGTAGAAGCCGTAAGACTTCAAAATAAAACACAGGCACCTGTGATAATCACTGGCGGAAATTTTCTACACGACAGTTCGATAAACTACAGCGAAGTTGCTTACGATTTTTTTACTTCAATGAATATCGATAAAAAGAATCTGATTATCACAAAAGAAGGTACAAACACGTATGAAGAAATCCTTTCAGCACGAAGGTATCTCGAAAATAAGCACGTTTGGGTAGTATCGTCAGCAACGCACATGTATCGACTCGAAAGAGAGCTTGCCGACATAGCTGCTACAACAACGTTTTTTCCAGTCGACTACCATAGTAAAGGCAGCCTAAAGCCATACATAACATTACCTTCACAGAAGGCACTTGAGAACGCACGAGTAGCCCTGTATGAGTTATTGGCTAGGGTAAAATTTACCTATAATAATTAAGTATTTAATTTAAAAACAACCGGCTCATTAGACTAATTAATGGTTTATTAATTATATATTAATGCCGCTAAGATCTGCTAAGCTGAAAGAAGTGTTGTGAACATGGAAATTTACATAAGATATGAGTAGCCCTAAACAGAAGAGCGTCTTAGATAAGGTGTCTGAGCTTGTTGGCAAAAACAACAAACTTGGAAAAATAATCTCTGGCTACAGCAAGCTTAGGGAAGCTAACTACATATCTTCTCACTTCTCTACGTATCTCACTCCAACCATTGCAAGTAGTGAAGCGTTAAAAGATGAAGTCTTCAAAATAAGGCACAACGTATACTGCGAAGAACTTGCTTTTGAACCTGTACGCGAAAACGGACTAGAGCTCGACGAGTTTGATGCATTCTCTATGCATTGCTTAATCCAGCATGTTAGCTCGCAAAATTATGCAGGCACAGTGAGAATAGTCAGACCTACCGAACCACATCAAAAACTTCCCATCGAGAAATACTGCTTAAACTCTATTACCCACGATGAACTTAACCCAGCGAATTTCGCTAGGGAAGATGTGTGTGAAGTGTCTCGTTTGGCCGTGCCTAAGGCTTTTAGAAGACGTCAAATGGACGACCATGACGGCGCTGCAGTGGGTATAATTAATCAGCAGTCTTACTCTGAAACTGAGTTAAGATGCTTCCCCTTTATTGCCGTAGGACTTTACTTTGCAGCAGCGGGGATGGCTTTAGAGCAGGGAATAAAACACGCTTACGTTATGATGGAACCACGGCTTGCCAGAAGCATGGGGTTTGTTGGCATTAAATTTCAGCAAATAGGCCCAGTGGTAGATTATCACGGCAAACGAGCGCCTTATTACATCAATCAAAAACTATTAAACACTAGCCTATCACCTAGTTTTGCAAAAATGCTTAGTGACATAAGAGCTGGTCTAGGCCGTAGCCACTGAATTCAGCTTAAAAAAACATCCACACTAGGTGGATGTTTTCTTCTTTTCTTCACAATACATCGAGATTTAACTTTTTACTTTACGGCGGCGTAATCCAGCCATGCCCAGTAGTGCTAAACTAGAAAGCGCAATAGTAGAGGGGCCTGATACTGGTACAGGCGTATCAAAACCAACGACGATATTATCAACTTCGCCCGCAACACCAGTGCTGTTAATCACCACCTTATTAAAAGAATCGCCTGGTGCAAAAGCAACGTTCACATAAACATTTGAGCTATCAGCTAATTGGTTACCTGTGTTCCCGTTTAATGTATTGAGTAGAGATTGACCAGTAATTTCTACAATAAGGTTGTCACCATTAAAAAACGAAAAATCGTTATAGGTATCTACCGAGCCCCAGTAAAAACCAAAATAATCTATTCCTACTGATGTACCTAAAAGTCCGCTGGCAGCAGTCAGCAATGCCGAATAATCAAGTTCAACGCTTCCTAAGTTGCCACCCTCGGCAGGTGTGTAAGCGAAACAGGTTTCATCGCCTGCGGGAGCAGCAGCAACACCACCTTTACCAGAAGCACGAACCTCAAACGATCCGCTACCACCTACGGTTACACCCGCACCAGTTGAGTTAATAGCGCAACCATCGCTATCAGAGGAATTATTGAAATCTAATGTGCCCGCCGGAAATCCATTCATTGCAGTTGCTGCGTCGAACGTTTCAATGAAATAGCCGTTAACCCCAAATACACCGTTACCATCAACAGCCTGGGTTGGGTCGATAAACTGGCTAGTTTTGCCAGAATTGTCACCTGCAACATCAAAATCAAACGTAATAACTGCTGCTTGTGATGTAAACGCAGCACAGCATAACAATGCAGCAATACTTGTTTTTAAAAATTTTAATCTCGACATGATTATGTCCTTTAGTAATAGCCTAAACCAATGTGTAACTACACCATTGATGTTGCATATTACGTTCCATTTATATAAACACTTGGTTTGATTAGGTTATTTTTTGATCAAAGAAAAATCTATCTTGCTTTGTAAAAAAGGCTGACATTTTCTAACCGACTAAGTTAGAAGACTTCAGTAAGTGAGAAGTTAGATGGAAGTTAAGCTGGATAGTCGGTAAGAATCTCGCTGAAGCAAAATAGACTTTTAAATCTGAGCAAATAAAAAACCCCATATTGTTTTCACAATATGGGGCTTAAACAGAGCCAAGTTGACAGCTCTAATGTGTTTGGAAATGCTTAGGTTTAGGCTTTCTTGTTTCTACGTACAAGACCCATACCCATAAGCGCAAGACCGAAAAGTCCAAGCGTTGCTGGAGTTGATACTACGTTAGCTTTTATATCGCCACTGTTAGAAGAAGCAACCGTATTAATTCCTCCTTGTGTACCAAAGCTGGCCGCTAAACTAAAAGCAACTACATCAAAAAAGTCTGTATAAAAGAACGGATTATCATTTAAAGCTGGATCAGTAACTGCATTTTTAACGACATTTCCATTCGCATTACCCTCTGCAACACCTACCGCAGTATTGGCGAACACACCGTTAGAAAGAGTGCCGTTAACAAAACCTAGCTCGAGGCCCGCTACAAGATTGCCATTTATGACGTTGCCGCTGAAAAATGTTTCGCTAAAAGAGCCTGAAAGCCAAAGCGCATCATTTTCTTCGTCGATAAAATCGTCAGCAAATGTACTATTAAGTGATGCCGACCCAAAATCAGAAAATGCAAAAGAGCTGCCCTTGTCCGCAGAAACGAATACATTCATGAACGAGCCGTCGCTGTTAAACGATACAATACCGTTGTTGTCCGTGATTGCTTCTAATCCACCAAACTCAAAGACTAGCGAACAAGAATTGCAAGATAAATCACCCGTCGAACCTGGGGTTGTTCTGATCAGTCCGTACCCGTTTAGGTGCAAACCTGTTACATCTATTACGGGTGATTGAGTAGTATCTCCGGCAAAAAAGTCAGGGTTACCGATATTTACAACGTTACCGCTAGCGTCTGAAAAGTATTGGACGAAGCCAAGCGGATTATCCAAATTTCCGTCTCCCGCAGACACCACCTGTTGTGGTGACGGGATACTCAAGCCATCAGGTAATAAAATTGGATCCGCAAAAGTTCCAAAACTAGCTACAAAAGCACTTGCTAACAACAATTTTTTCATAAAGTTCTCCAAAACTTCGAAATGGTTACACCTGAAACAAAGCGATAATCGTGCCAACATGCAGGTCATTGATTCAATGACACTTTTAGTCTTTGATTTTTTTAAAAGTAAAAAAAGCTGACAATTACGTAGCTCCTTACATTATTTTTAACTCTAGCTGCCTAATTTTTTCGACAAGATTTTCCGGTAGTTCTGCCTTCTTAAGAGATTTTAACACCTGCGTTGCCTGAACAGCGTTGTTAGTTTTAATTAAGGCCTCGGCATGATTCAAATAAAAATTAATCGATAACGGATTTTCACTTTGGGTAAGTTTTTTAAATATCTCTAGAGCGTCCTTTTCTTCCCCTAAATGCAAAAGTATCTGTCCATATGTGGAAAGTATCTGAGCATTCTCAGGTTCCAATTTGAGAGCCTGCTTTATATATACCAGCGCTTTCTTGTCTTCGTATTTCGAGGACAGCAACCAAGCTAAATTATTTAACTCTCTCGCGCTTTCAGGATAAATGTCTAAAAAAGATTTGTAGGAAGCAATTGCTAGACTGGGGTTCGTAAGAAACATTGCGTCTGCATAATATCTCAATAGCTCAGGGTCTCCTGGCGCTTTTTCTAACTCTTCAGCAATGAAATCTACTGCCACACTTCTATGTATGAGTTTCTCAATCGCTGGTATTATCTTTTGCAGTTTTCGAGGATCTCGTGAATTGCTGTAATACAAAGAGAGGCTCTTAAAACCTTCATCTAGCTTACCATTTCGAAGTTTTAATAAGCCGTCTATCCTATGGATTAATAATTGTTTTACTTCACTACTACTAGCACTTGTAATTAGCTGTTCAGCATCTTTGAATTTCAACGTAGAGATAGCCAGGTCAGCCGCAAAAAGCCTTAAAATTTCATTATTAGGAAAAATTCTTATTCCCTCTTTAGCTACCTCCAACGCATCGTTTCTTCGAGACATCTTTTCTAATAACTGAACTTTTAAAAGATAAGCTTTATCAGAAACCAATGAAGACTTAAGCCAACGATCCAGTAAATTCATTGTACCGGTAACATTTCCTAGGCTGTTTTCAATTTCAAATGCTAATAAAAATTGCCACTCCTCATCAAAACTTTGTACATATTTGTTGAACGTATCTTTCGCTAAAGAAAACTGCTCGCTTTCAAGTAGAGCATTTACATGTAGCCTTTGAGCGAGCGCTTCATTTTCTGTCACAGGAGTGCTGAATTGGCTTATATTGTCGTCAGGCGACCCGTTTTTGCTGTTTATATCGTATAACGTCAATGCAAGCTTATTCGAAAGCTTATTGTTCTCTAAAAAGGCATGAATAAGTTCTTTTGCCCTGCCAAACTCTTTTTTGCGAATTGCTTCATCTACGTAATAAAGCACTGGAGTCTCATTTGCTGGTTCGATTTTGGCGAGCTTTTCAACATAGTTCCGCGCTGCCGCATAATCATTTTGATTTGAGAGCGATTTAATTATAGTAGAAAGAAGAGGGACATAATCAGGTTCTAACTCTAATCCTTTGACTGCAAGCTCAGCTGCTGCTGGATAATCCTTGGCTATGAAGCTTTGTTGTGATAGCAACAAAAATGCCTCAATTGAATTTGGTTCAATTGATAGCACATTGCTTAATATAGCATTTCCTTTTTTCAGATTTCCAGCACCTATCTCTAGAAATGCACGTCGAATCATTAAGTCTAAGTCGTTATCATTTTCAGAAACGTCGGTTTTTAGATTCAATACATTTTTTGCGCTCTCATAGTCTCCCTTTTTTAAAAGACTATAAGTGAGATGCGAGGTAAACTCTTCAGAAGGAGAAGGCAATTTATCGTCTTCAAACTTTATTGGATAGCCCAATTTAGCACGCAACAATAGGTCTAACTCCAATAACGACCTGTCACTTTTGACAAGTTCATCTACCGACGAAAGTGCCTCGAAAGCAGTTTCATGAAGTCCGAGTTGATAGGATGAGAGCGCTTTTATAATATTTAGCCTTGGGCTAGTAAAGCCCTTTGCGATTGCCTTTTCACTGTAGGTCTTTGCGTTTTCATAGTTTTTATTAGCGATAGCCAACTCTGCGTATTGCTGGTCAATCAAGGGATGTTCACCAAAACGTTCCGCGCTTCCTTGGAGTGACTCTCTAGCAGTAGTGAAATCCTGAGCTCTAACAAGACTACTTACAAGGTACATTGCAGCTCTAAAATTACCTGAATACATCTTTGAGTAGCGGGAGAACTGTTCTGCCGCCTTTTTATAATCTTCCTCTAAGAAATACAATTTACCAAGCAGCATCCACTTCTCTGGAAACGAATCGCTAACTTCAGCTACCATTGATATTACATTTTCCAGATCATTTCTATTTTTTACAGAAAATGCTTCAAAGAGTAGTCGAACGTCGGTACTGAAAGATTCATTTTCTAATACACTAAGCCTGAAAGTTTGCGCATCTAATATATCGCCTACTTCCATTAATGACAGATACTTTAATACGGTAATTTCACCAGCTTTTATGTCAGCTTTGTCGATCAATGCTAGCGTTTGATCGAACTCTCCCAACTGATAGTACGATGATATGAGCAGTTGAGAAAGATTAGTAAGCAATTCGCCATTAATTTCAATTGCGGCTTCCGCCGCTCGTATCGCATCGGCAAAGTATCCTTGTTCATATCTTATTTCTGCAAGCCTAAGTCGTATCTGCGCATTATTCGGATATTCTTGCGCAGCCGCCTTGAGTTCTAGCACTGCGGAATTGAGTTGCGACTTTTGTGAAAGTGTATCTGCCGCTTGAATGTACTGTTCTGCAGTATTCTGTTCACATGCGACAAGAAAAAAACTAACGAAAAATATTGGTATTATTGTTTTCAACTGCATAACGCGTCCTTCATACGATTACTTAATTTATAATTAATAAATATTTCGCTGAGCGTAAATCTATCAGCATCTTTTCTGTGTAGGAAAAGCCAAAGTTGAAAGTTCCTAAGTAGATAGAATACACGAAACATGTAATCATGGTTAATCACTATTATTGTTGATGTACAATACTTCGACCACTACTCCACGTAAATGTAAGTCTGGCATGCACCATTTTGAAATCTAGCTAGACGCGCCCTCTGCATTGTGCAAATATCTGCCAGTATGCAATCGCATAAGCGTTTGAATAAGCTGGAAGGAATTAGTAATAACTTCATAGAGTATAGAAATGTCAACGACAAAATTGCGCTATTACCAAAATTCTGAGCAGCTTTTTAATGACACTGCAGAATTTTGGGAAAGCTACTCCCCGCCCAACATATTCCTTTCAAAAGAATGGCTTACGTCTTGGCTGGACAGTGTAGACACTATCCCTCTGTGTATGATTTTTTATGATTGCAACTATATAATCGGCATAGTAGTTGTCGGAGAAACTTTACTTCGTCCTTACCTTCCTCAACTTAGAGAGTGGCATTGCAATCAAACCGGGGGAATCAATGAGGATCAGGTATGGATTGAATATAACCACATCTACTGCAACGTGTCTCAAAGAGAAAAATGCACTGCATTGCTTATAGAACAGTTTATTAGACAGCCTTTGGTCGTAACGCTAAACGTTTCCATGGCAGAAAATGTTGAGCACTGGAAAAGCAAATCGCCGCCATTGATAAAATGGCTACAAAATGGAAAACATATTGGATATAAAAAAACACTCACCGAATGTTCTTCTGTGAGTGATGTTATAGCGTCGCTATCTCGAAACAGCAGATCACAAATGCGACGCGCCTTTAAAAAGGCTAAGTCATCTTGGGGAGACGTATCAGTAACGGTAGCAACGCAGGCAAAAAAATTGGACTTTTTAAACGAACTCGGCCTCTTGCATAAAGAAAAATGGGACTCTTCAACATATGGCAGTGGTTTCAGTAACGAAAACTTTTTATCACACCATAAAAAACTTATAGAGTTGGCTCCCTCTTTGACTGATATAGTGAAGGTAGAAGCAGGAGAACATTTGCTAGGCCTTTGTTATTTTCTAAAATGCGATAACAGTATAAAATTCTATTGTAGCGGTATTAATGAAAATGTAAGCGACAAACACATAAAGCCCGGATACCTCATTCACATTGCATGTATGGCACATTACGGAAGTAAAGGCTTTTCAGATTATGACTTTCTGGGCGGAGGAGCAAGATATAAGAGTACATTAAGCGATTCAAAATATACGTTTACAGACTTACGACTGTGGAACATTTCTCGGGTTGGCCGTTTACTTGCGTCGATTCACTCGTTGAGAAGCAAGTTAATTAAACACTTCTCAAAACCTTCGCCGGATTCCCCCCAACAATAACGCCCTCAGGTACATCATCAACCACTACAGAGCCAGCTGCCACAATACTCCCAGTCCCAACATTAGCCATTACTAGCGCGCCATTGCCCAACCAGCAGTTTTCACCTATTTCAACTTTGGTAAATGTACCGCCTTGGTCCTTTATTGGCTTTGAAGGATCTGAAAAGTTGTGCTGCCCTTTTCCACTCATAATATGGACACCACTACCCAGCAGCGTGTTTTTGCCGATGCGGCACTTACCGATGTTGCATTGAGGGCCTATATACACGCCCTTTTCAAGGCATGTATCTTGTTGTGAAAACAAAGTACCAAAAGAAATAACCGCATCAGGAGAGCATTTTTTAAAAGCAAACCGATAGAAGCCGCTGCGTAAATAACTACCCAACTTGCCAGGTAGCAGCGACAGGGCTTGACTATAACTCGCTATCAGAGCATCTTTATTTACAAGCAACGACAATAGTTTATAAGAGATTGTAACAGGGCTAATAAGAAGCGCTAAAACCCAAAAAACAATATGCTTGATAAGTTGCTTCATATTCTTTCCAATGCCTGTTTAAGCGGCTGTAACTGCTGATTCCAAGAATATGTGCTGTGTAACGCATTATATGCGTTATCCGCTAGCTGTTGCGCTGTGTCAGTTTTTTTTACGCAATCTACACAGGCGTCTATAAAGCTGCTTTCTTCATTTGCAATATACATAGTATTCTCACTCGCATAGCTAATTCCCTCGGCCCCCATGCTAGTGGTTATCACGGGTAATTTGCATGCGGCAGCCTGTAGCACTTTGTTCTGAACGCCCCTCGCAAGTCGAAACGGAGCAACAAAGGCAGTCGCTTTATGAAAGAAAGGCAGCATATCTTCTACAAATCCAGTAACTTCAATCGCTTTGTCTCGCTCTGATAGTTGCTGTATCTCTTTTGTCGGGTTCATGCCACCTACTGTAAAGGTGGCGCCAGGCAATCGTTGCTTTATTGTTGGCCAGCAATACTCTACAAACCACATAACGGCGTCTACGTTTGGTTTGTAATCCATAACGCCAGTGAAGAGAAAATTTGTGTCGTCCGCGGGCGTTGAGGCGGGAAAAAATGCAGAAAAATCTAACCCGTTTCCTAGTACTTTAACCGGTTTGAACCCACTCACTGTTTTTTCAAATAATCGGGTTTCTTCTTTCGCAATAAGGAATGTGTCTTCAAAGTCTCTATTTGCTCTAGATTCAAGCCTATTTATTCGCTTACTCTCTCTACGATATATCGCGCTCATAGGGAATGAACTTGACTCAGCATATTGTCTCCATTTATCAGAGTCTACATCCATCATATCCATAAAAAGCGCACACGTTCTATCGCCATAATTAGAAGCGTTAAACACATAGTATCCAAGACTTGAAGCGCTAAGTAGTAGTGCGTCGCAGCCATTTATTAAACGGGCATTCACTTCTTTTTGAAGCGCACTGCTATAAAACGCGCCAACGCTAATGGCTTGCCGATGCAGCAGTGCCCAACTATAGCGCTTAACTTTGTGAGGAAGAGGGAATACTGTCACCGAAATATCTAACTTCTTACCAAGTTCTCTCGCATCGGCACTATCTTGGTCGTTTTCACCTAAACAAAGAACCTCTACGCAATAGCCGAGCTGAGTTAAAAACTCAATCTGATGATAAGTACGAAGCTTTTCGCCTTTATTAGGCGGGTAAGGTACCCGTTGAGATACTACAGTGATGTTGCGAAGCTTCGCCATTATTACGTCCGTTAGCAAAATTTTTAATTCCCGCTGCTATAGTACGTTGTAGGCTGTAACTCGTCAAAATAACGAGCGGAAGATAACTCGGTTCACTCCCCTGAGCTATTTACTGAACATCTTTTTGATACTTTTTGACCTAGCCCCTCTGAAGAGTCTATCGCGGAGAGCGTAAACAAACCCAAATTCAGATAAGAAATAGAAGACACAACGCTAAAGCAAAAGAAGCATCATTTAGTTGTTCAATTTCTTCATCATTAAATGCCTTAATGCGACAAAGCGTTTCGATAACCGCCATGTCATATTTTTTTACACCTTTGTAAAAATTAAGCAAGAATTAAATTTAAACACCTGTTGTTTATGAAAAAAATTAAAAGGCACCATTATTGCTTACTACTTTAGTCTAACAAAGTTAATAAACTAAAAAATAATAGTAATTGGGGAATTAAAATGTCAAAAAAGTTAATTGGAAGCATAGCCTTGGCTTCAAGTTGTTTTCTTACTTCACTGGGCTCAAATGCAACAATTCTCACTCTTGATGGGCAAACAAATGCGGGTAACAATTTAACAGAGATTACTGACCCATCGGCCCCCGCGGGCAATGGAGCATGGTCAGCAAGCACCTTGGGTGATGCAGGTAGTTTTTCAGACTATTGGCTTTATTTTGATGATGACACCTCTTCGACAGAATATACACTAGGAAATTTGCTAAGCGTTTCATTTGATACGAAAAAGCCATTGGCTGGTGAACAAAATGATTTTTTCCTTCAAATCTACACCACCACTGACGGTATTGCAGACGGGGCTCGCTGGTACGGACAACGTGTTACGTTTGATCCTCGATATGCTGCCAACTTAAATGCACCAGCTGATACTTGGAATAGTTGGAGCACATCAGGCACTGAAAACGTATTGGCTATCTACGATTCGGCAGGAGGATTTTTTGGCGGCTATTCCGGCCCTACGCTTGCTCAACTTTTGGATCCTAGCTACCAAGATGATGGCAACTACAGCAATAGCATTGTTGACTATGCAAGTGAACAAGTAAGAGGCATTCGAATTGCCACGGGAACAGGATGGGCTAGCAGCTTTGAGGGGGCGATAGACAATATCTCTCTGGACTTCGGAAACGATGGCACATTGAATTTTGACCTTGAAGCAACTCAGGTATCAGCGCCTGCGAACTTGGGTTTGTTTGGGCTTTTTGCTGCTTTTATAGCGTGCTCCAGACGTTTTTTGGTCAAATAATGTAAAATTTACCTCAATCCAAAGGGATCAGTTCAAAGGTTGCTGGATCCCTTTATTTGTCCAATACACCAGTATCTTCCTAGGCCTTTAATCCCATCTTAAACAAACTAACTAGTTAAGAGCTCAAATAAATGTTTTGTTAGTTGACGGCTTTGTAAAGTACCGCAGCCGTTAGCAACAACAAAATATGCTTCTATGAATTCGCAGGCAAACACATTGGCATTACATACCAAGTAATATAAAGTATTATTGAGTTATCAAATTGCCTATCACGGAAGAAATATAAGTAGCCCAATGCAGCATATAGTTTTTAGCTTACGTAACGCGAGTTCGCACACTCAACGCGGCTCATTCTGTGTTGGAGTGCCTTGCCCTGAAGGTAAGTTTTCGGTTTCAGAACCACTCGAATTAATTGATGAAAATGGCGAATATGTAAGGGCTTCACTGGAAGTTCGGCATGTGTGGCACAACGGCTCAATAAAGTGGCTATACATCACGGGTATAACGTCTATACCGTCAAATGAAACCATAAATTACTCGCTAAAACTGGCTAAAGTCACTCAGCCTACTTACATTAATCCCGTTAAGCCAAGAGACTCGAAGGGCCTAATAGACATCACGCTATCAAACGGCAAGATGGTTACGGTAAATCGTAACCATCCAGCTTATTTAAACTTCAATGATGAACTAACAGCGTCGTTAACTCATTACACCGAAAATAAATACACCGCCCTGCCCTTTTTGCATATTGATGAGTTTAGTTATGAAGTGTTACGAAGCCATTGCCATGATGTTGCATTAAGAATTAAGCACAAAGCGCAGCTTGAAGTACAGAACAAAGCGCTGGATATTGAATATCAAAGCACAATTTTTTTAGCTAATGGTGACGTGTTAAGCGACATAACCATAACAAATCCAGCGGCATCACTTCACCCGAATGGTCAGTGGGATTTGGGCGACCCTTCATCTATCTATATAAGTGAGTTGTCACTATCTGTAAGTAAACAAGCTAATACAATAAATATCAACGATGAAAAGGTACTTGAGGCTCTTGCTGATAACATCAACATTCATCAGGCCTCTAGCGGAAAGGCACATTGGCAAAGCCCTGTGCACGTTAATGCAGCAGACCAAGTAAACTTAGCCCATAAAGGCGTTAAAGTTTATCGCAATGGTGAACTGGAATACGAGGGGGATCAATGCCAACCGCTTGCCACATTTGAATTAGATGACAACTCAAATTTTGTGCTTGAAGCCAAAGAGTTTTGGCAGCACTTTCCTTCAGCAATGACCACAACAAAAGATAGTACGCTTGTGAGTTTACTCGGTGCTAAAGGTAGCGAACCACAAGAGTTACAACCGGGAGAGCAGATAACCCGCAGTGTAACTTTTTCGGCAGGCCCACTTACCACCTTCGAAGTAACACTGTGCAAAGACTGGGTTCAGCACAGCTCATGCCTTCCCTTTACACCCTTTAGTGTCCCTCAACAGCTGCAGCAACTTGTGGAAAAAGGAATAAAAGGCGACAACTCATTTTTTCACAAGCGTGACAGTATTGATGAATTTGGGTGGCGGCATTTTGGCGAATTATATGCCGATCATGAAAAGGCGTTGGCTCCAGACGCCACTTACTTTGTCTCTCATTACAACAATCAGTATGACCCGCTTTGCGGCATGCTATATCAATGGACGGTGAGTGGCGATCAGCGCTGGAAGGAGTTAGCAGATAACTTGGCAAAACATGTTGCCAATATTGATGTTTATCACACTTCCCTTGATAAGCCTGAGTATTCTGGGGGGCTTTTTTGGCATACCGATCACTATGTACCTGCACATACTGCAGGCCATAGAACGTATTCAAAAAACCAACCGACAGGTGTATACGAAGACCATGCAGGCGGTGGTGGCCCTGGCGGACAGCATTGTTATACCAACGGCCTGCTGCACCACTACTTGTTAACCGGAAGCAGCACCTCCAAAAACGCTTTGCTAGAAATTTGTAACTGGATAGAGAGTTACTACGAAGGTGATGGCACACTCTTAAATGCATTATTGTTGCTAAAAAATGCAGGAACAGAAGGCCTTAAAAACGTTAAAACAGGTCATTACCCATTAGACAGAGGAACGGGTAATTATCTGCAGGCTTTAATGGATAGATATGCTTTATTAAGCGAAACAGAAGATTTAAAAAAGTGTGCACATATCATCCAGCACACGGTGTCGCCAATAGATGAAATTAGTGAGAGAAATTTAGACAATGTTGAAGCAACATGGTTTTACACCGTTTTCTTTCAGGCAGTTTGCAGGTTTATTCAACTTAAAGAACTGCACCAGCAAAATGATTACGACTATGCCTATGCAGTTAAAGCACTATCTCATTATGTAACCTGGATGGTTAACAACGAATATGTGTATTTAGAAAAGCCTGACATTTTAGAATTTCCGAATGAAACATGGACAGGTCAAGATTTACGAAAGCTTTGTTTACTCGCTTTTGCGAAAGCCTACCTACCAAACCTAGTGAGCGAAATAGAAAACAAAAAACACGAATTACAAACCAAGATTATTGATAGGCTTACTAGCACTGAAGAAAGTGAAACTACACGCCTGCTGTGTTTAATGATGCAAAACATGAATTTTGAATCTTTCGAGGAAGTACCTCGCCCCATGTTGATAAGCAACAGCATTAAGATAGAACAACACTCAGAGAGTCTTAGGAAGTTTCTGTTTACTTCAATTCGTAACTTTTCCCTTAGTAAAGAACGCACCCAAGCAGTAAAGCGCTTTGTGCAACTTCAACAATGGTTAGGAAAACCGTGAGAGAGCTAAAATGACCACATTAATTAGCTTTATAATCCCTCACAAAGGTAGAGAGAAGATGCTTATCGACACCCTCGATAGTATAAAGCATCAAACCCTGCCAGCAGATAAATTTGAAGTGGTTCTTGTTAGCCAAAATACCAATGTATCGCCTAGGCTCAAAGAGTTTGAGCAGTTCTTTTCTTTAAATATCATTTACAACGATGATGCAAAAAGTATTTCGCATTCTAGAAACCTAGGCGCGGAAAAAGCGACAGGGACTTATTTTGCATTTCTCGATGCTGATGTCAGTCTTGCAAGTGACTATGCGTTGGTAATGCTTCAAAAACTACAGCAATCATCTTTACTTGCCTTAGTTGCTGCAATGCAAATTAACTCTGAAAATGCGCCTCCGCTAGAGCGAATAAGAACCGCGCTTAGCAATGCTGAATTAGATACCACCGTAAGCTTTTTGCCTGGTAGAAATCTGTTTTTGCACAAAAACACCTTTGCAAAAGTAAATGGCTTTCCAGAACACCTTTTAACCTGCGAAGATTATTATTTTACTGGCCAGGTTAACGAACATGGTGGCCTTTACTACACCTCTGAGACTCATTATGTGCACTTAGGGGAAGACAAAGCCTTCGGCCCCATGTTTAAAAAAGAAATTTGGCGTGGACAATCAAATATAGCGTCAACCAGTGGCAGGCCGATACCGCTTCGTGAGCTACCCAGCTTTATAGTTCCTTTTGCCGTTACCTTAGGCATTATAATTTTATTGCTTTGCCTACTGTATTCACAAACCAACTTCGCTATTATATTCAGCATAATCGCAGGAGCACCTCTTTTGGCATATACATTTAGGCTTAAAAAGTTGGTAGGCAACACAGTATCGTTTTTTAATTGCCTACGCTTTTACCTTGTATACTTTCCAGCAAGAGCCATAGGAACACTATTAGGAGCACGCGGCGCGGTAACCACCAGCTCGCATAAATAATAATGAAAATATTGCAGTTTATTTGTTCTACAGGTTTTTATGGCGCAGAGCGCTGGGTATTGGCATTGTCTAAACACATGCCTAGCAATGTGACTAGCGAGCTGGCAGTAACGTTAGAACCAGGCACGGAAGATTTAGAACTCGTTAAGCAATTTAGTTCCATCGGTAAAACCCATCACGTTCCTATGCATGGCCGGTTCGATTTAGGTGCAGTCAAAAAACTCGCTGCACTTATAAAAGACAACAACATCGATATTATTCATACCCATGGTTACAAATCGGATATTTTAGGGGTGATGGCGGCTAAAAAAGCAGGCATTCCCTGCGTAGTGACGCCTCATGGTTTTGAAAATGCAGCAGACTTTAAGCTTCGCCTATTTATTTGGGCCGGATGTCAGGCAATGCGCTTTGCAGATAAAGTAGTGCCACTTTCCAAGCAGTTAATGGCTGATGTAAAGCAATTCAATATAGCCGAAAATAAATTAGCTTATATTCAAAATGGCGTAGATTTATCAGAAGTTGAAGCCGTGAGAGTAACCAAGCAAGCAAAGCCGGAAAACAATAAAAAGGTTATAGGTTTTGTGGGCCAAATGATAAGCCGCAAAAACATTACCGCCATACTAGACTGCTTTGATGCACTCTATAAAAAGCGAAATGATATAGAGCTAGTATTCCTTGGAGATGGTGAAGATAGGCCAAAGCTAGAGTCTTATGCAAAGGAGCTTCACAGCGAGAGTGCAATATCGTTTTTAGGTTTTAGAAACGATAGACTCGAGCAACTTCGCGATTTTGATATGTTTGTAATGACGTCCACACTTGAAGGCATTCCGCGTTGTTTAATGGAGGCCTGCGCCATGGAAATCCCTGTGTCAGCTTATGACATCGCTGGTATTGACCAACTTATTACTCACAAAGAAAGCGGGTTACTCACGCCGCTTCACGATACCCAGCAACTTCAAAAAGACTGGGAAACGTTACTAGACGATACTCATTACGCTCAGCAGCTAGCGCAAAACGCCCGCATATTTGTGCAAGAAAATTTCTCAGCACAGCGGATGGCTGATGAATACCACGAATTGTTCTCTACTATGCTAAACGAGCAGCAAAATGGGTAAACCAAACGTACTGTTTGTACTCACCATAGACACTGAAGAAGAATGGCAGTGGGACAGTGAATTTCCTCAGCATGATTGTTCAGTAAAAAATGTTGAGAAGCTTCCTGCTTTTCAAGACTTTTGCCAATCATTAGGCATTAGGCCAACCTACTTTGTTGACTATGCAGTTGCTAACAATGACGACGGTAGCCGTATTCTTCGAGAATTTGTAAACTCGAAGCAGGCAGAGGTTGGTGCGCATTTGCACCCATGGTGTAACCCGCCCTACTTTGGTAAAACAACAGAAGCGGAATCCCATGTTATTAATTTGCCTGAAGAACAAGTTGTACAAAAACTGGATGAACTGAACCGTGTTATCAATGAAAAAATAGGGGTTACGCCACGCTCATTTAGAAGTGGTCGTTGGGGTATGAAAGGTAAAACGCTTGAACTGCTTGCATCGCGCGGAATTACTGTAGATAGCAGCGTGTACCCGTTTTACGAAAACCCATTCTTTCACTGCAAAGGCGCACCTAATACTCCATACTACCCTAGCTTTGACAACGCCCTTCAACCGGGCAGCCAGCGGAATATAATGGAAATCCCCGTTACTGCAGGTTTTAATGTAATGAACGATAGTCGGGCCGATAAAATACACTCAACACTATCTAAACCACCATTTTCAGCGTTTAAAATGGTTGGAATGCTTTGGCACACCAAAATTCTTAAGAAAATTTACCTCAGTCCAGAAATGACTGACGCGAAAAGTATGATTGAGCTGTGTGACTCCTCTCTTAAAAAAGAACACCCTGTTATTCATATGTATCTTCATAGTTCTAGTTTAATTGACGGGGCTACTGGATTACTGACTGCCGACAACGCTTTTTCACTCATTTGCGCTCGAATAGCAAAGGTTCTTGAACATTTAGAAAGTCACGCTAATGTGTCTTTCTGTACAATCTCAGAAGCCGAAACTCTGTTATCTAATAAAAATGATGTAGTTCAACCTTACTCATTTAAAGAGGCTAGCTATGAGTAAAGGTGATACGCAACAAAACAATGAAATCATTATAGAGCGGGCGTCCGCAATAGATGCTATCTCGTGGGATAGATACGTTAATTCTCACGGCTTCGCGTCAGCCTACCACCGCTTTGCTTGGTTGCAAGCAGTTAAAGACGCTTATGGCCACGAAAGCTTTGGCATCATAGCTAAAAATAAAGAGACTCAGTGCATCGTAGGCGTAATGCCCTCAGTGCTTATGAAAACGCCTTTCTTAGGCACACAGCTTTGCGCCCTTCCCTACTGTGATGTGGGCTATGCTATTGGTGACAACGCTGAAATTGAAGAACAGTTGCGGCAGTACCTAGTGCAACAAGTCACTACAGCGAATATTACGCGGTTAGAAATACGAAATATTAATAGCGCAGCTCAACAGCCTGAATCACTTAAACACCAAAAAGTGCGAATGCTTATGCCTCTACCTGAAAGTAGTGAAGCACTATTGGCAGGTTTTAAATCTAAGCTTCGCAGCCAAATTCGCAAAGCTGAAAAGAACGGTCTGACTACAGCTCTTGGAACTGAACAAAAATTCATTGACGAATTTTACAACGTTTATGCTACGAACATGCGAGATTTAGGCTCTCCTGTACACGCTAAAAAGTGGTTTCAACAGGTAATTAAAGCATACGGCAGCAACAGCGTTATTGGTGTAGTTTACTTCGACGGCAAAGCAATTGGTGCAGGGTTAGTTATCAAAAATAACACTAATGCCTCTATTCCGTGGGCCTCAACACTCAGGGAATACAACAAACTTGCACCTAATATGCTTTTGTATTGGTCGTTATTAGCTCATTGTGCTGATAACAGTATCGAATGTTTTGATTTTGGACGCTCTACCTTTGAAGAGGGTACTTACAAATTTAAAAAGCAATGGGGTGCTGAGCCGCAATTGCTTAACTGGCAAAAGTACAATTCAGCAGGTAGACCGATTACAGAAGAAATTGATTCGTCGCAACAGAGTAAACTGCGTTCAATGGTAGAAAGCATATGGCAAAAGCTACCGCTTAGTATAACCGTTTCAGCAGGGTCGTTAATTCGGCCTTACATTTCATTATAGGGATCGTAACGTATGTGCGGCATTGCAGGGTTTAGCCTGTTTAATTATCAGGAAGGTGGAAATGCTTCATTAGAAGCGATGCACAAAGCCATCGTGCACAGAGGCCCCGACGCAAGCGGTATATATTTAGATGAACATATTGGATTATGTCATCGTCGACTCAGTATTTTAGATTTATCGGAAGCGGGCAATCAGCCCATGTATTCTGCCAACAATAATTTAGTTATTGTATTTAACGGTGAAATTTATAACTTTTTAGAACTAAGAGCAGAGCTTGAGCAACAAGGTGTTTCTTTCAAAAGCCATACCGACACTGAAGTAATATTAGAACTTTACGCGCGAGAAGGTGTTAAATGCCTTGAAAAGCTAAATGGTATGTTTGCTTTTGCTCTTTGGGACAAAACAAAGCAAGAGCTTTTTGTGGCCCGCGATAGGTTGGGCAAGAAGCCCCTGTACTATTTCTCTGATAACGGTCGCTTTGCCTTTGCTTCAGAAATTAAAGCGATACTAGCACTTGAAAATATTCCCAGAGAAATTCGAATAGACGCCGTACGTGACTTTTTTGCTTACCAATATGTTCCTGACCCAAAAAGTATTTTTAAGCACATTCACAAACTTCCCCCCGCTCACTATTTAATATTGAACAAAGATGGCTTTACTATTCATGAATACTGGGACTTAAGCTTCAAAAATACTTCTAAAAATAATGAAGCAGACAATAAGCTGCAGCTAAAAGCATTGCTCGAAAAAGTCACAAAACAGCGAATGATTAGTGATGTTCCACTGGGCGCATTTTTAAGCGGTGGTGTGGATAGTTCGGGCGTGGTTGCCATGATGGCACAAGCCAGCGACTCACCAGTGAAAACGTGTACCATTGGCTTCGACAATAAAGAATTCAATGAAGCGGACTTCGCACGGGAAATAGCGGAAAAATACCATACCGAGCACCATGAATTTACGGTTCATCAAAATGTAGCGGAACAGCTAGAGCATATAGTAAGTTTTTTTGACGAACCATTTGCCGACCCATCTCTTGTACCTACTTTTTTCGTATCGGAACTAGCCAGAAAAGCAGTAACCGTGGCCTTAGCCGGTGACGGGGGTGATGAAATGTTCGCGGGCTATGAAAAGTACACAACGGACGAAATTGAAAACAAACTTAGGAATAAGTTTCCAGAGCCTATTCGCAAATCTTTATTTCCTAAATTGGCTGATTTAGCAGGTAAAGTACCAGGAACTGTTGGAAAAAAAGCAAAATCTTTGCTCACTAGTTTATCACACGATGCCGCAATGGGTTTTTATATAACCAATAGTATGATGACCGATGAAATGTGGAGCAATTTGGTTAAGCCAGAAATAGCCAAGCAGCTAGGTTCCTATCATCCTAGTGCATACACCATTGATATGTATAACAAAGCAGACGGACCAGATCATTTAAGCAAAATACTGTATACCGACATCAAAACATACATGACGGGCGATATATTGGTGAAGGTAGACAGAATGAGCATGGCTAACTCTTTAGAAGTACGAGCCCCAATTCTCGACTATCAAGTTGCAGAATTTGCCGCTACCCTTCCCTCGTCACAAAAATACCGTGATGGAGAAAAGAAGTATTTGCTTAAAGAAGTATTTAAGTCCTTTATTCCCGATTCTTTGCTGTACAGAAAAAAGATGGGGTTTAGCACGCCGTTAGATGAATGGTTTAGGGGAGAGTTGAAAACACTTTCAAAATCCAGAATCATCCAAACTCAACATGGTTTAAAAGACGTATTTAGAACAGAAATGATAGAAAACATTTGGCAAGAACATCAATCTCGCCAGCAAGACCATGGCATTGTGTTATGGAGCATGCTGATGTACCAAATGTGGTATGAACGTTATGCAGCGTAATTTTTCACTAGATTGCTTCAGAGCCCTCGCCATTATGCTAGTTTTTACTGGTCACAGTATTTTGGCTGCTGGCTCTCCTATCATGCTTGCACCACTTCAACTTGGAGGGACTGGCGTAGACCTCTTTTTTGTGCTTTCTGGATGGCTTATCGGTAATCAACTGTTACTTGAAAAGAAACAGTTTGGCAATATACAAGTTCCACGTTTTTGGGTGCGGCGATGGATGCGAACCATGCCTGCATACTATGCTGTTTTGACATTAACTATTTTGCAGCTATACCTCACGAAAGATAGTTTTTCATTCCCCTTCGCTCACATTTTTTTCTTGCAAAATTACGTAGGCGACTTAAGCGTTTTCTATGTAAGCTGGTCTTTATCAGTCGAAGAACAGTTTTATCTTTTTATTGCTCCATTATTTGTAGTAACTCTTAAACTACCTACACGGTATCAAATATTTGTTTTACTTATATTATTGGTCTGTCCAACATTCTTTAGATATCTAGATTTTTACACTTCACTTAATGAAACTCACGTGCGCCTCGATTGCTGTGCTATGGGTGTACTTCTTGCTTACATGAAGCACCATAAAGAAAGCATCTGGAATTTATTTCAAAGTAAAGCCAATTTACTTTTCATTGTTTCTATTCCCGCTTATCTTTTTTTCTACATCGCAAGATATAACCCAGAATTAGAAATCAGTGACCCAAGTAAACTGCTGCTTGCGTTAATATTCGGGGTATGGATTCTATGGGGCGACCAAACAAACTATTCATCCGATGGTATATTCACAAAAATTGTGATGCATATATCAACGCGTTCATATGCTATGTATTTGTTGCACGTAGATTCACTCGCTTTATTACGAATGTTAGGTTTAAATGAAAACTTCGCGGCCTTCTTTATATTAGCCCTAATGCTTACCATCTTGGCATCAGAGTTCCTTTACAGGCTAATAGAACTGCCTTTCATGAAATCACGGAGCAAGTTTTGGTTTTCAGAATCTCGCAATACAGCGACTTCAGTAAAAAGGAATTCGACACCAATATGATTAAAGTATTGCATGTGACTTACGATATGCGTATCGGCGGAACAGAAATGGTAATCAAAAATATTATTGAGGGTAACTCAACTGATGATATAGATATGTCAATCTTCTGTATTGAAGAGCCCTTGGGCCCATGGGGTAAGGCAATGAACGCAAGTGGTGTACAAGTGACCTGCGAGGCAAGAAAGCCCGGAGTGGACATAAAGTTGATAAAAGCATTGCGAAAACATATTAAAACAAACAACATTAACGTTGTTCATTGCCACCAGTATACGCCATGGGTCTATGGCACCTTAGCGACATTATTTACAAAGGCGAAAATAATATTCACTGAACACGGCCGGTTTTATCCGGATTCTACATCGTGGAAAAGAAAATTAGTAAACCCAATTCTAAGAAAGCTGACTTCGCGTGTTACTGCGATAGCCGACGCTACAAGAAATGCATTGAGCCAATTTGAATATATTCCCAAAAGGCAGATATCGCTTATTTACAATGGCATAGCACCACTGAGTGTTTCGAAGCAAGAGGTGAAGTCGCTGAGAAAACGTTTGGACGTTCCGCCTAACACACTTATTTTTGGCTCTGTGGCTAGGTTCGATCCCATAAAAAATCACAGCTTAATGCTTCAAGCGTTCAAGCAAGTATTAGAAAAAAGTACTGACGCAAAATTATTGCTTATTGGTGATGGGCCAGAAAGAAAAAATATAGAGGCTACGATCCAGACGCTTGAATTAGAAGGTTCGGTTATTTTAACAGGCTATATAGCACAACCGGCCGCTTACATTGCTGTTATGGACGTATTCCTACTATCATCCCTTAGTGAAGGCACTTCTATGACACTTTTGGAAGCAATGAGTTTGGGCAAAGCTTGTATCGTGACTAATGCTGGCGGAAATGGTGAGATTATAAAACATAACTGTAACGGCATAGTAGTACCAAATAACGACTGCAAAAGCTTCGCTCAAGCGCTTATCAAAGTAGCGGAAGATCGACACTATCTCGATGAGCTCGGCTTAGCTGGCGCACTGCGTTTTGAAAGTTTATTCGAACGATCAATAATGGTCGGAGAATATAAAAAACTATATCGCAGGATCTTATGCTAAACGTCTTATTGTTTTTTTTAACATACGCAGGAGGAATTACTCAAGGGTTTAGAATTGCTCCAATTTTTTTGCTTGTTACTTACCAAGCCATTTATTTTTTTAACCCGCCTGGGCGATGGTGGTTCAGCCTTGTTCCGAATTTGAGTTACTCTTTTTATACTGTCGCGCTCATGGGTGTGCTCTACTTAATGAATAAGAAGAGCCTAGACGACCGAAGTAACTTTTTTGGCTCCGTGCCTATGAGGTGTTTGGTGATACTTGTCTCACTTTATTATCTTGCATCCTTTTATGCCGTATCTCCAATAACACATTCTGTATATTTAGAAGCTTATTGGAAAATGGCTCTTACCATGTTTTTTGCTTTTAAATTTATAAACTCTATAAAGTTTCTTGATTACAGTATCATCGCTTATGTTTACGGAGCATGGTATCTGAGTTTCGTAGCCTATCAAACTGGTCGAAATAGTGGTAATCGAGTGGAAGGTATTGGTACGGTGGACACTCCAGACTCAAATGGAGTCGCATCAGCACTAGTTCCTGCCATGGTTTTTTCAGTTTATTACATTTGGGTGTGCAAAGGCTGGAGAAAGCTTCCCTTCTTAATTGCTGCCGCTTTCATCGCAAATGCGCTCGTGCTCATAAATAGTAGAGGTGCTTTTCTTGGTGCCTTCGTCGGACTACTTATTTTTATGGGTCATTTATTTTTCACCTCAGTTAAGCAAAAAGCCCAAAAAGCAAAAGTTATAGCTATCGGTATGATTGGTCTTGTTGCTGCAATAAGTGTGATGGATGACTCGTTTAAAGAAAGAATTTTTTCGATTGCTGAGGAAAGTGAAGTGTCAACCGAAAAAGAAACAGGTGCAACTAGAACAATATTTTGGAAAGCCGCAGTAGAAATGTCTTTCGACTATCCATTTGGACAAGGGGGAAAAGGCTTTAATTATCATGCTCCAGATTACATACCTGCTGATGTGGTTATAAATTCAACTGGAGATATGTCAAGGGCAGCAAGAAAGAAAACTGTTCACTCAACATGGTTTGAAGTTCTTACAGAAGTAGGCTATCCAGGATTAATTACCTTTCTTACCATGCTTTATTATTCTTTCAAATACACTTCTCGTGCAAAAGAGAAGTTACGAAAAATAGGAAAAAGGGTAACAGAGCACTATTACAAGATATTAGCTATAGAATGTGCGTTAATAAGCTTTATGGTTTCCATGTCCTTCATAAACCGCATGAGAGCCGAGGTACTCCAGTGGTGTATCCTTTTTTGTGCGTGTTCCTATAAACTTTATGTATTGAGAAAAAATGAACATATTAATTCTGACTCATAGTGGAAGTCTCCGGAGCACTACGTGCGTAATTGACGCTATAGTCTCTGAGAGCAGAAAGAATCAATATTTTGTTGGATGTTCAGAGGCTGGCGAATGGATTGATGGTTTGGAAGCAAAACATAGTCACGTTGTAACATTTAAAACAAAATTTAACATACCTGACCTACTAGCACCTATCACATTTCTAAGAGACCTAGTTCAATGGGTTAAGTTTATAAAAGAAAAAAAGGTAGACGTCATTCATGTAAATGAGCATGAAATCTATCCTTCCATTAGATATGCAGCGTTTATTTCCAGAACACCCGTAGTAGCAGGCATAAGGTTCAGAATAAATGAAAAGTTTGCGCATTGGTTATTTGGTGGAATATGTAAAATAGACAGAGCGCTATTTACAAGTCAAGACCAATACAAGCACTGTATTGAAGGCTTTCCAGCCTATTTGAAAGGGAGTCGCTCAACAGTAATAGGAAATGGCCGAAACTACAAAAAGATGATTGCGAGTATAAGAAGTGACAATAGCGCGAAGTTTATCGGAAAACTAAATATATCTAGTAACCCGCTTTTAATTGGAACAGCAAGTTCAATTCGGCCGCGCAAACGTTTAGAAGATTTCATCAACATTATAGAAGCACTTATAAAAAATGGTAATAACGTAATAGGACTAATTGCCGGAGGTGGAAAATACGCAGATTCTGATTATGAAAATATGCTTAAAGTCGATATCATCAATAAACAGCTAACAAAGTCTTGTCTCATGCTTGGAAACCTTGATGACCTCTCGCCATTTTACTCAAATCTTGATTTTTTTGTGAGCACAAGCGAATTAGAGACATTTGGAATGAGTGTGAGTGAAGCAATGGCTTTTGGCGTGCCTAGCATTGGCTATGAAGGTGGTTCAGTTCAAGAAGTAATTGGCAATAAAGATTTTATCGTAACGAATGGCAAATGGAATGAAATCGTCGCTATAATTGAAAACCTGATAAAACAACCTGATAAATATAGTGCAGCTAGTAAGCAACAAAAAGAGCGAATCCTAAATAATTTTGATGCCCCGGCGCTAGCAGCTAAAGTCGAGGCGATTTATGAGGATATTTTCCCTAATGGCTGATTGCATGAGAGTAGCTTTTATCGCACTAGCCCCCTTCATAGGTGGCTCTGAACGTTCTTTACAATGTATTCTCCTCGAAGCTGCTAAAAGTTCTCGTATTGAGCCATATCTAGTTTGCCCACCAAATTCCCCAATGTTTTTATGGGCAACAACAAACGGTATCAAAACGACACCAGTAGAATTAGACTTGGCACTACATTCGTCGTTGCAAAAAGCTAGAACAATGCTGAGAATCATTTGGATCTTATTCTTGTACAAAATCGATGTAGTACACAGTAACCAAATATGGAGCTACCCAATATGTGCCTTACCAGCGAAACTGCTTAAGAAAAAGCTGGTATGCCATTTGAGAGATCCAATTGCCAATGATGTAAGTTGGTGGTTTAAAATAAAACCAGACGCTGTGATCGCCGTTAGCCAATATATCAATAATTCGCTTAAGGGCTTATATACCGAGCATTCAGAAATATTAATTAAAGTAATGATCAACCCTGTAACGAGTCAAAACATTAGTAAAAAACGCGAGCTTACTACAAACCAAAAGCACACAATAGTCTTCGGTTTTATAGGTCAAATAGCACCTGTAAAAGGCGTAATCGAAACACTTGAGATAATGTCTAAAGTAACAGATCTTGATTGGACTTTTTTAGTTGCGGGCGAAGATAATTCTTTAGACGGAAACTATCTGAGTTCGTGCAAGAAAAAAGCAAAACAACTGGGTATAGCCAACAGAGTCCATTTTCTTGGTTTTTTAGATAACACTTCTGAATTCTACGCAGTTATAGATTGCATTTTAATGTTCTCTAAACAAGAACCTCTGGGCCGCGTTCCTTTGGAAGCGGGTATGCATGATGTACCAAGCATCGTTAGCAATGTAGGAGGGCTACCCGAAGTAGTTATTGATAAGGAATCCGGCTACGTTTGCGACACAAATAACGTCGACTTTATTGTCAACATATTAAACAACCTCACTAAAAAGAAGTTAATAGTAATGGGTAAAAGAGCTAAAAGCTTTGCAGTTGAAAATGCCACCAGTGAAAAATATGTGCTAGACCTTATAAATTTCTACAAGGAAATCAATAAAGCAGCTAAGTAAGCTAAAATTGGTTCACTTTTAAGAATCCTTCCAATATCCTAAAGCAGCGAGAACCGAATCACACTCTCTTTATGATGGATGTAATGGTTAAAGCGGATTAATAGTTAAAGAATTTTCATCTAATTGAAGTTTCAACTATTGCAGTAGCAGACACAAAATACGGTTTTACTCATGAGGATCACGGAAAAATGGTGACCATAATAATGCCATGCTACAACAGATCAGAATTTATAATAAAAGCACTTACCAATATTCAAAATCAAACTTATAAAGAAATAGAAGTAATAATCGTTGATGACGGCAGTAATGACAATACTGAACAACTTATAGAAAAATGGCGAGAAACAGAAAAAGCATTCGAAATTAGATACTTTTATCAAAAAAATCAAGGGGCAGCGGCAGCAAGACAAAATGGCTTGGCGCATGCTAGCGGTGAGATTGTTGCATTTTTTGATAGTGATGACTTATGGCAGCCCGACTATCTATTGAGTCTTCGAAAGGCATTAATCGACTTTAATTTAGATTGGGTATATTGTGCAGTTGAAAGGCGCTTGCTTGAAGATGACTCTCTAATTTCAGCTTCTAGTTTTGAAAAAAAAGGCTTCAGGGGGGCCGCAACTCGGTTGGAAGATGGGCTTTTTCAACTAAACGTCAACAATGCGATAGAGGAATCAATTTCAAATGGGATTCACATGGGCTTCCAAAATACTCTTTTTAGACGAGAAATTTTTGACAAAATTGGTATTCCAAATTTCCGTATTGGTGAAGATAGATTAATGGCATTGTGCCTTCTGAAAAGTAAATTCCAAGGTGGCTTTCTGGAAAAAGTATTAGTGAGCGTCTATGAACACCGAGATAACACAACAAGTTCCGGCACATCTAACTACAATAAAATTAAGTTTACTTATGTAAACTTAATTAAAAGCTATCAAAATTATTCTAACTATGTAGCACTTAGCGCTGAGGAAGAGAAGCTTTTAAATAAGAAGATAGCTGGTTATTATTTTTGGCTCTTAGGCTACAATGCCCCCTCTCGAGTTGAAAAAATCTCTTTCATGATAAAAGGACTTTGGATGCAGCCATCTTCGCTTCCTATGTGGAAAACATTTCTAGCAACCATGTTTTATATAAAATAAGTTAATATTAGATATCAATAATTAAAAAAGTGAGCATAGTTTGGCGCCTAAGATCTTATTTATTTCATTTTTTTCAAAGATGAGAGGAGGAGCTGAGCTCCATACCATTCAACTTGCTTCAGCCTTGTCCCTTCGTGGATATCAGGTTACCTTAATATGCCAAATCGACGATGAAGAGATTGAAATCTATAAAAAAAGAAATATAGACCTTTCAAAAGTTACGTTCAAAAGAAAACGAACGAACTCTAAATCCCCCAAAATAAGAACATTAGTTTTCGAATTTCTTAGATATCGGCCCAATATAGTTCTTATTCCAAAGGGAGGTATCGGAAGTGGATCACTGATTATTGAAATTTTGTCAAAACTAATAAGAATCCCACTAATTGCAATAGAACACAGCACTCCAATAACTCTTCCGGCGCCAAAAAATTTTAAGGGAATAATTATCCCAACACCATTTATGCTCAAGCTATGGTTCAAGTTTTCAATACGATCATGGTTTACTTCAAAAAATATCTGTGTGAGCTACACACAAGCTGAAATCCTAATAAAGTCCTGGAAATTTAATCCAAATAAAATAGAGGTCATTCATAATTTTGTTGACCAAAAGCTTTTTTACTCTGATTGTAATCGGAGGTCTCAAGCGAGAAAATTGTGTAAAATCCCGCAATCTTCATTTGTATACGGGATGATAACTCGGTTAGAGCCTGTAAAACAGGTCGAGATTGCTATAAAAAAATTCAATCAACAAGATTGTACCAATAGCTACCTGATCATTTTTGGTGAAGGTTCAGAGAAAAAGAGACTAGAAGGCTTGCTTAAAGAGAAAAACAGTATGGAGCGGATTAAACTTTTCGATTTTACGTCCACACCATGGGATATTTATCCTTGCTTTGACTACTTTTTAATTACAAGTAAGACTGAGGGACTCCCGCTTTCGTTGTTAGAAGCAATGGCGAGCGGATGTATTCCAATAAGCGCGGATGTAGGTGGAATCAAAGAAGTTATTGTCAATAATAACAACGGCTTTTTGTATCAGAGTAATGACATGAATGAGTTAGGTCACATAATCTACAAGCTTTCAAAAATGGAACCAGAAAAAGTGCAGTGTTTGAAGAAAGAAGCCAACAAAACAACCTCTCGATTTGCTTTGGAGAACATCATGGGAAGGTATGAACAACTAATAAAACAATTATTACACTAATTTAGTTCACTAACTGACTTAGTTACACGAGTGGGGCTTCTTCCACCGGTTAGCAAATTGAATACTAGCGGTATGAAATACGATATTATTAAAGCAGCAGAGTAACAGACTGTAATTCCCAAAGGGACAAGTATATAGAACATAACTTCCTTCGCTATAACTGCCCCAAGAATGCCCTTGAGCGAAATTACGGGGTGCATGTGAAATATGTAAACGAAAAATGAGAAACCAGCTAAAAACTGAACAGCGGTAATCATTCGAACTTTCCAACCAAGATGAATCAATGCAATTATTCCGAATATTATAGATGCTTTGTACAGTAATAATGACATACCAGAATAGTCTTCTCGGTACCAAATATTGATTGTAGGGTCAATGAAAATTCTTGATAGAATTAATCCAATCCAGATGATATGAAGATATAGGAGCATTTCATACCTTTCAGACGCTAATTTAACCAATTGACTTCTGTATTGACAAAGAAATCCCCCCAACCAAAAATAAAAAAGAGTCTCGATACTCAACAAGTACCAACCGTAGAACTTAGGTGTTACCTGAATTTCAAAAAGCCAAGATAAGAAGAGAATAATACCTAAAAGTGCTTTGAAAAACTTATTGTTGAAGAACAATATAGGAATGAATAACGTTAGAAAAATTAAGTCCCGTAAAAACCAAAATTGAATAGAAAAGGGTTTGAATAACCAACGGGAGACATAGTAGCTTAAGTTGAAGTTATCAGTATTTGTAATAAAAAAAAAGTAGTACACGCAAATGACTAAAGAGCATAACATATATGGTACAAGTAATGACTTTATCTTACTTTTAAGTAGCAGTAAAAAACTAGCACGCTTGATATAGCTTGAGTATGCGAAGAAGCCCGCCAAGATTGCAAATAACGGGACAGCACTTCTCGCAATGCCATCAACGATAAATTCTTGAATATAAAAGTTAACTCTTGAGAAAAATTCAGTATCAGATGAAAAAGATGAGTGCTCACTGTAGTGAATCGAAACAACCAGAATGGTCGCAATAACATTGCTTGCATAAAGAGTTTTGCTTAGTTCTTTGGATATCAAAATTTACCTCTCCAGTCTTACGATATTACACCATAATGTAAACTTTTAAAGTTTTTCAGGACCCCCATAATATTCCCAACCACAAGAGGCAAACAATACTTAATTCAAATAACGATTTAAATTAAGTCAGAGTTCGTAGCCAAGTAACTTAAAGTCATCGCGATATATATCAGCGATTTTCCTTCTGAGCTGCTTACTTAGAAGGAAACCTTTCTTTACTGATTTATTTGCATGAGGAAGTGTATTACCTAATCGTATATTTGCGTTGCAATTAACCTTTTTAATCCCTTTCTCGAGATCCTCAAACCTACAAATATGATCAACTAATAATCTGCCACTTCTCGAATATAAAAATTCTACTTGAGGACGCAAATGCCCTTGGTTGATGTGATCTGGAATTTGACAAACAAAATCATCAATTGAAAAACCTTGAAGTTTTTCATCCCAAGAGATACGCCACCTGAATTCTGAAACAACTCTATCATAAGGATTTCGCGCTATTGAAAACTTATAATAAGTTTTGAAGCGAACTGGGGCTAGTAGAGCCACTTTTCGCGCTGTGAGGTGTTGAAGTTCTCGCCCAAACATATACTTTATACTGAACTTATTAGGGTTACCATATGCCTTTTCTAATTCAGGGCAATATAGATTATTAATAGAAGTTCCCGCACATTTAGGAATATGAATGAATATCAATCTATGTTGATCATAAATCGGCACAGGTCTTCCTTATGAATTGTGAAAGATTTCTCCTGTCTTCATTAAATGAATTAGCGTCTAAATACAAATAATTCATTCCTGATAATTCGTTTGTCTTTACCGCCAATTCATAGCCGCAAGCGAGTTCATCATTCAGAACACTATTAGCGATTGCAGTTTCTATAATACGCGTTGCCATGATTGCGTTCCTAGTTTCCATAACATAATCGCGAGGTGAAAGTGAGCTTAGTTTTCTTTTCAAACCTTGAATCACCATCGGTAAATTCTTTTCATTTGCATAAGCGCCTGTCTTTTCGTTTATAAAGTCATATTTAGCCCCGTAGTTGTGCCCTTCACGTAGGATGACTGGTATGTCACAAAACATCCCCTCTATGATAGCCCTGTTGTTACCCTCGAACTTTGACCAAAGTACGTTGATTTTTGATTGGGATTGAATTTTTGCCACTTTTTCTCTAGGTACGCTCTCAAAGAAGCAAATATTCGATTCAATGCCAATACTGCGGGCAGCAGACTTTATATCCTCAATAGTTAGGTCGACTGGATAACCCACAAGGGCGATACGAAACTTTGGATTCGCGTCACAACACGGTTTAATTGCCTTAAAAAAGGCCTTGTGGCGTTTGAACTCAGCCCATGCAGCAACCATGACGACATCATAAATTTTATCGGATTTTTGCGGTACGAATGCCTCATGATTGATAAACCAAGATGGTCCAATATTTATGGGCACTAAATTTGTGCCAGATTTTTCGATTAATTCATAATCTCTTCGCTCGTATGCTTGAACGAAAACAGGTGTGTCCAATGAGGTGTAAAAGAAAATGGAAAGCTCGCACAACCCAGCCCAACTAGGTTCTAAAATGATGTGGTACCGTTCACTGATGGCTCTTACATCAAAGAACCTTGCAAAGAGCGCAAAATATATACTGTAGTTTATTATAAGAGCTCCTTTTCTACCTCCTCTAGGACTTGCCAATATAGTGATAATTTTTCCTACCATGTGGTCAGGATGTGAGTAAAATCGTTTCGTGTTATTTTCTGGCTGTAAGGAGTTGATTTCTTCAAGAGCAATGGATACGCCCAACTGCTTATTTTTAATAAAATAATAATCAACAGTTTTTAATGCTAGTATATCACTACCTTTCCAGCCAAAGCGAAAGATGGAGCCTGCTAGTTTATAGGCAATGCGGTGTTTACCAAGCAACTTTAGAAAAAAAATAACAATGGATATTGCGAACACAAGCGGATGTTTGTAGCTATTACCGTCATACTTTATTACTTCAATAATTTTCAAGAAGGTACTCTCCGTTCTAACGTTTACCTAAAAGTTGAAATAAGCGAGAAATTATCTCATGCTTAAAGCCAAACAATAGTGATAAATAACCACAGCCAATAACAGCCATCTCTGTGATAAGAGAATACGAAAAGTCCTGCTTAACAAATACAGAGCTAACAGCATAAGTCAGCAGTGTGAAAAAAATTAATATTGCAAGGTTTTTTTTCAACTCAATTAACAGCTTGCCTAGGAGCCTATCAAAATATCTATAAAGTATCCATATTCGCAAAAGCAAGGCAAAGGCGTTGGCTATAACGATACCAATCACTATCGCTTTCCAGGTCCAAACTAAGACAAAAAAACCGGCCAGCACACAAGTAACAATTAAATAAAACAGTTGAACGTAGGATAATAAGCGCTCTCTTTTACTAACAATCATCAATTGCTCAAAATACGAAAAGAAGAAATTCAAAATTAGAGCTACTGAGATAAATGGAAGGAGCTCTCCAGCAACTTTCCACTCTTGCCCAAAAACAAGATCCACTACCTGCTCACCATAGAACACAAGAAAAATTAGAGGAGGAATCAACACTACTTGCGTTAGTTTGTTTGCGATAATAAAAGCTGAACCTAGCCCGTCTTCTTTATGTTCTCTTGAAAAATAAGGGTTCACAACGGGTCCAACAAAATCTGATACCGCTTGAGCGGTGAAGTTAGGAATTCCATTTGCTCGTGAGTAAAAAGCGGCACTATTTGTGTTTGACAAATAACCAAGACATATTTCAGGAAATTGCATTGCAATACGTCTCATCATGGATGCTAACGAGATAACCCCCCCAGTTTTAAAAACCTGTTTAATACCTTTAACTGAATAACTAAACGTCACAAAACTTGGCTTAAATATAAAAGACATAACGGCTGTGACTATTGCGGCAGCAAGAATGCCCAGCGGCAAACTAATATAGCCAACACCATTTATCGCGAGTAAAACCGGAATACCCTGCTGTACTGCAATTTCAGTCACCCGCATTGTCTCAATTTTTACAAAACTGAACTCTCTCGACAGCAGCGCCGTTGTTACGGAATATGCGGGTATGAGAAAAAAAGAGAGTGCTACCACAATAAGGCTATTTTGAACTCTGAAGTCACCAAATATATTTGAAATAAAAGGCGACATCACAATGAGCAGTATCGCTATTGTTCCAGAGGTGATGGTGAGAACGGTGAATGCTTTGGTTACTGTAGATTGGCTGAGCTCCTTTTCTCGAATGAGCAATGAGGCAACTCCCATATTTTTAAGCTCGGATAAAACCAGAACAACAGATATAGCAAGAACCTGGACACCAATTTCGTCTGGGCTCAGAATTCTGGAAATTGCGACCATACCGAAAAAAGACATAAAAATTGTCAACGGTTTCGTCATTATTGTTATTCGAAGAAAATTATTTACCCCCATTTCTTCGTCCTATAACAAAAGCTAAGAGCAGACTCAAAACAGGAATTAGCCAGATAGCCACGTAGCTTATCCGTTCGAAGTAGTACTTTTTTGTAACAAAGTGCTTAGCTCCATTCCATTGCTGGTAAGGTGAGTTTAACAGTTGATGGCGGATCATTAACTCGCCATTGTTGTAATATCCTTTGTCGTTATATGCTTTTTCTAGGATGTGCGGCTGCCTCACGATAGAGTCTATATTTTGTTCTATTACTACGCCAAAGTCGGGGTCCAATAAAAAGTCCACTTTGTCAATATTAGCAGTAACCATAACGTGACCAGGGATCGTTATTATCTTATTTGGTATTCCATTTTCGTTTAGAAGCTCAGAAAGGAGCATCGATGCATCACCACACAATCCAATACCTCGTTCTATACTCTTTTCTGGAATAGTAAAGTGATACCGCTCAAATTCGGGGATACCAGAAACAACCCCCATGAGGAAAAGTACATAATTTTCCCATATAGGAACAATTTGGTTAAATTGATGGGGCTCGTAAGCTTCCCAATGAACATGTGCCATTCCATCGGCAATAACATTTGTCAGCCGGATTGCATAAGCTTTGTCAGATTCTGATTTCAACCGAATGGAAGCACTAAAAAACTCTTCTCGAGATAAAGTCAAATCTGCACTGCTAAACCTTAGAACTTCTGGGGTCAGTCCGGCTGGGCGAAGCGTTTGAGTTAACCCAAATAGATTTAAAGCTAAAAGGGAGAACCCGAATAAAAAAAAGAATGATGATATCAAACGCACTTACTTTGCAACTTTTTAACTTTCGTGAACGATGACGCTATACTGCACGAAATAAGCTAAATTGTGAATTAACTTGGAGCAACAACATGTCTTTTCGACTTTTTCTTTCGTTTCTCGGAGCTTCTTTTCCTGCAGTACCTTCTGAAGTGGTCCATGTAAATTCAGCTACGGAGCTATACAACGCAGTAGAGCTAGCGCACCACAACTATGATGTGAGAGAAATTATCTTAGGTCCTGGAATATACCATTTATCAAGACGTATACTTTTCCAAAGAAACAATATTTCTCTAGTAGGAAAAAACGGCCCGCAGCAAACTATTTTAATAGGCAAAGGAATGAAAAAAAGCCGCTATCCTGAAGTGCTAATGGATATCATGGCTAGCCATATAACTATTGGCGGTATAACTCTTAAAAATTCAGGTAACCATCTAATTCAAGTTCGTGCGGAAAATAATGCTGACTTCTTCCGTTTGAGTAACAGTATCCTCCAAGATTCTTACGAACAAATGTTAAAAATCAGCGGGGATAAATCTGCAGGTCATTACTCCGAAAATGGGATAGTGGAGCATTGTGTCTTCGAATATACAGCGGGGATCGGCCCTCAGTTTTATATTGGTGGCATAGACGCACACAGGTCTATTGGTTGGCAAATTCGGAATAATATTTTCAGGAATATAGCTAGTCCGTCAAGTCATATAGCTGAACATGCTATCCACTTTTGGCAAGATAGTGGTGACACTCACGTTATTGGAAACACTATTATAAACAGCGACCGCGGCATTGGCTTTGGCCTAGGAAAATCAGAGCCGCAGCACTATAGCGGTTTGATTGAAGAAAACACGATTGTTCACACGGATATGAGTCACCCGTTTGCAGACGTAGGCATCGCGTTAGAAAGTAGTGAGGGTGCAATCATACAAAATAACACTATATTATTATATTCAGGTTACCCTAATGCGATAGAGTATCGGTTTGCATCTACACAAAATGTGTTAATTCGAAACAATAAGGTCAACAAGCGAATTAAAAAAAGAGACGGCGCTACAGCCCTTTTAAAAGCAAATAGACATATCAATTAGCGCAAAGCTGAACATAGCGCTGCCCATCGGAATAAAGGCACCTTAGTTTATGGAACAAAAACTCAGCTCAAAAGTAAGGCTGAAAGATGATGTTAACAATAAAGATAAAGTGGCTACAAATATTAGATGGAAAGTTACTGTCGTCTTCTTGGGTCTCCTAGCATTTGTAGTGTATGGAAGTCTGGTGCCACTCGAGTTCAAAGACTTATCTCTTTCTGACGCTTTGCTTCAGTTTGTCATCCTAGACAAAACGGATATTGCAATAACTCAAACAAATAGGGCCGATTGGTTTACGAACTTTTTGCTTATGATGCCTGCCCTCTACTCAGCGATGTTACTACAGAGTCATAGGCAACTTGGCTTAAGCTCGTTAGCGTATGCAACTGGCGTTATGAGCTCGCTTTTAATTGTGTCTTTCGGAATTGAATTTACTCAGTTGTTTATTGAACAACGAGTAAGCTCTTTTAGAGATATCTATACTCAAGGCTTGGGAATGCTTTTAGCTCTGGGTTTATTTTACAGTACTCGTAAAAAAGCACACAGCACTTTAATACAGCTTTCTTCCTCCTCGCAATTTGATAAGTGGGAAATTTACGGAATTTCACTTTTAGGTATACTTTTCATCTACAGCCTAATGCCTTTTGACCTAACGTTAAGCTTCACAGAGCTATTTAAAAAATGGGCTAGTGGTAAAATATCCCTCATCCCTTTTTATAACAAAACACTTACTCCACTACAGTTAATTATTAATAGTCTGATAGACATTGTTATTTGGGTCACTGTCACCTTTTGCTTTATCAAATCAAAAAAATACAGCGCTTCTTACCTTGTTGCTTTTTTATTCGGCACTGCACTTACAATCGAAGTCGCTCAACTCCCAGTGTTAAGCCGTTATAGCGATGTAACTGATATTATCTCGGCTTTAATCGGCGTTTTTATTGCCCTGAGGCTATTTTCCCGCAAAGAGGTTTATTCTGAGGCGCTTGCCAACAACAGCAAAGTATTGGTAGTACTAATTACAGTATTGTATTTTGCCGGACTTCTCTTCTTCTATACTTTGCCCTTCGAACTCATCACTAAGAATGAGTTTGCTGCTAAATGGGGCAGTTTCTATTCATTTCCCTTTTTGGCGTATTGGCAAGACTCTCCTTTTAATGCAGTTACGCAATTAGTAAGGAAAGTATTGCTTTTTATTCCTCTGGGCATCCTACTGCGTTTGTTCCAATCCGAAAACTCTGCAAAAGAAGACGATGAACCAAAGTCGCAGACTTTCCTAAGCCCTAAAGCTGCAAATGCGTTCATTTCGTTTCTATTCATAATAATGATAATTTCACTGGAACTTGTGCAGCTTCCGATTGTAAATAAAGTAGCATCAATATCAGATACCTTACTTAACCTACTGGGTTTTTTTGTCGGTAAGCATGTATTTCGTTTTCACTCTCAAGATGACGATAATAGCCAGAATAAACAAGCAGTAGAGAGTAGGTCAAAAAGGATTATTCATTGGAAGTGGGGTTACATATTGTGCATAACCTCAAGTTTTATACTTTGTATGCTGTTACTAAACCTCGACGCCACCCCGTATAATGTGAAAGAGTTGTTTGATAAATTTTCTACAACAATTTCTGCGCTGCTAGTCTCGATAATGTTAGCAAGCATAATTTTTTACCCTGTATTGTTTGCAAATAGTTGCTTAAGGGAACAGCACCTAAAGTTTACTCGTTTAATAAAGTACATACTCATACTCGCGGCTTTAATTACCGCATCAAGTCTCATAATTTTTCCAAACGAAGCTATACATGACGTTGTAGGCTTTCCCAAATGGGAAGCCATACCACAATGGATAGAGTCATCCTACAGGCTGATTGGCCTTATACTGCCTTTTACATTTCTTTATCTTTTTGTCACTAGCGTGAACCTACTGGAAGGCAGGGTTAAAAAAGATTTTAAGCTATATCTCAAGGTAATTTCCCTGTTCACTTTGGTCATACTGCCGTTTTCATTTACTGTAGTAATTGTTCAGGCGGGAACAGACAATCTGACTGAGTTACTGGATGGTGGAGGATATAGCTTTGGAATGATCGGTGTTGTTGCTTATATTTATTTACTTCTTTATTTAGCATCAAGTTACCGCACACTACTATCTTCTACCTTTTCAAAAAAGGTAATTACCTATGCAGTTATTGTAGGTCTTTCGGCGCCAGTTTCTTATTGGCTGATTCAATTGGCTCTCGTTGGCTATATTTTCAAATATGAAACCCTTTTTACCCCACTACAGTTTTTTCTCAGCCCGGACCGTAATAATTTATACTCTGTGGAATCCACAAAATACATCTTCTTTGGGCTTCATTATGTTGTTCTCGTACTATTGGCAATATGCTTTTACATCCAAGGTTATTTTTTGAGAACGAAAGCAATTTTTGAAAATGGCGCTTAGTGATGATCAGCGACCCAATGAGGTTTTTATGATGGAGAGTATTTGCTTTGCCGTCTTCGTATTTTTCAGCAGCATCAATATTGCCCCCATGCCGATAATAAAAAGAAGCGAAAAGCAAACGCATGTCCCACTTAAAACAAACATGTTCTCGTAAATAGTTGGGGTATTATTTGTAACAAACACGAGTCTTGCTAAAGAAGCTATCCAAACGCTTAAACCCGCAATACTGGCAATCAAAAACGCCCATACAAAAACACTAGCGGCCATAGCAAGATACGCCTGATACATTATTATAAAGAGTAAAAATGTGGTAGCTACGCCAGCAATAACACGATAAAAGGCTACACTCGCAATATCAGCCGACGTCGAAAACGCATAACCGAGCACGGCTAATATACACAGTAACGTTAGCATATCGAAAGCGAACAGCCCCTTCACCTTGCCCTGTGCGATTAGCGCTATTTCAAGCACGTATATAACGCCCCAATAAACAACTAACCAAGAAAGTATGCGCAAAACATCGCCCGCGGTACTCCACTGATTGCCAAGTAATGTAAGTGCAATAGGCTCAGAAAATACCGATATAAAAACAGCAATGGGCAGAGAAATCATTAAGGTAATGATTACGGCAGTAGACACCTGTTGATAGAAATAGTCACGAATGTGAACCGTACTTCGCAAAGAGGATAATACCGGCTCAAGCGCTGGCGCTAATAAATAATGTCCCGGCATCATCGCCAGTTCTCTTGAAAGGTGATATTGCCCCAACGTGTCTGCGGCGAAGTATCGCGATACGAATATTGTGTCAGCCTGCGATCGCAAATAACCAACAAGGTTTTTACCTAACATCCACGATGAGAAGGTAAATTGATCTCGCCAAGCAGAAAGCCTATAGTGCGGAAGTTTTTTAAACCACACATAGCTAAGTATTACGCCAGCAAAACACGCCGCTAAATCGGCAATAATAAACGCCCAAAAGTTTTTGAGTAGCAGAGCTGCAGATATCACTGTAACGAAGGCAATTAGCTTTTCGGCAATACTTAACGCAAATATGCCGTTATATCGCACCATACGCTTTTGCTGTAAAAGCGATGGCGACTTCAGCGCATTTAATGGCATGATTAACGACACTACTATAAGCCCTGTGGCTATCTCTGGCTTATTAAGAACCTCAGCGATCACCCCAGACGCACCCGCAAGCACAAAACAGATAAAACATTTCAGTAGTAGATTAATCGTCCAGGCGGTATCCAAATCACCGGCGCGAAGGCGGTGCTTCTGCATGATATATTGTTCGGTGGCAACATTACCAAGCACATCAAAAAAATATAACGCTATGCTTACAGCTGCAATAACACCAAAATCTGAAGGCGTTAACAGCCTCGCTAATATCAGCGTGCTGATAAGCCCAATAAATTTACTGAGTAATTTGGCGCTTGCAGATAGAAAAGCGCCTTTTGACAGCGTGGATAATTGAGTCACTGCTCGAACAGCGACTGTGCTTTTTTCACGTGATTAACCCAACTAAAACGCTCACGCGCATAATCGGCAACATCTACCTTGGTATCGTTGATAGACGTCTTTTTCAAAAGCTTTGTTAAGTTATTGAAAAGGCTATCGGGTGAACTGCAGTCAATAATGTGGCCAGTTTTACCAACATCCATAGTTTCACGTGTACCGCCAGAATCCCCCGCAATTACAGGTTTACCGCACACCTGTGCCTCGACCAACACCATGCCAAAACCCTCGATGTCATTGGCTATTGTTCTGTTGGGTAAAATAAACACATCACACTGTTGATAACACTGAATAAGCTCGTCATCGTTCATGTCTGAGTATATACCCACACTGTCATGCAGATTATTTTGCTCTACCATGGCGGTAAGCTCGTCATGGCACTCACCTCTTCCAACCACCGCATAAAAAAGGTCAGGAAACTCTTTAAGTAATTGGGGCATAGCCTCGACTAAATAGTCTTGTCCTTTTCTTCGCTGTAATCGGCCAACGGTAAGTAAAACTCGCTTACCATGCCATCCAACTTTTTGACGAAAAGCCTCATCTGGCGGCGCGGGAATAAAACGCGACACATCTACACCAGGATGCAGCACTTCACATTTCTCTTTCGTTTCAAACTCTAATTTCTCGATTAAACCAGCCGAATTTTCGCTGTTACAGATAAGTGTTTTTGCGTTTTTGCACACACTTTTTACAAGCAAGCTGTGTTCTCTGCTTGTTGCCGCTGTCTCCACATCCTCACCATGCACAAAACAGCGGTATTGAGTGCCCGATAAAAACTTTAAGCCTCTTGCAATAACACCTTCAGGTATCACTCTTCCGCAATGCACTTCATCTATATTGTGTTGCTTTACCAACTTTCGAATGGCAGCGATAGTCTTAGCGTAGAACCTAACTCCCTCTATGCTAGCCACCCCCCATTCAGCACATTCTAGCTGAATTCGGATAATGTTGAGATCGTGCGTCTCATCAAACAAGCGACCTTCGTCAGTGTCGTTTGCAACAACGATTACATTTTCACGAGGTAGCCTTGAATATAGCTCCCAGAACCACCGGCCGCTTCCTCCTTCCTTGGGGGGAAAGTTTTCTGTTAATAACAAAATTTTTTTCATTTTTTGATTTTACTCATAACTTCTGTCAATGCACTTTCCATTTCGGCCACGTCGTGGCCATTTTGCGTAACTATCCACATTGTTCCACTACTTGGCTTACCAAGAAGTACATTCTTAAGTTGATAAATTTTTGTTCTTATTGAGCTTGTAAAAACATTGCCATCAAGCTCATACCACCTTACAACGCTAAACGTTTCACCCGTTACAGAGACAATACGCTTAACTTCAAAAGAGACATCCTTGCCGGTCACCATCTTAAGTTTCACGTTAGTAGTGCTGCTCAAAGAGAATTTTTCGGGATCGTATAACCTGTGTAAATTACTTACCAGTTCGTTATCACCCTCGCTAAACCAAGCTCGGTAAACCTGCGCATTACACTCCGAGTTGGCTAAGAATACTTGCTCCTGCGTGTCAGGCACGTTAACTAAAGGCTGCCAATTACTTTGCTTACAGCTATCATCACTGAACGGAGCGAGCCTTAATTGTTCGGTCTCGAGTTTAGTAATAGAAGCTCCCTCAATGATAGTGACCCAAAGCAAGCTGAATATGAGCAAGGCAACAATTATTGTGATGGCAGGCATACTAGATTTCATGGAGTGAGACGTGCGTATCTCTGAGATACCAGGCTTTTCGCAAACTGAGTGAGACTCCCTCATCAATTCTCCAATTCCCAACAAACAAACAATGACAAAGGCAAAAAAGAACCACCCATAAATTAAATGGTCTGCGCCAGCGGCATGCTCCATGTCAGTCCAATAAGCAATAAGAATAATACCGTACACGCGCACTATATTGGCCAGAACCGGAAAGATAAGCGATATAATAACAAATACGGCTTTGCGCTTTGCCGACACTAAATTTAAGTAGGCGTATAAGCTGCCAATCACAAAGCTGGCGATAAAAAAGCTTACCCCAGAACAGGCTTCTGCCACTAAAAAGCGACCTTGTGGTATTTCTATATACAAACCACTTCTAAAAAGAGGTACACCCGTTACCTGTAACAAAGCGACTGACCCATCTGCCGCTACTTCTTGAAGATAGGGTATTAGCTGCTCTCCCACTGGGACGCTGAATAGCATAAAGCATAAGGGAAAAAGAACGGTTTTTGCCGCTTGAGTGCCTATCATCAACCATATTAATGCGGGTAGCAGAGTGAAAGTCGCAGTATGCATGAATAATTGTATGTCACCTGCCATACCCACAATATAAAGTAGAATAGCAGGAACAATAACAATGAAAGCAAGAGGAGTAGAATGTATTGGTTGGGATAGAAGTGTATCGCGTTTTAAATAAATGAGGTACAGCGCCCCAGGAACAATGAAAAAGCCATGATTAAATATTTCATTTCCGTACCAAACGCTTACGACAGTGGTCAGCCCCTGCCACGTAAACGCAATCCATAATGCTATAAGTACACAAAAAGCTAAATAAAAACGACTGTTTTTTTTGAAAGAGAGGTCTAACTGTCTGCCTACGTGCACATCCTGTTTAGCATCCACATTGTTCATGAGTAGCTTATCCTTATTATTATTTTAAGCTGTCGATACTGCTTATCTGCTCTGCACTTCGCTTTTATTTATTTTGTTAGTTCTGTTTGTTTTGTGATTAGGTTATGTCATACGCCGTTTGCATACTTACCCAATTAAAGTCGGTTAGCAGTTTTTCTATTTTGCCTTCCATTTTTGAAAGGTTGATATAATGTCGCACTTTTGATTTCCATGGTGCGGTTTCAAATTTTGGTTGCTGGGCGTCTATTTCCCAAGGGTGAAAGTAAAAGCTGTAGGGCGCGGCCTCTGCCTGCATAAATTCATTAATTCTACGTTTTGAAAGCCAGTATGGATATAACCTAAAATATCCGCCCCCGCCTATACCCACATTAGTTCCCTTTTTGCGAATAGTGGGAATAGGTATCTCGATAAGCCCATTGTCTCTAGTGTATTTAAACCGCGGCCACTCAGGCACACCATACAGATCGTGATTGATGGGATACGTACTTGATGAGTAGATAAACCCTAACTCTTTAAGAATATCGTAAGCCCATGTGTTCGAGTCGTTGATGGAAAAGCTTGGTGCTCTATATCCTTTTAATGCTACGCCGCCAATATTCTCAAGAATATCCTTGCTTTCGCGCACATCACTGCGAAATTCATCTGGGGTCATGGTGGTAGCGCGCTGGTGCGCTAAGCCGTGGCTTGCCAGCTCATGGCCTTCATTAACAATGCGCTTAATAACATCGGGGCAGCGCTGCGCTACCCATCCAAGGGTAAAGAACGTACTTTTAACGTTATTTTTTGCAAATAAATCTAACAAGCGATGGGTGTTATCGCCAACGCGCAAGCTAATACTGTTCCAGTCTTTTTTATCTACCACACCTTCAAAGGCCGATACCTGAAAGTAATCTTCAACGTCTACCGTCATCGCATTTAAACGATTATCTAATTTCATTTTTTAGCGACCCTTTCCGAACAAAACAATTTCTACAGTTCTAATTAAAATAAGAATATCTAACAGCAGACTTTGGTGTTTAACGTAGTACAGGTCGAACTTTAGCTTTTCCATGGAATCTTCAACACTTGCACCGTATGGATAGTTGAGCTGTGCCCAACCCGCCAAGCCAGGCTTCACATTGTGACGTTGATTGTAATAAGGAACTTCACGTACTAATTGCTCTACAAACTGTGGGCGCTCTGGGCGGGGGCCGATAAAAGACATTTCGCCTTTAAACACGTTAAGCAGCTGGGGTAACTCGTCTACCCGGTATTTACGGATAAAATTACCTATACGCGTTACTCGTGTGTCATTTTTGCTGGCCCATTTAGCGCCATCTTTTTCAGCGTCGGGGCGCATACTGCGAAATTTTATTATATTAAAGAGCTTACCGTTAAGGCCAACCCGCTCTTGCTTGTAAAATACTGATACTCCTGTTCTGCGCCCGTCATCAATATATATTACCAGCGCAGTAAACAACATTATGGGCCACACAAAGAAAAATATGACAAAAGCTATTAGAGCGTTGAATGTGTAATCAAGTGAGTCACGTAAATAGTTTTGCGTTTGAAAGCCATTCGAGTAGATAACCCAACTAGGGTACATCAGGTTCACAACAATTTGCCCTGTTTCACGCTCCATAAAATCAAGTAACTCAGTTACTTCTATACCGCGTAATCTGCAGTCGAAAAGCACTTCTACAGGTAACGTTCCGCGTCGCTGATCGCACGCTATTACTATTTCTTCTATTTCGTTATCTGATATGAACTGCTGAAAACTATCATCTATTTTAAGATGAATAAGCTTCTCTTTACGTATTCCCTCTTCTCGATTATCTCCAGGAATAGGAACAAACCCGACAAGCTCAAAACCTATCCTATCTACATCTCTTCGCATTCGCTTTTCGATGATAGACGCTCGCTCTCCTGCACCAAGTACTAATATTCTTGCCTTTCCAAGCCCAAGAAGACCCAAGCGGTTAGTAAAATAGCGAAATATTACTAGCGTAATTATTATGGCGCTGACGGCTGCAGGTAGAAAATAGGAGTCCATTAAAAGATTATCAAAAAAGGCTCTGCTCATAACTTCAACTAAGAAGTAGCTTAATCCTACACTCACAAAAATTCGGCGAATTATGCCGCGAAATGTCTCGCGTAGCTTTGCTTCGTATAAGCCAACGGATAGCGAACACAGTAAAATAGCAACCGTTAGCATCCCTACATTTACAATTAGCTTTTCTATCGTAACAACCGGCGACAACTCCATTTGCGAAAGAATAAAGTGAGAGATGTAGCCCATATAAGAAATAAGCAACGCCTCAGAAAGAACAAGTATATTAGAGCGCTTACTTTGATTACGTTTGTTACTTGCCACCCCTGGCCTCCAAAAAAACTACAGCATTTAACCCATCATAAAGGGATTTATTACAATAGACTAGAATTGTTATTGGCATTATAGTGACAATTACCGTAGGGTAAACGCGAAAAGCACAAATTAACCATAATGAGTGTAGGAAGATCTCTTATGTTCCGTTTTAAAACGCTGTCTAAATACTGTATCTCACTTGTTTTACTTGGCTTATATGGCTGTAGCAATACAGGTGTCCTGCCTGAAGCTACTACAAGGGCATCACTAACCACCGACGTCAATGCCTACCAATATCTAATCGGCCCCGGCGACTCGCTTACTATTTTTGTATGGCGAAACCCAGAGGTGTCTGGGCAATTTATTGTAAGGCCTGACGGTAAAGTTACCACTTCTCTTGTGGAAGATATTGATGTGGCGGGCAAAACCCCTACAATGCTGGCCCGACAAATTGAAGAGCAGCTAAGTAAGTACATTAATAACCCTCGCGTGACCGTTAGCGTGAATAATTTTTCTGGCCCGTTGAGCGAGCAGGTGCGAGTGATTGGCGAAGCGACAAACCCGAGCGCTGTGAGCTACACCGAACACATGACGTTGCTTGATTTGATGATTGCTGTAGGCGGATTAACCGAGTTCGCTAACGGCAACGACGCGAAGTTAGTGCGAGTGGTCAATGGAAACCAGCGCACCTACGAAATTAATATAGACGATTTGATCAGAGATGGGGATATTTCTGAAAACGTAGATATGTTACCAGGCGATATCGTTATAATACCAGAAGCTTGGTTTTAAACTGTAAGTAGTAAACGGAACAAAATACAATATGCAGGATTTACAACAAACGCTTACCCAAATTCTCGATTACGTAAAGGGAGTTTGGATAAAAAAGCGTTACGTAATTATATTTTCATGGCTGATATGTCCTATCGGCTTTTTTTATGTCGC
This sequence comes from Alteromonas sp. LOR, assembly GCF_000753865.1. Taxonomy (GTDB): domain Bacteria; phylum Pseudomonadota; class Gammaproteobacteria; order Enterobacterales; family Alteromonadaceae; genus Alteromonas. Next base: position 96,007 of record NZ_JQFW01000002.1, on the reverse strand, counting down.
CTCTTTACCCGACACGTACCAATCCAAAGCACAGGTCTTTGTTGATACACGCTCAGTATTACAACCTCTCTTACGTGGTTTAGCTATACAAACTAATCCAGACCAAGAAATTCAGATGATGGCAACAACGTTACTGAGTAGAAGCAACGTTGAGAAAATTGCTCGCGAAAGCGATTTAGATATTACCACTGCGACTGAGAGCGAATTCGAAAGCTTAGTTACAGCACTGACAAAAAACATTAACTTATCGTCTACCGGACGCAGCAACATATACAATATTTCTTACTCAAACGAGAAACCGATAATTGCCCAGCGTGTTGTGCAAGAAACATTAGACTTATTTGTAGAAGGCTCTCTAGGCAACAGCCGACGAGACACCGACACCGCCGGAAGATTTTTAGACGAACAAATTGCTGAGTATGAATCAAGACTGGCAGAAGCTGAGCAACGTTTGGCCAACTTTAAGCGCCAGTATAACGACATTTTGCCGCTATCTGGCACTTACTATTCCAGACTTCAGGGGCTAAACAGCGAACTGGAGGCAACCCAGCTTCAAATTAAGCAAACTCAACAGCAAGCTGCGTCATTAAACGAGCAAATAAGCGGCGCAAAGCGCACCGACAATTTTGGCGTTACCAACCAAGAAGAGCCCGCACTGCGCACTCGCTACGATGAGCGTATTCGAGGTTTAGAAGAAGAACTAGACAGACTTACATTGCGCTTTACCGATTTACACCCTGATGTAGTAGAAACCAAAGCATTATTGGAAAGCTTGGAGAAAGCACGAGCTCAAGAAATAGATGCATTCTTAAATCAGTCTGATGAAAACGGTAGCCAACCGCTTACAGAACTAAACAGAGAGATCAAGCTTGAAGCGAGCAGACTCCAAAGCCAGATCGCGTCTCTTCGAGTAAAAGAAACTGATTTGCAGAGCAAAATTGTAGAATTAGAAAGTAAGGTAGATTTAATTCCGCAAATAGAGGCTGAGTCGACAGCGCTAAACCGAGACTACAGTGTAACTCAGCAGAAATACCAAGAGTTACTATCGCGTAAAGAATCTGCAGACTTATCTAGACGTGCTGACGTTTCATCAGAGGACTTGCAGTTTCGTATTATCGAGCCCCCGCTGCTGCCGAAGCGCCCTTCAGGCCCGAATCGCCTAATATTCTATACAGCGGTACTTGTCATTGGTTTTGGAGCTGGGATTGCAGTTGCTTTCTTAATTAGTCAGCTAAACCCCATATTGATAAGGCCTAAACAGTTGCTTACTGTGTCTGACTTCCCTATTTGGGGAACGGTAACCCACTTGAACATAGAACAAATAAAGAAAAGTAACCGAACACGGTTGATTGTCTTCCTTATGTCCAGTGGTGCGATTTTAGCCATGTACAGCATTTTAATGGCAGCAGAAGTTATGAACATTGACTTGTTTGGAGGGCTTATTTAAATGAAAAACACTATAGAAAAAGCGCTTCAGAAACAAAAACAAAGTAAAGCAGCTGAGCTTGAGAAAGCGAAAAATACAGAAGAAGTTAATGTTGCGCAAGAGTTTCCCGTAGAAGCGCACAGCGTCCTATCTGATGATGCAGCGGCTGAAAAGGTTACGGCCAATACAGACACAGCAGTTAAAACAGATAGAAAGGCTCCTGAGCAGTATGGGTTTACTATTGATTTTGAGCGATTGGATAAAAATGGTCACATATCACTAAACGGCGAAAGAAAGCAGATAAACGAAGAGTATCGAGAAATTAAGCGAAAGCTCTTAGCCAACGCCTTCGGAGCTTTGGCAAAAACATTGCACAACCCGAACATTATCATGGTGACCAGTAGCCGCCCATCAGAAGGCAAAACCTTTACTGCTACCAACTTAGCCATGAGTATTGCCTCTGAGCAAGATAAGACAGTTCTTTTAGTGGACGCCGATGTACTTAAGCCTAATGTACTAAGAACATTAGGCCTAGAGAACAGACAAGGGCTTATGGAGTACTTGAAAGGTGATGTAGCAGACATTGCTGACGTACTTTACCCAACCAATATTGATAAGCTTAAAATAATCCCGGCCGGTCGCTCTCACCATCTCTCAACCGAATTACTCGCCAGTCAAAAAATGCACGATACGGTAGATGAGTTTGCAAATCGCTATCCAGACCGAATCGTTATTTTCGATACTCCTCCACTAATAGGCATAAACGAGAGCGCAATTTTGGCAAACTTTGCTGGGCAGGCCGTAGTGGTTGTAGAAGAAGGTAAAGCTAAAATGTCAGACATTAAATTGTCTGTTGAACGACTTAATCCAGAAATGGCGATAGGCTTTGTGGTTAATAAGTCGGTACACAATGATACCGATGGAAGCGGATATTATGGATATTATTATGCCGAGCGAAAGAATTAACACACAAATAAAGAGACTTGTAGTCGCTGCCTTGGCATCTGCGGTAGCTCTAGCTTTTAGCGGGCATGCGAGCGCCAAATTAGAAGTAACGGCGACAGCCTCAGCAGAAAGTGTATTTCAAGATGTTGATTCCCAAGATAACGGTACATTTTCGTTTACAACGCTTTCTATTAACCCAACGGTAAATGCCTCTTACCAGTCACGAACCTTTAATGGTTTGTGGCAGGGTAAGCTTACGCATCTTGAACGCGACCAGAATGATGCAAGTCGTGATGACACCTACGGTGAGTATAGCTATTCTGCTAATTGGGCACCGCTTGATGAGCTTCTTGTTTTTCAGGCCTCTGGGGCGCTTAGTTATCAAAACGCTCAGGCAGGCAACTTTTTAGTGTCCGATTTTTTTACTAATGCCGATGCATTGGCAAAAACGCGCTCAAACAGAATAGGTGTTACTACCACAATCTCGCAAGGCGACTGGATTCGAGGCACAGGGCAAGCTTCCTACTCTGATGTTGCCTCTGAGCGAAATGCTTTAAATAATGGCTTTGCGCTTAATAACGATACTTATCAGCTGTCAGGTACATTGGCTAACGGCGACGAAGCAAAGTACTTGATTTGGAATATTACCGGCAGTTTTCAAAACACTGATAGAGCACAAGCTAACCAAGGTGCATTTATCTCTCGTAATGCCTCTGGGTTTGCCGATATTCACTTTTTACCCAATTGGGCTGTGAGAGTTACTGGAACACACGAGGGCAATCAAATATCGGCCCGAACTGACACCAGCAGCTTGGTACGTAAATTCGACTCTTATGGTGCGGGTATTACCTATCGCCAAAGCACAAACCGCTTCATATCGTTAACCGCGAACACAACAAGTTCAGACTTAGAGGATGACGACAACGAAACCTTTATAGGGTTAGACGCCCAGTGGGCTTTAAGCACTCGAACGCAGATTTCAGCGACCTACGGTAGACGTTTCTTTGGTGAAACAGCTTCTGCAAACATCAGCTACAACTCAAAATATTTCCGAACTGCTTTCGGTTACTCTGAAGATGTTACTAATGTTTCACGATTACTTGCAAACCCAGAAAATTTGGGGGTGTTTGTGTGCCCTGCTAATTCGGGCTCTATTGCCAGCTGTTTTCAACCCAACAGCTTGAACTATGTGCCAAACGCAGATGAACAATTTGTTCAGATAACCACGCAAAACCTAGAGTTTAATGACGACATCATTATTCGAAAAGCAAGCAACTTCCAATTGGGATATGACTTTTCGCGAGTTACTATTGGAATGTCTTTCCGTTACTCTGAAGACGATGCCATTGACCAAGACAGGTTAACTCGCACTTATTCTTTTGGCTCTACGTTAGCTTATAGACTAGGAAGCTATACCAATATTAATGCCAGCGTAAATTACGCAGAGATAACTCAACGGTCAGACACATTTGAAGGTGGAGACAGTGAAAACTGGAATGCTTCACTTGGTTTAGAGAGAACCTTCGGTAGGTCGCTTACTGTGAGTGCAGATTTGAATTATGTTGATAGAAGTGGCGATCTACTGAACGGCGGTGGCGGAATAGGCAACGGCTTCTTCGGTGCAAACTTCACTGATAGACGCTTAACGCTAGGTGTAACTTATACCTTCGATTGATTCGTGTTATTGATGCAAACTCGATGGTAAGCAACATTAAAGCATCGTTTTGTTTTAGAAAGGGCAAAATTTAATCGCCCTTTCTATAACCACCAGTTTTTCTCTTTAGATCGCTCAAAGATAATATAAGGCAGATTCAAAAGAAACTGCACCACAATACACTGACTGCGTATTACTCCTCTTTACTATCATCACTCTTCAACCTTACATAAGTCTTAAACTTCTTCTTCATCAACTTATCTACATACTGCGTCATTTTAACTTTTTGCGATATAGCAGCATCTAGGGCATCCACCAGCTCGGCCAGCATATCTAGGTAATACTTTGTATCGCGAATAACGTTGCCCTCAGGCGTCATTATCGTTTTGCTTTCAGGACTGTCGGCAAAGCCCATGTGCTCTGTAATCTCTGCGCCTGACTTATCAGGCTCGAACATTTCGGCTTTTACTTCTTCAATCACTTCATCGATAGATTCGGCGTTGAAAGTGTCTAATTCTTCTAAGAAGCCATAAAGCATGATTCTATCCATCAGGGTGTTCACTTTACGCGGAATACCGCGGGTGAATATATGGATTCGCTCAAACGCTTCGTCAGAGAAAAGCTGTGCCCCGTTCCACCCAGCATGATGAAGCCGATACTCAATATAGGCTCTGCATTCTTCCAAGGTTAGAGGAGCCAAATGACACGACGCCACAATGCGCTGTCTAAATTGCTCCATATTAGGGGCACGTAGTATAGGCTGCAGTTCTTCTTGCCCTAATAAAAAGCTTTGAATAAGCGGCTTACCATTAAATTGAAAATTGCTCAGCATACGCAACTCTTCAATAGACTCTAATGGCAAATTTTGCGCCTCATCTACAAGAAGCAGCGCGCGACGCCCTGCTCTATTTAACTCGTATAGGAAAATTTCTAAGGCTTTTAAAATGTCGGCTTTGCTTCTGCCTTCAGTAGCAATATCAAATTTCGACGCCACCATTTTCACAAGCTCATCTGGCGACAGCTTTGGTGTCACAATTTGCGCAGCGGCGATATCATCTTCAAGCTCTTCGAGCAGGCTATTGGCAACTGTGGTCTTCCCTGTGCCTATGCCGCCGGTTATCACGATAAACCCTTCGGCTTGAGACAATCCATACTGTAGATATGACATTGCTCTTTTGTGCCACTTACTAGCGAAGAAAAAAGCAGGATCAGGCGTTAGCTGAAACGGTTTCGAGTTAAGTCCGTAATAACTTTCGTACATGAAAAATACCGTGTGATGTTGCTGTTATCAAAGCGCAGAAAATAACGCGCATCTCTGTTTATATTGGCTGTTTATCTTGCCTATTTGCAAAAGCTAGATGTAACTGGCTGAAGCATAAAGTGGTGTATATTACACCACCTTTTACTTGCCCTAGCCCAACTTATTTTTTGTTATTCGTTCAATAATACCTGTTGTCGAAACGCCATCGGCAAAGCTAAGTACTTTCACTTCTCCGCCGTTTTCCATAACGTCTGTACCACCCGCTATCTGGCCAACGCTGTAATCGCCACCTTTTACTAATACATCAGGCAGTAATCGCGCAATAATACGTTGGGGCGTGTCTTCACTAAAGGGAACAACCCAATCTACTGCACTTAACCCTGCTAGCACAGCCATTCTTCGACTTTCGTTATTTACCGGTCGGCCAGGCCCTTTAAGCTTGGTTACCGAACTGTCAGTATTCACCGCAACAATTAACCTATCTCCTAGCTGCGATGCCTCTTCTAAATAGGAAACATGGCCCGCATGAAGGATGTCAAAGCAGCCGTTGGTCATTACTATGCGCTCACCTCGCTCTTTTGCCGCTTTTACCGCAATAGCGAGCTGATCTTCATTCATTACGCCGCCATCAAGATGGACAGACTCTTCGCCCAAAGCTAACGCAAGCTCTGTGTTCGACACCGTAGATGTACCTAGCTTACCTACCACCACGCTTGCGGCCAAATTAGCCAGTACGCAGGACGCTTGAAGGGGAAGCTTACTCGCCATTCCCACAGCAATGGTAGACACTACCGTATCCCCAGCACCGGTGACGTCGTACACTTCTTTGGCTTTAGCGGGCAAATGAAATTCTGTATTCTCACCCTCAAACAATGTCATACCGTCTTCAGAACGAGTGACTAGGAGCGCGCCTATATTTAGCTCTTTTTTTAGTTTGCCTGCTTTTTCTACCAGCTCTTGTTCAGAACCTACTTCACCAACCACGCCCTGAAGCTCATCCATATTTGGCGTAATAAGCGATGCACCTGCATATTTTTTGAAATCGCTTCCTTTGGGATCTACAACCACCCGCTTACCTTTCGCTAGCGCTTTTTCAATTAATGCCGCAGGATTGCTCAAACATCCCTTTGCGTAGTCGCTTAAAATAACAATATCAGCCACGTCTAGCGCATCATCAAAGGCCTGCTCTAACGCCGATTTGTCAGTATTAGCAAAACTTTTTTCAAAATCTAAACGCAGTAATTGTTGGTTGCGGCTCATTACTCTAAGCTTGGTGATCGTATCGAAACCATCGACGGGGAAGAACTCACAGTTGATATCGTGAGTGTGCAGACGTTCTTTTAAAATGTTGGCGTTCTCATCATTGCCACACATACCCAGTAACGTCACTTTTGCACCTAACGTAGCTACATTTACCGCTACATTGGCGGCGCCGCCTGGGCGGTCTTCTGCACTATTTACGTTAACAACAGGTACGGGGGCTTCGGGAGATATGCGCCCAGTACCGCCACTCCAATACCGGTCTAACATGAGGTCGCCGACAATAAGCACTTTCGCTTTGGTAAAATCTGGTAATATCATGGCAAAACAACCCTTTCCGATCTTTAATTCTATTGGAATGAGTATAACAGCCATGTCGAGCAATACCCACCAGCGAAAGAATCTCTGTGAAGCGAAAAACCCTCCTGCCTGGTACTTGTATTTGATAGAGAACAGATTGGGTCAGCTGTACACAGGTATTACTACCGATCCCAAAAGGCGAATAGCTCAGCATAGGGGAGAAAAAGTGGGCGGAGCAAAAGCACTGAAAGGTAAAAGCCCTCTAACCTTTCGTGCTATTTTTCAACTATCAAACAAATCGGAAGCTGCCGTACTTGAGTGTAAGGTTAAAAAGTTAACACGTTCGCAGAAAGACAACATTATTCAGTCTGGGAAACTCGAATTTACAAATAGTGGCGACACACTCACACTTAATTGCATAAAGGCCGAACTAGTAGACTCACTACCCACCTAAAACCGCATTGATGATCATGGCATTACCAATACTCAACGTGAAACCTAAAGCGGCCACACCGATGTTGTGCTGCTGATCTACTTCTTGACGGAAGTTCATACCAAAAAGAATTATCTTTTTATTTGCCAGCACCAACAAATGCAATGCGATTGTTAAGCCCACACTCACCAATAACCATCCGGTCACGTTACTGACATAACCTGTAGGCTCATAAATAAGTAAGTTCTTTGCTGCAGACACTATCATTGCAGTGCCTAACAGGTTTCCGGCATGCTCTATAGCCAACGCTATTTGTCCGCCTTCTAGCGCACCTTGAAAAGAGTCATTCTGATTGTCCTTGGCGTACCTAAATTCGAGTATGCGGGTCATCACTAACAGCATGGTTAATACCACTGCAAAACCCGTCACAATGGCGATAACCGCATTCATGTCGCTTCCATTCACCCACAGCATAATATTGCGAAGTACAATGGCGCTTGCAACTAAGCTGGCCGCGTCCACTAGGGCAACACTTACACTGCGCTCTGCAATCATTTCAGGGGTATCGACTTTGTTAAGCACAAGTTTGTCATGAGCAAAGCGCCCAAACTTTACCAATATAATGCCTACAAGACCGAAGGTAAGCATGGCAACGGCAGCATCTTTATAGCCCATACCCACATGCCGCCCTACTACCGAACTCAGCACAATACACAGCGACAACATACCCCCGGCAATACTTATACCAAAAGCGAAATTATCTTTTACACCAAGCTCATCAGTAACAGATGTTTGTCTAAAGGCCCCTGTTAACCACTTCATCACCATTAAAAGTGCGAGTGCTATGCCCACGTCCATGGCAAGGTAAATCAATAATTCTTCGGTAAGGGGTACTAGTTTTACTAAAGCTTCCACGCTATCTTTGCTCCTTGCACTTTACCGACTAAATAAACAATCTGTATATCGACCAGCGAAACCGTCACTTTTTATCCGGTTTATTTTTCATTCGCTGGCGTACATTGCTACTACACATCGTAAAGTGATTATTTTTATAAGACTTGAGGTTAATGCGAGTATTATGCCAATAGAAAAGGAAAATAGCATGGCTAACGTTGAACTAGCTGAACAGTATTGGCAAAAATTAGTGTCAGTTTATGAAGACGAGAGCATAAAAAGCAGCACAGCAAAGTACCCGAACGAAGACCATCAAGAGGGAATAGAAAACTCTAGCAAAGAGTTATTAGCGCATAATTTGGCGCACAGTTTGACTCATAATAAAGCAGATATTCTCACTGCATTTTCTCGCTCAGCGTTTTTAGCAGAGCACCTTATTCAGTATCCTCAAACGTTAGGTAGAGTGCTTACTCTGCCTCCCTCTGATAATCCTTCTAGCAATTCTTTTAGTAACCCAAACGATACAGTTAATGAAGCTTCTAAAGGTAGCGCTTTACATCATTATCGCGCCGAGGTTTCAAAACGCTTAGAAGGCGTCAAAACTGAAGATGAGCTGTTGTCAGCGTTACGGGAATGCAGAAATACTGAGATGGCCCGCATAACCTATGCTGATGTGCTAAATAAACAAGCTATTTTAACCTCTCTCGCTCAAGTCTCCGCCCTCGCCGATACACTAATAGTCGCCGCCTACAACTGGCTATATAAAGATGCAGCAGCGCGATACGGCACCCCCGTATCAGCGCACAGCACAGGACATAAATCAGAGAAATGCCCCGCACATATGTACATTTTAGGTATGGGCAAACTAGGTGGTAGAGAGCTGAACTTTTCTTCCGACATTGACCTTATTTTTGCCTACCCTGAAAAAGGCGAAACTCAAGGGGGTCGAAAAAGTATTGAAAACCAGCAATTTTTCACCAAGCTAGCGCAAAAGCTTATTCAATCACTCAATAAAATAACAACCGATGGACAGGTGTACCGCGTAGATATGCGACTACGTCCCTTCGGCGACTCTGGGCCGTTGGTTATGCACTTTGCTGCTATGGAAGATTATTATCAAGACCAAGGCCGCCATTGGGAAAGATTTGCAATGGTAAAAGCCCGCATTATCAATGATGATAGTTCTGACGATGCACAGGCTTTGAAAGACATCCTCAAACCCTTTACCTTTCGCCGTTACCTCGACTTCACTACTCTTGATGCCTTGCGCAACATGAAAAAGTTAATAGCCACAGAGATCAGGCGTAGAAAGCTGAGCAATAATATTAAGCTGGGGGCCGGCGGCATTCGCGAAGTTGAGTTTTTCGCTCAAAGTTTTCAACTCATCCATGGTGGCAGAGAGCCAAGCCTTCAAAGTAAGTCACTACTTACTACGCTTACCGCGCTTTCAGATATGGACATTGTTGAACAAGATGTCACGCAAGAATTAAGAGACAGCTATCTGTTTCTTCGCAAAGTAGAGCATACGTTGCAACAGTGTCGCGACAGACAAACCCAAACACTGCCAGACTCCGATTGGGAGCAAGAGGCTCTCATAGCGGTTATGGGCTTTGAGACATACGAGCGTTTTTTAGACGTACTAAGTACTACTATGAAAACCATCCATGGGCATTTTAATGAGCTAGTGGAAGAATCTCATGAAACTCATTCTGATGAGGATGCACTGTTCAGTGCGTGCCAAGACGCATGGCAACTGACGTTAAAAAGCGATGAATTTATAGACGCTTTTAGCGATCATCTTTCAAGCCGTGAGGCCATGGGTATTTTCAACACGCTGATAGAGTTTAAAGATACTCAGCGCAATTACCGAATTGGACAGCGTGGAGAAGATACCCTCACAAAACTACTGCCTGAAATTCTTTATGTGCTGGTTGTTCAGCACCCGACAAACTCTGTTCAGGTTTTATCTCGATTACTAGGCGTGATTGAGGCTATAACGGGTCGCACAACCTACCTTGATTTGTTGCTCGAAAACCCTGATGTGCTGAAGCAATTGGTAAAGTTATGTGAGAGAAGTGGCTGGGTTGCTCAAGAAATCAAACGCTTTCCGCTGCTATTAGACGAGCTCCTCACCCCGTTGTATTTGGGCCAGCAAAACACAGATATTGCCACCAGCAAACGGGAATACGAGCAAGACCTCAGACAGTCTATGCTTCGCATTGAGCAAGATGATGTGGAGCTGCTTATGGATGCATGGCGCCAGTTTAAGTTGTGTCAGCAGCTTCGAATTGCAGCTAGCGATATCAGTGACTCACTTCCCATCGCCAATGTAAGCGACAAATTGACTGTATTAGCTGAAGTGATACTGGATAATATTGTCAGCGCCGCGTGGATGCAAATGAGTGAACGCTACGGCACGCCTTCCCACCTAGAGGGCACTGACAAGGGGTTTGGCGTTGTAGGTTACGGGAAGCTAGGAGGCTATGAATTAGGCTACGGCTCTGATTTAGACTTAGTATTTTTACACAATGCGCCAAGCGGTATAACTACAAACGGTAAAAAGCAAATAGAAGCTCAGCAGTTTTATATAAAGCTGGCCCAGCGCATTATGCATTTGTTAAACACAAAAACGTTATTCGGACAGCTGTACGAGACTGATCTGCGCTTACGCCCCTCTGGTAATGCTGGCCTGCTGTGCTGCCATGTCAATGGTTTTGAAAAATATCAAAATGAGGAAGCATGGACCTGGGAACATCAGGCGTTAGTGAGAGCAAGAGCCATATGCGGAGATAACAATGTACTTGAAGCATTCAAAGCCGTGCGTAAGCGCGTGCTGACGAAACAACGAGAGCCATCAAGCCTTGCTGAAGATGTGTGTAAAATGCGGATAAAAATGCGTGAGCATTTGTTGTCTAAAACCGAGCAAAAAGTAGATTTAAAACAGTGCGTAGGGGGTATTACCGATATTGAATTTATGACCCAATACTGGGTACTCGCGAATTCTCATAACATTGAATCAATGACGCAGTTTACCGATAACCTACGCATTTTAGAAAATGCTGTTGAAAATAAAATTATCGAAGCAAACACCGCCAAAGGCCTGCAAAAAGCGTATCTAAAACTAAGAGAACAATATCATCATTTAACGCTGGCAGATTCAAAATTTGCGGATCAAACTGAAGAGCTCGACGAAATACGTGAGAATGTAACGAGAATTTGGGATGGCCTCTTTGAGAAGTTAACTTAACAACTTCTAAGTTTAATAAGGCGATGTAACTCATCGGATGTCTAACTTTTTTACAAAAGCTTCTAGAAATTCTCGGAATACAAGAAAAAAGGCTTAAGATTCAGCAACCAACGGAGCTGGCCCGGTTTATGCTTATCTTAGTGAGATATTAATTCGGTCTAATGATGAGGTATAGCCGTGATGTTTAATTTCAAATATTTTCTAATAGGTTTGGTATTTACACTACCGTTAAATGCAACAGCTTCAATTATCTACGCGGAAAACTTTAGTTTTGGCCACAAGACTTTGATTGATGCCGGTTGGTCTGATTCTGACAATAGCAATGGGTTGGAGTATTATCAGGCAAGTGGTTCGGGTGCTAGGGGAATGAATGGTTTTTACGATCATGATAACAACCCACTCACTCCCGACGTCAATATTCTCGGTGCTCTAGAAGTTAACGATGATGCTGGAAGCGTGACGCTTCTAAGCGAAATATTTACTGTTAACCAAGAAGTTAATTACTGGGAAACAGGGAAACTAACTTTCTATTCAGGTATCCGTCAAAACAATGCTGATGGCGCGTTTGTAGAATTAACTAACCTAACAAGAAACATGTCGCTTACAGGGCAGCTAATACCTGAATTTAACGGACGCACTTGGCAATTCAACAGTTTTGAATTCGGTTGGGGACAAACTCAGCTAGGGGATGATTTACAGTTAACATTCCAAGGTGGTGGCAGCTCATCTGCGAACGGCCTTCAAGTAGCAGACATTACGATCACGAGAGTACCTGCGCCATCGTCGTTTACCATTTTTGCATTTTGCTTTGTAGCTTTGTACTTACGAGTTAAAAAGTAAAATTGCGTTTAAATGCCAAAGCCATCATTAATCAAATAATGATGGCTTTTTTAGCACTGAAAAATTTCCTTCGATTAGTGTCTTTCCGCTTTATCAGTAATTTTTTTAATTGCTTGCCTAATTCACGCGCTCACATTGATTTTTAAGTAGCTTAGTTTCTTCTGCTGTCACTACTAAAGAACGCTGGTCTGCGCACAGATACGCTTTAACCTCTCCCTCAAAACTGCTGTCTATTGCACTCGCTATACTCGCTAACGACCCCGATACAGTATTGTCTAACTGAAACTGATGCTTTATCACAAAATCTTGCTCTAAGTTCCATATTAGCTGCATTCCCTCGTCCTGAGCGTACTGTGAGATAGCCTCACGTAGCGTATTCCCTTCTTGGAACGTGCGGAATTTATGTTCACCAGTCCAATTCGACTCTACTGGACGGGTTTTGCTCGCCATTTTTTCCAGTTTGCTATCAAGGTTAGGATCAACCCCAGCAATGTCTAGCACAAAATCCCCCTGCTCTTCTTTCAGAGGATCGGTAGCAGACATTCTAAACTCACGATAAAACTCACTGAGGCCTTTTGAAACTGACTTTTCTTCCTTTTGACTTTCGGGCACGGGAGCCGCCTCTTTAATCTCAAGGAAATAGATGAGTACGCCAGCGGCGACAACTAGCACTACTGCCAGTATGATTTGTTTCGCCCAAAAAGATGTACTTGAGTAGCTTTGTTGCCCCATGAAACTTAATACCTAATTGTTGTTCTTTAAGTGAAAGCCGCTATGTAGAACCGGCTCAACGTAATGTTCTTACCTTGAACTTTTTTATTAATAGAGCGATGGAGACGTTTTAGACGGCCTCGTCTTAAATCTTTTGTGCATCCATAGATAACTTTCAGGCTGCTCTTTTACCGCTTTATCAATATGCTCATTGAGCAACGTTAACGCTGCATGATCTTCCATTTCACCTAGACCGAGTAACGGTGGGAAGACTTTAATTTTATACCCACGCTTTGTATATTGCGAAGTAATTAGCATGGGGACGCTTTCAGAGCGACGAATAAACATCAAGGTTGCAGTTGTTGTAGCCGTGTCTTTTACACCACCAAATGGAACAAAAACGCTTTGCTTCGGCCCATAGTCTTGATCTGGTAAGTAAAGGCAAAGCTCTTTGTCGTCCATTGCAGCCAGCAACGCTTTCGCATTGCGCTTATCAATCATGTATTTGTTCGACTGATTGCGACCATGATATTGAAGATAGTCTATAAGAGGGTTGTTGTGTTTACGGTAAAACGCCACGCTAGGATATGAATAGCCAATACCACGACACGCAAACTCTACATTCATATTATGCAGAGCCATACCAAATACGCCCTTACCTTGGGCTTTAGCCGCTTCTATATGTTCGGCGCCTTCTATTTCGAATGCTCGTTGCACCCGCCAAGTAGGCCACCACCAGCCCATGGCTGTTTCAAACAGTGCCATGCCCGTACGGCGAATATTTTCATGGTATAAGCGGTCTACTTCATCGCTCGATAAAGCGGGATTCCAAAGCTCGATGTTTCGCCTGGCCACTTTTGCACGTTTAGGCACGATAAGCGCTATTAGCTTACCGGCACCCGCTCCAATCGCCCGTATGACAGGCAGCGGAAGCCAAGTGATGATATACAGCAAACCTACAGCAAGCCATATCAACCAATAGCGTGGACCAAGAAAAGAAATGGTGAATTTAGGAGCTTTTATTGCCGCAGCCAAGGTCTGTTTCCAATATGTGAGAAGACATATATTGTATCAGAACGAATTATTGTGGGCTATGGGGTACGGGATTCACAAAGCATACTAAAGCGCGCGTAGGTATACTGATAATAGTTAACCTTGAAATAGTTTAACTAAAGGTAGTCAGAACAGCGCACTTTAAAGAGTAGTAGACCGTGCTTAGTACGTTTTATCTATCTGCTTAAGCTTTTTCTCGAAGGAATCATAGTGATCACTGGAGTCGTAATCAAAATGGTATTGGTTATGAAAACCGAATCGCAGCTTCACATTAACGTCTTCGATATACAGCGTATACCCATCGTGATCGGTAAACGCTGTAATGCCCATCAACTTGTATTCATCGCCCTCTTTCGAGCCATGCTGGCGAATTTTGTCGAACACTTGAAGTAAAAACTTGCTGTCTAATTCGTTTTTCATTGTAAGTACCTTCCTTAACTTAATAAAATTAGTACTCTTTCACGGGATCTTTGGATTGGTCGCAAAACCAATCAATTAAAGTTGTAGCGGAATCCTAAGCTGAGCATATTGGTCGAAAAGCTATCTTCCCCGCCGATGTAAGTATATTCAAAGCGCACCATCGAATTTTGTGAAACATAATAATCAAAGCCAAGCCCAATAAGACCAGCAGCGATGCCATCGTCATAACTGCAAGAAGCAGATGCTGTTTCGGTACCGCAAGGAATAGTAGCTGCCACATCCACTCGGGCAACGCCCAACTTATAAAACAATTCGCCAGTGGTGCTACTCGCCTTACCTAATACAGCTAAATAAAGTGCTTCACCCTCAGCCTCTGCACCGTCGTCAGAATAATCGAAAAGGTTTAAGTAGCCGGCTTCTGCATACCACTGTCTATGAATTTTATGACCATATGCAACACTGTAAGCTACTTCACGATCGCTGCCGCCGTCGAATTCAAAGTCCGTATACCCTACAGATACTAACCCGTAGTTTTCAGGTGCTGCTTCTGCTTTCGAACACACTAATGCTCCCGCTACTAATGCACCTGCTATCCATAAATACTGCTTCATCTAAACCTCAAAATAATACGCTAGTGAAAATGTTTATTAACGCTCTAATGGCTATCTCT
Organism: Alteromonas sp. LOR; assembly: GCF_000753865.1. GTDB lineage: Bacteria > Pseudomonadota > Gammaproteobacteria > Enterobacterales > Alteromonadaceae > Alteromonas. The sequence continues at coordinate 80,893 of NZ_JQFW01000002.1, read as the reverse complement.
TTTTAATCAGTCTCTTTTTAATCGATTTTATGTGAACCAAGAAAAAGCGTTGCTGTAGTATAACCGCTTTACTATAAACGATAGGCAATGAAATGACTGCCTGATCAACACAATTTAACTCAAATTGTGATCACTTCTAGCAAAAGTTTTGTTCACTTTTAGCAAAAGTTGCGGCGCTCTACAGCACTTTTAAGCATTTTCTTACGCAGCCTTTTGTACTTCAGCACGACTTTTTTCACATATTTCGCCCGACCACTAAAAAACACGTAAATCTTAACTATCTGTTTTCTTTACACATTACAGGATTTTAACTTCTTCATCGACGATTTTTTTTGATCTTTTGTAAATTTGTTGTAGTATCTACATCAACAACTGGTCAGATGAGCGGATGAGTAAATATGAGTATTAGAACTAGCTTAAAGAAAGTGCTACCCCCAATTTCAATTACAGAACAAGAAGCCCTAGATGCGGGTGACGTGTGGATTGAATCTTCAATTTATCAGGGTAAGCCTGATATGCAGGCACTTCGCGATATCCCTCAGGCAAAACTGAGTGCGGATGAGCAAACATTTTTAGATGGTCCAGTAGCAGAGCTATTGGGCATGATTGACGATTTCGAGCTTGGAAACGAAAAGCATATCCCACAAGAAATTATTGATTTCTTGGGTAAAAACCGTTTCTTCTCAATGATTATCCCCAAGAAGTTCGGCGGTTTGGAATTTAGTCCATATGCCAACTCTACGATTGTTGCCACCATTGCTGCGAAAAGCGGCGCGATTGCGGTGACAGTAATGGTACCTAACTCGTTAGGTCCGGGTGAGTTGTTGATGCACTACGGTACTACAGCACAACAAGACTACTGGTTGCCTAGATTGTCTGACGGTCGTGACATTCCATGTTTCGCCCTTACCAGCCCAGAGGCAGGTTCAGACGCGGGTGCAATACCAGACGCAGCAATAGTGACAAAAGGCGAATACAACGGTGAAGAAGTTCTTGGTCTTCGCGTAAGTTGGGATAAGCGTTATATTACACTTGCGCCTATCGCTACGGTTCTTGGTCTTGCATTTAAAGTATTCGATCCAGACCAACTACTTGGTGATAAGTTTGAGCACGGAATTACCTGTGCCCTACTTCCAAAGTCACACCCTGGTGTAGAACTCGGAAACCGTCACGACCCTATGGGCGTTCGTTTTTATAACGGTACAACTCGTGGTCAAGATGTGTTCATCCCAATGGATTTCGTTATTGGTGGTCAAAAGAACATCGGTCGCGGTTGGCAGATGTTGGTGAGCTGTTTAGGCGCAGGTCGCGGTATTTCATTACCTGCGATGGGCGTTGCAACTGCTCAATCAGCGTTTAAAGGCACCGTTGAGTATTCTTTTGTACGTGAACAGTTTGGTTTACCTATCGGTCGTTTTGAAGGTATTCAAGAGAAGATGGCAGACATCGCAGGTAAAACGTTCCTGCTAGAGTCAATGCGTGTTCTTACCACTGAAGGTCTAGGCCTAGGTGTTAAACCTTCTGTAGTGACTGCTATTGCTAAATACCACATGACCGAGTTAGGTCGTGATGTATTAAACTCAGCAATGGACGTGCAGGCAGGTAAAGCCATTCAACGTGGTCCTCAAAACACGTTGGCAGGCGGCTATTCAGCGCTACCTATTGCCATTACGGTTGAGGGTGCAAACATCCTTACACGTAACCTAATGATTTTCGGTCAAGGTGCAATGCGTTGTCACCCACACCTTAAAGATATGGTTGACCTAATTCACAGCAACGAAAGTTCTGCTGATGCGGAATTTAATAAAGTACTTCGCAAAACTATCGGATTTAGCGTTAAAAATGCGTTCCGCAGTTTAGGTAAAGGTTACTTACCGTTCTTACGCGAGTCTGAGTCAGCGTTGCCAGAAGTACGTCAGTATGAAAAGCGCGTAAACAGCATTGCTGCGAAACTAGCGCCACTTGCTGATTTGTCACTTGCTGTACTTGGCGGCGACCTTAAGAAAGCAGAGCTATTGTCTGCTCGCTTAGGCGACGTAATGAGCTACTTATACGGAGCAATGGCGGCAATTCGCTTCTACGAGCAACGTATTGAAGATAGAAAGCTAGCACTACCGTACTTTGAGTACGCGATGCAGTGGTCTCTACAGCAGGCTGATCAGGCGATTGTTAACTTTATCAACAATTTCCCGAACACAGCGACTCGCGGCCTAATGCGTTTGTTAACTAACACTTACACAAACAGCGTTAAGGGTATTAGCGACGACCTAGTACGTGAATTGTCACTTGCTTCTATGCAAGACAACAGCGTGAAAGATCAGTTAACTCACCTAGTACGTGTTATTCCAGGTGACGGTAACGACATTAACGAGCAAGCGTTTAAAGCGAAACACGCCGTTGCTCACTTGCTTAGCAAAGTGCAAAAAGCGCTTCGCAAAGAGCCAGTGGTTCCGTTTATCTCGTTTGAGCATGCGCTTAATAAGCTTCAAGAGAAAGGCGTTGTTAACGCTGAAGAAGTAGCAAAACTGCATGACTACAATGAGAAGCGCAAGCTAGCGGTACGTGTTGATGAGTACACGTTCGACTTGGAGTTACTTCCAGCATCGCAGACATTAACTGCGGTAGACGGTGGAAAGAACGCTGCCTAAGCGCTGACTTCTACAAATAATTTGAAAGCCCCAGCATCCGCTGGGGCTTTTTTTTGGCTTTATATTTTGATAATTAACTGTTTATATAAATGGCGGTTCACACAGTTGGCTATTTACTGCGTTGTTTTCTATCCTTAGACGTATTGGATCTGCAATCGTGAGGAAAGGATATGCCCACAGTCACTTCCACAGGCTTTGTGGCTTTCGCTTTGGCTCTGTCCATCAACCTAACTGCATCAACAGCTTATGCCGACCATGACGACGGTCATTTTATTATTGGTTACATAAACCATCCCCGTGTGAACGACTTCTATAAACCGGTAATAAAACGCGCTTATGAACAAATAGGTATTGCCGTCACTTTTGAAAAAGTGGGAGGCAAAAGAGGATTAAAGCTCTTAAATGAAGGAATGACCGATGCAGACGTTATCCGATACGACGTAGTAACGAAAGATAACCCCAACGTGATTGCCATTGAACCGCAGTTATCAAGAGGGGCATCGTTTTTACTGTGCGTTAAAAGCGTTGAGTGTCATGTCGATATCATCAACGACCCTACTGCTGGTATCGCAGTCACTACTCGTTTTTTTAAGAACGTTGAGCAGCAACGCAACAAATTTGAAGCCAATTTTTATGAGTTTGACGACTTCTATCATGTTGTCCAACTGGTAAAGACTGGACGCTTTGACTACGCTATTGCCCCTAGCGACTTTTCTGAATTAAACATTTTTGATGAATACGGTTTTACCCATATTCCCCTTGTAGAGCACAAGTTAGTGCACGTTATCAATAAAAAGCATTTACACCTTAAAGATAAGCTGTCTGAAGCAATAGCGATACAGCTTAAAATACACCAAACAAGGCAACCTAACGAAATGTAGGTGAACTAAAGCTCAGAAAAAGTTAACCACAGATACAAACAAAAATGCCCGCATATAGCGGGCATTTCTTTAGCTAAACTAACTTGATGTTAGTCGAACATGTACTTAAGAGATAATACGGTTGTACGACCGTTTAGAGGGCGTGCACGTACGTAGCTACCTACCGCAGCAGAACCTTCTTCAGACTCTGTGATGATAAATTCATCGGTTGCGTTGTTAACGTTAAGCGCTACTGAGAACTGGTCATTCACCCAATAAGTAGCAAACAAGTTAACCAGTGTGTAGCCTTCTTGCTTAAGGTCGTTGTTGTCTTGCACATAGTATTCAGTTGAACCCTGAAGTGATGCACCAACAGACCAGGTGTCAGTGACGTACTCAGGCGTAATTGTCCAAATCCAGTCTGCTTGACGACGTGGCGTATTGCCTACAATTGCAGCGTTATTTACATCATCACTAATTTCAGCGTCTGTCCACGTTACGTTACCTGACATAACGAAGTTTTCAGTTGCATTCCAGCGACCTTCAAATTCAAGACCCATGGCTTCATATTCACGCATGAACGTAAGACCGCTTGTAACTTCTGCTTGCGTATCTTCTGTCACTGTGTCGAACAACGTAGCGTTAAGCATTAGGTCTGATGTACCGTACTTATAACCCACTTCAAGTTGCTTAGTTGTATCGAAACCCGATGTAGTGCTAGTTAGGCTGCCATCTTGGTTAAGTGTACCGCCAATTTGTAGTAAACGGTCAGCTATCGCACGGCCACCTTTTGAGTAACGAGCAAAGAATGTCTGACTATCGCTAAGTAGGTACGAACCACCCACTGAGTAAGAGGTGTTAGTTGCGTCGTAATCTACGATTTGCGAGGCTGCACCTGCGCGATTAAGGTTAATAACACCACCGCTGATGAACCCAGCGTTAACGGCTGATGCATCTTCGATTTGCTCAATAACGCCGTTGCCGTTGATATCAAAGTCAGTGTTACCACCACAACATGAGTTGATTAACTCACCAGATGCTTCAACCGTGTCATAACGAACTGACGCATCAATAAGAATGTTGTCAGACAGTTCGAAGCCAACGTTCATGTAAGGTGCCGTAGTTTGGTAGTTTAGGTCCCATTCCCAAGAAAGGAAGCTTGGAGACAATAAACCATCAGATACTAGCTCAACGCCATCACCATTAGTGATATTTAACATTTGAGAGTTAGAGCCATCCAGTGTCTGGATAAACGTCTGCCAGCTAGACCAGCTAGTAGCAATCTCTTGATTTGAGTAGTAGTAACCTACCGTTAGGTCTATGCCATTATCGAACTCTTTACGAAGGCTGAAATCGTTGATCATGTTGCCAAGATCGTTGATTCGAGTATCAAACTGTAAGTTAGTAAATGCTTGACCAGAGTATGCGTTACCCGCACCTGGACCATTTGCCAATGTGACTGTGGTAGTGTCACAGTTAAGCGCATTTCCGTCACCGTCAGTTGCGCCTGCACATAATGCTGAAGCAAAGTTAGATACATCGCCAGGGCCTGTAGGGAAACCATCTACGAATGGGGCAATAAATCCACCAGAGATATCCGACGTACGGAATTTGTTAAGAAGGAACAGGTTCTCAGCAACTTCTAAGTCAACTTCAATACCAAACGAGCTAACCTTAGACTCGATGCCATCTCGTACATCACGGTTTTCTGGGTTGCCAAAGCTATCGAATGTAGAAATGTTCGTATTGAACGCAGAGTTCAACGCTTGTGAGCTTGCGTCATAGTTTGGCACTGGACCGTACTCGCCGTCACCCTTTACAAGTACTGGCGAAGGTAAGTAAGTAGACACTTTATCATCAAGATTTTTGTAGTAGAAACGGATGTGACCGTTATCTAACATCTTGGTGATGTTGAACTTGATTTGACCACCTTGGTCGCCGTTATAACCGGTATCGCGCGGGCCTTCACCGCCACGGGCAAAACCAGCAATGTGGTAATACATGTCGTCACTGATTTCGCCACCGTAGCGGAAATCTAAACGAAACTCATCGTAATCAACACCAAATGAAGTACCAATAGCGCCGCCGCCAACTTCACCAGTATTACTGATCATGTTGATAACACCACCTGGCGAGTTACTTGCGAATGTTGATGCAGAACCACCACGAATCGCTTCTACGTTAGCAACAGACCAATCGTAACGGATAAAGTTATCAGCGTTACCGAAGTTTATATCGCCGTACTCTAGTACCGGAAGACCGTCTTCGTGAAGCTGTAAGAACTTTGAACCACCCGTTGCTAAAGGAATACCACGGATAGTGATGTTTGCGTTACCGCCACCGCCAGAAGATTCAGCACGGATACCAGGAAGTGCACGGAACACTTCGGCCGTTGAACGAGGCGCAAGCTTGATAATGTCGTTCTCATCAAATGAACTTACTGAAACACTCGCTTCCTGCATAGTTGCGCCACCAGGCGCGGCAGTAACTACGATTTGTTCATACTTTTCTTTGTTCTTTGCTTCAGCGTCTGACGGTGCTGCTTCTTGTGCGAAGGCAGTTCCAGAAAGTGCTGCGCAAACAGCGAGTGTCAATGCGTTTAGTGTGTGTGTGTTTTTCATGTCATCTCCGGCGGTGTGTTAGAGCCTTGATATCCAAAATGCTTACTTAATATGACACAGCGATTGCACCCGCTGCTTAATCGATTAAGAATGTATACCAAGATTTTCTTCTTGTAAAGATTCTGTGAAGAAAATTTTCAAAAATAAGCATAACAATTAGTCTAATAAACAATTAATTTACAGTATTCAGGGTGACTTAACAGACAAACGTTCAGTACAAACGAAAAATTTAAACGTTTAAGAAAGAATGCAAAAGCCTTGTTTAATGCGGGCTTTCGCCACGCGCTTTACTCTTACAACAGGTAAAAGCATAGTACATCGCGTCTAAAAGGCTACAAATTGACTCTGCGGTTCAGTTTCTATAAATAAATTTTAAAAATCATTCGTTGAAAGTGTTAACAAGTGATGAACGTGTTATCTGAATTCGGTCTTCTAATTGTTATAAACAAGTAATTGTAAAGAGGAAGCGGAAAACCCGTGAGAATGGGTTATATTAAGGGCGTGTTGATCTTTGCTGTACATTTTTGCAGCGGTCTGTGAGCTATTTAAACAAGGCGAATGGTTGAAGGTCTAGCAGGCTAAATCGAAACCATTCAACGCAGAGTAAATAGCTCACAGGCGCTGCCCGAAGGGGGCGTTATGGAAGCATTTTACTCTTTGGCACAGCCCTTTGACTTAGCCCACTAGGCCCACAGGACTGTTTCGCGATTAAAATGCTTCCATTTAGCCCAAAACTTGTACAGCAAAGATCAACACGCCCTAGTCACAAGCGTAGATAATTTCCACACAGCCAAATACGGCAAAAAATACAGTAAGAATTTGAATTGTAGCTATTCTTTATGGTAGCTATACGGTAGCAATGAAAAGAGGCGCCTACTTTGCATCTTTACGATGATGATATACCTAAAGAGAGCGTAGACAGGGATACAGTGAACATGCTCATGGAAAACTCTGCCGTTGGCCTAGTTATGACAGCGTTGTTGTTTTCCGGGCTTATATTCTTTTTCCAGCCCACCGACTCATCTGTTTCACAAATTAAACTTTCGCTGTTGTTAGCAATGGCCGTAACACTTTTTGCTCGATGGGTAGATTCCTTCTATTGGCGCAAAAGACTTCGAGGCACCGAATTTAAACCAACACCAGCGCTACTGCGCTTTTCTGTAGGTTTAATTGCAACAGGCACTATTTGGGCCCTTTATACTACCCTTCTCTACGACTCAATGGGAATGATTGAGCTCGCCGTTACCATGGTGGTCATTGCCAATATGGCAGCTGGAGGAAGTACGTTTCTAGCACCCAGTAAGATATTGGTGGCTTTTTACGGGACTGTATTAATACTCCCTATATCTGTATGCGCACTGTTTAATAATGATGAGTTCTTTGTTCTTGGCGTTTTCGGCATCGTGTTTTGGGCTGGCCTTTTTGCGAGTGCGTTTAGGTACAACAATTTTTTTATTAAAACGGTACAACTCAAAGCTAAGAACGTGATGCTAGTAGAGCAAATGAAGCGAGAACGTCAACAAACTGATAGGGTGAATCAGCTTTTGCGCAACACGAATCAGCGACTCGATGACGTTAACGGCAGTTTAGAAGTAAAGGTACAAAAGCGTACCGAAGATCTTTTTCGTTTATCTAATCACGACCCACTGACAAGCCTTCTCAATAGAAACGGTTTGCTAAAACACATGAATCCACTGCTTGAGAAAACAAAGGCAGTGGACGGCACCTTTGCCGTTTTGTTTGTCGATTTAGATGGTTTTAAGCAAGTAAATGATAGCTTAGGTCATAAAATAGGTGACATCGTACTAACTGAAATAGCGCATCGCCTCAGCAAATATTGTGAAACCAACCACCTTGCAAGATGGGGTGGCGATGAATTTGTTGCGCTTTTGCCTTATGTGACTGTGGATATCGCGAAAACGGTTGCCCACGCAATGCGAAGTGGTATTGCCATTCCGGTTACGGCTAATAAAAATCAGATTACTCTAGATGCCACCATTGGTATCGCAATGTTTCCCGAACATGGTCTCACTGCCATGGACTTAATTCAGCATGCAGATCTCACCATGTACGACCAAAAGCGCAGGCAAAGAGGGTCTGTAGGTGTATTTAATGAAGCGTTGCACGACGAGGTAAAGCGAGAGCAGCGCTTGTGCGAACGGTTGCGTAACGCCATAGATAACGACGAGTTATGTGTGCACTATCAACCAATTATCAATGTTAACACTAACGCACTGTCTTCGGTGGAAGCGCTGTTGCGCTGGTCCTGCGATGGAGAAAATATTACACCGGATGTATTTATTCCCCTTGCGGAGCGCTCAGGAATGATGCCAGAAATAGGCGCATGGGTGCTTAACCGTGCGCTAATCGACTTATCCCATTGGTCAGCATCCGACGCCATGTGCCTATCTGTGAATGTTTCTATTGCACAATTGTTAGACGATGAATTTATTAAAATTTTAGACAGTGCTTTGCAAACCACCCAAGTGGCGCCACAGCGTTTATCGTTAGAGGTGACAGAGAGTGTTTTTGCCAACGATGAGGAACTAGTCACACAGCGACTGCAAGGGTTGGTAACCCGTGGAGTGAAGATATCTATCGATGATTTTGGTACGGGGTACTCGTCACTATTTCGACTGCAAACCATGCCTTTCAACTTTATTAAGATAGACAGATCTTTTGTAAAGAATACATCTGAAGAGAGTGATACCATAATACGAGCAACGCTGTTAATGGCGAAAGAATTTGGCTGTGAGACCATAGCTGAAGGCATTGAAACAGAGCAGCAATTTAAACACTTAGCAATGCTGGGCACAGACTATCTGCAAGGTTTCTATTTCGCTAAACCCATGAAGCTTGAAGATTTGAAAAACTGGTATAACGAAAAAAATTAATCACCATGGCACAACTTTATTTTTATTACTCTGCGATGAATGCAGGAAAGTCCACTTCTCTTCTCCAATCTGCATATAACTACCGTGAGCGCGGTATGCACTCAATTATTTATACTGCAGGTCTTGATGATCGTTACGGTATTGGAAAAGTCACTTCTCGAATCGGTTTGCAGGCTGATGCAAAACTCTATAGCAAAGACGATGATTTGTTCGCCTCAATTAAGCAAGATGAACAAGAACGTCACCTCGATTGTATTTTTATTGATGAAGCACAATTTCTCACTAAAGAGCAGGTTCGCCAATTGGTCGAAGTGGTTGATGAGCTTGATGTGCCAGTGCTGGCTTACGGTTTGCGCACAGATTTCTTGGGTGAAACCTTTGAGGGCAGTCATTATCTTCTTGCGTGGGCCGATAAACTGTTCGAGCTAAAAACCGTTTGTCATTGCGGTCGAAAAGCGAATTTTGTGGTACGACTGGATGAACAAGGCAACGCTGTTACAGGTGGAGACCAAGTTCAAATAGGTGGAAACGACACCTACGAGTCTATGTGCCGTAAGCACTTCAAAGCACTGGTGTGGAACGCTTAATCTTTTTGAGAAGCTTTTCTTAAGAAGCCTGGTACAGTTTCCCAAGGCTGGGCTTTCGATGCACTGTAGATTGCTTGAGCGTGCAGAAACCGAGAGCTAATTACAATGAGCTTAAATTAGCTACGGTTTATTATATTTAACCTGAATCATGTTTAAGCAGTGGTGCAGGTTATTTAGCTACGAATCGTTTCGCCCAGTTTTAAATCAAAGGGCAGTATTTGCTTGCGTGACTCACCAGAGAGTAACGCATTAGCGGCGGCCTCGCCCTTAGCTACGCTAGACTGACAAACCGTTGTTAAATGCGGCCTAGCTCTATCCGCTTCCTCAATGCCATCAAAACCTGTAATTTTGAGTTCGTTTGGCACATCAATGCCCATCGCTAGCGCGCTGTGCAGCAACTCTAATGCAATGATATCACTCATACATAGCACCGTATTAGGTCGCGGCGAGCTCATAAGCACTTCTTTCGCTGCTTGTCGGGCGTAGCTTCTGTCACTCTCGGGAAGGTGCCAAATCCATTCGTTGTTTATCTCAATGCCTTGCTCTTTCGCAGCTCGCACGTATCCGTCTAAACGACGATGTGAAATTGAACTATTCACATCAATCAACGGACTATCGTAAATTCTGCAGGTGGTAGGTGAGTCAATTAACCGTAAACCAAGTATAGCGACAATGTCATTTTCATCGATTGCAGCTTTGGCAACTTCATACGCCGCGTTTTCGTTATCAATGTTGATTGAAGGCACATCATCAATATCAAAATCCACAGTAATGGCTGGCTTAGACTGGGCTGCAATTTCTTGCGCTAGTTTATAATTTCGCGGTGCGCCATAGCAGATAAACCCATCCACAAAGTCCACTACATCTAAAATACTGTTTGAATCACCTGCGTAGAGAAGAAGGTGCTTGCCCTGTTGCTGTAATGTCGTCGATACGCCTTTTATAAACGTACTGGCTACCGGGTCACTCACCATATAGGCAATGCTGTCTGCAAGTACAAGTGCAACAATGTTTGACGTACCCTTGCGCAAGATTTGTGCGGCCTTGTTCGGCCCTGAATAGCCTATGCGTTCGCACTGCGCGAGTATTTCTTCTCGTTTCCCTTTTGATAATTGATCGGGACGATTGAAGGCATTTGAAATAGTAGCGGTTGATACGCCAAGTTGTTGTGCGACATCTTTAAGCGTTAACTTGGTCTTTTTCATTGTAAGTCACTCACTGTGCGAATCTTAATCGATAACTGCTATGGCGTTGGTATATCACCTTATCGAGCAGGCCTTCGCACAATAATAACATTAACTTAATCGTTTAACCCAAGAAACTTAACGACTTTCTAACGAAAACTTAAATCATCGAGCTAAAACTTAAACAAAAGTAGAAAATGTCAGATGAGTACTATCGCGTACCAAATATTTTGTCTCCAGCATCGCCTAAGCCTGGCAATATATAACCATTCTCATCAAGGCGCTCATCGATAGCTGCAGTAAAAATATCAACATCGGGGTGCTTATCTACTACGCTTTTTATTCCCTCTGGAGCTGCAACGAGAAATAATCCCATTATGTTTTTACAGCCTTTTTCTTTGAGCAAATCGATGGTAGATATCAAGGTGCCGCCAGTGGCCAGCATGGGGTCGACAATAAGTGCCGTCCGCTCATCAATATTTTTTACCACCTTATCGAAGTACGCAACCGGTTGAAGAGTTTCTTCGTCTCGATACAGTCCTACCACACTTATTTTGGCATTAGGGATAAGCTCTAATACCCCTTCTAGCATACCTAAGCCGGCGCGCAAAATTGGTACCACAGTAATTTTTTTGCCTTTGATCTGCTTTACTTCAACTTGGTCGCCAGACCAGCTTTCTATAGTCGCGCGCTCTGTAGGTAGCGTTCGCGTTGCCTCGTAAGTTAAAAGATTACCTACTTCTGACGCCAATTCGCGAAAATCTTTACTGCTAACATTAGCGTTTCGCATTAGCCCCAATTTATGAGCAATAAGGGGGTGCGTAATTTCATGAACAGCCATAACGAGTTCCTAAATAGAAAATTAACATCATACTATAGTAAATGTTATCGCATGCTCTGTCGCGGTTTACGCAACATCCAACGTTCCGCCATCGGGTAAAGTCACCTCTATGGTTAAACTTCCGCCAACGGCAGCTAAATACGCAGCCGCTCGTTGCAAAGACACATCTTGAATGCGCTTAGATTCAAGTTTACTTACCCCCGATGCAGTCACCGATAACGCCATGGCCACCACTTCTTGTTTAACACGATGCTGTTTTCTGATATCGCCTAATGTAAGTTCTTTCATTTGTTTTTTACCGAAAAATTGAGGGCATTAAAAAAGCCCAGTTGGTTCACACCTTCTGGGCTTTTGCAAAACGTTCTTACCTATGCCCAGAAGCGAATACTTGCCCCTGAACAACACGCGTCAGGTGCGGTCAGTAGATAAAATTATAAAAATAAGATAGTGAAACGTTTTGCATGATAATTCTCTTATATCTTTGGGTTTGGCTTTAAAAAACTATTTTATGAATACTCACTTTGCGAGTACTTTTTTGCCACTCAACGAGTTTGTGCCGGCTCGATAAATCTGGGTGTAATCGGCAGCTTGTCTCTATGTTCGCCCAAGCGTATTAGCGGCTTAATTAATACTCATAGTTAAACATACCATCACTGCTGGCAATAACAACTGCTTTCCTAAAAGGAAAGTGGATAACATCGTATTTGGGCAGCTGCGGTTTTTCTGGCACTTAAAATGCTGTACCAATATCAGCGCTTTTTAACTTAGCTAAAAACACAGGAACCTCTGCACTGCCCTCTTCGGGTGACCAAGGTGCAAACCCCTTATCTTCGGTGAGATCGTAAGGGCCTTGCTTTACTTCCATAAATACCACAGGTTCGAAACATACTGTGGCATGCCAGGTGTGCGGCGGAATCTCTAACCCTGAACATTCCCCACCTGCTTCCAATGAAACACGATTGGTCACTATGCCGTGCTCATCAAAAAATAATAGGTCTAAGGCCCCCTCAACCACCATAAAGAACTCCCACTTATGGCGTTGAATATGCTGGTGAGGCCTCACATAAGAATCGGGAAGCATAGCAATGAATAAGCGCTGCACAACATCGTCGTAAGACCGATGTACATTCAGGTTTGCCCGTTTACGCGGGCTCTTTGCAGCCTCATTTTTCAATGTGGCGAAAGCGGCGCGGTCAAATAGTTGCACATTATTCATTGCATTCCCTCGTCGTTGATAGGTCAAAAGAGATAGCTATTGAATTAGCTACTGTATTCGTTGCTCAATGCTACAGTTTGTCATTGTTATAACTTGTCTTACAAAAATAAAAAAACGAGCATTACGCTCGTTCTTTTTTAAACATACTAGAGCACGCATAGCTTTGCACGCGTTAGAATGCGCTTACCTTTGCGAGCGCTAGCTTATTATGCTTTAAACGATGATAATCCATCCATTAGCACGGTCTTGAGCTCTTGCCCTTCTTCCGTATCAAGATAAGTCTTAACGCTTTCAACGATTTTCGTAATTTGCTGGGTATCGAGACCTAGTGAGTCGAATTGCTTTTTCAATTCGTTCATATTAGAAAAAGATTCGCTGTATCCAGCCGCCTTATCCAGTAAACCACCAAGGGAGCCTTTACTGCTCATCTCACTCACATCGGGTGCCGCCGCAAGTAGGCTGTCTAAATTAGGCAGGTTCGATTTAAGCGTGTTGATTTGCTCTGCTGAGATATTTTTTTCAGCATAGCTAAATAACGCCGCTAAACTCCCCTTCACCTGCTCAGAAGTCATACCCGTTGCATCTTCGACTGAGGCCATCATTCCTTCAATTGTTGGGCCCGTCACTTTTTCGCCTTCAGCGGCCAATCCTAAAAAGTCTTTGATTGAATCTAGCCAACCTTCTGCCTGTACCTGTGGTGCAACAACTAGCATTGATGCTAAAGCAAGCGCGTATACACGTTTCATAATTTTTCCCTGATAATTAATATTGCCGATAGGGTAAAACAAAACGCGTAAACACACTATTAGCTTTACGTATGATTTACGTTTAACTTTCTATACGTAACCTCATGGCTTCTTTTTGCACGATTGAGTGCATTTACTAATGCTACCGTTGCGCCACTTCTAACCAACCACCTTCTATATTTTTTACGACTTTATCCGAGTGACAAAAAACGGGAATGGCCCAGCTATCGCCCGTTTCATCAGACTGAATGCGGCTGTCTGGCCACGTGTATGCCGAGTGGGACGACAGTAAAACCCAGCTATTTTTGGTATCAGAAGCCTCTGTATTGTTAGATTCCATATCATTCACCACTGCACCATAGGGCTTTCTTCCCAATGCTTTCCAACCTGTGCTAGCGGTATTAGCTTCAACACCTTTTGGGCTAAATCGAAGCATAGGCTCATCCTGCTTGTCGAGAACCACCATATGATGGTCTCCGGTATAACTCACTCTAATTGCACTATCGACTCCAGGTATGATCATTGCGCTGAGGTTGGCAATAGGCGCAGCACTGTTATCTAACGTTACTACCGTGCGCGTTTCTGGTGGGTTCAGCGATTTGAAATAGCCATCAATCATCTGGCGCTCGCCATCTACTGCTATGCCTATTTGCCACTCATCAGCGTGTTCATCACTTTTAACAAGCCGTTGATCGTACCAGCCATAATAGTTATTTTTACTCACTTGAGTCCATTTTGCCTCTATGTTCCCATCTTTCACCCACTCGGGCAGAGGTCTTGGACCTGCAGTTTGAACTTTGAACCACATAGGATGATCCCAATTTGCAAACACTCCCTGCTGAGTGATGCGAATAAACGGGGTATTGTCCTCTGCGAGAACCTCTAGCCTCCCCTCGCCTGAGTAAGCAATAAGAATTTCGTTGCCCAGTGGTGAGCTTTGTATTTGCGTTACCACATGACTGTTTTTACTTGTTTTTAGCACTGGTTGCCATTCTCCATCCACCTGGCTGCTGCCGTGTGCAGAGATAGTCTGAGAAAATACAATGAGCAATAAACTTATTAGACGTAGTTTCATAATTCCCCCTTATCGACATACGTTAGATAGTGAACCGGTAACGCTAATGGTCTTTGATTCAGACGGAACCAAGTTACCTTCATCATCTCGTGCGTTGACAAACAGCATGTAATCGCCAGGTGGAACAACGGCTTGTTCTTTTGGCATCTGCACTACAATTCTGCCGCTTCTATGACGCACAATGGGTAATTCCACGCTTCGTTGGTCACCATCTATAAGGTGTGTAATATTCGTGCGGCGCACTAGCACAACAGACTCGATACGTTGGTTCATGGTGGTGGTGGCAGCGTCAGTGTTTTTAAGTCCAATTCTGAACCGCTCGCCTATATGTACAGACTTACTTCTTTTCCCAATTGAGGGGCGATCGCCAAACATGTAGGGCGGCTTATAGATTTCAAAAGAAGGGTCACGTCCGTCATTAGGCGAGAAGCCTGGCAAGGTAACGCTATAAGCATAGGCTGTATTAATGGGTGCATGACCACCAATTAACACACTTCCATCAGGCAATAACGCTGCTGAGTTATGATAAGTACGCGGACGGTTTTGTTTTGCAACCTTTCTAAACGTTTCGGTTTCAGGGTCGAATATTTCGGCTTCTAAAATTGGCACGCCAGAACCAGGAAGTACCACCTCGTCTCTGTCTGCACCCGATACCACTAATACTTCACCGGTAGGCAGTAATACACCGGTGCCATACCAGCGTCCTTGCGACAAACTTCCTGTCGAGCGAGAGTCATAGAGCATGGTCTCTCCCTCTATGGTTACTGAGTCAATTCGCGCTAGGTTTGTCCCCAAATAGAGCCCAGGGCTTGTGGCTGCAACGCCGGTTAATACGCCACCAGCGGTTAGAAACTCTGCCTTGCTGTACTTGCCATTTTCATCGGGCTTAAGTGGCATCATCATAGAAAATGTGGAGCCTCTGAAACCTGCGCCTAATACAGACTGCACGTCTGCCAGCTTGTATGGGTCATCAATAATCGGTGCTAGAGCGTCAAAAGGATTGGCAATAAACTCTTCAGTTAAGCCGCTAAGCAGTCCGCTTAGTGATTTATCTGCTTCGGTGTTGGTAATGTTAAGTAGACTGGTTAAATCACTCACGCCCGCTTCGCTTAAATGCAAAGGTAGACCAGCAAACCCTAAGTCGGCCCAGGTTTGCGACTTAGGATCGTAGGCCGCTACAATATTCCAAAGCGCTTGATCGTAGCCTTGCCCGAAGGGATTAAATGCTTGCCCGCCACCGTTGTAAAAAACATGTCCATTGGGCAAAAGATGTAAGCGTGGGTATAGAGGCAATGAACGCTCAGCTAAGGCCCCATTGTCGGTCCACTCTCCACATGAGGTATCGTAGGTTTCAGTTACCGTTACGTTTCTACCCGATGTTTCAGGGCGAGTTAAATACACTGGCTTTACAAGCTTGGTAACACCGCTGGCTACAAGTACGTTACCGTTTGCCAGTGACACCGCGCTTGGATACCAGCGTCCAAAATTCATATCGCCGGTTTTGCGCCAGCTGTTGTCATCAGGATTGAAGATTCGACTATTTTTGAGCCCTTCCAGCTCAGACAAGCCAAAATTAATTGGCTGGCCTAAAAGCTCGGTATTCACTCCAGGCTCATGGTAATAATCCGTGCCGCCAACGGCCATCAGTTCGCCATTTGGCAAGCCTACTAAGTCTGCACAAAAGAGAGCGCCATCATTATTGGTTCTATCGTCGTCCGTGCCCAAATCGATATCAATAGGATTGCCGAGAAAGCCCGAAATATCGCCAATAAGGGTTTCAGAGTCGTTGCCATCAGGGTTGGCACCTGCATCAACAGGAGAAGGGGCAATCCAGCTCGCGCTACCGTTTTTCATCGTCAGCACGCGGGTTTGATCGTTTACAATTGCTGAGCCAATTTCAAGAAGCGCGTTGTATTCAACGTTTTCCGTACCCTCAAGGGCATTAAAATATAAAATTCGGCCATCATTAAGAAGTGCCAAACTTCCCGCCGCAGGTTTACATTTTAATACCCCTTCATCATTCTCTTCGCATTTACCATTGTCGGGATAGTTGTTAAGAGGGTTTTTAATGTTGGTATTGTTTTGATCGGCAAACTCACCAGTCACTAGCGGCTCTTCGAATGGATTAGTAAATACCCCTTTTTGTTTACATATTTGTTCGCTTGCGCATTCAGGGGTGACAATGGGAACCTTTCCTTTATTGCGATCTGCTAGTGCAAAATGGGAGGTAATACTTAAAGAGAGTAGTGTTAATGCGGGTAGGAGTGATGGACGTGTTTTCATTTTTGGCATCCTGTTATTTTAGGTTTACATGCTGTCAAACAACGGCAAAACTCGCCCAGATTGTTAACAGCATGTAAACCAAACGACTCACGTTTCAGGTTGGATGCAAAAAAATAAAAGTTTTTAAAAACGCATTAAAAACAGCTTTGGCTATTTAGACTTTTTCATGCGGCGGCTTTGCTCTTCACGCTTCTCTTCGCGCTTCTCTTTGCGGTCTTTTTTGTCGGGTGTTAAAGAGCCCGTTTTGAATTTCTGCTTACGCTTGGCCTTTGCTTCTGCTTTTTTCTTAGCCGCTTCTTCTATTTCTATTTGTTCTGCCACAAGCATTTCAGGCGTTTCAAGGGTAATGCGACCTAATTTGCCAGACTGAAGTTCTTTTAACAGTATTTCACAGATTTTATGAAGGTTTACGCGCCCACCGGCCATGATGGCACCGCGACTTTTTGCTGCTGCTTCTAAAAACTCAATCTCGGTATCTGGCAGTTCATCAAGCTTATACCGCTCTTTTAAAACGTCAGGGTAAGCCTTTATTAAGTAATCGGCGGCAAAAAAGCCAACATCATCGTATTCCATGGCCGTATTTTTTACTGCACCAGAGGAGGCTAAACGATAGATAGAATGCGGGTTTTCAAGTTTCGGCCACAGCACCCCCGGAGTATCGAACAAAATAATACCGCTTCCTAGATTTATGCGCTGCTGACTTTTCGTGACGGCTGGCTCGTTACCTGTTTTTGCGATAATTCGATCGGCAAGAATGTTAATAAGCGTAGACTTACCAACATTGGGTATACCGGTGATCATCGCTTTAATCACTTTAGCCTGACCATCTTTATGAGAGCATATGCTGCGGATAAGCTGCATAAGTTGCTTACTGTTTCCAGGGTTATCGCTCGATGTGGTAATGGTTTTAACGCCGCGCTCTTTTTCTAAGCTTTCTTGCCAACGGGCCGTTATCTCTGGGTCGGCTAAGTCATACTTATTCAAGATTTTAATACAGGGTTTATCGCCGCGTATCTTGGCAATTTCGGGGTTTTCACTTGAAAAAGGAATTCGTGCATCAAGCACTTCGATAAGTATGTCTACCTGGCTGAGCGACTCTTTTATTTCTTTGAGCGCTTTGTGCATATGACCGGGAAACCACTGAAGAGCCATGCGTTAATCCTATGTGTTTATTGGGGGCTGAAAAAATATAAGTAACAGTGAATGCAAACAAGTCGCTGCAAGCAGCTTAATCAAAAATCGCGGTTGTGCTTTGGCGTTTAGTTAACATGATAGCTCGTAAGCACAAATATTCACCGCACTAGCAAGGTTCAACGAATCTATTTTACCACTGCCCGGTATTGTAAATGCAGTAGCGTTTAGGCGCTTTACATCCTCAGTAGGTACACCACGAGCTTCATTGCCAAAAAGGTAACATTCGAAGTGACCAAAGCTTTTGGATTTTACCTCTTGCCCGTGCATGTCTAAATAAGCGAACTGAGAAAATCGTGATGTTAAACTTTCCAGTGGAACATTAAGCTCCATATCAGCGTGAAAGATTGCCCCCATACTCGACCTCACCACTTTAGAGTTAAATGGGTCCACACTGTTAGGGCTTAGCAACAACTTAAACTGACCAAACCATGCTAGCGTACGCAATATTGTACCAAGGTTGCCGGGGTCTTGTACCTCATAAAGGTAAATACAGCGCTTTGAATTGGCGCTGCTTACCGACTTTTGCATCTGCTCGTCAGCGGGTGCCTCGCGCCGCGGCGCTTCTTCAGATAGCGAATTAGTTACCGAAGGAAGCGGCACCCTAGCGATAATCCCCTGAGGTGATTTTGTATCGCTTATTTGCTGCATTTGCACAGAGGTTACTGTTTGAACCTGGATGACATCATCGCTAAGTAATGGCGCATATTCTGCCTTGGCTTTGTCAAGCCAAGCTTCATACTCTGAAGTAACGTATACCGCCACCGTATTTTTAGGCGCTGACTTCAATAACTCTAAGATCAGATGTTCACCTTCCACCAAATAATAACCGAACTGAGTTCGATACTTTTTTTGGTGTAGCTTTTTTACATCGCTTAGCTTCATTGACTCATGCTCCAGAGTTCATAATAGACACACGGTTTACAATAGGTGCGCCGCTTGTGGGCGCAAGTTTAAGTGATGTGGGTAAAAACTCAAGGTGAGAATGAGGGCACTTTTAAATTTATCTCTCACTTCGCTTCTAAATCCGTTTTTGGTATTCACCTTCTTCATTTCCGTTAAGCCTTACACAAATGTAACCCCGCAAGATGCCTCTTTTTTGTATGCTTCAAACTAGTTGCCCTAACACTTATAACCCTAACACTTATAACCAAAGCGCTTATAACTACAGCGCTCATAACTACAATGCGTATAACTACAATGCTTATAGTTTCAATGTTAAATAATTCTGTGAAAAGTAATCGCCCGCAATGACTGTTCAAACACACTTCCATGCATCGACAACCGCTACCATTAACGCAAAAGATGAAAATTCTGAGCGCGCAATGGCGATAGCCTCATATTTGGAATTCACCACAACCCTATTGCCAACTATGGCTAAGACGGCAAACAAGCTCAATACATGGCCCATACATAACGATCACTGCTTTCAAAGGGTGGTGCTAGACACGATTTGCCAAGCCCCGTGGTATGACGTTATTCCATCTCCGGCTTATAAAAACCTGTCTTTAGAGCAAGCGCGAGCAGCAAAAGCACTTTGCGAAAAGATAGCGAATAACCAAGTGTGCCTAACCACTTTAAATAATAAGTCGAAGGCATGGAGAAACAAGCAAGCTAAGTTCGATTTTTAGGCTTTTTTTTACGTGACGAAGGGGAAAACTATGCCGCAACGAACATCACCAAAAGATGCATCAAGAATTCATCGCGCAGAAGACTTGGAAGACGTAGTAGTCGATAAGCGCGCGCAATGGAGGGCCAATGGTGCAAAGGCTCGACGAAGACAGCGTCGGTACAAGAAGAAAGTGGTTACGTCTTTGGTACAAGACATTTATGAAAATGAAGCATTTGATTAGCAACTCGATGCAACGTATGCTCAATGCAGGTTCTGGTAATACCAGTTTACGTAATTTGTAAAGGGCATAAAACTTATGGCTTTCAATTTTAACATTGAGAACGACATTGCAGTAATCACCTTTGATGACGGCAAAGTGAATGCGGTGGGCTTTGATTTAATAGAGAAATTTAATACTGCACTTGATGAAGCAGAAAAAAGTGCAAATGCTGTGGTATTTCATGGCGGAGAGGGAAAGTTCTGCGGCGGTTTCGACCTTTCTGTGATGAAAGGCGATGACAAAGCCGAGCAGCATAGGCTGGTTCAAGCTGGGGCAGACCTCATAGTTCGTTTGTACGGTTTTCCACTGCCAGTGATCGTTGCGGCAGAGGGCCACAGTATAGCGTTAGGCGCTATCATGCTAATGGCAGCAGACTTGCGTATAGGTAAAGACGGCGGCACAAAATATGGGCTAAACGAAACGGCTATTGGCATGGTGCTGCCCGCTTTTGGTATGGAGCTCGCCAAAGCAAGGTTGGCACTCACATCACAAACCGAAGCGTTACTTTTTTCACGTATATTTGAAGGTAAAGACGCGGTAAAAGCGGGCTTTTTAGACGCTGCTGTACCTCAAGATCAAGTGCTTCGCACTGCCCTTGGTTATGCTGAAAAGCTTAAAATGCTTCCTCGCGCTGCATTTGCCGAATCAAAAATACAGCTTAGAAAAGACACTATTGCTAAGATGAAAGGCTAGCTAGAACATTAAGCAGTGATAACGCTAAATACGCTCTATTGTTAGAGCTGCCTGCTTCTCTGCTTTTTCAATGCCTTCTTTTGACCAATTAAGCCAATCACTTAGCCCTTTGGTTGTGTGAACAAAAGCGGTGCCATTGCGACCGGTTTCTTTTACTCTATACAACGCCAAATCGGTTAACAGCATGGAGTGCTCCCACTGATGGAAATCGGTTTGCGAGTTTTCCCACGGAAGCCAAACCGCACCTATGGACATGGTTAACGGCAAAGGCAGGCCAAGCTTATAATGCAAGTTGGTGAGCGCATCATGAAGCCTGTCGTTAAGCGCTTTAAAGCTTTGCTTTTTGATGGTAGGAACAATGAGTAAGAATTCTTCCCCGCCCCAACGCAACAGACAATCCTCCGGTCGACTAACACTCTCTATGGCATCGGCAACGTACGTCAGCACGCTGTCGCCTTTGTCGTGGCCAAACTCATCATTGATGCGTTTAAAATTATCTAAATCTATAAGAAATAACGCGCAAATATCTTCAGATGCTTCTTTCCCTGTATGTTTGCCATCAGCGTTTCTATAACCAATTTGCCGTGCATTAATAGCGTCGAAGAGCTTGGGTAGATACTCTTTTATCGCTCTTCTATTGCTAAGTCCCGTTAACGGATCGGTATTGGCCACCTGCCTAAGCGCATCATTTTTTTGCTCTAGCTCTTTGTTCACTCTTTCGTAAGCCAAGGTGCGCTCTTCAACCATTTTTTCTAGCATGTCGTTTCTTTTCATCAGTGCTCGCGTACGCACCGAAAACAACAGCCAACCAATCAAGAGAATGACAATTACCGCGATGCCTCGCGCCCACCAGGTTTCCCACCAGTAAGGCGCAACGTTAATTGATAGTGTGGTGGGCGGTAACCACTCATCACTGCCTAGTTTCGCAGATACCTCAAAAACGAATTTCCCCGACGGTAGGTTGGTAAAATAGGCCAGCTCTCGTTGTCCTGCATACACCCAACTGCTGTCGCCCTTGGTAAGCCTATATCGATATTGTGGCACCTCTTCTGCAGCAAATATTGGCTTGGTGTACGCCACTTCTAAGTTACGTTCATTAGTAATTTCGATAACGGAAGAGGCGGAGGTGAAGCGTTCACCATTTTGATATACGCCGGAAATAACCAATGGTGAAATCATGGGCTGGCGCGTGGTGGTGTCAACCGACAGCACGCCTGCTAATGTGGGATAATAAAGGTGGTCGTCAAAAACAACGCCTCGGTTATTTCCCGCGCCATTACAACACCGAATGTCTTTTCTTGACGTAAACGTGCCATCGTCTCTTAGTACGATATGCCGTCGTATTTGCTGTCTATAAAGACCCGATAAGTCCACAGAAAATATACCGCTGGCACCAGAGACCCAAAGTTGATTTGCAGCAATATTTATATTGAACAGATTTTGAAATGGCAGCCCATTTTTAATGGTGTATTGGGTCCACTTCCCTTTTTTATTTTTCTGAAACAGGCCATCGCCGTAGGTAGCAAAAAAGAGGTGACCATTAGGCGACTCAGTAATATTCGATACAAAGGCACTGCTTATGCCAGCCATACTAACTCGTTGCCATTGAGGGCTGCCATTACTATCAACATTGGTACTATTATCAACATTGGCACTGTGTAACCCTGACTCTGTGCCTACCCACAGTGAACCGTTTTTTGCGCGATGAATACTGCGAACAGACTGAGAGGCAAAGTAAGTAACCTCAATAAAACTGTCGTCTTGTTGTTTAAATAGCCCGTTATTTGTCCCTAACCAAAGGGTATTCCCATCTTTATATAGGGTATTTATTTGATAACCTTCAAAACCGCTTACCGACATGACCGCTGATGTTTCAGTATTTACACGGTATAAGCCGTTGCGTGTGCCTACCCACATTGTCCCGTTATCAATCTGTAAACTGTATGCATCGTTTCCATTCAACGCGCTTTGGGGAATAACCACCTGCCACTGCTCATCATCAATGCGCTTATATATCCCCATATTTGAAGCAGCGTACACACTATCGTCAACAAAGAATGACCATGCCCTTGCCTTTGCAAATGACTGACCCGCCGCTTGCCGAGTGATAGCCGATGGCCAAAGCAGTACAAGGCCGTTAGCCTTTGTACCAAGCAATGTAAGCTCATCACTTTGATGCAGCGTGAGCACGTCTTTCACCAAAGACGGCGTCACTACTTGATTCCAAGACACCTCAAGAATGCCCTTAACTGGGCTAACCTCATATGCCTTACCGTCCGTACTAAGTAAAAGTGGAAAACCGTTGTTATTTAACGTTAGTTTGTGTATTTCGTAAGAGGTAACTTGGGGAGCCTCGGTGAGAGAGCAATTGTTTGCTGAGTGCATAAACGAGCGAAGACGTTTGTCTTCAAGAATATAAACACGTTGATTTGCTGCCTGAAGCTGAGAATATTCTCGCTCACGTGTTAGAGGATATTCACAGGTGGCGTTTGTCGCAGCATCAAAGTAAACGAGTGTTTTATCGACGTTTAAAAGCCATATGCTATTACCGTCTACGCTGGCGGCACTGAGCTTTGCCTGCTGCTGTAGCAGCTGTTCTGGGTGTTTTTGCTGTTCTGAAAGCTGCTCGTTTTGCTCTGGGTGCTCACCTTGCTCTAAAGCACTCGAAGCGACTAACTGATTATTTTCTAGTGACCACAGTGACGTCCCGAAAAACCATAATTGCCCGTCTGCAGACTGATCAATATAGGTTATCCTGTCCTGAGACTGTTGAAATTCAACTGCCTTAAACGCGCCCTTAGAATAACTCACTACGCCGCTTGCGGTCGCTATCCATACCTTTCCTGTATTATCTACAAAGAGATACTCAATCCAATTTGAAGGAAGCGAAGGCTCATTGATGGTATTTAAAATTTCAAACTTTCTGCCATCAAACCGAGCCAATCCATTTTCAGTGCCTAACCAAAAAAAACCATCGGTATCTTGGGCAATAGCATGAACTGATATTTGGGGGAGACCATCGGTGACAATGCGCTGTCCTTTTTCCAATGCTTGTGCATTTGATACTTGCCAGCGCTCACTGCGATAATCTTCTGATGCCAACGCATTGATTGATTTTGTGCAAAGCAGAATCACTATCAGCAATAAAAAGGTAACACTATGAAGGTGTATTGAGCGTAAAAGCCCATTTAAACGAGAGAACATCTGGCCCCACTGTAGGCTAACTATCGTAAACGCTAAATAAATAAAAAAGAGTTATGCAAAATTTACTAACTCATATTCTTTGCTAAATAAACCATGTGCTAAATAAAACGTGTGCTGAGTAAACCGTGTGCTAATAAACGAATAATTGTTCACCAGCCTCAGGTTGTCAATCGTAAACGCAGTATGTGGTCTATTTAATTTTCCACTCGCCCGACGTTTTAAGTCTCATGTGTCAAATCTCATATCTCATACCCTAAACCTCGAAAAACGATGCTTCAAACCGGTAGCTACTCGTAGCAACTAAATGGCGGCTATGCAAAGCGCCAGGCAACAAACCGACTTTGTTTATTGCCCTGCCCCATGTTCACTACTCTTACCTGTGTGGCACGGTAATACGCTAGGCTTTTTTCGATAGGCTTTATGTGCTCAGACTTAGACATTAAACACGTAAACCAGGTGACGTTTTGCTTAAATTCAACGCTTTCCTTTATCATTCGTTGAATAAACGCTAATTCACCTCCCTCACACCACAGCTCGTTTGCCTGACCTGCAAAGTTCAAACTCGTCTTAGCATGTGATTTTTTTCCAGCCTCGGCACGGGTATTTTTGCCCGAGCGCTTTGTTCTGTTCGCGGCTAAATTTTTATTTTTACGGGCACTACCGGCAAGCGCATCTTGTACAGATTTATGAAACGGAGGGTTGCACATGGTGAACGTAAAATGGTCATCGTCACCAATTATTCCGGCGAATATGTTGTCAGTTTGCAGCTGTCTTCTTATCTCAATACGCGACTGCAGCGGGCTATTATTTCTCACTATTGCCGACGCATTATCAAAAGCGACTTCATCAATATCGCTTCCTACAAACGACCAATCATAAACTTGCGATCCAATAATGGGATAGATAGCGTTAGCGCCTACACCTATATCAAGCCCTCTCACCTTATTGCCAAGCAGCGCCTTTATGTTATTCACGTTTTTTGATGAACTTACAGTTGTTTGATTGTCGCTCGCATCTCTTTTCAATGGCTCTGGCATCTTTTGAGAATCGACGAGAAGGTCGGCTATACCATGAATATAGTCTGCACGACCCGGAATAGGCGGACAAAGGTAGCCTTTTGGCAGCTGCCACTGATTAACATTGTAATAGTGCGCCAGTAACGCTGAGTTTAATGCAATAACAGCCTCAGGATTAGCAAAATCAATACTTTTTTGGCCACTTTTAGCGAGGATAATATGGGGTTTTAATGGAGAAAATGACGCGCAAAGTGCTGCCATGGGGTATCCATCGTTGTGATAACTGCGAGGATGCATTGTGTTGCTCTTCTAAATAAAGTGCTGATTTGAGGTTTATGGCGCGTTGATATTATTCTTTGACGGGCAGTTCTAAATTGTACTTTTCATACATCGATTGCAAAACGCCATTGCTTCGTAATATTTCAATTTGGTCATCAAAGTGCCGCTTCAACCGCTTTCCTTGTTCATTATAAACAAAAGACCAATACAGCTTGTATCGCCCAATTGTTCTTACTTTCACCAACGAGCCCTGGTCTGTTTGTTCTTTATCCATCAGCGGGATGATAATGCTGCGCAAATCGACGAAGTAATCTACCTTGCCCTTTTTTAGAAGCGCTAATGCTTGCTCTGCACTTTCAACCGAAACGCCTTTCGCACTTTTCGGCAATGCTGCATAAAAAACATCGTCCTCATAACCCGCTCTGTAAGCACCTACGTTAGAGGATAGATAGCCGCTGTTGATGGCTTCATCATTAAGTGAAACAACATTGATGTCTTCGTTAATGACGGGCCACTTAGACTGGTAAAAGGAAGCTGATTTGGGAAGCGAACCGGTAAGGTCTATTTCACCCGTTGCCAGATTTTTGAGTGTTCGTTGCCAGGGAAAATATTCTACACGTAAAGAATACTCAGGCTCTGAGTATATCGCAGACAAAAGCTCGTGATAAAAGCCTGTTCCGTCTCTATCGGTATAATTGGGCCAGACATCAGTTCCCCACTTTACTACTGTCGGTTCTGTTTGTGTTGGCGTTTGTTTTGCCTGTGTATACACATTTTGAGACAGCAATGCTGCCTTTGCCGCCTCTTTTGCTAATGCATAGGCCGGAATAAGTAGGAGAAAAACTAAAACTATCTGTTTCATCTGCAATCACTGTCTAAAACGTGCAATTCAATTCGCTGATGCCGTTTTATGTTAATAGTGTACGGTTAATACTGTGTGTATCCATACTGTGTTTCAATGCTATGTATCAAAGCTATGTATCAATAGTGGGGCTGTTATCACTAATAGCGCTTTTCTAGATGCACTCTTATTACAACCAGAACCCGTTAGAGTTTATCTGTGTAAGGTTAGCACTTATTTAGCCAAATAAATGTTTGTTGTATTAGCAGCCAAATCGGCGCATACCCTTTCATCTTTGACGCAAAAAATACCGCATGCCGATGTAACACAGACTATGCTAAGGTCGTAAATCGTACCACAAAAAAGGAAATTTATGAGAGCGTTATTAATAGGTGTTGTGTTCTTGTCTGCGCTATTTTCGTGCCCATTCGCGTGGTCTCAAGACATATTGTCCATGAAGGAGCGAAGTGATGTCATTGATAACATCATCGCTCAACGTTTTGACACTGTTTTACCTCACATCATGCGACGAGAAAATATCGACATGTGGGTAATTATGTCTCGAGAATACAACGAAGATCCGGTGTTAAAAACAATGCTCCCGTCAACTTGGCTGTCGGCCAGACGACATACTATGTTAGTCATCTATGACCAAGGCGAGGGACAACCCTTAGAGCGATTAGCCGTAGCACGCTATGCGGTTGCTAATAGTTTTGAAAAAGCCTGGGATAAAGAAGAGCAGCCCAATCAATTCAAAGCACTCGCCAACATTATCAAGCAGCGAAACCCTAGCAAGATAGCCATCAATACTTCAGGCGCTTTTGCCCTCGCCGACGGCATGACCTCTACCGAAAAAACCCTATTTATGTCGGCGTTACCGAAAGCCTACAGAAACCGTGTGGTATCTGGCGAGAAGCTATCGATTGGGTGGCTAGAAACACGCAGTGATATGGAAATGGAGTTCTATCCCATACTGACGCAAATCGGCCATAAACTTATTGCCACTGCATTTTCCAATACTGTGATCACACCTGGCGTTACCACCACTGATGATGTTGTGTGGTGGTTGAGAGACCGAACCAACGAGCTAGGTCTTAAAAATTGGTTTCATCCAACCGTGTCAATTCAACGGGCAGACAGCGAAGCTTTTGATCAGATAAAGGCCTTCAGCAAGCGACCAGAGCAAAATATTATTCAACCTGGCGACCTTATTCACGTTGATTTTGGCATTACCTATTTGCGCTTAAATACCGACCAACAGCAGCATGCCTACATTTTAAAACCTGGTGAAACGGATGCGCCTGAGTATCTAAAAGACGCACTTACAAAGGGCAATAGGTTGCAAGATATCTTAACCACTAATTTTCAGAAAGGTCGTTCAGGCAATGAAATTTTAAAGCGCTCTCGAAGCCAAGCCATAGAAGAGAATATAAAGCCCACTATTTATACCCACCCGCTTGGATTACACGGGCATGCAGCAGGACCAACCATTGGTATGTGGGATGCGCAAGAAGGAGTACCCATAAAAGGCGACTATCCTATGTATGAAAATACCGTATATTCGATTGAGCTTAATGCCGCTGTGATGATTGAAGATTGGGGTAAAGAAGTCAGGATTATGCTAGAGGAAGATGCGTTTTTTGACGGTAGTTCGGTGTCTTACTTAGACGGGAGACAAACAGAGTTTCATTTAATTTCTTCTGAAGCTAAGTAAGTACTAAAACGCAACGTTAGCGACTGAGCGTTAATACAACAAGGAAGTAAAACGAGTCAGTAAAACGAAGCCATACGGGCTTGGAGAAGTTAGCCATTCAGGCTTAGAGAAGTAAGTAAAGTGACGGGCCTTTTGCTCTGTAAGCAAAGGGCCCCGAAACTGATATTGCTAATAGCTTTTGTTCGTAACGCTACCCTAACGGTTATTCGTCAGCAGTGCGAACTTCTACATTTTGCGATTTATAGGTACGAACAAAATCAGCGATGTCTTTGCGATTACAAATCACGCTCTCACCTTTCAAACCATATTTAGTTAACGCTTCGTCTTTACCGATGGTGAGTGCTTCTAAACAAGCCTGTGATGCGGCATTGTCATTTTTAGCCACTAGAGCAACTTTCTTGGCATTTTCAGATACCTGATTATTTCTGTACATGAAAGCAAACGTTCTTAATGACTCTCCATTACAACGAACTGATGCACTGAATTCGTCAGAGTCAAAACCATTCGCGCGCACTAAGCGAAGCGCTGGCTGATAGCCTTCATTTGCGGCAGTTAAACACGCTTTTGTTTCGATGTTTTCATCCACAGGCTGTAAGCGAACGTCTTTAGCAAAAGACTGAGTAGCAGCAACAGAGAAAAGAAGTGAGATAGCAAATGTAGACAGTTTCATATGTATTCCTATTTTTGTAACTTAATTAGATATTGCGAAAGCAATGACTACATTATGACCAGTAAAATGGATAAATAAAGCATTTAATGTAATTAAATTACACAAATAAGTATAAAAACATTCAAATTACGTTGATACTGAAAGTAATTTACATAAAAGCATCACGTTTATCGTTTTGTTTACAATTACAGAGGATGGTATTAGGGCGTGTTTTTAGACAAGAAGCTTCGAAACTGAGGCTTGTGCAATTGAGGCTTTTATAGCGAAGATTTTAGGCGCGCCTGCTCTACTGGGAACAAACGCACTTTTTTACGGATAGACTCTTTAATAAAAGGGACGCCTTCAACAGGTTATGTTGAATTTAGCTAATAAGGTCGTGCATCCAGTTCAACGATGGGAGTGGGTTTTCAGGTTGATAGAAAAGACGGTTAAGTCTGCCTAACAAATTTACAGAGTGATTAGGATCTTTATGCTTCATTCTGTGTGTGCTTTCTGTTTGCAAAAATTCCCAAGGTTGTAGATTCAAATGGTCAATCTCTTCTTGGGTAACTCCTAGAGAAGTGAGCGTTGACAAAATCCGCTCGGTCTTGCTTTCTGCAATCGGTATCAACGTATTGCTGTACATGTCTACCAACGGCGCATTAACCGCTTCGAGAGTGTGTTGAATTGCGCTCCACACCATATCGTGATCAAACTGCCACCCTCGTGGTGCATAATATCCCTCTACTTCCCACTCTAGCTCAGCATTGCTCACAGCAATTGAACTATCGGCCTCAGGCGAAAAAGATAAGTCAGGTTTTGCACCAATGTTGTAAGCATCTACGCTCATGGCAATACAAATGATAAGGTCGCCACAGTGTATTTTATCGGTATAAAGCGCCTCAAATGCAGCTCGCTTTACTCCCATCCAACCATGTACTTTTGAGGGTTGCTCTACAAAATGACGAACGTCATTAGGCAAATCTTCGCCATAGCGCTCTATGAGTAATGGCAACGGGTTTTGCTCAGGTGCCTCGTCAGGCATCCACACTTCGTATTCTTGGCGATTGTCAGCTTTTCCTCGACTTTTAATACCGTAAGACAGATTCACTGGACGACAAATACTGCGATCCTCATCTACCTTATGAAAATACTCTGAACGCATTCGCTTTATAAAAGGGGCATCTAAGTTTGCAAGGGCCGCAGTGGGATAACGATACCCAATTTCGCTGTTCTCTACCATTTTGAAAGACGGTATGTGTTTTTCTAGCTTTGCTTTAACACCGCTTAACATTTTCACATTTGGTAACACAATGCTGCGCTCAGGCTCAATGGTCAGCCTTTGCCCATCCTCGGTGATGAACTTTGGCACTTTGTGAAATTCGTAATTCGCAAATCCGAGGGAATCTAACGCGGTATTGCGATACTGAGATAACTCAGTAAATAACGATGTGTGATTTCGAATATGTTTAAACAATGGACGAGATGTGGACATATTTACTCCTTGTAATACGACAACTTATGCAACGGCGACTCGGGAATGCAATGAATAAAATCTAACAAACAAGTAAACAATAGGCGATTGGTGCTCGGTGCTCTTTGTCTCTACTTAAGCGTTAGTTAAGCATTAGATAAGCAGAAGTCATACCATTATTTGTATATCTTAAGCGTTTCCTTTCCTAGCGCTTTCGCGCTGGTTCTTTTGCTATTTTAGCCAAGCAAAGATCAACACGCCCTAGGTATTATCTAATGATAAAAACTGATGCCAAATCTGCGCACCAATATCGTCGTAGTGTTTAACTAGTTCTGCGAACTCTCTTCGCAGCGACTCATTTATCAATGGTGAGGGCAACAGTGGGTCGAACACTAACTGATGAAGTGCATTGTCCCCAATTTCAAACGATTCTTTTGTGGCGTCTTCTAATGACAGCGTTGGCAGGCGATTTAACGATTGTTTTAGTTCAGTAACGCCCAGCTGATAGCGCTGCTCTAACTCTGCGGTATTCCACAATTTACGTGTTCGCAGATGTAGCTTTGAATCTAAATCGAATGCGCAAAACACCACTGCCTGTTGACTTAATCCTAGTACCTGCAGCTTTTCTCTAACCACACCGGCACCACCTTGAATGTTTGCAGGTCTGATGTACATATCAGGAAGCAGCTTTTTCAACCCAAGAATTTTTAATGCACGGTCATTCTGTCTAGCCTGTTTCTTATCACTTTTAGCTAGCATATGCGTGTGCACCACTATCCAATCGCCATTCCAGCTAGGTAGCAATGAAGTTTCCGCATTTCGCCAGCTATTGATCTCTCGCGCAAAATCCACGCCCTCTTTCCCAAGTTGGTAGTAGCCCCTATCGACAAGCGATAACACGCCAGCACTGTGTAAACGATTAATAGTGACTCTGATATTATTTTCAGAGATAGCAAAAAGGCGACCTACACGCACGGCACTTGACGCTGTCATTTTCACCTTTGCTCTAGAGCCTAAAAGCTTGAGCAGCAATTTTCTTGCAGCTGGCTTTTTTGTTTCCGCTTTATTCAAACTGTTTTCCCTTCACTTGCATCTTTCCTTCATATCTTTTACACATCTCTCTCAAACATGCCTCTTGCCAACATCTCATTTAAATCGCTTACCTATACCCAAACTACATCCCAAGTACGTCCACCACAGGTTTTTTCATACCGCTTTTAATACTTAACATCATGTTTTTAAGAAAAAGAATCCCACATTATTATCCTCTTTTTCTGCGTCAAAACAGTTATCTGATAAAGAGCTAGCCATCGGCTCTCCCGTTTTACTGCTGTCCATTTAAAGACTGTCCATTTAACGGTTGCCTGCTTTACGACTGCCCTTTTAACGATAGCTCACTGAACAGCTATCCACTTTGCCGCTTCCCCATTTAACGACAAATTACCGAAGGAAACCCAATAATAAACATTACGCATTTTGACTTATTTTATCGTTTTGTGTAATTTCTTTATTTAACTTCTTTGCTAATTAACTTCTTAGCTAGTTTCTTATTAAAGCGATAGCAACTGACGGGCCAGTAACATGATAGCAACAAACAAATTTCATACCCATGAGGTAGAAAATCAACCTTATGCGCTCTCTGCTTACAACCTTTGGCTCGCTGACCCGCTACTACAAAGTATGGTGAGACAGCACCACCATGCGTCTGTTCCCACACTGCTTGAACAGTTCGGCCAATACAGCGGTCACGTGCAGTTTGAACATGGTGAACTTGCCAACAAAAACAAGCCCGTTTTACACGCGTTTGACCGATATGGACGCAGAACCGACAAAGTAGAATTTCATCCAAGCTATCATGCTCTGATGGGCTCGGCCATGGAGCATCAGGTTCACTCGTATTCGTGGCAAAACAGCTCAGCAAGTGGAGCTCATGTTATTCGCGCGGCCCTGCTTTATATGCATAGCCAGACTGATGCAGGTACTACCTGCCCGCTAACAATGACCCATGCAGCCGTACCTGCTATGAAGTACTCCGAACATCTTCCAAAATATTGGCTCGATAAACTGATAAACGGTGCGTACGACCCGCGAGAACTCCCCGCACTTGAAAAGAACGGCATTACTGTGGGTATGGGCATGACGGAAAAACAAGGAGGCTCCGATGTAAGGCGTAATACTACCAAAGCTGTGCAACACGCTGACGGCAGCTACGCCATTACCGGACATAAATTCTTTTATTCTGCGCCAATGTGTGATGCCCACCTCGTATTGGCTCAGGCAGAAGGCGGACTAAGCTGCTTTCTTCTCCCTAGGATACTTGAAAGTGGAGAACTAAATCATGTTCGCATTCAGCGCCTTAAAGACAAGCTGGGGGATTGGAGCAACGCATCATCCGAAGTAGAATTTCAAGAGGCGACGGCTTATTTACTTGGTGAGGAAGGTCGCGGCGTATCTGTGATCATCGATATGGTATCGCTCACCCGACTCGACTGCATGATTGGCTCTTCCGCTCTTATGAGGCAGGCTCTCGTTCAAGCAACACACCACGTTAGCCACCGAGACGCTTTTGGCAATACGCTTATCAACCAACCTCTTATGCAAAATGTGTTGGCAGATCTCACCATCGAGAGCGCGGCGGCTACAGCGCTGACTATGCGAGTGGCAAAGGCCGTAGATGAAAGCAGCACTACCCCTCATGAGGCTGCTCTTGCTCGTATTAGCACAGCGATTGGCAAATACTGGATTTGTAAACGTACCGCAACATTTGTAAATGAAGCCCAAGAATGTCTCGGTGGTATTGGCTATGTGGAAGAAAACATAATGCCGCGGTTGTACCGCCAAGCGCCCCTAAACTCAATTTGGGAGGGCAGCGGCAATGTGCAGTGTTTGGATGTGTTGCGGGCCATGGCAAAAGAACCAGCTACGCAGAAGGCGTTATTTACGGAACTACAAAGTGCAAAAGGAAAAAATACGCATTTTGATGAGTATGTAGCGCAACTTTTAACTAGTTTTAGCGATACTGCATCGCTGCAAATGCGAAGCCGCTTGTTAACAGAGCAAACTGCGTTAGCGCTGCAGGCTTGTGTACTGCTGAATAACGACGATGCTGAAATACGCAATATTGCTCACAGCTTTTGCGAGAGCAGGCTGGCCGGCCATCATGGTTTGGCATTTGGTACGTTACCGGCCTCTACGCCATGCGAGGAGATTATTACTGCAGGGGCTTTATCACAAAGAAGCTAAGGTGAAAGCCAGAACCCTTGGGATGCCCTATAGTCAGGAGTATCGACAATGGATTTTAGCGCTTCGTTCACATGCTCTATAACGTTTTCTCCCCACGCATTATTGGTACAACCCACCGCACCCGGTATGGGGGTCTCCCCCAACTCTGTGGTGTAGTAATATTGTAGCTTGCTTTTTCCCTCTGTACGAGTGAAGTATGTCAGAATAGCTGGATATTCTAAGGTAAAGTCAACGCGACCATACTCTAATTGGTTGAGTACTCTGGTGGCACTGTCTGCCCCAGCAATTGTTTCAAAACGTGGATTGCCCTTTGCGTTCTCAACTATTGTCTGCACCACATCGGGATATTTTCTTGCTACTGGCTTTGCGAATGTTAATTGAGAGTTCTCCACTAATTGTTTAAAAGAAACTCGACCGTTGCTGTCCAAAAAAGGTGCAATAGTGTCAGGATGAGCAATAACACCAAGAGGTAAATACTCAACATTTGCTTTGGAATACACCCATTTGCTGCTTCGCGATCTTTTAATCAGACAAGGAAAACAAAGGTTAATATCAGCATCAACGCTTTTACTTATTCTCGAATGAGGCATTCGAACTATAGTGTGTTCTGCTTCTGGCAGTTGAGCGATTATCGAGTTTAGCATTACGTCACCAATGCCTTGTGATGCATATTTGCCCTCGAATATATGAAAAGGAGGAGCCGGATTTACCGCCCAGGTTATCGTCACCTTTTCTGTCTTATCCACCTGCATTAACCCGCTACTTGGCGCATCCGCTGCACTGGCTGTGTAGCACATTATAAAAGCAGTCATCGTGAACAGTCGTTTGAACATAAGTTATTTCGTGAAATTGAAAACGGGCGGAGTATCAACGATGTTCATATTTTCAACAATTATGAATTAGTCTAATCATTCACAAGGTCATTTCCATAGATGTTGCCTGTGATATTGCCATTGATATTGCCATTGATCGCGCAATAAGCGATCCTGTGGATAATAAACCGCAAGGGCTTAGGGAGTTAACCAATCATAATCAACTGATTGCAAAAGCCCTTTTCAAACGGTAAAAGAAGATCGACAAAAATAAGGGATAAGACGATGAGAGAACGATTTAGAAAGATTCAACTGCTTTTCTGTTTGATCGCGTTCGGTGGTTTATTAACGGGCTGTGCCTCTAACGCCCCGTCTATCAGCGTAGACGAAACACAAGACTTTCAAAGCATAAATAGCTTTTACGTGAAGCCACCGCTAAACAGTGTAAACCCAACCCTTGAAAACAGTATTGCAGCGACCATTGCTAAGGTAATGACAGCGAAAGGATTAACTGAGGTTTCACAGGATGAAGCTGACGTTTTCATCGGTTTTTTCCCTTTCGTTGAATCTAAAGATGACGGCACACGTTTAAACATAGGCCTAGGCAGCGGCAAATTTGGACGTTCGGGCGGAATATCGATAGGTAGCGTGTTTAGCATTCCTGTTGGAGAACAATTTACGGAATATCAAAACTTGCAAATAGACGTCACAAAGGAAAACGCCTTTGTTTACAGTGCGTCGGGCAGTACCGAAATTAAAGCAAATGATGCGATTACCGTTCAACGGGCGCTAAACGAACTCGTAGAATCACTTCTCGATAACTACCCAAACACTAAAGATAAATAACAAGCAGATAGCAGTGAATCGCGCTATGCTTGGTATAAAATACAAGACAATAGACCTCAAGCAAAAGCAAGTGGGCAAAGACTAAGTTATGGTTGAGCAAAAATCGCTCTCTTTACAGAAAAATCTTACGATAAGGTTGCTGCGCGTATTGCGATACAACAAATCACGAACAGAGCGTGCCTTAAGTTTATTGCCCCTTGAAAACAGCCCCCTGTTTCACGTATTGCCATTTTTAATCCACGTTAATCACCCCGATTTACCTGGATATGTTGAATCGCCTTCAAACGATGTATTAGTGCCATTTGGTATCAACAATTACTCATTCAGAAAAGATATTGAGATGGCGCTGACGCGCTGTTTTCCGTCACTGCAGTCCTTATTTGCTGATATTAAATCTATTTGGCCTCGCCAGCGGTGTATAGACTCGCTGGTTTTAATGGGCAGCATAGGCACAATTGCGCAAACCGATACGTCAGATTTTGATTATTGGGTGTGTGTAGACGGAAAGCAGTTTTCTCCCCAACCCCTCGATTTATTAACTCAAAAGCTAAGAGCAATTGAGCAATGGGCTGATAAAAAATGGGGTACTGAAGTACACTTTTTTCTCTCTGATATCGAGAAGGTAAAACACAATGACTTTGGCGTTGCAGACGGAGAAAGTGCCGGCTCTGCGCAAGCATTGTTTTTAAAAGCGGAATTTTATAGCACGAACATTGTTGTAGCGGGAAAAGTTCCCTTTTGGTGGCTAACACCAGAAAAGTCGACCATAAAGCAATATGACGGCATTTTGGGAAGCCTTGAAAAAGGAGGTTCTCCCGACTTAGATTGGTTTATGGATTTAGGCCATTTGGAAAAACTTGATGCCGGCGAGCTATTTGGCGCAGCCATATGGCAGTTAGGTAAGGCAATGGATTCGCCATTTAAGTCGCTGCTAAAAATGGCAAAGTTAGAAGTCTATCTGGCCAATATTGGCAGCGAGCAGCCGCTGTGCAACACCCTTAAAAAGCATGTTCACTTGGGCTCTGACGCGCCAGGGAAAGTAACTGATATTGACCCCTATGCGCTTATGTTCAATGAGCTAATCACCCACTACACTGCCTATGGCCAACCAGAAGATATTCTTATTTTGCAGCAGTGTTTGTACCTAAAATGTGGATGTAGTCTCAGTCAGCCCTTGTATGAGGGAGAAACACCTAACTTTAAACGACGAATTATAGCCGCCTATGCAAAAAGTTGGGGCTGGAGCAGAAAGTCATTAGAGCACCTTGATAATATTCAACAATGGAACTTTAACGAACGTGTTCAATTAAGTCGTCGCATACATCGCTTTTTACTGAAATGCTACAGACGTATATCCAGTCAACTTGATGGCCAAACCCAAATCATGGATGAAAAAGACATGACGGTACTCGGTCGTCGCTTAAGTACATTTTACGGTAAAAAACACAACAAGGTGGAGTTTCTTCGCAGAGCATTTGATGAGAGTTTATATTGCCCCACCGTAACCATAGCCGTGAGAACACTTAAGAATGGCGATGAGATATGGACCGCTTACGCGGGTGATAGGCTGAGCAAGTCGGGTATTATCGATGAGTCGCAAAAGATTTCACAAGCATCTAATGCAGTGGCATTACTTGTGTGGTGTGTTGCCAGTCGCATAATGGACACGAACACAAAAATTCATCTAGATTACAACTACTGCGAAATTAGCGAACTCGACCTCAATGACCTGCTAAAACACCTGTGCGCGTTGTTTCCACCAGTACGGGTATCTGCATTGCCGCGAGAGGATTTACTGGCATCGGAGCGCATTATGACATGCATGGCATTAGTTAATTTCCCCACCCTTCGCCAAAAACCTACAGTAGAAGATGTGTATGTACTTTACAGCACCACGTGGGGTGAGACGTTTTTAAAACACGGTGCGGACGTGCTAGATAGTCTCTGGTACGAACTTTCAGAGGTCTCGCCGAAGCCTAAATGCTACGTTATGGTGCCTCGAGGAAATCAACAGTCACGTATTCTAGGTGAGTTTCTTGAATCTACAGACCTTACATTTTCCGTGGTCCATTGATGTAAGTCTTACTTTTTCCTATTAGCTATCTGTTTCTGAGTTCTTGCTATAAATTTATATCGACTATTTTGCCCTCCTGTTTCTTTCGTTCTTTTACTTTTCCTGTCCTAACTCGCTTTTTTTAATTAGCCCCCAGTAACACCAAACCTAAGCTGATTTGATCTACCCTCCTTTTACATTGATGAAAAAAAGAACTAAAAAACTTGCAAAGAACGATTACAAATGTAATCTTAAATGAAAGACTACAGTTGTAATCAAAAAGATAGAGGTAAGCAAGACCATGTCTAAACCCGATATTTCCAATGCAGAATTTGATGTACTCGACGTACTGTGGGAGCGCAACCCTGCAAGTGCGAGCGACGTGGTGCAAACCTTGTCTAGCCATAAAGAGTGGCATGAGAAAACAATTAAAACCTTATTAGGCCGACTAGTAAAAAAAGGCGTTATTAGTTTTGAAAAACAGCAGCGTCAATATTTGTATTACCCACTTATCGAGCGAGAAGACTATACCGCACAAGAGACGGAGAGCTTCGTTGGCAAGCTTTTCAAGGGCAAAATCACGCCATTAGTAGCAGGGTTTGCAACCCAGAAAACATTGTCAAAAGATGATGTGAACGAGCTAAAAGCGTTAATAGCACAATGGGAAGAAGACAATGATTGAATGGTTAATAGCACAACAAGGTGCTTTAAGTATTGCCCTCGTTTTAATGCTGGTAGCAGAGCGATTTACCGCAAAGATGGGCACTATGTTTACCTACAAATTGTGGGCCACAGTGCCAGCTGTATTGCTCATGAACAACCTACCTATTTACAGTGTATCGGTAACAAGTGACTCATTTTCTAGATATTTAGTGAACACGACTCCCACATTTACGGTGCAGCACATAGACGTACTTCTTTATCTTTGGGTACTAGGTGCGGGCGCGTTAATCGTTACTACGCTTGTGCATTATCTATCTCTTACTGCCTCCTTAAAAAAGATGAGCACTAACGGTGATGTGACCTATTACTCATCTAAGGCAAAAACGCCCATGCTATTTGGTTTTGTTAACCCTAAAATAGTGCTGCCCCTGAACTTTGAGCGCATGTTTTGTGAAGCGCAGCAGCACATGATTATAGAGCATGAATCAGCCCACAAGCATCACAAGGATCACCTATGGAACGGCGTTTCCTTCATTTTAATCACGCTATTTTGGTTCAACCCTCTCGTTTGGATTGCGCTTAAAGCATTTCGAACTAATCAAGAACTAGCCTGCGACTACAAAGTTCTATCAAACAAAAGTGATAAGGAGACACTTATTTATGCAAAAGCACTCGTACAGTGTGCCGAGCAATCCCAGCAGACACTGAGTCTGTACCCTACCTTTGGAGAAAAAAGCACCATGAAAAAACGTTTAATATAAAAGGGCGTGCTGGCCTTAGATAAGCTTCCACAGAATCGACTAGCCGCATTCGTTGCAGTGGCACTGAGCGTATTGCTAATGGCGAATACTGCTGCGGCCAATATGCCGCCGCCACCGCCGAAAAACCATGCTGAGGGAAATGACCATAAGGCAATCGATGCTAAGGTCAATGAAGCCTCACCGATAGCTCACGTATCACCGGCTTACCCTGAAGACGCAGCAAAGACAAATACTGAAGGGTATGTAGTATTGCAATTTGATATTACAGAAACAGGCACTACCGATAACATAACGGTAGTAAAGTCGTCACCTGAAGGCGTATTTGATAAAAGTGCCAGTAGTGCCCTTAAGCAGTGGCAATATAAGCCGCGGGTTCAAAATGGCCAAGCATTAAGGCAAACAGGGTTATTAGTGCAGCTTGACTACAAGTTGTCTTCTGACGATGCTGACTAACGAAGGGAGGATGTAGGAAGAATACTAAAAGGAGCGCGGCTCCTTTTAGTGTTTTTATAAAACAGCTTAGAAACGCTTACAAAATATCAGGTGCGTTGTTTTAACCTTTTAAATGCGGCGCGCAGGTTTTTGCTACCTTGCTGGCATCAAAAATTTCAATCCAATAGCCGTCGGGATCTTTTATAAACGCAATGCCTTTCATAGACCCGTCGTTTAACTTTTTCTGAAATGGCACTCCAAGAGACTCAAATCGCTCGCAGGCAGCCTCAGCATCTGGCACGTGAAATCCGATATGGCCAAAGCCTTTTGGCTCACTATTGCCGTTGTGGTAAGACGCGTTTTCTGGGGTGTCGTCCCAATTGTGAGTAAGTTCTAACATCGCAGGGCGACCGAAGGTTTGCTGTGTGCGCATCTCTGCGTCATCGCTTATATCCGAAAAGTCATCCCCTGCCGCTAGAAAATACAAACTGAACTTCATTTCTTCAAAGTCTAGTCGCTTTATCAGCGTCATACCCATCACGCGGGTATAAAAGTCTAAGGTGCGCTTGGGATCAGCAATTCGCAACATAGTTTGATTAAAAACAAACCCTCTTGTTGCGTCGCTTTTTTCTTCGCAAAGCCCATCTGCATTATCGAAATGTCTACTGGTCGGTGTATCTATCGTTTTAGCCATAAGGGTCTTCCTCGCTTTACATTAGTTGTCCATGTTAATAGAAATACTATGTGCGCTGAACACTTACCTTTCAACTGCCGCTCGCCCGCCATTTCTGCTATCTATCGATTTCCTTGCCAACTTCTACCTAACTGCAGAAGAGCTAGCCCTTACTCCGCGCAGAGTCGGTGGGCTTATTATCTACGCGATAGGTATTACTCTTCTTTTTGACTGTTTGCTTTTTGGCGCCTGAGTTCTTGAGGTTAAGGGTTTTAGGGCCTGCTTTCTGTGTTTCAGACGAGCTAGACTTAGCCGTAACACCACCTTTACTTTTTGATGCAAATGCATTTTGATTAGACGTGCGAGGTTTCGTATTTTGGCGATACTTAATTACCATACCCTGCAGTAAATTTCGTACAACTTGGTCGCCGGCCGCTTTATAGTTGCGGTGATCAGGCTTTCGAAATAGCGCTGACAACTCGCCTTTGCTCAGCCTGAAATCAGCCATATACAATACGGCAATCATATCTTCGTCTTTATAGCTCATCGCAATGCGAATTTTTCGCAGTATCTCATTATTACTCAAGCGCTCTTTTGGGCCGAGCTCCTTGGGCGCTAGTCCTTCTTGCTTACCGCGATTTTTGATAATTAAACCATCTAAAAACATTGCAAGGATCTTGTCTCTACATGGCAAATAACCTTCTTCATCCTCTTTTTTCATGATGCTATGAAGATAATCTATGTCCATTTCGTAATCCATCAGCTTAAAAATACTGATAGCCGCGGTATCGTTTATAGCAAGCGCATAGCGAATGCGGCGTAGAACATCGTTGTGGAACATGATTGATAACCTTTAAGGATAGAAGTAGTTATTGTGTTTGATTACGCTAAGGCCTTTTGAGCACAGTGCTATATTCAAGCGAAGCGTCGCAGTAGAGCCGAGCTAGAGCCGAGCGTTGCGCTAATTTATTGCACGGTGCTTACGTGCTAGCAGCGCACAAGCAGAGCCAAATCAGTGAAACACGACCGTAAATTCAACAGCTGCAACAGCTCATGCGGATGTGCGTAGTTTAACTCAGTTAAGGCTTTACCGCCATCTCCATGCTTTTATACCACTCTGCAATATTATAAAGATGCTCTACATAAAAAAGCGCCTGAGAGGCGCTTTTATGAATTTGAGACGTTTTACGTTAAGAGCTCGCTGACTATTTGTAGGTTTACTCGCTCAACGACTTAACAGGCTTTAAGGTGAGTCGAGAAGAAATCAACGGTGCGTTGCCATGCAAGTTCGGCATCTTTGGGGCTGTAACGACTTGTTGAGTCGTTGTGAAAGCCATGCTGAGCTTTGTCGTACACATGAGCGGTATACTCTGCTCCGTTGGCCTTCAGCACTTTTTCATATTCCGGCCAAGTTGCATTCACTCGCTTATCATTTTCACCAAAATGCAGAAGCAGCGGCCCATTCACTTGAGCCTGCAACTCTTCTCTTGCAGGTGTACCGTAAAACGGTACGGCCGCATCAATCATATCAGGAAGGGTAGCGGCTAAAAGGTTACTTATGTACCCGCCGAAGCAAAAACCAACCACACCAAGCTTGTCTGAGGTTCTTTCGTGGTGACTTAGCCATTTTGCGGCCGCCATAAAATCGTGTTCAACTTTTTGTCTATCGAGACTGCGCTGCATTGACCTACCGTCATCATCATTGCCTGGATAACCTCCTAAGGGAAATAAAGCGTCTGGCGCGAACGCAATAAACCCTTGCATGGCCAAACGTCTTGCCACGTCTTTTATGTAGGGGTTCAACCCTCTATTTTCATGCACCACAACAACCGCCGGCATAAGGCTTTCGGCACTTGCCTCAGTTGGCACTACTAAATACCCACCTCCAGTACCATGGCCTTCAGGGGACGGAAACTCTTCGTATGTTGCTTTAATAGCGGGGTCGTTAAAGGACACTTGCTCAGCTTTGGCATAGTCGGGAATAAGAGCGCTGCCAATAACACCAGCAGACAGGCCCGCAATGGACAACGAGGCCACGCGGGTTAAAAAGGTGCGCCTATCTATGTCGCCATGAGCATATTCGTCATACCAATCAAAAGCTTCTTGAGGGATCGTTACAGAAGGTTTATCTGTTTTCATTCTTTTGCCTGCCAAGTTGTAGGGTTAATCGTCTTAAAAAATTGAGCATAAAGTAATCACACCTTACAGAGATTTACGCATCAAAGACGAAAAAACGCGATTAAAAGCAAGAGTTATCAGTTTAGTGTCATAAGGCTCAACGTTCGTTGATATCCATGGTTAATGTAGTTAGAAAGAAAACAGTCTTGATGACCAGTTACTCTTTTTATGATTCATCGTTAGCATTACGAACTTTAGCTAAAGGTAGGGCTAGCGTTAAAACTAGTATTAACATTGGAACATAGCGACATTGATTGCTCTGCGAACGCGGAAAATTAATTGAGCATGGAAGTGGCGAGAGCCCTTATTGGTATGGACTATCAGGAGGATACCGTGCAAAAAAATGTAAAGTTGATTGTTGGCTACATGGCCTATATTTTTAGTATCACTGTAACAAGCAATCTCGTATTAAGTGTGTCATCTGCTTCTTTTGAACTAACGGATAAGCTTGAATTATTACTAAGAGTTTCAGTTATCTTTACAACTACACTGATTGCCACCTGCGTTGCCATCAAGTTAGGACTTTTTAGGCAACGCAAGCGGCAATAGCGGCTCTCCCGTGATTACTGACACCTTTGGGCCTAATAATCAGAACCGCGGTCTGTAATAACTGAAAGTTACGACGTTGGCATTACATATACTTCTCTTACACACGCTTTGTCGCTGCTTGATAATGCGTAATTAACAGCATCTGCAATATCTTCTGGTGCCAGTTTGTCTTCTTTAGGTTCATCAAAAAATGGTGTATTGACCATACCTGGGCAAATGGTTGTGCATTTCCCTCCCCATTCACGCATTTCCTCGGCTAAGTTTTGACCGAAGCCATAAGCGAACCACTTGCTAGCGCCGTATACCGAGCCTTTAAGAGCAATGCGTCCGGCTACTGAGCCCGTGAGAATAAAATGCCCCTTGCTCTCTCTTAGAAACGGTAACCCTGCTTTCGCTGTATATAAAAGACCGTTCACGTTCGCCCCAAGCATAGTTGACCAATCGCTCACGTCGCCCTTTTCAATACCTGGAGAACTCGCGCCCGTTCCCGCGTTAGCGAAAACAACGTCTATTTTATCGAAATGCGCATTTATTTTGGCAAATGCGTTCTTTACTTCGTCAAAATCACTTACATCGGCCTTTACTGAAAACGCATTCTCGCTACCCAACTCTTCCACAAGACTGTTTAGCTTATCTTCACTTCTTGCAACTAACGCAACGCGATGCCCCTCTTGCACGAGTGATTTAGCCGTTGCCTTGCCTATGCCGCTAGACGCGCCCGTGATAACAACTACTTTAGATTGTTTAGTCTTACTCATTATTAGGTTCTCCTTTTTTCTTTCTAGTCACTGAACTCTTTGGAACACTTTCTTCGAGAAAAAATGTGCTCGAGAGAAAATGCCCGCTTACTTTTAGCTCTATTTACTGATTACTTTGCTCAACATTAAACTAGAGTGTGCAACAAGCGATCCAAAAACGCCGGTCCACAAAAAAAAATAAGCCACTGATTAATATACGCTTTAATTTCATTACCCAAACGTTGGTCTGAGCATATTCTGCTTATTTTTCAACGGGCAAGAAGTTCTTACAGGGCCAAAAACAACAATTCGCAACTTGTTATTGATCGCCATCGCCTTTTCTGGCAACTTCCACGCCTGTTTTCTTTATCTGCGGATACCTCTTATGAGCTGGGGCTTGCTGTCTCTTTTTATTCCCACATTTTTCTTTGTGTCCATAACGCCAGGCATGTGTATGACACTTGCGCTGACGCTGGGCATGAGTATTGGTGTTAAACGTGCCTTATGGATGATGATTGGTGAACTGGCGGGGGTAGGGCTAGTAGCGACTCTTTCCTCTGTTGGCGTGGCTGCACTGTTACTCAATTACCCATCCGTATTCACCGTCCTTAAATACATCGGAGGCGCGTACCTTTTTTATGTAGGCGTGCAAATGTGGTTGTCCCGAGGCAAAATGGCGTTGAAGCCCGATGGTGAAAGTCAGCGGGCCTCTCGTTTAGCCCTTATTTCGCAAGGTTTTATAACCGCCATTGCCAACCCAAAAGGTTGGGCCTTCTTTGTTGCATTACTGCCGCCTTTTATCAATCCTGAACAACCGCTGATGCATCAA
Organism: Alteromonas sp. LOR; assembly: GCF_000753865.1. Lineage (GTDB taxonomy): Bacteria > Pseudomonadota > Gammaproteobacteria > Enterobacterales > Alteromonadaceae > Alteromonas. Next base: position 37,209 of record NZ_JQFW01000002.1, on the reverse strand, counting down.
TTAGCTAGCTTAATCGCCATCATATTAGTGCTAGAGTTTAGTTGCTTATTAATTTATGCATCAGGTGGGCGAACCATGCGCTCTTTATTAATGCAAAGCGACAATGTGCAGTTAATGAACCGAATAGCGGGCACACTTATGATTGGTGTGGGCATTTGGCTAGCGCTTACTTAGCGCTTAAAAAGCGGTTGTTTAGCCGTTTTTTAGCGGTCAGTAGCATGACTACCGCTTTTACTCTGAAAGCCCTATGCAGTATAGTATTAGCCCGTTTCAGATGTGTATTCGAATGCCCAACAAACTACGAAAAGTCAGTCGACATCTTCACTTGTGGATCTCCTTGAGTATTTTTCTTCCCGTCATCATCGTGATTGGTAGCGGCCTGCTGCTGCAGGTGAAAAAGGAGATAGACTGGATCCAGCCGCCAACCCAAAAAGTAAGCCAAACTCTTTTAAAAGAAGCAACAAACTCGTCCAGTACCATAATAAGTTCGCATCAGATTTTACAGGCAGTCCAAACCATATCCAACGCCCAGTTAACGCGCTGGGAAGACATTGACAGACTGGATATTAGACCGAACAAAGGCATCATAAAAGTACGTGGCAATAATCATTGGGAAGTACAGCTTAACGCCTACACTGGCGCGGTGCTGCAAACAGCGTATCGACGTACCGACACCATAGAGTCTATCCACGACGGGAGTTGGTTTTTTGAGGGCGCTAAGCTTTACCTGTTTCTACCCGCCGCTTTGCTTTTGTTTGTCATTTGGTTAACTGGCATAGTAATGTTATTTACCACGCTGAAAAGTAAATATCGGAAAAAACAGGCTCGCTTGCAGCAGTCTAGTTAGTACAACCTGGTCAGTACACTTTAGTTTCAACAAGCTAGTTAAACCAGGCCCGCTGATGCAAGTCTCTTAAAGCCCCCTTAAAACAAGCACTCTAAAGCAAGTCTTTTGAAGCAATCACTCTAAAACAAAAACCGTAGCGCAAACTGAATGCTGCGACCTTGAGCAAAAGCCGCCCTGTCATCAGCACTCACGTAAAAAAGTTGATTAGTGAGGTTTCGAATACTCACTCTTCCATTCACTTTATTATTAAACGGTAAAGATGCCCCTATATCTAGGGTCACTACACTATCTAATGACCGCTCTCCATCAGCAACGTCTGTTTTACTAGCCCGATAAAGCGCGTTTGAAAAAAAGCGTATAGTGCCCAGCTGGTATCCCACCGTGAGCCGATGATTGTGCGCGGGAATATCCGCGATAACATCCCCGCTCTCGTCCTCACCTTTTATCCAAGCACCGCTTAACTGCAAAGACAACTTGCTATTATCCGGTGCCCAATTAGCCGTATAACTCAGCCCATTAATAGTGGCGCTGTCTAAGTTCACATATTCCAACACATCTTCGCTTACTTCTGTGCGCTCGATATAGTGATGTATCTTTTGACTAAACACTTCTGTGGTTGCCGATAATCGTCTGCTTTTATATGAAAGCGCACCTTGAATGTTTACAGACTGCTCTGTGTCTAAGTTCTCATCACCCAGCACTGTGCCTCGAGGAGTTACTCCAGAGAAAAAACGTTCTGTAAGCGATGGGTTTCTGAAAGCGCTTGAAACATATAAGCTTGCAGACCAGTGAGAAGAAAGCATATAGCTAGCACCAGTGAACCCGCTAACGTTTAGCTTTTTTACGTTATATCCACTTCGATTTTGATACTGCCAGTCAAGGCGTGTACCTACCGCTACAGAAAGCTTCTGGAACGTTCTTGAGGCATCCATCACGCCCGCCAATCCAATCTCACTGGCATCAAGTGTGGTGATGTTAAAGGCGTCAGTCTCCGCAGCTTGTGCAGGGAGCTCTTGTAAAGAAAACTCTTGTATAGAAAGCTCTTGTGAAGAGAGAGCTTGAGCTAATATTGCCGCCTCGGGTGTTACTTGAGCCCCTAGCGATGTTATCGGCGTTTCACTTTCATTAATTCTTACCCCTTCACGTCCTTGTAGTTGAGCTTGCCAATTAACTCGCCACATACCTACACGCTGCCTGCCTCCAATATCACTGCCATAATCGAATGCTTTGCTTCTGCTTTCATTAATGCGCGCTTCTGGCCGCAACGTTTGCGTGTCTAATTGAGACTGATGCCACCACACATTACTAGTAATGTTATCGAAAACCGCGCTGACTTTGCCTAGCCAATGGGTATTGTTGGGGTATGTTGTCACTCTATCTTGTGGATAATCACTGCTCGACTTTCCAACATTGCTATTGTGTGAAAACAGCGACCACGCCTCAGTGATATTTGATTGCTCAGGCTGATGTCGTACAAATAGCGCAGCTTGCTCAAATTGCTCAAACAACGCATTGCCATTGGCATCCTGGGTGTTATCTGCATTGCGATAAGAGACTTTCCAATCAGTGCTTCCCGCATACGCATGGCGCTTATCAGTATTGGACGTAAATGAACTGTCCGCAAAGCCTTCATACCCGTATTCTTGGGTCTCACCATTGTTCAGCATTCCGACATAAAGATTCTGCTCATGGGATGTAGCAATCTGCATGTTAACCGCGCCGCCTATTGCACCAGAACCTAGATATGTCGATGCTGCGCCAGGCACAACTGACACCTGAGTTATCCATGAAGGAGGTATAAAGCCAGCACTTGCACCGGCTCTCCTATCGCTAAAAATAGGAACGCCGTTTAACAAAGTTTGAATTCGCCAGCGGGAAAAGCCGCGAATACTCACATTTTGAATTTGCCCTCCCTGCCCGTTAAGGCTGATTACCGGGGACTGAACTAATACATCATTAATGTTAGTGGGCTCGGCAACTGAAGACTGAGAATAGTTATATAGGGAAAGGATACGCTCCAGCGTATCATGGTAGTAGGGTCTCGTAGCCTTTACCACTATATTCTCTACATCTGATTCGTTAGGGCCTAATTTGCTAACCTCTGATTGTTCAACCGTTACTGAATAGGCTGGAAACGTTGTTAACATAAGCGCTGTCATAAGCGCTGCCGTATTCGGTGTTATAAGCGCTAGTGTCATGGCTGATTTAAACATAAGCTGTGCACGCACCGCCACAGGTGCACTGCGCATGGTTTGTAAAGAAAAAGAGAGTCGCGAACCTGTCATAGTGCCTATGTTATTTTGTATAGAAAAATTAAGTGAAGATAAAAAGAAAACGGCAGTGAGAACACTGCCGTTTTATAGGGTATAAAACCCCGTTTATTGCATTAACAGTTATTCAGTAATAACCGGCAGACCAGCTGTCCATGGGCCGCCAGCATTCACTACTGCACGCTGCAACTCAGGTACGGTTGTTTGCTGAAGTGCACTTACGCGCTTACTCACTGCAACCAACCCTTCGCTAGCATAACGCAATTGGTCTTGATGCTGCTGAGTAGGACCATAAGATGACCCAACGGCAGAACGAGCATAACGTAAACGGCTAGTTATATTCGCAGGCTTTATTCCTTTGCGTTCACGAGACTCTAAACCATAAAGCTCGCGGCTCAAGGCATTGATTTCAGTCTGCACATCGGCAAATTGTGTTTCAAGCTTGCTGATATCACCCTGAGTACGGTTTATAGCACTGCGAAGTACTTCCATCGTGTCTTTCACATTAGCCAGTACGCTTGTAGTGGTTACCGCTCGTTTTTGAGCGTCACTCACTTTACCATCATAGGCAGCACGTTCCTGTGCTGTCGCACCTTCTAGTGCACCTTCGTAGATAGACTCAAGCACAAAACTAACAGGTTCTGCCAACGGCGTTATTGCCGTTCCTTCGCGCTTAAACAGCGTTGCCGTGTAGCTGCCTGGTAACGCCATTAATGCGCCACGTGAACGACTAGCACTTTCTTTATCCGTAATAGGCATTGCATTGGCATAGGTCATATCCCATGTAACTCTGTGCAAGCCTTTCTTGGTGCTTCCTTCTACTCGGTTAACCACATCACCCTCAGCGTCTTTTACTTCAAGGTATACTGCAGGCGCCGCTTCTTGATTTTCTGCTTCCACCGCTTCCCAGCTTGGATACTTCGGATATTTGTCTTTACCCTCCATAAGCTTTTTCTCAGCTTCTTGACGTTTCTCTTTCGCTGTCAGCAGGCTGTCTTTAAGGTAGTAAGTCAGCGTTGCGCCATGCTCTGGGTTTTCAGCTACATAGCGGTCGTCACCGTCTGAATCTGTATGGTTATCGTCTGGTTGATACCACTTAACTGGGCGACTAGGTGCAAACAGCAGAGCGTCTTCTTGCATCGACTTTTTCGTTAACGACCGAAGCGGTGCATAATCGTCGAGTATATAAATACCTCGACCAAAAGTACCGGCCACTAAATCGTTCTCACGACGCTGAATTTTCACATCTCGCGTTGAGATAGTAGGCATGCCACCTTCAAGCTCTACCCACTGCTCTCCACCGTCGACGGTAAAGAAAATACCGAATTCAGTACCGATAAACATCAGGTCTTTATTTTCGTGATCTTGAACAATACGCCACACTAAGTGTTTTTCAGGCAGCTCATCTGCCATGGATGTCCACTTTTTGCCTAAGTTAGTCGACTTAATAAGATACGGTTTATAGTCACCATATTTATGGTTATCTAGTGCAACATACACCGTATTCGGGTCGAAAAGGTCAGCACGAATATCATTCACATAAGCAGTTGCAGGGATGCCTCGAATATCGTCCAACTCTATCTTTTTCCACGATTTGCCGCCGTTCGTAGTAACCTGAATGATGCCATCGTCTGTGCCAACCCAAAGAATATTTTCATCAACCGGGCTTTCAGCAAAGTTTGCAATAGTGTGATACTCAGACATGGCATATAAATCCCAGCCAGCTTCTACAGACCACGTTCGTCCCATCATAGGCATATGCATGCGGTTGCCGTTTTTAGTGAGATCGCCCGAGAGTGCAGTCCAGCTATCACCACGGTCGTCAGAGCGCCAAACGCGCTGCGATGCAAAATAAATTCGCTTCGGATCGTGAGCAGATACATTAATAGGTGCATCCCAATTGAATCGCTCCGCAGGGTCGCCTGGCAACGGCTGCGGTTTAATATACACTCCTTCCTTCGTGGTCATGTCCACACGAGTGAGGTTACCTTGCTGCCACTGAGAATACACAATATCTGGATTACCCGGTTCAACAGCAGGTTGATGTCCGTCGCCACCTAGGGTTAAAAACCAGTCTTTATTCTTAATTCCTTCTTCGCGATTCGTTCGCGAGGGGCCGCCCTGTGTAGAGTTATCCTGCGCACCGGCATATACATTATAAAATGGTTTAGTATCGTCTGGCGCGACTTTATAAAACTGAGTTAATGGCAAGTTTGCCATAAAGCGCCAGTTATCCATTCTGTCATGAGACATATAAATACCGCCATCAGAACCCATTAAAACAAAATCAGGGTCAGTGGGGTGAAATGCCATCGCGTGATCATCAACGTGTTTGCGCTTAGTATTGATAGGCGTCCATGTTTTTCCGCCATCGTCAGACACTTTACTGTAATTGCTGGCAATGTAGACTCTATCCATTTGGTGCTGATCAGCAAAAATTTCCTGATAGTAGTGAGGGCCCGTACCGCCACCGACTTCATCAGACATCTTCTCCCAACTTGCGCCTTTATTTGCTGAGCGATAAAAACCGCCTTCGCGATTGTCTATCTCAATCGTCGCATAAAGTACGTTGGAGTCAATGGGTGAAATCGCCATTCCAATTTTACCCATGTTGCCTTTCGGCAAACCGGTCTTTAATTCAGTCCAGGTTTCGCCGCCATCGTCAGAGGTGTGAATACCGGCTGCTGGGCCTGTACCCACGTAATTTGCAACGGTTCTTTGTCTTGACCATGTTGCAGCATAAAGCCTGTTGGGGTCGTTCGGATCTAGTAGAAGTGATGTTACCCCCGTCCATTCATCATCAGGGGTAAGTACCTGCTTCCAATTCTCGCCGCCATCGGTGGTTTTATACAACCCTCGTTCGCCGCCTTCAGACCATAAAGGGCCTTGCGCCGATACCCACACAACATCGGGGTTTTCTGGATGAATAATAATGTCGGACACATGCTCTGACTTTTTAAGCCCCATGTTTTTCCACGTTTTACCGCCATCAAGTGATTTGTAAACACCATCGCCAAAACTGATATGACGACCGCCGTTATTTTCACCTGTACCTACCCAAACAATGTTTGAGTTACTTGGCGCAATGGTGACATCGCCTATTGAATAAACGGCTTCATTATCAAAAATAGGCTCCCACGTGGTGCCGGAGTTCTTCGTTTTCCACACGCCGCCAGAACCTACCGCGGTGTACCAGGTTGATGGATGGTTTTGATCGATGGCGATATCAGCTATTCGCCCAGACATATAGGCCGGGCCGATACTTCTCATTTCCATCGCTTTAAAGGTAGCGGTGCTGAAAGGGGCGTTTTTATCTGTCTCTGATTTATCTGCAAATGCTGGCACGCTTGACAGTGCCATGGTTACAGCAACTGCAGCGTTAATTATTTTTTTCATTGTTATTGCCTAGTTTGTGGACTTTCCGTTAATGAAGTTACAAACAAGCGTACAAGTGTTCAATGGAACAAACGACCAACTAACGATAATAGAGGTCAGATGCATGGAACCAACTCTATTGGGAAAATGTTGGAGGGTGAATAAAAACACATACGCTGGCCAGTTTCACTGGGCATAGACTGCTGGTAACTTTGATAAACGCGCTAACTCAGAAACAGTTCAAAGTCAGTCCCTAATCAACTGAAAATATGGCACGTGAAAATACAGCACGTCAAAATACGACATAAGGAAATACCCATGACATTTAAATTCAGCTATGCAATTGGTGCAGCGGCGCTTCTCCTTATACTTGAAGCTGTTTATGCATTCTTGACATCCCCTGAGCTAAATACCCACCACGATAGTTTACAAACCGCATTACTGTTTATCATTCTTGGGGTTTGTTACGAACTTCTTGATACAACAAAACAGACGCTTTAAAGGAATGAGATAAAGCGTAAATAAACGGCTTCGATCACATTGCGCTGTTAAATTAAGCAATTCGTTATATTTGTGCTAATTTTAAGGTATTAGACTTTTGGACCACTGTTTGCCAAAAAGTCGGTAAAAGCACAAATTAAAACAATAACCAAAAAGAGCGTAGTTTGAAAAAACAGAGTAGTGAATCAATTCATCCACTTCATAGAGAATTGCTTGAGCTAATTAAAAACGACGAAAGTTTCTTTTCGTTTGTAGAACAATCCGCTCTCGATGGAATGTGGTTTTGGGACTTAACTCGCCCAAAGCATGAATGGATGAGTGAAAATTTTTGGAAGACATTAGGCTACGAACCCGCTGAAAAGCAGCATTTAGCGTCAGAGTGGCAAAATATCATTCATCCCGACGACCTCACTCTTGTTAAAGAAAACATACAAAAACATTGCGACAATCCCTCTCATCCTTACGATCAAGTTGTTCGCTATACGCACAAATCTGGACAAACAATGTGGATCCGTTGCAGAGGCGTAGCGCTCAGAAACAAGGAGGGTAAAGCGATACGCATGCTTGGTTCTCATGTTGATGTTACCGACATAAAAAAACAAGCTATCGCATTGCAAAAGCGAACCCAAACTTTTGAAGAACTCGAAAATACCGCCAATATAGGTATTTGGGATTTAGATACAGAAAAAAACACTATTTGGTGGAGTCGGCAAACCAAACGCATTCACGAAGTGCCTGACGATTACGAACCTAACTTAGCGACAGGTATTAATTTTTACAAAAAGGGGGAAAGCCGCAGAATTATTACTAACGCTGTTGAGCAAGGTATAAAGCACGGTATTTCCTACGATGAAGAATTAGAATTAGTAACTGCAAAAGGCCGCACTATTTGGGTAAGAGCCATCGGCAAGCCAGAATTGGCAGGCAATAAATGCATTAGAATGTTCGGTGTATTTCAGGATATCACCAGCAGTAAGCGTTTAAAGATGCAGCTAACAAAGCAGCATGAATTATTGCGCGTCACGCTGCAATCCATTGGAGATGCGTTAATTACAAGCGATACCAACGGTAAAGTAACATGGCTAAACCCTATTGCAGAGCAACTTACAGGCTGGTCCCTTGAAGAGGCCGAAGGCATGGCGGCATCTGACATGCTCAATGTAATAAATGAGCAAACTAAGACAGAATTACCCAACCCCATTACCCAATGTTTACAGAAAAAACGCACTGTGGAACTAGAGCATTCCACCACGTTACTTTCTCGAGACGGCGCAAAATATGGAATAACTTGTTCCGTCGCCCCTATCTGCACAGAGAGTGAAGAATTGTTAGGCTCGGTGATGGTATTTCATGATGTAACGGAAGAGCGCCAAGCCGGCATGGAAATGAAGCATCGGGCTACGCACGACCCGCTTACCGGTTTTTATAATCGCAGTGAATTTGAGTCGCGACTTAATCCATGCTTAGGCGATAATCGGGGAGATTTGACGATGTACGCATTAGCGTATATTGACCTTGATAAGTTTAAGGCTGTTAACGATACATGCGGACATAACGCTGGCGACGAACTTCTTAAACAAGTTAGTAGACTGCTAAAGGAAAATATAACTAAAAACGATGTTATTGCCCGACTAGGTGGGGATGAATTTGGTCTGCTCTTAGCGGAACCGGATGAAGAGCACGCCTTGGCAAAAGCGCAGAACCTGTGTCAGGTGGTGGATGATTTTCGTTTCTATCATGACAATAGAATATTCCGCATAGGGGCAAGTATTGGTCTTGTGCCAATAACTAGACGGTGGTCGAGTGTGGCCGAGCTCATCAACGCGGCAGACAACGCCTGTTACTCTGCCAAAAAAGCAGGCAGAAATCGCGTATTTGTATGGGAAGAAGAGGAGAAGCGTAGCCACCAGCGTTCATTAGGAAGCAATTGGTCATCACGTATTAAACAAGCAATAGACAGTGAATTATTTGAGCTATTCGCGCAAAGAGTGTTCCCATTGCATTCTCCATCAAAAGATATCTTTTTAGAGGTATTGCTGAGAATGCCAGATGGAGAATCAAATTGGATATTGCCAGATTCATTCTTACCTATTGCTGAGCGCTATGCTCTCTCTCCCCATATTGATTACTATGTAATTAGCAATGTGATCTCTATGCTCGATCGCTGCCAACACCTTCACCGCATTGCCCAAATAAGTATAAACATTTCCGGCCAAACTATTGCTAATCAAGCTTTTATACAAAAGCTTTTGCCATTATTGAAAGACACGCCGCACGCTATCAGAGAAAAGCTGTTTTTCGAAATGACTGAAGCAACCATAACCCGCTCAATGTTAGATAGTGTTGCGTTCGTCACCCTTTTACGTAATGCCGGTATTAAAACTGCACTCGATGATTTTGGTACTGGCGCATCTTCCTTTGCTTATTTAAAAAAATATCAAATAGAACAGATGAAGATTGATGGCAATTTTGTTGGCAATATTCTAAATGATCCGGTAGATGAAATAGCTGTCAAAGCATTTGCCGACATTGCCAAGCTTCGCAACATTGAGGTGGTGGCAAAATCTGTTAACAGCGCGAAACAGTTGCAGCGATTGAAAGAAATTGGGGTGGATTATGCCCAAGGATATTACCTTCACAAACCACAAGCGCTGAATATTGTGCTAGACAGCGCTGCGGAAGATATAATATCCAAAGCATCAATTTAAGACATTAAGGTCGAGTTTAAAAAGGCGCGCAAAGCAACTTTAAAAGGTTACGATATCATCGTTAATCAAATGCCCTACCACTGCACTTTCTTCGGCATCGACAAATGCCATGTCGATAGCTTTCGCTCGCCCGCTAGTCACTTTTCTATAGTTGGGGTGAGAGTAAATATAGGTTTGTTTAGAGCGTAACGCCTCAACCACTCGCTCTGCCAGCATAGATACCGGAATACCAGATTCGACGGCAGCAGCCGCGGCCTGCGCGCCAGCAATGAGCTTGTCTTTACTCATTCGCTTTTCTTTTGCCACTGCATATTTTTCTTGCCTGTTGCGATAAGACTCGTGAATTCGCGTTTTAACAAAGGCAGGACACAGCACAGATACATGAATACTGTGAGGCTGTAGTTCAGCCATCCAACTTTCGGTCATCGATACCACCGCAGCTTTCGATGCACAATATGCACCCGCATAAGGCATTCCCATCATTCCGGCCATTGACGCCACATTTAAAACCCAGCCGCCTTCACCGTGCTCTTTTATTGCAGGTACTGTTGCCTGTGCACCATAGAGCACGCCCATCACGTTAACATCCATCACCCAACGCCATGTCTCGTGCTCAGCGTCTTCAATCTTGCCAGGTGTACCGCCAACGCCGGCGTTATTAACCACCATATGTACCTTGCCAAAGGCTTCCTTTGCCTTTTCCACAATGGACTCCCACTGCGTATAGTCGGTAACATCTAACGGGCAGGTAAGAACCTTGTACCCTTTTTCTTTTAACGCGTCGCTTGCCTCAGACAACGTGGAAGAATCAATATCTCCCATAACAATGTTCATGCCCTGCTCTGCCAGCGCTTCGGCAACAGCTAGCCCTATACCACCGGCTGCGCCGGATATAATTGCGGTCTTACCGTTAAATTCGTTAGACATATTATTCACCTTTAATACTCTTCATGACTGGCCCTTTTGCTGGTCCTAGTAGCTGGACCTGTTAGCTTGTTGTGTGGCTAAGAGCAGCGACCCATTATTGTTTGATATGTAGAGTATGATGAAGGAAAGTATAGACATACTTTATTTGACTGATTTATTTAGCTTCATGAAATGAATACTAATTTGGATTACAACGCACCGAATTTTATTGTGCATTTTCTCTGCACCGATATAAAAATCAATGTGGTACGTGCTAGTAGGTTAAACAAGCGCTTTTAAACAAAAGCTTAAAGGGCAGTATAACAGTGACATATCCGCTTCACTGACTTAAGGTAAAGATTATCAGAGCGTATTAAAAAGCGCATCTTACTAACAGGTTTATTATGAAAACTACGTTGACTAAAACAAAAACTTTTTCTACTTTTTGCACTGTGTTTTTTACAGCATACATTACGGCGTTCTCCGCATTAACAAGCGCAGCGTCGGCTCCTTTGGTGTCTATCGAAACTCACGATAACTTTTTTAATGCAATAAAAGCCCACTGCGGCAAAGCATTTATTGGAAAGGTTACGAAGGATAACGTAGGCAATACATTCGGCGGCGAACAGTTGGTTATGCATGTTCGGGAGTGCTCGGATACTCAACTGCATATTCCGTTTCACGTCGGGGATGACGCCTCTCGTACTTGGATTGTCACCAAAACAGGTGCCGGCTTAATGCTTAAACACGACCATCGTAATGAAGATGGCAGTTTTCATACCTCTACCATGTATGGCGGGCACACTGATAGCCGCGGCTATAACGAGGTTCAGTCATTCCCTGCTGATGCATACTCAAAGCAGTTATTTATCGACTCTGGCATTAATGCTTCCACTGACAACGTATGGCAGATGATGATTTACCCAAAGCGTTTTAGTTATCGCTTAGTGCGTCCTGCAAGGGAAGTTCAAGTAGACTTTGATTTAACAACCCCTGTTGACCTACCAAAAACGCCTTGGGGATATACTCCACTTCCCTAAACAGAAACGCTGGTCGAATTAGGCCTGCTCTGTTGTTGTTATTTAGACCATGCTCATAACATCCAAAAGCGCTTTTGAGAACCAGTAGCGCTTTTGGGATCCGGGGCATTTGGCTACCACTATCGACTGATAAAAATCACCCCATCTGGATTATTTCCGGTAGGAAACTCAGCAATGACTTGCTGGGTGTGGATGTCTATCGCCACTATCTTGTTTTTTAAATTTAACGATAAAAAGGCAATATCATGCTCTGGATGCATGGTTATACCCTGCGGCCCCGCCTCTTTTTCTAGGGCTAATGTGCCAAGCTCTTTTTTATTCGTCGCGTCAAAAAAACGAATGTAGTGCTTGCGAAAATCAGGCACCATCGCCACCGACTCATCATGGTTAAACAGCACTCGGTAGGGAAAGCTAAAACCGCTCCAAGTTGCAAGTACAGCCTCAGTTTCTGGGTCAACAACCACGAGTTTGCCTTCCTTATTTGCGCCATACCATAACTCTTCTGCGCTCTTGCGATAGTTAATAGCTTCGGGCATTGATAACGTTGGCATGTTTTTAAGCTGCTTTCGATTGCTCATATTCACAACCGATATCGAGTTACTGCCTATATTGGTGGCATACGCTACGCTTTCATCGTTGCTAAGAGTAACCATATGCGTGGTATCTTGGGCTGTCTCGATTTTATTGGTGACTTTGCCCGTCACCACATTTGCTATACCAAGGTGTTTAGACTTACCAGAGGTAAAAATAATCCGTTCATTGTCGTTTAAAAATTTGGCGCCATGAGGCCCTGGCAGTGTGCTAAGTGGTATTGTCCTCGCTACCTCAAGCGCATTTAAATCGAAAACAGTTAAACTGTCGCCACCCACAAAATCAGTGCTTACTGCCCATTTTTGATCCTCAGACATAACGAGTTCATGGGGGCCTTTACCCGTGGGAAGCGTTTTAATGATGAGCTTTTCGCTAACATCAATAATACTGATACTGTCGTCAGATTTATTCACCACGACTAAAAGACCAGACTGTAGCCGTTCATCTTGGTATTGGTCTTGATTTTGATTTTGAATTTCAGATTGATTTTGCACCGCATTCGCCGAATTTAAAAACCCCGCAAACACAAGTAGCATAAAACTAAAACGTTTCATCATTAACCTCTTTGTTTTCATCAATGTACTGCAGTCAGCACGTGTTAGCATTCACCCGCTATTACCCGCGCTGCTACCAGCACTACTACCAACAGTAATAACGCTAATCTTAGATACCTCTGAGCACTTGTGCTGACATGCTAATCGATATCCTTTATCTAATTCCGATGACGGCAAATTCACCTTTTCAGCCGGTGTTATCGCTAAGTGATTATCAGCTAAAAACTTACATTTACCGCACGTACCAGCACCATCGCATAGTGAAGATAAGTGGATCCCTTCCCGAGAAAGCCCTCTAAAAAGGCTACTTTTGGGATCAAGTTTAACGGTTAATGTTGCTGATGAGTTTGAATGAATGTCACTGAAAGGAAGCGCGCTTGAATAAATCACAGACACTGACCGTTTTTTGCTGAAGATTGATAACGAAAAGCTACCTTTCTGATAGCGCTGAACCAACAAAATTATGCCCGAGACAGAGAGCATGAGTGCCGATATTGCGAATATAATAATAAGCCCGTGATTAAAGCCCCCGCTACTATCATAATCCATAAAATGAAGGCCATAATCCATAAAATGAAGTTTGAACATTAACGCCTTTAGCCTCGCGTCATCATTCACGTGTTTGATTACTTGGCCGGTTACGCTGTCTAAATAAATTGCAGTATTGTTTTTATCATTGGCAGACACTTTCCACATTGGGTTTTGTTGTGCAGCATAGTCTGAAAACGGCGGTTGAATTAGCTCTGGCCTGCTCAATGCGCTGCCGCCGGTATACGAGCTATTGGCAATCTGTGATATTTGCGCAGGTGTTAGCGCCGTTCTATTACCACTAACCGCATCAAATAATAGTGAAGAGCGAGGTTGATAAGCATGCGGCCCCTGGCGACTAATTACATGATAATAGGGATGCTCGAGCACCCACACTAATTCTATTTTCTTAAGCGGCTCAGTTGGGTGTGAAGCGCGTTCCCCTAGGGCTAGTTCGTTTACTGGAAGCATTTTGAGGAAGAAGGCATCTCGGCGAGTAGTTTCCTTAAGGGCTAAGTTTGAGGGCATTGCCGCTCGTAATTCGTTACCGCTCGCTTTTTCAGCGTCCATAAGGTTGAAGTAGAGCCCTGTCACAAGCCAAATTAAAAGCTGGATCCCCACCAATAACGAAAGCCATTTATGCACCCATGCCGCCTTTAGCTTGAAAGACGCCATCAGCGAGTATGCTCACTACGCGCTTCGCCAAAGCGTACAATGAGTAACACGCTTCCTGAAAGCACAGCAGCAACGCCTAAGGCTGCAATAATAAACAGAAACCAGTTTGCAACATTTTCTCCGTCATCGTAATCCATAATATGAAAACGCCACATCCAGTCGAATATTCGCCAGTAATCGTGACGTTTAGTGACGACTTCTCCTGTTTGCTGACTAATATAAAACGTAGGATTGGCAATGCCTTCAAACTCAACTTGCCATACAGGAAGGTAACGGGAGGACAGTTCAGCAGGCATTTCTGCTGAGCTTTGGATCAGCCTAGTATTCTCTATAGCGTCAGATTTAACGTAGTAAAACTGGGCGATTTCACGGGCGGTCTCTTCATCGATACTCGGTTTTCGTACTCCTGTACTTCCATCAACGATAAATTTACTAGAGCCAGTTGAAACAATATAAATTGGGCTACCCATCAACTGCGTGAGAGTGAAGTTAGAAGCATTAGGGTATTGTGCAAATAGCGTAGACATTGAAACCTTGACAGAAGAAAGGTTCAACGTCGTTGATTGAGGCTTTATTAATGATTCTCCGTGTATATAGTGAATATCCATACTTACCATATAAACGCCAGTGAAAGTCCACAGCAGAAACTGTAAGCCTACTGCAGCCATCAACCATCTGTGGTACTTCCTCGCTGCAGCTTTAAACTGCAGCGACTGCCGCCACCTCATCAGACTAGTCAAGGTGGTCAGATTTGTGGCTAAGCCCGCGATTAAACACACTGACTTGGGGCTTTTTCACCAATAAATATAACGCAGGCAATACGATGAGCGTGAGTATTACGGCACTTGTCATGCCGCCAACCATAGGGGCTGCTACCCTGCTCATTATCTCAGAACCTGTTCCTTCACCATAAAGAACGGGCAGCAAGCCTAATATAATAGTTGCCACCGTCATCATTACTGGGCGCACCCGCATTCCAGCCCCTGCTAGCAAAGCGTTTCGAAATTCCACACTTGATATTGCCGTGCCTCGCTCTGTGGCTTGCATCTTAAGTTCGTCAAAAGATTGGTTTAGGTACACTAACATGATCACGCCTATTTCTACCGCGACTCCTGCCAGTGCAATAAAGCCTACACCGGCTGCCACCGAAAAGTTATAGCCCTCAAAGTACATTAACCATAACCCGCCAATCATTGCCATTGGCAGTGTGACTATAATGATGGCTACTTCGCTAAAGGCCTTAAAATTAAGATAAAGCAAAACGACAATAATGGCGATAGTTAACGGTAATACGTAGGCTAACTTTTCTTGTGCCCGCTCCATGTACTCATATTGCCCCGCCCACGTCATTGAATAGCCAACAGGAAGGTCGATATGCTTGTCTAAATATGCTTTTGCAGTAGAAACATAAGAGCCTAAATCCACATTCTCAATATCGACATAAACCCAACCATTGAGCCGTGCATTTTCGCTTTTTATTCCCGAAGGTCCGGTCTCAACGTTAATATCTGCCACGTCCCCCAGCGCAATGCGCTGTCCGTTTTCCGTCAATAGCGGTAATCGCGCCAATTGCTCAGGCGAATTTCGGTAGTCTTGCGGGTAGCGAAGGTTTACCGAGTACCGCTCCTGCCCTTCAATGGTCTGCGTGACATTAATGCCACCAACAGCCGTCGCCACCACTTGTTGAATATCATCAATATTTAGCGCGTACCGACTGGCCTTCTCGCGAGATATGTCAACGGTGATATAACGCCCACCTGCAACTCGCTCTGAGTATACTGAAACGGTGCCCGTTACTTCAGCCAGTGTTGTTTCTATTTGCTCACCAATAGTCTGAATTGTATTGAGGTCTGGCCCCGCCACTTTTATTCCAACGGGCGTTTTAATCCCCGTCGATAACATATCAATGCGCGTTGTAATCGGCATGACCCAAGCATTGGTTACCCCTGGGAATTTTATTAGTTGGTTTAGCTCCGCTTTTAGTGAATCGGTAGTGACGCCCTCTCGCCACTGCGTTTTTGGTTTTAATTGAATAAAGGTTTCAATCATTGTTAGTGGTGCAGGATCGGTAGCCGTGTCGGCTCGCCCCACTTTGCCAAAAACAGTGTCCACCTCGGGCAGCGTTTTAATCAGCTTATCGGTTTGCTGTAATAGTTGCCTTGCTTTACCTATAGAAATGCCTGGATAAGTAGTGGGCATATACAGTAAGTCGCCCTCATCGAGGGTAGGTATAAACTCGCTGCCTATCTTGTCGATGGGCCAAAAACCCACAGCGGTAATAATAAGGGCCAGCGCTATGGTCGACTTTGGAAACGTCATTACTTTTTTTAATACCGGTAGATACAGTGCAATAAGCAATCGATTGAGCGGGTTTCTTTGCTGTGAAGTTACCTTTCCTCGAATGAAATACCCCATAAGCACAGGTACTAGCGTAATTGCTAAGCCTGCTGCAGCGGCCATTGCATAGGTTTTGGTATAGGCCAGTGGTGCAAACATTCTGCCCTCTTGGGCTTCTAATATGAATACGGGTAAGAATGAAACGGTAATAATCAAAAGACTAAAAAACAACGCAGGGCCTACCTCACTCGCCGCATTTGACACAACATGCCAGCGGTTATGGCTATTTAAGGTATCGCCATTTTTGTTCAGCTTTTCTATGTGCTTGTGCATATTTTCTATCATCACGATGGCGCCATCGGTCATTGCGCCAATGGCAATGGCGATGCCAGCTAACGACATAATATTGGCATTTATCCCTTGGAAGTACATAACGACGAAGGCCATCGAAATACCCAACGGCAGTGTGAAAATAGCCACTAGGGATGAGCGAATATGAAACAGAAATACCACGCAAACCAATGCAACAATAACGAGCTCTTCTAGCAATGTATCCCAGATGTTATCGACCGCTCGCCCTATTAATTTTGAGCGATCGTATACCGGAACAATCTCAACGCCTGAGGGTAAAGAGGACGTCAGCGAGGCAACTTTATCTTTTATTCTCTCTATTATTTGCTGAGCATTTTCGCCATAGCGCATAACAACAATACCACCTACCACTTCGCCTTCCCCATTGAACTCAGCAACACCACGGCGCATTTGTGGGCCTACATTGACGTAGGCTACATCGCCTATGCGAAGTGGCGTTCCCTGCTCGTTTAATCCAAGGGGTATGCGCTCTATATCTCCAACCGATTCGATATAGCCCGTCGTTGTGACCATGTACTCAGCTTCAGCCATTTCAATAACAGACGCGCCAGTTTCTTTATTTCCCCGCTTAAGAGCGGTTTGTATGTGACTAAGGGGAATGTTGTAAGCTCGAAGTTTGTTTGGTTCTACCTGCACTTGATACTGCTTTACCATTCCCCCCACAGTGGCCACTTCAGAAACACCTGCCACAGTTTGTAACTCGTACTTTAAAAACCAGTCCTGAATACTGCGAAGCTGACTTAAATCATAATTACCTGTGGTATCAGTGAGTGCATACATGTAAACCCAACCCACGCCTGTGGCATCTGGTCCTAATTGAGGTTTTGCTGATGAAGGCAACGTTTCTGAGACCTGACTCAAGTATTCCAATACCCGGCTTCGAGCCCAGTAGACATCGGTATCGTCATCGAAAATAATATACACATAAGAGTCGCCAAAATAGGAATAACCCCTAACGGTTTTCGCTCCCGGTACAGAAAGCATGGCGCTTGTAAGAGGAAAGGTCACCTGATCTTGCACTACCTGTGGCGACTGCCCCGGATAGCTGGTTTTTATAATCACCTGCACATCCGACAAATCGGGTATGGCATCAACTGGCGTATTCTTAAGGGCATAAATACCCGCGCCCCCCATTATTAACGATAGCAAAACAATCAATATACGGTTTGCTATCGACCACCTTATCATTGACTCAATCATGATTCATATCCTTATGGTTCATGGCTTTATGATTCATGTTTTCATGTCTCACATCCTCATGATTCACATCCTCATGATTCATATCTTCATGGCTCATATTTTCATGACTCATTTCCTTATGCATGGGCTTCTTTGATGAGGGGTTAGCGCTTTTACGTGTCATGGCTACCACGATAAAGTCTTCGAGAATTTCAAAGGTGAAATTAACGGTATCACCCACGTTAAATCTAGTGAGATCGATGCTCTGTGCAACGGTAAAATTCATAGTGGCGGGCGGTCTATTCCATTTCTCGATGGCCTCTCGGCTAATATTCACTATACGCGTGGATGTATTAACCGCGTTGATCACTCCTGTCACCGTTGCCGATGACACCTCTGGCTTAGGTCTGCTCGAATAAGAGTGAGCCGAATGAGAGCCAGCTAAATGAGATGAGCTGGAATGAGAGCTGGCCGAATGCGGCTTCTCACTGGACTCCATGCGGGTGAAATCTGATGTTTTACTAGATTCGGAATCGAGTAAGAACTGCGCCGAAGTGACTACCCTATCTCCCTCATTCAGCCCGTCTAAAATTTCAATACTGTCCTGACTGACTCGACCTATATTCACGCTGACAGATTTAAATTTGCCATCGCCAAGAGCAAGCACAACTCGGTTTTGCATACCTGTGCGGATAACCGTCTCTTCAGGCACAACTAAGGTAGGCTCTGATTTTCCAGCATGAATAGTCACGTTGGCAAACATGTTAGGTCTGAGCAGATTATCCGAATTGTCAAAAGCCAGCCTAATCCTCAGTGTTCGAGTTTTTTCATCAAGAGCAGGGTATATATAGTCAACCTTCCCCATCCACTCCCTGCCTGGCAAATAATCGAGGGTCATGCTTACCGGTAGCCCTTTTGAAATCTGTACAACATCGCGCTCATACACTTCAGCTTCCACCCAAATCTTGTTTAATTTAGCAATACTGAACAGTGTATTTTCAGGCTTAACAAAAAAACCTTCTCGTATATTAAGTCCATCTACCACCCCTGATTGCGGTGCATAAAATGTGATGTTTTGTTGAACTTGCTGTGTGGTTTCTAGTTTTTCTATCAAATCTGGCGAAAGCTGTAACGCTTTAAGCCTGTTTTTTGCAGCATTAACCAAGGCGCTATTTTTTCGTCGAAGCGCGATGACTAGCTCTTCTTGCGCATTGACTAATTGAGGTGAATACAAGGTATATAAAGGCTCACCTCTATCTACCGCGTTGCCTTCTGCTTTTATGTAAAGCTTTTCTATCCACCCTTCAACGCGGGGATGTATGTGTACAATTTCATCCTCATCGTATTTAACGTATCCCACTGACACAATGTCACTGTTTATTGCCTTTCGCTCGGCAAGCGCTGTCCTTACACCTAAGTTATTAATAACGTGAGGGGCTATTACCACAGTACCTTTTTCAGCAGTAGTGCTTAGTGTCGCGTCTTCGAATACGGGCACTAAGTCCATTCCCATGGGCGACTTGCCAGGCTGGTCACGGCGATAATCTGCGTCCATGGGGGCCACCCAATAAAGGGGCTTTTTTTCTGTTGTACTTTCGCTGCCCTTCACAGTACTTAGCTCGTGATGAGAACTTGAGTGCGCTAAAAACAGAGTTTCAAACGCAACCTGAGCAATAAAAAGTGCCAGTGCACCTAAGGCAAAACCAATTAGCGAAGGCTTAGCAATGAGTACAGAAACCTTTGTATTTTGTGATTTATTCGCCATTATCTTACTCCCGCGTTCATTTGTGTTTCAAAGTTATTTTGTTTTGCCTTTGATTCGACACCTGCAAAAAAGTAGTTAATTCGCGCCACCGTTTTAAGCGCTTCAACGTCTATCTTAAGTGCAGAAATTTGCGCATTTAAAACAGCAATTCTCGCTCGTACCACCTCGGAAAAATCGCCATCATCATTGGTATAGGCGGTAAGAGAGGCATCGGCTTGCTCATTGGTTTGCTGAAGTATCCCTTGCTTGTACAGGGTTTGTCGCTCTCGCAAACGCGCAAGCTGTCTTATCTCTGTTTCTAGGGCACTTAACATTTGCTTGGTTAAAAGCAACTTTTCTGTTTTCACGGCTTGTGTCTCCGCTATTGCTGCTGCAACCTCTTTATCCTGTCGATTTTTTGTAAATAGAGGTACATCAAAGGTCACACCAACAGAAAAGAAGTCTGCTCGGCTTTGTCCTGACGGCATATCATCTCGATACCCATAGCTGGCGTTAACACCCCACTGAGGCTTGTATTGCTGCTTTGCCAACTCAGTCGTTTTCTCAAATACTTTTCTCTTTTGCTCTATGGCCTTTAACGCTGGGTGTGTTGTTAAAATCTGTGCCATTTTCTCTCTGGCATATGAAGATGTGTCAGCAGCGTCTGGGCTGACTAATTCGATTGATGGCACTGAGTCTGTAAGTGAGAAAGACTGAAACTGGGACTGGAAATTAGAATTAAAGCTATAGCCCTGTGCTTCGTTATCATATGACTGGAACCATTCGCTTAATTGAGCAGTGGCAGATTCTAACAACTGCTTTTGTGACACTAATCTATCTTCTAACTGAATAATTTCTAGATCTGCACGAATGACATCTTGCTGACGCGTACTGCCTAATGCAGCGGCATAGCTCGCTTTTGCTACTTCCGCCATTTGCTCAAACAGCATGCGATCAGATTCAATCAGCACAATGGTTTGCTGAGCTAAATACGCATCTAACCAGAGCTCCGTCACACTTGTTGTTAACCTCGCTTTTCTGTCATTGCGAAGCTGCGTAAATTTAAAGGCCTCTATTTTTAACTTACTTTCTTTAATCGCTAATGAGTTTCCCCGAGGGAGTAATTGTGAAACGCCAACATTAAACTGGGTCATCGCTTCTTGGTTTAACGAGAATGAATTGGTCGGTAAATTCATCATGCCAATAGACACTTTAGGATTGGACCATGTGCGTGCTGCAACGCTTCGATAATTCGCCGCATCTTGTTTTAGTTCACTGCCATGTAGCCAAGGGTCATTTTTAAGCGCCAGCGAAATAGCTTGTTCAAGCGTAATAACCTGGTTTGAAGGTGCACCGAGTACAGGCAAACAACCCCATAAGCAGCCTACTAACACTGCGAAAGCATTGGCTAAGCATTTCATAATATCGAGTCCTTACAAGTAAGCGTGAATGCAGTTAAAAGAAGATGAAAGACATCCTATTCATCATCATTTATGCTGCAGGCAAACCTACCGAATTTTATAAATTTAAGCGTTGGAATGGACCTGCTTAGATGTGTTCAGACACTGAAGAATGAATGAATAATTTCTGAATATGGGCCCATGTTAAACATACGGTTGTGCGCGCTTCCGTGAAAAAAAGACGCAACTATTCTGTTTAGCCAATAATGGGGGGTCTAAATAGAGAGGAAGATATTGATTTAGGTTTACCACGCTGTTCGGCAACAACATGTTCGCTGAATGTTAACGCCGTGACGGAGTGTCGAATTACAGCAACTAGACTAGCGTTTGAACAAGTACTCGTCTCGCACATGCATTCATCGAAACAGCAGTTACTATCACTCATTGCCATTTTATCATTCGTACTCATGGCCATTGAGCTTGTTTCTTTATCACTCGTGCGACCGGTGGTGTGAGCAGAGTGGTTAGCATGCTCTAAATGATGGGTATCTACATAACTGATATTTAAACGGTTGGTACTAAATGTATCTTGTGAAGATTCTTCTTCGTGTGTGCTATGAACACGTGGGTTTTTAGAAGCATTTACAGCTACAGTGGGGCCTGTGATTGTGTTTAAGCTTGAGTTTGTATTTGCGCTGGTGTTTGCCATTACACAATCTTTTATGCCATGTGCTACAGAATTAGCATGTTCAAAAGAATGCGCACGTGCAAAGGACTGCCCACAAGAGGCAATCAGCAAAAATACAACAAACACATATTTTGTATACGCTTTAAACATAATCCAACCACGGTAATATCGCGTAACAATGTTATGTGATTATATTTTTAAAGTAAATGTGTGGGCAGAAATTTCAAAGCTAGGCTTGTACAAAGCAAATAAATTCAATTAGATACTAAAAATGAGTGGTGAAATTAAGCCGTTTTTAGCCATCTTAATCCTTTGAATTGCTCCTACTTATCACTCATGACGAAAAATAACACTTGATCACATAACTGTAATAATGTAAATTTAAATAGTGAAAATTTATCAAAGGGGGCTTATCATGCTTAAGACATTCACGAAGTTATTCAAACGCAAGCACCCATACGCAGTTGCCGCATACGTAGGCCGCAAAAACGCACAACGTATTTTAGATTGTAAGATCGAGAAAAAGTCGAAGCTTCTTGCACACGACTAGCTACTAGCATATGGCTCCGAAAGGAGCGATGAACGCCACGTTAGGCAGATTCATCGAGTGAAACATAAAATCCGATGGTGCAAGCCATCGGATTTTTTTGTGCCAATAGAAATATACCAGATACCGTTTCCAACGAAAAGTGTTAGAAACGCTCTCCCCCATGACAGAATAATTGCCTCACCTTTATTAACTTTAATTCACCCTCTTCTCAATAAGTTGCAGTGCATGTAAGAACCTGTATGGTGAAAGAGTACTCATTCAGGTAGTCCGCTAATAAAGCGCATTATTTTATTTAAAAAAAGAGGTATCACCTGATGTCAAACTCGAAATACATTATTGTTGTAGTCGTTGCCGTAGTGGCAACTATCGCTGCGTGGTTCACGTTTTTTGCCAAAGAATCTGCGCCAGACTTTACTGCTTACGCCGCAGGTCCTGATCGAAAAGCTGCTTTCTTTGAATACTTCACGCCCATTATTGTAGATATAAACAGAGAGCTAGCTGCCGATAGACAGCAAATTCAAAGTGCATGTGACGCCGGTGAAACCGGGACATTAGACAAATTCCTTACCAAATTTCGCATTGACGACACTGACCTTGAACAAGACTCCGCCTGCAATATATTGCTACGCCGGGCAGACATTGTCCCTGCGTCATTGGCAATTGCACAAGCCGCTAATGAAAGTGCGTGGGGAACGTCTCGTTTTGCCAAGCAGGGGAATAACTTTTTTGGTCAATGGTGCTTCACAAAAGGCTGTGGCATTGTTCCAAAATCTCGAGATGCTAATAAAGCTCATGAAGTTGCCGATTTTCGCTCGCCTGCCGATTCAGTAGAAAGTTACATGCTCAATTTAAATACCCATGATGCCTACAAACCATTGCGTAATATTCGTCAGTCGTTACGTAAAAAAGACGAGGCTGTCACCGGAGTCGCGCTTAGCTATGGCTTGGGCAAATATTCTGAACGTGGTGATGAATACGGCAAGGAATTACGCGACATGATCAGCTTTAATAAATTGGCATCCCTTGATAAGTTGACACTGGAAGAAGTAAACGCTGATTAACCACACCAACTCACCAAAGCGTATTGTTATAGCAAATAAAAAAGGAGCCGCATTACTGTGGCTCCTCCGTGCTTTGGCTAGCAAATCAGCCAGCCAGAATGGTGACGAAAAAAGGGTTAGTTAGAACGCACCCCATTCATAGCCGATTCACCTGTTTTCAAAACACTAGACATATGATCACCTCCTTAAGTATCTGCTAAACACAATACGAATGTAGCATTTGCGTTGGGCATGTAAAGAGAGATTGATTTTCATGGCAAACATTTAATCTTTTGCTTTTCTACTCTTTATACCAGCCCGCCTAGATAATTGCTCACTCAGAAGGCGCTGGCAAGTTTCCTAGCAAAGCGTGGGAATGCAGGAATGGCTGTTGCCTTTCAAATTCCCAGAATGAAGCTAGGGAACTTGCCAGACCTTCCCAAAGGGCGAGTTTAAAATGCCCGTACTCTTTGTTGTGTCACCTTGATGTAGAACCACTACACCTGCGGGAACACGCCGCGATTACGAACATTTTAAGTCTCGCTGAGTGGGTAATTATCTAGGCGGACTGGTATTATTCTTCTAGGTAGCTACTCAACAAAGCGCAACTATAGATGCTTCTCTATTTCTATCTCCACACTTTCAGTTTCCTGTGAGTTCGCAAAAGTGAGCCAAATTTGTCCATCTTGAATCGTTACTTGTATTTGCATAGAACGCTCAACTGCTTTTGACAGCGTTGCCGATAGCGCATCAGGAAGTGTATACACAGAAAGGTTCTTCTTAGTATTAAGCTTATTCTGTTCTTTCTTCCACCATACATCGAAGCTGTTATCAGCATAAGCGTAAATCTTCATTTGCTTACTTTGATTACAGCCTTTTTTAATGCGCTGGTCAGAGGGTTGCCCTAATTCAATCCACAGTTCAATTTCATCACTGAAACTTTTTTGCCATAAATCTGGCACCTCATCGTCGGATAAACCTTTTGTAAACTGCAATTGCTCATGGGCATTAACAATGAAAGCGATAATACGCAGCATCATACGTTCGTCGTTTTCAGACGGGTGACGGGCGATGGTTAAGTTGTGATCGTTGTAATAGTTGCGGTCCATATCGGTTATCGAGATATCCGCTTTAAATATCGTTGCTTTAAGTGCCATGTTAATCCTGATAGGTATGCCCTAAAGGCATTTTCTCGTCAAAGGCTGAGTACGCCGGTACTGGTATTTTATTTTGCTGACTTTACTCAGTCTCTTTTGTTTGTTGCTCTAATTTTATAATGTTATCGACCTGACTAAGTGCCCCTTCGAGCTCCTTCTCAAGCGCTGTTTTGTCCGCACCCTTGGCCTCTGATATCTGCTGACGCACACTCTCAACCTTGGCTTTTGCATCTCTTAGCGACTCTTCGTGCTGCGCCGCTAGTTCGGCCTTATCAAATGCAATTGCCTCTTGGGCATCATCGTCCTCCACGCTAGCACTTGTCTTACTAGGCACATTAGTCGGTACTTTGGCGATAAATTTTTGCGTTGCCTCTGTGGGTCGCTGAGCAACAAAGTTAGGCGACATAATTTCAATATCGCTATTGTGGAGCGTATCTAAAATTGCTTTATGTAAATTTGAACGTGCCGTTAATACACTTTTTACTTCTTTCAGAAGACCAGCAACACGATAAGACACACTGAAATCTCCCAGCTCACTGACCTGCACGTACCCCTCTTCTAAACCAGCATCAAGCACTGCTTTGGTGAGCGCCTCGGTTACGCTAGTGTGATGAACATCGTAACCAATAGAGATATTCGCTGTGATCAAGGTGCCAGAAGAGCGGATAACAGACACAGGGTTATTAACCAGGTAGCTGTTAGCAATATGGATTAAATCACGCTGCTCAGTTTGTATCTCTGTATCGAGCAATCCTTTTTCCGATACTCGCCCAAAATAATCATTACAACGAATGAAATCGCCCGTTTTAAAGGGTTTGTTGAATCGAATGACCAACCCAGACATTAGGTTTGCAACTATGGTGGTGGATGAGAAAGCGATAACACCTGACACTAACACCCCAATTAACGCCAACAGCTGATTTCTAGAGCTTTCACTTACCGGTAGTGTGAGCGCGACCGCTATCAATAATACCAAAACAATGACAAACACGACCATTTGTCGCGGCAAACGCTGCTCGCTGGTTAACTCTTGAGCACGTCTTAATAATATCCATCGCACTGCGATAATCATTACCGTCCCAAAAGATAATGTAATAACCAAAGGTAACCACAGCGCCAAAATTTCCATGTGCTTTTCGCCTATTCGCTTATTTGCTTAGCGTTCCTGATACCTAGGCATGTTGACCTTGGCTATACAGTCAGGACCAACGCGCTCTAGTGTTAGATTCGTCATCGTTAATGATATAGGGCTGATGATATAAGACTGATGTTATAAGAACAACGGCCAAGGGCGTATTGATTTTTACTGTTCATATTTACAGTAAGGCTCCCCACCCTAGTAACCGTTTTATTTCTTATTATTTACCGCTTAATAGTTACTGCTTGTTATTTACTGCTTATTCTTGAATGCTAGCCGCGAGCATTCGAGTGTAAATAAGCAGTCACCACCGCTTTAACATCTGCATAGCGACAGTTTTCACAACAACCAAAGCCCTGTACCTGCCTCACTTTCATCCGAGTAAACAGCGGCATAGACATACCAGTAAGAAAACGACAG
This sequence comes from Alteromonas sp. LOR, assembly GCF_000753865.1. Classification (GTDB taxonomy): domain Bacteria; phylum Pseudomonadota; class Gammaproteobacteria; order Enterobacterales; family Alteromonadaceae; genus Alteromonas. The sequence continues at coordinate 11,189 of NZ_JQFW01000002.1, read as the reverse complement.
TACGTATTTTCAGTTATTTGGGTGTGTACTTTACCTTCAAGGTGCTTGTTAAGTGCCGTTATTGCGGCTGCTATTTCGTCCTCATCAGGCGCCGCTATTGAGTTTGAGTAAGTCAGCTTTGCCACGTTACCGCTGCACACGCTGCAGTGTCCGCACCGCGCTGGCGCGTCTTTATCATCAAAATAGGCGGATAAATTGGCATTTAAGCAGCTATCGAGCTCAAAGAAACGAACAAGAGCAGCAATACGCTGAATTTCTTTGCGTTCATTGTCGGCAAAATAGTGCGCTAACTTTTCGGATAAGTCACTTGCAAGTAATGCCTGCTGATTCACCTCAAACACATCGGTAATTAAACGTGACGCCAATTCAATATGGTTGTGCTCGTGCAAATATTCTAGTGCGCTCACAACTCTGCTTCGCTCGGCCCCGTAGTGCTGATAAATATCATCAAAGTTAACCACACCCCACACCTTTTTCATTGCTGTGTTGTTAAAAACTGCATTTAGAAACTCACTGCGCTCTTTAGCAAACTGACTGAGAATGTCTGCTTTTTCGGTTATAAAGCGAAATTTAAACTCTGCAAAATAGGCATAAAGTGGGCGGATAACCTTGGCCAATTCTAATTGCACTAGCAATGTTTTAAGCGGGAGCTGTCGAACATTACTTTTGGTCGATAGACTGTTTATCTGAGTTTCCCACTCATACACATTGTCGTTTACTGTTTCTGGGCCTTGAGAGGCAATGTCATCAATAACCGCTTGGACGGCTTGTTGGTCGGGAGTATCGCCATAGACAAAGTTTTCAATGGTAACCAGACCATCTAAATTAGCTAATACGGTGCAGTTAGCCGCTTTTCCGTCACGCCCCCCTCGACCAATTTCCTGGCTGTAGTTTTCAATGGATTTGGGTAAGTCATAATGCACTACAAAGCGAATATCTGATTTATCTATTCCCATACCAAAGGCAATTGTTGCCACAACGACCTGAAGTTTGTTGTCCATGAAGTCGTGCTGTATACGTTGTCTAACGTCGCTGTCTAAACCGGCGTGATAAGCACTTGCTGTATAGCCATTTTGTTGTAAAAAACGGGCTACTTGCTCAGCGCTTTGTTGCAGGGTTACGTAAACAATGCCTGCACCTTGCTGCTGCTCTAATTCATTAAGCAATGCGTTATTTTTTTCTGACTCTACCACCGGCAACACATTTAAATTCAAATTTGAACGATAAAACCCGGTTTGAATAATGTTTGATGGGGCAATGTCAAATCTGCGGGCCATGTCCAGCTTGACCTTTTTAGTAGCCGTAGCGGTGAGCAGCAGTACTAAAGGTATTTTTAAATCTTGTTGATAGGCGGGCAGCTTTAAGTAATCTGGTCGAAAGTTATGCCCCCACTCAGAAATACAGTGGGCTTCGTCGACCACCAGCATCGACACAGGTACCGACTCTATAAACTGACGGAAACGCTCGTTTTTAAACCGCTCTACTGACACCATTAATATTTTGCACTGGCCTGAGCGCACGTCACTCATAACTTTCTTGTTTTGCTGGGGCGTTAGCGTTGAATCTATACTCGCCGCTGCAATGCCTTTGCTGTGTAAGAATGCGAGCTGATCTTTCATCAGTGCTAACAAGGGTGATACCACCACGGTAAGGTGCGGTAATTGCGTAGCCACAAATTGATAGCACAACGACTTGCCTGAGCCGGTGGGAAAAATAGCGAGCGACGACTGCTGATTCAGTAAGCCTTCAACCACCTCCCGCTGTCCTGCTCGAAAGGATGGAAAACCAAATAGGCGTTGTAGCGCCAAAGAGTAGTCTGCGGTCATTGAATTGCCTGCTCCTTAAAAAACGGCTCTTACACAAGCTCGTTTAAATACTGGCAGGCATGATACCGCAATACATCAGTAATTTATGCGTTCAAACTTAGGACTTGCGTAAATCTTCAGGTGTATTATCAGCAACCACAGCGTTTCGCTCCCCCATGGGCTTATCTTCACCCACGGTGCTATCCACACTCGTTTGTAGCTCTATGCTTGAGTTTACTTCAGCACCAATGAGAATAATGTAGGCACTTAAATACAGCCACATCAGCAAAATGATAATTCCGCCCACTGACCCATAGGTTTTGTTATAGCTGGCAAATTCATTTAAATAGATAGAAAAACCATACGAGGCCGCTATCCACAACACTGTGGCGAGTAATGCGCCTGGAGTCACCCATCGCCACTGCGCAGAGCGACGGTGAGGCGCATAACGATACAGCGCAGAAAGACAAAAGTTAAACAGCACAAGCATGACAGGCCACGTTAGCCACATGGCCTGTTTATTATCTATTGAACCACCGGTTACCCAGCTTATTGTCTCGGGCAATATAGTAATGCACGCCAGAGCTACTATAACGGTGGCAATCATACTGATAGTGCAGGCTATACGCGCTACTAAGCCGTTAAAAAAGCCCCTACCCTCATTTTCATTGTAGGTAATATTGCAGGCCGTGATTAATGCATTTGCTCCTTTACTGCTGCTCCAAAGCGACAAGAACAGGGTTAAAAAGAAACCCCAGCCTAATGCAGAGCTCGACTTTTCCGTAAGCGTTTTAAGCTGCTCTTCAATGATATAGCTACTGTCGGAAGGCACCACATCTACGAGCAAAGCCATATGACGCTGTAATTCTTCCGGCGACACGATGAGGCCATACAACGATATCGTCGCGCCCAACAAGGGAAAGATAGCCAGCAAACAATAAAACGCGACGCCAGCAGAAATAAGTGGAATGTTATGCCCACCAATATTGGTAAAAATACGTTTAAGAATGCTCCACCAACTTTTAATTGTGAGCTCAAAAGCTGTGCTTGCTTCACTAAGGTGTGTATTGCTCATGTTCTCGCGTTAACTTTTTTATTGATAGGATAGATACAGCAGTGGGTATGACTAGGATTAAAATATTTTCACACAGTTTATGATTTCAGCCAGCGACCGCTTTTAATGACGGCGCTTTTAATGACAGGTGCAAAAAAACAAGCGAAAGCAAAAGCATAATGAAGATGTATGCATTTTAATTGCCTTTCGCTTCAGTTACTTTTCGTTTCAGTGGTTAAACGTTTCTCAACTAGTTCAAGAGCGGCTGTCACTGCGTCGGTTGCCTCACAGGGAATATCCGGTATGACTCCCTCATCTTTCCAGCTTTCTTGGGTAAACGGATGTCGTAAATCGCCGTAGGTCATCACAAGATTGATGTGCTCACTAAGTGGTGTGGTGGTCGATAGATAGCTCAAACCCATTGTACGCGTACCTACAACAGTCGCCTTACTTGTCTGTTGAAGTGTATAGGCTACAAACTCCCACGAACCCGCCACAAAAGGCGATGTAACCACAAAAATAGGCACCTTCTCACCCATTTTAAAATCGGTATTACTCGCCACTAGCTGAGAAGCATTATTGTGAGCTAGGGTAAGCGTTGCGAGGGGTTTACCTGTAGGTACAAAGTAACTTAGGAATTGCTTAGCAACATGCAGGTCGACGTAGCCAGCACTTCTTAAATCGATAATGAGGGCAGTGGCGCTAGATAAGTAAGCCACAGCATTGTCTATATCGCTTTTTGCGTGCTCATTAAAAAGGTCGCCATCAATTCCCAAGTAGCCAATATTCGATTCGAGCAATTGGGTTTCAATGGTACTGGGGAAAACTCTATCTGGTGCGTTGGCCAAATTTTCTGACCCAGACCGCCATGTAATCTCAAAATTAGCATCATGGCTTGAAGAATATAACAAAGATTCGAGCTTTCGTTTAAACCGATGAAATTGATAATGACCGTCAAAGTCACCTTGGTTGAGAGAGGTGGTGATCTGCTCAGTTATCTTTTCCCGATGCTTCTCATGTAGGTAGTCTTTATCTACACTCACTACAAGATTATTCAGCGCCTTGACGACTTCTTGTTGTGATAGCAGTTCATCTTCAGCAGTCACACAAAATGATGCAAACATCGACGTAAAAAGAAACGCGAAGTATATCAACAAAGTAGGAAAATGGCGTAAGGTTATCAAGAGCTTTCCAGGTAATGTATTCAATATATATGTTTGTCTTCGCCCTACTTTTTCAATAGGCAAATAAAAAAGTCACTACCTGAGCCTTGATAGTGACTTTCTCGATACGGTATTAAATCTACTGTTTAAGATCAGCTTGTAAAGTAGCCGTACCCCTTGGGTTGTTTAGCTAAATCTTGTGCTAAATCCTTATTGGGCCTTTGCTAAGCCCTTCTTAAGCCTTTAATACGGGCAGCTTAAGCTGTATTGGCTGAGGCAGTGAACTTACAATCCCTTTTCGGCAGCTATGCCAAAATGCAGATAACAACAGTAGCGTTGAGCCAATACATAGCCCGGTAATGGCAAAGCTATAGGTGACGAAACCCACGTTTTCCAGTAATGTCGAAAACGTATAAATAACATAAACTAGCGCCGACACCATTATTGCTCTGCGGTCGACTGCAATGGCAATAACCGCTAACAAAACGTATAAACCAAGCACCACAGCGGAAATCATTAGCCCGCTATTGCCGTCTAACACACCGAGGCTATTAAAAATAGGATGTACAATCATAGGCGCTGAAATAAGGTGTAGCCAAAAAGCAGTATCCGAAGCACGAGTTTGTCTTAGTGTATCTTTGCTATCCCATACCATTGCCAAACCGAAAACAAGTAAACCAAACACTAAAACAATATGGTTAACGTAACCTATCAACACAGGGGCCACATAAAATAAACATGCTGCAGCAAAAGCACATAACGTGGCGGCACCCGCGGCTACGGTAATGGGTACATGAAAACGTGACCAATGCATTAAAGCGCCAACGGTGGTAATAAGACCTGCAGCAATAAAGGCGTACTCTTTTACTTCAGGCTTAAACAGAATTGGCGTTGCAAATAAGCCCCCGAGAAAGGCGAGTAAAAGTGCAATAGCAGGCAATGCCATACGACGTTTATTGACAAAGTATTCAGCTAACCCCCATGAACCTGCCGCTACAGCAATGCCGGCTAGTGGTGGGGAAATAATAAAGCCAAGCCATGCTAAAGAGCCAAGTAAAAGCGCACTGGCTATAACAACAAAGATGTCATTAAAGCCATTAATAAGGCGAAAGTTCTCTTCATCAACTAAATGACTGTGGCGCAGTGTATTGATAGATTCTCTGAACCTATTTACATCGCCCTGGCTAAAAATGTTTTGCTGCACCGCATGTGCTAGGTCTTCATCTGTGTACATGGTCTTTCCTTATTATTGCTTTTAGCTAGATATGTAAAAATAGTAGTCAGAAGAATGGGAGCAAAAAGAGCGCCAAATAAAAATAACCAATATAATCATAAAGTTAAGAATTTTCGCTCTGTGAAGTAGCAATTTACGCTAACTCTTTTAAGTAATATGACGAAAATGTAGCGTGATATTTAATGTTAAAAAAGCAAGCGGGCTTATCACCCAGGTGCCCTAATCATCAGGAAAATAGGCAAACACTTCTTCTACAGATTTATCGAAGAGTTTGGCAATTTTGAACGCTACCTCTAGCGAGGGGTTATACTTGTTTTTTTCAATAGCCATAATAGTTTGCCGCGTAACACCAACGGCCTCAGCAAGTGTTTGTTGCGTCATCTCGTTAGCAAAAAAGCGACATTCTCTAACTTTATTCGTAATAGCCATAAAGGTTATACCGCGTCTTTTCTATAAAGTATGATTTGATGTGTAAATCTCACTATTTCCGAAAGAATAAACATAAGCAACAGCACATGCACTTCAAACAATGGGATGGGAAAGTAGGATTTTATCGACGATTCAACACCAAGTGCATGTGGTAGCAATAATTGACCTAATGTCATGACTACTCCAATACTTAATACCCAGTAGCCACTGTTGTTAGCAGTTAACGCGATAAATCGGTCTCGCTCATCACCTTCTATGTCAGCTTTAGAACCTGCAACAGCAATAAGTGACTGGAAAATAATTTCTACAATAATGATATATAAAATAGCCTGACTCAAATTTCCCATGGCTATATCAATAGCTTGCTGCTCTGACACGCTAGCTAAATCAATGTTGATTACATTTAGTGTGTACGAGCCAAAAATCACTAGTGTGGCAATGAGCGATAGCCAGGTACTTTTTTCTTTTAGTGTCATGTTCATAAGTAGCTCCATTAAGTTTGTTACCGCGACGTAATTTAAGACATTGTGCGCTTGAGGGTGCGCTTTCAATGAACCAAGAGTAATTAATTTATTACTCAATGTATAGTATTTTTAACATTTAGATTGAAATAAATTACTTTTCGACATTTTTATGAATAAGATCGAATGCAGTAGAAGTGGAAATAGTAAAGGTGAATGTGCCAATTTTAATAAAAAAGAACCATTCGACGTACACCGTTTATTTAAAATAAACATTAACGGCTCATTGAAGGAGAGTATGTGTGCGATCGTCAGCCGTAGTAAATGCAAAAAATCTGACTTATAGTAACGGAAGTGTATTCTGTAGCCACCGACAAAAGGGAATGATGATCACCGATAGTAAGGAATTCTCAAGCTTTGTCGAAGCGTGCATAGATGAAGTGAAGAAGCGATTTGGCGATACTAGTAAAGCCAATCGCGTAGTGAGTTATTTATTGACGTGAAAGTGGCAGTACAGCAGTTTATTTTTGTGGTCGTTGTTTTCATTGGTTTGTCGATGAAAACAGTGATGGCTATGCAAAATATGCCGCTTCAAAGCACGCTTGTTCAAAATAACGCGTTAGAAAGTGGCCTTGGCCAGATACAACCTACACCCACGCTATTAAACTCTCTTAAAGAGCGCATCAAACAAAACGAGCCATCTGTAGAAACCACGGTTAAAGGGCTTTCTCAGTACTTCACTAAACACCCCAATGATTACCACCACGCCCAATTTCTTAACTTAAAAGCCTATCGTGATATTTTAAAACAAGATTATGTATCAGCTTATCAACAGCTTTTAGATGCTCGCGAATATGCCAAGGTTAGTAATAACAAATTAGCCCTTGCCGAGTCATTTCGGTTGGAAGGATTTATTTTAGATTTCTCTGGCGAGCATGGGCGAGCACTAGATGCCTTGAATCATTCTCTTGAACTGTATAGTCGGTTAGATAGCGACGAAGTGCTGTCGGTATACAGTGCAATGGGTAATGTGTATTCCTCGCTCAAAGATTTTGAAAAGTTACTATCGTTTAGCCATCAATATCTTTCCTGGGCGCAACGATTAGGGAATAGAGAAAGTGAAGGTATTGCTTATTATTTTCAAGGCTATGCACACAAAGAGTTAGGCAATTATCAGGATGCGAAAGTTAGCCTACTACTAGCGGATGACATTCTGATTGAAATCAATTACCCCTTTATCGGCATTGTGTATAGCTCTATGGCAGAGCTATACATAGCGCAAGGGAATATGAGTGAAGCATTACGAAGCCTCAACAAAGCCGCAGAAGCAGATCGCAAGGTTGGATTTCGATACACCGAGGGGCCTCGTCTGCTGCAGCTGGTTGAAATTTATTTACAGCGGGGTGAAGTCGAGCTGGCTATCAGCGAGCTTGAGACAGGACTAAAAAAAGAAGAGGTGCAGAGCGACAAGGCGCTGCTGCTTAGGTTTTTAGAGCAACTCATTTCACTATTTGAATCAACAAACGATTATCAGTCGGCCCTGCAATATTCAAAACAATTTCAAGAAACCTATAAGCAAAGTTTTAACGAACAACAGTCTAGATTACTCGCATTAAATCGCGTGCGTTTAGCAATAGCAGAAAAAGAAGACACGATACAACTGCTTGAGAAAGACAATCAGTTAAAAGAGCAGCGCAATATTATTCAACAAAAAACCAATACTTTTCAGCTTTACTTTATTGCCGGCGTTATCTTGTCTTTAGTGTTAGTAATAAGCTTGTTGCTTAGAACTCGGCAGCAGCGCAGTGCCCTAAACAAGCTAGCGAAAGAACTGCAAAAGGCAACCGACGCAAAATCTGATTTTCTTGCTCGTATGAGTCATGAAGTCCGAACTCCACTCAATGCAATTATCGGGCTTACCAAACTTTCTCAGCGCGCGGCCGAAAGTAAGGACCAACAAACCAACCTGTTGCAAATCGAAGGTGCATCAAAGACATTATTGAGCGTAGTGAACGATATTCTCGACTTTTCAAAAATTGAAGCGGGGAAAATGGATATTGAATCGACGCCTTTCAATATTGACGCTTTGGTTAATCAGGCAATTCGATATCACCTGCCCCGCGCCAACGAAAAGCACATTGAGCTAATCCAGCACATTGCCAGAGATGTTCCTCATAATTTAATTGGGGATCCGCTACGCATACAGCAAATTTTAAATAACTTTTTAAGCAATGCGCTTAAATTTACCGACGATGGACTGGTCTCTGTTAGCGTGGGGTGTGAACTTGTCGCCGACGACGTAGTGCTTGAATTTGAAGTAAAAGATACGGGCATTGGCTTAAATAACGAGGAAAAAAACAGGCTGTTTCAACCATTCAACCAAGGCAATGAATCCACATCTCGGCGCTATGGTGGAACCGGATTAGGTTTAGCCATATGTCAGCAGCTGGCTTCATTGATGGGCGGAAAAACATGGGTTGAGAGCAAGTTAGGCAAAGGCGCTAGCTTTTACTTTACGGTAAACGTAAAACGTAATTTAGCAGTGAAGATAGTGTCTCCCTCTAAACAGCTATCTGCCCTAAAAGTGTTGGTCGTAGATGATGTAAGCTTATCACGGCACGCAATATCAGAGGCGTTATTGATGGCCAATATTGAAGCCGACCTTGCCACGGGCGGTCAAGAAGCTATAGCTAAATTACGCAACGCCACGGCCAACAATGCACCTTACGACTTGCTCATTTTAGATTGGAAAATGCCCGATATTGATGGCCTTGAAGTTGTCGCGATCATGAACCAAGAGTTTGCTGCTAGGCCTCCTAAAGTCATTATGCTATCTGCGTTTGAGTCGGCGCAAATGCGTGAACAGGCAACACGCCTCGGTATAAAGACTTTTATCAAAAAGCCCTTCGGAGCCAGTGAACTCATCAATAATATTCAGGAGCTGTGTCTAGATTACCGCGCAAGTGCAGAAATAATAGAGACAGATGTGTCTGGATTTCTGGACCTTGCCGGTAAGACTATTCTGCTAGCAGAAGATAATGCGCTTAATCAAAAAGTGGCCTTAGGTTTACTTAAAGATACTCACGCAAACATTCAAGTGGCCAATAATGGCATAGAGGCTGTCGATATACTTCGTCGCAATAGCGCTTTTGATTTAGTGCTTATGGATATTCAAATGCCTGAAATGGATGGCTTAGAGGCAACCAAAGTCATTCGCGGTGAACTACAGCTTACGATGCCTATCATCGCTATGACAGCTCATGCTATGCAGCAAGACATCGACAAAAGTATCGCGGCGGGAATGAACGCTCACCTCAACAAACCTGTCGAGCCGGACAAACTATTTAGTGTACTGGCAACCTTAATTCGCGAACATAAAGCCACAACAGCCAGTATTGGAGCGAAAGAGTTGTACGAAACTCCTGCCGAAGCGAAGCCTCTCAAATCACTTACTCGTATCGACAAAACACGAGCAATGCAGTCTTTGCTTAACGATGAATCTTTATATACAACTTTGCTTACCGACTTTATAGCACTGCAAGCAGAGCTTGACGCGCTTTCTGTGGCTATTGCTGATAAAGATTACCTTTCAATTTCACGGATAGTGCATATTTATACTACTTCTCTTAAGTACATTGGTGCTTATGAACTCGCTGAATTAACACGCGCTGTCGAACTCACCATTCAAAATCAAGAAGAACGAGCCGAAGACTTTGAAACAGACTTTGACAGGCAGCTTGAAATAATGAGTCGTGCGCTTGCTGAAATACATGAAATAGTTAAAGCAAACCTCAATGCTAGCGGCATCTCTGCGCACTAGCGAATATAACAACTTAGAATCGTATTGCTGTTCAAGCCGTAAACATTGGTGATTTTAGCAACATGTAACTATGCTTTCGTTATGGGAATTGCAAAAAGACTTTCTTTTTAAATGCACAGAAATATATCTTTAATTGAATTAGAACACCTGCTGGAGTTTGCGCCCTGTGTTCTATACAAATACGTGCTATTCCCTAACGGTGATGGGAGCCTTTTGTATGTAAGTCCAGGCAGCAATGACTTATTAGGCCTACACGCTAAAGACATGATGGACGATATCGATAATTTTTGGAATATAGTTTACCCAAGCGACTTAGAACGACTGCAAGCAGAAGATAATAGTGCAAACCAACTGGGCGATTTTTTTGGTTCAGACGTTCGCATAAACAATCCAGCAAAAGGTACTATTTGGATAAGATTGTCCTCCAAGCCAAGTGATGAATTTTATGAAGGACATCAAGTTTGGACAGGCTATATGGTTGATATTTCCGATACCAAACGCCTTGAAGCTGAGTTAGAAGAGCGCGCTCGACGAGATGCTATGACACAGCTGTGGAACAAAAGCGAGATAATTAGCGCATTAGGCGAAGAGCTATCTCGTTTTGAACGAGATAACCTACCGTTCTCAATAATGATCATGGATTTAGACCACTTCAAAGCCATTAACGATAACCATGGCCATCTTGTTGGTGACGATGTGCTACTTAAATTCACCGAAATTGCCTCTTCAGAACTTAGAGAAGTCGATATTTTAGGTAGGTTCGGAGGTGAAGAGTTTTTAGCTATTATTCATAATGCGTCGCAAGAGGAGACAATGGTCATTGCCGAGAGGATAAGGCAATCCGTTGAAAAAACCTCTTTCACTGAAGGCTCGACCTCGTTTTCAATTACGGTAAGCATTGGTATTACAGAAGTCAAAAAAACACACAAGCAAACACCTGAAGAGGTCATAAAGCGCGCAGATGACGCGCTTTATCAAGCAAAACAAGACGGGCGAAATACAATAAGGTTTAAGTAACTTTGCAAATGTCGACACTAAAGCAATTAGATGTAGTGGCTCAAATTTAATCTGGCACTTCTGATCGGGAGCTTCGACTTAACCTGAAAGGCAGCAAACGACCTAAAGCCGACATTAGCAATGTAAGCTGTCAGACTTTTATGAGCGACTACCAGATCGTCACCACCGCGCGGGCGGTGGTCTGCTGAAGACAAGGAGCAGACGGT
>NZ_JQFW01000001.1 GCF_000753865.1 Alteromonas sp. LOR | reverse complement strand
ATGCTCATCGGATTTTTGCATCTATAAAAGATCGGTCAACCGATCGCTAAAATATTTCTTAACTGATCGGCATTAAGCATTTGCTCCCTTTTTATAACTCTGACCGTATTTAACGCGTAAAAGTGTACTTAACGCTTCACTTCCAATAGCCAAATCTTTTCCGTAATTTGAAATTACGAAAAAGGTTTTTGGGTTTCGCTATATTTTCTTTGCGTGGATAATTTTCAATTTCTTCAATTGTAGCCGCGAGCACTCGTTGTGCAGACTGCCCATCGGTGAAAGGGTGCATTTTTAGGCTGTAGTTTTTAATACTCTCTTTTAAAGCCTCGTCCATTGCGAGCGCTTTTTTTACCGCGTCTCCGAGGTTTTTAGCATCATCAATATCAATAAGCATAGGCTCAGGTTGGGCATTTTTAAAAGTGACAACGGGCTTTCCAAGTAGCAAAAATTCAGTGATGGCTGAGGAAGTATCTGAAACCATCACATCACTTTCTACTAGAAGAGGAATAATGCTATCAGAGTCGATAACTTCAAAATTCTCATGCTGCGCTCGTTTAAACGCATCTATTGTCTCTTTATCCATTTTGGGGTGAAATTTCACTTTCCACTTCCAAGATTTATTTTTGCTAAGGGCTAGCATTTCGTTGAACAGGGAATTTGCCGAGGTGAAGCTAGGCGAGAACGTTGGTGCATAAAGAATTACTGGGGGCTTGCTTTGTTGTGAGATGCTTGCTCTTGAGCGTTGAAACAAGGTATCTAGCTTCGTCCAGCCAGTTTCTCTTACAGTGAAATGAGGGTGCTTTGCCCGAAGCTGTTCAAACTCCTTGGTAAAAAATGGCCCTTGTGTACAGTACAAATCAAAGCAGCCTCGAATTCTGAAATGCCCTTTCTTTTTCCATTCAAAGCCGTGAAATAACTGTACTTTCAATCCTGGGATAAATGAAGGGACAATGTTTCCAGGCAGAAATGATGCATCGGGCTGAAAACTTATTGCCTCCGATATAGTAGATAAAACAATATCATCAGGTTGAAATTGCGACTTGTTTACCTCGCTGCCCTCTACGAACCATCTTACGTCATGTCCTTCTTTGTGCATTAGTGAACAAAGCGGGCGCAGAATCTCAAAAGAGTAATTCTGTGATAGGTAGAGTAAAAACTTCATCCGTTAACATCTCTAATTATTTCGATGATTTCGGTTGTAGAAATAGAGGGGGTTCTTGGCAAATAAACAACGTCACAAACGTCGCGAAATTCGTCAAATTTACCTTCCCAATCATTACCCATCACTAGCACATCTGCTTTGTGTTGAAGAATATAATCTCGCTTCTTTTCAAGGGATTCCTCCATGAAAACAGTATCAACAAAGCGCATAGAACTCAGCAGTTCCGATCTACTAGAAAAGGGATAAATAGGATTTCTGCCCTTTTTACTAAAATTCAATTCGTCAGAAGACAAACCCACTGTAAGGTGATCGCCGTGGGCTTTTGCTCGTTCCAAAATACGTACGTGACCAATGTGAAGCACATCAAATGTGCCAAATGTAATTACTCTTCGCAATGTTGCACCTTTTTATTTTGTTAGGTATTTAGCAATACGTTGACTGCATAGCCCATCTCTCTTACCGACCATTTTGTTGGTAATAGTTTGACGAATTTTACTTTTTGCATGTGGTGAAACTACACATTGCTCAATAAGCTCATTCGCAAGATTAGGGGACGTTGCTCTGTGTGCTATATCGTGGAATAAAGAGAGATCTGAGTCGAGTCGCTTTTTCAATCTGAACTTAAACAGGCCAGAGTAACTCCATCTTGTTTTTGAAAAATCACACCACACAACAGGTCTGTTCATAGCAGCAAATTCAAATATGGCGGACGATGCATCTGACAACATCACATCGGCGATCTGCATAAACGAAACAAGGCAAAATTCGTGTTTTTGGGCCACATAAACATTATCAAAAGATGCCCACCGTACTATTTTTTCTTTCTGTTTAACGTATTTTTTTTTAGTCATACTAAAAAAGTGAGGCTTTATAATAATGTTATATTTTTTAAGTGTTAGCGGCCAATCGTTTTTAAACTTTTCTATGCTGCTTGGGAAAAAAGTAGGTGCGTAGAGTATAGTGGGTTTGCCTTTTTCAAGTCCCAATTGTTCGATTGTTCTCGGTGGCTCTGTTCCATCAAAAATAGGGTCCAATTTAGCGTAGCCAGTATCAACAAAAGTTCTTGTAGGAAAAAGAGCTTGAAGGCGGGATAAACGGCTTTCACCTTCTACAAAGCGAACATCGAAAGGGAACTCTGATACGTTGTAATAACAAGCTTTAGGTCCAATTCCATGTTGCATAAGTGCAAGTTTGGGGCTGATTGTGGATTTTTCATCCGCTGAAAACGGAGGTATATTCCCAAAAATAATCCAATCTACATTTTGTGATTGATAAAAAGACAGTACGCTACTGCCATCTGGAATAAATTGATGGTTAAACTCTTTTTTGCTCAGTGTGGAAGTCTTAACCTCGTCGTATCCGGGTTCTTGGTGCAAAACGAAGTCTACTTTCACACCTAACTCCCTAAGCGCACATGCAACAGGAAGATACTGAGGCAAATAGTAAAGATGTTGAACATCAAAAATTACAGAATTTGTCATTTGGAGAGAAACCTATTTTTGCATAGTTGCTTTTTATTTTAGTGACGCGCCCGAGCGTGCGTGGTATGTTTGCGCCCACTCTATTTGTGGCTTTTGTTGAGCCGACTGCTCAATGTAAATTAGCACAAAAATAATCGGGTGTGGGTTGCGGTTATTAATTAAAGTACGGTAATTAGTAGTAGAAATGCCGAGATCGTAGAAAAAGCAGTTAAAAATTGAGCTTTTTTTACTTTTTTATTGAAATGATCCTGCCTTTGCTGTATAAAATGCGCCCTCTAATTTATAGTAATACGCCTTTTGACCCAACGACTATTTGAGTGGTGGGAACGACTGGCGCGACAGTTATCGTTGTTCTGGAGACAAATACAATGTCAAGAGTATGCCAAGTAACAGGTAAGCGTCCAACGGTTGGTAATAACCGTTCACACGCAAGAAATGCGACTCGTCGTCGCTTTTTGCCAAACCTTCAAACTCACCGTTTTTGGGTTGAGAGCGAAAGCCGTTTTGTTAAACTACGTTTGTCTGCGAAAGGCATGCGTATCATCGATAAGAAAGGTATTGACTCAGTATTAGCTGACGTTCGTGCCCGTGGTGAGAAAATCTAAGGAAGCCGACAATGCGCGATAAAATTAAACTAGTTTCTTCAGCAGGTACAGGTTTCTTCTACACTACTGATAAGAACAAACGTAACATGCCAGGCAAAATGGAGATCAAAAAGTTTGATCCTGTTGTGCGTAAGCACGTTATGTTCAAAGAGGCAAAAATCAAGTAAAGCCCTTTTAGAAAGAGCACTTGCTTTTGTCTCCACGAAAACCCGGCCTTTGCCGGGTTTTTTGCGTTTATTCGGTCACTCGTTCCCAGTACTGATCGCTTCTTCATCTTTCAAGGCACAACAAATCGTAGTCGCACGTTGAGAGAAGAGCAGAAGCCGCGAGATCGTGGTGAGATCCTTGTACACTAGGCCTACAGTACTGTTTCGCGATTAAAATGCTTCCATTTAGCCCAAAACTCGTACAACAACGATCAACACGCCCTAGTATCTTAAGAATTGAGGCTTTACTATATCTGCTCTTTTTCTCCTTTTTCATTGTAACGGGCATAGGCAATGGCAAAACTTTCACAGCGGGCAATGAATAACGTGGTCATCGTTGCCATGTTGATCATGATTGCTTTGTTTAACATCGATAGCTTACGTCCTCAAAAAGATATTGCTGAAGTACGCAGCTTGTTGCCGCAAAACGCCTATGTGTTAAAAATAGAGCATGACGACAACCAGCTTGTTAGGAGTGGTCAGCAGTGGCGGCAACGCAGCACTGAGGGCAAGCCTTCAATCAGTCCATATGCACAAATAGGCGGATGGCAAGAAGCGCGTCTTCGTTATCTAACTTCCCTTAAAAACGATATATCGGACATAGAGCCACTTGTTGTTGTGGTGTGGCTTGCGGGTGAAACAAATGGTCGGGTTTACGCCTTTTACCCCACGTCTTCTGTCACCGTAGTGAAAGTAGACAATAATTGGTATGCATTAGACAATGTGTCCCTAAGTACATTGCTCCCATGGATATAACCAATGCCTGAGTTACCAGAAGTTGAAGTGAGCCGTTTAGGTGTATCACCGCATTTAATCAACAACACTATCGCAAACGTCATTGTTCGCGAAAGAAGGATGCGCTGGCCTATACCTGAAGAGGTTTCATTAGTGGTAGGGCACAAAGTTAACAATGTTACGCGCAGAGCTAAGTACCTGTTAATTGAAACCGCCGTGGGAAGTTTGGTTTTACATCTTGGCATGTCTGGCAAACTACGGGTAATTGATGCGTCAACACCGCTAATAAAGCACGACCATGTTGATATTGTCTTAAACACTGGGCAATGTTTGCGTCTTAACGACCCTAGGCGCTTTGGTGCCGTGTTATTTCAAGCACCTGATACACAACTTGGTCTATTAGATAATTTAGGCCCAGAGCCGCTTACTGAGGCCTTTGATGAAAATCGTCTCTATACATTATCTCGCGGTAGAAAAAGTCCTGTGAAAAGTTTCATTATGGATAATGCGGTTGTGGTCGGCGTGGGCAATATTTATGCAAATGAAGCGTTGTTTTTAAGTGGTATCGACCCCCGTAGGCAAGCAGGTCGCATAGGTGCAGAACGTTATAAGCGTTTAACCCACAATATTAAACAGGTATTAGCGAAAGCAATCGCGCAAGGTGGAACCACCCTAAAAGACTTCGCGCAAACCGATGGTAAGCCGGGCTACTTCGCGCAGCATCTTAATGTTTACGGCAGAAAGGGCGAAGACTGTGAGGTGTGCGGTAGCCCAATTCAAAGTAAAGTCATCGGGCAGCGAAACACCTTTTTTTGTATTCACTGCCAGCGATAACCGCTCTTGCGGTCTCATGCATCAGCAGCCTCTGCGCAAGCAGTCTCAAGCGTTAGCAGGGCTATTTTTTCTTGCCTAATCGCTCTTGCAGAGCAGCTTCTACAACAGGGTGACAAAATCCGCTCACGGCACCGCGGTGAAGGGCAACTTCTTTGACTAACGTAGAAGAGATAAACGAATTTTCTTCAGCAGGAGTGAGAAAGACGCTTTCCAATTTTGGATTGAGGCGTCTATTCATATTCGCTAGCTGAAATTCGTACTCAAAATCAGATACTGCCCGCAAGCCACGAATCAGTATGGTGGCGTTTTGCTCATCAGCAAAATCTGCAAGCAGTCCTGTAAAGCCCACCACTTCAACGTTAGGAAGGTCGGCGGTAACTTGCTTAATCATTTCCACGCGCTCTTCTAGCGTGAACAATGGCTTCTTACTTGGATTTGATGCAATAGCTACAATCACGCGAGAAAATAATTGTGATGCTCGTTCAATAAGGTCGGCGTGTCCGTTTGTAATCGGATCGAAAGTACCTGGATAAAGTGCTCTAGTATGCATGTTGTCGAATCTTTTTAGTTATAAAATGAGTGTAGAGTGACGTTGTAGGGTAATTACTCAATATGTCAGCGCCATCAATGTAACACAGTTGAATCATAGTTAGGCGCTATTCCCATTGCTCTTATACTTGTCGTTATATTGGCCGCTATGTGCGTCGTTATGCTGTTTTTGCTATTGACGAATAGCCGTTAATACAATGCTGCCATTCGTCCATTGACCAATGAAAAATGGCGTTTTTCTCTTTTTCTTTTAGCAGTGAGCGCAGTAATCTGTCGAGGTTACCCGCTTTCCACTGGTGTCCTTGTCGTTTGCGACAGCGGTCAAAATCAATGAGCCAAATGGCTTGCTTGTCATCCATCATAATATTGCGAATGTTGGCATCGTGATGGTACACCTGACAGTTGTGCATTGCCGCAAGTGCGCGCCCAACGGTGTGCCACTGACTTTCACTCAGTGGCTCATGGCACAATACTTGGTGTAAGTCTTGGCTACCTGGTATTCTCTGTGTGATGAGATCGCCGCGATAAATCACTCCCCTACGGTGAATGTTAGCAGCAACCGGCACCGGAACATTCAGTCCTTCTTTACGCATTTCAGCAAGTAGCCTAAATTCTTCAAAAGGACGAGACGATTCGACTCCCAAGAACAAGTACTGATCGCTTAACAGTTTGCCAACTAAACCACCGCGCTGGAAGTGTCGAAGTACCCAACTGTGCTGCTCATGTTCAATAAACAGCGTTGTTCCTCTTCCTTTTGCATGGCCAGTGATTTTGTTTTGAAACTGCCAATGCTCATGGGTGAACATATCAATACTTGGCTCACCGATTATGGCGTCATCGTATAGAAAGTGGTGCCCGGCACCTAAGTCTCGTCGTATTGTCGCCATGTTTCTCACAACTTATGGTAAATTTAACATTCTAACGGTTTATTAAAGTTTTTCAGCAACAGTTTTTCAGCAAAAAGTGAGCGCTAAGTGGGAAAGAAGATTTGTATAATGCGTTTATCTGCTATTGGCGACGTGTGCCATGCAGTTGCCATGGTCACTCGTATTCAAACTCAGTGGCCCGATGCCCAAATAACCTGGGTGATAGGAAAAGTTGAGCATCAGCTCGTTAAACTAATGCCTAATATACGCTTTATCATTTTTGATAAAAAGCGCGGTAAAGCGGCAGTAAAAGACCTTAAGCAGGCGGTAACAGGCGAGATATTTGATGCCTTATTAATGATGCAGGTGGCTTTGCGAGCAAACTTAGCGTCTCGCGTTATAAAAGCAAAGCAGCGTATAGGGTTTGATTGGGCTCGTAGTAAAGAGTTGCACTGGCTGTTTGCTAATAAACGCATATCGGCTAATCAGCATGCTCACGTACTCGATGGGTTTATGGATTTTGCAGATGCATTAGGCGTACCTAGTGTAGACAAACCAGCTTGGCGTATTCCCGTTTCCAATGAAGATAGCGAATGGGGATTACAACAGGCAAAAACCCTTGGTAAATATGTAGTTATTGCCCCTGCCGCAAGTAAAGCTGAGCGAAATTGGTTGCCAGAACAATACGCGCGTATTGCCGAATATATTCAAAACAACAATGTGAACGTGATATTGTGCGGAGGTCCGGGGAGTTTAGACCGTGAAACTGCAGATGCAATAAAGCAAAGAGCAGGTGTAACCTTGCAAGATTTTACGGGGAAAACGTCGCTGCATCAGTTGCTTATGTTGCTTAAACACGCCGCGCTCGTCATCGCGCCAGACACAGGCCCCGCACACATGGCGACCACTGTTGATACGCCGGTTGTGGGGCTTTACGCTCATTCAAACCCGCTGCGAACCGGGCCTTATAATAATCTTAACGATGTCGCATCGGTTTACGATGAATGCATTAAAGAGCAAAAAGGCAAGCCGTGGCAAGAATTGCCTTGGGGCGTACGAGCGAAGGGCGATACCCTCATGCAAAGAATTTCTTTCGAGCAAGTAAAAGAAAAAGTTCATCCATATATCGCATAGCGTACTTTTTACTGGGTAAATTGTTCAGCTTTTATCTACACTGTAGTTAACTAACCATACATTGCACTGTGCTTTTGTTTAAAAACAGGGAGCTGTTACTGAATGAAAACGCCCTCGATAAGGCGGCTCTTAGAGTCTTTATCTCAAATTTCTTATCGTACATTTCTTATTGTTGTGTCTCTTGTTGTGACATCTTCTTTTTCATACGCCGGTGACTTGAAGGTTATGGCGCACGAGAGCGTCTCCATATCGCAATTGAATCGCTCTGAGCTTCGTCAAATTTTTACAGGCCATCGCCAACACTGGCAAAACGGCAAAAAAATTACCGTTTTTGTATTACAAGATAACGACGAATTACATAAGCAGTTTTGCCGTGACATATTGCAGATGTTTCCTTATCAGCTATCTCGCTTATGGGATCAGCTAACCTATTCAGGGCAAGGTGTTACGCCCGTAAGAGTGTCGTCATACAACGCTTTAATTGAAGCACTAGAGTCAACAGAGGGAGCTATCGGCTATGGTGATAAAGACGATATCGTTAAGCTGCGCCGTATTGAGGTAGAAGAAAAATGAAAGGATTAATCTATTTTTCGTTGTTAGTGAGCAGCTTCGCTGTTTTTTCAGCAGAGTCGGATTTCGCATGGCATGGGTACGCTTCCCAGGGGCTCACTCAGTCTAATAACAGTAGCTTTATAACAGATAGCGATGCTGTTACTGGTGAGCTTACCGAAATTGGTATTAACGGGCTTTACAGATTGTCCGAAAATTTATCTATTGCAGGGCAAATTAATTATCTAGACGGCGGGAACCGGTTTGAACAAGGTGCACGGCTTGATTACTTATTTGTTGACTGGAAGCTTCCTAATTTAGGGAACGGGTGGCAAGCTCATATTCACGCCGGGCGGTTTAAAAACAGACATTGGCTTTACTCTGTTACCCGTGATGTGCCGCAAACTCGCTACACCGCAGTACTGCCTCAATCTGTTTATTTTGATGGTTTTCGCGATATTGCGCTTGGCAGCAACGGCATATTGACCAGTTTTACCCACTATGGACAAAACAACATTTGGGAATTGAACTGGAGCTACGGACGCTCTAATATCAATTCGTCACAACGAGATTTTTTATTAGGTGAAGAGGCGAAAGGCGAAGCGAAGCAAGATTTTGTTCACCAAGCGAGTGTATTTTGGCAGCCTGCGTCTATGGCGTGGAAAGTTGGCGTCAGCTGGCTTAACTCCGACTTTAGCTATACCCCATCACAACAGGACAATCGTTTAGCAGGCGAGGCTAATGTTGAGCGCTTTATGCTTTCAACACAATATTTTGCTGAGCATTGGGAAGTGTCGATGGAGCTGCTTTCAGAATCCCAGCATAGCAGGGGCTTATTTGCGCCAGATTTTAACGATAAGCGTCGCGGTGACGGTGGCTTTGTCCAGTTTAGGTATTTGTTCAATAGTCAGTTTAGCGGGCTAATAGGTTACGACACCTACGTCAATGATGTTAACGACAGGGACGGAAAACGTCTGGAGCAATTATCTAATGGTGCCGTACCTGCGTACTTTGGTTACCAAGACTCTACTACCTTGGGCTTGCGTTGGGATATTGCGCCAAAATGGCGTTTGCAGGGGGAATACCATTGGGTTGAAGGCGCAACGCGGGTAGTGAGTTTGCTAGACCGCAACGTGGCCGAGCAAGCAGATAAAAACTGGCAAATGTGGTCGCTACAACTGATGTATTGGTGGTAATAAGTAATATGAAGGTGCAGGTATCATTCACCACTAAAACGATTGCTATATTAATGGCGATGGTGCTGACCGTCACCGTAGTGATCTCGGTGGTGCTGATACAAGAGTCGGAAGCGAGTTTGCTTTTGCAGCAAAAAGAAAACCAGATAAGTCACCAGCGGCGTATCCGGCTTTTCGAGGAGGTGCTGCATAACCGCATGATAAACCTTATTGACATTGTAAGTCAGCAGCGGGATTTACAAAGCAAAGATCTCGATGAGCTTCAACGTACACTTCAAAACCTTTCAGAATACTTCACCCTTAACTTCCAAGTAGAAGAGCTTTTGTTGTTTGATGAGTCTGGTGTCGTGGGCACCAACATGAGCCACTCTCGTGAAGCAGTCGCCCAATTAGTCAGCTCAACCCGAACCAGCTTCGAAAGCCGTTCAACGATTGTCTGCGACAAAGTTTGTACTCACTATATGTCGATTCCTATTATGAGCGGCAGCGATACCGTACCTGTTGTAGTGGTATCTACTTCAATGCGCGAGCTGCTTTACCTATTTAATCGCGCAGCGGGAGTACACAAAGTTGCGATTGTGCAAATTACACAATCATTACCAACCGGGCAATCAGCGCCAACCAACGCAGAAAATGCTAACAAGGCAGGCACACCCTCGTTGACGCTATCCAGTCAATTGTCTGCAGCGAATCGAGAGTATTTACAGCAGGTTTTTGCTGGGCTACCTGCTGACTGGTCGGTGAATCGCTTAGTCACAAGGGGCAGCAATATAACCCTGAATAAAGAGCAGCTGCTTGTTAGCTTGCTACCATTTTCAAAAAGCAACGCCAACCGTCCTTATCTGCTACTTGTGCAAGATGTCACTGCAGCCGTTCAGCAGGCCAATCAATATCAAGCCATCGTTGTTGGCTCGGCCGTTACTTTGTTTGTTATCTTTTCAATATTGCTTTACCTATTTTTGAATGGATACAACCAGCGTTTGCTGTCTATCAGCGAGCGGCTTCCCATGTTGGCAGAGCACAAATTTACTGAATTTCATGCTAACGCCGCCAAACAGCGAAAGATGTCGAGTGTAAAGCTAGTAGATGAATTAGACGTTGTAGAAAGCGCGGCGAATAACCTGGCAAAGCAGCTTGAAGACTTTGATGGTCAAATGGCAATTAATACCGCCAAGCTAGAAAAAATGGCCATGTTCGATGTGCTGACTGGCTTGCCCAATCGGAACATGCTGACGTTTCAAATTGAAAAGCAGTTAGCCCGTTCATTTCGCGATGAAAAGCTTGTTGCTCTCATGTTCATGGACCTAGATGATTTTAAGAAAGTTAACGATAGCCACGGTCACGATGTAGGTGATGCGCTGTTGAGAGCCGCGGCCATGCGGATATCACGGCCTATTCGGGAAACAGACATTGCCTCTCGCTTTGGTGGCGATGAGTTTGTGGTATTGCTTTCAGACATTGAGAGTCGTTCACAGGTCGATCTTATTGCTAATAAACTGCTCAATGAATTTGCCGAACCCATTGTCATCAATGGTCAGAAATTCTATATCTCTGTGAGCATAGGTATTGCCATTACAAGCCATGCTCAAGCCACACCCGTTGAGCTATTGCGACACGCTGATATTGCGATGTATGCAGCAAAGTCAAAGCAAGGTGCAGCCTACCGAGTGTATGAAGCGAAAATGAATTTAGCGGTAATGCAAAAGGTGGAGCTAGAATCTGAGGCCCGCGAAGCACTGAGAGGTAATCAGTTTAGTCTTGCCTTGCAACCTCAAATAGAAATGCATACGGGTAAACTCATTGGCTTTGAGGCTCTGCTTCGTTGGTTCCACCCGACCAAAGGTGCAATTTCGCCTGCCGATTTCATACCGCTATTAGAAAATACCACTTTTATGCTTGAGTTAGACTACTGGGTTATCGCTAGAGCTTGCTCTCTTACTCAAGAGCTCGGTCATAGCGGTTATCGCAATATGAAACTGGCCATTAATGTGTCGGCAGGGCAATTTATCGATCCTAGCTTACCCGATTATCTACAGCAGCAAATACAGCGCAATGAATTAGCACCTGAGCAGATATGCTTAGAGCTTACAGAAACGGTGTTAGTCTCTGATATCAAAAGAGCCCGCGCTATTATGAACACCATTCATGAAATGGGTTGCATGTTGGCTATCGATGATTTTGGCACCGGTTATTCCTCATTGAGTTATCTCAAATCTTTGCCTGCAGATTTTATTAAAATCGATCGATCTTTTGTTTCAAATATTACCGACGATGCCGACGATAGAAACATTGTGAACTCCACAGTATCTATGGTGCGTAATATGGGAATGCAGGTGGTTGCCGAGGGCATAGAGACACAGGCGCAGTACGATTTGCTATGCGAGTTTGATTGCGACTACGGGCAAGGCTACATGATAAGTAAACCTATTCCAGAGCAACATATTTGGCGCGTACTAAGCACAAATGTTGAAAATGGTTATTGGAAACCACCTCAAGCGTAACGCCTAAAAGCTAGCGTATTTGGCAAGGTGTGCTAAATAATTTACACACTTCATCGGCTTTCCTACTAAATAGAGCGCATCACTGTATACCCACCTGTAGGCTTTTACTAAAATATCCTTTTACGAATTTCGGAGAACGGCATGTCAGCGGCATTTATTTCCCATTTGCAATCGCAAATTGAAGCCACCAAACAAGATGGTTTATATAAAAAAGAACGCGTGATCACATCTCAGCAGCAAGCTGATATCGATGTGGCTAACGGTGACCATGTCGTTAACTTCTGCGCCAATAACTATCTTGGGCTAGCAAATAATGAAAGCCTCATTGAGGCAGCTAAGGACGGTCTGGACTCTCACGGGTTCGGCGTGGCTTCCGTACGATTTATTTGCGGTACGCAGGATATTCACAAGCAGCTTGAATCGTCTATCAGCGAATTCTTAGGCACAGAAGACACCATTCTTTACCCGTCTTGTTTTGACGCAAACGGTGGGTTGTTTGAAACCATTCTTGGTCCTGAAGATGCCATTATTTCAGATGCCCTTAATCATGCGAGCATCATCGATGGCGTTCGCTTGAGCAAAGCAAGACGTTACCGCTATGCAAATAACGACATGGCAGCATTAGAAGAGCAGCTCATCAAGGCAAACGAAGAAGGCGCACGCTTTAAAGTTATTGCTACCGATGGCGTATTTTCTATGGACGGTGTTATTGCCGATTTAGCCTCTATCTGTGACCTTGCAGATAAATACGATGCCATGGTAATGATTGACGATTGCCATGCTACCGGTTTTCTCGGGGAAAACGGCCGCGGAAGCCACGAATATTGTGGCGTTTTAGACCGCGTAGATATTATTACCGGTACACTGGGTAAAGCACTTGGTGGAGCATCAGGTGGTTATACGTCGGGTAAAAAAGAAGTGGTTGAATGGTTGCGTCAGCGTTCACGCCCTTACTTGTTTTCAAACTCAGTAGCGCCTCCTATTGTGGCAGCGTCGCTGAAAGTATTTGAAATGATGAAAGAGGGCGATGAGCTGCGAGCTAAACTATGGCGCAACGCAGAACATTTCCGCAGTCGTATGGAAGATGCTGGCTTTACGCTATCAGGTAAAGACCACGCTATTATTCCGGTTATGCTTGGTGATGCCCGTTTAGCGAGTGACATGGCAGACAAGCTGTTAGAGAAAGGTATTTACGTGATTGGGTTCTCTTACCCAGTGGTACCAAAAGGGCAGGCGCGAATTCGCACCCAAATGTCTGCGGGGCACTCTATTGAGCACGTAGACAAAGCCATTGACGCGTTCATTGAAATTGGCCGCGAAATGGGAGTGATTTCATGAAGTCATTGGTAAAAGCAAAAGCCGAGCGCGGCATTTGGTTAGAAGACTCGCCAAAGCCCGAGGTGGGGCACAACGACCTGTTAATAAAAATTCGTAAAACCGCTATCTGCGGCACCGATATGCATATTTACAACTGGGACGAATGGTCACAAAACACTATTCCCGTGCCTATGGTTGTGGGTCATGAATATGTGGGTGAAGTGGTTGGAATGGGTCAAGAAGTTAAAGGCTTCGAAATAGGCGACAGAGTGTCTGGTGAAGGTCATATTACCTGTGGGCATTGCCGTAACTGCAGAGCGGGTCGCAGACACCTTTGTCGCAACACCGAAGGGGTAGGCGTTAATCGTCCTGGCGCCTTTGCTGAGTTTCTCGTTATTCCTGCTTTTAACGCGTTTAAGATACCTCATAATATCAGCGATGAACTTGCGTCAATTTTCGACCCGTTCGGCAATGCCGTGCACACCGCGCTCAGTTTTGACCTTGTTGGTGAAGACGTACTGATTACCGGCGCGGGACCCATTGGCATTATGGCAGCAGCGGTTGCAAAACACGTGGGCGCACGTCACGTTGTGATTACAGACATCAATCCATATCGTCTAGCCCTTGCTGAAAAAATGGGCGCTACCCGTGCTGTCGATGTGTCTAAAGAAGACCTGAAAGATGTCATGAACGACTTGGGGATGACAGAAGGCTTTGATGTGGGGCTCGAAATGTCGGGCGTGCCCGTTGCGCTTCGCGATATGCTTAATAAAATGAATCACGGCGGTAAGGTTGCCATGCTAGGTATTCCACCTAGCGATGTGGCTATCGATTGGAATCAGGTTATCTTCAAAGGACTCGTGATCAAAGGCATTTACGGTCGCGAAATGTTCGAAACCTGGTACAAGATGGCAAGCCTGCTTCAAAGCGGTTTAGACCTTACCCCAATCATTACTCATACTTATAGCGTAGATGACTTTCAGAAAGGGTTTGATACCATGGGGTCAGGGCAATCAGGTAAAGTTATTTTGGACTGGCAATAATGAGCACATTTTCTCATATCAGCGTGCAAGACGTTGCTGATTTTTCGGGCACGGTATCTATTGTTGATATTCGCGATCCACAATCTTACGCGAACGGGCACATGCCTAACGCAGCGCCGCTGAACAATGACAATTTCGCTACGTTTGTAGAGCAAACGCCAAAAGACACGCCTGTTGTTGTGGTGTGTTATCACGGTGTGAGCAGTCAGCAAGCTGCCCAAGTTATCGCGCAGCAAGGTTTTGAAACGGTATACAGCATGGATGGAGGCTTTGAGGCCTGGCGTTTAGCTAATCCAGTAGAAACCGAGTAAACCAGCTAGCTAGTTAGAAGCTTAATGAAGGTGCTCATTTCAACACGCCCTAGGGTGTGATGAGATGAGCACCTTTATTTTTATCCTTTCCCTCATAACGCTTTATCAATACACTTGTTCAATAGATAGACTGGTTTACCGTGTTATTTTCCTTTTTACACCCATGTTTATTGTATTCATATTTATTAGATTCGGTATTTCGAGTCATGTGTTTTGGAGCTACCTCAGCCTATGGGCCAACCATTAATCGCGTTCAATCAGCAAAGTGCTGCGCACCTTCTCGCCAATTATCTCAATAGCCAAGGGGTTACCGCTTCTGTTAAACAACAGGCTTCACCACAGCAGTCTGCATCGTCAGAGTTTGTTGTATTTATTGATGATGCTGAGCACACCGCGCAAGCAGAGCTTATCGCTAAAGACTTTATTGCAAACCCAGGTCACCCAAAATATCAACAGGCAGCATGGGACAATGGTCAAAATGTTCAGCTAGCAGCGTCGCCCAGCGGGTTCTCCGTTAAGCACATTGCCGCAAATGCTATTTCAGCGCCGTTTACGTCTTTGGTGTTTATTTTGTGCTTATTAGTATACGGCTTATCGTTGCTAGGACTATTTGCGCCTATTGCACAACATTTGCTGATGCAGCCTTTTGGCCTGCTGGCAGAAAACCATCAGTGGTGGCGGCTATTAGGCCCGGCATTTATACATTTCAGTGTGTTGCACATTGTGTTTAATTTATTGTGGTGGAGTATGCTTGGCGCCAAAATAGAGCGTACTTTTGGTATTACTATGCTCATCATTGTTTTTATAGTGTCAGCGGTAGTATCTAATGCGGCTCAGGCGCTATTTAGTGAGCCAGTGCAGGCTAACCTATTTCTATTTGGTGGCCTTTCTGGTGTTGTATATGCCGTTATGGGATTCGTGTGGTGGCTAGGTTGGCTGCGCCCCAGTTGGGGACTATCTCTACCCAATTCTATTGTCGGCTTTATGTTGGTGTGGCTAGTGCTTGGCTTTGCGGACATATTGTGGGTAAACATGGCAAACGCAGCGCATACGGCGGGTTTGATCACCGGATGCTTACTGGCTGCGATGCTGAGCTTAGGTTCCAAAAAGCCTGGATAAGAACGCTAGCGTGCAGTCGGTTTTGTATAGATTAATCGCCTTGATATAGATACTTAGTAAATATCACGTTTTTGATCACTTCGCCGCCAGTCTCTTCTTTCATGTGCTCTTTTAATGCTTTTAAAAGCGCTAATCGAATGTCTTCACGGCCCGTAAGAGACTTCACTTTTTCAGCGGGCTGTTGACCAAATATTTCGATAGCAGTAGAGCGTAAAAGCGGCATGTGATGCTCCGCAATTTCCAGCTGCTCTATGTCGTATACCATGAGTTCAACCTGTACACGAACATAACCAAGCTTACGCGCACTGTCGCTAATGTAGTTAGTGACGATTTCTGGCTCTAAGCCAATATAGGCAAAGTTGGCTTTCTCTTGTGCTTGAGCGCTAAACGAAGCGCTCAGTAAAAGCGCAGTTATTGCTAAACAATGTAAAATTAAAGACTTAAGCATGGTAAGAACCGAAAAAAGGATAAGTTAAGATCAACCTTATTGTAGCAAAGCTGAGGTTAAACGCACTACTGCAAAAGTAGTACGCATCTTAATAAGCAAAAAATGTCTGTCAAAGGCTTACAATCAAAGTG
This sequence comes from Alteromonas sp. LOR, assembly GCF_000753865.1. GTDB lineage: Bacteria > Pseudomonadota > Gammaproteobacteria > Enterobacterales > Alteromonadaceae > Alteromonas. Next base: position 166,451 of record NZ_JQFW01000001.1, on the reverse strand, counting down.
ACGTAAATATAGAGTTTAGCTTTTCCTGAAGATTACAGCGCAAAAATAAATGTTATGATGTTGCCAGTTCAGAAGCTGTGTGAATAGCGCCAGCAGTGAGTTTTTTCTAGTAGGTTTTGTAAAGTGAGTCTTTGTAAATGGGTGCTTTAAAGTGAGTCTTACCGCCGACTTTCCCGTTGGTCTTGCCGTTAATTGGCTTTCCTTAGCAGAAGCAAACATACCTGAGCCAACGTTAAAAGACTGGTTGTTAGATACTGGCTCTCTAACCGAAAGGGTGCAATCGGCCTGCGGTGAATTTTCGCTCCAGCTGTTAGGTCAGCAAGCGTTAGAGCCTCACAGAACTGAGTTATCTCTGTTACAAGCGAACGGCCAAACAGCCTATCAAATACGAGAAATTGTATTGTGTGGTGATGAACAGCCTTGGGTATTTGCTCGCTCAGTCATTCCTCAAGCTATTATCGAAGCAGAGCTATCTAACCTAGGCAGTGAGCCATTAGGCAAACGATTGTTCAACGACAAGCGGTTTGTACGCTCTGAGTTTCAAGTGTGTACGCTACCTTTTGAGCAGTTTTCTCAGCACCTCGCTGAGCAATCTGACTCGCAGTTAAAAAACGATACAAAGCAAAACTTGTGGGGTAGGCGGTCTGTGTTTACCTTTGAATCGCATCATTTGATTGTTGCAGAAGTGTTTCTTCCTGGCTCTCCGGCCTACGCGCAAAATGATGGGCAGAAACAAGTGATAAAAAGAGAAACGTGAATATGACACAGCACAACTGGGGCGCTTATGCCCGCCTAATGCGCCTAGACAAACCCATCGGGTTTTACCTTTTACTGTGGCCCACATTATGGGCACTGCTTATTGCCTCACAAGGTATGCCAACGCTTGATATAGCCGCTATTTTTATTGCTGGTGTTGTTGTTATGCGCTGTGCGGGATGCGTTATTAACGACTATGCAGATAGAAAAGTTGATGGCAGTGTAAAGCGCACTGCTACACGCCCTCTTGCTACTGGTGAGGTAACTGCTAAGCAAGCATTGCAGCTGTTTGCGCTATTAATAGGCATCGCGTTTGTGCTCGTGTTATTTCTCAATTGGCAGACTATCGCACTGTCGGTTGTGGCGCTGCTGCTGGCCGCATCATACCCATTTATGAAACGCTACACGCACCTGCCTCAGGTGGTACTGGGTGCTGCATTTGGCTGGGCTATTCCAATGGCGTTTATGGCAGTTTTAGAAACTGTACCCGCTTATGGCTGGTGGTTATTTATCGCAAATCTTACCTGGACAGTGGCCTACGATACGATGTATGCCATGGTCGATAGAGATGACGATCTTAAAATAGGCGTAAAGTCTTCCGCCATATTGTTCGGTCAGTACGATGTTGTGATTGTGATGGCGCTGCAGGTTTTTACACTGGTGACTTTATGGTGTGTTGGCTTAACCATTGAGGCGGCTTGGCCTTATTTTGTAGCGGTGTTATTTGCAGCGCTTCTGTGTGTTAGGCAGTATCAACTTATTAAGCGAAAACAACGAGAGGGCTGCTTTACCGCGTTTTTAGAAAACCATTTAGTGGGCTTATCAATTACCGTAGGGTTGGCAATTAACTACCTGCTCTATTAGCTAAAGTCAGTGAACTATAAAAAAGGCACTAAAAAGTGCCTTTGTGTACATCGAGATTATTGGCTGTCTAGCCTATTAGCCATTAAGCTTGGTTTCAAGCTCTGCAATACGAGCTTCCATCGCCTCTAGCTTTTCGCGAGTTCTAATCAGTACCTGGCTTTGAATATCAAACTCTTCACGAGTTACCAAGTCGAGTTTAGAGAGCTGAGACTGCAACACAGTTTTAACTCGTGTTTCTGCGCCTTCGGCCATATTTTTTACGCCCGGTGGAACGGCATCAGCAATCTGTTTAGCCAAATCTTCGAGTTTTTTCGGATCCAACATGGATTTCCCTTATAATACGCAACTCAAATTAGTGTCACTATTCTATCGGTATCGACACGACATGCAATCAAAACTGTGAACTATGCATTTACTGCCTGTTAACCCTGTTTTAGGAAAAAAATGAAACTAAATGAAGCTCAAGAGTCTGCCGTTACATTCGTATCGGGCCCATGCTTAGTGTTAGCCGGGGCAGGCAGTGGTAAAACTCGTGTAATCACCAATAAGATAGCTCATTTAGTTAGAAACTGTGACATGCCTGCTCGATATATCGCAGCAGTAACCTTTACCAATAAAGCAGCTCGAGAGATGAAAGAGCGGGTGGCGCAAACCTTAGGCAAACCAGAAGCGCGAGGGCTTAAGGTTTCAACGTTTCACACCCTTGGTCTAAATATTATTAAATCTCACGTGAAAGACTTAGGGCTAAAGCCAGGCTTTTCCTTATTTGATGACAAAGACTCTCTTTCTCTTTTAACCGACCTTACCGCCGACACCTTAGACGGTGATAAAGACCAGTTGAAGCTACTGCAAAGCTGTATTTCAAATTGGAAAAACGATTTGGTGCTGCCCGATGCCTTATTAAAACAAGCACAGAGCACCGGCGAGCAGGAGTTTGCGCAAGCCTACAGACGCTACCAAGACAATTTAAAAGCCTATAATGCCTTAGACTTTGACGATCTTATTTTATTACCTACGCTGTTGTTAAAAACAAACGAGCAGGTTCGAGCTAAGTGGCAAAACAAAATACGTTACCTACTGGTTGATGAGTATCAAGATACCAACACCAGTCAGTATGAATTGGTGAAGCTACTTGTTGGTGAGCGCTCTCGTTTTACCGTGGTAGGCGATGACGACCAATCTATTTATTCTTGGCGTGGGGCCAAGCCACAAAACCTGAATTTATTGCAAAAAGACTTTCCCCGTTTAAACGTTATTAAGTTGCAGCAAAACTATCGCTCTTCGGGGCGTATACTGCATTGCGCGAATATCTTAATTCAGAACAACCCCCACTTATTCGATAAAACCCTGTTTTCAGAACTTCACTACGGTGAAACGTTAAAAGTCATTGAAGCCAAAAACGAAGAACATGAAGCTGAGCGTGTGATAGCAGAGCTATTAGCCCATAAATTCATGAACCGAACCAAGTTCAAAGATTACGCTATTTTATACCGTGGTAACCACCAAAGTCGTTTGTTCGAAAAGCTACTAATGAGCAACCGCATTCCTTACAAAATAAGTGGAGGCATGTCGTTCTTTGGGCGTACCGAAGTGAAAGACATCATGGCCTACTTGAGGCTGTTGGTGAATCAAGACGATGACAATGCACTGCTGCGTATTATCAACACTCCGGGTCGCGGCATTGGCCGAGCCACACTGGAAAAACTCGGCAATTTTGCAAATAGCCTGGGTGTGTCCATGTTTGAGGCTGCAACACACAACAACCTAAACAGCGTATTGCCCGATAAAGCGTTTCATTCGGTGTCTGGGTTTGCCCGGTGGGTCGTAGAGCTATCTGATAATGCAGAGCGCGGCAATACGGCAGATGCAGTAAGAAGTATGATACGTACGATGGGTTATGAAGAGTGGCTTTACGAATCGAGCGCAAGTCCTAAAGCTGCTGAAATGGCCATGGCCAATGTAAGTACACTTTTTGGCTGGGTTACCGATATGCTTGAGGGTAACGACCTTGATGCTCCGATGACCCTCACCGAGGTAGTAAATCGTCTCATACTTCGCGATATGATGGAGCGTGGCGAAGAAGATGGTGAAAGCGACCAAGTTCAGCTAATGACGCTGCACGCTTCAAAAGGACTAGAGTTTCCTATTGTGTTTCTTGTGGGAATGGAAGAGGGGTTGTTACCCCATCAAAGCAGTGTAGATGAAGACAATGTAGAAGAAGAGCGACGTTTAGCGTATGTAGGCATAACGCGGGCGCAACGAGAGTTAATATTTAGTTTAGCGAAGGAGCGCAGGCAGTTTGGTGAGGTGATTCAGCCAGAGCCCAGCCGGTTCTTGTTCGAACTACCGCCAGATGATGTTCAATGGGAAAATCAAAAGCCCAAAGCGTCTAAAGAAGAGCGTCAACAAAAGGCTCAGGTGGGCATTGCAAACCTAAGAGATATTTTGGGCAAAAAGTAGTGTAATGTGGGCGCTTACTAACTTTTTGGGGCTCAGTCAGTTGCTTTAGTCATATCTAAAACAACGGCGCGCTGCAGTGTTTTACCTTGGCCATATACACATTCAATGTCGTTTAATGCACTAAGCTGAGAGGGAGAGTCTACGCCTTCTGCAATCACATTAAACTTCAAGTGTTCTGAAATTAACATTACCGACTGAATCAGCTTAAGGTTACGCTGAGACCTTGGTAACGATTTCACGAATCGATGGTCAATTTTAATAAAGTCGAAGGGGTAGGCAAATAGGTAGCTCAGCGAGGCTAAACCACTACCAAAGTTATCGAGTACCAGCGTTACGCCAGCACGTTTTAACTTTTTAATGGCCGGCAGTATAAACTGCGAGCGACGATTCAAATCATTCTCATCGAACTCAAACACTAATCGATTTGGTTTAATACCCGAGTCAGCAATAACCTCGGTCATTTGATTCACCATTGAAGGTTGTAGCAAATGATTGATAGATACGTTAACGGCAATGCGCTCAATCGCTTCGTCGGTGTCTTCAAAGCGCTTTATTAGCTCACATGCCTTAGCTAACTGGAAGAGATCTAAATCGATAGTTAATCCACTATGATCTGCTACTTGTCTAAACTGCTCTCTCGCAATCTTACCGTAAGTAGGGTGCGACCAGCGTACGTACATTTCCTTATATAAAATGCTGTTGTCGATAAGGTTGATGACGGGTTGTAAGAAAAAATCAAACTCTTCGTCTCTAAGAGCGCGTCTAAATTCGTTTTCTAGTTCAAGCTCTTCAATTAAGCGTTCCCGCATGCTCTTATCGAACATAACAAAGCGTCCGCGGCCAAGTGTTTTAGCTTGGTACATAGCGGCATCGGCGTCGCGCAGTACTTCATCAGCACTATTGTAATAGGGCTCAAGATGAGCAATACCAATACTCGCGCCGGAATACATTTCACGGCCATCAAGCAGAAACGGTTCTGATATTGACGAGATAATACGACTTGCTACTTCTTCAACATCTGCGTTTTCATCAAAGTTATCCAGTAGCACAACAAATTCATCGCCGCCTAATCGAGCCAGTAAATCGTGGCCTCGAATACACAGTGCAATGCGCTTAGATACTTCAATTAAAAATTCATCGCCAGCATGGTGACCAAGGGTATCGTTAATCACTTTAAAGCGATCGAGGTCGATAAATAAAACGGCAAACATGTTTTCGGTATAACGCTGTTTGCTTGCTACCGCAAGTTCTAGGCGACTGGTAAACATTGCTCGGTTTGGCAAGTCGGTTAGCGAATCGTGGTGGGCATCGTGAATGAGTTTAAGCTCAATCTCTTTACGTTCGTCTATTTGTTGCTGTAAAAACGAGTTGGCGCGATTAAGCTCAGCGGTGCGCTCTTTTACTCGCTCTTCAAGTTGCGTGTTGTACTGCTGAATGGCTTCCGTATTACTTTTGCGCTCCATGGCCACCGCAATATGGTGGGATACAAAGCGTAAAAGCTCTTGATCACGAGCGGTGTACTTGGCGTGCTTTCCATAGGTTTGAACGGCAATTACACCAGCTATTTCACCATCTACCACAAGTGGAGAGCCCAGCCAGGAGTTCGCGCTTTTCAGCATTTTCTGCGCTACAGTCACGTCAAGCTCACCACTTTCAGCAAGCTGCAGCACACGAGGTGGGTTAATTAGCTCTGCCTGTCCGGTGCGAAGCACAAATTCTGTTAATCCTAGACTTAGCGGTCTAGGGTCAATGGTTGCTTGTTTGATGTCACTAAAATACGGGAACTCAAGTTTATTTTGAGCCTTATCCACAATCGCTATATAGCAGTTTGGTGCGCTTATCAGCCTTGCAAGGATCTCATGCAAACTTGAATAAAACACGTTCATGTCGCCTTCAAGATTAGCGGCGAGTTCGGATATCTCAAACAATGCTTGTTGTAACGACTCTACCTTTTGGCGTTCAAGAATTTCTTCTTGTAAGTCATCGTTAGTTCTTCGTAGCTGACGGGTTCTATCACGAATGGTGCGTTCGGTTAGCTCACGGTTTTTAACACGGTCAACAGTGGTAACAATGTGCTGTGACACAAACAGCAGTACTTCTAAATCTTCTTGGTTGTAGTGCACACCTTCATCGTAAGTTTGCACAACCATAGCCCCAATAACTTGGCTGCCGCGCTTAAGCGGAACGCCACATAATTCATAAGGGGGAGAGCCGACTAACTTAAAGCCAAGTTCTTCAGCAAACTTATGTTCTTCGTCACGCTTGTAAAAAAGATGATTACCCGACTTAAGAATATAACCGGTCATGCCGTCCATTAACGATTCGGCAGGAAGCTGACGCACTGTCTGCTCGTCAAATTCATCAACGAAATAGGAAAAATCGACAATGTTGCTTTCAGGGTCGTAAAAAGCGACGTAAAAGTTATCGGCATTCATAAAATCACCAATGATTTCATGAATAGATGTGTAGAGGTGGTTAAGGTTACTTACTGAACTGGCGAGTTCGGAAATGTCAAAAAGGGCTTTCTGAACACGTTCAGCACGCCTATACTTATCTGTAAGCTGTTGAAGCTGCGGAATAAGTTCCCGCAGCTCTTCTTCAGACAGCTCAGATTGAGTCGAATTTGATGACATTGTGCTCGCCAATGTAAAATTAACATTTGATTTAGCGGATTAACTTACCCCATCCGCGGAAAAAACGCTAATTTTTCAAACAACTTAAACTATCAATTAATAGTTTAAATACCTTCAATCATATACTCGATTGCGGCTTTAATATCGTCTTCTGAACAGTTTCCACACGTACCCATTGGAGGCATTGCGTTAATACCGTTAATTGCGTTTTGCCATACGCCGTCAAGACCGCGGTCGTCTAGGCGAGGTTGCCAATCAGCGGCTACCTGAAATTTAGGAGCACCAAGAACGCCTGCGCTGTGACACGCTACGCATGCAGAGTTGTAAATATCTTCGCCAGATTTTGCTCCGCCTGCAGCAGCGGTATCGCCTTGTGCAGCTGCACCGGCAACGTGCACTTTACCAAGTGGCTTAATACGATCTGCAATTTCATCGTTACTCATTTCTTGCGCTTGAGCCGCAAAGATAGTTAGCGCCGTAGCAGCAACAGTTAACCAAGTCTTTAATTTCACATCTGTCTCCAGGCAATGATGAATTTGTTTAAAATATAACTGGCCAGATTATAACGGTAAATGGCGGCTGAACAACTATTAGAATCCAATTACCCATAAAAAGTAAGGATTTTTAACAATCGAACATCGATTAGATTGAAAGAAAAGAACAAACTAGTTGATGCCTGCCCATGGCCTAAGTATCATTACGGCGCGTTTGCTAATGTGTTTATTAACATTCATTAATTTCTACAAACGTCATTTTTAGCACCTGTAGCTCAGCTGGATAGAGTGTCGGCCTCCGAAGCCGAAGGTCGCGCGTTCGAATCGCGCCAGGTGCGCCATCTCCTCATAGCTCCGAATTTTCGCTCACTATCAAATTCATCATTACCATTTAAGAGTGGTTATAGCATTTACAACATAAATCTTTATTGTTATGTTATAACATAATTTGGTGGTGGCGAATGAGCAGTCTCAATGCAAAGTTCTCCGCTGACTCACTATTAGAATTTACTCTTTGGGCTCTAACGTAGGCTAAAAGCATGATGCAAAAAAAGTTACCAGTAACGGTGCTATCTGGATTTCTAGGTGCAGGCAAAACCACTGTGTTAAATCATATTCTTAACAATAAAGATGGGTTAAAAGTTGCGGTTATTGTTAACGATATGAGCGAAATCAACATTGATGCAGCAGTGGTGCAAAATGAAATAAGTTTCAACCGCGCTGAAGAGAAGCTTGTTGAAATGAGCAATGGCTGCATATGCTGCACGCTTCGCGAAGATTTACTGGAAGAAATTAATCGTTTAGCCGCAGAAAATAAGTACGACTACCTTGTTATTGAGTCCACGGGGATCTCTGAACCCCTGCCAGTAGCAGAAACCTTCACCTTTGCTGATGAAGAGGGTGAAAGCCTCTCAGACGTTGCAACGCTAGACACCATGGTGACTGTTGTAGATGCGCTAAACTTTCTAAAAGATTATGACGAAGCGAAATCACTTCAAGAAGTGGGTGAAAGTTTAGGTGAAGACGACGATCGCAGTATTGCCGATTTACTGGTCGAGCAGGTTGAGTTTGCAGATGTCATCTTGATAAGCAAAACGGATTTGGTATCAGAGCAGGAGCTCAAAGGCTTACAAAGCATTTTGAGTACGCTAAATACAGAAGCCCAACAAATACCCATAAAAAACGGCAATGTGCCCGTAGCAAAAGTATTGGCGACAGGTAGATTCAGTTTTGAAAAGGCGCAGTTAGCACCTGGCTGGCTCAAAGAAATGCGTGGAGAACATGTCCCTGAAACTGAAGAGTTCGGTATCAGTAGTTTTGTGTTTCAAGCAAGACGCCCTTTCTACCCACAAAAATTCTATGATTTTATACACAGTAAAGAAATAGCGGGAAAGCTTATCCGCTCCAAAGGTTTCTTTTGGCTAGCAACACGCCCACATTTGGCGGGCAGCTGGAGCCAAGCTGGCGGAATGGCGCGCTATGGAGCAGCCGGCCTTTTCTGGAAAGCGGTACCGAAAGAGGAGTGGCCGGATGATCCCGAGTACCTCGAATCTATACAGCAGCAATGGGAAGAGCCCTTTGGCGATATGCGACAAGAACTGGTGTTCATTGGCCAGGGGCTCAATAAGCAAGACATTATCAATCGTTTGAATGATTGCTTGCTGAGCGAAAGCGACCTGTTAAAAGGAAGGGCAGAATGGTCAACACTTCCCGATCCATTTCCATCTTGGGGGCACTAACATGCTTGCATTGAAAGAAAAAACGACATGCTCTTGGAGCAGTGGACAGTCTCCTATCGTACTTGGCGATATTATCTGCGATACAAAAAGCGTCACCATTTGGGAGCGAGAGAAAAATGATGCTATCACTCGTTACTTTGAGGCGGTTTTTACATCGTTAGGGTTAGGCCTAAAAGGTGTGTTTGAGGTTAATACCCTTAAGCAGCAGCTAGACACTATGCTGCCTAAGCACGATGGCAAAGCTGAAGTTATCGATGATATTTATTTACTGACCGATATGCTCACATGCTTGTTCGATTGCAAAGAAGTGGGTCTTCGGCTAGTGCCGCTCACCTCAGCAATGTGTCCTAGCTTTCATCGGGACAATATACCCGTGCGCCTTGTTAACACCTATCTTGGTGCTGGAACTCAGTGGCTTCCGCTAGAGCAATTGTGCCCAACGCCTTTTGCTGAAAGTCAGCAGCATGTATCGCAAACGAATTTTGGTATGTACTACAAACACGACGATATTCAAACAATGAATGCGTTTGAGGTAGGTATGCTAAAAGGTGAGGCTTGGCATGAGTCGTTAGGAGCCGTGCATCGTTCATGTCCTGTTGCAAAAGGCGAAAAAAGAGTGTTACTCACATTAGATCCAATGTGAGCATTCTATTGCATTTAATTGAATCAAATTGAAAGTTTACTCTCCCACTTGATGAATTGGGTCCGTTGGACTCAATTCATTTTTTTACTTCCTCGTTTTTACATCTCCTTCTTTTTATAAGCACCAAACCAGCATTAAAACTGCTTTTTCCTTGTTAATGTTGGCACGTTGTCCTCGTATCGTTACTACATAACCGGAGGGCTATAAAAATGAGCGTCTGCAACTAACTATTCCCGTTTTCACTGAAATAACGCAGAAGTGTGGAGGTTCATCGTTAAACTTGTGCGAAGCGATATGTTTAGCCATAGGATATTGTCTGTCCAAATCCCTTGCCCTTAACACTATGGAGGTGATGTTATGCATCGCACTTTATCAACGCTTATGGTCTTCAGCTTACTGAGTACGCCTTTATTTGCTGCAATGAAAGAAGACGGTAATTCACCTTCAGTAGCTCCTGCTAAAGAAAAAAGACTCATTGAAGCGATAGTGCCCATTGAAACTTATCCCAATGGAAGTGTACCAATGCCTCGCTTTTCTGTGGATGCTAACTGGCCTACGCTGCCAGATACATGGTTGCTCGGACAGGTAAGTGGACTATCCATTGATAAATACGACCACGTATGGATTTTGCAGCGTCCTAACTCCCTCGGCAAATTCGATACAGGCTTAGCTGCCACGCCACAAACGGCGTTGTGCTGCGAGCCTGCACCTCACGTTATTCGTTTTACGCCACAAGGTGAGGTCGCCACCGCGTGGGGCGGGGCGTCGCATGCGCCCACAGTGGATGGGGTTAATCAGTGGCCGGTAAATGTGCATGGTTTATATGTCGACCCTAACGATTCAGTCTGGATTGCTGGAAACGGTGAAGGCGATCACGTGGTGGCTAACTTCAACTTCGATGGCAAGTTCATCCAGCAATTTGGTGAGCGAGGAAAAACAGCCGGTAACGCCGATGATGCAACGCTAGGCAATCCGTCTGATGTTTTTTATGACCCCAATGCCAATGAGGTGGTTATTTCTGACGGCTATATTAATGCCCGTATGGTGGCTTTTGATGCTGAAGACAAAAAAGCGGCACATATCTGGGGGGCTTACGGCAATAAGCCAACAGGGCCAACTCGCGAAGGCGCTTTTGATCAGTCTCAAGCAGCGCAGCCGCAGGCCCAAGGCGTCGATGTTGAAAACTCGCTGTTTGGCAACATTGTGCACTGCGTTAATCAGTCATCAGACGGCTTAATTTATGTTTGCGACAGACGCAACAATCGCGTTCAAATCTTTAAACGGGAGAAAAGCGGTGATATTTCGTTTGAACACAACCTCGTGGTAGCCGCAACTACCGGCGGCGTAGGTTCGGCAACCGACGTGGCATTTTCACCTGATGAAACTTACCTTTATGTGGCCGACATGATGAATGGTCGCATATGGATTTATGAGCGCGAGTCGCTCACGCTTTTAGGTTCAATAGGCAGAAATGGTCGCTATCCAGGGCAGTTCACTTGGCTTCACAGTATTGATACCGATAGCGATGGTAACCTGTACACCACAGAAGTTAATACCGGACGCCGAGTGCAAAAGTTGATTTTTGAAGGCGTAAAATAATGACCCTATTGTCAGCTGATACGCTATGGTTATTTATTGCCATGTTGTCAGCTGGCGCCTGTGCAGGCTTTACTGCAGGCCTCTTTGGGATTGGCGGAGGCTTTGTTGTTGTGCCTGTTCTACTTATCATTTTTAACAAGATGGGCGTGGTGGAAGATGTTGCCGTGCATTTGGCCATTGGCACTTCCCTTGCCACTATTATCACTACCAGCCTGCGAGCGGCTCGTTCTCATTCAAAGCGCAACGCTGTAGATTTTACTGTGGTAAAAAGCTGGGCACCTTGGATTATATTGGGCGTTGTTGTGGGCTTAGTGATTGCCTCAGACGCCAACGCGTCGCTGTTAGTGGGAGTATTTGGTGCGGGTGTTCTGCTGCTATCGGTACACTTTTTATTTCCCAATTGGCTTGCCCACAAGCGACTAAATAAAACCATGCCAGAGGGGCGCGCCAAAGCAACGCTTGCCACATTTTTAGGTGGTATATCAGCACTGCTTGGCATTGGTGGCGGCACCATCACTGTGTTAACCATGACCTTATCTAACCGGCCTATTCATCAGGCCATAGGAACAGCTTCTGCTTTCGGCGCGCTAATAGCCATACCCGGTACACTGGGGTTTATTATTATTGGTTGGAGCAAAACGGGCTTACCGCTGGGCTCCCTAGGGTACGTAAATACCATCGGTTGGATTGCTATAAGTGCTGTTTCACTCCTTACCGCTCCATTAGGCGCAAAGCTTGCCCACAACCTCAACCCCAATATGCTAAAACGCGCATTCGGCATATACCTCGTAGTAACAGGCAGCTTTATGCTGCAAAAGAGTGTGACGTCAATGTCTTCTAACTCGGTATCAGGCAATAGCGATGCCGTGGTATCTATCCAAGCTTTTCTTTATTAGTTAGGCATGTCTTTTTTAGTTTTTCTCTGCTTCGCGTTGCTCGTTTTGCAATATGATTCTCAAAAAGAAAAAGCCTTTTCATTTATTGATGGTTAAGCGTCGTTCACCAGCCATTTAATAACGTTGCCTATGGCGAAAGTGGAGTGATAGTTGGAGCAAATGGTATAGCCACGGCCTGGCGACGTTAAGCTGGGGCCAAGTGGAATGAGCTTTCCCTCTTCGATAAATGAGGTAATTAAGCCTTTCCAACCAAGGCACAAACCTTGCCCAGCCACAGCGGCCTCAACAATTAATGGGAAATTGTTATAACGAAACACAATAGGGTTGGTGGAAGGCTTTATTTTTACGCCCTTCGACCAGCTTTTCCAATTAGGCCAGCGAGGGTCGTCAACATCCTTGTGAAGCAAGGGTATATTGCTTAAATCAGTCAGGTTTTGTCCAGCTTTAAGGCCCAGCTTGTTTGCAAGTTCAGGTGAGCACACAGGAAACACCTCTTCCTCAATCATCATATGTTCGTATTCATATTTACCCGCCAAGCTTGAGTAGTGAAAAACAATGTCTGCTTGGGAGGCGAGAAGATCAGATAAGCTGTTTGTTGGCTGAATTTCAAATAGGTAATCGGGAAAGGCTTGCTGTAAACGCTGCAGCCTCGGCATTAACCAATGAAACGCAAACCCAAAATAGGCGCTAATAGAAATTTTGGTTCTGAAATCGTTAAAGTCAGTTTTTGCGCTATCGGTAGCTCGCTGAATAGTGGCAAGGGCCTTTTCTATTTCATTATAGTATTTCATGCCGGCCATGGTGGGAGACGTAGGTTTGTGTTCCCTATTAACCAATACACCGCCCAGTACCTCTTCCAATGCCCGTATTCGCTGCGACACTAAGGGCTGGCTTATGCCTAACTCTTCAGCAGCAAGGGTCATCGAACCGTGCTTTACGGTAGCATCAAACGCAATAAGGCTATTCAGTGTTGGTGGTTCGTTGCGCTGCTTCATAATGAATTTGCATGTTTCCTATAAGTCGTAGCTACTGTGTTGCTAGGTAATTTTGCTTGATACTCGCAGCCTGACATTTCACAGAGGAAAAATCAAAAGTGCAACAGGTGCAAACACTCAATTACCGCATAGATGAACAACAAGCTCGCGTACTGGCCTCCATTGATGGCAAAGAAATTTCATTACCAGCGCTGTGGCTAAGAGAGCGTTGCCAGGATACGGAAAACGTGGATAAGACAACCAAACATCGCCTGTTCGATCCGCATCAGCTAGATACCGATTTAGCACTCACACGGGTGGAAAAGAGAAGTGAGCTGCGCGCCAGCTTAACCTTCAGCGATGGGTACAGCGGTGAATACGACCTCAGCGAGTTTAACGCCGATTTCGATCATCTTGATGGCGCTCCAGCCCCACGTCCTTGGAAAAGTGATATCGATAAGTCGGTTTTTCATGTGGACTATCATTCGCTGCATTCCGATAAAGGGCTTATTGCAGGAATTGAAAAGTTTCTTACCTATGGCGTTATCATTGTTGATAACGTGCCGCAGAATCTTGAGGCCACCATTGAGGTTGCCGAGATTTTTGGCCACGTAAGAGAAACCAATTTTGGTAAATCTTTTGAAGTTTATTCCCGCCCTAATTCAAGCGACTTAGCGTATCGCTCGGTACCACTTGGGCCGCACACCGATAACCCGTATCGCGACCCGATGCCAGGAATTCAACTACTGCACTGCTTACAAAACCAGGCGGGTGAAGGTTTATCAACGCTGGTGGACAGTTTATCTGTATTAGAGCAGCTAAAGAAAGAGCAGCCAGAGGGCTACAAAATGCTTAGCGAAGTGCCGGTGCGCTTTCGTCATTTCGATAGTGAAGTCGATTTGGTTGAGCGTCGCACCATTATTGAATCTGATGCGACCGGAAAAGTAACCGGCATTGCCTACAGCCCGCGTTTAGACAATTTACCGTTGTTAAGCGATGACGACCTTATTACTTTTCACAATGCTCGTAAGCGCTTGGGTCAGCTACTGAGTTCGCCAGAGTTTGAGTGGAAATTCTGCTTACAGCCTGGTCAGCTTCAAATGTTTCACAATACCCGCGTGTTACACGGCAGAACAGGCTTCGATCCAAACAAAGGATTGCGTCACCTGCACGGCGCTTATATCGATTACGATGCACCGAAAGGGCGTTATAAGTTGTTAAAGCAAAAAATGAGTGGTCAATAAGGGGCGCTGTATGGAAACCGTAGCATTCAAACAAATGAAAGACGGCACGAAAGAAGAGTTCCAATTTCTTGATAAGCACGAAGAAGAGTTTGCCAAAGGGCTGCCCGATAGAATTTTAAAGGCGCTAGCGCAATTAGAGCATACGCTTTCTGGCTATCAGGTGTCGCGATTAGAGCACTCGCTGCAATCGGCGACGCGGGCAGAAGAAGACGGGGCAGATGATGAGATGATCCTTGCTGCCCTTATTCACGATTTAGGCGATGATTTAGCGCCGCACAACCACTCTCAGTTTGCGGCCTCTATTTTACGTCCTTACGTGCGCCCTGAAGTGACGTGGGTCATTAATCAGCACGGCTTGTTTCAAAATTTCTATTACGCCCATTATTTAGGTGGCGACAGAAATGAACGTGACTACTTAAAAGACCACCCGTGGTATCAGTCGTGCGTAGATTTTTGTGAGAAATGGGATCAGGCGTCTTTCGACCCAGACTATCCCACTAAGCCACTGTCGCACTTCGAGCCTTTAGTTCGCCGTATTTTTACTCGTACTGCGTTCGACCCGCAATATGTTGGCAATCAAACCATGGGAAAAAGTGCGGTAGACATTGCTATGTCTGGGGTAGAGCAATCATAGGTTTTGTATGGTTACTCCGTGGTTGAGTTTTTTAGACACGATGTGTAAATACTAAAGTGTCGGCGCTGGCCCGTATCTCTAAAAGCACTCCTTTGGGCTGGCGCTGACACTTGCTAAAACGTATCGATATAACGAGGCATCTATAAACGAGCGGCGGGCAGTGTAATAGTGAAGCAAGTGCCTTCGCCCACCTGACTTTCAATACTTATTTTGCCGTTGTGGCTTTCAATAATACCGTGGCTTATGGCAAGGCCTAGCCCGGTACCAGTGCCAATTTCTTTGGTGGTAAAAAACGGTTGAAAGAGTTTGCCGAGGTTCTCCGGTGGAATGCCGCAACCGTTGTCTTTCACGCTCACCACAACGTTTTTATCAGTAGCCTCAATATTTATTTCAATCGCTCCGTTTTCACTAATAGCATGTACTGCATTTACCAACAGGTTTACAAATACCTGGCTGAGTTCGGTTAAATTACCGGTAACATAAAAGTCGTCACCTGGTTCATAGTGAAGCACGGCATTGTATTTTAATTCGTTTCGAACCAATGATATGGCAAGGTCGATAGCCGATTGAATAGAAAGCTGTTCCTGCTTCGAGTCAGAAGGGTGGGCAAAACTGCGTAATCCAGATACCGTTTTGCTCACGCGTTGAGCGCCTTCTACACTTTCTTGAATAAGGGGCGAAATATCCTCAGCCATAAACGCCAAGTCGTTCCAATTAATATTGGTTTGCGAGAGGTCTTCTATGTGTTTTTTATCAGCCTCAGATAAATTAGATAACGCCGTGACTAATGGAACAACGCTTTGCATATACTCATCAAGGCTAGATAGGTTGCTCAGCAAAAAGCCAATAGGGTTATTAATTTCATGGGCAACACCAGCTGCAAGGGTACCTACAGAGGCCATTTTTTCAGATTGAAGCAGCTCCTTGGTTCGTTGGTCTACTAACGACTCTAAATGCTCAGCGCTGGCTTTTAGTTCACTATTTAATTCTTTAACGTGCCTGTACAGGCTTTCCTTAAGCTGAAGAGTACCGATATAAAAGTTGATAGGGTCGTGATTAACAAAGTCGTTAAGCGACAGGCTCATGGCTTCAAGCTGCGCCATATCGGTAAGCTGAGGGTAACCGATAAAATAATATCCTGTAGGAATTTGATAAAACACCCCACCAAACACAAAGTCTTTTTTGTCGCACGGGCAAATAGTCACTAATTGCCCGTTAAACATAGTAAGGAATTGCTTACTTACCGGAATTTTTGGCGTAACCAATTCAAACGCACTCAACAAGGGCATATCTTCATGCAATTGCTCGCAAATTTTGCCAAATGCCGGCGAAAAACTTTTGATGTTGAGCTGTTGGTCTAGCTCAAACTGAAAGGTATGAATTTGCAAAGTGCTTCCTAAACAAAGTTAATACGAAACGTGCTAAACGGTGTATCTTCAGTTTTCGACTCTACAAACGTGATAGTGGCTGGCTCATTAAAGTAGTTGCACACGCCTAAAAGCAGCCCCTCTACAAACGGCTCTAATCCGTCCCGGGTAGAGTAATAATGGATAGTAATACTATCGTCATCATTTTTCTGACATAGAAACGACGGCGGCACGAGCTCTTTTAGCTGCGCAGAAATTACTTGATGCATATTGTTTAAATTTGATAGAAATTCAAATGCACCGCCAGACACCAGAGCATACATAGAGCGGTAACTACCTTGAGAGGTCTCTTTCACCCAATCCTCACCCATCTGACGTAAAAACGTTGCTGCATCAACATTTAAATGAGTTACACAGGCACCCACCAAGTTAAAGGTTACGTCATCGCTGTAAGGCTGCATTTCAACGAAAGACGACTCATAGTCATCAAGAGACTGATTAATGTCTTTCCAGTCCTGCTCGCTGTAGCGGTTTATTACCGTGGTAGATATGAATTTGTTTACCATGCCGTACATAAAAAACTCCCACACATTCCTCTTACAAAACATAGCACAACACTCAAAAAAAGAACGTAATTCAAAAGTAGCGTTTTTTATATCTATAGAGTTTATATCTATAGAGAATGCTGCCTGTGCTAGTTTCTGTGTTAGCTAAGTTAGCGGGGTAAGCAAGAAACTATTGTTAGTCTTATCAAACAATGGTGTTATACGTTTTATTGCTGATTATTATTGAAAATAAGGTTTCTGCGGTGAGTGATTCTTTGACGCCTATTATGTTGCTTGCACCGTCGTCTTCTTTTCTGCGGGTGTACCAGTATAAATTCCAATGTTTCACTGCGAATGAGTGAAGCCTTAAAGCACTGAAAAAAACAGAGAGAAAGGAATGCCTACACTATCTATTTTACTGTTTGCAGCGGCGCTGGCCGTGGCTCAATCAAGCGTTGCTGAAACGCCTTCTAACGCAGCGGTTACCTCACCCGCTACAGCTACTCTTACTGCAATATCTGCATGCGAAAAAGCCGATTTAGTGCTGCACAACACCACTGTTTATACGGCAAATGACTCACAGTGGAAGGCGCAAGCGGTGGCGAGCTTAGGCAGTAAAATAGTGTTTGTAGGCTCAAACGAAGCGGCCAAAAAATACATGTGCGGTAATGCCAATAGTATTGATATGGCCGGGAAAACGGTATTTGCAGGCTTTACCGACAGTCACCAACATTTAGAAGGCGTAGGTAAACGCACAAAAACCTTAAGCTTATTTGGGGTGCCCACGCTAAAACAAACCGTAAAAGAAATAGAAAATTGGGCAAGCAGCGTACCTGATAACAATTGGGTATTAGGTCGCGGGTGGATAGAGCGGGAATGGACCGATGAACAGCGCTTTTTAAGTCGCCATGATGTAGATGGCTTTACCGCAAATAAGCCGTTATTTATGCCCCGTGCTGACGGTGTGTCTGCGCTGGTAAACAGCAAAGCGTTAGAACTAGCAGGAGTAACTCGCCATACGCCAGACCCAGAAGGCGGCAAATTTGAGCGCGACGAGTCAGGCGAGCTAACGGGGTACGTGCTTGCCAACGCCATGAACGTATTTCGCGATATTATTCCCAAAGATACCGATGCCTATTTAAAAGATAACTTATTAAGAGGCTTGCAGGCCAATGTGGCTATGGGCTGGACCCAAACTCAAGACGCCGGCATGCCGTATCGCTTAGTCGATTTAATGCAGCAAATTCATCAACAAGGCGACATGTTGCACAGAGTGTACGCGTCAATTCCCGTTTTACAGGCCGAGCAGTTATTCACCCGGGGGCGTGAAAAAACCGCCGATG
The DNA here is from genome assembly GCF_000753865.1 of Alteromonas sp. LOR. Lineage (GTDB taxonomy): Bacteria > Pseudomonadota > Gammaproteobacteria > Enterobacterales > Alteromonadaceae > Alteromonas. Next base: position 148,260 of record NZ_JQFW01000001.1, on the reverse strand, counting down.
ATATGTTTGATGTAAGAGGCATCAAGGTATTTATCGACGGTACATTAGGCTCGCGAGGTGCTGCACTATTAGAAAACTATTCCGACGCACCGCACAATGGGTTTATGAACCGCATTACTCAAGAATCCCTAGTGCCCATATTGCACAAAGCACTGCAACATGGTGCGCAAGTACAAACCCATGTTATTGGCGATAGAGCAGTACGCTCGCTGCTGAATTGGTACGAAGAGGCGTATAACACAGTGCCTAAAGAAAAGTGGGCACACCAAGATTTACGCTGGCGTATGGAGCACGCTCAAATAATAACGCCACACGATCAGCAGCGCTTTGTAGATTTAAACGTTATTCCCTCAATGCAGCCTAGTCACGGCATCGGCGATTTAAACTTTGCTGGCGCTAGATTAGGCCAAGCGCGCCTAGCCTATGCTTACCCATGGAAGTCGCTAGTTGATAAAGGCTTAAAAGTGGTAGCAGGCTCAGACGCGCCGGTAGAAGTGGGCGATCCACGGATAGAGTTTTACGCTGCCGTAGCCCGAAAGCGACTGGATGGTACCTCGGGCGAAGGTTGGCATCCAGAGCAAGCGGTTTCAAGAGAGACCGCCCTTAAAATGCTGACTATTTGGCCTGCCTACGGGGCATTTCAAGAGCACCTGCGCGGCTCTATAGAGGTGGGTAAATACGCCGATTTTACAATATTTAATTGCGACTTAATGACAATAGACGAAGCTGATATTCTCAAAGCAGAGGTAGCCATGACTGTCGTCAATGGGCAGGTGGTATACAGGAGAGAAAACTAACTCTCACTGCTGCTAAAGCGCAGTAAAACCACCTTCTATCATCAACTGATGACCCAACAAAAACGACGATTGATTAGAGCTTAAGTACATTACGCCGTTGGCGATATCCTGCGCTTCGCCTAGACGGCCAATGGGGTGTGCACGCGTTGCTAGCTGAGCGGTTTTAGGATCTTTTTCAAAAGCTCGTGTTGTCATGTCAGTATTAATAACACCGGGGCATACAGAATTCACGCGAATGCCTTTTCTGCCATATTCTACGGCGGCGGTTTTCGTTAAACCAACTACAGCGTGCTTTGTAGCGCCATAAATTCCCATTTTAGGCGCAGATACCACTCCGCCTATAGAGGCGGTATTTACAATTACGCCGCCGCCTTGCTTCATCATTTGCGCAATTTCGTATTTCAAACAAAGCCATACGCCTTTCACGTTGACCGCCATTAGCTTATCGAACATATCTTCTTCGGCGTCTGCTAGGTAGGTGTGATCTAAGTCGATACCTGCATTGTTAAAGGCAATGTCTAAGCAACCATAGTGCGCTACTACCGCATCAACCATGGCTTTTACATCTGCAGACTTAGAAACGTCTGTCTTTATCACTATTGCCTCGCCACCAAGAGAACGCACCTCTTCAGCTACCGCGTGCGCGCCTGCTTCGTCTATATCAGCAATAGCCACTTTGGCCTTATTTTTGGCGTATTCTAAAATAGTGGTGCGGCCAATGCCAAAGCTACCGCCGGTGACTAATGCTACTTTGCCTTCTAAATCTTGATACATATTTTATCCTTATAAAACATTACTTAATACGAATTAACCCTTCTTGTGCGACCGACGCCACCAGCTCACCAGATTGCGTGAAAATACTGCCGCGGTTAAGCCCTCGGCCATTGCCCGTCCAAGGCGTATCCATCAAATAGAGTAACCATTGGTCTACTTTAATGTCGTTGGCGTGAAACCATACGGTGTGGTCTATACTTGCAGTCGCTACATTCTCATCCATCCATAGCATTTCGTGTGGTCGGCCGCTTGTGCTCAATAGGGTTAAGTCGGTGGCGTAAGCCAATATGGCGCGGTGTAATGCGGTATTGCTCGGCAGTGCCTCTTTTGCTCGAAACCAGGTAGCCTGACTCAGTTTTTTGTCACTTCTTAAAAAATGAGCTTCTTCGTTAATTGGTCTCACCTCAACGCTGCGGTAGCGGTTAAGCATGGTATACACATGCTCTGGCAGTGAGGCTTTATGTTTTTCAGCCAATGCATTCTCGTTTAACAAGCTATCTGGTGGTGGAATATTAACTGGCATGTCAATTTGATGTTGATACCCGTCGCTTGTACCTTGAAATGAGGCAATTAAATTAAAAATAGGTTTATTGTGTTGAAGAGCAACCACCCTTCGGTTGCTAAAATTACGGCCATCGAGGTCGCGGTGTACCTTGAAAACGATATCTTCCTCGCAGTCACCTGGGCGAATGAAGTAGTTATGGCAAGAGTGCACACGTTTATCGGCTGATACCGTTTTCGACGCTGCCATTAACGCTTGTGCTAATACTTGACCACCAAATACTCGGCCGGTAGACGACGCTAATCTATGGCCTAAAAACTCGTCATTTTCTAAAGCTTTAACATCCAGCAACTCGGTTAATAAGTAGGTTGGTGACAATCCTTTCATATAGCTCCTTCATGTTATTCCTCGATGGTAAGCCAAAGTGATTGCTTGCAAAGCGATGGCTTACATTTATCACACGCTGTAAATCAGCTTCTGTGAAATGTTGAAGATGCCATTCACTATAAAGTGAAACGCTTTTTATATGTGGTAATTTTCAAGGAATTCCCATCATAAATTTGATTACTCAACTATAAGTTGGTGAGTGATTGTCATCCTAAACTTGCGCTCCAATTTTCAAGAAAAAAGTTAAGACTTACCCTTCTCGTTATTTTCACATCAAGACCATTTCGAGTTCATTTCAAGGCCAAATTTTATAGCGTCAGCACTATCTGTGTTTCTCAATTTCAAAACCTGCATTTTTGAACACCCAAGCCCCATAGGTATAACGAAATATTTACGCCAGTAATTATAAATGCGCTTTAAAGGTTAAACTAAAGTATAAAAAGTGGACTAAAATTCATGTAGTGCATGTAGTAGATAGCACAGGCATGCCTTAATTTAACGGTTACACGTTTGGTGAAAAATAGATGTTATATAAAAATACCACCATAGATGAGAGCGAAGTAGACACATTTACCACCGACTTTCCCGATGTTTTGCAGCACATGGTGCGCAATGTGTCTGATGGTGTTGTCATTTTCGATAGCCGATATCGTATTGTCGATTGCAATAACGCCTTTAAAGCAATGCTTGGTTACGACGCTTCCTCTTCACTGCAATTAACGTTAGCCGATATAGATACCCAGTTTTCCCACAGCTCTTCTACGGGTGACTTTAGCTACTTTACAGATGCCCTTGGCAACATTGAAAGTGACTACATTAAAAAAGACACCAGCACTATTAGTGTGCAGGTGTCGGCCATGGTCACCTTACTAAATCGTCAGCAGGTTGCGCTGGCCATAATCAAAAACACCAGTAACAGAAAAGAAATAGAAGCCGAGCTATTAGAATTTAAAAGTATTGTGGATAAAACCACCGACTGCGTGTTTATCTTCACTCGTGACTCCTTAGCGTTTACCTACACAAATAGGGGCGCAGAAAAGCAGGTAGGGTACTCGCTAGATGAATTAAAAAGCATGCATCCTTACGACATTAAGCCCGACTTTAACGAAGAGGAATTTAGAGCGCTTATTGCCCCGTTAATAAGAAACGATGGCGGCACCCTCAATTTTGATACCGTGCACAGACACAAGAACGGCGAACTGATAGACGTAAATATTATTCTGCAGTTGGTAGAAGGGCAGTCTGGCGAAAAGCGTTTTATTGCCATAGTGCGCGATATTAGCGACTACAAAAAGCTACAAGAGCAGTACCGCCACTCACAAAAAATGGAGGCCATTGGCAGGCTAGCCGGTGGGGTAGCCCACGACTTTAACAATCAACTGGCCGTTATACTGGGCTATTCCGACCTCATAACTCATCATAGTAGTCCAGATAAACATGGCCGCCTAAATGGCAGCGAATACGACAGTGAATACAGTAAAGAAATAAGCGGATATGCTAAGCGTATTAGCGAAGCTGCCTCGGTGTCGAAAAAACTGGTTGAGCAACTACTCATATTTTCAAGAAAGAGCGAGCTGCAGCTGGCCACAGTAGATATACACAGCGCCATTCGAGAAATGGAAGAGTTTTTAAACCATACTATGAGTAAGAAGGTGGCGATATCGGTTAGCCTGGCGGCTAGCTCTCACCACGTGGTAGCCGATAAAGCGCTGTTGAAAACTGCGCTGTTAAACTTAGCGCTTAATGCTCGCGATGCCATGCCCGATGGCGGCCATATATTTATTGAAACCGAGCGCTTGCCCTTTGCAGAGCTCAAGCCCGATACCTTTAACGAAGCCATACAAATTACAATTTCAGACACTGGAAGCGGTATACCTCACGATCAGCTTACCAAGATTTTTGAGCCTTTTTACACCACTAAGTCGCAAGGAAAAGGAACCGGGCTTGGCTTGTCTTCAGTAAAGGGCACTATAGAGCAACATGGCGGTATTATTAACGTAACCAGTAATGAGAATGCCGGCGCAACCTTTACGATTACCTTGCCGACCTATCGAGAACAGGTATTTACTAAGCAAACTGACCCTGTGCATGCAGGCGCAACGCAAGCGGCATCTAGCCTAGATGGGGCACTACAGACGCAAAACGAAGATACTATGCAAACATCGCCCAAAGACACTATTTTATTGGTTGATGACGAGCCCTTAGTAAAAGACGTATGCGCAGAGCTACTAACGCTATTGGGGTATAAGGTAATAACCGCAGGCAGCGGTAAGGAAGCTATTGATGTTTTTACACAGCAACAGCATGATATTGCGCTGGTAATTGTAGATTACATGATGCCAGAAATGCTGGGAACCGAAGTCATCGCGGCCCTCAAGGCCATAAAGGCCGACGTGAAAGTTGTGGTGTCTTCAGGCTATCTAGCCGATACCACGGTAGCCGAGTTGAGACAAACCGGCGTACTAGAAGTACTCGGAAAGCCATTTTCTACAGAAGAACTTAAACACGTACTTGCTCACTGTTTAAATAAATAAGCGGTATAGCCGAAAAAATTAAGTGTGAAAAAGATGGCTTTTCACACTACTTTTGTTGCCACAGCTGCCTGCCACTCGCTAGAAAATTCGGGAGCCGGTGGCATTGTAAAGGTTTTTGGGCTGCGGCCCTCCGTCACTGTGGCATAAGCAGCAAGTGGGTTACGAAGCCCAAACCTATCTTTCACACTTTTTGGCACATTATGCTAATACCGACAATAAGTTTGGCTTTGTATAATATCTCTAAAATTAAAATGGATTGACGGTATAGCCTTCTTGCTGAAGCAATGCGTGAGCGGTCATAGCTGATAATTGAATCTCCACCCCTTCAACCAATTCACTGCCTTGAACGGCATTTGCAGCTGCGCTTTGCCCGCATAAGATTACCCGTACATTGTTTTGTAAAAGTGCGCTTAAAAGGGGCTCATTTGGGTTGGTTGTTGCATATTTTTGTTGATAAGACGCGTTGTTTAGCAGGTCAAAAATCGCTTTACCGTGAACCACAAGGGCAAGGTGTATATTTTCTTTTTTCACACCCGCAGCAACATGCATGTTGATAAAGCGAGCTAAGCTATCAAACTTTCGATTTACCACGCCTTCACCACCGGTGCTAGCCACGTCAAATGCAACAGTAAACTCACTGTTTTCAGGCAAAGAGTGAGAGGGAACCGGCGCACTTTTTCCAAACCCTGATATAGCTGTTCCATCTTTAAATGTGGACATCTGAGCATTAACAGCAGAGTGAAAGCTAAAGAGAGCAACTAAACAACAAGCCATCAGGTTTACGTTTTTTATTTTTAACATAGTGAGTACCTTTTCAAAGAGTTATTTATGCATCTTTTGCTTTGCTTACGCCGTTGTTGGTTTCAACCAATGTTGCGCTAGCATGCCTACAACCATTGCGACGATAAATAGTAGCACGTCTGATTGAAGTGAGGTGGCAGCTACAACAACGGGGCCGGGACAAAAACCACTTACACCCCAACCAATGCCAAAACATGCCGACCCTAAAACTAACTTAGCATCGATAGTGGTACTTGTGGGAATGTCGAACTTATCAGCAAACAATGGTTTGCTTCTTTTGCGTACCCAATAAATACAAGGCGCTGCCACTGCTATTGCGCCGCCCATTACAAAGGCCAAGGTGGCGTCCCAATTCGAGCTAAAATCGAGAAAGTTAAGTACGCGAGCAGGGTTGCTCATACCCGAAATAATAAGTCCGAAACCGAACAAAAGGCCGCTAAATAATGAGGCTATAATGACTTTCATGAATGAATTCCTCCGTTTATAAGACGTGTCTGACAATGTTTGTGGTAACAACAGCTGCAGCCATAAAAGTGAGTGTGGCCACTATTGAACGTGGCGATAACCGAGAAAGGCCCGCTACACCGTGACCAGAAGTGCATCCACTGCCAAGGCGGGTTCCAAACCCTACTAGCAACCCCGCTATTATCATCCAGCCAGAACCCACCTGAGTCTGTACTTCAAAGCCACCTAAGAACACCTTATAAATTACCGCAGCTAACAACATTCCAATTAAAAATGCTAACCGCCAATATTGTTCAGATCCCCTTTGAGTTAGCGCGCCAGCAGCAATTCCTGATATGCCGGCTATGCGACCAAGAGTGAGCAATAGCAATACCACTGATAGCCCAATAAGAATGCCTCCTATTAAGCCGCTTAGAGGCTCAAAAGGGGTTGCAATCCAGTTTTCCATTTATCTCTCCTTTTCCGCTGTACCTCAAATGAGTTTATGAATCTCGTATCTACATAATCAAGTCATGTAAATGCGTTATTTCGCATATAATAATGCGGAATATTCCAACTGAGCTAGCGGATTGTTAAAACTCTTCGTATTTATAATACAGGAGTAGATAAACTAAATATATATATAAAATATACTTTATTTTATTACTAGCTAGGTTGCAGATAAAAATGCAGAGAGTACGCTATACAACAAGCTAATGGCTGTAAAAAACAACTATGCAAACACACTAAAACGAGGGCGCAATGGATTACAAAAAGTATTACGAACCCCTGGTGGCGGTGCATTCTGTCGACTTCAACAAGTGCTTTTACTGTGGTTGCGAGGCTTCAACGCCCGATTACATTCCTCCTATCTCGTTTATTCACGATTGGCGCGATGGCAGCAGAGATGCTGAGTTTATTGCCGTGCCTGCGTGCAGCGAATGCACCGATTTATTAAAAAAACACAATAGCGGCACATTGGGTGAGCGCTTCGATGCCCTCAAAAAACTATTAGCAAACAAATACAAAAAAGCGGTAACGGTTTATAACGTGTGGAGCCCAGAAGAGCTGGAAGAAATGGATAGAGCATTTCAAATAAGTTTAAGCGCAGGCATCAATTTAGGCAAAGAAACCGTATCTCGACTTCGCTTTAATGGCTTCGACCATGAAATAGGCGGCAGCATTACCAGAGTGGGCAAAGCGCCAGATAAGCGCTACCAGGTATTCGATGAAACCTTTGAAAACTTCAAACTGGCACTGGAATACGCCAGCAGCACCTATCAAATTAAAAAAGGCCGCTTAAGCGAGCTGTACTTTGAGAACGGCGAAAATTTCGATAGCGCTATAGAGGCGTTTCATCGCTCACTAGAAGCACGCAGATTATTAGACGCCATCGAAAAGCCCTGCGAAGCGTTTGCAACGCAGCACAATCAAAACAGAAACCTGGTTATTCGCGAGGTAAAAAAATACCTACGAGCCGATGAAAACCTTACCGTAAAAGAGGCGCTGGATAAGTTCTATTTGTTGAGGGTGAAAGAGGAGCGAAAAAACTAACAAGCTTCAGCAACATTGTTATAAAGCACCGGGCTCTCTTCATTTTAATATTGTGCCGACACTGCCTTATGAACATCTTTATATTAATTTTTATTCATCAATTACCACGCAGAACGCTCATTTTATAATAGGCGTTAGCACTGCTTCATCGGCTCTACCGTTGCGACAAGCCTGTATTGATGCGGGTTTACACTTTCACTTATTTTTTCTAACTCCAATCAAAAACGCCTCGTTTTGCTATTTGTAAAGTCTGCATTAATAAATTTGTTTCCCTAAAAACTTCGTGATAACTTAATCTAAATAATAACTATTATCATTAACATCCGCACTATTTGTAGGGTTTTAGACACATGAAGTTTTCAAAAATTGCTCTTGCTATGCTCGTTTCTGGTTTCAGTACATTCTCTTTCGCCGATGCATTAGAAGAGGCCGATTTCGAACAAATCACCGTTACATCCTCTCGATTTAATTCAGATATAGATGAAATTGCCTCTAGCGTAACCGTTATCGACACCGAACAAATGGATAAGATGGTGGCCACTGATATTCGTGACTTAGTGCGATTTGAGCCCGGTGTAGTGGTTGAAGGGGGCGGCCGATTTGGCCTATCGGGCTTTAATATTCGAGGTATTAATGCCGACCGCGTACTCATGTTGCTAGATGGCGCGCCTATAGCGGATGAATTTAGTTTTGGGCCTGGGCTTTCAGCGCGCCGCGATTTTATTGATGTCGATATGATAGACCGAGTCGAAATTATTCGCGGCCCAGCGTCTACCCTTTACGGAAGCGATGCTATAGGCGGTGTTGTGTCGTTTATTAGTAAAGATCCAAGCCAGCTGCTACAAAACGGTGACAGCATGGGCGGCCGTGTAAAAGTAGGGTATGCGTCGGTAGCCAATGAGAGTATGGCTAACGCTCAGCTATTTGGAAAAAAGGGCGACTGGGAATGGTTATTAAACGCGACCACACGAGATGGCGCTGAAACTGAAAACTTCTTTGGCGGCAGCGGCACAGGGTTAGAGCGCGATGCCGCAAACCCACAAAGTAATAATACCGACAGTGCGCAATTTAAACTTATCTATAAACCAAGCGATGCGCACAGAATAGAGTTTCTCGCCGACTACTTAGAAGGCGAAACTCAAACCAACGTTTTATCTCAGGTAGATACCTTCGTACGTGGTGTGCGCATTACCGAAAGCCAAGGTATTGATGAGCGCGATAGAACGCGGTTTCAAATTAATCACACCTATAGCGATAGCACCGCCATGTTCGATAAAGTGCTTACCCGAGTTTACTGGCAAGAAACCCAAAATAGCCAAGCAACTCGTGAAGGGCGCTTTGGCGCAGTATCAAGACAAGATCCAACTCCAGTACAGTTAGGCCGAACTCGTGATAGCGAATTCAACCAAACAGTAGAGGGAATCATTGTACAGTTAGACAAACAGTTCAGTGTAGGTGATTCAAAGCATTACCTTATTTACGGTAGCGAACTGCAGTACACCGACAGTGAATCGTTACGAGAGGGCAGTACATTTGTCGCCGAAACGGGTGCTGTGGTACCGGAGTTTTCTGTGTTTCCCGCACGAGACTTTCCTATTTCTGAAGCCAGAGAGCTGTCGTTTTTCATTCAAGATGAAATAACCCTGCTCAATGGCAATTTAACGTTAAGTCCAGGCGTGCGCTACGACGAATTTACATTAGCGCCTTACCCCGATGACATTTTTACCAATGCTAACCCCGGCGTTGTTGCAGTGCCCTTCGACGATTCGCAAGTATCATTTAAGTTAGGTGCAGTGTACGACCTAAGCGAAAACACCAATGTTTGGCTGCAATACGCAGAAGGATTTCGCATTCCTCCTTTCGACGACCTAAACGTGGGCTTTACTAACTTTGCCGGCGGTTATACATCGTTACCTAACCCCGACTTAAAGCCTGAAAGTGTAGAAAGCTGGGAGATAGGCATAAGACAAACCTTAGACGCGGTGAAGTGGAGCGTGAGTGCCTACCACAACAACTATGACAACTTTATTGAATCAAGAGCCACGGTAGGCTTTAACCCCGCCACGCAGCTCATTGAGTTTCAGGCAACCAATCGCGAATCTGTTGTTATTGAAGGAATAGACGCACAGTTTACATGGTTTTTAGGTGAGTCTGCTTCTGGCTTAACGGGTTGGGAGTTGCGAGGTGCGCTTACGTGGTTAGACAGCGAAGATAAAGCTACAGGCCAAGACGTAGAATCTATTTTACCGCCACAAGCCGTTGCAGGCATTGGCTATACCGATAGCAGCGACACGTGGTCTGTTGAGTTTATCGGTACTTTTGTGCAGCGCTTTGACTCACAAATTCAACCACAAGACCCCGCCGAGCCGCGACTATTTGAGGCCCCTGGATATGCGCAGTTCGATTTGCTGGCTAACTACAATGTGAACGAAGACCTTGCCATTAATGTTGGTGTATTCAACCTTTTCGATCGCAAAAGTTGGAGCGGCACTGAGGTGCGCGGCTTAGAAGTTGGCGAAGCGAATAACCTTAACTTTCTTACTCAGCCAGGCATGAATGCCGCCATTAATGCCACGTATGCATTTTAAGTTTATGCGCGAGGAATAATGCCAAGCCGCCTACAGTAAAATCGATTGGCACTTACTCAGTAAGTAAGGGCTTGGCAATACCTCGTAAGTTAAAACCCTTTATTAGGAACAGATTGCTATGAAAACCCAACCGCTTTTCTCAATCGCATTCTCAGTATCAGTAGTGAGCCTATTGTTCGCTTTTGGTTTATTAAGTCACAACAACGCCCATGCTAAAGAAAACACCTCGCAAAAGCTTATTACAGCGGGCGGCACCATTACCGAAATTGTGTTTGCCCTTGATGCTGGAGATAGTGTGATTGCCGTAGATCAGTCAAGCCAATATCCACAGGAAGTAAAGCAGCTACCCATGGTGGGCTATTACCGAGACTTAGCCGCTGAAGGCGTATTGTCTTTTGCCCCTGATAAAATATTGGCCATTGAAGGTGTGGGCCGAAATGAGGTTATCAAACAAATAAAAAGTACCGGCGTAGACGTTGTTGTTTACGACAAACCTACCGGCCCCGAAGGCCTCGTTGCGCTAATTCAACAGCTTGGCGCAGACCTTAGAAAAACAGCACAAGCACAACAGTTAATTGCGCAATTCAATGCCTCACTGCCAAGTAAAGCAACAAACAGCACTGCCAAAGCGGTATTTTTACTTTCAGCCTCCGATCGCGGGCTCATTGCGGCAGGCACAGAAACGGTACCGCAGTTAATATTTAGTTATGCGGGCATCGACAATGTGGCAGCGCAGCATAAAGGGTTTAAAGGCATAAATAGCGAGGCATTAGCACTGCAGCAGCCCGACTTTTTAGTTGCGCCTAATCACGTGGTAATGAGCGCCGGTGGCAAAGACAAGTTTTGCCAAAGCCCCAACTTACGCTTACTTAAAGCAGCGCAAGAATGTCGCTTGTTAGTCATGGACTCACTTCAATCGCTTGGCATGACCCCTCGACTTGCCCAAGCTATTGCCTTGGTGAAAAACTGGCGTGAAAAAGGCGCGAATGGGCAAACAGTTAAAAAGCAAAGCGCCTATATTCATACTGCTAATGGTAAAAGCGATGAGTAGCCTTACTTTTTCACATCAGTCACCGTTGCCTACATCACATAAAAGCTGGTTTGATAGCCAGCAGAAGAAAGTGTGGTTTTGCCTTTCATGGCTGCTTGCCATGTTAATAGTGGCAAGCGTAGTGTCGTTAAGCTTTGGGCCTGCAGGCTGGGATATACGCTTATCTGTTGCCTGGTTTTTACCCGACACTTGGCATTCAATCAGCACACTGCAGCTCAACATTATTAGCGAAATTCGCTTACCGCGTTTATGCCTTGGATTACTGATAGGCGCAGTATTGGCGCAAACTGGGGCCGCCACGCAGGCATTATGTAGAAATCCACTGGCAGACCCCTCCGTAATAGGAGTAAGTTCGGGGGCAGCAGTAATGGCCGTAGGCATGATTGCGCTTGGGCCTTTATTGCAGGCAACCTTTGGCATAAAAGCCGCGTTAATGCTGCCTTATGCTGCGTTTATTGGGGCACTTCTGGCTACGCTGTTGGTGTATCAATTTGCACAAAGCGAGCAGGGCGTGCAAGTTACCTCGCTCATTTTAGTAGGCGTGGCAATGAACGCGCTAGGGTTTGCCCTTATTGGGTTACTCAGCTTTTATGCTGACGACAGCTCCCTGCGGTTAATTAATTATTGGACCATGGGCTCGTTGGCGGGAGCCAATTGGTCTTCACTGTTTCAAGCCTTGCCATTACTGCTACTTAGCTTAATGGGTTTATGGAGCAAGCGGCAGCAAATGAGTTTGTTGTTATTGGGCGAGTCAGAAGCCAAATACATGGGAGTAAATATAAAAAGCTTAAAAAATCAGATAGTGGTGTTTGTTGCAATAGGGGTAGGTGCTGCGGTTGCACTTACTGGGTTAGTCGGCTTTTTAGGCTTAGTTATTCCCCACCTTTCTCGTATTTTGGTAGGCGCTAACCTCAAATACATGATGCCAGTAAGCATGTTATTAGGTGCCTTGGTGCTATTGGCATCAGACTGGATTGCCAGAGTGGCCGTTGTGCCTGCCGAGTTACCTATTGGCATTGTTACCGCCATTATTGGCGCACCCGTTTTCATCTGGATGCTGCGCCGCCAGCTAATGCCACAGGGTTAAAAGAGAGCAGCCAACATGACCAACCTACTTTCACTGAAGAACATAACCGTTAAGCGCGGCAAGCGAAACGTACTTAACAACATCACATGCCAAGTACCCGAAGGCAAACTCATCGCGCTGGTGGGCGCAAATGGGGCGGGTAAGTCTACACTTATTCACACCATTGCCGGTAACCTGCACTTTCAAGGGCTGCTAAGTTTAAAAGGGCGCTGCATAAGGCAATGGAGTGAGTCTGAATTAGCTCGTGTGCGCGCAGTAATGACGCAACAAAACGCGCTTAACTTTCAACTAGGTGTGCCCGAGCTCATTGCCATGGGGCGTTTTCCCATCGCTGAGTCAGAGCAGCAAAAGCGGCAGCGCGTTGCTGAATTTATAGACCACTTAGACTTACATAAACTGGTTAATAGGCACACAGGGCAACTATCTGGTGGTGAACTACAGCGGGTGAATATAGCCAGAAGCTTTGCTCAACTCGACGCTTTTACTAAGCAAAAGCACAGCAAGCTACTATTATTAGATGAACCTACTTCAGCGTTAGATTTACATTTTCAGCACCACCTTATGCAGCTAGTACGTAAGTTCACGAGTATGGGAAACACTGCCATAGTGGCCATACACGATTTGAACTTAGCATCGCTGTATGCCGACGACGTTATGTTATTAAGCGGTGGCGAACTCATTAAATTTGGCACTAAAGACACCGTATTAACGCCAGAATTTTTAGAGCCTGTATACGGCACGCAAATGCATATACAGCCTCATCCAAACCTACATATTCCAATGATATTTTCAGAACCCAAGGAGCTCCTTAATGAGAACGCAGGCATTAACTGACGCAAAAGCACTGCTTCGCGCGTGTGAAACGGGCGTCATTTCCACTATTTCGTATAACTTACGCGGCTACCCGTTTGGGTCGGTGTCGCCCTTTATCAGCTGTAGCGAAGGCAAGCTGTATTTTTACATCAGTGATATTGCGCAGCACGCTAAAAACTTAGAAAAAGACAGCCGCATGAGCCTAACGGTTTTCCATCAGGCAGAAGAGGGCGATCAAAATGCCCACGGCCGAGTTACCGTGGTTGGTGATGCTAAACCAATAAAAGGCGACAAAGCTCAGCAAATTCTTGAGCAGTACGTACTGCGCTTTCCAGAAGCCGAAACCTACAAACAAGCCCACGATTTTAAAATATGGCAAATGGACATAGTGCGCGTTCGCTATATTGGTGGGTTTGGTAAAATCTTTTGGTTAGAACAAGAAGAGTGGAACGCACCGGCAAGCCCTTGGGACTTCGAGGCAGAAACAGGCATGATTGCGCACATGAACGAAGACCATCAAGACGCTATGGCGCTCATATTAGCTCATCATCAAAGTGTGCAAGACGACGCACCCACCATGACAGGCGTAGTCACCGACGGATTTTACATTCGCTCGCAAGATAAAAATTACTATGTGCCTTTTGAAAACGTGTGCACTAGGCACGAAGACGTGCGCATGGAACTGGTAAGACTAACCAACCGCGCTAGAAAATCGCAGGCGGCATAGCCTAACAGGCATGTGAGGGGCATACTTAGAAGGCGCTGTTAAATAACGGTGCCTGAAATACATTGCTCGTTTAGTGCTATTGACGTTTCATAATTGCTTCGGGCGATTGGGCTACCTTAAACCTTATTGGTAATGAAACGAAGGTGACTAATTAAGCTATTAAACTTGACGCCGCGTACAACTCCTTTCAAGATCAGCAGAACATTTATAAAGTTAATTGAATATAAGGGCACATTAATGAAAATAGATATCGCACTTTTAGAAGGGCAAAAACTACAGGCGAGCTTTGGCAAGCATCAAATAATTAGCGATCAAAGCATATCTGCAGGGGGCGATGAGTCTTACCCTGAGCCTTTCGATTACTTCTTAGCTAGCATGCCGTTATGTGCAGCGTTTTTTATCCGCAAATTTTGTGACGCGAGAGACATCAGCACAGACGGAATAAGTATTAGCCAAGACCATAGCAGCAGCGCCGAAGATAAATTTAAAAAGGCATTTGCTATTAAAGTAACCTTGCCTGACGATTTCCCTGAGAAATATAAAAAGCCACTTTTAGCGTCTGCTAACAGCTGCACAGTAAAGAAAGTCATTCAGGCAATGCCCGAGTTTACTATTCAAATTGAAGAATAGTATTGAAATTGCAGAGTAGTATTTAGATTTAAGCGGAGGCGGGTAAAACAATCCTCTTCATTTACTCGCTATGGTTGGCTGTATAAGGCGTTTCAAAAACGCCTTTGCTTTTAATTAAGCGCAGAGCTTTACTGAATGATTCTTCTAGCCCTGAGTGTTCAGAGCGCTTAGACAGTGCGAGATACACCTTTCTGTCGTCTCTTACTGTGTAGCTTTGTTGTAAAATTGTGTCTGTTAAGCCTTGTTCTTGCAGCAAATAGTTAAGCCGTTGTTCAGAGCCAATAAAAGCATCTATACGTTCGTTGAGTAATAAGTTGATAAGCTGCAAGTGAGAGTTGGCAGGTACTTTTGCAAAACTGGTGGCGTTATCAAATTCTGGAAAGTACAAACTAAAGCGAGTAAGACCAATAATTTGCCCGTTTAGGTCGGCAAATGAATCAAGAGAGGTT
Organism: Alteromonas sp. LOR; assembly: GCF_000753865.1. Taxonomy (GTDB): domain Bacteria; phylum Pseudomonadota; class Gammaproteobacteria; order Enterobacterales; family Alteromonadaceae; genus Alteromonas. Next base: position 133,122 of record NZ_JQFW01000001.1, on the reverse strand, counting down.
TCTGACCCTTTTCTAGCGTAAAAGGTTTGAACGCTACCATCTGCCACAGAGGGTTCGATAAAGTGTAAAAACTCTGCTCTTTCGTCGCTATAAGTTAACCCAATAAAAACATCTACCAACCCCTTTTCAAGTAACACAATGCAGCGGGCAAATGGGCACTCAACAAATTTCAAACGCATGTTCAACCGCTCGGCAATCAGCTTCATGGCAATAACGTTTATACCTGCTGGTGGCTTACCTTCTGACAATATGGAATAGGGAGGGAAATGATTTATCGCCAATCGTAAAACGGGTTGGGTTTCAGGCCACTGCGCGTTATTTGTTTCAGTTGGATGCGCAGGCTCAGCATTAATGTGTGTTTCACTAGCAAGCCCAAAGCTTACTACAGCTAAAAAGAAAAACATTGTTGCTTTACACCACATACCTGCTCCAACGAATTAGTAACACTTAAGCAATTACACTTCGTGTTTAACAGTATATCAGACTATATCAGGTAGATGATTAAACTCAGTCGACAATAACAACCACAGCAGAATGATAGGTAATACTTAACGGGCCGCTAGTAACAAAGCGCTCGAATGTTGGGTTGTCGGTTCTGTACAGCGTAACTTTGGTTGACGCCATAAAGCCAAGAGGCAACGGCAATGGGTGGGTATCGAAAGAGAAGTTATACATTACATATACGCGAGCATTTTCAAAACGCAGTTCATAAGCGAAAAGCTTGTTGTCTACATCTACCTCGTAAATACGCATATCCGCTGTGGTAAGTGGGCCATATTGTTCAATAAAAGAGGTAAGCTTTTTTACCTCAACATTTGCATTAACAGCAACATCCGCGTCAGCCTCGACATTATTAAGCGGCATGGTAGGGAATACGGTGACTGCTTTTAACGTTTCAAACAAACGCACTTCCCGAACAGATAAATTAGCAGACAAACTCCCCAGTGCAGGGCAGCGTTCAACTTCAGCCCCTGCCTCTTCATTACCCAACGCCTTAGATAGCCCCTCATTCAGTAACGCCACATCACGCTTATCACTACTTACCGAAAAAAAGCGGCAGACCGCGTTGTTCCACACCGCATTTCGCCATGGCTCAGCAAACCCAGGCGTTGGTTGGCTATATTGGGTTTGAAAAAACCAAACAGCGCCAGCTAGTGCTAGGGCGGTTAGCAGTAGTAGAAATATTAGCGATTTTTTGATGACAGCCTCGGTTTTGAATGTGTTGGGTTTAGGGATAGTTGAAGCGTAATTAAGCGCTTATGTGTTGTTACGGTGTAGGGGAAGAGCAGTGCTGCTAATGTCGAGTCAACTATTTGATGCTCCCAATGATCACCAAAGTCATAAATATAGGTAAACCGCTTGCTACTTCCTAACAATTTATGAAGCTGCTTTCTGCGCTGGTCAATTAAATAATCATCATCTAAATCGAAAACTTCTCCATAGTGCTCATCGCCAAAGGTAAACATATGCAAATGGTAGCTAAACCAACCCATTGCTTCGTTAATAACTTTACTCAGCTTTATCAGGGTAATGTTTTGCGGCACTGAGACCACTCTTCTCACTTAAGGAGACGAAACATTTTTTAAATGGATGTCTAATATAAAATGAGCGTTTTTCATGGAACTACCAACATTTTCTTGTGGTTCACCTGCGTATTCCGGTAAAAACAGTCAGTCATTTCGGTTTTATCCGATCGCTTCATAACCTTCTTTTTTTCCCATTCTCTTTTTACGCTATCCGTTCAGAAAAGTCGTTATTTTACGCAGGCAAGTGAGTGTGCTTTCGGTTATGACCTCACCTACACCCATATCAAAATGTGCATTCGCCTGCTTGAGGGTGGAAGTTAGCGCTTCCTCTACCTTTTCGTCTAAGGAGGCTAATATGCCGAGTGTTTGCTCCTTATCTATACCTTGCCGCTTGCCATGCTCTGGCCAGTGTCTAGGCATAATTTCATTCCATTTGTAGTGTGTATTTTTACTATGGACTTTCATTGCCATTTTTATTTTTTTTGCCTGAATATTGCCTTGACCAAAGTACGGGTAAGCGCTTAGCACATCGTAGAAGGGGGTTAGACGGTATCCATTCTGATTCAGTGCGATGCTGAAGTTTTTTGCATGCCCATCAATAGCAGCAAGCAACCAAAATACGATTTGTACACGAAAAAATTCGAGTCGATCGTCATATGCGTTTTTTGAGCTCGACAGCAGTTCCATGACCTGCTGAGAGCCAGGACCACCTTTTTCTTCATACTTTGAACCACTTACTTTCCCTAATGCCTGACACATATCCTCTTGGGGAAGCCGGAAAATAGTATCTTCCTCGATTCTGCGATCAAAGCGTTCCACCACCAATACTTTCTGCTCTTCAAATTGCGCAATTTCACAATCTGCCACATCCAAGCCCAGGTTTTTCATAAATGTTTGGCAGAACCATTCGTTGTCTACACTCGAAGATAAGTCTATTCCTAGGCTTTCATGATGAAGAATGGGCGGCTTAAAGATATGCGTGGTTGGCGTTGAGCTATGTGGTCGGCACCACCTTCCTTCCCATAAGGTTAGAGCGGTCTTTTCCTGCGCTCCAGCAAGAGAAATTCTGAAGTCATCATCTGAGTTCATACCTAACATTTTTTCAAGGCGAGTGTCTTTGATAATTTGTGCGACTTCACTCTCAGATAAAGGAGTAAGTGACAGTGGAGGCATTTCTCCTTTTGCAGGCGCTTGAGTGAATGTGAGCGCACCCACACAATCTTTCCCAATCTTGGCTAACAAATCGAATGGCTTGGTACTATCGGCGCCTAAGCGGTCTTTCATATGCTTTCTGATAGCGCTTGTATCTGGCAGCAAATTATCAAAATAAGCATGAACAGCGTCTCCTGTAATTTCAGCTTGTTGCATAGGTAGGCTTAGGGAGATAGCGCGGCTTCCCTCTACCTCTAGCCAGTTGGGCTCGTACTTAAAGCTCATGCGTCCATTTTTTAAATACAACTCACCCACCGGGAATCCGTTCATGGAGCAAAAGAGTGTGCGGGTATGTGATTTTCGTCCCATCAGAATCTCAGTGATTTTTTCGCGAGTGGAGTAGTCAGTGTGGATACTTCATCCTTGGACAGGCTGTCGACCTTCAGCGCTAAGTCTAGTGACGCGCAAAGTTTGATGAGCATATTGACCGAGATTTTTTCAGGTTTGGTTTCACAGTTAGAAATATCTCGTTGATATACACCAATGCGTTTTGCCAAATCAGCTTGAGTCCATCCTTTGGCTTTTCTTCTGTCCTTGATAATGGCGCTAAGATCCTTGGGCGTATTAATCTTCATGTTAGTCTCTTATACCGATTTTTGTATAGAACAAAAATATACGGATTAATGCATAAAATTACTATATACAAAAATCTGTATAAATCAAGTTTATACAGATTTGTGTATAAGAAACCCAATCTAGCCAGAGTATTGATTTTCTAATCTCACCAGGCCAACACTGCTGATTGATACTAACTTAACGACCTTATCAGGCGTTATGGGATTTCCATAACGAAAAGCCTCTCATTTAAATGGAATTCACGCGGCTTGAGTCAGTTCGCCGAGCTACTCCAAGACCGAAGAAATGCCTTGGTTACGAACAGCCTGAAGTCGTTTTTACAATCCGCCCTAGCGTGCTACATCGCTCACTAATACGGGTTACGATTTGTTGATACATGTCATTGGGTATGGATGTTTCAAGATCGCTTTCCAGCACTTTTAACACTTTGCTGGTGAGTTGTTTAAGCTGTTTTTCAACAAGTGCTTTAGGTAGCCCTATATTTACACCTAACTGCACAAAGTCGTGCTTGGTATAGTAACCAAACGAGTTATATGCATCACTGAAATATCCATCATCTCCCTCTTCTATTGCGAGAACGCCAATCGACATAAAGCAAGCGCGATCAAATTGTGGGTAGGGCGCCAGACTAAGAACGTCATACACTGGCGTTAACATGTCCATGGTTGTGCTGTGTCCGCGAGGTCTGCGCATCAAAGAGAAGTTTTTTAGATGTAAGTCGTTGTTACCCACAATGTAAGAAAACACAACGTGTAAGAACAATGTTAGTGTCACCGCTTTGCTATTCCCTGCTGCTTGGCTTAACCGCTTTAACACGGTTTCATAACTTAATGCCTCGCTGTCTTTATGTTTGGGATGCACTAAGCATAAGGATGCGCCGTCTTCTATTAAGTAGCGCTCATCTTCATTTAAAATGTCGAAACGCTTTGTTACGTATGCAAGCTCTCCGTCTTCAAAAGGCACAAGGCCACATTCCGCGGTATTAAACCCCACCTTGTTGGCCAAGCTCATAATAAAAAGCTCATTTTCAGGGCAATACGGTACCCCTTCTGGAGCGGGCTTAACAATGTACTGACCCCCACGAGAAGTAGGCACAAGTTGATTGTCTTGCAACTTCATCATCAGCTTTCGCTGCACACCTGAAATGGATTGGCCGTTCGCATGATCTACTGCGTAGTCATTAAACGTTTTCGACGTGCCAACAATAACAACACCTTTGTCTTTCAAAGTGCGTGGTTTGGGTATGGGAAGCTGAATAAAACGGTTTGGTGGCAATGTATCAACCTCGCCAGCCACTACCGAAACCGCCCCGATAAGCTCTTCTCCATTGGCGCACAGTAAACCAAACTCATCACTTTTATCGAGTCTTGCCTTTGTAGCCTGATGCGCTCTTAACCAACCCTCAGAAAGCACATTAGAAAAGAAAGGGGGTAAAGCATCAAACTCGTATCGCGTTTTTGTTAGTGGAAAGTGATGGCCAATGGGAGCACCATGCATTAGATACTCTTCTGCATAGGTAAAAACATAAGACTCGCGAGCAGCTAAGTTATTAATGTCGCGATACTCTGCAAGCGTTCCCGCCTTATTTGCATTAACAAATACAGTAGCTAGACGGTTAATTTGCATCTACACGGCCTACGTATAACCGGTAGTTTCCAAAAACTGAGATAATAGCCTCTATAGTGGCGCGCTTAGTTGAACCTGGCGAGTTAAATGCAGCATATAGTGTGGTTTTACTTATCATCGCAAGTTCGCAGAATGTGTCGATAGTAATATCGTTGTCTTTCACATAACGGGTTACGCGCTGTTTTAACTCAGAAAGCGGAAACATCTCTTTGTTTTCAAGCTCGCTAGCCTCTAGGCGTTCAAGCTCTTTTAAGAGTGCGTTAACACGCAGCTTAATTTCTGTGATATCACTTTTCATGTATTCCACCAGTGCCAAGTTATGTGTGGCGAACTTTAATGTAAAAAATATCACTTTTGTTTGGTAAAGTGAACTTTAATGCGGAAAAAGAGAAAAAAGTAAACTGAAAGTGTAATTATGAGTGAAATAGTTCACTACGATGAACTATTATCTGAGCCACTTTTTTAACAGCCTTAAAACTGCACAACGCTTTGCTGCACACGAGCACTCCATACTCCACTCTGAACTGCGCCATAGTTGGCAGTAACTTGGTTTATGTTCACTATTTTGAGTTTGAAAAAACAATAGCGCCAGTCAATTGCATATTGCTTGATTTTAATTACACGCTAGCACTGAAAATCCGTACCATCCAATATCATCTGGTTACAGTGAATAACAGAATAATTGGAGAGCCAACGTGGTATACCACGCAATTATTAACGCCTTTATCGACAACATATCCAATCCACGCTTTTATCGGTCTATCAAAGACATTGCTACTCGGCTCAATGCAGTCGACCCTGCGGTGTTATTTATGATGGCATGCAGCGAAAATAATGTGGCTCAAAAATCAACAGGCAGTGAGCGCAAAACAGAGAGCATCGACTTAATGGCTAAGCAGATTTTAGGCCACGCGCTTTCATCTGCTGGGTATACAGAAGCCATGCTTGCAGAAGATTTTGAAATAATGAAAAGTAAGCGAACAAATGGATTATCCCCTAGTCAGCAAATATTGTTGGAACAGCTAGCTTTGCTGAATTCCCTAATAAATAACGATATCGATTACAACTTTTTGGCTGTTTGTCTCTTCCTGTATAAAGAGCAGCCCGACGCATACAGTAAACAAAGCGTAAGCCTAGATGTAAAAAGCAATACGGCCACGAAAAGGCTGATGTGTTATGTGAGGCAAAGGTCATAGGTTCATTACCTCTGCCTTTATTCCGTATATCTACACTTTGGAAAATTAGAGCATCCCAAAAACTTATTTCCTGCATTTGGGCCGCGTTTCGCAATACGCTCGACGAGCGTGTTTCCGCATTTTGGACACTGTGCTTGTCTGAACGCCTCCTTAGTCTTCAGTGTCTCGGCTGTCTCTATCGTCTCCACTTTCTCCATTGCTTCTATCGTTGCAACAGTCGGCGCAGCCTGCACTTTTTGAATAAGTGATAAGAGTTCTACACCACTTAATAATTCAATCGGTTTGCCCTTCGCGAAGTCAAAAGCTTGCTGAGTGAACTTACCTGAGCAGATAACAATGACTTTTTCGGCATTACTGGCGGTGAGTACGCCATACATCTCTCGTATTACGCTCACTCCCACTTTTTGAGACTTCCATTGTTTGCACTGAACTAATGTATGCTCTCCGTTTTTTATCAACTCTAAGTCTATTCCACCGTCAGCTCCGTAACCTCCCTCCGTCACTCGAAAGCCCTGTCTTCGAAAAGCTTCTGCGACTAATTCTTCAAAGTTGCGCCAATGCATTTGCCGAATAGTTTCGATGCTTTTTTGAGTGTCTAATTGCTTTGCTTTACGTCGTGAGTTAAAAAATGAAAACGGAGCAATAAGCAGTATAAATAACGCAAAGTAAGGTCCTGGAACTGCTATGCCCTGAAGTAACATATTGATGAGTTGATTTTCTGTTTGAATAGAAGGAAGAAAATGGGTCATACCGAAATAGGTAATGCCTGCTGTCATAACTGAAGCCCACCATGGCGCCTCAAAAAGTAAATCGGCAAATGAAGTGTTCTTTCTTGGCATATGTAAACATCCTTGTTTTGAGTATTTATTCAGTTTCGCTAAATTCAGACTTAGTTTTAGTTTTTATCTAACAGCTCCCAAGTGACATTCATCGGCTTTTCACCCTCATGACCTTTATACTTCACTTCGCCATAAAAAATAAAAGGGGAAGCAGTTTTCCCTCTGAGCTTACTCTCTCGAATAAACAAATAGACTGAACTATCTATTTTTTCATGTTGAACAATCTCTCGACCGCGCTTATTCGCTGGCGAAGTGCTATTTTGAGATTGCCAATGAAACTGTTTATCGTCAATAAAATAGTCATGATACTGATGGTCTTCTGCCTTACCTTGTTTGTTTAATGTAACCAGAAGAATTTGTGCATTTTTTTCCTTCAATACCACATGTCCTGATTGCCAGTTCCCTGGGTTGAACTCTTCATTAAACAGCGGCGGAATATCCTCTCGCATAAATTCCTGACCAACAAACAGTTGCAGTGGGTCTACTTTTCCTTTTAAGCGAGCAAATGTCACCATGTCTTCGCTAGCGTTAATATCATCATAATCGGGATTAGCGGCCCTAAGTGTATATGTGCCGTCATTATTTTTTCGCACTTTCCTTAGTAAGTACTGATTATCACCAGAAGTATCTTGCCGCTCTATCGCTACTGTTGTGTTACTTATACTTCCTGCATTATTTGAGGTGATTTGTTCTAGTAACAAATAGTCACCGTCATAAATTGGGTCCCTACCACCGTTCATAGAGTTGCCCGATGCACGAGCTACAAAGTGCTTTGAACTATCCAAGTTTCCGAAACCAATTGGTGCATTTACAAGTTCTGAGGCTTCTGCGTTTCCTGTTTTGAAATGACCACACGCAATCTTTATATCTGGGAAAAACGGCAGCTGCTCGACACTTGGAAAGTCAATGACGTTATTTGCGCTTTTGTGAGTGGTTAAATGTCTAAGCTTGTAGGCAGCTAAACGTTGTCTATTAACTTCATTGGTCATTTCTAAGAACGTAACAGTGTGAGATGCCTTAACACTCTGATTAAATCCGAAACGCTGCGCGTTGATATCAAACCAAGCTACCTTGGATTCTGGTTCTTCAGTACACCAAAACTTAATTGGGTTGCTGCGCCAATGGCTTTTCCAAGCAGTTCTACTGAGTGTTTTTAAGTCCTGTTTACTCTCTGGTAAATCGGCAATCCATTCAGGATTACTTATAAACCATTCTCTAGCCCATTCAGCTAAATCCTCAATACTGGTTTGCGTTTGAAAGGCGCGTTGTTCAATGAGTGTTGCCAGTAGCACTAGTTTGTAGCACTTCGAGATTCTTGTTACTGCTAAATCTTTAAACCATTGCAAATGCAGCTCTAGTGCTTCTAATTCGTCGGCAGTAAGGTCGCCTTTGCTATCAACAAATTCCCACCATGAACCCCGGTTTTTGCGAAGCTTATCCATGTTCGCACCGGCATTATAAAACTCAGTGAAAGTTGGTCTTCGTCCTAGTGTGTTTTTTAAGCTATCGTATTGCTTATCAAGCTGATCTTCCGAAAGGTTTTCAAGAAATTCGATGAATTCCAGTTCAAAATTAACGTAGCACCCGTCAGGTAGCAGTTGATTTGCATTCTTTGCCGCTCTTACGATTTGTTGTCTGTTCAGTGGTTTATCAACAATGCTTGAAAGTAACATTTCAGGGCGATTTAAAAAGCTGTGGTGGTTACCCACAAAATCAAGAATGACCAACCTTTCTTTTCCTTCGCTTTGACGTAAGCCACGGCCCATTTGTTGTAAAAATAAGATTTTAGATTCTGTCGGGCGTAGCAGAAGCACAGTATCTATTTGCGGTAAATCTACACCTTCATTGAAAAGATCGACTGAGAACAAAATATCAATATCGCCGTTACTTAAATTCTCGAGCGCCTCACTGCGAGTAAGTGACGAATCGGAGTGAACACTAGCAGCGTTAACGCCTTGCTGGTTGAAATAATCTGCCATGTAATCTGCATGTCTTCGAGACACACAAAACGCTAATGAAGTACGTTGAGCCTTTTCTTTCCATTCATTCAGCGCGTGTTTTGCACGCGACTTTGTCGCTAACTTATTAGAAAGTTTTTCTGGGTCGAACCTACCGTTTCTCCAAGGTAAATGTTCATAATCCACTTCCTTATCAAATATACCGTAATAAGAGAACGGACAAAGTACCTCCGCCTTTACCCCGTCAAATAAATCTTGTTGATAAATTAGGTTGTTATCACAAAGCTTTAAAATGTCACTTCCATCTGTTCTATTTGGCGTTGCAGTTAAGCCCAACATAAATTTAGGAGTGAAGTGTTCTAATAATCTCTTATAGCCATTAGCTGCGGCATGATGAAATTCATCAACTACGATAAAATCGAATGTAGTAGATTCGAACTGATTAAGGTGGCTTGCTTGACCTATTGTCTGCACTGAGGCAAACAGCATGTCGTACTCACGATCTTTCTGTTTTCCGCTATATCTGCCCACTTTTTTGTTTGGCAGTATTTTTAAAAAGCTCGTTTCTGCTTGCAGTAAGATCTCTTCCCTATGAGCAACAAATAAAACTTTTGTTGCATCGAATTGCGCCGCATCAAAAGCGGCTAAATAGGTTTTGCCCATACCGGTGGCCAGCACCACTAAGCCCTTAACTGTGCCACCTTCACGTGCTTGATTAAGCGCCTGCAGCGCAGCAGTTTGGTGTTCTTTGGGAGAGGGGATTTCATGTTCTGCTTCATCTGGAAGCGAAACTGAAGAGTATAAAGGCGTCACTTTTCTAGCTGCGTTGTAGCGAATTTCGTATTCTTTTATCCAATCAAAGGTGAGTGGCTTAACCTGTTGAAGCGTGAATAGATGACTATACTCACTACGAATTTGCTGGATTCTATCTGTCGCCTCACGATCTTTTTCATTGGGGAAATCTATTCGGTAATTCCACTCTATGCCGTCGGTAAGAGCTGTTTTACTGATGTTGCTTGAGCCAATAAAAGCACTAGCTTTTTGCATACCGTATTCATTATTTTTTACGAAAATGTATGACTTTAAATGAAAGCTGGTGGCTTGTTTGCTCTCAAATATTCGAATGTCGGCACCACGCTCGCTAAGCAGCATCAATTGCTTGAGAGCTTGAGGTTCGGTGATGTTCATATAGTCTGATGTTAAGAGCGATAAGCTTACCTGTCGCTCTTTTGATTGCATTGCATCTTCAATATCCTGAAACAGCAGGTTTAATCCAGAGTTACGGATAAAAGAAACTGCAATTTCAATATCGGTAGCCGTTTTAAGAGCACTACGAATTTCATGTATAAGATAGTTTTCGCTTCTACCCGTTATTAAATGATTGCTAACTGTCATTTGCTTCCTGCACTAACCAACTCTACCGTCACCCATTCAACATCACTACGCTTTAACCCGTCTTTACTAGGAACCGGATTCAAATTACGCGCTGTTAAACCATTTTCTGCTGCCAATGCTTGCAGCTCTTCATAGCTAACAGGGTACATAGGCCGTTCTGGGTCGCTAGGGCCAAAACGCAGGCTTATGTACATTCGTCCATGTGCTGAGAGTAATTCGGCAAGGCGTTTTATAGCCCTTGGCCTGTCATTTATTGGCAGGTGCATCCACACGGCAGAAAGCAAAATAAGGTCGAAGTGTTGGTGTTTATGTTTGTATTGATGAGCGGTAGGTAAGTTTGCCAGCGCGGGTAGGGCGGCGTTACACCAAGTCACTTTTTCCTTGGAGTGTTGCTTGGCTAATTTCAGTAATGCTTCGGCAGGCTCTGTTGCTGTTACCTGCCAACCTTTTGCGGCCAGCCAATTAGCGTCGCGACCACTGCCTGCACCAACGTCTAATGCAGTAGATGGCGGTGTGTTTGCAAGTGCTTGCTCTAGGTAGCCGTGCACACTGTCTGCACTTATCGATTGATAAAGCGAGTAGTAGTGTTCTGCGTTAGCACTGTAATGGCTAATGGTTGTTTTCAATACTAAAAATCCCTCTTTGTATGCGGCGCCAGTATTTCTGCGCTTTTTCTGGTTCTGCGTATACTGCCACTGCAATTCCAAAATTAGCATACCACTAATCGCCTTTTAGGTAAGTGAGAAGTGTTGGTTATTCAATATAAGGCTTTTTTAATTTAAAAATGTTTATCATTGGGTTTTACTGTCCTATGCTTAAAATTTGGGCGCTTACTCTGCGGTATTTATGGCAAGTCTCATCACACATTTTCGGCTCTACTTTTTTGTATTCGCCATAGGCATTTCCACCGCCAGTCATGCACTCACTATCGACGATATTGTTTCCGCTAGAGAAGAAGGTAATTTGGATGTAGCTGAAGAGATGGCCCAACAGCTTCTGTCCGAAGCTAAGTCTTCCGGTAATGTATTGCTGCAAGCCGATGCAGTATTTCAGATAGGCCGGAACGCGATGGAGCGAAACAATTATCCAAGCGCACAACAATCGCTGAGCCAGGCTTTGAGCTTGTATCAAAATTTGGATAACCAGTCTGCATTGGCAAGTACTTACAGGCAGCTGGGTTTAATATTTCGCTATCAATCAAACTATTCTGCCGCGCTAGAATATCTCTATATGGCACTCGCCACTTTTCAACAATTAGAAGAAACGCGCAAAATCGCCTCGGTTCACAACGACCTAGGCATTGTATTGGAAAAAATGGGGCAGTTGGCTGAAGCTGCAACTTATCTCCAGCTTGCCTTAGAAGCTAACCATCAGCTCAACGATTCTTCTGGTATTGCATCGGCACTATACAATTTAGCGGATATTCGCCGTGTAATGGGCGATCTTACTTTGGCGTTAGATTACTTTGAGCAAGCATTAGCACTGGATGAAGCATCTACCAATAAGAAAAATATTGCCTATAGCCGCTACAAAATCGGCTTTGTGAATATGCAAATGGGCAACTTTTCACTCGCACGTGAAAATATGCAAGTTGCCTACACCCTTTTCATGGAGATAGGGGCTAAGCGTGATGAAGACTGGGCGTTATCGGGGCTGGCCGAGCTAGATTTCAAAGAAGGCAATATTGAAATGGCGCTGGAACGGGCAACGGCTATCAGAGAGCGAACTATGGCCAATAACTACAACAGTTTACTCATGGATATTTACCTGCTACTAGTTGATATTCAAATGTACAACAAAGCTTATAGCGTGGCTGGGGCATTGATAGAGGAGGCGCTGACCCTCGCTCGCAAACTTGAAGAAGCCAGTAATATTTCACAATTACTTGCCTCAAAAGTTGAGGTGCATGAACAGCTTAATGAGCTGGCCGCCGCATACACTTCATTAAAACAGCAAAAAGCGTTAGACGATTCGCTGCTTGATAAAAAACGTGTTGATGCTATTGCGAGTATTCAAGCTCAAACCGAGTTTGTTCGCCGAGAAAACGAGATTACGCTGTTAAAGCAACAGCAAGCACTAGAAAACGTTCAGGAAGAAAAAGAGCGTGAGCAGCAGCTATTTATCGTTATTGCCGGTGTAGCCGTTTTACTTCTAGGGTTTTTGGTTTATTCACGAGTCGCCCAATCAAGATATACACGGCAGTTAGAGCACGAAGTAAAAAAGCGCACTGCCGAGCTTCAAATAGCAAATACAGAATTGGCCGAGTTGAGCCTAACAGATAATTTAACTGGCCTTAAAAACAGGCGGTTCTTAGAGCATCAAATTGAAAACGAAATCTTCAAGGCCTCCCATAAATCCGCTAGTTCAAAAGATAAAAGAGAGCGGCGTGAACAAACCGTTTTATGTCTTTTTGTCATCGATATTGATAACTTCAAAAGCATTAATGATACCTATGGGCACGTTGCGGGTGACTCAGTGTTAAAACAAACCGCCGAGCGTTTGCAGCAGGTAATGCGAGCATCGGATTATTTGGTTCGTTGGGGAGGTGAAGAGTTTGTTGTCGCAGCAGAGTGTAGCGACCGCCTAATGGCCGCTGACTTAGCTGACAGAATAATTCAAGGAATGCGCGGCGAGCCATTCTTAATAGATGAAAATGTGCGCGAAGCAATTACCTGTAGCGTTGGGTTTCTGTGTTTTTCACATCAAATGGCGTTACCCAGTGAAAACCAGATGCCAGCCCTATTTAATGTGGCCGATAGCTGTTTGTATGCCGCTAAGGCCGCAGGGCGAAACCGCTGGGTTGGTATTACTGAGTTAAACCAGCCCGTTTCAGCTCAACTGCCTAACACTGTTGATGCGCTAGAAGTACTTGATAAGCGAGGCGCGCTTACGCTAGCGCTGTCGAAAACCTAAACCCAAACTCAAACTCAAGCCTAAACCTAACCGCGAGAGATTACGCGTTGCGTGTTGAAGCTCTCACACTGTACTTACGGGAAAGACGACTTATTGCAATGCCGCCTATTAGCCCTGGCAAAACCCAAAACGCATACTGCCATGCGCCAATATCGCTAAATAAGGTGCGCCCACCAAATGCTGCAAACGCAGTGTAAGCCGCAATACCAGAGCCAATATAGCCACCAAGGTGTTCTATCAGCCAAGCTTTTGGCGCTACCTGTTTGGCGAAGATAAAACGCAGCTGGCTTATGCTTAACGTGAGCCCTAGTGGGGCAAAAACTAGCATTAAAATGTGTTGGTGCATAATGCCAATTACCCCAATAAACAGGCTAGTTGCAGTTAAAAGTACCGCTGGTGCAATGCGGCTAACGCGGCGAAGCGACAGGCGGCTTTGCTTGGCGTCTAAAGCCCATTGCCCCATCATAACCGATGCATACATTTGTACCGCTAAATGCAGTAAAAATATGGCGAAGCGCTGTAAGTTGGCCACAGCAGCAGGGTTGTCTGCCAAGTTAGGGTTAACCGCAACGGGGGCAAATAGCCACACGCCAGCTAACACCACACCGCTAAAAATAGTCCACTGCATAGCGTGGCGATAATGAGCGCCAAATTTACGATGATTTAATGCCCCTTTCTTAGCGGTAACAGGAACCCAAAACAATATTAAAGCAATGGCGCCGGCAAGAATGTGGCTGTACAAAACAATTTGGTATGAAATAGTCATTGTTATCTCTTCTTTGTAAACTTGAGGTGATAAGTTTACCGAGATGGGCAAGGGCGCATCAGTGCACAAAGTCACTATCGCAATAGTGACTTTTGGCCTATTCCAATACCAGTGAAATTACCCAATACTAAGCGCTATGACATTATCTCAATTACGTATAGCTCCAGAACAAAGTGGAGCGCTAGTCACCATATTGGTTGTGGCTTGCACCAATGCCTGGTTACTCGCGGGCTCAGAAAGCGTAAGCACCACTCAGTTTGTGGCTATTCTGTTGTGCTTTGCGGTTTTTGCCTTGGTGTTTTTATTGATAAGCCAAGATGAACCCTTCGGTCACGACAAACAGATTCGTACTGTATTCGTTGGTATTGAATATGCGCTGGTACTGGTACTCTTTTCCCTAAGCCCCATTACCTTTAACGCCATTGTGCTGGTAATTTGGTCGGCGGTATTACCGTACTTTATGTCGTTTAAGCGGGCATTGTTGCTGTCGCCACTTTGGTCTGCTGTGCCTTGGTTGGTGTTTAGTTTTGTTTGGCAGTCTAATAGCAGTTTGTGGATAAACGCCCTGTTATTCTGGACGTTTAATTTATTCGCGTTAGTTATGATGGAAAGCCGTAAAAACGCGGAGCGCCAAACTCAGCGCGCTGAAGAAGCGAATAGGGAACTTCGGGCTTTACAAGATTTAATGCAGCAGGCTAGTCGTAAAGAAGAGCGTACCCGCATTGCCCGCGACATTCATGACCTGGTAGGGCATCATTTAACGGGGTTGTCGCTGCACTTGCAGGTGGCCTCACGCACAGCATCGCCAGATCAGCGCCCAGCGATAGACCAGTGTTTAGGCATTGCTAAGTTGCTACTTGCCGACGTGCGCGAAGCAGTATCTGACATGCGTGAATTTGGGCAGCTTAATTTACTGCAAGCCCTCGAGGCCCTCACCGAACCATTGAAAAATAAGATACAGGTTAACATTGACTGCCAATCCAATATCAATCATTTAACGCTGTTACAGGCCACTAATTTACTGCGCTGTATTCAAGAAAGTCTGACTAATACTATGCGCCATAGCCGGGCCAATGAGCTTGCGATCAGAATTTACAGCAACGCTAACCAATTGCACGTAGACATAAAAGACAATGGCGGCAGTTCAAGCGCCAGCCCTAGTGCTAATAGTGTTGTTCAGGGCAACGGATTAAAAGGTATTGAAGAGCGCATGAGTGAGCTAAACGGCACTGCGACCTTTAGTAACAGCAGTTCCGGCTTTCATACTTTGCTAATACTGCCGGAGGCAAAATGATTGCCAGCGCCGGAGGCGCAATGAAGAAGATAGGGCCGGAAGCGAAATGAAAAGGATAGGGCCGGAGGCGCAATGATTAAGGTATTAGTAGTAGACGACCAGCAATTATTACGACAGGGGTTGTGCAGCCTGCTGGGTCTTTCTGACAAAGTAGAAGTGGTGGGCCAAGCTAATGATGGCGTAGAGGCTATGAACTGGCTACACGATAATCCGAATGGCGCCGATGTTATGCTGTTAGATATTCGCATGCCGCGTATGACAGGCATTGAGCTGCTCGAAGCCCTTAACAAGGCCAATGCTTCTATTTCTAGTATTCCAACTATTATGCTGACTACCTTTGACGATCATGAAAACCTAATGGGCGCGCTGCGTGCTGGCGCAAAAGGGTATTTGTTAAAAGACGTGTCGCTAGAAACCTTGGTAGAAGGCATAGAGGCCGTTAATGCTGGTGAATCACTGATTCAGCCCGCCATTACCACTACGCTTATTAACAGTTTACAGGGGCTCAATACGTCGTGTGACGAGCCCGAGCCTATTGAGCCGTTATCGAGTAAAGAGAAAGAAATTTTGCGCTTAATGGCCTCTGGCTGCAGTAACCGAGAAATTGCCGGAGCGCTGCATAAATCGGAAGGCACAGTAAAAAACCAAGTGTCGACTATTTTAGCTAAGCTGGGTGCGCGCGATCGCACTCGTGCCGTACTTCGAGCAGTAGAGCTTGGTATTTTAGGTTAGTGTAAATTGCGCTATCGCTTAATTTAGCTAAAATAGCTAAATTAACTAACAACAATAGGTGGGTGTCTTATGAAGTCAGTTTCAGCGACAGAAGCAAAGAATAATTTTGGTGAGCTACTACTTGGAGCCCAGGCTAGTCCTATCTCGATAACGCGAAATGGAAAAGAGCAGGGCGTTTTATTGTCAGCAAACGATTATGCTTTACTCAAGAAAAAAGCGATGCAAGCTGCTGTAAATGAGGGGATTAGCAGTGGTTCGGCGGGAGAGCTGGATATTGAATATATTAAGCAAAGTGGCAGAAAGCTGTTAGGTAAGTAGCTTGAAAATAATACAAACTAATGCAGCAAGGACAGATTTGATTGAAATCTGGCTTTATGGCGCAGAAAATTGGGGAATAGAATGTGCAGACGCATACTTAGATGAACTAGGTAGCTACATAAAAAGCTTATGTAATTTTCCCGAAAAATATCGTCTTCAAAAAAGTTATGTACCGCCGGTCAGAATCGGTTTGTACAGGAGTCACTTGGTCATCTATACCAATGAGATTGATACAATCTCAATAATTCGTGTCCTTCATAAAACCATGGATGTTCCAGGTCAATTAGATTAAAAATAGGTCTATTGTTACGCTGAGTTGTAAATACCAGTGCGGACAAAGATGCAACTCACTTCGTTCTTCACCATCCCCCAACCGAATGCCATTTGTCTACGGCAACGCCATTTTCTACTAGGTAGTAATGGTCGTATTGCGCTGCGGTGGCGCATGCATGATTAGGGAGAATTTCTACGGCTTTGGCCGCCGGAAAATGGGTGAAAATACCGTCAGTGCTTTTTGATTGGGGCTCTGACTGGCTTTCGGGGCTTGCGTTTGAAACCGCAGTAATAATGCCGTGCTCTTGGTTCGCGTCGCTCATGATATAACGCGTATTGTGGCTACTTGAAGGGGCAACTAGCCCATAGCCATAATCTTGAACGTGATCGGCGGTGCCGCGATCTCTCGACATGGCCATCCAGCCTGCATCGGTTATTACCCAGCCTTTGTCTTTCTGATGACCTATTACCGTGCCCAATACCGACATAGCAATATCGTCTATGTCGCATACGCCTAACCCTGCCATTACCAGGTCGAAAAATACGTACACTCCTGCACGCACTTCGGTGATGCCGTCGAGTTGGTCAACGGCAAATGCGGTAGGAGTAGAGCCAATAGACACCGTATTACAGTGTATTCCCTCTTCAAACAAACGTTTAACAGCATGTAGAGTCAGGTCGCGCTCTTGTGCCGCCATGTCTTGCTTTGCTTTTTCAGTAAAGCAAGCATAAGACTCGCCAGCATGGGTCATCACCCCTTCAAACGTTGCATGAGCACTATTATTAATGTGTTTAGCAATACAAATGAGTGTGTCAGAGTGAGAGTTTACGCCAGAGCGATGTCCGTCGGTATCAAGTTCAATAATGACTTTAAATACGCAGTTGTGTTGTGCCATTTTCTCAAAGATAAGTGACAGCATATCCTCATTATCAATGACAACCGTTAGGTCACAACCTTGCTGAATAAGCTGTGCTACGTGGGCTATTTTGTTTGGTGTAATGCCCACCGCATATAAAATATCGTTTATGCCGTGTTTAAAGAAATAGTCGGCTTCTTTTAGCGTTGAAACCGTAATGCCCTTAACGTTGCCAGCATCGATAATGGCCTGGGTTACTTCAATCGATTTATGCGTTTTTACGTGAGGGCGTAGCGTGCATTGCAAATTTCCAATATGCGCAGACAGCCGAGCAATGTTCCGCTGCATTTTGGCTTTGTCTATCAAGCAACAGGGTGTAGGTAAGTCTTCAATGTTGGTTGGAGTAAAATGCATAAGCGCCACACTGTAATTTAGATACTATATACAGTAATGCACTAGGGCTCAGGTTTCGAGTGCATTTCCCTAGGAGAGCTTAGAATTTCACACAAACTTATCAAGATTTAAGTGCGCATGCATATGCGCATATTTATGCGTATACTAAACTGTAATCTCATTGAAGGAGCTGTTTATGGATAAGGTCTACGATCTTCAAGCACCCAAAAAAGCAACTAATGTAAGCATTAATAGCGATTTACTGCAAAAAGCGCGAAAGTTGAAAGTTAATTTATCAGCTACTCTAGAAAGTGCTATTGAAGAGAAGCTAAAAGTTATCGAAGCAGAGCAGTGGCGAAAGGACAACAAGCAATCAATAGAGAAATATAATGATTTCGTAGAGGAAAATGGCTTACTAAGTGATGAGCACAGGGCGTTTTAATGGCGCAATTTGAGGTATATAGAAATCTTAGCAAGTCATCTAAAGATGCATATCCATTTTTAGTTGATATTCAGCATTCAGTGTTAAGTGACTTATCAACTCGATTAGTCGTACCTTTAGCTAAAAGTAATCAGGGTAATAGCTTGGCTATTAAAAAGCTGACTCCTGAAATTGATTTTGACGGTGTCAGCTATGTTTTTCTCCCACAGCAAATAACAACCGTTCCAATAGACACTCTTAAAGTCGCAGTTGGAACGCTTGTGGAATCAAGAGTCATACTTATCGACGCGATAGATTTTGCGATTACGGGTTTTTAATACGTTGTCTATATACTAAATAAACAAAGCCGCAGCATGCATGACTCACACCGCGGCTTCTTGTGATTTTTTCTTGCAACGGTTAGGCTTAGGCCTTACGGCGCACGCTTACTAGTCCGGCGATAGCCATTGCCATTAAACCTAATGATGCTGGCGCAGGAACGTCAACCGCATTATTAACATTTACTAACGCTGGTACAGTGTCAGTAGCAATGTTAACGTCAGGCGTATTGGGGTCTATAAATGATGCAGCGACAGTGCCAAAACCGATAGTTGAACCTGTGACACTCTTCAGTCCACGTAATTCAATTTCTAATACCGAGTATTCGCCTGCCGAAACTTCAAGAAAGTTGGCAAAATCAATGCTAAAGCCATAGCTTTCATCACCAAATAAAAAAATAAAATCTGAAAATGGTGTTAAGTCGCTGCTGAACGTTCCATCAACGAACTCAAATATCGTATTGTCAAACTCAAGTTGAAGCTGAAAACCAGTAAAGGCTTCGGTCATATCAGCAAGGACCGAGACAGTAACGGTTTCGCCAACATCAATATCGTTGTCGCTTACAGATAATGAAATTAACGATGCATTGGCCTGCATTGTCACGAATAAAAATAAGCTAGCTAAAATCTTTTTCATGTTATTTTCCTACTGCTTTTAAGTTTTTTGCCCTTATGCCGCGCAACGGGTGCGCGAGCATAAGGTCATCATTGTTTGAACATCGACAATATTGAATTGACCGTCTTTATTGAGGTCAAAATCGTCGCTAATCGGCTGACGTGTGCGAATAGCTATCATGAAGCTACGCACATCGTTAATATCAACATCGCCGTCTTTATCCCAGTCTCCACGTAACGCTTGAGCTTCAAGCTTCAGTGACACGATAACGGGGTCATGGTCTGACATGCGATATGCATCAGGTGCATACCAACTATCTATCTGCGCGGCTGATTTAAAGTTAAGGTTGTAATCCAATACGATAGGCTCATCAGCGTTAATGTGCCATTCGGTAGTGTCTATCACGCTATCAATTAGAATGTCATTGGCAAGCGCATGGTCCAAGTACCCCAACTCGCCACCAAAGGTGTAGGAGTATGCACTCGCGCCGCCAAATTCATTTGCTAAATCGGTGTACCCTTCGGCTAAGATTGCACGGATAGGGTCTTCTTTCGCATACGCATTTAAATCGCCAATAATCAAAGCCGGTGTATCAACAAACTCATTGGCAATAAACGCGGTCAACGCTTTAGCAGCACGCGTACGAGTTAAATTACAGCTTCCCTGACCAGTTTCATTATCGTCGTCACCTGCACCACAGCTTGACCCTTTAGACTTAAAGTGATTAACGCTTATCACCACTTCTTCGCCGTTTGCATTTAGTGCAAATTTTTGAATAAACGAAGGACGATTGCGGCGGTCGTTAAATAAAGGACCACCTTCATCGCTGATCGAGTTAATACCATCGAGAATGCGTAATGCGCCGCTAAGCGAAACTACACTGGGCTTATAAATCATCGCGACGGTAATCGCATCGGTACCAACTGTTGTTCCTGGGTCAACAATTGCGTAGGCGTCTTCACCTAATTCTGCATTTACCGCATCGACAAGCTCAACAATTGCACTACCTTCACCAAACCCGTTATTTTCAATTTCCATTAAGCCCACGATATCGGCATTCATTGACGCAATGGCGGCAACAGTTTTGAGAGTCTGGCGTTCAAACTCTGACCTGCCAGCGCTATCTGTACCGTTATCGTCAGCTCCGCGACAATCGGCGTTTCCTGCTGGGCCACAAATATCTGGGCCACTGTCGATGTTGTTGAAAAAGTTAAGAACATTCAGACTGGCTACCGAAAGGTTTCCTGTTGCTAGGTCAGGCGCTTCTGAACGAGGGTTTGAGGCAACGAACGTTGGTTCAGCAGTCGAATAAACCATGTATTCACCACGTGTAAAGTCAAGCACACCCGTAAGTGACGATACCGTATCGCCCAATCGCAACGTGTTTGATGCTGACAAATCACCAGTAGGGAATGGCACAACAGCAGGGTTTTGGTTGTCGCTACCGTCATCAAGAATGATGCGGTTCAATCGATTTTGCTCAGCCAATTCAAGATTGTCAGTTGTACCAGGCTCAAAGATATTATTCGGGTTGAATATACGACCGTTTGACAATGTTACTCGACCAAAGCGACCCAAACCAAAGTTATCACTTACCGTCAGCGGTGCAGAAAAATTAACTAGCATTCCTTCAAGCGATTCAAGCACACTTAAAGACTCGACAGGCAAGCTTAACGACGTAGGTGTTATTGCCGCAACTTCTTCTTCGCAAGGCGTTGTTTCCGCGAGTAAACTTAGTTGCGTACGACCAAATCTCTCTGACACGTTACCATTTACTAATACCAGTTCACCAACGTTAGGTAACGTGAAGTTAGTATTTTGAACATACACCCCTTCTGATGTGTCAGGGTTGCCATCTTCGTCTGCTGCTAATTGTTGTACAACAAAAGCATTCAGTTCAGGTAAAACCGATGTGACTACTGCTTTTACCAATACATCCTGGCCTGATATCGGGCTTTCGCTAGCGTTACCCTGAATGGTGGCAATTGGTGTAAAGGAGCTATTCGCATCACAAGATAATGCTTCTACTGTAGTGAAAGAACTTGAGAAATCAGCAGCCAATGCATCTGTTCGCCCGTCAACATCACTGACTTGATCAGCCGATACCAGCAACGTGCACGTTTCACCGTCTGCCAATTCTGTTTCTGGTGTCAGCGTGAGGGCGGTACCATCTAATTGACCGTCAAGTAATACTTCACCTGAAATTGTGCAGTTAAGAGATGGCAAATCACCAAGACTCACATTTTCGCTGAACGTGACAGTGACGGTAGTATCAACACTGATTAACGTAGCTTGATCAGCTGGCGTAACATCAACGATAGTTGGCGCCACATCTGGCACACTACAGCCGGCAAAGTTACTTCCATCTATTCTAGTCCCTGGCGAATAAAGTGCGCCTTCAGAACCAGTCGCAACGCTATGCTTAACGAAGACTTCGCCAGTAATGTCTGGGTCACGTGTGAGTGACTGATTGTCACCGCCTGCAGAGCCATACGCCTGCTCTATACCAATGGCACCGTTACTTAACGTAATAGTGTCACCACCGTTGTTCAAGCCAAGGGCTCCGGTTGATGCCGCTTGAACAAGCGCGCCTGCTAAACCATCGTTTGGTGCGTTTGCGCCGAATACCACCAACGCACAGCCCGCTTCAACACTTGAGCCGCTTGGGAAAACATGACGAACTTGTGCACCATCGCTCAGTTCCCACCCAGTGAGGTCAAAGGCTTGTTCGCTGTTATTAACAATTTCTACAAATTCATCGTCTGAGAAATCTCGTGCGCCATCGCCATTTGCATCGCCTGCATCACCCGAGGCTGGGTCGGCGTGTATTTCATTGACTAACAAAGGAGCGGTGGCCGACTCATCAACCACGCTAAAAGAAATTGTGAAGTCTTCTGCTAGCGTGTCTTGCTCGCCGTCCAAATCAAACACATCCTCTGCGCTTATTGTGAATGAGCATTCATCTGCTGATGTGAAGTTAGTATCAGGAATAATCGTATACGTCGCTTCTTCACCCGACAGCGTACCTTGAATAGCAACGTCGCTAGAACATTCAATGGAATTGATAGCACTTATTGCAACATTTTCACTAAAGCGGAGAGAGATTGATGCGTCAATCGCTACGTTTGTGTCGCCATCAGAGGGGGTGGTCGATACAACCGTTGGCGCATTGTCTACAACTACGCCACCAAACGCTTGATCATTATTAGAAGTGCTAGGAGTTGCTGTCGCTGGTGATTGCCAAACAAAGTCATTGTAGGTCGACCCAGAGCCCGAAAGCTGCAATGAATCACCAATAGCGGTTGAGCCAGGTTCGGAAACACCAATATCAGCGCTTGTCATTCCGAGAGCTACACCGTTAGTCGCTGTTAACTGGCCCTCATAACTTAAAAATTGAACCACGTTACCTGTCGCATCAACCAGTGCCAGTCCATCAGGTGAGCCATTTTGGATACCAGCACGACTGATAGTAGCGAAGCCATAGCCAGCAGCTTGATCGCCTACCACTCCAGACAGAGCTTGCGTACCGTAAGTTGTGCCATTACTTCCGTTATAAAAAACGACAGACCAACCGGTAAGGTCAGTTCCGGCAGGTGCTGCGATTTCCACAAACTCGCCTGTATCACCACCAGTGTTATCATAGTGAATTTCATTTATAAACACAGTTGTAGCTTGTGTTGCTGATGCAAATGCAACAGACATAGCTGCTGCTATCATTGCTTTCATATTGTCTCCCCAGACAGTGATGCGCCAGTTTTCAGTTCTTATGATGTCAAATTTTTGTCGCGTTATCTTCAACCACCAGTGTGACAAACTGATGACAGCTTTTTAATGAGCAAATAAGCCAAAAAATGAAATAAAAAAGCCGGGTATGGAATTTACCTACCCGGCTTTATCGTAAGCGCCTAAAACTATAATAATGTAAAAATTTACGCCATATAGGCGCTACATCACATTAAAAGTTATAACGTGCATTCAACCCAAACGTGCTGAGGTCGTCTGAAGTTTCATAGCTAACACCTACAGCAAAGGCAGGAGAGAAGAAGTAGTCGCCACCAATGAGAAGCGATGTGTCGCTGCCACTGTCAGTATCAATATATTTCACGGCACCGCGAAGTTCTATGTTGTCCATTACCATAGAGCGAGCACCGGCTGTTAAGCCATACCCGTCTTCGCTTTCAGACTCACCACTTCCTGATATTTCAACATCTTCATAGCTAACAATACCGTAAAGGTCTGTTTTGTTTGATAGGGCATAGCGATAGCCTAAACCGAGTGACAATCTATCGAAGTCTACTTCAGTGCTAAAGATATCGTCGTTTTGCATTGAATAGCTACCGGTAACAAACACGTCGTCTGTCACTAGTTTTGATGCTGAAATGGCAAAGCCATCAGGCTCATAGTTTAAATCAGCATCATCAAAATCGGTCATTACATAGCTGGCTTGGACAAAATCCCAAGCAGGAGCAGCTGCGAAAGAGGCTGCAGAAACTGCACTAAGTGCGGCAGCAAGAATTAGTTTTTTCATTTAATCATTCCTTAATGTTTAGTGCCTGTGGTTGGGAACCCCGAATTTGCGACCAGGACCAGGCAGCGTGGAAATATACGCTCTATTTAGAATTAATCTACTTTTTTCAGATGCTTATATGTTACGAGATGTAATTTTTGACACATATCTTTCGCTAATCAGAAAACCCAATTTATTACCGTCAAGCGAGCTGTTTTTTACTAATAATGATAATACTTAATCGATTTACATGTTAACTGAGTGTGAAAGATTAGCTCATTATTTAATCAGCGTGTTGTCTTTTTGTTATTATTTGGCGAGAAAGTATTATCCTAAAGTAGTAATTCGATATCGGGGCAATAGTGATGAATAGTTCTTAAAGATCGAAATAGCGAAATACTTGTACTAATAAGGCGCATTATTGTAGCATCAAAAATGCACAGGGTGAGATTTCACCTCACCGCGTCATTTTGAATATCACAAAACATAATAAAAATAATATTTATACAAACAACACGTCTTGAAGGAGACACACAGTGAACCAAAGTAACTTCACAAAAGGTCGTAAACTTAATCGTATAACCTCAGCGCTGCTAGCTGGGTCTATACCATTATTTGCCGCACTTTCTGCTCCTGCATTGGCACAGGAAGCGGAAGAAGAAGCAGAAAGTTTTGAGAATATTATTGTTACCGGTACGCGCATGACTAACCGTTCTGCGGCAGATTCTCCGGTACCTGTTGATGTGATCAGTGGTGACGAGTTTCGTCAAAACTCATCTTCTGACGTACAAGACATGCTTCGCACCAACGTACCGTCGTTCGATGTAAACACTCAGCCAATCAGCGACGCGGCAACCATCGTGCGTCCTGCCAACATGCGAGGCTTATCACCCGATAACGTACTGGTGTTGGTTAACGGTAAGCGTAGACACCGTGGCTCAATTATCTCATTTTTAGGTGGTGGTATTTCTGATGGGGCACAAGGTGTCGACATTTCAGCTATACCGTCACTGGCATTAAAGCAGGTTGAAGTACTGCGCGACGGTGCATCATCACAGTACGGTTCTGATGCCATTGCCGGTGTGCTTAACTTCTTGCTTCGCGATGACGACGAAGGTTTCGAACTTCGCGCTAACTATGGTTCTACCTATGAAGGCGACGGAGACAACTACACTATTTCTGCTAACGCTGGTTTCTCTTTAGGCGATAGCGGCTTTGTAAACGTAACTGGTGAAATTCGCGACGTAGAAGGCACTATCCGCTCGGTAGTGCGCAACGATGTTGCGGCTATGGTTGATGCGGGATACTTAGCACAGTCAGACTTCTCTACCATTAACGCGTATACAGACGAAGTGCCTCAGTATTGGGGTCAGCCAGATGTTGAAGACGATGTAAAAGTGTTCATTAACTCTGGGTATGAGTTTAGCGATGCAGCCGAGGTTTACCTGTTTGGTAACTACGGTCAGCGTACGGTTACTGGCGGTTTCTTCTATCGTAACCCGGTAACCGAAGGCAGTCAGCGTGGTGGTGTTTACGCCGGCCCATTAGTTGACCCACTAACAGGTATGGAAGATGAGAACGGTGTGCACTCAGTGCTTGTTGGTGACCTAGACGGAGTAGGGGTAGGCGGAAGCTGTATTGCAGGTATCCCAATTGGCGGTAACGGTAATGTCTTTCCAGACCCAACGTTCCTTCAGCAAGTTCAAGCCGATGACAACTGTTTCTCGTTTATCGAAACCATTCCATTGGGCTTTGTGCCGCGCTTTGGTGGTGAAAACGAAGATATGGCGTTCACGGTTGGTTTACGTGGCGACCTAGAAGTGGGTACAGGTCTTTATTACGACGTTAGCGCACAGCGTGGCTCTAACAGAACTGACTTCTTCATTAACAACACAATTAATGCATCGTTAGGTCCTGATACGCCGCGGGATTTCAATCCGGGTGGTCAAGAACAAACAGAAACCTTGTTTAACCTTAACTTTGTGTATGGCATAGACGTTGGTTTTGAATCAGATTTAAACGTAGCCTTTGGTGCTGAATACCGTGAAGAAGAGTTCGACCTGTATGCAGGCGACGCCGCTTCATTTGCGTTAGGTCCATTGGCAAGCCAAGGGTTTTCATCAAGCTCTAACGGCTTTGGTGGTTTCCCAAGCAACACCAGCGCGTCTCAAGACAGTACAGCGTTCTATGTTGATTTAGAAGCTGACGTTACAGAGTCACTTACTTTACAAGCCGCAGTTCGTCGCGAAGATTTTAGCGAGTTTGGTGATACTACCGACTTTAAACTGGCGGGTATTTTCCACGTAACCGATGACTTCCGTATTCGTAGTGCTTATTCAACGGGCTTCCACGCACCAACAGCGGGCCAGGCGAATATTACAAACGTAACTACACAGAACGTGAATGGCGTGCTTATCGACCAAGGTACATTGCCTTTATCATCGGCGGCGGGTCAGCTAGCCGCTGATTTCATTGAGAGCCAGGGTAACGGTCGTCCAGACTTAGGCCCAGAGGAAGCGAAAAACTTCTCTGTTGGCTTCTCGGTAGACGTTGCGGACATGAGCTGGACAGTAGATTTCTACAACATCGAGCTTGAAAACCGCGTAGCACTTGGTGCTAACGTAGACTTCCTAGACGCGCTTAACTTTGCAGGTGGCGGTACGAGCTACGCGTCTGTATCTGAAGCGCTAACGGAACTTGATTCTTCTGGCATCATCGATCGTCAAAACTTTATTGGCTTAGACGACCTATCTCAGTTCAGATTCTTCTCTAACAGCTTTGATACCACCACGCGCGGTATCGACGTAGTTGGTAACTACAGCTTTGATGCATGGGGCGGTAGTTCACGCATAACGTTAGCGGCTAACTACAACGAAACAGAAGTGGACGATGTTGGTACGCTTAACCCAATTGGTGAAGGCCGTGTTGCTGCCATTGAAGACTTACTGCCTAACTTACGTGGTAACGTTTCGTGGACACACACCCAAGGCGACTTCAGAACGCTAGTGCGCGCTAATTACTTCGGTGGTTGGGACGATACTGGCAACGGTGTTAACGGTATTGGTGCTGAGGTATTGGTTGACGTGGAACTACTCTATTCTTACAGCGAGAATCTTGATTTGGTAGTTGGCGCTAATA
The DNA here is from genome assembly GCF_000753865.1 of Alteromonas sp. LOR. Lineage (GTDB taxonomy): Bacteria > Pseudomonadota > Gammaproteobacteria > Enterobacterales > Alteromonadaceae > Alteromonas. The sequence continues at coordinate 106,228 of NZ_JQFW01000001.1, read as the reverse complement.
ACTTGTTCGACACTTACCCTGAAGAAAACCCAAGCGCGGGAAGCTTAGGTCAGCTTTATTCTGAAGCTAGCCCGTTTGGTTTCAACGGTGGTTCGTACTACGTACAAGCACGCTACACGTACAAGCACGCTACACGTACTAAACGCTCTACTTACAGAGTACTTCAGTACTGATAATGTGGCTGCTAGCAGCCACATACAAAAATGCCGCTTTCTTGTGTTCTCATATTGAGGCACTGAAAAGCGGCATTTTTATTTATGGAGTGCTAGAGCGTGTGGCCAAAATCTACATGAATTAGCTCAATACGCCCTAGATCAGCACACCCTCGCTCAACACGCGCTAAATCACTTACAGATATTTCTTAAGCTCTAATCTAGACACCATGCCTTTATGCACTTCATCTGGCCCATCGGCTAAACGCAGTGCACGAGCCCCAGCGGCAAAACGCGCTAGCGGGAAGTCGCTACACATACCTGCACCACCGTGTAATTGCAGTGCCATATCTACCACGTCTTGAAGCATGTTTGGCACGACGACTTTAATGGCTGAAATTTCAGTCATGGCGTGTTTAACGCCTAAATTATCAATTTTCCATGCAGCATGCAGTGTGAGTAAGCGGGCCTGCTCAATAGCCATTCGCGCATCGGCAACTCGCTCTAAGTTACCGCCTAATTTTATAATAGGCTTACCAAATGCAACTCGCTCGTGGCCTCGTTTAAGGGCAAGTTCAAGGGACTTTTCTGCCATACCAATGGCGCGCATGCAGTGGTGAATTCGGCCTGGGCCTAAGCGCCCCTGCGCAATGGCAAACCCTTTACCTAGCCCGGTGATCACGTTGGCTTTGCTCACGCGTACGTTATCAAAGTGCATTTCGCCATGACCATATGGCGCATCAAAATCACCATAGGCATCTAGCATGCGTTTAATCGTAATTCCCTTGGTATCAAGAGGCACTATCACCATGCTATGACGGCTGTGTCTGTAGTTGTCAGGGTTAGATAAGCCCATGAATATAGTAAAGGCTGCATTAGGATGGCCAAGCCCCGTAGACCACCATTTCTTACCATTAATAACCACGTCATCGCCATCTTCAATGATGGTGGCGGCCATATTAGTTGCATCAGAAGAGGCCACATCTGGTTCGGTCATGCCAAACACAGAGCGTATTTCACCTGCAAGTAGCGGCGTTAACCACTGGGCTTTTTGTTCGTCATTACCAAAATGGTAAAGCACTTCCATATTGCCCGTGTCGGGAGCATTACAGTTAAAAATTTCTGGCGCGAATAAAAACTTACCCATGCGCTCTGCCATTGGGGCATATTCAAGCGTGGTTAACCCTTTCCCTAATTTATCATCAGGCAAAAAGAGGTTGGCTAGCCCAGCATCGCGTGCCTTCTTTTTGAGCTCTTCGGTTTTAGGGTGCAGCTTCCAGCTTTTCCAATCACTGTGATTATTTTCTTTGTGGTGAAAGTCGTACACCTCATTTTCGATAGGCTCGATATGCTTGGCAATAAACGCATCGAGCTTTTCTAGCAAAGCGTTGGTTTTGTCGTTATGTGAAAAGTCCATGGATACCCTTATTAAGCTAAATATAACACTGCAATGTTACCGCTGTGATGCTGCTAAAAACCCAACTGTGCGGCTCAACGTGTTCAAACTCTGTGTAATTAACCACTGCGGTTAATTGTTGATAGCACCTAGCTTAGTAGAAGAATGGCTTTGAATGAAATGAAATATAATACCAGTAACATATGAATGGTGTTCATAGTATGGTTTACTGAAATGCATTATTGGTGTGGTCGTTTACAGCTCATCAGATGGGTGTAAAAGAAAGCATTTACAAGAAGGGTATGCAGAAAATGATTGATACCAGGCAGTTTGAGAAACTTGATTTAAATTTATTAAAAGTGTTCGAAGCCCTGTGGCAGCAGCGTAATATGTCTCGTGTTGCTGAAACTCTGCATATTACGCCTTCTGCTGTTAGTCACGCCATGCGCAGGTTTAGGGAGTTGCTAGGCGACCCACTGTTCGTGCGAGAAAAGCAGCATATGTTACCTACAGCCGCCTGCGAGCGACTTGCCCCCGATATATTGCATGCCCTTACCCAAATACGAAGTGCGCTAGAGCAGTTTAACCATTTCGACCCTGCTTTAAGTCATCAGCGTTTTGTTATTGCTATGCAAGAGTCTTTAGAGTTAGGTGTGTTGCCCACTTTGCTTAGCCGGCTTGAACGAGCAGCGCCAAACATAGAAATAGTAAGTACACGCTTACAGCGCGATATCATGGAAGCTGATTTAAGCAACCGCAGTTTACATTTGGCCATTGATATTGGCCGCGCTGTGCCAAAGCCCATATCTCACAGCATGCTGCGCCGAGATGATTATCGTGTATTGATAAATCGCAACAATACGCTGGTAAATCAACTAGACAAAAAACACTACCTTGAGGCTAGGCATATTACTGTGTCTAATCGCGCGAAAGGGGCCTCGGTAGAAGAAATAGCGTTACAGCAGCTTGGAGTAAATAGGCCCTCGCTGTGGCGCTGCCAAAATTACCGTGCTGCTGCCGACGTGGTAGCCTGTACTAACGCCATACTTACGCTGCCAGGCTCTGTTGCGGTGGCAATATCAGACGACAAACTTATTTCTGCGCCGCTACCTTATGGATTACCTGCACTAGAAACTCATTTATATTGGCACAGCCAGCACGAGAGTGAGCCGGGCCTTATGTGGTTAAAGGGGTTAATGCTACAGTTGTTCGCCGAATCTGGTCTTACCAGATAATTTTTGCTAGCATGCGAAATGTGCTTATTTAGGTTGTTCTATGAAAATTCATACGTTGCCAGGTTATATACAACACATTTATCTTGCCGAAGATAACGAGGGGCTGCTGTTACTAGACGGCTGCAGCCGCGCGGATGTAGACAAAGTGTGCTTGTATATTACGAGTACGTTAGGGCGGCCATTAAGTGATTTAAAGCTGATAGTAGTTACTCATATGCACCCAGATCATGCCGGTGGCGCCATGCGCTTGCGTAAGAGAACCGGCGCGCAGGTGGCATCTCATCCTAAAGCCGCAGCGTGGTATAAGGGGCTTGGGGGGCGCACTGCTCATATTATCGATTTATTACTCACTTGGTGGGTGGCCGATAGAATTGGCAAAGCGAAAGAGTCTATTTGGTACAACCCTATTCTTGCCCCCGATATACTTTTAAAAGATAAACAAGCGTTGCCTACATTTGCGAATTGGCAGGTGCTTTATACGCCGGGGCATACCGATCACGACCTTTCAGTTATGCACGTACCTAGCAAGCAAGCCTACATTGCCGATGTGCTGGTAAAGGTAAAAGGAAAGCTGGTTCCTCCATACCCTCTTTGTCATCCTAATCAGTACAGAGAAAGTTTAAAAACCTTGGCTCAATCATCTATAGACACTTTCTTCTGTGCCCACGTGCCGCCTACGGCTAAAAGTGATATAGACTTTGAGCATGTCATCGATAATGCCCCTATAAAGCCAAAGAACCACTGGCACTCAAGTAAAAACCGCATCAAGAAAAAACTGTTTGGTTTCACCAAAGATCATTAGCAGCATCGCGTTAATATCTGGCACTGCCCTTGCTTTTAACAACGAAAGAACCACTATTAATAGAACGTACTACCGATAGTTTATGCTGCGTGTTACACAATGCAGACTTTTGCTTGCATGCCACGCGGCTTTAAAAGCGCTGTGAATAACAGTGCGCACCGGTTTACTAGCCATTTTATAGCGATATTAATAGCCGCACAAAACGGGACATTACCTCTACTATGCAAAAAAATATTGCCGCATTGTTTGATAAAACAATGGCAGCAGCGTCGCTGACAAGCAACACGTTAGCGGATGTTTTTAGTAAAGAAACGCATCGATTCACTATTACTGGGCTTAGTCGCAGCGGAAAGTCTATGCTGTTTACTAGCCTTGTAACTATGCTGAAAAGTAGAAGCGAGGAAGGTTATGCCTGCTTACCGCTATTGCGTTACTTGCCGCCATCTCAAGTGCTCGATATTCGAATTGAGCCAATAGAGGGCTATAAGTCTTTTCCCCAAGCAGAAAATTTGGCCGCTTTAGAGCAAGGTCAGTGGCCCGCGGCGACAGAAGAAGCGTTTGGTTTTAAGCTTATTGTTAGGTTAAAGCAAACCGCGTCGATTAAGCGCCACGTGCTTCCCCATACCGACATTGTGTTTGAATTTATTGACTATCCCGGCGAGTGGATAACCGACATTCCCATGCTAAGTAAAACCTATGCACAGTGGTCAGACTCTGCATGGGCACAGCTAAGCGGCGGCCCACAACAGCACTTTGCGCACGATTGGAAGCAAGTCGTTAACAGCTTTGACTTTGAACAGCCGCCAACGCCACAGCGTATTCAACACCTTGTGCATGCATACAGGCAGTATTTAATTGAAGCCAAACGCCAAGGAATATCTTTGCTGCAGCCAGGCAGTTTTTTACTGGATTCCAGCGATTTTGATTGGCAAAGCTTTGGCTTTACGCCACTGCCCTCAAGCATTACCAGTGATGTATCGCACCCCTGGTACAAAGCGTTCGAACAGCATTTTGGTGCGTTTCAAGACAAATGGCTAGCCCCATTGAAGCAGTCAATTTTTAAAGAGACAGATAAGCAAATTATCTTGGTCGATTTGTTTGAAGGGCTTAACCACAGTCGTCAGCATTTATATCAGCTAAAAGAAACCCTCAGTCATTTGGCTGACACCTTTGTGTACGGGCAAAGTAGCTGGTTTTCGCGCAACGTGCTGAAAAAAGAGCAGATAGGAAAAGTGGCGTTTGTGGCAACAAAAGCCGATTTAATTCCTGTTAGTCAGCGAGAGAATTTACTGAGTTTACTGACTCAGATTACCGAAGGTGCAAGAGCTCGCTTTACCGACAAGCCCATTGAGTTTGAGCATTTTTTAGTGTCGGCTATAGAGGTAACAGACAAAGGCAGCACGCCGCAGGCAATTCGTTATAAAAATAGCGATGGTGCTTACGTTGAATCTACGTTCGAGCCTGTGCCTAGTGCGTTAAAAGAAATGGAAGAGGGGGCGCATTTCCCCGTGCCTAATGCAAAGGTGCCCGCAGACTTTAAGGCCAGAATATTAGCCGGCAAAGGACTAGACAGGCTTCTACAATTTTTACTGGGTAAAGGAGAGCAATAATGAAAGAGCGTAATGAAGGCCCGTTTTATACCAGTGATGACTTTGATGATGATGCACCTTCTAAAGGCTCTGCGCACTTAAAAAATAAGCCGGAAACAAATAGGGCTGCAGAGGCCGGGTTTGATTCACACGATGGTAAAAATTACGATAATAGCGACGCTTGGGGCAATGCTAAAGCTGATCAAGCAGCCGACCGCAGCTCTGAAAATAAAGCCGAATACAAAGCGCCTTATCGTTCAAAAGTGACGACGCAAACCCTAGATATAGAGCCCCCGGAAACTAAGCTGCCCGCGCGAGTAGAAAACGATAGCTGGATCTTAGAGGTAGAAAAAGAAGGCGTGTCGTTAGGCAGTGCAACCCTGATATTTGGTGTGCTGTCGGTTTTGGGTTTTTTTACGTTTGATGCTTATACCACCTTAGTGGCCAATGTGAGCGAGCACCCCATTGGTACTGGCGTATTAGGCGCACTGTTAGCAGGTTTTGTTAGCACATTGAGTTATTTAAGCTTTCGTGAATGGCGAGGCTATAAGCAGGTTAATACAGCAATGAATGACGCTGCTGCTATTCGTACATTGCTGCAAGAAAAAAGGGATGCAGCAAAGCAAAGTGATATCAGTATTAATGACGTTAATCGCGTACTTACCGCTCATGGACAGCGTTTTACAAAAGGCTCTTATGCGGCTCACTGTTTTGCGCGCTACAAGCAAACAGTGCAAAGCGATATGACGGCAAGTGAGCTGCTTGGGCTTTATGAAGATACGGTATTAACCCCAGTGCAAGCGAAAGCCCACAAGGTGCTCAACAAAGAGTCGGTAACAGCCGGTAGCTTAGCGTTTATTAGCCCAAACAATCTTATTCAAACCTTTGCGGTTATTTGGATAAGCTTTCGCACAATACGTCGTATGGCCCGGGTATACGGCTTACGCCCAAGTACGGCGGGTAATTGGAAGTTATTAAAAGTGCTGGCGCAAAACATTGCTGCTCAGGGCATTTTCGATTTAGCCACCGACGAAGTCGCCAATCAAATTGGTGGCAGCCTATCGGCTAAATTCATGGAAAATTCCGCCGAAGCCATTGCCGCAGGCGCGCTAAATGCGAGACTTGGCCGAGCGCTTATCGCGTTGCTTAAATAAGGTTTTAGATAGCCTTTAAAGCGATGTTAAGTCGAGTATCAATATGATGACAAAGGCGCTGTTACAGCGCCTTTTTCGTGGGCATAACGACGTTGGCAAATATGAGTCCTGCCACTAAGGACATGAAAATGAGAAACACCTCTTGGCCTAAATGATCAGCCTGCACAAAGTCTTTTCCTGTCATAAACGAGTTCAGCCCAATATAGGTTTTTGAGCCTGGTACCAATACTATTAAGCCATGCATAGCCACAATGGTTGCTGGTTGGTCAGCAATGCGGGTAAACCCGTTGGCAAATATGCCTAATGCAAATGCGCCTACGAATGCGCCTAAGCCTGGGCTCATGTAATCGGCACTCCACGCTGTAGCACTGTAGGCAATAAAAGCTGCAGCCAGTGCCCATGGTATGTGCTTTACCCGGGTTCTAAAAATGGCCACTAGGGCAATGCACAGCAATAATACCGATAGCCAGGTTGCCCAGTAAGGCAGTGACTGCGCTGGAGTATAGATGTTTTCGCCAAACAAATTAAAGCCTGCAGTAACGCCAAGAAAAGCCCCAAAATACAGTTTGAATAACTGCATAATGGCATCCATGGTACGCGCTGTTCCCGACACCATGTTCCTCGAAGACAATTCTGCTAACCCCATAGTTAGGGCAAGACCAGGAACAAATACAATTACCGATGACAGCACAACGAGGGGAATATTAATGCCCGGGTCGATATAACTGCCAATGGCGCAAGCTAATAAGCCTGCGATAAACGCGGTCATTGGCTCTAGCATCAAGTTAACCCGTTTAGAACGGGTTGCCCAAAGTGTCCACACAAAGGCAAGTAGGCCAAGAGCGCTAGACCATCCAATTTCAGACCAGCTGGCTCCCATCAACATAGCAAATGCGCCGGTGGCCATGCCATAAGCAATACCCGTTGGAAGTTTGCCGTATGGGCTGCCCATTGCGTCTATTTCGTCTAGGCGAGTATTGGCTTCACTTAAGGAGAGTTCGCCTTTTAATAAGGAACTGGCTAGCTCATCGGTTAACGAGAGCGCATTCATGTCTAACTCACCAGGCATTAGGCGCGCTGAGTGGTTGTATTCATCTTCGTGGCGATCGCTCCAAATAACAATGGTTAACGAGGTAGGCGTAGAAATAAATGAGGCGTGGACACCAAGGTACGTGGCAATTTCAGTAAGGTAGGCCTCTAGTCTGAATGCAGGCGTACCGTACTTGTGCAGCATTTTGCCAAGCTTAACAATAAACTTTCGAATTTGAATAAATTCAATTGTGTCCAACAGAGTTCCTTAGTGAGTTAGGGCCAAAAACAAATATATAAACTAAATAACCTGAATCCTGTTTAAGAAGCGGCGCTCAGCACCACTAGAAATGCGAATTACTGCGTTGCAAAAGTAAGTAATAGAACAACTATTACGTGACTTTTGCGCCTTGCACTTCGCATTTCTAGCAGTACTGAGTTTGAAATTTTAATTTATATTTAATAAAACAAATGCTTGCACCATTCTTTAAACAGGATTCAGGTTAAATAGCGAGTGAGAAAGCGTTTAAAGATGCAGCTATACCTGCCTTTTAAAAAGTATAGGGCAACACATAACGTCTGGCTAAAATTTGCGCTAGCTAAATTTGTGCGGAGTGTACGGACGCTTGTTTGCGAAAGCAAAACAAATTTTCTCGCTTTTGAGATTAGAAAAAATAATAGTGCGATATAGCAGGTTCTACTGTGGCAGGTACAAAAAAACGCGCCTTTATTTTCATAAAAGCGCGTTTTAAATTGAGCAGCTTATTTGTTTAGCTTACGTGTAAAAAACACGGTGTACTAGGCCACATTAACCCGCTATTTGTTGCCCTTCTTTGTAAAGCTGAAGTGCTGTTGCGGTATCGTGCTGACGTTCACTAATGGCTGACAGTAGCAGTAAATCTTCTTTGCGCGACGCCATTTTGGTGGCTTTTAATAGCGCTTTTTCTGCCAATACGTCGTCGCCAGAATTAAAGGCAACTTGTCCTAAGGTAGAATATAGCTCGATGTTCTTTTCGTCTTTTTTAATCCAGCTCTCTAATAGGCGCAGAGACGGCGACGAATCGGGAATGTTAAGCTGAGTGAACAGAGGGAATAAGCTGCTGTTTGGCCCTCGTTTCTGCCATTCTACTAACAGGGTTTGCGCATCAGAATGCATGCCTTGGTCAAGCAGTTGCTGAACATACGCCGCCTGATAAATATCGTCGTTGCGCATTTTACGGGGTAAGTCTTCCCAGTAACTCTTAAGCTCAACGGCGCCTTGTTTACTGGCAATTTCAGCAAATTTACCTTTTGCGATGCGCTGCGACCAGGCTTTGTAGTCTTCTTTCGCCAGGGCCTTTCGCCATCCGGATAATTTGTTCTGCAGCTCTTGCCACTTACCCAGTTCCGCTAGTATCTGTGCTTTAAGGCGAATAACCTGCTTATTCTCTTGGTCTTTCTCATCTAACGCATTTAGCTTTTCTAATGCTTCAGTATGTTTACCTTCATTGATATCAATGCGGGCTTGCATAACTGTAGCGGCTACTTTTGCATTGGCGTAATCGCTTGCTTGCTCTAAAAAGTAACGGGCTTTGTTTAGCTCGCCACTTGTAAACGCAATTTGCGCAGAGGCAAGATAATTTACCCCTTCAAAATCGCCGTTGGTGGTTTTGCCTAACGATTTTTGAGCCAGTTCAATATCGCCTGCGGCCATCGCGTGTAAGCCATCGTAAAACGCGCGCTTGCGCTTACGTTCGCCTAAGGTGCCAAACCAGCGATGAGAGCCAGTAATTAAACTCAGCGCCCAAAGTGTTAATCGAGACAGCACGTACCATGCGATTACGGCGCCTATTACCAGAATACAAAAGCTGATCACCGTCATTTCTACCGCGGTTTCACCGAGCGATATTAATACGTAACCTTTGTCGCCTAAAATCATAGGGCCAACAATAAGCGCGACAACGAATGCGGCTAATACCGCAAGGGCAATAGCTAACCATTTCATAGTGCGCTTGCTCCTTGACCAAAGACCTGTTTAACACGGCGGTCTAGAAGTTGCTCTAGCGGCTTTTGCGATACAAGCTCGGCAGGAATAGGGCGCGCCACATCAGTTTCTAGCAAGTTTTGTAAAGCGTTTACAAACCCGCTGACCTGGCTTTTCTCCGTATCAAACTTTTCAATAAGCAGGGTTTGTGCATATTGTAGAGACTGCTTATAAAGACCGGCGTCGCCAGTTAATGCACCAGATTGTGCGTGCATAAGCTGCAGTCGCAGCTGCTCTTTAATAAGAAACTGTGCTTCAAGCGACAATACCGGCTCAATAGGGCCTTCAATAGATTTTACCGTTAAAAAGTCATCAACTAATGAGTGCCATACTTTTGCTAAGTTGTCTTTCCAGTCGTCGGTAGACTCAGAAAGGGCATTATCTGCAGCGTCTTTGTCTTCGGGCTTTTCAAAAGTGTCTAAGGGCAGTTTATCAATTTGCGCTACCATGCCAGTTAGCGCTAGGGCTACCGAACTCTGCGACACAGGATTTAGCTGCTGAAGGGTTTGAATATCTTGTGCTAGTGCGGCGCGTACGGGCAATACTGACGGATCGGCTAACGATTTTAAGCGTTTGTCGGCGTTTACTAACAATAAGATAGCGGTGCGAACGTCGTTTTCTAGCCACAGCTTTCGGCCAGCCATACGCACTAAATAGTCAGCTTCGGCAATAAGCCAGTCTGCGGGGCGACGCCCTTCCATTTGATTCAGTTGCTCAAGGGTCGACTCTGCTTGTAGAGACAGAGTTTCGTTTTGCTTTTGAAGGTCGCTAATGGTGTCTTTTAAAGCGTCGTTATCACGAGTAATTCGGCTAAGCGTGCTGTTTACGTCGTCTCTTGCAGAAGCTAATGCATTAATCTTTGCCGTAGTTTGCTGCTGTGCACTTGTCATAGAACTGCTGCTTGATTGCTGCTGCGTGTAATACCAGTAGCCAGCGCCGGCGAGGCCTATTACTAATAAGAAGAGAATAAAAACGACAAACCACAGCAGGCCATTTCCAGATGATTTCTTTTTTGCCTTTTTGTTGGCGTCTGGCTTGGCAGAAGTTGTTGAATCTTCTGCATTGCGTTTTACATCGACACCAATCACTGCGTCATCAGTCTCTTTGCTATCTTGCACGCCATTATCTTTATTATCGGCCATTCAATACTCCCAGTTGTCCTTTACCCAAGCAATTAACGCTTGGTCAGTGGCACGGTGGCATACAAACACCTCTGTCACTCCTCGTTTTCTCAGCGATACGGCTATGCGTTCGCTAACCGTAAGCCAGGGCAGAGATAAAATTGCATGCCCTTGGCTGTGTATAAGTTGCATTGCCATTGCTTCGCTTGTAGCGATGATGCCGCGAACATCTTCAACTTTCCAGCACTTTGTGTAAATTGGGTCAGCAAGTTGCTCGGTTCGGTATACGCAGAAGCTTTGACACGAGGCTCCTTTTGCAGTCAGCCCATCAGCTATGGCCTGTCTACCACCTTCTCCTTTTATAATAACCACTTGTTTGCCTCTTGGCTCATTGAGTAGAGGCATAGCCAATATACCTTCTGATGTATGTATCTCAGGAGTCAGTATAATGAGCGGTGATATTTGCTGTGGTATAGCGCAAAGGGCGTGATGAAGCTTTTTAGCAGTGGCATCACCAACGGCAATAATTAACGGTAGGCTGCTGTTAGGCACCGCTTTTTCAATCAGAGACTGCACCGCATCTTCAGCCGCATCAACAGCGTAAACACTGGTGACAATGATTACATCTACCCTCGTTTCTGCTAAAAATGTGCTAATGGCATTGCGTTCAGATTTAACGTAAACAATGTCACAGGTGGCCGCGCCTACTGCATCAAGTCCGGCAGCATCAAACGCTTTCGCGCTAGAGGCAAGCTTTGGCAGAGGGCGGGTAAAAAGCAGCACTTGGCGTTACTTACTCGTAAAGGGCTTTTAAGATTTCGCCAGCGCCTTGCTCTAGAAGCGCATCGGCGACTTCTACACCAATGTCTTTTGCTTTTTCTGCAGATGCGGTAGCCGAGGCAAACAGTAATGTTGTGCCATCGGGTTTTCCAACCATGCCGGTTAGTGTCAGTGTATTACCGTCGAGGGTAGCAAAACTGCCAATAGGCACCTGACAGCCGCCTTCTAAACGCTCGTTCATTGCGCGTTCTGCAGTTACTCGCACATGAGTTTCGTCATGGTTTAACGCGCTCAATAACTCAATAAGCTGGGCATCATCGTTGCGACATTCAATGCCTACAGCGCCTTGGCCTACTGCTGGCAAAGACACTTCAGCAGGTAACGCCATTTTAATGCGATCTTGCATTTCTAATCGAATAAGGCCCGCCGACGCTAATATGATAGCGTCATAGTCGCCGGCATCAAGTTTGGCTAATCGGGTATTAACGTTACCGCGCAAGTCTTTAATAATGAGGTCAGGGCGGTGTTTGCGAATTTGGCACTGACGGCGCAGGCTGCTGGTTCCAACTACGGCACCATTTGGCAAGGCATCTACGCTGTCATAGTGATTAGACACAAAAGCATCAAACGGATTTTCACGTTCGCAAATGGCGTGTAACCCAAACTCTTCAGGGAATGCCACCGGTACATCTTTCATTGAGTGCACAGCAATGTCGGCTCGGCCTTCAAGCATGGCAATTTCAAGCTCTTTAATGAAAAGGCCTTTACCGCCAATTTTGGCAAGGGGAGTATCTAAAATCTTGTCGCCCTGCGTACTCATCGGCACCAACTCAACGGTTAGCGATGGATAGTGCTTTAATAACTCTGCTTTCACATACTCGGCTTGCCATAGCGCTAGTGCACTTTTTCTGGTTGCAATTCGAATGGTGCGAGACGTACCTTGGTGACTCATGATAATTCCACGCTATAAATAGTTAAAATGATGTCGATGCTAACACTAGGCTATAATGCTGCTCAAATTGGATGCGATACCTGACATTTAGAATTATATTCAGGAAAACGTAAGCTATATTATACGCATATCAGACGAAAATGTGTTGCATTCACATGGTTTTCCTCTGGTTTATATGGAACAAATGCATTGAGTCCAGCGTATTAAAATTTTAAAGAGGCACCGTTCGAAGTGCCACCACTACGTTTAATGAGTAAGAGCTAGGTATATGGAACATTCATTTTTACGCAACCTATTAAAAGGCGCGCACAAGGACGAAGCTGAAGCAAGACGTCGACGCTTAACCTTGTATTTTATTTCCTATGTAGGTGGCACCATCATGGCCATTATGGCGGGAATAAATGTAGGTGGTGATAACCCGTTTTTAGTCACCGCGCTAACTGTGTCAGCCACAGTTATTTACCTAAACTTAATAGCCTCGCATATTTTTCCCCACTCAGTCGTTTCTTATTATGTAGCGGGTCTTATTGTACTGTTTACTTTTAATGCACTTATTTATACGGGGGGATACAACAATACCGGCCTGTATTTTTTATACCCGCTTATCTTTATTCAGATTATTGTAGTGAGCTTTAGGCCAGCGCTACTTTATGTGGCAGCCACCATGATGTTGGCTGTTGTTATGCTATTTAATCAGCACCTTATTTACGCGCAGTACGCTGAAGAAGACGTGTCCCGTTTTCTTATCTCTATGGGGTGCTTTATTTGCGTTGCCTTTATTGCAGAAAACTTTTGGCATCAAAGTAGAAAGGAAATGCTAGAAGAAAACCTAGAGCGCATGCGTCAGGCCAATACCGACCCTCTTACGAAACTGCCAAATCGACGCTTTTTAGAAGCGGTATATTTTGAAAAAGTGTCGAAAGACCCCGCCAGCTATTTTCCACTAAGCACGGTTGTCGTTGATATCGACCACTTCAAAGTGATTAACGATTCTTACGGACATGATGTGGGCGATGAAGTGCTTATACACTTTACCGAGATAATGAAAAGCGCAGTGCGCACAACGGATATTGTAGCGCGCACTGGCGGCGAAGAGTTTTTGGTGATATTTCCAAAGGCAACGCTGACTCAGGCATTAAAATTAGCCGAGATTATTCGCGCTAAAGTGGAGGCTAAGCCTTTTGATAAAGGTGATATTCACCACAAGATAACGGCAAGTTTTGGTGTGGCAACCGCGTTAACCGATGGCAACATCAACGCGACACTAAAGCAGGCCGATGACAACTTGTATCAAGCTAAAAAAAGCGGCAGAAACAAGGTTGTGTGAGGTTTAGGGCTTAAGTTAAAACAGCCAGTCACGTTCTCTTAAGCCTGGCTTTTCAAAAGCTAAATCCATAAAAGCTAAGCCCATAAAAGCTAAGCCCATAAAACCTAAGCCCATAAAACCTGGGCTCACAAAACCTCAGACCATAAAAAGCACTCTTAAGAAAGCACCGACTGCAGCCATGCGCTGATGTCGTTTAGCTCCTGCATGCATACGTTATGCTGCATGGTGTAAGTTTGCCATGTGGCGTTAAAACCATTTTCTGTCATGGTTTTAAACGCGGCGTTACCCATGAATACCGGCACTACCTCATCTTGGTCTCCGTGAGCCATCATTACCGGTGTTTCTTTGTTAATATCGTTTGCCTGGTTTGCCAGCAACGAGGGCTCGCACATATAAGTTGATAACGCCATTACACCTGCCAGCTTAGCGTTAAACCGGGGTGCCAAATGCAAAGCGATGACGCCACCTTGAGAAAAGCCTGCAAGCACAATACGGTTAGCAGGAATTCCACTGTCTATTTGCGCATTGATCAGCTGTTCTACCTGAGTTGCCGATTCTTCAACGCCATCTAGGTCGGCGCGACTTTCAAAATCGAGTGATTTTATGTCGTACCAAGCGCGCATTCTCATACCGCCGTTTATCGTAACAGGGCGCTCAGGGGCGTGAGGAAAAAGAAACTTAACTGCCATGGAGCCAGGAAGCTTGAGCTCTGGCACGATAGGTGCGAAGCCATGCCCTGAGTCGCCAAGTCCGTGTAACCAAATAACGCAGGCGTCAGGCGTGGAGGCGGGTGTGCTTTCTACACAGGGTAAAAGGGGCTGAGTCATTGTTTCCGTTCCTAGTGAGTTATAGTTCACAACCTTCATTGGCGGGTTGTTTTGATTTTTAGCGCATATGCCTAACGTGATAGTTACGGCATAAACATCCAATATGCTATCATTGACATCTAAAATCACCATACTTTAACAAAACTTTATTATTTCATGGCCTCACTACTCGGTAATTTGTTCATTCTTGCAGCGCCATCTGGTGCTGGAAAATCTAGTCTTATCAAAGCATTAATGGAAAAGTATGAGGGTAATGCAAACACCCCCATGCAGGTGTCGGTATCGCACACAACGCGACAGCCTCGACCTGGCGAAGTGGACGGTGTGCATTATCATTTTGTGACTCGTGAGCAATTTGAAGCGCTAATCGAGCAAGGCGTGTTTTTTGAGTATGCAGAAGTATTTGGTAATTATTACGGTACGTCGCGAGTGACCATAGAGCAAACGCTGTATCGTGGAATAGATGTATTTTTAGATATCGATTGGCAAGGTGCGCGACAAGTCACCAAGTTGATGCCAGATACCTGCGGTATTTTTATATTACCGCCATCATTAGATGTTTTAGAGCAACGCTTGAATCAACGGGGCCAAGACAGCGACGAAGTTATCGCTAGCCGCATGGCAAAGGCAGTGGATGAAATGTCTCATTTTAATGAGTTTGGTCATATTATTATCAATGATGACTTTGCTACAGCATTAAATGAGCTAGAGGCCATTGTGATAGCCCAACGCTTGCGCTCTGCTAAGCAGCAAATTCGTCATCAGCCTCTGTTCGACTCGCTGCTAGGAAGCGCATAAGCGCGCCGCCTTAAACCTTCAGGATCGACGCTGCCCAACTGTGTTATATTTCAACAAAGTGCTAGGATCGCAAATGGTATGCGTGTATACTGCGTGGCTGTTTTTTGTATTCCTCGCTCAACCTGATTTTCGGAGAAATAGATGGCTCGCGTAACTGTAGAAGATGCCGTAGATAAAATTGGTAACCGCTTTGACCTAGTGCTAGTTGCTGCACGTCGTGCACGTCAAATTGCCACTGGTGGGAGAGAGCCTATGGTTGACGTTCAAAACGACAAGCCAACCGTAACGGCTTTGCGTGAAATCGAACAAGGTTTGGTTACAGCAGCCACCCTTGAACAAGATGCTCTTCAAACACAAGAGCGTGAAGATAACGTAGAGTTTTCTTCTGTTGCGAATATCCTATCTGAACAGTAAAAATTGTTTAGCTAGACATTGTAACCAGCCCTTTTTAGGTCGGTTACAAGCGAATTTGCGCCAGTGCTTTGAAAAAAGCACTGGCGCTTTGCTTTTAGCGTATTGGATTAATGCGAAAATAAACGTATTCTTAACGAAGTACTGAAATTAGGGGCCGTTTTACGCTGTGTATTTGTTTGAAGGTTTAAAGCAGAAAGTTGTTAAGTATTTGCCCGCTGATTTAGTGCAGCTGGTTCAAGATGCTTTCGTGTTGGCGCAAGAGGCCCATGATGGTCAAATGCGTTCTAGTGGCGACCCATACATCACACACCCTGTTGCAGTAGCCAGCATACTTGCCGATATGCATTTGGACCATGAAACCCTCATGGCTGCCTTACTACACGATGTTATTGAAGACACCCATTACAGTCAGGACGACCTTGCCAAAGCCTTTGGCGATACTGTTGCCGAACTGGTAGAAGGTGTAAGTAAGCTAGATAAAATTGCATTTAGCAGTAAGCAAGAAGCGCAGGCAGAAAACTTTCGTAAAATGATGATGGCCATGGTGCAAGACATCAGGGTTATTCTTATTAAGCTTGCCGATCGAACTCACAATATGCGCACGCTGGGGTCTTTGCGACCAGACAAGCGCCGCCGCATAGCGCTGGAAACCCTTGAGATCTATTCACCTATTGCTCATCGCTTAGGTATTCACGATATTAAAAATGAGCTTGAGGACTTAGGTTTCCAAGCGATGTACCCCATGCGTCATCGCGCGCTTAAATCGGCGGTACGCCAGGCTAGAGGCAATCGAAAAGAAATTATCGAGAATATTCGCGAAGAGCTGAGTCTTCGTTTAGATGCGTATGGCATTGAATCTAATGTGTTAGGCCGTGAAAAGCATCTTTACTCTATTTATCGCAAGATGAAAAACAAAGAGCTTATGTTCGGCGAAGTCATGGACGTGTATGCATTTCGTATTGTGGTAGGGTCTGTAGACGACTGCTATCGTGCGTTTGGCGCTATGCACGGCTTATATAAGCCCATCGAAAACCGTTTTAAAGACTATATCGCCATTCCGCGTACCAATGGTTATCAGTCGCTTCATACCTCTCTTATTGGCCCTCACGGTATTCCAGTGGAGGTTCAAATTAGAACCCACGAAATGGACCAAATGGCAGATAAAGGGGTTGCGGCCCATTGGCTGTACAAAGAGCCTGGTGACAGTGGTACTACGGCGCAAATGCGTGCAAGAAAATGGGCACAAAGCTTATTAGAGCTTCAGCAGTCAGCCAGTTCATCGTTTGAGTTTATTGAATCGGTTAAAACCGATTTATTCCCAGATGAAATTTACGTATTCACTCCTGATGGCCGCATTATTGAGCTGCCTATGGGAGCCACTGCTGTAGACTTTGCCTATGCGGTACACTCTGATGTAGGTAATACCTGTGTTGGCGTGCGCGTAGAGCGTCGCAACTTCAGTTTAAGTAAGCCACTAGAAAACGGTCAAACGGTAGAAATCATTACCTCGCCACGGGCGAAGCCCAATGCCAACTGGCTTAACTTTGTGGTAAGCGCCAGAGCCCGTACTCGTATTCGCCAGTATTTGCGCAAGCAGCATTCACAAGAAGCGGTGAATATGGGTAACCGACTGCTAAGGCATGCGCTTGGCAGCGTAAAATTAGATGAAATACCCCATGCAGACATCGACCGCGTGGTGGCTGAAACGAAGCATTCTGACTTCGATGCGCTGTTAGTAGATATCGGCCTTGGCAACGAGCTAAGTGCTATTGTGGCTCGACGCTTATTGGGCGAGAGCACAACCGATCTATCCAATAAGAAAGGCAACGTTGCAATTCGTGGTACAGAAGGCTTGTTAGTGAATTATTCTCGCTGCTGTCACCCCATACCCGATGACGAAATTGTTGCAGTGCTAAGTCCTGGTCGAGGTATGACCATACACCAAGCGGGCTGTAATAATATTCGCAAGTTAAGCAAAGAAGAGCCGCAGCGCGTGCTGCCTATGCAGTGGGACGATGAACCTCAGGGTGAGTTTAAAGCGTCACTTCGCATTGAGCTGATTAACCATCAAGGTACGCTGGCAACGTTAACAAACACTATCTCCGGGTGTGAGTCCAATATTATTGGTCTGCAAACCGAAGAGAAAGAGAGTAACATTTACTTTATTGACCTAGAGCTAACCACGCACAATCGCGTGCACTTGGCCCGCGTTATGAAGAAAATACGCACCATGCCAGAGGTTCAAAGAGTGTCTCGTCACAGTCAATCTCGACACTAATTTTATCAAAATTTAGGAATATTTATGTCTAAGTCTATTATTCAGACCGATAAGGCACCTGCTGCTATTGGTACTTACAGCCAGGCGGCTAAAGCTGGCACTACGGTATATGTTTCAGGTCAAATTCCACTGGTACCAGAAACAATGGAAATGGTGTCTGAAGAGTTCGAAGCACAAGCCGTTCAGGTATTTGAAAACCTAAAAGCAGTGTGCGAAGCAGCCGGCGGCACCACTAACGATTTAGTAAAGGTAAACATCTTTCTTATCGATTTAGGTCACTTTGCGTTAGTGAACGAAATAATGAGCCGTTATTTCAACCAGCCTTACCCAGCACGCGCTGCGGTACAGGTGTCTGCACTACCTAAAGGCGCTCAAATAGAGATAGACGGAGTTATGGAGCTGCCGGAGTAAGCCATGTCGCCAGAGCGTTATCAGCGCATACGATCTGTGCTGGACAAAAGGCAAACCGACCTTACGGTTTGCTTAGAAAATGTGCATAAACCACATAATGTATCAGCTGTCGTGCGCACCTGCGATGCCGTAGGCATTCATCGTGTGCACACGGTGTGGGAAAAGAAATACCAATTTCGTGGCGGCACCGCCATGGGTAGTCAAGATTGGGTGCGTCAAACCAATCACGACAATATTGGTAGCGCCATGGACACATTGAAAGCGCAGAACATGCAGGTGCTGGTTACTCACCTGTCTGACTCGGCAATAGATTTTCGTGACGTGGATTACACCAAACCCACCGCTATTTTATTTGGTCAGGAAAAGTACGGTGCCACTGACGAAGCGATTGGCCTTGCCGATCAGGACATTGTTATTCCTATGATGGGCATGGTGCAGTCGCTAAACGTGTCTGTAGCGGCAGCGTTAGTGCTTTATGAAGCCCAGCGTCAGCGCACTATTGCAGGTATGTACAACACTCAGCAATTACCAGAACAAGAGTGCCAAGCATTGGCATTTCAAAATGGTTATCCGCGTTTGTTTAAGTTATGCACGCGAAAAGGTCTTCCTTATCCCGCAATCAATAACATGGGTGAAGTGATTGCCGATGAAAGTTGGTGGCGTGAAATGCAAATAACCAAAGCTGAGGCTGAAGCACTAGAAGCCAACTAGCAAGTGGTGTAAGCCTAAGGCCAGTCAGTAAAAACTGGCCTAAAGCGTACTCGCCAACCCCGCAACAATCCTTTACACTTCATTTATCGTTTTAGTATCACAATCAACCGTTTGAATTGAGGATTAAGCTGCATGCAAGCACTCGCCACCACACCTATCACTGCCCTTAAAGGGGTAGGCGCAAAGGTGGCAGAAAAACTCAACAAAATCGGCTTGTTTACGCTGCAAGATATCCTTTTTCATCTTCCCCTTCGCTATGAAGACAGAACTCGCGTTTACAGTGTTGCCGAGTGCCGGCCGTTTACCCATGTAAGCGTGCAGGGCGAGGTAATGAATGCCGATATTCAGTACGGCAAAAAGCGTATGTTGGTAGTCAAAATTAGTGACGGCACTGGCACTATAACGCTGCGCTTTTTTCACTTTGGCGCAGTGCAGCGCACAATGATGACTCCAGGCAATGTGGTTCGCTGCTTTGGCGAAATTCGCACGGGCAAGTGGGGCATCGAAATGATGCATCCCGAATTTAAAGTGGTAGATGAAGACGCGCCGCCAATTGAAGAATCGTTAACCCCTGTTTATCCAACGACAGAGGGCATTAAACAGCTTACCCTTCGCAACTTAACCGAGCAGGCATTAGCGCTTTTAGATAAAGGCGCTCTAGCAGATTTGTTGCCTGAAGGTATTTACGATAATCAAGTTTCCCTTAACGAAGCCCTGCACACAGTGCATCGCCCGCCTCCAGATGCCGATGTGCATGAAATAGAAGAGGGGCTTCACCCTGCGCAATACCGTCTTATTCTTGAAGAGCTATTATCTCACAACTTAAGCGTGCTTAAAGTACGTAAGCAGTCAGACGCCCAGCCGGGGATAGCCATAAAAGTAGACGACAACCTGATTGAAAAAATGCTGGCACAGCTGCCATTCTCGCCTACCGGCGCACAGCAGCGGGTAGTGAAAGATATTCAGCAAGACATGCAGCGCGCCAGACCTATGATGAGACTGGTGCAGGGCGATGTAGGCTCAGGTAAAACCTTAGTGGCAGCCCTTGCTGCTTTATCAGCCATTGGCGCAGGTCATCAAGTGGCGTTAATGGCGCCCACCGAGCTATTAGCAGAGCAGCATGCTAACAATTTTAGAGGATGGCTAGAGCCATTAGGTATTGAGGTAGGCTGGTTAGCAGGCAAGCTTAAAGGCAAAGCTCGAAGCGAAGTGCTAGCAAGGCTTGAAGCTGGTGATGTGCAAATGCTGGTGGGTACCCATGCTGTTTTCCAAGAAAGCGTAAATTACCAGCAGCTGGCATTAGTTATTGTTGATGAGCAGCACCGATTTGGCGTGCATCAGCGACTTGCACTGCGAGATAAGGGCGAGCAGCAAGGGCGCTTTCCTCATCAGCTTATTATGACGGCAACGCCCATACCTCGTACCCTTGCCATGACGGCCTACGCCGACTTAGACACGTCAATTATTGATGAGCTACCGCCGGGGCGTACCCCAGTTACTACCGTTGTCTTGCCCGACACCCGCCGCGCGGATGTTATAGAGCGGGTACGTCAGGCATGCAAAGACAACGGCAGACAAGCGTATTGGGTGTGTACGTTAATAGATGAATCTGAAGTATTAGAGTGCCAAGCCGCCGAAGAGGCTGCCATTACCCTACGTACCGCGTTGCCAGATTTACAGGTTGGATTAGTTCATGGGCGTTTGAAATCTGCCGAAAAAGCGCAAGTGATGGCTGATTTTAAAGAAGGTAAGCTTGATTTGCTGGTTGCCACTACGGTTATTGAAGTGGGCGTAGACGTACCCAACGCCAGCATAATGATTATCGAAAACCCCGAACGCCTTGGTTTAGCACAGCTGCATCAGCTGCGCGGTCGAGTGGGGCGTGGCGCGGTGGAAAGCCAGTGTGTGCTTATGTATCAAAGCCCGCTATCTAAAACCGCCACTCAGCGACTAGGTGTATTGAGAGAAAGTAGCGATGGCTTTTATATCGCTCAGCGAGACTTAGAAATACGCGGGCCGGGTGAGTTTATGGGCACGCGGCAGACCGGCATGGCAGAGCTTAAAATAGCCGATTTAGTGCGCGATGCAGCTCTCATCCCTAAAGTACAAGAGATTGCTTATACCATGTGGGGCAAATACCCCTCCCATGCGCAGGCCATTATTAATCGGTGGATTGGTCATAAGGAGCAGTATGGCAATGCCTAATAATAAAAACATTAGCGCGTCAGACCGCTCGCTCCCCACTTCCTCTGTGCTGATGCCGATAACGGTTGCTACCGACCCAAGCAGTAACTTATATGAAGGTGACAGCCTGCTACTTAACCATGTGGCCGTAAAGTGGGCCAAGGCGATACGTATAGAAGAAAACAAACCCAATGAGGGGTTGTACTTACAGATAAAAGACAATGTGTTGGGTTTAGCCGATGCCAGTGAGAAAAAGGTACTGCCCGTAGACGTTGATTTTGCCTCTCCTGCCAGCATGTATCGCAAGCAGCATGGCGGCGGAAGGAAAGAGCCCATAGTGAAAGCCATTGGCCTAAAAGGGAATGACAGCTGGCATGTTGTAGATGCCACCCCCGGGCTTGGCCGCGATGCCTTTGTGATGGCAAGTGTGGGGTGCAAGGTTACCATGATAGAGCGTTCGCCCATCGTTGCCGCGTTATTAGAAGACGGTATTCGGCGACTAGCGATACATTTTCCAGAACTTGCTGAGAGAATTTCACTTCAACATGGAAATAGTACAGAGGTGATGCAATACTTCGAAGGTGAGAGTGTGAATGCTATTTACTTAGACCCAATGTTCCCACATAAAAAGAAATCAGCCTTGGTGAAAAAAGAAATGCGGTTGTTTCAACAATTGCTTGGTCACGATCCAGATGCAGATGCGTTATTACCGCCGGCCCTTAAGCTTGCTACACACCGCGTGGTGGTTAAACGTCCAAACAGTGCAGATGTATTAGCAGGTGAAAAACCATCAATGGCTATTGAAAGTAAGAAACACAGATTTGATGTGTATTTGTGTCAAAATAAATAGGAGAGCAGCATGTTACGAGTTGGAAGCACTTTACCAGAGGTCGATTTTAGCCTTTTAGTTGACGGAGAAATTACCAATCCTGGTACTAACGAGCTTTTTTCTGAAAAACGCGTGGTAGTGTTTGCCGTGCCGGGAGCGTTTACGCCAACCTGTTCACATTCTCACTTGCCAGGCTACATCGCATTAGCTGATAAAATAAAAGCTAAGGGCGTAGACAGTATTATTTGCCTTTCGGTAAACGACGCATTCGTTATGGACGCGTGGGGTAAAGCAAATAATGCAGAGCATATTACTATGCTTGCCGATGGAAATGCGTTTTTCACCAGCCAAGTAGGCTTAGATATGAATACAAGTAACTTTGGCGGCGTGCGTTCGTTGCGCTACTCGATGCTTGTTGAAGACGGTGAAGTGAAACAGCTTAACGTTGAAGATCCAGGCCGCTTTGAAGTCAGTGATGCAGAGTCGATGTTAAAAAGTTTATAACCACTGCAGACACTACTATTCCATTAAAAAAACCCGCTTTTTAGCGGGTTTTTGTTTTCTAGCGTATTTGTAAGAAAGAGTTAATGTACCTGAGACTCATTTTTATTAATATAACGCCACTCTCATAATCTATCGCATAAAAAAGTGCGCTAACTTACGCAAAACGCGATGACTATCAGTGCTTTTTACCGCTTGAGCAAACAGCTTCCGTCGAATATGTCGCGGGCCTTCCGGGAGTGCGCAAGGCGGGTAGGTCACTTTGAACCTGTGTTAAAACGGACCAGTATTGAATGAGTTCATGCTCTTAAGCATAGGTATACAACCGGTAGCCGAGGTGAGTTGCCTTTACTTAGTTAATGATAATAAGTATCATTTGCGCAGATGCCAACGTTACAGAACAATGTTTTAGGAACAAGTATGACAACAACATTGAAAAAAATGAGTGCTCTTTTGGCTGTATCAGTGATGTCACTATCTATGGTGACAGGACACGCGATGGCGAATGGAGCTATAGGCGACCATGTAAATAATCTGCACGCTCACATCACAGAATATACTGAAGAAGTAGAGTGGTTGGAAAGCAAGTTTGGTGGTGTGGTAGATGCCTACGCCAACAAAGATAAAAGCCTTAAAACAGACGCCCTAATGGAATATTGGGAAGAAGTGGATTTTCACTCGGCAATTGAAACTCAGTATGTCCCTATTTATGCCTCAATTTGGCAGGGTATTTACGGCGTAAAAGTGGCCATTGATGAAGGCAAACCTCTTGATGTAGTGCGTCACGAGCAAGAGAAATTGAACCACGCCTTGTGGCAAGCGCTGGGCGCAGTTAAACTTGCATCGCAATATCAAAAGCGCGGTCTGGTTGGTGAAGTGCAAACCACTGAAGTTGAACCTACCAACGGTCCAGCTGTTATCGACGATATTAAAACTCGACTAGATCGCGTTGTCGCCAAATATGCAGAGCAGCTTAATGAAGTGGCTACCACATTAGTTCACGATACTTACCTTCAGCGCTTTGAAGGGGTAGAAGGCGACCTAATTGCAAAAGACGCTGCATTAGTTGAGTCGTTGGAAAAAGATTTTAACGTTACATTGCCGCAAGCTATCTCCCTAGATAAAGGCGTAGACGGTGTGCGTAGCGTGGTAGAAACCATGCAAAGCAAACTAGACAAAGCGCGTGTACTGCTTGTAGAAGCAGAGAAAGGCCGTAAAGACGTATTTTAAGGAACCTAGATGCAACGAAGAACATTCTTACAAGGTTTAGCTGCCGCTGGTGTATTGGGCAGTGTACCTTTCAGTTTAGCCCAAGCCGCATCTGTAGCCGGTAGCGTTTCTGTAGAATCGCTACCCAAGTTAGAGGGCGACCTAACGCTGTATTTAGGGCGTGGGGAAGGCGGGCTCTACGAGAATGTTCTCGATGCGATTAAAAAACGCAATCCTAAGTTAAGCCTTAAAATTCGCCGCGGTGGCTCTGCCGCGTTGGCGAATACCATTGTTGCTGAGACTAAAGCAGGCGTGAAGCGCGCTGACTTATTCTGGGCGGTAGATACGGGCTCTATTGGTATGGTTACCGATTCGGGCGCAGCAAAGCCCCTTCCTGCAAGCATTACCAATCAGTTAAAGCCCGGTTTTCAATATCCTAGCTGGTCTCCGGTAACTGGCAGAGTACGTACGATACCGTACAACACCGAGCGCGTTAATCTCGAACAAATTCCTGATAGCGTAATGGCATTAGCCGACAGCGATCTAAAAATTGGCTGGGCGCCTGCATACTCTTCATTTCAGTCGTTCGTTACGGCAATGCGCGTGCTAGAGGGCGAAAAAGCCACTCGTATGTGGTTAAAAGGCATTAACCGCAATGCTAAGAAATATGCTGGTGAGCTTGGTGTAGTCATGGGCGTAGAGCGTGGTGAAGTGGATATTGGTTTTGCCAATCATTATTACACCTTACGCTTAAAATCGGGCAAGCCTGACGCTAATGTGGCGTTAGCCTACACCAACAACGATGCGGGCTGTTTGGTCAACGCATCGGGCATTGTCGCCTTAAGCGATGGCGATCTGCCGGTTAACTTCATTCGTTATTTATTGACTCATGAAGTACAAAGCTACCTTGCACGAGAAGCTTATGAAATTCCATTGGTGCAAGATGTTGCTGCACCAGAAGGGCTGGCGAGTTTGACCTCGCTGTCTCCCCCTGAACTCGACCTCCGCAAACTTGCAGACTTGCGCCCAACCCTAAATATGATGAGGGATGTTGGCGTACTGTGACAAATTGGCCAAAGTCGTATCCACTGGCACTACTCATTGCGCTGATGGCTTTATTGCCCGTCGGCGTTTTGTTTTCTCTAGCTCAAGACAGTGCGCAATTATTCGATACTCATAATTTACGAGTACTAGGCAACACGGTTGCATTAATGGTACTGACCATTATTGGCGCAGTGATCATTGGCGTGCCGCTGGCAATGTTTACCGCCTACGTGCAATTGCCGTTTAAACGATTTTGGCTAATTGTATTAGCCGCTCCGCTGGCGTTACCAAGCTATATTGGCGCGTTTGCCATGTACTTCTCGTTTGGTCGCGGTGGTGAAATAGAAAACGTGCTGGGTATCACCACGCCGCCTATCAGCGGCTTGTGGGGCTCGGCGCTTGTCATGAGCCTGTATACCTACCCGTTTGTTATGATGACCACGCGTTCTAGCTTACTCAGTTTAGACGCCAGTTTAGTGAATGCGGCTCGTACGCTAGGGCTTTCATTAGGTGCAAGCCTTTGGCGTGTAGTGTTGCCTCGAGTAGTAAACAGCATTGCGGCGGGGGCTTTGTTGGCCGCGCTTTATGCGCTTTCCGATTTTGGAACCCCAGCCATAATGGGCCTCGATACCTTTACCCGCGTTATTTTCGTTGAATATAATGCGTTTGGTTTAAGCCAAGCTGCCATGTTGAGCTTACAGCTTATGGTGATAGTTGGTCTTATCCTATTTATTGAAAGTCGCATTAGTGGTGCAACAGAGCGCCCTGGTCGACACCTGTCACTTTTCCCAGCGCGTTGGAAATGCAATTTAATGCTGCTTTCTGCTATGCCCATCGTGTTTATGGCAATTGTTTTGCCTCTCACTATATTTACCCTCTGGCTGGTGCGTGAGGGAACCGGTGGTTTCGAACTAAGCTATGCATGGAACTCTGCCCACGCTTCTTTCCTCGCGGCTCTTGTGGCTGTGCTATTGGCAATTCCTGTCGCCCATGCTGCTATTGCAGGGAAAGCAGGCCGTTTGATGGAGCGCATTACCTACTTTGGCTTTGGTGTACCTGGCATCGTTATGGGTACTGCACTGGTTTATGTTGGCCTACAGCTTCCTGCGCTATATCAAACCCTAGGGCTACTAGTCATGGCTTACGTACTGCGCTTTTTGCCATTGGCAGTAGGCAGCGTAAGAACCACCGCCGAAAATATCGATTCAGGCTTAGTAAAAGCGGCAAGAGTACTTGGCGCAAGCCCCAGAGAAGCCTTTACACGAATTACGCTACCGCTAACCCTTCGTGGTATGATTGCCGGTGCTGCATTAGTCTTTCTAGAAGCTATGCGAGAGCTCCCGGCTACCCTTATGCTTGGGCCAACGGGGTTTGAAACACTAGCTACTTATATGTGGCGTGTTTACGAAGCAGGCTATTTTGGCCGCGCCGCTGTGCCGGGCTTGCTGCTAGTTTTATTATCAGGCGTTGGGTTAGTCCTAATGCTGTCGGGCGAACGAAAAGCCCAATTTACCGTTACCGAGGATGAACGTTCGTAATGCTAAGTGTTAGTAATTTGTCAGTGAATTATGGGTCTACCCGCGTTGTCGACAAGTTAAATTTAGAACTTGGGCAAGACGAAATACTCATGTTGGTAGGGCCTACAGGCTGCGGTAAAACCACTATTTTGCAGGCGCTAGCTGGCCTAATACCGTTATCCGAAGGTGAAATTCGCCTAGGTAAGTGGACAAGCACGCCGGCTAAGCATGTTCCGCCTGAAAAGCGCAATGTAGGCATGGTGTTTCAAGACTTTGCGCTGTTTCCTCACCTTACTGTGCAGCAAAACGTATGTTTCCGTTTAAAAGACACCTCCCTTGCCGATCATTGGCTAACGCTGTTGGGGCTAGACAATTTTCGCGACGTTAAGCCAGCCAGCTTATCTGGCGGTCAAAAGCAACGCGTTGCATTGGCAAGAACCCTGGCTCACGAGCCTGCCTTTGTTTTACTTGATGAGCCGTTATCAAACCTTGATGCTGCGCTAAAAGACAGCTTGCGCTGGGAAATACGCGACGCCCTTAAAAAAGCGGGCGTACCGGCTATTTGGGTGACTCACGATCAAGAAGAAGCGCTCAGTGTGGGTGACAGAATTGGCATTTTGAACAAAGGCGTTTTAGAGCAGTTAGACACGCCAGAGTCATGCTACTCAACCCCGAACAGCCGCTTTGTAGCGCGCTTTATGGGTGAAGCGAGTTTCTTAAAAGCCAGCTTCGACAATAGCGCGAGCAATACAGATAACACAGTGATTACCGATATTGGCCGCGTGCCGGGTACGCCACTTCAAAACGCAAACGGCTTAGTAGACCTACTGGTTCGCCCAGACGATTTAAGTTTAGACGCTACTCATGCCTCGCCCAATGGCACGGTAGACTGGGTGCGTTATGAGGGTGAAAGCCGACTTTATGCTGTCACCCACGATAACGGCAGTCAGCTTAAAGTACGCGTAAGTCACGAAAACGCGATTAAGCCAGGTGAGCGTGCGCATATGCAGCTTATTACCACTCACCCGTTAGCAGTATTTCCAAGAGAGGCTTAATACGTGATTAAACGTGATGTGATAGTGCTTGGAGCGGGAGCTGCCGGACTTTTTTGTGCCGCGCAGGCTGGTGCACGAGGGCGTAGCGTAGAGGTACTTGATCACGCCAAGAAAGTAGGCCGAAAAATACTTATGTCTGGCGGCGGGCGCTGTAATTTTACCAATATGTACGCAGGGCCAGAGAACTTTCTGTCTCAAAACCCCCACTTTTGCAAGTCGGCTTTAAGCCGCTACACGCAATGGGACTTTATATCACTCGTTGCCGAGTACGGTATTGCTTATCATGAGAAAACGTTAGGGCAGTTGTTTTGTGACGATAGCGCTAAAGATATCGTTGATTTACTGCTTAAAGAGTGCGAAAAAGCCAAAGTGACGATAACCACACGCTGCGAGATATTGTCGATAGAGAAGCGCGAAAGTAAGTACATACTATCCACTTCAAATGGTGACTACGAATGCGAATCTCTTGTGGTCGCTACTGGCGGCTTAAGCATGCCAAAACTCGGAGCAACGCCTTTTGGCTATAAAATTGCTGAGCAATTTGGGCTAGATGTGCTGCCAACGAGAGCGGCCTTGGTACCATTTACTTTGCATGACAAAGACAAAGAAACCCTTGCCGATTTAAGTGGTGTAGCGGTAGATGTTTACGCAAGCTGCAACGACACCACCTTTAAAGAGGCCATGTTGTTTACTCATCGAGGGTTAAGTGGCCCTTCTATGCTGCAAATTTCCAGCTACTGGGAAGCCGGCGATACATTAAGTATTAATACGACTCCCGATAATGACCCTCACGAGCTGATAAATAACGCCAGAGCACAAACGCCTGACGCACTGCTTGCTACCTGCTTAAATAAAATTTTTCCCAAACGCGTATCGCAAAGTTTTATTGAGCTAAATGAATGGCGCAACGTGCCGGTGAAGCAACTGTCCCACGGGGAATGCGAGAATATAGCAAACACCTTAGAAAACTGGCATATCAAGCCAAACGGCACAGAGGGTTATCGCACAGCGGAAGTCACCATTGGTGGTGTTGACACCAATCAACTGTCGTCAAAAACCATGATGGCCAACAATGTGGAAGGGCTTTATTTTATTGGTGAAGTAGTGGATGTCACCGGCTGGCTAGGGGGCTACAACTTTCAATGGGCGTGGAGCAGCGGCTGGGCAGCCGGGCAGGTGGTGTAGTGATCTGAAGTAATTAAAACGAAGACAGAAGAAATTAGAGCGAAGACAATCTTCTAGCAAACCATGTACTAAAAAAGCTTAACTCATTGAAAGTTAGGCCTTAAAGATTGTCTTCGTTTTTACGAAGCTTAAATTCTTATAACTTTGCATCGCTACTCAAACCCTTCATCAACACATCAAACATTAATCCAGCAAAGCCTTTTGCGATTGCTTCATTTGACAGAAGTTTCATCGCCATGTCGTTATGTACATCCATACTTTCGATGATGGCGCTGTTGATTGATTCTGGGAATTGACCGAGCATCGCTTGTTCTTTAGTGTTGTTGCGAAGCTGGTCCATAACGACTTCATTTTCCGAAATTTTGCCTGCAATTGTATTGGCATAATTGAGCATATCGTTTTCAGATAAGCCATCTTCGATAAACAAATCGTTCATTCGTTGAATGATTTCATTAAGAAGCTCAGTTTTGGGGTCTTTCGGAACTGCACCAGAACCTTCTTTTGCATCAGGCAAATAAGACTTTGGTTCTTCACCAATTTTGACACCGAGTTGCAAGTCAGCCTCTCGCTGCTCGTGTAAACGGTAGTGCGTCATTACCACATCAGATAAATCAATCTCGTCCTCCACCACATCAAGGCGAAGCAGTGGGTAAAGATGTTTGGCGAAAACACTTAGCTTCTCTAGCTCAAGATCATCAAAATTGACAATTTGAGACGTAAACTCGTAGAAGCGATAGAACGACATTAAGTCTTTCTTGAACACTTCCAGAATATCTCGTGCTTCCATTGCGTGTTTAACGCTGTTTTCGGCAAATTTGATTTTCTTATCATTCTGTTCAATCTTTGCTTTAGACAATTCTGCCTGTGCCGATTGAAGCACCTGAGAAGCTTCTTTATAACGAACGGAAAAACGGTCAACTGCGGGTTTACACAAATTGGCTAACTTAGCTTGATTAGCTTGTTTGTTGTTATAGGTCTCAACAAATGCCTCAACCTCTCGCCATTGGTAAATACCGACTTTATCGAGCTTCTTCATTAGCTCATAAACAATATTGGGGTCAGACACACCAGCTAGTTCAGCGGTTTGAAAGTAAACCTTAAACTCCGCCAAAATCTCTTCAGGGTCATTCACAAAGTCGAGCACAAAGGTTTTATCTTTACCTTTGTAGGTGCGGTTTAGCCTTGAAAGAGTTTGAATACACTCAACGCCTTTTAATGGTTTATCGACATACATCGCCACCAATTTCGGTTGGTCAAAACCAGTCTGGAACTTATTCGCAACCAGCATCACCTGATAATCTGTGGTGTCAAATGCTTTACGCATATCACGGCCACGCAGACCCGGATTCATATTATTTTCTGTAAATGGGTGATCGGGTAAATCAGGATCATTCACTTCACCCGAAAAGGCGACCATAGCATTAACATTTGTATAGCCTTTTTCTTGTACGTATTTTTCAAAGACAAGTTTGTAACGTACTGCTTCTAGTCGGCTACTGGTAACAACCATTGCTTTTGCTTCACCGCCCAACAGATGTTTAATTTTTCCATTAAAATGCTCAATGATAGTTTCCACTTTCTGAGCAATGTTATACGGGTGTAAGCGAACCCACTTTGCCATTTTTGAAGCGGCTTTTTTGCTGTCCATTTCTCGGTCTAGATCAGGATTTTCATGGGCTAATTGATAAGCGACACGATAACTGGTGTAGTTTTGTAGAACATCCAGAATAAACCCTTCTTCAATCGCTTGGCGCATTTAGTAAACGTGGAATGGCTGTGGCTTGTTGGTGTCGCTTGCTGGTTCATCAAGGTTTGGTCTGCGACCAAACAGCTCTAATGTTTTCGCCTTGGGTGTAGCGGTAAAAGCAAAGTAGCTGAGCTTGCTTGAACCTTTACGAGCTTCCAGAGATAAACGCAGCATATCTTCACTGTCCAACTCTTCATCACCGTCTAACTGCTCCGCCATCAGCACTTCACGCAATTTGCGAGCAGTCGTTCCTGTCTGGCTTGAGTGCGCTTCATCCGCTATAACTGCGAAGCTGCGACCAGCTAGCGTAGAATCTTTGCGGATAGCCTCCAAAACGTGTGGGAAGGTTTGAATAGTCACGATAATGATAGAGGTGCTAGCCCTTAGCTCCCCAGCTAATTGTCCTGATTTAGAGCCTTGCGCTTCTTCTCGGTTAACACGAGCAATCATTCCTTCATTATGATCAAACTGGTAAATAGTGTCCTGTAACTGGCTATCAAGAACCGTCCGGTCCGTGATCACTATGACAGAGTCGAAAACCTTATCTCCTGCTTGTTTGTTAAGCTCAGGGTGATCGATGTAGTAATGCTTTGAAGCCAATTGATGAGATAGCCAGGCAATCGAGTTAGATTTGCCTGAACCTGCGCTGTGTTGAATAAGGTATTTATGCCCTGTGCCTTCGCTATCCACTGTTTTAAGGAGCTTAGAGACTACCGCCCACTGGTGATAGCGAGGGAAAATCATTGTTTCTTTTTGAGTGATTGAACCGTCTAAGTTTTCAACATCTTTAACTTCGAGGTGAATATAGCGGCTGAGGATCAACAGTAGGTTTTCTTTCTGGAAAATCTCATTCCAAAGGTAAGATGTGGCGTAGCTATCTGAGCCTTCAGCGGATAAAGAGTCAGGGACATCGTTACCTTTACCACCTTCACTTGTGTCTTGGTCAAACGGTAGGAAAAAGGTCTTCTTGCCAGCTAAGCGAGTAGTCATAGCTACGTTATACTGACTTACAGCAAAGTGAACCAACGCACCACGTTTAAAGGTCAATAACGGCTCTAGTTTACGAGTTTTTGGATCTTTCGGCTGCCTGTCCTTCATATACTGGACTTTGGCATTATCAACCGACTGTTTAAACTCAGATTTGAGCTCACAAGTCGCAACAGGGATACCGTTGACGAATAGTGTTAAATCTAAACGTCCATCATAGCCATTAGGGGAATAAACCAGCTCTGGCACAACTCGCAAAATGTTTTGCTCATAATCGGCCCCCATCCCTATGTGGTGCTGTCGTGTCATGCCGCTATTCCAGAGCCTCACCTGTTCCTTTTTTTACGCCTGATGCGTGAGCTCAATACACTCGGCGCAGGTGATTGTGAGTTTCACGTCTTTTACATTGATGTTGATGAGAGAACCGGTATTCCTACACCGCACGTGGATGAGATAGGAAGTCACTCGTTGTGGTTTGATGAAATTGCAGAAAGGTACGAAAAATTGTATCGGTGCGGCAGATAAACCTTCAGTTATCTGTATTTCACGTATTGATACATCGCCGTAGATACACCCTTATAGGGGCAAAGATTAACTGTTGATCTTTAAGGGCATGGGTTTACCATACCCCTAAAAAGCGAAAACCCGAGAGGGACTGTTGTCTGTCTCGGGTATCTAGATAGATTGTTGAAGGCGCATGATAATAAATCAGAGGGACCGTTCAACTGCTCTAATAAGGATTCTAGTAAAATATGGCAGAAAGTCAAGTCCCATATACCTATAACAACAGTGGCGAATTGAAGTCTAACTTATCGGAAGAACGATTTAAGCCCTTTCTGATGAAGGCAGGCTTCAATGAGGAATATGCTTTTAATCTATATTTATACAATGCAAGACTTGCTAAGTCCTTCTTGTATCCATTACACATCTTGGAAGTAACGCTTCGTAACAAGATGAGCGGTATTTTTTCTACTCTTTACGGTCCGGATTGGCCACGCTCCACCACCTTTCGAGGCGAGCTAAGTCAACAGAGCGAAGATGCGCTGGATAAGGGGATCCAGAGGGCGAAATCTCATGACACAGAAGACATCGTGGCAACCCTCACGTTTGATTTTTGGTCCAATCTTTTTCGTTCGGAGTATGACAGGCCATTTTGGCAGTCAAATATGCAAACATTACTGCCAAACACGACCAAAACACGGCATGAATTTCAGCAGCATGTCAAAGATCTGAATAGATTTAGAAATCGCGTCGCCCATCATGAGCCAATATATGGTCTAAATATTTCCAAATATCACACAGACTTACTCGACGTCATTAAGTGGATAAGCGAAGAAACGCATGACTGGACGAAGCATCATTCAACCGTCAATGGTATTTTACGTACGTCACCTAGCGCCAATGGTGAGCCGAAACCTCATTTTGGCGAACGGTGTGATAACCAATTTTTGAGAGTCGACAACACTACGACACTGAACGATATCCCGAGCTGTCGATTTTATTATTATGACGGCGATGTGCCGCTGATCATTGAAAAATCGCACCTTCTCGATTTTATGCTCCGAAACAAAGAGTGTGATGGCACTTTAATGCTGGACTTAACGGAAATTACCTTTGGCGAGATCATTAGCACCCTTCAGCTGCCGTCAAACACTCAACGGTGTGGAAGTACTGAAAGTTTAATAAAAGCGAAACAGATATTTAAGCAGCGAGGCATTGATTACATCATCGTTGAAGAAGCGAGTAATGTTGTTGGCATCATAGCGAAAGCGCATAGACAATATTAATAAAGGAACGTAAGCCCCATAAAGCAACGTTCGCTTCCGTTATTCGGTTAACCAAAATGCTTTTGCCTATGACAATTGGGGCATAATGCGATTGCATTTTCCACGGTATCCTCCCCTCCATGGGCCAACTGTTGAATATGGTGCACTTCTAGATAAGGGGATCCATCTTTTCTACGCGTGAAGGGCGCAGGGGTCTTGCACGATCCACAGATGCCCTTGGCACGAAAGAGGACTTCAGCCACCACATCTGGGTTACGTTGAAATACGCTCACTTCAACAATGGAGGTCTGTGGGATTTTAGGCGCTTTTTGCAATCGACGTTGCCGCTCCTCAGCGGAACGCTGTTGAGAACGGACAACGTCTTTCTCAAAGTCTTTGTCTATGTCAGAGAGTACCACCGCTTTTGGGGCGAGCAGTGCCGATAAAATATGCCTGACGTCGGTTGAGATAGGAGCTCTGAATGACACGCCTTGCGCACAGAAGTGGCGCTTAAAATTGCTCCAATTCTTATTCCCTCTTGTTTCATGGGGAAGTAACTCGCTAAGTACCAATTCATCCAGTGTGATTGATTTATCGGGGACGGTCTGTTCTTGGAGATGAAAGCGTAAAGGACGATTAGCGGTGGGCTCATGATATCGACCTGTCACTTCGTACAACCCACACAGTTCAAACGTGGGCCACTCTTTTAGTTTTTGAATGATAAAGACTTTATCGTTCGGTTGTACGCGTTCGTACTTCCATCGTTGCTTCTCACTCAGTCCGTAGCCCATGCCAGTGGTAAATGCTGAAGTATTTTCAGGACCATGATAAGCATAATAATAGTGAGACATAACCTCTCCATGTCAGGCGTCTTTCAACATACTGCATATTGCATCAACGCCAATGAAATTGGAATAGCCGGAATATGCGAAAATAAAGTAGAGCGGACTATATCTTAATGTGAAAATAAACAACAGGTTGACGGGAAATGGTTACACGTGACGTTAAAAAAACAAAAAATAACGCTACGCAAGAAACGTTGCGTGAACGCGCCAAAAAGATAAGTTTTAAACGCGTCAAACATGCAGAAATGTGCTTGAAAATGTATTAAACATAATCCCTTCTTATGCGCCATTAGGCCCAAAATCGCTGTTGGCGGTCCATTTCCCCTGAACGTGTCATTTATCGCACTTTTCTAATCAATTCTCGGGATAAACGAACGCTAACCATCATGGAGTAATCGGCATGTCCTTACTTTCGCATGCGCTCGACCGTCAGGCCGTGGGCCTGGGCGAATGCTAGGACTTTGCCTTCAGTCGCGACCACATCATGCTGATAGCGACAGCAGAAAGCGATCCAATGTTGTTCCGGTTTGAAGACTGCTCGCACATCATTCAAGCCATGATCAATGCCATATTGAGTGGTATCGATGGGCACAGCCTCATGGGCGTGAAAGTGTTCCTGCGCAAACTGGGTCAGCAGAGGGCGAGGCTCCGTGTCTGCATCCACCTTCCATACATAATTACAATACACTGTCATGGTGTCTCCTTTATGCTGGGTCGAGGGGAAACATCACTGACCCGGATACGTTGCACGGTCACGTGTGCCGCACGCCACTTTGCCAGCTCGCTGTCCAATAAAACCCGTTGTAATGAGCGCACGCAGCCCTCTTTGAGTGGATGCAGTATCGAGATCTCCCCATTTGAGGCCGTCCAATGATAGCTACCTTCTTTCGTATGGATAGGTACAGCAGCTTGTCTTGCGCAGTGAACGCTAATCGAATTGTCATTGAAGAGCGTGACGAGACAAACCTGGGTAGCGGCGTTGTTAGCGGTTAGTGTGTAAAGTAGCCAGCCATCGGGGTAAGTGAGCATGTCATGCTATCGTGTCAGTGGTATCTCTCTTTACGCTAGTATAATGAGAGAAATAGATCAATAGTTTATTATAAACAATGAGTTAGCATTATGTTGATACTAACTCCATTGATGCATTTAACTTGTAAAAACCAATGCCACATGCCACCGTGTGCCATCAACATTCAAAGGTGAGTGATGTCTTATGATTATGGTGTTGGTGCGAACAAAAACCAACTTAACCCATTAAAGCCACCATCATATTCAATCAGCACTGCGTCTGGAATATCGATGATAGCTACCACTTCTGCCGGTGACAGTGATTCAGGGTCCGAAATACCTTGCTGCTTAAGCGCTTCTGCGACTCGCTCTGATACATAGCCAACGCCCTCGCTTTCGAAGCAGGTGTATAACACAGTATCGTCCGCTTCGATATCAGCGACCTCTTCCTCACCATAAATGCAAATCCCCGAAAAGGGTGAATACAAATTTACATCTGATGTTTTTAATTTAATAAGCGCCATGTCATTCTCCTATTTGATAGCAAAAGTCGCGTTATACCATAGGTTTAAAAGCCCAATTACAATAAATTTTGCTTTGCAGTAGCGACTGAGTATTATTTAAACGTGAATGATTAATCAGTAGATGTTTTTGGCTGTAAAGTGTGTGCGTGTGAGCGTACCCGTCTAGATACGACTGCAATAGTTAGACATACGTGATGTTGGAATGAGATTCTATAGGCTAAGTGGTTCTCATGCTGTACCTGTGTCGCAAACATCATTGGCAGCGAGAGGAAAACAAGTATTGCCAGTTTCTAGGAGTTCCTCTATAACCTTGAATTCGGTATATATTATTAAAAAGGGAAGTGAATGAATAAAGAAGATATTTACGCGCAGGTATCTGTTGAAATAGAAGAAGGAAATATATACCAAGGCTTGTGGGCAGAAGCATTTAGTAAGGCTGAAGGCGACCTTCAACGAACTAAAGCTAAGTATATTGAACTTAGAGTCAATGCTATAATTAGACAGTTCAATGATCAGAAAAATCACGAACGAGCAAAGAAACTCAAAAATTTATTTACACCAAAGAGCGAGCCACCCCCAGCGGTTAGCAAATTTGATGGAAAAGAAGGGCTAATGACTGAAAAGGCCAAAGAATCAGTTAGGCGCTTGTTTAGGTGGTGACTCGCCTCACATCCACAAAATATGGTCTTTTACGGAGTTTTCTCTCTCACCAATCTTAATATGCATTCGCAGGCACGTTTGCCTACTTTAATTAGCACTCCAAGTAAAGAGGTTCTAAGTCGAACGTTTGTTCCATTTTGAGAGCGTTGCACAACGCTCATGCGGAGTTTATTGCTAGACCCATAACAATATTACTCTTTGTTCGAATATAGAAGCCACTGCCAGTAAGTTCTCATGCTGACGCTTTTGTTGTAAAAATTTCTATATTGTCTTCCATCTTAAGTCGATAACTAAATCATTTAGCTATGATTTGTTTTGATCGATCATATTGCTTTCCCAATCGTCCCCGTCATAAGGAAATAGCCACTCTTCTCTCTCAGATAAATAGTGCGGTTCTTCATAATACTCAGCGTCAACTGCTTCAGAGAGTGAAAAAGGGTTGAGGTCTTCTTCAACTTCATAGATGTAAGAATTATTTTCTTCTGGCTCGGGCGAGCATCGGCCACTTGCAGTACGGATAGGATTAATTTCATGCAAGTCTATAAAAAACTTCGAAGAGTTTGAAATTACACGAATTGTCGTGCAGTACTTTTTTGAAAGGCGTTTCGCTTGTAATGAAGCTTCTGAAAATGTATTAAAAACTAGCCAATCTGATTGTCTAATTTTTTTCAAGCGTGAGCGTATTGCCCCAGGTGTTCTATTCAGTTTTGAAGCCATTAGGCTTACAGATAGGCCATCAATAATACAATCTATTAACGCATCAACGTCATGAAGTGACCATTTCGCGTAAGATTGTTGGTGTACTTGGCTGGGTATAATAATTGAATATGGGTCGTTTTTCGGTTCAAGAGAGTTACCACGAAGTGTGCTTTGGTTCGCTTCATAACTTGCAAATTTTTCTTTATAGTGTGACTTAGATTGAACCGATTGATGAACTCGCTCTCTTTCTAACGGAGGTGAAACGCTGTTCGCTTTTGATTGAGTTGCTGATTCATCCGACAACAAAAACCAAATGAATAAACCGGTGATAATACTTGATAGGAAAAAAACCTTAGGAAGTGCAGCTTCAACACAGTAAGACTTAAAACAGCCCCCGTAGCCTATTTGATTAATGAACAAAATAGCGATAAACGAAACTACAAAACAGAAAAATGCTCGTAAAATCATTGTTTTTTTGCGATTCCTTATGCAATAGCCGATGTACTCAACATCTACTTGTCTTTGAAGTATAGAGTATTTGATAACAGTTTGATATTTCTACATGAAGCTCATTTACTTATAGAGTTTTCGTGTTTAAGGTCTCCCGCAAAATGTACGAACGATTTTGGTACTCGAGTCAAAATTGCCTCCCAATCTAATAGAGGTTTTCCACATGTTGGGAGTCGAGATTACAGATGATCTTAGACTACCTTCAAGTTCGTACAAACACGTCTTCGTTTTTATTTGAGATTTGTACACGTTTTAAGGCTGTAGCAGTTTCTGCTGCGCAGAAACTTTGTCTTCGTTACAGTTAAAAAAGTTCATAGTTTGTTTTGTTGGTGTTTTGCGACAATAAAGTGCGCAACCAGCTGCCCGTATAAACTGAGTTTTACTCAGACACAAACTCATCTTTTTCCTTCGAAGAAGGCAGTAAAATAATGATAAAGATAAGTACTGCCGTAATGATTAAAAAGTACTTCTCCAGCGAACGATAAGTGCCCATCGACTCGGTGGCTCTTTTACTGACTGCGAGCTTATTTCTGCCCTCTGCCAGCTGAATGTCTGATAGCTTATCTAAATCCCTGTTCAGCGCTTTGAGCTCTAGCTGAAGGGTCGCAATTGCTGCGGTATCAACTGTTTTCTTGTCAGGTGATGATACTTCTTTTTCTAACGCGACAAGTTCAGTAAAGCTGGTTTCAAAATGATTCAGCGTGAACGCTTCAAAGTCGGTCAAATAGGTTTTCTTAAACGCATTGATAATAGCGAAGGCTTGTTTGTTAACCTTTTCATTCTCACTCGTGAAAAAAGTATAGTTTTGAGCCGCAAGTGCGACTTCCTTCTCGTGCAAGAAACCAGCGAGTTCGTAAATCATTCCGTTTACCACAAGGCGATCTTCGTAAATCTCCTCAATAGAATCTTTCACATTGTTAAAGCTATTTAGGTTGGTCTCGCCCTTTGCATATACCAACGCAAGCGACGTAAGAAAAACAACCGTACATAGCCCTTTACTTGCCCAGCTCATGATCCCTCCTTTCACGCTACATTACAGGCACGCTGAACACCAACGCTGAACACCAACGACAGTTCGTTAGCCGTTTATGGGTCTGTAAGTTTTATGTTTACTATTTGTAAAATGATAGGTGGAGCGGCGCAGAGATACAAGGTTGCTAATCGCAATGTTGTCGCTGTTATAGGAGATGCGCCTAATGTGTAGGCGCAGAAAAGGACGTGTGTAATGCAAAACTGTTAACGTGGAACAGACTTAACAGGTTGATAGCCCTCTATGTCTAGCTCTTCATTGATACAACTAAGCAAATAATCATCAAGTGATAAGCCGTCTGTGCCTTCATCTTCGGCAAGTTCTGCACAATACGCTTTATACTCAAGAACAAGTTCCTTGCTCGCAACTGGTCTTTCGTCAGCAAACGTGGTCGCAGAAAAAACTAGCCCTGCTAATAACCAAATATATTTCATGTTATCTCCAAATAAGTTCATTCAGTGAACGTATTAAGCTTAAAATTAATTGGCCAAAATACGAGCAAAATAATATGACCGTTAAGGACAAATTATTTCGTTCAAATACTGCTGCTCATCCATTGATATAGCATCAAAAAAGTCTATATTCCGCGCAATCAACTCAATGTCGCATGTAGTGTGCGACATGTACCTATTTGGAATTAAAAATGATAACAACACTAATTGTTGTCGACTCACTATCTGATGCTCATCAACTGCACTTTCAAAACTGCGAAGTGGTTGATTTTGAACAATACCTTTCACAATTCCCCAAGCGTGGGGAAGGCAAAATGCGCGTTATCAATTTGTGCGCAACCGACCGCTATTTAAGTAAGGGCTATTACTGTTCATTGTTAGCCGAAGCGCGCACGCACAAAGTACTGCCAAGCGTGAATACCATTAATAATTTGATCATTGAAAGTGAAGAGCAGTCGCTTCAAATGAAAACCGTTACGCTGCCAAAATCGTTGAGCGATGAAGCCATTGATGGCAGTCGCTGTGATGTGTTTTTTGGTACCACTAAAGCAGCATCGATGAGCGCAATCGCCAAGTTTGCCTTCGAGCGTTTTCCAGCGCCCTTTTTGCGTGTGTCGGTAAGTAAACAATCAAGCGCTACGGTAATGACGGTAGGTTTTGGTGACTGGTGCACCGCTAACGGTGAAGACAAATCAGCGTTAGCCAATGCGCTTCAAAGCTACGTAGAAAAAACCTGGCTACGTGGAAGTAAGCAAAAGCAAGCCCGCTGGGATATGGCGATTTTATGTAATGAAAATGAAGCGACACCGCCTAGCGACGCTAAAGCGATTAAGCATTTTATTAAAGCGGCGAAGCTTGTGGGTATTAACGCTGAAGTGGTAAATGCAGCGCAGGCCGCAGCTAATATTACTCATTATGATGCGCTATTTATTCGTGAAACCACGGCCATTAACCACCCAACTTATCATATTGCTCGCAAGGCAGAGCAGGAAGGATTAGTGGTAATAGACGACGCGACCAGCATTTTGAAATGTTGTAATAAGGTGTATTTGCACGATGCGTTTAGCTATCACAAGGTGCCCTCGCCACGCAGTCACTTTGTGTCTGATAACACGGCATCAACGTGCCAAATGCTAGCGGATGAGTTTGGTTTTCCGATGGTACTGAAACTGCCAGAGAGCTCATTTTCAATGGGCGTATTTAAAGTAAAGGATAATGACGAGCTGAAAGATAAGCTTGAAGCCATGCTAAACGAATCTGCACTGGTGTTAGTTCAAGAATATATCTTTACCGAATTTGATTGGCGCATTGGCGTATTAAATGGCCGGCCTATTTACGCGTGTCGTTATCATATGGCGCGAGGCCACTGGCAAATATACAATCATGATGCAAAAACCAATACGTCAGGTGGGTTTGAAACACTGCCAACCTTTGAAGTACCAAAGCCTGTGTTAGATGCAGCGATAAAAGCATGCTCAATGATTGGTAAAAGCCTGTATGGCGTTGATATTAAGCAGGCCAACGGCAAAGTGTATGTCATTGAGGTAAACGACAACCCCAGCATCGAGGCTAAGGTTGAAGACCTGTACTTAGGTAAAGAGCTTTATATGATCATTATGCAGGAGTTTGTAAACAGGTTGGAAGCCCGTGGACGCTAGCTTAAAAAGCCAGGCACAACATTGCCCATCTGTGGTTAGTTTTCGACTGGCAAAGGCAGGCGATTTAGATGCCCTAGAGCACATTGAGCAACGCTGTTTTGAAAGCGACAGGCTTTCGCGCAGGCGTATGCGCTATTGGATAAAGGCTGAGCACGGTATTTTGCTAATAGCGGAAAGCGGCAGCGGCATTGTAGGTTACGGCCTTGTTATTTTGCGCAAGGGCAGTCGCTCTGCTCGCCTGTATTCTCTAGCGGTACTTGCTGAAGCTCGGGGGCAGCGGATAGCGCCTTCACTTTTGCAAAAGCTTGAAGCGTTAGCGGCCGAGAAACAAAAGCTGTTTATTCGTTTAGAAGTTGCTGAAGATAACAAAGCGGCAATCAAATTGTATAAGCAGTTAGGCTATCGCAAGTTTGGTATTTATCGGCAGTATTACGCAACAGGTGCCGATGCGCTGCGCTTTCAAAAGCCCATACAGTATGCAAGCGCTATTGGCCCTCAACAACACTACCCGTGGTATAAGCAAACTACGGCGTTTACGTGTGGGCCTAGTGCCTTAATGATGGCGATGAAGTACGTGCAAGAAGATACGCGGTTTGATCAAACCACTGAAATTGCGATTTGGCGACAAGCTACCACTATTTTTATGACCTCAGGCCATGGCGGTTGCCATCCGTTAGGTTTGGCGTTAGCTGGGCACCAGCGGGGTTTCAACGTTGAAGTATATTCCACACAAATAAATGATTTGTTTGTAGATGGCGTGCGCAGCGAACACAAAAAATCGATTATGCGCATTGTAGAGCAGGATTTTATTGAACAGGCTTTAAAGGCCAACATAGCGGTACATAAAACAGACATTCAGCTGGCTGAAATTGAAGCGGCACTAAGCAA
Source organism: Alteromonas sp. LOR (assembly GCF_000753865.1). Lineage (GTDB taxonomy): Bacteria > Pseudomonadota > Gammaproteobacteria > Enterobacterales > Alteromonadaceae > Alteromonas. The sequence goes on along the minus strand of NZ_JQFW01000001.1, from coordinate 64,931 downwards.
AGGTTACGGCGTTATTTGCCTTATTAGTACATATCAATTTCACGGGATAAAAGCGCCTCATTGGGTAGTAATAACGCATGCTGATGAACGTTGCTTGTATTTACATGATCCTGATGGAAGCGAAGGGTTTTATGATGAGGCTGGTGTGAGGCTAGATAGTACGAATCATAATGGTGGCATTGGCTTAAACGGCGCAGCTGTGAGTGACGCAGATACAGCAGACAGCGAAGACATTGATTTAGATTATCAGCACCTGCCTATTCTAAAGCAAGACTTTGCATCATTGTCGGTGTTTGGCAAAACAAAGCTACGAACGTGCTTGGTGATTAAGCCTCGAGGTTCGTAGCTCAGTTTTCGTAACTAGGTTTCTATCCCCACTAATGAATGACAGACGAAGTATTCTGCTCGCTTGGTTTGACGTTTTTGTCATGGCTTAAGTCGACCGTGGCGGCATCTTCAACTAAAGCAGTCATTGCATCGATAATATCGAGAAAACGCCCAAGTTGAGCTGGAGACAGGTCTTTAGAAAGATGTTCAATTTTATTGATGAGTTGCTTAGTAGGTAAACGCATAGTCAAATTCTCGTCGTTTTAGCTCAGGTTTTAGTTAACTGAACATAGACTTACAATTTGCTTGCCAAGTTTTGAGAGGGTCATCAAAAATACTTATATAGGTCGTGATCTAGCGGCCTTGGTAAATTAAGAAATAGAGTTGCGAATTTGGGTTAATGTCATACCGGTAAGGCGTTTAATAAAGCGCCGAAGGTTAGTGGTATCGCTTACAGAGAATGCTTCTGCGAGTTGTTGGGTGTTTGCCCTGCATGTTTGTACCATCATAATTGCGTGCTGCTTTTGAATGCTGTCGCTAAGCTGCTTGAAGCTCATGTTGTGCTCAGCTAAACGACGCTTCAAGGTAGCAAGGCTTATGGAAAGTGTTGAAGCAATTTGCGCTGCTGTTAAGTCAGGCTGTTGTATTAACAAATCCTGGATCCGTTCGGTCAATGCATACATAGGTTGCCTCGACACCGATGCTACACCGGTTGTAACCCAGTCCTCATCGGCAAGAGAAAAACGCTCCTCCCAGGCCTCACGAGGAATTTTGATCATTGTCACAGGTTGTTCAAAAGAAAGCCGCGTACCTAAAAACTCCTCGTAATCGTAGATGTTGCGTGGACGAGCCCATTCAAAATCAAAACTTAAAGGGAACCGTTTGTCTGTTCCTTGACGAACGATAGACATCATCCAAGCAAAGGCCACTTCTACCTGAAAAGACCAGTTTTCTTTTGCACCAAAACTATCTTGAGGTACAAGATAAACCGTATCGTCGTGATAATACGTACGCCAGTGAATAAGTGGCATACAGCTCCAGCGCATGTGAGAAAGAAGCTCAACACAATGCGCTACGTTGCGACATCTCAATAGGATAGATAGCACGCCGAGCATGTGACTAGAGGTGAGCATTCGACCTATTTGTAATCCTGCGTCTCTGCTCTTCACACTCTTTTGAACTCGCTGGCTCAATAGCAGAAGCTGTTTAGCACCTAAACTTTTGCCATTAGCAATATCTTCTATGAAAAGTCCTGTACCTCTTAGCAAAGCATCGCTTTCGATACCTTGTGAAATACTCATATCAACCATAGCCTGCGCTAGCGGCCAGGCAGTTAAGTGCTTGTCAGTAACACCTAGAAGCAATGATTTGGGTACGGTGTTAGGGTGATTAGGCTGCGTGTGCATGCTGCTTATCTAAGCTTTGATTGAGCTTGAGGATGGTTGCGTTTATGTCAGCCATACTTACTATTTCCATTGCAGCGTGACGAGCACTCAAACAAATAGCGGTATTACATTGGTGGGGATAAAAAGCAAAATGATGAATACTTTGGCTGAGTTGGTGTATGCAGTTTGCTGAATCAACCTTTTCATCTTGCAGCAATAAAATGGCGAAGCGGTCTCCAGCAAACCGGCAAACTAGCGCGCCACTTGGAAGTGATAGCGATAGCATTGAGGACAATCCTCGCAAGTAGCGGTTACCTTCATTATGCCCGTACTGGCTATTAAACTGACTAAAGTCATTTATGTCTAACATCACTAACGTTTTATAAGAGTGAGGTTTATGGGCGAAAGCTTGCTCTAAGCGCATCATCCAGTGCTCTCCGCTGTATAACTGAGTTACCGGGTCCAAGTCTTCCGTATTACGAACAAAGCCCTCTCTTGTCTGCCACTGGGCGTTAAGCATCAACTGTTCTTTATGCCATTGCCAAACAGCAATAGTGGTCATTACCATGCCGATAGAGGCAGGAATAGATTCCATCATAGAAACCCAATTAGACGTGGCTGAGTAGTCCATAAACTCATCCATCAAATCTAAAAGTGAAGAAAACAGGATAAGGTTAAGGCCTATCACCAGCAGTTGAGTTAACTTCCCCGAAGGACGACTAATCAGAAGTGCCAATATCCACAGCAATAGTACTAGGGTCACACTCCCTTCACCCAATACATCAAGCCATTCAATACCCGAGGGTTCTGGCGTGCCCGCTAAAATGCATATCGCAAAGGCGAGTATAGGAAGTGTTAGTGACAGCGAGAATAAACCTTGATGCCGTCTTAAATGTGAAACCATGATGAATAACCTAAATACCGTGATATGTGCTGTTTAACGTAATCTACCTTGGCGTAGTAGTGTTATTTTGGCTCACGAATATGACAGTTTAACGATGTGCAGCACCTTGTTAATCGATATTTCGGCTATTAATTCAATGTAAACAGTGGTTTGGGTACAGGTCATTTTGGCTCAGGGAAATGGCGAGTCGGGCTTTATTGATGTTTATCTGCGTATTTTTGGCAGCTAGGTCAAAAAACTGTCACGGAAACGTCATTTATTCACCCTACTTTGAGCTGGCTTTCACACAATCAGAAGAACTCAGGTATGCACACTAGAAAATTATCTCTTATCGCCATTGCTTGCTCGGCAGCGTTGCAATTTGCGGCACCTCAGGCAATAGCGGCCGAAGCGTCGCAGGTAGTAGGCGTAGTCACCAACGTAAACAGCAGCAAATTATTTGCTGGCGCCAAAATCGATATTCAGGAGTTGGGCATAAGTGTTTATGCCGATAAAGAAGGTCGTTTTAGAATTCCACGCATTGCACCAGGCACTTATACGGTTGAAATAGATTATTTAGGTACAGAGCCTTCCACGCAAACAATTGTCGTTGGCGATGATATTACCAATGTTACCTTATTGGTTGGTGCTGCCAACGATACTATCGAAGAGCTTCTGGTACGTGGACAACGAAGTGGGCAAGCGACAGCAATTAACAAACAGCGCATGGCTGATGGCATAACATCAGTCGTGTCTTCGGATGCAATAGGTCAGTTTCCTGATCAGAATGCGGCAGAGTCACTTCAGCGTTTGCCGGGTTTAAGTATTGAGCGCGATCAGGGCGAAGGGCGCTTTGTAGGTATTCGCGGAATCGACCCGAACTTGAATAATGTCACCATTAACGGTTTGAATATTCCTTCTCCAGAGGGCGGCGTTAGGTCGGTAGCCCTTGATGTTATTCCTTCTGAACTCATCAGCAGTTTAACGGTTTCAAAATCTGTCACCTCTGATATGGATGCCGATACCATTGGCGGTAATATTGAAGTGAAAAGTGTGAGCGCGTTTGACCGAGCCACTGACAGCGCCTCATTTACCGCCCAGTTAAGTCAAAACGAGCTTCGCGACGCCTTGAGTCCTAAGCTTGCAGGCAGCGTCACCCATAAAATAAATGATAAGTGGGGCATTGCTGCTGCACTAAGCTACTTTGACCGTGAATTCGGGTCAGACAACATAGAAAGCAATGGCGATGATGAAATTGAACAACGTCATTACGCTATCACCCGTGAACGTCTTGGTGGAGCGGTAAACATTGATTTTCGTCCAGATTTTAATAATCAGTATTATTTACGCACCTTATACAGTCGCTTCTCAGACTCAGAGTTCAGACAAGCCAACGTTTTCGTATTAGATGGCGATGACTCAGAAGTAGAGCGCGAAAGTAAAGACCGATTTGAAGAGCAAAGTATTTTAAGCATATCTGCCGGTGCAGAGCATGAACGCGACGCATGGACGATAAGCTATCAAGCAGGTTACTCCCGCTCAGACGAAGATGAACCAGATGCGCTTTACTACGTTTTCACCGGTGCAGATGCAGGTATTGATGGTGATTTAGAACAACGTATCCCTCAACTTACGGTACCTGAAGCACTCAACGACCTTGGCAACTACGAACTCGATCAAATGAGTTTCGAACGCAATAACGCAAAAGATACAGAGCTGAGCTTCCGCTTCGATATTGCTAAGCGAATAGACTGGTTTGATAGTGAAGGTGAAGTGAAGTTTGGCTCTAAATATCGAGCACGAGAAAAAACCGCTGCGGCCAATATTTCGATTTTTGACGGTGGGTTTGATGGTTTTGACAACGCGGCATTTGCTACCGCTTCTCCAGAATACACCCTCGGAAATTTTGGACCAGGGCTTAATCGCGGTGCGCTAAGAGACAACTTCAATCAGCAGCGCAGTCAGCTCGAATTGGCTGAGTTAGATTCTCGCATAGAGTCTCAGGGTAATTCTTTTAGCAATGATGAAGATATCTTTGCTGCCTATGCCATGACCCGCTTTGACTGGGAAAAACTTCGCTTAGTGGCTGGTTTGCGCTATGAAAGCACGTCGTACAGTACCGCTGGCTCTCAAGTATCGTTAACCGAGAATGAAGACACAGATAGCGTTGATTTAAGCATTGAGCCGGTCAACGCCTCACGGGACTACGACAATCTCTTCCCTAGTATCAACCTGCGTTACGCCTTTACAGAAAAACTCATTGCCCGCGCGGCGTTCACTCAAACCCTTTCCCGTCCAAGCTTTGAAGATGCAGCAGCGTTTCAAATTATTGAGGCGAATGTGAGAACGGAAGATGGCGAGCAGGTAATAGAGCGTGAGGCAAGCGTAGGCAATCCTGAGCTATTACCCTATGAGGCGGATAATTTCGACCTAATGCTTGAGTATTACCCAGGGAGTATTGGCGTTTTGTCTGCCGGATTATTCCACAAGCGTATCGACAACTTTATTGTTGAGGCAAATGTGGCGGGCACGGGGCCATGGGAAGGGTTCGAAGAAGCTTTTCAACCCGTTAATGGTGAAGAAGCCACCCTTACAGGGTTAGAACTAAGCTGGGTTAAGAGTTTCAACAATGGACTTTTATTCTCGGTTAACAGCACATTTTCTGATTCTGACGCGCTCACCATTCTTGATGGCGAACGCTTTGAAACTAAGTTACCAAATCAATCAGACACGGTTGGTAATGTGGTTGTAGGTTATGAAAATGACTCGCTAAGTTTGCGTTTAAGTATGACTTACAAAAGTGACAACCTTGAAGAAATTGATGATGGCATGTTGCGCATTGAAGATGATCACCAGCAAATTGACTTCGTTGCCAAATATTACATAAACAACGATATGCAGGTGTATTTCAATGGCATCAACTTAGGTGACGAACCTATGTACCACTATTTTGATGAGCGCAATCGCAATGCCCAATTCGAACAGTATGGCCGCACCTTTGAAATTGGCTTTATTTGGCGTACTCAGTAATGGGAAGTAATGCAAACATGAAAAAGAGTTTCTTGTTTACGCTTTCCATCGTTCTTATGGGCCTTGCTAGCTTTTCGCTAGCAAGCCATGAGATCTACGATAGCGAGTACTATAGCGAAAATACGATTAAAGGCCTTGAGACAGTAGAAGACGGTTTTAGCTTTCTAGTACTAGGTGATTGGGGCCGAAACGGCCACTTTCATCAACGAACGGTCGCGAAATGGATGGATATTGCAGCGGCACAAGCAGATGCTGAATTTGTTGCTACAACGGGAGATAACTTTTACAGCAACGGTATAGCCTCTATTCACGACCCTTACTGGCGCAGTTCATTTGAAGACGTGTATACCGGCCCCAATTTGTTTATCGACTGGTATGCCACATTAGGTAATCACGATTACAGAGGAAATTGGCAAGCGCAAATTGATTACAGCGACATAAGTCGTCGCTGGCAAATGCCGGCGCCTTACTACGCTAAGACAGTTGATGTTTCCGATAAGGCGTCTGCGCTTATATTGTTTGTAGATACTAGCCCCCTGAACCCTGCATATGAGTCAGAGAAAAAATACGCGGCGGCGATGGCGCAAGATGGTGATGCGCAACTCGCTTGGATCCATAAGCAGCTTAGCGAATCAAAGGCAGAATGGAAAATTGTAATAGGTCACCATCCATTGTATTCCAGCGGCAAACGTTATGGCAAAACAGGCGGTATTCGCAATGTGATTGAACCAGTGCTAGAGCAGTACGGCGTTCAGGCGTATTTTGCGGGTCATGAGCACGATTTGCAGCACAACCGCGCTGCCAATAAAAAGGTAGAGCACTTTGTTTCTGGTGCCGGTTCTGAGCTACGCCCGGTTAAGCAGCGAGAATTTACCTTGTTTGCTGAGTCTCAAGCGGGTTTTGCAATAGTGTCGATGGACAGTGCTAAGTGCCTAGTACAATTTGTTAATGATAGTGGAGAAGTGATTTATCGCTATACCATTTCTCTTAGTAAGGATAAGTAATGTTTCTTCGCTTTTTTACTTATAGTGTAGTTGGACCTTGTTTGGCAGTTTGTGCCCTCGTGTGTCAGGCCTCCCCCAAGCCTCTTCTAGCCCATATTCCAGAGGATGCGGAAATTTATGCAAGTCATAGCATTGATGAAAACAATCAATTGTTGGTGCATATCGACCCACTTACACAAGCGCTGGTGGTCAGTGCCGTTACCTCATTGAATAGCCGCTTTGAAATAAAAGAACAATACCGCTCACCACCACCTGATGCTGACATTGAAACACTGTGTATATTCCAAGATACACAGGGTATTGGCGCGTTTGTTTTCGACGCACGCGGGATGGCCTCACAACAATACCTCTACCTTCAATCTAACGCACAATGGCGACAGGTAGCCATTCGTAATTTTTCGATGGGTGGCGAACCAGAATACTGCATGGTGGATAACGCTTCTGGTCAAATCTTTATTGCTGAAGAGGGGATTGGAGTGTGGCAAATGTCGGTAGCGCCCGAGTCTGAGCTGACGCGATATTTATCACCCTTAGAGCTAGATGAAGATACTGTTTCCATTGCGCTGACATCGGCAGGAAAAGGCGAGTTAACTGACGAAATGGGCATGGTTCATTCGTTTGATGTTAAGCCACAGGACTATCAACGGGGTGATTTAGCTATGCTGACTGCCGATGGACAAACTGACCCAGTACAGCGATTCGGTGATGCTGCTGACGACCCCGCTATTTGGGTAAACAATGAAACACCAGAGCGTAGTCTTATTATTGGAACTGACAAAAAAGCGGGGCTTGATGTTTTCGATTTGAACGGTAAACGGTTACAGCACCTTCCCATTGGAAAAGTAAATAACGTTGATGTGCGACAGTCGGTGCAATTTGGTGAAAATAGCATGGACCTAGCGGTAGCGAGCAATCGTAGCGGCAACCTGCTAAGTGTGTTTGCTATAAACGGAAAAAACCGGAGGGTCACACATATTGGCGATGTGTCGACACCCTTAAACGATATTTATGGTCTTTGCCTTTACCAACCAAAACAAGGCCTTGAGGTGCTAGTTAACGACACTGACGGAACCTACTTGCGCTATGCGTTAACCGTAGCCGGTGACACGGTAAGTGCATCGCTTGTGGAACAGTTTAACGTACCTAGCCAACCTGAGGGATGTGTGGCTGACGATAAACACCAGCAGCTATTCTACGGGGAAGAAGCAAGCGGAATTTGGCTACGCAGTTTGGCAGGCGTTCAGCAGACAAGTACGCGAATAGCCGGTTTGAGCAATACAGTGCATGCAGATATTGAAGGAATGGATATCTTTTATGTTGATGAAAAACGTTATTTAGTTGCTTCTAGTCAAGGCAACAATAGCTATGCGGTTTATGCTATCGATAATGATTTTGACTGGCTGGGAAGCTTTCGTATCACTGCAGATATCGAGAACGGCATAGATGGCGCATCCGAGACTGATGGTCTTGCCATAAGCAGTGTACATCTCGGTAGCAGCTACCCTCAGGGACTGCTAGTTGTGCAAGATGGCCGAAACGTTATGCCTAGTGATAAGCAAAACTTTAAGCTGGTATCAGGCTCAAAGCTGGCTGAATTTATTCGAAAGCACCGTTAAACAAAAGCCGTAAAAAAGAGTCGTGTAAAAAACGCGATTGGCGTCACTAATCAGTGGCGCCAATCAAGCATTTGCCCACATAGGCGATAAGTGCTTAGCTTTGCCATGACTGCGTTTGTTGCCATGTTTGAACCCATGGGTGAATATCTACAGCTGGCATGGGGCGGGCGATACCGTATCCTTGAGCTTGCTCGCAGCCAAGCGCAAGCAGCGCTTCTCCGTGGGCGCGAGTTTCAACACCTTCTGCAATAACGTCCCGTTTAAAAGCGTTGGCTAAACCCACTACGCCTTTAATAATTGCTAAGTCGTCAGGATCTTCTAGCATGTCACGAACAAAGCTTTGGTCTATTTTTACCTGTTGTGCGGGAAGCCTTCTCAAATACGTTAAAGAGGAATACCCAGTGCCAAAGTCATCTAGGGCAAAACGCACACCCAGCTTATGACAAGCGTCCATAACCTCTGACACTTGCGTGATGTCGCTAAGTGCAGCGGTTTCTAAAATTTCTAATTCCAGTAGGTTTGGATCTACATTTGTGTGCTGTTCTAACAATAACGCCAGCCGTTCTGGAAAGTCACTTTGAGTAAGCTGGTAGGCGCTAATATTTACACTTACTGTAAAACTGAGGCCGTCATTATGCCACTGCTTAATTTGGGCTAGGGCACTGCTTATCACCCATTCGCCTAGCTTTATACTCAGATTATGACTTTCTATAGCGGGAAGAAACTCTAACGGCGGAATAAGTCCACGTTCTGGGTGTTGCCAACGAATCAGGGCCTCAACGCCAATAACGTCTCCTGTGCACATGTTTACCTGTGGTTGGTAGTGCAATACAAAATGCTCTTGTTCAAGCGCGTTTCGAATGTGGCCGATTCTTTCCCCTAATGCCTTGTACGCACTGTCTTTTTTGGTATCGAAGATATAAAACTGATTCTTACCTGCCTGCTTGGCTAAATACATGGCTTGATCAGCATGTCGCATAAGCTGCTCTGCGTCCGAGCTATCTTCGGGATAAAAGTTAACCCCTATGCTAGCTGTTACATTCAGCACGTCGTCACCAATGATCACGGGCTCTGCTGCCGCGTCTAGCAGCCGCTGTAGCGCTGGTTCGCTATCATGTGGCCCATTTAAGTCAACCATAACAGCAATGAACTCGTCGCCGCCAATACGAGCCAGCATGTCTCCCTCTCTTAAGCTGCTTTTCATCCGTTGTGATACCGCGACTAAAAGTTCATCTCCCACCTTATGGCCATGATTGTCGTTAATGGCTTTGAATCCATCGAGATCCATAAAGGCAACGGCTAACGATTGTTTACGGCGACGACATTGGGCCATCGACTGACTTAATTGATTGGCAAGTAATACACGATTTGGCAGGTTTGTAAGGGTGTCGTAATGGGCGAGGTGTTCCAGTTTTGAACGATAATTTACAAGTTTGAAAGCCTGTGTTCGCATAAAGCCCAGCATCAAGACCATGGATACAACCAATATGCCAAGTACGATAGCTATCTTTATAAATAGGTCAGTTGAAGCCTCTTCTACTTTACGTGTGTTAAGCGTTAACTCTTCGTCAATGATGATTTCTTTCAAGAGGTCGCGAATATTGCCAATGTATTGTTGGGTTAGCTCCCCAGCAAGCATTGTTGTCACATCCTCATTGGATACTGATTTACTATTAAGCTCTCTTCTCGCTTGAATTTCTGGTATGACAGCATTGCGCAGCCAATCGTCAATGCGGCGTTCCAATGCATCAATATCTGATGCAATTACGTTACCACTGACAGCGTGGCTGCGAACGCGTTCTAGCTGCACAGCTAATCGTTTTTTACCTTCTTCAAATGGCTCTAGTGACTCCTCTGCGCCAGAGAGTAAAAAGCCGCGCTGACCAGTTTCCATATTGACCAAGCTCAGGGTTATTAGGTCGATAAGCTCTTTACCTTTTTCATTGCTTCGCTGCTCAAACTTATCATGTAAAGCAGACAGTAAACCTCGAATGTCGTCAAAAATAGCCTTACCGACTAGTCTGGAAGATAAAGTTTCAAAATGGGTTAGGGCTATATTACTTTGCTCAATCTGCTGCCTTACCGCTATTTCAGGTTGCACAACTTGTTGCTCCCAACGAGTCATGAGCTCTGCCACTTTCGACCAGCGAGCGGCTTGCTGGCCCTCACCAGTAAGGAGTTGTTTACCTTTGCCTATCAACTTATCAAGCTGCTTTTTGTGGCGATTGAATTTTTCTAGTTTGATGTCCTCGCCGGTGAGCAAAAAATCGCTGTAATCAGCGTTAACTTCCATCAAGGTGTCATCGACAGATTCGGCTAACCTTAACAGCTCGTAATTATTTCTAACCTGACGCGACTCACTTAAAATCGCTGAAATACCGGTAAAGATAACCCCCACGATTAATACGATAAGTATCAAAATAATGAGGTAGCTATAGGAAACTTTTCGTTTGTTCTTTTTATTGTTGAATGGCGTCAATGGAGATCTCAGTATTAAAATAAAAACAGCGGCCTCTGAAAGGTTCCACTAATGGTCATTCTGCTGCAGTGCCAGTACTAGTAGCGTGATGCTACTTATGATCTGACTGCTCTAAAAGGGTAACAAACTCTCGTTTAAAGTCATCCTCATTACATTTCCAAAAGACTCTTTCTAGGCATAAGAATAGTTTACAAATATAAGTTCTGCTCGATGGATAGTGCTTTGTGATGACCGTGTTTGTTGTTGGCCAGTAACGAGGTGGAGCAGGCGCGTTATTCATTTCTTAAATAGTCACATATTGAGCTTTGTAGCTCGTATAAAATCTTAACTAATCAATAGCACTAAAGATTTGAAAGAGCCTCTTACCCAACGCGCATCATAAAATTTTTGAAAACATCAAAGTAAAACGTATTCCCATGGCAATAGTTATAATATAACATTACGAAATCAATTTAATTTTATAGCTTTATCAAACAATGCACACAAATTCCGTTATATGCGCAGATGCGCTAACTGTGCGAGTAGATGACCGCACGCTTTTAGATAACCTTAATTTTAATGTAGGAAAAGGCGAGGTTTTCGCCCTTTTAGGTGGAAATGGCGCAGGTAAATCGACCACCCTCAAAACCTTTTTAGGGTTAATGAAGGCAAGTAGCGGTAGTGCAACTGTGCTAGGTAAAAACGCCAGCACCAATACTAACGATGTACAAAAGTCAGTGGCTTACCTTCCTGAGTCAGTCACCTTGTATGGCCATCTTTCTGGCTTAGAAAATATTCGCTATTTTCTATCAGTTGCAGGTGTAGATAAAACAGACGAAGACATTTTTGCCGCGTTACGCAAAGTAGCGCTACAAGAAAACTCGTGGAAAAAGGCGCTGTCGAATTATTCAAAAGGGATGCGCCAAAAAACGGCGATTGCCCTTGCGCTGTTGCGCAATGCACCGGTTTTATTTTTAGATGAGCCTACTTCAGGGTTAGACCCGGCAGCCATCGATGAATTCAATGCGCTAGTGTCTGAGCTTGCCGCAAACGGCGCCACTATTTTTATGGTGACGCACGATGTTTACGGCGCTTGCCAAGTGGCTCATCGTATTGTGCTATTAAGCGACGGTAAACTGACTGGGTCCTTTGAGCGGGTGGCTGATACACCCATCGATACCGAAGCGGTTCACGCAGCGTTTGCAGGGCGTACGCTATGATATTGCGTGTCGCCAACACTATTTGCGCAGAGCAATGGCGCTATTGGCTGCGCACCAAAGTTGCTGCCACCGTACTGATGTTGGGTGCGGTGCTTACCTTAGCAGCGCTCGTTGTGAATGCATTTCATATAGAAGAAGCCGCTCATGCCCGCGAACATCTTCAACATAAAGCGGAGGAGCGTTTTAAAGCGCAGCCTGATAAGCACCCCCATCGCATGGTGCATTATGGTCATTACGTATTTCGCGCGCCAACGCCATTAAGCGTAATTGAGCCAGGGGTAGATACCTACACGGGCAATGCTATTTTCCTAGAGGGCCACAGACAAAACAGTGCAATGTTTGCTGAGCAGCGTCAGTCGGCGGGCCTAACACGTTTTAGCAGCTTAACGCCTAGCTTTTTAGCGCTAGTGCTTGCGCCGCTTTTTATCATTCTTATCGGTTACGGCAGTGTATCTCGAGAGCGTGAAGCCGGTACCCTCACTTTGCTGTTATCTCAAGGTACTAGCCGCTCACAGCTGTTGCTCGGTAAATTGTTAGCCTTAGCGGCGGCAAGCGCTGTGTTTCTGATGCCATTACTTTTAGCGTGTTTTTATGTCGCTTTTTCAGGTGAAAGTGCATCACTGGTTGCGCTATTTAGCGTTAGTTACGCCGTGTACTTTTTACTGTGGACTGTGGTGGTAACGGCGTGTTCTGCACTATTTGAAAAGAGCAGTGCGAGTTTCACAATATTAATTGTCATTTGGATGAGCGCATGCGTGTTGCTTCCCCGTTTAGGTAGCAGTGTAGCGACTAATTTAGCGCCCTCTATGGGCAAGCTTGAGGCCGATTTTAAAGTAGAAGAGAAATTAAGAAGCCTTGGTGATGGGCACGACGTTAACGACCCTGCCTTTAAAAAGCTTAAACAAGACTTACTCGCCAAGTACAACGTGGACTCTGTGGATGACTTACCTGTTAATTTCAGAGGTGTGGTAGCCCAATATTCTGAGCAGCGTCAGGCTGAGGTGTTAAGCGAATTTGCTGAAAATCGTATGCAGCAAGAGCTAGAGCAGGCGCATATTGCCCGTCAATTTGGCTGGTTATCACCTACCGTCGCCATCCGCTCAATTTCAACCGTATTGGCGGGCACGAGTCTTGAAACCCACCACCGCTTTTTACGTGAAGCCGAAGCGCTGCGCTTAGAATTTGTGCAAGGCCTTAATAAAGTGCATGTGGAAAAACTTGATTACAAACTAGACATGAACCGCAATGCCAGTGAGGAAGCAGCCGATAAAGCGGTGGTTGACGCAAGTAACTGGGCATTGTTAGCAGAGTTTAAGTTTGAGCCTGAAAAATCTGCGGTACGAATAAGCAACGCAAACTTGTACTTCTTGCAGCTGCTTTTTTGGGTGGGCATTACCGTGCTGCTGCTTCGTATTGCGGTTAGGAGGTTAAACCCATGATGCGTTTTAATGATATTAAACGTGAGGCGGGCTTCGTTTTTGGGCACCGCCAATTCAAACTTACCATGCTAGTGGTATTGCTGCTAAGTTCCATTTCCCTTTGGGCGGGGTTTGCAGAAATGCAGGAGCAACAAGCCACTATTGAAAGGTTATTAGAAAAAGACCAAGTAGAGCGCGACGCTGTTATCAACCACCAGTCTAATTATGGAATGGTTGCGTACTACTCGTTTCATCTAACGTATGCACCGCCTACCAGTTTGGCGTTTGCCGCGGTAGGTGAGCGGGATGTATTTCCTTGGAAACATCGTATTCGTATGCTCGCTCTAGAAGGACAAATTTATGAAAGCGACACCGACAACCCCGAGCTCGCTTTTTTAGGCCGTTTCGATTTCGCCTTCGTGACCAGTGTGCTTTTGCCACTGTTCATCATACTGCTGCTGTACGATTTAAAAGCCAAAGAGCGTGAAGCACGCCGCTTTGATTTGTTAAACGTAACCGCACGCAATAGTCATGCAATTTGGACGTCGCGGGTGATAGTGACTTTGGTGCCCCTTGCTCTTGCCGTGCTGCTTCCGTTTGTCGCATTTGCTGTACTCAATGGCGCTGAACTAGTCGGTATAGTGAAGGTTTGCGCCATTGTGATTGCCAATATTGCAATGTGGAGTGTGATCGTACTTGCTATTGGTGCGGCAAAACGTTTTTCCCAGTTTAGTGCCACTCATTTGGCTTCTATTATGTTGGGCGTGTGGCTTATGACGACCGTCGTCGTTCCGGTTACCGGCCACACAATCATTAATGCCCTTGTTGACACGCCAGAGGGCGGAGACATTGTGCTTATCCAGCGTGAAGCGGTAAACGGCGCGTGGGACAAGCCTGTAGAAGAAACCTGGAGCGCATTTCTCAAAAGCCATCCGCAGTGGACTCACTACACCGAGTTTGACCCCAAACGCGATAGCTCATTTAACTGGAAATGGTACTACGCCTTTCAGCAAGTGGGCGATGAAAAGGCCAGCGAGCTTTCACAATCTTACCAAGCATCAACACTCAAAAAAGATGAAATAGCGAGTTACATAGCGTGGGTATCACCGTCTCTGCTCACGCAGCGCCTGCTATCAAGCGCCGCCGATACTGACGTACAAGCAATGGTGCACTATGAAAATAGCGTACGACATTTTCACGCCAGCCTTCGCGATTTTTATTATAACCGCATGTTCAAAGCGCCTGCGTTTTCGCTAGAGAGCTTCGAGCAACTTCCACAATTTACACCACAAAAACTAAAAGACTCACAGGAAAACACCGATGAAAACTAATTGGGTAAAAACTACCCTCGCCGTCACTATCGCGACACTGTTTAATGCGTCTTCACATGCACAAGATACTAATGCGCCGAATGAAGCAGATGTTGAAAAGATTACTGTTCACGGTATGCATCGCGCGTATCAGGGCGCTTTTGAATACAAAGAAGTACCTGCCGCAGCGCAAGATATCGACCTTGGATTACTCAGTGATGCTGGTGCTGTGAATCTCAACGATGCATTAGATTTATCGGCGTCTGTGGCTCGCCAAAACAATTTTGGTGGGTTGTGGAATAGCTTTGCGATTCGCGGTTTTTCAGGCGATGAAAACTTACCTAGCGGGTTTTTAGTTAACGGCTTCAACGCCGGTCGCGGCTTTGGTGGGCCGCGGGATTTATCTGGTATCGATCATGTTGAAGTACTGAAAGGTCCAAAAGCAGCATTATTTGGACGAGGAGAGCCTGGCGGTGCCATTAACCTGGTGACTAAGCGCCCACAATTTCGCCAAGGCGGTGAAGTACAAGCCACCTACGGAAGCTGGGAGCAAAAACGTGTAGAAGCAGACTTGCAGACTGTTGCAGGGGCTAGTGAAAACGTGGGTGTGCGTCTTGTTGGCTTTTACGAAGATGCAGAGAGTTTTCGCGACACGGTTGAAACAGAGCGCTTCGGCTTTTATCCGTCGGTAACATGGGAAGTATCAGCAGATACGTCGATTTCCTATGAACTGGAATATACGGAACAAAAAATACCATTCGACCGCGGCGTAGTGGCCATTGACGGTGAGTTAGGTCATCAACCCATCGAAACCTTTACTGGCGACCCTAGCGGCGACACCATAGATACCCAAGTGGTTGGTCATCAAATTGAGATATCACACGAACTAGCCGACGACTGGAACCTGCTTTTAGGCGCCGGTTTACGAGATACGACGTTTGAAGGTAATGCACTGGAAAATAACTTCGGCGGTCGCCAAACGTTGTTTATCGACCCAGACCAAGCACTGCTATCGCGTTTCAAACGGTATCGTAACTTCGAGACAGACTACTTGGTATTGCGTGGCGAAATTGCGGGTCAGTTCGATACGGGGTCTGTCACTCACCGAGTTATTGTTGGTGCAGACTATGACAAGTTTGAAAACGATCAAGAAATCCTTCGTTATCGCCCGCCGTTTTTTGCAAGCGATACTGACATTAATGACTTAGATTTAGATCAGTACTTGGTTTTAGATATTTTCAACCCAGACTATTCGCCGCTTCCAGAGGTTGAACTGTCCAATAACTTGAACCGGTTTGAAGTGCAAAAGGCATGGGGATTCTATTTCCAAGACCAAATTAACATTACCGACAACCTTCAAATTCGTTTAGGTGGTCGTTTCGATAAGTTTGAGCAGGAAATTGACAACCGCTTGGCAAGCCCAGTGTCCACAACATCGCAAGATGATACTCGCTTCTCGCCTCAGGTGGGTGCCGTTTATCTATTTAACGACAGCACGAGCGTGTATGCGACCTACGGCGAAGGCTTCCGTCAGCTCACTGGATCAGACTTTGCGGGTAATCCTTTTGAGCCCAATGAATCTGAGTCGGCAGAAATCGGTGTTAAAGCCGATTTAACGTCGATGTTTGATAACGTGCGTGGCGATATTACTTTCTCGGTATTTAATATTGAGCAAAGCAATATTCTCGTGTTTGATGACAGTGAACAAGCCTCAGATGGTTTTTTCTTAACCCCAGCAGGCGAAGCGCGAAGTCGAGGTGTAGAGTTAGACATTAACGCTGAGTTTGAAAACGATATTTCACTTTGGGTGTCTTATAGCTTTGTTGATGCAGAAAGCACAAATGATGCGGCAGACGCCAACTTTGTATCAGCCATAGAGTCTGGCGACCCGCTTATTAATGTACCAGAAAACCAACTCAGTGTGCAGATAAGTAAAGGACTAGTGATTGCAGATATGCCAGTTCGCATAGGCTCTGGTTTACTTTACGTTGATGAGCGTTTAGGCCAAACCGCTACTGATTTCTATTTACCGAGTTACACCACAGTGCGCGCGTTTGCAGAGATTGAACCTATTGAAAACTTGTCTGTGAGAGTGGCGGTAGACAACCTATTTGACGAAGAGTTTTATACCAACTCTTTTGCCGATGTGTGGGTTGAGCCTGGTGCGCCACAGCGATTTAGGCTGTCGGCAGCGTATCGTTTTTAAACAGTGTTTAAGTAATTTTCTAAGCACGCTATTTTATAGCGTGTTTCCGTTATCTTGCCTTCAGAAAGGGTTTAATTAATGCAATATAAAACAAAATCAGTGGCTTCTTTTGTGGTCGCTATTTTATCTCTGGTGAGTCCGCCTATAAGTGCCAATGCCCCATTCGAGCTCATGGGCAAGACAACTAATACTGGTCATAAAACATCGTATATGGCGAATAAAAAAGAGGTGTCTTTACCAGTTACTGTGATTAATGGTGAAAAAGAAGGGCCTGTGCTCCTGCTTACGGCTGGCATTCATGGCGACGAATACCCTTCTATGTTTGCACTGCAACAGTTGCAGCAAAGCATCAATCCCAAAGAAATGAGTGGAGTGCTTGTTGTGGTGCACTTGGCAAATTTGGACGGTTTTCATGAACATCGGCTAGCGCTGAACCCTCGTGATGAAAAAAACTTAAATAGAGAATTTCCAGGTAGTGCTGATGGGACGCCTACCGAACAAATTGCAGACTTACTGACAAAAGAATTTATCAGTAAAGCTGACTTTCTCGTTGATATGCATTCTGGTAGTGCAAATCAGAGCCTGCTGAACCACGTTTATTCTCCGTTTATTGGTGATGAAGCGTTAGATGAATTGACTCTGGCCTTTGCCAAGGCAACAGGTATGCAACATATTGTGCTTTACGGTGACAGACCAAAGGACCCTAATAATTCTATTTCTTACCCTAACACTGCAATGACACGAGGAAAGCCGGGCCTGACTACTGAAATTGGTCATCTTGCGCAATCAAAGGAAGAATTTGTAAAAGACGCGTTCACAGTGGCTAGAAACACAATGGTCTTTTTGGATATGTTGGAGGGAGAGCCTGCCGAGCATCCAGAGCCTATTATTTATGAAACCCTAAAATCAGCAAAAAGCACTACAACCGGCTTTTTCCAGCCTGCTGTAGTTATTGGGGATAAAGTACAACAAGGCCAAGAAGTGGGCACCGTTTTGGATTACTTTGGAAACCAAGTGGAAACTATCACAGCGCCGATTAGCGGAACGGTAATGATGGTTAATCAAACGCCACCCATAAAAAGCGCAGAGTCTGTTGTCACCATTGGTGTTGAAGTGGTGCAATAAAACGCCTTTCTCAACTTACGACTGCTAAAACGCGATGCCAAAGGCTAGGCCTGCCACTATGGCATCGTCGTGATCGTGATGGTAGTCATAATGAAGTTGTGGTGAAAGCGTAAGGCCCGACAACTCAAACTCGTAAAGCAAACCCAAACGCGCCACAGGAATTTCCTCGCCGTCAAAAAACTCTACACCGGGGCCGACTTGGGCAATAAAGTTATTGGTAATATGTAAATCGGCAACCGCTAAATAGGTGAATGCCTCTATATCTCCAAAGGCATATTCTGCGACTAGCCCTATTCCTAAAAAGTCATTAACGCGATATTCATAATCAACGCCTAGTGTGAATGCGTCACCGTGTTCATCGGTATTCGTTGTTGCTACTAAAAGCGACAAGTGGTGGGGAGACTGTTGCCAATGGTGATGCTCTTCATTTTCTGTGCTCGCACACACGGCGTTTGGCAGAATCAACAAAACAAACAGAATAATTTTAAATTGTAGGCGCATATGGGAACACTCTTCTACGGCTTAATAAAACAGAACGGCTAACTAAATTACCTATAAAGGGGGCATCGATGTTTGCTAAGCAGCGACAGTAAACACGCCCTAGAAAATAACAATAGTTTATAGCTATCGATTTCGCTGTAAGAATAACGCTTTATAACCATAGACTTTCGTAGAGAAAGGCGCCTACGGAGCAATGAAAGTCTTCAATTTTTTCATTACATGATCATAATCTGCGGGCTTTATGAGTTGATGTGGCGTATCAAAATAGACTGAAGTTGCGTTTGATAGCCGAATATTGTCAATTGCTTCGCCTATTTCGTTGATGAAAAACGTTATTGAGAAAAAACGCTGGGTCGGCTTATGTGGGCAGTTTATATAGGCACTTTATATAGGCACTTTGGGGGGACGTTTTCGATACGTTCTGTCATGTGGGAAAAAGCCAGTTTGCAGTCTACACTTAGCTTATGAGTTGTAGTTTGTTTGAGTGTCTCAACCAGGTGATAGCAACGAGAAATGAAAGCGTCTCCCATAAGGGGTAGGTTGTGTTAAGACAGCTAGTGTATAGAAGTAGAGCGTCAACGCTAATAAACCACGAAGGGCTCGATGAGATCACCAAGGATTCTTTAGCGTTTAATTTACACAACGATGTAACGGGGATATTACTGTTTGACGGTGAATACTTTTTTCAGGTGCTAGAGGGGGAAGCCGACATAATACTTGGTCTTTTCGAGCACATTAAGACGGACTCTCGGCATAATAACATCGTTAAAATAACCGATAACGCTATTCACAAGCGCGATTTTGGCAATTGGGCGCTGCGCACTTTTCGACTGGATAAAAAAAGTAACTGCTACTGGCTCCCGCCGGATATTTCTTTTCACCGCGACAGCCGGACCTTTGCATTAATCAACGGTTTTGCCACGGGCAAGTGGCGCATGTGTTTGTCTAATCAAGATTTAAATAACCTTAAGGCCTCTGTAAAGCTCAGTGAAATCTCTATTGCTGAATATTGCAATTCTGATATTCAATTTGCTTTTCAACCTATTGTAGATACCCGCAGGGGCCTTGTGTCCTCCTACGAGGCGCTATTGCGTAGTAGCGACGGTCGATTCCCTGAAGATGTGTTGAATAGTTTAGAGGGCAATCAAAAATATGACTTCGATCTTAAGAGCAAGGCGATAGCCATTGCGCAAGGTGCAAAATTATTAAACGCTGACCAAGCGCTATCAGTCAACTTATGTCCAGGTGCCATTACCTATAGTCCAGATATAACGAGCTATTTACTATCATTAGCAGATGAGAATAACTTAAGGCCGCAACAGCTTATTCTTGAGGTAACGGAAACTGAAATTATTAAAGAGGGGTCGCCGTTTTTCGATGCCATCGAAAACCTCCGGTCAACGGGGATAAGAGTTGCTCTTGACGATTTTGGTGCGGGTTACGCAGGTCTATCGCTTTTGGCCGACTTCCTGCCAGACAAAATAAAGTTAGATCGAAAAATCACCACCAACATTCATGAGAATGGCCCAAGGCAAGCCATATTTGAGGCTGTGTACGAATTTGCAAAGTCGATGGGTATTCCGCTTATTGTAGAAGGTGTAGAAACCATGGATGAGTGGTTATGGTTACAACACGCAGGTGCACAGCGTTTTCAGGGGTTTTTGTTCGCAAGGCCAAAATTAAATGGAGTAGAGGCAATTAACTTTGTCATAGATGGATTAGCAAAGCCCGCTGGGCTGAGGCAAATCGGTTAGGTTGCCAGTAGTGGAATAATTTACAATATTGATAAAACAGAGAGGGGCCACGTGGCCCCTCTCTGTTTTACTGCTGTTACTTCTTTTACAAGCTTACGTGTTTTTGGCTACCCAAGCCTGGACCATAAACAATGGCATTAAGTAGTAACCTGTTGGTACCTAATGCGGCGCCACGGAAGTTAGGTTGGCCTGAAAACAAAATAATTTGCCCTTTACCACTGCGTTCGCGAGTTAAGTAAGCAGTATTAGCAATACGCTGCTGTGCTTCTGGCCACAGTAAGCCACTCATGCGAACGTTAAGCGCTTTATCTTGTGGCAGTGTGAACCAGCGATCGGCGTTTTTCTTACTCTCACTATCCTCTTTTTTCTTGTTAGGACTTGGGCTAAATACGCCCGCTCTAACCACGGCTTCGCTATTATCTGCCGACATAAGTAGCGGTTGATTGCTGTAAAGTAATGGTAGTACTTCAGGAGTGCCGGCTGTTAGCCAATGCTGTTGGTCTGTTCTGCCGGCTACCATAGCGCCACTTGGCATAAAGTGGCTTAACCATTTATCGCGGCGGGTTAGCTCTTCCTCTTTAAGCGGTTTAGGTAAATCGTCCCATGGAAACGCGAAGTCTGCATTTAAGGTATGAGCCATTGCTGCCTTGGTGTCTACCTTGTTTAAGCTCGCCATATATTCACGGTTTAAAGAAATATCGTAATCGAGCGCCTTTTCAAAGCTATTCTCAATGGTTTTCACCTTGGCAATGCCATCTTTACCCGCTAACGCTGCCGCACTTCTGCCGTGAGCGATAAGCGTTCCGCCGTTGTTAACCCATTCATCTAAAAGCGCCTGCTTAGATTTATCTAGTGCTCCATAGCTGGTGGGAAGAACAATGACATTGTAACGACGCAAGTCAGTACGATTTAAAGAGTTAACGTCTATTTGGCTGTGGCGAATGCCCAAATTAGCATCGATGCTGTACCAGGTTGCGCCCACATCATAGCTAGACATATTGCCGTGGCTTAAAATAGCCACCTGGGGCCGAGTAAGAAGATCAAAATGCTTGCCTCCCCACTCAGGTAACTCACCCTCACCAAAGCCGCTTGTTGTGGCGGTTACCGACACCATAAGCTCATCGGCAGTTTGCTTTATTAGGCTTGCAAGATTTTCTGTATTGGGGTTATCGGTGACCGTTACCGCAATAGAGCCTCGATTGAAAACCGTGTTTTCAAACTCTGATTCGCGGTCTATATAACGAACGTGGATACCGCGTTCCATCAGCCTTGCAGCAAAGGCCACAGACCTATCGTCTGCACCGTCTACCATCCATGCAATAGCATTATCAAGTAATGTATGGGTGTGGGTGCTTGGCTTATACAGGCTCATATTACTAGTAAGGTGCTCTGGTACAGTGACGCTTTCTAGACCGTACATCATGGTTAAATTCCATGCAGTTGTGTCATACATTAGCGATGAACCGTCACGCAAGGTTTTCTGGCGCTCTTCCAGTAATACGGCGTTGTTAACACCTGCGTCAAATTCCATGATGGCAGCAATTAACGGCGCCTCGGCTTGGCGGTTAGGCACAACAATACTGCCTTTGGGAATAACAACATCTTCTTTTACGTCGCCTAAATGCGTGGTGGCCTCGTCCACTTCTATATCTTTATCAGTAATATACACCTTGATATCTTGAGCCAACAAACGGCTTACCAGTGCGTCGGTTCTGCCAATGTTGTCATTCGCCATAATCACGTAGGTGCGGTTAGCAAATTTTCCTTTAGAGGCAACGTTGTTCTTACGGCCCTGCCAGTAATCTTGGTACATGGCTTTACTGTTTTTATCCAACGTCTTGAGGTTGGCAAGGGTGGATATAAACTGATGATGCACAGATTCGATATAGGTTTGCACGGTGCCTTCAGGTCGACGCACGCCGTCTTCCGCCATACGAGATTGCTCATAAAGAATGTGCATGGTGCCGCGATATTCAGAGTAGTTTGAATAGCCTGGGTACCAGTTTTCAAACCATTCGCCGGTGTAGTAGCGCCAGCCTTTCTCATCAAAAGCGGCAGACTGATCACGGGCAAAGGTTTTTGCCCATTTTTGCAAATTAGGGTCAATGTTTTGATTTAATGGTTGGCGCGGTGGGCCCATCAGATAGGTGTCTTGGCTTCCCATTTCATGACCATCAATCATGAGCTGGGGCCGCCAGTCATTGATCATTTCAACGCGACCGACGGTTTCAGGCTGCGTTAGATAAAAGAAATCTCGGTTTAAATCGAAAAAGTAGTGGTTTGTTCTGCCGTAAGGCCAGTCACCACGGTGTAACAACGACTGGTCGTCAACATTGGGTGCCGTGCCGCGATATTGCTCTAATGATTTGGCAAATCGAGCGCGGCCGTCAGGGTTCATCATGGGGTCGATAACAACCACCATATCATCAAGCAGCGCTTCCACGTCTTTGTCTTCGCTAGCAATCAGATGATAGATAGCGGTTAACGCTGCATCTGCGCCTGATGTTTCATTGCCGTGAATAGAGTATGCCATCCAGGCAACGGCGGGCAGTGAATCGATGATGTTGCTGGCTTGGCTATCGCTGGTATTTAAAGGGTTAGCAAGCTTATCGATATTACTTTTAATAGTATCAAGCTCACTGAGTAACGCCGGTGTTGATATAAACGCGGCAATCAGTGGGCGACCTTCATGAGTGCGCGCATACTCGACTACGTGTAATCTATCGCTTTGCTCAGCCCAGTGCATGACTGCGCTGTGTATTTGCGCTGGGTCGGCAACGCGAGAGCCAATGGGAAAGCCGAGCAAGGTATCGGGATGGGTTATTTGCTGATTATTAGTGCCAGAAAGTAACTCGCCAGAATACGCTAAATCTGGGTCGTTAATTGGTTTCATTAATATTGCTGAGTAAGCGGGCATAACGGCCAGCCCTAGCAATAGCGTGAACCACTTTGTGATGGATTGCATGAGTGTTCCCTTATCGTTTTTGATCTTATTGTTTATGGCGACTTCTCGCTTAGATGTCTTATTAGAAATTTTCGAGATAGCTTTTCACTGTTTTGATGCTCTTATACTGTAGCGTATAAATTGAACAGTCAATGAGGCTGCGGTGAACGCAGGGGTTATCACGATTTACTTGTTCTGTGAATCAAGAATTTGTTGAGGGTTCAGTGTCGAGAGATGAGCGCAGCGGTGGTAACAAACACCAAGTAAAAAAGGCGTAAGCCCTGAAGTTAAGTGACCCCGAGGCTTCGACTTTAATTATTTTAGGTTTTACGCACTTTCTGTAGAGTGAAGAAAGTTACTGTAAGTGTCTAGAATTGATGGTTTTTCCCAATGCAAGAAGTGGCCAGTATCCGGTACGAGCTTATACACGCAATTGGGAATTTTAGTCACTGCCGCACGAATACCTTCGTGGTCTAAAATGGTGTCATGCTCACCGCAAATAACAAGGGTCTTTGCTTCAATTTCACGTAAGTTAATTAGCTTACTAATGTCTCGACTGGTTTTTACAAACTCGCAGTGCTCGTAGAAATTAAGCAATTCTTTCTCATCCATATTTGAAAATTGGCTGATCATTTGTTGCTTCTGCGACTCAGGAATATATTGACCAAAACACTCAATCATCAAAGGTGCAATGTTTTCAACATCACCGGTTTTAAATGCCGATTGTCCGCGGTGAATAAGCTCTAAAATAGTGTCGTTGGTAGATACACCAAAGCTTCCCAATATCATTTTTTCAATTTTAGTGGGGTACTTTGCTGCAATGTATGCTGCTAATATAGTGCCCCATGACGCTGCTGCAAGTACCACTTTGTCAGTTTTCGCGGTGTCTTCAATAACATCAAGCAGTACTTGTTGCTGCTCTTCAAAAGTCACTTGTGGAGCGCCTGAAAGTATTTCTGCGCGACCGGTGCCGGGCAAGTCAAATACAACGACAGAGAAAGAGGGTACAAAGCGCTTAACAAAACTTCGCCATACTGCCATGGTTTGTTTTGCACCGCTAATGCATACAATAGTGTCTGGTTTGTCTCCATAAATACGATAGGGAACAAGGAATCTATTACAACGTATACTGCCTTTTACAACCTTCACTCAATCGCCCCATTACTCTTATTGCAGTTGATTTGCTATCAACGCTTTATTATCTACTATTGGCTTTTGACCAAACCATATTGACCACAGGGCTCTGGTAAGCTCGCTGTTATCTGTTTCAACGATTTTTCGCCCATTGAAATATACTATAAGTTTACCCACATTCACACGCGATAATACTAACCGCGAATTTTCAGTAATATCGTTATCAAAACCATCTGATAATCGCATTATTTCGGTCTTTATGTTGCTCAAGTCGACATCAGGGTTATTGCGCTCTATGCCGTCCATTAACGCCTCTTCAACTTGTTCGCGAGAGACATCTCGCAGAAACTCTATTTCTACCCGCTGTGAGAGCTGCCCAGAAGAAATAAGTTTGATGAGTTCATCAGGGTTTTCGGAAGTTTCTTGAGGCCAAGCCATAAAGTGGCTAATTTTATACACACTAAAGAAAAAGCGTTTTCTCACCGTTGCACCACTAAGCGCTAATGGCTCAGTCGGCTCAGCATACTGAGTCGACGAGACGGTTTCAGCATGAGCCACAGCACTTTCGTTAACATTTGCGTTAGCACTTACGTTAGCACTTGCGGCTATCGTAGCCCATGAGGCAGTGCTCAAAGCAGCCCAAATTAAGGCTAAAACGCCGTTATGACATATCCATTTCATAGCTAGCCTATTCTAATAATTAACTTCTGAAGCCAGTGAGAGTACGTGGTTCAGTCACGTTTAAAAAGCATATTAACAAATAATTAATGTGAGTGAGAGAGCGGGGGAGTGTTTTCCGTTTTAAGAGGGCTTTTAATAGGAAAATAAGAGGGATAAAAAAGCAGGAAGCGCACAAATGCGCTTCCTGTCCTATCTTTTAGATTCTAGCTTTTAGGCTCTAGCTTTTAGCCATGAGCTTCTAATACCGCAAAGAGAACGTAACGCGCACGTTGCGAGGCTCTACGGGGTGATAATGCAAATCTTCAATGCCTTCTTCAGGTTCGCCAGGTAGCCGTGATGCATAGAAATAGTCAATATCGTGATCGTCGCTATCCAGTGCGTTTAACACTTCAAGGGTGACATCCCACGTGGGCTGGCGGTAGGCAACTTGGGCGTTGAGTAAAAACGTTGCTGGCGGAGAAACTTCATCAAAGCTTTCTACCGTTCGCGAGCTTAAGTAGCGAGCGCGAAGTGTATAGCTCATTCCCAATTGGTCGCTATTTTGATAGTAGGTCGCCCCTGCGCTAACCACGCCGGGAACGGTGCCATCAATATGACGTCCTTCACCCTCAACCCTATCGCTGAAGCGGGCATTGGTGTAGGCAGCTTCAATATCGGTGGTAAGGTGGTGGTTTATCCAGTAGTACGCGCTTATCTCAATACCGTGGCGCTCAGATGGACGGCTTGGCTCGGTAAAGCCTGCATCGCCTACATACAGCAATTCACTGTCTAGCTCTAATCGCCATAATGCGGCAGATACATTGAAGGTTCTTCCGTCTGTATAGTTAATACCTGTCTCATAACCTAACGATTTGACCAATAATGGTGATGCCGGTGTTGGCTCTGAACTGACAGGGTCGATGGTAATGGTTGCACCGCGGGCGTCATTAGAATGAAAGCCTTGGCCAATGTTAGCAAACGCTGTGATGTCGTCGGTAACGGCGTATTTTAGCGCTGCTTTTAGCGTGAATAGGCCATCACTTTTTTCACCGCTATTTGCCGCAAGGTCGCTTGTAACATCCACATCTAAGTAATCGTAACGACCACCGAGAGATAGGCTAAGGGCGTCTGAAAGCAGTATGTTTGACTGTGCAAATAAGGAATAGCTACTGCTTTTTATGGCGTCTTCTCTAATCGTGCCTACACGTTGCAAATTCTGTGTGCGATAAAGGCCTACATTCTCAATATCGTCGAAGCGCCATTGAGCGCCCATGGTAATGGTACTGCCATCGGTTACCGCCAGTGGTACCGTGGTAAATATTTCGCCACCATAAATTTGCCGATCGTCTGCTTGTTCGAACTGGTCTCCCGTTTCTGGGTTATCTAAGAAATAGGTAAAGTTAGAAAAAAGCGTCAAATCAGTATCAATGGCATAAAACGAGGCATTAATGCCATCGCTGGTATAGTTTGCCGACAGTGAATAGCGTGAAGACTCTCCACCAACGTCGGTGTCAATAGAGCCAAGGCGGTCGATGAGGCCGCTTTCAATAGCGCGGGCAGGTACTTGGTCGGCCCCGTTCCAGCTGTTGTCGTATGCCATTCCCGTTACCGTTAACTCACCGTCGAACAAGGGCGTAATATAGCGAATGTTGGCATTCTTTTTTCGCACATCTTCGTTGATATCGGTCCATGGTCCGTCGTATGTCTGGTACTCAAACGCGGCAATAGCCTTACCTTCGCCAATGTCGGCATGGTTGAGTGTTGCAAGTCGCTGATAGCCGTATTCACCAAGGGTGAAAAATAGACGATTGTCGTCAAGAGAATCTTTTAAATTGAAAAATGCACCACCGGCACTAGAGAAGTCGCCAATATTGGCATAGTAGGTGCCTTTAAAGTAACTCAAGTTATCCACCATTTCGGGGATCACAAAGTTAAGGTCGCTGTAGCCTTGCCCGTGACCATGGCTACGCATATTGATAGGCATGCCGTCAACGCTAACAGTAAAGTCGGTGCCGTGGTCTAAGTTAAAACCTCGCAAAAAATACTGATTCGCTTTGCCCGAGCCGCTGTGCTGAGTCACCATCATGCCAGGTATGAATTCAAGCATTTCGCCCGTGCGCAACATGGGGCGCTCAAGTAACGTATCGCCTGAAACCCAGCCTTGGGATGCCGACACAAATTCGCCACTTTTCTGAGACATATCACCGTTCACGCGTATGTGTTCGATATCGCCTTCTGCTGGGTCGTCAAGTGCAAAAGTGGGTGACGCGTATAGTATTGATGCAACGCTTAGAGATAGCGCTGAAATTGCATAACCTGAAGCCATGATTATCCTTAAAGCAAAAACAAGTTCAGTAGTAAAACGTTTGATGCGATGCTTTAGATGCAAATAAAATGTGTTTATTTTACCCAGCTTAAAACGCACAGCCCTGTATGACAGACATTAAAAAAGCCCGCCTTGCTGAGCAAGCCGAGCTTTTATAGATTAGCTATTATAACACCAAACTTATTTTAATGCTTATATTTCAACTATTTATTCTAGGTCAGTGCGTTCTGTCACTGGCTTAGCTAAGTTGTTTTCGAAGCTCTGCCATAAAGGCATTAATGCGTTCTGCATTTTTACCTAAGTCACTTTTGCCTACTCGAGACTTACTACGAACATCAACAAGCGTATTGTCGCCTTTTTCTGTCAGCCTGATTACTACATCGTCTTTAAAGCCAAACCATGTCGTTGTATCTGTGGCTTCAAGCGTGTTAGGCAGGGCGCCAGCGGTAACGTTGTCCCAACCAAGGGTGGCGATGGCTTTTTCTGCAGCTACGTATACTTCACTTACAGGCTGCGGAAGTAGTTGCGTTTTAATCTCTGGATACGCTTCTAATTGCTGCTTAGTAATATCGCCGCCTTCGTAATTAACATCGTTTGGCGCGCCTTCGCGAAGTGGTGCAATAGCAACAAACTCAGGTGGATTTGTAACATCAGTGGTAATGTCGTGAATAGGCGGAACAGTGCTTGCCTTGCTCATCATGCTGACTGGCATTGCAACCGCAATTAACGCTAAAACAGCATATACGATAGTGCTACCCCAGCTAATATTTTTACGATTAATGATCACCTGAAGTACGATAAGGATAAGAGCGGCACCGCCAACGTAAACTCCGTAACGTAAAGACGTAAATGCTGTACCTAAACCCACACCTGCGTACTGATACAAAGGGCCGGGCAATACAACCATCAAAAAACCAAGGATACTGGTTAACGCGACTAATATTTTCAAGGGAACTCCATTATTTTTTTGTTTTATATTTTGGACTACTTTAACAGGCATTTTGGTGTTTTGGATTACTTTATAAAAGATAAATGTGCAATGGTGATTCATTCACTTTTCTCCCAGCCCAGTAATAAGTGCGGTGATAAGTGTAGTGACCAGTGCAGTAATAGGTGCACCAATATATGAGGTTTCTTGCATGTTGCGCCTGCAAAGGGGAAATTCTTGCAGCGTGAAAACGTTGACAGCGTGAAATCATCCGCAGCCTGAATACGCTCGCTTATAAAGTGGCGGCTCCTTAATTGCTCGTGATACCGTGTGCCTACTAAGATGAGATTTTGAGCAACAACACTCTCAAAGACAAGATTTTGAAAAGTAGAATTTTGAAGAGTAGCATTTTTAAGAGAAGTAGTTTGAACGCCAATACTGTAAGCACAGCGCAAGGTGACTCGCCATTACACGAACTCCTTGCTGACATGTTAGTCGATATTCTATCAACCATGGAGAGCATGTTTGAGGAGGGCGTCAGTGAGTACGCCCTTATTTCGATGTTAAAAAAGCCGCCTTATGCGGTTTTTGATGAAGAGGCCCTGCGTGACCCCCTCGTGCTGTTTAAAACTCATTTTATTTTGTTTAACGCGCTCTATCAGCTGCGTTCGATATGGCTTAAGAACGGGGTAGGCAAGCTTGATATTCATACGCTTAACATTCGCCTAGATTCAGATGCAGGTGTCGCTGCGCCTAAACAAGAGCTTGCACCGGAGCCTACACTTGCATCTGAAGATGAATCGGCAACGACAATAAATGCGCACAAGGTAGGCCCTCACGACGCATTGGCTTCTTACTATTTGGATTGGAACAATTTCGAACAAACTGACGAAGAGAGTGTTGAGGCATTACTAGCAAGCTTTTGGACAACAATGGGAAAAGCCCAATACGCTTCTTTCAACGATGGCGATATTGAAGCAGCCCATCGCATACTTGGGCTCACCTGGCCCTGCGCTGCATTACCACGTAAAGAACATGACGCCTATTCTTTGAAAGAGATTAAAAAACACTACAGAAAAAAGCTACAGCAGCTGCACCCCGATAAAGGAGGAAGTCGCGAACAAGCTCAGCAGGTCATTTCGGCATATCAATTATTAGTACGCTTCTATTCGTTTAAATAGGATGTAGTTGCGTTAAAGTCAGCTAGATTTGAGGACAAAGGTAAAGTCGTTAGTTATTTAACGACGACATTTGTAAATTCGGCTACTCAGCCTTTTAATCTTTAGTATAAGAGCGCAAAATAGAGCCAATAAGAACATAGCTTCGTATATATTCGAATTCCAAACTATGTCACACCAATACCGGTACTCAACAGCCACTTTCGCCTCGCCAAAAGTGAGTATCCCGGCACAGTAAAATAGACAAGCTTTGCAAACATTCATTGCGTTATTGCAGATGGCATATCGCGGATGACGTATTTTAGATGGCGTTCAGCCGTCTGCATTTAATTAGTTATTGGGAAATAGAAGATTTATGAGTCGCATTTTTTACCTTACTGCAGCGTTACTAATACTTTTAGGCGTTGCAGCATGTTCAAACGAATCAGCACAATCACCAGACTCGCAGCAGTCAATGCCTGCGCCTTCTGTTTCTGTAGTAACCCTCAAAAGGCAGCCAGTGCAGCATGAAATGGTGTTGCCGGGTCGAGTGAGTCCATCTCGTCAATCACAGGTTCGTCCTCAGGTAGATGGTGTTATTACAGACCGTCTTTTCGAAGAGGGGGCGCAGGTAAAAAAAGGCCAGCAGCTTTACCAAATAGATCAGGCTAGGTATCTAGCGCAATTCAATAGTGCAAAAGCAGATTTGAAAAGTGCCCAGGCTAACTTAAAAACCTTAGAGGCAAAGGCACGTCGCTACGACGACCTGGTCGAGAAAAATGCCGTTAGCAAACAAGAATACGACGATGTTATTGCGCAAAAAGAACAGGCCGAAGCCGCTATTAGCGTTGCTGAAGCTGCGGTGGATGTTGCCAAAGTCAATATGGGTTACACCAAGGTGTATGCGCCTATAAGCGGACAAATCAGCCGCTCTTTTGTTACCGAAGGTACTCTTGTTACTACCAATCAAGCCCAGCAGCTTGCCATCATCACGCAGCTCGACCCAGTATTTATCGACATGCAGGAGTCGGGCGCTTCCATTCTCACTTTACGCCAATCTATGCGAAATCAAGGCGCACTCGATGTAGAGCTAACAGTGGATGAAGTGAGTGGAGAAAAGTACTCACACACCGGTAGCGTTAAGTTTTCTGAAGTCACCGTTGATGAAAGCACGGGCTCAGTGACGTTGCGCGCCGAAATGCCTAATCCCGACAGTATCTTGTTGCCAGGTTTATTTGTTAAAGGTCATGTGATCACGGGACGCGAAAATGCGTTGCTTGTGCCACAGCGAGCTACAACTCGCCAAACTGACGGCTCGCTTTCAGTGTACGTGGTGAATAGCCGCGGTGAAGTTGAGGGCCGAACGCTCAGCGTTGGGCAAATTTATCGCGACCAATATGTGGTAAACGATGGGGTAAGCGAAGGCGAGCAAATCATTGTTACCGGATATCAAAAGGTAAAACCGGGTGCGAAAGTGAATGCATCTGAGTGGCAACCATCATCACGCGGCTCACGATAAGCAAGCAAGGAATTTTTAGTTATGGCTCGCTTTTTTATAGACAGGCCCGTGTTTGCATGGGTATTAGCAATTATTACGATGATGGCAGGTGTACTTGCCATCTATACACTTCCTATTGAGCAATATCCCAAAGTAGCTCCCCCTACGGTAACCATAAGTGCTGCGTACCCTGGTGCATCAGCCGAAACGGTAGAAAACTCGGTTACCCAAGTGATTGAACAGAGCCTTTCGGGCATTGATAACATGCGCTACTTTTCCGCTAGTAGCTCAAACAGCAGTGTCTCTATTAGCCTCACCTTTGAGCCTGGTACCGACCCTGATATTGCGCAGGTTCAAACCCAAAACAAAGTGCAGGGTGCGTTACCTTTATTACCCGCTGAAGTGCAGCAGCAAGGGGTGACGGTGTCGAAGTCGAACAGCTCTTTTGCCTTAGCCGTTGGCTTTTATTCTGAAGACGACTCGATGAACCAGTTCGATTTAAGCGACCTTCTGGTTTCTCAGTTTCAAGACCCTATATCGCGGGTTAATGGTGTGGGCAGCGTACGCGTGTTTGGTGCCCAGCGCTCTATGCGTATTTGGTTAGATCCTAACAAGCTTTACAGCTACAACCTTACCCCTGTCGATGTGCAAGCGGCGGTTCAGGTGCAAAACACCGATGTATCTGCAGGACAGTTAGGCGGCTTGCCAGCCATTAATAATCAACAGATAAACGCAACCATTCAGGCGCAAAGCCGCTTACAAACTGAAAAAGATTTTGAAAACATTGTATTGCGGGTAAATACCGATGGCTCTCAAGTGCGCGTGCGCGACGTAGCTCGCGTTGAATTGGGTGCGCAAAGTTACGATGTCATTGTACGCTACGACAGAAGGCCAGCGTCGGGTATGGCGATTAGCCTTACCTCTGGCGCCAACGCTCTCGATACCATTGAAGCGGTAAAAGCTCGGGTAGAAGAGCTGCGTGCTAACTTGCCAGACAGCGTAAAAGTGGTGTATCCGGTAGACAGTTCACCTTTCATCGAGCTGTCGATTCAGTCGGTGGTGGAAACCCTAATAGAAGCCGTGGTGTTGGTGTTTTTAGTCATGCTTCTTTTCTTGCAAAACTGGCGAGCAACGCTTATTCCTACCATAGCCGTTCCGGTGGTTCTGCTAGGGACCTTTGCGGTACTGTCGCTGTTTGGTTTTAGTATTAATGTTCTCACCATGTTTGCCATGGTACTGGCCATTGGTCTTCTGGTTGATGATGCCATTGTCGTGGTAGAAAACGTTGAACGAATTATGGAAGAGGAAGGGTTGCCGCCTGCCGAAGCCACCAAAAAGTCGATGACACAAATTACCGGCGCGCTGGTGGGCATTGCTGCGGTGCTTTCTACCGTGTTTATTCCCATGGCCTTTTTCAGCGGCTCGGCGGGAGCTATATATCGCCAGTTCTCGGTAACCATTGTGTCTGCAATGGCGTTCTCTGTGCTGGTTGCTATCGTTCTGTCGCCGTCTCTTTGCGCTACATTATTGAAAAAGCACCCAGAAGATCAGGATAAAAACAAAGGCTTCTTTGGCTGGTTTAATCGTAACTTTAACAAGGGGCGCGACTCTTACCAGCGCACCACTACGCACATGGCGAAACGGGTTAAACGCTATTTTGTGGTCTACGGATTATTAGTGGGAGGCATGGCGCTTATTTTCAGTCAGCTACCAGGCGCCTTTCTACCCGATGAAGACCAAGGGCGAATGATGGTACTAGTGAGCACTCCCCCAGGTGCTACCGCTGGCAGAACGCTGGAGTCGATTAAGCAAGCAGAAGACTATTTCCTTAACGAAGAGCAAGAAGCAGTCAACGGTCTGTTCTCAGTTGTTGGTTTTAGTTTTGCAGGCCAGGCGCAAAATGCAGGTATGGCATTTATTAACTTAAATGACTGGAGCGAGCGCGATGATGACAGCTCGGCCTTTGCCGTGCTAGGAAGAGCCTTTGGTGCCTTTAGTCAAATTGAGGATGCCTCTGCGTTTCCAATTGTACCGCCGCCTATTATGGAATTAGGTAATGCCACAGGCTTTGACATGCAGCTAGTCGACAGAGCGGGCAACGGCCATGAAGCCTTAATGAATGCGCGTAATCAACTGTTGGGAATGGCGGCGCAAAATCCGAAGCTGGCAGGTGTGCGTCCTAACGGGCTAAGCGACGTGCCTCAGTTCAAGATAAAAATTGATAGCGAAAAAGCCTCTGCCCTTGGACTGAACTTGAGTGACATTAATCGTACGCTTCAAATTGCATGGGGCTCGAGCTACGTGAATGACTTTATTGATAAAGGTCGTATAAAGCGAGTGTACATGCAGGGTGACGTGCCCCATCGTATGACGCCAGATGACTTAGAAAAGTGGTATGTGCGCAACAGCGATGGAGAAATGGTGGCGTTTAGTACCTTCGCCACCACAGAGTGGGTATACGGCTCACCCAAGCTGGAACGCTTTAACGGCATATCATCGGTAAATATTCAGGGTAGTCCTGCTGAAGGTATATCCTCAGGGGAAGCGATTACCGAAATGGAAAAGCTTGTTGCGCAACTACCGCCAGGCTACGGCATTGATTGGTCGGGCTTATCTTTTGAAGAGCAGCAAGCGGGCTCGCAAGCGCCAATGCTATACGCTATTTCAATACTGGTGGTATTTTTATGTCTTGCTGCATTGTACGAAAGCTGGTCGGTGCCTTTTGCGGTAATGTTGGTTGTGCCGTTAGGTATTTTAGGCTCGGTGACAGCAGCGTTTATCTTTAATTTAGCCAACGATGTCTATTTGCAGGTGGCATTTTTAACCACCGTAGGTTTGGCTGCGAAGAACGCTATTTTGATTGTGGAATTTGCCAAGGAAGAGTACGAGAATGGCGTAGACCTAATGACCGCTGTTTCAAATGCAGCGTCTCAGCGCTTTCGCCCTATTCTTATGACCTCAATGGCCTTCATTTTAGGCGTAACACCACTGGCCTTAGCGAGCGGTGCAGGTGCGGCGAGTCAAAATGCTATTGGTATCGCTGTAATGGGCGGCATGTTTGCAGCGACCTTCTTAGCTATCTTCTTTGTGCCTATGTTTTATGTAATGGTGGAAAAACTGTTTCATAAACAAGACAAGCAGTGAGGATTTACGATACAGTAAATTTTTATCTCTCGTACTGTTAATGAAATTGTAGTTTCAATAAAAAATACAATAAGTACATGCAATAAGGACATGAGCAATGACAACCGTTGTTTTTTCGCACGGCAAAGAAAGCGGCCCTTGGGGCAGTAAAATTACAACGCTTTCGAATGTAGCAACTGATATGGGCTTTGGGGTAGAGAGTATCGATTATCAAGATCTCGAATGCCCAGAAGCCCGTTTATCGCGCCTTAAAGAAACCATTGCTGAAAAGTGCAACGATGTCATTTTAGTGGGCTCTAGTATGGGCGGCTATGTGTCGCTGGCGGCAGCGAGTCAAATTTCTGCTCGCGGTGTGTTTCTAATGGCGCCGGCTTTGTATATGCCAGACTACGAAATTCAGCGCTATCCCTATGACGGATACGTAAGCTTAGTGCACGGTTGGAATGACGATATTATTCCAATTGAAAATAGCCTTAAGTATGCTCGTCATCAAAAAGCGCAGTTGCTGCTATTAAACGACGGCCATCGCTTAGCCAATAGTAAGTCGGTGATTTCGCCCTTTTTTAGAAACTGGCTAGAAAAGTTCCGATATCAATAAGCCCTCGATTTAGCCGAAGAGACAATAGGTAAATAAAGCCTAGGCAAAAATAATCATGTAATACGCCCACGTTAGTGGGCGTTTTTGTAGATAGAGTAACGGATTCTCTAAGACTAATCGCTTAGGCAGGTATTCGTTGATTGAGGCGGGAAAGTCGCTGAATTTATGGCATTATTGATGTATTGGCTTCGCTAGCTCACAGAGGCAGAAAAGTATGGCATTACGCTTACCCCCAGCGCCAGATTGGCCCGCGTTGATAAAATCAGGTTGTCGTGTTTTTGTCGGCGGTAACGCATCAGTACCCCACGCACTTGTGCAGCACCTCATTGATAATAGTGAGGGATTCAGCGACATTGAATTAGTGCATATGCTGGCGTTAGGCGATACCCGCTGGGTAAAACAAGAATACAAAAACCTATTTAAGGCAAATACCTTCTTTATTGGCGGAAGTGCCATGCGCAAAGCGGTTGATGAGGGGCGTGCCGACTATACTCCGGTGTTTCTGTCGGAAATATCCAGCTTATTTAGCGACGGGATACTAGCCCTAGATGCGGCAATGGTCAATGTAAGCCCTCCAGACGAGTTTGGCTATTGCTCGCTAGGTGCATCGGTTGATATTGCCATGTCTGCCATACGCCACAGCAAAAAAGTGATTGCCCAAATCAACCCGCAAGTGCCGCGAACAGCGGGTCATTCCTATATTCATATTAGCGAGATACACGCTTGCATTGAAGCGGATGAACCACTGGTAGAAGTGTCTACACCACCCATAGATAGCGTAGCTGAGCGAATTGGGCAGTATGTAGCCATGTTGGTGAATGACGGCGCCACACTGCAATTTGGCATTGGAAAAATTCCCAGCGCTACCCTTAAGTACCTTTGTACCCATAAAGATTTGGGTATTCACAGTGAAATGCTCACCGACAGTATTATTGAATTACTGGCCTCAGGCGCAGTAACCAATAAGAAAAAGACATTTCACCCCGGTAAGGTAGTGACAAGCTTTGCTATTGGCACGCGCAAGCTGTACGAACTGATTGATAACAACCCACACATAGAATTTTATCCGAGTAGTTACGTCAACAAGCCCACCAATATTGCGAAAAATGACAATATGGTGGCCATTAATAGCGCACTTGAGGTAGACCTTACTGGGCAAGTTGTTGCTGACTCTTTAGGCTATGACTTTTATAGCGGCATAGGGGGGCAGGTGGACTTTGTCACTGGCGCATCCATTAGCAAAGGGGGCAAGGCTATTATTGCACTGCCTTCTACTGCCCAAAATGAGACCATTTCCCGAATTACACCGCAAATTAGCGAGGGCGCTGGCGTTGTCACGTCGCGGGGTAACGTGCAATATGTGGTAACGGAATACGGTATCGCTTCGCTAAAAGGAAAAAGTATTCGAGAGCGTGCGCTAGAGCTTATTCGAGTTGCCCATCCTAAGTTTCGTTCGGCGCTGTTAGAAGAAGTTAGGCAGCATTACTGGGTACCGCATTATCAAGAAAAGTACCCTACCGACATTCCTGAGTTAGGCGCTATACAGCTTAAAAAACTAGATATACGGGGTGAGCGGTTCTATATGCGGCCTCTCAACCCTGCCGACGAACGACGGCTGCAAGAGTTCTTCTACTCACACACTAAAGAAACTTTGCGACTGCGCTATAACTACGATCCAAAGCAAATGTCCCGCGAGAAATCCTGCAATTTAGTCAGTGTGGATCAAAGCTCTGATGCTGGGCTGTGTATTGTGCGCCAAGAGGGCTCTCGTATCACCATTCACGCAGTTGGGCGATTCTACTTTAATCCGTCAGACAATACCTGTGAGGCTGCCTTTGTTACTCGTGAGACTCAGCAAGGAAAGGGCATGGCAAAACTACTGTTAAAAGAGCTCATCAATATTGCGAAAAAGCGCGAGATTAGCAAGATGATGGCATACGTTCGCGGGGATAACATGCCCATGATTGCTATATTTGAACAAGCAAAGTTTAAGCGTAAATTTACCGGTGACCCGAGTGATGTTGAATTGGTCCTTGATGTGGCGTCGCTGACATGACAATAAAAATTTTCCGTGGTAAACACGGCACTAAACACGACCTAGGAAATGAGCATCCGGAATCACCAGACCGCCTATTTGCTATAGACGATCAGTTGTTATCATCTGGGCTAGAGATGATTTGTGAGCATGGGGATGCTACGCCAATCCCTGAGGCATATTTATCATTGGCCCACGACCCTTACTACATTAAAAGTGTATTCGACCGTGCTGCACAGGTGTCTTTTAGTGATGATGAAAAAACAATGTACGCGAGTGAAACAACGGCTACAGCGTGGCTCGATGAAGATACTGGCTTAATGAAGCACAGTTTAACGGCAGCGTTGGAGTCGGCTGGCGCTGGCTGTAATGCCGTAGACTACGTTATGGCGGGTACAGAGCGGCAGGCCTTTTGTGCCACTAGGCCCCCAGGACATCACGCTACCTACGATAGCGCAATGGGCTTTTGCGTATTCAATAATATTGTATTGGCAGCGCGCTATGCATTGCAAAACTATAATTTACAGCGGGTAGCCATTGTGGATTTTGATGTTCATCATGGCAACGGCACAGAGCAGATAGTTGCGGGCGACCAGCGCATTATGCTGTGTTCAAGCTTCCAACATCCTTTTTACCCCCATAGCGGAGCGCCGGTTTCCGCGAGTAATATTTTAGCGGTGCCCCTTGAAGCGGGTATAACCGGCGATGTATTTAGAGAAAAAGTACATCATTGGTTTAATGCGCTTTCTAATTTTCAGCCTCAGCTAATTC
This sequence comes from Alteromonas sp. LOR, assembly GCF_000753865.1. Classification (GTDB taxonomy): domain Bacteria; phylum Pseudomonadota; class Gammaproteobacteria; order Enterobacterales; family Alteromonadaceae; genus Alteromonas. The sequence continues at coordinate 27,499 of NZ_JQFW01000001.1, read as the reverse complement.
TCATTTCGGCAGGCTTTGATGCCCACGCTGAGGATCCCATGGCCCATTTGCGTTTGGTGGAAGACGATTATTTTTGGATAAGCCAAGCATTAAGGCGTGTGGCTGATAGCTGTTGTGAAGGACGAATCGTAAGCATGCTAGAAGGCGGCTATGACTTAAGCGCACTAGGGCGAAGCGTAGTGGCGCACCTTAAAGGCCTAAGCCAGCCCTAGCTGTGGGTAAAGCTTATAATGACTTAAAGAGCGCGTAAACGCTGATAATCATGCTGTAGTGTCTTATCAACAAAAACAGCCTGTGGCGTCGCTGTTGATAATTGCGCCATTGTAGGGGAGTTGATGTGTGTAGCTTACTACTTGGTCCACCAAGTTTTTGCCAGTAAAGCAGCCATAGCCTGTGGCGTATGGGCCTACGTAGCGCAACTGGTAGTTCTCATCAATAACAATTAACGCAGGTACGGTAGTAATTATATTGCTTAGCCCTTTCACGGTGTCTAGCGCAATGTTGACAACGCCGTACTTTGATTCACCAAGGCGATTAAGTAACTGAGTTTGATGGGGCGCAGTGAGCGTTTCGCAGTAGCAATTTTCAGATGAGCCAACGTGGATAATACTGGCACTGGGAACATTACTGTTTTTAAGCAGTTGCGTAAGTTCACTGTCAAATGTCGGTGAGGTTGAGTGATGAAGCAGTATGCCGTCAGGATCGAATTCTGATAGCTGACGCTGACCATACACTAGCATGGCGGCCAGAAGGCCACTTGCCCACAAGGCAAGCAGCGCCCAAGAAAGGCCTTTTGTCATTGCAGATTAAAGCGCTCGATGGCACTGCGCATTTTTTGCGATATTTGTGTAAGAACCTGCACTTCGCCAGCAAGAGATTCTGCGGTCGCGAGCTCTTCAGACGTAAACTCGCTTAAACGAGCCGTGCTTTCAGCAATGGATGCAGACGCTGTTTCTTGCTCGACCGCCGATGTGGCAATTTCTGTCATGCTTTCACTGGCATCGTTAATTTGTAGCATAATGTCGGCCATTGCATTGGTTGCACTTTCACTAGACATAACCGCTTCATCAACAAGACTGATACAGGACTGCATTTGATCGACTGAACTTGCCGTTTGAGAAACAAGCTGCTCAGTGATGCTTGTAATTTGTTCCGCACTTTCTTTCGAACGAATAGCCAGCGTACGTACCTCGTCTGCAACTACGGCAAACCCTCTACCGTGCTCTCCCGCTCGGGCAGACTCAATGGCTGCGTTAAGGGCTAGCAAATTTGTTTGTTCCGCTACGGCTGTAATAGAGCGCATGGCGTCGTAGATGTGCGAGCATTGCTCGTTTAATGCAGAGTTTGTTTTTGCTGCATCATTGAGGGTGCTTCGTAATGAATTAATTGTATTACTGGTAGTGGAAATCGAATCCTTGGTGTTTTGTGATGACGCTTGAGCTGCTGTGGCCTTATCACTGGCTTTAGTCGTCTGTTCTGTCGACATCTGCATGGTTTGCGCAATTTCTTCTGACGAAGCGGACACCATGGCTAACTCTTGGTCAGTTTTGTGGCTTATATCGAACATGCTGTTAGCAGCTTGTTCCATATTACCGCAGCCTCTAACAACGTCATCAGTTAGTGACGACGCAAGCTGAACTAATTCTCTAACTTGGTCAATCAATTCGCCAAAAGGGCGGAGGAGCTTGTTGCTTCTATCGACAGCGACTGTTAAATCCAGTTTGTTGTTTTCCTTTTGCATCTCGTTGATGGCCAATGACAGTTCAGCGGCGCCTGCGCCTTCTTCGTGGGCAGTTTTTGCGACATACATCAGCACACCACCTTCTGCTACGGCAAACGCAGCATGTAAAAGCAATATAGTGAACGTAACGTGGCCTTCTTCGAAAATAACAAGCGGGGCGCCACTAGATTGTAAAAGAAAGAAGCTAATGTGATGTACCGCGACCACTGCCGTACCGGTGGCAATCACCTTCCAATCTCTAAATACCGATAAGAAAGCGAGAAGCACAAAAATTTCAAAATGAATCTCAATAAGACCAAATGACTGGTGAATATGCAGCGCGGTTAGCAGCTGCACACCAATGGCCATAGCATGGCGACTTAATGCAGAATAAGGGGATTGCAAACTCAACACCAAAGGCACCGCGGCAATAGGAATACCAAAAATAAATGCGGGTAAGAGCTCTCCGGTAATAAGGCCAATGACAACTGAAATAATCAGTTGACCAATGATGACTACGCGAAATATTTTCTGACCTTCTAAAAGCCAAGGATACTGCATACAGGTCTCCGCCATGTGTTTGGAATAAGTGTAGATGAAATGTAAGCTCCCTGCTAAATTGACCGAATAATAAACTATTGCAGAGGTTGGCGATATGTGACTTTGGTCTACATTTTTTTCGCGTTATCAGTTGGTTAAGGTTATTAAAAACCGCTAAAATAGTGTTAATTTTCAAATCATAAATGAGACATTCATGTCGCAAATAGTTTTTCTTTCCACCGATAATTTGGACGATTTCTTCGTTTATGATGAATTGCTCATTCCTCATTTTGAGGACATAGGATGGTCGGTAGAGACAATCTCATGGCACGAACAGAATGTGAATTGGGACCAGTACGATTACGTTATTGTGCGCAGTACGTGGGATTACCAACAGCATCCTGATACCTTTCTAAATACATTAGAGATCATTAATAAATCTTCGGCTATCTTGTTAAATCCTTTAGAGTTAATGAGTTGGAATATAGAAAAGCAGTATTTGAAGGACCTCGCAGGGGCTGGGATCCCCATAGTAGATACCCGTTGGGGAGAGCGTTTTGCGCCGCAAGATATACACAATGCTCTAGCGCGGTTTAACACTAAAGAAGTTGTTATTAAGCCGACACTGAGTGCAAACGCCGATGACACCTTTAGAGTTTGCTCCTCAAATATAGCCGATGTAATGCCTTCACTGCTGACTACCTTTGCCGCTCGTCGGTATATGATTCAACCCTTTTTATCTAGCGTGGTTGAGGAGGGGGAATACTCTTTGTTTTACTTTGGAGGGTGTTACAGCCATGCCATATTAAAAGTGCCTCAACAAGGAGACTTTCGAGTTCAGGAGGAGCATGGCGGGCAGCTACTGGCCGTTGAAGCAAACATTGCTCAGCAAGAAATAGCACAGCGAGCACTAGAGGCAATGCCGGCTCAAGCTCTGTACGCACGTGTCGACCTGGTTCGCCAAGAAAATGAGTGGGCAATTATGGAACTAGAACTTATAGAGCCTTCCCTATACTTCAACCTAGATACCTCATCACCCGCTCGCTTTGTGAAGGCACTGTCCACTTTTTCTGAGACTTAGTAAATGTAAGGTGGCGACTACTTTTATCAACACGCCCTAGTAGTCGCCACTGTTTGTTTACATTATTTATCTCTAGAAAGTCTATTTTGAGACTGAGCTCTTTGAGGCAATGCTTTTCGAGACTGGGCGCTACCAGTTCTAATATTGCTGCGCCCCTCGTTACGGCTCACACTTCTTTTTGGCGACACGTTACGAGATACGGTTTGCTTGCTTGTCCGAGTGACCGTTTGTTTGTCCAAGGCTCTTTTGTCCGAGCCCCTTTTATTCGAGCTCATGTCTTTCCTGACTATTTGAGAATTCCGGTTTTGTGACGCTTTACCACGGTAAGCGTCAGCCCTGTAGGTTCGCGCTTTATCTTTAACTGCCTTGTTAGTATCTATTTTGCGTATCGCAGATCCTGGTTTTATAGGCTGGGGTTTTGTAAGCCGAGATTTTACCGATGTTTTCGCCGATGTTTTCACAAAGTGGCGCTTATTAGCATCGAGCTTGTTTAAGATAGCCTGCTTGTTGTACTGCTTTTTTTCAGCAAGCCTCTTATTCGCCTTGTTAGTGCTAACGCTTCGATTATTTGACAACGCGCGATTTTGATTCGGCGCTTTTAACTGTGCGTTTGAAACAGAACGCGCTTTTGATATCGACCTTGAACCCGGCGAAGCAGCAAGGCGCCTTGTCGATACATGTCTATTACTGCCGTGCACAAAACGTGTGGGTTTGGTCTGCACTACGCGCTGTGAGTAGCGAGCACGTCTGTGGTCAACGCGATGCTCCCAGCGCTGATAATCATTGCTAATAACTCGTTTACGCTGGCTACCTCTATAAAACCTGCGCACTGGCTGGCGATGCACAACCACATGGCGGTTACTCCAGTGCACGGCACCGAATGAGAAAAAGGCCGATATTCTCACTCGCGGCGACCAATATACGTTTCTATGACGATGGTAATTAACGTGGTGAGACCAGAATATCGGCGCAATAGGGTGCCACCAATTGCCGTACACAATTTGAGGGTCGTAGTAAGGCACATACACCACCTCTCGCTGACGAGGAGCGATATAGATGATCTCTCTGGAATTGTTTTGCTCCGTTTCTACCTCAACATAGTCGTTGGTATCTAAGTTCCCGGTGTTTCTGGCATGCTGACGCAGTACTTGTACTCGATCGAGTACTCTATCTTGGCTTACTAATACACTGTCGCCAAGCTGCTGCAGCCAGTCTAGGTCATTGGCCATGGTGTTGAGTAAATCAGTAAATGCGGCCAACGCCTTCACGCTTGGATCCCAATCCACATCTTCTAATACGTCTTCAACCTGCTCCGGCGTAAGGTGTTTGTTACTTTGTCGCCACCTATCTGCTGAAATCACATCAAGGGGATAGGTAGAGGCGATGAGTATGTGGGTGAGTAAGGTATCTGGATATAACGCAATAGGTGCGAGAAGACTGTCCAATTGCGCATCGGAGACTTCAGTTTGGCTAGTGCCCAACGTTTGATTGGCAGAAGTATAAACGGTTGATTGTTGAGCAATTACCGGTAAACCAACGGCAGCACCGCCGAGGGCAATCACGATAGATAGGGCTATGTTTTTCATACATTCTCCTTACATTGTCATTGCGCGCTTACTGTAGCGAACAAACAATGCGGGTAAGTCTGTATACGTTATAACCCGTGGATAATTAACCTAAGCTGAATAAAAAACGCCCGCTGAGGGAAGTTGAAGCGGCGGACGTTTTCTTGGTCGTGCAATTTTATTTAAACAGGATTCAGATTATTTAAAAATGTGAGGGTCGAATGCGTGCCCCAGCTTTTCTGTTTTAGTTTTTAAATAGTTTTTATTGTCTTTCGTTACGCCATGGTCGATAGGTTTGCGCGATACAACGTCTATTCCGAGCGCTTCAAGTGCCGCTAGCTTCTTAGGGTTGTTCGTCATTAACTCTACGCGGGTAACGTCTAGCGTATCTAGCATGAGTTTACAGATGTCGTAGCTACGAAGGTCAGCATCAAAGCCTAAATGTTCGTTAGCTTCTACCGTGTCCATGCCGCTGTCTTGAAGATTGTAAGCACGTATTTTATTAAGCAGTCCAATGCCGCGCCCCTCTTGGCGAAGGTATAGTAGTAAGCCAAAGCCGTTATCGACGATGTTTTGCATGGCTTTTTCTAATTGAAAACCGCAGTCGCAGCGGGTACTGAAAAGAGAATCTCCGGTCAGGCACTCTGAGTGGATACGAATTGGCACAATATCGCCTTTCTTCCAGTTGCCGTAAGACAGGGCAACGTGCTCTTGACCACTGGCTTCAACGAAACCGTGTATTTTGAAATCACCAAGCCGCGTTGGCAATTTTGCTGAACTGACAAATTCGTATTTAGGCTGTTTGCTACTCATGTTACTTCTACGCTTAGGACAGTAGGCCATATGTGGGGATAATCACAGCTTTTGCAAGCCTGATATCTGCACTGATCGCTACCGAATTTGGCAGCATCTTTTTTAGGTGTCTTTACAATATCATTCTAACTATAAAGTGTTACATTGTATCATTTATAGAGTGTAATGTTGTACGTTAATAACAATGCGTTGCTACTAACGACCTATGATTATACGCATTTCATCCGGTTTTGGGGTATTTGCTCTATCACTCTTTTTTATTTGTTATAAATCAAAAGCGAGATCAACGATATGAGCCCAACAGAATAAGGGCGTTACAGCGGGGTGAAGTCGACGAGAGGGGCTGGCACTGCTACACCATAGCCCTGAGCGAAATCGATTCCCATGTTTCCTAATTGGGTCATTGTGGCTTCATTCTCCACAAACTCTGCCACTGTCTGCATGCCCATGGCCTTCGCCACATCCTTTATCGATGCAACCATAGCAGTGTCCACGGCGTCGTTAAGCATATCTTTTATGAACATGCCGTCTATTTTCACCTGATCCACAGGAAGACTTTTAAGATAGTTATAGGATGAAAAGCCGCTGCCAAAGTCATCAAGAGAAAATGTGCAGCCTAAGTTTTTGAATGTCTGCATAAAGGCCAGCGTGTCGTCCATTTTAATAATGGCCACTGACTCAATAACCTCAAAGCAAATCTTGTTATACGCAATACCGAAGGTTTCAAACGCATTCAGAATGAACAGCGTAAAATCTCTATCGGCCAGCGAGTGGCAGTTTAAGTTGATGCTACAGCGCTTAAGATTGCTCAAATGCTCAGGGTTTTCTGATAGCCATTTAAATGTATGCGTTACTACCCACTTGTCTACGTTCACGTTCATTTCGAAACGTTCCGCAGTAGGCAAGAAGTTTGCTGGCTCTACAATTTTACCATCACTTTCTCGCAAGCGAAGCAGTACCTCGTAATAATACCCTTCATTGGCTTGGCTGAGTGGTCGCAGCGGTTGGTAATACAGTTCGAATCGGTTTTCTTCTAACGCGTTGTTAATGGTCGATACCCAATCTAGCTCGCGCTGATAGCGCTGGGTGCTCTCTTCATTACTGTTGTATCGATGAATTTGATTACGGCCTTGGTCTTTGGCGAAATAGCACGCCGCATCTGCCATGCTTAAGTACTGCCCAGCACTTGTGGTATTTTCATCGCATACCACCATGCCAATGCTCACGCCTAAATTGAAAATGCGGTTGTTCCACATAAAGCGGTAGTCTTGCACTGCATTGAGTATTTTTTCTGCGTTCTCAAAGACACTTTTCTCATCATAATCTGAGTAAATAATACCGAATTCATCGCCGCCTAAACGGGCAAGAAGGGCATTCTTTAAAAGCGTGTTTTCTATCAGCCTTGCTATATCTTTTATGAGTACGTCACCTGCCTTATGACCGCAGGTATCGTTAACCACTTTAAACCTGTCTAAATCTAAATAAAGCAGACACACAGGGGGGCTGGCCACTGATGCCACCTTACCTTTAAACTCGGTTTCAAACTGGCGTCGATTGTAGGCCCCTGTAAGAGAGTCATGGGTAGCTAAATAGCGTAAATTAAGGTCCGATTGTTTTTTCTCGGTGATGTCGATAATTGAGCCGAAAATATAGGGGCCATCACTATTTTCTTGCAAACGGCAAGACAACGAAATCCAAAACTCTTCACCATTTTTTCTTTTTGCTCTTATTTCTTTGCCAGTTAAGTGACCGGTTTGAGACAGTTCGCCTAAGAGAAGCTGCCTGTCATCAGCGTTAGCATAGAAAACCGATGTTTTTGCGCCTGTTTCCAGCATGTCGTCCTCATCGGTATACCCAAAAAGTTTATACATCGCGGGGTTTACAGACACTAAATTACCTTCCCAGGTTGAGGTGTAATGTCCTTCTGCTGAGTTTCTAAATAAATGATAGAAATGGTTTAAGTTGGTAATGATCTCTTCTTTTTTAACTAACTGTTTTTTGTTGTAAAACCGTTCTTTTGTTGCTGCGGCCATGCCTAAACACAACAGTCCGAAGGCGGCAAAAAACAGCATAACCAAATAGACACTAAAGGTATAAACCATGAAGTGATAGAGGCCTTGAATCGATATTGCAAACAACACAAAAAACGAGAGCCAGCCAATTGAGAACAAGCGACTTGTTTGACGGTTTTCTTTAAACGTTAGCGCCAAAGCAACTTGGCTTACACCCATTACCGCAATAGTGCTAAGCAGAACTACAATTGCCACGGTGGACTCGATGAAAAAGCAATACAAGCACACCAAAGGAATGACAAAATTAAGTGCTTTGAGGAAAGCGGGCACTCGAGGAAATAGATGATGGGTTACTTTGGCTAAGCACAGCAACAGCAAGGTTGATGCAATTATGAATGCCGCCTCAGTTGTGTTGGTTAAGCTTGGCCACAAACCCAGTCCGCTTTGAAAAATGAAAAAAAGCGTCAGCATGGCCAATGATGACATCGTAAGCCAAAATCGAGTGGCAATACGTTGGTTAAAGTAAGAAAGAAGGAAGTAGGTAATAATAAGTGCGAACACGCCAAGCACCGCACCTAAGGCAACCAGCATATTAGTATCGTATTGCTGGAGCGCGTCCCTTTCCCACAGCGCAACAGGTATGTTGCTTAACCCTGTGTCTTTAATGCCAATGAGCAAGCGCACATTTTGATAGGGCTGTAGTGTAAACGACAGTCGAATACTGGGCACGGGTTGTGGCAGAGTAAGGTCGCCTTTTCCTGCTTGATAGCGATACGTTTTTATAATGCGTTCGTTGTCGTTGAGCAGATAAAGCTGCAAGTCGTCAATGTTTAATCGGTCTACATTTACCACAAGGGAGACAGGGCTAAAGCCGCTGTGCTGTATATAGGTAGACAGCCACTGCCGAGTGGATGTGATCTGTTGGCCTGAAAACGCACTCGCGCCTTCTAACACATCAAAGTAGGTCGCCGAGTCAGGTGCGTGAGTTATGTTGCTATTGTGATTAATAAGAATATGTTGAAAAGACTCATCAATATGTATGTTATTTGTCGCGCTATTTGTAGCATTATTAGTCTCGTCATTTTTGGCGTTGGCGGAAAATGACATAAGCAACAACCCGGTCAATACGAGAACATACGAAAGCGCTGAGCGGTTCGGGCTCTGTTTTAACGTGAACCCCCTTACTTTGTCTGACTCTGTATTCCGACTAACTCTGCGAAAGCCAGCACAGGCAAGCGATAGCAGTAATGCCATAGCAAGCCACACTAGCGCAAAAGGGCGAGTAAGCATTGACGGTGAAAACAACAGTGACATGGCGTTCATTGATTAATAGTAATTCATAGGTGGCAACAAAGAAATGTAAGTTTAGAGTGATGCTTACAAAAAAGCGTCTCCCTGTTCTTTTAGATAATCGCTAATGATTTGAGGGCGTTGCTCGCTACCAATAGGCTCAAGCCATATCGCTTCGCATAGCCATTCTATGCATAACAAGCACTGAAAAGGCGGGTGACCTTTTAAAGAAGTTAATACCACCTGAAACCTATCAGCACCCCAATCAGCTTGTGAAGCTTGAAAATGAAATAGTGACACAAACTGAGTTAACCACTGCTCGGTTTTTAGCGGCGTTGTAGGTAGAGGAAGGATTATCTGAACGCTTGACTCGGTGTTGTGAAGCGCGGTGATGACACTTGATGCAAGTAACTGCTGCATAATTTGAAACCCTGTTATTTTAATCTGTTATCTATGTAAGGTGTACGTATACGGTGCTGTTGAATGAACAGCTTGCGCAATGCAAAAGCTTGTTTACGGTTAGTTAATTCCTAGCTGTTTATTTCCTAGCTGCTTAATTCATAGCGATAATATATCGACATAGTTAATGAAAAGCAGACTTTGTCCGAAATTACATGCAGCATGAATCGCTGGCGCTTCTAAACACGCTTTATGTAAAATCGCCTCAAGAGTCCCATCTGTAGGTTTAGGCATTGCATGGCTAAGCACCGCAAGCGTATGAACTGCACTTGCAAGCTCAAGCACTTGCAAGGATAAGTATTTGCAACGGCTTATATCGATGAGTAAAGGTCTAATTAGAAGTAAACCTGCCGCCGCTTATCCATGTATACACTACAGCACAACAATAATAGTTTTTATATGCGTTATGACAACGCAAATTAAGGAAGGGGTATGTTAACACTACATCATTTAAATAACTCTCGCTCTCAGCGTATTCTGTGGTTGCTAGAGGAGCTCGGTGTTGAATACAAAATCGCGTTTTATGAACGAGACAGTCAAACCAATTTGGCGCCCGATTCACTGCGAGCAGTCCATCCCCTAGGACGTTCACCGGTGCTCACCACGCCGCATGGTGCCATCGCTGAATCTGGCGCTATCGTTGAATATTTAGTGCGTAATCATGCTGAATCTGGCTTTGCTGTGCCTGAAGAGGGCAAAGCACTGCAAGACTACCTATTTTGGCTTCACTTTGCTGAAGGGTCTTTGATGCCGCCGCTTGTGGCTAATCTTGTTTTAGAAAAAGCACGTCAGAAGGGCTCTAAACCGTTTTTCATAAAACCCATTACCGACAAGTTAGTGGATGGGATCATTAACGCGTATTACGGCCCTAACTTGGCGCAGAGCCTTCGCTATGTAGAATCGTACCTTGCCAGTAACACATGGTTTGCAGGTGAGGAGCCAACGGGAGCTGATATACAAATGATATTCCCGTTAGAGTCTCTCGTTGCGAGTGGTCGAGCTGATGATTTCGCAGCAATTCGCGGGTACGTTAAGCGTGTACATGAAAGACCAGCCTATCAACGCGCTCTAGAAAAAGGCGGCGAATACGCCTACGCTTAGGGCGGTCAATACGCCCTAGTCATTTCGGTTTTTAATCGTTGCGAGAAATGTAGTCGTCGATAAGTTTGATAAAGGCGTCGCCGTAACGCTCTAATTTGGTTTGCCCAACACCGCTTACTTCAAGCAAGGTATTACGGGTGACGGGCAGCTTACACGCCATATCCACTAAGGTCGCGTCACTGAATACCACATACGGCGGCACTTCGTTTTCTTCGGCCAGCACTTTGCGTAAATGCTTAAGTCGTGTAAACAAGGTGCGGTCGTAATTGGCAGGCGCTTGCTTGGCTTTTTTGTCAGGCTTAAATTCAAGTCGCGGTACTGCAAGCTGTACCGGTACTTCGCCTTTTAGTACAGGGCGCGAGGCCTCTGTGAGGCGCAGCGACGCATGTGCAGTAATATCAACGCGTATCAGCCCTTTATGAACCAGCTGATTCAAAATGTTATGCCAATAGCTGTCCGATTTGTCCTTTCCTATTCCATAGGTGGAAAGTTGATGATGCCCTGCCTCTTGTAGCCTGCGAAGCTGTTTGCCTCGTAAAACATCAATAACGTATTGACTTGATGCCTGCTGAGATAAGCGCAAAATGCATGATAAGGCTTTTTGGGCAATAACAAGGCCATCTACCATTTTGGGGGGATCTAAACAAATATCACAATTCCCGCAGGCACTATCGCTAAACTGAGAAAAGTAGTTAAGCAGTACTTGTCGTCGGCATGTTTGCGCTTCTGAAAAGGCTTCCATAGCAGCAAACTTTTGAAGCTCTATATGATTTCTATCACCGCTTTCGCCTTGTTCAATCCACTGCCTTACTCTGGCGGCATCTTTTTCGTCGAACAATAAAAGCGCTTCCGATTCCAGCCCGTCTCGTCCAGCGCGCCCGGTTTCCTGATAATAGCTCTCGACACTGCGGGGCACATCGTGATGCACCACATAGCGTACATTAGACTTGTTGATGCCCATGCCAAAGGCCACTGTTGCTACCACAATATCAATCTTGTCATTGAGGAACTGACGCTGCACCAATTCTCGTTCATCGCTATCCATGCCGGCATGATAGGCAGCGCAGCGAAAGCCAAGCCTGAATAGTTTGGCGTGTAAATCGTCAACTTTGGCTCGGCTATTACAATAAATAATACCGCTGCCTTCTTGCTGCTTTACGTAGCTAACGACTTGATCGAAGGCTTTGTATTTCGACATAACGCGGTAGCGAATATTGGGTCTGTCGAAACTACCTTTGTACACTAGCGGCTCATGTAACGTGAGCTGATTTAAAATGTCGGCTTGAGTGGCGGTGTCTGCAGTAGCGGTTAAGCCAATAACGGGAATATGTGAAAAACGAGATTTTATTTTACCTAAAGCGCGATAATCTTGACGAAAGTCATGACCCCAATGGGATACGCAGTGGGCTTCATCAATAGCAAATAAGGCAATTTCCGCTCTGTTGAGTAATTGCTGAAATGAATACTGCATTAGGCGCTCAGGAGACACGTAGAGTAAATCTAGCTTTCCTGCAATGAGCGCATCGTTGATATTGGCCTGAGCTTGTGCGTCGAGTGTGGAGTTGAGGTAATCAGCCTTCACACCGAGGGCTTTAAGCTGCTCTACCTGGTCTTGCATTAGGGATATCAGTGGCGACACCACAATGGCGGTACCGTCGCGAACTAATGCGGGTATTTGATAACACAACGACTTTCCACCGCCGGTAGGCAGTAGCACAAGTGCATCACCACCGTTACACACATGGTGAATGACTTCCCCTTGACCATCGCGAAATTCACCGTAACCGAAAACGTTTTTGAGTACGTTCTCTGGCGATACGGTGTTGTCAGAGTGGGGCGATAATTCTGTGGTGGCTAATGCAGTTGTCATGGTTGGGGATTTTACGCTTTTTTTGCTCTGTCTTCACGGGGCATTTGCAAAAACTAGACTAAAATTCAGCGCAAGCCCCTAACATCAAACCAAGCGGTAAAGCATAACCACCTAAGAAAGAGTGAATAAACAAAAACGTATAAGCGCGTGTATAAATCAGTCCGTCATATTCTCATATGCAGCAACATGATAATCTAAGGATTGTAGGATTGAGAAAGCGTGTGTCAACAGGAGGTATAGTGTGGCTGACCAATTACCAGATTTAATCGAAGAGATTGTTACCGAAGGTATGGCTGATGACCCAGCGTCGTTATTAGCGGCGCTTAGTGGTCAAGACAATGTGTATATTGCTACGCTGTTAGAATCGTTGCCTGTTGAACCACGACTTGTGGTGTGGGAAGGAATTCCGCGAGAGCAAAAGCTGAACGTATTGGTTGAGATGCGTAGCGACCCCCGTGAAATTCTTATCGATAATACGCCGCACAACGAATGGGCGTCCATTTTTGCCGACATTTACGCCGATGACTTACTTGAGCTTCTAGACTCTTTACCCAAGCGCCTTGTTGATTTGGCCTATGAGTCACTCGACTCCAAAGAGCGAAAGTACTTTAGAGAAGCCTCACTTTTTCCCGATAATCAGATAGGTCACTGGGTAAACCATGAGCAGCTTGTGCTGCCTTCAAACGCTAAAGTTAGAGAGGCATTGCGCTTATTGAAAAAAGACATCCCTCAGCACTGCGACAGTATTTACCTTGTCAATCGAACGGGGCAGTTTGCGGCACTCGTTAAAATAAACAACTTGTTTTCTGCTTCAGAGGACAAGGCGTTATTGTCTCTTGCAGAAGAAAATATTACTACGTTTAAAGGCGATGATGATGCCATGAATGCATCGCTAATCGTGCAGCGCTCGGGGCTGGCATCACTGCCCGTGGTGGATGAAAATAATACCTTGCTTGGCAGGTTAGATATTACTGCGGCCAGCGAATTAGTGAATGAGTTCTATGAGCGTCAGGTCATGGCCTCAGCAGGTATGGATGAAGACGAAGATTTGTTCTCTCCCGTGGCGAAAAGTGCCAGAAATAGGGCGCTTTGGCTGGGTATTAACTTACTTACTGCATTTATGGCATCGTGGTTTATTGGCTTGTTTGAAGCTACGCTTCAGCAGGTGGTTGCACTGGCAGTACTTATGCCTGTAGTAGCAAGTATGGGTGGTATTGCGGGTAGTCAAACGCTTACCCTTATAGTGCGAGGCTTGGCATTAGGGCAGGTGACTCCAGCCAATATTAAAGCGTTGATGATCAAAGAGCTAAAAGTGGGCGGCGTAAATGGCGTTATATGGGCCTTGGTTATTGGTATTGTTGCCTATTTTTGGTTTACCGATGTGATGCTGGGGGTGGTTATTTGCTTAGCTATTTTGTTCAATATTGTGGCGGCGGCTATTGCCGGTGTATTTGTGCCGATTATTTTAGATAAATTGAAAATAGATCCTGCGCTGTCGGGGTCGGTTATTCTAACAACGGTAACAGACATCGTAGGCTTTGTGGCCTTCTTGGGGCTTGGTACATTATTTTTGCTCTAGTGCACTAAACCATATTCACCGACGGGGTTAACGATGTTTAACCCAAATATGTGGCACTTTGGGCCGCAAGCACCACAGAGCGCTTGTTTAAAATAGCGTTGTATTAAACAATAGCGCGCTTATAGCCTGTTTCGTTTTGGAGTTATCATTGTCTAAGCCAGCTTCTGCCGCCCAAGTGGGCGTTATCTGTGCGATAGCCGCTTACAGTATGTGGGGCGTCGCACCTGTTTATTTTAAACAGTTAATGGTACTTCCTGCTGCCGAAATATTAATGCATCGCGTCATTTGGTCGGTGGTATTGCTTGTGGGGTTTATCGCTGCACTAAAGCAATGGCCTAAGGTGATATCCGCATTAAAAAATAAGCGGGTAATGGTCATTCTCTTTTTCGCTGGCCTGTTGCTAGGGGCTAATTGGTTACTGTTTATTTGGGCCATAAACAACGACCACCTACTCGACGCAAGCTTAGGCTATTACATTAACCCGCTTATAAATGTGTTTTTAGGGCGGGTATTCTTAGGCGAGCGGCTTCGCAATCTGCAGAGAACGGCGGTTATTTTAGCGGTAGTGGGCGTCGGTATTTTGGTACTTTCCTATGGTGAGATACCATGGATTGCGCTGGTATTGGCATCAAGCTTCAGTGTGTATGGCTTGCTGCGTAAGCAGGTGGCAGTAGATTCTCTGCCAGGTTTATTTATCGAGACACTCATGCTATCGCCGCTGGCCATAGGTTACTGGGTGCTTTACGGTTCACAATACAGCAACTTATTTAACAATAGCATCGACTTAAACCTGCTTATCTTCGCCGCCGGTATCGTGACCACTGCGCCGCTATTGTGCTTTACCGCTGCGGCAAGGCGCATCATGTATTCCACCTTAGGGTTCTTCCAATATATTGGTCCAACACTGATGTTTATTTTAGCGGTTTATCTCTACGGCGAACCGCTGGAAGAGGCTAGGCTAACCACCTTTGCGTTTGTTTGGTTGGCACTGGCTGTATTTAGTGCAGACTCTATTTACAACTTTCGCAGACAGCGACAGCAAGCGCGAGCTGCTGCGCTTCAAGCGGCAGAACTTCAAGTCGCAGAGCAAGATAAGTAGGCTATGCGCGTAGTATAAGAAAGGTGCAATTCGTGGGTGTAGATACGTTAGTGTAATGAAAAACTAGCGGCTACTGATGGGTGGCGTGTAGCGCTTCGGTAAACATCACTTTGTTGCGGCCACTGTTTTTGGCTGCATAAAGCTGCTTATCGGCATCGCTAATAAGCTTGTCGATACGCTGGGTGACGGCGCCGCTCATGCCAATACTGCACGTGACATGGGTAGTCCCTTTAGGAAGCTCGATAGACTCATTTTCCACTACCTTTCTAAAGTCATCTAAGCGCTCACAAGCCTCCTCAAATGGTGTGTTAGGCAGGTAAATACAAAACTCTTCGCCGCCAAATCGCGAAATGATTTCGTCGGGAAAATAAAACTCAATGAGTGCAGCAACGGCTTTTAATACCGCATCTCCAGCGTCATGCCCATGAGTATCGTTAATTGCCTTGAAGAAATCTAAATCAATGAGCGCCAGTGCATGGTTGTCGGACAGCTGCTGGTGCTGCATGGTAACGGTATAAAAGAAATGTCTTCTGTTTGGCAGGCCGGTTAAATAATCGGTATTTGCGGCGCGTCTTATTGCTTCAACGCTTTCAATGTATTCCACGTTTTGCATTACCCGGCATAAAAACTCTTCGTGACAATAGGGGATACGCAAAAAGTCGTTGGCTCCGCTTTTAATAAAGTGGGCAGACATCAGCATACCCTGACCGCCGGCAATGCCCATAACCGCTAATTGCTCTTTTGAAAATGCTTTACGAAGACTGGCTACGAATACGGTACCGGACATATCAGGAAGCGTATTATCAGTAATAACGAGTCGAATGTGCTTGTGGGTGGATAGGGTCGTCATGGCTTCACTGGCGGTAAGGCATTCGTATACCACAAAGTTATGGCGCTCAAGTAACGATAATGTTCTGGTTCGTTGCACTCTATTGGTACTTACTACCACTACGCCGGTAGATTTATTCTTTTCAAGACGAGATATTAAGCGAATGAGGTAATCGTAATTTTGTGCGTTTTCTTTGGGGATATAGTCAACCACATCCCTTTCGAGCACTTTGTCGCGAGTAAGGGTGTCTAAACTTTCTGTTGTGGCAATGGTGGGGATATATGCGTCAATGGCAAAGTCGATAGCTTCGCCCTTCGGTGCGTCTGGCAATGTGTAAGCCACAATGGCACATAAAAAGGTTTCTGGCGTGTTTTGCGCAAAGCGGGCTCTGCCCTCGGTTAACGAGGTGGCGCCCACAGGTGTGAGCCCTGCGCGCCTTACGAGCCTGGAAATGATCTCAAGGTTGTTGTCGCCATTTTCAATGACCAGCACATGTTGCTGCATATAGTCCAACTTGGATATAGGCTACCTTGCCGAATAATTGCTACGCTTTATCCAATTTTGCGTAGGCGAGAACTAACCACTTACTGCCAAACTCATCGAAGTTTACCTGCACGCGAGCGTGCTCGCCACTACCTTCATAATTTAGCACAATACCTTCACCAAATTTGCGGTGCACAACCCGTTCGCCAAGCTTAAAACCGGTTTCCTCAAACGACGCATGAGACGTCATCTGATTAAATCGATTGTGTACAGGACGCGAAATAGTGGACTTTAAGCGCACTTCTTCAATGCAGTCCTCCGGCATTTCACGAATAAAGCGCGACGCGGTGTGGTATTTGTCCTGACCATATAATCTACGATTTTCTGCATAAGTGATATACAACTTTTGCATAGCCCGCGTCATTCCAACATAGCAGAGACGACGTTCTTCTTCCATTCGACCAGGCTCGTCATTGGTCATTTGGCTGGGAAACATGCCTTCTTCAACACCTGCCAAAAACACCAAAGGAAACTCTAAGCCTTTCGCGGTGTGGATAGTCATCATTTGCACTGCATCTTGATCTTTATCGGCTTGGGTGTCGCCTGCCTCAAGCGACGCGTGAGCTAGAAAGGCCGCCAGTGGCGTCATTTCTTCTGCTTCATCGGGCACAATAAAGGTTTTGCATGCTGTAACCAGTTCTTCCAAGTTTTCTAAACGGGCTTGCGCTTTCTCGCCGCGTTCAGACTGGTACATGGCATAAAGCCCAGACTGGCGAATAGCTTTGTCTGCCTGTTGTTCTAAAGGATCGTCAGCGGTAGATTGCTCGAGCTCGGTAATAAGCAACACAAAGCTTTGAATAGCATTTAGAGCACGTCCCTTTAACGAGGCCTCGTTGATCAGCAGTTGGCTTGCTTGCCACATAGAACAGTTGTGGGTTCTGGCAGTGTCTCGAACTTGAGACAAGGTCTTCTCACCAATACCACGACTTGGTGTATTCACCACACGCTCAAAGGCAGCATCGTCGTGAGGGTGACTAACCATGCGCATATAGCCTAGCGCATCTCTTATTTCTTGGCGTTCGAAGAAGCGCAGGCCGCCATATATACGATAGGCCAGTCCTTCGTGAAGTAATGCTTCTTCCAGTACACGAGATTGGGCGTTGTTTCGATATAAAATGGCGGTATCGCTAAGTGCATTACCTTGGTTAAGCCATTCTTTTATTTTCGACACAATAAAACGAGCTTCATCCAGCTCGTTAAACCCGGCATACACCGAAATGGGCTCACCTTGACTATCTTCAGTCCAAAGCTCTTTACCTAAACGACCCGTGTTGTTATCGATAACGGTATTGGCCGCTTTCAGTATGTTGCCCGTAGAGCGATAGTTTTGTTCTAGGCGAATGGTTGCTGGTGATTCAAAGTCTTTTAGAAAGTGCTGAATGTTGTCTACATTCGCCCCACGCCAACCGTATATAGATTGGTCGTCGTCGCCCACAATCATAATATTGTTATTATCGCCGCTGCTCAGCATGCGTAACCAAGCATATTGAATGTTGTTGGTATCTTGAAATTCGTCAACTAACACTGCGCGAAAACGACGCTGGTAGTGGGCTAATACTTCAGGATTTTTCGCCCATAGCTCGTGAGCGCGTAGCAGTAATTCAGCAAAGTCTACAAGGCCTGAGCGATCGCAGGCATCTTGATAAGCGGTATACACTTCGCGCATGGTTTTTTGAATAGGGTCGTCAAAGGTTTCAATATGCTGAGGGCGAAGTCCTTCGTCTTTGTTACCATTGATATACCATTGAATTTGGCGAGGTGGATAGTGCTTCTCGTCTAAATTCATGGCCTTTAAAATTCGACGAATTAGGCGATACTGATCGTCTGAATCAATGATTTGAAAATTCTCTGGCAGTCGTGCTTCAGCGTGGTGAGCGCGCAACAGGCGATGGGCTAACCCGTGGAACGTGCCAATCCACATGTTTTGCAGGCTTTTGCCCATGAGCGACTCTATACGACCGCGCATCTCTTTAGCGGCTTTATTTGTGAACGTAACGGCTAAGATTGAGAAGGGCGCAATATTTTCGACTTCCATCAACCACGCTATGCGGTGAACAAGCACGCGGGTTTTGCCACTACCAGCGCCTGCTAATACCAACGCGTTTGAGAGCGGTGCTGCTACAGCCTCACGTTGTTTGTCGTTAAGCTCGTCTAGCAGTCTGGATACATCCATAGTGTGGCACCTGTTATCTTATTTTATTCACAAATTAGAAGCGTAGCTATTATGCCAGCTGACTGTTAATTTATACAGTCTAGTTTTGGCTTCTTGTGTCTTGCAGTGGCGGAAAAAACCTAATGGAATAACTAATAATAAATTGTTTAGCTAAGTTGATCGAAATCCACCGCCAGCAGGTATCACTGTCATATTGCAATTCGTCAATCTCAGGTAAACTCATCGTTTACGCTTCGCTGTTCAATATCACTGCGTCTAAGATAAATACCAACGGGAAATGCTATGTCTGTTACCTCTACGCCCATCGATTTTTGGTCTACTTTAAAACAAGAAGCAAAAGTTGTTGCAGATAATGAACCGTTATTATCAAGCTATGTTCATGCAAGTGTATTGGCGCACCATAATTTCGAATCGTGTTTGAGTTTTATTCTTTCCAATAAAATGGCTGACGACGTGATGCCAGCCCTCGCTATTCGGGAAGTCTTCGATCAGGCCTATTTACTAGAGCCAGGGATCAGTGAAGCGGCAACGGCGGATATTTTAGCCATTAAAGCGCGTGATGCCGCGGTAGGCGACTTCCTAACGCCGCTGCTTCATTTTAAAGGTTTTCACGCTGTTCAAGTACATCGTATGGCGCATTATTTGTGGATGCACGGTCGCCATCAGCTTGCTCTTTTTCTTCAAAGCCGCAATTCAGCTAGCTTTAGTGTGGATATTCATCCGGCTGCAAAAATTGGTAAAGGCGTAATGTTTGACCATGCTACAGGTATCGTTATTGGTGAGACTGCTGTAGTTGAAGATAACGTGTCCTTGCTACAAAGCGTTACGCTGGGCGGTACCGGCAACGAGTCTGGCGATCGTCACCCTAAAATTCGCCAAGGCGTTTTAGTGGGAGCCGGGGCTAAAATTCTGGGCAATATTGAAGTGGGCGAAGGGTCAAAAGTTGGTGCAGGAAGCGTGGTGCTAAACGACGTACCACCCCATGTCACCGTAGTTGGCGTACCGGCAAAAGTGGTGGGCCGCCCAGTGTGTCAACACCCTTGCGAGTCTATGCAGCAAAACGTGCTTGAGGATAATGTCTAAACAATTTGTTTAGACGTTCAAGTCGAGTTTTTAGCGTTTAAACTCAGCCCCCAGCCTTAATTTCAGCCCTAAGCTTAAGCAATCCGCTAAGTTTGCTGGACTGTACTCTTTTTTAAAGCATCCTATTTAAAGCTTCCTGCTTGCAACTCCCAGCGCATAAAACCTTGCTTATAGCGCATCGTTTTAGAAAAAAACGTTAGGCTGCTATGCCTATTAACGACAAAAGTGAGCGAGTTCTGACAATGTGGATAGCGAGACATGTGGCAACACCGAAACAGGCTCGTTTCGTAGCGCCATTGGTCGATTGCAGGCAAACCAAGCTGCCTGAAATTGCGCATTTATCGCCCCAAGCACATCCTTAATAATGTTATCGCCCACATGTAATATGTTGCCGGCGGGAATATCTAATATTGCGGCTGCTTCATTGAACATATCCGGTGCCGGTTTCATTGGCCTAGTTGTACTGGCATGCAAAATAGTCTCAAAATAGGGCGTGATGCCTATTTTATCAGCGTCCACATTACCGTTGGTTATGCCAACAAGGGGCATATTATCACTCAGCAGTTTGAGTACGTTGTGCACCTCATCATCTAAGGTTAAATCACTTCTCGCATCGTAAAAGCAATTAAAGCATGCATCTACAGCGCTGTTTAACTCTGCGTCATCCGGTATTTCTACAGAAAGAGAGTGTGCATTTTTACCAGACAGGGCGGCGGTTAATATCACCTTGCGCAATTGCCCCATGTCAGAGGCTAAGCGACCATCTAGATTAACGGCAGCTTGCTTAAGTAAGTACCAGTCGCGAGGGCTAAGCGCGGCGGCGTTACTGTGATGGGCTTTTAAATGGGCGGCTAGGGCAGCTTCGGCTCGCCGAATAACGGGTTCGTTATTGTATAGGGTGTCATCGAGGTCAAAGGTCATGGCCTTTACTTCGTTAAGGGGTCGGTAAAACTGCATAAACTAGCTGGCCTTAATGTGTCGCGTTTAAATGTCGTGTTTACTTTTTATGCGCGCGAGGGTGGGCTGCATCATAAACATTAGCGAGATGTTGAAAGTCGAGGTGTGTATATACCTGCGTTGTCGACAAGTTGGCGTGCCCAAGTAATTCTTGAACCGCTCGTAAATCACCGCTCGATTCTAGTACGTGGGTTGCAAAGGAATGGCGCAATTTATGGGGGCTTACTTTTTGGGATATAGATTGCTCTTGGGCCATTCTATCAAGACGATTGGCAACTTGGCGGTTAGATATCCGCGTTTTTCGCTTGCTAACAAACACCGCGCTTTCATAAGGAGAGGCAAGAGCCGGCCTTACTTTTAACCAGGCGTTCAGGGCTTTTTGAGCGTGGCGACCTAAGGGCAAAATACGTTGCTTGCTACCTTTACCCGTTACTCTCACCGTGCCGTCTTTCAAACAATCGGCGAGATTAAGCCCGGTAAGCTCGTTTAATCGCAATCCGCAGCCGTACATCAATTCGAACATGGCGTTATCGCGAAGCTGCATTCCCTCATCGTCATCACTTGACGGCCGAGCAGTAAGCAGCTGTTGCATTTCATCAACGCTTAACTGTTTAGGTAAGGGTTTTCCCTGCTTAGGCGCATGGATACCTTCTAAGGGGTTGCTGAACAGCTGTTTCTGCTCAATTAAATAGCGGCAGAAGGTGCGAAGCGCAGAAAGCCTAAGAGCGATGCTGCGAGCGCTGTGCCCCGACATTTTTGAGTCGGCCATAACCCGTTTAATATCGCTTGGGGTTAGCCCTGACCATTCAAATAGACCAAGCAGCTTTGCCACTTCAGTGAGTTGTCGTTGATAATTTTTTACGGTGTGAGCAGACAAGCCGCGCTCTACTTGAAGATGTAGCAAAAACTTATCAAGCCAGTGCTGACAGGCATCGCTTAAAATGGCCTCGTTAGAACCAGGCTGGGTGTTATCTGAGCTAGCGTAGTAATCGTCCGGCATGGGGGCTAATACCCCATCATCTCTGGCAATATAATGTTGAGTACTTGTTGAAGCTGTTGAAGTAGCAAGGTGTCCATCTCAGGCGTGAAATGGCTAGCATCGTTACTGCTTATTCCCAATATGCCTAGTTCGCGGTTGTCGCCTAGCAACATTAGTGCAACTGATTCGGCGCTGCTTTCACCAAACAACAGCTGTCTTTCGTGTTGAGAAAGTCGGCCGAAGAAGAAGTTAGATTCTTTAAAGCGCTTTTCTGTGAATAAACGCTGCTGCAGCTCAGGAATGGCGTGGGGGCCTTTAAAGCTTTTAATAACCGCAGAAGATAATTGAAGACGTTCTTGCAACACGTCTTCAAGCGTAAACTGCACTTCTGCAACACTTTCACAGCGAAGCAGTTGAACATTTAAGTCGGTGTAAACGCGGTATATTTTTTCATTTTGCTTAGCAATAGAAACTAACTGGTTAAGCTTGAAGTTAAGCTGACGTACTTTTTTTCTAAGCTGTTCACTTTGAATTTCTACCAGAGAAACACTTCCTTTTTGTTCATGGGGAAGGTTTATTTTCTCGAGAAGCTCGGGGTATTGCACAAAGAGCTCAGGGTTTTCTAACAAATAGTCACGCACCTGCGCTGGGGTTAGTGCAGAGGTGTCTGTAAAGGGCTCAATAATTTGAGTTGCGTTAGATTGCCCTAGTAATTCGCTCATATCGTTATCTGTCCGTCATATACGTGTTCAGCAGGTCCAGTCATTTTCATCACGCTATCTGGGCCTGGCCAGCGAATACGTAAACTGCCTCCGGGCAAATCTACCCGCACATCGGTTCCTAATTTACCTTGTATTTGACCAATTGCAACTGCCGCGCATGCGCCGCTACCACAGGCCAAGGTTTCACCTGAGCCACGTTCAAATACACGAAGTTTAATATGCGACTCGTTGATAACCTGCATAAAACCCACATTCACACCTTCAGGAAAACGCTCATGTCGCTCTACCAATGGGCCAATTTCATGTACGGCGGCGGTATCAACATCATCGACTTCCATTACACAATGGGGGTTGCCCATTGAGGCGGCGCCAATAAATAAGGTTTTTTCACCTACACGTAAAATGTAGGTGTTTTCTTGCTTATTTGCTTTTAAAGGAACAGATGCTGGCTCAAACATGGGCTTACCCATATTAACGGTAACCTGACCATCTTTTTCGAGATACAGCACCATTTTTCCGGCTTTGGTGCTTACCACAATTTTGTTGCGGTTAATAAGGCCATGCTGTTTTACAAAACGCGCAAAACAACGCGCGCCGTTACCACACTGCTCCACTTCCGAACCGTCTGCATTAAAAATGCGATAGTGGAAGTCTTGCTCTGGGTCATAAGGAGGCTCAACCATCAATAGTTGGTCGAAGCCAATACCGAAATTCCGGTCGGCCAGCTGTTTTATTTTATCTTTTGAGAAAAACACATTCTGGGTAACGTTATCAATCACCATGAAATCGTTACCCAAACCGTGCATTTTAGAAAATTGAACCTGCATTAACGGTGCATCTTTATCTTATAATTGTCTCTAGTTTACGGAAGTTTGTGCTCACCTTTCCAGAGATCTTTTTGAATTTCTCGCTCGCGCACCACAATGGCGGTATCGCCATCAGCCATAATTTCGGCTGGGCGACAGCGACTGTTGTAGTTTGAAGCCATTACAAAGCCGTAAGCGCCGGCACTGCGAACCGCTAATAAATCGGTGGGTTTTATGGATAAAATTCTGTCTTTTCCAATAAAATCGCCAGTTTCACATACCGGACCCACCACATCATAGGTACTTGGTGCAGCGTCGCTATTTTCGTCGACCGGAATAATATTTTGCCATGCTGAATAAAGTGCCGGGCGAAGCAAGTCGTTCATTGCAGCATCAACAATGGCGAAATTTTTCTCTTCACCTTGTTTAATAAACTCGACTTCTGTCACCAAAATACCTGCGTTTGCCGCAATAGCGCGGCCAGGTTCAAGAATTAGTTTTAACGACTCTCGACCTACCATTTTTTCAGCCATCGCTTCAGCATATTCTTTAGGGTGCGGAGGCAGTTCATCATTGTAAGTAACGCCTAAGCCGCCGCCTACATCTAAATGCTCAATAATGATATTGCGTTCGGCTAGTTCATCAATTAAGACCAGCAAGCGCTCTAACGCATCCACAAACGGGCCAATTTCGGTTAGCTGCGAGCCAATATGGCAGTCCATTCCTACTACGTTTAAGTGTGGCAGTGATGCTGCTAATTCATAGGTAGCGAGGGCATTTTCGCGGGCAATACCAAATTTATTGGCCTTTAGCCCTGTAGAAATATACGGATGGGTTTTCGCATCTACATCAGGATTTATGCGCAAAGAAATAGGCGCTTTTACACCTAGCTCGCCGGCCACTTCATTGATACGGTGCAGCTCGGGCTCTGATTCTACGTTAAAACACATGATGCCTTGTTGAAGCGCGTAGCGAATTTCATCGTGTTTTTTACCCACGCCTGAAAATACCACTTTGCTGGCATTGCCGCCGGCTTCAATCACTCTGGCTAGTTCACCTGCAGACACAATATCAAAGCCTGACCCTAGCTTTGCTAATACGCTAAGTACGCCAATGTTTGAATTGGCCTTTACCGCGTAGCAGATAAGATGAGGATGCTCGCCTATGGCGTCATTGAATGCATGCCAATGGCGCTCTAGCGTAGCCCGTGAATAAATATAAACGGGGGTTCCGTGTTGAGCGGCAATATCGGCAACAGCAACGTCTTCAGCGAAAAGCTGACCTTGCTTGTAGGCAAAGTAATCCACTAGTTAGAGTCTCCAAATTTGGTGATAGGTGCAATCATGGGCGTATTCATGAGGGGCGTTTTAGGCGCTGAGCCAGACACAAAATGAGATACTGTGTTTTGGCCGTTGGACGCTTGCTCACTCTTATTATAAAAAGCATCAAAAGAAGCGTTAGAAGAAACGTCTGAAGGTGGAGGCGAGTTTTGCGACGGTGCGTCGGGTATATACAACGCACCTTTATAGCCACAACCGCTTAATGCGGTGAGGGTAAGCAGAAAAACAGCCAACTTATTAAGCACAGAAAAATCCCGCAGAGAATACGATAAATGCCGCTATCATCGCATTGCGGTATTAAATTGCAAGAGACAATAAACGTTCTCTCGTTTTATCTCCATAGTGGACGTTTTTCCAAAGGGTTTCACAAAGCGATTTTGTATCTGCGTAGTTGCCTTGTTTGATCCAATCAATGAGCAAATTTGCATTATCTGGGAAGGTGATTGGCTCAATATCTTCAGACGTCAGCCATTCTTCTAGTACATCGGTGTCTAGCTGAAATAAGGGTTGGCACAAGTTAAGGCTATCAAGCATAAACACATTCGATAACTGCTCAAACTGCCCGTGCAATGGCTTAATAAGTAACTTTTTGCCCAGTTGCAATGCTTCACTAGAAAGTTCAAACCCGCCGTTGGCCACTACCCCATTACAGTTTTGTAAGGCTTTGTGGAAATGCACTTTAGAGGTGGGATTCCACTGAATATGCCCCTGAGTGTGGGCTTGCTCTATATCTGGGTGAAAGCAAAGAAAGGTTTGGTCGGCCAGCGGCTCAAGCATATCCCTTATGTCATTAATATTTTCAAAGGGGAGATAAACCAATATATGGCTGTTTTTTGCATGCGCGATAGGCTTATCAACCACAAAGGGAGGAATAATAGGTTGATTAAAGTGATACCAGTGAACCCCAATTTTCTGCTGGGTTGGCGCAAAAATTTTCATTAAAGCGGTATCAAATAGCGAGTTACCCCGCTTGGGCACATCATACGCAAAGGCCGCTTGATGACTGATAGATATAGAGGGCAACCCTTGGCGTTTAGCAGCCCAGGCGGTAACAGGCTCAAAGTCGTTAATGAGTAAGTCGTACTTACTAGCATCAAACTGCTTTACGTCGTGAATAAACTGCCTAACATTCGCTTGGCGTACTGTGTCCCATTTTTTGACTTTACCGTCTTTGTAGATAAAGCTTAAGCCGCAGAGTGTTCTGTAGTGACCGAACACATCCATATCAAAGTATTTTTCCGGTGCTCGCCCGGTAAATACAAAGTCCACATCAATGTCACTTCGCTCTGCAAATGCAGCAGCCATAATTCTCGCTCGAGCAATGTGCCCATTGCCTGTGCCCTGCACACCGTAAAGTATTTTCATATCACACCAATATAGGAGTACTGAGGAACGCGATGGCAATGCCGAGCAATGCCCCTGCAACTACATCAGAAGGATAATGTACGCCAAGCAATACTCGGGATAACCCGATGAGTGAAGCCCATCCGTAAACCACAACCGAAAAAGACGGGTAAAAATGAGCCACTATGCACGCCATTAGCCATGCCGCAGCCGTATGGCCAGAAGGCAGCGAAAACTTATCTGAAGGCGTAATATGGGCTTTAAAATTAGTCAGAAAATCGCAAGGTCGAGGACGTTTTAAGGTTTTCTTCAACAATAAATAAATGGGCAGCTCTAGTGCATATGCCATAAGGGCTGTGTAGAGGAAAATTTCACCGTGTTCAGGCTCAAATGCCCAAAGCAACATTCCCACAACGAGATAGAGGTAACCATCGCCGGTTTTTGATAACCAAATGATGGAACGACAGTCTCTTTTTTGCGTCAATTTATATAGGCGGTAAAATAAGTCAGTATCGTACTTGGTCAAGGATTTCATAATTATAACCTTGTCCTCTGTTGGTTACTTATCGCACACGTTAGTTAGGTTCTGTGACCAATAGGTGACAGTATGAAGAAACATTTTTGACAGCGGCCAGTTTTTTAGAAAAGCCATTTTTTACAAATGCCAATACGTCAAGTGAGTCTAGCGCCTCGTGTAACCACAGCCTTGCAAAGAGGCACTGGTGGCTTTTCGGTTTAGTCGTATTAGTGAAGGCTAAAAATTGTATCTACGTTCTGACTGAAAGCTGCAAGATCTGTGCTCAATCTTGTTGTTTTTTCCGATAATCGCAACACACAATGAATTTCAATCAAGTGATGAAAACAAGCGTTTTCAACGTGTAATTTAGTGCTATGCTAGTGAAATACAGTGCGTTGTGACTTTTCACACAAATTAACTAATGTAAGGCAGGGCCATGGAATACAACACTTCAGAATTATGCGACTTGTTTGCTGATAGCGTGGATGTCGTAGACCCAATTTTTGCGAGCTTTGGTGGGCGTTATTCATTTGGTGGTGAAATCACAACAATTAAGTGTTTTGAAGACCGTGGCCTTATCGACCGCGTTTTAGCCCAGCCTGGAGCAGGTAAAGTGCTGCTAATTGATGGTGGTGGTTCCGCTCGTCGTGCACTGTTTGACGCTACATCGGCACAAATAGCGATCGATAACGATTGGGAAGGCGTGGTGTGCTATGGCAGCGTAAGAGAAATAGACAGCCTTGCTGAATTAGATATTGGCGTGCTGGCGGTGGCTGCTATCCCAGTGAATGCCGACGCTGAAAGCGTGGGTGATGTAGATATCCCCGTTAATTTTGGTGGTGTAACTTTCCTACCAGAAGATCACCTTTACGCTGATAGCACTGGGGTTATCTTGTCACCAGAGCCGCTAGACGTAGATTAAAGCGAAAGCTCAAAGTAAATTCAAAAGCGAACTAAAAAAGTGAATTGAGTACAAAATAAAAAACGGAGGCCTAGGCCTAATGCCAGTCAGTTAAGCTGACTGGCATTTTTCTTTTTAGTAGGGTACTTGCTAGGTTTGGGTTTGACGCACCGAGG